>NZ_RCCA01000001.1:0-2400000 GCF_003663845.1 Chryseobacterium sp. 7
TGCACACGTGTTCCGCACCCGTACGCCGCTCTCAAGTTTCCGAAGAAACTCTACCGCTCGGCTTGCATGTGTTAGGCCTCCCGCTAGCGTTCATCCTGAGCCAGGATCAAACTCTCCATTGTATGTTTGTCTGACTCACTCAAAGTTTTTAACGCTTTAGTTTTTCCTTACTTGGTTGTTATATTGTATGTCAATGATCTTTTCTTCTTCCGCTTTGTAACGAAGCAATCTCTCTGTCAGTGTCGCTCCGTATTTGCGAGTGCAAAAGTAAAACTTTATTTCGTAATGACCAAATGTTTTGAAAGAAAATTTTAAAGTTTTTTTAGTAACCTTAATCCCTCTCATAACCTCAATCCCTTCACTCCTGCGCTCCCTCTAATTGGGACTGCAAAGATACAAACTCTTTTTTAACTGGCAACTTTTTTTTGAAAAATTTTCAAGTTTTTTTTCGTCTGATTCTTTTGGAAGTAATACTGTTTTTGCTTATCTAAAAGCTCTTCTGCGCTACCGAATCTCTTTCGTTTTTCAGTGGGGCAAAGATAGAAACTTACCACACACCAAGCAACTTTATTTAACATAAATTTCACCTTCCCGTAATATTTAACCCTAAGACCTTGGAACGCAGAGAGAAAAATTTTAAACATTTGTTTGGAATGCAGGGAAGATGGGTGGGAGAGTCTGAGCGTGGGAGGGGATTTTCATGGGTAATGAGTAATGAGTAATGGGTAATGGGTAATGGGTAATGGGTAATGGAAGGTATACCTATATAATAGTAGATATCTTTCTAGAAATATTCTTTTTCCAGGTTTGGGATAAAGCCACTGAATGATTTGTGTTCATCAAACAGACTTCCTTCGTCTAAACTCAGGATTACAGACCGCTTCTATTGAATTGTTAGGTACAATTAACCACAGATCGCACGGATTTACACAGAGGATAGCGGATACAATATATATAAGAGAGATGACAATAGCAGAAATAAATTCATCGTAAGTAAAATGCTTCGACTCTGCTCAGCATGACACCGCTAATACTAAATGCTAAAAAAATCTTAGACATTATACCCTCATTTTACTTCCTTTAAGACTCTCGTAAATAAGTTTGGATTCCTACGGAATGATACAATGGGAATAGCTGGATATCTCTACAATGGTTATTATATAGAATTACAGATTTAAAAAATGCAGACTCATTACAAGCTGAACTCTACAACCAGAAACTCATCATTCATCATTTATAATTCATAATTTATAATTTATAATTGATCCTCCCCTAGCCCTGATAGAAATGGTTACCCCACAGTTTGGGTTGGAGGGCCCGAAGGATTGAGCGTGGCAAAGCGCAGGCGCGAGGAGTATGAATGGATAGCAGGATAAAGCTCCTGAAAATGTTCGAGAGTTGGAGAGAGAAAGAGTTGGAGCGGGCGAGGATGAGTGGGAGCTTTCTGTATGAGGGATCAGAAATGGAATTCTGATATTTTTCACGGGAGAGGATAAAAAAACATTCCGTAAGAATCCTTTATATAAGGGGTTCCTACGGAATGGGTATAAAACGAAGTTATATTTTTAGTTCAGGACGTATGATGTTCCGTCTCTGCCATCTTTTAATTCGATTCCTTCTGCAAGCAGTTTGTCTCTGATCTGGTCAGACAGGTCAAAGTTTTTGGATTTTCTTGCCTGGTTTCTCAATTCAATCAACACTTTTAAGGTCTGATCAAGCTTTTCATTGTTATTTTCTTCTACAGTCTGCAGACCTAAAACATCAAAGATAAAGGCATTTAATGTTGACTTTAAATCTTCAAGATCTTCTGTTGAGATTGTTTCCTTACCATCGTTTAAAGCAAAGATGTATTTCACTGCTTCAAACAGGTGTGCAATAAGGATTGGTGAATTGAAGTCATCTGTTAATGCTTCATAGGCTTTCTCTTTCCAGTCTTTCAGGCTGAAACCGGATTGTTTTGTATCGTCAGGTGTAATTGCATTTAATACTTTTACAGCTTCCATCAATCTTATAAATCCTTTTTCACTGGCAATCATGGCATCGTTTGAAATATCCAAAACGCTTCTGTAATGTGCCTGCAGGAAGCAGAAACGTACAATTGAAGGGTGGAAAGGTTTTTCAAAGAAATCATTGTCTCCGGTAACCAACTGCATTGGAAGAATGTAATTCCCTGTAGATTTACTCATACGCTGAGAATTCATCGTCAACATATTAGCGTGCATCCAGTAATTTACTGGTGCTGCATCATTGCAGGCTTTTCCTTGTGCAATTTCACATTCATGGTGTGGGAATTTAAGATCCATTCCACCCCCATGGATGTCGAATGTTTCACCTAAATATTTAGTACTCATTGCAGTACACTCAAGGTGCCACCCCGGAAAACCTTCTCCCCAAGGGGAGTTCCATCTCATGATGTGGGCTGGAGATGCTTTTTTCCACAATGCAAAATCCTGTGGGTTTTTCTTTTCTCCCTGTCCGTCAAGATCTCTGGTATTGGCGAAAAGCTCTTCTATATTACGTTTTGAAAGTTCGCCATAGTTCAAACCTCTCCTATTGTATTCCAATACATCAAAGTATACTGAACCGTTGCTTTCGTAAGCGAAGCCTCTTTCAATCAGTTTTTGCGTTAATTCGATCTGCTCTACAATATGCCCTGTAGCTGTAGGTTCAATGTTTGGAGGAAGCAGATTGAACATGTCCAATACTTTGTGGAAATCTACGGTGTACTTCTGTACGATTTCCATAGGTTCCAGCTTTTCAAGTCTGGTCTGTTTTACGAATCTGTCATTATCTACATTTCCATCATCAGTAAGGTGCCCTGCATCAGTAATATTTCTTACGTATCTTACTTTATATCCCAAATGCACCAGGGTACGGTAAATAAAATCGAAGGAAAGGAAAGTTCTTACATTCCCCAAATGCACATTGCTGTACACGGTAGGTCCGCAGACGTACATTCCGACATTTCCTTCTAAAATAGGTTTGAATATTTCTTTTTCTGCTATAAGCGAGTTATATATTTTTAATTGCATTTATTTTTAAGTTAAAAGATTTAATGATTTTAAAGATTCAAAAATTAGTTAAAAAATTATTCTGTCACAACAAATAATTGTTGTGATAAAAATCTTATCTGAAACTTTTTTAAATTTTATCATAATTAAATCGCTTTTAAATGATGCTGTAAATGATCTACATAATCATCGATAATAAACTCCAATGTATACACCCGAGGTTCTGTTTTTGTAGTATCACAGGTTCTTTGCAATGCTTCATCGGGAATATTTTCTACAATATGAACAATCTGATAGTTCAAAGACTTCCACAGGCCAATAAGGTCTGAAGTAGGAACATTCTGATAGTTCTGAGCTTTTACCCAAAAATTCTGATCATATACAATATTTTCGTTCTCTTTATATTGGGTCACAACAAATCTACGGATATTTGTAAAAGCGCTGTCACAAAGATGACCAATAATTTCTTTTTTGGACCATTTTTGCTGAGAATCTTTATATGACCATTCTTCTTCCGAGATGTTTTGAAATCTCTGAAGCTCGGCATCAATAATATTTTTAAGGATCTGGTAGTTCATTGTTTAATAATCCAGTTTTGCATGGCTTCCTACGTAATGTAAGAATTCCTGTCTTGTAATAGGGTTTGTTCTGAAAATACCACTCAATTCTGCAGTAATGGTAGAACTTGCCGTATCTTTTATTCCTCTGCAGTTGACACAAAGGTGCTTTGCATCAATGATACACGCTACATCCTTAGTTCCCAAAGCTTCTTTCAAGGCATCTACAATCTGCATGGTAAGCCTTTCCTGAACCTGTGGTCTTTTCGCATAGTAATCTACAATTCTGTTAATTTTTGAAAGACCGATCACTTCCCCATTGGAAATATAAGCAACATGTGCTCTTCCTATGATAGGCAAAAAGTGGTGCTCGCAGAAAGAGTATACCGTGATATCCTTTTCTACCAACATCTGGCGGTATTTATATTTATTGGAGAAAGTAGAGATTCCTGGTTTGTTTTCAGGAAGAAGCCCTCCGAAAATCTCATTTACATACATTTTGGCAACACGTCTTGGAGAGTCTTTCAGAGAATCATCCGTCATATCCATTCCTAACGTTTCCATAATCTCGCCAAAAAGCTCAGTAATTTTTTCAATTTTTTCCTGTGGCGATTTATCAAAAGCATCTTTCCTTATAGGCGTATGTTCTTTTCCAGTGAAAATATCATCGTCGTTATCAGTAAAATCAACCATTTTTATTTAATTTGCAGCAAAAATACGGATAATATCTTTTTCTCTATTTCAAATGAGATGAAAAACATTATCTTTTATAGCATACTCAGATTAAAAAGCCTATGATTATTGTCGAAGAAGTACAAAATAAACTCCATAAAAGAGAATTTCTGGAATTCCCAGCCCGCCTTTATCAATCCGACAAAAATTATATCCGGCCTTTAGATAAACATATTGAGGAGATTTTTGATCCCGAAAAGAACAAATTCTTTAAAAATGGTGAATGTAAAAGGTTCCTGTTTAAAAAGGATGGTAAAACAGTAGGTAAAGTAGCTGTTTTTGTGAACGGCTGTTATGAGCAGAAGCAGCCTACGGGAGGAATTGGATTTTTCGACTGTATTAACGATCAGGAAACGGCTAATTTTATTTTTGATCACTGTAAAAACTGGCTTCAGGAAAGAGGAATGGAGGCTATGGATGGCCCCATTAATTTTGGGGAACGGGATAAATTCTGGGGGCTTTTGATTGAAGGGTTTATTGAACCTTTATTTGGAATGAATTACAACTTCCCATACTATAAAGATCTTTTTGAAAATTATGGCTTTCAGATTTATTTTGAACAGCTTTGTTTTACCCGGCCTGTTTTTGCGGAAGTTTCGAGGATCTTTACCATTGCTCATGAAAAGAACAGAAGAAATCCTGCCATTTCAGCTCACCCTATGAAAAAAAATAACCTGGCTAAGTTTGCAGAGGATTTTACTGAAATCTATAATAAAGCATGGGCTTCGCATGGTGAAGGAAAACGTTTGGAAGAAGCCAAAGTTCTGAAAATGTTCAACACCATGAAGCCTATCATCAATGAACATATCTCCTGGTTTGTGTATGAAAATGAGCAGCCAATTGCGATGTGGATCAATATTCCAGACCTCAACCAGTGGTTTAAATACCTCAACGGAAAATTCGGAATTTTTGAAAAGCTTAAATTTCTATTGCTGAAACGTTTTAAAAAGAACGAAAAAATGGTGGGTCTTGTTTTCGGTGTTGTCCCGGAATGGCAGAAGAAAGGTATTGACGGGTATATGATCTGGGAAGGAACTCAGCATTTGAGAAAACATACGGATTTTACGATTACGGAACTACAGTGGATTGGTGATTTTAACCCTCAAATGATCAAGATCGCAGAAACACTTGATACCACTGTTACCCGAAAGCTGGCTACTTACCGATATTTATTTGACAGAAATAAGGAATTTGAGAGGCACACCGGTCTTTAGAGGAATGAAGCTGGAGGCTGGAAGATGGAAGTTTATTGATTACCGTAAAATTAGGATCGTTTTTCTTGATTGCTTCGGGTTATTTGATGCAAAGTTTTTATTTGCTTATTTTCTATTTTTGAGGAAGCGAAGATGGAATCAACTTCATTGATTCTTTTTAAGCGGGTGTATAGCCTACGGCTTTTTTAATCTATTTTACTTTTAAAAGAAATTAAATTCTGTACAGAATTTAATTACAATAAAAACCCCGCCTTTTACAGCAGGGTTCCTTCATTTTGGTACTTTTATTAGAATAGCTCACCGGCTACTTTTTTAATATTATCACTTTTTCCCATGGAATAAAAGTGCAGAACAGGAACTCCGAAATCCAGCAGTTCCTTGCATTGTGCAATCGCCCACTCTACTCCGATTTGCTTTACAGCTTCATTATTTTTGGCATTTTCCACTTCATTGATGAGCTCCTCCGGAAGATCTATTTTGAATACCTGTGGCAGGATTTTCAGGTGTTTCTTTGTGGCAATAGGTTTTATTCCCGGAATTATTGGAACGGTAATTCCCATTTCTCTTGCTTTCTGAACGAATTCAATATACTTTTTATTGTCAAAAAACATTTGAGTTACGATATAATCTGCTCCGGCATCTACTTTTTGTTTCAGCCATTTAAGATCATAATTCATGGAAGGGGCTTCCATATGTTTTTCCGGATATCCGGCCACTCCGATGCAGAATTTGTTCAATTCATCACATGCCTCTTCCTCATTGTGAAGATACTTTCCTCTTCCCAGGTTATTAATTTGTCCCACAAGATCCATAGCACTTGCGTGACCTCCCTGAGTAGGTTCAAAATACTGATGTCCTTTCATGGCATCTCCTCTTAAAGCCATTACATTATCAATTCCAAGGTACATACAGTCTACCAGCAGATATTCTGTTTCTTCTTTTGTAAATCCTCCGCAAAGAAGGTGTGGCACTGTATCTACATTATATTTATGCTGAATAGCGGCGCAAATTCCCAATGTTCCCGGGCGCATTCTTGTGATACGACGCTCCATGAGGCCATTTCCTTTATCTAAATAAATATATTCTTCTCTGGAGGTGGTAACATCTATGAAAGGTGGTTTGAATTCCATCAACGGATCTATATTGGTATAGAGATCTTCAATCCCGATTCCCTTCTGTGGCGGAACAACTTCTAAGGAAAATAAAGTTTTTCCATTTGCATTTTTAATGTGTTCTGTTATCTTCATGTCAATGTTAATCTGCTAAATTTGGCGACAACCATTTTCTCGCTTCCTGAATGCTACAACCTCTTCTTGCTGCATAATCTTTAAGCTGGTCTTCTGTAATTTTTCCTAATCCGAAATATTTGGCATGCGGGCTTCCGAAATAATATCCGGAAACAGACGCTGTTGGGAACATGGCAAGGCTTTCTGTAAGGAAAACACCTGTATTTTCTTCTACTTTTAAGAGATCCCAAATTGTTTTCTTCTCCAAATGGTCAGGGCAAGCCGGATATCCCGGAGCCGGACGGATTCCTTTGTATTTTTCAGCAATCAATTCTTCATTGCTTAAACTTTCCTGATTGGCGTATCCCCAATATTCTGTTCTTACTTTTTTATGTAAAAATTCTGCATAAGCCTCAGCAAAACGGTCTGCCAGAGCCTTTACCATGATAGAATTGTAATCATCATTGGCTTTTTCATATTCACTGGACAATTCATCTGTTCCAAATCCGGTGGTTACGCAGAATGCTCCTACATAATCAGTTTTTCCAGAGCTTTGAGGAGCAATAAAGTCACTTAGAGCCAGATAATCTTTCCCTTTTGATCTTTGGGCCTGCTGCCTTAAGGTTAAAAACCTGGCCTGCTCATTATTATTTTCGTCAAAAATCAAGATATCGTCAGAGTCATTGGAATTGGCTTTAAAGATTCCGAAGATGGCTTTTGCTGTTAATAATTTTTCATCCAGAATTCTCTTTAAAATAACCTGAGCATCTTTGAATAATTCTTTCGCCTGTACTCCCACTACTTCATCTTCTAAGATATTCGGGTATTTCCCATGAAGATCCCAGCTTCTGAAAAACGGAGACCAGTCGATGAAAGGAAGAAGTTCTCTTAAATCCTGATTCTCGATTACTTTTACTCCAATTGTATTCGGAGTGAAGATCTCTTCATTTTCCCAATCAATTTTAAAATTGTTTTCTCTTGCGTCTTCAATGGAAACATAATCTTTATCCACCTGTCTGTTCAGGAATTTTTCTCTGAAATCGGAATAATCATTCTTTAAATCCGAAACGTATTCTTTATTTCTGTCGCCTAATAATGAGCTCACGACATTTACAGCTCTTGATGCGTCATTTACGTGAACGACTGCATTTTTATATTTTAAATCGATTTTCACTGCGGTATGTGCTTTTGAAGTTGTAGCACCACCGATCAGTAAAGGAAAATCTAAGTTTTGTCTTTCTAATTCGGAAGCGATATACACCATTTCATCCAAACTTGGGGTAATCAATCCGCTTAATCCTATAACGTCTACTTTTTCTTCAATGGCAGTCTGAATAATCTTTTCAGCAGGAACCATTACCCCAAGGTCAACAATCTCATAATTATTACAACCCAAAACAACGCTCACAATATTTTTACCAATATCATGAACGTCCCCTTTTACCGTTGCCATTAAGATTTTACCATTAGCTGGTTTTGCTCCGTCTTTTTCTGCTTCAATGAAAGGCTGTAAATAAGCTACTGCTTTTTTCATTACCCTTGCGGACTTCACTACCTGAGGAAGGAACATTTTTCCGCTTCCAAACAAATCTCCTACCACTCCCATTCCTGTCATCAGATTAATTTCTATAACATGAAGCGGTCTTTCGGCTAATAGTCTTGCTTCTTCTACATCTTCTTCGATAAAACGGTCAATTCCTTTTACCAGCGCATAGGTAATTCTTTCCTGCAAAGGATTGTTTCTCCATTCTAAGTCTTCAGTTTTTTCTTTTTTAACTGATTTATGTTTTTCGGAATAATCGAGAAGTCTTTCTGTAGCATCTTCTCTTTTATCCAGAATTACATCTTCTACAAGTTCCAGAAGTTCTTTATTGATCTCGTCATACACCTCCAGCATGGCCGGATTCACGATCCCAATGTTCATTCCTGCCTGGATTGCATGATAAAGGAATACGGAGTGCATAGCTTCTCTTACAGTATCATTTCCACGGAAAGAGAAGGAAACATTGCTTACTCCCCCACTTACAGAGGCATAAGGAAGATTCTGTCTTACCCAGCGTGTGGCTTCAATAAAATCGATGGCATTTCTTCTGTGTTCTTCCATTCCTGTTGCCACCGGAAATATGTTTAAATCGAAAATAATATCTTCTGCCGGGAAGCCAATCTGGTTTACCAGAATATCATAGGACCGTTTTGAAATTTCAATTCTTCGTTCAAGATTGTCCGCTTGTCCTACCTCATCAAATGCCATTACAATGACTGCGGCTCCATATCTTTTAATAGCTTTGGCATGTTTGATAAATTCTTGCTCGCCTTCTTTTAAGCTGATAGAATTCACTACACATTTTCCCTGTGCTACCTGAAGACCTGCTTCCAGGATTTCCCATTTGGAAGAGTCTACCATAATTGGAATTCTTGCGATATCCGGTTCAGAAGCAATTAAGTTCAGGAATTTGATCATGGATGCTTTTCCATCAATCAAACCATCATCGAAGTTGACATCCAGAATCTGGGCACCTCCTTCTACCTGATGGCGGGCAATATCTAATGCTTCGGAGAATTTTTCCTCCTTGATCAGTCTTAAAAATTTTTTGGAACCGGCAACGTTAGTTCTTTCACCAACGTTGATGAAATTACTTTCCGGCGTTATGATAAGAGGCTCTAGGCCTGATAATCTTAAATATTTCATTTTATTCTTCTAAAATATAGTAGGCATCATTTCCATCCTGCCTCAATAAATCCCTGTGCTTACTTCGAGCGGAATTTTTTGTATGCTAAATTGTATTCTTTAGCAAATTCCCGGATTTCCTCGGCGGATATTTCTCTACCAGATCAGCAATCGCTTTAATATGCTCAGGAGTCGTACCACAGCACCCTCCGATAATGTTGATCAGTCCTTTTTCCACATATTCTTTGATCTGTCTTGCCATATCTTCAGGAGTTTCATCATATTTTCCGAAGGCATTGGGTAAACCGGCATTCGGGTAAGCTGAAACATAGAATTCTGAATTATGAGCCAGTGTTTCAAGATAAGGGGTAAGCTGATCTGCTCCCAATGCACAGTTGAAACCTACGCTCAATAAATTCAGGTGGGAAACTGAGATCAGGAATGCTTCTGCAGTCTGTCCGCTCAATGTTCTTCCGGAAGCATCCGTAATAGTTCCTGAAACCATAATTGGAATTTTTATTCCTCTTTCGTCCTGTAATTCATCAATGGCGAATAAAGCAGCTTTTGCATTCAGGGTATCAAAGATGGTTTCAACCAAAAGGATATCTGAGCCTCCGTCCAACAACGCTTCACACTGCTGTTTGTAAGCTACTCTCAATTCTTCAAAAGTGATAGCTCTGTATCCGGGATCATTCACATCCGGGCTTAAACTTGCCGTTCTGTTCGTTGGTCCTATAGATCCCGCTACGAATCTCGGTTTTTCCGGATTTTTTGCAGTGTATTCATCACAGGCTTTTCTGGCAATTTTTGCAGATTCATAGTTCAGATCGTATACCAGATCTTCCATATGATAATCTGCCATTGCAATGGTGGTTCCTGAAAACGTATTGGTTTCAATGATATCAGCACCTGCTTCCAGATATTTTTTGTGAACTTCTTCAATCGCCTGAGGCTGCGTCAGAGAAAGCAGGTCATTATTTCCTTTTACCGGATATTCCCAGTCTTTGAAACGCTCTCCACGATAGTCTTCTTCTTCGAATTTGTATCTCTGAAGCATAGTTCCCATTGCACCATCAAGAATTAAAATTCTTTCGGATATCGCTTTATATAATTGTTCTGAATTTTTCATATTCTATCAATTTGTAACAGTTTATAAATCCGCTGACCAGTTTTTTGCATAAGAGGATTTTTTTATTAATGATTTCAAAATCCTCTTTAGAAATATAATGTTGGTCTAGAGCCAAATGGAAATGAGCCTCCAGTTTATTAAGAGATTCCCCGGCTATGTGTAAAAACGGTAAAGTATCTTCAGGAATCTCTCTTCTACTTCCTTCCGTTATATTAAACGAAACTGAAGTTGCCATTCTTCTTATTTGACTTGTTAAAGCCAATAATTCTTCTCCAGGAAAGTTTGTGGTCAAAATATAAGTCAGAGTAACCAACTTTCTTACTTCCCTATAAATTGCTAATTCTGTGTAGTCTCTATCCATTTGGCTCTATAAACTGTCAACGATTAACTAATCTAAGGCCTGTTTCAGATCCGCGATAACATCTTCTACATTTTCCAGTCCTACTGAGCAACGAACCAATCCTGCTGTAATTCCTACCTCATTTCTTTCTTCATCTGACAGTTTAGAATGGGTAGTGGATGCCGGATGCGTAACGATCGTTCTTGTATCACCTAAATTGGCGGACAATGAACACATTTGTATCTTATCTAAAAAGGCTCTTCCTCCTTCTATACCACCTTTTATTTCAAATGCTACGATATTTCCTCCCAGCTTCATCTGCTTTTTGGCTACTTCATAGCTTGGGTGGGATTTCAGGAAAGGATATTTTACTAATTCCACATTGGGATGGCTTTCTAAAAACTCAGCTACCTTCAATGCATTCTCACAGTGTTTTTCTACCCGGATTGCCAATGTTTCAAGGCTTTTTGATAGTACCCATGCATTAAAAGGAGACAATGCAGGCCCTGTATTTCTTGCAAAAAGATAAATTTCTCTGATCAGGTCTTCTTTTCCTACTGCTATTCCTCCTAAAACTCTTCCCTGTCCGTCAATCAGTTTTGTAGCTGAGTGTACAACAATATCTGCACCGTATTTGATAGGCTGCTGAAGATAAGGTGTTGCAAAACAGTTGTCTACAATAAAAATAAGATTGTGTTTTTTGGCGATCTGCCCGAAGAATTCAAGATCCAGAATTTCAATAGCCGGATTGGTAGGCGTTTCAAGATATAAGATCTTAGTATTAGGTTGAATGTATTGCTCTACGTTTGCGGCATCTTCTGCTTTGAAATATGAAGTTTCAATATTCCATTTCGGGAAATACTTAGTAAACAATGTATGTGTAGACCCGAATACAGACTGACAGCTCACAATGTGATCTCCGGCATTTAACAAAGCTGCAAATGTAGAATAGATGGCTGCCATTCCTGTTGCAAAGGCATATCCTGCTTCTGCGCCTTCCATTTTAGCGATCTTATCTGTAAATTCTGTTACGTTGGGATTAGAGAAGCGGCTGTATAGATTTTTAGGCTTTTCTTCAGCAAAGCTTGCTCTCATATCTTCCGCATCCTGAAATATAAAACTGGAGGTCAGATAGAGCGGTGTTGAATGCTCGTCAAACTGAGATCTTTCAGTCTGGGTTCTTATTGCTGATGTTTCAAAATTTTCCATATAGTTTTAATTTTAATAATGTACAATGTATTTTCAGGCTGCTATTCTATACTTCATTAAACAAATCCCTCTGCATTGCTCTCTTCTTCATGAATACATTGTACATTTTACTTTGTACAAATTATTTAGTTTCACTTACTCTTAAAATATCTCCGAATACACCTCTTGCAGTTACCTGTGCTCCGGCTCCGGCTCCCATGATAACAATTGGGTTTTCTCCGTAACTTTCTGTATAAATTTCAAAGATTGAATCTGAACCTTTCAGCTGTCCTAATGCGGATGTCGCAGGAACAGACACCAGTTTTACATCCAGTTCACCTTTATCTTTCTGTAAGTCACCATGCAGATCACCTACATATCTCAATACATGTCCGGGTTCCTGGTTTTCTTTTATTTTCTGGTATTCTTCGTCTAGTTCCCCAAGTCTTGAAAGGAATTCTGACTTTGAAACTTCAAGCAGGCTTTCCGGAACCAGGTTTTGAATATTGATATCTCCAAATTCGTTGATTAAATCTAATTCTCTCGCCAGGATCAATAATTTTCTTGCCACATCATTTCCTGATAAATCTTCTCGTGGATCCGGTTCTGTAAATCCTTTTTCCAAAGCTTCGTTGATGATGGTTGAGAATTTATCGTCTCTCAAAGAAAAATTATTGAAAACATAACTCAGTGTTCCGGAGAATACTCCTTTGATTCTTGTGATATTTTCTCCTGAAAGGTGTAATAATTTAATCGTATCAATCAATGGTAAGCCCGCCCCCACATTGGTTTCATACAGATAACGTCTGTTATTTTTATTCAACGTATATCTTAGTTTTCTGTACTCTTCAATCGGAAGGGTATTGAAAATTTTGTTGGAAGAAACCAGATCAAATCCGTTTTCTGCCAAAGCGTGATAATTCTTTACAAAATCTTTGCTGGCTGTGTTATCCACAACAATCAGGTTCTCCAGTTGATTTTCATTAGAAAAATTAATAAGTTCTTCTACATTTGATGGATGTTCTGCTGTTAAAACCTCATCACTCCAATTAGTATCAAATCCTTTTTTGTTGAAGGCAATTTTCTTTGAGTTGGCCACTGCCACCACCTTAAGATCTATCTTTTTACGTTTTTTAATTTCTTCCGCAGATTCCAGAACCTGCTGTATCAATGTTTTTCCTACATTTCCGTGACCAATGATAGCCAAATGAACTGTCTTTGGTTTTTTGAAAATTTCAGATTCTATAATATTTTTTGTTTTTTCATCCTGTGAAGAAGTCACTACAATGTTGACTCTGTTTTCTCCAGCTACCTGGTTTAAAAGCAATGGAAAAACATTGTTTCTTGCCAGCTCAACAAAGACTTTATTGAAATCTTCTGCTACAAAACCAATCACAGAAACATTATTGATACTGTAGATCTGGGAAACTTTTCCTGATTTTCTTTCTTCTTCAAATTCATCAATAAGACAGGCTACTGCTTTTTCTGCATCATTGGCGTGAACCAGAATAGAAATTCCGTTTTCTACGGCCTGCTGAGAAATTACACCTACACTGATGCGCGCTAAAGTAAGCGCTTTAAAAATTCGTCCGTCAATCCCGATTTCTCCCAGGAAATCTTCTCCTTCAAATTTGACGATTGATCTGTTCTTCAAAAATTTTATTTCGTTAGCATTTTTCATTACTTCTATAAAATGTTTTTAATGATATTATTTAATTGTTGATATTCCATTAGGAAGGCATCATGCCCGTGTATAGATTGGATCTCGTGATAAGAAACATCCTTATTTTTCTCTTTTAAGTTTTCAAAACACATTCGGATTTCAGAAGCCGGGAAGAATAAGTCTGTATCTACGGAGATCATGTGCATTCGTGCCTGTATGTTCTCCAACGCTTCTTCAGCAACGTTTATATTCATCAAGAGATGGTTCATCAGCTTGTAACTTTTTAAACTAAACCTTTCGTTTAGCGCATTACCATGATAAACCAGCCAGTCTTCTGATTCCAGGCGTTGTTTTTCCTGGTTATATTGGTTTTGAAATCTGTCATTGAGTGACTGTGGAGTTCTGTAACACAACATCGCATGAATTCTTGCTTTCTGTAATGGTTCCTCTTTATCATTCAATAAAAATTTCTGAACCAGACACTGTGCATGAAGCCAGTCGTGTGTTCTGTAATCACAGGCTATAGGAATAAATATTTCCGCGAGATCCGGCTGCTTAGCAAGCATTTCCCAGGCAATCCCTCCTCCCAGAGAGCCTCCGATAATGGCGTATAAATTTTTGATATGTAACGCTTCAAGGCCTTTCAGAAATATCGTAGCGATATCTGAAGGAGTGAAGTCTTCATAGTCTTCAATTAAAAAATCGTCATATCCGTTTCCGGGTATATTAAAGCACAGAACAGTATATTTATCAGTATCTACAATCTGATTTTCTCCTACCAATTGTTTCCACCAGCCTTTTGCTCCGGATACATTGGAATTTCCGGTAAGAGCATGGTTGATTAAAATGACAGGGGCTGTAAACAGATCTTTCCCAAAAAGCTGATAGCTTAATGAGATACGGTATTCCTTTTGGGAATAAGTTTGATACGTAAGATTAATATAGTTTAGTTCTGTTTTCAATTCTATTAAATTTTAATACAATTGAAAATGCCACAGGAAATGGCTGAAAAAGAACTTCAGTGAGTTATCTGTCCAAAATACTTTGGTAGAACGTAGCACCTTCTTTGCTTGCGCAAAGGGTTGCTAAGGTTTCATAGGGTCTAATCCCTCAACCTTTCTTGATAACATTTTCAATATTTGAATGAACGAATGATGCAAAGGTAGTTCTTTTCTTTTAATTTCAAAAAAAAATTATTTTAATATTTAAAAAAGCCCTTAAATACAAGTATTTCAAAGGTATATTAATAATTATTCAGATGAAAAAAATTGGAATTACCTTTCAAAAAAACTAACTTCGTGTGGAAAAATGATGAGATATGACCGCTGAAAAAGAAAGATTACAAGATACCAAATGGAAAAACTGGGGACCTTATGTAAGCAACCGGCAGTGGGGAAATGTACGCGAAGACTATAGCCCGAACGGGAATGCCTGGAATTTTACCAATCATAATAATGCCGAAAGCTATGCTTACCGCTGGGGTGAAGAAGGTATTGCAGGAATTTCTGATGTAAAGCAGATTTTATGTTTTGCTTTTTCATTTTGGAACAAGAAAGACAAAATGGTAAAGGAAAGGTTCTTCGGGTTGAGCAACCCTCAGGGAAACCACGGAGAAGACATTAAAGAAATCTTTTATTATCTGGATAATACACCCACTCACAGCTATATGAAAATGGTGTATAAATACCCGATTAATGAATTTCCTTACGATGATATTGTTGCAGAAAACGGGAGACGCAGTAAAAAGGAACCGGAGTATGAGCTGTTTGATACAGGAATTTTTGATAATGATGAATATTTCGATATTTTTATTGAATACTGTAAAGCCGACCACAATGATATCCTTGCCCGAGTAACCATCTGTAACCGAAGCCAGCATGAAGCACCTATTCTGGTAGCGCCTACTGTATGGTTCAGAAACAACTGGAAATGGGGATACAATACCTATAAAGGAGAAATCAATGCTTCTCATGACGGAAGTATTAATATTGGGCACGACAGTATTTCGATCAAGAAATTCTATTCCCGAAATCCGAATGCGCAAAGCGCATTTTGTGATAATGAAACCAATAACACCAAGCTTTATGGAACACCTACCGCTGAAAACAGTTATTTCAAAGATGGAATCAATCATTTTATCACCCACCAGACGAATACTATAAATCCCGAAAAGAAAGGGACAAAAGCTTCTTTTCTGATTGATGAAATGATTGGAGCCGGAGAATCTAAAGTTTTTGACTTCAGACTATGTCCTGATAAGGCCGATGAACCTTTTGAAAAGTTTGATGAAATTTTCAATACACGAGAGGCTGAAGCAGAAGAGTTTTATAAGGGAATCCAGAATGATACAGTGAACGAAGATGAAAGAAATGTTCAGAGACAGGCTTTTGCCGGACTTCTTTGGAACAAGCAGTTCTATCATTATAATATCGGAAAATGGCTGAAAGGTGATCCTAACTTTGAAGCCCCAAGAAATTTCAATGAATATGTAAGAAATACAGAATGGAATCATCTCCATAACAAGGATATTATTTCCATGCCTGATAAATGGGAGTATCCATGGTATGCTACGTGGGATCTGGCATTTCACTGTGTTCCTTTTTCTATCATAGATGCCGAATTTGCTAAAGGGCAGCTTCTACTTCTTACCAAAGAATGGTATATGCATCCTAACGGGCAGCTTCCTGCCTATGAATGGAATATGAGTGACGTGAATCCGCCTGTACATGCCTGGTCATGCTTCCGTGTTTTTAAAATTGATGAAAAAAATAACGGAAAGCCGGATTTATTATTCCTGGAGAAAGTATTCCAAAAGCTGCTTCTTAATTTTACCTGGTGGGTTAACCGAAAGGATAAAAACGGGAAAAATATTTTTGGTGGCGGTTTCCTTGGTCTCGATAATATCGGAGCTTTTGACCGAAATATGGAACTAAAGGATGGTCAGCATCTTGAACAGGCAGACGGAACAAGCTGGATGGCGATGTATGCACTGAATATGATGCGTATTGCAATGGAACTTGCCCAATATTATCAGGTATACGAAGATATGGCGATCAAATTTTTTGAACATTATCTTTATATTGCCGAAGCGATGGAAAATCTGGGTGAAGGCACAAAAGGTCTCTGGAATGAAGAAGACGGATTTTTCTATGATGTACTACAGCTCGGAAACGGAGACAGTGTTTCTTTAAAACTAAGAAGTATTGTAGGTTTAATCCCTATGTTTGCCGTTGAGATTGTGGATCATCATTTATTGGAAAAGATGCCTAATTTCAGAAGCAGAATGGAATGGATCTTAAAAAACAAGCCGGAACTCACCAAACTTGTTTCTCACTGGGACGAAGAAGGACAAGGCCGAAAACACCTGATGAGCATCCTGCGTAAAAACAGGCTGACAAAAGTTTTGACCAGAATGCTTGATGAAAATGAGTTCCTGAGTTCTTACGGAATCCGTGCCATGTCTAAAGTATATGAGGAAAATCCTTTTGTATTCTCTGTGCATGGAAAAGAAAATATGGTCTACTATACGCCTGCAGAAAGTGACAGCCGCATGTTTGGAGGAAACAGCAACTGGCGGGGCCCAATCTGGTTCCCTATCAACTTCCTGATCGTAGAAAGTCTGCAACGTTTCCATTTTTATTATGGAAACAGTTTAAAAGTAGAATTCCCAACGGGAAGTGGTGATAAAAGAAATCTTGATGAAGTAGCTCAAAATATCAGTAAAAGACTTTGTTCGATATTTTTAAAGGATGAGCATGGGCAAAGGGCTTTCAATGGAGGTAATCCAAAGTTCAATTATGATGAACATTTCAGAGATTATATTACCTTCTTTGAATATTTCCATGGGGATAACGGCCGTGGTGTAGGCGCTTCCCACCAAACGGGATGGACTGCCACCGTGGCAAAACTGATCAAACCAAGACTTACCTTTTAATATAAACAATGAGTAATAGGTAATGAGTAATAAAAAAAGCCGGATGTTTCATCTAGTCATGGTCGGAAGAAATTTCCGACCATTTTTTATGTTTTAAGTTTTGAAGACTTTTGCAGGATCACCCCCCGCAAATATTATTAGAATTGCGGTAATCATATCCCGAAGTTCCATAGCGATGCGTCTTTTAGCTGTTTTATATCCTAAATTGTTTACTTTTTTGTAAATCAAGAGCAGCATAGAAGCAATCATTGTCATGTAGAGCATTACTTCAATTCCGTTTTTATTGAGCGAAACAAGATGGCTTAAATTCAACTCTTGTTTCATAAATCTGAAGAATACCTCAATATCCCACCTTTTACGGTAATAATCCGATATTTCTTTGGCAGAAAGTTCAAATTCGTTGGTTATGAACCAAAGTTCTTTAGCTGTTTTTTCATTTTTGATAACGATCAACCGAAAATATGTTTCTACTTTTTCTTCACGATGATGAATATTTCCCCGTTTGTTTTGGATGGGTTTTCCGGTGTAAAGCTTCACTTTGCTGTCTTTAATAACTCCCCAATCATCCCATTTTATTGGGGTTTCTGTTTTAATAAAAGATTCAATCTCTTCATATTTCCTGTTTTCTTTGGAACGGATAATAAATTTCAGAAGCTTTTCTTCAAAATCTTTCATCGTCCTTGTAGACTGGATCCCTCTGTCTATGATATAAATATTATCATGATGATCTTCTTTTTTCACCTGGTTCAGAACAGCCTGGGCAAGAGCATTATCTTCTGTTGAGTATTTTTGCCCCGTAAAAACATCTACCGCTGATGGCAAAATTCCGTCAAATGAAAAACTGAATTTCACTAATTTTTTTCCACTTTTCTGATCAATTCCTTCTTTAAGCTTGTTACATGTATCAGCTACAATGGTACTGTCAACTCTGATTAAGTTGTATTTTTCGATTTCTGTCTTGGAATAAAGTTCCGAAAATCTTTCGTACATCTGTTCGTAGATTTCTAGGAAATAATTGGAATCAATTTTTGAAAGCCTCTCAGAAATTGAACTCCTTCGAATCTTTTCCTCTTCCCCTAAACCAAATAAGGCTTTGAATCCACTGCTATTAAAAGTATCTTCGAGTGTTCTTTGACTTAATTTTTCATTATCAAATATGCAATACAAAAGCAGGTAGAATATTTTTCTTCCATGCAAAACTTTACTATAATAATCCACTTTTGTACTTGCGGAAAGGTGACTTAAAAGTGCTTCGGGAATAAATTCTAAAACATCTTTAAGTGATATTTTGTGATCTTTAAAAACTGACATAAACAATTGATTATCAGCAATAAAGATACAAAAAATGAAAAAATGAAACAATAAAACAAATTAAATAGTTGATAATCAATTAATTACAATAATAATATTGAATATCTAAAAACAAAAAGTCGGAAGAAAAAATCTTCCGACCATGACTAATGTTTCATCCGGCTTTTGCTATTTTTTTAAATGAGAGATTAAATTTTTTCTCCGTTCACGTATACTTCGTACCCGATTTCTACATTCGGCTCCAGTGTTTTTGATACGGAACAGTATTTTTCAAAAGAAAGCTCTGCTGCTTTCTGTGCTTTTTTAGGATCAATTTCTCCTTCCAAAAGGAACTTAACGTTAATCGATTTAAAAGGTTTTGCATCATCTACCTGCACTCTCTCTCCTTCTACTTCCGCCTGGAAGCTCTTGATTTCCTGACGCTGCTTCTTCAGAATAGAAACTACATCAATTCCGCTGCATCCTGCCACCGCCATCAGTACACTTTCCATGGGAGAAACTCCTTTTGCTCCCGGCTGAGAAGTATTATCCAAAAGAATAGAATTTCCCTGAGCATTGGTACATTCAAATAAAAAATCGTCGTTTATTCTGTTAAGTGTAATTTTCATTATTTATTGCTTATTGCTTCTACAAAGTTATAAAATTCCTCTTGCTTTTATCTCCAAATATTTATTGATAACATCGATATTCAAATTTTCCGGAAGTGTATAGACTGTATAAATTCCATATTTACGGAGTTCCTGAATGATCAGTTTCTTTTCAAACTCGAATTTTTCAGCAATGATCTCATCATAGATTTCCTGCATGTTTTCAGGATTTTTGTTGATGAGCGTCTGCAGTTCTGAATTTTTGAAGAATACCACTACCAGCAAATGGTTTTTGGCAATTCCACGAAGATATTTCAGCTGTCGGTTCAGCCCGTCCAGTGTTTCAAAATTGGTAAAAAGCAGAATTAAGCTTCTTTGATTGATGGAATATTTTACATCCTGATACAAACGGTTGAAATCACTTTCGAAGAAATCGGTTTTAATATTATACAGTGCTTCAGAGATTTTTTTCAGCTGTCCGGATTTATTATCGGCAGCGATTTTATTTTCCGCTTTCTTAGAAAACGTCATCATTCCGGCTCTGTCTCCTTTTCTTAAAATGATGTGAGATAATGCCATTGTTGCATTAATGGAATAATCCAATAAGCTTAATCCGTTGAAAGGCATTTTCATGGTTCTTCCTTTATCAATCAGCATAAAAATACGCTGCGATTTTTCATCCTGAAACTGGTTTACCATCAGACGGTTAGTCTTGGAAGTAGCTTTCCAGTTGATTGTTCTGATATCATCCCCGGGAACATATTCTTTGATCTGTTCAAATTCCATGGTGTGCCCCAGCTTTCTGACTCTCTTGATTCCGCCCAATAAAAATTCACTCTGAATGGCCATCAGCTCATATTTTCTGAGGTGGATAAAGGATGGGTAAGCAGGCAGCATCGCATCTTTCTGGAAAATAAATCTTTTTGAGATTAATCCCAATGGTGATGATGCATAGACATTCAACCCTCCAAAGTGATATTCTCCTCTTTCTTTAGGTTCTAATGTGTATTGAAAAAATGTATTTGCTCCGGAAGCAATTCGTTTTTCGATCAAAAAATCTCTTTTCTGAAACTGGAACGGAATTTCATCAATAATTTTAGCGATGATGCTAAAGCTGTAATTATTCTTGATGTCAATTTTTACAAAATTCTCATCTCCGTTAGACAGTTTTTCCGGCAAAATCCTTTGAGCCTGTAATGCATTCTTCTGATTAAAAAGCAACAGGAAATCTACCATTGCCGCCAGAAAGCAAATCAGGAGTGCAATATGGGCTACCCACATCAGCACCGGAAAGAAAAATGCCAGAACATACAGAATCCCCACTCCGATGAGTGTAAAAAAGAAACGTGTATTAATGTATAAGTTTTTCATTAGTTAGGTAGCGGGTTGCAGATGTTGGGTTTTAGGTGGTCGTTTATTAGCTTTTTTACAATCATTATTATTATTGTAGAGAATTAATAAGTCCGTTCAACATTTTGGATATTTCTATAATTTCCTGATTTAGTTTCAAATAATCATCTTCATTTAAAAAACCGAGATTTTTTGAAATGATTAATTGTGTTTCTGCCTCTGCACAACTGCCTCTTGCTATTTTTAAAAATTGTAGATAATCAGGCTTGCTTCGTCTCGAGTTTCCCTCAGCAATATTAGAGGGGATTGAAACAGCAGACCTTCTTATTTGTGATATTAATCCGTAGATTTCGGCTTTAGGAAAAGTGTCTGTAATTCTATAAATTTCAGTAACAAAATCAATCGATTTCTGCCAAACTAAAAGCTCTTTAAAATTTGCCATATATAATAATTTTGTCACTATTAAAGCATTCACTTACTATCAACTGCTACCTGCCACCTATTATCTACTACCTATCTAGGAATCTCTATTCCTTCTAAAATCTGACGGATAATTTCATCTGCAGTAAGGCCTTCCATTTCTCTTTCGGGAGAAACAATTACTCTGTGTCTTAAAACAGCGTAGCTTGCTTCTTTAATATCCTCAGGAGTTACAAAGTCTCTTCCTCTTATGGCAGCAAATGCTTTTGATGCTGTAAGAAGTGCCAGTGAAGCTCTCGGAGAAGCTCCCAGATATAAGAATTGGTTCTCTCTTGTGTTGATGATAATTTTAGCAATATATTCCATCAACTGGTTCTCCACAATGATTTCTTTTACCAGATGCTGGTAGTTTTTCAACTGTTGTGCACTGATAACACGGTTGATTCCTTCTGTTTTATCTTCTTTTTTACTTTCGTGCTGATTTTTAATGATCGCAATTTCCTGTTCAAGATTAGGATATCCTACATTGATTTTGAATAGAAAACGGTCCAGCTGAGCCTCCGGAAGTCGGTATGTTCCTTCATGCTCAATTGGGTTTTGTGTAGCGATAACCAGAAAAGGCTCTTCCATTGTATAACGGGTTCCATCCATTGTGATCTGTCTTTCTTCCATTACTTCAAATAACGCAGACTGTGTTTTGGCAGGTGATCTGTTGATCTCATCAATCAGTATGAAATTCGAGAAGATAGGTCCTTTTTTAAATTCAAATTCTGAATTTTTCACATTGAAGATGGATGTTCCTAAAATATCAGAAGGCATCAGGTCCGGTGTAAACTGGATTCTGCTGAAACCCACGTCTATAGTTTTGGCTAATAATTTTGCAGTGATTGTTTTGGCTACTCCCGGAACACCTTCTATAAGGACATGTCCGTTGGAAAGTAGCGCTGCCAAAAGATGTTCAATCATCTTCTCCTGACCTACAATTACTTTTCCGATCTCAGATTTTACTTTCTCCAGGCTTGCTCGAAGTTCAATCATATCTATTCTCGACTGAAACTGTTCTTCCTGTTTATTAAGATTAATAGAACTTTCGTTTTCTATATTGGGATTATCAAAATTTTCCATAATAAATTTTCATTAGTCAGTTTAACAATGGATCTCTATAACCACACTATTCAGGTGAATTGCCGTTATCAGTATTGAAAAACTGTTGCATCTTTAGGTTATTATATTCTTCTATTATTTAAGTATGTCATCAAGGAGCTTATTGATCCTTGCAAGGTCTTCCTTCATTACACTGGCGTAAGGATCCTGAGCTTTTTTGATAAGTACTATCGCCTCACTGATCATTTCAATCGGTTTTCCGGTTTTCAGCTGCAATTTTTTTGCAAATTCTTCGTCTAAATTCTGGGTATCTATCAACATATCCATTCTCACTTTATTCAGAAAATACTGTGCCTTCTTGGACATCATGTCATGAAAATCGCCTTCCTGAAGATACAGATTTCCAATACTTTTCACAAAATCCAATGAAGTATTTTTTAATGGCTCTTCTACAGGCACTATTCTCTGCTTTCTTTTTGCATTAAAGAAAATGAAAAGGATAAATCCTCCCAAAAACACCCACCAGCCATATTTTAAAGCCGGATTCGACAATACGAATCTCATAAAGAAACGGGATGCAGAACTTTTATTGGATACAAACCAAAGGGTTTCTCTATCCTGTAAATATGAAAACACATCCTGCGCGTATTTTACATTTCCGGGTTTCAGAAGATAATAGTTCGTTAGAAGAAGAGGTTCAACATGTGCATAAATATGCCCTTTCCCAAATTTCACTTTGATAAAGTTGGCCTGATCTGTATTCTTTTTCTCTACCGTTTTGCCGAGTACTTCTACTTTAGGTTTGATAAATGAGAATCCTCTGCCGGATGGAAATTTATCTAATTTAATAAAATCATTCTGAAATTTTTTATCTGTGAGCTTCAGGACATTTTCTTCTTCAAAAGATATTTCAGAATCATAATATCCAATACTGTCTGAAACTTCTTTAGGCATACGGGTGACCATCAGCATTGCATCTGATCCTTCAGATACCTGGGTCAGAATTTTATTCCAGGATTCTCTGTCGATATTATTTTCAATAACAACAATATTGTGAGGTGCTTTTTTATGCTGACTGTAATATTCGTAGGGAGCCTGCTCAATCTTCTTCAGATTATTTTTAAAAAGATCTTTGGCTTCATTATTAAAAACAAATAATCCGAACGGAGACTTTTCATTGAGATCAAAATTCTTCCGCCAGTCTGTCGTTTCTTTTTTGTTAACTTCAAGCAATGCCAAAATAATCATCACAACGATGAAAATTACAGCATATGTTTTGAAAGTTTTATTCATGGTTACTATTGTTATGGTTTAAATGCCTGATACTGATTTTTAAATTTCTGGTAGCTCTCTTCTTCAATATTGAATTCTCCGTACCAGACATAATCAAAGATATAGGACAGATTAGAGAAATCATTTTTCAGATGAGGAGCCTTAAGCTCTGCGGCATAGTCCTTATTTGTTTTTTCAGGATTCCAATTAATCAGTTTTTTGTCACTCAGCTTTTTTAGGATAAAAAGAAATTGGTAACGAACTGCAGAACGGTAATCTCCTGTATGTTCAAATTTCACAATACTTTCCGGGAAGTTGATTTCATGAATATTCTCATGAAGTTCCTGTACATTGAGATCCAGTTTTTTATTCTTTTTACCAAAAATAAAATTCCCATCCTTTCCCATGACATATTTAATGATGAAATACAGCAGGAATCCAACAAGAATAATGGCAAACAAACGGATAAGGACAGTGGTAAATTCTCCCGACTTACTGAGCGTAGTTTCACCAAAAATGCTCTGTATTATCTGATCCAGTTTTCGCATCAGCTTCTGAAAGAAAGATTCTCTCGGTTTTGATACGGAATAATCAAATTCATTTCCTTTATATCTGGACGGAATGTTTTCTTTGAATGTTTTAGGATATACCGCATTTTCTGAGACCGGATTTTTCATCAGCACAGAATCCGCACGCAGCATATTTCTGTAATGCCCGGTGTTATACAATGAATCTACCAGTTCATCGGAATCAGAGTTGTCATCCTGAGCGTGAACCAGCCCAAGAGAGAAAAAAAGCAGTATGAAAAAAAGAATTTTATTCATTGATTCCAATCATATCTATTTCTGCCAATTCTACTTTCTGGTGAAGATCTGTTCTGCTGTCATAATACATCAAACCGGCATTCACATACATCAGATTTGAAAGAAAAAATGAAAGCAGCATTGAAATTCCATACAATACAAAAAACAGGACGCCTGCAGTTCCGGTAAAAGGATTCTGCTCAAAATTTCCGTCCGGTGTAGAGGTAAGAAGCGATCCGTAAAAAAACATCATCGGGATAAATGTGAATACAGATGTTATCATATAAATAATAATAAACATCACAAATGCAGATCCCCAATATTTCCAGTATGGTGATTTCTCACTTCCATTCGGATAAGAAAACTGAGAACGTAATGCATAACTCAAACTTCCCCAGAAACCTCTGTCCGAATTAAAATAATCATACATCAGAAAGGTAGTAAAATTAAATATCGTTGGATAAAGCAGCAGGATCAAAAACAATCCGATAATAATAAAAATCAGGATATAAGAAAATCCTACCACAAATAAAATTGCCGGGGTAACAATGAAGATCATCCCAAGACACAGCTTACCGATTCTTCCGGCATTGTTCTTAAAGTCATTTAGAATTTCATCCGCCTTTATCTTTTCTGCTCCCTGCGCTATTCTTTTTAAATAAAAAACAGGATACAGGTAATTGACAATCATCAGAATCATGAAAAGCAGGAATGTCAATAATCCTAAAGTAATCAGCATTCCGGAATTTTCTGAAAAGTATTGTTCAAAATAATATGTTTCACCACCAAGATTAGATCCGAATATTTGTGAAAAGAGTTCTTTATACCCGAAAATCACCACAGTTACCATTAAGATCAAAAGCAAGCCGTTGATCAGAATATAGTTTTTGAAATAGTTCTTTCCGTATAATTTGAAAAAATTGAAACTGTCACTGATGAAAGTTCCAAAATCTCTTTTTTTATAAAATTGCATCATGAATGTGTTTATTAGTTTTTTTGTAGACAACTGACGGATATACAAAATAGTAAAATCCGATAATTGCCAGTGAACCTAAAATAATGATCAAATTTAAAAATAAAGGCATCTTCAAAGCATGCCTTGTAACGTAACCTTCTATAATCCCTGCACAAATAGTGAAAGGAACAGTGCTTAAAAATATTTTAAATGAATCTTTAAATCCTTTTTTAAAAGAATTGAACCTTGAAAAAGTTCTCGGAAATAAAATAGAAGCTCCCAGAATTAATCCGCACATGGCTTCCACCACCATCGCAAAAATTTCAAAAACGCCATGAAGCCAAATTCCTCTAGCACTGTCTTTCAACGCTCCATAATCATAGAAAAAATACTGAAAAGCTCCCAGCATTACACTATTGGAAAGGAGAGCAAATAAAGTTCCCACTCCTCCGGCAATTCCGTAAATATATAATTTTGCTCCTACCTGAATATTATTAAAAATAATTCCGATCGTGCTTCCCCATGTGCTTCCACTCTGATAAACTCCTACAGCATTATTATTTTTAATATTTTCAACGGTTTCATTCACATATCCTTCGCCCAGAATAATATTGACAAAATCCTTATCATAAATTGCAGAAAGCACTCCTATTGACGTAAATAAAATGAAAAAGAGAAATGCATACATCAGGTATCTCCGGTACTGATACATCAACAGCGGAACTTCAGTTTTAAAAAAATAAACCAGTCTGTTCTCCTCTACCCTTTTCGTTTTATAGATCTTCTGAAAAATCTGGGCAGACAAATGATTCAGATAAACTGTAGTGTTACTTTTGGGATAATAAGTCTGGGCAAAAGAAAGATCGTTGATCAGGTTGATGTACAACGAAGACAGGTCATCAGGATTTTTTTTAATTTTCCCTTGAATAACCTGTTCGATTCCCAACCATTTTTCTTTATTTTGTTTAATGAAATAAACTTCTCTCATAATTATTAAGGCTAAAATAATAAAAAATATGTCTCAAATTGCGATAAATACCTCACAAAATGTAAATATTAACTTTAATATTGCAGGCGTAGGAGAAAGAATGCTCGCCTTTATTATTGATCTTCTGATCAGGATTGCTTATGTGGTGATTGTCCTGTATTTATTCTTCAATATTTTTGATTTGGGGTATATCTTAAATGGTCTTGACGATTGGTCTATAAGAGCAGTATATCTTATTCTTACCTTTCCTATCTATATTTATCCTCTTGTTTTGGAAAGCCTGATGGAAGGACAGACTCCCGGTAAAAAACTGATGAAAATAAAAGTGGTAAAGATTGACGGTTATCAAGCCAGTTTCGCAGATTATATGATCCGCTGGGTTTTCAGGATTGTAGATGTTTCATTTGCCGGAGTGATAGGACTTATTTCTATGATTGTTTCTAAAAATAACCAACGTTTGGGAGATATTGCTTCCGGAACAGCTGTAATTTCTTTAAAAAACAACATCAATATTTCGCATACAATTTTGGAGAACATTCATGAAAACTATGTTCCTTCTTTCCCTCAGGTAATTGCTTTAAGTGACAATGATATGAGGATCATCAAAGACAATTATACCAAAGCTTTAAAAGTAGACGACCGCCAAATCATCAATAAACTTTCCAATAAAATCAAAAGTATTCTGAAACTGGAAATAGATCCCACTAAAATGACAGAGAGACAGTTCATCAATGTTATTATTAAAGATTACAACTATTATACAGGAAAAGACAATTAGTAGAGTCAATCGTCAATTTTGCTTCGCAAGTGAATGGTTAATCTAAAAATATTGAAAAATTAACAGCAAAGCCTATTCTCAATTGCTTATTGCTTATTGCTTATTGCTTATTGCTTATGCAAAGCTCGGTGCAATTTTTGTATATTTATCATTAAAGTCCTGAATCATGAAATTTGAAAACAATAAATCCGGAAACGGCGGTGTTCTTACTTTAAATAACGAAACAAAAGAAGTAGGGAGACTTACCTATACTATTTTTCCTGAAGATCATAAATTCATCATCTCTTTTGTGTTGGTACACCCGGAATTTGAAGGCCGGGGAATGGGAAAATATTTAGTGGAAGAAGCCATTCAATTTGCCAGAGAAAACAACTGGAAAGTATACCCCCATTGTTCCTATGCCAGATCTGTGATGATGAGAATGAGTGATGTGGACGATATTTTTTTAAAGAATTAAAACCTCGTTCACCAGGATATCTTCAATATCATCCGGATAATCTACTTTAAGGTGGTGGTCTGAAGCTACCCACTCCATAATTTCCTGAAGATTTAAAACCTTGGAATTGGGGATTCCCATTTTATCAAGAGCACATGCATTGCATTCCTGTTCATACTGATTATGAATAGGAATTACGAATAGTTTTTTATCCATAAATAATGCTTCCGCCGGGCTTTCAAAACCTGCGTTGCACAAAATTCCGTCACAGCCTTCAAAGTATTTCAGATACTGACTTTCATCAATAGGAAATACTTCCACATTTTTCACTTTCACCTGTACTTTGCTGTATTTTGAAAACACTTTCCATTCTACAGGAATTTTTCTTAAAACCTTAATGATATTTTCATCTGCAAAACTGGGAAGATAGACAAGATAATATCCCTGTTTGTAAGGATTAAGATTTCTGATCTTTCTTCTGATTACCGGTTTTTTGATCTGTGGATGATAATTTTCAAAATGAAACCCTATTTTCCTTTCGCTGGGAACGTAGTATTTCAAAATCATTTCGCCCAGAAAATCTTTTTTCGTGGGTTTAGGAGTTTCCGGAAAACTCATGGAAGCCTGATGGCTCAGTTCTATCATTGGAAGCTTTTTCAGCTTGGAAGCCCAGCCCGTCAAAGGCTCATAATCATTGATAATTAAATCATATTGGGAAAGTTCCAGTTCTCTGATAGTTTTTGCTGCTTCAAAGAATTTATTTTCTATAAACGTTTTTCGGTAGGATAAACCGCCTGTTTTGTTATAAAGAAGAGAAATACCTCTGTATTGAAAATTAATATCGAAATCGGCCTTTAACTGCGACTGGTGGCCGCTTATCAGTGTATCAACAGATGCATGCTTCTTGAGAAGAGGAATAATTTCCTGTGCTCTGGCAACATGCCCGTTTCCGGTACCCTGGAATGCATACAAAATCTTCATTTAGGAAAAGTTGGTTACAATTTTTAAAAGAGCCGAATTATCCATTTCAGGGATTTCTTCCACTTCATCATCTTTCAATAAGTGTTTATGTTCATCATAGTAAAAAATTTTCCATTCTTTATCATGATATTCTAAAGCAGACAGATTTTCAATCCAGTCACCGGAATTCAAATAAGTACAGGCTCCTTTTTTATTAACTACCTCACGAATCTGCGGTTGGTGGATATGCCCACACACCACATAGTCATATTGATTGTCAATAGCCAGTTCAGAAGCTGTAAGTTCAAAATCTCCAATGTATTTGACTGCTTTTTTCACATTATTTTTGATCTTTTTAGAAAACGAGTATTTCTCTTTACCCATTTTTTCTAAGAACCAATTTACAACATTATTGATAATAATAAGGAGATCGTAACCTTTTCCGCCAAGTTTGGCGATCCATTTGGAATGCTGGACGGATGCATCGAAAACATCACCGTGAAATATCCAGGCTTTTTTCTGATCGATAGTCAGACAGACTTTATTACACACTTTAAGTTTTCCCAGTTCAAAGTCTGTGAACTTACGGAACATTTCATCATGATTGCCCGTAATGTAATACACATCTGTGTTCTTTGTGGCTAATGAAAGAATCTTTCTGATTACTTTCAAATGAGGTTTAGGGAAGTAAGACTTTTTAAACTGCCAGATATCAATAATATCACCGTTTAAAACTAAAGTTTTAGGCTGGATAGAATTGAGGTATCTCAACAATTCTTTAGCCTTACATCCATAAGTTCCCAAATGAACATCCGATATAACAACTAATTCAACGTTTCTTTTCATAGTTTTGTACAAAGAAACTAATTGAAAATTAACTGTATATGAATGCTATATTATTTTTTATAAAGAGTCCATCAGCTCTTCTGTGATTTCCATGTTGTGGTAAACGTTTTGAACATCATCATCCTCTTCGAAACGCTCAAGCATTTTCATATTAGCTTTGAACTGTTCTGCATTTACTTCTTTGGTATTGTTTGGAATTCTTTGAAGTTCTGCACTTTTAGCTTCAATTCCAAGATCATCCAGTTTGTGAGATAAAGAACCGAAATCTTCAAAAGCAGTCGTAATCATTACTTCTTCTTCGTCTTTTTCTACATCTTCTGCACCACCGTCAATCATTTCCATTTCGAAATCATCCCAATCCATTTTGATCTGAGCCAAATCAATGGTAAAAATTCCTTTTCTGTCGAAGATAAATGCTAACTCTCCATTTTTACCAAGGTTACCGTCAAATTTATTGAAAACCGCTCTTACATTGGCTACAGTTCTTGTCGTGTTGTTTGTGGTACATTCTATAAAGAACGCAACACCACCTTGTCCATAACCTTCATAAGTGATTTCTTCATAGTTTTCTGCGTCTGCACCACTTGCTTTCTTAATAGCTCTTTCTACATTATCCTTAGGCATGTTGGCTCCTTTCGCGTTTTGGATACATCTTCTCAGTGCAGGATTAGATTCAGGATCTGTTCCGCCAGCTTTTACAGCTAGTGCAATGTCCTTTCCTATTTTAGAGAATGTTTTGGCCATTTTATCCCATCTGGCCATTTTAGAAGCTTTTCTATATTCAAATGCTCTTCCCATTTTAATTTTTAAATTTCCAACAAAATTACTCAAAAGTCAACAAAAAAAAAATACCTCCAATAAAATTGGAGGTATTCATTATTTAGAAAAATTAATTATTTTTTCTTTTTAGCAACAGCTTTTTTCTTAGCTGGAGCTTTTTTCTTAGCTGGAGCTTTTTTAGTAGCTTTTTTTGCTGGAGCAACAACATCAGATTTCTGATATTTGTTCCATTCGCTGTCATCACCGATGTATCTAACAGTTACTTTTCTATCAGCTTGTCTTTCAGCATCAGATGCAGATTCTGCAACTTTAGCATTTTGCTCACCAATACCTACTGATTTCAATGCGTTAACATCTACACCTCTTGCATCTAAAGCAGCAACTACAGAAGCAGCTCTTTCTTTAGATAATTTCAAGTTGTAAGCATCGCTTCCTTTTTTGTCAGTTTCACCAACTAATAGGAATCTACCTCCATCTTTCTTGATGATTTCAGAAGCAGTATCTAAAGCACCTTTAGATTCTGGTCTGATAGTAGCTTTATTGAAATCGAAGTATACGCTCTTAAGGTTCTTTTCAACGTCAGTAGCCGTTACTTCTTTTGGCTTAGGACATCCGTTGTATTCTGGAAGACCTGGAACAGTAGGACAAGCATCATCTTTATCTAAGATACCGTCACCGTCTGTATCTGGCCAAGGACAACCGTTGTTTTCAGCAGGACCTGCTACTGTAGGACAAGCGTCATCTTTGTCGATTACACCATCACCGTCAGTATCTGGCCAAGGGCATCCGTTGTTTTCAACTGGACCAGCCACTTCTGGACATTGATCGTCTTTATCTGGAACTCCGTCACCGTCAGTATCAGGACATCCTTGGAATTCTGGTAAACCTGGTGTATCTGGACAAAGGTCATCTTTATCTAGGATACCATCCTTATCTCTATCTCTGTTTCCAAATCTGAATAAGATAGAAGCAGAAGCTTGCCAGAAGTTAGCCACTGTAGAGTGGTCACCTGGAGTTGATACATAATCTCCCTGAACACCAAGACCGAAGTTCTTAGTTACCCAGAAGTTAGCACCAGCACCTGTAGCTACTGTAAAGTGGTTAGCTTTACCGTTTTCGTTACCATCCTTACCATTAGTTACGTTTTCGATTGGATTACCGTTAGCGTCAACAGATGTTCTTGGGAAAGAAAGTGCTGTATAATCATGTCTTAAATAATTAGCACCAACTCTTAAATATGGATCAAACCAAGATTCTTCGTTCCATAAAAGACCTGCAGCGTGAGCCTGGAAACCAAGACCTGTCATTAGGAAAAATTCTTTCCCCATGTTGAATCTTTTGTTTTCAACATTTCCAACAGAAGTCTGCCAGTCAATTACTAAACCTTTACCAACATTTCTAGCAACTGTTAGCTTAGATAATGGAGGTGTAATAGAAAAGTTGTTCACATTGAACATGCTTTTCGTCAAATTGTTAGCAGAGAACGTATTACTGAAGTTACTTCTTGCTGCTACGTGGTTTTCAGCATGAGCACCAACTCCGATTAACCACGGATTGTTGGTAGTCTGTGCGAAAACAGTAGAGGCAACAGTAAGCGCCAATGCTGAAATTCCTAATTTTAGATTTTTCATAGAATTAAATGATTAAATAATTGATAATGCAAAATAAATATAATTTTTCTTTATATACAAAGTTTTTCAAATGATTTTTAACTTTTCTTTAATATTCTGTCCAGGTTCCGTTTATTTTCTCTATCTTTTATCGCCTCTCTTTTATCGAAAAGCTTTTTCCCTCTACCCAGCGCTATCAGCACCTTTGCTTTACCTCGGTCAGTGATATATAATTTTAAAGGTATTATGGTGTTCCCAGCATCCTTTAACTTTTTTTCAAGTTTTTGTAATTCTTTTTTGTGCAAGAGCAATTTCCGTTCCCTTTTTGTTTTATGATTGTAAAAAGTTCCTAATTTATACTCATCAATCATCATGTTAATGATGTATAACTCCCCATCAATAAACTGACAGAAGGATTCTGTGATGGATGCTTTGGATGAACGTAAAGATTTTATTTCTGTACCCGTCAAAACCATTCCGGCTTCGTATTCTTCCAGAATTTCGTATTCAAAACGGGCTCTTTTGTTTAATATGCTAACTGTTTTCTCAATCTTCATCATTTTAAAATTTCGTTAATGAAATATATAAAAAATACCATACATTTAAAAACTTGACTATTATATTATTACAGAATACCCAAATTCTTTTCGTATTTTTGCGCCAAATTTATAAAAAAGCACTCAAGTTGTTGGTTTTTAATATAAAATACAACTAATTTACTATACAGGGTACGACTTAGAGCGCTATGTGCTTTATTTTGACTTTCTGAGTGTCCACCTTTTGTCTACAAACTACTCATGGTGCAAATTTAACTAAAAATTACTAAAACACCAATCCACTATTCATAAGCATTTGGGACTGGTGCAAGGTGCAAGTATTATTATATATACTTGCACCTTTGCACCTGCCCTGATGGATTTGTTTTTACCTTTTTCCAAAATATTAGTTTTTCATTATTTAGGACTTAAAAAAGACAATTCACTTTTCCCTATACCAACTTACACCCTATTTTCCTTGTCTGTTATTGACTTTTCCTTGTCTATTATTGACCTTTTTTTCATTAGTATTTAATCTTTTCTACAACTACTTTTGAAGCCACAACTATAGAACACAACGAAAAAACACTTATGGAAGTAATCACTATTGAATCTCAAGCCTTTAAAAACTTGATGTCAAAAGTGGACACAATTTTCGATTATGTCATTACCCAGCTAAAAATACAAGATGAAGAAGACGGTTGGGTTGACAGCTATGAGGTATGTACCTTTTTGAAAATTAGTGACCGCACTCTACAAAGACTACGTAGCGAAAATAAAATAAACTATTCCCGGATACGAGGAAAAAATTATTACAAAATCAGTGAAATTAAAAGAATGTTGGATGAGAACCTTATTCGTCGGACTAGTGATCAATTACAAGATCTTATCCAAAATCACATAAAAAATGCTAGAGAAAACACAAATACTTAAATGCACCCGTGATGGATTGGACATCTTCAAGCACTATGTCCCCGGAGATTGGCGTGTAGGCAGAAATTTTAAAAATCCTTTTTACAATGACACCAACGCTTCATGCAATATTTACTTTGACCGAATAAGTGGAATCTACCGCATGAGGGATTTTGGCGATCCTTTTTATGCTGGTGATTGTTTTTCAATTGTAGGAAAAATTAAGAATCTTGATAGTAATAAGGATTTCAAGGAAATTCTAACTCAAATTAATGATGAAATGAATCTAGGATTGCACAAAGGGTTACCTTCATCAGAACACAGATATTCTCCAGAAATAAAAACTAAATTTGAAAATGAAAATACCATAACAGAACATTTTAATAATTTTAAGCCCTACTCCACAGTTGAACGTAGTTTTACACTAAGAGAAATTGAATTCTGGAAGCAGTTTGGTATAACCATCGAAATTTTAAAAAGTTATAAAGTGTTTTCGCTGGATGAATTCTCCAGTGAAAATAGAGATTCAAAGCATTTTACGATAAAATCTTCAGCTGATGAACCTATGTTTGGATATGTCGGGAAAAAATATGTGAAAATTTATCGCCCGTTTTCCTCAATACGTTTCTTGTACGGTGGAAATACACCTGACATATATTGTTTCGGATTAGAGCAACTACCTACAAAAGGACACACCCTTTTTATTACTGGTGGAGAAAAAGATGTCATGACACTAGCATCCAGGGGATTTTATGCGATTTGCTTTAACAGTGAGACCTCCTTGATACCTGAAAGTGTGATCAAAAAACTTTCATATCGTTTCAAACATATAATACTACTCTATGATGCAGATAAAGCAGGCATAGCCGCCGCCCTTAAACATCAAAAGCAATTATCCAGTTTTGGGGTGAGTCAATTAAAGCTTCCACTTCCAGGAACAAAGAGTGAAAAGGATATTTCCGACTTTTTCCGGATAGGAAATACCAAAAATGATTTTAATCAGCTATTCCTTGAATTTTTAGACCAATTATATAATGAGACCATGGCTATGCTAAAACCTTGCGAAATTGATTTTAGCAAACCTCCTACAGAATCACAAGCACTGATTTCCATTAACAATGTTACATTGGGTACACAGGGAAATTTATTGGGAGTTACAGGGGGTGAAGGTACCGGAAAAAGTAATTATGTAGGAAGTCTGATCGCTGGAACCTTTTGTCTGGATAATCCCGTAGATACTTTGGGTGCCACTGTGCTTCCTAATAGCACAGGAAAAGCTGTGCTACTGTATGATACTGAGCAATCAGAAACCCAGCTGTACAAGAATATTTCCGGTATCCGGAAACGTTCAGGTAGAGAAAATATCCCCGAATATTTCAAAGCCTACTGTCTAGCAGGTATGTCAAGAAAAGAGCGTCTGCAGTCAATTTTGCAAAGTATGGATAAATTTTACTATCAATTTTCTGGAATTCATATGGTGGTAATTGACGGAATAGCTGATCTTATTAGAGGTGCTAATGATGAAACGGAAAGTGTTGCCTTAATTGATGAACTTTACCGTATGGCCGGCATTTACAAAACTTGCTTTATCTGTGTTCTGCACTTTACACCTAATGGATTAAAGCTTCGGGGACATCTTGGAAGCGAGCTTCAGAGAAAAGCAGCTGCTATTATTTCCATTGATAAAGATGACAATCCACAAATATCTGTTATAAAGGCTTTAAAAGTAAGGGACGGGAGTCCTTTTGACGTACCACTCATTCAATTTTCCTGGGACAAGGAAAAAGCCATGCACGTTTTTGTAGGGGAAAAAACCAAAGAAGAAAAAGAGAAACGCAAAGAGATAGAGCTTACAAATATCGCCCGAAAAATGTTTTCACAACAAAAACGGTACTCATATGCCGGATTATGTGAGAAGCTGCAAAACCTGATGACAGTCAAAGACCGGACAGCAAAAAGCTATATTAAATATATGCGGGAAAAAGGATTGATTGTAAAAGATTCAGAAAACAATTATGAGCTTAAAAAATAACCCGCGAAAGAGATACTCGAACGTATAAAAAGTTGATAACATGAATATCGATCCTAAAAAACAATTACTTCAACTGACTGTTGGAGAGTTTCTGGGTTTACTAAAAAACTCTGTTCCAGAAAAAAAATATGAATATGGGCTTAAAGGCTTAGCAAAAATGCTCGGTTGCTCTCGTTCTAAGGCATCCCTAATAAAGTCTTCAGGTATACTAGACGATGCAATCGTTCAAAACGGAAATCTTATCATTATTGATAAAGATAAAGCAATGCAGCTACTCGCCAAACGTAAAGAATGAACTATTCGGGATTAATTACAAAGTTTTGGCAATACAATAAAAAAGAACCGGTGGGAGCTATAACAGCTTCCATCTATCTCTTTTTGCTGGAAACGTGGAAAGAAAATGAAGAAAATGAGTTTAAGCTTTCTGATATTGAAATCTGTAGATATCTGAAAATCACTAGACCAACTATTAATGCTTTACGCCAAAAGCTTGGCACACTTGGAATGATTAGATATCAATCCAAAAACGGTGTTCCTTGTCATTACAAAATTCTCTTAGAATATTCGCCTTCGATATCCAATACCGAAAAAACAAAGGAAATAAATCTAAAAAAGAAGAAAGACATTAAAAAAGAACCATGCAAAACCTTCCAAAATCAAAATATCTCCCCAGATCAACCTGTTAAAATTTCCTCATCACACAATCAGTTGACAGATGCTGTTCCATCTTTGGAAATGTTTGTTGAATATGTAAAGACACTGGAAAACTATGGTCCTGAATTAGATATTCTAATTAAAGAAAAATATAGCAGTTGGCATGCAAATGGGTGGAAAAATGGCTATGAAAAACCCATAACAAACTGGAAGTCTTCAATTAAAAATACAATACCATTTCTTCAGAATGAATTACAATCTAGTAATGATGGTGTACAAATACTTACTCTGCCAGCCATTAAACATCCTAAATCAAATTTAGATGAATAAGAATAAAAGCACTCTCTATAGCTATAATAACTCTAACCGCTGATCAATAAATTTGATATTAGCAAGAATTTTTTTAAGGAAATTATAGTTTTTTATTGTCTGTTTTTTACTAAATTAATCCCAAATTTATAACTTCACAATATATGAAAAACTTACTTGCAACATCTAAAGCAGCTACTCCAAATATTTATTATACAGCCAAAATCCACTGGATTTCTTTAATAATTCCATCCTTCCTTATTTTGATCGGTCCAGTAGGAGTTATTTCATTTTTATTGTTGGGCTTTAAATATATGATTGGTTTTCTAGGCCTTATTTCTTTGTTTCTGATTTATATTTTCATCAGAGGTCTAATTCGTTTGTTGACTAAGAGAAACACGAAAATTTATGTAACCGATAATTATCTCACATTTTCTACAGGAATATTAGGAAGAACATTTTTCGACCTCCCCTTAAACAAGATTGAAGGAATTGGTATGCATCAAAGTTATTTAGGAAAGCTATTGGATTTCGGAACTCTGGTCGCAACTACCGGTAGTGAAACACACACCTATGTCATTAAACATCCTCAAGAGCTTAGGAATGTCATATTTATGCTGAGAGACAATTCTGCTAAGTAAATTATTTTTTTCTCCACAAAAAATGTTGCTGACAAAATTCAGGAGACTTTAACTTTGCAACTTATTAAGACGTTAGAGCGACATAAACTCAATCTTTAGATATACTAAAAAGCAACACCTATGATCCGATACTTTTGATCTGTTGATTTTATAGGATCCTTTTATTTAGTGTCTCATAAATTAAAACAAATCAAATTCGCAAATTCTTTTCAAAAACATTCTAAGGCAAAGGTGCTGAAAATGTTTTTGAAATGTGATTGCTCCTTTTTTTGGCAAAAAGCGTTTCCGACCAAAGAGAGGAATTGCATTTTTGCCCCCGATTTTCAATTAGTCTAATGTGATTGTTTTGAATGCAAAAAAAGCAACAGGAAAATTACATCCTATTGCTCTTTAAAAGTAGATTATACTTGGATAGCCAGCAATCTCTTCAGATTCTTTGATCTTCTTAAATTGATATATTTTTTAAATAAGGGAGTTTTGGAAAATTCCTGCAAAGTTCTTATAATTTTTACATCTTCTCCTCTAACAGATGAAATTTTGACGCAATATGTCCCAATATCTCCAAAAACATTTCCAACCCCGAAAAGAAGCGAGTAATATGTTTCTTTGGAAATAGGGCGCCTAAAATGTGGAAGATCGGCTTTTCCTTCTTCATCTTCATTGACAAAACGTAGATCTTCGTCAAACATTTCCTGTGTGAAGAATACACCATAATCAACTTCGTTATATCGCTTGTATTTAAGATTATAATTTTCTTTGAGAAGATCATTGACTTCCATTGCCGTTTCAGGCTTTCTAAGATAAATAATTGAGTAAGTTCCCATGCTTTTTATAGTTATCGATAAAAGTTAGTAAGAAACGATTTCCTATACATCGTGAGGTTTTAAAGTCATTAATGTTCACTTGGCAGTAATAGAACATTACCTTCTTTCCAAATAGTTAACTCATTAAAGAGAAAATCTGAAAACTCGATATTTTGATTCGCTAATACTTTATTATTTCCATCTGTTGCAGAGAGTTTGAAACTGTTATCCATATCTCTTTCAATTTTCCAGACCTGAAATTCTTCATTTTTAAATTTTGCTTCAAACTGATAGGAAGCAATCGCATCAAGGAACCAATAGCATTGTTCTTCATCAGCAACTGATTTTACACCGTCAGTTAAAAGTAGGCCCAAAAGATATCTATAGTAGTTTTCCGTACCTACAAAATTTTCATAGAACTCATTTGCTGACATGTTTGGATTTTTCATCATGTGAAATTTTAAATTGTTTATATTCATTTTTTTGTGCCGGTTTTTCCTAGTTCAGATTTTTATTTTTTGGAAATCTCAAAGAACACTTCTCTTCTTTATCTGACCGACTTGTCGTTTTTTATTGCTTCTTATGAGATAAATGGCGTTTCAGCCAAAACCGGAATGAAAGTTAGAATGAAGGCTCCGAAATCTATTTGTCCGCAGGATTCAGGAGTGTCTGAAATAATTGTTGGAACTTGTAGAAAGAATTTTTAGAAACCCAAAAAGATTTTTTTGAGCAGAAATGTGATTTATATTTTTGCATACTAAAAACGCCTGTGGATCAGAGATAAATCAAAAGTATATTTCAGAAATAAGTCTTTAAAACTGTAGAAGTGTCTAGAAAATAAAAGCTATATTTACCATGTATCGAAGGAATCAATTAGTGCTGTCTATTTGCAGGTTTCCGGAAGCACCTATATAATATGCCTGTCTAATGTTTCCTACCTGATCGGTATAACGACATTGCTTTTAAAAATTAGGGTATTGAAATCAATACCCTAAATATCACTGCAAATTAATCGGAATTTATTATAATTATAAATCTTTTCTTACTAATTAAGAAACTCTAGAAGTGATAGAAGTAAAATAGAAAAAATATCTTTTACTAATATTATTTAAATAGACAATTATTCCTCGTCATCTTTATAACCTGAGTTCGATTAAAAAAACATAGCTAATTGATTGGTTTTTAATGTTTCATATTTTAGAGATGGCTTTTTGGGTAAAAAATTATAGGCAATTATTCCTGTTACAAGATTGGTCATAAAGTTTACAACCGAGCGATGTCTGGAGTGCTCTACTTGGCAAATATTTTTCAACTCATCATTCACTGTCTCAATGATAGAGCGCTTTCTAAGTAAAATTTTATCGTTCATCTCCATCAAACTGTTCTTCATATTATTGCGAATACTGGTGATTAATTGAATTCCATCTACAAATAATAATTGGGTCAATTTTTCGCTGATATAACCTTTATCTCCGAGCAACTTCCCAAAAATAGACTGTAAAAAAGATTCATTTTTCAACGGTTCTCTATCATCAACATTTGCCTGTGTTACACAAAAACTTAAAAGTTCACCTTTGTCATTGATGATGATATGAAGTTTGAAACCATGAAACCAACCCATGGTAGATTTTCCTGTGGTAGCAATATCTTTGAACACTTTGTTCCGTTTTATCCTTTTATTTTTACAAACTCTTATTGGTGTGCTGTCTACAAAAGATATTCCTGTGCAAGTTCCTAAACAACAGGTTTTTGCAAATAGCGTCATAGGCATCAATGCAGACTGCATTAATTCTACAAAGCGATTATAGGAAACAGTTTGGGGGAAATCTTGTGTCATATGTTTTTGCACATAATAAATATAAAAATGTTTAAAAGTCCTAAAACCACTCAGATGAAAAAGCAGCGTAATTGTGATGACTTCAGAAGTGCTCATTCTGGGTTTCTTTTTTGGTTTGTTTCCAAGGAGGAAAGGTTCTGAAAATTTTTCAAAATCTTCACAAAACTCATCAACAATACAAAAAATATCCGTAATTTTATCAAAACAAATCATAAGGCAAATTTTAGTTAAATCATTATCTATCATCAACTTAAAGATACTAATTTTTGCCTTTTATTGCAAGTTTTTTATTCTAAATTTACAATCGAACTCAGGTTTATATATTTCAATGTTTCCTTCTTTCATGATAAATCTGTATCCAAAAGGTATTGCTAAATATTTCAAAACATCAGGACGAGCAAAAGCTACATGATAAAAATGCACCATTTTTAATGACTTAATATTACCATCATAATCAGCTGTAATAATATACCATCCACTTTCATCATTAGGTGAGTCATATCTAATACCTTCTATATCCTTTCCTTCATAGACACCATCTGAAATAACAACTGACTGATTGAAGTTTGGAAAAAGAGGAATAAGATTTTGTTGCAAACATATTTCACTTTGCTTTCTAACAACTGAAATTGCCGTATCACAGCCCTTATTAAAGTCGCTACCATCAGAGTTTGCTTCATATAAATCATAATAGTTCTCTTCATCCAATTTAAATTGTAAAAGCCATGAATAATAACCAATATTCTGATTTTCAGAAATAATTGGTTTACTATCTACAATGTAATCTATAATGTACTTAATAACATTTATATAGTTTTCGGGTTGATTATTCCCAATTGTAACTCTAATTTCTTTATTTATATAAAAATCTAATCCCCTTGTTTCTACGTAAAGATTATCTACTATATTTATTTGAATTCCTCTGAACATTATTATATATTATTAAAATTTAAAAACAAACCCTTGCATAAATACAAGGGCTGCTAATCTATTGAAGATGCGAGCATCCCACTCGCAAAAAGGATTATTCTATCTTATCTAACTCTCTTGCGTCAATAATTTTGTTTTCACTAAAGGTATAAGTTCACCAAGTGTGATAATCATATGTCAATGGATCTACATTGAAGAAGCTTTAAAAAAGTCATTTTATTTATATAGGTATTGAAAAAAACTAGTACCCTATATAAACAATACATCTATAAATTTTACCTTTATTTTGTTTTGCAAATTTCAGAAGCGAAAACATCTCCTTCAAATTGAGTTTCAATAATGGCACATTTTCCTTCTATCTTTTTGATTGTACAAAGATAGCCACCATGAGAATTAATATACTTGTCAGTTTCGTCATGCTGGCTTTTAGAAAGGTCTAATAATAAAAACTGACAATCATTCTTCCAAAATATTTTATAATATCTATCCTTCTTTATCTTTTTATTTGTAGACAAATCAAAAATCTCTTCTTTCTGAAAATCTTTGGCTCTTTGTATAAGATACTTTTTATTTGTCTTCTTATTTAATAAAACAAACTTTCCATTTTTAAAATCTGTACATAATACTTTTCTAGATTTAGTTTCTTTTGGATTAGTTAGTAATGATAGAACCAAAGGCAATAATATTGATAGCTTCATGATTTAAAACTATATTAAGAAGTGAGAATTTTTATCATTTCATCATCTCCAATTTGTTTTGCAAAATCTAAAGGGGATTTATTATTGTTATTTTTTGAATTTGGATTAGCACCAAATTCTTTTAATAATTTTACAATCTCATAATAACCTTTAGCATTAAAGACTGCAACCCAGAGTGAATTATTGCCATATTTATCATTTTTATTGATTTCTATAAGCTTATTGTCCAATAGTAATTTAGTTGATTCAAAATCATTATGAGCAGTACTAAAATGTAATGCAGTTTTTCCATTTTGATCAGAATGATTAATATCAATTTGACAATTTAGTAAGAACTTTACAATATCAATTGCTTTAAAGGCAATAGCCTCTTGCAGAAGATTTTCGCCAAAGTCATTAATAAATTCATTAACATTAAAAGAATTAATTTCACTTTCGACACTATCCAATTCGTTAAGTCTTACGAATTGAAAAACGTCATCTATTTTATTTTTTTTCATACTTATGACTTCTGTTTGCGGATTTTGATTCTGGTTGATAATTTTTAGCATTTCTATATTGCTCTAAAAATTTTTCTTTTGTAATCTTATTATCCATATAATCTTTATGTAATTTTCTATATTCATGACCAGTCTTATGTCCCATATCCCATGGCCTTGGTTTTATTGCTTTATCCCATGTTAGTTCTTCACCAGTATTCGGATCATATACTTTACCATTTTTTTGTTTGGCAGTTTCCCAAACTTCATCTACTTGACCTTTTCCATAAGACGGACGGCTTTTACTATACGGTTTTTTTACTGTTACGTTCGCTTCTGCTTTTGCAGCGGCTTTTGCTTCTGTCTTAGCTTCTGCTTTTAATACTGTGGTAGCAGCCTTTACTTCCACTTTTGCTTCTGGGACAAGATTTAATGCTAATAATTTCCAAGCCATAGTCTTGTCAGCAGGATTACCATCAAGATCACGCCCGGTAGCTATTGTATAAAGCTCTTCAGCAGGAGTTACAGTTTTAACGACCGCCATAAAGGCTTCACTATTAGCTTTCCCATGTTCTTCCTCTGCTCTGGCCTGAATACCCCCTTTGGACTTCATATACATTCTGAAACGGAAATCTGCCCCTTCTAACCCTTCAAGCTCAACATTATCAACAACTCTGTTTTCTGAGAAATTATAATGTGACTGATAAGCATATTTTTCACTTAAAGGGTCAACGTTAAAGAATCTTCCCATCGCAGCATCATAATTCCTCCATCGATAAGAACTCCATCCTGTTTCTATTTGCTTTTCCTGTCCTTGGGAAGAATATTTATAGTTTGGAGATATTGTTCCATTAAGATTCAAGTCTCCTCCAAACTCCAATCCAAAAGGATAGTAATTGGTTGTTCTGTCTATTTGCAGGTTTCCGGAAGCATCTTTGTAATACGCTAGTCTGATGTTCCCTACCTGATCGGTATAATTGTAAATATACTTATTCTGAATGAAATCATAATATCCTTCTGAGGTAGGTACAAAATTTAATACATCTTTGTTATACTGAAATCCGTCCAGATAATCCGTCTTAGTAATGGCTTCGGTTTGCCCTACACCAGATCCGTAGGTATAGACTTTTCTAAGTTTAATGCCCTCTGCATTGTAGAGATATTTCGTATTGACATTATAATAATCCCCTGTCCGACGGGAAAAGTATTGTTTATTAAATTCCACAAAATTGGGTAAATTCAGGTGGTTGTACTCTATTCCCAAGATTCCTCTATCTACATGACTGGTCATATTCCCGTTACCATCATAAGGAATGGTATTTCCTGAAAGATCAGGGTAACCACCATAATTACCTGAAGTATCATTCACCTTAGTGAGTCTATTCCCGGTATAAGTATACCCTAGATTATCCATCACTACATTCCCTACATTTGGTAATAAACTGTTTCTTTTTAAAGTCTGAATATTCCCGTTTACATCATAAGTAAGGGTTTCATTATAATAATTATTCTGGGGAACTGTGGCATTGGGTTCAGAGTAGATCCCACTTTTTAATCGGTTTAATCCATCATACTGGTAATTATACCTTCTGAACGTCCCTCCATCAGCAGACTTCCAGTCTATTTCTGCAATATTACCATTGTACTTCCCTGTAGAAACAGTGGAGTAAACAGGATTGTTGTATTTAATTTCATAGGCAAAAAGTTTCCCGTTTAGATTCGCTGGGTCATTTACTTTTGTAATCCAGCCACGGATATTGTAGCTTTGGTCTATGGACTGCAGAGGTGTTCCGGTAGTATTAGCTGTCTTTTTATTTATAAGCTGTCCCAGATCATTGTACGTGTTTTCTACCAAAAGTTCTTCTGGCTGGCTGTTTACCTGATGATAATGTTTCAGCAGTCTTTTCTGGTCATCATATACAAAACTTTCTTTAATAAGAACTTCTTCATCCGCATCCTCTTTTTTGTGGTAAGTATAACTTTCATCTACAGCACCTGAAAAATCAAGCTTAAACTCCTTTTTGGTATACCCGCCTAAATGATTCCAGCTTTTTTCAGCTACTTTCCCACCTTTGGTATTGTAGTAGAAATACGTCTTGCTCCAGTTATCATCCTCAATATTCTTTACATAGGAAGCTGTGGGCAGACCTTGGGTACTTATACCTCCATTAAGGGCTTTGTCTTCATTAATAACATATTGGTTTAAGATTTTTGCAGGGGGAAATTCCTTTGTATCCCTTGGATAAGAATCATAGTAATTGACAGTAAGCAGTGTTGTAAAACCCGGAAGGAAATTATTGGTATAATACAATACAACGCCATCTTTAGCAAATCCATTGGCAGTTGGGCTTTCACTGATCACCTGTGTGCCGATCTGATTCTGCATAGAAGCCCTGTCTCCGCCTGACATAAGTCCGGTATAAGCAATACGGCCAAAGGCGTCATACTTTGTCATTAGCCACTGTCCTTTATTTTTCAGGTTCACATCCTGGGTAAGTACAGGACGGTCTGCTGCATCATATGCCACCGATTCCCAGTCGTCTCTTCCCGGTAATCTCTTCTCAACCTGTCTGCCCTGTCCATCGTACCGGTACTGGTAACAGTAGGTGTTTACAATATCGGTGGTAACGACATTGTTATTCTGCTCAATCGTCTTTACTGCCAAAGCAGGAATCACAAAAGCTTTTTGTCCATATTCGTTGTAAACATAATAGGTGTCTATATTCTGTGATCCGTCTGTTCTTCTTACCAGTACCGTCTCACCACGCCCATTCTGAAACTCTGTTACAGGAATTCCGTCTTCATCCGTTACGGTGTTTTTGTATAATGTTCCTGCATTATAAAATAGGCTTCCCGGCGTCAGGGATACAGAAGAAACGGTTTTGTTATCTGCTCCTACAGTTCCCGTAGTAGTACTTGTAATAAATTTCTTAACTTCATTTCCCTGGTTTACTTCATATGTAAATTTCTGGGTATGTCCGCCTGCTTTTTTCCATGGCTCACCCGGATGAGCCACTTGTAATACCCTGTCTAAAGGAGAATTTTCAATCTCTTTTTCTGTGTAGGCATTGGCTGCACCATAATACGAGTTAGCCGTATTTTCATTCACTATTCCAGTATGGATTGCTGAATTAAGGGTATTAGCCGGAACCGGAAGAATATCTTTAACCTGTCTTCCAAATCCATCATAAGTAACGGGAGTAACTAAATCTTTTCCAATAGTGGTTGATTTTACGCTGACAATCTGCTTAGGTCTTCCCAATCCGTCAAAATAGATAATGGATTCTGCTTTTTTAGTGCAATCCCCGTTCAGGCAGGTTTTAGATTGCACAAAATTTTCGGTTGTACTTTGTCCGTAGGCTGTTATTGCTGTAAACAGCAGACCTAATAATTGTATTTTTTTCATTTGTGTTTACTGCTTATAGTTATACTTAAATTCTTTGACTACTTTAAAGCTGTAGGTTCCTGCATTATCCCTTTCTCTTACCTGTACCTGTTTTAATCGGTTGGCTGTATCATAGACATACAGTTCCCTTATTCCAGAAGGAGGTGTTATGGTGGTTACTCCTACCAGTGGATCATAGGTATACTTGGTTGTCAATCCAACAGGCTGAAAGGCATCAAGAGCCTGTAGAAGTTCAGCTTCTTTGGTTGGGTCTGCCGCATCTTCGTTAGACTTAGCCACAATCGTACTGATCATGCCTTCCACCTGACTGTACAATGCTCCTACAATCTTTGCAATAGGCTGGGTTTTATTATAACCCCAAACAATACTTACCGGAGTTCCGTCTTTCTCCCTGTACTGAAGAATGTTTCCCTTTTCGTCATATTTTTCATACGTGACATCTTTAGAAGAAACAGTAGGGCTCAGGGTGTCATAAGAATATTCAGACAGAGGAAGTGCTAAGTTTCCGGTAATGGCATGAGGCAGGGTCGTTGGATAAACAGTCTCATCACGGGAGGTAACTTTGGTGATATTATCTACCGTTTGCTGCGACTTTGTTTCCAGTGAAATCCCCAGCATGTTCTTACTGATCAGTAACTGATTATTTTTTTCATCAGCATACTGATAGGTTTTTTCTTCTGTAGACAGATCAGGGAAAATAGTTTTCTCATTAGTCAGCTGATGGTGTTTGGGGTTGTTATAGAAATACTGGGTTTCTGTTTTCATGGCAGTTCCGTTCAGATAGTCTATCGCCTTCTGAGATTTCAGGTACTCAAAACGGGATATGTTCTTATACTGCATGATGTCAAGATTATCAAGCTGGTCGGCAAAAGTAATTACTTCTCCTACACTTTTCCCGTAACAAATATCTTTATACGTGATGGTTTGATTATTCGCACCTATGGCATGGCAGTTTTTATTTCCGTCCGTTGTTGTATAGAAATGTGAATGGTTTGTACTGCAATAAGTATAATCATAAGTTCTCACAACATCCTCCGCCGTGCAGGTTCTGGTTACATTTTGCGCTACCGGATTATCATAATTTTTTCTGATCGAGAATCCATCTACCTGATATGTACGGCTGTTGTCCTCTTCGTAGTTCATTTCCACGGTGCGAACCAAATTATTACCACTGTCAAGGTATTTTGTCAGTTTCTCCTTTCCGTTATTCCATCCAAAATTAGTCAGGGTAGAGTTTCTAATATTTTTCCCATACAGTACTTTACCAAAATCATCTGATTCAGTTGAATAATAATGGATGATATTTGATTTTCCCTCTACAATTTCCTGTACCGTTTTATAAAAAACATTAGGATGGGTCGCAAAGAGCTGATTGATATTGGTAGAGGTGATGGTATAATATGGGAACCTTTCTACTCCTGTAGGTACACCCCCTCCATTATTTCCCGGATTAGGGGTGGTACTGCATGTTCTTGTATAATCCAGCTGCTCTTCAAATTCAGGCATTCTCAGTACAATGGCTTCAGTAGTCTGTTCACCCAGATCATGGTAAACGAATTTTCGGGTCGAGGCCACCCCGTTTTCGGTAGTGTCCACAATTTTAGCAATTCTTACTCCCCCGATAGCGGCTTCTCTGTCTCCTCTTACTTCCAGCGCTTGGGTATAGCTTGCTGCTGCCTCAGCCTGTACGCACACAAAAAGAGTGCTTAAATTTAGGGTCAGCGCTTCATTTTTTTGAACCATTGCATAATAGGCATAAGGCGAAGGAAATGTGAGGGAGGTCGTTGGGCTTGTCATCATACCGCTGGGCGTTTTCTGATAAAGCGTAACGCTTTGTCCATTAGATCGTTTAAGATTGGCCACAGCACGGTGCTTACCCGCTACCTCCCACTGGGAGTCACAGGCATCACTATTGAACCAGGCACCTCCGCCTATGGTAATCTCTTCATCTTTAACAGGCGTGAATGTAATGGAGTTACTTACCTGCGGACCGCTGCTGCCTTTCTCCGCACCAATCTGGACACCCGTTTTTATCTCAGGAGTAATCACCACATTCTTTTCCATGATTGAATTATTTTCATAGAAAAACTCTGAAGACCCTTTGGTGGGATACGTAATTTTTTGCAGTATTCCGATAGAAGTTTTAGAAGGGTCAACAGCTCTGAGAGAATATGGATAACCGCTCCAATTCATGATCTGCGGGATATAAGGGATCAGGTTGGAATTACTGACAGCTCCATTGAAATACCCCCAGTCATCCCTTCCAAATGACAGTCTGGCCGGGAACTGGTCAGGAAGATTATACTGGAAACTGTGCACACTGCCTGAAACACCATCAGAAACAGAATTCAGAAACAAGCGGTTATTAGAAGTTAAGGTATAATTTAAGGTAACATCATTTATGATACTCCCGTTAACTTTTTTCGTAACTTTCTGTAACCTCTTGAAGTCGGCACTTCCTCCAGACTGAAAGTAATCAAATATAACCTCACCATAGGAAGGATTACTGCTGTAGATTCTTTTAATCTGCTTGCCGTTAACAGTCTGGTTATGGCTTATCAGCTCGCTGACCTGCGGGTACCTGATAAATGCCGGATTTCCACAGGAAGAAGTCATCGGTCCGCCATTGGGAATGGTATAGGATAAAGTCTGTGACTGGCTCATGGTGGCTGTATACCCTCCATCCACATTTTCAATAAATACCGTTTCTCCGGTAGAGGGATCTTCAATCTTTGTTAAATACCATGCTGCGGTAGAAATACTGATCAAAGAATGTCCTGCACCTGCCGTACGGTTAGACGTTGATTCTTTATCCGTAAAATAGTACTTTATTCCATTGTCGGTGGTGATGGTAAATGAGTTTCCACCGCTCACCCCTTCAATAATGACGTCCTTTTGAGAGTAGATAACAGGAATTCCTTTCTTGTCAAACACAAACTTGATTTGCATGCCGCCAAAGTTGGCCATATATAAATCCTGTTCAGTATCTACATTATCATTGGAAGCGTCCTGAAAAAACTGCATGGCAATGGGATTATTGGCTCCTATATCATCAAAATTGGTCGGAATGGAAACATTGGATAAATTGTTTTCATCCGGAAGATCACGGATAACCCGTGTGATTACCCCTCCTGATACCATAGTCCAGCCAAGTCCTGTTGAACCGTTCATATCATCTACTTTGATTCCATTGGAGAAATAATTAAGCCTGATGGGAATATTGATATTCTCTGTATCAAAAGAGGTAACAGGAATATTTACGTTGACATTTCCTGTGAATAGACTTACCGGAAGGTTTCCAAATGCTCCCAGTTTATAGGACTCCGCAGAGGGAGGAATGATATTGGGAAGCGTGGATTGTTTACTTCCTGTAGTTTGTGCTAATGCCGTCCCCAGAGACAGGCAGAAAAACAAACTCGTAATATTTTTTTTCATGGTGTTTTATTTCTTGATTAATTTGGCATTAGCGGTTTTACCTGTATCAGTTTTTATAGTCACCAGATAAGCTCCCTGAATGAGTGCCTGAGTATTAATTTTAGTGACCTTGTTCTTAGTTGAAAGGTTTTGAAGCTGTCTTCCGCTCATATCATACAGGAGAATTTCAGCATCCTTGAATGGACTTCCAATTTCTACATAAGTATAATCAGAGACAGGATTAGGATAAATTTTGATGTCATATTTTTCAATCAAATCACCTACCTGCTTATCTCCAAGCTTTACAATCTTCCAGTTTTCTTTTCCAATCTCTTCCGCGCTGGTTCCGGCAAGAATAATAGAACCGTCTCTGTTCAGCTTTAAGTCAGAAAGTCGTTCTTCTTTTTGTCGGGATTCTCCGGGTATATGTTTTCTCCATACTTCGTTCCCTAGCTGATCAGTATATAGTAGCCAAAAAGTATTATCATCTTTCTCCGCTCTTCCCTCTGAAGGGGTGTAGCCACCAAGTAAAATCCCTTTTGTAGACTTATCATCTGCTGAATGAAGGACATTCATTCCCATAAGTACATCACGATTCCCAAAATTGTAGGACTTCTGCCACTGCTCTTCGCCTCTTTCATTTAAAGCAATCAGCCAAAGATCTGTCCCTTCAGTAGTTCCCACCGTTTTATTTCCTGAACGCTCAGACCGGGATTCTCCTCCAATAATAAAACCATTTGAAGTTAAGGCCATAGTTCTCAAATGATCATCTCCTTTACCTCCAAAATTCTTCTCCCATTCTATTTTTCCGGTTTTGTCTAACTTGACAATCCAGAAGTCACCTTCGCCATAGTTTTCGGTCTTTTTAGCATAAGAAGATACTGACGATGGTACCGGAGCACTTGCTTTTAATTTACAAACACCACTCTTGGAATATATCCCCAATAGTGCTCCGCCATCCATCGTAGGGATAAGCTTTTCAGCTCCATCCAAACCACAACCACCTATGAGAATTTCTGATAATACGTTACCATTCTTGTCTAATTTTGTAAGCATAATATCTTTTGAGCCAAAGCCCCCGGATATATTTTGCCTGTTTCCCGCTACAAAGAATCCTAAATCTGTAGTCTGGATAACCGCTCTTGCCTCTTCATCTGAAGAAGTTCCTAACGTCTTCTGCCAGAGTTCATCCCCGAATTCATTAAGGCGGATGAGCCAGATATCTGAACCGCCTTTAGAATCATCTTTTTTATCCAATCCTTTTCCGGAATAGGATGTTCCAGCTAAAAGAAATCCGCCATCCTGCGTAGTGACTGCAGCGGACAGATAATCATGATTTTGGCCGGAAAAATATTTTTCCCACGTCTCATTCCCTTGCTGATCAAGTTTAATCAAATGGAAATCATAACCGTTGTTTTGTTTTTGGCCTGATAATCCTGAGCCTGTCGAAGGGTTGCTCCGAATTGAGCTCCCGGTGATTAGATACTGCCCGTCTATGGTAGTAGTAACCTGACTTAGAAAATCCTGCGTACTGGACTTTATATCACGCTGCCAGATCACTTCTGTTTCTTGGCCGGAAATGCCTAGAAATGCGCACAAGAAAAGTGCAATCGTGTAGTTTTTTTTCATTGTTTTTTGGAATTTTATTTTTTTTGTTTTAAAACGAGTCTCAATAAGGTATTAATTACCTTCATTAATATGACTCTATGTGACAGGAGAAGGTTTATCCTGAGGGGTAGAATATTCTCATATTGGCTTATTTTTAAAAATGGTGATATAGCCTGATTAAAAAATCAGGATTTACTTATTTAGTCATAAAGAACTTAGGCTTTAAAGCCCTACACGGAAGAAGAAAGGAAAATTCCTTATACAGCATATATAAGAAATTAAGTTAGGGAAACATAATTTCTTTTCTCTCATTTTGCGATCTTACAAATATTAGCTTTTATAATTGTAGTATTTCTTTTCCAGGTTTTATCAGATCTACAATCAATAGTCACCTTAACAAAAGTTTTATTCATCCTATTATAAATAGATGCTAACGATGGCCTTGGAGCACTTTACAAATTACAAACATCAATCTTGGAATATATCTCCAATATTGCTCCGCAGTCCATCGCAGGGATAAGTTTCTCAACTTCATCCACAACACAATCACCTATGAAAATTCTTATAACACTTTACCATTCTTGTCTAATTCTTTGAGCAAAATATATTTTTGTTTAAAAGCCTTTAAAGTGGTGCACTTACTTCTGATAATTAACAAGCATATATCCATTGTTGATACTGTTGATCGTTAAATATTCTTGGAATTTATTTGGAAAATATTTTCACAAATATCAATCCCTTGCTGTACAATTTTAACCAAATGAAAATCACAACCATTTTTTCTACTGCCTTGTTGTAATTTGTCGCTCCGAATTGAGCTTCCAGTAATCAGGTATTGCCCATCTATGGTAGTCGTAAGCTGACTTAGAAAATTCTGAGTTGAGGGTTGAATATCATTCTGTCTCTCCAATTTTTTTTCCTGAGCGCATACGCTCAGAAAAGTGCATATTGTAAATGCACTGAAATAAATTTTTCTCATTTTTTATGATTTTTCGGTGTGAAATTACAAATTGTTGTTAATCTGCAATATGGGGAAAACTCCATATTTATAGATGTGACTTTTACGGTAGATTCACCTTAAGATGATACAATAGACTCCTCATTAGTTTTATATTAAATTATGCTATATCTAAGAACCGATATAAAAGCGAAAGGCACGGAACTGAAATCAATCTGACAAAGAGGTACTGCGAAGAACCCTGTATCCAGAAAGACTCAGCCCGCGCCCGTATAGGTACACGGGCGTAAGTCTATCTCTTTTGGATACATTTAGAAGATTCGCAGTTTTCTTTGTCCAAATTGATAGCTTACGCTTTTTTATCGTAAAAATTATGAACCAAAGCTAATGTTTTTTTTCATAATAAAAAAGTAACCATTTTACGGAAATCCGTAATTACATTCTGTATTTTATTTTTAGATTTGTTTGTTTATGGAAAAAGTATTTTCATAGAGCATAGTTCATTAAAGCTTAGTAATTATGGATATGAATATTTAAGCTATATAATTTTAGAGGCTTACAAAAATTATTTGATGATGAGTTTCTACCTTAGAAAAACTATAAAAGAGTTATTTAACTAAATGCACTATGAAAACACTGCTGTTAATATTTTTACTAGCCCCAGTTTTTTACTTCTCACAACAGGATGCCAATGGTTGGTACTATGTGGGTTCAGGAGTTGATGGAACAAAGACTTACATCAAAAACCTTGAACAAAAGAATTCGGATACTTTTAACGCATGGATAAAAATGGTTTTACCTCCGAAAAAAAATAGAAAAGGTATAACAATCGCCGGCGGTTATACTCTACAATATTGGACAGCTTATTGTAGTGAAACTGAATATTCAGTTTCTGATACTGCCTTGTATAACTCTAAAGGAACACCAATTGAAACTTTTGACAGATCTTATGAAGGTATTAAAAAGGTAATTCCTGATTCTGTAGCCGAAGGAATAACGACTATAATGTATGACACTGGAAAGATGATCCAAAATTAAATAATAGAATCAGTTGCAATATTAGTCTGTCTTTCCCGCAAATTTTTTTTATGTATTTAACAATTGGTTAAGCATATACCTTTATCATTTTGAGCAATCTTAATAAATAGTCCAAGACTCAGATATAAATAAACCTAATGACAACATCAGCTTAGTTACTGTTGTTATTACTTTTAATCATATTTTTTTGGTAATTTAGAGAAAAGATAGGCTTATTAGAATTATTCTTAATATTAACTCATTAATGCTAAAAACATATTTGTATTAACTCTCAATACTAAATAGTATTTTTCTTAAATTTTATTATTTTATCGGACATTTCTCCTTAGCTCAATGATGATATCTTTAAGATTGTAATTTTCCAAATTTTCTGGCTCAAAATCTTCAGGAAATATTACTGATGCATATTGCCACACTTCTAAAATTTCTTCCAACGCAATATCATAAGGCTTATAAAAAGAATTATCAGAACTCACACTTATAGCTTTTCCACTCTTGCCGATAATCTTTGTAAGAAATTCCATCATTGAGTGTTATGAAAATGTAGCTCTTATTTTGTTTTAAATCATTAAAACTTTCTACAAATTTCCCAATGATGTAAGAACCATCTTTAAATGAAGGCATTGAATCTCCCTGAGCTGGAAAAGCTCGATATTTTCCGTGGGTCAGAAATGGAAATGAAATTCTCTCTAAACTTTCAATATTCCGGGTCGCTGTATCCGAATAAATAACCCATTGAGGTTTTTTGAGGTACTATTTTAATACTATTATTCCCCAATTGGTCGACAACTACCGGCAAAACTATCCTGTTATCTGAAAGTTGCAGAATTTCTTTCATTGGATATTTTCTAATATCAACGGAAACAAGAAGGTCAATACTTACATGAAAAAGCTTAGAAATTCTGATTAGAATTTCTATGGATGGTTCAAATCTTCCGTCCTCATACGAAAAGTAACGGGAACGCGAAAGCTTTAAGGCATCTTCTAACTCGTGTTAAGTTTTTTCTTTTTTGATTCTTAAAAGCATATGTTATATGGGTTTCCGTGCTAAAGAATTTTAAAATAGCCTCCCAACTATGTTTGACTGATTGAAAAATATTCCTTCCATAAGACCCCATATCTATGAATCTCTTTTGATTAGAGCTACTATATGAAAAATAACTTAATAACTTCGAAACAATGCAAAAAAGATTCAGCTTATAAAAGAAATAGCTGTATAATTTTTAATATCTAATAGTGTAGTTAAATACTACATCTTCATATATGTATACGTGTAATTTTAAACTAAACATTCCGAAAAAATATTTTTTTAAAATAAATATACATTCAGTAGTATGTAATTTTATTATTTGGTAATTTGTAAAAAAACTATTCAATTCATCCATTGTTTTCCCTATTAACTCATCTTCAGATATTTGGACGCTTTGACAGGCGTCATAGAAGTAATATTTTTTATTATTCATATCAATTTTTTTATGAAATCAACTTAACTCTTCGTATTTCATTTAAAGAATACTTGTTTATACATACTCTATAAAATTCATAACGTTTTTATATTTTGTGCTTTCTATATATTCTAAAAGGAATAGTAACTTTAATATGATTTAACTATCATTACTTCATAATCTAGGTCATTTTCATACTACAACTTTCAATCATAGAACTACTGACTATACTTCTATAAGTATGGAAATTATAAATAGCTTGGAAAGATATTATAACATTTCTATTCCAACTACACTATCATAATGAAAATTGCTGAATTTAAAATATTGTCTGAACTAAATCCAACTTATCTAAAGAAATTATATCATTTATCTACCTCTTACTCTTTATTTACACGTTGTTACAAAATTTTGGTATAAGACAGTTCTAAACTAAGAAAGATGTGACCATTACTACATCGAGAAAATTTGCTGAAAATTCCTCACTGAAATAGGATTTAACGTCTTTACTAAACATCTAAATTATATAGATTACTTTATTACCTTTTTTTAGCAAAAGAAAAGAACCTACGCTAACAAACAAAATAAAATTGACATATTAATTTAAAATAATGCCAATACGAATTCACCACGCGGTTCACACAGTTTACGGAATCTATTAATGTTATTAAATGCTTTTAGAGATCATTTAATAATAGTATAAAAGGATACTATTATTATTTTTGCAAAATATCGTTCATACTAAAGTTACAAGAGGTAGAGAAAACAAAAGGTTAAACTCTATAGTTAGTTAACTTTATCGCTACAAATGTATTTAATTACAGCAGAAAATAAAGTGGTGATGTAAGAATTATTTCTGAAGAATGGAACAAAATTGTCCATTTTTTAATATTTCATTAGAGGCTAGTTACCAAGAAGATAAAATTAAATATGGGCAGGTGTTGAAATTATCCCTGTTAATGACAATATTCTTTGAAATAACAGACCAAAAAGGATTTCCTATTGTTCAGTTTGACATTCTCTCTCAAAGAGGTTTAGGGACCATAAATGACACAGTCAATCTCATAAAAAAAGACCAGAGGTATTACTGTAGATATTAAAGATACCGCCTTATCCAAGAATGAGAAAAAAGCAAATGAATTTTTAGCTGAAGGAAAAACAATCGGCTGCTTCTATATCGAATCTCCGGCAATGCGAGGGTTACTAGAAGATTACAATGTGGAGATTACAGAACATTAGTGGCTACTTCATCCATCATCTGCCCAGGAGTTGCACAAAATGAAATGATGCAAGAATACATATTCATGCACAATTATCCTGATAAATTTGAATATTTTCACTCTGTATTTGAAGAGCATTTGAAAGAAACTTATGATATCATGGTATATCAAGAAGACGTGATCAAAATCGCTCAGTATTTCGGAGGTGTATCCTTAGCGGACGGTGATATTTATGCAGAGCTATAAGCGGCAAAAGTCGCTCCATCAAAAAGCTTAGACAAAAATGTCAGGGGGGGAGAATATCCAGCCACCTTGCGTTAACATAAGTGAGTATCAAACCATACTGCAAGATAAAGACATTTTTTTAGGTTTGATGCTTCTGGAAGGACTGGAAACAAGAAAGCACATGGAATTGTTGAAGAACGCGAAACACATGGTAGATACAAATCTTTACAGGACTTCATAAGACGTATTCCTGTTGGCCTTGAAAAAATCCAAATATTAATTTTCATTGGAGCATTTCGTTTTACTGGTAAACCTAAAGATGAGCTACTGGTGGAAGCTCGGTTATTACTGATAAATTTTAAAACAGGATATAGAGGAATTATGCTTATTGAAGAGCCCGTTCAGGAACTTCGACTTCCTGAATTGAAAAGAGAGCCATTTGAAGATGCTTCTGACGAAATTAAGTTGACTGGATTTCCCGTCTCATGCAGCACGTTTGATTTATTGCAAACTAAATACAGAGGGTCTGTTTTCGTAAAAGATTTACTACAATATCATAAAAAAGTGAAAATGCTTGCATATTTGATTTCAAGAAAACATGTTCCGACAAAAAGAGGTATTATGTACTTTGGAACCTAGATTGATGTTTATGGTAACTATTTTGATACAGCTCATTTTCCTGACAGTCTTAAGCAATATGATTTTCAGGGTGGAGGATGTTACCTGTTACTAGACACCGTTGAAGTTGATTTTCACCTACTATTACCATTCATCAGATGGGTAAAATGCCGATGATTCCTGCCCCAGATATGTTTATGATAAAGAAAAGCAATATTATATACATAATTAGCATCAAAGAAGATGTGAGTATGCCCCATAGAAAGCCATATACTCAGGAACATGAAATAGGTTTACCGAGACAAAAATTTAATTAACCGTAAACTTTCCAATGTATCTGTAATTTTATAGATCTGAAAATCAAGCATAATATGTCTGAACCTTGTATTCTTCATTTTTTATTGCATTCCTTTGTAAGATTTTTTCTGCATTCTGAAAAAGCTTATCCAGTTGATCAGCTGAAAGTGTGTCAACTGATGTTTTGTGCTTTTCATATTTTCGAATTTCAGCATTGATTGAAGAAGATTTGAATTTGATATCATTCAGTGTTTGGAGAACTTCAATGATTTTATTTTGAGCATATCAGAAATAACAGGATGTGCTTTGTCTGTCATTTTCAACAAGGTGTCTTCAACTTGCTCATTAATTTCCTCATGTGGGAAGTAATATTCAAAAATATTTCCGATTTTTTCAGTATTTTTATGAGATCGAATTCTTTCAATTTGTAACAAAGCATCCTGAAGATTTCCGGAGACGTAAGGCTCCATTCTACCAAACTGATTGGATCGTTCTTTAATTTCCCCAAAACCCTATTCATATTTTTGTGAAAAATATCCTGAAATATCCTGAGACTGTTTGGAAACATTTTTCTTTAGAATGATGATATCTGTTCCGATCTTAGTTCCGGCAAGGCTCCAGCCGGGAGCCTGAATGCATTTTTTATCTCGGCTCCGCTTAATTTTTTCTGTCTGCTCAACCAACCGGAAGGAAGTACCATTGCTAAAATTCCACTGTCTTTGAGAACATCAAGGCTGCGTTTGACGAAATAATCTTCGTATTTAGATAAAGAGGGTTCTTCTCCTAATCCTTTGTAATAAGTCCTGTGTTCTACATATGGAGGATTCCTATAATAAGATCATACTTATCTTTAAATTCTTTCGGATTATTTTTAATTCCCGTCTCACCTATAAATTCCGTTTCAAATAAGCACAGGTTAATGTCGGTTTCGAGATGAAAAATTTTGGTAATTTTTGCTCTGATTTCGTTGATTTCAAACGCTTTTAGATTACCCTTTATCCCAAGAGCTTTGGCTGCATAAACAAAGTTTTCTGTTCCGATATTCGGTTCTAAAACCTGAATGCGTGTTTTTCCGCTCAACTCCTCTCTGGTGAGATTCCCAACGACATCAACAATGCTGGAATTGGTATAGTATTCATCAAGTACTCCCCTACTCTTTTTATCAGTACCACCGGATTTGAACTGATCGCAGATGTTCTTTAAATTATCGGTAATAATAAGATTTTCCTTGAGCAGGACTTTCCTGTCATTACAAATAAAGCAGGCAGCGGAAACAACTTCCTCAAACTGTTCATTGGTGATTTTTTGATTTTGTACTGTAAAATTAGAGCATTTAATTCATGTACCCTCTAGCTGAATCTAATAATCCGGCGATGTAATATTCTCCTTCTTCATTTTCTCGAACATCATTTTGTTGTGGACTAATTGCGAATCTTCCTGCATGTCCTCCTCCCTGATTGTTGCGCTCTGCGTCTGCATCTCCATTTCCAGCATTGTTGCCGCCCACTGCTTGTCCTGGATCGTTATTTCGGTCTTGGAAGGATTGGCTTTCCTCGAAAGATTTTCCAGTACTTTGTCCAGATATTCCGGACTCCACGTGCTTAGTTTGGGAAATTCTTTGGGATCTAACGGTGGTATTTTCATCTTTTGAAATATTTGATCTGTTAAAATTAGTGATTTTCTGCTCATTGTTAAGTTTGTTTATCAAATAATGATTCAGTGTGCTGTTTCCGGATTCTGAAATGCTTACAATAGACGAATGTCCCGAAGATTCTTTCCTTCAAAAAGCTCCGAAACCTTTTGGATTGTATCATTTCCATTAGCTTCACCACCCATGCACAGCATAAGTTTTCCGTCAAAGTACTTGTACCGATCAAATAATAAATCTATATTTTCCGTAGAATCAATGTGATTAATATTCTTCTATTCTTACGGTTTCCATTTCAAAAGACGAAGAAACAATAGGGTATCCAAAGCATTTTCAACAATTACCATCTCATTTTAATACCTCTTATTTCAGAGATACCAGATATGCCAATTAAGCTATGATTTTCCGGATATAGAATTTCAAATCCACCGGAATGAGTTGGTATTGCTACGCCGAGATATTTTTTGCCTTCATACTGATAATAAATCTGGGCCGTATTCTGATGAATAAGATTTTTTGAAATCCCTTTTTGTTCAAAATATTCGGTAAACTTATATTTATTAGGACTTAGCTGGCTGATGATTCTTGCAGAAGATTGATTTTCTATAGGGTTAGAGGATTCCTGTTTCGGATAATCAGACATATGATTACTTTTTTTTCCTGCTTTCAATAAAGCGGTTAAACTTAAAAATTTCTTCAGCTTCCAAATCCCAGTTCTTTCGCGGAATTAGCTGCATGGACACAAAAATGTCTTTCTGTTTATCATAAGAATCTATCCTTTCAATTCTTCCGTTATACTCATAATCAACACCTTTGTAAAAGGAATAAGGCAGAATGGTATCGGTGGGATAAATGTAATACCGGGTATAGTTCCAGGGAGAGTTAATTTCAAAACGCTTATAATGCTTTTTAAAAAGCACGGTATCGGTTAGTTTCCTGCGGTTCCTGTAATTAAGGATCGGAACTTTCGAGAAAATTGCTCCGGCTGCTTTGGCATAAACTGAAATTGGTTTTTGCTTTTTTTGTATCTCTGACATAACAACTGATGTATGATCATTTTCCAAATCATAAAAAACTGAGTCTTTGATGAAATAAGTTGCCTTCGTTACTTCAGGAAATTCCAATTCGGGAACCATTTCTATAATCGAATCATGTTTATAATTGAGCTTTGAAATGTAAAAACTCCGCATGTTTTCCAAGCCTTTCGAGGCATCGAAATACACATTGGAAATAATGTCAATCCCTCCTTTTTCAGATGGAGTTTTTTCCGTGCACGACAGCAATATTACTAATAGAGAAATAATTGAAGTAAAAAGATTTTTTTCATATAAAGGTATTAAAAAAAGCGATAAAAGATACTTGTACCACTTTGTTATGGGTTTTAATAAATATCAATCTAAATTCCTCTGGACCAATTCTACTCTCTTACATTGCCTTTCTCATGCTTATTCTCATTTTCCAGCCCTTGCAATGATTTGTTAGTGTTAATGCGGTTCATGTCGTTGTCGTATAGATTTAGATTTTTGTACTGAGGGTTTAGAACGGCTTTTCCTTCGATAACCTGGTCATCAAGTTCAAATTTCACTTTGACAATATTTCCTTTTTCCAATGATTTAATCGCTGCAGTTTTGAATTCCGGCTTGTCAAAAACTAAGTTGGATTTTTCAACAATTTCTGCCGTATTGATTCCATAATTTTTGTAGAAAGTCTGGAAATGATAATTACCGTACTGATTTTTTACTTCTTCAAAATTCAACTTTACAAAAGCAGGCTCATAATCCAATGTATACCCTATATGCTCTACAGCTCTTTGAAATTTTTCATATTGACTATAAAATAATTCACCGTTATCAATATTACTATAGTAATTAGTCAGTTCCTTTAGCGCATCAGTGATTAAGTGCTCGTTATCAAACAAATCAATCTTGTGATGGAATAAATTTTGAATTTCTTCATTTGGAAAAATGAGTTTTTCAGGATGTTTTTTGCTTTGTCAAGAATACTCTTTAATTCATTTTCTTCAAAAGCAGTAATAACATCTAAATCAGAATGATTATTTGGATTATTTTGGTCTAACTTGGATCGTTCGTTTTTCATCTGGATTTTCTTGTTTAAATAAATGAATATCAGACAAATTTGATTAATAGGAATCAGTAAACCTATACAAGTTGTAAGGTCAATACTAAAGAAATCCTTCTGATTTATTGCAAACTTATAACGTAAACCTAAACAAAAGGACTAATTGCTTGATTTTCAAAATTTAATTTAACAAATGCGCAAAATATATCAAAATAACATAAAATTTTTGTAGCGAAGTGCATTGTTTAATTTAAAAGCATTTCAAAAAGTAAATATGTCTTTTGCGACAAATTAATTATATTTTGATAATCAATTATTTAAAATATCGCTTATCCTAAACTATGTTTTAATATTTTAAAAGTAGATTGTTAAATCGGGCAAGCTTCCATTCTAATTTATTCTGCGTCATAACACGTTTATTTATATATTTAATCATATTCACAATCCACACAAACGCATTTTAACACCAAATATACGTCGTTTGGGTTTTTTTTTTATTAAAGAGAGTAATATCAACTATTTTTAAAAAAATTACAAATTATTATTAATAAATAAAATATGAGAGCATTAGTTTTAAACAAGTATGGAGTAGATTTTGAACAAATAAACCTGCCAATACCACATGTAGAAAAAAATGAAGTATTAGTTAAGATTTATTCTAGCGGAGTTAATCCTATTGATAATAAAATTCGTATAGGAAAAGCTCCTTATGCTACTCCAAATTTACCCGCTATTTTAGGAACAGATATGGCAGGAGTAATAGAAGATGTTGGAGAGGATGTTATTAACTTTAAAAAAGGAGATGAAGTATATGGCCTTGTGGGGGGTGTTTTCGGTTCTGGCGGTACCTTAGCTGAATATGTGTCAGTAGATGCTAACCTTATAGCAAAAAAGCCAAATAATTTAACATGGAAAGAAGCTGCCGCTGTTCCATTGGTAGCATTGACGGCATGGGAAGGTATAAAAGATAGAATTAAAATCCAAATTGGAGACAAGGTTCTAATTCATGGTGGAGCTGGAGGTGTTGGACATATGGCATTACAATTAGCAAAAATTGATGGTGCGGAGGTATATACAACAGTATCCAACGAAAAAAGACATATAGTGGAAAAATTAGGGGGTATTCCTATAGACTATAAACAGGAAACAATTGAAGATTATATATCCCGTTATACAAAAGGAGAAGGTTTTGATGTTATTTATGATACGGTAGGGGGAGAAACTTTAAACGAATCATTTCAAGCTGTAAAACATTATGGAAATGTTGCAAGTTGTGTTGGATTTGACTCTCACCAAATGGCTGCACTTTCGTTCCGTGGAGCAAGTTTCCATGGGATTTTTGTTTTAATTCCTCTCCTAAAAGGAATTAAAAGAAATCATCATGGTGAAATTTTAGCCAAAATTTCAACTATGATTGAAAGAAAAGAAATAATTCCAATGCTAGATCCTAGGACATTCAGTCTTGATACTGCTCTATTTGCTTACAAAGCAGTTTGGGATGGTTCATCCTGCGGAAGAATTGTAATAGACATTCAATAATTTGTTCTTTTTATTCGGAACAAATTGACTCAACTTACTAGTTGGCTCATATAATATTAGCCTGATTTCGGGATAAGCAATATTTTAAATAATTGATTATCAAAATATAATTAATTTATCACAAAAGACATATTTACTTTTTGAAACGCTTTTAAATTAAACAATGCGACATTATAAAAAATTAATCCTTTTGTTTAGCTTTGCGTTTTATCAAAGCTTATCCCGAAGTCAGTTTAAAATGGTTATTCTTCATCCTATCATTTTTAATCCCAATGAAGAGTATAAACTAAATATAATCCTCAGTGCTATTGACTAACATACATTACTTTCAAAATTAACAAAAAAAGAGATCTGTAGAAAATCTGAACAGATTATTACAGAATCATTTGAGAGATACCAGATATGCCAATTAAGCCAGGGTTTTCCGGATATAGAATTTAAAATCCACCGGAATGATTTGGTATTGCTACGCCGAGATATTTTTTCCCTTCATACTGATAATAAATCTGGGCCGTATTCTGGTGAATAAGATTTTTTGAAATCCCTTTTTGTTCAAAATATTCGGTAAACTTATATTTGTGTGGACTTAGCTGGCTGATGATTCTTGCAGAAAACTGATTTTCTATAGGGTTAGAGGATTCCTGTTTCGGATAATCAGACATATGATTACTTTTTTTTCCTGCTTTCAATAAAGCGGTTAAACTTAAAAATTTCTTCAGCTTCCAAATCCCAGTTCTTTCGCGGAATTAGCTGCATGGACACAAAAATGTCTTTCTGTTTATCATAAGAATCTATCCTTTCAATTCTTCCGTTATACTCATAATCAACACCTTTGTAAAAGGAATAAGGCAGAATGGTATCGGTGGGATAAATGTAATACCGGGTATAGTTCCAGGGAGAGTTAATTTCAAAACGCTTATAATGCTTTTTAAAAAGCACGGTATCGGTTAGTTTCCTGCGGTTCCTGTAATTAAGGATCGGAACTTTCGAGAAAATTGCTCCGGCTGCTTTGGCATAAACTGAAATTGGTTTTTGCTTTTTTTGTATCTCTGATAAAACAGCTGATGTATGATCATTTTCCAGATCATAAAAAACCGAGTCTTTGATGAAATAAATTGCCTTTGTTACTTTAGGAAACTCCAACTCGGGAACTATTTCTATAATCGAATCATGTTTATAATTGAGCTTTGAAATATGAAAACTCCGCATATTTTCCAAGCCTTTCGAGGCATCGAAATACACATTGGAAATAATGTCAATCCCGCCTTTTTCAGACAGAATTTTTTTCGTGCAGGACATCAACATTACTAATATAGAAATAATTGAAGATAAAAAGATTTTTTTCATATAAAGGTATTAAAAAAAGCGGTAAAAGATACTTGTACCGCTTTGTTATGGGTTTTAATAAATATCAATCTAAATTCCTCTGGACAAATTCTGCTCTCTTACATTGCCTTTCTCATGCTTATTGTCATTTTCCAGCCCTTGCAATTGTTTATTGGTGTTAATGCGGTTCATGCCGTTGTCATATAGATTTAGATTTTTGTACTGGGGGTTTAGAACAGCTTTTGCTTCGATCATCTGGTCATCAAGTTCAAATTTCACTTTGACAATATTTCCTTTTTCCAATGATTTAATCGCTGCAGTTTTGAATTCCGGCTTGTCAAAAACTAAATTGGATTTTTCAACAATTTCTGCTGTATTGATTCCATAATTTTTGTAGAAAGTCTGGAAATGATAATTACCGTACTGATTTTTTGCTTCTTCAAAATTCAGCTTTACAAAAGCAGGCTCACTTTCATTAGATTTAGGATTAACAAATTCAGTTTTTACAGAACGTCCTTCTAAAAGATTCAGGGCTTCTTTTACTGTAAAGAAAGCCTCTTTTGACACTCTGAAATTTTGAACAAGAGATTCTCCTTTTACATTAGTAAGAATTGCATCGTATGAGTTCAGGAAAATTCCACCTTTTTCAGTTTTGTTATAATTTAAAGTATAATCCATCTTATTTCCTGGCAGTGTTTTGTCTGATCCTGTTTTAAGATGAAAATATTTTTCAGTTGAATCAATTCCTTTCTCCAAATCTTGGTGAAGCTTTTCATCTTCTCCGAAACCAAGGTATTTTAGTTGCTTTTTTAAATACTCGGTTTGATCAAATTCCTTTTGTGTTGCCATAATCGATGGGGTTTGTAAGTTAGTGTTGTATTTATCTGAAACTTTTTCAACTGTCTGTAAAATATTTTCAGGGTATATCATTTGATAAAGCATAATCTGCTCATATTTATCAATCGGTCTTAGATTGATCGGTACCGCGTCAAGATCATAATCCAATGTATATCCTATATGCTCTACAGCTCTTTGAAATTCTTCACATTGACTATAAGTTAACTCACCATAATCAATGTTGCTGTAGTATTTAGTCAGTTGCCTTAGCTCATCATTGAGAAAGTCCTCGTTATCAAACAAATCAATTTTGTGATAGAATAAATTTCGAATTTCTTCATTTGGAAAAATGAGTTTTTCAGGATGTTTTTGTGCTTTGTCAAGAATAGTCTTTAATTCATTTTCTTCAAGCGCAGTAATAGCATCTAAATCAAAATGGTTATTTGGATTATTATTTGGGTATAACCTGGATCGTTCATTTTTCATCTGGATTTTCTTGTTTGGATAAAAGAATATCAGACAAATTTGGTTAATAGGAATCAGTAAACCGATACGATTAGTAGGGTCAATACTAAAGAGTACCAAATTGGACTAAAAAATACCCCTTAAGAGGTAATGTACTACAAAAAAGAGGTTGTCTCAAAAGGATAGTCTCTTTTCATGCCATGTTGAGAAAAATGTTTTTTTCAGTTTTGTAATTAAAAAAAGAAATATAAAATTCAAAAAAGAAGTCTTTTTTAGTCTGCACTTTACATTTTCTTGAGATTGTGGGCAATCGCGAGTATACCAATTTCTACCTTGACTTTATTTTTTCCCCGAAGCAAGAATCGTTTAAATTTTTGTTATGTTTGAGCTCGGCAAAACAGGTTCAACATCATGATACCTTTGTCTTTTGAGTTTAATACCTTTGCTCTTAGTAAGAAGTTTAAAAACCTTCACTCTAATTTTCGACAGTTTGAAATTGTTTTGTGAAGTGGTTACTTGTCCTGATTTTTGGTCTTTTCTAAAATAGTTTTATTTAATATAAGCCTTTATCTTCTTAGATTTAATACGTTATAATTTTCTTATGAGCCATAATCGGCATCGACAACTAGCTCTTTAGGAACTTTGTGACAATCCTCTTCAAATTCCTATAAATGAGATTTTAACGTTTTGGCATCTGTTGAATTGGGATGAATTGAATAATGTAAAATGAATTGTTTATTGGTAGAAATTTGAAGAATGTAAGCTGGTTTTCGCTGTCTGTTTCGCATATAATCCTCCTTCATCCACATAAAGGTGGCATCTGTGTCGGTTTTGGAATAAGAATTTCTTCCTTCCAGTATTTGTTGTTTACTGTATTTATCTAAACAATTTGCCCAATTTTCTTACTATAATTCATTTTCTAGCGGACTTTTGAAGGTACCTTTTTATCTTGCAAACCTTATTGATCTTTTCAATGTTTTGAGTTACTTTTTCAGAATCGATCTCTTGAAAATCGATATTTTCTTTATTTTGAAGTTCATCTTTGGTCACTCCTTCTGCATAATCCCATAGTTCTTCCAGCTGCTGAGCGATCCTTTCTTTATGTTTTTTGATGGCCATTCCTCAAACAAAACTATAGCGGTTGGTATTTTATTCTATCTTGATACCGTCCACAAAAGTGGTTTGCAGGCTCACCAGCCCTTTTTCAAAAGCAAAACGATTTGTGTAAAAAGGCTTTAATCTCACCTTTCAAGCGTTCACTGTGAAACCTGTTTAAGATATTATAATCTAGGCGGCTCATGGCCGAAAGCCACATGAAATGAACATTTTTTCAAGGTCTGTTCCATTTTGCAGCTTGAATAGATATTATTCAAATAACCATACATTAAAAACTTTCAAAAGCATTTTAGGATGATATACAGAGGTTCCGCCGGATTTGTAGGTTTGATAAGGTTTTTAATATCAAGGTCATTAATAATGCCTGTAACAATTCTAATAAGATGCTTTTGATCTATGAACTCAAATAAATTCGGAGGAAAAAGCAAGTTTTTTTGGGTTTGTAGTCCTTAAAGACTATTCTTGATTTAATAAACATACAGCAAATTAATTAATTTGCAACAAAGGAAAGCTTTTGCTTTCCTTTGTTGCATAAAAGAGGCTATCTATTTTGAGACAACCTCACTTGAAATCTGATTCGCACTGAATTGTTTCTTTTTCATAACATATACTCCTAAGTTTAAACTTTTTGTCTAAATTTTAGTTGTACAATTTACGGCGGAGTTTACAACAGCAATTCACCAATAAAATTATTTAATAGCAATTAAGTCTATTAATTCTATGCTAGGTTCTTTTGCTAAAAGTTCGGATGCATTAGCCATCAAAGTAGTAGCAATTTTACCCTCTAAGTGAATCTGACGTTCCTCAGTAGTTTCAAATGTGTCAAAGATCCCATATGTTGAAGGGCTCAATTGTGTTGCATACCATTTTATAGTACCTACTTCTTCTTTTGCAAGAGGTAATGCTGATTTTAAAAAGGCTAAGACTTCTTTTTCTTTACCAGGTTTAGCTTCAAGTCGAGCTAAAATTGCAAATTTCTCTGTTTTCATTTTATATTGACGTTATTTTCAATACAAAAGTAATAAGTCCATTACCAAATAATGGTATCAAAAGGTACACAGTAGAAAAAAATAAAACTTTAATCATATTGCGATAAAGTTTTACTTTTCCATTTAGTTCAAACTGCTTTAAGATCCTGGAAATTACAACTCGTGTTGTCCCTAATTCGTTAGCTAGCTGCTGGTGAGACATGGTAACATAATTTTTAGGGTGTAAAGATCCTTGTTGTTGCAGATATTCTAATAATCGTTTGTCTAAATGATCAAATACTATACTTTCATAGTTTACTAATAACTCATCATACCTTTGTTTAAAAGTTCGGATGACAAATTCATTCAACGAATTATATTCACGCTGCCATTGATATATAAATCGAGTTGGAATAATCAATGCTTCTGTTGTTTCCAATGCAATGGCTTGAGATGTGCTTTTTAGATTAAAAAAACCGGCAGAGAGAGACATTATACAGGTTTGATAAGGCTCAACATAATAAAGTAATATCTGCCTAAGCTCTTTGGTTTGAAAAACCCTAAGTTTCCCGGTTAAGACAATTGGTACAACTTTAATATATTCATCCTCTCTTACAACAATGTCATTTTTTGCAAAAGTTTTAATTTCACAATGTTCAGCTATCTTTTTTCGTAGTTCTTGCTCTGGAAAAAGCTTATAAAACTTATTTAATTCAATATCTAACAAAATTTATATTTTATTCTTATTTAAACATTATTGTCTGATAAAAAAATCTCCGAAAACTTTTAAAATAAAAATGCAAATTAGATTTGTAATAATCTAAATACGATGAGTAAAAGTAAGCATTTTTCTAGAAATTCATTTCCGGACTGATTTGTAATAATCTAAATACGATGAGTAAAAGTAAGCATTTTTCTAGAAATTCGTTTCCGGGCTGATTTGTTGGACATCAAAATAAATGATTAAAAATTTTTAATGTACTTATCTGAATACACCAGCACAATTAACCGTATTTCAATTGCTAAAGAAAACACAGCTATTTAACGCAGGAATCGTTGCCGGACCTCTACTAGTTTAAGTATGTTTCGATTTTTACTATCATACTATCTTTAATAATGACAATTTCACTATTGCTTTTTTTCTTGAATTCTATCATTTCTTCATAACCTTTTTCAAATCCTTTTACAATTTTATTTTGCTTTTCAATTTTGGTTTCATTTGTTATAATAACTTTTAATTCATTAAATTTTTCTTGATTGTAAACGTTAATTTCTTCATAAAAATTCTTTTCGATAATTAACTCGTGTTTCCCTTGTGAATTATCAAAAATTAAAATTTGATCTCCAATTGGAAGATATATATTAAAACCTACTATGTATTCAGAATAAGTTAATTTTTATTTTGTTCAACATAATTCTTCCTGCTTCAAATGTCCTTTTTCTGGCTGAAAAGGAGATAATCTTTTTGCTATTTCATCAGCATTTACAAATTCTTTACATTCAAGAATTTCAAGTATGATTGTAAATGCAGCCGCAGTTTTTCCAGCACCATTACAACCTGCAAGTATGTAAAGATTCTTATTATTTCATAATGAAAAATTTAAAATTTATTTCTCATTTCTTAAAACTATTTCAGAAGGTTGGCAGTTGCTATACTTTTTGGAGCTTTCCCATATAAATTTTGCCTCAAAATAGTTGCAAGTTCCCAACATAATAATGATAATGCATTTAAGAGCGTATCAAAAAGTGTAGGCAATTTATGCAGTAACTTTATTTTCTTTATAGTTTCACGACTGTTTCTAAGGTGTCACGTTCAAATGGCTGCCATACTTCCCCATCGAAATAATAATACCCTACAAGGGTCATTTTAGCTGTTTTCAATGTTGTATTTCCGATATCAAGCCCTTCTGTTACATAAACAATTGTTCCTTTCTGATCAGTATTATAGAGTGAATCTTTACTTTTTACCTCTGAACCTTTTAAACGGGGGGCAATAATCCCGTCAGGTTTTGTAATATCAACAGTATTTTTCATGACATCAAGTGTAGCTTTAGGACTGTTTGTATTGATGCCTACCTGTCCCTGAACTGAGACTCCAATAAGTGGAAGAAACAAATAAATTATTGTTTTCATTCTGTTCTTTGTGTTTAGTTTCTACTGCAAAATTGACGCATCAAAACCATGAAAACAATAGTACTCAAAGCCGCTGGATTACATAAGACTACTTTGGATTAGTCTGGAATAAGAATAGATTAAATAAGAATGAATTGTTCTAATTTGGATTTATATACCTCTCAATAAATAAAAACAAAAATACAAGTTCCGCTGTTTTTTCCCCTTTTTGCAAAAAAGCAAGAGAGTCTTAGTTCCTTAAAATTTTGAAAAAATTTGTGGGTACAAAGACACATCTTGCTTAATAAATGAGCTAAATTTTTGAGAGTTCTGAAAAGGAGATATCGGAGTTACACTTATTTCAATAAGATATTGATTGTCAATGCCAAATTTTGTAAATCATATTTTGAGAGTGTAAAATAAATACGTTGTGTTATTTTTTACAGTTCATCTTTTAAACCTTGTGTTATTTTTTACACGCTAATCACTTAATCTGATATTGTTTTTTATAAATCAATACTTAAATTTTATAATGTTTTTATATGCTATAAAAGTTGAACCAAATAGAAATATTGCATATATTATTTTTTTAATACTAATGCCAAATTTATTTGTCCATTAAACGATATATTTGATCTATCAATTCGACACTATCTGTTTTTTTGTAGATTGCCTTTTATGATAAGTACTGAACCATCGGGCAATGGTAGTTTCTGGTCTGTCCAAAACTTATATATGCAATATAAAATATTTACTATAATACCTGCACTTATCTCAATACTATACAACGGAATCACTATGGCAATGATACAGATTTAACAGAATAGTACTGAGCTTGCAGACACATTCCTTCTCAATTCTTTATTTTTTAAAAAAGTAACTTGGCAGTCTTAGATTGTTAGCTTTTTATCATCTTCATAGTCGTTATATTTTAAATTAAATATCAAGCCATCGATTGTGGAATAACGACTATCTTATGCGTAGGCTGTTCCTTTAAAACAGTACTTAATAATTTGTTTCTGAGCAGTTAGGTTTCTTTTGTTCAGGAAATTTTACTTATACTCTAAAACCTCTTTTGTAAATTCATAAAATTCTTCTGCATGAGTTTATCAAAAATGTGTTTTTATTTCTTTATTTTCATATAGCTCCAAAACTTCAGCTCGTTTATTTAGAGAAAAATACAAATTTACTAAACACAGATTAACAAGCAATTAACATATAATTAGATCAACTATCCTATATGTACCAATTCAACATTTTGCCCTCCCGTTCTTATTATGGCTAGTTTATTAGTAGCTATAACTCCTGAAATACTAGTATATTAGTAGATCAACCCAATTTTATGTTTTTGCCTGACATTGCAAGCCAGTTATTTACAGTGTAAACAGTTGCTGCATTGGAATTAATAATTTTCTACCAAATAGTTCCGTCAAAATAATAATAACCTGCATCAGTGATATTGGTAGTTTTAGTAGTTGATGAAGGCACGGAGGCTTAATATAAACCAAACTTCCTGTCTGGTTTGTTCTGTACTGCTCATCAGCAGGCATAATCAGGTCTCTTGTAAATCATGGAATAAATTACCCGTTCCATATGGGGATTTGGCAGAACATCCATATCAGCTTTTGGAGCAGTATCAATAAATCCTACTTATGAAAATACAACTCCTGTTAAAAGCAAACCTGTTGTTAAAATAATTTTCTTTTCCATTTTTTCTATTTCTAATTTTTGATAAAATAGGTATGTTGTAAAAGTATTTAATATCCGGTTGATTAATAAAATTATTACATATAGATAGAATATCTGAGGAATATGCAAAACTGTGTGTGTTTATAATCACATTAAAAAATACAGTTAAAATATATAACACTAAGCATTATTACTCGATTCAATTACGAATGATTTAAGCAATTTTCAATATAGTCAGAGTATTAAATTACAACAATATTGATTTCAATCATATAGACAAAATTTTATTTTATTTACATTTACATCGCAATATTATTAAAAACAAACTAACATGAATTCTATTTTGATAATCATTTCATTATTTTTTTCACTAAATATTGAAAAATCACCAAATGAAAAAAAACCAAAAGTTGACTATTTATTAAAAAAATCTGAAACATATCTATCAATTGATAATCTAAAATCTTTAAGATATGCAAAACAAGCAAGCTTGATAGCTGAGAAAACAGGAAATTCCCCAAAAAAAGCAGAAGCATATCTTCATATTGCGAGGTGTACACAAACATTGGGGACATATAAGGAAAGTCTATATTATATAGAAAAAGCTTTAAAAGAGCATGCCGTAAAAAATGATTTCATTCTAAATGCGGAACTTAAAGAAATAAAGGCGACTAATTATGGGATGTTACATTTATATCAACAGGAAATAATGGAATATCAAGAAATCATAGCAATTATCGCTAATAAATCTGATTTAAAATCACAGAGATTAAGCGCTAGAATCTATACTAAAGTTGCTTCATACTACCTAGAAAAAAAAGATTATGGCAATGCAAAAAAAACAATTAAAAAATCATTCAACCTGTACAATAAAATATTAAAAAAAATTCCTATTAAAACTTCTGAAATTTCAGATCTATATAATATTGAAGGATATATACAACTATATGATAAGGTGTATGACTCCGCATATTTTTACTTCAATAAAAGTTACAATCAAGCAAAAATAGGAAATGATTCAAAAAAAATGTATATTCAACATATTTCGTTTGGTGATTACTATTTTCATTTACAAAACTTTAATAAATCTATTGAATACTATGAAAAAGCTATTAATGATTTGCAAAAATATAACATTGATGATCCAAATTATCAAGAAGTGTATAAAAATATCTCGTCTGCATATTCCAGTCTTAATGACAAACAAAATAGTGCAAAATATTTAAATAAATACTACAGTAACCTTGAGAAAATACAAAACATGAACATGATAAACTTTCAGGCAGCTGTAAATACAATCTTAAAAGGGGAATTTAATCAAAAGGAAGAATTAAAAACCCAAAATTGGGTGGCAAATTCCTTTATTACATTATCATTAAGTACATTATTAGTATTTAGCTATTTAAAATACAAAGAAATAAAAAAAAGAAAAAGGATAATTATATGTGAAAAGGACAATTTGTTACTTATCCAAAAAGAACTTATAGCAGCAAAGGATTCCTATACTAAAAAATTAGAAGAAAAATTACTTGTAACTCCAGAAGAAATCATGAACCTTGTAAAGACAAATAGTCCCTATTTTCTTGATGAATTTAAAAAATTAAATCCGAATTTTCATAATATATTAGAACATATAAATCCTAGCCTTAATAATGGAGAGCTCACACTACTAGCTTTTATTTTTTTGAATTTATCTTCTAAAGAAATAGCATTATATACTTTTAGATCTTACCGTACCATTCAAAATAGGAAATATTTATTAAGAAAAAAACTTGGATTAAATAAGGAAGATGATCTATACATCTGGTTAAAAAAACAGGTTAAAAACTAACTATCTTTATTTCGAATTTTAAGGCGAGCTTACGTTCCAGCTAATTTTACCGGCATTTACCCCATATTAATAAGCTTGGTAATTCTTGCTTTAAATAAATTATGCTGTAATTCGGGTTTTAATTTTCTTAACACTTTTGCAATGCTTTTTACAAATAATATATACTAATTTGAAAATCAAAATATTACATTATTTTTTAAAAAAGAATGACTAAATAATTCTGATTCCTTTGACTTTAAATCTAATTTTTACTATTTTTAAACATAGACAATGAGAGCAGTAGAGTTTTTTACTTTTATCAAAAATTTAAACTATTGTAATACTCTAATTATTTTCAAAAACTTATAATACATTTGGAAACAGAACCTGTAATAGAAGAAGAAACAAAGCTTAGTGAACAAGGAAAAAATAGTTTGAAGAAGATAGATTTTCAGGATACATTTTCGACTACCAACCATATAAATTCTATAGAAGAAATATCAAAAAAAATTTTTGAATATTCCCCTTTATGGATCAAGACCCTTTTCTCAATCCGCAAATTTTTGACAAAAATGATAGGAATAGAAACACCAAAAATAAGAGAGGATAATTCCCAATTTTGTGTTGGTAGCTCTATTGGGAATTTTAAAATATATAGTATTGTACAAAATGAAATAATAGTAGGGAGAGATGATTCTCATCTTAACTTTCGTGGTATCATAACAAATCATCCTGATCTTAAACAGTACAATATTAAAGTGACGACTTTGGTTTCATATAAAAATATAAAAGGGCATATATATGTTTTTTATATCTTATTTTCATAAAATAATAACAAAAAATATGCTAAAACAGGTTTATCGCTTATAAACTCAATTTAACCGAATTTAGTAATCTTTTTATTTTCAAAAAGTATATCAGTCATTTTTCTATCTGAATAAAGGAAAAATCCAATCCCAAGGTTTATCATCTAGGGATACGATATATGTTATTTATAATATTTCCATAGTTAAAGCAGCAAACACGCTTTAAGTGTGTGTATTTTTAATTCTAACTCCTTCACTCTCTTGCTTCGATTGCCCCAGTTACACAATGTGGCTCTGCTAATACGTAGCTACTGACAAGTTCTATCAAAATACTTGAAATGTGATTGCCATTGAATTTTTTCTTTTTCATAATCTACTCCTAAATTTAAACTTTTTTTCAAAATTGTAGTAGTACTATTAAGGGTATTTTACCTTGGAAAATAATTAAATAAATCTACCTGTCAAATAAAAGGTAAATATCATTTAAGTACTATAGCTAAATGCGTATTATGATTATTAGGTACTGTAGCAAAATTGCAGAATCTTCCCAAATGCTTTTATAAATGTCATAACGTACATTGCTATTTCTACAAGTGGCGAGCAAATGGTACTTTATGCTAGTAGAACAGTACATTGAAATCAGATGAATTATATCGGTCAAGGCAAAGCAAATATCCCAAGCCTTTTATCCAATAATAATCAACCTGTTACACATGATGCTTTTTTAACTTTGGAAAAAAGGGATAGATGGGAATAAGAAAGTTAAAGGTCGCTAACCTCATGTGAATACAGATACTACCACCCTTGTGTGCAGAGTGGTAATCAGTGTGGTTAATAAATTTATTGAATGGTTGGGCAACAGCAGGTAAAGTCTTTGTTGATTTATCTTAACATAGAAAGATAGAAATCCCACTTTATAAGATTGTATTTATGAACTGGGAAAAGCTGCGATATGGGTTTAAAGTTGAAATGTCATCACGACCTCCTAGTGAAAAAAGGGATGCTACTGTCAAATTGCGATGGTTACCGAACTGAGTTTCTACACATTAAACTTCCTTAGAAGGCACGACAAAGACTATGAAAAGACACCAGAAAGCCAATAGTATTAAATCTTAAAACAAAATTCTCACTATCAGTCTACACAAAAAACTAACAATCAATTAGTTATTTTCAAACAGACTCTAAATAAAATTGAAGAGCTAACCAATACACTACTACCTTATAGTGGTTGAGCGTAGATCAATTTTATAATTATGAAAATCTTATTGAATATTAACATACAATATTTGACAAGGATTCTGAAAATTATACTAAACTATAAAATATCTTATCTTTACCTAATAAATTAAAAACCAATAGATTATATAAGATTTACGATCTACATCCTCAACCGACTTCAAATAAGGATTGTAAACTATTTTAATATAATTTACTTTTCTACTATTAGTTTTTCAGTTTGAATTTTACTATCAGGAGTTATTACTTTTACTACATATACCCCATTAGACAGATTACCAACCGAAATCTTTTCTTTATCATATTGCTTAAACAAGAGTTTTCCTGATAAATCATAAACCTCAACATTAAATTTACCTAAAGAATTATTAGAATATATAATAGAAAATTCGTCTTTAGCTGGGTTAGGAGATAAAAAAATAGGTAAAATACTGGTGTTTTTGATTCCCATATACTCTTTTACTTTAAAAAAATTATTTTTACTAAAATGATCATGATCATTAATTTCAAATGGAATAATTAGATTTTGAGCATATAATTTATCATATTTGTCTGTAGCTATTTTTTTCTCCTGAAATAGGATTATACTTTGCCTGTTGATAGGCTTTAATGAGATAATATTTGATTTCATAGCTGGAAATGTTGCCATTGGTAAATATTTCTGAGTCCAAAAAAAATCTCCATCATCCTTTAGTAACACAGCATTTAAAGATATATCTAAATTAGTAGATTCGAGTTTTTTCTGGACTATGAAAAAAGGATACTCATTAACCAAATGTAAATTTCCTTGATGAAACATTTGCCTCACATTAACAGGAAAAACCTGTTTAGCATTGTCCGTAAAAAGCCTAGTTCCTGTAACTTTATCAAATTTTTGAATAAATTCACCATTTAAATCTTGTTGTATAGAAGGGTCAAATTTATTATAGTTGGCAATAGACCAGATGTAAGGAGAACCCGGTGTAAATGCGATTTTCATATCTTTTTCCTTATAATCGTGGCTAATATCAAAATCAACACCATTTACTCCCCAAGGCAATGATCCATCTATGTTTATTCTCTGTAGATAGGCATTAATCTCACCTGTTCCTACTGTTCCACCACTGAATCCATAATATACAACATTCCCATCTATAACTCCACTATGTTTAACATTCCAAGCTACGCCCTTTGTTGAAATCTGCTTAGGTGATTCCCACCGTTTTACTCCATTAAAGTCAAACTTTTGTGCATATAAATACGAGCTTGTATATGATCCACTTCCGGGTAAAACTTTACTAAAAATGATTTCAAATTCATTATTGGGCAATTCAAATAGATCAGCAGGAATAGTTGTATTTTCTTCGCTATCAGATTTAATTACCACAGGAGAATTCCATACGCGCTGCCCAGAGGAATTAAATCGTTCTATTCTAGAATACTTTTTACTCTTTGGCCAATAACTAACTAATAATTCTCCATTAGAAAGAGGAAGTAGAGTAGGGCATAGTGCTTCTCCAATATTAATACCATTGGGCCATACTGAAGTTCCTTGTGGAGTTATTTTAAAAATATATCCAAGCTGCTCAACACCTGTGCCGGTAACTCCAATATAAAAATTATTAGAAGAATCAACAGCAGAGTCCTCAACAAAAGTATATGTGTTCATTGGAATTTGATTACTTAGCATAATCCCTTCACTGCCTAATTCTTTATTTCCATTCTTATCCAAAATCTGAAGCCATAATTCAAAATTTATCGGAGCAGGTACACTTTTCCAGTATCCTATAAAAGTTTTACCATCGCTAGAGGTGTTCGAAAATGCATCTCCACTTTTAGGATAGGCAACAAGAAGATTTTCATCTAAAATAGGATTCCATTGGGAATTGGAGGTTATCCCTACAAAGGCAAATGTAAACGAAAGAATAATTTTTTTCATAAATTTATTTTTGTATTTGTTAAAATATTTCTAAGTTTTTACTTTTTCTACTAAAAAGAAATTAAAAATTTATGAAGCAAATAAATTATTATTAAATTAATTATAACAATAAATCGGATAAACAACTGTTTATTTGTGACATATTAACCTTGTCCACTGTTATGCTTTTTTTGATTTGGTGTAAAATGGTTTGTATTAATCATACAATTTTAATTAAAATATTTCTAATGGAGCTCCTATTATTTCTTTTCTCTTTTTTATTATATCCTCAATATAAACATTGATAAGTATAGCTTCACTTAAAATATGTTTAAAACAAAAAAATGGTCGGAGTTTTCTTCCGACCATGACCGATCTAAACCGATCTGTTTCTACATAATCAAGTATAGAAAAGGAATTCTATTTAAAAGCTAATATTTCTTTAATTTCCGCAGTTCTTAATTCTATTTTACCTTTATTATCTACCAAGATAAGAGTTGGAGTTCCTGTAACAGCATAATTTTTAAAATTTTCTCCTTGTATCCCCTTATAATCACAGTAAACATCCTTCCATTTAAAATCTTTTGCTTTTGCTTTAAAGATTTTCTCCTCTTTATCAGCTGAAATAGCGATAATATGAATACCTTTTGCTTCTATCTGGCTATAATACATAGGCATTTGTTGTAAAAGGTTTTCACAAGAACCACAACCAGATGCATAAAAAAGAAGTAATGTTTTATCATAATTTATCTGAGAAGCATAATCCTTTAAGTTAATTACTGTACTGGTATTGGTTGAATCTTTAACTATCAAGTCAGGAGCCGTTTGCCCCACAGTTCCCTTTTGATAAAGAGCCAATGAACCTTCATAGTTTATAACTTTTCCAGAGCTAATTACTAAAGGAGCAATAGCACTAATATAGGCGTCTTTTCCTTGTTCATTTAAAAAATAAGCAGTCCTTCCTGCAAAATCAGCATACATATTTTTATCGGAAATCTGCGTGCTAATTTTAACAAAATCTTCGACAAACCGGAAAGGGCTATTTAATACCTGGGTATAAATACTTACCCATGAAGAAATAATATTACTCCAATGTCCAGAGGTATAAAGAGCATTCCAATCCATCTTCTGGGTCAGATATTGAGCGATATTTCTGGCATTCTTTTCTTCTGTATCTTCAAGTTGGGGACCTAGTCCTTGCGTAAGATTAACTATCTGCAGAAACTTCTGAGCATAATCTGAATTCTTACTGAGTCTATCCTGAAAATTTTTATAAAAGTTCTTTTGCTCTTTATATCTCTCTTCAAAAAGGTTATAACTTTTATCTTCTTTTGAAAAAGCTTTTGTAGCCTGCAGCATAGATTCGTGACGCATAAGAATTAATTGCTGCTCTTTGTAGAGTTTATTAAGCTCATTTATTTGATCATTCCCTTTATAGGTGATATTGGTATCATTAGGCTCCTTTTCCGGGCAACTTACCGAAAAATCTTTCCCCGGAATAACCATATCTATCCCGCCTCCTTCCTGAGAATTAGTGATAAGCCACCGGCTCATACCTGTATATGGAGCATATTCCTTCGGAATTGTAAGAGAAAACTTTCCATCTTGAGGTATCGTTCCTTGGACTACTGTTTTTTGTTTATCTCCCTGGAATATAATAAAATCATAGGATTTTCCTGCGAACTGTGGAAATACCATCCGAATATTTTGTGCATTGGAATTGGTAAACAAAAAGCCCAATGCAAGTAGTATTACTTTTTTCATAATAGGTGTGAAATTTTCAATGACGGTTTTTTCATTTCTGTTTGTCTAATAAAATTTCGGCGGTTAAAAAACCGCCGAAATAGATAAATTATAAAATTAATAGAATTTATTCTGAAATACAGCGCACACTCATTCCGAATAAACGCTGGCTGCTGTAGTTACCGGCCCCGGAGGTAGTATTAACTTTGGCGTAATTGTTATAAAACGTCAGATAGGATGGCCCCCCGTCGTAGAGCAGTTTACTACTTGAATAGTAGCCGCGGCTACCACGTTCTTTCAGCGCACTATTGGAACGAAAACCAGCACCAGGCAGAAATAAAGTATTTCCTAACTTTAGACCACTACTGTAATTCGTAGGACTATTAGTCCAAGTTCCTATATAAGTTTTCACGTTATTAGTAGAATTAACTACCTGCTGCCACTGCGTAGAAGTAGGCACTCTATATCCTGAAGGACAAGGATCCTGATCTGTTTTACTCGTATCAGACCATGTTCCAACTGGAAGTATAGAAGTATTCCATTCCGTAATAGTCCCACTATTGGCTTGATCAGTGGCTTGAGAAATCCAACGATTTCCTTCTTGTGCCGCCTGACCATTACTACCCCACTGGTATTTACCACCATGTATAGCAGCAGCAGGAACAAATGGATTCTGATCCGTATCTGCACCTAAATTATGACACATAAAGGATTTGAAATCAGTATTTCCAGGTCCCATAAATGCACCACACGTAACGATATTTAGAATAATATTCCCAACAGCAGGATCACCATTAATGCTAAATGGTAAGGTAGCTAATACCATTGTTGTTCCTGGAGTCAGTTTAAGAGCATTGAAGTTTCCATCTCCATCCACCTCAATAGTTACTGGGATGATCCCTGAAGCACTAAATGTTCCAGCTGGATAAGAAATTCTAAAGCTATTACTATCGCCACCCTGCCCGGTTCCTGAATTGTTTTGTATCCAAGGACCCTGATAGGCATCATAACTTCCTGTTCCAGCTGTATAAGAAACATTAATGGTAAATTTATTGGTTCCATTATCCACAATTCCTTGTATATCTCCAATTCCTCCAAGATTAACAGAAGCTACATATAGGTTCACAGGTAAGGTAAAATTAGCAGTACCTTTACCTACTAATTTAGTATTAGTACAATTGAGTGATAATTTGGTCCATGTTCCAGTAAGAATTCCATCAGATCCAGGTACTCCTGTAATAGGATACGTAACAATTACTGTCTGTCCACTAGCAAGAGTCACATTACCTGCAGAACCCGATGCCCCACTAAAAGTTGGAGTACCTACAGTAAGACCTGTAATTCCACTTAATACCAAATCAGCCGCAGTAAAATTAATTGTAGCAGAAGAAAATGAATTATTGGTGACACTTAGTTTATAATTAGCTGTTGATCCAACGTCAACACCTCCTGTGTAACTACCTGAAAATCCTGTACAATCTGAAGCAACTACTGTCGCTGCTGTTGTAGACCCAATACAAGTCCAATTGGGAGTAGTGGGACTTCCTAAGTTTTGTGACAAACAGCCGATAGGGGCCGAAGTAGTTCCACTACAATCTGTACAATAAACTATAAGTCCGGATATAGGAGAAAGAATGGCATCTCTTTGTGCCTTAGTGACTCTTGGCGGAGCAAAACCTTGCGTAGTGCTAGTTACATCCAATATCGCAGAGGCATCAGGAGTTGCTACTCCCACTCCTACATTTCCACCTGTGAACCCCAGTGTATTACTGTCTAAATTTACTTGGCGATTTCCAGTAAGAGCTCCATCAGAGTCATAAATATTATAACCTGTACCTGGAGTTGTCCCGCTGCTACTAATTATAGCTTGCCAAGCAACTCCATCAAAATAATAGTAGCCAGCAGCGGTAATATTTCCGGTTACAGCATCTGTAGTTGTAACAGCAGATGTAGCATAAACAATAGTACCTATTTGGTCTGTTCCATATTGCGCATTAGCTGCTTGAATCTGATCTCCTGTAAGACGTGGAGCAATTAGCCCTTCAGGAGTACTTCCATTAGTGTTTTTAGCAGTCACATCTAAGGTTGCTTTAGGAGAAGCGTTGTTTATACCCACCTGCCCATATGCAATTGAGACTGTTGTTATTGCAAATAGAGTCAATAACTGTTTTTTAATATTTAAATTTTTAATCATAATTGTTTGTATTATTTTATTGAGCACAACCTTAATATTATATTTAACATCATTAGTGCGCCTTTAAGAAATAAAATTGTAGCAATTTGCTACCTTATTAGACTAACAATGCGGGGGGAGGCCTGGATAAAAAAGAAAAACAAATTTCAAAGTAATAAGAAATACTATATGATATTTTGTGTTGAATACACTCTAAGATAATTAAACTACTATTCAATACTCTTTGTAAAGTATCCTTAAAAAGCATTTTAAAGTTATATGAACTAAATGGGATGATCAAATACCCGGCCCCTGTATGAAGTGATAAAAAATGGTAAGGTTCTAATGGGGGGATATTCCAACCCCTATCATCTCTTCTTTTAGAAGAAGTTGTTAAATCTTTGCTGGTTTCTCTTGAAACAGGTAAAGGGTGATTTTCTTTTTTGACAGTCTTATAAGAAGTATAATTGTTTAAACGAGTAGACGATTCATTTCCCGAATATGTATACACTGCATTATCGGCATCTGAAGTAACATAAATAGTAGATTTATCACCTATAAATATAGAATTGCTTGTATCACTAATAACTTGTGATTGACAAAAGCTGAAGATAAAAATTAAATACCCCACCTTATTCGAATGAAACATAAATCTTAACATTTATTAAAGAATTTATAATATATACCTATCAAATTAATAGATATGTAAATAAAAAATGTGCAGTTTAAGTAGAGCAAAATTTATTACTTTGAACATTAAGTTCTTCAATAATTTAGAGTATTCTGCCTCCTTTTTCATTGTTCCATATTTTAATACATCCAAAATGCAGGTTATTCTTGTTTCTTATAACAAGCTTGCTTCCAAAGATCAATTCTGCTTTAAAAGATTTGAAAAAAACTTTAATCCTCCGAATTATAACAATAATTCCATTTTCTACTTATTATCATTTTTTAAGTCATAAAATTCATTTGAATTTTATATATCAGTTTGTATAATAAACGTTCTAAAAGAGATATAATTCACAATAATTCAAATAGCTACACAAATCATTTTATTTTAAAACAGTACATATTTTGAATTGGAAATATATCGTCCTGTTTTGTAAAGTAAAATAACTTTAACATCTAGATTTAATATCTTTTCTCAATATTAAGTTGCTCTTATCTAAATTGAATTGCTTGTTTTACAGTCTGTCCTTAAGAAAGTTAAACTATTAACAATAAGTTACTCTCAAAGAAGTATTTTTATCTTTTCATATCTATTAATATTTATTAGTACAAATTAAAGGCTATGTGCTTCAATGAGATAAATAAAAATGATAAACGTGTTAAAAAAAATGACAAAGAGCATTTGAACCCGATTTTAAATACAAGGAAAATTAAGAAACGGTTCCCGCAATTGAAGAATACTAGTCTTTACCATATGGGTAATATTTTCACCAATATGAATACTATCCGATATAAATATATTTATTTTGTGTGAGGATAGGTTAATAGGCTCACTTTTGAAGGAAAACATTAAAAGATTATACACCCTATTTCCATATCAAGAATAGCCTAATATTAACTTAGCGCTAATGAAAATTTAGAAATTTAAGTATGGAAAAAAAATAAGTAATAATCTGTCTCACTCGCTTGTAATTATATCATCTGAAAATTAACCTTTGATACTTGTTATTAATGTACCCTATCCAGATTACAATCATGTGCTCCCTTTCTTAAATCTACCTAAATTTATGTCCCATTTTAAGTATTACAATCCCATAATATCCTTTTTGTCAGTACTACCTTCCTCAGGAATACTATATGATGTTACAAATTTAGCAACTATATTAACGGGAATCATGATAGCTTATGAAAATCCAGTCAATTACTATCTCCAATTGTACAAAATGACCTGCCGGAATGATAAATGTAGAACTTCCCACAGTTTTCAAGTTTACTATTTTATCACTACCATTTCCTGCCATCTAAAGTTTTAATCAAGGGGTATATTCTTAATTTTGTACGTTATGTCATTAATTGACTATAAATGACAAAGTAAATAATTGCCACACAATTGACAAGTAACCAGAGAAAAAGATCGGTTTAGACCGATCTCTTTTTACATAATCAAGTATAGAAAAAGAATTCTATTTAAAAGCTAATATTTCTTTAATTTCCGCAGTTCTTAATTCTATTTTACCTTTATTATCTACCAAGATAAGAGTTGGAGTTCCTGTAACAGCATAATTTTTAAAATTTTCTCCTTGTATCCCCTTATAATCACAGTAAACATCCTTCCATTTAAAATCTTTTGCTTTTGCTTTAAAGATTTTCTCCTCCTTATCAGCTGAAATAGCGATAATATGAATACCTTTTGCTTCTATCTGGCTATAATACATAGGCATTTGTTGTAAAAGGTTTTCACAAGAACCACAACCAGATGCATAAAAAAGAAGTAATGTTTTATCATAATTTATCTGAGAAGCATAATCCTTTAAGTTAATTACTGTACTGGTATTGGTTGAATCTTTAACTATCAAGTCAGGAGCCGTTTGCCCCACAGTTCCCTTTTGATAAAGAGCCAATGAACCTTCATAGTTTATAACTTTTCCAGAGCTAATTACTAAAGGAGCAATAGCACTAATATAGGCGTCTTTTCCTTGTTCATTTAAAAAATAAGCAGTCCTTCCTGCAAAATCAGCATACATATTTTTATCGGAAATCTGCGTGCTAATTTTAACAAAATCTTCGACAAACCGGAAAGGGCTATTTAATACCTGGGTATGAAGACTTACCCATGAAGAAATAATATTACTCCAATGTCCAGAGGTATAAAGAGCATTCCAATCCATCTTCTGGGTCAGATATTGAGCGATATTTCTGGCATTCTTTTCTTCTGTATCTTCAAGTTGGGTACCTAGTCCTTGCGTAAGATTAACTATCTGCAGAAACTTCTGAGCATAATCTGAATTCTTACTGAGTCTATCCTGAAAATTTTTATAAAAGCCCTTTTGCTCTTTATATCTCTCGTCAAAAAGGTTATAACTTTTATCTTCTTTTGAAAAAGCTTTTGTAGCCTGCAGCATAGATTCGTGACGCATAAGAATTAATTGCTGCTCTTTGTAGAGTTTATTAAGCTCATTTATTTGATCATTCCCTTTATAGGTGATATTGGTATCATTAGGCTGTTTTTCCAGGCAACTTACCGAAAAGTCTTTCCCCGGAATAACCATATCTATCCCGCCTCCTTCCTGAGAATTAGTGATAAGCCACCGGCTCATACCTGTATATGGAGCATATTCCTTCGGAATTGTAAGAGAAAACTTTCCATCTTGAGGTATCGTTCCTTGGGCTACTATTTTTTGCTTATCTCCCTGAAAAATAATTAAATCATAGGATTTTCCTGCAAACTGTGGAAAATTCATCTGAATATTTTGTGCATTGGAATTGGTAAACAAAAAGCCCAATGCAAGTAGTATTGCTTTTTTCATAATAAGTGTGAAATTTTCAATGAATATTTTAAAAAACTTTATGGTATACAAATAAGATTTTCTGTGATCTCAAAAGTCTATACTTCCCCAATATTAGCTTCTGGTAAAAATTGAAAATACAGTTTTAAACTGTTTCTCATTTACCTCTTATTGAGAGTTTCATTTAATACTGCAATTATCGAAAATCGGCGGTTTTTAACCGCCGAAATAAATAAATTATAAAATTAATAGAATTTATTCTGAAATACAGCGCACACTGTATCCGAATGCACGGCCGTTATTGCTTGTGTTGTTGCTGCTGACTCCTTGGCCATCTCTAGAGAAGTACACATAGTTCGCGTCCGGGCTGGTAACCTGGGTACTACTCCAATAGATGCCCTCGAAACCACGATTGCGGAGCTCCCCCGCCCCCTGGTCACGCCACCCCACAGCAGGTAGGAATAAGAAATTTCCAAGTAAGACACCGTTACTGTAATTAGTGGGGCTATTAGTCCAAGTACCTATACGAGTGATTACGTTATTGCTAGAATTAATCACTTGAGCCCACTGCGCAGAGGTAGGAACTCTATATCCAGTAGGACAAGGATCGTTGGCCGTTTTTGTAGCATCAGACCAAGTTCCATTTGGAAGTACAGAAGCATTCCATCCTGCAATAGCTCCACCATTAGCTTGATCTACAGCTTGAGTGATATATCTTCCTGCTTGGTTGGTTTTAGCTCCCCATTGATATTTAGCTCCATGTATCCCTTGTGCTGGAACAAGCGGGTTTAAAGTTGTGTCTGTAACCCCTAAATTATGGTTCATAAATGATTTAAACACTCCAGGAGCTGTAAATGCACCAGAGGTTCCTATAATCAGTTCAATATTCCCAACAGCAGGATCACCATTAATGCTAAATGGGAATGTTGCTAATGCCATTGTATTTCCAGGAGTCAGTTTAAGTGCATTGAAGCTTCCATCACCATCAACTGTAATGGTTACTGGTATAGATCCTGAAGGACTGAAGTTCCCTGCTGGGTAACTAATCGTAAATCCATTGGCATCTCCTCCTTGACCTGTTCCAGAATTGTTTGGCACTACTACGCCAGTATAAGCGTCATAGCTTCCTTTTCCTGCAGTATATGGTATATTAAGAGTAATCTGATTAGCTCCGTTATCTATAATCCCTTGTATTTCTAATACTCCGCCACCATCATTTGTAGAGATCACAGCACGAGTTTGAGGTAGAGTAAATGTTGCTGTACCCTTACCTACTAATTGAGTATTAGTACACGTTAGGGACAGTTTAGTCCATGTTCCAGTAAGTATTCCATCGGCTCCTGGGGTTCCAGTAATAGGATAAGTCACCACAACTGTTTGCCCAGCCACCAAGGTTACATTACTTCCACTCACCGCACCTCCAACAAAGGTTGGATTTCCTACGGTCAGACTTGTAACCCCACTTAATACTAAATCACTCGCCGCAAAATTAATTGTTGCTGTAGAAAATGAATTATTGGTGATTGTTAGCTTATAGTTAGCTCCTGATACAGGAGATCCTGCTGTATAGGATCCTGAAAATCCTGTACAATCTGAAGTAACTACTGTCGCTGCTGTTGTAGACCCAATACAAGTCCAATTGGGAGTAGTGGGATTTCCTAAATTCTGTGACAAACAGCCTACAGGTGCAATATCACTTCCGCTACAATCAGTACAGTAAACAAGCCCTCCTGTAGCAGGAGACAGAATGGCATCCCTTTGCGCCTTAGTTACTCGGGGAGGAAGAAATAATTGTGTAGTACTTGCGACATCCAATATCGCAGAGGTATCAGGAGTTGCCACTCCCACTCCTACATTTCCTCCTGTAAATCCAAGAGTACTACTGGCCAAATCTACTTGACGATTTCCAGTAAGACTTCCGTTAGAGTTATAAATATTAGAAACTGTGCTTGGATTTGTTCCACTGCTACTTCCTATAGCTTGCCAAGCAACTCCATCAAAATAATAGTAGCCAGCAGCGGTAATATTTCCGGTTACAGCATCTGGATTTGTAACAGCAGATGTAGCATAAACAATAGTACCTGTTTGGTCTGTTCCATATTGCGCATTAGCTGCTTGAATCTGATCTCCTGTAAGACGTGGAGCAATTAGCCCTTCAGGAGTACTTCCATTAGTGTTTTTAGCAGTCACATCTAAGGTTGCTTTAGGAGAAGCGTTGTTTATACCCACCTGCCCATATGCAATTGAGACTGTTGTTATTGCAAATAGAGTCAATAACTGTTTTTTAATATTTAAATTTTTAATCATAATTGTTTGTATTATTTTATTGAGCACAACCTTAATATTATATTTAACATCATTAGTGCGCCTTTAAGAAATAAAATTGTAGCAATTTGCTACCTTATTAGACTAACAATGCGGGGGGAGGCCTGGATAAAAAAGAAAAACAAATTTCAAAGTAATAAGAAATACTATATGATATTTTGTGTTGAATACACTCTAAGATAATTAAACTACTATTCAATACTCTTTGTAAAGTATCCTTAAAAAGCATTTTAAAGTTATATGAACTAAATGGGATGATCAAATACCCGGCCCCTGTATGAAGTGATAAAAAATGGTAAGGTTCTAATGGAGGGATATTCCAACCCCTATCATCTCTTCTTTTAGAAGAAGTTGTTAAATCTTTGCTGGTTTCTCTTGAAACAGGTAAAGGGTGATTTTCTTTTTTGACAGTCTTATAAGAAGTATAATTGTTTAAACGAGTAGACGATTCATTTCCCGAATATGTATACACTGCATTATCGGCATCTGAAGTAACATAAATAGTAGATTTATCACCTATAAATATAGAATTGCTTGTATCACTAATAACTTGTGATTGACAAAAGCTGAAGATAAAAATTAAATACCCCACCTTATTCGAATGAAACATAAATCTTAACATTTATTAAAGAATTTATAATATATACCTATCAAATTAATAGATATGTAAATAAAAAATGTCCAGTTTAAGTAGAGCAAAATTTATTACTTTGAACATTAAGTCCTTCAATAATTTAGAGTATTCTGCCTCCTTTTTCATTGTTCCATATTTTAATACATCCAAAATGCAGGTTATTCTTGTTTCTTAATAACAAGCTTGCTTCCAAAGATCAATTCTGCTTTAAAAGATTTGAAAAAAACTTTAATCCTCCGAATTATAACAATAAGTTACTCTCAAAGAAGTATTTTATCTTTTCATATATATTAATATTTATTAGTACAAATTAAAGGCTATGTGCTTCAATGAGATAAATAAAAAATGACAAACGTGTTAAAAAAAATGACAAAGCGCATTTGAACCCGATTTTAAATACAAGGAAATCAGATAGAACCAAGAAATTAGTATATGCCATAGACATACCAATTGAGTAGATAATCAGATTCAGAATATAGAATCTAAACCAACTTTTAACTTAAAAAATTATTGGATAGTGTCTTTTTTATATTACTAATCTATAACGATCATTTAGAACTAGTTAAAATTTCAAGCAGGTATTTTTGCAGTTTTAATCCTTATGGATAACTTTACCATTTACTTACAATTTATTGGATCGAAAATTTCTCTAAATACTGCTTTGGAAACATCTTTATAAGTTAAGTTTCCATCACTTTTAGAGTCCCATAATTCTCCAATCTTGATAAATAACTTATCTTTTTCTATCTTCATTACTTTTGTTTCAGTTTGTCTTTGCCCATCTATAGTATACTCATATAATAATTCCATTTCATACATGGAATTTATTTTACCTATAAGATTACCTACAGCTCCATCCTTTTGCCATGGCTGCCAAATCATCTCTCCTCTAATGTCATCATCACTTAAAATTCTCAATTTAACAATTGTAGAATCTTTACCCTCAACCTTCAAGAAACAATAGTCACCTTCTAAATACTCCGGTTTTTCTAATTTTTCTGAATTTTTTTCACTGTTTTTTACTTCATGTTTAACAGTATTTACAACAGTATCGCTACCCAAATTCTCATTGCTATTAGAAAAACCATTATTATTCTTTTTACAAGAAAATAGTACAACCAATACGGTTGTAATAAAGAAATTTAATTTATTCATTTTCTATATTTTAGGACTTTAACAAATCGCTATTGATTAAGCTTCCCATGTTGATCAATTTTTTTAAATTAATACAATAGTGATTTGTTTAATGTTTAAAAATTATAGCGAGGAAGTATTACCCAACTGTTGTCTTACCTATAGAAAGTAATACGACAATAATACTATTTAGCTATCGTCGTGCAAAGGTATTATAGCACCCTTTACTATATTACTTAGCATTGTTATTTAAGTAGAAGTAAACATATATTTCTACTATCCATTAAGAACAATCCTAAAAATGATTTTTTACGCACTTTAGAATCTATATATCATACACTGCTCTAAAATACGTAGTAGTAGAATATTGTAGTACTATTCATTGATAAAAGTTTAGCTTTCGATTAGATATAGCTAAACATGTTATCTAGAATCCTTTCTAATGTTATTTCCTTCCAGATCAAATTAGCCCTAGTACTTCTGACACCAATTTAAAATTTAAGCTTCACTAAAGCAAAAAAAAAACAAACAATGAAACAAAACTTCAATCACTCTAAACACTGATGCAATACTGATCTATCAAATATTTATATGTCCTTTAGTCAAAAGGATAAAAACGGCTGTATAGTTACTCGCTCACAAAAGGAATAAATCGCGTTATCATAAAATCTCTTAATATGTAGGAAAAATTTCAAATCATATGCTCCGAAAATTGCCCGAATATTTCACAAAATATAAAAGTTAAAATAATCCTCAAAAAAACTAAATTTCACTTTTCTAACAATATTTTTTATTATAACTTCAGAATGGTATACTACTGTACCTATTTAAAATTGCAAATTCATTTATAAGTGTTTAAGAAGATCTCTTTTAAACATATTTCCAATTGGTAAAATAATTCCATTATCGATAAAGACCTGTCTTCCTGACACTTTTTTAATATGCTTTAATGAAATTATATACGATCTATGAATTCTTACAAAAATATCTTTATCTAGTTTACTTTCTATTTCTATAGTTGTGGATTGTGTAAGAAGCATTTTTTCAATAGTAAATACTTTTATATAGTTACCATAACTTTGAATATATAAAATATCCTTGAAATTCACCATTATATGATCTCCATCCACGCGTAAAGTTATATGGTTTATTACATTTGAATCAACGGTCTTTGATATAGCTCTTCTTCTATTTAGTACTTTATTAATAGCTAATATAAATGATGTCATATCAAAAGGTTTTACCAGATAATCAACAACCTCATATTTATAGCTCTTAATTGCGTACTCCTCATAGGCTGTAGTAATTATGACGTAAGGTTTATTTACTAAAGTATCTAGCATTTCTAGACCTGATATTCCTGGCATATTAATGTCTAAGAATATTAGATCTACAGAGTTGGAATGCATAAACTCTAATGCATCAATAGAATTAAAAAACTCACCTACCAAGGACAAGGTCTTTATTTTATTAACATAATGCCTTATAACTAAATGAGCACCTTGTTCATCATCAATAACTATACACTTTAAATTATTCATCCGTATTTTGTTGAAAAGTATTATTAATCTAGACCTATTCTTATATTATAAATATTTGAACTTTTGTCTTTTATTTAGATATTAATCTGCAAATTAAAGACTATATTCTCCTATACATCAATTAAAAGTGACAATCGTGTCACAATAAGTGTCCAATTACATTTGACATATTTAAAAGTAATTAATAATTTGATTTTAGGCCTGTTCGTTTTATCAAGAAATATTTATCAAAATTTTCAATTTCAAAAATTTAGTCTTTATTAGTCAACCTAATGTTATTGCAAATGAAGTGCAGTTTTGGTAAAAACGCCCACTTGAAGACTTTTATATCATTGTTTGCAAGTAAATGCAAAAGGAAATATATAACATCTTGGCTAAACAATTTTGATAAGCTGACCATATTTTTTGAATTTTTATACCACCAATTTAATTGAAAACATCAATAGGATATCAGAAAAAAAAATGTCTTTGTCTCCAGATCATGTCGTCATGAAATTATTGTACTTGTCATGAAAAGATGCTATTAAAAAATGAACAAGACCTATCAAGAATTGAAATATTGTTCTAAATCAATTTATGCATATTTTTGTAAGAAGTTCAGATTAAAAAAAATCTAAGCATGACTATTCAAATTATATACTTTCCGGAAGATTTTCTTATAAACCTAAAAATGACATAACTTTCTTATCTCTAATTTTTAATAGTTCATCATCTTATTGATTTATAATTTTCAAGTATTACTAAATTAGCATAGAATTATTAGTTGGTTATATTTTATATTAATATGTATAGTGTGTTTGGAGACTTTACATTTGAAATAACCTGTAGTAAGAAATCATTGCTCTATTTTAAAATGTAGATCACATGATACACTATGAGTTATATTGATAAAATTAACTTTAACTATTTTAAAGTGGATAGCTTTTAAGTCCTTTTTCTGTAATACTATTTAGAAATTTTTAAACAATATCAGTATAAAATATAATGTAATAAAAATAATAGAGAATGAACAAAAACATTTTAAATTTTTCCGTATTTTGGGGAATAATATTCACTTCCCATATTTTAACATGTTGTTATGGTGATAGATCAAACTTAGAAGATCTATCTACAGATGATATTATTAATAAAAATAAAGTTCTGAAAGTACAAAGAATATTTCCAGACAATTTTCCGCTTTCACATAGACACTTAAATACAGATATTACACTTCCTGGTGTCGTTTTTAGAATCGATGCAAGAAGCCCTACCGCAGGAATGAATTATGATGGAACACATAATATAGGAATATTTAATGCCGGTTTTACTGCAAGAGGAACAGATTATAGTTTAACAAATCACGTATTAGGTGGAAACAATAATAATGCAAGCAATATTGGTTCTGGCTATGTAGCTACTACCTCAAGTCCTTCATCAGTTAATGCTATTCTATCCTCAATAACAGGAAATATGCTATTGCAAGAAATTACCAGAAGAAATGTGCAATTACAAAATAGTGGACGTATTGTAATACGTGCTTACGTATATAGCATAAGACCTACCAATTCTAATTTTTATTCTGTAGTTAATAATTTACCCGATGGATCTAGGTGGGATATGTATCGCGGGCAAAACGAATGGCTTGCTGTCGATCGGATTGCCCGAGAACAAATTCAATCTGCTGTAATATATGAAGACACATTCATTAATGGGGTGCGACAAGGAGGTATTTCGCCTGTTTCTACGGTAAATAATACTTCTTATTCTCCGAATAATCCGGGATACTTTCCTACTTATTTTAATACAGCCAATGTTGGTGTTACAAAACTTAATCCGTAATATTAGAGATATATAAGATAGTTCTTCTTAAATTTATTACCTTACTTAAGGTGAATTAAAATTTAGAACAGTACCAATTTAAAATTGATACTGTTCATTTTTCCTGAACAAAGACACTACTGATGTTAAACTAAAATATGGTTTTATAGAATTAGAAACAAAATTTTTGTAAAAAGGGATATTTGATTCAAAATACAATTGATGTCCTTTTTTATTGTTGCAGACATTGATGATAATTTATTTCCCTTCATTATTCTATAGGCTCATTACCAAAATTTTGGAATCCACATCTACTCCAATTACTTTTATCTCTAAATTTATCATAATAAAAATTTTAAATTTCATGGGAAAATGCTTTTCTTTTTGACCGGTGTGAAGGTTTTATCTTTATCAAACAGCATTCTATTCGGGCTTTAGAAAACAAACATAGGGACTAAAATGTTTAAAAAGATATTCAAAATATACACAGGCTCTGACTTTTTCCTATTGCTCTTTCCAATCTATATTACTAATGAAAATTAAAAATTTTCATTATCTTGAAGTTTTAATGTGTAAACTTATCACAGGCTCTAAAAGAAGAGTTTGCTTCCGAACTTTTTTAATCTACTTCTTCTTTATTTCAAGAATAAGAGTATTATTAGCTAAATCTTTAGTTCCAATTAATAGAGCTTTACCACTGCCATTAATATTATCCTCCAAAGTGTAGGCAGTTGTATTTGCTATGTCTTCATAGTTATTGAAAAGCGATTTTTCAGAGCTAAATCGACCCGAATTATAGCTTATTCTAGAAGGAAACATTGGACTTAAACCTGATATGAAATTTATATCATCTGAGGCATTTCCATTATTAAGATCAATTTGCTTTAAAACGTTATTGCCATATACGAAATTTCTTAAATTAGTATCATAAGGCAAGATAACACTTTCCCCTGGAGATAGATAAAACGTACTACTATTCCACTTAGTTTGTGTTCTAAATTTAATTGGCAGAGTAGGAAAATCTGTATTTTTTAAAATTAATCGATAACTTCTGTCAATACAATTTTGATATTCTAATACTTCTTTTAATTTTATAGTAACAGGTAGATTAGAGCCAATATTGACAGCAGTATATTCAATAGGGTATCCGGGGTTTGATTTTGAAACTTCTGCACCATTAACTACAAAGTTTCTAATTGAATCAAAGTTTCCAGATAAAGCACCTAGTGAAGACTCTAATCCTCCGCTAGCACTACCTCCAAATTGCTTTACATATACTGTAGCATTTTGTAAAGTAGATTGAAATTCTGATTTTTGTACTACAGAAATAGGAGTAGCTGGATTTTTAAAAGCGAAATTAAGAGCCTGCTCTAGTTTGGTAGAACTTTCATTGGATTCATATACCAATACATATAGTCGGCCATATGTTACAGATGATATATATACAGGGGGATTATCTGGTGAAATATATGGAGCAATTTGATCTTGAGGATAATTTTCTTGAATCCATCCATTTACTCCTTTTAGCCCAACTTTAGGCGTTACTGAAACCGAAAAAAATTTTTGCTTTAAAGTTACTGCATAATAGGTTTTATTACTTTTAATATTAATTCCTAAGCTTGTTGATAAATCAACAGCTGGGCCTGTATATCCTACATTTAAAGCAAGCTGCAAATGTTTACTACTAGAGGTCCTCTGTATATCAATAGTATAATTTGCAGGGAAATTTGTTCCTGAGGTATAATAACTATCTAATATTGTACCCAATTCATTCTGCACCTTTCCTGCTGTTGGATTATCAATATGTTTTGAGGTTGAAGTTGTATGATTCGAGGAAAAAGCATCTACTTTTACTTCAATTGGATTTCGTCCATTATCACCTATAGGAATAGTAGCAATTTGACCAGACCTTATCGTCTGTCCTTGAACAAGATTCCCTGGCCACAAAAGATGAATACCTGTACCAAGTTTTGAAAACTCTCCAAAGGTTTTCTCATGTTCTTCAGTAATATTTTCACATACCATGTTCTTACCTAGCAAAGTTGGTAATGATTTTCTCGATAGGTTTTTCTTTACTAAATCCGTAGATGGGCCATCATATATACTGTTGGCATTCTTTTCACCATAGCCATCTAATTGTTGATCTGTAATACAACTGTACAATAATAACGTAGATATAACTACATAAAATGTTGATTTCATAAAATATAATTTTCTTCTGACTTGTTCCAAAATTAAGGATTGTATATTTTCTATTTTCACGCTATAATTAAATTACAATGTTCAAGTAATAGAATATTAATAGTAAATCATTTATAATTGATTTTTTAAATTAATTAGTTTTACAATAACAGAATTACAAAAAATATTTAATAGTGAAAAACAATTATGGAAATTTAAGAAATAAAAATGACGAAAACCCAAATAAAGACTTCTAGTGCAATTTAAATCACCTAATATTCTAAATAGTTTACGATTGTGTAATAATTAATGATGAAACAAAAAAGAAAGTCATTATTAAGAATAATTATTACAATAAGTTTGAAAAATAGAATACAGAATGAAAATTAAGAATCTAAAAATGATAATGAGATATCACTGGTTTTATATTTTAATTAACACTGTTCGGAATTACTCACTTCTTCACCCTAAATCTTTAACCAAAATTTTCATCTGAAAATCCTAATCAATTTTAGTTCTGATTATGTTACGATAAAACTATAAATGCAACAGACCAGGCTTCATTTATAGTTGGAAAATAAACAGATTAGTCATATGACAATCAAATAATTACAAATGGATTATGAAATTCATAGAATTGGTTCGATTTCCTGATTTCTTGATAAAATTATAGCTTACGAAATCATAGTTAATAATATTTACGAATAGTTAATTTTTTGTAAAATATTAAGTATCAAGGCTGCTGCACAGTAAATGTAAAATTATCATTGGTAAGATAGTATCTATTTATCACAATGCTTTAAAAACTCTGAATATTTAGTAATGTTCTTAAAGTGAAAGACATATGGAAAATTTAATCTCATCATTTGGAGGTTAATAACAGCTCCATATAGTTACTTTGAGTGATAGAATTATAAAGAAAAGCATTATCAAACACCAATAAAATACAGGTAAAAAATATTGTTTTGATGAATAAAATTACTTAAATTTATTAAAAATCATTGCTGAAAAGTCAGATGCTTTCATCAAATTTAGTATTAGTGAGGTGAATAACAATTAACATATGAAAACAATAATAAAATCTAGAAAACCAACAACTCATACTAATCTAAATAGGATTTAAATTTCATGGGCTTAGCCTGTATAAAAGTTTCATACTTAAATTATATCATTTAGGTTTAAATCATTATAAATAATATGGAAAATGCTTTATTAAATAATAAGTTTTTACGAGAAGTCGTAATATTCATTACTACGTTTACTTTAACAATTCTTCATGAGTGGATATTTATTGACTCATTAAATGCTTTTCTTAAAAGCGTCCTTTTTTTCATAATACTTTATGGACAAGCTCAGATTAATAGATTATATATTTTTCCATTTTTTACAAGCGGTAAAAAGAAATTATACCTTATCTTAACTTTAATATCTACAATATTCGGTTGTTTATTGCTTTTTTATATGAATTACTACTGGATAGATCCAGAATATTATCAAAATAACAACATAACTTCCTCTTTAGTGTACAATTATATACTTTGTATTATTAGCTTATTCATGGTAATGTTCTTGCACTTAATTCAGCTGTCCTATCTTGATTCAAAGAGAATACTGGAAGACAAATTGGTGATCAATGAAATGAAATTTAAATTGCTCTCATCCCAGTTAAATCCTCACTTCTTTTTTAATATGCTTAATAATCTTTATGGCGCAAGTTTAACAAACCCCGCTAAAGTTCCAAATTTAATCATTCAACTTTCTCAATTAATGAGATATCAGTTAGAAAAAGTAAATTCTTCCCAAGTAAAATTATCAGATGAACTATTATTTATTCACAATTATGTGAGCATGGAAAAAGATAGACTAGAAAAACGTTGTATAATAAATTTTGCCTTTCCTAAAGACAAAGAAGTTCTTAGGAAACATTTAATAGCCCCACTGATAATTATAACTTTGGTGGAAAATGCTTTTAAGCACAGCATCAATAACAAAAAGTGGTTTGTAAATATTTCAATTAATATTGATTCACACAAAATACTAATTGTTGATATACAAAACTCACTTGGAGACCCTCTATTGGTAAATACTTCTACAGGAATTGGTTTAAAAAACATACATCAACATTTAGAATTACTATACAAAGGAAGATATAAGTTAATACATTATACAAATGAAAAAATTTATCGTGTAAATTTCTGTTTAGAATTAGATAAAGTTGAAGCTACATAAATTCGTAGCAATTAATAATTTTAACAAAAATATCAAACATTTAACATATATAATGAAGAACATATGTATATTATAATAAATTAAGTAGTATCTCTAAATCATTATAATATACTTCAGAATAACTAATAAAGTTGTAATATTAACAATTTTTAAAGGCAGCTAATTAACACACAAGCCTTTTCTATCATTAATTTTATATACTTTATCATGTTTTATTGTCAAAAAACTTAAAAATCACCTTTTTTTGCAAAAATAAATTATACATGTTAAAAGACAAAATTAAAGTTTTTTTAAGAAAAGAAACTATCACATTATATATTATTCGTATTAAAAAGATACATTATAAAAACTATGATTTTGAAAATAGTAATATTCTCATATGTTTAGGGGAACTAGGAAAATGGTTTGATCCAAGGTCTGTCATTAAAAGCAAGTATAATTATTAATTATATTACAATTCAGCATGAAATAATAAATATTACATTCTGAAGTTTTTTATCTTGGCATTGAAAGATTCAACGGCAGCATTAGTACTTTTATCAAAATATTTAGGATGTCTCTATAATGGTATGATTATCTTTAAGGTTGAAAATGATTTAAACTCTGCTTCTTCAACATTCTTGAAACAATGTACCAGTTTAGTCATTGCTAAAGAATTTTATAATGTTTTGATTATAAATCTTTCTAAGCCCATCGACCAGATGATAAGCTTTTTCCAGGTCAGGATATAGACAGAAAAGGAATAGAAGCTCTTTGCCTCTGGGATTCACTCCACTTCTTTTGACCTTTATAAAGTAAATACCTGCTTCTTACCAAAAGCTGTTTCCTGGTATCTGCATTGGTGAAAGATTATTCTTCAATAGAGTTATTTTCCATTTCAAGGGCTTCCCAGCGGTGTTTTATACAAGGGCTTCTATGGCTAATTTTGAACATGAAAACGGTCACTTTTTAGCAATAAGTTTCATTGAGCCATACATATCCAAAATAAATTCTTTTACCATTATGCGAAACTTTCTGCTTATTTTTAATGATGTTCTATAACAACTTCACGCCGGATTCCTTTAATTATTGCTACAATGCTGCCTTTTTTACCTGTTGCCTTCTTGGAAGTGAGAACAGTATAAATTTCTCCATCAGAGAGAGCTTCTTCATCCAAAGATAATGAATCTGAGAGGTTCTCAGGATAAAGAACCCAGTGGTGAGCATGAGATCTGTGCTCCCAATTCACATACTCACTTAGCTTATTTTGATATTGCCTTTGAAAAGCCTTCATTTAAACCAAAGAACTATGCAGTAACCTTCAGAGGAAGCGCTTTAATATCGGCTATTTTTTTAAGAAACTTGCAAAGTCCTGAATCATACACGTTCCTTTCACTACAAGATGCCAATCTCTCCGAGGAATTTCCCCCGATGACTTATCAGTCCATCTTCTTCTTTTTACATGAAGCTTTACTATTTTACCCCTTAATGGGTAATCATCTACGATGATTTTAGGTAAAAACCTTTCGATTCAATAGTTTTTCTTTGAACTCTTGGGGAGTACTATTTTTTTCTGCAAAATAAATATGAAGTTCAGTATTCTATTCTTCTGCTTTGATGATATCAAAGTATTTAACTAAAAATTCCGGAAGTAATAATTTAAGAAGCTAGTGATCGCTTAACAAGGACAAAGATACACCAACTTTTGCGCCTGACCCGTTACTTCCGATATAGATTTTATTGATTACACTAAAATTGTAGAAAAATTATAAATTAGTTTTAGTATATAAGTTTGCTTAAACTGACAATGTAATTTTGGGACAAATTCAATAGTACTTTAAGTGGTAAAGTACCACCAGAATATCTTATCCTTTACCCCAATATTTTGCGTTTCGTTAGCCTACCCCAATAAAAGATATACAATTCTTACCTAAATTAAACAAAGGCGATGCACTCAAATAACGCTTATTATCTTAATTCGGGCCTATTGTGAAAACAATTTGGGTAGCGTAATTTGTTGCGGGAATGATTACAGAAACACCACTTATCTGAACTTGTCCATTAATACCTGAGAACCTTACACTATTACCTAGTCCTAAGATTCCGGAAAAGTTGATGGTAAAAAATGCAGTGGCCACGGTTTGTGGTATTTCCACGTAGGTAGTCCCTCCATTAATGGTTGCAGTACAGCCGAGGCAGAGACCACTGATAGAGGTTGTTCCGCCACTTCTTTTAGTATAGAGATGCAGATTGCTATTCCATGTGGTTGGGGTATGATGTACGCTTATTCTGGCGGCACCACTTGAAAGAAGATTTAGGAAAGATCCCGGTAATGTTCCGGATAATGTATATAAATTGGTAACACTCTCATAAGTTCCGGCATAGTTTGTTCCGGCTTCGGTGATAGTAGGTACACTCACAGTCCAGTTACTTCCGCCTACAGTTATGGTTTGCCCTTTCATATAACTAGTGACAATTATAAGGATAAGACATAGATATATCTTAAAATAGGTTTCTCTGAAAAAGCGGATGTTGATTTTCATTTTTCAATTTTATTCTGTGATGGTGTAGGTAATGACGACAGCCGTATTAGCCTGTGCAATTAAATTAGCATATGTATTGGTCGTTAATGAAACAGTAAGCAGATGGCCGTTACTTGAACCATTTCCTGTATAGGCACCTCCAATTCCACTGATAATAGTAGTGGCAGTAGTAGATAAGGTAATGACCCCAGCGGAAGTTCCCAATGTTCCTCCTCCAGCTCCGGTAGCTGCTGCGGCTTGTACTCTTATATTAACTCCTGCGATGACTTTATTCACAGACGCTGTAATTCTTCTGGTAAGACCGCCGGGAGCAATAGCAGAAGTATAATTGATCCATTTAGAGGTATTAGGTGTAGGGTTACCAATAGCATTTCCGGCTTCAGTAGGAGCGGTAAAATTAAGGGCAAAGCTTCCTGTAGGCTCAATATCCATTAAAGTCACAACAGGCAGTGTCATCGTTACATTGGTCTGGGAGTAAAATAATCCAGACAGAAGAAAAGATGCTAATAACAATATGGAACGGATCAAAATCATTTTTTCTTTTTTATTTCATTATATCCCACTTTTAAGGATTCCTGCTGGTATTTTATTTCTATCTGCTGCTTAACAACACTGATACTTATTTTTTTTGTTTCCGAAGACTGTAGCGTAAACTGAAATTTATCGTTGGAAACCTTGTAGCGTTTATCAAGACCATTACGATAAACTTTTACAGTCCAGTCTCCCGGCCTGAGGTAAGTGAAATCAAAATCCTCTCCTATAAAACAGATTTTTCGATAGGTTTGATCCTTGCTTGCCGCTTCTATAATAATACTTTCCTTTTTCTTTTTTTGTGCTAGGGGCTCAGGAAGTTCTGTCTGATTTTTATTTTCTGTTTCCAGAAATTGGATATGTCCTTTGACATTAGCCGCAGTAGTTAATCCGAAATTAAAAATATTTTCTTTATTGCTAAGAGAAAGTGCTGCGGGAAAAGTTAACGTAGAAATATCATTAATGTCTGTTGTTGAACGGTCTATTTCCAGAAAATAATTTCCCGGGATCACATTTTTGAATACATAATTACCCTCTTTATCGGTTACTGAAAGATAGCTGCCCAGCATTAATCTTATTCCTTCAGTCTTTTTTATCCCAAGATTGCTAATGTTTCCTGATAAAGAAATATATTCTGCTGTTTTCTGTACTGGAACGTTGGGACGCCAGGTATACCGCATGGAAAATATAAAATCTTTATCTCCAATTTCTCCTCTTTGTAATGAATATCTTCCGGAAAGATCCAGTTCATTTCCAGGAAATAGCTGTTGGTGAAAGAGAAGTTCAAACAAATTCCTGTCTTTAAAATATTCTTCAGGCATATAATTGTTCTGATAAAAAATACTTAAAGAAGTTTTATCAGAAAACCTGCTGTAAATTCTTGCCCCATAATAAAGCTGTTTCTGATTCAGCAGCTGGTATCTTGAGCTGATGGCATAACTACCGAATACATTAAAAGATGTTCTGAATTTTTCAAATGAAAGATTGGCAGAATAGAAGCTTGAATTACCACTAAATCCAATCAGATAATTGTCTGTCTTACCAAACTGTCCTTCTAAGTTTACCTGAAACATACCGATCTTCTGATCAATACTCACTTTGAAAAAACGCTCATAATAATCAAACTGTTTGGGTTCCAGACGGTCCTGATATTTTTGATAACCATTATTAAGGATAATAGAGCCGTTGGACAGGTATTTATACTGCAATCCATACTGGAAATACTGTCTGTAAGGCGCAGCTAAAAACAGTGTGTCTCTCTGAAAATTTTTTACATCCTGGGTATAGTTGACAAAAGCCCCAAGCTTTTTAGAAATCTTGTAATAGACATTTCCGTTAAAAGTATTGGTATTTGTGAAATATCCGGCAAATTCAGGGCTTGCTTTTACATACATTAAACTTCCGTTGAATTTTTCAAAAGTAGCATCGGCCTGCAACATATAAGCTGTCCCATCAGTCTGTTTAGTTGTACTGTATGCAACTTCCCCGGAAAGATTGATGTTTCCGGATATTTTGAATTTTCCCTTAGCGTATGGAAGATGGGCATCAGAATCCAGTCTTACATCACTATATCTGACTTCTCCTTTTCTTGGCGTTTTATAAAGATATCCTACAGAAATTTCTGATTGTTTCCTGATTTTAAAAGTGGAATAAAAATTAAACTCATCCTTTATATCCCGAAAAAATCTCGGATGATTATAGAACCCGCCCACACTTACTTTATTAAAATCATACCGGATTTCTGCGCCGCGGCCGTATCTTGCAAATTCCGTTAAGTAAGATGAAGAGTAGGTTTTATCACCCAGATGAATGAAAAAATCATCACGTTTATAGTTTAAAAAATATTCTTCATATTGGGTGAATGTGTTTAATTCTACGGGATTGTGTGTAACTGCCCGGAATTCAATCTGGTTTTTATTGTCTTTATCAAGGGTTCCTTTACCATAAATTTCTCCCTGAAAACCGTCATTGTAAACGCCCATATTCTTCATTCCTATGAAAGAGAGCGAAACGGCAACAGGAAGCCTGTGGTAAATGTCATTTTCTGAAGGTTTTACAGAGATAACCTGGGTGCTTACATAAACACTTTGATTTTCTTTACTGCCACCTTTTGAGTACACAGAAAGATTTAGGTTCTGAAATTCATTTTGGCTCAGTTCAGGATTTGTTATTTTGTGGATTGTGATTATTTTTGACTCATTGGGTTCTAATACTACCGAAAAATCACCATCAAGAACTGCATTTTTACTTTCCAAAAAAATGTCTTCCGTTATATTGCCATTATTTTTTAAAAGAAAGCTAGCCCTGATCGTTTCTCCAGCCCTTACAAATTCTGGCGAATCAAGAGCTGTGACAGAAAGGCTTCTGTTTCCTGAAACGGTTATTTTGGATGTTTTTGTGAAGGATATTCCGTTGCTGCGATCGGTAATATTCAATGTTACAGAATAATTGCCCTGAGCGGTTTCCGCAGCAATACGCAAAGGAACCAGATAAGCGGAAGTCTCATGCGGAGCAAGCTGAAATTCTCCCTTTGCTAAAATAGGGGTAATAGAAGTACTGGATGTGGCAACTAAAATGTCATACATTTTGCTTTCTGCCGAATTATTTTCTAATGTAAAAGGAATAGAAGTAGACATTCCCGGCATTAAACTATCTTTTTTACTGACCAATCGGGTAGATTGCTGTTGAGAAAAAATAAATGCCGGGAATAATAATATGATAATAAATAAAGTCCAAGTTCTAATCATTTTTTACTTCTAATTCAACGTTGATTGCAAATGCATTCTCTTCTTCATCCGTAGCTATTATGGTGGCTCTGTATTTGTCCGGTGGTATTTTGCTGATGTCTATGTAAAACGTTTTGGAGGTATCTGGCAACAGACCCATCGTTAAGCTTGAATAGGCTCCTACTTTCTCCCCTGTTTTACGGTTATAGATTTCAATGGTTGTTGTGGGTTTACAATAAAGATTACCGTTATTGGCAATGGCTATCTTTGCTGTTTGTTTACCTTCCTGCTTTTCTACTTTTACACTTTCAAACTTAAGGTCCGGTTTGGCTTTTTCTGCTTCAAAATCTGTAATCACCTGAATGGCATATCGTATTACAGAAGTGATACTCACTCCCGGTTTATTATCGCTGGGTTTTATATCCTCTACCGGTTCTACAATGATGACACTCCAATAGCTTCCGGGATCTACAACCTGATTAGGAACGGTAATTTCATAAAGCACTTCTGTCTTTTCCTTGCCTTTAAGGGTAACCAGATTGGTGTTGAGCTTTATCCATTCTCCGTTAGAACGTTTATTGGTGCGTAATGCTGTATAATTAATGGTTCCATCTGCATGGTAAGCAAAATCCTGTAAGAATAGTTTTACACTTTGAGGGTTGCTGCTCGTGTTTTCAATGGAAACTTTTCCCTTGTAAACTTTCCCGTTTTCTATTTTATAAGAATGCGTAAGCCCGTTGAGAATCACAATGCCGGCATGTAAAAAGCTGAACTGCAAAATCAAGGTGATCAAAAGAAGAATACGCTTTGTCATCATGTAAAGTTTGGTGTTAAATCATTAATAATACAAAACCAGGAAGAAACTGAATAACAATTTCTTCTTGCTTTTGAAATACGAATTAGAAATTTATTTAAATTCTAATTGTCTGATATCGTATAAGTAACAGTAGCTACTACAGTGGCTGTTGCCTGTAAATCTGCATATGCTGCAACTCCTCCGGGGCCGCTTCCGGCAGCAAGAGCATAGGTAAGATTGTGGCCGTTATTGGCACCATTTCCTGTATAAGCACTTCCTATACCGGAAATAATAGTCTGGTCAGCAGCACTTAAAGTCAACAGGCCTGCAGATGTACCCAATGTACCTCCTCCAGATCCTGTAGCCGCAGCTGCAGTTACACGAAGATCAACTCCTGGAACTATGGCGTTCATTTTTACACTTACATTACGTGTAGGATCTGCAACAGATTTAATAGAAGAATAATTTAGCCACAAAGTGGTGTTAGAAGCACTTGGAGTAACAGGATTTCCTGCTTCTGTAGGAGCTGTGAACCCAAGTGTAATATTTTTCGTAGCAGCTGGCTCAATATCTACCAACGCAACTTCGGGAATAGAAATAGTGACTGTATGATTGTCTGTATTGGTATCCTGCGCGCTCAGGTTCACGGACAAAGCAACCGCAAATAAAGACATTGCAATAGTTAAATTTAGTTTTTTCATGATGTTGATAATTAATTGTTGTTATTACTTATATAATATATTGATTATTTTCACCGAAAGCCACTCATATAATGAAATATTCATAAAATCCCCAACTACACATTTATTATTGAGAAACATTGTACTTCTTATTTTTAAAATTGCCCTCAATTTACCATCATCCCCATTATATCCTTCATTAAATTGAGGGCAACTTAAAAACAGCCCAAGGAAACCCTCAGATACAAAAAACCATTATCAAGATATTTAATCTTGTTTTACTAAGATTCTAACAAAATTTAATTTTTCTGTGTAGAATTATCAAGTATAAATTTTAACATCTATTTTTATAACATTGAATAAATGTATTATTTAGTATTATAAAAATAATTGATATCAAAACATTACGGAAATAAAAATGTCGAAACGCTAAATTTTAAACACAAACAGTGTTCGTCAAAAAAAAAAACAAACACCTATAAAATAACAAAAATCTAAAATATGATTATATTTGGCAAAAGGTGCGGGATTATAAATCTAATTAAACTAATTAACAGACTATGGAATAAACTAATTTTAAAGGCCAAAAAAAACTACTATTTACTCAATAGCTATTATAATTATCTTCCAATACTATTTTTTTGTAGGATAATAATATATAAAAGTATATTTATAGTGAAGTACAAGATCCAGAAGACTAACATTAATTTTAGTTCGTAATTATTACTTTTCTTACCTGCCGATTTAAGATTATCATTACCCATGATTGCAGGAAAGCCCCTATATTACCTTGAATGCGAACTTCATATTCGGTTTGAATATTATAAATCACAACAACAGGCTTTTGAGAATATCCCCTCAAAAACATGTTAAGTCTTAACACATCACTTTGAAAAAGTGAATATCATCTTTAACAAAAATTAAACTGAAAGCCAAAAATAAACTCAGGAGTAATTCCTAATTTTGTATAAAAAATGGATGAAAGGAAAATATCATGAGAACGAATAGAATCAAGTTCTAGCATATGTGAGTGGATATATTCAATTACTCTTATTTCATCAACATAGACCAAAAGAGAAGTGGCTTTTTACAAACATACCCAAAGTAATCTCTTAAAGATGTATGATTTCGACTATGAAGAGCCGTAGAATAAGTAATATCTTTTTTCTTTGCTAAATCGAGATAAAACTATTTCAAACGCAGACATGAATAATCAAGAAGGTTTTATACCATGTACTATACTACTTTTTGATATATAAGAGGAGATTTGATGGAGCGTACCGGGATTCGTATTCAATTACCTGATATCTTATACCTAATCCTTGGAACTCTTTATAATAGGGCGGACAGACCTTATAAACTCCTGTTTCAAAAATTTTTATATCATATTCCGTATAGTCATAAAAAGTCATCGTGTGCCAGATAAAGATTATCTAAAGTTGCTAATAATAAAAGTCGAGTGATTATATCAAACCAAAGAGACGGATAAATTCTTTCAATCAATCTTTTACCATTTCTTCATTAACATCTTCCAAAACCTCAATACAAAAATAAGGATTAATATTGACGAATTTCATATCATTCTCTATTAAATAAATGACTACGAAATATACGTATTTAATAATAATTCTATGGCACTTTTAAGTTTCAATGTATTTACGATATTGGGAAACTTAAAATAGCAAGGATAATTATATTATAAACCGTTATATTGGATATATCCTAAATAAACACCTAATTGGGATTGTGATAATCTATAAGTTTTTATTTTTAGTGGAAAAATGGCTTCTGGGAATTGTAAATTATGGTACACTTTTTCACAAACCCATGAATAAAATGTTATAAATAACATAATTTCAAAAACCTCATTCCACTAAAAAAATACTCAAAATTATAAAAATATTACAATATAAACCCAAATTAACATTCTTAACATGGACTAATCAATAAAAACTCTACTTCAAAACTATTGAATTGTACTATTAATTTAATAATAAAAAAGTTAATTTAGTAAGCTGACCTGTGGATAATAAGGAGAAATTTTCAATTATATATTAAAATTCAGAATATAAAAATATAAATAGGTAGTTTTCTAAAGAGAAGTCTCAAAACATGCGTCTATCTGTAAATCTCGTATGCCGTAATTCATTCTTTTAGTGGATAAGAAATCTTTTCGAATTTGCCAAAGTCACTAAAAATTTACTTTAATAGAAAGAGAGAATATTAGAGTGAAAAATAAATTTTTCACTCTAACTAAAATTATCTAAGTACATATGGAACGGCTCCCGTCTTTTCTTGAAATAACGAATATATTTCCACGATCTAATTCTGTACTTCAAAATTAATCTTAATTTTCAAAAAATCTTCCTATGTATACTTTATACTTCAGAATTTTTCTGAGATCCAAACCGGTTACCTTTTGTATTTATATTAATTAAATTTTCTAATTTACTATCAAATCTAATACACTGCACTCCCATTTTGAAATCAAAAAAAATTCTTTAAATTCACCTTTTCTAGGATACTTTTTTTTATATATAAATAAAGAATAGGAATTACTAAAAAATTAATGATAATAATACTTCTTTAAATACAATAAAAAGAAACAACATAAAACATATAACTATTATAATACCGGAGATTACGGGGTAACCAAAGATTAAAGGTTCCTTTTCCAATGTTTTTGGGGTTTTGTATTCCATACAATTTTGCTTATTTATTAGAAATTGAGAGTACACAATAGCTTTTTTTCTCAACAAAATTGAGAAAATGTAAATCTGTTTAAATTTAATTTAAGTATTTTATATATCTGACATCAAAAATATTTAAATTACAGAAGTTAAATATTTTTGAAAACCACCATCAAATCCTAAAATAGAGTTTTTTGGTAGAGTTTAATATGCTATACAAAAAACAAACAGTTTCTAATTTCTATTTTGTACGCTATAGATAATTTACATAATATGCGGGTTATAAACTGTAACCAGTTTTGTACTTCAAAATTTATTTAAGATGATTTTCCTTGACTCAACTTAGGTAAAATATTAATAATCTGAACTTCTGCAAACTTGCTCTTTTCACCATCTTCTAAATTTTAATATTATACTTTTAAAATGATAATAATTGAAATATATTTACTTAGCTTTTAATGCAGCATTGAAAGCTTTTCCGGCATTAAAAGCTTTTCCAGGTACACCTCTTAATACGGAACCAGCCTTCATACTAAATTTATTGCCAGCTTCAGAATCTACCAAAAGATTCGCAAACTGCGGAACTTTTAATATCATAAATATCATTACGAGTTGAAAAGCAATAGAAAGGAGAACATTAGTAAATTCTGTAGTTCCAACAGGTAAAAGAATGATCATCACTTTCAAAATGATTAATATAGGTTCCCATAGCAGGATAGACAGAAAGCCAAAGAACCATGCCTTTACAATTTTTTCATTAGATACAATAAGGGAAAATGGTAAAACAAATATTCCTAGAACATAATAAACAAATATCATCAGTAATTGTCTCAATAATATATATCCCCAACAACAGAAGCGACAAAATAAATAATGATATGAAAAAGTTCTAAAAAGGGATTAATCTGCAGAACATCATACACTCCATTTCCATCTGCTCCTGTTCCCTGAACATGGGTTATCGCAGCTTGAAAGGCTTTTTCAAAATCACCAGGGTTACGCCCTGTCACACTATAAGCTCCCTGTTTTACTACAGCAGATAAAATATCTACCGTATCAAATAATAATAATTTGACCAAAGGAATATATAATGTGATCGCCATAAGAGTGAGAATAGGCCTTAAAAGTGTATCCCGCCCAATTTTTTCATCCGGATCAGACATTGCTCTCATTACTTTATACCCAACGAAAACAAAGGTAAATGTTATAGCCATCAGAAGAACATAGGGTCTTGACTCGTTAATAAAGAGATCAAACCTAGTTTGAAGAATTGATCTGTATTGATTTAAAATTTCATCTATTGTCATTTAGCTTGTAGTTTTAACCATCAATAAACTTCAATTTAAAGATGTTACTATTTTTTATATTTTAAATAAGACTTTATTGGCGACTGATAAAGATTCAATATCTTTCTTTATAGCCAAAACAGTAGCTCTAATTTTCAAAATTCTTTCTAGCAGCTTTCCAAAAACAGTATAAACCTGTCCCAAGCCTCCAGAAAGAAGTCCTGATCCCAAATATTTGTAATAATCCGATTGAGCTTCATCTAAGTATCTGTTTTCAATTACCAGGTTTTCATATTTCTCTGACAGTGAATGTTTCAGAAATAATGGATTTAACTTTATGATACTGATAACCTTTTTTACAACTCCAATATCTTTTCTTGTATCAGCAATCATAATAAGAGAAGTAGATGCAAGTACAAGGCTATTTACATTTGTTATGCTCTTTTTGTCATCAATCTCTTTTTCAAGCTTTATCAATTTTTCAAATAATTTATTTTGTTTGTCCTTTAGAGCAATTTCTGCTCCTAACCCGCCAATAATTCCAGTTTTCGTTCCTGCGACGGCATAATCATTAATATCAAAAGACCAACTCTGTGTATAACAAAAACTAAAGCTAAAAAAAAGCAGGAATGTGGATATTGATTTAATATGTTTCATCTTCCAGTGTTACTCTTATTACTTTATCTAGTGCCTGCTGAATTAAGCGCAGTCTTTCCCCTTCAGGAATATAGTTGGCAGTATTCAGATAATTGCTAATATTTTCTATCTCTGAATCAAATTTCGTTTTGAATCTTCTTCTTATCAAAACATTTGAAAATTTACCACTTGAAAGTGGGGAAGTTGTTATAATCGGATACTTATCCTCTATATAATCATAACTTGTTTTGGATACAAATTTCAATATATCATTTTTTTTAAAGGTTAACTTAAATGATATATGGGTAAGCTCCTTATTAGGCTCTATATAAACATCTTTTGTTCTTGCTAGAATACCTGTTTTTGTTATGGCGTACCCTCCCAGTTTTCGATGTGCCGAGACCATATCCTTGTACATTTCCTTTGACAAAAGATCATTTGCTGACCAATTCCAAGTCATATTAATCGTAACAAGCTGAGCTTTAGGACGTATAAATAATAATGATGCTCCAACGAAAAAGGTCTTAAAACCGAATGATCTGAAATTGACATATAATATATTCATGACTTTAAAAAATTGATATTAACTATTTAGTAAATTGCCGGACTAATTTCCTCTTCAGCGTACTTTCTTTTATATTATCTTCTACCCTATCCAGTTTCCTGTTAATTGCAGACAGCGATGTTCTCAGGTCTTCATACAGATTAAACTTTTCTCCCAAAATGGTAGTAATTTCGCCATTTAAGAAATGGGAAGACATATTCTTAATTTGACTGTCTGCTGAAAGTAAATACCCCCTGTTCTCTTTCTTTTTTGAATAATATAAGAAAGAAAGCTTTTCATTATCATCCTTAAGTTTACTGGATCTATCTTTGACATTATTGATAATATCATTTACCGTAGATAACCAGACAACGCCGCCATAATATGGAATCCTCTTTCTATACTCTTTCAAAAAATCTTGAGTCCTTTTCTCTGTCGTTTCTTCTCTTCCTTTTAACGCAAGATTAAGTCCCAAAGTCACCCCTGAAAGTGTTACCGAAGGAACGTCTGATAAAGGCCCAATAGGGTTATTGGCAAACGGTTGACAATACGCTTTTATTGAAGTAAATACTAACAGTATTATCAAAACCCTGTACATAATAGAATAAATTTAGAGGTTAATAAAAAAACTAGAATATAATTTCAAGGTTCTTGATCAATTGAATGAGATCCGGATTGCTTTGTATCAGAAGTGCCAGAGCAGGCAAAGTCATTACTCCAACAACTTCTTTATCATTTTTAGAATATATCCTTACCAGCAGATCACGAACCCTATAGATTTCTTGTCTTTCAGATGCTTTTATTTTTGAAGCATCCACATTCTGAAGTGCAAGGAGTACTGATTTATCTAATGCTAAAGATTGTAAATAATCATTCTTAACATTAGTTATATAAGGAATTTTTTTAAACTGATTCAATATAACTGATCCTACCCCTAAAGCTCCAGTAGTTATAGATTTAGCAATAAAGCTATTTTGTTTATCAAATTTACCTGACTTTTTATAATTTCTTTCTAAAAATTCTTCATCATTTTTAATCATTTCTTTCAGGTAATCATTCTGTAGTTTTAGCTGTATCGCTCTTGCAGTGGTATGTCCAGCAATTTCTAAAAGCTTTTTCCTTGTGTCCGAATCTGTATTATTCAAATGGATGGCAACATGTACAAACTGAGCCGAAAATAGCTGGAATGTTAAAAAAAATAAAATGGGTAATACTCTCATAATACTATATTGTTAAAACTTATTATAGACCAATAAATATTTACGTTACTTAGGTATAAGACCTAATTTGTAGAATAGATTGCTTTGTTCCGCCTCATATTTCATTTCATCCAATTCCTTAGTCAGAAAATTTAAAGTGCTCAGAAATCCTTCATCCAACTTCTCTCTGTTTCCACGGTTAATTTTTATCCCCATCCCTGCTATAAACGCAGCTTCCAATATGCTGTTCGCAGCTTTAATATATTCCAGTTTCTTTCGGCACTTTCTTTTTTTAATGGGATTAATATAGGGGTTGCAAACATTAGAGTACTTGGAAAAGTTGATAAGGACTTTTTTAGAAATGGAAGTCCTAGCCGCATTTTCAAATTCATTGATAGCCTCAATTTGACCCAGCTCATCCAAACTTTTTTTGGTTACTTTTTCATAATCATCAGTGGCATTCTTCTCAAAAATTCTTGCCACTAAACCCGGTGGATCAATGTAGGGTAACTGCCCCTTATACAGCAGTGAAAAAAACAGTAATAGTAGAATTAGATACTTCATAACTGAAATACGTTAAGTATGTTTATATATATTCCGGAAATAAGAGTTTCTTTCTGGGAATGCGAATATTTACGCTTCTGCCTCCAGCATGCTCTCCTACTTCCAAGCTCAATATTTCATCTTCGTTTAATGTAAACTTATCAAAGATGAAGGTAAGAACCCTTGTTTCTCCCAATTTAATATTTCGCTGCTCACCACAGGATTTTACCGGTGTCAGTATTCTTTCCTGATATACATAATCTTTTTTGGCAGCATTATTTTTCTTAAGCTTTGATCTGAAAAGAATCTGGTCTATATCTAAAGTGATTTTAGACGTATTATAAATTTCTACCCGTAAGACAATTTTATTCTGAAAGTTCCTGTAATAGATTCCGTTTAAAGTCAGGTTCAATCCATCTTGAGTATCTTTAATTTTTACGGTAGAATGCGCGCTTTCAGATAACATACACAATTCCTGAAAGTCCTGTTCTGTCCTTTCTTCTTTTTCAATTTTGTAAATACTTTGTTTTGCAAAATAATCAATCGTAGTAAGGGTTTCCACCGCCTTATACGTTGTGATATCAGGGTTTCTGTTATACCCCATATCAATAGAATAATAGCTTCCTTTACCATTAATCACGGTAAGATTCGCCTGCTGGCTCTTTAAATCTTCCAACTCTTCCCCTGTATGCTTTAACTTGAGCATATTACCAATGGTATCAGCGACGAAATAAACAGACCCCACATCCACATATTTTATTTTTTCATCAAAAATAATGTGTGTGGTTTTCACATCTGAAACTTCAATTGCCTGGCGCTGAGATAAGGGTTCCAGTATTTCCTGGGCAAAAGATACCTGAGAACATATAAAAAATAGAAGGAATAATACAATATGTTTTTTCATTTCTCTTGAGAATTTAAATCAATAAAATCATTAATGGCCACCGACATGTTTCCTTTGGCTTCGTATATCCGCCGGATTACTTTATTTTCATCAGCATTAGAAGAATAACAGGCATATCTTTCAGGGGACACTTTCACTTTATACACGTTAGACATACTTCCTACTTTAACATAAACTTCTCCTTTGTCTGTGGAATAAAGTTTCTGAAGATCAGATTCGCTGAGTGATAAATATTTAGAAAATTTATCCTTAGATGCCATTTTCTTTTTATGGGAAAGCATAATTAACGTATCTGTATTATTAACCATCGCGGGTCCTGCAGCTGTATCCAGGATATCTTCCAGATCCTGGGTTGCAATGGCAACCTCTCCATAAAATTTACGAACGGTTTTGTACAAATACTTGATAAACTCGGCCATCTCCCCTTTGGAAATAGGCTTCCAGCACTCGTCTATAAATATTGATTTCTTTACGCCGGGAATCTTTTGGATCTTAGTCATCACCAGATTAATACACAACATGGTAACCAAAGGAAACAATGTCGGGTGATCTTTAATGTTGTCCATTTCGAATACAATGAAACGCTCATGAATCAGGTTGGCGGGTTCTGCTGCATTGAGTATATCTTTATAATGTCCGTCATAAAAATCTCTAAGGGAGAGTTTAAAACTGACCTTGTCAAAATAACTTAATTCTTCTTCAATAGCGGTATTTTCCGATATAAACTCATAGAAAGTAGACATACAGGGAAAAACATCATTATTCACAACATGCTCGTAATAAAGGTCCAGATAGGTGGACAATATCTGTTTCTCTTCTCTTGAAGGTCCTTCTTCTCCTTTCCATAAAAAGAAGATTAATGAAAGCAAAAAGGTTTTTTTATCTATGTTAATTTCATCTTCATCATAGTAATAAAAAGGATTAAATTGTAACGGAGAGTTTAAGTCATAGGTAAAGTAAACTCCTTCTACCAACTCACATAACTTTTTATAAGAGTTTCCGATATCTATCATGACGATATGATGACCTTGCTCATAATACTGACTCGCAATGTGATTGATCAAAAATGACTTTCCGGTTCCTGAAGGCCCGAAAATTAATCTGTTCCGGTTTACGATGATTCCCTTTTTAACAGGCTCGTCCCATAAGTCAAGACGTAAGGGTGATTCTTTTTTGCGGTCACAGAAAAGAATTCCATCTTTATTGCTCTCGTAATAGGACTCAAAATTTAGTAATGAGGACGTTTGCTCCGATATACCGATAAATTTATGATTCTCTGAAATATAAGCAGCAGTTCCAGGGCAATTATTCATATACAATTCCTTTAGAGCATACTTCACCTGATAAGGAGTAATCCCTAAATCTCTGAAAGCATTTTCCAATAAGTTGACATCATATTCCAATTTTTTTTGTGAAACATTCCAGACAATTACACTAAAATGCTGATAAATAAATGTTAACTCTCTTTCCAAAACATCTTCTACAAGATCTTCCACCTGAGAATAAGTAACCTGATTTTCCCTTGAAAGTATGGCCATACTTTTAAATTGATTCATTTTGGTTTTCAGAGAAGAAAAAACTTTTTCTGAATCCTCAATATAAATCACTTGATTGTAGATATGGTTTACATCCAACCCTGTAGATACCGGCTGTATAAAAGGAATTCTAAAATCAGTTTTAGGTGTGGAATGTTCAATACTTTTGATGGTACTATTAATGGTAATAGGAAGCTGACTATTGGAAGAAATCGTATACAGTTCCGCAAATTTATTTCCTATCTGTAAGTTCTTATCAAAAAACATATCCCTCAGATTAGTCTCCCCTTCTTTCGAAAGAGATAAATATTTTCCTAACAGCGCAATAATCTGATCATTACTTAATCTTTCTACTGCGAAAAAGCCTTCCTTAGTTAAAAATGAAAGACTCGACTCTACTGCTTTAATAAAATCATCTATTCCATCTAAATATTTGTTATACTGACTGGAATTATTAAGTATACTTACTTTACTCTTAGAGTCCTGTATTATAGTGAGATAACACTCATGGCTCATCGTAGGCTTTTCATGGAAAAACCTGTTATCGCTTGAGGCTAAAAAATTAGGACTGTCCGATATCTGCTCTTTGATAGAATCTACAAAAAAGAAATCCTGTTTCTGCAAGATTGTTCCGGCGGGTAAAGATCTGATTACTTTGTCAAAAATAACGCTAACCTGCTCAATCTGCTCGCTATCAAGTGAATATATCTGAGGAAGCATCACTTTATACACTAAGCCAACATCTCCTTTTTTGCTAATTAACAAATCATTGTCTACCGCTAATAAATTAAAAGCTTTTTTGATATCTGTATCTCTCATATTCTTAAGTAATAATTATAGCACCGTTCTTAAAGACCATTGTAATTAGAAACAGAGGCATTATTTGAGGAGCTTATATTGATCCATAATTGATATTTTTTAGGCAAGAACACTCTCCTCTTCTCAAATACTTCTTTACTTATTTCTTTTCCGGCTGACAAAATGGCCATGTTTTTGGCTTCCTTTAGATCCACCCCGGTATTAGCACCTCCTCCTAAAATAGAACTACCAGCATTTGTTCCTCTTTCAAGGGCATAATCGAAAATATCTTTTGAAACAGTTGATGGGATTTTAAGCCACGAATGATTGTTCACATGAATACCTTCTCTTCCATCATAGTCATACACTCTAAAGCTTAATAGGTACAGAACATTATCTTTTTTATAGCTTTCAATATTAATATTGATCCGATCCTCCCCTAAGGATATTCTTCCATAAACAATCGAGTTCTTAGGAATTACCAGTCCTCCGGGAAGATTTGTAAGCCTCATGTCTTCTTTTATTCTGATAGGAATAATATTTCTATCTAATACTCTCTTCTGTTCTATGGTTTCTGAAGGAATCAGCTGTAAAATCTTTCTATTACTCCCTGCTGTTGTTCCCTGAAAAAAATTCTTCTGATTGGGGATAGCATCTTTAACTAACTTCTCTTTACTTTCTTTTGTTTTTAAAGAATTAACAGAATCCGGAAAATTACGGGAGGCAGCAGCTTCCGTTAATCCTGCACGAATCTTATCCTGCAACGCAAATATTTTACCCAGACTACTTTCAGAGTCAGAACCATATCCGGAACTGTAATCGGAACCGGATGGGTAACTTCTTCCTTGTGAAGAGATGTTGGATAAAGCCTTCATATAGCGTTCCTGTCTTTTGGCGTAATCATTTTCTTCAGTTTTGCCATCAAAATTCTGAAACTGTCCCTGCAATAATTTTTCATCTTCCGGAAGTTCTGTATCTATTCCATACTTTCCATCTTTTGAAAAGTAGCTTTTTAGATCCCTTTCATCCTGATTATAAATTTCTAATTTTGATTTTTCTTCAAGCTGTTTCTCATCTACATTAGGAGTTAAAATCAACTTGTCATTGGACTCCTTTACTTTTGGAACCAGGATCAGGCTCATCATCAAAACAAGAATACCTAATGCAGCCACAAAAACAACCCCAATGATGATCTTTTTTTTCTTATCAAGATTTGCAAACATATTTTATAAACTATTGTTACACATAATATTCAGAAACAATAAAGGGTCAATTTTTTTACCTTCAATTATTACTTCATAATGTAGATGAGGACCAGTAGAATGTCCTGTATTTCCACTCAAACCTATCAACTGTCCAGGCTTTACCAAGTCTCCTTCTCTAACAAACAGGGACATTAAATGTCCAAATTTGGTTCTAAAATCTCCATCATTATGGATTACGATGGTATTGCCATATCCTCTTTCGTACATAGAACTTAATACAACTCCGTAATAGGTAGATAATACAGCAGTTCCCTGAGGTACAGAAAAGTCAACCCCATGGTGCTTTTTAAAAACTCCATCAATAGGATGTCTTCTATACCCATAATGTGATGAAACAATTGTCTTGTAGGATTCAACTGGCGGTATCATCTTCTGTGATTTTACTCTCTGATAAGGAAACATGATAGAAAGAATAAAATATACAGGAAGCAACCTATTTCTTTTGCTAAATACTATATACATAATGAGTTATCATCATTTTATATTTATTTCTTAAGTACAAAATCCATTCTATTGATCGTCTACATGCAAGGACAACTCAGCCCATAGTAGTTTTTTCCTCCCGGGAAATTCTATATAATTCGTTTTCAATGAGAATATCTACCTCTTTTACAATTCTTTCAAAATTTCCATTTAAAACCTCATTTATCACTTCTCCCTCTATAATCGTGGGTATCTCATTCTTTATCTGATCAGTACGCTTTTCTACTTTTATTTTCCCCCTGAAAATTTTTCGGTTAATTTCTTCTCCGAAATTATCTGCAACTACCCCTACAAACTCTCCCTGAGAAAGCTGTGATATAGCAGATACCGGAATTACGTACTCTAAATTCTCATTAATGGAATATGAATTATTGGTATCAATGGTTACATTTTTTAATTTTTGCTTTTTCTTTCCAAATATTTCCTGAAGCTTGCTTGCCGTCTCACTTCTTACTGAACCACTGAAAATATTACCTACGATATTAAATATTGTTTCTGCTACTTTATCGCCATAATCTCTTTTCAGCTGTTCAAGATCCTGCATTCCAATGGTTGTAGAAACTTTATTGGACCTGGCCGTTGCAATCAGGTTATCCAATCCCATAAAATACATGGTGGGCAACTCGTCCAATATAACCGAACAAGGTTGTCTTCCCTGTTGATTTATTTCTTTCAAAAGCTGTGTAACCACAAGCCCTAAAGCAGGAGAATTGGTTGTTTGGGTACTAGGTGAATTGGCAATTATTAATATGCATGGACTTTCCGGATTATTGATACTTAATGAAATATTCTCTTCAGGAAAAATATTATTGCCCATTACCCAGAATAATTCCTTTGTTGCCAACTGAGACAGAGGTATTCTCGCAGACGCTGTCTGACCTGAAAGCTGCTCATAAGCCTGTTTTGCCAAAGCATCTGCAAAAGGAGTCATAAAGAACCTTAATTCCGAATATTGACCAAAAACTTTAAACACTTTTTCATCCGGCAATGAAGCTAAAGATATTGCATGAGGCAATGTACAGAACTTCCCGTCTTTATAAATTCTCAGAAAATAAATACAGGCAGCGAAATAAGAAATAGCAGACTGAGCAAAAAAGTCTTTTTCAGTAATCCATTCTTTATTTAAATTAAACAAGATAGTTTGCGATGCTTCGATGGCATCTGCTGCTTTTCTAATCAATTGAGGATCCAGAGGATTCACAAAATTAGATTTCTCCAAATCATCCAAAGAAACCACACAGAAACGAGGTTTAATTTTGTACTGTTCTTTATAGTATTCATAAAAAGCAAATGTCTCTTTAGCGAGTGCAGGAAATTTAAAATCATACACCATCATCGAAAATTGCTTCTGAATATGTTGCCGTATATATTCTTCAACCACAGAGTAAGACTTTCCTGATCCCGGAGTACCTAAAACCATTGTGGCCCTGAAAGGATTCACAACATTAATTACCCCATTTTCTGTTTTAAAATTCACAGAATAAGGATTTTTCTTCACTACTTTCTCTTGTTCAAAAATTAGATTTTTCTCATTAAATTCATCCTTCTTATCATAAAAATTGAAGAATTTTCTGAGTTTTAGAAATCCAACGATATAAATAATATAAAAAGCAAAGGAGATAATAGTATAAGAGATAATCTCAATCTTCAACACCGATACGCTTAAGAAAATTATAAGTGATATCCCTGCTACTATAATATTCTTCATAAAAGAAGAACTTTCTCCTACTTCTCTCTTAACTTCAAAACCAAAGCAACAGAAGGTAACAATAGTAAGGCTTAAAGCCCTTAATAATAAAGAATTCTTAATGAGTGGAAAAGCTATAAATAACTTTATGATGAATATATTGATATATTCGTCACTCAAGTTTCTCTTAGCTATATAACTATACTTTGAATAATAAATATCTACTAAAACAAACAGTATACTTACTAAAAAAGAAAATATAATTAAAATATCTAAAGAATATTTATCATTTTTCATTATATACAAATTACTATAGAATCCTGTTACTGGAATTCCAAATTATCTACCAATACTTAACAATCAAAAAGGATTTCAAAATACTATACTGTATTAGTTTTCCTCTGAATTAGGAGGGGTTACCTCTTGTATACTATTGCCGGCATCATTAGCTGAAGCATCTTCAAATCCTTTACTTTTGAACAAATAGTTTTCAATAAGTAACCCATGAGGACTATTTTCAGTTCTTGACACATTATATAAATCAAATGAAGCGTAGAATAGGTTTTTTGTACTCACATTCTGGTCAACTCTGGAGACCCTGAGCTTGCCATAAACAGATGCGTGATAAGGATATTCTTTATCGTTAACTTTTATAGAATCTATGTCTAATTTTTGAACTAAATTTTGAGATTGTATCCTCGCAAAATGCCCATTTGCTTTAAGAGATAAATACAATTGTTTTCCAGAGTTTCCGATCAGATAAAGCGCCTCATTGATATTCTTATCATAACTAAATTGATCATAGCCAAAAAATAATCTGTGAAACACTTTAATATGATTTTTAATCTCAGGTAATCTATAATTTTCATAGTCCTCATTATTCATAGAATTTGCAATTGCAGCCTGCCCTTTTTCAGTTAGAACATATATTTTTTTAGTAAAAACTTTACTTATATAAACAGCCCAGATTCCACTAGAAACAATAGCTATTACTGTGATAAAAAAGCTTAGAAATAATGCTTTTTTAACTAAAGAATAAGTAGAAGGAATTTCACGAAGTTTTTTTAAATCCATTGTTTTTTAATATTATAAATTATGGTGTAGATAAAAATCCTCTATCTAAATGCTTTAACTTTAAAAGAAGCTTATCTATATTTTCACATAAGAAATATTGATTTTCATCTCTATTTTCTGATAATGAAGCAATATTAGCCGGTCTAAGAGTTTGGGTACCTCTACACCTAATATCATTGCTGTGTATACTTTATTTTCAGCTTTCATTGAAGGGAACTTCACATTTTCTTCTTCAATATTTGAAGAGGTAAGAAAGACTAAAATTTCATAGTTAAATTATATGTGTTCTAAATGGGTTAGTACCAGAATACATGTTACAAGCAAAATTTTAAGAAAAAGTAATTCAAAAGATAACCTTGAATAATTTTACATTGTAAAATATTTCATAAATCTTTCAGCGACACATAGCATTGTTAGATTTAATATATATATGCTAAATACTGTATATAGCTTAAATCTAACAATACTATGTAAGGAGCTCTATATTTTAAATAAATACATGAGTAATGACATCAACCAGGCCAAAAATAGCTAATCCTATAACGAAACGGATAAAATTCTTTTGAGCCTGTTCGTTACCTTGCATATATTGAACAAAAATCAGAAAAGCCCCGACAACTGCAAAAGCGGTAACTCCAGCATTCAATGAAGTTTTAAGAGTCGTTGTCCACCCGCTGATTTTTGTATCAATTGTTGATGATTGAGCATGTAATAAATTACCCATTGGCAATAATAATACAATCAAATTTAGCTTAATAAATTTCAAGTATTTCATTTCTTTTAACATTTTATAAGTTATACTTATTCTATCAATAAGTTTTTGACAAAAATTCACAATTTTAGTCCAGCTACAAATAGCTTATTTTAAGCAGTTATCATTATCTAAATCTTATTGAAAAAAGATCTAAATAAGATTCTTTTCTTTACTCGAATAAAGATTTTATTAGATATAAAGAAATTAATTTATTACATTATATAACTCAATTATAATCCAAATTTACTTTCGAATCTTATTAATTAAATTTAAAGGATTCTTACAATCTTGTTTTAATTATATTAAAATCTTTTTCGATTACATTTTTGCCATCTTTTGGCGCTAATGATTTAGGACTATCTTTTTTTTCTGTTTTTATATGTGTTTCCTGATTCGTTGGTATTGTGAATTTTTGAAATCTGTTTTTTTGTAAATTGTTATCATTAAGAGTAGACTTCTTAACTCCTTTATCTTCAGGGATTCTACTGGCTAACGTTGCAAACTTTCTATAATGAGACATTTGAAAGTCTTTCAGGTATTCATTATCAGCAATACCTTTGTTCAAACTCCTTATTTCAACAAGGTGGTTTTCTTTTGGTAAACTAACAAAGGTATCTGGCCGGATCATGAAAGGGGATCCGTTCTTATAATCAGTTAAGACCGACGGACCTTTACCTTCATCGCTAAAAATAGGAAAATCAATTTTAGAAGAACTTCTAATAACGTCCTTCTTTGCCATATCAAATAATCCCTCTATAATACTCCCAATTGAATTTCTATACAGTGTTGATATGTCTCTCTGGGCGTATGTTTCCAAACCTACTCTATAAGTATTCCAGAGTTCTGTCTCATTTTCCATAAAACCCTTTAAACCATTCTTGTTAATTCCAAGAATCATTTGCTTGATAATAGGATCTTCTTTAACAAAATCATTTAAGCCCGATTTAAGCCAAAAGCCCATATAATCTTTTACTTGCGATAGAGCAATAAGTAATTTTTCATTAGATGGCGCCGAGTTCTTGAATTCATCTCTATTCTGTTCCCTTGTCTGATGGGATGCAAGCTTCTTTTCATCTCTCAAAACATTCATAATATTTTGTAGTGACATCAAGGGTATCTGAGATATAAAAAAAGAAACTATAGCCAACCTATCTTTGAATTCGTGCTCTTTTCCCGGGATTTTAAATTTTTCTGCTAAAACCTCTTCCAATCTAGATGTGATTTCCCGTTTAAACTGCATATGCAAAGATGATCCCTTGTTGCTTTCCCGGAGGGACTTCGAAACCTCCTCTGTGCTCATCCTCATATTTATTTGTGCGTTCGATATATCTTTCTTATCTAGACCTTTTATCTCCATACCCTTCGTAAACTCGGAAAGCTTTACATCTTTTATAGCTGCATATTCTTTAGAATATTCCAATCTCACACCGAAAATATTGCTAACTTCACTCATCAATTGCCCTAAGGTCTTATTTTCTCTAGCAAACTTTTCCGCAGTTGACTTCAGTTTTTTTTCGAAAACGTCAGTAATTATCATACTTCTCAACTTTACCGACTCCCAATCATTCATATCGGTAGCTACAACAAATGGGGGGCAAGCAATTTCAATAACATTGCCAGCATCTGTTTCAATAACCATTGGCAAATTATTTATGCTCGTTTCGGATTTTGCTAATTCAAGGTGAATTGGGATTTTCTTTCCTACTTGCGCAAACTCAAATTCCGGTCCCATTGTTCTATAATCCGGGGACAATTCAATTTCCTTTTGTAATGCAATAAAGTCTTTCACATCAAAAGTTCTATTTTTTTCAATAGCTTCAAGAAAATTGTCAATTTCAAATTTAGTTTTCATCTTTAATCTGGCTTTTAATTAATAAATATAAATAATTGATTAGGCTCAAAATTGTAATTTGTGAAATTATAGCGTTAACGGCTAATGTTTTTAGAGTTATCTTGTTTCTTCCAATTAAATAACCTGTTATAATTTAGTTAATTTATTCAAAGACGATCTTCAATAGCTTTACAGTAATAATTATATATTGAAACCATAACTCCAATTATTTTTATCAAAGATAATTATACTATAGATTAACAAATCAATAAAGTGATGAAGCTGAAAATAATCGGGACAAGACAAGTATATCATTTTTTAGAATCATAAAACGGCAATAATGAAAACAATATGCTGTCCTCTGATAAAAGACAAAAGAAATTTTCTAAAGCCTTATGCATTCATTTAAGTTACTTTAATAAGTGGATTAAATTTTAGTCATTCTATTTACAAAAAATCAGTACTAATTAGAGCCTGTTTAAATTTTATTGAGTAATAATTTTATAGCGGATAATTTGGTCATATTTTCGGAAGACTCATGCAGTAGTTCATAGTTCCTACAAAGCCTTCTGTCATTATCAAACCAAGCAAAAGTTCTTTCTATTACCCATCGTTTACTTACGGGTTTAAACTCTTTTTTAGCTTGTTTTTCTTTATCCCGACTTACCACTTTTACCAGGTATGAATAAAGGCTATGAGCTTTATCTAGAAAATCTCCTCTATAGCCTGCATCAGCAAGAATACACTTGAAATTCATCAGCTCTTCCCTGAGTAATCTAAGCAAAAGCAATCCAGCCTTACTATCATGAATATTGGCTACACAAACCATCACTGCGATTAAAAATCCATTCTTATCTACTAGCACATGGCGTTTTATTCCTTTTATTTTCTTATTTCCATCTACGCCATGAAGACCTCTATTATTGCCCCAGCGTACACTTTGGCTATCCATTATTCCTAAGGAGGCTTCTGCTCGCTGACCCTTTTTTATACGAACTTTCATTCGTAGCTTTTCTAGAATTAAGTCAAAATATCCCAACTCCGTCCAACGGATATAATAGTAATAAACCAATTGCCATTTGGGGAAATCTTTAGGAAGCATACGCCACTGGCAACCTGTTTTTATCAAATACATTAAGGAGTTCCAAATCAAAAGAAGAGGATATTTTCTCTTTCTCTCTTTTAGGTTCATCGTTTTCTTTATATATTGCCACTGGTTTTCAGTTAAATCGGTTGGGTATTTCATTTTTTTTTTTCAAATATCCAACCTCTGAAAGCCTCTTAACAAAATTTTCTACGAAAATTTAAACAGGCTCTTAATACACTATATAATCCTTATATGTATTAAATATTAAATATTTATTTGGTTACAAGTTTTCTAATTCAAATAAATAGTTTGTATTTTCGGACTTTTAATCAAGCTTTCGGCTAATTTGTAGACTTCACTTTTTTAGTACGATTTAAATTACATATTGTATGAAAATTTATTTTCATTTAGTTTAAAACAGCAATTTTCTGTTTTTCTATTTCTCTGTATATCACAGGCGACAATCCTGCTAATGATTGAAATATATGAATTAAACACACTCTCCCGATAAGTCCTGTTAAATCTTTCTATATATCCATTTTGCATTGGTTTTTCCAGACTTTATATATTGAAAGGTAATACTATTGGCCTTACTCCAATGGGGCATCAATCCTACAATAAGCTCTAGACCATTATATTTACAAATACTTTGAGGCTTTCCATATCTGCTTATCAGATGATTAAGCACCCAAACAACTCGGCTGTTTTATAGGCTGTAATCAACTTCAATAAAGAGTACTTCTCTGTTATAGTCATCAATTATATTGAAACTTCTGAATTTACGACCATTCTCCAAGACATTACTAGTAAAGTTATATTCCAAGATTGAGTAAATTTTGATTGCATTACTAGTGGCTTCTTTTCTCTCTTTTAATATTTTCTTCTCATTGCGAGTCCTATACTTTTATAGATCCTATAAAGTTTTTATGATTTATATTTCTAAGTCTAGCATAGCTTCCAAAACCTCTCACGTGGGTGTTTTTCGGCTAAGCCCTCAAAGCTGTAATGAGAAAATTGTCGTCTTTTATAGATTTATAATGAAGTATACGACGGCTCATTTTAATAATACGACATGCCTTGTTCACAGATTGAGGATATTCTATACGAAGCTCTCAACCATATTCCTCTTGTGGCAAGGCTTTAGAGCTTTTTTTCTATAATATACTTGACTACAGCCAATTCCATGACTAAATTAGCATACATCCGCTTTAAGGATGTGTTTTCTGCTTCCAGTTCCTTTGCTTTCTTCATTTCACTAGCTTCCATTCCTCCGTACTTTTTACGCAAGTTATACAGTATTGCTCTGCAATACCATAGTTACGCACAATCTCTTCTAAGCTTCTACCATTATCGAATTCCTTCACAATGCTTGAAATCTGATTCGCGCTGAATTGTTTCTTTTTCATAGTATATACTCCTAAATTTAAACTTTTTGTCTAAATTCTAGTCGTACGTACTATTTACGGGGAGTTTACAACAGATTCACTTCCCAGCAAATTCTTATTCTTATATTATTATTTTTTTATAATTATTGAAAAATTGAAGACAAAAGTCATATATCTATTAAACCTACTTATAATAAAAAAAGCTGGAAGAATCCAGCTTTAAACAAGTATAATTTACTTGAAAACAATGATAATTAGAAAAATGAAAAAAATTACTTTTTCATGGTAAGCAATCGTAAATATTAAAAAAAACTTAATAGTTTTCGGCTATTTAAAGTTATTTTTTCGTAATTGTAAAATCTATATGAAGCTAATTTAAAATAAAAAAGTTAACCAACATACCTGTCAAAAAATATTTAAAAAGATATATCCCAATTAAATTTTGCTAACATCATTTACTTACTTAATAAAAATTATTTATTAAGAGCCTGTTTAAATTTTATTGAGTAATAATTTTATAGCGGATAATTTGGTCATATTTTCGGAAGACTCATGCAGTAGTTCATAGTTCCTACAAAGCCTTCTGTCATTATCAAACCAAGCAAAAGTTCTTTCTATTACCCATCGTTTACTTACGGGTTTAAACTCTTTTTTAGCTTGTTTTTCTTTATCCCGACTTACCACTTTTACCAGGTATGAATAAAGGCTATGAGCTTTATCTAGAAAATCTCCTCTATAGCCTGCATCAGCAAGAATACACTTGAAATTCATCAGCTCTTCCCTGAGTAATCTAAGCAAAAGCAATCCAGCCTTACTATCATGAATATTGGCTACACAAACCATCACTGCGATTAAAAATCCATTCTTATCTACTAGCACATGGCGTTTTATTCCTTTTATTTTCTTATTTCCATCTACGCCATGAAGACCTCTATTATTGCCCCAGCGTACACTTTGGCTATCCATTATTCCTAAGGAGGCTTCTGCTCGCTGACCCTTTTTTATACGAACTTTCATTCGTAGCTTTTCTAGAATTAAGTCAAAATATCCCAACTCCGTCCAACGGATATAATAGTAATAAACCAATTGCCATTTGGGGAAATCTTTAGGAAGCATACGCCACTGGCAACCTGTTTTTATCAAATACATTAAGGAGTTCCAAATCAAAAGAAGAGGATATTTTCTCTTTCTCTCTTTTAGGTTCATCGTTTTCTTTATATATTGCCACTGGTTTTCAGTTAAATCGGTTGGGTATTTCATTTTTTTTTTTCAAATATCCAACCTCTGAAAGCCTCTTAACAAAATTTTCTACGAAAATTTAAACAGGCTCTAAGTAAGTAAATAATCATACAATTTCATTAATCACTTGAAGTTTTACTAGCATAAGTTACTTTCGAAAAAAAAACTTTCTTCCAGTTCGTAATGGTGTTTCTGCTTGTACGGAAATGTAAAGCTAATTGAGAATTGGTTAGTTTATTTTGCTTTTGATAATCTAATATTTTTAAGATAGTTTTCCGGTCATAAGAACGAAGTTTTGGATCATCCATAATCTTACTAATATCATTTCTTCCCGTTAAAATATCATTAATGCGCATAATGTCAAGAGAACCTAAATGATTTTTTTTTAGAATAGAATTGCAAAGAATTTCTTTATCCGGATATTTCATTCGTATCATGTCTTGATAAATCTTTTTATAATCTGGTATATTCATCCTATTATAAACCATTTATATTACTTTTAGTTACCCATTTATATAGTGTTGTTTTCGGGATACGGTATTCTTCAATTATCTCATTTCTTGTCTTCGCACCCGTACTTAAAAGTTCAAGAATGAAATCAATAATTTCGCGAGTATAAATATTCTTTCGGAACCTAGGTAGAATAGATTTACCATGGGAAATTTCTTTATTTCCAGATGGTGGTGCATAAAGAATGAGATGCTGAGTATATATTCTGAAAAAATCATATTCTAACAATTTACTAAACCTTAAAAGTAATTCCGTGCAAATTTCTTCAGAAAGATAAATTGCATTAATCTCATTTTCAGAACATTTTATAAAAGAGCAGATACGGGATGATGAGATCCCACATTCTTCAATTCTTTTCTTTATGAGATTTCCAATGTGAATATTCTTGAAGTCCATAGGTATGTATAAATTTGTGTTAATTATGAGGATAAGTATTTTCTTTTTTATTGATAAATGCCAGAAATTTAAAGTAGACTACATTTTAGTTATTGAATTGTCGTCCTAAAATACTTAGGAGACAAACCTACACTCTTTTTAAAATATCTACTAAAATAAAATTCATCTTGAAAATTTAGTTCTGATGCAATCTCTTTAACTGACATATCAGAAAGAACCAATAATCTTTTTGCTTCTAATATTATTCTTTCCTGAATAATTTTTGAAGGAGAAACACCTAATACTCTTTTTACCATTCTGTTAAAACTATAGATAGTCACTCCTTAAAATACATTTAAAACATTGGATATTAGTATTCTAAATATTGATTCATTTGTTTTTTCTTGCAGGTTTTTGTATTTTAGAGCTTTAAAACCTTGCAAATATGTTGGGAAAAAATCCAGAAAAACTGCCAGAATTATTTCGCCCGATGTTGGTGGATTTTATTGATGAGAAGCACGAACTTGTATTGCTTTCAGAAAAAATTGATTGGAATTATTTCGAGAAAGAATTTTCTCCATTGTATTCTAAAGTAGGCAATCCAAGTCATCCGATTCGGTTTATGGTGGGCTGCCTTCTTTTGAAGCACCTGTACAATTTGGGCGATGAAACCCTTGCCTCAGCGTGGATTATGAATCCTTACATGCAGTATTTTTGCGGAAGAGTTTTCTTTGAACATGAATTCCCGTGTGACCCAAGTAATTTTGTGCATTTCCGAAAAAGAATTGGCGAAAACGGTATTGAAAAAATCTTTGCCTACAGTGTAAGGATGCATGATGCAAAGGTCAATACTTCACATTTTGTTTTGTCAGATACCACGGTTCAAGAGAATAACACTACTTTTCCTACGGATGCGAAATTGTGTAAAAAAGTAATTGATTATTGCAACAAAATAGCCGAAAAAGAAGGCCTAAAGCAGAGACAGCGCTACACGAAAGTCAGCAAACGACTGGTTCGCAACACCTACAACGGCAAACATCCTAAGCGAGCTAAAATGGCAAGAAAGTCACAAAGACAATTAAAAACCATCGCCATGAGGCTGATACGAGAACTGGAACGCAATTTTACGGCAGAACAGAAAGAGTTTTACAAAAATACACTGACACTTTACGCCAAAGCGGTTACTCAAAAAAGAAACGATACCGATAAAATTTACAGCATTCACAAACCATTTACCCGATGTATTGCGAAAGGAAAAGCTCATAAACAGTATGAATTTGGAAATAAGGTGGGCTTGATAACGACCTCGGGCAAAGGCAAAAAAATCATTCTTGGGATTAAGGCATTTTTACAAACACCATACGATGGTCACACCATTGAGCCGCTTCTGGAGCAAATGGAAAACAGTGGTCAGCAACTTCCAAAAGAACTCGTTTACGATCGAGGTGGCAGAGGAAAATCGGAGATCAAAGGCGTAAAAATCTCTATTCCAAGCACTCCAAGAAAAACAGACACCGCTTATCAAAAACAAATAAAACGCAAGAAATTCAGAACTAGAGCAGCGATCGAACCTATCATCGGACACTTAAAGACGGATTTTAGGCTGGCTCAAAATTATTTCATGGGAGAAATGGGGCCACAAATCAATGCATTATTATCAGCAACCGCCTGGAATATGAAGAAAATGATGGAAATACTGAAAAAAGAATTGAGTTTATTTTTTTATCAAATACAAATTATCCTATTTTCTAATTCTATGTTTAAAAATAAATTAGAAAATAGCATTTCTTAAGGAATGACTAGATAGGCATACCAAATTTAGCGGCATAAAAAGAAACTTGTTTATTCTCAGAAAAAAAACTTTCTACCAAATTTTGAAAGCAAATAACACTTTTTCTATCTGAATATTTACAATTTATTACCTCTGCAGTTCCATCATTGAAAATAAAGGATATTATTAGCCGTAAATATAATTGACCTATATCATAAGTCTCACTTTTACCAATATGAAAAGACTTCATTCTATCGATTATGTGGATAACCTCTTCCATAATACACTGATTATTTATCATATAAAATTTATCGTCTGATAATATTCCTTGTAAAAGAGTACATCTTTCATTAAAATAACTATTATATATCTCACCATCAAACTTTACAATATCTATAACCTGAGAAACTGAACTAATCCAACTGAAAATTTGGTTTGGACCAATAAGAAGCATTGTCTTGCCACTAGAAATGTAAGTTTTAAAGTTTAAAGAAAATACTGCATCTTCAATGATTAAAATATTATAACAAAAAGATGCTGTAATAAAATCTTCTAATGAATTGGAAGAAATACTTTCTATTTCAAACATATATAAAAATTTCATTTAAAAATACCATAAGTATTTATTTCACCTTACAAAACAACACTTTTAATAATCAAATAGAAAAAAAAATGACACACGCTTGCTTAAAAGTGTCAAATTGAATTCATCAACAAGCTTCTTATCTACAAATATTTAATTTATACCTCCTTCTCTTTTCATGAAATAGGAAATTAGATCTCGTTTGAATGTTCTGCCAATAGGTATCTCGTTACTGTTTATATATAGACGTCCTCCTGATATCTTTTCAACTTTACTTAACGAAACTATATAAGATTTATGCACTCTCAAAAATTGACTATCAATTACCTTCTTTTCGATTTCATTCGTTGTAATTTGGCACAAAAGCATTTTACCATTATTGATAAATAATTTAACGTAATTACCATAACTTTGAATGTAATCTATTTCATCCAAATTTATTCTGACTAAACTACCTTGCATTTTTATAATTAAAGATTGTGACGGTGCCAATCTGTCATTATTGTTGCATTCATTCTGTAAATTTTCTTTGACCGTTCTATTAATTGCACTCAAAAAAGTTTTAAAACTATAAAATTTAGAAAAAATATTAAGTTCTTCATAAATGTAATCACTTAATGAATTCTCATTATTAGCGGAAACTAATATGATATTTGTAATATTATTGAATAAGTCAAGTATACCTATTTCAAAAGCAGTATAGATTTCAGCATCTAAAAAAATTAGATCAACATTATTGTGGTATATAAATTGTAAAGCATCTCCTAAACTATAAAAACAACCTACTAATGAAAAAATTCTGACTTTTTCAATATATCGAGTTGTTAGAAGATGAGCATCATTATTATCATGTATTATTATGCATTTTAATTCTTCCATTCTTTTAATATATTAGTATGTTATCCATATTTCAATTCATACTCCATAAAAAGTTAATTTATATTTAAATATTTCATCTATGAAAATTTTAAACAATAACAAAGTGACTGCCGTCCTATAATAAAATATGAGCTGATTATAATCTATAAAATAGGACTCAGGCTAAAGCATAGAAATATTTAACTAAATATAGAAAAGATGTACTTAAAGCTCAAAAAAACACATACTTGAAAAATACTCAGTTGAATAACATTCTGAAAATCAATTATAAAACATCTTCAGTTTGAAGAAAATGAACAGAAAGCAATAATAAGATTGCAATTATTTTAAAATACTATGAGGCATCACAGGTAACATTTGCAAAAATATCAAGGCAAGCTCACATTATTAAAAACAAGTGTAGATAATATTTGAAATTTGAAACCGACTTTATTAAACCGTTGATCGACAGTTCTTCATATTATCAAACAGAAGTAGTAGATAATGCATAATATTAAATCTTCGCGATAATATTGCGGACATTTGAACCAATATGAATACTTTATTAAGAATTTTAGATTCTACTTTAGAGAAAAAAAATGCAAGCGAATAACTAAGATATAATATTTAAAAACAAAATAACACTGACACTTTGTGTGAATTTCTCATTAGCTGTGTATGTTGGAAGGTTACTTTTACCATTAGAAAAATAACAATATATAAGCGAGATTCCAAACATACTCTGCTACTTAATTTATACTCATTTACATAATGAAAATCACCACAAATCCACGAAAGGAAATTCGACGAGATTTGATTTAGGAAAATCTTTAACCTCATTATAAAACGTTTGAAAACAGGCTGTCAGTTGCAAGAATTAAGCCTTAAAGAATATTTTTCAAAAGAAACAATAAGCTGGCAACTTTTCTATTATTATCTTAGGTAAATGGAGTAGGGATGGTTCTTTCATGCGAATTTGTATTTCTCTTCTCCAAAATAATAAAAAGAAATTAGATCTTTCCTGCGTCCAATTGGATTCCTGATCAACATCTTTTCGTTATTCATAGTTGTCAAGATACTATATTGATTTAAATATTGATTTAAAAATTGATTTAATTATACAATAAACTTCAAAGATGTTATAATATAAGCTAGATTTAATTATATGAGGTCTATGAGGATCGTAATGGTGAAGAGGTTTAAGAATAAGTACAAGAACTATATACTATTTTTTATGCTAGTAAACACCAAAAGAAATAAGGTGTCGATTTTGATTCCCTAAAATAATTTTCCAGAAGTGCTAATGATTTATTTAATACATTCAATCTATATTTTTGAAAAAATTCAAGTAAATATAAATTAAATGCAAAATGCACATAGTTTTAGGATTTATTTTCAGAATTATTAATACTTTTTGCTAATAAGTTTGATTTATAGGAAACTTAAGTTTCTAAAATATCATTCCCGTAATATTTTTGATATGCTCTAGATGCTTATCTATTGTTGAATTTCTTTTTTGACAAAATAAGCCATAATATAAGAAAAATAATAATTAACTTTTAATTTTCCATAAACAAATATCTTATCTTATTACATGTGTAACTATTTAATTTTCAGAACGAAATAATAAATAATCAGGTGTAAAAGATGTATGCAAAGCAAAATTTTGGTTAATCCGTTATAAAGAAGTTTCTATCTTTGACTCGTCTGAATTGCATTCTGAAGTTTTTTATTTTGGCATTGAAAGATTCAACGGCAGCATTAGTACTTTTATCAAAATATTTAGGATGTCTCTATAATGGTATGATTATCTTTAAGGTTGAAAATGATTTAAACTCTGCTTCTTCAACATTCTTGAAACAATGTACCAGTTTAGTCATTGCTAAAGAATTTTATAATGTTTTGATTATAAATCTTTCTAAGCCCATCGACCAGATGATAAGCTTTTTCCAGGTCAGGATATAGACAGAAAAGGAATAGAAGCTCTTTGCCTCTGGGATTCACTCCACTTCTTTTGACCTTTATAAAGTAAATACCTGCTTCTTACCAAAAGCTGTTTCCTGGTATCTGCATTGGTGAAAGATTATTCTTTAATGAGTTATTTTCCATTTCAAGGGCTTCCCAGCGGTGTTTTATACAAGGGCTTCTATGGCGAATTTTGAACATGAAAATGGTCACTTTTTAGCAATAAGTTTCATTGAGCCATACATATCCAAAATAAATTCTTTTACCATTATGCGAAACTTTCTGCTTATTTTTAATGATGTTCTATAACAACTTCACGCCGGATTCCTTTAATTATTGCTACAATGCTGCCTTTTTTACCTGTTGCCTTCTTGGAAGTGAGAACAGTATAAATTTCTCCATCAGAGAGAGCTTCTTCATCCAAAGATAATGAATCTGAGAGGTTCTCAGGATAAAGAACCCAGTGGTGAGCATGAGATCTGTGCTCCCAATTCACATACTCACTTAGCTTATTTTTATATTGCCTTTGAAAAGCCTTCCATTTAAACCAAAGAACTATCCAGTGACCTTAAGAGGAAGCGCTTTAATATCGGCTATTTTTTTAAGAAACTTGCAAAGTCCTGAATTATACGTGTTCCTTTCACTACAAGATGCCAATCTCTCCGAAGAATTTCCCCCGATGACTTATCAGTCCATCTTCTTCTTTTTACATGAAGCTTTACTATTTTACCCCTTAATGGGTAATCATCTACGATGATTTTAGGTAAAAACCTTTCGATTCAATAGTTTTTCTTTGAACTCTTGGGGAGTACTATTTTTTTCTGCAAAATAAATATGAAGTTCAGTATTCTATTCTTCTGCTTTGATGATATCAAAGTATTTAACTAAAAATTCCGGAAGTAATAATTTAAGAAGCTGGTGATCGCTTAACATGGACAAAGATACACCAACTTTTGCGCCTGACCCGTAATATATAACAAATCTTTATATTATCTTAACTTCTCTATAAATTAATATGATAAATAAAACCGAGCCGTACAGAAAATAATGTAAAGCCCGGAAAAAAATATAATAAAAAAATTAAAAAACTTATATTGGATTACGTCAAACAAAATAACTCTGAGAAAATATATAATGGTTGTATTCAATGTATACTTTTTAATGATAAACATATAAGTCAAAGATACCATTGGGAAAATCATTGCTAGTTAAAAACAGTATGCCCGTCCTTATAAATCTCAAAAATAAGTAAATAGCTTTTACAATATTTACCTCAGTCTTGACGTTTCATCAATCCTTATAATCTCCATCATAATTAAATCAATAACTCGACTAATTTAATATTAGGAAACTAAAAATCTATTTAAAATTATAACATCTTAATCCTTAAACATAAAAAGAAAAGAAAAGAAAAGTTAAGTTAATTAACTAAAGAACTTAACCACTAACAATAAATAAAGCTTATTTAAGATAAAACGATAATGCTCTTATACCTTTTTAGTTCCTGTTCCTTTTTGTTATATGCTCTAATCTGATTCCTTTTACATACTACACAATTGAAAAATTCTTTATATATCTTAGTAAGATAAATTATTTGCTGCGTAATCAGCACTTAAAATATTATTTTATATCATCTTCATCATCTCTAGATTATAGCTCGTTCAATAAAAATTTATCACAACCTCTAAACTTATAACAAAAATACAAATGATAAATCCTTCCTCAAATCTACTTTAGCAAATTTACTCAACAGGACAATAAAAAAAAATAGACAAAAAAAACAATACATATGTTTTTAAAGCTAATGGTTAAAATTCAATAAATTTGCAAATCAATTTTAATACTAATATAAGGGCAAACATATAGTAAAATTAAATATAATTAATTATACTACAATTTTAGAGAATATAATGTTGAAGTACTTCATCTTAATAAATCTAAAATAATTACAAAACTTTAAAAGTTCTTGATTAAATCCAATACAGTACATCAATTTCCTAAAAGTCCAAATATTTTACATCAATATCCATGTTTTGTTTATTATATCTATTCTTTGAAACACAAAACATAACTATTTTTGCAAATGTCTAATACGATTCTGAAAAGAAGAGAATAGAAATTTATTATGCTATTGTTCCCTCAATAGGTGATTTATATCAGATTAATTATTCAATCAAGTATCCAGATGACTTCTGGATACTTTTTTCATAATTATACTTATTCAACTCTTAATCAATGAACAGTAACAACCTTAATTAATTTAAAGAAAATTTTTAAAATTACAGAATACTATTAAGACTAACTTACCTAATTTCTTTATAGTCTACTCAAATTCTCAATTATAGGACAATTTATAAAATAATTCAAAAAAAGGATTTGAGCTATTTAACTTATAATCTTTTAATCAGAGTATTCGAAATGCTTAGAGGATTCACATTACTAATTTTTTCTTACATATCTGCATTTGGTTGTATATCAGCTTAGTGTGAAAATTTATTATAGACACTACAAATATATTTCAACATTAACATAATTGTATTGACCATCATCATACTCTTCAATTCTTAATTACACTTAACAGTCTATGAATTCTAACGTACTTTTTATATATTGACTAACTTTACGTTGCATATTTACTTAATAAATAACCTCTATGTTGTAATCAACTATATAAATAGCTGATTAATTAACAAATTCTATTTTCTTTTGATGCCAAACAGCATTTTAGTTTTGGAAATATATATAGCGTTGTTAATAAAGTATTGTAATATTTAATGGGAGATGGTATACTCTGCTTTTTTTCTTAGCATTGCATTTGACCGAAAAAATATTTTTATGGTATAGAGAACAATATATAATAAATAAAAGAGGCTTGTAGAATATCAAAAATTATGGCAATTTTTAATTTTAAATCCGAAGCAAAAATGCCATGAATTGATTTTGGATAATTAAAAATTAAAATTTGAATACTTCACTCCAATTTCTACCAAACTTATATTCTAATATTGACTTATAAAAGCCTTTAGGTATAAGATTGAATAAGAATATTTGGAACACTATAAAAATAACTTATTTTGAAATGTTGTAGACTTCACTTTTTTAGTACAATTTAAATTACATATTGTATAATTTTAAATCACGTTAAAAAAGGGAAGTCTACAATAAGATGTCAAATTAAAGTTATGCCTTAATAAAACGGGTTGGGATGGTTTATTTACTTAAAAATATCTAACCTAATTCAGTTTATAAAACAGCACAATATTTTTTTCTAATATATTCAATAGTCTACCCAATAATAACCACTTCTACATCATCGAAAGCCGTAAACTCCAATGTTCTGAAAATCTGATTTTTTGGAGGGAAAACTTTTATTGTTGCATTCATTTTTTACTTTCTTCCAAAGGCTTGTTAAGTATTCTGACTCTTTATGGGGGGCTAAAAACTTCTGTTCAGGTCATACGGCAAAATAGTAATATTAAAATAAGCAAAGGTGATTTTTAACAACAGAAAATCAGAAAAAGCTTTTTTATCATTTTCCGGAAAATCTTTTCAGGCTAAAAATAATATTATCCGGGAAACCTTCATCCTTTTCTCTATCCAACAAAATAAAATCATGCTTCAAGAGAACTCTTTTTAAATTTTCATTGAATGTATTGGTGATGGCAACAATCTCATCTAAATTCAGTTCATTAAAGCCGAAATTCAAAACCGCTTTCAAAGCTTTGCACATGATTCCCTGTCTGTGGTATTCCGGTAATAATTCATAACCCACTTCTGTAGTTTTACGGTCTTCAGAAAAATTCCAGAGACAAATTGTTCCGATAAGATTGATCTGGTCTTTTAAAGAAATTCCCAGATAAACGGTTTGATTATTTTTAGTTTTTTCTTTAATGGTTAAAATAAGCTGGAGTGCATCGTAATTATTTTTCGGTGAATTCCTTTGATAAACTGATTGATTACTTCATTACTTCGAATGTGCAAAATATCATCAACTTATCCTTTATAGATATTCTTTAAAATCAATCTATTAGTTTTCAAAATCATAGTTATTAGTTAGTTTTAAACTTTTGAATCTTTTTAACATAGAATGGTTCAATTATGTTTTAAATATTTTAACTTTTCTTTCAATGAGAATATAAGAAAAGTACGATATCAATATTGAAACACTTATCATAAGAAAGTCATTAAAATGACGGGAGTTCAAAAGGATTATGTTTTGTTTTTTTACAATATAGTGAATAATATAGAGTGAATACGAAATGTTTCCTAAAAAGTAAACAATTTTTGTTTCTAAAAATAATTTTATAAGACTTGCTTTTTCTGAGTTTAAATGCTTTATAATTATTGCAGATAGTAAAGGAATAAAGAGTATTCCTTTTTCTGTATAAAACAGCAAAAAAAATAAAACAACAATACCATATATAAAAAAAATATTTTTCTTTATTTTCCATTCTGGTAAAAAAGCAATTCCAATACCTAAAAAATAAGATGATAATGTTCTGATTAATGAATTAATTCCGGAAATGGTATCAAGATATTCATAAGATCTATATAAAGGACTATTACCAATATTGATATCTGGAATATAAGGAAGCATACTCCTTATAACTAAACTAATAATGATAAGGAACCAACCTTTTATTTTATAACGTAATATAGTCCAGAGAATAAATGGAAATATAAGGTATGAAATCCACTCAGTACTTAATGACCAATATACAATGTTCAATAAATAATCTGAACTAAAAAAACATTGTATCAATAATATATTAATCAAAAATTCGGACCAAGAAGTATTTTTTGCGAGTAAAATAATTGTAAACACTACAATCAAAATAACAGACACAAAATATACAGGATAAATTCTATTAATTCTTCTTTTATAAAAAATCTTTACATCATCAAAAAACAAAGATTGAAATTTTTTGGAATAAGATATGGATAGCAAAAAGGCACTCAATACAAAAAAAATATCAACAGCCACATAACCTTTCACCATTACTGGCTCAATCCAAAGATCATTAAAATTACAAAAATGAGCAAATGTGACCCATAGCGCCACAATACCTCTTAATCCTGTTAAGGATTTAATCTCATGTCTCATATAAAAATTTGTTGAAAATCTTATTACCCGAATCTCAAATAATGTAGGATAGGTGATTATATTAGTAATATATTTACTTTGCGGCAGGTATAATAATACCCCAAGAAGTAGGATTGCTAATATGTCGTTTATCAATCCAATTACAGTAAAATAAAACAGTCTAAAAATAAATTATGAGAAATAAAAAAATTAATTAAAGTAAAATGCAAGTCTTATAATTAAAATTGTATTATTATCAGAGACTAAAAAAGGAAGAAAAAAACAAAATGATACATTACACCCTTTTTTCTCAAGAATAATTTTAATTTCAAATTATAGATTTTAGTATTTCTAATAAAAACTAATTGAATTTCAGCCAATCTTATTTTCAAATTGTTAATCAAGAGATTCACATTTTCTCACTAAAAAGAAATCTCTCTCCATTCTATTTTTCACTTACTCTTAACCTGAGCTTGTTTTGATAAAATATTTTTACGACTTAGGATAGAATAAGATGTTGAAGTGCTAGACATTTCATCTTCTCTTGAACATGGAAATAAAGCAATAAGTGCAAATGCACATAACAACAGTTGTTTCATAACAAAATTTTTGTGCAAAAAAAAAAATAATTTATACTAATAAAAAATTAAAATGACAAACTCGACAATAAAGATGTCAAGTTAAAATTATGGGTTAATAAAAACTGGGTGGTGTGTTTAGTTACTTAAAAAGATCTAATCTATCCAGTTTATAAACCAATCAATATTTTATTTTCTATTATTTTCAATAGTTTACCTATTTTCACAGATGCCAATTAGCTCAAGAAACAATCTATGTATAAATATTTTTTTACAGCCTCTTCTTAACATCTTTTATTGCTGTATAAAATTTTGCTCTTTATTAATGAAATGGAAAGAACCCTCCATGCAATTTCACGATCAGTTATATTACATTTTCACAAAAACATCTTTAAAATTAACAACAAAAGTTTTCTCTTGATCGATTTTTGCACCTATTCCCTTTTGTAGGATGCTTTTTAACATAGTTGATTTCTTAAAGTACTTGAAATTTGTTCTTTGCTAACACAAATCTTGCCCTTTGGGAATAGCAGAAAAAATCACTCATAATAATGCAGTAAGACTCGACAAATTCTTATAATATCTAATTGTCGCTCATGAAACATCAAAATTTATTATATTATTTCATTTAGAATGTCAATATCTGCCAATCCCTATCTTGATTTCTGTGTAGTGACTATAGGATTAACTAGAGTTTCTATATTAATAGCTACTCCTTCAATTATCAACACTTATTGAATGTTACTTATATTATATATGAGGAATTAATAATATTTGTGTTATCATTTTGACAAATTAAAGTTATTAAGCAATTAATAATTCATTAATTGAACCAAGTAATCAAAACATGTATTAATTTGATTATCAAGTTTTTGTATATATAAACAATCTAATTCAAAACTACAAAATTATTTTAGATGAATTGATAAATACTTGCAGCCATATCAAGATCACCTATTAAATCAGAGCTCCAAAACTTTCTGATTTAGAACTTATAGCTTTAAATATTAAAACAGAATACAGATCAATAAACTCTGAATTATAATTATTTAGATACATTTTAAAAACAGAACTCAAAGAAAAAATAGAAAGAAGCGTTTATAATAGAAGAAAACGAAAAATTTTTTCTTATTTAGAAGAAATACGTAGAGTTTTGAGTGCAAAGTTTTCCGATTTTACAGATGTTTTTATTATTGACTCAACACGGTTGGAAATATGTAAAATACGTAAAGCGAATCGTAGCGGAATTTGTTCTACAGCAAATATCCGTCCTGAATTTGGATATTGTGCAGCACAAAAAAACGATAAATTACATACTGTCTTTGACAAAAACGGTGTTTTTCACTCTTTCCATTTTTCATAAATTATTTGAAGGATGTGAAAGAAATTATCAAAAATTGTTTACTAATAGGTGATAGAGGGTACATCAGCGAAAAATTAAGGGTTGAATTATTCAAACATTAAACCCTCTGTTTCGGTGAGAAAAAAATCAACATGAATTTGTGCCGTTTTCAAAAATAAAATCTAGAGTTAGAAAAAGCATCGAAACAACTATATCTTAACTGAGCGGACAATTTTTACTGCATATCAATCTAGCAAAAACTTTTGAAGGATTGGTAACCAAAATTACCTCCAAAATCACTTCTTTTACCATGGTACAATATCTTAATTTCTTACTATTCAAAAAGAAGTTTAACAAAATAAAAATTAATATATGCTAAATGCAGGTATTATAAAGATATTACTACTTTATATCGTTCTAAGTATCTTTACATTGCTAATTAATCTACGAGAAATTGATCAATAGAGGAATTATGATAAATGTATCTTATAAAAAAGTAGCTAAACACTCCAGAAAATGTTTATTTAATATTGCAAAGGGACTTTAACTACAGATGAGCGTAACTTAACATTTTTTATTTCACTTTTGACAGTAAAATTGCACATCATAATAGGTTATAGTATTTCTTTGTAAAAATTTAAAAAAGTAGATTTATGAAACAGTATTTATTATACGTTTTGGGACTATTTGTCTTATATTCATGTTCCACGGATGACGAAAAATATGTCGAGAAATTAAGCTATGCCTCTATCTCAAAACAAAGAAATACATTAGCAAAAATGTCTTCTATAACAGGTGAGTGGAAATTCTATTTTACGTCTATGGGTAACCCTATTAATGAAAATTCTTTTTTAAAAATTAATTCTGATAATTTATATTTAAAGACTGATAAATATGATTTTTCTTCGAGTGATTTTCAGAGTATTGATGATGGGGCTATAATTGTGAAAAATAATAATGAGGAATTTAAAATTTTTATTGCAGAACCTACACTACATACTCCTTATTATTTAGTTTATATAACTAGGGGAAATTCACTACCTGATACTTTTTTTGCTGAAAAGAAATAGGTTTAGATCGAAAAACTATGTTTTAGTAATAAAGCTTTCTCCTACGTTTTAAAACAATAGAAAAAATAGCATAGACATGTATCCTACTCCTATAAAAGAAATGGTGGTAACTTATAATGTCTCGTCAAATAAACTATAAATACAAGTAAATAAAAAATTAATTTATATAATACATAAAATAAAATGAGAAATTATCTATTATTATTCGCTACAGCAGGCACAATGATGCTTTCGAGTTGTACCTACTCAGAAAATGAAACTCCGGTAGTTTCAGCAGTTGAAGATTCTTTTGAAAATATCAAACTTGAATTTTCTGGGTCAGAAAACTTTACAATTAAAAATCCAAAATTGAAAGTGAAATTATATGGAGTAGACGGAACACTTCAACATATTCCGGCAACCTTAATTACAGAAAAAGAATATGAGCAGAAGTCTGTACCGTTTACCATTGATCTTCCAGTGCCTAAAGATGCTGCTAGCAAGATCAATCCAAAACCTACAGGACCTGTAAGATATTACATAACAACAAGTTGGGATTCTGACGGAAATGGAGAAGCCAATGATACAGGAGATATATTGATTGATTACGACAAAAAGTTTCCCAATGTAACGCTAGGAAGCGAACCTCAAAAAGTATATTTAAAAGTATCGAATGAATAGTCCTAGATAGAATAGTAGTTACAGATTGAAAAATATACTAATATTTATAATATAGTTGTAGGGTTACCTCTACAACTATATTTGTTTTTATAGGTTCTTTTTTTTACACTATTCTGTTGGTGCCTTGGTTCAGGTGTTTTCATATAACATGATCAACATGGTTTTTTGGTATTATAAATTGCAATGCAACCTTCTACCATTAACTTCATTGTTAGTATATTAACTTAATAGTCTTCTAGTATAGACTCTTATTTAATTATACCATTTATCCCCTCTGCAATTTTGTTGATATACGGATCGTAACTCTCGGTCATTGAAGTTCTAATGTTTTTATTTTCCAATATTTTCTGATAATTCAAACTGCAATACTACGCCCCTGTCAGAATGATGAGATTAGCTTGCCTTATATATTATTTGCTTCATAGCCATATGTGCGTAACTATGGTATTTGCAGAGCAATACTGTATAACTTGCGTAAAAAGTACGGAGGAATGGAAGCTAGTGAAATGAAGAAAGCAAAGGAACTGGAAGCAGAAAACACATCCTTAAAGCGGATGTATGCTAATTTAGTCATGGAATTGGCTGTAGTCAAGTATATTATAGAAAAAAAGCTCTAAAGCCTTGCCACAAGAGGAATATGGTTGAGCAGCTTCGTATAGAATATCCTCAATCTGTGAACAAGGCATGTCGTATTATTAAAATGAGCCGTTGTATACTTCATTATAAATCTATAAAAGACGACAATTTTCTCATTACAGCTTTGAGGACATTCGCCGAAAAACACCCACGTGAGAGGTTTTGGAAGCTATGCTAGACTTAGAAATATAAATCATAAAAACTTTATAGGATCTATAAAAGTATAGGACTCGCAATGAGAAGAAAATATTAAAAGAGAGAAAAGAAGCCACTAGTAATGCAATCAAAATTTACTCAATCTTGGAATATAACTTTACTAGTAATGTCTTGGAGAATGGTCGTAAATTCAGAAGTTTCAATATAATTGATGACTATAACAGAGAAGTACTCTTTATTGAAGTTGATTACAGCCTATAAAACAGCCGAGTTGTTTGGGTGCTTAATGATCTGATAAGCAGATATGGAAAGCCTCAAAGTATTTGTAAATATAATGGTCTAGAGCTTATTGTAGGATTGATGCCCCATTGGAGTAAGACCAATAGTATTACCTTTCAATATATAAAGCCTGGAAAAACCAATGCAAAATGGATATATAGAAAGATTTAACAGGACTTATCGGGAGAGTGTGCTTAATTCATATATATTTCAATCATTAGCAGGATTGTCGCCTGTGAAATACAGAGAAATAGAAAAACAGAAAATTGCTGTTTTAAACTAAATGAAAATAAAATTTTCGTACAATATGTAAAATTGTATAATTTTAAATCACATTAAAAAGAGAAGCCTACACAACAGTATTACATAAAATTATCTCCGAAATTTTCTCAAATAATTACTATAAAATAATAAATATAAAGAATTTATTTTAGAATTTCTTGACAAATGAAATTTGTCATTTTATTCGACATCATGGTCATTTTAATTGCGATATATGTAATTATATCATCTTCTTTGCATGGTAAATATTTACGCGAAATGACTTCGGTTTTTATAGAATATATTTTAAGTAAATATGATGAACATATTTGGGATATAATAAAACTCATTAATTTAGAAAATATTATACTGATGTATTATAAAAAAATTATAACAATATTAATAATCTTTAAAAAAGTTATCTATATTCAATAAAGGTAATAGATTCGAATTAATGTTGTATATCATTAGCAAAAAATGGATAGTTAATAACACAAATTTGGATTCATTTTAAGCGAAAATTAATTTCTTTAAATGGAAAAATCAGTATACAATCTGATGTCGTATCTAAAATTTACACATGAGTTTCCAGGGTTCCATGCAAAATAATCTTTTCATATTAAATTTGGTATCCCTACAAGTTTTGTCATGGCTACCCTGGTTACTTTAATTTGTAAAATTGACTTATGAATTTGTATTATTAAAAACATAATAATCTTATAATTGTGAGTAAATTAAGATAAGTAATCTTAATTTATTGACATTTTGATAAAGTAATTTATAATCTACACTATATTTTTGTAATTTGATATAAAGTTAATCATTTTCGTTATATGTGGAACTTATGATAGTTTTTAATACGATCTTATGTTTTGGAGTTTATTTTAACTTATAAATTGTTTCTTTTTCATAATATATACTGTTAAATTCAAACTTTTTGTCTAAATTCTAGTCGTATTATTTACGGGAGTTTACACAAGTAATCTGATTATATCCTAAAACTTAAAAGTATTTTATCAATACAAGCTCCGATTCAGGGTAAGTGGAAAATGGAATGAACATCTATGGGAGAAGTAGTTGAGGGAGATTTCTTTTTAAACAGTATTGGAAATACTTTACATTTGAAGACTGACAAATATAATTTTACTTCAAATAATTTTGAACGCGGAGAGAATGATGGAGACATTATAGTAAAAACTAATAATCAAACCGTTTATCTAGGAATTTCTTTAAAAGACCAACTCAATCTTATCGGAACAATTTGTCTCTGGAATTTTTCTCAAGACTGTAAAACTACAGAAGTGGGTTATGAATTATTACCGGAATACCACAGACAGGGAATTATGTGCGAAGCTTTGAAAGTTTTGAATTTCGGCTTTAATGAATTGAATATATTAGAAAAAAATATTGTGCTGGTTTATAAACTGTATTAGGTTAGATATTTTTAAGTAAATAAACTATCCCAAGCCGTTTTATTAACCCATAACTTCAACTTGACATCTTTATTGTTAGGTTTATCATTTTAAATTTTTATTAATATCAAGTATTCTTTTCTTTACATAAATTTTTTTTTATGAAACAACACTTGTTATGTGCAGTTGCACTTATTGCTTTATCTTCATGTTCAAGAGAAGATGAAATGTCTAACACTTTAACATCTGATTCTACCCTAAGTCGTAAAAATGTTTTATCAAAACAAGCTCCGATTCAGGGTAAGTGGAAAATGGAATGGACATCTATGGGAGAACCAGTTGAGGGAGATTTCTTTTTAGACATTATTGGAAATACTTTACATTTAAAGACTGATAAATATAATTTTACTTCAAATAATTTTGAACGCGGAGAGAATGATGGAGATATTATAGTAAAAAGTGATACATCAGATTTTACTATAACTATTGTAGAGCCAACAATCAATACTCCTTACCATGTAATTTACATAAGTAATGGCTTTGGTTACGATACTTTTATTGCTTCAAAAGAATAGGAGTATAAGGAATAGAACAATCTTTTGATCTGCTAAAGTTCTTTTATAAGTTTTGAAAATTCAAATAAAAAATTTGAATTAAGTAAAAAATAATATAGTTAAATCTATCTTAATTTTTTACTACCTTTTTATCACATAACTGCTAAAATATCTAGTTTTTTTATAAATTGATTTTAGGTTGGCTTCTTCAAAATAACTAATCTTCACATGGTTGCAGAGTAGGTTTTTTAAAGATCTGAAAGAGATTACTAATTCAACGCACCATAATCCTTTTCCTTTTTTTAAGTATGAGGTAGAGAAGATTTTTCCATCTAAATAATATAGCTTCCATCGTTTTTGAGAGGTAAATTAGCTTTCGTTTGTTTATAAGAGCAAAATTATTTTTTATAAGCTTACAAATTAAAAGATTGATAATTAAATATGTACTTTATTAAGTCTTCATAGAATAGACTTTCAATAAAAGAGGAAATAGGTTTTAAAACCGTTTCCTCTTTTATTAAAATATTCACTAAAAATTCACTAAAAATTTACTTTCAGTTTCCTTTATATGTTCAGCGAAAATTTCCATATCTCTACTGATTTTTTCTGTTGTTATTTTCGCATAAATCTGAGTAGTCCGTATCTCTTTATGTCCCAGCATCTTACTTACACTTTCCAATGAAACACCTTTCGATAAAGCTAAGGTTGCAAAAGTATGACGAGATATGTGAAATGTCAAATGCTTTTCTAAGCAACAAATTCCTGAAATTTCTTTTAAATGACGATTGATTGTCAGGTTAGTCTTCACAGGAAGCACTCTTCCATTTTTAAATAATTGATGTTGATATTTTTCTAGTATTTTCTTTGGTATTTCCATCATTGGTATAAAATAATCTACATCAGTTTTCTCACGTTTTCCATTAATCCACTCTTGTCCGACAGTAGATAAATTAATTTTCTCTTTAGATAATTGAAAGACATCGATGTAAGATAAACCCGTAAAACAGCAAAAAATGAAAACATCTCTTGTCTCTTCTAGTTTTTTACTTAATTTCCAATTCATTAGAACTTCGATTTCATTTTGAGTAAGGTAGCCGCGTTTAGATTGCTCATCTTCAATTGCATAACTAGCAAATGGGTTTCTAGAAATTCTTTCGTTTTTACATGCTATCTCCAGTATTCCTTTTAGGAGAATTAAATACTGTGCTATGGTACTTTGCTTATTTTTACGAACTGTCAATAGATAAATTTCGAAGGCCCGGATAAACCGATAATTAATTTCACGAAGAGATATATCAGAAATATGCAGTTTTTCGGACAGAAATTCCGACAATCTTTTCCTAAGATAGCAATATCGGCGATAAGTTGCTTTAACTATTTTTTTACCAACAAGCTCCAATTGTTCTTCTATGTGGTCATCAAAGGCTTTTAAAAGAGTGTATTGGTTACTGTCGATCCCAAGAAAAATATTCTTAACCTTTTCTGCAGAAACTGAATTATCCTTTCCCTGAATCTCCCTATAAATTTCGTATATTCTTGCCTTAGTTGTCTCAAGAAGACTATTGACTTCTGATGAGTCGACACTTTTTCCTATTGCTTTTCCATCTTCAACGTTCCAAAGCTTTGGGTCAATGTGCTTTTTCATTCCAAAACGGGATTCTTTGCCATCAATTGTTATCCGGCAATAAATTGGGACTGATCCATCTTTTTTTTGCTTGTCTCTTTTTAAGTAGAAAAGGACTTTAAATGTACTCCTCATAAGCTTCATTTTTATTGTTCTAAAATTATATTTAACCTATAAAAGTGAGCGGTCTGTATGTTGGACAATAGCAACCTATCTTAAGCCAAATAAAGCCATTTTTAAGGGCTTTTGTGTCTCCCTTTTGTCTGCATAAAAAAGGGGTACGATTTAGAGCGCAATCTTTGACGTCAAATGGTGATTTTATGTCATATTTTGTCTAAGACTAATCTCTAAAAATTCATCTATATGTTGATGATTTCCTTATTTTGTCGCAAAATGTCTGCATAATGAGGTATTATTTCGTATTTTTGCGCCAAATTTACAAAACTATATGTTAACAGTATCTAACTTATCTTTACAATTCGGGAAAAGGGTTCTTTTTGACGAGGTAAATATTATGTTTACCAAAGGAAACTGCTACGGGATCATCGGAGCAAACGGTGCGGGAAAGTCTACATTCCTGAAAATATTAACAGGAAAGCAGGATCCTACAACAGGGCATGTATCTCTGGAACCAGGGAAAAGAATGTCAGTTTTGGAGCAGGATCACTTTGCTTATGATCAATATACTGTTCTTGAAGCAGTTTTAAGAGGTAACAAGAAATTATTTGAGATAAAAGAGGAAATGGATGCGTTATACGCAAAAGAAGATTTCTCTGATGAAGACGGAATTAAGGCCGGTGAATTAGGTGTAATTTATGATGAAATGGGAGGATGGACTGCTGAATCTGATGCACAGACGATGCTTTCAAATGTTGGAATAAAAGATGATATGCACTGGCAAATGATGAGCGAACTTGAGAACAAGGACAAAGTAAAGGTTCTTTTGGCTCAGGCGCTTTTCGGAAATCCTGATGTATTGATTCTGGATGAGCCTACCAACGACCTTGACATTGATACCATCTCATGGTTGGAAGATTTCCTTGCTGATTACGAAAACACCGTAATCGTTGTATCTCACGACCGTCACTTCCTTGATACGGTTTGTACTCACATCGGTGATTTGGATTACGCTAAGCTAAACCTTTACACAGGTAACTACTCTTTCTGGTACCAGGCTTCTCAATTGGCAACAAGACAAAGAGCTCAGGCCAACAAGAAAGCAGAAGAGAAGAAAAAAGAACTTCAGGACTTCATTGCAAGATTCAGCTCTAACGTTGCTAAGGCAAAACAAGCTACTGCAAGAAAGAAAATGATCGACAAATTAAATATTGACGATATCAAGCCTTCTTCAAGAAGATATCCTGCTATTATTTTCGAAATGGAAAGAGAGGCAGGAGATCAGATTTTAGATGTAAAAGGTCTTGGGAAAACAAAAGATGGAGAATTATTGTTCTCTAGTATTGATCTGAACCTTAAGAAAGGAGATAAAGTAGCTATTCTTTCCAAAAACTCTTTAGCCATTACAGAATTCTTTGAAATTCTGGCTGGAAATGTAGAAGCAGATAAAGGAACCGTTGCTTGGGGAGTTACAACCAATCAGTCTCACATGCCATTGGACAACACGAACTTCTTCCAGGAAGATCTAAGTTTGGTCGACTGGTTGAGACAGTTTACCAAGAATGACGAAGAGCGTCATGAAGAGTTCGTAAGAGGATTCCTAGGAAGAATGCTATTCTCAGGTGATGAAGCTTTAAAATCTTGTAAAGTACTTTCCGGAGGTGAAAAAATGAGATGTATGTTCAGCAGAATGATGCTTCAGAAAGCTAATGTTCTTTTATTAGACGAACCTACCAACCACTTAGACCTTGAAAGTATCACAACTTTGAACAACTCTTTGTCTAACTTTAAAGGGAATCTTTTACTGGCATCTCATGACCACGAAATGCTTTCAACAGTCTGTAACAGGATCGTTGAACTGACTCCTACCGGAATCATTGACAGAGAAATGACTTATGACGAATACCTTGCTGATAAAAAGGTAAAAGAATTAAGAGAAAAAATGTATTCTTAATCCGAACAACATTAAAATTCATATAAAAAACCTCAAAGCAATGCTTTGAGGTTTTTCGTTTAAACAATAAATAAAATAATTATTTTGTCAGTTTTGCTGTAGGTAAAGAAACCGTTCCCGGATCTTTCCATAAGCCGTCTTTCTCTGCTTTCTTTTTAATAGCTTCTGCCCTTTTATTACTATCCGGGTGAGAATTGAACATTTTCTCAAAGTTCGTCTGCGTACTTCCTTCCGAAAGCAACCCTAATTTTTTGAATGCTGTGTAAGCTCCTACTACATCATATTTATTAACTTTCATAAAGTCGTAGGAATAGGTATCTGCTTCAGACTCCTGTTTTTTACTGTGTGAAGCATCTAAAAACGCATTAGCCATTTTCCCTATCTGGCTCTCATTAAGGGTAGCCACAGCAGCAGAAGCTGATGATGCCGCATCTAGTGCAGCTGCTTTCAGATAAGCAGATTTCATTGCATCTTTCGTATCCTGATTTTTAACGTGCCCAATCTCATGTCCGATTACGGCAAGTAATTCGTTGTCCGTCATGATATCCATCAGCGAAGAGAAAACACGTACACTTCCGTCTGCACAGGCAAAAGCGTTGATATCTTTTACTTTATAAACTTTATAATTTAAATTCAGACCATCCTGAGATTTGTGCTTGCCGAACAGCTTATTCAGTCTCACAGTATACGGATCTTTTGGACCAGCAACAGCGTTATTCTTATCCATCCAGTCTACTGATTCTTTGGATAGTTTAATCGCATCTTCGTTGGTAAATGTTAAGGCTTTTGCACCGTTTGAAACCATTCCGGCAGCTTTGCCAAGGTTAATTTTTTGTGCATTGATCGAATACATTGCCCCCAATAACATAAGGCTTAGCGTAATTTTTTTCATAGTCATTTAAATTTGGAGCACGAAGATAAACTTTTTTAACAATTATCACGTCAAAAATTCCTTTATATCTACCTTGAATATTATTTTTTTATTCTTGAAAAGAAAAATAATATTTCATCATTCTTATTTTAAACAAAATACCTGAAAAATAGGGTTTGAAAGCATTCAACATCTCTGTAAAGATCCTTTTTGAAAGGAATGAAAAAATAGTTACTGCTATCATTTTTATGAACAAGTATAAATTTTACCAAGCCTTATAGTGCTCATTTTTAAAATCTAATTTGCTGATTTTTAAAGCAGCTTTTAGAACTTTTTTCCTTATTTTTGTGAAATGAGTCAAAAATGGATTTACAAGCCTGAACCCGATGAGGAAGTTGTGGACAGACTAAGTTCGTCACTTGGTTTTGGTACTTTTGAATCTAAACTTCTCGTTTTGAGAGGCATTGACAACTACCAAAAGGCCAGGGAATTTTTCAAACCCAACCTTACCGATATCCACAATCCGTTTTTAATGGCAGATATGCAAAAAGCTGTAGAGCGCATTGCCACTGCAATTGAGAATGGCGAAAAAATATTGGTATATGGTGACTATGATGTGGACGGAACCACAGCTGTTGCTTTAATGTATCTTTATCTCAGCAAAATTGTTGAGAAGAAATATCTTGATTATTATATTCCGGACAGAAATTCTGAAGGATATGGTATTTCTACAGAAGGAATTGATTTTGCCAAAGAGAATGGGTTTTCATTAATCATTGCTCTGGACTGTGGAATCAAGGCTTTAGACATGATCAGCTATGCCAGCAGCCTGAATATCGATTTTATTATCTGTGATCATCACCTTCCAGGTGAAGAAATTCCTAATGCGGCTGCAGTTCTTGATCCTAAAAGAAATGACTGCCGATATCCGTTCAAAGAGCTTTCAGGATGTGGTGTTGGTTTTAAACTTTGCCAGGGACTTAATACCATCTATAAGTTACCGGAAGCTGAATTATTTGAACTGACAGACCTTCTGGCGATCTCCATTGCGGCAGATATCGTTTCTATGACCGGAGAAAACAGGGTATTGGCTAAAATGGGATTAAAAACACTCAGAAAGACCAGAAATCTTGGATTAAGACTTTTGATTCCTGAGGATAAGCTTTCTCATTTTGAAATTTCCAATATTGTTTTTGAAATAGCGCCTAAAATTAATGCTGCCGGAAGAATATCTCATGGTAAAGCAGCTGTAGAACTTATGGTTTCCGACAATCTGAAACATGCGAACCAGATTGTAAATGACATCATGAACCTCAACGATGAAAGACGTGAGCTGGATATGAATTCTACCCTTTCTGCCCTGAATCAAATTATAGAATCTCAGCAGGAAACGAAACATACCACTATTGTTTACCATCCTGAATGGAACAAAGGAGTAATCGGAATTGTTGCATCAAGACTTATTGAAACATATTATAAGCCAACGCTTGTATTTACCGATGGTAATAATGGCGAAATGGTAGCCTCGGCAAGATCTGTTTCTGATTTTGATGTGCATGAAGCCCTTGATCTGTGTTCTGAATATTTCCTTAAATTCGGGGGACATCACGCAGCAGCGGGACTTTCTATGGAGAAAGAGAAATTTGCTGCCTTCAAAGAAAAATTTGAGAGAATTGTTTCTGAGAAAATCAAAGAGCATCAGAAGGAACCTTCTATTACTATCGATACGGAAATTACGGTGGATGAAATCAACAGAGAGTTTATCAATTTTCACAGAAAGCTTGCACCATTCGGGCCTCACAATATGAAACCTATTTTTACCTTGACAGATCAGAAACTTTCAGGATATGTAAAAACTATGGGAAAAGATAATAATCATCTGAAATTTTATATAAAGCAGGAATCTACAGGACGAAATATTGAATGTGTCGGATTCAAGCTGGGACAGTTTGTGGAAGATTTTAAAAATAAGAATTTTGATCTTGCTTTTACCCTGGAAGAAAATCATTGGAAAGGCAATGTAACGCATTATCTGAATATTAAGGATGTGAAATTCAGAGATTGAGAATAGGGATTAGGATTTAGCAATTAGGGAACACATATGGGAAATTATAAGGAATTAGTCGTTTGGCAAAAAGCTGTAGATCTCGTTACAGAAATCTATAAAGCAACAACAGCTTTTCCAAAAGGAGAAATGTATGGGCTTATAAGCCAGATCCGCAGATCTTCAATTTCAATTCCATCTAATATTTCCGAAGGTCATTCCAGAAGATCTACTAATGACTATCTTCAGTTTTTGAAAATTGCAAGAGGTAGCAGCGCTGAACTTGAAACCCAATTGATTATTTCAAAAAACTTACATTATTTGAATCCTGAAAATTTTCAAATTTTAATCGAAAAAACATCCGAAATATCAAAAATGCTGAACGCAGTAATTACAAAACTCCAGACTCCCTAAGACCTAATTCCTGCAACCTAACTCCTTGTAACAATGAAAAAAATCGGTTTATTTTTCGGGTCATTCAATCCTATTCATATTGGGCATCTTATTCTGGCTAATTATATTCTGGAAAATTCTGATATGGAGGAACTTTGGTTTGTGGTGAGCCCACAAAATCCTTTCAAAGACAAAAAATCTTTGCTGAAAGATCATAACCGACTGGATATGGTACAGCTTGCCGTAAAGAATTATCCAAATATGAGAGCTTCCAATGTAGAGTTCTCTCTTCCGATGCCGAGCTACACCATTGATACTCTTACCTATCTTCATGAAAAATATCCTGAATATTCTTTCAGCCTGATCATGGGAGAAGATAATTTGAAGAGCCTCAACAAATGGAAAAATTCTGATATTCTGATCAAAAATCATCATATTATTGTCTACCCAAGAATATTCGAAGGAGAAAAGAAAGATTCTGACTATTTACAGCACGAAAATATCTCCCTGATAAAAGCTCCGGTTATAGAACTTTCTGCCACTGAAATCCGAAATATGATTAAAGATGGCAAAAACGTAAGACCTATGTTGCCTCCTGAAGTTTTTGAATATCTGGATGGTAGCAGTTTTTATAAGTAAATAATGAAACAGTACTTATTCTTATTTTCTATTTTTCTGCAAAGCTTTTTATATGCTCAGGAATCGGAAGCTACAACAAGCGATTCTCTTACGAAATTAAGGAAAATTGCTTTTGCTGAAAGCAGAAACTATAATAAAAAGCTCTGCCGTGAAGATTCTATGAGGGCTGTCAGAGATTCGGAAATTCAAAACAAATATTTTATAAATATTGCAGCTCCAGATGGTGATAAGTTTTTGCCAGGCGAAGAACTTAAAACGATTTTAAAAAAGCATAATATCATTTGGGGCGGAGAATGGATGGGTAGTGATATCGGCGGATATTCCGGTGGATGTTACTATAGGGCAATGACTGAACTGACTAAAAAAAAATTTGGTGAAGATTTTATTAATGGGCTCGTTAAAGAATCAGTAGCCCTGTATGTAAAAAAACACCCGGGTAAAATCTTTGATTACGATGAACATACTGAATGGAAATATAAAGGAAACTACCTCAGCTATACAGATGATAATGATCAGTTAAATAAAGATTTTTTCTCTCATTTTACTTATCCGGAAGATTATGAAAATTACAATTCTTCTATTCAAAAATACCCTTCAAATACTGTGGTTACACTTACTTTAGATTCAAAAGGAAAGGTTTTAAAGCATCAATTCAGCCATCGTATTCATAATGATCACAACTTAAGATATATTCCTTATTTTGAAAAAGAGATCAAAAAGTTTATAAAATACACTAAATTTGAGTCTGTAAAATACAGTGGATATCCTGTAAAAAGCGAAGTATCTTTTTTTATCTACTATAAATAATTATTCATGGACTTTATCGAAAAAATATTCTCAAAATATTCTCAGGAAAAAATCATCAAATGGTTTAAACAGATTTGTCTTGCTGAAGCCATTTCATGTCTTTTACTGTATTGTGTTGCGATGATCTGGATTCGATATGATGAAAACTTATATTCTATTATCTTCATCAGCGTTATTGGGAGTTTACACGGTTTATTTTTTACACTTTACCTCCTGCTTTGCCTTCCTGCAAGAAAAATTTACAATTGGGATGATGAAGATTTTGTCTTTGCCTTGTTATCTGCATTTTTCCCATTTGCAACGGTTTGGGTAGATAAAAAGCTAGCCAAATTTGATAGAAAATAGATATTCTCATAAAATTCTTTATGAATTATGAAATTATTTTAAATAAACTTCATCAAAGTTTCACCTATTATGATCGTACTGTCTGGCAATGAATCTTATAAGCCCCGGTACAGGACTCTATTGTTATTACCCGCCAGGTTATCATTTGTATTCATCCCAATTGCTTTCCAATGAACTACACATTGGACTTATAGCTATTTAGTTACCAGAACGATACAATAAGAAATTAAACCTAATATACTTTCAAAGCTGGCATGATAACCTGACCTTACCTCTGGTGAAACAATTTTAAATAACAGAATTTTAATTTATTGTAACTAAGCAGAAAAGTTTCCGGCTTTTTACATATTTCAAGCGATATTTTTTATTATAAGAACTATCGTTATTGTTTCTTCAGATAAAACCAAAATTTTAAGTTCTAAAATACCTCATACATGAAACAGGTTATTTTCACTTCATTTGTCAGACTCTTATAACAAATACAAAATTATCTTATTATTGATAATTATAAGTCATACCACTTATTAAAAACTATAATATAAACAGAAAATTCTCAACACTTAATACATTTACGCTAAAAACAACCTTTTGCCTGCTGTTTTGAAGAAAATTCAAAATTATAACCGATAATCCGCGCAAAACAAGTCCAATAAAATGATATTTACCAAAAAATAAAACCAAAGCCAACGATTTATAGTAAACCCCATTACACAACATATACAACATATATACAACATATATATTATACAAATACAACATATACACTACTTAATTGTCAAAATAGGGCTTTTTAGAGCTTTTTATCATTCTTACCCTCACCCTCCCTATTTAAATATTACTATAAATGCTACTTTTACACCTGAAAAATTTAAGAAAATGAATGCAAAAAATTTATTATCCGCAACATTGCTATTGATTTCAGCATTGTATAGCAGCCAGACCGGAGGAGTTGGAATAAACACTACAAGCCCACAGGGAGCATTAGACGTAGTAAGTAAGACAGGAACTTTTATTCCTCCAAGAATGACCACTACAGAGAGAGATGCTCTTGTAGCTCCCCCCACAGGAGCTGTTGTTTACAATACAACAACACCAGGCTTAGAATTTAATTTTGGAACTCCTGCAGCTCCAAATTGGAAAACTGCTGTAACAACAGTTGGAACCTCCTCAAATATTGTTTTAGCAGGCGGCTCTTCTGATGCCACGCCTCCAACAGTAGGTAGTAATACGGTTGGAGATGGCTATTATCAGTTTAGTATCAATTTACCCAGTAGTGCAAAGTGCAAGCTTGACCTATACCCTACAGTATGGTCTGATGTAAATAAAGGTGTAGGAACGGATTTGTATATAGATGGAACAAAAAAAGCAAGTGTGGTTACTGCTGTTACGTCACCAGTAAATCTGCATGTTGTTGTTCCATATAGTTATGTAACTCCTACTGCACTGACCGCCGGGAGTCATACCATCAAAATTCAGGCTTATGCTAACCCATATCCTGCAAGTGCTACTGCAGGTCCTACAGATGTCCGTGGCAAAATTGATAACTTTGATAGAATAACCTATTCTTATCTTTGTTGGAATTAATTTTTAAAATAAATATTTTTATATTTTCTGCCGGAGGATTCTTTCTTCCGGCTTTTTTATCATAACATTTGAAATTTCGAATTATTTGAAATATAAAATTTTACTATTTCATGTAACAAATTTATAGATATTGTTGTCTTATTATTCAGAAAGATAAAGCAATCCAAATTTTAAACTGATTTTTAATAACTGATAATCAATGCTTTATAATTTGGCTAAAATATTTTTAAGTACTTTGTATTGCATAATACTAAATTAATTACATATCTTTGCAATATAAAATAACAAACCATACAAGCTATTAATTAAAAAATAATATCATGAAAACTCAAATTCTTATTGCAGCACTATTTTTCGGCGGACTTGTAACGGCCCAACAGAAAAAAGACAGTATGAAAGTAAATGCTATTGATGCAGTGAATATCAAGAAACAAGTTTTCAAAAAACAAGGTGACCGTTTAGTGTATGATGTAGCATCTTCATCTATCGCTAAAGGAACCAACACTTTCAATCTTTTGAAGCAAACGCCAATGATTTCAAGTATCGACGGAAAAACGTTAAAGATTCTGGGAAAAAATGATGCGGTAATCTACATAAATAATAAAAAAACCAATATGGACTCTGAGGCGTTGATTGAAATGCTGAAGTCTACTCCATCTGAGGACATCCAGAAAATTGAAGTGATTACAGTTCCGGGAAGTGAATTTCAGGTGGAATCCAAAGAAGGGGTCATCAATATTGTAATGAAAAAAAGCAAGAATAACGGTTACAACGGAACGTTGAAAATGCAGAATGAGCAGGCATATTACAATAACCCTAATGCAGGAGCTTCTTTTAACTTCAGACAAGGTAAATGGTCTGGTAATTCCAATTTCAGAATGGGAAGCTGGACAGACAGACAAAGATATACACTTTCCAATGGAGATTCTACTTTCAAAAATGAATCATTTGGATTTAATGATGATCCTAATAAAAATTTTGGAGGAGGTTTCAATATTGATTACGAGATCAATAAAAAACACAGTCTTGGCTTCTCCTACAACATGAGATACAATAAAAGTTTCAATTCTGTACTGGATATTACCAACTGGCAAAATGGAGTATTAAATAACAGAACAGTCAATAACGAGGATGCACAGACCAGAAATTATTCTTTTAATTTGAATTATGAGATGAAAACGGATTCACTTGGAAGTAAGCTTACGTCAAACGTTTCTTACCTGTGGTTCAACAGGGATAAAGTAAGTTTCAATGAAAGTTTTCCTCTAACAAATGATACGATTAACAAATATTCTGCATTACATCAGGCTGTACCACAAATTATTAACAACTACGCGGCAAATATCGATTATCTGAAAAAGACGGCTAAAGGCGCAACGTGGTTAATGGGAATCAGTTATAATCACACCAATACAGATAACGATACCAAACAGGATAAATTGACAAAAGGAGAATTTATCATTGATCCAAACCAAACCAATCACTTCATTTATAAAGAAAATATACTTGGAATTTATCTTAACTATGAAAGAAAACTGACCGAGAAGATATCCGGAAAAATTGGAGCCCGCTACGAAATGACAAGAAGTACAGGTGATATTGTGGATAAAACAGGATTCGAAAGAAATTACAACAACCTTCTGCCTTACCTGAATTTAAATTACGCCATCAGTTCAGAACATAATTTGAGCTATACTTTTTCCAGCAGAATCAGAAGACCTAGATTCTGGGAGCTGAATCCTTCGAGAACCTACTTCACTCCTACCAATTATACGCAGAACAATCCATTTATACTGGCTTCCAAATATTATAATCAGGAGTTAAATTATATGTACAAGAATGCATTCTATGCCAATCTTAGTTTTAATATGGTGGAAGATGCAGCAGCTTCAGACCTGATTCCATTACAGGGAACGGTAACAGCTCCAAAAAAGGATGCTAAGGGGAAAATCATCAAGGATATCAAAGGAAATCCAATTATGGAAACTACAAGATTCTTAAGATATATCAGAACTAATTATGGTAAAAACAGAGAAATTGCTCTTACTCTTGGTATGAACAAATCCTGGTTCAAAGATATATGGACAACCAACTATTCTGTCAATTTAGGATATGTTACCTACAAAGGCGGAGTATTTGAAGATCCTACTTCCATGCCGGTTCCGGGAGAAACTGAAGTTGTAGATCCTTATATCATTGATGTTAAAAACTATAATATGTCTGCAACCTTCAATAATGTCATCAGACTGTCTTCTAAAAAGACTGGTTCCTGGGAGTTAACTACTTCTTCGCAAGCCAGACTGCCATGGAAGGAGGTATGATCGCTGCCAGACAAAGCTTTGATTTTAATCTGAAAAAAATCATCGGCGACTGGACAATTGTAGCCGAGGTGAGCGACTTATTCAATCAAAGCTTCTACAGAGTTGAAGGGGTACAACCTAACGGAAAGTATAATAACATCACCAACTTTAATTATCCAAGATTGATGAGCATTGGAGTTACTTACAATTTCGGAAATCAGAAACTGAAAAAAGCAAGGGAAATGAAATCAGCCAACGATGCCGTAAAATCAAGAACCTAATCTATACAACTTATATTACTCAACCACTCTTAAATAACACAACATGAAACGTATAATTTTGTCAATGGCCATCGTATTTGGTACTTGTGCATTCGCTCAGGAAAAGAAAGCTGACACGGCAAAAACAAAAAATATAGAAGGGGTTACCATTACCAAACAGGTTTTCAAAAAACAAAGTGACCGTTTTGTATATGACGTGGCCGCCTCTCCTGTAGCAAAAGGAAACACAACTTTTGATCTTCTGAAGCAGACTCCGCTATTATCTTCCACAGATGATAAAACATTGAAAATAGCTGGAAAAAATAATGCTATAGTCTATATCAACGGAAGAAAAACGAATATGGATTCTGAGTCTCTGGCTCAGTTCCTAAAAAATACTCCAGCTGAAAATATTCAGAAAATTGAAGTGATCACTGTTCCAGGGAGTGAGTATCAGGTAGAATCATCTGATGGAATCATCAATATCGTTTTAAAGAAAAAAATGAGTGATGGTCTCAACGGAAATATGAGAATGTCTAATACCACCAATAAATACAATGGAAGCCAGGCCAGTTTCTCTGCCAACTACAGAAAAGGAAAACTGGGAGTAAGTGCAAGCTTAAGCGGTGGTGAGAATATTGAGGCTCAAACTTATACTTTAAGAAACGGTACTGCCAAAACTTCTAACGAATCCACAGGAGATATTGATGATCCTAATAAAAACATCGGCGGATATCTGAATATTGATTATCAGTTGAATGATAAAAGCAACTTAGCTTTATCCTGGAACACATGGGCGAATAAAAGCTATAATTCAACCGTCAATCTTTTCAACACCATCAAAACAGAAGATGACACAAAATATACCTGGTCCAAAAACAAAGAAGATGCAAGATCTTACAATAACTCAATCAACCTAAATTATGAATTAAAGACCGATTCTCTAGGCAGTAAACTTAACGTAAATGCCGCATATCTTAATTATAAAAGGTTTCAGTTTACAGACAACAGAACGTATATGTCTGATGCGAATATGGGAACCGGAGATATGACGACACAGGTATTCCAGGATCTTCCTCAGATTATCAATAACTTCTCCGGAATGGTAGATTATATTCAGAAATTTAAAAATGATCTGACCATTTCAATAGGAGGAAATTACAATAAAACCAAAACAGACAACGATTCTAAAAACATTACTTATTTTTTTGATCCCGCAAAAGATCCGGATCCAAGACCCAACCACTTTATCTATGATGAAAATATCTATGGTGCTTACCTTACCGTAGAGAAGAAATTCTCAGATAAAATCTCAGGAAAAATCGGGGCGAGATATGAAATTACAAACAGCTTGGGAACTTCAGACAATGCGCCTACCGATGCTCTTAAAAGGATTGAGAGAAATTACAATAACTTACTTCCTTATCTGAGTTTCAATTACGCCATCAATGATAAAAACAATATTTCGTACTCTTTTTCAAGCAGAATGAGAAGACCCAGCTTCTGGGAAATTAATCCTGTAAAAAATATTTTAACGGATGATAACTATACGCAGAACAACCCTTTTGTAAAAGCTTCGTCTACTTACAATCAGGAACTTACCTATATGTTTAAAAATTCATATTTCCTGATTTTAAACCATTCTTATATTCAAGATGCCATCACTCAGGTTCCGCTGCAAGGATACCCTGTTTCACCGGATGGTACGGTGGGCGCCAACCCTGTATTGAGATACATCAGAACCAACTTTGGAAATAAGCAGGAAATGTCTGCCATGGTAGGAATTCAGAAGTCATTCTTTAAACAGTACTGGACAACGAACTTTAATATCGGAGTTCAGCATAATATCAACAATGGAAGTCTTGATGTGGATCCTACCACAGGAGACCGGTTCAGAAATCAGGACGGTAAGGATATTGTTTACACCAACAAAACCAATTCTACCAGTCTTTTGATTCAGACCAACAACACCATCCGTCTTGACAAAAAGAAAACATGGTTCTTCGGCGTTAATTATTTCTTCGTAGACAAACAGCAGATTGAGCTTGGATTGCTGAAAGGTTTAATGAGCTTAGACCTCAGCCTTAAGAAAATGTGGAATGACTGGACCTTTGCGGTGAATGTAAATGACATACTGAATACCAACATTGTAAAAATTGAAGACTTCCAGAAAAACGGAAATTACAACTACATCCATCAAAACCGTTACAACAGAAGCTTTACGGTAAGTCTTACTTATAATTTCGGAAACCAGAAAGTGAAAAAGGTAAGAGACATCGAAGGGGCATCAGACGCTATTAAAAGCAGAACAAGATAAAGATTATCTTTCTTCATATTCAATTATTCTTACAGTATCCGCTGATTCTTTTCAGCGGATTTTTTATATTTAATCACGATGAAAAAAGATATAAAGATTATTTTGTTTTTCCTCTGCCTATTTCTTTCAGGAATAAGCTGCACAGAAAAAAAAATAAAACTGGGCAAAGATATCAGCTTTGATAAAGAGGAAAATATTCATTACGGAAACAGTACTGAACAGGTTATGGATCTTTATATTCCTGGCAAAAAAACAACGCGTAAAAAAGATATTTTCATCATTATTCATGGTGGCGGCTGGCGTGCCGGGAATAAATCTCAGCTCAGTTTTTTCACACTTTCCATGATGCAGAGGTTTCCTGATCATATTTTTGCCAACATAAATTACAGACTGGCATCAGAAAACCATTACGGACTGCCCGATCAGATGAATGATATTAAAAAGGTCTCCGGTTTTTTAGAAAAGAAATTTACCTACAGCCCTACATTCATTTTAATAGGAAACAGTGCCGGCGGCCATTTATCTATGCTATATGCTTATAAATTCGATATAGATAAAAAAGTAAAGGCTGTTATTAATATTGTTGGCCCTGCCGACCTTTCAGATCCGGGGTTCAAAAACTATCAGGAATATTCTTTTGTGGAAAGAAGACTTGTAGATCCTCGTATACCGGAACCGGGAACCTCCAGGATAGCTTTTGCCAGCCCTGTCAGATGGATTGGCCAAAGCTCCCCTCCTACTTTATCTTACTACGGAAATTCGGATCGTGTTATCCCTTCAACACAAGGAAAAATCTTGGATTCTGTATTAAATAAGAACCATGTACTTCATGAGTCTTATCAGTTCAATGGCGGCCATTTGGATTGGGATAAAAATCCACACGATCAATTTCTTATCGATAAAATAGAAGCATTTCTAAAAAAAACAGACAAAAAATAACACGTTCTGATGTTTCAAAACGTGTTATTCTTTATATTTCAGTTTAATTTATTCTGATTTTGAAACAGCTGTTCTTTCTGAAACACCATTCGAGTTGAAAGCTTCAATCTGGAAGTAATAAGAATCTGTTCTGTCTGCACCTGTAAAGAAATATTCGTTCTTTCCATAGACCATAATACTTCCGTACATTTTATCCGGAGATTTCCCCCAATAGATTACATATCCGTCTGCGTCAGGATTCTGCTGCCATTTCATCCAAATACTTCTTCTTTCGCCGTATTTTTTCGGATCCGCTCTTAGAGGTACAAAACCTTCCACTTTTGCAGGTTGCTTCCCCGCTCCTTTTCCAAAGACTCTGAAACCGCTTAATGCGAATTTCCCTGTTGGCATTTTCAGGTTTTCCATTTTCAGGAAACGGGCTTTTGCAGGTTGTTCAAGTTCAACATAATCATGAGGAACGTCTTTTGTATTTTTACTTTTATCTACAATCACATTCCATTTTTTACCGTCATTGGAGCCATAGATTTTATACTGATGCATTTTCCCCAAGGTTTTCCCCATGAATTCAGCATCCTGATCCGCATAATTAATCTGAATAGCATTAATGGTAGAAACTTCCCCTAAATCCGTCTGGAACCACTCTCCGGAATTTCCGGTTTTGGCACTCCAATATGTTTTGATATCTTCATCCACAGCATAGTTGGGCTGATACCCCCTAAAGTGGATGAAACCTGTACCGGTTTATTATAGTTCAACAGCATCCATCCGGCAAAAAGACCTTTTGAAAAATCTTTTCCCTGTGCATACTGTGGAAGGTAAGTTGGATAATCTCCATAAGCTGTATTACAGTACATTACATCATCTTTATCAAAACCGGCAGGCCAGATTCCGAGTCTTCTTTCAAAGTTATTTTTGGTAGAAATAAAGATGGTGGAAATGTGCCACCAGTTTTTATAATTGTCTTCAAATGTGGCTCCGTGCCCCGCTCCTCTGGCAAAACCTCCGGGTTTATAAGAAAATGGATTATGCTGCTGGTATTCGAAGCCTTCCAAAGGACTTTTACTCACGTAAACCCCATCGGAATATCCGCTGAATTCTGTTGCCGGAGCTCCATACTGCATATAGTATTTCCCGTTGTGTTTCGTCATCCAAGCTCCTTCTACAAATGGCTGAAGAAAAACATTGTCATTATATTCCCCGAAACGCTCCCAACCGTGATCTTCAGGTTTTAGCTTAATGATAGGTTTAACGAAACCTTCGGACTGAAGATTTTTTACTTTCACCTCTGTTCCCAGTAATGGCCATTCGTTACTTGATCCCCAGTACAGATACAGTTTATTTTTATCTTCATCATAATGGAATGCCGGATCCCACGCTCCTACTTTCAAAGTATCCACAGCAATTTTCCAGTCGTCTTTGGTAGGATTTGTACTTTTCCAGATCGGGAAATCCTGTTCCCAGGTAGAACCATAAACGTACAAAGTGTCTTTCATAGCCCATACCGCCGGAGCATTAAGATCATGGGTATACTTATTATCTCTTAAAAATTTCCTTTTGACAAACTTCCAGTCCAGCATATCATCACTGTACCAGTATCCTTCCTGATTGGTAGAGAAAAGAAACAGTTTATTCTTAAAATTAACAATCACCGGATCTGCTGTAGCGCGGTGTTTTCCTTGTTTCGAAAAAACTTCGAAAGGGGTATAACCATAATCAATATTAATGGGATTACAGAACGTTTTCTGCTGAGCCCCTACAATCATTCCAAGAAAAATTGCTAATGACAGAAAGTATTGTCTCATTATTAGATTTTAAAGATTACCGCAAAGTTAACTAACTTTTTTTGGTTTTCTCCAAATAAAGCCATCAAGCAGATAATGAGTAAGCTGCGGAACCACCAATAAAGGAATAAGGAATTGAAATAATTTTTCTGAAATAGCTACATTCAAGGAAAAATGTTCATTCCACACCAGTGTTTCCCATAAAAATTCTTCAAAAAAGGCGAAAATCAAGATCACTCCTATAAATAAAAATATTCCTGAAAAAGATTTAAAAATCTGCATCCCATTCAGCTTATTATTTTCTTTTTGCTGTATTTCCCGGATATAAATCAATGCGATATAGGGAATTCCGTGAGAAACCACATTCAGAAAAGTAAACAAGAGATCATTGTTAAAGTACACGATTCCAAAATACCAGGAAAGAAAAGTTCCGGTGATCAATGCGGTTTTCGGGATATTAATATTTTTTGTTTTAAAAACTTCGAAAACAGTTTTAATGATCCAAATGATCAGAATTGCAAAATAGATTACAGTAATCAGAGGAATATAGTTGGGAAGATTTTGAAGCCAGTCAAATTCATTGTTCACAAACCAGGTAAAGGCACGAGGAGTCTTAAACCAGTACAACATGGGATAAATCGTAGCGGAATACACAGCCACCTCATCTATTTTTTTGCTCCAGTTATTAGGTTCAAAACGGGCATAGATCCTCATAAAGCCATATTGCTGGCGTATAAAATGAAAAACGGCTATCAATGCCAGCACCGACCAAAATGTCAGACTTCCGAACTGAAACAGAATAATTCCCAACATCCAGCTCACAGCAGGAATTCCGAGATAAAGCCATCTATTTTTCTGTATTTCTCCCTTCACAAAATAGGTTTTGAACAGTGTAGAATATACATGAGCCACATCCACAAAAACAATCAGGAAAAGCCATGTGTAAAAGGAATAATGATTTTCCAGCCCTTGAATCTGTTTCTGAAAAAGAAAAATAATTAACAATACAACAAAAGGTGGTGATAAAATAAACCACCAGTCTGCTTTTGCGTTATGTATCCACGGCTGTTTCATTATATTATTTTAGATCATTTGTTCTGCAGTCCGGATTCCCTGATAAAAGGCTTCTTCAAAAATAGATATTCCTGAGAGATCAGAATGGGCAAAGAAAATTTTCCCCTCTACAGGTTCTTTCGCTATTCTGGTTTTTTCGCCAAAAATCTGGTTGGGAACGGGAGCAATCATGGCATGTCCTATTTTATGAAACTGCATCTCGAGAATAAAATCTTCTATCAGAGGATGTGCTTTCTTCAAATCATTTAAAACTAAGTCTTTCAGTTCAGCATCTTTCATGGCGTAGAGCTTTTTCCTTGCTTTCTTACAATCTGCTGTTGAAAAGCTTTTATAGTGGGTAATTACTTTTTCGCCTATAATTTGATTCAAATTTTGGTGCTGGTCAAAGATATAACCTAATCCGGAAGAGCCGTAGATTACATTATCCCAAGCGAGTTCTTCATCTCCTCCAAATTCATTCTTCAGAGTAATGGTTGTTAAAAGCCACGGAACATAATGGAATGATGATGCTCTTTTATGATTAAAAATCCTTTCATTCACAAACTGTGGTGATGCAAACAGGACTTTATCAGCAATGATCTTTTTTGTCTTTTTTGAGCATTATCAAAACTCAATACCTCAACTTTATCATTGATTTTTACATCAAAGACAAGATTTTCGGGCATATGTTTTTCCTCTGTGTATTTTGAAAAGTGTTTGGCAAGCCTTGCATTTCCTTCCGGCCATGTGAAAACCTGGTCTTTGTATTTCGTGCTCCAGTTATTTTTTCTTCCTGCAAAATAATGAATTCCCGCCCATGCTGAAACATAGTCTATTCCCAATCCGAAATCATCTCTACAGGAGTAATCCAACAGCCAGAGAAGTTCTTCGGAATGATAGTTATTTTCTCTGAGCCAGTCTTTGAAAATAATTTTTTCAAGCTTTGTAACCTCATCTTCCCTGCTCGAATCATGTACCGGAATAGCAAACCAATATTTTCCCTGTGAATCTTTCTTTATGCGAAGCTCATCCATCAACTTAAAAAAGCGGTTAAGTTCTTGCTGTGTTGTTGCTGAAATACCTCTTTGAGGCACAATGTCATTCTGCCATGAGTTTTTATAAAATAATCTTTCCTGCTGTGGAAAAGTCATTTGGTATTCGTCAAGAACAGGCTCCCCGTTTTTTTCTGTTCCGAGACAGATTTTGCATTCTTTCAGGAAGTCGATGATTTCTACATTTTCTTTGTTGGGTAAGGGTAAATAATGCGCCCCTAAAGGAAATTTTGAAATTGAATTTTGCCCGTTGGAAGAATTTCCTCCCAGATGGTTCTCCATTTCAATGAGAAGATAATCCTTCTCATTGTTCTGGCTGAAAAACCGGCACGCAGAAAGTCCGGATATTCCTCCACCAACAATAAGATATTTCGTGTGGATAACTTCTGAAAATTGTGGAAAATCTTTTGCCCACAACTTATGACCGAGAACATGATTTGTTCCGGTAATTTTCAATAACAAAGCTTTTACTTTCTTTTCACAATACTGCAAAAAGGGAAGCATAAGACTACCTAAAAATATAGTTTTAAGAAAATCCTTTCTACTGTACTTTCCCCCACTCTTCATCGAAATAACGGACTAATATCTGGTTGTCCAGACGGTTAACTTCTACGTCTTTCACTTTCATATCTTTATTAAAATAAGCCATCTGTGAAAAGTTGTAATCATAGTATTTTAAGCCGGGAAGCTTTCTGTAGACTCTGTTGTTGACAGGTTCAAACGAAGCCATAGAAAATCCCCATTCTCCAAAAGACGGAACATAGGTGTGATATGCTGCTGTGAAAGGAAAAATCTGGTTGATTGTTTTTTCAATGCACCAGAATGATTTCGGAGCAAAATACGGAGAGGTAGTCTGCACTACAATTTTGGTATCAAGCGTTGTCAGCTTCTCCAGTTCTTTATAAAACTGCAGAGAATATAATTTTCCTAAGCTGTAATTGGATGGATCCGGAAAGTCAATGATGATGACATCAAATTTCTTTTTGCTGTCTTTTACCCAAATGTAAGCGTCTTTATTGATGATTTCTACTTTAGGATTGGAAAAAGAATTTTGGTTCAGTCTGCGCATGGTTTCATTGGTCTTGAAAAACTGGGTCATTTCACCATCCAAATCTACAAGCGTTACTTTTTTAACGTCTTTGTATTTTAATACTTCTCTGGCTGCAAACCCATCACCACCTCCCAAAATCAGGACATTATCAACGTTTTTTGCCATCGACATTGCGGGATGAACTAAGGCTTCATGATAGCGGTATTCATCGGTGGATGAAAACTGTAAGTTGTTATTTAAATACAGACGGAACTCATGGGTATTTCTCGTTAAAACAATTCTTTGATAGGGTGAGCTTTTGGTATAGACTACATTTTCACCATATAGTTTTTCTTCAGAATAAGACAGAATGGTATCTGAGAAAAAGAAAAGTCCCAGCAAGAATGTAAATGCTGCAATAGATTTTACTTTGAGTGATAAAGGCTTTGATAATTCCTTTGTAAGATAATAACATAGGAATATTGCAATAGAGATATTAATCAACCCAAAAAATAAAGGTGTTTTTACAATTCCTAATTTCGGAATTAAAACCAAAGGAAAAAGAATTGATGCCAGTAAGGCTCCAATATAATCGAATGCAAAGACGTTTGAAACTAAATCTTTAAACTGTACTCTGTCTTTCAGAATGTTCATCAAAAGGGGTATTTCCACTCCAACGAGACAGCCTGTGAAAAAGACAAAAAGGTATAGAACACTTTCAAAGTGTGCCAGGGTATTAAACAAAATAAACAGCACAACAGAGCTGATTCCTCCTACAATTCCTACAAGGATTTCGATCTCAATGAATTTATCAATAAGATTTCCTTTGATGAATTTTGCAAGATAGGAACCCACTCCCATTGAAAAGAGGTATACCCCGATAATGAAAGAAAACTGCTTTACAGAGTCTCCTAAAAGATAGCTCGCCAGGGCTCCGGCCACCAGCTCATAAATCAATCCACATGTAGCAATGACGAATACTGAAAACAATAAAAGCAGCTCAAGAGGAATCCTCTTCTTATCCATGAATTGCCGCGCTTATAATCATTGAAATTCCGATGATAAATGCTCCGAAAACAATAGCCAGTGCTATGTTTTTGTTCTGAGCGATCTCATGCCATGTTTTTTCCGGGGTAAGCTTTTCAATAATGAAATAACATACAAGCAGAATTGCGATTCCTAAAAATGAGTAAAGAACCGAGTTTAATATGGGTAAGAAATTGATGTTGTCCATAGTTTTTATATTTTTATTTGTGATAGTATCTGTAGAATCCTACTCTGGAATGGCTTCTTGTAGTTCCGTCACGGTACGTTTCCGTTTTGGCACAATCGCAGACCTGACTTCCCTGATAGGTAAGATATACAAACCAGGTTATAAAAAATCCTCCGATCAGGCAGAGCATCCAGTGTTGTCTTATGTAATGTAAAATATTGTTCATCATGATGTGGCATAAGGGGTATTTGAACTATTCTTCCATTTATTCACATTAAAGAAGTGTCTTCCTATAAGCAAACCAATAAACAGAGCAATCATCAGGAATAAAATGAATCCGAAGTTCCAGAATGAAACGGGAAGCCAGGTTGCCTTGAGCTGTACATAAGTATTGCTTGAAATGGGGTCTGTAGTGAGTTTAGGTGCTTCAGCATTAATCAGCGAGTCCAGCTTTTGAGTTCCGAAAGATGCCTTGGCAAGCCTGGCTACCTCCGATGTGTCTTTTTCCAGTGCCTTTCCGTCTGCAAAGGTTGCGCTTTGACCTTTAAATAGATCTGTAATTTCTATAGTTCCTGATTTATCTCGTGATATCATCACCTTTGAATCCGGAGACTGAAGGTTGGAAAATGTTGGTAAAGCCCCTTCTTTTTCTGCAGAAATAAGAAAGTGATACTGTCCGGAGCTTACTCCGCAAAGATTGAATTCTTCAGACTGGCTTCCTTCTGACCAGCTTTCCCCATCTTCATAGCCGTGATACTGTTCAATATCTTTAGAGGTATAGATAATTTCATTGGTTTTTTCATTCACCAGACTCAGCTGGATATTTGCCCAGGAATTATCAACACCCGAAAATGCATTCACTTTTAATGGTGCTGAGCCGCCAGAAAGCGTAAAACTCTTGCTTACCATTTCTTTGCCCTGCACATCTGCGAAATTAATGGTCTCTGCAAAAACGGTTTCGTTGGTTCTTGAAGTATAAACATACAACTGAAGCAGGCATATCATTAATGCAGCCACACAAAAGATGTTGACCACCTGTTTGATATCAAAATAATAAGGCTGAACGATTCCTACTCCTGTGTAATAAGGCATGTGAGCTATTTTAAAAGCTCTTTTAACATCATTCTTTGAAATGTGAACTCCATAAAAATACTGGCTTTTCTTACCGGTTTTCTCCTGAGAGATCATACGGGTTCCATTGACATATTCTTTGTAGGTAGCAATACTGAAATCCAGCCGCTCATCAAAAAAACCGGCTGCTGCATCGATAGTGCATGGAGTGTTTTCGTACCAGCGATACGTTCGTCCGGCATAGGTAGGTAATTTCGAATCCTTACCTTTAAAATCATCAGGATGCATGGTGATCAGAAAAACCCAATGCCCATCGCTCTCACTCAGGAAAGCGTCATTTCCTTTGCTGTCTTTTAAAGAATATTCTCGCCAGAAAATACTGTTTCCGTATTTTTTGACAACAATTGCGACAACGGTATATTCTACACCATCAATTTTTCCTTTCTGCCCGACGTCCAACACAACGTTTTCTGCCGGTACCTTCAAATGTTTGGTCTTCTTATTTCCAGCTACATCAATGAGATGAGAGCAGGTTTTACAAACATATTCCTCGATAGGAAAAGTGAGATCTATTATATTTTCTGATTCGCATGCTGGGCAGACGTAATGCATTTTTTATCTGTAAATTTTGTGTTTCTGAATGGTATTAGCTTTAAAATACTGAACCACCTCATCTGCAATCTGCTCAACTTTTGTGGTATTATCCTGTGTATAATTGCAAAGAAAAACATCAAAAGTGAGCTGTTTAAATTCCGGCCACGTATGGATGCAAAGGTGAGATTCTTTCAGGATCACGGCGGAAGTAAAGCTGTCATTTTCAAAAATATGATTGGTAACTCCTACAATTTCTACCTCTTTGGTTTTCAGAATTTCTTCTGTAAACGTCAGAAAACCTTTGCTGTCTAATAACAAATCTTCTGACTCTGTTTCCAAAGTCAGAAGAATATGTAAACCTTTACTTGATAATGGGTTCAATTAATTTTTTTGGTAAATATATTATTTTTTTGGAAGAAAAACCTCAGCAAGCATACATCTTGCACTTCCTCCTCCATTTACTTCAATGGTATTCAGGTCAGAATAGATAATTTCGCAGTATTTTTCAATAGCAGCTACCTGTTCTGAAGATAAAGACTGATACGCTGTCTGGCTCATCACCAGGAATTTCTCACCGTTTATGTTTTGAACCTGAAGCATATTTCCTGCAAACTGCTGCATCTGCTCTTCAGAAATTTCGATGATTTCTTTTCCTGAACCTTTAATGGTTTCTATAACTTTTTCTCTTTCCAGCTCATCATCAATACAATCTAAGCAGATTACGACAAATTTATCAGCCACACACATCATGACATTGGTGTGATAAATAGGAAGCCTTTCTGTACCTACCGTTTGGAATGAATGGAAAACAACGGGAGTAAATCCGTATTTTGAGCAGAATTCTCTGAACAGCTTTTCATCCAGTCTCAACGAAACAGAACCGTAAGCAATTTTATTATCGTGATCGAAAATCATGCTTCCCGTTCCTTCCAGGAAGTGTCCCTGCGTTTCAGGGAAAGACCAATCGTCTACCTCAACCACTTCAAATCCTTGAGCTTCGATAGTTTCAATAATGTCGTCTCTTCTTTCCACTCTTCTGTTGGATGCGAACATCGGATATAAAACTACTTTTCCATCGTTGTGAAAGCTTACCCAGTTGTTTGGGAAGATAGAATCCGGAGTATGTGGATCCAAAGTATCTTTTATGGTAATTACATTGATTCCTTTTCCTCTCAGTTTCCCGACAAAAGTACTGAATTCAGCCAAAGCTTTTGACTGAATATCAGAACCTGTCTGTTCTACCTGAAAATAATTATTTTTCGCTGTCTCAGCGTTGTAACCGAATGCAATCGGTTCTATCATTAATACTGTATCTGTTGTTTGCATTTTTTATATGTTTGAGGGTGTTAGTGTATTAGAGTTTGAGTGCCTGAACAGCATTTTACAAATTATTATCTTCTTTATTCACCGAAGAAAATGAACACCACTTTTCTGACTGACTCATCATATTAACTAACATTCCTATTATTTGGTTATACGTATTGTGCAAATTAATATATTGCTCTTCATTCATATAATTGCAGGCAAAAGTAAATTGAAGCCATGTTTGGGTTTCTCTTGCTTCTCCCTCCGAATCTGTAAGTTTAGCTATGAAGGATTTTTCATATTTTCTTTTTTCCCAGGCCTCACTAATATTAGCTGCTACAGATCTTGATGATCTTCTTATCTGATCAGTAAGTGAATAGAGTCCTTCTTTTGGAAAAGATTTTGAGAGTTCATAAATCAACTGTGCTGTTTCAAATGATTGTTGATAAACTTTTAAGTCCTGATGAAATCTGATTGTTGACATACACAAATATTTTCTTAAAATTAAAAAAATATTCAATCCCACCAACACCCTAACTCTCAGATTCTAAAGCTCCCCACTCTCAAACCCTAAAACTCTCCCACTTAATTATTCTCTCACAAGCGGCATTGTAGAGCATCTTAACAACCCCCCCATTTTGGATATTTCTCTGTAAGGAATTTCTTCAACCGTCATTCCCCATTCATTTCTCAAATGGTTATTCATTCTGGTGAATGCTTTATCTGAAACCACTACATCAGGAGAAATAGAGAAAATATTCGGGAACATTTCAAACATTTCCTCGTCATTGATATGGAAACAGTTTTCTTCTCCGAAAATATCAATGATTAAACGGTAATCACTCTCATCTACAAATCCGTTTTTATAAATGATACATTTGTCTTCTCCTATCGGATTAAATGTACAATCCAGATGCAGGATTCCTTCAAAGGGAACTTTATCGTTTTTCTTCAGTTCCAGATCTATGATTCTTTTCTTTGGAAAATATTCTTTTAAGATTTCAATAGCATACTCGTTGGTTCTTGCCGTCTTATAGTTTCGGTAATCTTCGCTGAAGCAGGTTCCGATGAAAATAAAATCATTCCACACAATTACGTCGCCACCTTCAATGTGTGCCGTTTCCGGAAGGTTAATAATCTTTCTCCATGCTACTTTTTCAAAAACACTTTTGTATGCTTCCTGCTCATCTGCTCTATCTGCAATTACGTTAGAAATGATCATCTTATCATCTATCACAAAGGCTACATCTCTTGAAAAAACCTGGTTGTAGTCTTTAATGATACTTGGACGCAGTACTTCAACGTTATACTTTTTTAAAACCGCTTCAAAAGCGTTCATCTCATTGATGATATCCTCTTCTTTAGGATAAATGTTGTGTTCGATTGAGTAATATGACTTTGCGTCATAACTTTCCTCTAATGTGGGAACCGGTCCCAATGAATTAGGCTGGCCTAGAACTACTGACTTCAGCCTACCCGTTTCGTTTTTAATGTTTAGTCTCATAAAGATTTATGCAATACTACAAATATAAGTAAAGGGCGCTACCTATAAAACTTTTGCATTATTTTATGCATTAAATTTGATTTCTAAAATCAGCACTCTTTAACAAAATTTCCTTGTCTGTTAAGGCATCTGTAGTAAATAGCCCCAAAAACATCTACAACTTACTATTTTCCATCTATATAAGAGCAAAAAAACAGATAATTATATTATTTAATTTCCTATATTAGTGATATAATTTTCGCGAAATTATACATTTTAAAAACTTTACTATTAACATCAAAACAACAAAATCATGAACAAAAACATTAAAGTGCTGAAACATGCACAAAAATTAGGAAGAGATCAACAAAAATCAGTAATAGGCGGAATCGCAATAAGACCGAGATACTGCTGTGAATGGGATGCTGAAGGCAATTGCACCATCTGGACATGTGGTAATTGTGTATGCCCTTAATAAAAAACGAAAACCTGCTTTCTCAAGCAGGTTTTCTTATCTCGTTCTGTTTTCTGGGTTTCTTTTACCTGATATTTTGAACTTCCTCCCGTATAACTGAATGAAAATATCAACCTGCTACTATCCCACCAATGGGTAAACGGTTATCCATAATCTGTTTATGCCGGAATTCCAATCTCTGTTCATAAGAATCCGGCAGATTTTTAAAATATCAAAAATGTTTTACGTTGTTTTAAGAACCGCTTTCCAGCCTTTTCAGAATTAATGTTTTCAGGCGTTCTTCATGATCATCCCCCCATTTCCCTAAAACTGCAATGACCGGAACCAACGTTAGTCCGAATTCCGTAAGCCTGTATTCTACTTTTGGAGGTACAACAGGATAAATTTTCTTAGTAACAAGATCATGTTCTTCCAGTTCTTTTAGCTGAACATTCAATACTCTGCGGGAGGCATCGGGAATTTTCCGCTGCAATTCACTTGGCCTCTGAAATCCTTCATTAATAAACCATAGCAAACGAATCTTCCATTTGCCATAGAGCACCTCAGCAATCAGGTCAAGCCCACAATTCAGATTGGGTGGGATTTTTCTTTCGTACATAAAACAAATGTAACACAATGAGATGAGATCACAATAAGGGATTAATTTATCCCTATGTGATTCGTAAGACCGTACTTGTAAGAGCCTGTCATACTCCTGAAATTTGTACAAAAAAGAAATCATGACAGAATCATTTAATTTCAACAACGAATTATCGGGTAAGATTGCTTTGGTAACGGGAGGGACAAAAGGAACCGGAAAAGCTATTGCCGAAAGATTACTCACTGCTGGTGCCACTGTAATTGTCACTGCGAGAAATCAACCTGAAGAGATGAATAATCAACTTCATTTTATTTCAGGAGATCTGAGCCGGGCAAAAGATACTGAAAAGCTGATAAGAGAAGTGTTATCTGCTTTTGGAAAGCTTGATATTTTAATTAATACATTGGGAGGTTCAGAAACGCCTGGTGGCGGCTTCTCTGTTTTGAGTGATGAAGACTGGGAAAATACAATTCAGACCAATTTGTTGGCACCCGTTCGTTTAGACAGAGGATTTCTGCCGCAAATGCTGGAACGAAAAACGGGAGTTATCATTCATATTGCATCCATTCAGGGAAGGCTGCCTTTATTTGACTCTACATTACCCTATGCTGCCGCGAAGGCCGGACTGATCAATTACAGCAAAGGTCTATCAAAAGAAGTTTCTCCGAAAGGAGTTCGTGTCCTTACCGTTTCTCCAGGCTGGATCATGACTGCATCTGCCGTCCGAATGATGGAACGTATTGCTAAAAGTTCAGAAATGTCAATAGAAGAGGCGACTCAAAGTGTCATGGACGCATTGGGTGGAATTCCCATCGGTAAACCCGCCCAACCCGAAGATATTGCAGAGTTTGTTGGTTTTTTAGTTTCTCCACGGGCACAATATTTAACCGGAACCGAATATGTAATAGACGGCGGCACTATTCCTACTGTTTAATCATTTAAAAATAACAATATGAACTTACCTAACATTTTAAAGGAATTCTTAAAGGCACAGAAACTTTTTGACAGTATTTCTTTCGCTAATTGTTTTTCTGAACAGGCATCCGTATTTGATGAAGGAAAAATATACACTGGAAAAGAAGAAATAAGACAATGGAATGAAAAATCTAATAATGAATACAAAACCCTGTTTGAGGTAAAAGATTTTTCGGTGAAGGATAATACAACGGTTTTAAGAATCAATATTTCCGGTTCTTTTGATGGAAGCCCTGTAATACTGAATTTTCATTTCCGGACGAAGGATAATCTTATTACGGCTTTAGCTATTACTGAATAAGTTATAAAAAATAAAGAATCCCAAAGCTTGCTTTGGGACTCTTTTTATGGTATAAGCAAATATTATCTGCTTGCGATGTCTATGTAGTTTCTTTCCTGAGCACCTTGGTAAACCTGTCTTGGTCTTCCGATTGGGTCTCCTTTCAGTCTCATTTCTTTCCACTGAGAAATCCATCCCGGAAGTCTTCCTAATGCAAACATTACTGTAAACATTTCTGTAGGAATTCCTAACGCTCTGTAGATAATTCCTGAATAGAAGTCTACGTTCGGATATAGTTTTCTTTCGATGAAGTACTCATCTTCAAGAGCTACTCTTTCTAACTGCATTGCAATATCAAGAGCTTTATCCTGAATACCAAGTGCAGTAAGGATATCGTCAGCAGCTTTCTTGATAATTTTCGCTCTTGGATCGAAATTTTTGTACACTCTGTGTCCGAATCCCATTAGACGGAAGCTATCATTCTTATCTTTAGCTTTAGCAACATATTTAGATACGTCACCTCCGTCTTTCTCGATCAGTTCAAGCATTTCGATTACCGCCTGGTTAGCACCACCGTGAAGTGGTCCCCAAAGTGCAGATACTCCAGCAGAGATAGAAGCGAAAAGACCTGTGTGAGCAGAACCTACCATTCTTACTGTAGAAGTAGAACAGTTTTGTTCGTGGTCTGCGTGAAGGATTAATAATTTATCTAAAGCATTTACCACTACCGGATCAATTTCGAAATCAGCGTTTGGTAATCTGAATGCCATTTTGTAGAAGTTCTCTACGTAGTTTAGGTTGTTATCCCCATGGTTTAATGGTAAACCTTGAGTTTTTCTGTAAGTCCAAGCACAAAGGTGAGAGAACTTAGCGATCATAAGCTCAGCAGCATGATCCATTTCTTCTTTAGAGTTTACGTTAACTGCCTTCGGATTGAAAGCTGTCAAAGCAGAAGTTAAAGAAGATAAAACTCCCATAGGATGAGCAGAACGAGGAAAAACATCAATGATTTTTTTCATTTCGTCTGCGATGAAGTTATATTTTTTAATATTATTGTCGAATGAAGTAAACTGATCCTGAGTAGGTAATTCTCCATGTAATAAAAGATACATTACTTCAGTGAAGTTAGATTTTTCAGCAATCTGTTCAATTGGATAACCTCTGTAGAATAATTCTCCTTTATCTCCGTCTAAGTAAGTGATGTCGCTAATAGTAGCTCCCGTATTTTTGTAACCTAAATCCAGAGTGATCAAACCTGTCTGGTCTCTTAATTTTGAAATATCAATCCCTCTGTCTCCGATAGTACTATCCACGATTGGATATTCATATGAATTACCTGCGTAATTCAATATTACTTTGTTGTCTGACATTATTTATTTTTTTTTTTAAATATACCACTTTCCATAAAATACGGCAAACAAAAATTATCGCTTGCCGTTATTTATAAATTCAATTATCTTTTTATCTTAAAAGCTTCCAGTCCTGGGAAAATTGCAGTTTCACCAAGAGCTTCTTCAATTCTTAATAGCTGGTTGTATTTTGCCATTCTGTCTGATCTTGAAGCTGAACCTGTTTTGATCTGTCCGCAGTTCATTGCTACCGCTAAATCAGCAATTGTAGAATCTTCAGTTTCTCCTGATCTGTGAGACATTACTGAAGTGAATTTGTTATTCTGAGCCATCTGTACAGCAGCCATTGTTTCAGAAAGAGAACCAATCTGGTTTACTTTTACAAGGATAGAGTTGGCAATATTTTCTTTTACTCCTCTGGATAGTCTTTCTACGTTGGTTACAAATAAGTCATCACCTACCAGCTGTACTCTGTCACCAATTTTATCTGTTAACATTTTCCAACCTTCCCAGTCATTTTCCTGCATCCCGTCTTCAATAGAAATGATTGGGTATTTTGCAGCCAGTTCAGCTAAGTAAGAAACCTGCTCGCTGCTTGAAAACTGAGCTGCATCCGGAGTCTGGAATTTTCTGTAATCATAGATTCCGTCTTTGTAGAATTCTGAAGCCGCACAGTCTAATGCTAACATAATGTCATCACCAGGTTTATATCCTGCTTTTTCAATAGCCTGAAGTAAGGTATCCAAAGCATCTTCAGTTCCTTTGAAAGTTGGAGCAAAACCACCTTCGTCACCTACTGCAGTAGATAACCCTCTTGAATGAAGAATAGATTTAAGATTGTGGAAAATTTCAGTTCCTTTTCTCAGCGCGTGAGAGAAAGAATCTGCTTTTACCGGCATAATCATGAATTCCTGGAATGCAATAGGAGCATCTGAGTGAGATCCGCCATTAATTACATTCATCATCGGAACAGGAAGTGTGTTTGCATTAACACCCCCTACATATTTGTATAAAGGCATTCCCAATTCTGCAGCCGCAGCTCTGGCTACTGCCAAAGAAACACCAAGAATAGCATTAGCACCAAGATTTCCTTTGTTAGGCGTTCCGTCAAGATCAATCATAATCTGATCAATATAATTTTGTTCGAAAACCGGCTGTCCTACTAAATGCTCTGCAATTACTTCTTTTACATTTTCAACAGCTTTCAGAACTCCTTTTCCCTGGTATTCTGAACCACCGTCACGTAATTCTACTGCTTCGTGTTCTCCTGTAGATGCTCCTGAAGGTACAGCAGCACGGCCCATAGCTCCGCTTTCTGTAAATACATCTACTTCGATGGTAGGGTTTCCTCTGGAATCTAAAATCTGTCTTGCTTCTATGTAAGAAATTGCACTCATTTTTTATTTTTTTAGTTTAGACAAATTTAATCAAAATTTAACTTTTAATGGTATTTCGAGGGATTTTTTTGAGATAAATCCAAGTTAAATTTTAGTTAATTTATATTATGATAATTCCACAATTTCTTAGCAAAAGATGAGGGATCTATATTGAGAAAATAATGGTTCAAAAGTTCTTCTAAAAAAATGAGTTTTTGAATAATTTTTGACAGATAAATTTCTAATTTCTATGATTTTTTTTATAACCTTTATAAAGTGATTTTGAATAGAAGGCTGGTTCCGGGGCTTTCGGATACGATCGTACATTCACCGGACAATTCGCTCATTCTTCTTTTCATATTCCGCAGACCATTTCCTTTTGACTGTTCATCCTGAATTCCGGTTCCGTTATCAGAGATTTTCATGCAGAAGTTATTTTTTTCCTGTGAAAAAGAAAGTTTCAGGGTATTAGCATGGCTATGTTTGTAAACATTATTAACTGCTTCTTTTAAACAGAGAAAGAGATTACGTCTCATTTCTGTAGAAACAGGGCTTTCTGCAATGATGTCTCCACATTCTGACTGCAGTACGATTTTTGTTTTCTTTAAAAAGTTCCCGGTGTACAATATGGCATAATCAATGAAGCTCCCTAAGGTATCATTCCCTGAGTTCAGGCTCCACAGCATTTCACGCATAGAGATATTCATTTCTTCTGAGGTTTTCAGAAGTTCATTGATGTCGTTTTGCAGATCATCGTCTGATGCTTTTTGTTTTATAAATTCTGCCTGAAGTTTTAATGCGGAAATTCCTGCGCCCAGATCATCATGCATATCGTGAGAGATACGTTCCCGCTCCTGTTCCAGAACTTTTTGTTGCTCGAGTTCTTTCTGAAGGAGTTTATTTTGATTTTCCGTATTCATTTGTTTTTCTCTTAAATAAAGAATTTGTTTTTTGTTGTGCATTAATACAACAAAAATGATAAAAGCTGCAAAAACTAATATCAATGCAATAGCCGCAACAAATATAAATTTTAGTTCAAATGGTAATTCTTTCATTTTTGCATAGCAGTCCTTTTAAAAATATCATATAGGAAATAATTGTGATTATTTGGAATGTCACTTTCAATAGATTTGAAAATGCTAAATCAGATTTTGTAAAAAAATACATGGGAAACATTCTGAAAATATAGAAAATTGCCCAAAGTAGTAATGAGCTGCTTATCCAAAAAAAACGAAGATGTATTATATTTTCTTCTCTATTTTTTTCTGAAATTTTTTGATAAAACCAAAACAAAGAAATAAAGATTAAAAAAACTGAATATATAAAACCTGTAATTATTGAATAATTAGTCTTCGAAGTACAAATAAATACAACTCCAGCTAAAATAAAAAATAAAGAAAATATTCTAATTAATATATTTTTTTTTAATTCATCAAAATATATCCATCCAAAGTAAGCAATACAAAATATATCTAAATAATTATATATTCTCGTTGTAATAAAATCTGTCTTGTAACTAATTAAAGCCTCAACAAGAATAGTAATGTTAAAATATAACCAAAAACATTGTTTCCAAAGCCTTCTAAAAGCAATGGAAACAATTAAATTAATAATTATAACAATATAATATGTAATATCTAAAATGCTCATTTTAACAATTTGACCCATCTGGTGGTGGGCAAAGACCATTTCTATCATAAACAGATTCTTTCTCAAATGGTGTTCGTCCTTCCTCAGTATGATGTTCTGAGGTCATCAAAAATGTCAATCTATGCATATGCTTAACTTTAATACATATATCATCATCATCTGGATATTGTAAATAGTCGTTATTAAGATAGATAACCGGATAAAAAGCAATAACAGAATTTGCAGTCCCTCCACAGACTCTAATAAAGTTTTCATACATTCTTCTTCCCAAGATAAATCTTTTCGTATTCTTGGAGTTAGGATCCTGAGTTTCATGAACAATATATCTATCAAGTATTGATTTTAGACCTTGGTCATATCTCGTCCTATAGTCTTCAAACTCAGTTTTTGATAAAGTTTTTTTTCGTGGAGTGTTACTAATAATGTGATAAGTATTTTCATTCTCATTCATGGTCAAAAATTCCAGTCCTAAAGCATTATCCTTACTCTCGCCTAAATAAATCTTTATCTTAGTGGTAGCAATATCACGAAAGAGCTCCTGAGCAACTTCTTTCGATATTTCAATTGATGGTAAATATTTTCGCTGCATACCATCTAACTCAGTATATCTATCCCTCCAATTTAATATAACTCCAGAATCAACCTCCCCAGAGTCAGACATGCTGTTATCCGGACAAGTTTTATTTTTGAGGGCCCTCACGGTATAATCGGCATTCACATCCTCTTGTCTGCTAATTTTAAAATCTTTAAAATTAAATACTTCCGCTCTGTCAATAAATCCAAGTTCTGCAATCATTTTATCACAAAACGTTTTTATTACATTTAGCTCATTCTCATTTAATTCATGATAATGAACAAGTTGAGAGATTCTCCCTAAAATTGAATCTAATTCAATGTTTGTTCCCATAATTCTTAGTTTTTAAAATTGTTAAACTTATTGATAGCCTCCACTTTATTGTTTACGTGAAGTTTTCTGTAGATATTGCCAACATGTTTTTTAACGGTATCAATGCTGATACATTTTTTATCCGCTATTTCTTTATAAAGAAGTCCCTCAGAGAGAAGCTCAAGAACTTCTTTTTCACGTTCCGTAAGTTCATCGAAACCTTTGATTTCGGCAAGGCTTCTTTCAAAATGCTTAAGAACTCTTCGGGCAATGGAAAAACTCATAGGAGCGCCACCGTTGTAAACGTCGCGGATGGAAGAAAGAATTTTATCCATGCTTTCTCCTTTAACAAGATACCCCATTGCTCCGGCTTTTAAAGAATTAAAGATCTTCTCATCATCATCAAAGCTGGTGCACATAATAAATTGTGTATTGGGCATTTCTTTCCGTAGCCTTTCTATGATTTCTATTCCCAGCATATCCTGCAACTGGATATCCATCATTACTACGTCCGGAGAAATATCAGGTAGGTTTTGCATGGCATCATTTCCATCAAAGAACTGAGCAATTACCTTCATATCCTGTTGGTAATTGATGACCTTCTTCAACGCATTGTTGTAGTTTTTTTCATCTTCTACTATGGCGATGGAAATGCTCATGACTTTGTTTGTTTGCAGCAAATTTCAACAGAAAACACATTGAAATCAATTACACGTTTGTGTAATATTGAGAGGTGAGTTTTTCATTATGGTTGAGTTCTTTAGTTTTCTTAAATTTAATCAATTTTTCATTTATAAATTCATATTAATTTAAATTAATATCAACATAACTGAACAAAATGTAAATAAATAATAATTTTTCCTTTTAAAAATCAAATTTATATGCAGGAAATCTCCTTTTCGAAGATGGATCTGAAAAGGATTTTGAATTAAAAGAAAATAATCGGGATCCAACTGAAAATTATATTCCTTGGAATTGCCTTATTCAAGCAGAAAAAGAAGAGATTTCTATTTCAATATCGGCAGAAATTTCTCATATTGTCAGGCATGATTTTTGCAAAAATTAAAGCGTAAAAATTATAGTAAATATCAAATAATATAATCATGAAAAAAAGCCTTTTAGCACTTGGTGCTGTGCTTACATTAACGGCTGTAAGCTGCAAAAAAAGTGAAAGCGGAAACAAAAGCGTTATCAAAACAGACAGCTCAACAACTGTAGTTACTGATAATAATGGAAAAATAGATTCTGTGACACAAAGCTCTTCAACGGTAGACATCAATGGGAAGAAAACCGAAAAGACAGATTTTGTTTATAAAGCTACAGACGGAACGTTAGTAAAAGTGATATTCAAAAACGATCCTAAAGAAAGTACAGTAGCCATTACGAGCAATAAGAAAACATTTACATTGCCTAAGACCGAAACGAAAGGTGATGAAACAATCTATAAGAAAGATGATATGACGGCAAGGGTAAAAGGAGACAGCCTTCACCTGGAACAGGGTAATAATATTATTGAGCTTAAAAGAACAAAGATTTAAAATAAAAAATGTCCCAAAACCTAGTGGGACATTTTTATTATATTTTTGTCAGCAAATCACTGTTGATCCATCCATATATAGGTTCTCCGTCTTTCCCCGGTTTAAACAAAACATATACATAGAACCATCCCAGCTTGCTTTTAATAAATTCAACCTGAGTATCTTTTTTGAGCTCTGCTATGGCTTCAAATTCAATTCCTGCCCCATTTCTTACATTGGCATATTCAGTATTCACTTTATACATATCTGCGGTATCATCTTCTCTTCCTAGCAGCTTTGCTCTGAAATTCTCCATAGGAAATGCAGGACCCGGATCATTTTTCCTGAAAGGAGCAATATCATCATGGCCCAGAATATTTTTGATGTTATAAGTTTCCATTAAGAGTTTACAAACCTGAAAACAAGTATCCAATTGTTTCTCTGTGAAGCTATGCCAATAGGAGGTCTCGTTTTCATGCTTATGTTTCGCTGTTACTACTACATCTTTTGAATATTCTTTTTCAAACCAGGCATAAAATCTTTCATTTACTTTGGTAAGTCTCCCCGGATTTTCCAGTTCAATTCCAATGGAAAAATCATTGAATCCTGAGCGGTCTGCCCATCGGCTTCTTCCCGCATGCCAAGCTTTCTTATTGAATTCAACCATTTGGGTAATCCTGCCATCACTATCTATAATAATATGTGCTGAAGCTTTTGCCGTAGGATCCTTAAACCAGTTAATTGAATTCTCCGCTCCCCTTCCCGCAGTAAAATGAATGATAATGTATTCCGGAACAATAATTCCCTCTTTATTGGGAGTTTCTATAAAGCTAATGCTCTCCCCGGAAATTGTTTTTCCTAACTTATCTTTTAAGATGATCATGACCAAGATTTTTTAAACCCTCAAAGTTATTCTAAATATATTAATTAAACGTTAAGCAAATAAAAAAAACCACCCGAAAAACGGATGGTTTTTAATCAATATCTGAATGAATGTTATTATTCTTCAGTTTTTTCTTCAGTAGTATCAGCTTTAGCTTCTTCTACTTTTTCTTCTACTACAGGAGCTTCAGCAACCACTGCTTCAGCTTTTTTAGTAGTAGCAGTTGATCTTCTGCTTCTTCTTGTAGCTTTTTTCTCTTCAGCATTAGGATTGTAAAGCTCGTTGAAATCTACTAACTCGATAAGAGCAGTATCAGCAGCATCACCTGGTCTGAATCCTGTCTTGATGATTCTTGTATAACCACCGTTTCTTTCAGCGATTTTAGGAGCTACAGTTCTGAATAATTCAGCAACCGCAAATTTATTTTGAAGGTAAGAGAATACTACTCTTCTGTTATGTGTAGTATCTTCTTTTGCTTTTGTTAATAGAGGCTCAACATATACTCTTAAAGCTTTAGCTTTAGCTACAGTAGTGTTGATTCTTTTATGCTCAATTAGAGAACAAGCCATATTAGAAAGTAAAGCACTTCTGTGAGAAGCTGTTCTTCCTAAGTGATTGAATTTTTTACCGTGTCTCATTATTAATTATTTATCAGCGTCTAACTTATATTTTGCAACGTCGAAACCGAAGTTAAGACCTTTTGAATGCACTAATTCTTCTAGTTCTGTCAAAGATTTTTTACCAAAATTTCTGAATTTCATCAAATCAGACTTACTGTAAGAAACCAGTTCTCCAAGAGTTTCGACTTCAGCTGCTTTAAGACAGTTAAGGGCTCTTACAGAAAGATCCATATCTGCTAATTTAGACTTAAGAAGTTGTCTTGTGTGAAGCGTTTCTTCATCGTACTGAATAGATGCTTTTACAGCTTCAGTTTCAAGCGTGATTCTCTCATCAGAGAATAGCATGAAGTGATAAATTAATATCTTAGAAGCTTCTGTTAAAGCATTCTGAGGGCTAATAGACCCGTCAGTTTCTATATCTAATACAAGTTTTTCGTAGTCTGTTTTTTGCTCTACACGATAATTTTCAATGCTGTATTGTACTTTCTTGATCGGCGTGAAAATAGAGTCGATAGCAATAGTTCCTACAGGAGCATTGTTTGACTTATTTTGTTCAGAAGGAACATACCCTCTTCCTTTTTCAATATTGAAAGTAATTTCGAAAGTTACATCACTGTTTAGGTTGCAAATCACTAAATCTGGGTTTAAAACCTCAAATCCATTGATAGATTTTCCTAAATCACCAGCAGTAATAACCGTTTGACCTGAAACTTTAGCAACAACCTGCTCGTTAGCCTGGCCTTCTGCTGCAGCTTTTAATCTTACCTGCTTAAGGTTAAGAATAATTTCGGTAACGTCTTCGATTACTCCTGGAATAGTTGAAAATTCGTGCTCTACACCTTCTATTTTGATAGATGAAATAGCGTATCCTTCCAGAGAAGAAAGCAACACTCTTCTCAAAGCATTACCGATTGTAAGCCCGAAACCTGGTTCTAAAGGTCTGAATTCAAATTGACCTTTAAATTCATCAGAGTTAAGTAAAATTACTTTATCGGGTTTTATGAATTGTAAAATTGCCATATTATTGGGTTGAGCAAAAATTTGATTAAAAAATTATTTAGAGTAAAGTTCGACGATAAGGTTCTCCTTAATGTCCTCCGGAATCTGGATTCTTTCAGGAGCAGAAATGAAGGTACCTTCTTTCTTCTCATCGTTGAATTGTAACCACTCATAGTTTGACTTAGAAGCCAATGCATTGGTAACAACATCAAGAGACTTAGACTTTTCTCTTACGGTGATTACATCACCTGCTTTTACCAAGTAAGAAGGGATATTAAGAATCTCTCCGTTCACAGTAATGTGTCTGTGAGAAACTAATTGTCTAGCACCAGATCTAGTTTTAGCAAAACCTAATCTGTATACTACGTTATCCAATCTTGATTCACAAAGTTGTAAAAGAACTTCCCCTGTTACTCCTTTGCTTCTGTGTGCTTTTTCAAATAAGTTAGCAAACTGTCTTTCTAAAATACCGTAAGTATATTTAGCTTTTTGTTTTTCAGCTAACTGAACTGCATATTCTGATTTTTTAGCACCTCTTCTTTTGTTAGGACCGTGTTGTCCTGGCGGTTGGTTCTTTCTTTTTTCGAAGTTTTTGTCATCTCCGTAGATTGCAGCACCAAACTTTCTAGCAATCTTAGTTTTAGGTCCAATATATCTTGCCATAATGGGTAAATTCTAAAAATTAAACTCTTCTTCTTTTTGGTGGTCTACATCCATTGTGTGGCATAGGAGTCACATCAATGATTTCGCTAACTTCAATTCCTGAATTGTGAATAGATCTGATAGCAGATTCTCTACCTGCACCTGGACCTTTCACAAACACCTTTACTCTTCTTAAACCAGCTTCGTGAGCTACAGCAGAGCAATTTTCAGCTGCCATCTGAGCAGCAAATGGAGTATTCTTTTTAGAACCTCTGAAACCCATTTTACCGGCAGAAGCCCAAGAGATAACCTCTCCGTTTTTATTTGTTAAAGAAATGATGATGTTATTGAAAGAAGCCTGAATATGAGCTTCACCAATAGCTTCAACTTTTACTTTTCTTTTCTTAACTACTTTAGTTTGTTTTGCCATAATTCCTAACGATTATTTACTAGCTTTTTTCTTGTTAGCAACAGTTTTTCTCTTTCCTTTTCTGGTTCTAGAGTTGTTTTTCGTTCTCTGGCCTCTTAAAGGTAATCCAAGTCTGTGACGTATTCCTCGTTGGCATCCTATGTCCATCAATCTCTTGATGTTCAATTGCACTTCAGATCTTAATTCTCCTTCTACTTTTACGTTTTCTAAGATATAAGTTCTGATTGCAGCCAATTCATCGTCATTCCATTCGTTGACTTTTTTGTCTTCGCTGATACCGGCAGCTTTAAGGATTTCAGAAGAAGTACTTCTTCCAACACCATAAATGTAAGTTAAACCGATAACTCCTCTTTTGTTTTTTGGTAAATCAATACCTGCAATTCTCGCCATAATTTAATTAACCTTGTCTTTGTTTAAATTTTGGGTTCTTCTTGTTGATTACGAACAGTACACCTTTTCTGCGTACGATTTTGCAATCAGCGCTTCTTTTTTTAATTGATGCTCTTACTTTCATTTTGATAGTATTTATTTTTTAACAAGAGCCAAATGGAGATCCGGGGATTCCATTTGGCGTTTGTTTAATATCTAAATGTGATTCTCCCTTTTGATAAGTCATAAGGAGACATTTCTAATTTTACCTTATCACCAGGTAAAAGTTTAATATAATGCATTCTCATTTTACCAGAAATATGAGCGATAAGAATATGCCCATTTTCTAGTTCTACACGGAACTGAGCGTTCGAAAGTGCTTCCGTTATAACGCCGTCTTGTTCAATATGTTTTTGTTTTGCCATAAATTAATATCCAGTCGTTCTTGATAATTTAGACTGCATTAAGCCATCATAATGATGGTTCAGCAGATATGTATTAATCTGTTGAACTGTATCTAAAATTACGCCCACCATGATTAATAGTGACGTTCCCCCGAAAAATAAGGCGAACGCATCTGTCTGAACAAAGGTTCCATGCACAATTGCCGGAAGGATTGCAAAGATAGACAAAAATATTGCACCTGGCAAGGTAATTTTTGATAAAATATCATCTAAATAATCAGCTGTCTCTTTTCCTGGTCTTACTTTCGGTACTAAACCTCCATTTCTCTTCAAATCATCAGCCATTTGGTTTACCGGAATTGTAATTGCAGTATAGAAAAACGAGAAGATAATAATTAATAGTGCAAACAATACGTTGTACTGCCAGCTAAAAACATTCTTGAAACCTGCAAGAAAAGTATTAGACTCATCGAATTTTGTTAATAATCCTGGTACGAACATCAATGCCTGAGCAAAGATAATTGGCATTACACCAGCAGCATTTACTTTCAATGGGATCCATTGTCTTGCTCCCTGCATAAGATTTCTGTTTACACCTCCTCTTGCTTGAGCTCTGCTTACATACTGAATTGGGATTTTTCTAACAGCTACTGATAAGATCACCGCTAATAGAACTACCACCATCCAGAATAATACTTCAATAAGGATCATGATAGATCCCATCCCTCCTTTTCCGTTCTGCACGGCCATTTCCTGCACGAATGCTTCCGGTAATCTTGAAAGGATCCCCACCATAATAAGGATAGAGATACCGTTTCCGATACCTTTGTCGGTGATTTTTTCACCTAACCACATTGCGAATACTGAACCAGCAACCAAGATTACAATACTTGGCAACCAGAACATGATAGAATTTGGCTCTACAAAGTATGCAGACTGGAACTGAGCATACGGTAAGAATAATTGAGTAATAGAAGTTAAGTAAGAAGGTGCCTGTACCAGGCAAACTCCAATCGTTAACCATCTTGTAATTTGGTTCAATGTATTTCTACCTGACTCTCCATCTTTCTGAAGCTTCTGAAGATAAGGAATAGCCATCCCCATCAACTGAACAATAATAGAAGCAGAAATATAAGGCATGATACCTAACGCCATTACGGAAGCGTGGCTGAAAGCTCCCCCCGTAAACGACGAAAGCAAGCCAAGGAGACCTGCTCCTTGCTTGTTACCGCCTTGATTTTTATAATGCTCTAAGAGATCTCCCACCTCTGCAAGGTTAATTGCAGGAAGCGAGATATAAGATGCGAATCTATACACAAGGATAATACCTAAAGTGAAGAGAATTTTATCTCTAAGCTCTTTAAGACTCCAAATATTTTTAAGTGTTTGTATAAATTCTTTCATTAGTAAGTATTATAAGGTAATTGCTTTTCCACCTGCTTTAGCAATAAGCTCTTCAGCAGATTTAGTGAACTTGTCAGCAGAGATTGAAACCGCAGATTTCAATTCTCCTCTACCCATAATTTTCACTAATTCGTTTTTAGAAACTATCCCGTTTGCTACTAAAACTTCTTTCGTGATTTCTCCAGTGATGGATTTGTTCTCGATTAAAGTCTGGATAGTATCAAGGTTAACTCCTCTAAACTCTTTTCTGTTTACGTTTTTGAATCCGAATTTAGGTAATCTTCTTTGTAAAGGCATCTGTCCACCTTCGAAACCGATTTTTTGAGAATAACCAGCTCTAGCTTTCTGACCTTTGTGTCCTTTTGTTGAAGTACCTCCTTTTCCGCTACCTTGACCTCTACCAATTCTCTTTGAGTTGAAAGTAGATCCTGCAGCAGGTTGTATGTTATTTAAATTCATTTTAATTTCTCTTTTATAAAATTATTTTTGAACTTCAAGTAAGTGTCCCACTGCAGCAATCATTCCTAAGATGGAAGGAGTAGCTTCATGTTCTACAACTTGGTGAAGTTTTTTTAATCCTAATGCTTCAAGCGTTCTCTTTTGGGTTTTTGTTCTACCAATAGCGCTTCTTACTTGCTTTACTTTAATTGTTGCCATTGTTTTATATATTAACCGTTAAACACTTTACTTAGAGAAACTCCTCTCATTCTAGCGATTTCTTCAGGTCTTCTGATATCTAATAACGCTTTGAAAGTAGCTTTCACTACGTTGTGAGGGTTAGAAGATCCTTTAGATTTTGAAAGGATATCGTGAATACCAGCAGATTCCAATACCGCTCTTACCGCACCACCGGCGATAAGTCCTGTACCGTGAGAAGCAGGTCTTAAGAAGATATCTGCACCACCGTATCTAGCAGTAGTTTGGTGAGGGATAGTGTGGTTCATTACAGGAACTTTAACAAGGTTTTTCTTAGCGTCTTCAACTGCTTTAGCAATTGCAGAAGCAACCTCTTTAGATTTTCCTAAACCGAAACCAATAACACCTTCTTCGTTACCTACTACAACAATAGCAGAAAATCCGAAAGCTCTACCTCCTTTTGTTACTTTTGTTACTCTGTTAACAGCTACGAGACGATCTTTTAATTCTAATCCTCCCGGTTTTACTCTTTCTATATTATCTAGTCCTAACATATTTTCCGAAATTTAATGATTAGAATTTAAGTCCTCCTTCTCTCGCACCATCAGCTAGAGCTTTTACTCTACCGTGGTATACGAAACCGTTTCTGTCAAATACAATACTTTCGATTCCCGCAGCGATAGCTTTAGCAGCGATAGCTTTACCAACAGCAGCAGAAACTTCAGTCTTAGTACCTTTAGCGTCTACACCTTTTTCTCTAGAAGAAGCTGATGCTAAAGTTTTACCATTTTTATCGTCGATTAACTGAGCGTAAATTTCCTTATTACTTTTGTATACAGATAATCTTGGCAATTCAGAAGATCCAGAGATTTTCCCTCTTACTCTTCTTTTGATTCTTATTCTTTTTTCTAATTTACTTAATGCCATAATACTTATAATTTATTAAGCAGATTTACCAGCTTTACGTCTAACAATTTCTCCTACGAATTTCACACCTTTTCCTTTGTATGGCTCAGGCTTTCTGAAAGAACGGATCTTTGCAGTAACCATTCCTAGAAGTTGCTTGTCGTGAGACGTTAAAGTAATAATTGGGTTTTTACCTTTTTCAGTCAATGTATCAACTTTTACTTCACTTGGAAGTTCTAATACGATACCGTGAGAGAATCCTAAAGCTAACTCAAGTTTTTGACCTGCGTGAGAAGCTCTGTATCCTACCCCTACTAGTTCTAGTTTCTTTTCGAAACCTTCATTTACACCTACGATCATGTTCGCGATTAACGCTCTGTACAAACCGTGAAGTGCTTTGTGTTGTTTAGAATCAGATGGTCTGTTTACGTTAAGTTCACCATCTTTTTGTTCTAAAGTAATTCCTGCTGTAAGCTCCTGAGAAAGTTCTCCTTTTGCTCCTTTTACAGTTACTACACCGTTGTTTTCAGTGATTGTAACTCCAGCTGGAATTGTTATAATTGCTTTACCAATTCTTGACATTTTCCTCTGATTAAAAATTAATAAACATAGCAGATTACTTCACCGCCTACTTTCTCTTCTCTAGCTTTCTTGTCAGTCATTACTCCTTTAGAAGTAGAGATGATAGAAATACCCAAACCGTTTAGTACTCTTGGAAGTTCAGTAGAACCTTTGTACTGTCTCAAACCTGGTCTAGAAGCTCTTTGGATAGACTTGATAGCTGGTTTGTTGGTTTGCTTATCGTACTTTAAAGCGATTTTGATCACTCCTTGAACAGCGTTATCTTCAAACTTGAAGTTTAAGATATACCCTTGATCAAATAGGATCTTAGTAATCTCCTTTTTGATTTTCGATGCAGGAATTTCCACCACTTTGTGGCCTGCGCTTTGTGCGTTCCTTACTCTTGTTAGGAAATCTGAAATTGGATCTGTTACCATTTTTCTTTTATAAATTATTGGTTAAAGAACAATCAGTATTGAAAAGACTTGAAGATTAAAATATCAGACGTCAGAAATCTTCGGTCTGATATTTTTATTCTTTAGTATCCTGACAACTTAATTGTCCCGATTTTTAATTAGTAATTATTACCAACTAGCTTTTCTTACACCTGGGATAAGACCGTTGTTTGCCATTTCTCTGAAAGTTACTCTGGAAATACCGAACGTTCTCATGTATCCTCTTGGTCTACCTGTTAGTTTACATCTGTTGTGTAATCTTACAGGAGAAGCATTTTTAGGCAATTTTTGAAGTCCTTCGTAATCACCTGCTTCTTTAAGAGCTTGTCTTTTAGCAGCGTATTTAGCAACTAGTGCTTCTCTTTTGCGCTCACGCGCTTTCATTGATTCTTTAGCCATTTCTTAGTTCTTTTTAAATGGTAAACCGAAGTGAGTTAATAATGCTTTAGCTTCTTTATCTGTTTTCGCAGTAGTAACGAAAGTGATGTCCATCCCCTGGATTTTTTTCACTTTGTCAATTACGATTTCAGGGAAGATAATTTGCTCAGTAATACCTAAGTTGTAGTTACCTCTACCATCGAAACCATCTGCTTTGATACCAGAGAAATCTCTGATACGTGGTAAAGCAGAAGAAGTAAGTCTGTCTAAGAACTCATACATTCTCTGAGCTCTCAAAGTTACTTTTGCACCTACAGGCATTCCTTTTCTAAGTTTGAATGCAGCTTCGTCTTTCTTAGAGATCGTACCTACTGCTTTCTGACCTGTGATGTTTGTAAGCTCTTCTACAGCATAATCAATAATTTTCTTATCTGCAGTAGCGTCTCCTAAACCTTGTGATACAACAATTTTCTCTAATCTAGGTACTTGCATAATTGACTTGTACCCGAATTCTTCCATCATTGCTGGAACAATTGTCTCTTTGTATATTTTTTTGGGTCTTGCTATAAATTCCATGTTAATTCAAATTATAAAGTTTCACCCGTTTTTTTGTTGATTCTTACTTTCTTATCTCCTTCGATTTTGTAACCGATTTTGATCGCTTTTCCGTCTTTACCAACTAAAGCTACGTTTGAGATATGAATAGAAGCTTCCTTTTCAGTAATTCCTCCTTGAGGATTAGAAGCTGAAGGCTTAACGTGTTTTTTAACGATGTTAAGTCCTGCAACGATTACTCTTGGGTCTCTCCCTTCTTTCTTGATCACTTCAATAACTTCACCAGTCTTACCTTTGATATCTTTCTTACCAGTAGTAATGATTACGTTATCTCCTCTTTTTATTTTTAACTTTGACATTTCTTTTAAAAATTTTAAAAATTAAAGTACTTCAGGAGCTAATGAAATGATTTTCATATATTCTTTGTCTCTCAACTCACGAGCAACCGGTCCGAAAACACGCGTTCCTCTCATTTCTCCTGCTGCGTTTAGTAATACACAAGCATTGTCGTCGAACTTGATGTATGAACCATCTTTTCTTCTTACTGCTTTTTTAGTTCTTACTACTACAGCTTTAGATACCTGACCTTTTTTAGCATTTCCTGATGGTGTAGAATCCTTGATAGTAACAACGATTTTATCACCAACTGAAGCATATCTTCTTCTGGTTCCTCCCAGAACTCTAATAACTAGTACTTCTTTAGCACCTGTGTTATCAGCAACTTTTAATCTTGATTCTGTTTGTAACATTATTACTTAGCTTTTTCAATGATTCTTACTAATCTCCATCTCTTGCTCTTGCTCAAAGGTCTAGTTTCTTGGATCAAAACTGTATCACCTTCTGTGCATTCGTTGTTCTCGTCGTGTGCAGTATATTTTTTCGTTTTCAAAACGAATTTACCGTACATCGGGTGCTTTACTCTTGTAGTTTCACTAACAACAATAGTTTTTTCCATTTTATTGCTGGAAACCACTCCGATTCTTTCTTTTCTTAAATTTCTATCCATTGTAAAATGAAATTATTGTTTGTTAGTTAACTCAGTGTTTAGTCTTGCGATTGTCTTTCTCAAATCTCTGATTTGAATCGGGTTTTCAATTGGGCTGATTGCATGAGCCAATTTCAATTTAGAATATTGAGCTTTTGCTTCAGTTAATTGAGCTTGAATATCACCCGCGCTTAAATTTTTAATATCAGCATTTTTCATTGTATTCAAAGATTATAGAGGTTTAACAAAATCGTTAGCAACGATGAATTTAGTAACTACTGGTAATTTTTGTGCAGCAAGTCTTAAAGCTTCCTTAGCGATATCGTAAGGTACTCCACCGATTTCGAACATAATTTTACCTGGTTTTACTACAGCTACCCAGTATTCAACAGCACCTTTACCTTTACCCATACGTACTTCCGCTGGTTTTTTAGTAATTGGCTTATCTGGGAAGATTTTGATCCATAGTTGACCTTCTCTCTTCATATATCTTGTAGCAGCAATACGAGCTGCTTCAATCTGTCTTGCAGTGATCCAAGCTCCTTCCGTTGCTTTGATCCCAAAAGTTCCGTAAGCAAGTTGACTACCTCTTTGGGCATTCCCCTTCATCTTCATCTTGTGAACTCTACGGAATTTGGTTCTTTTTGGTTGTAACATAATTTCTAAATTTTAGATTTTAGATTTTAGATTTTAGATTTTTTTTAATTTTAAAAAAGTAACGGTAATTTAAAATTCAAAATTTCTAATCTAAAATTTTAATTATTATTGTTATTGTTGTTGTTTTTTCTAGGTCTTCTGTTGTCTCTGTCACCTCCTCTGTTTCCTCTGTCTGACTGACCTCCTTTTTTCTGTTGTCCTACTAGTGGGGAAAGTTCTCTTTTACCGTAAACTTCACCTTTCATGATCCAAACTTTTACTCCTAGTCTACCGTAAGTAGTGTGAGCTTCTGCCCAGTGGTAATCAATATCAGCTCTGAAAGTTGACAATGGAATTCTTCCGTCTTTGAAAGATTCTGATCTTGCCATTTCAGCTCCGTTCAATCTACCAGAGATTTGAACTTTGATACCTTCAGCACCCATTCTCATAGTACTTGCCATTGCCATTTTAACAGCTCTTCTGTAAGAAATTCTGTTTTCAATTTGCTTAGAAATACTATCAGCAACTAGTACAGCATCTAATTCAGGTCTTTTGATTTCGAAAATGTTGATTTGAATATCCTTACCTGTAAGTTTCTTCAACTCTTCTTTCAATTTATCAACTTCCTGACCTCCTTTACCGATGATAAGTCCCGGTCTAGCAGTAGTAATTGTAACGGTTACTAATTTTAATGTTCTTTCAATATAAATTTTTGAAATACCACCTTTAGATAATCTAGCCTCAAGGTATCTTCTGATTTTGTAGTCTTCAGCGATTCTGTCTCCATAATCGTTTCCACCAAACCAGTTAGAATCCCAACCTCTGATGATACCTAATCTATTACCAATTGGATTTGTCTTCTGTCCCATACCTTGATTAATTTTCTTTTTTACCTAAGATTAATGTAATGTGGTTTGATCTTTTTCTGATTCTATACCCTCTACCTTGTGGAGCTGGTCTTAGTCTCTTCAATTGTCTTGCACTGTCTACAAAAATTTCTTTAACGATAAGATTAGCTTCTTCAATATCAGCACCTTCGTTTTTAGTTTGCCAGTTAGCCATTGCAGAAAGCAATACTTTCTCTAACTTGTTAGATGCGTCTTTTTTAGAATATTTTAGAATGTATAAAGCTTTATCTACTTGCTCTCCTCTAATGATATCAGCTACTAATCTCATTTTTCTTGGAGAAGATGGGCAATCATTGTGGATTGCTTTTACTACATCTTGGTTTGTCAATTTACGTGCTAGTGCACTTTCTCTTTTTCTTGATCCCATGATTATCTGCTTCCTTTGTTTTTGTTACCACCATGACCTCTGAAAGATCTTGTTGGAGAAAATTCGCCTAACTTGTGACCAACCATGTTTTCTGTAACATAAACAGGGATAAAAGATTTCCCGTTGTGTACTGCAATAGTTTGTCCTACGAAGTCCGGAGAGATCATTGACGCTCTAGACCAAGTTTTGATAACTGTCTTCTTACCAGACTCTATATTTGCCTGAACCTTCTTATCTAAAGTATGATGAATGAACGGTCCTTTCTTAAGTGATCTTGCCATAATTATTTTCTTTTAGATACGATGTAACGGTTAGACACTTTGTTTTTCTTTCTAGTTTTGTAACCTTTAGACGGCATACCGTTTCTAGATCTTGGGTGACCTCCTGAAGAACGTCCTTCACCACCTCCCATTGGGTGATCTACTGGGTTCATTACAACCGCTCTTGTTCTTGGTCTTCTACCTAACCATCTGCTTCTACCAGCCTTACCTGATACAGTTAATTGGTGATCTGAGTTGGAAACAGAGCCAATCATTGCCATACATTCAGTAAGGATCATTCTTGATTCTCCTGAAGGTAACTTGATGATTGCATATTTACCATCTCTAGAAGTTAATTGAGCTGAAGAACCAGCACTTCTTGCTAAAATAGCACCTTGTCCAGGCTTCATTTCAACACAAGAAATCACAGTACCCAATGGAATATTTTTCAATTTCATTGCGTTACCTACGTTTGGTTCAACGCTTTCTCCTGATACTACTTTCTGGTCAACTTTGATACCGTTTGGAGCGATGATATATCTCTTCTCTCCGTCTGCGTACTCTAATAAAGCGATAAATGCAGTTCTGTTTGGATCGTATTCTACAGATTTTACAGTGGCTTCAACGTTTGCTTTGTTTCTTTTGAAGTCAATAATTCTGTATTTCTTTTTGTGTCCACCTCCGGTGTAACGCATGGTCATTTTACCTGTTTGGTTACGTCCACCTGACTTTTTAATACCAACTGTTAGAGATTTCTCTGGTTTGTTGGTAGTAATTTCCTCAAAATTGTTTACAATTCTGAATCTCTGTCCCGGGGTGATAGGTTTTAATTTTCTAACAGACATTACTATTATTTATAATTAATAATTAATTTACAGCAAAAATATCGATAACCTCACCTTCAGCAAGTTTGATTACCGCTTTTTTCAATTTATTTGTCTTTCCTACTTGAAGACCTTTTTTAGTGTATTTTGAAGAAACCTTCGGAGCATAAATCATTGTGTTAACGTCTGCTACTTTTACACCGTAAGCTGCTTCAACAGCTTTTTTAATCTGGATTTTATTCGCCTTAGGATCTACTAAGAAAGAATAAGAACCTCTTAAATCTGTAAGGTAATTAGCCTTTTCTGAAATAACTGGTTTAATAATAATAGACATGACTTATTTCTTTAAATTTTCCTGGAATTTTTCAACTGCACCTTCGAAGAAAATAATCTCACCTGCGTTTACTAAATCGTAAGAACTGATCTCGTTGAAGTTCATTACTTTAGCTTTAGGTAAGTTTCTTGAAGATAAATACACATTCTTGTTAGCTTCAGGAAGAACGAATAAAGATTTTTTACCGTTAAGTTCCAATGCATTTAATACATTGATGAAATCTTTAGTCTTAGGAGCACCAAAGCTCAAATCTTCTAAAACTTTAATGCTGTTGTCTCTCATTTTCTGAGATAAAACAGATTTCTTAGCTAATCTCTTAAGAGCTTTGTTCAATTTGAATCTGTAGTCTCTTGGTTTTGGTCCGAATACTCTACCTCCACCTCTGAAAGTTGGAGATTTGATATCACCATATCTAGCAGATCCTGATCCTTTTTGCTTCTTAAGCTTTTTAGTAGAAGCAGTAATTTCGCTTCTTTCTTTTGCTTTATGAGTCCCTTGTCTTTGTGCAGCAAGGTACTGTTTAACTTCTAAGTAAACCGCGTGCTGATTTGGCTCAATTCCGAATACTGTTTCGTCTAGAGTTACTTTTCTTCCGGTCTCTTTTCCTGATGTATTTAATACTACTAGTTCCATTTTCTGATAATTACATAAGAATTTTTAGCTCCCGGAACAGCACCTTTTACTACTAAAAGATTTTGTTCTTGATCAACTTTTAACACTTGAAGGTTTTGAACAGTTACCTGCTCACCTCCCATTCTTCCAGCCATTCTCATCCCTTTGAATACTCTTGAAGGGTCTGAACCAGCACCGATAGAACCTGGAGCTCTAAGTCTGTTGTGCTGACCATGAGTTGCCTGCATTACACCTCCAAATCCGTGTCTTTTAACAACACCCTGGAAGCCTTTACCTTTTGAAGTTCCTGTTACGTCAACATACTCACCTTCTGTGAATAGATCAACTTTTACTTCTTCTCCTACTTTTACTTCATCAACGAATTCTCTGTAGAATTCTACTAATTTAGCTTTAGGAGCAGAACCAGCCTTTTTAAAATGGCCAGCTAACGCTTTACCAACGTTCTTCTCACTCTTGTCATCGAAACCTAACTGAACAGCTTTATAACCGTCTTTTTCTAAGGTTCTGACCTGTAAAACCGAGCATGGACCAGCCTGAATAACTGTACAAGGAATGTTTTTTCCTTCTTCGTTAAACAAAGACGTCATACCGATTTTTTTACCAATAATACCTGACATTGTTTATATTATAATAAAATTTATCCTTTATTTATCACCATTTTTCGGAAGTCTGAAGTAATTTCTACTTTTGATATAGGCATACTACGCCCCTAAAATGAGTGTGCAAATGTATGAATAATTTTGTAACTGACAAATATTTAGCGTAAAATATTTTGATTTTTAATCAATTAGATGATTTTGAAAAAATTCAGAACTAATTTTCCCAAGATTTATTTTGATTTTTAAAAAGAATTTAAGATAACAGCATTATTGCGCTAAAACACTCACGCCCATTTCCTCCAATTCCGCCCTGCCCTCATCGGAAATACCATTATCGGTAATCAGATAATCCACCTGATCCAAAGCCGCAATCTTCCCGAAGCCTTTCTTATTCAATTTTGAGGAATCCGCTAAAATCACAGTTTGATCCGCACATTCCATCATAATCTGGTTGAGATGAGCTTCCGCCGCATTGGAAGTACTGATTCCGAATTCAGGATCAATACCGTCTACACCTAGAAAAAGTTTATTGCAGGAAAACTGCTTAAGGATCCCTTCGGAAATGGAGCCCACTATAGAAGTAGAGCTTTTTCTAACTTCCCCCCCAAGCTGTATAATATTTATATTAGGATTATTACAAAGTTCAATAGCAACTCTCAAAGAAGATGTAAGTACAGTAAGCGGACCAAAGTTCACCAGCATTCTTGCCAGATAATGCATTGTGGTTCCGGAAGCCAGTATAATACTGTCGTTTTCCTGGATCAATGACAAAGCTGCTTTTGCAATAGCCTGTTTCGCCTCCACATTGATACTCTCTTTCTCTCCTACATTTTTTTCATAAGCATATCTTACCTGCTTACTTGCTCCTCCATGATTTCTGAAAAGAAGCCCCAGACTTTCGAGATAGTTCAGATCCTTTCGGATCGTAACCGAAGAAACATTGAGCTTTTCACACAGATCCTGAACAAGTACATGCCCTTTATCATCAAGCTCTTTCAGTATTTCATCCTGCCTTGGTAGTAGCTTTTCCATTTTATTCGTTTCCTCAAAAATACCATTTTATTTTTACATCTTAAAATTTCATTTATTTTCTTTTTGCTTTCATTTTTAATTTATATATTTGAAAACGAAACATAAACGAAACATTTATGAAACGAAACGAAGAACTCAGTAAGTTAACCAATGTAAAAGAATGGGACTTTATAGTCATAGGAGGAGGAGCCAGTGGTTTAGGTTCAGCATTAGACGCGGTAAGCAGAGGATTCAAAACATTATTGCTAGAATCTCATGACTTTGCGAAAGCAACATCCAGCAGAAGTACCAAATTGGTACACGGCGGAGTTAGATATCTTGCCCAGGGAGATGTCGGATTGGTAAAAGAAGCATTAAAGGAAAGAGGACTTTTAGCAAAAAACGCAGCACATATTGTAAAAAATCAGTCTTTCATTATTCCAAACTATACATGGTGGGGAGGAATCTATTATAAAATAGGGCTGTCCGTTTATGACTTCCTTGCCGGAAAACTAAGTTTGGGTAAAACAAGATACATCAGCAAATCAAAAACCGTTGAAAAACTTCCTACTATTGAACAAAACCACTTAATGAGCGGTGTTGTTTACCAGGACGGGCAATTTGACGATGCCAGACTTGCGGTTAACCTTACTCAAACAATCATTGAAAAAGGCGGAAGTGCTGTAAATTATGTAAAAGTAGTCAACCTTTTAAAAGATGACTCTGATAAAGTAATGGGAGTGGTTGCAGAAGATCAGTTTTCTAAGGAGCAATATCAGATTCACGGGAAAGTAGTCATTAATGCAACCGGTGTATTTACGAATGACATCCTTAATATGAACAATCCTAGGCACGGTAAACTGGTTGTACCGAGTCAGGGAATTCACCTTGTACTGGATAAATCCTTCCTTAAAAGTGATGATGCCATCATGATTCCGAAAACTTCAGACGGCAGGGTTTTATTTGTGGTTCCATGGCATGACAGAGCTTTAGTAGGAACTACGGATACTCTTTTAAAGGATGAAAATTTCGAACCTCGTGCTTTAGAAGAAGAAATTAGTTTTGTTTTAAATACCGCCAGACAATATCTATCTAAGAAACCAACTCGTGAAGATGTAAAATCAGTTTTCGCAGGCCTTCGTCCACTTGCCGCTCCTAAAGACGGAAGCAAAAGTACAAAAGAGGTTTCCCGAAGCCATAAAGTGATTACTTCAGATACCGGACTAGTTTCTATCATCGGAGGAAAATGGACTACTTACCGTAAAATGGCCGAAGATACAGTAGACGAAGCTATGAAAGTCCACAGACTTGGAAACAGCCCATCTAAAACAGAGCATCTTTCCATTCATGGAAATGTAAAACCAGAACAGGTAGACAGAACCAATCACCTGTACGTTTACGGATCTGATATTCCAGCTATAAAAAAATTGCAGCAAAGCAATCCCCGTTATGCGCAAAAAATCCATCCGGATCACCCTTTCACTGTAGCGGAAGTTGTATGGGCGGTAAGAACAGAAATGGCAGAAACCATTGAGGATATTCTGGCCAGAAGAGTCCGCTTACTATTCCTGGATGCGAGAGCTGCTATAGACAGTGCTCATAATGTAGCAGGAATCATTGCTGAAGAAAAAGGATATTCTGAAGAGTGGGCTCAGCAGCAGGAAAACGAATTTATAGAATTAGCAAGAGGATATTTATTGACCCCTTATTCCCCTAAAGTTATCAACCTAAATTAGCATTATATACATGAATGAAAAACTAATTCTCGCTCTAGACCAGGGAACAACTTCCTCCAGAGCGATTCTCTTCAATCACAGCGGAGAAATCAAATATGTATCGCAAAAAGATTTCGAACAGATATTCCCTACGCCGGGATGGGTAGAGCACGATCCAAACGAGATCTGGTCATCACAAATCTCCGTAGCAGCAGAAATTATAGCGAAAGCAGGAATCTCCGGACTGGAAGTAGCTGCTATTGGGATTACGAATCAGCGTGAAACCACAATTGTTTGGGACAAAGAAACCGGTGAACCCATCTACAACGCCATTGTATGGCAGGACCGCAGAACTTCCAAATATTGTGACGAACTGAAAGAACAGGGACACGCAGAGAAGATCAAAGAGAAAACAGGACTTGTTCTGGATGCTTATTTTTCAGCTACCAAATTAAAATGGATTCTTGACAATGTAGAAGGAGCAAGACAAAAAGCTGAAGAAGGAAAACTATGCTTCGGAACTGTTGACACATGGCTTGTATGGAAACTTACCCGTGGAAAAATGTTCATCACAGATGTTTCCAACGCCAGCAGAACAATGCTTCTGAATATTCATACCTTAGAATGGGATAATGATTTATTGGAATTATTCAACATTCCTAAAAATATTCTTCCGGAAGTAAAGCAAAGCAGTGAGGTATATGGCGAAACTGCCACTACTCTATTCTCTACCAAAATCCCGATTGCCGGAATTGCAGGTGACCAACAAGCAGCTTTATTCGGGCAGATGTGTACTACTCCGGGAATGGTAAAAAACACCTACGGAACAGGATGTTTCTTATTAATGAATACAGGAACCGAAGCTGTTTCTTCTAAAAACAACCTATTAACCACCGTAGCCTGGAAAATCAATGGAGAAGTAAATTATGCACTGGAAGGAAGTGTATTTGTAGGAGGTGCAGCTATTCAATGGCTGAGAGACGGTCTTAAAATCATTAATTCTTCTGATCAGGTGAATAAATTGGCTGCTTCTGTACCAGATAATGGCGGAGTATATTTTGTACCGGCATTAACCGGCCTTGGAGCCCCTTACTGGGATCAATATGCCCGTGGTACTATTGTAGGAATTACCCGTGGTACTACTGACGGACATATTGCAAGAGCAACACTGGAAGGAATCGCATTTCAGGTGTATGACATTGTAAAAGCAATGGAAGCAGATTCCGGAAGAGCCAGCCTTGAATTAAGAGTAGATGGCGGTGCTTCTGCAAGCGATCTTCTGATGCAGATACAGTCTGACCTATTCGGTTTTAAAACCACAAGACCCAAAACACTTGAAACAACAGCACTAGGAGCAGCTTATCTTGCCGGACTTGCTGTAGGATACTGGAAAAATATTGATGAAATTCAGGAACAATGGATCATAGATAAAGACTTCCACCCTCAATTGAGCAGGGAGCAGGTAGATAAAATGACCCATTTCTGGAAGAAAGCCGTAAAAAGCGCTCAAAGCTGGATAGAAGATTAATTCACTTATTAAAAAAAACTTATATGACCCCATTTATTGCAGAAGTTATCGGGACGATGCTTCTTATATTGTTAGGCAACGGTGTTGTAGCCAATGTTGTCTTAAAAGATACGAAAGGAAATAATTCCGGATGGATCGTTATTACTACCGCATGGGCACTCGCCGTATTTGTAGGAGTAACCGTTGCCGGCCCAATAAGTGGGGCTCACCTGAACCCGGCTGTAACCATTGGTCTTGCCGCTGCAGGAAAATTTTCCTGGGATCTGGTTCCTTCTTATATTGCAGCTCAAATGATTGGAGGAATGCTGGGTGCTTTTCTGGTATGGCTTTTCAATAAAGATCATTTTGCGATTACGGAAGATGAAGGCGCTAAACTGGCTTGTTTCAGTACAAGCCCTGCCATCAGAAAAACATCTTCTAATCTGATCAGTGAGATCATTGGAACCTTCGTTCTGGTATTTGTTATTTTTCATTTTTCTGATCCGAGTATTTCTCTACAGGCAGATCCAACAGCCAAAGTGGGATTGGGTACTGTAGGTGCTATCCCCGTTACCTTTCTTGTTTGGGTAATAGGTTTATCGCTTGGAGGTACTACAGGATATGCCATTAACCCTGCGAGAGACCTTGCCCCAAGAATCATGCACGCTATCTTACCTGTAAAAGGAAACAGCGATTGGTCATATGCCTGGATTCCCGTGGTAGGTCCTATTACAGGAGCTGTTATTGCAGCAGTTTTATATGGATTTTTAAAATAAAAACAGATGATGAAAAAAGTCTTAAAAGGAATCTTCCTTCTTGCGATAGGAACAGGAAGATTATTTTCACAGGAAAGCAGCGAAACCAAGGAAACCAAAGAAGGAAGACTTGATTTTACAGCCAACATTCAGAACAACCACTTATGGAGAGGGCTTATTATTACAGACAAACCTGTTGTAATGGGAAATCTTTCTTATGCCTTGGATGCGGAAAAGAAATGGAAGGTAGGAATTTGGGGTGCGTCTGCATTAGCGGATGATAAGGACAATACTCATTATAAGGAAATCAACTATTATGTTCAGTATTCTGACGGACGTTTTTATATTGGATTATGGGATCTTTATAATTCCCGAAACATCAATACTGCAGTAGCTGCCGACGATATTTTCAGCTATTCACAGAGAAGAACAGCTCATATTATTGATTTAAGAACGAACTATACTTTCGGACCTTCATTCCCTATCAATATTGAAGCTGACATTATGTTGTACGGTGGAGCCAATGCGGGAGAAGTTATTCTGGAAACTGACGGAAGCTACAAAAAGAAAAGATACTCCACCTATGTACAGGCAAGCTATCCTGTCATTAAAGGAGAGAAAGTAAATTTGGATGCATTTGTAGGAGCCGGATTTGCCCTCAACGATAAAACATTTTTATATGGCAATGGCAAAAACAGCTTTGATATCGTAAATGTAGGAGTAAAAGCAGGAAAAGTAGTGAAGATTACTGATCATTACAATCTTCCTGTATCTATGATGGCTATGTGGAATCCATCTAATAAATATGCAAGAATTCAGCTTGCGGCAACTGTTTTTTAATTTGACTTTAACTTAATTATAGAAAAGCCACTTCTCTCAGGAGTGGTTTTGTTTTTTCAAACAACAACCTGCCAACGGAAAAGATCATCTGTTATAATCTATAATAACCGGGTTTTTACGGAGAGTGCTTTGCTTAAATATATTTACTTTTGAAAAAAATATGTATGAAAAAGATTTTCAGTATAATGATTCTGTGTATCAGTATTTTCACTTTAGCTCAGCAGGTAAAAGTTCCTTTTACCGGACACAGAAGCTTTGATATCATGAAAGGATACAGCGGCACCGGTACACCTCATTATTATGTGGATATCAAAAAGAGCGGTGATGTTCATTTTGGATACGTTCAGGTAAATCAGGCTAATGGAGAAGAAACAACAGAAGAAATAAATGCTGGAAAATATGCTCCCAATAAAGTAATGAAAGTAGTTTTCAAAAAATATGAGGAGAATTTTCTTGTGAAATTTGACAAAGATAAAATTTACCTTACGGACGAAAGAGGAAATATTCTACATCTTGAGGACTGCTGCTCAGCCCGCGAAAGCGCAGATAAAGAAACCTGTAAGTGTGAAAGTGAACTTTACAAGTAGTTAAAATTGTATATATAGAGAGAGCCACTCCATCTGGGGTGGTTTTCTTGTTGTATGCCAATCACCGTGATTTTACGGTTTATATTCTGCTTAAATATCTTTATTTTTGATGAGTGATTTACACCAATGAAAAATTTTAAAATCCTGTTTATATGCCTCCTTTTTCTTATTGTGTCATGCAAGAAGAATGAGAATCACCCTTATACTTTCTATTACTGGAAAACTAAACTGAAGGTTGATAATGAAGAAAAGAAAGCCCTGGACAAAGCAACAACCCCTTATTTATATACCCGATTTTTTGATGTAGATAAAGTGAACGGAAAATTTCAGCCGGTGGCAGTCATTACCAAAGACCAGAGTTTTCAAACTAACAAACAGATTGTCCCTACGGTTTTCATTACCAATCAGACCCTGCTGGGTATTTCTGCAGATGAGATCAAATTTTTGGCGGAAAGCATCCACCATTTAATTCAAAAGAAAGCGAAAGAATACCATCTGAAAACCAATAATGAAATTCAAATCGACTGCGACTGGACTGCCGGCACAAGAAATGATTATTTCAAATTTCTGAAAGAACTCAAAAGAGTTTCCGGAAAAGAAATTACCTGCACGCTTCGTCTTCATCAGGTAAAAGATAAAAAGCAGACCGGAATTCCTCCTGTGGAAAAAGTATACCTCATGTGCTACTCTACTTCATCACCTCTGGAAAAATCTGACAAGAATTCTATTCTGGATGTGAATATTCTGAAAAGCTATCTTTCAAAAATGGAAGATTACCCTATCAAAAAAATTGAAGTAGCACTTCCTATTTATTCTTGGGGAATTGTTACCAACCATCTGGATAAACACAAACTGATTAATGCTCTATCCAAAAGAGATCTTGAAAATCCAAATTTTAAAAAGATTTCCGATCATGAAATTGAAGTTTTGAAAGACGGATTCTACTTTGGAAGTTATTTAAACAAAGGCTTTACAGTAAAGGTAGAGGAAATTTCTGAAGAACAGCTTGAAGATGTTATTCAGTTTTTACAGAAAAAAATCCCGCATTTTACTATTATTTATTATCAATTAGATAGTAAATTTGTGATAGATCGGAATTTTAAATCTCTCTGAGATTGAGACACACCAATAGTCAAGACCAAACCATAAATTATTAAGAAACTAAAAAACACACTACACACCCTATGAAAAAGTACATTCTTTCACTTGCGGTTGTATCACTTTTCTATACAAAATCTGATGCGTGCGCGTGGTCAGATCCTGATTATGATTACTTCAACCTTTTTACACAAACTATCATTAAGGACAAGGCTTATCTTCCTTTTCTGCACAATTATTCAAGCAGATTTTATGGAGGATACAACCCATCATTGATTCCTGATGACAATATTGAAACCTGGAAAAAGTTCTTCAACAATCAGCTTAGCTATTCTGAAACCCAGAATCTGGTGTATAAGATCAGTATGAACGATCTGAATGCTTTAAAGAACGGAAATCCCACCAATCCTCTTTTACAAAAATTAGGTACCGGATTTTACCAAAAGTATAAGGAAGGCATTGATTATTTGATTGAAGCCAAATATCTTGAACCCTTTATGAGCATCAATTATGTAGAAAGTGAAAACTCATTTTATTATGACAGAGATGCCAACAGAAAAAACGCCACAGCTATTGATTATAATAAAACCATTGCAGCTTTAACTTCTTTATACAACGCTGCAAGAAATCCTGAAATCAAACAACGTTACGGCTACCAGTTGGTACGTCTGAATCATTATACAAGAAACTATGATTCTGCTGTGCAGGCCTTCAAAACTCATGTGGCTCCTATAAAACTAAAAGGATCGGTTTACTTTATGTCCCTGGATCAGCTGGCAGGAGCACAGAGAGGATTAGAAATGAACAGTGATGCCAACTGGAATTTTTTCCAGGTATTCATGAACAGTAAAGACCGTAAGGAATCGGCATTTGTTTCTATGAAGCTCTCTGATACGGCTTCTTTCAGTAATATCCTGAAAAGAGCCAATACGAATGATGAAAAAAACATGGCTTATTTCCTTTTAGGATACGAAGACTTCAACAATCCTATTCCGATGATGGAAAAGATGTATGAAATTAATCCTGATTCCGAGATTTTGAAAGTAATGGCTGCCAGAAGTATTAATGAACTGGAAAGAAGCTATCTTCCTACTTATTATTATACTTCCGATGCTCAAAAGACATCAGCAAAGGAAAATTCAACGGATAATACTTCAAAGGATAAATCAGCAGATCAGACAAAACCGGAAGTAAGAGAAGAAAAGCTTTCTTTCTGGCAGAAAATTGTAAGGTTCTTCAAAAATCTTTTTGGAGGTTCCAAGTCTGATAAAACTAGTGATAATGCCAAAGCTGACCAAAGTGATGACGAGTTGTTCAGCAATCCGGACAGAATCCCATTCTATAATAGAACGGCATATTATTACGATGAAAAAACTCAGGATTTCCTTGACAGCCTTGAGAAATTTACCGATAAAACCAAAGAAAAATCTAAAGATGAATACTGGCAGATTGCTGATGCGTATCTTAAGTTTTTAAAGAAAGACTATAAAACAAGCTCAGAAATTCTGAACGATATCAAAACGACCAATCCTGAATATCTGGAAGAGATCAAAAGAATGAAAGTTCTTAATGATATTGTTTCTCAGCCTAAAATTGATGCGGAATATGAAGATCACCTGATGAAAGATTATGCAGAGTATTTTGTTGAGAAAAAAGTAGTGAAAGATACGGCAACAACAGATAATTTCGATTATTATGGGGAAGTTCCGTCTACCGCGGATTTCCTTAAAGATGTGATTGCTAACCGTTATTTCCTTCAGGGAGAGGACGGAAAATCTTTCCTTATGAATAACAAACTTTCGGATCTCCAATATAACCCGAATTCAAGTTTGGTAAAAAGTGTGGAAGAGTTTTACAGAAAACCTAACAAAACGCAGTTTGAACAGCAAATCATTGCAAAAAACATGGATAGTGTAGGAAATGTAGATGCATTCTTCAGCACCATTTACGGAGACAGAGCGATGAGACTTGCCGACTTTGAAAAAGCAAAAGCGTATTACGAAAAAGCAAAAAGCTTTGCCGGTATTCCAAGACAAAATTATGACTGGAATGAAAAAAGCGGTCAAACCATCACCCCAAAACAATATACTCCTGCCGAATACAACGGATTTAAAAATATTTCAAATCTTGTATTCGGGCATAATGTGTGGGAAAGCTTCGGAAGTGCTGATACCGAAAGTATGAAAGCAGAAAACTATACTGATTTCCCTTTCATCAAAACAAGCATGGATAAACTTGAACTGGCAGATGCACTGATTCAACTGAAAAAGATTGGAAACGGAACAGGTGAAAAAGCTGCAAAAGCCAATCAGCTTGTAGGAAACTTACTGTACAATACTTCTATTTTAGGATATTACCGTGAATTGTTTGTCATGGATATTGACAACAGCAACGGAGGAAAATACGACTTCTGGAATACAGACAGAAAGAATCCTTACAAGTATTATTATAAAAACTTCCTGGACACGTCTTATATTGAGCCTGATAATTTTGATCTGAGCATCAATTACTATCAAAAGGCACTTAAACTTTCCAACAACAAGGAAGAAAAAGCAAGAATCTTATTCCAGATGGCTAGTGCCGAACAGGGTAAATATTACCAGTATGAAGCTAAAGCTCCAAAAGATTTTGATTATTCTGATCCAAAATGGTCAGAGAAAGAAGATGCCCGTCAAAAAGAAATGGATAATCTTAAAAATCAAAAATACAGAACCTATTTTGCTCAGTTGAAAGCTCAGTATTCTGATACTGAAACAACGAAGAACCTGATGGGAAGCTGTAGTTATTTCAGCTATTTTATGAGATAACAGTTTTAAACTCAATAAAAAAAGGAATCATTTAGATTCCTTTTTTTGCTCCTGCTTCTGCATCCATTCTTCATGTTTTCTTTTAAAGAACTCATATTTATAATCCTGATTTCTCTGGGCAGCGTCAATGGAATGGGAAGTATGAATATCCGCATCTTTTTTAGCAAGTTCACCCAGTTTCTCATAATAGATGTGAAGCTGATCCAATTCTGCTTCTGTAAGATCTTCAATATCTACAATTCGGTTGCTTGCTTTTTCATGGGCAGCAATAAGTTCATTCAATTTGATTTGTATTGCTTTTGAGTCTTTATTCTGGGCTTTTTGAATCAAAAATACCATCAAAAAGGTAATGATTGTCGTTCCGGTATTAATTACCAACTGCCAGGTTTCAGAGTAGTCAAAGAAAGGACCGGAAACTGCCCATACCAAAACGATAAGAAAAGCCCCAACAAAAGCATAGGCACTTCCTGTAAATTTTACAGCCCAGTTTGAAAATTTCTCAAAAAAACTATTCCCTTTATGGCTCATGATCTTTATTTTTAGAATAATAAATGTATAAAATTAACAGGAATCAGACATAATAAATACTGATTAAAAAAAACATTAAAACAGAAATTCTGTCTTAATGTTTTTTAATTAAAATTGATATGAATGTTTGAAATTATCTTATTTGATTTTTTCTGAGAACCGATATTCCAGGTTTTGTCTTTCTTCTGCTAAGATACTCTTTCCGATTTGAGCAGGTGAAAAGGTTTTTGTATAAAAAGGATTATTCCAATGATCCTTCCATGGAGAAATGTTACCCCAAGAGTATATGCTTTTAGGATCAGTGTAATGTCTTTCAATATTTTCTCTGGCTGTTTTCAGTTCTTCTTCGGACAAATGTTCTTCGGAGCATGAAGCTAAACCAGCTATGCCAATCAATGATAAAAATACTGTTTTGGTAATTTTCATAATATTTTTTTCAAGTTAGAATTTATAGTTTACCTGCACAGCAAAGTTTCTTGGCTGAATCTGATCGATATATCCTCCTCTGAAATAAGAGCTGTACCCTACGCTGTCAAAAATATTATTAAAGAATACTCTTATTCCCATTCCGTTTTTCATAGCATACCCTACCTGAGCATCTACCGTAGTGTACTCCGGCATATCGAAAGGTTTATCTCCCGGTTTCACACTGTTCAGGTGGCCTGCTGTAAATGTTTTCTGAGTCCATTCATCAACCGGTCTTTTTCCTACATAGTAAATTCCTGCACCTACATCAAGTCCTGATAAAGTTCCTTTGTTGAATTTATAATTCAACCATCCGTTTGCAGTGTGCTTAGGAGCATTCATTGGTGCAGATCCATTGATGTAAGCCGGGCTGTCCTGATATTGTGCATCCAGATAAGCCCATCCAGACATCACCTGAAGGTTGGGAAGAATTCTTCCGATTAATTCTACTTCTACTCCTTTTCTTCTAAGATTTCCTGCAAGACCATACATGGTTTGTTTGTCAATTACTACAGGGTTGTAATTTTCATCAAGGATGGTGAAAGAAAGGTGACCCGTTTTAATGTCAAATACTGTTACATTAAATCTAAGACGCTCATTGAACCAGTCTGATTTAACACCTGCTTCCCACTGCTTAGTCATTGATGGGCCTACTCTTCCTCCATCTAAAAGGAAGTTATTGGAAGATCTTAAAGAGGTTGTTGTGGTGTATGATCCGAATACGTTCACATTTGGAAGCGGAGAAACAATTAATCCGAAATTAGGATTCCATGTATCTACAGACTCGTTAGCAGAACCATTCAATCTGCTGTAACGGACTCCTAAATGTGCTTTCACATATTTCCCGATCGTCATTACATCCTGAGCCATAGCCCCGATACTTGGTGTCAGTACTGGGTTTGACCTTCCAAGGCTTTTGTAAATAACATTTACAGGAAGCTGATTCGGAATACTTCCGTTTACTACATCAAAAATATCCAGTGGATTGGCAGCATAAGTTGTACTTCCGATTTTTGTAGCACGAGCGGTAATTAAATTCCCAGGTGCAATTGAGTTTTTATAAGCTTCATAAGTTGTTGATGAAGTTTCTGTCTCTCTCCAGTCAAAACCAACCTGGAATGTATGATTAATAAATCCTGTTTTTATCTGTTCTCCGATGAAGTCTAACTGTAATACTTTATTGATATCTTCACCCTGCGATTTTCCTATGGTACGCTGTCTGATATTATAGTTCGTTTCACCTTCCGGTAATGATACAGATGAAGCTTCTGAATCAGTGTTGCTTACAGAATTAACGAAAGCTGCTCTTACTTTTAATTTATCGGTAAGGTTACGAACGATTGTCGTAGCGAAATTGAAAGTTTCTGTTTTTGAATAATCAGATGCATATCCTAAAAACTTCCCTTTTGGCATATGATATAATGCTTCAACGGTTCCCGGAGCAAGGTTAATAGTTCCTCTGTCCGGTGTTCTTTTATCATGTAGATAATCCATTTCCACATTGATTAATGTTTTATCATCCGGACGGAAAGCAATTGATGGATTTACATAAATTCTTTCTCCTTTAACATGGCTTCTGAATGAATTATTATTCTGATACGCCCCATTGAATCTAACCGCTACTTTACCCTGAGAATCCAATACTCTCTGGAAGTCTACTGTAGGTCTGTAAAAATCCCAGCTTCCATAACGGAATCCTACATTAGTCTGATCAATAAACTGTGGCCTTTTCGTCACCACATTGATCACTCCTCCTGCAGATCCAAGACCATTTCCTATTCCCTGGCCAATGGCAGCAGATCCTTTGATCACCTGAATACTTTCTACTCCCTGCATATCTGTGATCATCCCTGCAGTACGGAAATCTGAATCCAGCTGAACGCCGTTTTTCAATACGGGGACTCCACGGTATCCTCTGATGGACATACTTTCGTTTCCTCCACCATAACTTGAAAATAAAGTTACTCCCGGAACATTTTTGGCAACATCAGTGACTGTAAGCGCTCCTAATTCTTCAATTGCTTTATGGGAGATTACTGAAATACTCTGAATCTGGTCTCTGGTTTTCAAAGGCAATCTTGTAATGGCATCAAGACCTTGCGGCTGCTTCTTTCTCTCACCAAACAGTTCTACTTCTTCAATTTTCTTGTGTTTTACTGAATCATTTACTTTCTGCGCATTGGCAAAAACCCCACCTAATAATAGCAGAGAAAAGGATACTACTTTATTCATCTGATAATTTTTTGCAAAATTATTATTTTTATTAATTCTAAATAAATGAAAACAAGTGACATATGTCACCCTAAAAAGAAGTATTAATATCAGATCATCAATCCTTCCCAAAGACTCTTTAAGATCTCCAAACAGATCATATTAATCATTAGAGGTTATCCTATCAGGAATTTTTATGGTTATGGAAAGTATAATCAAAAAAAAGCAAGTTCACCGGATTGCGAACTTGCTTTTAGCTATAATTTAATGAATAAGTTATCAGTTTTTGATGTCTTATCTCTTATCTGAACTCTCGTCCAGACTATCTAATCAAGAGCCGGCATTAACATATACAGCTCTGCCATTTAAAGGTTGAACAAGGCGGAAATTCGGTTCCGTATAAATTAATTTATATGAATTAAATTGATCCGTGGATATTTGTTGTTTGTTTTTAAATACAAACCAGGTTACCGGACCTTCATTGGTTAGCGCAGAGCTGGCACCAAAATTAGGAGTAGTTAATGATCCGCTATAGGTGTAATATTGACGCTGATCTGCCGGCAGTAAACTGGTGATATAAAATACGGCTTTTGAAGAGGTAATCCCATTGCTTACTGCCGGGGATTGAGCAAATAAATTTTGCAGCGATGCGTTACCGTTTCCAACATCCACTAAAACACTTATAACAGCATAGGAATTGTCTGCTGCTACATTCACAAAATGAATTTCCATGGTACTGTACTTACCATCAATTGTATGTTCACTGTTGTAATGAAAATGGAAGTTGACAAGATTATATCTTTTCCCATTTACTGTAACATAGTTGTTGGCATTATCCGTATTATTAACATTTACTTTCAGATTTTCTCCTTCATTATTAACGACTGAATCCAGCGTAACTGCTCCATAATGGATAATAGGATCTGTACTGTGAAAAGCAATTGCTTTTGAAGTTTCAATATTAATAGGTGATTGCGATTCTGCAACAACATCAGTAAAACTGGAGGTCAATATAGGTGTACTGATCACATTTGAAGGGAAAGCAGTAAGCTCATTATTATATTCATCTTTATCACTATGGCATGAAACCAATAGAAACATAGGAACAATTCCCAAAAAGGCTACCGCCTGTTTTGCATTGAACATTTTCTTCAATACAAAATTTTTTTTCTTAATCATTTGTATAAACTGTTTGTTATTTTTAGCAGTCTAAATATAAATACAATCGTAATTGATATCAGATCCGCAATCCATTTTTAACTGAAAATTAATCGGAATTAAAATCCCATAAAATGATTAAAAAAATTGGTCTTATGAATATATTAAATAAAAAAAATCCGTCCCTAAAAAGGAACGGATCTGTATAATCATTGCAAAGTATGCATTTATCACACTTTAATTTCAACGTCTACACCTGAAGGAAGTTCTAATTTCATTAGAGCATCTACAGTTTTAGAAGAAGAAGAGTAGATATCCATTAGTCTCTTGTGAGCTGAAAGTTGGAACTGCTCTCTTGCTTTTTTGTTTACGTGCGGAGATCTCAACACTGTGAAGATTCTCTTGTTCGTTGGCAATGGAATTGGACCGTTTACAACAGCACCAGTAGCCTTTACCGTTTTTACGATTTTCTCAGCAGACTTGTCTACCAAGTTGTAATCGTAAGATTTTAGTTTTATTCTGATTCTTTGTGACATTTCTTTAATTTAAAAATTAACCTTTTGCTTTAGCTATGATTTCTTCAGCAACGTTTTGTGGAGTAGCTTGGTACTTCTCTAATTCCATAGAAGAAGTAGCTCTTCCTGATGAAAGTGTTCTTAGAGTAGTTACATATCCAAACATTTCAGAAAGTGGAACAGAACCTTTGATTACAACAGCACCGTTTTTCTCTTCCTGACCACTGATAGTACCTCTTCTTTTGTTAAGGTCACCAATGATGTTACCCATATATTCTTCCGGAGTTACAACTTCCAGTTTCATAATTGGCTCCATAATTACTGGCTTAGCAGCACGTCCCGCTTCTTTAAATCCTAATTTAGCAGCCATTTCAAATGAAAGAGCATCAGAATCCACTGCGTGGAAAGATCCATCTTTAAGAGTAACTTTAATACCTTCAACTTCGAAACCAGCCAATGGACCGTTCTTCATTGCAGCTTTAAATCCTTTTTCAATTGCAGGAACAAATTCTCTAGGAACGTTACCACCTTTGATCTCATTGATGAATTCTAAACCAACTTTACCTTCGTCTGCAGGTCCTAGTTCAAATACAATATCAGCAAATTTACCTTTACCACCAGATTGTTTTTTGTAAACTTCTCTGTGTTGAGCAACTTTTGTTAAGTTTTCTTTGTACTCTACCTGAGGCTGTCCCTGGTTAACTTCAACCTTGAACTCTCTCTTCATACGGTCTACAATGATATCTAAGTGAAGCTCACCCATACCAGAGATAATCGTTTGTCCAGAAGCTTCGTCAGTTCTAACAGTAAACGTAGGATCTTCTTCAGCCAGTTTAGCTAGAGCGTTACCCATTTTATCCTGGTCAGCTTTAGTTTTAGGCTCAACAGCGATACCAATTACCGGATCAGGGAAAACCATAGATTCAAGAATGATCGGGTTTTTCTCATCACACATTGTATCACCAGTTTTGATAGACTTGAATCCTACTGCTGCACCAATATCACCAGCTTCAATATATTCTACTGGGTTTTGCTTGTTAGCGTGCATCTGATAGATTCTAGAGATTCTTTCTTTATCTCCTGAACGAGTGTTCAAGATATAAGAACCAGCATCAAGTCTTCCAGAGTATGCTCTGAAGAATGCTAATCTTCCCACGAACGGGTCAGTCGCAATCTTAAATGCTAAAGCTGCAAAAGGCTCATCTACAGATGGCTTTCTTGTAATTTCAGCGTCTGTTCTTGGATCAGTACCTTTGATATCATCTTTATCCAATGGAGAAGGCAAGTATTTACATACTGCATCCAGCATAAACTGTACTCCTTTGTTCTTGAATGAAGAACCACAAGTCATTGGGATAATAGATAAATCGATAGTAGCAGCTCTCAATGCAGCATTGATTTCTTCTTCTGTAATTGAATCTGGATCTTCGAAGAATTTCTCCATCAAAGTTTCGTCATATTCAGAAACAGCTTCTACTAATTTCTCTCTATATTCTAAAACTTCATCTTTCATATCTTCAGGAATTGGCACTACTTCGAAAGTAGCTCCTTGTCCTGCTTCATCCCAGATGATAGCTCTGTTTTTAATTAAGTCAACAACCCCTTTGAAATCTTCTTCAGCACCGATTGGTAAAACGATTGGAACTGCGTTAGATCCTAACATGTCTTTAACCTGGTTTACCACGTTAAGGAAGTCAGCACCTTGTCTGTCCATTTTGTTTACGAATCCCATTCTTGCAACTTTGTAGTTGTCAGCAAGTCTCCAGTTTGTTTCAGACTGAGGCTCTACTCCATCTACTGCAGAGAACAAGAATACCAATCCATCTAATACTCTTAAAGATCTGTTTACTTCTACAGTGAAGTCAACGTGTCCCGGTGTATCGATAATGTTGAAGTGATAAGGTTTAGTGTCTGCAACAGGTTTTCCTTGATCTGTTGGAAAGTTCCAAGAACAAGTAGTTGCAGCAGAAGTAATAGTAATACCTCTTTCTGCTTCCTGCTCCATCCAGTCCATTGTAGAAGCACCATCGTGAACTTCTCCAATTTTGTGGTTTACCCCTGTATAGAATAAGATTCTTTCTGTAGTAGTAGTTTTACCAGCATCAATGTGAGCGGCAATACCAATATTTCTTGTAAATTTAAGATCTCTACTCATTTCTAATTAGAATTTAAAGTGTGAGAAAGCTTTGTTAGCTTCCGCCATTTTGTGAGTATCAGATTTCTTTTTGAAAGCAGCACCTTCTTCTCTTGAAGCAGCTACTACTTCATTAGCTAATTTCAAAGCCATAGACTTATCATTTCTCTTTTTAGAGTAGCTAATTAACCATTTCATTGCCATAGAAATCTTTCTGTCAGCTCTGATTGGCATTGGAATCTGAAAGTTAGCTCCACCTACTCTTCTAGAACGTACTTCTACGTGAGGCATTACATTTGTAAGTGCATCTTTCCAAATTTCAAGTGCAGTTTTTTCAGTTTCTCCTTTTTTAGTTTCTACGATATCTAATGCATCATAGAAAATTTTGAATGCGATTGACTTCTTACCGTCAAGCATTAAGTTGTTTACGAATCTCGTTACCAATTGATCATTAAATTTCGGATCTGGTAACAACGGTCTTTTTTTCGCTTTTGTCTTTCTCATTGCTTTTGTACCTTATTTAATGATTATTTTTTCTTTCCTTTTGCAGGTGCAGCAGCTGCTTGTCCTGGTTTAGGTCTCTTAGCTCCGTACTTAGATCTTCTCTGAGTTCTTCCATTTACACCAGCGGTGTCTAATGCACCTCTTACGATGTGGTAACGTACTCCCGGTAGGTCTTTCACCCTTCCGCCTCTAACCAATACTATCGAGTGCTCTTGAAGATTATGTCCTTCGCCCGGGATATAGGCGTTAACTTCTTTACCGTTAGAAAGTCTTACCCTTGCTACTTTTCTAAGTGCAGAGTTAGGTTTCTTAGGTGTAGTTGTATATACTCTCGTACATACACCACGTCTTTGTGGACAAGAATCAAGGGCAGCCGATTTGCTCTTCTTGGCAAGCGTGGCTCTTCCTTTTCTTACTAATTGTTGAATAGTAGGCATTTAATTGCTTTTTATTTTAGGGTGCAAAAATAGTAATATTTTTTTAATCTGCAAACACTTATATAAAAATTAAAATCAAATACTTACAGCAAAATACAACAGGTTTCAGAATGTTTATCTAAGAAACATAATATATAAAAGGAAAAGAGATCAGCTATAACAGATTTTGCAGTTTAAAAAATGAGTATTAAATAATTATGAAATTTCATTTATTCAAACACAGTAACCGTTACATTTTTGTTCCAATTAAAATTTTTCACATTTTTTTTCAATATATCAGAGTTCAGAGGATCTATTGAATAGATGACTACATGTCTATCTCCTAACACTATACTCCTCCCGCTAACTTCCAGGTCAGCAATTTTTTTCCAGCTTTCAGGGATATGACCATCAAACCATTTCTCATAAATGATAGCCAGCTGATAGTGATTTTCTTGGGTATACCTCGTAAGAAACTCTTCCACCTCATCATCAAATACATTTTTTCTGACTTTAATATCTACCATTTCCTTAGATCCTAGTCCAATAACATCTAACAAATGAATATCGGTATAATAACAGATGGCTCCTATATCATTAGCCACTATATCTGAAGTATTGTAATACTTTTTCAGAAATCTTGCAGACTGTATCTGCTGTTCATAAATATTTGCGCTCCCACAGGTAATAATAAAGTGGGCAAACCCAAATTTGTACAATAATAATACTGTATTAGCAAGAATAAAAATACCTGTTACTTTATCTTTTCTAAATGAAAGTAAAGGTTCCCTGATAAAATCGGTAAGCCCTGGAACCAAAATCATGACAAAAGCGGTCAACAAATAAGCTTCATATCTGAAGATAATTTTCACATCACCCAGCAGACAATGTAAGATCAACGTAAAAGCCCAAACGATAAGAAGAAAGTTCTTTTTTAGTATTTGCTGAAAATCCAATTTACTCTTATAATCCTTATATAACAAGACAATAATGATTAAGAGCGGAAAGACTCCTATCTTATAGAAAGTAATGTTTAAAAATAATTTCCAAAAAATAATCTCAGCAATCTGGCTTATTACATTTCCAGAAAAATCAATCAAAGCTCCTTTTACAACAACGGAATTAGGAAAAAAATATCCGCTTTGCTGTTCATTAAAATATCCAAACAAAAGAATCGGAAGGAAACCTATAAAAAGGACAAGGGCAGCATCTTTAAATTTTCTGATCAGTAAAAACACGAACGCAAGTGACAGGAAGTAAAACATACTTTCAAATCTTATAAGCCCCAATAAAAGAATAGTACAATAGAACCCGAAAGAAAAAACACTGTTCTTAAAATTGCCTGCAAACCATTTTTGAAAACAATATATATTAACCGCAATAATCAGTACCTGCAGCACATGCTCCATCCCTGCTACTACCTGTACATGCATTACTGCCAGAAAAAGAGTAAATAAACAGGTTGCTACAATATGCTTTGTTTTGTTCAAATAATTTGAATAATATTTAGTGAGCACTGCTACAAGCAAACAAGCTGCAGATAAATTAAAAACCAGAGGTATAAGAATATGATTTCCAAAAACAGAAATCAGAGCACTTAGAATCAATGTAAAAATTGGAGAGGATGAGGATGAAGAAAAGGCATATTTTGTCATTCCCCAAACTCCGTGTAAAGCAAAATTCTTCGCAACAGCCATATGAATATAGGCATCATCCACAATATAGGTAAAATTCTTCTCTGTGGTAGACAGCATGATAAGGATATAAACCAAACAAATCCCGAAAAATACCGCCGCCGTAATCAAAAAGCTTTTCATAATCTGCAATATTAATACTTCCAAACTATATTTAAAAACTTTCTTATAGTTATGATCTATTAACAATGGGAGGACTTCGGCACGATATTTCGTAAATTTGTGATATACAAATGATATACTGTCAATCACAACAATAAAGCTTCATGCAATACTTAATGAAAGCAGTGATTGCACCTCATCTTAAAAATAAATATATACATATGAAAAATGCTAGTATCATTGGCCTTAAAGAAGCCGATTGTAAAAAAATTTCAGAAAAACTAAACGTACTGTTGGCTAACTATTCTGTATTCTATCAGAACACAAGAGGTTCTCACTGGAATATTAAAGGAGAGCAGTTCTTTACCCTTCACCCGAAGTTTGAGGAATTGTACAACAGCCTTGTATTAAAGATTGATGAAATTGCAGAAAGAATCCTTACGTTAGGAGCAACCCCTGCACACAATTATTCAGATTATTTAAAAGTAGCTACTATTAAAGAAAGTAAAGAAGTTACTGACGGCACCAAAAGTGTTGAACAGATTCTAAGTTCATTCAAAGTAGTGATTGATCTGCAGAGAGAACTTTTAGACATTACGGATGAAGCTGGAGATGAAGGTACAAATTCGCAAATGAGCGACTATATTACCGAACAGGAGAAAGAAGTTTGGATGTATAACTCTTATCTTGGGAAGTAATTATATTAAACTCTTTTAAACTTTTTCTTAAATAAGGTATGTCATTTTTTGTAACAGCATAAAAATTGACATACCTTATATTAGGATTCCTGAAATCATTCATCTTCCATTTTCCCACCAGAATCCAATTTTTGGGAATTTGTCCCACAAACCATTCCGGATATATTGCAGCAATTCTCGCATTTTTACGGTTACTCAATTCTCCCATAAAATATGAAAAATCATTCTCACCAGAGTTGTTATATTTATATTTTGCAACATCCGTACTTCCCAATCCATACATATCTAAAACTTCAATATTTGCAAAATAGGTAATTGCGCCAATATCATTGGCTACAATTGTCTCAGAATGGTAATATTTTTTTAAAAACTGCGCAAGCTTATATTGATTGTAGTAAAGATTTTTAGAATCCGTATATAAAACCGGATGATACCAATACATTTTAAATAGTCCAAAAACTACCGAATAGCCTATAAATAAAACAGTAAAAAGCTTAGGAATAGAGAAATCTGAAGTTTTAAAATAAAAATCGCAAATTTTAATTACAATAAAAAGATAGGCAATCATCAAATAATTTTCATATCTAAATGTCATTATTCCAAAAATGAGCTGTCCATAGGAAGTAAGCAAAATGATGATTGGCAATGCTTCCATTTCAAAAACTCTTTGAAGTTTTACATTTCTATACCTGGAAAAAGCATACATCAAATAAAATATGCTGAAAGGAAGCAAATATTTGATATAATCCATACTCAAAAACTTGCTTTTCAACATTGTTATCAAACTTTCCAGATCTGAAACATGAAAATTACTTTTTACAAGCACCGAATTGGGGAAAAACAAACCTCCCATAAGAAGAGAATATATTCCATATACAATCATTGGAGAAAATCCGACAAGACCAATCAATAAGCCCTGTTTAAATTTCTTCTGACCTATTAAAACAAAAATAACTGCAGAAATAAAAAACACACTTTCAAATCTTACTGCTCCGAGAAAAAAAACAACTATTAATATATATGAGAAAGCCTTCAAATCTCCTGAAGCCAATTTATTATAAAAAATAAAAAACAGGACTATTAGGAATATGTGAAGGGTATGCTCCATCCCTAATATAGAGGAAAGATAAATCATTGCTAATGGCTGCAGCAGAAGAGCAAAAAACAGTGCAAACTTCTTTCCATATTGATAGACAACAAAATTGGCTGCGTAAAAACTTGCTAAAATCCCAAACGTAAGATTAATAAACAAAGGGTAATAAGATGAATTCCCAAAGACTTTTATCAAAAGGCTCAAAAGGAAACTATACAATATAGATGAAGATGCCGGATCAAATGAATTTGAGTTGATGGAAAATAAAAAATTATCCGCTATATTTTTTGCTACTTCCAAATGAATATAAACATCGTCAACAGGATAAAAATAGCCTGCACCTTTTGGCAAAGAAAGAATCTCCGAAACTAGATAGAAAAAATAGCCTAATAGAAAAACAAAAACGCTTATAAACCTGTACTTTTTCATTTTACTGCCTAAATAAATATGGAGAACAAAATTAAATTATTAAATTTTATTACAAAAAAATGTCCACATTACCCTTAAAATCAATACTTGACAATGATTTTATAGCATTACCATACAAAATGCCAGTGTAAAATTACACATAGATCAAACTCTCAAATGAGATACTATATTACCGGCAGGGAAAGAAATTTGGTCGTATAATTCTTAACCTGGAAAATAACTCCATCAAAAGCATGGAAATATTTCAAAAAAAACGCCTTACATTTAGGGGATTTTATTTTTTATATTTATATTTGCGTTAAAATTACACATATTATGAACGACGTAAGACTAAACTCTATCCTGGATAATGATTTTTATAAAATAACCATGCAGAATGCTGTGGTGAAGCTATTCCCAAGTTCTATTGTAAAATATGAATTTATCAACAGGGGAAAACACCACTTTCCGGAAGGATTTGACGTTGCTTTAAGAGAAGCTGTGAATAAAATGGCAGAACTTAAACTTACGAAAGACGAAAAAAAGTTCATGGCAAGAACATGTCCTTATATAGATCTTCCTTATCTTGATTTTTTAGAAGGTTATCACTTCGATCCGTCTGAAGTAAAAATACATCAGGAAGGAGGTGATCTTTCCGTGATTGTAGAAGGGCTTTGGTACAGAACAATTCTTTGGGAAGTTCCTTTGCTGGCACTCATCAGTGAACTTCATTATGAAATGAATCATATGGAAAGAGATTCCAACCAGGTGGTCATGAGCAAGACTCTTGAAAAAGCAGATTCATTAGGCAGACTTGGGGTAACATTCGCAGAGTTTGGAACAAGAAGAAGACATTCTTACAAGGTACAGAATCTGGTGATGGAAGCTTTAACCCAGAAAAAAGATTCTACTTTCATCGGAAGTTCAAACGTTCATTTTGCGATGAAATATGGTGTAAAGCCAATCGGAACACACGCTCATGAATGGTTCATGTTCCATGCTGCCGAATACGGATTCAAAATGGCTAATGAAATGGCATTGGAGCATTGGGTAGATGTGTATAGAGGAGATCTTGGAGTAGCATTGTCTGACACCTATACTACAGATGTTTTCTTCCAGCAGTTTGACAAAAAATTTGCTAAACTTTTTGATGGTGTTCGTCATGACAGCGGTGATGCTTTAGAATTTGCAGACAAAACAATTGCTCACTATCAAAGAAACGGCATCAATCCGATGTTTAAATATATTATTTTCTCTGACGCTTTAAACCTTGAAAAAGTAGAAGAAATTACCAATTACTGCAGAGGAAAAATTGGGATCTCATTCGGAATTGGAACCAACCTTACCAATGATGTGGGACTGAAGCCAATGAATATCGTGATGAAACTCATCGGTGTACAGGCTCCCAATAAAGAATGGATTCCTACGGTGAAACTTTCTGATGAGCATGGCAAATACACAGGAGATCCAAAAATGATTGAACTGGCGAAAGAATTTTTAAGAATTAAAAACTAAAAATATGAATCTAAAAACTTCCCTCACCCTTACCATTCTGGCTGCAGGATTGTCTTTTGCCCAGCAGAAAACAGAAAAACCGAAATTCAATCAGGAACTGGCCACCTCTTTAGGAGCCGATAAATATGGGATGAAACCTTATACAATCGTTATGCTGACCTCAGGTTCCGTTAAGATTGAAGACAAAGCCAAAATGGGCGAACTTATGAAAGGTCACATGGCTAATATCGGTAAACTGGCAGATGAAGGTAAAATTGTTGTGGCCGGGCCTTTCCTTGAAAAGAATAAGGAAAACTACCGCGGTATGTTTATTTTCAATACCAAATCTAAAGAAGAAGCTGAGCAATGGGTAAAAACAGATCCTGCAGTTCAGGCTGGCGTTTTCAGTTATGAAATTTTCCCTTGGTATGGTTCTGCTGCCCTGCCTTTATACCTCAAGCATCATGATGAAATTTCGAAAGAAAATCCTTAGATAATTAATCCCCACCTATTCAAATACAAAATTGGCAATTTCAACCAAAAAGAGCAAAACACTCAAAACTATTTAAATTAAGATCAAAAACATAATTAAATTACTTATCAAATGTAAATTATATTAAATATTTGGTTTTATAACAAAATAGTATTATATTGGTAAATAAAACTTTTACCAATATGAAAAAATTACTATTCTTGAGCTTTACGGCGCTCTCTATAATGGGCAGCGCTCAGATTTTAGTCACAGAAAGTTTTGAAAACGGAACTTATCCTGGATTTACAATTACAGGTGGATACACCGGAACTCCTACAACATATATTGTAGGGAATTGTGACGGCGCCATATCCATAGGTGCTGAATCATATGGTTCCAGTACTGCCAACAGAACTATAAACCTGTTATACACCAAACCAGCGAGTGTAACGGCCAATGGAAAAAAAATTGATATTTCTTTTTCATATTCAACGGTTGCTTATGATACTTCCAGTTTAATTGGAGGTAATATTAATGTGGAATACTCTACAAATGGTGGTACTTCGTATACGGCAGTAAGTGCTCCTATTACATTAACTGCGGCAGCTCAAACCTGCGCCTCCTATACAGCTACAATTCCTGAAAGTGCTAATGTAAACGGAAATTTTATACTCCGAATTCAGACTGTAGGTACTACGGGAACCACTTATGATTTCTACAGCTTTATAGATAATGTAAAAATTAAACAGGAGGTTACAGCAGCACCTGCATGTACTACTATAAGTGCTCCTGTCAGTGGTGCAACCGGAGCGTCCGTTCGTCAGCAGATTTCCTGGGCAGCAACGGCCGGAGCAGAATCTTACAAAATTAAAGTTGGTACTACCTCTGGTGGTTCTAATATCTATAACGGAACTACATTTAATGCATTCTATACTCCTACAGCATCCAGTGCATTTCCTGCAAACACGACATTATATACAACCGTGACTCCAACCAATGCTTTAGGTGATGCCACAGGATGTCCGGAAATTTCATTCACCACCGCTGCTAATCCTTTTGCTCCTTATTGTGGACCTCTTCTTGCTAAATTGGGTGTATATCCAATATCCAATGTTATTTTCAGTGATATGACAAATGCCTCCAGTGCTACTGCCAATACAGGTGACGGCCAGGAAAACTTCACGAATAAAATAGCCAGTGTTATAAGAGGAACCTCTTATCCAATAACCATGACAGGAACCTCAGTAGGAACTACTAACCGATTTGGATTTACTGTATTCATAGACTGGAATCAAAATGGAAGTTTTGCCGATGCTGGTGAATCTTACTTTGTCACTTCTGACTTTGCAGGAGGTACCGGTACTCCTTTAACCGTTAATAAAACCATTGCCGTTCCTGCTACTGCTGCTCTAGGAAATACAAGAATGAGAATTAAATATCATTTTAACAGCTCATCAACTTCTGTAAGAACAGAATTATCTGATCCATGCGCGGATCTTAACCAAGGTCAGGCAGAAGATTATACCTTAAGTGTTCAGGATGTACTTGCTACTTCAGATATCAACCTAAGTAAGAAAGCTGATGTTTCTGTTTATCCTAATCCATTTAAAGATGTATTGAAAATTTCTGATATAAAAGGAGTAAAATCTATCATCGTAAGTGATATTTCAGGCAGACAGGTAAAAACTTTTAGCCCAAGCAACGAACTTAATCTTTCTGAACTGAATTCAGGGCTATACCTGATCAATCTTCACATGGAAGATGGAACTGTAAAAGCCATTAAAGCGATTAAAAAATAACGTTCTTAGAAAATTTTATCATCATAAAAAGGGCTATCTCATGTCTTGAGATAGCCCCTTTTAATACTGTCTTACGTATAACAATCATTTTATCTAAAATCCTGATAATTAAAAAAATATATCTTGTTCCAATGAATTAATTTAATTATTTTAGCTTCTTAACAACTCAACTTATTCACCTAAGCATAAGTGAGTTACCAACAAACCAATACCATAATTAAAAATTAATCTCATGAAAAAATTAAACATTACAAAACTTTCGAGAACAGAGCTCAAAGATGTATTCGGAGGAACCCTGTACCCGGCAGAATGCCCCGGAGGATGCCATGGTGAAGGCATGATCAGATGTCCTGACGGGACTACCACAATGACTAATTTTATATGTATGGGAGGAACATGCCAACCGGCTGCCATATGCAAGCCACTGGTTCTTGAACCCTTCCCTGATCCGATTATAATTACTCCATAGTCTGAATGAACAATACACAAAGTGAGCAGGAGAGCTCACTTTTTTAGTATCTTTAAGTAAACAACAAACCACCGAATTGGTGGTTTGTTGTTTACATTTTATTTATACTCCTGTTAAGACTTCTATTCCTAGCCTGTTGCTTATCTTTATTTATTTTCTATAAATAGGCTTATTTCAAATTGTTCTTTTACCGGAATACCAAACATTTTTGCTGATTTCCATGTATTAAGTTCTTTTACTTTAAAAACTTCTTCAATAGCTTTTTTTGTTTTCCTATCAGTATATTTTAGAATCTCTATATTTTCTAAATTATCATTAATACCTAGAATTATACGAATCCTATTTTCTCCTTCTCTTACATTTTTGGGAAGCTTAAATTTCTCAAATAAAACAGTTCTAAAGTGGCTCATGCCTTTTGGAAATTCTGCATTCAAAATCATTATACCTAAATCATCTATACATACTACATTTTCTTGCTTTTTACACTTTTCTAAAGATTTTTTTGCATTCATTTGAGTTTTAATTGTTAAATATAATATTTTTTACAATTCACTTCGATGCAAACTATCATGAAAATTAAATTTCAACCTGCTCAATATATTTTGAATGTAACTTCCCCTATTAAAAGAACTTAAAATTGTGAAAGCGGTGATGTGGTAAAAAATATTGAGATTCTAGAATCTACAAAAAATTCATAATAAAAAAAGGCCGGGATCTTCCTCACGGATCTCGGCCTCATAATGAACAAAATAAAAGAAACTATATTGCTTCCTTATGCTTTTTACGGTAAGCATAATGGAAAATAATGGGTAGTATTGTAAATGACAGCAGCATACAGACGATCAGCCCGCCTACAATCATAATGGCCAAAGGTTTCTGAATTTCAGAGCCCATTCCGTTTGACATCGCTGCCGGAAGAAGTCCCATAGATCCCATCAGCGCGATCATTACCACCGGACGAATTCTACTTTTCACTCCTAAAGAAATAGATTCTTTTAGCGGCATTCTGTTTTGCAGATTTTCTTTCATGACTCCGATCAGAACGATACCGTCTATAGTTGCTACTCCAAAAAGAATGATGAAACCGATTCCTGCTGAAATTCCGAAGATGGTTCCCGTAAACCAAAGAGATAAAAACCCTCCGATGAACGCAAATGCCAATGTAATGGAAGAAATCAGCGTATCTTTTATATTCCCGAAGTTGAAATACAATAGCATCAGAATTAAAACTAAAGAAATTGGCACTACCATAGCAAGCTGTTTTGCGGCTCTTTCTTTACTTTCAAATTCTCCGGCCCATGTCATTTTATGGTTTTTCGGAAGCTTTACTTCTTTATCCACTTTTGCTTTTGCTTCCTGAATGGTACTTCCTAAGTCACGACCTTCAATATTAAACCCAACTCCGATGTACCTGCTGTTTCCTTCACGGTAAATAAATGATGGTCCGGTATGATAATCAATAGTTGCGATTTCTTTCAGCGGGACTTTTTTATTATCCTGAGTTGGGATGAGAATATTTCCCATCTTTTCGGGAGTATCTCTGTATTCTTTTTCAAACCTAAGCATTACGTCGAACATTCTTTCCTCTTCGTAAAACTTGGTGGCAGCCTGTCCTCCAATAGTCATTTCAATAACGGCCTGCGCATCTGCTGTAGAAACACCATATTTTGCCATTTTGGAATCATGAAGTTGTATTCTCAATTCCGGAAGCCCGATATTTTTAAAAACATTCACATCTGAAATACCCGGAACGGTTCTGATGGAATTGGCTACTTTATTGGCGTAATTCTCAAGTTCGAAAAGATCATTTCCAAAAATCTTAATCACTAACGGAGCTTTTACTCCTGCTACATATTCTTCCACATTATCCTGTATCGGCTGGCTGAATCCAAAATTGATTCCCGGATATTTTTCAAGAGAAACTCTCATTTCTTCAAGAAGTTCTTCTTTGGATATTTTTTTCTTCCATTCATTTTCCGGTTTCAGCTGAATATTAAATTCGATATTAAAAAATCCGGTGGGATCTGTTCCGTCATTCGGCCGGCCGGTCTGGGTCATGACAAATTTCACTTCATCATATTTCATAAGGATCTCCTTCATCTCTTTGGTTAATCGTACAGATTCATCCAGATTGACACTGTTTGGGAGTGTTGCTCTTACGTAAATTGCGCCTTCGTTAAGTTTAGGTAAAAATTCAGATCCGTAATTGGAGAATCTCCATCCACAAATGGCAAGCAAGGCAACGAAGCCAATGATAAATCCTTTTTTGTAACGGTCACTGAATTCATAAATTCTATAAATATTAACTCTGAAGAATCTGGAAATAAAGTTTTCTTTCTCTTCAATATTTTTCGTCAATAGTAACTTACACATTGCCGGAACGTAGGTCAAACTTAAGATCAATGATCCTAATAATGCATACCCCAGTGTAAATGCTAATGGAGAGAACATTTTACCTTCTACTTTCTGGAAAGAGAAAATTGGCATCAGCGCAACAATCAGAATCAACAGGGCAAAGAAAATATAGCTTGCCACACTTCCTGCGCTTTTCTTGATGATTCCCAGTTTTGAAATTTTATTGAATCTCCGCAGTCCAATCTTTTTCGCTTTAAGCTCGAGGGCGACAAAGACGTGTTCCACAATCACCAGTGTTCCTTCCAGAAGCAGCCCGAAATCCAGAGCTCCCATGGAAATCAGGTTAGCTGGCAATCCCTGAATTTTCAACATTATAATAGCAAACAGGAAAGCCAACGGAATTACTGATGCTACAATGAAAGTCGTTCTCCAGTTATAAAGGAAAATAAATACAATGATGGAAACCAGAATAACTCCTTCAATAAGGTTTTTGGAAACGGTATGAACGGTAGTATTTACAAGCTCTGTACGGTCGATGATCGGAACAATCTGCACATCACCGGGAAGTTCTCCTCCGTTCAGCTGTTCTATTCTGTCTTTCAGTTTTGCAATGACTTCGCTTGGGTTTTCACCACGAAGCATGATTACGATTCCTTCTACAACATCATTGTCTTTATTGTATCCTACCTGACCTAATCTTGGTTTTGCCGAAACTTTTACTTCAGCTACATGTTTCACCAAAATTGGGGTGGATCCTTTTACCTCGATCTGAATATTCTCAATATCTTCTTTTTTCTCTAAAAGACCGATCCCCCGCACTACATAAGCCTGATCACCCTTTGCCACTACATCTCCTCCTACATTGATATTACTCTTCGAAACCGCTTCATACACATCCAGGGGGAAAGGTCGTAATTGTGTAATTCCGTAGGATTAATTTTTATTTCATAAGTCTTTTCTTCTCCACCAAAGCTTACGACATCAGCTACACCGGGAACGGCAAGCAATTCTCTTTCCACCACCCAATCCTGAATGGCTGTTACTTCTTTGATGGGAAGTTTACTTTTAATGATATACCGGTAAATTTCACCTGTAGCTCCGGATGGAGGCTCAATACTATATTCTGCTCCGGAAGGGAGATTTACATTTCCGAGTTTATTGGAAGCATATTGCTGCGCATAAAAATCATTCACATGGTCATCAAAAATCACCGTCACCACAGACAATCCAAATAAGGAAATAGAACGCACCGAAGTTTTATTCGGAATGGCATTCATTTCTTTGGAAATAGGTAAGGTGACAAATTTTTCTATTTCCTCAGCACTTCTTCCCGGCCATTGGGTAATAACTCTTACTCTGGTATTGGTAACATCCGGAAATGCTTCAATGGGAGTATGCATATAGGAATAGATTCCTCCGGCCAGCAAAAGAAAAGTTCCCAACAGAACAATCAATGAGTTTTTTAAAGAGAAGGAAACTATATTCTGTACAAATTTTCGCATTACTTCTTGGAGTTATTTAATTGGTTTTTCAGGTTTTCATAAATCAGCAGTCCGTTGGAAGCAATGACATTTTCACCTGGTTTTAAATTACCTTCTACATAAATATACTGGCTGTTGGAAGCGATTTCCGTTACAAGTCTGATCCCAAGTTCACAGTCTTTTTTGTAAACCACTACATAGCTTTGGTTGTTATCAAAGATTAATGCCTTTGCAGGAATAGCCAGTGCACTTTTGTTTTGTGAATTGATGGGTAATACAACATCTGCTGACATTCCCGGTCTTAGCTTCATTCCGTTATTATCCATAATGATTTTAGCCTTCAATACTCTTTCATTTTCATTAAAAACCTGAGAAATATTGTTGATTTTCCCTGAAAAACTGTCATCAGGATAAGCAAGTGTTTTTACTACTACCGGCTGATCTACATAAACATGTCTCATATTGGTAGCATATACATTGGCCATTACCCATACTTTATCCAGATTGGAAATGGTAAACAGCTGATCTCCTCCTGCTGTAACCGGCATTCCTTTGGAAATATTTTTTGAAATAACATATCCGTCTGCCGGAGCTTTTATCTGAATGGTATTTCCACCTGCTGAATACAACTGCATATTTTTATGCGTCTTGGAAATATTAGATTGTAATATGGCTACTTCGGAACGCGCTTCCTGCAAATCTTTCTGTGAGGCAATATCATCTTTATACATGGCTTCTACAGAAGACAGTTTTCGTTTCGCAACGGCCAGCTGAGCCTGCAAGGTCTGCGTATCATCCTGCATTTCATTCACAGCTGTACTCTTTACACTTGCTAAAGTTTGACCTTTTTTCACATAATCACCAAGAGAGAAATAAGTGTCAATCACCACTCCGTCCACAAGGCTTACAAAGGGAACCGTTTTATCAGAATTACTTTCCACTTCTCCGGTAAGGGTAATGCTTTCTTCTATAGGAAGCATTTCTGCTTTGGCCAGTTTAATATCTTTTTTAAGTTCTTTGCTGATGCAATAGCCCTTTTCAGCTTCTTTATTTTCCTGTTTTCCGGCACAGCCTGTAAAAATAATGAGGGCAGACAGGTAAGCTGCGGCAATGTATTGGGTAATATTTTTGTTCATATCTTATAAATCTTGTCCTACAACATACTGCAGGTTTTCGTAGTATTGATTCAATTCTTTTTTAGTGTCCAGGATGATCATTTTATTTCCGATGTAGGTGTCCAGAAAATCCATATACTCCAGCATGCTGATGTTTCTTAGTCTGAAATTTTTTTCATGGCTGACCAGCAGACCGTCCAGTGTAGATTCGTAACTGTCATCAATCTCTTCTGAGATCTGCTGTGTTCTGATATAATTTCTGAAAACAGAAACAATTTCGTTTTCAGATTTCAGCATGTTTTTACGGGTCTCCAGTTGGCTTTTCTCAATCTCAAGCTTAGCTTCCTGGATATTTCCTTTGTTACGGTCGAAAATGGGAAGGTCCATAGAAACACCCAGTCCTATAAAGTCTTTCATGATATTTCCTCCGCGGTCATATCCAATAGAAACAGCAACATCAGGAGTTTTCATTGCATTTTGAATTTCCAAGTTTTTCGCAGCGTGTTTCTCTTTATTTTTTGATATCATAATATCTGGCCGGTTTTCTTTTGCCTTTTCTATCCATTGTGCCACCTCAAGTTCTGAAAGTTGTTTTTCAGGCATAACAAATGAGTCCGAAATAACCAGATAAGATTGGGAAGGCAGCATCAATAAGGCTTTGAGCTCTACCTGCTGATCTTCGATTTCCTGTTTTAATGAAATCAGTTTCTTTTTGAATTCAATTTCCTGTGCTTTCAGACGGACGTATTCAGCTTTACTGATGTTTCCAAGGTTTAATTGATTATTATAGGATTTTGTTAATTTTTCAATGGAAGCAATCTGTCCCTGATAGATTTTCTGCTGTTCCTGGTTGTAAAGAATATCGGTAATGGTATTTCTGAGCGTCTTTTTAAGTTCGCGCAAAACTTCCTGCATTTCATACTTCTCACCTTCTACTTCTATTTTCTGCAGTTCAATATTTTTCCGCCTTTTACCAGCAGTCTGAATGACCTGTTCTATCTCAGCAGAAATCTGGGTATTTTTTCCCCAATTTCCGATAAGAGCAGGCTGCTCTTCTATGTCATAGGTTCTCCATAGATTTACTTCACTGATACTTAATTTGGGATTAGGCCAGTATTTAGCCTGAACAGCTCTTGCCTCGGCTTGTGAAATTTCAAGTTTTTGGGCAATGAGGTCCAGGTTTTTAGCCAAAAAGATAGTCTCAGCTTCCTTTCTGCCAATTTTCAGGGTATCTGAAATCTGTGCTGAAAAGAAACTGAAACAATGAATATAAAATAGGGTAAAAAATAGTTTCTTCAAGGTCTCTTATTTTAAGACCACAAAGCTATTTGTCTAATATTAGAGGGAATTTCAAACAAAATTAAAATTCGGTTAGTTCAACATTAGAGTTTGATTAGAACTTTTAAAAACACGAATATTTTCACGAATAACACAATCAGGAATGAGCCGGAAATTCAAGGAGAACATTGGTTCCAACATTTACAACAGAATCAATTTTCATTACAATATGATGATGATCGAAGATACTTTTCGAAAGAGACAGACCAATTCCACTGCCTTTCACGCTATCTACGTTTTTTCCTCTATAAAAAGTTTCGGATATTTTTGCAAGATCATCTGACGGAATTCCCCGTCCTTCATCCTTTACCTCAATACACAACTGATTATTCTTTTCTAATAATATAATCAATACAGGTTTATCATAAGAATACTTGATGGCATTTTCAACGATATTATATACTGCTAAGTATAGCAGTGTTTCGTTTCCGGGAAATTCCAGTAAAGCGGGTTTTGTTACCTGAAGCTGTATTTTAATAGATGAATGGTTTTCTTTTGCTTTGGGTTCTAATTTTTCATAGATTTTCCAGATCAACTCATCCACTCTCATAAGTTTGTGAGAAGATTCCAATTTTGTCATTCCGGACATCAACAGGAGATTGTTAAGAATATTTTCAATCTCATACACGTTTTCCAATGACTCTTTGGCCACTTCCTTATATTCTTCCGGCGTGCGGTCTTTTTGGGCGAAGACTTCCAAATTTCCGGAAATAGCGGCTAAAGGTGTTTTAAATTCATGAGAAACATAGTTGATAAAGTTCTGCTGTAAGAGTACATTTTCAGAAATTCTTCCCAGCAATTTATTATAGGATTTTATAAGATCTTCAATCTCATCATTGGTATTAGTGGAAGTAATGGCTGTGGAAATATTATTATAATCCACTTTATTAATACGTTCCACAACATTAGAGATAGGCTTATAAACCACTTTGGAAAGGTATCTACTCAAAAAATAAATTGCCAAAAGCCCGATCAGCAATACAGAAAGCATGATAATAGCCAATCTCAGGATCTGCGACTGAAATGAATCATTTGATGATTTTACAAAAACCACAAAATCTCCCTGATTATCCGGATAAAAAATCCCATAGTAGAATTGATTATCAGACATAAATTGTATTCCTTTATTATTCCGGACAGACTGTAAATGAGAAAGTTTTATATTCTTATCATTTAGGTTATGCCCAAAAGTCACTTCGTTATTCTGATTGTAAACCGCTACCTTGTTATTTTGAATCAGATGATTGTATTCATTTTTGATCTGGGCATGCCGGTCTTTCGGAAGCTCATCCTTTTCGAGATAATAAATAGCAGAAATAAGAGCCGCATTCCGAAGTTTTTCAAAATAAAAAATCTTGGTGCTGTCATAATAGGCAAAGAATATCACCGCTGATGTGATGATAGAAACGATGCCAAATGAGAGGCTTGAAATAAGGGTAAATCTGTTTCTGAGCGTCATTTTCAGTCTTTGATCAAATAGCCGGTTCCTTTTACCGTATGAATAATTTTCTGTTCCGTTTCATCAATCTTATTACGGACGTAGGAAATATAAACATCCACTACATTCGTTGTATTATCAAAATCAATTCCCCAAACCTTATGTAAAATCTGAGTTCTGCTCAGCACTTTATTTTTATTCTCCATCAGGAAAGTAAAAAGTTTGTATTCCGTAGGAGAAAATTCTATTTCTTTATCGTTCTGAGTTACTTTATGAAGATCGGTATCAATTGTAATATTTCCACATGATAAATATTGGTCTTCTTTCTGGTAGCTCATTTTATTTCTTCTGGTTAAGGCTTTAATCCTAGAAATCAGTTCTTCAAAGTGAAAAGGTTTTGATAAATAATCATCAGCTCCCATATCCAGCATTTTGATCTTATCATCAGGGCTGTTCAATGCACTTAAAACCAAAATCGGAGTATAATTCCCTTTAAATCTGATAATTTGAGTAAGCTGCATCCCATCCAATCCGGGAAGCATAATATCCATCAAAATAATATCAAAATCATAGGTATGAATAAGGTCACGCGCTTTTTCTCCGGAATCTGCAAGGGTCATATTGTGGCCAGCCTCGGAAAGGCCTTTTATCAGGAAATTGCTGATTCTTTGATCATCTTCTACCAACAAAATATTCATAAGTCTCTGAAATTTCCTATAAATATAAGTAATCTTGTTCAGAAAGGAATCTGGAAGAAGGAAGAGAGAGGTAACTTCCAGCCTTTTTTCATAATTTTGGAAGATGGAGATGATATATTTAATTATTGGGCTGTTTGCAGGTATTATCCTTGGTGCGGTAATCCTATATTTTGCGTTGAAATCATCAATGGTTTCAAGGAATTCTTATGATACGCTGAACACCTTATCTATAAAAACCCAGTCTGATCTTGACAATTCAAACCTGAAGATTCAGGAACTTAATCAGACTATCAGTAAAGAGAAAGAAGCCAACATGCTGCAACAGGATCTTCTGGATGATCTGAAAAATGAATTCTCTAAAATCTCCGCCGAATATTCATCGTTAAATACTCAGTTTCAAGAGTTAAAACAAACCAATCAGAGACAGACCTCTCAGATAGCCACCCATATTCTTGAAAAACAGACTCTTTTTGCTAAAAACTCTGAGCTTTCTGCCAAAAATGAAGGTCTCCAAAACTCTCTTGATACCCAGAAAGAAGAAATTGTTAAGATTCAGGAAGATTCTAAACTTCAGTTTGAAAACCTTGCCAATAAAATTTTAGAAGAAAAAACAGAAAAGTTTACCACTTTAAATCAAAATAACTTAAAAAATATTCTTGAGCCATTTCAGGAGAAAATCGCTGACTTAAAAAACAAGGTCAACGAGGCTTACGAAAAAGAAAATAAAGAACGTTTTTCCCTTGCAGAAAAAGTGAAAGAACTGGCAGAGCTGAACCAGCAGATTTCTGATGATGCCAAAAAGCTGACCCGCGCACTGAAAGGAGAAAGCAAAACCCAGGGAAACTGGGGTGAAATGATTCTGGAAAGTATTCTTGAAAAATCAGGACTCGTAAAAGGGAGAGAATATTTTCTTGAACATGAACTGCGCGATGAAGATAATAACGCTTTATTCTCAGAATTTTCAGGAAAGAAAATGCGCCCCGATGCCGTTATAAAATATCCGGACGAAAGAAATGTGATCATTGATTCTAAAGTTTCTCTGACTGCTTTTACAGAATTAGTAGATGAAACCGATGCCGATGTTTATGCGATAAAATTAAGCCAGCACCTTGGTTCTATCAAGAATCACATTTCACAACTCAGTCAAAAAGCCTACGATGACTATGATAAATCTATGGATTTCGTGATGATGTTTATTCCGAGTGAGCCAGCTTATATTGCCGCAATGCAGGCAGACCAGAATCTTTGGAACTATGCCTATGAAAGAAGAATCCTTTTGCTGAACCCAAGCAACCTGATCACTTCCCTTAAGCTTATTGCTGATCTTTGGAAACGCGAATATCAAAACAGAAATTCTATGGAGATTGCTGAACGAGGAGCGAAACTTTATGATAAATTTGTAGGTTTTGTAGACAACTTGGAAAAAGTGGGAAGAAACCTGGATCAGGCGAAAAATGTATTCAATGATGCCTACAAACAGCTCCACACCGGAAATGATAACCTTATCATACAGACTCAAAAACTGAAGTCATTAGGCATTAAAAATAAAAAAGACCTGCCTCAAAGTCTGATTGACAACAGTACTCTCGTTGATCCATCAGACAGTTAACCTTTCCAAATAAACAGATTGTCAATCGTAAGGAACACTTATCATCTATTTTAAAAGGAAAAATAAAATTCCGTTTGAGATAACGCAGAAAAGCCTTTTTATCAAAACCAGAGAAGTTCAATCATAAATTTTGCATAATTTTGCAGCATGTTGATAGAAAGTTTTCAAAACGATAAAATAAAAAACGTCACTAAGCTCCTTACTGACAATAGATTCCGTAAAAAATCAAAAGTTTTTGTAGTAGAAGGCCAGCAGGAAAATGAAAGAGCCATCCAGTATGACTTTGAACCGCTGGAGTTCTTTATCTGTGAAAATATCTTTAAAGGAACTCTTCCTGATGGAAAAATATACCATGTAAGTGAAAAAGTATATGAAAAAATAGCTTACAGGGGAAGTTCTGAGGGGATTATCGGAATCTATACTGCAAAAGAAACTCCACTTTCTTCATTTGTTCCTAAAGAAGATTCTACAGTAATTATTGTTGAAGGGATAGAAAAACCGGGAAATCTTGGAGCTATCTTAAGAAGCTGTGAAGCTTTTGGAATAGATGCATTAATTGTTGCAGACGGAAAAACCGATTTCTACAATCCAAATGTAATCAGATCCAGTGTAGGGTGTCTTTTTGGGATGGAAGTCTATCAGGCTGAAAATGAAGAAACATTGGAATTTCTTCAAAAGAATGCTTTCAATATCTATACAACTCTTATGGATGAAAGCGCTGAAGATCTTTATAAAAGAGATTTCAGACAGCGCTCTGCTGTATTATTCGGTACGGAACATTCCGGATTAAGTGATTTCTGGATTGGAAAAGGAAAAAACACCTTAATTCCAATGACCGGAAGTATTGATTCTTTAAACTTAAGCAATGCCGTAGCCATTACCTGTTATGAATCTTTAAAGCAGAAGAAAGGGTAAATACTATTTCTAGAACTACAAGAGTTCATATTATATAAAGAGATTGCTTCGCCTTCGGCTCGCAATGACAAAGCATAAAAAAACCGTTTCACTGGGTGAAACGGTTCCTTTATTGTTAAGCGTATGCTAGAATTATTTCTTAGCAGCGTCTTTTGCAGCATCTTTAGCAGCAGTTGCAGCTCCTTTAGCAGCATCAGCAGCTCCTTTAGCAGCGTCAGCAGCTCCTTTAGCAGCATCTTTAGCAACTTCAGCACCAGCAGCAGTAGTAGCAGCAGCAGCATCTTTAGTAGCTTCTACAGCAGTAGTTGCAGCAGAATCAACAACTTTAGCAGCAGAATCAGTAACTACAGCAGCAGAATCAGCAACAGTAGCAGCAGCAGAATCAGCTGTTCCTTCAGTAGCAGTAGCTTCAGTTTTTTTACAAGCAACTAGAGAGATTGCAGCGATAGCAGCTACGAATAATGACTTTTTCATAATAAATTAAATTTAATTTTGTTAATATTGTTTTATAAAATTTTCTTCTGTTCTGTTATTTGAACAAGACAAAGGTAGAGCAGTTAGAAAATTTGTTTATGAAAAATAATTGTAATACCTTTGTAAAATAGTTTTACAAAAAAACATAGCTGAAAATCAACAATTTAATTATTTTTTGAAAAATTGACAGATTTAGATCTATTACACTTTGAGCAGTTAAAAAAGGATGTTCAGGGTCAATACTTAAAAGAATATACCCCTTCGCAGGATGACATATCCAAGTGGAAGGGTATAGATATTATATATTTTCAGGAAGACCTTCGAAAAAAAGCGAAAGGTAACATCAGTGAAAAGTCATTTTATACCTATTTCAAAAATTCACCAGTCACTAAACTACCAAGAATAGACATGCTCAATTTATTGAGTATTTATGCAGGTTACGACTCTTGGTATGAGTTTAAGAAACAGCATCTTTTTGCCGGAGAACTGCTACAGGAAAATGAAAATTTTGACAACGAAGATATCGATGAACTGGAAAAAACAGTTTCTGAAGTTCCTGAACTCCCAAAAACTGAAATTCAGCCTAAAAAAATCGAAACCAGCACCCCTGAAAACATTGATTTACAAAAATCAAACACTGACAATCAATCGATTACAAAAAACAAAGCAACTACGAATGAAATTGAAATTTCATCTGTTCCACCCGAGAAAAATTTCTTCAAAAAGAACGCATGGGCATTGGTTACTTCCGTTTTGATTACGATTACAGGACTTTTAGGATTTAAAGACGTACTTTTTTCAAAAACTTACAAATATTGCTTCATTGATAAAGACAGAGGGGTTTCTGTAATCAACACTTTAGAGATAATGGTGGTAAAGGAAAATGAGTCTCCATTGATGTATAAAATAAAGCCAGGTGAGTGTTTTTATTATTCTACCAAGGATAAAAATTTAAAAATGCGCATCAGTGCTCCTTTTTACGAGCCTCTGGAAGTTAACAGAAACCTGGAAAATGCTCCTGAAGAAGAAAAAATTGAGCTAAAGCCGGATGATTATAAGATGGCAGCTTATTATTTCTCTATAAAAGATATCAAGGGAGGAAACCCAGATGAACAGGTTGCCCTAATTAAGCAGAAAAGAGGCCAACTTGAAAACCTTATCAGTAACAATGCTATTATATACCAGGTATATGACAATAACACCTATGGCATAGAAAGACTTGATAAACAAAAATATATCACTCTGGTAACCACTCCTACGACCTCACTGAAAAACCTGAATGTAATAGAAATGAAAAAGGATATCAAAGGAAAGATTGTATCCATTAAATTTAAAATTGCTACCACAGATGAAAAGAATAAATAATTTTTTAATTTTCACCGTGCTTCTGACGTTATTTATTGCCTGTAATAATAAAACCTCAGAGGTAAGCGACCTCGATAAACTACGAAACAGCAACAATGAAAAGAGCTATCCTGCCGTACAGATGGATAGCATGCAGGCCATTAACTCCATCACAAAACAAAAAGTTCAGGAACTTCTGGACCTGTCTACCCTATACCTTAGCGGAAACAGAAACACAGAAATAGATACCGTTATTTATTCACAAATGGAGAGCTATTTTCACAAACCTGATTCTCTTACATTCAAAACATTACTGAAAGAGCTTGACAGCATGAAAGCAAAAACAGCAAAGGTAAGCAACCTGAATGTTTACAAGGAGTTTTATAAAAAAGACACGCTGGACTACGCCAAGTTTAATGTAGAATATTTTGACAATAAAAATAAATCTCTGGGAAGCTTTGAAAAGAATGCACAATATATTCTTCTTTCTACTTCCAAACTTAAAAAAGAATTTAAATTTTACTTTTTAGATTTTTATTCCAAACCGCTTAAGAAAGACAGTACTTCTGTAGGAGTAACCAAATAATCGAGGGGAATATCCTTTTCCCAGACATCATCCACAAATTCATCGGGGTCAAAATAATTGACTCCGATTTTTTTTGTTTCAACGGAAATATTTTGAAACAAACCATCATAAAAGCCCTTGCCGTACCCTACCCGGTTTCCTTTTCTGTCACAATACAATAAAGGGGTAATGACATAATCAAATGCATTTTCACCAGAATCTTCGTTGGAAACAGGTTCTGAAATCCCCCAAGTGTTGGTTTCAAAGACAGTATCTTTAAAAATTTCGATATTAATAAGTTGATTCCCTACAATTTTAGGGACATAAACACGGATATTCAGGGCTAAAAAATAATCTATGAAGATTTGGGTATTAATTTCTTTTCTTGCCGGAATCGGGATGAAAACATGCACTTTTTCCAACTCCTCAGGTTTAAAATACTTAATGAAATTTTCAAAAATTTTCTCAGATAACAAGAAAGCCTCATCAATAGACAAGGCTTTTCTTTTTTGGGTATATTTTTTTCTAAGCTCAGCTTTTAGCATCATTATTAAGATTATGCGTTTTGCACAATTCTGTACAGTTTATCAGACAAACGAACTCTGAATGGAAGTTCAAAAGTAATCTGATCTCCTGGTTTTGCAGTGTCACAAGGACCTCCGTTAGCATAGATTTCCGTAATCGTAACTTCCTGCTCTCCTGTTGTAGGACCAGAAATTAATACTTTATCTCCTACTGACAGGTCTTTGTTCTCAATTAAAAACTGTGCAATTTTTGATTTTGAATAGTAGTGTTCTGCTTTTCCAATCAATTCTTTTTTAACAGCAATCTTTTGACGGATATTTTTTGTTTCAGCTTTTGCTAAAGGTTTATCAGATAAGTCTCCGGAGCTTTTGAATTTCAAAGCATCGGATTTTCCTTTTCTGAAGACTTTATTTCCAACCTGTAATCCTTTTCTCAATTTCACCTGCTCATCCCAAGGCAAATGGATGGTGTCGAGACATTCTGTAGAACAGCAGTTTTCCATAGCGGCTTTACATTCGTCACATTGGATAAACAACAGATGACAGGCATCATTAGCACAATTCGTATGGTTATCACAAGGTTTTCCACATTGGTGGCACTGTGAAATAATATCGTCTGTAATTCTCTCTCCTAAACGGTGGTCAAATACAAAGTTTTTACCAATAAACTTACTTTCTATTCCTTCTTCTTTTATCTGGCGTGTATATTCAATGATACCGCCTTCTAATTGGTAAACATTTTTAAAGCCCTGATGTTTGAAATAAGCACTGGCTTTTTCACAACGGATTCCACCTGTACAATACATCAACAGGTTTTTATCTTCTTTAAAATCCTGTAGCTGTTCGTTGATAATCGGTAAGCTTTCTCTGAAGTTTTCCACATCCGGAGTAATAGCTCCTTCGAAATGCCCTACTTCACTTTCGTAGTGATTTCTGAAATCTACCACAATCGTATTCGGATCTTCAAGTAAATTATTGAATTCCTGAGCTTTTAAGTGAATTCCTTTATTGGTTACATCAAAAGTTTCGTCATTCAGGCCATCAGCAACAATTTTGTTTCTGACTTTTATGGTTAATTTTAAAAAAGAGTAATTGTCCTGGTCTACCGCTACATTTAAACGGATTCCTTTCATGAAGTCATAGACTTCCAGCGTATCACGAAAAGCCTCAAACTGTTCTGCAGGAACACTCATCTGAGCATTAATTCCTTCAGTGGCAACATAAATACGGCCAAGTGCATCCAGTGCATTCCAGGCTATAAATAATTCGTCGCGAAATTTTTTAGGGTCTTCGATTTTGGCATACGCATAGAAAGACAAAGTAAGACGGTCTTTACCGGCTTCATCAATAAGTTGAGCTCTTTCTTCTGCGCTTAAGGTGTTATACAGTTGCATGCTATAAACGTTTTAAGTGAGAATAAAATTTTTGCAAAGATAAGAATTTTAGAATAAAGTATATTCAGACAGCTATCACAAGTCATAAAGAATGCACGGCCAGCATTGAATTACTGTTTATTTTTTATCACAATTCTGGCCTATTTTCTTTAATTTTTTTTTAATTTTAGTTAATCCTGACATTAACAATTATGACATAAGGTATAAAATGATATAATAGCCGTTAAATTTTAGTTAAAATTGAAACATAGCATACTAATTGCTTACTTATTTAACATTAAATTTGTTTACTCAAAAACATAAAAAAGAAATTAATTAATAAACAAGAAAGATATACAATGAAGAGTACTTTAAAAAAACTATTACCATTTGCAGTAGTAGGAGTAATCTCCGGAGCTACTACCGTTGGAGCTTTACAATATTTCGGGCATAGCTCCAATAATGGAGATCAATCTTATTTCACAACAGCCGCACCTAATACTTCATTCGCAGGGATGAATACGGGAGCTGTAGGTGATGATTTTGTGAAAGCAGCTAAAACTACCGTTCCGGCTGTAGTAACCATCAAAAACTACCAAAGCAGAACAGCAAGCAGAGCTTCTGAACAAGATCTGTTCGACTTTTTCTTCGGAGATCCTTTCGGAGGCGGAGGTGGAGGCCAGCAGAGACAGAAGCAGCAACAGGCTCCTGATAATATGCCATCGGGAATGGGTTCTGGTGTAATCATCTCTCCGGACGGTTATATTATTTCCAACAACCACGTGGTAGCAGGTGCTAATAAGCTGGAAGTAGTATTAAGCAATAAGAAATCATATATCGCAACTTTAGTAGGAACTGATCCTAATACAGATATCTCCTTATTAAAGATTGAGGAAAAAGGTCTTCCTTATTTAAATTTTGCGAATTCTGACAATATTGATGTAGGACAATGGGTGCTTGCAGTAGGAAATCCACTTGGATTAAACTCTACGGTAACAGCAGGTATTGTTTCTGCGAAAGGAAGAGGTATCGGAATCTTAAGCAGCCAGGGAAAAGCAGCTAACCCTATCGAAAGCTTCATTCAAACAGATGCTGCCATCAACCCGGGTAACTCAGGGGGTGCTTTGGTGAACACGAATGGTGAGCTTATCGGTATCAACTCTGCTATCCAGTCTACTACAGGATATTATCAGGGATACGGATTTGCTGTTCCTTCTAACCTAGCAAGAAAGATTGTTGAGGATATTAAGAAATTTGGAATTGTACAGAGAGGATTCTTAGGAATTCAGTCACTGGATCTTTCTAATGATCAATTGGTGACTTCTTACAATAAACAGTTCAAAACGAATCTGAAAGTAGGTTCCGGAGTGTATGTAACCGGATTCGGAGATAACAGCGGTGCTGAGGATGCAGGTCTGAAAAAAGGAGATGTTGTTACCAAAATTGATAATTATGACATTACAGATTTTGCTGACCTTTCAATGTCTATCGGAAGCAAACGTCCGGGTGACAAAGTACAGGTAACGTATTTAAGAAACGGTAAAGAAGGTACTACTACTGTAACGCTCAGAGATCAGAAAGGAGGAACCTCTACAAGAACAAAAGCAGATCTTAGTGTAACTGAAAAGATAGGATCAGAATTCCAAAGCATTGATGACAGAACGAAAGCTTATTACGGTTTAAATAGCGGAGTTGTTGCTAAAAATGTTGTAGAAGGAAGCGAAATGGCTAAAGCAGGAATTGTAGATGGCTATATCATCACAGAAATTAATGGTAAGCCAGTAAATTCACAGAAAGATGTAGAAAACTTACTGAATAAATTCTCCGGAACCGCGCAAATAAAATATATGGACGACTACGGAAGAAACTACCAAAGAGGATTTAAAATGCCTTAATCAGAAAACTAAATTAGTTATTCATATCAACAAAAAAACGCTGCAGAAATCTGCAGCGTTTTTTTATATTTTTTATTTAGGCTTATTCATTTTTTCAGTAATTCTTTTCTTCTTGTTCCTTTCATAAATAATTTCTACAATCTTACCGCCAATCCAGGAAAACGGAAAAAAGGTAAGAAAAATAGAAATCTTATAAAACGTAGGATGATAAGGAAAAATAATCACATCCAGCATGGCGATAAAGAGCATAATAAAACCGATCAGAATAGCATAAGCTACTTTAGCATATTTTACAATGATAGCTGTAGCCACTCCTCCAATAGTTGTTCCCAATCCGGAAATAAACAGAAGGAATCCGAAAAACGCCTTATCATCTTTCATGCTGAAAAGAAACCTTTGCCAGTGCTCAAACGGAGCAAAAGCCTCAAAAGTTATCCATTGCGGAAAAGCTCTTATACCAAGAGTAATAATAAGCCCTGTAATAGCAAGGCCTACCAGAACCGCAATTGTATTTCTTATAAAATTCATTAATCCTGATGTGCGATCATAGAAATTTCGATATCCACATTTTTAGGCAGGCAAGAAACCTGTACCGTTTCACGTGCCGGGTAGCTTTCTGAATCTAAGTAAGATGCATAGATATCATTCATTACAGCAAAATCATCCATACTTTTAAGGAAGATGGTAGCTTTTACAACGTTTTTGAATGTCATGCCTGCTTCAGTAAGGATCGCTTCAAGGTTTTTCATTACCTGATGCGTTTCTTTTTCAATGCCTTCTACCAATTTACCAGTTGCAGGATCTACAGGAATCTGTCCCGAGATATACAGGACTCCATTAGCCATATTAGCTTGTGAATAAGGTCCGATAGCTGCAGGTGCATTAACTGTGTTTATTATTTGTTTCATATATGGATATTTATTTTTTCTATGGTTATAAGCAATCACCGGTTAAGATATTCTCTCTAAAAGTGATTTCCTTAGAATTTATTTTGGTTGCAAATATAAAATTTATATTCTCAAATGCCAATCTGATATTAGAAAGGTGCATTTGGTTGGGTAAAGCTTCTGTCTTTGTACTTCAATGCATCACTTAAGATATTGGCTTTGATCCCGATAAAGAAGTCATATACTTTATACTGTCCGAAAGGAACCCAGTTGAAATTGATTGTAAAGCTTCGCTGATCTCTGGAAAAACCAATTCTTGTATATGCCAATTCTTTAGTTACCATATCATAATGCGTACTTCCGTTGATATTCCAGTAAGGTGTAAGTTTAATACTACCGTCTAATCCGATGGATGCAATTTTATTCGGCAATCTACTCAATCCTTTCGAGTAAGCATAGTTGGCACTGATGTTCAAAGTCCACGCCTGATCAAAATGAGCATAATGATCATCATCAAAATAATAATTCTCATTTCGGACTTCTCCTTTCGAAGCATATTTTTTAGCATAATCTGTCTTTTCACCAAAAATTTCACTGCTTAAAGGATAGGATAGCTGCACATTGAATCCCTGCACACTGAAGTGCCCGAACTGCTCTGTTCTTACACCCGTATCCGATCCTGAAGAGAAATCAATTTTATAAGGCTCCAATGAAAGACTGGTATTTACTGTAAGTTTATTATTGAAGAAAGAAGACTGCCCGTTAATTGTGAATATAGACCAAGGGTGATCTTTCGCAGCGAAGTTATAACTTCCGGCAAGGTTCAAAGATTCAAAAATTTTGATTTTCTTTACCCCTGTAGAATCGCTTTTTGATTTCACTTTCATCTCGATATTGTTCCCGATATTGAAACCAAGAGCACCTACCATTCCGCTAGACGGGCTTCCGATGATTCCTTTTTCAAAGATAGAATAAGGAGTAAGGGCTCCGTTAGCATTGTAATAGTTTCTGTAATATCCGAAATTAGGACTTGAGAAATCCGGAGAATACGTAAACCCAATACTTGGTGTCATCATATGTCTCACCGCTTCTATTGCAGATCCTTTTTTGAATTTCATCATTCCGTAAAGGGTAGTCTGAAGACTGGCAGACGTAGAAAAGGTAGAGTATCCTGTAAAGTTTTTATTGATCTCATCTACAGTAACATTCTTTACCGGATCGTAATATCTGTTCAGTGTTTTTGTAGTCAGGGCATTGTCAATATTGGCACTTAAGCTGAAAGTGAAATATTTCGCCAATGTGGTATTGGTTGCCAATGCAATATTGTTTTTAAGCCCGGTCTGCATTTTATCCCACATTTCTTTTTTGAACAGCTCATTTTCCTGAGTATTCACGAAGTTGGTAAGATTGAAACCTGTATTTACTGTAATATTTTCAAGAAGTCCCTGCCTGATTCCCGTTCTTGATTTAAACAAATAGAACTGATTGATGGCAACATTCATCTGCGGAAGACGAAGATCTGCCAATCCTGTTGCAAAGTTCTGTGAATAAGAAGCTGTTCCGGTAATGGTCATTGGAAGTTTCAGGAATCTTTTGGTAAGGGTTACCGTAGAGTTCTGCTGCGTATTCAGTACATTCTGGTTGAAAATATAGTTGTTGTTCAGCGGGTTGTTATAAAACTTTGTACTTACTATATCAACAGAAGCACTGAATGTAAGGAAAGGATTCGCTTTAGAATCCTGAGAGTGCGTCCAGTTAATTCTATAGGTACTGTTTTTGGTATAATCATCCAACCCTTTAATCCCTCTCACCATGGTACCAATATCTGCTGTAAAGTTTCCGGAGTAGCGGTATTTCTTCTGATAATTCACCTGAGGACGTAGATTCCAGCTTCCTTTGGTATAAATATCTGCCAGAACTTTAAGGTCAAAGTGTTCTCCAATCGGCTGATAATATCCAATTCCATTAAGGAAAAAACCTACATCTTCCCTTTCACCAAAACTCGGGATCAGAATACCTGCAGCTCTTTTAGCCGAAAACGGCAAAATGGCAAACGGAAGGTAAAGAGGTGTAGGAACCTGCTCAATAAACATCTGAATAGGCCCCGTAACGATCTGGGATTTATTTTTGGTTTTAATCAGCTTAATATTATAAGCTCTCATAAAATAATCCGCAGCTGTATCTTTTTTCTTAATGAAATAATCATCCGTTGTATAATCCGCTTTTCTCATCGCGAATACGGAATCGTTATATTTTTTGGTCTTCTGCGCTATAATTACTCCTTCGCTTTCTTCTGTACGGGCATTGAAAGCAATAGCCTGTTTGGTTTTTGTATTATAGCTAAATTCGTTGGTTTCGTATTTTTTCCCGGCCTGTGTGGTAATTACAGGTTCTATGATTTTCCCTAAAGAGTCTTGTTTTCCTCTCGCATAGATTAAATTTTTATTATCATCAATAGAAATATAATCTGCATCAATCTGCATATCCTGATACTTTACCTGCGCATTTTTGTTCAGGAAAGTCATTTTTTTCGGGATGTCTCTCCTTTGGTCGTCAGCTTTTGTACGAAGAATATCATCCAGAGATTCTTTTTTTACAACTATGGTATCCTTTTTGGAAATAGTATCATTAACCGCATTTTTAGGCAATTTTTCAGGAGTTTTCTGTGCTAAAAAATTGTTAAAAATTAGGATAATTAAAATTTGTAATATATTTTTGAGGACGGTTTTGGCCAATGTTATTCTATATAATTAAGGCTCAAAATTAATATAATTTTTATAACTGTAAGATGCACAAACAAAATTTTAAAATAATTTTATCATTTCTCCTCATCCTTACCAGCAACTTTATTTTCTCTCAAAAGAAGTTTACTATCGTTCTGGATGCGGGACACGGAGGAAGTGATCATGGAGCGAACAGGACTTATTCTGACATTGGAAGAGTGGCAGAAAAAGACATTACTCTTGCCATTACGTTAAAAGTAGGGGCCATGTTAGAAAAAAACAGGGATTTCAAAGTAATATATACCCGAAAAATTGACGAGTATCCTTCTCTATCTGACAGAACCAATCTGGCGAACAGGAGTAAAGCAGACCTTTTTGTATCTATTCACTGTAATTCTTCCCAAAGACCTACAGCTTATGGTACAGAAACGTATGTACAGGGCCCTAACCAAAATAATGAGAATCTTGAGGTTGCCAAAAGAGAGAATGACGTAATTTTCCTGGATGAAAAAGATAAGCAGACCTTCGGTTCTTATAACCCCGATTCTCCGGAATCATTAATTGCTTTGAAACTTCAGCAAAGTAAGTATTTGGAATCAAGTCTTCTTTTAGGTGGATTAGTAGAGGATAATTTTGTGAATAAAGATAAAAGATCTTCAAGAGGAGTTTTCCAGAAGAATCTTCACGTTCTCCGTATGAATGCCATGCCGTCTGTATTGATAGAAACCGGGTTCATCAACCATCCGGAAGAAAGCCACTATATTGCTTCAGACAAAGGACAGACTGAGATTGCAGAAAGTATCTATAATGCAATCATTGATTATAAAAAGGCAGTCGACAGAAAATCAGGCGGTTCTTTTGCGGTAAAAAAACCGGAACCGGAAAAACCAGCAGAAGTTCCTTTGAAAAATGATTTCAGAATTCTATTAATGAGTTCACCTACGAAATACAATGAAAACGACCCTGCTTTGAAAGGCCTTAATTATATTCTTACTCTTAAAGAAAACGGTCAGTATAAATACTACTATGCTGTAACGAATATGGCTTCTGTGAAAGATATCAATCTTAAAACAGCTAAGGATGCCGGATTCAGAAATGCTTTTGCAGTAGGTTTTATGCCTAATCAAAGGATTAACATGGGCTACTATACGATAGAAGTATATTCCGGTGATAAACTGAACGGTAATTCTTACATCCTTCAGAACCTGAAAGACGTGGAAAGAGAGAAAGACAGTGGCGTGTTCTATTACACTTATGGAAAGGTTTACACGTTAGAAGATGCTGTGAAACTTCAAAAAGAACTTGAAGCTAAAGGCATCAAAAACACGGTAATACAGAAAGTCTACAAATAATTTAAAAGAATAATTTTGAGGTTAAAGAGTTAATTCCTACCTTTGCAACCTCAAAATTTGGCCTATTCGTCTAGTGGTCAGGACTCAAGATTTTCATTCTTGCAACAGGGGTTCGATTCCCCTATAGGCTACCGAAAGCTATACATAGCTTTACACAATACTAGCTAAAAACCTCTTTTAAACAATGTTTATCAGGGGTTTTTATTTTTAACAACATAAAGTAATGTAAAGTCACATAAAGCATTTTTTGTCCCTAAGATGTCCCCATTCTTTTTAAATTAATATTCTATCTCAAAATTATTTTTAACTTTAAATAAATATTTGATATGAATGTTAATTTCTATTTGAAAGAACCAAAATCTAAAGATGAAACATTAATCCACTTTAGTATAATAATTAATGGTTCAAGAGTAAAACGCTCAACAGGTGTAAAGGTCAAACCAAATCAATGGAGCGGAACTAAAGTAAAACCATTAGCACCCAATTCCGAAAACAAAAATCTGAAACTAGAAAACATTCAACATATTATTAATGAAATTGAGAGGGACTATTTAAGGGACAGGAAAGACTTAACAATAGATTTATTCAGAAATGAATTTGATAGAAAAATCAATCCTGAACACACAAATACAGATAATCGTTCTTTTTCAAACGTAATTGACGAGTTTATTAAATTAAAAACTCCTATTTCGTCCGAAAATACTATAAAGGCATATAACACTCTAAAAAAGACAATTTTAGAATTTGAAAAAGAAAAAAAATATAATGTCAATATGCAATCATTTAATTTGGTTTTTAATGACTACTTTCAAAATTATCTGATTGAAAAAGAGTTTTTGAACTCCACAATTAACAAATACTGTAAAAATCTGAAAGCTTTTCTAAATTGGACGTATAAAAGAGGTTATCATAACACTACTGATTACAAGCAATTTGATTTACCCAGCTATGAAACTGACAAAGTTGTATTAACGGCAGAAGTTATCGAAAAACTTAGAACACAAAATTTTAAGAATGAGTTAAAGAATTGCATACGAGACATTTTTATTCTAAGTTGTTATACAGGTCTCCGTTATATTGATATTTCATTAATCACTAAAAACGATTATGATGACAAATTTTTGAATTTACACATTAAGAAAACGAGGGAAAATTTAACGATCCCCTTACTTCCACAAGCAAAGGCAATTTTAGATGCTCAATTCGAGCATTTTGGTAAAATGAATGTTCCACCAAATCAAACATGTAACCGAATATTGAAAGATTTGTTTGAAGAGATAGAATTTACTCACACTGTAAAGTTTACAAAGCACTCAGGCGGTAATAACATTATTTTAGAGCAACCTGCAAATAAATTTATTACAGTTCATTATGGTAGATCATTTTTTATAACCAATTCTTTAACATTAGGAATGAATGAAGAACTCATTAGAAAAATTACAGGACATAAAGACTATAAATCCTTTAAGAAATATGTTAATTTTTCAAAAGAAATGGTAGCCGAAAATTTACATTCACATTGGAATGTCAAGAAAGATCCTGAAAAAGTGGAATAACAAAAACATTCATTTATATAAATATTTTTAAGAGCCTGATATTTGTCACCACAGAAATCAGTTTTTTTTATGAGTTGTTTATCAAACTTTTGATCGCTTTTTCAACACATACATCATTGAATAATCAATCATATATACTAGTTTAGATACTTTAAGAGCCTGACTATTGCAATTGCATGAATCAGGCTCTTTTATGGAAATTCAAAACTTTAAAAATTGCTGGATATTATTATTTTGAAAAATAAACAGGTAACTAAATTAAGTACCATATTAGCTATATAGAATAATAAAAGCACTACCATACTCCGATAGTAAAAACAGCTATCTTTACCTCCTTTCTTATCTGTCGATAGTGAAAATTACATCTTCGTTGAGTGGTCAACCCTCATCACTTCAGATATTATTTTTTACTTTCTGAACTGTTCCAATGCTGACCGAGCATATTTTTGCCGTATCTCGTATTGAGTTTCCTTTCTTTAGGCTTTTAATAACCTCTTTATACTTGAAAAGGAAATCTTCTATACTTTCTGTAGAACCTTTCTCACGTCCTTTATAAATACCCTTAGCCTTTGCAGGTGCTATTCCCTCCCGTTGACGCTCTAAAATGGTTTCCCGCTCCATTTCTGCAATGTTAGCCATAACAGAAATGATGAGCTTGAATGCCTGGTTCTCTTTTCCTTTAATCAAACTTTCTATTCCGAGGTTATCTACCTTAAGAATAACGCCCTTTTCTTTGAAAAATTCCAGAGTCGTAATGATGTCATACAGGTTTCTTCCGAGCCTGTCAATAGAACTTACAGAAACGTAACTAATCTCATTATTTTCAATCGCTTTTATAAGCTCTTTTCCCTGCGTTCTATCCTTAAAGGGAGTAGAACCGCTAACAACATCAATAAATATTCTTTCGCCCTCTGACTGTTTCTCTTCCTGTCTTGCGGTGTTCTGCCCTCCTGTGGAAACTCTAATATATCGTGCTTTCATGCTTTAAATTGTTGTAAAGCACCCTACATTTAAGCAAGGTGCAAAGATTGTTATTGTGATTAGTTTCTGAAATAATACCCGTTAGAACTCATATAATCGTACATCAAATGTCTGGCGGTTGCTTCCCAATCAATACAGATGTATGAGGGTAAGTTTTCAGGAATTGAGCCGTCCTGTTCTAAAGTACACTGCGCAAAATCCTCGTCCGAACTGTACTCACCATAATATGAATCCGAAAGGCTATCTAAAAGGTCTCCTACGTCCTCATGATAATAACTCATACACTCCGCATAGGCTTCTATAACCTCGAAATCATAATCTGAATTATTGATTTGTTCGGCTATTTCGTAAATGTTTACTGAAAGATGGCATTCGCTGATTAGCTTTTGTTTGATAAAGAACTGACTACATTCATAATCCTGAAACATATATTCGGGATCGTCTTCGTCTTGGTGTAGTTCCTGCATAGCTTCTAAAAGCTCATCATAACTTGAATAGTTTGATAATTGAAGCCATTCACCGTAAATGCTTCCTAAATTGTACTTGCCATAAGTACCGACATAGATTTGGAAGTCCTCCAAACAATTTTGTAACTTTGTCATTGTAGATAAGTTTTAATTACACGTTAAAATTTTACACATCCCCGCTCAATATTCTCAGTATTGACGGGGTTTTTTGTTGGTTTATAGTAGTCGAAAACTATGCCAAATGTTATAAAAATAGGGTGATATTCAATGAAATAGCAAAAATATTTTGAATCCGTAGAAAATCTCTCGAAACCTGTTCTAACTTTGGATTGTAGTCTAAAAATATTCAAAAAAAGTGTCAAGGTTTTTAGACTGTCCGTAAACTTTTGACCGACTTTCAACAGGTGGGGGTATTACCAAAAACTTGCCTTATGGTGGGGTACTTTTGTATAGATACCTCTTTATTGGAGATATATTAAGTATATTAGAAAAAAATTAAAATGACAAAAAATACATCAGACAACAAAGTTTTATTTAGATATTTAGGTGGATTAGATGAAAAGGAATTAAAATTCATTGAGGAACAATTTAGCAATATAGGTGTTGACTTTAAGCCAATCAGCCATAATGGACAAATTACAAATTCACTTACAGACTTTTCGCTTGAAGCCTTTTTTGTTTTGGCTTCACCCTTTTTAGGTCAAACATTACAACATATTGGAAAAAATGTTGTTTGGGAATCATTAAAAGCAATTTTCATTTATACAAAGAACAAACTTAAAAATAAGGAATACAGCCAGATAACAAAGGATGAAGTAATAAAAAAGCCTATTAAGTTTGGAATTAATGCTATTTTGGATAATAACACTACTTATAATTTTGAATTGAGTGGAGAATTAAGTGATGAACTTTTCGATAAATCACTTGATAAAATGTTAGAGTTTTTGAAAGAGCAAACACTAAATAAAAATTATGAGCATACATCATATGTAAGATTTTCTTCAAAGAATGAAGAATGGGAAGTCGAATCATTACAGGAATATATTTTGAAGAAGACTAAGAAATAATTTTAGTTCTGTAATGAGGTATCGGAATTTTTTATCATTTTTGCAATTCATGAAATTTAAAACGGTTTAATTATTGATATAGAAAAATTTATCTAAAAAGCTATCAGGCTATTTTAGAATAACATCAACGAAAATAAGTGTAAAGACTTATTGCTTTGTAGAAGAAAATTTGGCGATTTTAAAACACACTAAGCAAAAGTCAGACACCCACGATTGGCGTGGGCTGTTCTGCTTTTGTGTGTAGGTAAGCCAAATACCTCTTCTACTAAGCGTGCAGTTCCACGCTTTTGTCGTTTATAATACATTATAAAATGGGGTATCTACACAAAATCATTGAATTAGAAAAACAAAAGAACTTTCAAGAGATTGCTACAACTCTTTTCATGGAAGCCGAGATAAGCTATAACCAGACTGAATGGAGCGAGAAAAAGCCAAACATGAAATACTGGGAGTTTGTAAGCAAAACAAAACACCTTCTTAACAAGGACTTCCATAAAAACGTTATGTTTGGCGACCTAAAACCCAATCCGCATTTGATAAATGCTTACAAAATGATTGGTGGAAAAGGCGATATTGCATTTTGGAGAGAAGACAAATATCCCCTTGACGGAGCAATAGCCCGTCTCATGTTTACCCCGACAATTTACATTTACGCAAAAGAATGTTGCGAAGTATTTGAAGAAAAGATAGGGAATAAGCCATTATTTATGAGTGGTTTAAATCCTCAAGGTATTATCAACAAATACAATGCTGAAAAAAATACATTCAAATCCCCTACAACCTATACAAACAACAGCTCGCAAAGTGGATGTATGGGAGTTCTATTGCTAATAATGGGAATTATAAGCCTACTAATATTACAAATTAACTTTTAAAACAATTAAATATTATGAAAAAATTAATTTTTACTTTAATGTTCACGTTACCAGTTCTTTATTTTGCACAAGAAGAAAAGCCGAAAGAATCTCAAACCGCTAAAGAGTGTGAGTTGCCAAAGGATTTTAAAGAGCCACTTAAAAACAACCGTCTTAAAAAGTTTGTAGCTATTGACAACGGAGTTGATGAAAAAGAAGTAACCATAATCAGAGCGCAAAATGGTTTTGGAAGTGGAATTTATACAGTGTGCGTAAAACAGCAAACTATTCAGTATCAAAAAATGGGAACAGTTTTTATGCGTGAGGGGAAAAATCCTTTTAACAACGCAAAATGATACTAAAATTACAAGTGCAAACAAGTTGTTTTCCAGCAATCAAATTTAGACCATACAGTATTTGGGATGATGTATCGCTTATTATGGCACTGTTTGCGTTCCTTATTTTGTATGTAGGTAGCATTTATTACCTCATGCTAGGGGTGAAACTTACTATTAATTTGCTGAAAAAGCATTTTAAGAAAGAAAAGATAAATAATTAAAATTTATTTTAATACGTCAAGTTTTGTCGCCCCGCAGATGTAGATTTGTAAAAAAGAAAGGTATTAATTCAAAATATGGGGAAAACACTTACTCCTTGAACCAAGGATTTTTTTAAATTGCAAGCTGAAAATTCACTTCATTAATTTAAAACATAACAATATGAAAAACAATTATTAAAAATGAAAACACATTTAAGGAAAATTTATTTAATTTACAAAATCCAAAAACATCTATGAGAAAAAAAATTATCTTGAGACTATTTTTAATAATAGCATTCGCAACGTCAATGTACTCCTGTATTCATGATGATATATCTTCTGTAACCACAGAAAACCCAAATCAAGAATACACTTCTAAAAGCCTTTGGAAAGAAGATGAAAAGTATATCAAAAATGTAAAATCTGTTTTTGATGAATATGCAGATAAAAGTTACTTTACAACAAGCTTTGGGACTGTAAACTGGGATTACGCGCTCACAATGGGAACTTTCGATGAAAGTTTCTTAGAGGCTCCAGTTATTAAAGATGGCAAAGTAAGCTTTATTCTTGTAGCATATAGGGAAGGTGACAGAGTCTTTTTTAAAAGAAAAGAAGATAGAGGTTCAAACGAATTTTTCAATACTTTGGTTTTTAAAGAAAGAAATCAATTGGCTGGGAAAATTGTAGATACACCCTCTCAAAATAGTAAAGGAATTTTATGCTATACTGCTGAAATAACATGGACATGGACTAATAATGATGGAAGTGCAGGTGAAACCTTTGTTTATAACGAAACAAGATGTAAAAGTACAGGTCCTTATTTACCTTGTCAAAGTGTAGAAGTGAATGGCGATTGTGGAGGCTCTACTGGAGGAAGTGGCGGAAATCCTGGTGGAGGCGGAGGCGGAAGCGGAAGCGGTTATCCATATCCTCAGGAATCTCATAATCCTTGTGAAAGAACACAAAATATGCTTTTGAAAGCAGGAGTACAGCCGAAAATCGATGAACTAAAAGAACAAGCTCCTAAAGGAGGTGAACTAGGTGTGAAATTTAAACCTGACGGCACTCCTTCACCAACAATCAGTGGTGGAGCCCACAGTGTAAATTTCGGAGATAAAACAGGTTATGCAGGAGGTTATCACAACCATACTCCAACAGGAATACCAATGTTATCACCACCAGATATAGATCAGTTATTAGGTTTTGCAAGGGCACAGCCTACTTCTAATCCTTTAAATGTAAATAATGCATTTGTTGGAATGGTTGCTCCGAATGGCATGCATTATGTTATTTGGTTTAATGGAACTTATCAGGATGCTTTAACTAATTTTTCGCAAGACCAAATAGATGGTTATATTCTTGATTATATAAAGATTGAAAGTGATTTAACAGATAAAGCAAAAAATGGAATGACTTACATGGACAGTAATGGCTCAATCAATAATTTAGGTGTTGAAAAACTTTTTTTAGAAACATTAAAAAACATGGGACTAGAAGGAAAGGTTAATTTACAAAGAATCGAAAATGATGGTACAGTTAAAATCATAGGATTAAGCAGCAGTAACCAACCAATTTCAACAACTTGTTCATAATAAATTTAAATAATAGAATATGAAAACAATAAATATCAACACAACAATACTTTTTTGTCTTTTAATAAGCTTTTTATCTTGTAAAGCACAAACAACACTCCCTTTAAACACTTCTTTAAATGAAATTCCTGCTAATTCTTATTTAAAAGATTTAAATAATGAACTAAATTCATATACTGGAGCATTTCAAGCTAATTTTCAAGGGAAAAATATAATCCTATATATCACAAAAATTGAAAATAAAGTACAAAAAAGCTCACAAAAAACCTATTATTCAGATATTTTAGACATAAAGTATATTATTAAAAATTCTTCTGGTATTGTTTTGCAAGATACCAAGAATAATAATATTCCCTCAATAAACCTTTACAGTATAGGAACAAAACCTTATGATAATTCTGCTATATTCTTTTATAGTGGTACAAATTGTCGTGTCGGTTGGGGGAAAATAATTCTAAAAAAGATAAATTCTACACAACTTTCATGGGAATATCGACCTAACGATATAATTCTTGATAATAGTAAATGCCCACAAGGAACAGATATTAACATTTATCTTCCAGAAACAAAAGACTTGATTTTTACTAAACAATAATTACGCTTAATATTTTTAACTAAAAAATGATTGGTTCTACTTTAGACAGGTAAAGCCAATCATTTTAATTTTATGATAATACAAACGATTGGTTTTTCACTATATACATTCTTGAATAATCAATCATTTATACTATTCTATATCTTGTATATCATCATCCACCACCCCATAAAATAGCTGTTCATATTTCCTATCTAAAAGGTCTTTAAAATAGGCTTTTGTTCGCAACATATCATTATCAGCCAATAACTTTTGAAATGCTTGTTTAACCCTGTTAATATTAGGCTTACCTTTCAAATCACGCCAAAATGAGGGCTCTAAATAATTTCCAATCGCTTGTTTTACATTTTCTGCAAGACCTTCTTTTTGGTTTCTGTTATCTGTCAAAATAAAATTATCCATTTTCTCACAAAAATATGCGTACAATTTCTCTATACTCCTATCAGCAAGTAAATCATCAAACTGGGTTATTCCCAATTCTCTTAAATGATTAGACTTTAAAACAATCTCTACCCTCATAATATTAGTATGTAACTGTTTTTGTTTCTTTTTACTGTATACCTTAAATCCAAATTTACTATGTAAGAATTTTACAAAGCCTGTATTAGCATCATTATAGTTACTTGTTGGAGCTTTATAATCATACAACAGAAAATTATAGTTGATATAATGATCTGGATCATGTTCCACTTTTAAATTGAAACCGAACTCTAGCTCTGTTATGGTCGCATCATTTAAATCCAGTCCCTCAAAAAATTCCTTTAAGGTTTCCAATGCCTGTAAGATCTGCGTATGGTAAAAATCATTATAATTATTATCCTCCAAATGACTGTAATCATCATCACCCCTACTGCTTAAATCATTATGCATTAAATGATTAAAATACTTATGTATAGAACCCTCTAAAACGGCTATTTTTTCGCTTATTCTTAATTTTAGATTCTCTATATCAGCTATTATAGGATAAGTAGTAAATGAGGCTTTATTTTCCGTTGTTTTCTTTTTCTGCAAAGCTGGAATTTTATTCTTAAATACATCTAACCATTTTTCTACTAAAGTTTTTTCTTTAGATTCTGTAACATTTGTAGTGATGTGTTTTCTCTGTATTTTAGGAAATTTATCTCCATTAGCATTTAACCACTTTTCTACAACGGTTTTATCTTTGAATTGTAGTTTTATATTATCTAACATTTTAAGCAGTTTTAAGGTTATATAAAAAATTCACATCACTATTTTTAATGAAAACAGGAGCATTAGCTCCCGTTTCTTTTAATTCGTTTAAATATATATGCCTGAACATAATTGTTTAATTTTTAGGCAATAGAAACCCTATACAAAGGGATTTTCCATTGCAGATTATAGACTAACTTTAAAATTTTCGTTTTAAAGTCTGAAAGTGCCTAGAATGTTCAGACTTTTATTGATTGTAACTCTAAAACCTCATATTATATCAGGCTTAGAATAATTTGTTAAGATTTTATTCATAATATTTCATTTGATTTTGGTGTATTAATTAAAATTTGTTTGTTCAAAACATGTTAAGCGTTACAAAACTTCCCTGAATTACTAATAAAATTCAACACATCACTTTTTTTGTAAAGATAATTTCTCCCTGATTTACCAAAAGGTTTTAGAATACCCTTTTTACGCCAATCAATAATAGTAGGTCTTGACTTTCTCGTAATCTTACATACTTCATTCGTTAATAAATATTCTTCTTCCGCATTTGAAGATACTTTTTCAATACTTTCTATTTTAGAAAGAATTACATTCATTTTCTCGTCAGAAGTATTCACTGAAGAGAAAGCTGCTAAGAACTGTGTAAGCGCAGTAATAACATTTGAATTTTCAATGTTTTTGTTCATTTTTATATTATTTTATTTATTAATTATCATTACATAATAAATTTTTGGGTATAAAAAAAGACCCTCTCATTCAAAAGGTCTTTAATCTATCTTAAATTTTATATCTATTATTCTTTTTCTACTATAATTTAATTCAATTTTTACTTTAAGAACATAATTCTCTGTTAGACAATAAAACCATCAATTATCGTCTTTAAAGCAAAAAACCTATCAATGCTAATGTAACATTCATAGGTTTTTTACATTATTTTGATTTTTATTCATCAAAATAATTAATGAAAGTCAAGTTATATTATCCATTTGATAAAGAATAATTTTTAACCTTCTAATTGTCATATTATCAAAAACCATGCCAAAATTATATTATTTATGAACGCCTAGATTTTATTTTACACTTTCTTTGAAAAACATTACATTATATGAATACAACACATTTAAGTTAACTCTGCTTGTAATAATAGAAAAATTCCTTATTTTTGCAAACACATATTTCTTTAGAGAATTAAGATCAAACTAAGGCATAAGTCCCCAAAATGTCCCCAATTCATAAAAGAAAAATGTAAATTATTGAATATTAATTAAATAGGTCGTTGGGTGATATTCCCCTATAGGCTACTAAACTACACCCCTCAATCCCTGATCAATACAAGGTTCAGGGATTTTTTCACCCCAAAAGTCAACGGAATCTCCACGAAATTTTAAAAGAACTCTCATACACGCTTTGTACAAGGCGAATTTCGAAAATCTTTTTGATTTCTAAAATTTTCCTTTCCTTTTGTTACCTTTTTGTTTTTGAAATTGGTTTGGAAATATTTTCTAGCTCTCAGCCTTGAAATCCTCTGAAATTTCTTCTTTTTCAGAAAAGGAACAATCTCCATTGAAAAACAAAAAACAGGCTAAAATAAGCCTGTTTCTGTTTGTTTTTTTGAAGATTTTCTTTTTCAAACTACGGTGTTCAAAACTTTCCAACCTCCCGTTGGTGATAGTCCACCAACAAAACAGATTGAATATTGTTGTTTTTGCCTTCACTATTCAAAGTCTGGATAAACAAAATTAAATTTCCCTGTCTTTATCCTTTCAACAATAGCAAATGGTGGCATGACAATGCCGATTTCTGCTTTTCGATTTTCTCCTTCAAGTCTCCCAACAATTGTAAAATCGATATCATTGATATTCCAAACAAACCAATTTTCAGAAATTTCCAATGGTTTTTCACCAACCTTAACACCATAATCATTCGTATCCCTAAATAAAATAGCTTTTATATTAGGATAAACAATACTTTTTCCTTCTTGAATAAAAAGTTTTTGCTTCACTCCAATATTTATCATAGTATGTGCATGAAAATCAATCTCACTTGAAAGTAGCTCACTCCAATCTGGTTGTACATTACTCAAATATTCTTTTTTGAAGGAACGTATGACATCACTATTTAATTGCGTCAAATCATTTGCTATATATTGAAAATATTTCTTGTTTCCATTGTCTAATGTCACTGAGAATATATCTCCAATCTCTGTTTTTATTCTTTTTGCCATTTTATTTTAAGGTGTTGCAACACCAAAACTACTCCAATATTTTGGTGCTATTGAATTTATTTTATTTATTAATTGTCCTCCATTTTTTTGTAGACCATATTGATTAATTAAGTTTTGTTCTGCGACACGTGCTTGTTGCAATGTCATGCCAGAAGCTCCTTTTATTTGTCTAAAGAAAAGATTACCTTTTTCACCTCCTTCTGCAGCATGCTGTGCAAATCGAGTAGCAAAAGGTTGACTTGTCCTGCCAACATATTTTACTTCTCCTGCCGCATTTACTCCTTCATAGAGTCCATGCAACTTCTCTGTTGCCTCCGTTGCAAGTGTTGCCCTCCTGATTATGGCATTCAAAGCACCTCCTGTAACAGCACCCACAACAGCATCTTGTACCAACGGATTTTCAGCAACAAGTGATTGAAGTTGAGTTTTTCCTCTTGAATCAGGAATTGAACTTATTGTTGAAGCATTGGAGTCTCCAAACATTGCAATGCTTAATCCTGGTGCTGAATCACCTGCATGAATCAATGGGTCTAAGTTTGGAACTACTCCCAATCCTCCCAATAAAGAATTGTTAGTATAATCATTTGGACCGCCCGGACCTAATGCTGTTGTAGATCCATCTGCTGCTGTATATGTTCCGGATTTTCCTAAATAAGTTTCATTTGCTCCTGCTGTTGATTGACTTGTGGCATTGGGATTCCAATAAACACTGTTTGTTTCCCTGTTATGCACCCAATCAAACGCTGCTCTTCCGTCAGGGTCAATATTGCTTATTGGATTGTTGTACACAATATGATAGGGAGACCAACTCGGAAATTCTTCACTCAATGGGTCAGGACTTATCCAACGTCCTGCTGTATCCAAATACGGCTGTGCATCAGGGTCACTCAAATCAATCTCCCTAAATTCTGTGATAGCTCTTGTTTTCCTGTTGAATCGCACAGAGCCAATCTTCACAATACTATCCATGTCGTGAAATTCAAGGTACTTTCCCTTGCTAAGCGTTGCTATCTTTGGATAGTACCCATATTTAGCAAAAGGATTTCCAATGGCAATATTTTTTCTACGCCTTTCTGCTTCCTTTGGCGTCAAGGAATCCCTTGTTTTCAAAACTTCGTCCATGTAAGGACGGCTACGCTCTTCTTTGGTCAGCTTGACAGGATTTACCCATTTCTTCTCTGTTTTCTGTCTTGTTGTAGAGGTCTGTTTCTTCGTCTGCGCTTGTAAAAATCCTGCCAATATGGCAAAGATAATCAATAAACATTTTCTCATTTGTTATTTTGTAAAGTTATCTAATAATTTTTTGTCTTCAAATTTTTCTCTTTCGGTCTTCAATGAAACCAGCCAATCCAAATACATTTCCTCAGGCATTTGACGATAACCAATATCATATATATGCCCGTATTCCTTGTTCATCAGCTCAAAAAGTTCTTTGGCTTTGGGGTCTTTTTCCTGAATGATTTGCAGGTTTTGAGGATTGTTGGATTTCAGATTATAAAAATCCATCAGCTTTGTAAACTGCTCTTTGTGGGTTTCAGCCTTCAAGATAAGTGCTTTGGCAAAATTAGGATAAACACCTAATGCCCTGTTGAGTGTCTTCAAAACAAATTCTCCATCATTGCCTGGAAAACTTCGGTTGTAAGCCTGTGCCAAATCAAACAGGCATAATGCAAGACTTTCTTTATTGCTCAGGGCTTTCATAAACACACCATTTTTGATGGCATCCAAATGAATGTAACCCGAAGCTGTCAGCCAAGCATCAATCGGAAAAATTCCACTCGTAAGCTCCGTATTGTACCAACCTCCTGCTTTGATGTTGTGCTTGATGTACACATGGTTCGGTGCTAACGCCAAATTAGCATCTGCTCCGATTTCTTCTGTCAGAATCTTGTACAGATACGGCATTGAATTACAGTTCCCCTTTTTGGTTGCCAATAGTTTTGACACAAAAAGATTGGTGATATCATTATGACCGAACACATCTGTGAAATCATAAGTGAAAGGTTTGTACTGTATCACGGTATCTTTGTATTTGACAGGCAGGGTCTGACACATAATCGAATACACCGTTGCATACTTGCTCACTTTGTCTTTGTCAGATTCTTTGTAAGTCAAATCTCTGCTTTGAAGAACGGAAGTGGCAAAATGCTTTAAAAAGTTGATTTCTTCGTTCAATTTATCGAAGTCTAATTTCCCTTGATAATATGCATTTTCAACACTGAAAACGGCTTCTTTGAAGCTGTACGGCTGTTTGTCATTGAGCATATTGTCAATGGTCTGATACGAGTCATTGTAAAACTGATTGTTTTGTGCCTTGACAGTTCCTGAGACAAGCCATGCAATGAGTAAGGCTGAAAGGAACAAAGTTCTGTTTAGTAAAAATCTTTTCATCATAATTTATTAGGGTCAATCGGGAAATATTTAGGCTTTTCATCTTTTTTCTTCTGTTCCTGTGCCTTCTTCACAGCTTCCTGCTGTTGTTTTTCTTTTTGTTTTTGAAGTTGGTACAAACGCATTTTTTCTGCTAACGCATCACTCTCCTGCTTGTTCTTTTCGGTTTTAAGTCCTTTGAGCCATGATTCATAAGCATCTGAAGGCATTTCAGCATAACCCAGTTCATCAATCCTTTTGTTTTGTTCTTGGAGCTGTTGAAGCAGCTCATTGGCTTTGGGAAAATATCCTGCTCTTTCAATGTCTCTTTTATCTTGAGGATTGATGCCCAATCTTTTTAATCCTGACAAAAGTCTTACCTGCTCAACATTTGCTTTCTCTGTATTGGGAGCAATTCCGTTGGGGTACAGTTCCAGTGCCTTGTCTATGACCTTGTTTACAAACTCATCATAACCGAACTTGCGAACGTATCCTCTTGCCAAATCAAAATACGCCATTCCAAGGAGTTCCTTTTTAGTCAGGTTCTCCATATATATTTTGCTTTGTAAGGCTTCGGATTTGATATAGCCTGATTCAAGTAGTGAGGTATCTGTTGAAAACATTCCGTTGGTAAGTTCAATGTTCCTGTATTGTCCTTCATCATCCATAAAACGAACATAGGAGTGGTTCGGTGCTAATGACAGGTAAGCTTCCGTTCCCATTGCTTCTGCAAGCATCAGGTAGTATTGGGGCATTGAATGACATTGTCCTGAACCTGTTTTTAACAATTTGGAAACAAACATCTTGCTCCAATCCTTTTCACCCATGTAATCATTAAAATCATACTCAAAAGCTTTGTGAATTGTTCCTCCCAGATTCATGTCCTTAGAAAAATATTCAAACAGCATCAGGTTTTTGGAAACATGGCTCTCGGTGTCCTGTTTTCTTTCACGCATTTTTTGTAACAATTGCTTGGCTGTTTTTTGGATTCCTGATTTTAGCTTGGATATATCCTGCTTGTTGTCATAAAAAGCATTTTCTACAGTGAAATTAACATCTGTCAGGGAATAGTTGTTGGAATCCATTGCTGTGAGCTTGTTGTAGGCATCATTATATGCCTGTGTTCCTGATTTTCCTGAGAGTGAGGGCAAATCAAAAGACATTTTTCTGCCATTATCTACCCAACTACGGAATTGCATTTCCTGAACTTCTGCCATGTCCCGATCTATTTCACGCAAAAAAGCATCATTTTGTGTTCTTCTTTGTGCTTCATAGGTATTGTGTTGTCCGACTGAGTTCGAGGTTTTTTGATATGTACTCGGCATTGAGGGGGCATAATTTCTTTGGGAGTTCCTACCGTTCATGGGACTGCCGTACACAGAACTGGAATAGTTGCCCAAGCTATTTGCCTGTGGTCTGGAAACAGTTGGTAATTGAGGAATTTGCGTAAATCCAAATTGAGAAATACACAAGGAGAATGCGGTAAAATAAATTTTTCGCATGGCATTTGTTGTTTTTAATGGTTGCAATTTAGAAAAAATCATTGATTCACCGTATAGGGGCTTTTCCCATATTTTGAACCTAAATCATATCTTTGACAAATCTACAGCTGTAAAGCGTCAAAACTAGAGTGTTTTATTTTATTTTTGATCCAGCCCCACTACCTTGAACTTGAAGCCTATTAATCTGTTTGATTTGTCATAAATAAACACATTGTTTTGGTATGATATATTCATTCCTTTGTTGAATTTGAAATCATCTGAAAATAAATCATCAATTAACAATACGTTGCAGTCAAAATAAACACTGTCTAATTCCTGACCATTGTCAGAAAAGGGAGAAATTTTGCTGATTGCAAGGTTCTGAACCTCTACCTTGTTTTCAAATATACTCTTTAAATCATAGTCTACCTGTTCTATGGTTGTTCTTTTGGAGCAGGAGAGCAATAACATTGAAGCCAAAAATAAGTATGTTATTTTCATGTCAAAACGTATTAATATTGTTTTTCAAATTCCATCAATTCATTAGGGTAATTGTTGTCTTCTCCAAACAACTGAACCTCCCCATCCACTCTATATCCGACATACAGCAAGTTTTTATTCAAATCAACAACAATGATAAAATTTGTCATATCACAATTATGTTGTTCACAGCCTGAGGCATTAAACAGGTTATTTTCAACAATTATTCCTCCTTCAACTGACCAAGTTTCTTTCATAAAATGGTATCTTTCATTTCCCAACAAATTGACAAGCCTGTTCTTCAAAACAGAATTTTCCAACAATTTGACCTCATACGAATATTTCCCATCGAACTTTTTCAAAAATGCAAGAGACTTTTTCCGCTCATCAGAAAATTTATTTTGGCTTGTTGCCCCAAAAAAACTATTTGATTTGGCGTCAGGATCAAATCCTCTTTTGGAAACATTTTGTGTCATTACCAAATTATCTTTTGAACCAAACATTTTGATTTTTACCAATCCCTTGTGTTTTTGGTAGTATTCAATATCTTTCTCAAAACGTTCTGTTGAGCCATTATTGGGAAATAACTCCCTCACAACAACCAATTCTTTTTCTTTTCCTTCTTTCAAAAGCCAAAATGATGAACAGTTAAAGATTCCGTCATCTTTTGAATAACTCCATCGAAGAGTATCACTATCAGCAGGAAACTGAAAATACATTAGACTTTCATACTCTTTTGTTTGAGATGATTTGGTAGGGCTTCTTTTTGACTTCAACAAATAAACACACTTGTCTTTTTCACTTGTCCGAAACAAACATTGTTCTCCTGAAACAAACATATTATTCATAAAAACAGCTTCTATTGTCCCAAAATTTGAACTATCTGATTTGATATAGTATGCTTTTCGCTTCATTTCAAAATCAACTCCGCCTTTATCATAAAATTTGTAGTCAAACAAAAGAAAGTTATCTTTCTGAGGTAGAATCCAATCTTCAATTCTTTCAGAGTACACTTTTTCAGAGTACAATTTTTCAACATTTTGTTTTGATTGTATTTTGTTGCATGACAAAACAAGCAACAAGAACAAGCAATGAAGTATTTGATATGCTCTTTTCATCATTTAAATATTGTGCTTCGGTGTTTACTATCAAAATATTTTTGTCTGTTTATCGCTTCTGCTCGTGGAAACCAAAGCATATTGACAATTTTATGTTTCCCGATTCTGAAATCATATACCTTGACTTTTTTGATTTCCCTTTTTGGCAAATGTTTAAACATTCTTTCGTAGTCATCCCATGAACGTCCATATTGTTCCAAGTATTCAGCATTCAACATCTCCATATCTGTAAGGTTATCTTTCTTTGTTTCTGAAATATTTGATTGTTTTTTTGATTGAACGGTCTTGTTTTTTTTCTCAGAATCAGACAACGGAAAATCCTGAATATTCGTCTGAGAATCAAATCCTGATTCTTCAACAGCGTAGGACTTTGTGAATTTGCCTGTTTTTATGTTGATATTTACACGTTTTATGAGTCCCTTGTCCTTAGAATAGTATTCAACTGTTTTTTCAGGAAATTGTTGTCTTCCTGCGATCTGCCTTTCAATAACAAGAAGTTTTTCTTTTCCTGTTTTCCAATAGCATTGACCATAGTAAATAGTTCCACTATCATCTGCATAGCTCCATTTTGTGTTTCCAATTGGGGTAGGGAGCTTGAAATAAATGTTATTTCTCCCAAAATCATGTTCCTCTCCACCCATGTCCCCAAAAGCTCCGTCTTTTGTCCTAATCAATGAAATTTCATCATTCCCGATCTCAAAGAGCTTAGCACTGGGGTCTGAGTTCATGAATCCAATGTTAAGGGATGTGCCGACAAGCTTGTCTGAAATTTTGAAGTAGTTGATCCTGAAAAAGTCTTTTGAATTTGTTTTAGATTTCAAGGAAATAAAATTGTTTTTGGCTGGAAAAATCCATTGTTCCAGTTTTTCTGTTTCTTGTCCTTTCATTCCTTGACAAAAGACTGTCAAACTCAATAAAAGGAAGAAAAAACCATAATTGTTTTTCATATTGTTACTGTTTTAATCTTCAATGATGTGATGAAGTCTATCGTAAAACAGCTTTTCTGGAAAAAAGAAAAGCAAGCGGTTATCACTTGCTTTTAGTCTTGAAGGCTCTGCAAAGCCTATGTTACATAAAAACAGGATAAGCCACTTGCCCTATGGGGACAAGCGTACTCAAACTGTTTGCATTTTGTAACATTTGAGAGTTTGTTATACAATCTCTCCGAATTTTGCAGATTCTCAAGACAAAAGCAAAAGTTTTACACTTTTATTTTCCGATAAAATTTGAATTGCAAAGATAGAAAATTTTCTAATTTCTTTCTCTGTTTCGCTTCAATAAAAAGATTTTCAAGGATTTGACATTTTTTCTTTGATTCTCCTTGTCTTCTTTTAAAAAGCACAAAGTAGGTCAACAACGACCTACTTGACTAATTTTTGAGCTGTTTCTGACATTTTGAAAAGCTGATTGACAATTATATCAAACAACATCAAATTCACTTTGCGATTTAGCTCATTGGTATGCTCCTGATAAATGAAAGGTCTTTTATCAAGCATAGCACGAGTGTATTGTTTTCTCTTTTGACATTTCATTTTGGCGTCAATACTTCCCTGCTTTACCAATTGATTTAATCTGTAATCAAGGACTTCCCAACCGTGTGTTTCAATAAATTCTCTTTTTATCAGACTTTCATAATCATACAACCCTTTTGTTCCCAAAGGAAAAAGTGAAATACCTCTCTTTTGGATTCGCCTGTAGAGTCTAAGCCATTTTTTCATAAGTTCTTTGCAAAAGTCCCGAGAGAACAATTCAGAAACTTTTACAGGCTCTTCCCTTTCCAGAAACAATGGGAGTCTCTCTTCAATTTGAAGCTCTATTCTCATCAGGTTCTCAAATTCTGAAACTAATTCAATATCATCATAATTTTTCTTTTCCTTATTTCTATTCTCATTCAAAACAAGCTTTTTCTTATCGTAAAAACAAAAATTGAACTTGTGAGAATTATTCTCAAAGCGCAGGGTTGTTTTGTACTTGCGAATCCTATAATAATGATGCAAATGAATCATTTCTTCGAAATATTCAATTACATCTCTGTCAACACTGAGATTTACTCCAATATCAATTCTTCTGAGAATTCCTTCTTCAAGAGGTAAACCCATTTCCCGAGAAAGTTTATTGATTGCTGTTCTTACGTCAGTCCAAGAGAATGGCTCAATGTTGTTGCCGTTGAAATACTTCGCAAGGCTGCCCTCAATCATTAGTTTCTTATTTCGGGTTGTTACTCTCAAATTCTTGATCCAAAACAGTGGGGCATCGTTCGGGTTACCTTTCTTTATTTTCGGCAATTTTTCAATCAGTTTTCTGAGTTCTAATTTGAAATTTGCCCACTGGGGATCATATTCTATTTTTATAGTGCATATCATCATGTTGATTTAATTTTTTGTTTGATACTTGACTTTGTTTGAGTTGGGCTACTCAATTTTTTTTGTCCGTTTTGTGCCCACCTGTATACTACTGTTTGGTATTACTGATATCAGGTATTTAATACTCTTTTTATTCTAAATGGAAGGTTTTTATGGCAATATGCTTGATTGTGCAGGAGCATATCAGGTGAAATCCGTCTTTTTTCTGATTGCTGAATATTACATTCCTGATTTCGGTAACGATTCTGGACAAATAAAAACCCAGCCTCAAAATCAGAGGTTGGGTTGTCTTTTGATATTCAGAAAAGTAATTTATTTGATTTTCCCATGTTTTCTGATTTTATTGTTGTCAATAATTTGTTTGGCTTGTTCCTCTATTTGATGTCGTGTCTTTATCGGATTTCGGTTCAGCCACTCATCAATCTCTTTCTTTTGAAAGAAAACACTTTTCCCTCCGGGTTTGGAATGCGGAATTTTTCTCTCGCTTGTCAACTTATAAAGGTATGATTTTTCATAGCCTGTATACAGGGAGACATCATCGATATTCATCGTTTCCTTGTTCATCAACATTAAATTCCTGATTTCTACCAGCATGTTATAAAATTTGTTGTTTTCCATTGATTCTACGTTGTTTATTGGTTTTATTGGATTTGTTCACTAATATGTTTGGTAATTTATTGATGGCATTGGTTCTTGACAATTCAGCGGTACGGACATAAATTTGTGTTTGTTTCAGGTCTTTATGTCCTAGCAGTGATGAAACGGTATTGATTCCGACATCTTCAAAAACCAATGAGGTTGCAAAGGTATGTCTTGAGCAGTGCCAAGTGATATGCTTGTCAATTTCTGCATCAGACGTCCATTTTCTAAGAATTTTCAAACATCCTGTATGAGAAGGCAAATCAAAAACGAGGCTATCTCCTGACTTCTTCCTTTTCCCCAATAAATCAACGGCATTTGGATGAAGAGGAATCACCAGTTTTTCCTTGGTTTTGATTTGAACTATCGTCAAGACATTGTCTCTGCTTACACTACTCCAAACAAGTGCTTTCACGTCACAAAATCTAAGTCCTGTCAGACAACTGAAAAGAAAGGCTCTTTTTACATTCTCATTGGAACAGTGGGTCTCTGATAATAAAATTGTTTCTTCCAACATCAAAACATCTTTCTGAGCGGAAATTCCTTTGATGTTTTTTAAGTACTGGCAAGGGTCAGTCTTGAAATGCTTGGCAATGGTTGCCTCTTTGATGATTCTTTTCAGCTTTTTGAAGTAGTTGAACGGGGTACTACCATTTAATGTTGAGTTCAGATAATCTTTGAAGGAAATCAAATACTCTTCGGTAATTTCTGAACAAAGCAACTTCTTCCCTTTGTTGAAAGTCCTAAGCTTTTCCACCATTGCTCTAAAAGTTCGCATCTCACAATGAGGTGCTTTTCTTTCTATGAATTCTTTACAATAATCAAAGAAATCTATATTGCATTGAAAGCCCTTGTCAAGCATTGTTATGGCATAGAGCTCATCAACTTCCATTCGTGCTGCCATCCTGTCTGCCAATTGGCGTTTTTCCTTTCGCTCCTGACGTTCTGATGCTGTTCTAGGCTTTTGAACATACGTAATCTTTGGTCTGAACATTCTTCGTTTGCCGTTCAATATCAAATCGAACTCCAATGTCACTCTCACTCCGTCTTTCAATAAAATTTCTCTGTACTTTACAGACATAATTTGATTTTTTTATTTGTTACAAATATTCTTTGTAAGTTTACCCTCAGTATGTGTAACCCTTACAGTTTGTATAACTTCCCTGTTGATAGTGAATCTCTGTTTTTGAGGTTTTTCGGGGTATTTCAAATAAAATTTAACACTTGTTAACTTTTTCAGTTTTTTCGCACGAGGAAGTGTTAAAGACTTTAACAGAAATTTTTACTGCTTTTTTAACAGTTTTTTAACACTTGGAAAAACGTGTGAAAAATTTGGAAAATTTACCACCGAAAAGTTCACGGAAAATTCACGGAACATCTACGAAACTTCGACAAAACGTGTATGGGGAGAGTATCAAATAAAAGAAGTGAAAGTCAAGAAAACTTTGATTTGACTGATATTTGAGAAAAATTTATGCTTACAATTTTAAAGTATTATTTAACCTATAGGCTACAAAAATTCATTAAAAATCTCTGATCAATATGTTCAGAGATTTTTTATTAAAGAGGACTTTCCCAGATCTTATAATTTAATTTTTTTGATCATCTGTTCTCCCCATTTGTTCATTTCTTCTAAAACAGGCAAAAGCCCTTTTCCAAATTCCGTCATACTATACTCAACCCGTAATGGGATCTCATCAAAAACTTTCTTTTGAATGACTCCATCGGCCTCCAATTCAGCAACTGTATCTGAAAGCATCTTATCACTAATGTAAGGCAATTCTTTTTTCAATTGGTTAAATCTTACAAAACCATTATCAATTTTCCACAATACCGCTGGTTTCCAACGCTTGCCAATAAATCTCAATGTGGTTATAAACGGACAGTTAAATTCTAAAAACTGTTCATTTTCAAAATTTGTGGATGTTCTTTTTCTCATACTCACCTTTTTGTTAGTTGCTTACCATTTGGTTATTATTCCGCAAACATACAATTTTGTAGTACAATTAAAAAAAACATATGGATATTAGTTTTATTGGTGCAGGAAATGTAGCATCAAGCCTTGGAGAAATGTTTGTACAGGCAGGACATCACGTGAAGTATGGAACTCCTACCCCTAAAGGAGAGCAGCTTTCCGTTTCAGAAGCCTGTGATTTCGGAGACATTGTATGTTTCGCGATTCCTTATTCTGTGATGAATGAAGTATTAACAGCCAATAAAAACAGCTTAAAAGACAAAATTGTGGTAGATATTACCAATGTTATTCATCTTGAAGATTGGTCGCCTATACCTTTAGGGGAAGACAGCAGTGGGGAACAGACCTCGCGGTTGCTTCCTGAAAGCAAAGTAGTAAAAGCATTCAACACTATTTTTGCAGATGTTATGAAAGATGAAAAGCGTATAATCAACGGGCAGAAGCTAACTGTTTTTATAGCCTCTGATGATTTAGAAGCATCCGGAACAATAAAAAAGCTGTCTGACAGCATTGGTTTTGAAGGACTCATTGTTGGAGGCATTAAAAATGCAAGGTACTTAGAGGCAATAGCTCATTTGAATATCGCCATTTTATCGGCAGGCGGAACAACCGATGCCGGCTTTGCTTACCTCCAGCGAAAATAACTAATTACCACTTCCATTCTTTTTAACCGATTAATAATTTACATAATGATTCATTCTCCTACCATGCAAATATGGACAGAAACATGGCACTCAGCCAATTCAGATGCATTTAAAGGCATTTATTCTGAAAAAGCACTAATCTTCCCCCCAACAAACCCACTGTTCAAGGTAATGAAAACATTCTCGAAATGATGAAATCAGGATTGGGGAAAGTAGATGTAATTTTTGAACCTGAAGATTTGATTGTACAACACAATTTAGCATTTGAATATGGTATATTTAAAGATCAACAGATCACAGATCATAAAATTTTAGGAATAGGAAAATATTCTGTTACCTGGATTTTGGAGGATTCTATTTGGAGAATTCTATGTCATACATGGTCAATGCCTGAAAAGTAAATGTAAATAAATATTTCATCATTTTATATAAAAGCTGATGAGATGAGACTTTCTTAGCTATTATTATTTTCAGTTATTATTGATCCTTAAATTAAGCATTTAAAATCAGGACATCATATAAACATTTTTATCTAACTCATTTTCTGCATTTCATATTCGGGCGTACTATTTTCATAGCAATATAAAAAGACCGTTTCTCTCCGGAAAGTCTTAATTTTTATTTTAAAGGCTATTCTATTTCTTTATATATTACAAAAGCATTATATTTGCAAAAAATTTCTAACCATACTTGATCTCACAAATATGGTCACACAGATGAAAAAAGTTATTTATTAATCATGTTTGTAGTTGTCTACAGGCTATCAAATTTTATATCATGCCGGATTTAAAAATACAAGAAGCTCAATTGCTTTTTAAGAAAATCCACTCTAACCCAAAAAGTTATGATTTAAAAATCAATGAAGACGGGATTACAGGCAAAGATGATAAAATCAGTTTCAGGCTTTACAGGACTGGAGAAAGGGTTGCTTTTGAAGTAACAATTGACGAACTTACTTTCACCAACACGACTGGGGAATGGAACAACGCACTGATCATGCTTGGAAATACGATCAAAAAAATAGATAAAGAACAAGAAAATTTAAAAATAGAACAAGCAATAAATAAGCTTAGAAAGTACCTTTCAGAAGAAAATTAAAATTTTCGAAAATAAATTTGGTAGTTTTAAAAAAAGTTTATAGTTTTGCACTCACATTTAAACGATATGGCAAATCATAAATCAGCACTAAAAAGAATCAGACAAAACGAAACTAGAAGACTTCGTAACAGATATTACCACAAGACTGCTAGAACAGCTTTAAAAGCTTTAAGAAATGAAGAGAACAAAGCTGCTGCTACAGAACAACTGCCAAAAGTTATCGCTTTATTGGATAAATTAGCTAAGAAAAATATTATCCACAAGAACAAAGCTGCTAACTTGAAAAGCAAATTGACAAAGCACGTTAATAAATTAGCGTAACAATATAGCTGGCCCGTTCGTCTATCGGTTAGGACCTCAGATTTTCATTCTGGTAAGAGGGGTTCGATTCCCCTACGGGCTACTTACATCTTATAAGACCACTGTAATAACGGTGGTTTTATAAAGATCACAGTAGAAAAAGCTATATTCAAATAAATCTAACCGGCCCGTTCGTCTATCGGTTAGGACCTCAGATTTTCATTCTGGTAAGAGGGGTTCGATTCCCCTACGGGCTACAATAAGAGTTGATACTTATAAAAACAAAAGCTAACACATTACTTCGGTAATGGAAGATAGAGGGCCCGTTCGTCTATCGGTTAGGACCTCAGATTTTCATTCTGGTAAGAGGGGTTCGATTCCCCTACGGGCTACAAAAGGACTTTTTCGAAAGTCCTTTTTTCGTTTCTATATATCTTGTCTGGGAGATTTTCACCCAACAATTCTTATATCTTTTATCATCTATATATCTGAATCAAGACATCCAAGCTTTTCTTTTAGATACTCAGGTTAAATTACGTCTTACAATTACGATAAAAGATATTCTCTTTAAACTCTGGTTTGAACCTTCTGCTTTACAGAGATTCTACTTTACACTTAAAATAAACAACCAAGGAAAATGATAATTTCAACCCAGGTGATCACAAAGTGATATTAAATTTTCTTTAAAATATCACCAATAATGGAAATATTATTTTCTACTTCTCCTTTTAATCCTTAAATTTGGCTAAAACTATTCATCCAAAAAATATATAACATGAAAACTAATTTACTTTTGGGAAAACAATTCTCTTTTAAAGCCGGATTAATGGCTTTATTTCTATTTTCGACCGGCACTTTATCATTTGCTCAAAACAGAATTTATGCACATGCTCAAAGCTCCGGAGTATTTGGAGTGGCATGTTTGGGATGCCGTATAGACAACCCACTGAATGCTGTAGGATTTAACGAAGATGATTATTCTACAATGGTACTGGGAACAGTTTTACTAGGAGGAATACAGCAGACACTCATCTTTCCTGATTTGAGATCAGACACTAAGCTTGTTGTAGGAATCGGAACAGACAATATTCCTCTATCTGTACAGCTATTAAGCGGAGTAACTCTGGAAACCATGAATGGAGGTACGTCTAATGAAGACCGCAGAACGATAGATGTAAGCCTTCTAAAACTGGGAGCAACTCCGAACAGAGGAACTGTAGAATTCAAGCCAGCAAAACCTTATGACGGAATAAGAATTGGCTTAACCGGAGGTGTATTAAGTCTGGGCGGCGGATTCAGAATTTATTATGCTTATCAGGATCCATTGGCCAATATAATGGCTCACAGCCAGAACGGGCAGGTTACTCTTGGAGGGAATATTCCTGTAGAAGGTTCTGAGATCACTTTATTCAATACTTCCGGGAAAGAGGTTTTCCGTTCTACCGTAAAGTCTAATACATTCGAACCTAAACAGCCGGAAGGTGTTTACATTATGAATGTACAAACCAAAGAAGGCAAAACGTATTCTAAAAAAATTATCATAAAATAATTAAATAATAGATTAATTAATACGGTAGACTTATTCTAGTCTGCCGTATTTTTTTGCATTCGTTTTCAGAGAAATACAGAAAAAAATAAGCATTGAATAAAAATAAATTTACCGCTGCAAATATCAATAAATCATTAACAAATCACATAAAAATGAAATAAAATAAGCAACATAATTATTTTATTTATAAATTTACACAAAGCTAAAACCCAAAATTTTTCTACATATGAAAACTTATTTATTACTTAGCCAACGCACCATGAGGGCTGCTATTTTGGCATCATTCCTATTTTTAACAAACGCAATGTCTTCTGCACAGATTGTGAAAACCTATGCAAGCAGCCAAACCAATCAGGTACTTGGAATTTGTTTAGGCTGCGGCGTACTGAATCCTCAAAATGCTGTAGGAAGCAATGAGAGTGACTACTCTACCCTACAGGTTTCTGTGGGACTTCTTGCAAGAACAGAACAGACATTGATTTTCCCTACTACTAATACCGCGAACAATACCAATAAACTTGTTCTTGCGATTGGTTCAAACGGAACTCCTCTATCTGCTCAGGTATTAGGCGGTGTATCTATTGAAACATTTAATGGCGATGTCTCGAATAATGATTATCAAAGTCTTGCAACACAGCTTATTAAGCTTGGAGAGACGGATCCAAGTAAAGGTGAAATTGAAATGACTATGAACATTCCTTTCGACCGTATCAAAATCAATGTGAATTCAGGACTACTGAATATTGGTGGAGAGCTTAGAGTATATTATGCTTATCAGTACAAAGATCCATTCATCAATTTTATGGCTCACAGCCAGGACGGCCTGTTTACTCTTGACAAAAATGTTGCTGTAGAAGGTTCTGAGGTTACTTTAACCAATACTTCAGGAAAAGAGGTATTTCGTTCTAAACTGACATCGAATACTTTTGATACCAAACAGCCACAAGGAATATACATTATGAAGCTTCAGACAAAAGAAGGAAAAACATATTCTAAAAAAGTGATCGTAAAATAAAATATACATAACAAATTGAATCCGGCAAGCCTTTCAGGCTTGCCGGATTTTTTATAGAAATAATCTACAGGGGTTCATCATTTCAAAATAACTCTCTCAAATAATAAAAAAATCCTGACCAAAGCTGGCCAGGATTAGATTAACAAGATTACTATCTACAATAGTATTAATTTTTGATTACTTTTTGCTGATATACAGCTTTGTCTGTAACGGCTTTTAAAATATAAATACCTTTTGGCAGTGTACTTACATTGATCTGTCCGTTGTTCAGCTGTACATTAACAACTCTTCCTGAAGCGTCATACATAGACACATTCTGGATTTTCTCCTGCGTTTTAATGGTAAGGATATCAACAACCGGATTCGGATAGATACCGAATTCTAATTTTTTCACTTCAGCAGTAGCTAAAGTGGAGGCTGTACCGTTTACAGTAATTGTTTTTTCTACCAGTTTACCATTCGAATTAAATCCGATCACTATTTCAGAAGTTCCAGAATTAAGCGGCGTAAGAACCAATTCGTCGTTATTATTAATAGTAGCAGAAATTACTGTAGGATTGCTGTTTGATTTTATAGATTTCACTACAGATAGTGACATGTTATCGGCATCCGAAACTATTGATTTCAGGTCAATGGATGTAGTACTGCCAGCCGATACCTGTGAAGGTAAAGTATTGCTTACTACCGGAACTGAATTATTGGTAAATACTGTCAATGAAGGGAACCAATAATAATCATTCAGCGTTTTTGTATTGATAAGAGCTCCGGTCATATCATAAGTATGAATCCAGTTTTTCTGATAGTGTGCTCCGTATCCGCTTTCCGTAGTATTCAGAACCAATTCTCCGGTGATTGGGTTTACACGAAGTGCAGCACCGTAAGGAATCTGCTTAAACTGTCCTGTCTGTCCCGGGATGGCAGCGAAGTTTTCATTAAATGTTTTTGTGGTTACATCAAATCTTACAATTTGTGATCCTGAGCTAAAGCTGCTTAATGAGTTAATCCAGTATAAAGCATTTTCTTTGTTGCTTGCTGAAAATTTACCTGCGTTCCATGCTCCCCAATCTCCGATATATTTTGTTGTTGGAATATTGTAAACCTGTGTAGCAAAAGTGGTAGGATTAATGCTGATCAGCTTTTGATCCTGAATTCCCCATACACTTCCATCTTTAGCCTGAGCCACGGAATAGAAACCTCCTGCGATAGTACTCACTACTGTATCTGTATTAGGATCAATCACTAAGATTCCTGTTCCCTGCTTCACAGCAAATACATATTGTGAAGTACGGATCATGTTTCCGATCTGTCCGGTTCCACCTGTTCCTGCAATCAGGGTTCCTACCTGTAAATTATCAATATTGAAAAGAACAATTCCTGTAGAAGTTCCAATATATCCTTTGTGCTCGTTTACTCCTACAAAAGATCTTCCGTCACCGCCCCCAATATTATTAAATCCAGCAATTTTCTGCATGGTCTGTGCATTAGCCACAACAAGTCTTCCGCCTGGAGTATACTGAGTATCCCCTCCATCAGCAGCCTGCTTTGAAACAAAATAGAATTTATCTCCATAGATTGTCCCATATTGTGTAGTGGCACCGAAAGCCTGGTTATTGTTGGCATTACTGTATACACGATAATTGATCTGACCATTATTATCAATGAAATTCACAGAACCGTTGGTATGACCGAACCATTCTTCATTTACCATGAAATATCCATTCGTAAAGTTAGTGGAAGCTACATATGGAGAAACCGGAGTAAGGGTAGAAGAAATAGGAGTTTGACTAAATCCTACATTAAAGTTCCAGACATCCCATGAACCGTTTTCTAACACACGTGAAGAAGCTCCAACACTAGAATATCCAAAGTCAGCATCAGCAGGATTCTTTACCCAATACGCCCAATATCCGTTCACCGTCCAGCCGGATTGCCAGTGATCGTTGGCAGCATCTACAATGGTATAGCTGTCAAAATCATAAGCAGTTGTATTGACAAAACCATTTACAGGATATAAAGGATACGTGGTGTTTCCGCTTTTGATCAGGGCATTGGTATTTTGTCCGTTAAGGTCAAAACCAATTCCTCCAACCGCTGATCCAAACTGAGTTCCCTGGTACAGCAAAGTGTATAATCTGTGGTCTGCTTTGGCAATAGCTTTCAGCATGTCTTCTCCTGTGGCGTTTCCGTCCCATTTGAATCCCCAAACCATTGCATCAGGGTTTTTACTGTCATTCCACTGTACTACAAAAGCAGCCTGATTGGCCCCTGATCCTACCCAATACTGAATATCAGAAAAACTGATGGCAGTGGTATTAAGATTGCTGATCCCCGAAATATCATTTCTGGGTACACCCTGAACTTTTATCTGTGCATTTGATACGCATGCAAACAGAAAAAGCATCATAAAAAGATAAAACTTTTTCATTTTTATTAATTTAAATAGATTGTATTATTATTTGAAATGTAAATCGTAAGCTCCTGCCACTTCCGTAGAAACTTCCCCCAGCCAGCCCGCTTCCTGATTGACTCCTGTATATATTTTCATAAAATCAACTCCAGGAAGTTTCACATATTTCCCGTTTCTGTCTACGGCCCATGAAATATCAATATTGGAGGCTTCATCTGTATTCGGAGCATTATCTGCATACCCGAACTCATAGGATTTACCTACCCAATAAGATCCGTCCCCGCTCTGATCGAAGAAATTATTCGCCAGCCTGGTTCCTGAAAAACTGTAAGAAGGATCTGTAAACCATAAAGGATAATAGCTTTGTACATGGAAAGTATTTTTTGTTTTGAATCCCTGATTTCCCAGATTGTCATTCCACTTGATATATTCTACATCAGTCTGCCAGAATTCGGTTCCGGGCACAGGTGTTTTATTTTCATCAGGTTTATGATAGGTTATGCTGTAATCTTTTACTGTAGTGTTTTTGAAGTATTCGCTGCCTGCGATTTCGTACCATTCGTCATTATCCGGTTTTCCGTTTTTGTTTCGGTCGTAGGCTACCATAATAATTCCCGGCTCGCAAGATCCTGAACGCTCATCTGCGGCATCATTTCCAAAGAATGCATTTCCCAGCACTTTAAAATCACGTCCATTCAGATTCGGAATGGTATGATCAAAACCGAAAACAACATATCCGCCATATCCACCAAGACTGATCATGGTAGAATTGCCCCCGACTAATGATTCGTTGGCTTTCTGAAGCATGTTTGCAGCTGTATTTCCGGGTAAGTATTCCGGAATTTCATTCATGAACTGTCCTACAGCAGGACGAAACTCCAGTACTTTAGAAATATATTTACTGTAAGGCGTTTTTTCCTTGGTAACAATTATTTTGGAATGAAAAACCTGCTCGTTTCCTTTATTATTAATCTTTAAAGTCAAAGGATAAGCATCGGCAGTCGGGCTGATAAATTCAAGTTCTGAATTTTGAGAAATAATGGAATCATTAATACTCCACACAACTGATCCAGAAGCATGAGTAGGAATACTCAACACTTTTAAACGTTCAATGGTATAGGAATCATCAAGGCCGTTAAATGTAAATTCATCTTCATCATCATGTTTACAGGCTATCACAGCTGCAAGGAAAAAGGATAAAAATCCGATTTTTAAATAAGTAAAGCTATTTCTGTTCATTTCTTAAAGTTTGGTTATTTGTATAAAAAAGCGAAGTGGGCAGGGATATTTCCGCCTTCCGTTTTCCATTTAAAGTGTCCGTTTTTATCAAAGCAATACACAAATCCCATGGAGACGTAATTTCTGGCATCAGTCATGTAGATATCTTCTGTAATGGGATTTACTGTAATTCCGTAAGGTGTTTTGATGGCATCTTCATACTCTTTGTCAAAAATCCTGTTGGCTATGATTTGCTCTGTTTTCACATCAATAATTCCAAAACTCTTTTTATAGCTATGGGTATTGTAATTGAATTCATTTCCGTAGAAATAGAGTTTATCATTCACAATGGTCATTTCGCTCACGGAGAGATTGAAATTTTTCTTCACGGTTCCCGTAGCTGCATCTATTAAATAAAGACTGGAAGGAACATTATAATAATCTCCTCTTGAGGTTACATACAGATCCCCGTAATTGTCTTTTTTAAGATGGTGGAGATTGATGGCAACCTCTATTTTTTTGATTTCTGTAAAAGTGTTCAGGTCTATGACAGAAACAGTATTGTCATAATCGGGAGCTTTGTATCCTCCGGAATTGGCCACAAACAATTTATTTCCAACAATTTCCATTTCTTCCGGCTGATATCCCACAACCACTTCACGCTGAATGGAAAGAGAAGTAGTATCAATTTCCACTACTTTTCCTTTAGGTGCTTTTGGGTTAATAGCTACAGGGCCGGCATAGCTGCTGGCATACGCTTTCCCGTCTTTGAAGGCAAGATATCTGCAATTTTGTAAGGGAATAGAGGTAATACGTTTAGCTGTTTTGGCATCCAGCACTTCAATTTTATTGGAAACATTGACAACAATGTAAAGTTTGCTGCCATAGACTTTGATATCATTTCCTACATCTCCCAGTTCTTTTACCACATTAGGGTTGATCTCTGCATAGATATTCCGGTAATAGGTTCCTTTGGTATAATCAAAAAAATCCAGGGTACATTTATTGCTCCCCATATTCCCTTCATTGAGCATATAAAAGCCTTTTATAGCCGTATTTTCTGAGGGAAGTCCTTCTACCACTTCCTGACGGACGATAATATCATCTGTACGGCATGAAGTAAGAAAAGCTAATACAAGAAATAAAAAATAAAAGTTTAGTTTTCTCATAGGGTGAAGTTTAGAATAAGTTTAAAGTTTCTTCCTGGCATCGGATAATTAATCACAACATCATAGTATTGATTGAAAATATTATTCATCTCAAGGCTTACTTTAAATTGATGATTTGCCCAGTTGAATTTTTTCTGAACAGACAGATCGTGGGTATACCAGGGCTGCACATAATTGTATTGAATATTATCCTGATTCACATCATATCTTTCTCCTACGTACATCGCACTGTAATTGAAACTCCAGTCTTTATAATCTGCCATCAGACTGAATGATCCGCTATGCCATGGTGTATAAGGAATCTGATTCCGGTAAAAAGTATCTTCAGGATCACTCATATCTCTTGCACTTTGATATGTGTAGGAAAGCAATGGTCTAAGGGTTACTTTTCCCAGCTGAAATTCAGTCTGAAGATTTACATCAGCTCCTATGATTTCAACCATCCCCAGGTTCATCATCAGCCATCGGAACATACTTCCGTTGGGTGCGGCTACAATTTTATCCTGAACCTTGTTATAGTAACCGTCTACTTTAGCATAAAAGGTTTTAAAGAAACGATCAGTATAATTCTTTTGATAGGTAAATCCCACATCATACTGATTGGTAAATTCCGGCTTCAGGTAAGTGTTTCCGATATTGGTATAGTACAAATCATTAAAAGTGGGAAGTCGGAAAATTCTTTTATAAAATGCCCTAAGGGTAAGATCCGGGATTATCTCTGGCTGATAGCTCATAAAAACAGCTGGAGTCCATTCTCTGGCATCTCCCGGTCTTTTATTTTTTCTTACTTCCTCAAATGTAAAGGTTCCTAAAAGGCTTGCCAGAATTTTGAATCTGTTCCATTGATAGGTTGTTGCCAATGCAACCAATGTGGTATAACGGGTAGGATAAGAAAAGTTATCCAGATTGGCGTCCAGATTATTGTACTGAAAATCTCCACTCAGATTGACATCCCAATTGGGCGTGATTGAATAGATATTGGATGAAGAAAGGTAAAGCTCTCTTTGAATATAAGTGTTATCGGTATGAATAATAGATTGTGAACGAACCGTATCCATGAAATGGGTATAATCGTAAGCGAATTTTGCTTTCAGCTGTGTTTCAAATTTTGGAAACAGTTTCTTTCTCAGGTTAGCCTGTACAAAATAATTTTCATCGGAAAGTCTCGCTCCTCTACCTCCGAAACGTCCATTTACAATAGGAGCAGGCATTCCACGGTCTGAAATATATCCGTATCCTCTGATATTCCAGCTTCCGTTATTTAAAGTTCCATTTAAAGAAGTTTCAAAACGCTTTGCTTTAATATCTGAATCCTGCCTTTTTGCAATCGTATCATAAGCCTGCTGACCGTCTGGATATTTCTTTGCATATCGAAATCTGTAGATTCCGTCACTCTGCATAAATTCTCCGCTGAAGCTGGCAGAAACCCTGTCTGAAATCTTCTGTTCCAATCGGAATGAAGGATTAAAAAGATCAATAGAAGCACTTTTTGCTCTTATAATGAGATTAGTTTTTCTGTTTCCTTTAAATACGGGAGTTTTAGGCTGTAAATAAATAGATCCCGAAGAACCGAAGTCTTTTGCCGGCTGAAAAATCTCACTTTTCTGTCCGTTATATAATGATATTTCTTCCAGATCATCCAAAGAATATCTTCCCAGATCTACCAGTCCGTTTTGAGCATTTCCTAATTGAATTCCATCATAGAAAACACCTACGTGCTGACTTCCCATACTTCGGATATTAATGGTTTTCAAACCACCCAAACCTCCATAGTCTTTGATCTGAACACCGGAAAAATACCGCAAAGCATCTGCAACAGATTGACTGTTCAGTCTTTCCAGCTGCTCGCCCTGTAAGGTCTGTGCAGGAAGGATTTCTTTAAAATTCTTTTTATAAAGATTGATTCCTTTAATGGTCTCTTCCTGTAAACTGTCTTTTTTCTTAGTTTGAGAAGACAAAAGTTGGGATGTTATCACCAGTATGATGAAAACAGCTTTTTGAATTGCCGAAGTAGTTAGTTTTGCCGCCATTAGCTCATTTAGTATCATGAAGACGCTAATGGATGTAAGAATACAACGACAAAGCACAGCTGTCACTGCACAGAATCATTGATGTCCTAAGCTTTATTCCACGAAAGCGTCAAACGATTATTTTCTGGCAGGTCTTCTGACTTACTCCATTTTTGAAATCCTTCCCATTAAAAAACAGTGGATATATTCTTCAAAAACTTTGGTGTGGAGCTTACAGCAGCGGGTCTGTTCCGGATTCTCACCGGATTCCCTTTTAAGAGCTTTTTAGGGCTCACCAAATTCCCGCAAAGATAAATAATTATTCCTAATCCCCAATTAAAATCATGATTCATAAACAATTAAAGCTCCCGAAGGAGCTTTAACGTGGTTTTTTCAGGGGTTTGTCTTTAAATTCCAATATTCAGAAAAATACTGAACCTTGATTTTGCTTCAATATCGCCACCTGCCAAATGAGTATACATGGGAAGCATCACTTCACTTCCTAAACTCAGCTTTTTATAAGAAGCTTCAAATCCCAGTTTTCCGTATAAAGCACTTCCAGCCGTATTGGGCAATGCTTCATCAAACTGTTTGTTCTGAGCATACACTTCTCCCTGAACACCCGTCTTTACAGAAAAAATAGATTTTTCATTTCCCGCAACCTGATAAAAACCCGTCGCTGCATAATTCCACTGATTTCCAAAGCGGTAATTTTTCTTATTCTCTGTTTTGATAGTATAATCTGTATTGACCAATACGGCCACTTTATCTTTTTGAAACTTATAATTCAAAGCGGCCTGATAATCCCAACTTCCGGTTCCCAGCTGAAAACTCGGATTGACTCCGGATGCTCCTTTTTCATCAAATTTTCCAAGCGGAATTTTCACTCCCAAGCCTCCACTCAGGTGATGAAAATTATTTTTAGAGCTCATCAGCTGGTAAATTCCCATCAGATTCAAATCCCCAATTCCATTAATTTTAATATCTCCCTGCATGGTTTTCTTTTCATGGAAATGGAATGGAAGGCTTGCGTAAACACTCAGTTTTTTAGTCAATGGAATTTTTCCCCAAAGCTGTAACGTATTAAAATACTGATCCTGCGTAAGATCTTTTACAAATAAGTTTTCTTTTGCTTTATAATGCTGGGCAAAGTATTTGATTCCTACAAACTGCGGATTCAATAAAGATTCAAAGCCGGAAGAACCATTTCCTGCCGCACAGCCACAGGCATCACAATCCTCATCAAAATCGAATCTGCTAAAGCTATTTGGAGCGATATAAGCACTGTCTTTAATAGTCTTTGCCTGATTCAGGTTACATAGGATCAAACTTAGTATTACTATAATCTTCTTCATGTCTTCTATAAATTATTCTGCAAATTTTGGATTGGATATAAAACTTTTATCCGATAATGTTTTCAGGAATGCAATGATCGACTGTTTTTCCTGGCTGTTCATGGCAATACCTATATGACCATTCTGTTTCAGCTGAGGATCAAGATTGGCATTATCTTCTACCTGATCTGAATAAAAATTGAGCACTGCATCTAAGGTGTAAAATCTTCCGTCATGCATATAAGGTGCTGTATATTCTACATTTCTCAAACTTGGAACACGAAATTTCATCCAATCCACCTGATTAAGGGAAACTCTGTAACGCCCTGCATCCTTGAATTCTGTATTGTAATACATTCCCGTGTTTCTGAAACTCTCATCGGTAAACAGTTCTCCGCTATGACAGGAAGCACACTTCTGCCCGAACAAAACCATTCCCTGAGATTCTGCTGAAGTCAGTTGTTCTTTTCCCTGCTTGAATCTGTCGTATTTTGAATCTGCAGAAATCAACGAAGCCATAAACTGCGACAATGCTTTCAGAATTCTTTCTCCGGTAATGGTTTCGTCTCCGTAGGCTTCCCTAAACAGTTTTTTATACTTCTGATCATCTTTTATTTTCGAAATCGCTTCCGGTATGGAACTGTCCATTTCATTAACATCTGTAATCGGGCTGATCGGCTGTTCATTCAGATTATGAATTACACCGTCCCACATATATCTTTTCAAAAAAGCCATATTCTGAATAGGTGGTGCATTCCTGATTCCGATTCTATCGTCAACTCCATGACTTACTGTGTGACCGTGATGGGTAAAAGCATTTTCCTGAATATGACAGAAACCGCATGAAATGGTATTATTTCGGGACAATCTGCCTTCATAGAATAATTTTCTTCCCAGCTCTACTCCATTTTTAGTCACCGGATTAATTGATTCGTCAAATGTCATTTCCGGAAAATAAGATGGAAACTGCAGGTTATACGCTTCATCTTTTTCCAATGGCTGTATCACCTCATCTGTACAGGAAATACAGCTTAAAATAAATACAAGAACCAGTATTGTTTTTACAAAAAAATTAATCATTATGAACGTGATCTACTTTAAACATTTTTGTAAGGTTATTGGTAACATCTACCAGGTGTTGGTTTGAACCCATCAGCATATCATTACCAGTGGCAAGAATAAGCGCCTTATCTCCGCTCAGAAACTGGTTCAGGTCTGCCAGAATATGAACAGAAGGGCGAATCTGACCTGTTACTCTTGCTGTTGTAGGAAGATTCAATGTGATTTCGCGGTATAAATCAACCTGTTGATTAGCCGTTACATTTCCCATATTTCCGGTATGATTCATGAATTCCTTTGAAGGAGCATCATTTCCATATTTCCCTTCCAGTTTTACAAAAATATAACCGGCAGCCCATGACCATGTCATTCCCTTCTGTTTGGCTTTTGTCCAGAATTCAGCCTGCCCGTCTTGTCCTAACAAGTATGCTTTCTGGCTGACACCTAATCCGAATTTTATTTTCTTATAATTATTTTTCGGAACACCATCCAGATTAAGGTATATAATTCCGGCTACAGCATCTGCCTGATCTACGATAAAAGCTCCTTTATCAGGGTTGTTTTCATTGTATTTGAATTCATTTCCATTCTCGTCTATCAGTGAGATGTTACTGATTACATATTTCAAAGCAGAAAAGTTATGTTTCTGTCCGTTAGAAGATGTCTGAGTTGTTTGATTCAAGACAATATCCCCAACATTATTAAATCCGTTTTCAAATTTGATCTGGAGTTTTCCGGGGGTTGTATCCTGTGGATTTTCGTCATCTCTGCTGCTTTCGCAGGCTACAAAAGAGAATAAAGTAAAGGCAATTAAGAATAGTGATAAATATTTAGAAATTTTCATTGTTGATTTTTTAAGTTGAATTATAATTTTTGAATGCAGAAACATTTTTTTTTCCACAAAAGGCATGAAAGGTTCTTACACTTAAATTATTTTTAAGTGACGGATTTTATGCATGATAAAAACACTCAAGCTTTTAATTTATCTAAGCTTAAGTAACTTTTGTGGTTGAATAGTGATAGGTATACTTAAAAAACCGGTGGTTTGAAAATGTGGGTAAGAAACAGAAAAGAATAAGCTGTTTCGTAGGTGAAGTTGAAATTGAAAAACGACTGTTTTTCAGTAGTATTGATCTCTGTAGTCTCCGGCAGAATATAGGTATCAAGGATTTTCTGTCCTGAGTTTTTGAGTTTCTGAAAGGGTGAAGATTCCGAATCATTGGTTTTGGCCAGCTCTTTACTCAGGTAACATTTTCCGTTACAGTGAATCTCCGGCCTGGATTTATTAATACAGAGAACTTTAACAATATAATCATAATTTACAGCATACTCTACCACGAGCACTAAAGGTCGTAGCACCATATAAAAGGTAAAAAGTATGCTGTAAAATAATTTCATCAGACTATTTCTTGCTTATCGCTTCGTCATATCTTCTGCTGATTTCTTTCCAGTTGGTAACGTTCCAGATCGCAGTCAGATAATCTGCTCTTTTATTCTGATATTTCAAATAATAAGCATGTTCCCATACATCAATTCCGAAGATAGGAGTTCCTTTCTCTTCCACTACATCCATCAAAGGATTGTCCTGGTTAGGAGTAGAAGAAACGAATAGTTTTCCATTTTTATCCACAGAAAGCCATGCCCATCCCGATCCGAAACGGTCTGCTCCGGCTTTAGCCATTTTTTCTTTAAAAGCATCTATACTTCCGAAAGTTTCAGTGATGGCTTTTGCCAATTTTGCTGAAGGTTGTGTATTTTTCTGAGGCGTAAGAACGGTCCAGAACAATTCATGGTTGTAATGTCCGCCTGCATTATTTCTTACTGCAGCCGGCAGTTTGGAAACATTGGAAAGAATCTGGAACAAAGTTTCTTTTTCCTGTGGAGTCCCCGTAATCGCTTTATTCAGGTTCGCTACATAGGCTGCAGCATGCTTTGAATAATGAATTTCCATCGTTTGGGCATCAATATTCCCTTCCAAAGCATTATAAGCATATGGCAGAGGTGTCTGCTTAAACTGAGCCAGTGTAAACTGAGCCGCAAAAACTGCACTTAAAGCAGCTATTTTCAAAATCTTCATAACGTTTTTGTTTATGGTTTAACAATGTTTTTTATTAAGCGGGAAGATGGGAGATGGAGGCTGGAAGCAATTTATTTTTAAAGAATAACTTCTTCAACTTCTATTTTGCTTTTACAGCTATCTTAAAAATCGCCAGAGCTTCATCGTCTGGAATAACTTCCAGCTTCAAACATCCGGCTTCCCTCCTCTCTATTTCAATAATTTCTTAATATCCTCAATCAGAATTTCTCTATCGGGGTGGTATTTTCCTGTCAGCATTGGTGTTTTACCTTCCGGATCTCCGTAATTCAATCCTGAATAATACAGAATGGGCATATTTTCTTTGTTATATCTGCATCGGATATTTCCGTCCTGATCTACCAGTGCAATCATTCCGCTGTGGTTCAGGCTTTCTCCTTCATCTTCTTTATCACCTACGTAAATATTAAATTTATCTGCAAGATTCCCGATATAAGTGCGGTCTCCGGTCAGGAAATGCCAGTTCGGAGATGTTGCTCCTATTCTTTGGGCATGTTCTTTCAGTGCTGATGGAGTATCGTTTTCCGGATCAATGCTGATGGAAATAATACCGAAGTTCGGATCATTAATCTGATTCTGAATAGCCTTCATATTGGTATTCATCACAGGGCATATTGTAGGACATTTGCTGAAAAAAAATTCTACGAGATATACTTTACCCAGCATATCTTTATTGGTAATTTTTTTACTGCTCTGATCTGTGAGTTCAAAATCAGGAACTTTCATCACGGTGTAAAGGTTCTTTTTAAAATACCCCATTCCTACCCCTATTCCCAGGAAAAGCAACGCAAATACCGCAATGGGTATGATCACTTTACTCTTATTATTGTTCTTTTTATTTTTGGGCATATTTCTCAGGGCTTTTTTTGAATTCAAGTTTGCAGGATACACTGCAAAAACCGTACGTTTTATTTTTATATACAGCAGTATCTTTAATAGATCCGGCTGTTTTCATGTGGCAAATCGGATCTTCTTCATTCACCACCTGTACATTTTCTACATGCTTTCCTGAAGAGTCCATATGGCTCGCATGCTTTACCTGAGGCGTTTCCTTGGTACACGACAGTAATGATATCGACAGCAGTGCGGTCAAAATAATAGGAGATTTCATTTTAATGTTAAATTGAAATTAATAATATTAAATAAAGTGATGATACAATGCACAAGTCTGAGAAAACACGGAATTCCTCAATGTATTTTAAATGCATAGTGTATCTTTAATGACTTTCATTTCATAAACTAAAAATATAGTTTACAATAAGAATGAAGCCAACGGAGGATGGAATATCCTTGAAAAGTATTCTGAAGAGTGAGAATTAAAATAACTGGAGTCTGGAATTTCAGAAAGTGATTCTGAGCTCACATGAGATGAGAAAGAAAGGATATCATGAGAAATAAAAACATCTAAGCCTGCAATCTTTATGGTTTGGGAGCTATTGGACTGTTTTTCTGTTTTTGCCAGTTCTTTTTCTACATAGCATTTCCCTTTACAGGTTGATTGTGGTACGTTTCTGTTCTCACAAAGGTTTTTCACAATATAATCATAGTTCACGGCATAGTTTACCAATGGCAAAACGGGACGTATTGCAACAGTAAAAATGATGAATATGGAAATGAATACCTTCAACGATTTTGTTCTCTGTTACAAATATACTACTTCAAAACTGTTTTACAGATGATTTATGATGAATGTCATTGTGATTGTATACTGTTACCCACAAAAATTACAAAACTGTGCCTATCAAAGGAATCATTTTATCCCGAACTTTGATTCAAACTTTAGACCTAACCAAAACTTAGTTCTTTATATAAAAAGTTTAATCTTGTTAATAAAAGCTTTGCTGATGTCTTTGGCAGAGCTTTTTTGTTTTTTAAAATGTCTTGTTTTGTTGGATAAACGCAAAGACGCAAGTTATTTTTTAATGCTTACTGCTTTAAGGCGCAAGGATTTTATCTCCGATAAAATTTAATATTACTAATAATGAGACTGAATGAAGCTGATCATTAAAAAGTAATCTTGCTGAAAATCTTTGATTTTCTTGCGTCTAAAAAAAACAGCACAATTTTTATCTTCTTTAAGCCTCTGCGATTTCCAACAAAAAATCTGTTATTTTTTTTAAATTAAGTTTTGATACGTGCACGATGTTGGAAACGCAAAGACGCAAGTTTTTTTAATGCTTACTGTTTTAAGGCGCAAAAATTTTATCTCCGATAAAATTTAATATTGCTAATAATAAGACTGAATGAAGCTGATCATTAAAAAGTAATCTTGCTGAAAATCTTTGATTTTCTTGCGTCTTAAAAAATACCACAATTTTCATCTTCTTTGCACCTTTGCGATTTCCAACAAAAAAACTGTTATTTTTTTAAAAAAAGCCCCGCTGAAATTCAGCAGAGCTTTTATTGAATATAATTGAGTTGTGTTTATTATATTCTTCTTAAAATTTCATTCTCTGAATTCTTACAGCATTTAAAATAGCCAATAATGCTACTCCTACATCGGCAAATACTGCTTCCCACATGGTTGCCAGTCCTCCCGCTCCCAAGACCAGAACAACAGCTTTTACCGCAAAAGCAAGAATGATATTCTGCCAAACTATCTTTTTCGTTTGCTTTCCGATATTGATAGCCATTGGTATTTTACTTGGTTTGTCATCCTGAATCACCACATCTGCTGTTTCAATAGTTGCATCACTTCCTAAACCTCCCATTGCAATTCCTACATCGCTTAAAGCCACTACAGGGGCATCGTTTACTCCGTCTCCTACGAAAGCTACGGTTTGATTTCTGGCTTTAATTTCTTTAACCTTGTTTACTTTATCTTCAGGCAAAAGGTCTCCGAACGCATTGTCGATTCCCAACTGATCTGCTACATATTTCACAACAGTACTTTTATCACCGCTCAGCATTGTAGCTTTTACATTCATTTTATGAAGGTTGTCTACGGTTTGTTTGGCATCTTCTTTTATGCTGTCTGCAATAGTAATATATCCTGCGAATTTTTTATCATAAGCGACTGCAATTACCGTATATACAATATTAGTAGGGTTAAGATCATAACTGATGTTGAATTTATCCATCAGTTTAAAGTTTCCTACCAGAAGCTCTTTTCCGTTAATAGTCGCTTTCAATCCGTGACCTGCTATCTCTTCTACATTTTCTAATGGAATAGCGTGATTGATATCTCCTACATAATTGTGAATAGCCGTTGCCACCGGATGGGTACTTTTGCTTTCGAGAACATTAACCATCTGAAGGACTTCTTCTTTATTAAATTCAGCGCTCATGCTTACTTCCTGTACTTTGAATACACCTTCCGTCATGGTTCCGGTTTTATCCATCACTACGTTCTGAATTTCTGCAATGCTGTCCAGGAAATTACTTCCTTTGAATAATATCCCGTTTCGGCTTGCAGCTCCTATTCCTCCGAAATATCCCAGCGGAATTGAGATCACAAGGGCACAAGGACAGGAAATCACAAGGAAAATCAATGCTCTGTACAGCCAGTCTCTGAACTGATAATCACTAACAAAGAAATAAGGCAGTAAACAGATTCCTATGGCAAGAAATACTACGATAGGGGTATATACTTTTGCAAATTTTCTAATGAACAGTTCTGTAGGAGCTTTCTGTGCTGTAGCATTCTGAACGAGTTCCAGAATTTTACTCAGTTTACTGTCTTCATAGGCAGTATTTACTTTAACCAAAGCAATACTGTTCATATTGATCATTCCCGCAAGAACAACCTCGCCTTTATTTTTGGTATCAGGTTTACTTTCTCCCGTTAAAGCTGCGGTGTTGAATGATGCTGAATCTGAAAGTAGCTCGCCATCCAGTGCCAGTTTTTCACCGGGTTTCAGTTGAATAATATCTCCAATTTTAGCTTCTTTGGCTTTCATGGTCCTGGGCTGATTATTTTCCATCACCGTTACCTCATCAGGGCGCTGATCCAATAATGCTTTTATATTTCCTTTGGCTCTCGTAACTGCCATAGACTGGAATACTTCTCCTACGGCGTAAAAAAGCATTACTGCTACTCCTTCAGGATATTCTCCGATGGCAAAAGCACCAATGGTTGCAATGCTCATCAGAAAGAATTCCGAAAACACATCTCCCTTGATGATACTTTTATAGGCATCTTTCAATACCGGGAATCCTACAGGAATATAAGCTGCCAGGAACCATACTAAACGTACCCAGCCTATAAACCATGCGGGTTTTATATAGTTGTCAAAAGCAATTCCTAATAATAAGATGATAAAGGATATAATGGCGGGAAGAAACATCTGAAAGACCGTCTGATCTCCGGAGTCATGAGAATGATCATGCCCGTCATGGTCATGTCCCTCTCCTTCTGCGTGATTATGTTTGTGTCCTTTTGTATCGGGTTTTTCCGGGGTTGTACTACAGCATTTTTCCATAACTGAATATTTTTATACAAATGTAAAGATGAGACTGATGCAATGCTATTGCAAATTTTCAAGACAGTTTTCGCAGATTCCTTTGGCAAACAATCGTATTTCATCAATCCTGAAATTGGTCTGAATGTTTTCCGGGAAAGAAATATCTTCTTTACAGGTTGTTTGTTTGCATATTTTACAGTAGAAATGCAGATGCCAGTCTTTATGTGTTTTTTCATCACAATCGTCTTCGCATAGTTTGTATTTCGTAGTTGTATTTTCCTGAATGCTGTGAACAATTCCTTTTTCTTCAAAGGTTTTCAATGTTCTGTAGATGGTGATTCTGTCAGCATTGTCAAAATGGTTTTCTATTTCAGAAAGAGATAAAGCCGCTTCCTGAGAACTTAGGAAATCATATACCAAAATCCTCATACTGGTAGGTTTGGTATTTTTATCAATGAGTTTGTGTTCTATATCTTTTTTCATTGTACGCTTTTAAATTTTTTACAGATGGACTTCATTTTCTTCATAACCTTCCTCTTCTATCTGAAAAGTTGTATGACTGATTTTAAAGTTATTCACAGTAGTATCTGTCAATGTTTTTAATAATTGATTCTGAGAATATGTGGCTTCTTTTACCACATGGGCACTCATAGCATTAACGCTTGATGTTAATGACCATACGTGAAGATCATGAATATTTTTCACTCCGGGAGTTTTCTCTAATGATTGGCGAAGTTCATGAATATCTACGTCTTTAGGTGTTCCTTCCAGCAAAACATTAATGGCTTCTTTCAACAGTTTCCATGTTCTCGGAAAAATCAAAAGTCCGATTGCAGCTGAAATCAATGGATCTGCATAGTACCAGCCTGTCGTCAGCATAATTACTCCTGCAATCATCACTCCTACTGAAGTAAGCATATCTGAAAGCACTTCAAAATAGGCTCCTTTCATATTGAGACTGCCTTCTGAGTCTTTTCTGAGAATCATCATTCCGACAATATTGACGATCAATCCGATTCCTGCTACAATCAGCATTGATTTACTTTGTACTTCGGGCGGGTTTTGAAAACGCTGATAGGCTTCAAACAAAACATAGATCGAAATAGCTAATAAAACCACCGCATTGATGACAGCTGCTAATATTTCTATTCGATAATAACCATATGTTCTGGAAGGATCTGCTTTTCTTTCTCCTATCTTGATGGCGATAAATGCCAGTAACAGTCCTACAACGTCTGTCAGCATATGGGCTGCATCTGCCAATAACGCAAGACTGTTCGTTATTATTCCTCCTATTACCTCAGCAATGAGATAGGTTCCGCTAAGGCAGAGTACGATCAGGAGGTTCTTTTTATGTCTGCTTCCTGCAGAAACGGGTTGTGTTGGTGTACTTTCCATATTGTGTATGGTTTATTTACATTTCATAATACGATGTATTTTCTTTTTTAAGGGGAACATTCTGCTCACCAATCATCTGTCTTATATTAATCTCTATGGTCTGTGCCAGAGAAGTCATTGGGGTATCTACAGGGACATTTTCAAACGGATCCTGCATGATGATGGATGTTTTTTCAATGGCGATGAATGTCACCGGAACCAGGAAAGTAATGGCAATTTCTACCAACAGCTGTGAATCATCAAGTCCAAATGGAAGAATGGCTGCAAAAACATAGATCAAAATATGAACTAAAACACTGTAAGAACGTGGAAAAACCGTATTCTTAAGCCTTTCACATTTCCCCATGCTGTCACACAATCTTGTGATGATATCATTCAGCTGCATCTGCTGAAAATCGGTCAGTCCTTTGGAAGCGGCAATTTCTTTCAGTTGTCTGGAGTGTTCATCCAGAATTGCATTGGGAATATTGGCTCCTTTGATGTGATGCTGATCCAGATATTGCTGAACTTTTTCAGAGAACGGCAGTTTTCTCAAAGATTCTCCAAGTGCATAGGTCCAGATGATCTGTCTTTCGGCAAAATCTTTTATTGTTTTGTCATTTCCCACCGGCATAAACTGAATAATCAACCTTACAAAAGTCCGGGAATCGTTTACAATAGCCCCCCAAACGGTTCTGGCTTCCCACCATCTTTCGTAGGACTGGGAGGTACGGAATGCCAGCAGCAATGATACTGCTGTTCCCAACAATGCCGGAATATTCAAAGGCAGCGAGATCTTGCGAAACCACGGTAATTCATCCAAAAGACCAATAGCGATGGCAAAGGTTCCGATGAACAGAATTTGGGTTTTTATTTCACGGATGAAATACCAGACTGATATTTTTTTGTTTAATAACATAATTGGGTTATTTATTAAAATTCGGTGAGGTTATCTTTAGTTTCTTCCAACCGTTTTTATTCAATAAAAAATTACGTAAACAGCTCTAATTTAAGGATAAAAATCGACATTTTACTAGTTCCAATGGCTTTCATTAATGTTCATGTTCCCCGGAATTCACCAGTTTTGCATTCACGAAAAATGCTCCTTTCACTACTATTTTTGCATTGTCAGGAATATTTCCTACCGGAGTTACCGCAGTATATCCCATATCAGATGTTCCTTTCACTATTTCTATTTTCTCAAAGTTTAAGGTTTTCGGATGTGGTTTTCCTTTTTCTTCATGTTCTTCTTCCGCTTTTTTATCGGTCTGAACAAATACAAAATATTTCCCGTCTGCTTCAACAATAGCTTCTGTAGGAACTGCCGGAGTTGTACTTTTATCAAGGCTTACAATTCCGGTGATATTCATTCCGTCAATCAGTCCGGATTTGTTTCCGATCACTTCGCAGTGCATAGAGATGGTTTTGCTTTCGTTTTCAAAAGAAGATCCTATGCTGTAAATTCTTGCATCATATTCGGTTTCCGGATTGTTGGTCAGTTTAAAATGAACAATCTGCCCTACTCTCATTTTAGGAAGATCTTTTTCAAATACCTGAAGATCGAGATGAATGGAACCGTTATCAATCACCGTTGCAACGGGAGAGGAAATATCTACATAACTTCCGATCTGCGCAGTAATACTGCTGATTGTCCCGCTGATTGGTGCGGTGATCACCAAACCGGATTTCATATTTCCATTGCTTACTTTTCCCGGGCTTATTCCCATCATCTGAAGCTGTTTTAAAAGGGATGCTCTTTTTGTTCTTAAGGTTTTCAGCTCAGCATCGGCACTTTGAAGGTTTTTCTTCGCTCCTGCATCATTATCAAAAAGCTCTCTCTGTCTTCTGTATTCCTGTTCTGCATAGGTTATTCTGCTATTGGCAGTCAGATAATCTTCCTGAAGCTGAATATATTCCGGATTGGCAATAGTGGCAATCACCTGTCCTTTTTTCACGATACTTCCTACCTGAATATTGATGGTTTTGATGATTCCTCCATACAGGGAAGTAATTGTGGCTTTGTTACTGTTAGGTACACTCAGTAAACCATTGGCTTTTATAGTAGATGTCAACTCTTTCATTTCTACGGTTCCCAAAGCAACGCCTACAGACTTCATCTGCTCTTCTGTGAGTGAAGCTATCGTTTGTGGAGCTTCTTCATGTGCCTGCTCTTTCTGTTCTGTTTTTTCAGGAGCTTTTTCTTCAGAAGCTTCTTTTTTTCCACAACTTGTTAGTAAGACTGACATCAGGATAAGAGGGATGATATTATATTTGAGTTTCATAAGTAAAAATGTATTTTGTCTGATGCTGTATGCCTTCGTTTTCATAGGTCTGGCAGAAAGTTTTATTAACAGCGGTTTCATATTATTTATTTATAATTGAGTTAATAGTAACCACAGATTGGTTCACCTGCTGGATAGATTCCAGATATTTTAACTGGATATTCGTTGCAGTCTGCAGGGCAAAAAGATATTCCACATAGGAAATTTCTCCTGTTTTGTATCCTAACTGAGCTGCTTTTACAATTTTCTCTGCGTTCGGCAGTGCCTGACTTGTATAGTAATCATATTGCTGCAAATCCTGCTGATACTGGCTGAACGCATTTTCTAACTGAGCAGTAAGTTGTTTCTTCTGCATGTTGGCATTGGTTTCAGCAACCTGTTTTTCATACTCCAGCGCCTGGATTCTTGCTTTCGTGGCACCAAATGTCAATGGAATAGCCACTCCTACTGTTGCTGACTGAAAACGTTTTCCTGAGTTATAAAAATTCTCCTGTCCATTGATGGTATGAAGACCAATCAAAGACTGGTTGGTATATCCTAAGCTGAAATCAGGCAGACCGAGTGATTTTTCAACTTTTTTATTTTTCTCAGCAATTTCCATTTCCTGGTAAAAAGCTTTTACAGATGGGTTGTTGGCAACCACAGCACTATCGAGTACACTTTCTGCTTTTAAAGGCGCATAATCTTTATTAAACGGAACTTCAAGATTTTCTGAAGTGTTCATCAGGGTCTTTAAATTCTTATAAGCATTATTCAGAAAGACTTCATTTTGTCTGAGCAGCAGATCAATTTCTCCTTTCTGAGTTTCTGCCGTACTGATTTCTATTTTCTTGATATCACCTGCTTTAAATCTTACGGTTGCAATCCTGATGAATTCTTCATAATATTTATCCAAACTGGTCAGCTGAGCTTTATTATACTGAAGATATTCAATCTGATAATAATAGGTACGAACCTGTTTTATCAGTTCATTAGCTGTAATTTCCTTATCAATCTGTCTGCTTTTGATATTCTCATTGATTAAATCTTTTCTCGCTTTAAAAAGGGTTGGAAAAGGAATACTTTGTGAGATCGCAAACGACTGGTCAAACTTTGGACTGTTGTATTGTCCAAGCTGTGCTGTAACACCGAGCTTAGGAAGTTCTTTTGCAGTTGCCCTTAATGCTTCAGCAGATTTAATGCTTAAGTCTTTTGACTGTAAGGTTAAATTATTATTCATTGCCTGTTCTACTGCCTGTTCTACAGAAATCGGTCTCGTCTGTGCCTTAAAAGTCTGCCCCAGGATCATGAATCCCAAAATAAGAACCATCGTAAATGTTCCCGGATTATTACTTTTTCTTTTCAAAATCTTCGTGTTAAAAATGATGTACAGCATCGGTAAAACGAATAACGTAAGGAAAGTAGCTGTTACCAGTCCCCCAATCACTACTGTAGCCAAAGGTTTCTGTACTTCTGCTCCCGCTCCGGTGGAAATAGCCATTGGCAAAAATCCTAATGAAGCTACTGTAGCAGTCATTAATACAGGTCTTAATCTGGTTTTTGTTCCTTCAAATACTCTTTTCAGAATATCTGTTTCACCATCTTTTTCTAACTGGTTGAATGTTCCTATCAAAACAATTCCGTTCAGTACTGCCACACCAAAAAGGGCAATAAATCCGATCCCGGCACTGATACTGAATGGCATATCTCTTATTAAAAGCGCAAATACACCACCAATAGCACTCATAGGAATTGCTGTAAAAATCAGTGCAGCCTGTTTGAATGAACGGAAAGTAAAATACAAGAGCATAAAAATAAGCAGTAATGATACCGGAACTGCAATCATCAGACGTTTGCTGGCTTCCTGAAGATTTTCAAACTGCCCTCCATAGGTAAAATAGTATCCGGAAGGAAGTTTCACTTTATCCAGTTTTGCCTGAATATCTTTCACCACGCTTTCTACATCACGGTCTTTTACATTAAATCCAATAACAATCCTACGTTTTCCCTGCTCACGGCTGATCTGTGCAGGTCCTAATTTGTAGCTTATATTTGCTACCTGTGACAATGGAATCTGCGCTCCGGTAGCAGAAGTAATCATCAGGTTATTCACATCCGAAATATCAGTTCTGTGAAGACTGTCTAAACGAACCACCAGATCAAAACGTCTTTCATTTTCAAAAACCTGTCCGGCTGCTTTTCCTGCGAAAGCTGTACTTACTGCATTGTTGACATCTTCTATATTCAATCCATAATTGGCAATTCTCGTTCTGTCATACTGAACATTGATCTGTGGAAGGCCACTCACTCTTTCAATCTGAGGGGCTGTGGCTCCATCTACCGTCTGAATGATTTTTCCCACCTTATCTGCATATATAGCAAGAGAATCCAGGTTTTCTCCGAAAATCTTTACTGCTACATCTTGTCTGATCCCAGTCATCAGCTCATTGAAACGCATCTGAATAGGTTGGTTTTTCTCAAAAAACACTCCTGGAATTGTTTCTAATTTTTCGCTAATCTCATCGGCTAATTCATTGTAGGATTTTTTTGTTTTCCATTCACTTTGTGGCTTTAATACAACGATCATATCGGTGGCTTCGGGAGGCATAGGATCTGTAGGAACTTCAGCAGAACCGGTTTTCCCAACGACCATTTTCACTTCATCAAACTGTTTGATTAATCTTGATGCCTGCATAGAAGTTTCTATACTCTGGCTGAGTGAACTTCCCTGCGGTAAAATACAGTGGAATGCAAAGTCTCCTTCCTGTAGCTGCGGAATAAATTCACCACCCATATTTTTGAAAATAAAAGCAGAAATAAGAAAAACAACAGCCGTCGCTGAAACAATGATATATTTTACTTTGATTGCTTTCTGTAATAATGGCTGATAAACCTTTTGAAGACGATTCATCATTTTATCAGAGAAGGTTTCTTTGTGGGATATTTTCTTAGATAAAAACAAAGCACTCATCATTGGAATATAGGTAAGAGATAAAATCAGAGCTCCCAGAATGGCGAATCCTACTGTTTTTGCCATTGGGGTAAACATTTTCCCTTCTACACCTGCCAACGTAAGAATCGGGATGTATACGATAAGGATGATGATTTCTCCGAAAGCTGCACTGCTTCTGATCTTTGATGCAGAAAGAAATACCTCTTCATCCATTTCCGACTGTGTCAATGCACGGACAGATTTCCTTACGCCTAAATGATGTAACGTTGCTTCTACAATAATTACGGCACCATCTACAATCAACCCGAAGTCTATGGCTCCAAGGCTCATCAGGTTGGCACTTACTCCGAAAACATTCATCATTCCTAATGCAAACAATAAGGAAAGCGGAATGGCAGAAGCAACAATAAGTCCGGCTCTCAGATTTCCAAGGAAAACCACAAGAACGAAAATAACGATCAACGCTCCTTCGATGAGGTTTTTCTGTACAGTATTGATGGCTCTGTCTACAAGATCTGTTCTGTCCAGAAACGGTTCTATAATAACATCATTGGGAAGAGACTTTTGAATGGTAGGAATTTTTGCTTTGATATTGTTTACAACTTCATTACTATTGGCTCCTTTCAGCATCATCACTACTCCGCCAACAGCATCTACTTTTCCGTCATAGGTTAATGCTCCGTAACGAACAGCACTTCCTAAACGAACATCAGCAACGTCTTTTATAAAAATCGGAACGCTTCCGGTTTCGTTTTTAACAGCAATGTTTTTAATATCTTCCAAAGAGGTAACCAAACCAATTCCACGGATAAAATAGGCGTTGGGCTTTTTATCAATATAGGCTCCTCCTGTATTCTGATTATTTTTTTCAAGGGCAGTAAATATTTCAGTGATGCTTGTTCCCATTGCTTTTAACCGATTGGGATCAATGGCCACTTCATATTGCTTTAATTCTCCTCCAAAACTGTTGATTTCTGCAACTCCAGGTGTTCCGTTCAGTTGTCTTCGAACGATCCAGTCCTGCATGGTGCGCAGTTCTTTAGCATTGTATTTCTTTTCGCTTCCTTTTTTAGGGTGAAGAATATACTGATATACTTCTCCAAGACCTGTACTTACAGGAGCCAGCTCAGGAGTTCCCACTCCTTTTGGAATTTCTTCCACAGCATTTTTCAGTTGTTCATTAATGAGCTGTCTCGCAAAGTAAACATCTACATTTTCTTTGAACACTACTGTAATTACAGAAAGTCCGAATCTTGAAATACTTCTTGTTTCCTGAATATCGGGAACATTGGCAATGCTCTGTTCAATGGGAAAGGTAACCAGCTGTTCCACTTCCTGTCCCGCCAATGTAGGACATACAGTAATGATCTGCACCTGATTGTTGGTGATATCCGGCACAGCATCGATAGGTAATCTGGTGGCACTCCACGTTCCCCAGATGATCAGCACCAGGGTCATCAAACCAATGATCACCTTGTTTTTGATACTGAATTTTATGATTTTATCTAACACGATTGATATTTAATTTTTATTGAAAATAAATGCTCACAGCATTACAATGCTGCAGCAAAAATATCCTGAAAACCTCTGCAATGGTATTGCAAAGTTTCAAGCACAGTTTATAATCAGAAAGCATAGGCTTTCTAAAAGTCAATAAAAATTAAATTTTAGGAGGCTGCCAGATAGGATCGTAAATCTGGTAAGCGAAGTCGTTTTTGTGGAATAAGATCTTCTTTGAAAAATAAGCAGGAATTTGCTCCGGTATTTCTAATAAAGGATCCATTTTAAATGCTGAAACCGTTATCTGACAACAGCTGCAAGCACATAGCGGAGAACAGATATCTCCTTTTTCTTTTGAATGATTTTCCTGAACACTTAAGAAGATCATCTTATTCCCCGAATTCTGCGGATGAGACACGTCAGCGCATGGCATCAATGATAGCGCCATGAAATAAATTGCCAATATCCATCTTAAAAGGTTCATTGTTACAAAGGTAGAGATTTTTTATAAACTGAATTATTCATATTAAGTATTTAACTAACATTTTTATGTAAAAACCTATTCGCAAATATGTATCAAGGTCTTTATGATAAAAATAAAATTCATATCATTGAAAATAAAAATAACTCAATATGAAAAAGGGTACATATGAAAAATAATCACTTTTTTATCACCTTTTATTTGCTGATTATCATTAGTCTGATATCATGTAATAAGCAAAATACAATAAACCAGAATTCATCATTCATTTATAAAGATTTGACTGATACCTACGATTCAAAAACAGGTTTGTTTACACGAAACTATGATTCCGATTCAACTACGATAAAGGTCAATTTAACCAGAGAAGAAGAAGAAAAAATTCTGAAAACTTTTTCAGAAAACAGCTTTGAAAGTCTTCCTTCTACAATTGATTGTTCTATATGGGGATATAATCCTAAGATTTATAACAGATTGATTCTGAACAATATTAATGTAGAGTATATTCACAATACTGAAGAAGGATGGTTCTGCTATAATGGAAAAAAATTCGACAAAATTAACAAAACTATACAGGATATTATCTTCAACAAAAATGAAGTGAAACAACTAGAGCCTTCCACTATAGCATATGAATAAAAAGTATCTGATTGTGGTTAAATATATTTTTTCAATATTCTGCATGATAGGATTTCTAAGCAGTTACGGACAAAAACTATATAAAATAGAAAAAGATCAATATGGTGAACCTTTATTAAATGATAAGACACAATATTCATTTAAAGAAAAACCAAGCGAAAAAGATCTAAAGACAATAGATACTACGGCATATTATGTTCAGGTATTTGAAGGAAGACCTTATAATGAAGAAGAAATGAAGAATCCAAGGATAATCATTTTTCATAAGAATGTTTTTTTTAAGAATGAATCACTTATGTATTTTGGAAAATTTGAGATACATGGAGGAAAATATAGAATATAGAATAATAATATTCAACTTGAACAATTTGGAAATTCTCCAGATTCAAAAAATTGGTATACAAGATATATAACTAAAGGTAAAATAGAAAATAATAAAATTATTTTTAATGAAGGTTTAGTTTCTGTTTTTGAGAAAAGAAAAAATTTATCCATAAAATAGCGAAATCTTTAATTTTGGAAACAATAAGTAAAGCAGGTCAACAAGCCGCAAATTGGAATAATTGGTTTTGGAAAGGATATTTTTCAATGACTTATGAAAATAACTTTAAAAACAAAAACCACCGCAAAAGCAGTGGCTAAAAATCAAATCTAATTATAAGTATGTCCTCTTATAAGTTCGGGTTGTTTTCAGATTCTCTTTGTGGAATACTGAATAAATAATAATTACTGTTGGGTGTAAAAGCAGATTTATCAGGGAAATCAAGAACAGAATGTCCTTTACCGTCTACGGTTTTCACAGTTCCGTCCGGTGTAGTTATTTGTACTTTTATCGGTTTTCCATCTGCATCTACAAATGGTTTTCTTATCACCGTTCCTTGCGTTCTGATAATATCTGAAAGCGAAAATCCTTCTCCGAACAATTCTTTTCTTCTTTCAATCAAAATGGCATCTATTACAGCATTCTGTGACAATGAGCCACTATAAATAGTCACTCCTTAAAATACATTTAAAACATTGGATATTAGTATTCTAAATATTGATTCATTTGTTTTTTCTTGCAGGTTTTTGTATTTTAGAGCTTTAAAACCTTGCAAATATGTTGGGAAAAAATCCAGAAAAACTGCCAGAATTATTTCGCCCGATGTTGGTGGATTTTATTGATGAGAAGCACGAACTTGTATTGCTTTCAGAAAAAATTGATTGGAATTATTTCGAGAAAGAATTTTCTCCATTGTATTCTAAAGTAGGCAATCCAAGTCATCCGATTCGGTTTATGGTGGGCTGCCTTCTTTTGAAGCACCTGTACAATTTGGGCGATGAAACCCTTGCCTCAGCGTGGATTATGAATCCTTACATGCAGTATTTTTGCGGAAGAGTTTTCTTTGAACATGAATTCCCGTGTGACCCAAGTAATTTTGTGCATTTCCGAAAAAGAATTGGCGAAAACGGTATTGAAAAAATCTTTGCCTACAGTGTAAGGATGCATGATGCAAAGGTCAATACTTCACATTTTGTTTTGTCAGATACCACGGTTCAAGAGAATAACACTACTTTTCCTACGGATGCGAAATTGTGTAAAAAAGTAATTGATTATTGCAACAAAATAGCCGAAAAAGAAGGCCTAAAGCAGAGACAGCGCTACACGAAAGTCAGCAAACGACTGGTTCGCAACACCTACAACGGCAAACATCCTAAGCGAGCTAAAATGGCAAGAAAGTCACAAAGACAATTAAAAACCATCGCCATGAGGCTGATACGAGAACTGGAACGCAATTTTACGGCAGAACAGAAAGAGTTTTACAAAAATACACTGACACTTTACGCCAAAGCGGTTACTCAAAAAAGAAACGATACCGATAAAATTTACAGCATTCACAAACCATTTACCCGATGTATTGCGAAAGGAAAAGCTCATAAACAGTATGAATTTGGAAATAAGGTGGGCTTGATAACGACCTCGGGCAAAGGCAAAAAAATCATTCTTGGGATTAAGGCATTTTTACAAACACCATACGATGGTCACACCATTGAGCCGCTTCTGGAGCAAATGGAAAACAGTGGTCAGCAACTTCCAAAAGAACTCGTTTACGATCGAGGTGGCAGAGGAAAATCGGAGATCAAAGGCGTAAAAATCTCTATTCCAAGCACTCCAAGAAAAACAGACACCGCTTATCAAAAACAAATAAAACGCAAGAAATTCAGAACTAGAGCAGCGATCGAACCTATCATCGGACACTTAAAGACGGATTTTAGGCTGGCTCAAAATTATTTCATGGGAGAAATGGGGCCACAAATCAATGCATTATTATCAGCAACCGCCTGGAATATGAAGAAAATGATGGAAATACTGAAAAAAGAATTGAGTTTATTTTTTTATCAAATACAAATTATCCTATTTTCTAATTCTATGTTTAAAAATAAATTAGAAAATAGCATTTCTTAAGGAATGACTAAATATTAGCATTTCTCGCTGATTTCAATTGATTCAATACTGCGACTGCCTGAGAAACATTTCCCGTTCTGGCTTCAGCCTCAGCTTCAATCAGATACATTTCCGCAGCTCTCATGTAGACAATATCTGCAATAAGGGTTGGTTTAAACTTAAACTTAGCATACCTCAGCAATCCTTCTCTTCCTTTCTGTCCGTCCCATGAAAACAATTGGGATCTGATATCATTGGCATCGAAAAGATCTTTAAAATAAGGGTCAGCCATAAAACTGTAGTAAAAACTTCCTGATGAAGACACATCCAGATAATGGAAGGCATAACTCGCATCCGACTGTTCCTGTGTCTGTGCATGTCCCCAGATCCATTCCGCATTGTTGATGTCATTAAAACCATCCTTATATTTTTCCGGAGCCATCAGTGGGAATCCTTCTCTTGCAATTTTGGCTGATGCTGAAGCTTTGCTCCATTCACCGGTATTCAGATAGGTTCTTGCTAAAAGGCCGTTTACAACAGCACGGTTAATCTTATCTTTATTATTTCTTGTATAACTTTTCAACAGATTATCTGCATCGGTCAGATCACTTTTAATCAAAGTATAGATTTCTTCAAGGCTCGCTCTCTTCTTCCCTACAGTGCCTGTAGTGGAAGGCTCAGTATAGATAGGAGCTGTAAGCGCGGATTTGTCTTTCAGATAGCTGAACTGGTAAAAACTGGCCAGATTCAGATAACAGAAAGCACGTAATGCTTTTGCCTGCCCTTTCACCTGATTCTTTTTCTCCTGACTACCTTCTGTTCCATCAATTCTTGTAATCACATTATTCATATTATTGATGGTAGAATATAACATGGTCCAGATAAACAGCGGGCGGCTTGCTGTACTGTTCACCATTTCCGTAAAGGCATAGGTAGAAGCAAAACCATACTTATTAGTCAATACTGCTACATCACTTCCCATCGCATCACTGGCTCTTAAGACAGTAGAATAACCAATATTGGCATAGGTAGTCCCATCATTATTGAATTTTGCCCAGGTTCCGTTTACTACGGTTTCTGCACTTTCAGCTGTTTTGAAAACTTCCACACTGTTGGCCTGATCAGTTGGAGCAGTATCAAGATCACTTTCACAGCTTATCAATGTCAAAAATCCGATAAGCGTAAATGATAGATATTTTAATTTTTTCATTGTTTCAATTTTAAAGATTAAAGTGTTGCCTGAAGACCAAATGTGATCGTTCTCATTGCAGGATATCTGTAATACGTTGTTCCATCCAAAGCCTGCTCAGGATCCATCCCTTTATGTTTATAGAAGGTCAGAAGGTTTTCTGCCTGGATATAAATTCTGAATTTTTTAAGTCCTATTTTCTCAAAATAAGATTCAGGAAGAGTGTATCCTAAGCTTACATTTTTAAGTCTTGCATACGTTCCTGAGTATAAGAATCTGGAAGATGTGGATGTCCAGTTGTTTGTTGTAGTACTCAAACCAGGAACATCTGTATTAGGATTATCTGGCGTCCATCTGTTCAGCATTTCAGCACTCCATGCACGTCCTCCGGCACTTCCGTTATGCATGATGGAAGTATAGTCATTATCCAGAATTTTACCCCCTATTTTGAATGTCAGTAATCCTGAAAAGTCGAAATTCTTATAATTGATACTTGTACTGATTCCTCCTGTCAGTTTAGGCAATGCAGAACCCTGCAACAGTTTTGTAGCTTTGGAATATTCTGAAGTAGTTCCCTCTACTGAGTTTCCGCTGGCATCTGTAGTCACGGTTTTCCACAATGGCTTTCCATTGCCCGGATCTACTCCTACCCATTCCGGAATGAAGAAATCGTATACAGAACCTCCCACTGTCAATAATTTAGTTCCTACCACAAGAGAACCTCCGGGCAGTTTGGTTACTTTATTGTTTAAAGTACTCATGTTAACATCCACATTCCATTGGAAATCATCAGTTTTAACAGGTGTTGTAAATAATGAAAATTCAAATCCTGTATTCTGAATGGTTCCGATATTCGCAGGATAATCACTGATTCCCAATGATGGTGCAACTGGCATATTAAACAGAAGATCCTGGCTTTGTCTTTTGAAATATTCGATATTTCCTTTAATTCTGTTATTCAGAATGGCAAATTCCAATCCTACGTTTAAATTAAGGTTGGTTTCCCATTTCACATTATTGGTAGACGTTTTTTCCAGTGTAGTTCCCGGCTCTCCCCCAAGGCTGATAAACTTGTATAGTTCCTGATATGCATAATAAAGCGGCTGCCCGTTCGGTCTAAGTAACTTATCATTCCCCTGACCACCATAGCTGGCACGCAATGTCAACTGATTGAAAACATTCAGGCTTTTAATAAATTCTTCGTTTGAAATCTTCCATGAACCTCCTACAGACCAGAATCTCCCCCATCTGTTATCCTTTTCAAATCTTGAAGAACTGTCTGCTCTTCCTGAAGCTGATAGAAAATAAGTATTGTTATAATCATACTCTACTTTTCCAAGGAAACTTAATAGGCTTAATTTATTACTGTTTCCACTGAAACTGCCTAATAAAGAAGCTGCATCCGGCTCATAGTAATAAGGCAGTGAGAACTGGCTTCTTGTTCCGGAAATTGTCTGATAATCGTATTTGTAGAATTCATGTCCTGCCAAAGCATTGATATGATGTTTTCCAAATTTCTTATCATACGTAAGAATATTACTGGTGGTATAAGAAAGTGTTCTGGTATTTGTTTTCGTCACCGAGCCTCCCGTTTCTGCACCTTGTCCCAGTAATGGATTTGAATAATAATGTCCATTATAATTCACCAAATCAACAGAGAAACTTGTCTTGAATTTTAATTCCGGCAAGAAAGTAAATTCCATGAATCCTTTTCCTGAGAAATTATCTTCTTTATTATCGTTTTTGTCTAAAGGCAGTGTTGCAGCAGCATTCTGATTCTGAAGAGCATTCGTAGGTCTGTATTTTCCAAAATCATAAATTGGATTTCCATCAGCACCTAAAATATAAGTTCCGTCCGGATTTCTTTCATAATAAGGATAAAATGAAGGTATAAATCTTGCTGCATTGATGATATTACTCGCCTTCGAATCGGAAGAAGTCGGAGCCTGCTGAATGCTGTTTGTATAGTTTAAATTCACTCCTACATTCAGCCATTTTTTTACCTCAGAATTGATTTTCAATCGGGTATTATATCTTTTATATCCTGATTCAATTGCCATTCCTTTATCATCAAGATAGCCCAGAGAAAAGAAATAATTGCTTTTCTCACTTCCTCCGCTGATATCAAGATCTACCTGATTTCTTGAAGCTACTCTCTGTAAAATATCCCTCCAGTCATCATTCCAAAGTGCTGATGCCCCTGGCAACAATTTCCCATCTGTCCCTACGGGTTTTGGATAAGCAGTTCCATATGGGTTGATCCCTAATGTAGAAACAAGATTATCCGTTGCCATCTGAGCAGCCTGTTGAGAAGAAACTTTTCCAGACTGATATCCATTCCTCAACGCTTCCCAATACAATTGAAAATACTGATCTGTATTAACCTGTTCATAATCTTTAACTGCTCTTCCGGAGAATCCCTGGCTGATATTAAAATTGACTTTAGCCTCACCTTTTTTACCTGATTTTGTGGTGATGATGATAATTCCGTTAGCTCCTCTTGAACCATACAAAGCACTTGCTGTAGCATCTTTCAGAACACTGATGGATTCAATATCGCTTGGGCTGATAGCGTTCAGGTTTCCGTCAAAAGGAATTCCATCCACCACATATAACGGATCACTGGAAGCACTGATGGAACCAATCCCTCTGATTCGGATGGTAGAAACAGCTCCCGGCTGTCCAGATGCACTGGTCGTTTGAATCCCTGCAACCTGCCCTTCCAAAGCTTTGGTAATATTGGTGACAGGTCTGTTATTAATCTTATCACTTGAAATGGTGGCTACAGAACCTGTATAGCTGTTTCTTTTTGCCTTTCCGTAGGCTACTACCACAACTTCATCAAGTTCTTTTTCGTGGAGGCTATCTTTCGGCTTGGTATTTTGTGCATTGACACTGGTTATTCCTAGAAAAAATGCAGCTACCGGAGGTATCCAAACTTTAGAAGTGAATAAATTCTTGCTAATCATAATCAATTTTATTTATCATATATTAAAATTTAGCCCTTTGCAGAAATATCAGCAAAGGGCATCGATAAATACGATAAACCAAATGCTTATTTTTCCTAAAAAGGCTGAATGTAACACCTTGCCCCACGGGTAGGTTGTTAAGATTTCATAGGGTCAGTTCCCTCCATCTTTCTTTATAAGCCGATCGAAATATGGTTGCAAAGCTAAAAACTTTTAGTCTACAAAACAAGTAGACTTATTTATTTTTCATGATAAATTTTCAAAAATTAACGTAATTTTTTAATAAAACCCCTTACAACAAAGAGTTACACCTATTATCATTTTATCACACATGATAAATATCATTATTAATATCCTAATTAAATAAAAGTCAATCAATGGAGAAATTTTTAGCTGTTAATTAAAAAAAGTTTTTAATTTTATAGTATGAAAGTTTTGATCATCAATGGCCCTAACCTTAACCTTTTAGGTACCAGAGAACCGGAAATCTATGGAAATGTTTCCATGGAAAGTTATTTGGAAAATTTAAAATCTGAGTTTCAGGCTCATAAATTAAAATATTATCAGTCTAATATTGAAGGGGAGCTTATCAACAGACTTCAGGAGGATGATTTTGATGCAGTAGTGATTAATCCGGGAGCTTTTACCCATTATTCTTATGCTATCGCTGATTGTTTGAAAAATATCCGAAAGCCCAAAGTAGAAGTTCACATCAGCAATATTTACAAAAGGGAAGAATTTCGACAGAAATCTGTAACGGCAGCTAATACGGATGCAGTTTTATCTGGCTTTGGAATGGATGGATACAGATTGGCTATATTGAGTTTAAAATAATTCTGTTGCTTATTTTCCCACAGATTGCACAGATTTTCACAGATACCTATGGATAATTAGAAAATGATTCATGAAAATAAAGGACAGGATTTACTGTAATGACATTGGAGCTTATCCTAAGCAATTAACAAAGAGAAAATCTTATATCATTGAGGAAATAGAATCTGAAAATATAAGAATCTGTAATGATGAGGGAAAACTTAAGTGGTATTCAAAATTTTATTTCCAGGCATATAAAGAACCTGAAATAATTTCAATTCATATAGATGATAAAATAGAAAATTCAGAATCTGATGTGATAGAAGTAACCATCGAATTTTCCAACAAAGAAAAATATTGGCTAACCTTCACTACTCCAAAATATTTAGATAACATACTGGACGAAGAATCTTACTTTTCTTCAAGAGATTTTATAATAATAAAAAGTTTAAGTGAAGAATCAATCAAATCAACCATCCAAAAATTGGACGAAAAGAATGAATTGATTCAAAACTGTAAAAAAATATGAATAAAAAAGCCTCATCAATGAATGAGGCTTTTTGTATGTTGATGAGTAACTATTAGATAGTCTGTTCCTGCAATTGAGGTCCTGAAGCTACTAATTTCTTACCTTCTTCAGTATCACAGTACTGCTCAAAGTTTTTGATATATCTTGAAGCAAGATCTTTTGCTTTTTCTTCCCATTCTGAAGCATTTTCATACGTATCTCTAGGATCTAAAATACCTGTAGAAACATTTGGTAATTCAGTAGGAATCTCAAGATTCATGATAGGAACCTGAGTTTTTGGAGCATTATCGATAGATCCATCAATGATAGCATCAATAATTGCTCTTGTATCTTTCAGAGAGATTCTGTTTCCGGTACCATTCCAACCCGTATTTACTAAATAGGCTTTAGCTCCGTGCTCCTGCATTTTACCGATCAGTGTTTTAGAATACATTGTTGGGTGTAATGTAAGGAACGCTTCACCGAATGCAGGTGAGAAAGATGGCTGAGGCTCTGTAATTCCTCTTTCAGTTCCGGCTAATTTCGATGTATAACCGCAAAGGAAGTGATATTGAGCCTGATCTTCGTTCAGAATGGAAACCGGAGGAAGTACCCCGAATGCATCTGCCGAAAGATATACAATCTTCTTAGCATGACCTGCTTTAGAAGGCAATACAATTTTGTTGATATGATAAATTGGATAAGAAACTCTTGTATTTTCTGTGATAGATCCGTCAGTATAATCTGCTACTCCATTGTTCACTACAACGTTTTCAAGAAGTGCATCTCTTTTGATTGCTCTGAAAATATCCGGTTCTTTTTCTTCTGATAAATCAATTACTTTAGCGTAGCATCCTCCTTCATAGTTGAATACTCCATTGTTATCCCATCCGTGCTCATCGTCACCGATAAGGTATCTTTTAGGATCTGCTGACAAAGTAGTTTTACCCGTTCCCGAAAGACCAAAGAATAAAGCAACATCTCCTTTTTCACCTACGTTTGCAGAACAGTGCATAGAAGCCATACCTTTCAATGGAAGGTAATAGTTCATCATGGCAAACATTCCTTTCTTCATCTCACCTCCGTACCAGGTACCTCCGATGATCTGTAGTTTTTCAGTAAGGTTGAACATAATGAAGTTTTCAGAGTTTAATCCCTGAGCTTCCCAGTTCGGGTTGGTAGTTTTTGATCCGTTGATTACTGTGAAATCCGGCTCACCAAAGTTCTCCAGTTCGTAGTGAGAAGGACGAATAAACATGTTAGTCACGAAATGCGCCTGCCATGCCACTTCAACGATAAATCTTACTTTAAGTCTTGTATCTGCATTTGTACCACAGAATGCATCTACTACATAGATTTTTTTAGCTTCAGAAAGCTGGTTCATCACTAGTTCTTTACAAGAACCGAAAATTTCTGCAGTTGTAGGTAAATTTACTTTACCATCCCAGAAAATTGTATCCCTTGTAACATCATCCTGAACAATATATCTGTCTTTAGGTGAACGACCTGTGAAAATTCCTGTTTTTACTGATACTGCGCCAGACTCTGTAAGCTCAGCTTGCTCAAACCCCTGATTTTCAGGAGAAACTTCAGCCTGATATAATTCTTCATAAGAAGGATTATACACTACTTCATAGTTTCCTTTAATCCCTAATTTCTCTAAATCCTGGATGATTTTAGTGTGTTTCATTTTACTTATATTTTCTATTTCTTTATTGACTTCAACAAAAATAATATTAATTATTTGTTAAAGGTGGTTTAAATATACTGATATAAGTCAGAATGACAAATAAAAAACAGGACTATAAACAATTGATTATAAATCAATTATATTTTGCCATTCAAAAACGGTTGTAAAACCTTTCTCCCAAAAATAGTTCTTATAGTCCCCAAATTTGGCACTCATTACAAAATCTCCACCCCATGCGCCTAAACTTTTGACAAAAGAAGGGCAATCTGAGAAGAATTTTTCTTTAACTGTCGATATTTCAAGAAAATCCGCAATTTTATGCTCATGAATCATCATTAATTCGGAAAAATTTTCCAATTCATTGCATAACAATATTTTTTTTGTGAGATCTGAAAATTCATTCACCAGTTCCGGAGACTTTTTTTGGACTTGTAAAAACTGATACCTTCTCTACTATCCTGCTTCTGATTTAAGTGTATAAAAATCAGTTCATTTTTAAAAGAAGGATTGAAATTCACCTTCTCATATTTGATCTCAGGCTTACTTTGAAAAAGGACGGCAGATTTTTCCTTTGCCACTGCGATATCATATCCACTGCCTCCCAAACTGATTGTATTGAGATAAAAAGGATCTATTTCCGCCCATTCCGCAAGATTGTTCATCAGGGTAGAACTGCTCCCAAGTCCGTAATTTGCAGGAAACTGAAGGTTTGTTTTTAAATGATAAGTAAGATCAGTCTTGAATTTACTGTTAGAAAGCTGCTGAACATTCTTTAAGGTTTTGGTAATAAATTCAGCGCTTGATGGACGGTTGGTCTCTAAGATCTGCCAGTTTTTATAATCAATGACAGCCCTTAACCATAATGTATTCTGATGATAGGCTTCCCAAAGAATAAGCGACTTACCATCTTTTATTTCTTCAAAAAAAAACTCTTGTCCCAGCTTGGTAGGTACCGCTAAGACAAGAGCTCCATCTATTGCGAAATATTCTGAAGTAAGCATAAGCTTGCCCGGTGAAAATATCGCGTTCATATTTTTTTGTTAGATTGCAGAAGCAGCTTCTACGGATCCGTCAATTTTCTTGATCAATCCCTGAAGGGTTTTTCCTGGCCCTACTTCTACGAAGTTAGAGGCACCGTCTTTGATCATATTCTGAACAGACTGAGTCCATTTTACAGGACCGGTAAGCTGAGCGATCAGATTTTGCTTGATCTCATCAGGATTGGTAACCGCTGTTGTAGTGATATTCTGATATACAGGAATAGTTGCTTTTCTGAATTTTGTATTTTCAATAGCTGCTGCCAGTCTTTCCTGTGCAGGCTGCATCAATGGGGAGTGGAAAGCTCCGTTTACCGGTAACAGTAATGCTCTCTTCGCTCCTGCTTCTTTCAGCTTTATGCAAGCTTCTTCTACTGAAGGTGTTTCTCCTGAGATTACCAATTGCCCCGGACAGTTATAGTTTGCCGGAACAACAATTCCGCTGATCTGTGCACAGATTTCTTCAACCTTGGCATCATCTAAACCTAAGATAGCTGCCATAGAGCTTGGATTGGCATCACAAGCTTCCTGCATCGCTTTTGCTCTTTCGGAAACTAATTTCAAACCATCATCAAAGGATAAAACTCCGTTGGCAACCAAAGCTGAAAATTCTCCTAAAGAGTGTCCTGCTACCATTTCAGCACCAAGACCATTTACGGCTTTTAATGCTGCTACTGAATGTATAAATATTGAAGGCTGGGTAACCTCTGTTTTTTTAAGATCCGCATCCGTCCCGTTGAACATAATGGAAAGAATGTCGAAACCTAAAATTTCATTGGCAGATTCCATCAGATCTTTAATATCTTTTCTAGAATCATACAATTCTTTTCCCATTCCTACGAACTGAGAACCCTGCCCTGGAAATACAAGTGCTTTCATGTATTGAATTAAATATTATGCAAATATAACTATAATGTTAACAATATCCTTTTAAATGGCTATAAATCATTTAAGGCACTAACCTGATTACTCTATAACCAGTATTTACATAAGCACCATTAGCTTTAGATTTTACAAACTCAAATTTTGTAGCAAGCTGAGTCTGAACTTTATTCATCTGCTTAAAGATTTCTCCTTTTTTATTTTCTCTGGTCAGCATGTCATTCACAACATCAAAACCTACAATTGCATATTTCGGTGGAGTTTTACAATATTTACTTTTATAAGCGGCCAGAATTTCTTTTTCAAAACTTCCGTCTGTATTGATCTTTCTATCCATCAGATACACAAGACTTGCCTGGCTCAATTCGTCTACTTTCTTTTCAAAAGTTGGAGAATAGAACATACTGAATGCTTTCATCCCCTGTACTTCTTTAGACACAGCAGCAATTCTGTTGGCAAAAGCATCTCCTGCAGCGTTATCATCATTCGCTAAAATGGCAATAACCGGTGCAGACTGTCCTGTCATCATGTTCTGATCCGGCTGAATATCTGCCGGAGAGTTAACAATAATAATATTTGGATTTTTTACTGCTTTTTCAAGCCCTGCTTTAATATAGTTAGCATTCTCTTTTTTAGCATCTGCTACAATATATATTTTCTGATCGGAATAAATTCCTTTTACTTCTTCTACAATCTTATCAGCATACGTTTGATTGTTAGTCTCAACGATAATAAGATTACTGTAATTGTACAATTCCGGAGAGTTGGCAAATGGAGCTACAATCGGGATTTTCTGATTTTTGGTAAAATCAAGAACGTCAATTACATTAGATTTAAAGAAAGGCCCGATAATAAGATCTGTATTCTCAGGATTGATCTGCGTTAAAGAGTTTTTGAACGAAGCTTCGTTTCCTGAATCTACTACTTTAATGTCCAGTTTTTGTCCTCCTCTTGCATTTCTTTCAATAGCAAGTTTAGCTCCTGTCAAAAAGTCAAGTGCCATCCCTCTGTACTGGGTTTCGTTGGTACTGTAACCAAATGGAAGCATCAGGATAACACTAAGAGCGTCTCCGTTTTTCTTTATATAAGCAGCATCCTGTTTTTTGATTTTTAAAACCATTCCGGTTTTCAAACCATGAGAAAGATCCGGGTTAAGTGCTATAAGCTCATCTATAGAAACCCCGAATTTATTCACAATAGAGAATACCGTATCTCCCTGCTGAACTGTGTAAGTTACGTAATCATCACCTACGGCAACATTGGAAGAGGTAGTTGATTTCTCGTTCCCTGAATCCATTTTTGCTTTTGGATTAGGTGTTTCTGCAACGATATCAGTGTTGGTAGAAGTATTGGATCTTTTTATTTTAATAGTATCACCAGGCTTAAGTCCTTTTTCTTCCAATCCCGGATTTAAAGCATAAAGATCCTGCTGGCTGATGCCAAACTGTTTTGTAATTCTGTAGTAATTATCTTTAGACTGAATCACATAAGATTCTCCTTCTACAGCAGTGGTTACAGGTGTAGATGTAGCAGGAACATTTGTTTTTTCTGCTATGGCTTCAACATGTTTTTCTGCAGTAGTCACAGCCTGTTGGGCACCACCATATTTTTTGATACTGGCAAGAGGCAGTGTAATTTCATCTCCGATTTTCATATGTGAATCCAGTTCAGGATTCAGTTTTCTCAAATCGGTTTCAGAAATTCTGTATTGTTTTGTAATGCCATAAACAGTCTGTTTTGGCTGCAAAACAATTTTCCCCAAAGAAGAAGTACTTGTACTCACAGTTGCTTTTTGCACTGGAGTTGATTTGGTAACAGCTGCCGCAGCTGTTTTCTCTGATTTAACAGTTAAAACATCTCCAATAGCTAGCTTGCCATCTTTATGTTTTGGGTTTAGCTTTAGCAATTCATCTACAGTTATTCCATACTTTTTTGCAATGTTGTAAGGATTGTCACCTTGCACAACGGTATGTGATTTCTGGGCTGAAACTCCCAAAACCATACATAAACTGGATAGAATAAAAAACCTTTTTATCATATTAGATAATTATAATTTACAAAAATACTTCTTTAAAATTAAATGGCAACAATTATTAATTTTGATTCTTGAACCACCATCTCTTCCAAACAATTTTCAAGCCACGAATAGCCATAATCTGAAAAGAATACACTAAAATTATAGACTCTTTCCTGCCATGTTTTTGCAGGATGAACATCTAAAAACAAATTCTCAAGTCTTTCCAGCAGTTCATTTTGTTTTATTTTTTCAGCATGAAGAAGACGTTTTTTCATTCTTTTGAATGACTTCAATTGTCTTATTTCTTCTGCCTTCACCATATTTCCGAAAGATTTTTCAGTAGTTTCTGCCGAAGCTCTTAATGCTGAGAAATTATTGATCAGTAATTCTTCTTTTTCTTCAAGCAATTGTAAAATCGGATTATCTTTTAAAATTTTCTGATTGGTAAGGACTGTAAAATTATGGAAGAAATCTTCTATTTTAAGATCCAGTTTCTCAATTTTTCCTAGAAGTTTTTCTTTCAGGAAAAGCATTGAGTTTCTCGGAATCAGAATAGGGAAAGGAATATTAATTTTTGAAAAGTAATCTTTCAGTTCCAACCAGTACATGATCTCTGCATTTCCTCCGATATATGCCAGATTGGGAAGTACATTTTCCTGGTACACCGGGCGCATTAAAGCATTTGGACTGAATCTTTCAGGATGATTTTCCAACTCGTTCAGAATTTCTTCTTCCGTAAACTGAATATTTTTATCTACAATACTGTATTTCTGTCCATTAAACTCAATTCTGTCTCTGGTTTCAGAAAGGTAGAACAGGTTTATTTCACGGGGATTTACCTGAACCTTTCCATATTTGTCAGTCAGAAATTTCACTTTATCTTCAGAAGTTTTCTGTAAACTGAAATGAAGAAGCTCATCTTTAAAAATCTCCTTCATCTGGTTTTTAAGATCTTTAGAATCTCCATCTAAAATCAAAAGTCCGAATTCTGAAAAAAGACGGTTTACAAGTATCTTAATAGCTTCCGTTAAAGTATTTCCTGCTTTATAAGCTTCCTTCATCATCAGGATAAGCTCTGTCCCGAAAATAGAATCTTTGAATTCTTTTTCAAATTCAGAAATAAAATAGGTATCACTGATCTCAATTCTGCCTACCGGACCTCCGGATTTCTCATTGGTTTCGTAATAATTATTTTCGGTCTTAAAATGGTTGATCTCTGCAAAATCATGATCTTCTGAAGCCATCCAATAGATTGGAACAAAATTAAAATCGGGAAAATTTTCTTTCAGATAGGTGCATGTCTTGATGGTCTGAAGAATTTTATACACAAAAAACACAGGTCCCGAAAACAGATTCAGCTGATGTCCTGTGGTAATTGTAAATGTATTGGGAAGTTTAAGATCCTCAAGATTTTCTCTTTGCTTTGAAGAAAGAATGAGATCTGAAAGCTGGCCTTCGAACACATCAGATAAAATGATCCTTTTTTCTGATGAGAACGCGTCTTTTTTAAGATGAATCTGCTCTCTGAAATGATCTAAAGAAAATGTATTATTTTCAAATCCCTCAATTTTTTGATTTAAAAAATCTTTTACGAGCTGAGGAATGCTTTCTATATCGTTAAATGATATTTTATTAATTGTTTTCAACCTGTACAGTTTTTAGTTGAACAAATACCACACAATCCCGATGTTCAGTCTGAAATCATATACCGGATAATGTGGAAATGCGTATGCTTTGTTATTGGAAATAACAGTTCCTATCTGCTGTCCTTCAATGAAGAAGAACATCTTTTTAACCTTCATATTGATATAGATATCTGCGATAGGCTGTCCTCCAATTGAGAATGAATCCGCTCTCGGAAGAATATACTCGTTAAGAACAGGGAAATATTCTCTTGAAGCAAATTTTGAGAAATAATATACTTTAACCCCGGCCTGAATTTCTGCCGCTTTTTTGAATGCCTGTGTCTGGTAGAAGAAGTTAGCTCTACCGATGAAACCTGGTAAAGGAAGTAATTCTTTGTTGGTCAATGTATTTTGGAAATGCAGTCTTGTATTCAAATGGAACTTTCTGAAGCTGAATGTAGCTTCACCTCCAATCTGAGAGATATTTACAGAATTATTACTTTGCTTTGGACTCATAGTGCTGTCAAAGTACGTATAGTTATCTATCCTGAAATAATTAGCAAAGATTTCGGTTTTAAACCATTTAAGATTGATGCTTCCTCCCAATTCCATTACAGACTGATTTTTTGCATTTTCCAAGTAATAGTTGAAATTATTGTACACAGAAGTATTCATTAAATAATTGAATGAAGGATATGCACTTTGGAAATTTACCTTAGCATTAACAAAATAATCTTTGATGGGTTCAAACTTCAGATTATTGGTTGTTTTAAGATAGCTTTTAAACTGGCTTCCGTTTGAAAATTCAAGGAATGAATTCAATTGAATTTTATTCCATAGTTTTACCTGTAGATTTCCCACAGCTCCAATTCTGTTTTCTTTAAGTTCATTCGGAAAAGGAAATGCATTATTAATAGACGCAATATCTGTTACTCCAAATTTAATGATCTGATAACGTACACCGGCATCCAGCTTGAATTTTTCATTATTAAAGATCAAGCTTACTGTATTGCTGAAGTTTTCGGAATATTTTTTTGTGGTCAGCGGAAAACCATTTACTAAATCCGTTGGAGCATCATACCAATAGGTTTCCGGAGTTGTTTGATTATAATAATATTTATTTCCCTGATGAGAAAGAATATGTCTTATACTAAATGGAAATTTCTCAGAATTAAATGGCTTAAACTCTTGGCTCAAATAGTATCTTCTGTAAGAAAACTGTGAGCTTGAAGAGGCCAAACTTACCTGTGCATTCAGTCTGTTGCTATAATTGCTGTCGCCATTCATAAACAGATTATCTTCAGTAATACCCCCACTTTCCTGGTTGTTTACATTCTGGTGAAGATAGTGGGCAAAAAGCTCATAGTTTCCGCTTTTTGAAACATAGTGTCCAGAGAAAATAGTATTGTTATTGGCTGCTAAAGAGTTTCTGTAAAGTCCCTGCGAACGTAATCCCATATATTCAAGTGCAAAATTGAATCTTTTTCCGATATTCTGAGTATAAGTAGATCTCAGAGCGGCTCCGTTTCGCATTGCATTGTGATACACAAATGTGGCTGTGGGTGTTTTTACATCATAATATTTCACATCATTTGCTCCAATGATCATATATGATTTATTGGTAGGCAATAAGGAAAGATTTTCCTCAGCATTAACTTCGAATACAAGGGGATTGAATCCTGAACCGATGTTCGCAGGCTGTATCCTTCCAAAATTATCTTTATTATTTTGCTGCGAAAAGATATAGGTTTTATCAAAAGTCATTACGGTATCAAAAACTTTCTTTTCAGAAAACTGAGTCTGATACAGGTAATCATTAATAGTAGGTTTGAAAATTTTCAGGGAATCTTTCTTCCCGGAGTCTATTACCAATGTGTCTTCTGCTTTTTTGGATTGAGGCTTGGTTTCGGCTTTATTCACGACCTGAGCCCTGGCTGCAAAACTTAAAGACAAGAGTATGAAAAGGATGTACTTCATTATTCATTATTGTACAGCAAAAATAAGAAATAAAAGGACATAAAAACCCCCGCTTTAAGCAGGGGTTCTATATCAAATGATTATTGTATGATTAATAACCAGGATTTTGCTGTACACTTGCGTTACCAGCAACTTCACTACTTGGAATTGGTAATGTATATCTGTAATCACCATTCGTAAGATTGGACACATCAACGATGTCATCTGTTGGATTTCTATCCATTGAAACTCCAGCTTTAACAGCAAGTCTTTTCAAGTCTATATACCTGTGTCCTTCAAAACTAAGTTCGATTCTTCTTTCATTTAGAATGCCTTTAAAAGCAGCCGCTGCATCAGCATAAACGGGAGCAGTTGTAGCTGTTCCCTGCGTATTTCTCGCATCTCTAATTGCTTTAATATAGTTTGCGGCTCCTGTAAAGTCTCCTGCATTAGCAGCAACTTCACTTAAAATGAAATACATTTCTGAAAGACGTAAAGATTTAATATCATTTCTGGTATTACTACCTGTTTTTCCTGGATATTTATCTACTATCAGTTTATCTAATCTAGTATTAACACCAGGGTTAAGATAGTTAGGATTTGGAGTACTTGAAGGATCAATAAATGCATATCTTCTAACATCGTTTTGTAAACCTGTTAAAATATTATACAGATTACGCCCTACAAACCACCATGGTGTACCAGTAACACTTGAGTTATTCAAATTATATCTTGACCCTAAAGCAATTCCATTAGCTCCAGTAGCCTGTCTCCCTAAAGAAAAGATTACCTCACCTCTGAAAGCATCTTTATCATCCCATAAATTTCTGTATGGATTAAATGAATTTGATGTACTATAGAATGCACTATTCCAAGTTGAATTACCAATTGTAGGTGCAGCTGTGGTTGTAATTGGAGTACCGGCAGTTAAAGCAAAAGAAGCACCACTAACACCTGTTGTTGCATCAAGTACAGCCTGGGCATCTATTTTTGCTTGTGCAAAATTTCCTCTATATAGATTAAATCTTGCGCTTACAGCATTAACAAAGCTTTTTCCTACGTAATATTTATTTGCATCAGATTTTGCTGCAGCACTAGCAGAAGCATCAAGTTGAGCAAATGTAGTTCTTGCAAACTGGAGATCACTGTTTATAAGTGTATAAATATCCTTATTGCTGACTCTAGGTCTTTGAACAAAATTTCCTTCATCTACCTTATCACTTAAAATAACTCCTAAGGCATTTTCATCTGCCATATTAGTAGAGAAATAAGTTTCTAATTCAAGATAACAGAAAGCTCTGATAGCTCTAGCCTGTGCAACAATTTTGTTATAATTAGTGGTTTCTACTGCACCGTTAGGTGTAATTTTGCTTGCACCGTCTAATAACCTATTGATTCTGTTAATTGTTCTGTAGTGTGATTGCCATATTAACTCAGGATATGTTCCAACCCCACCGCTTACAATAAAACGGTGTAACTGAAATTCCTGTCCACCACTACCATCACCAGGTTTAACTTCATCAGTAATAACAGATGATAAATACACTTCGTTAGCAGTTTCTAAGGTACCATACACACTTCCGATAAGGAAAGACTGCATACCGTCAATACTAGCAACAGCTTGAGAATCATCCAACTGCCCTGGCTGAACTGCATCTATCGCATCACTGCAACTATTAACCACAGGTAATGCTGTGAATACTCCTGCGACGAATAATAATTTTATTATATTTCTTTTCATTTTTTAATTTTTAAAATTCTACGTTGAAACCGATAGAGAATGTTTTAGGATTAGGATAAACACTTAATGAATAATCAGTAACAGGCTCTGGATCAAGACCTTTCCAACTACTCCAAGTAACCAAATTCTCACCTTGAACAAATAGCTTTAAGCCTTTAATAGGTAATTTTTCTAAAGCAGCTTTAGGAAAAGAATATCCGATTGAGATAGTTTTCAATCTGATAAAATCTGTTTTATATAAATATCTATCAGAACTTCCATCAGCTCCGGTGTTACTTGCTGTAATAGATGGAAGGCTAGCATTTTTATTATCAGGAGTCCAAGAATCAAATAGATCTGCACTTACATTATTACCTGTACCAATACTGTTTGGATCAACTAACCATGTGTATAAATTGTCAAACTGCCATCCACCTGCTTGCCATGAGAATAAAACATCAGCAAAGACACCTTTGAATGAGCCATTTAAACCAAAACCACCTTGGTATTTAGGATAGAATGATTTTCCAGTTAATACTCTATCACTATCATTAGGGTTTTCCGTAATATTACCATTTTTGTCTAAAAACTGCATTTCTCCAGTTTCTTTATTCACACCTGCATAGCGCACAAGATTCCACTGAAATGCTAATGATCCAGCTGCATTTACGTTATCTGTCGGAGAATATCCATATGGTAATTCAATAATCTTATTTTTATTAAATGATCCATTAGCAAAAACAGATAATCTAAAGTCTCCTTTGTTAAAAATATTATATCTTAAACTACCTTCAACACCATTATTTCTCATACTACCATTATTACCGTCAATGGTAAATACTCCATTAGATGCAGCTGAAATGTTCAATTTATTAAATAAATTGTTAGTAGTTTTGATATAGTAGTCAAAGTTACCTTCTAATTTTCTATCAAATGCAATAAAGTCTAAACCTACGTTAAACATTTTTTGAGTCTCCCAACGAACATCTGGGTTTCCAAGAACAGTCATGGATAAACCTTGTTGATTCAGATATGCTGTTGATGTTTGATAAACGTTTCTAAACAGCGTAGTTGTATTAGGGTTTACAAGAGGATTTAAGTTATTTACAGTAATTCCTAAGTTTTGGTTACCTTGAGTACCATAAGAAGATCTTAGCTTTAACATATCAAATACGGATCCATCCATAAATGCTTCTTTATCGATATTCCATCTGCCTGAAACAGCCCAGAAAGTATTCCATCTATTCTCTTTTGAGAATCTATATGCACCATCTCTTCTTACCATACCAGTAAAACCATATTTACCAGCGTAATCGTAGTCTGCCGTAGCAAAATAAGCTAGAGCTCCTGCATTAACGTTCTGTGCTGTAACATTTGGAACATATAAGGTCGGCGTTGTAGTACTATAAGGAACATATCCAGTACCAGCCCCTAATACCCATGTTAATGGATTTAAGCCGTTCTGCTGATATTGCTTAGTTCTGTAATGAGCCTTAATATAATCTAAATAAGCTCCAACTTCTAATGTATGATCTCCCCAAGACTTATTAAATGTTAAATTTGTAATACTGTTTATATTAAAATCTTTAACATTATTCAAGACTTCAAGACCTCCATATGGATCATTACCAGCTTTAGCAACCAAAGCCAAATATCCATAAGGTGCACGTGCAAAAGCTCTGTCTGATTCTTTGAAATCAATACCAGATTTATGACCTACTGTTAAATAATCAGTTAGTTTATATGCAAAGTTAACGTTTGCTAAAACACTCGTTTCAGTATATACGTTTTGTATACCTCCATTGATAATATCTTGAGTAACCCATGGAATTCTATCACTATATGCTGCACCAATTGCCTTATACATATCAGATCCTCTTGTATACGGATTAGGCTCCAAGTCTGGTCTAGCCAAAATTGAACTAAAAAGCGGATTCTGAAGTGGGTTGGCAACTAAACCTGCTACGTTCGTTTCTTGATCTAGCTGATGTCTTTTTGAATATCCAACTGCTAACTGGCTTCCGTATGTAAACCTTCCATCATTTGATTTACCATTAATATTATTTCTAAAACTAAACCTTTTAAAATCTGTTGACTTTACGATCCCAGTCATATCAAAGTATCCTAATGATGAGTAAACTGAGACGTTTTTTCCACCAAAGGTCAAACCTAGGTTATGCTGCTGAGTCATACCAGTCTGGAAATATTGTTTTTTCCAATCTGTATTAGGTGCATTTTGGACTTCTTCAGGCGAATACTGTTCATCTGGACCAAAGACAAATTCATTTTGTAAACTTCTGTACTGACTTCCATTTACTAAATTATACTTATGATTAGGATAAGCAGAAAAACCAATTGTAGAACCGTATGAAAGTTTCATTCCGCTATTATATGTACCATTTTTTGTGGTAATAATAACAACTCCATTCGCCGCTCTGTTACCATAAATTGACGTTGCGGCTGCATCTCTAAGAACAGAAATAGTCGCAATATCATCAGGATTTAGATTTCTAAACTGTGTTCCGTTTGTACTCATACCATCGATTACATATAAAGGATCCATGGTTGAGTTAAGAGAACCAATACCTCTTACTCTAACATCAATTCTACCTGATCCAGGTGAACCTGAACTGGAGTTAATGGTAATACCGGGAGCTGCTCCTTGTAATGAGTTTAGAAAAGACGCATTTGGACGATCTTCTAAAACTTTTTCAGATATGGTGGTTGATGCTGCAGTCGACTTAGCTTTTGTAGCAGTTTTACTATATCCAAGCACAACGACCTCATCGATTTGCTTTGTTTTAGATGTAGTATCTTTTTTAGCCGTTTGCGCAAACGCTACCTGTCCTAAAAAAAACAAAGCTCCAGCGCTTAATACACGTAATTTAACATTCATATTAACAAATTTTAATATATTTAATGGGCAAATATGTTAATAAATATTAACACATGCAAATTTTAATTTACGCATCTATGCCGTTCACACTGTGATACATTCTTATTCTTAAATACCCATAATAAAGATTCACAATATTCAATGAATTCAATAACTCAAAATTTAAAACAAAAGCAACAAAGCTGTAATTTTAACAAAAAAAAAATAATGATTAAAATATTATTTATAATAAATCTAAATTAAATATTTCTTTGAAAATATTTAATCAAAACATTTAATTCAGTGAATTTTTTAAAAAATAAAATATTTTATAATTTAAGCTACTTAATACCATAGACTTATATTTGTAAAAAAAAAAAACAAAGTATCATACATAATAATATATTTTATACATTTGAAATTAATAACAATTAAACAAATAATTCATTACACCATGAAAAAAATTACCATATCCATATTCTTACTAGCTAATGTTTTCTGCTTTTCACAGCAACAAATTGTTTCCCAAAATTATAGTACTGGTATCCAGCCAATATATTATACTCTACAGTCATCATCTGGAAAAACTTTAAATTATGATGACATTCTAGGAACACCCTATCCAGATAAAGACTTTACGAAAGCAAAAATTTCAGGAACAACTGATGAACAAGTATCTATAAGATATAATAGTTACAATGATGAGATTGAATTTAAAAAAGAAGATAAGGTTTTAGCACTTCCAAAGAAAATCGAATATGGGCGAATAGAAGTCATTTCACCTAAAAAAACACTTGTATTATTAGATACCTCAGATGAATTAAGTGGATATTTTTATGAGCTCGTTAATGGAAAGAACAGTCTATACAAAAAGATTAAAACAAAATTTACAGACTTTATTCCAGCGCCTAATGGTTACTCAAGTGACAAACCCGCTAACTTTAAAGCACTTGATCCATTATACTACATTAAAACTGAAAAAGGTTTTATAAAAAAACCTAAAAATCAAAAAGATATTATTGAGCAGTTTCCTGATAAAAAAGATAGTTTAAACAGCTTCTTTAAATCCAATAAAATAAAATTTGACAAGGAAGAAGACCTGATAAAGCTTGTTACTTTTTTGAATCAGAATTAAAAAAATGTTGTTTACAAAATATTATAATAAAAAAGCAGATATCTGAGATATCTGCTTTTTATTTTAAATTATTATTTTAGTTTTTTCTTAACAGCTACTTCTTCGTAGACTTCAAGAATATCTCCGGTTTCGATATCGTTATAACCTTTCAGGTTCAGACCACATTCGTAACCTTTTGTAACTTCTTTCACATCGTCTTTGAAACGTTTCAAGCTTTCAAGCTCTCCGTCGAATTTCACAATACCGTCTCTTAATAAACGTACTTTAGACTGTCTTGTTACTTTTCCGGTAAGAACCATACAACCTGCAATTGTTCCTACTTTAGAAATCTTGAATACTTCACGGATCTCTACATTACCAATTACCTGCTCCTGAATTTCCGGAGAAAGCATTCCCTCCATCGCTTCTTTTACTTCATCAATGGCTTTGTAGATTACAGAATAGGTTCTGATTTCAATTTCTTCACGATCTGCCAGATCTTTTGCATTAGCACCAGCTCTAACGTTAAATCCGATAATAATTGCATCTGATGCAGCCGCTAGGTTAATATCAGATTCCGTGATCTGTCCAACACCTGAGTGAAGGATTTTCACACTGATTTCTTCTGTTGATAATCTCTGTAACTGATCAGAAAGTGCTTCAACAGAACCATCCACGTCACCTTTAAGGATAATATTCAATTCTTTGAATTCTCCTAAAGCAATACGTCTACCTAATTCTTCAAGTGTTGTATGTTTCTTAGTTCTGATTGATAATTCTCTCTGTAATTGCTCTCTCTTATTTGCGATAGCTTTACCTTCACTTTCATCAGCATATACTCTAAATTTATCCCCAGCAGTAGGCGCTCCGTCCAAACCTAAGATCGTTGCAGGAATTGATGGACCCGCTTCTTTAAGATTTTTCCCTCTTTCATCAAGCAAAGCTTTTACTTTACCATGATTTTTACCTGCTACTACATAATCTCCTACTCTTAAAGTTCCTGTCTGCACTAACATTGTTGCTACATAACCTCTTCCTTTATCTAAGGATGCTTCAATAACAACTCCGTTTGCTGCACGCTCCGGGTTCGCTTTTAATTCAAGCATTTCAGCCTGTAATAGAACTTTTTCAAGCAATACATCTACATTATTACCGAATTTAGCCGAGATCTCTTGCGCCTGAACATTTCCACCCCACTCTTCTACTAAAACCGGAGGGTTCAAGCCTGAAAGTTGTTGACGGATGTTATCTGGGTTCGCATTAGGCTTATCAACCTTATTGATTGCAATAATCATAGGAACCTGCGCAGCCTGAGCGTGAGCAATAGCTTCTTTTGTCTGTGGCATCACATCATCATCGGCAGCAATTACAATAATTGCAATATCTGTAATCTGAGCACCTCTGGCCCTCATTGCTGTAAAGGCTTCGTGACCTGGTGTATCTAAGAACGTAATTCTTTGTCCGTTTTCAAGTTTCACATTATAGGCACCAATGTGCTGTGTGATACCTCCTGATTCACCAGCAATAACGTTTGTTTTTCTAACGTAGTCCAATAATGAAGTTTTACCGTGGTCAACGTGTCCCATTACAGTAACTACAGGAGCTCTTTGTAATAGACTTTCTTCAGTATCTACTTCTTCTTCGGAATCTGTATCTTCAAGATCGGCATCTGAGAATTCAATTTTATAACCAAACTCGTCTGCTACTAATAATAAGGTATCAGCTTCAAGTCTTTGGTTCATGGTCACCATTACACCTAGCGAGAAACAAGCAGAAATTACTTCAGTTGGAGAAACGTTCATTAAACTTGCCAATTCACCTACAGTGATGAATTCTGTAACTTTAAGAGTTCTGTCTTGTGCTTCAAGCTCTTGCTGACGCTCATCCTGCTCTCTACGGAAAGTTCTTTTGTCTTTTCTGTGTTTTGCAGATTTAGATTTCCCTCCTTTGTTAGTAAGTTTTTCTAATGTTTCTTTGATCTGGTTTTTAACTTGTTCGTCAGTCAGTTCAACTGGCATCACTCTCTGTCCAGGTCTGTTGTTCTGACCTCCTTTTTTGAAGCCACCGCCACCTTGACCTTGCGGACGGTTTCCACCACCCTGGTTGTTTCCAAAACGGTTTCCACCTTGGCCACCTTGACCTTGCGGACGGTTTCCTTGACCACCTTGACCCTGACGGTTTCCACCTTGGCCACCCTGGCCTCCATTGTTATTATGTGGACGGTTTCCTCCTTGGCCTTGGCCAGCTTGGTTATTGTTATTATTTCCTGAGTTTTGATTATTCCCCTGACCTTGTTGGTTATTCTGGCCACCAGGCTTTTCAATTCTCTTTCTTTTCTTTTTTGCGCCAGAACCTGGTTTTGGTGCAAACTGAGTAAGATCTATCTTTTCTCCAACGATCTTAGGACCGTCTAGTTTCTGATATACTGTCTCAATTTTCTGAGGTTCCTGAGATTCAGGTTCTGCCTCAACTTTTGGAGTTTCTATTTTTTTCTCCTCAACAACAGCAGGTTTTGGAGTTTCTTTTACTGTTTCCACAGGTTTCACTTCTTCTTTTTTCTCCTCCATTTTTGGCTTGTCTTTTTTCACAGGTCTGTTTCTAGATTCTATTTGAGACAAATCAATTTTATCCAAAACTTTGAATTCCTGTTTTTCAGGAGCTGCTTTCACTTCCGGCTGTTCTTCTTTCACGATTTCTTCTTTCTTTTCTTCAACCGGTTTCGCAACAGGAGCTGCTGCAGGAGCCGCAGGAGTTTCTTCAACTTCAGGCTTATTAGATTCCAGATCTATTTTACCTAAAATTCTAGTTTCTGGTTTATTTGCTTTAGCTCTTATCACTTCAGGGGTTTTCTTTTCTTCAATTTCCAGTTTTTCTTCCGGAACTTTAGTGATCACCACCTCATGGGAAGCTTTTCTTTGTTCGCCGTCTTTAGCAAACTCAGCCTCCAATGCAGAATATGCCGCTTCTTCCAATTGAGCGTTAGGATTGCTTTCAACCTCGATACCCTTAGCTTGTAAAAACTCTACTAATCTGGACATCGAAATATTGAATTCCTTAACCGCTTTATTTAATCTAATTTTTGGCATCTATATTATTTACTGTTTTTAATTTTTAAAATTAAAGTATTTCTTTTTTACTGTTTATTAAAATTTATTTAAAATCTTAATCTTCAAATTCTTCTCTCAGAATACGTTTAACCTCTTCGATTGTTTCTTCTTCAAGGTCTACCATATTTAAAAGACTTTCAGTTTCTTTATCTAATACTGATTTTGCAGTTGTAAGTCCTACTTTCTTAAACTCATCCAAAATCCACTGCTCGATATCATCGTTAAATTCTCTTAATTCAACATCGTCATCCTCGCTGGACTCTCTGTATACATCAATTTCATATCCTGACAACCAAGAAGCCAGTCTGATATTCTGTCCTTGTTTTCCAATTACTTTAGAAATCTCTTCAACAGGAGTATACACTAATGCATAGTTTTGATCCTCGTTGATGTCAATTTTATTGACTGTCACATTTCCTAATGCTCTCTTCACCAAAATTTCAGGGTTTTTAGACCACTGAATAACATCGATGTTTTCATTTCTCAACTCTCTTACAACACCATGAATTCTGGATCCTTTTACACCAACACATGCCCCTACCGGATCAATTCTGTCATCATAAGCATCTACTGCAATCTTCGCCTTTTCACCAGGAATTCTCACTACTTTTTTCAGCATAATTGTTCCGTCCTGGATCTCAGGAATTTCCAGCTCTAATAATTTCTCAAGGAATTTAGGTGCAGTTCTGGAAATAATAATCTGTGGTTTAGAACCTTTGAAATCTACTGTCTCAACAATAGCTCTGATATTCTCACCCTTTTTAAAGAAATCGGATGGGATCTGGTTTTCTTTTGGTAAAATAAATTCATTTCCTTCATCATCCAGCAAGATTACGTGCTTGTGACGGATATGGTGGATTTCTCCAACAACTATTTCTCCAATTTTATCTCTAAACTGCTCGTACAGCATTGCATTATTGTGCTCCTGAAGTTTTGTAGCCAGAATTTGCTTAAGGGTAAGGATATTTCTTCTCCCTAATTGCGCAACAGGAATTTCCATTGTAAAGTCTTCACCTACTTCGAAGGTAGGGTCAATCTTCTTAGCTTCAGAAATTTCAATTTCCAAATCATCATCTTCAGACATTTCGTCCTCTACAATTGTTTTATTTAAAAATATCTGAAAATCTCCTTTATCCGGGTTTACAATCACATCAAAATGATCATCTGAGTCAAATCTTTTTCTCAAAAGAGTTTTCAGTGAATCTTCAATAATTGCCATAAGATCAATTTTACTGATCCCCTTTTCGTCTTTAAAATCACCAAAGGATTCAATCAACGCTATATTATCCATCTATTCTTTTTTCTTTTTAAAATTTAATTACTACTAATGCTTTTTTGATCTCGGAGTAAGCAATCTCTTTCTCCTCTTCTACATCAACTTTTCCTTTCCCGATATCTTTCGGTTTGCGGTAACGTAAAGTAAGTGTGATCTTCTCTTCATCTACTTTTGACAATTCTCCTTCAATTTTAGAAGAATCCTCCAGCATTACCTCAATTTCTCTTCCAATATTTTTACCGAACTGTCTTGGTGTGGATAATGGTTCGCTTAATCCGGCAGACATCACCTGCAGGCTGAAGTCATGCTCTTCACGATCCATATTGAATTCTATTGCACGGCTTGCATCAAGGCAATCCTGCAGAGAAACTCCATTATCACCATCTAAAATCACTGTAATATCATCCCCTGCAGAAATTTTAAGATCAATAAGAAACAGATCTTTTCTGGTCTCAAGGAATTCATTTAATAATTCTTCAATTCTTTTTCTAAACTCCATATATATTTATCTTGATTTACAGTACGAAAAAAGGCTTTCTTCCGAAGCCTTCCCATTTTTTCCGTAAATCCATGGCAAATATACGATATTTTTCTAAAAATGCAAAATTATCTTAAGTATCAAGTAAATAGCGCCAGACTCATTTACAATAAATTAAAAGAATATGTCACAGTATTTTTATATTTTTGCCACTAGAATTTAAAAACAGACATTTTGAATATAACGATTGTAGGAACAGGTTATGTAGGGCTGGTTACAGGAACAACCCTTGCAGAACTTGGCAATTCAGTATACTGTGTTGATATTGATGAAAAAAAGTAGAAGGTATGAAAAACGGCGTAGTTCCCATCTATGAGCCGAACCTTGAAGAAATGTTTTTAAGAAACATTCAATCTGAAAGATTATTTTTCACAACCAATCTTAAAGAAGCTTTAGACAAAAGCGAAGTAATTTATCTTGCACTGCCTACCCCTCCTGGTGAAGACGGCTCTGCAGATTTATCTTATGTACTTCATGTAGCCAATAATATTGGTGAAATGATGACAGAATACAAAGTAATTGTTAATAAGAGTACCGTTCCTGTAGGAACTGCAGACAGGGTAAGAGAAACAATCTCTACCAAAACACAAATCCCTTTTGATGTAGTTTCCAATCCTGAATTTCTAAGAGAAGGCTTTGCCGTTGAAGACTCTATGAATCCCTCCAGAGTAGTTGTAGGCGCAAGCTCCGAAAGAGCAAAAGACATCATGTCTAAAATATACCAGCCTTTTACCAATACAGGAATTCCTATTATCTTTATGGATGAGAAATCATCCGAACTTACAAAATATGCAGCAAACTCATTTTTAGCGGTAAAAATTACCTTCATGAATGAAATTGCAAATTATTGTGAAAAAGTAGGTGCAGATGTAGATAAGGTGAGACTGGGAATGGGTAGTGATGACAGAATAGGCCACAGATTCTTATTCCCGGGAATCGGATATGGCGGAAGCTGCTTCCCGAAAGATGTAAAAGCACTTATAAAATCCGGAAAACAGGAAGATTTTAACTTCCAGATTCTTGAAGCTACTGAAAATGTAAATACCTCCCAGAAAGTTATTTTGGTATCTGAAATTGAAAAATATTTCGGTGGAAATATTCAAGGAAAAAAAATTGCCATGTGGGGACTTGCCTTTAAAGCAAATACCGATGACATCCGAGAAGCTTCATCTCTAGACAATATTGCCCTTTTATTAGAAAAAGGAGCAGAAGTTATAGCCTACGATGCGGTTGCAGAAAGTAATGTTCAGAAACTTCTTGGTGACAAAATACAATATGCCAAAGGAATGTATGATGCTCTGGAAAACGTTGATGCATTATTTATAGCTACAGAATGGCCGGAGTTTAAAAATCCAAATTTCGAGCTGATGGCCAGAAAAATGAAAAATAAAGTTATTTTTGACGGCAGAAATATGTATCCATTGGAAATCCCTGAGCAAAACGGATTTCACTATAAAAGTATAGGAAGAAAGACCATCTCAAAATAAGAATAAAGAAAATGAAAAATATTATAATTACAGGAGGTGCCGGATTCATCGGTTCCCATGTTGTAAGAGAATTTGTAAAAAATAATCCAAATACTACCATCATCAATCTTGATGCTCTTACGTATGCCGGAAACTTAGAAAACTTGAAGGACATTGAAAATGAACCTAATTATGTTTTCGAAAAAGCAGATATTACAAAACCTGAAGAGTTAAGAAAGGTTTTTGAAAAATACAATCCTGACGCTGTAGTACATTTAGCCGCAGAAAGTCATGTAGACAGAAGTATTACAGATCCAATGGCATTCATCAATACGAATGTAAACGGAACTGCCAACCTTCTGAATCTTTGTAAAGAGTTCTGGACATTAAACCCAGATCATACCCACGGAAGATTTCCGGATGAAAAAAGAAACAACCTTTTCTATCATATTTCCACAGATGAAGTATACGGAAGTTTAGGTGAAACAGGATTCTTTTTAGAAACTACTTCATACGATCCTCAATCTCCATATTCTGCTTCAAAAGCTGCTTCTGACCATTTGGTAAGAGCTTACGGAAACACTTACGGAATGCCGTTTATCGTATCTAACTGTTCTAACAATTACGGTCCGAATCATTTCCCTGAAAAACTGATTCCTCTTTGTATTTCTAATATCATTAATGAAAGATCACTTCCAATTTATGGTGACGGAAAATATACAAGAGACTGGTTATTTGTCATTGATCACGCGAAAGCAATTCATCAGATCTTTAATGAAGCTAAAACAGGTGAGACTTATAACATCGGCGGTTTCAATGAGTGGCAGAATATTGATCTTGTAAAAGAACTGATTAAACAAATGGATGCTAAGCTTGGAAAGCCGGAAGGTTATTCTGAAAAACTGATTACTTTCGTAAAAGACAGACCTGGTCATGATAAGCGTTACGCCATTGATGCAACAAAATTAAACAAAGACTTAGGCTGGAAACCATCCGTAACTTTCGAAGAAGGTTTAGGAAAGACAATCGACTGGTATCTTGAAAATAAAGAATGGCTGGAGAATGTAACTTCAGGAAATTATCAGGATTATTACAGTAAGCAATACAACTAGGAAGTTTTCTGTTGAAACAATAAAGGGGAAGTAGAATTTCTTTATGCTCGAAAGAAATTCTACTTATACCAAAAAAACAAGAATAATACGCACCAATACATGAAAGGAATAATATTAGCCGGAGGATCCGGAACCAGACTTTACCCTCTAACTATTGCCGTAAGCAAGCAACTGATGCCCGTTTATGACAAACCCATGATTTATTATCCGCTTTCCACACTTCTTTTAGCTGGAATTAAGGATATTCTAATCATTACTACACCGCATGACCAGGAAGGTTTTATCAAGCTTTTGGGTGATGGTTCTCAAATTGGATGTAACATAGAATATGTTGTACAGCCAAGCCCGGATGGATTAGCGCAAGCTTTTATTCTGGGGGAACAATTTATAGGAAATGATCCTGCTGCACTGGTACTGGGAGATAATATTTTCTATGGGTCCGAAATGGGAACTCTGTTAAAAAATAAAACTAATCCTGAAGGCGGCGTTGTTTTCGCTTACCACGTTGCTGATCCTGAAAGATATGGGGTTGTAGAGTTTGACAAAGACCTGAAAGCTGTTTCTATTGAAGAGAAACCTTTAAAACCTAAGTCAAATTATGCTGTTCCCGGACTTTATTTCTACGATAATAATGTAGTAGAAATTGCTAAAAACATCAAACCTTCTCCAAGAGGTGAGCTTGAAATCACTGACGTCAACAATGTTTATCTAAATAGCGGGAAGCTGGAAGTTGCCGTTCTTGACAGAGGCACCGCATGGCTGGATACAGGAACTTTCGACTCTCTTCACGATGCTTCAGAATTTGTAAGCGTTATTGAAAAGAGACAGGGGTTCAAAATTGGCTGTATTGAAGAGATTGCATTCAGGAACAAATTCATCAATGAAGATAAACTTCTAGAAACGGCTGCTAAATATGGCAAAAGCGGCTATGGAGAGTATTTGAAGCAACTTATCGTAAAATAACAAAACATAATTTATAAAATTCTCAAAACTATTGGCTTAAAGCCAATAGTTTTTGTTTATACCAGCAAATATCAATATATTAGTTGTTAATTTTTAATTTTATTAAAATGAAAAATTTAAAATTAAATAACAGGGTAATAAATAATTATTATAAATTTGCAAAAAATTACACAAATGAATGAACCACAACAGACGTGGACAGAAACGATTGATGCAGATCATTCGTTATTTGACTTGAAGCTAAAGGAAGTCTGGAGATACAAAGATCTTGTTTATATGTTTGTAAAAAGAGATTTTGTATCCAGTTTTAAGCAGACTGTTTTAGGACCAATCTGGTTTTTTATAAATCCCATTCTTACAACCATCGTTTATTTGGTTATTTTCGGAAGAATTGCCAAGCTCCCTACAGATGATGCACCGCCACTTCTTTTTTATCTGGCAGGGGTAACACTATGGAATTATTTTTCCACTTCATTGCTAGCTACATCTACTACTTTTGCAGGCAATGCAGGGATATTCGGAAAAGTATATTTCCCGAGGCTGGTTACGCCGTTATCTATTGTTATTTCTAACCTGATGCGACTTGGGGTACAGTTCCTTCTGTTCATTCTTGTATGGGCGTATTATTTGAGTAAAGGGCAGGTAAACCCCAATTGGTGGGTCTTAGCAACTCCGTTTCTTATTTTACTGATGGCATTTTTCTCTTTGGGACTGGGAATGATATTTTCTGCTCTTACTACAAAATACAAAGACCTTAGTATGCTTTTAGGATTCGGTGTTAGTTTATTTATGTATGCTACGCCGGTTATTTATCCTACTTCTGCCCTTAGAGGGGCTTTCAAAGAACTTGCGCTATATAATCCTCTGACAGGTATTTTTGAATGTTTTAAATATGCCTGGTTAGGTGTTGGTGATTTCTCTCCTACAATGCTGGGTATAAGCTCTTTAATAATTGTTATTATTATGGCTATAGGAGTTGTAATTTTCAATAAAGTTGAAAAAACTTTTATGGATACCGTGTAATTATTCCTTTAAAAATTTAAATTAAAAAAACATGCTAGCTTTAAAAGCAGAAAATATATCTAAGCAATACCGCCTTGGGCAGGTCGGAACAGGAACCCTATCTCATGACTTGAACAGATTCTGGTACAAAGTAAGAGGAAAAGAAGATCCTTATTTGAAAATTGGTGAAGCCAATGACAGAGCAACAAAAGGAGATTCCGAATATGTATGGTCTCTTCGTGATATCGATTTTGAAATTGAAAAAGGAGATGCAGTAGGGATCATTGGAAGAAATGGAGCAGGGAAATCTACTTTGCTGAAATTATTGAGTAAAGTAACAAAACCCACTACAGGAAAAATATATACAAATGGCAGAATTGCTTCTTTATTAGAGGTAGGCACAGGCTTCCATCCGGAAATGACCGGGCGGGAAAATGTCTTTCTAAATGGAGCTATTCTTGGGATGACCCGTAAAGAAATTAAACGAAAATTTGATGAAATTGTAGCTTTTTCCGGAGTAGAAAGATATATAGATACCCCTGTAAAAAGATATTCATCAGGAATGTATGTTCGTCTGGCTTTTGCCGTGGCTGCGCATTTGGAATCTGAAATCCTTATTGTAGACGAAGTTTTAGCAGTAGGAGACGCCGAATTTCAAAAAAAATGCCTTGGAAAAATGAATGACGTTACAAAAGGAGAAGGAAGAACAATCCTTTTTGTAAGTCATAATATGGCAGCTGTTAAGCAGCTTTGCACATCCGGTATTTTATTAAAAAACGGACAGGTTGCCCATCAGGGAGATATCAACAGTGTACTTGAGAACTATATCATTAATGAGCTTTCTCCTAATATTGCATTCAGCTACATTGAGGACCTAAGTAAAAAAGCTCAGATTCAAAAGGTTCGAATTTATAATAATAAATCTGCCGAGACTACAGAATTTGGTCATAGTGAAAACATCAATATAGATATAAGCTTCATTAATAGAAACGTAACCTCTGGGATAAGAGTAAACATTGCCGTTTTAGATAAATTTGAAAATGTAATTTTTATCGCCAGAAAAGTATTTGACGAGAAAAATGAAAATAATTTTACAATACAAATAGAAGGAGGAAAGCTAATTCCTAATACTTATGTACTTTCAGTGGCCATAGACACTCCATCAGTAGAATTATATGATATTATAAATGGAGGGATACAAATTAATATCATTGAAACAGGACATGAAAATTTTCTTACTGGAGACACGGATAACGGAATTATTACCCCTCCTGTAATATGGATGTAAAATAATGGGTAAAAAAATACTAATTCTTTCTACAGGTGATGTAAATGGTGCATACGAAGCCATGTACAAAATAGCTCATATTATGAAAAATATGGGACATGAAGTTGTGATGTGTGTAAAACAAAAAACAAAAAATGAAGATTTCATTAAAGTTTATAAACATACTACTTCTTCTGCAGCACAGCCTGGATTATTAACAAGAGCTGTCAATAAATTAAAGAATAAAATTAAGCCCTTACAGATAAAAGCACCGCTGAGTACAGACGGCAAATATGCTTTTTTAAGTAAAGATGAGTTGTCGGAAAATATTAATGTTCAAAGTATGCTGAAAACGGTGGGCTTCACCCCTGATTTTATTTTTACAGGAATGACCATTGACTTTCTAAACACTACAGATCTCCTGAATATATACAATGCTACAAAAGCAAAAATATATAATATTACGGTAGACATGAATCATTTCACCGGAGGATGCCATTTTTCATGGGGATGTGAAGGTTATATCAGGGGATGTGATGAACATTGTCCCGCTATTACAAAAGACAATGAAAAGGTAGTGGCAAAGAATAATTTTGACAGAAAATACGAAAATGCCCAAAAAGCTAATTTTCAAATCATTGCTGGTTCAGGATTAACACTAACACAATCTCAAAATTCAAAGATTTATAAAAATCAGAAAACGATTTATAATATCAACAGCTTAATTGATACTAACTTACTCAATGACAAGAATAAATCAATAGCCAAAAGGATTTTTTCATTGTCTGATGAGCGTTTCTATATTTTGACAGGAGCACAGAATATGGATGATCCCAGAAAAGGATTCACATATCTGATAGAAGCTCTTAAAATACTGGATCAGGAATTACCTCAGCATCTAAAAGATAAGATCGTTCTGCTGGTAGTTTCCAATAGCGTGAATGAAGAGTTTGACAAGGTTACCTTTACCAAACAGAAAATAGATTATATAAAAGACTACAGGCTGCTGGCATTACTGTATCAGGCTGCCGATCTTTTTGTGAACTCCTCTATTGAAGATTCGGGACCTATGATGGTTTCTGAAGCTTTAGCCTGCGGAACCCCGGTTGTAGGTTTTGATACAGGTGTACTTACCAATATGGTAATAGATAACTATAATGGTTATAAAGCACCGCTAAAAGACAGCAAAAAATTAGCCGAGGGAATTAAAAATATATTTGAACTCAGTAAAGACTCTTACAGTACATTTTCTAAAAACGCAGTTCATCAGGTAGAGGAATTCTCATCCTATGAATATGCTGAAGAAATTTTCACTAAAATTTTGGAACAGGATGATCAAAAGACTTTATAACGAAAAAATTTCCGGTCTCGGCCTTTCTATTTTCAGAATTGCCTATACAATGGTATTACTTTGTGAAGTAGTTCAGCTCAATTATTTCAGACACCTGATCTTTGATAAGATTCCATTTATAAGACCCGCTGAAATTGACTTTGGTATTCCTCTGAGGATATGGATGATTGCCATCATTTTTATTATGTTTGGGCTTTTCACAAGACTGGCAACAATCATTAATTATTTAATGACTGTTATTCTGGTAGGCAGCATAACGACCTATGAATATCACATGTTTTATGCTTATCTGGGAATCAACTTTCTTTTAATGTTTTTGCCCATATCCAGCAATTTATCTCTGGACAGGCTTCTGTTGAAGTATAAATATTCCAACACCAGATTCCAATACAATCCGCCTGAAAAGATCAGTGCTTTATGTTATCTGGTTCCTATATTCGTTGGGCTGGCTTTTGTTTATTTTGATTCCATATTCTATAAATTTACCTCATCTTACTGGACTGTAGGATTAGGAATGTGGTATCCAAGCAGTCTTCCCTTTACCAATTATATTTCCATTCCTTATATACTGGATCAAAAGTACCTGATGCTGTTTTTGGGATATTTAACCCTTGTTTTTGAATTTATTTTCATTTTTACTTTTTTCCTGAAAAAATGGAGAATTCCATTGCTAATTATTGGGCTGGGATTACATGTAGGCATTTTGATATGCTACCCTATTCCTTGGTTTGGATTAGGAATGTGTACCATTTATCTGCTAATGGTTCCTGTTTCATGGTGGGAAAAATTATTTAAAAGTGCTCAAAAACCAGCGCTCCTTACTTTTTATTATGATGGAGAATGTCCGCTGTGTAACCGAACTAAGATTACCATACAGCATTTTGATATTGCCAAAAGGGTTGATTTCAAAACCGTACAGTATTATGCTGAGCAAAATGAATTATTAAAAGATATTCCTACAGATGAACTCCTGAATGATATTCATTCTGTAAGAAACGGAAAAGTTTATAAAGGACTGGATACTTATATTCAGGTTTTCAATGCCATTACTTACTTAAAGCCACTAAGCTGGATTTTACGTATTCCCGGGATTTATCACATGGGAAAAGCAGTTTACCAGTATGTAGCCAAGAACAGAAATACAGAGCGCTGTACAGAAGAAAATTGTGGCTATACCCCACCGGCAATTCCTATTGACGAAGATAAAGTAAAGATCCTTCAGAATTATACTGTTAAGGATTTTAAGATCTCCCTTATCAAAGGAGGCCTGTGTCTAGTTATACTATTTCAAATAATTGTTTCTTACAATTCTATAAAGAACAAAGGAGGATTTGAAAACACTTCAGCAGGAAAAGAAATGAGTAAAATCTCAGATGCGGTAGAAAAGCCTACGAAAACTTATCTTGGGATTACCCATCATGCTGTTTTTATGGATTATCATTTTAATCAATACAACCATATTATTTCTGTTATTTATGTTGATAAAAAAGGCCAGCAGGTATGGCTGCCTATTATTAATAATGATGGTACAGCAGGAAGCTATCTTCATGGCCCCACATGGATCAAATGGACGTTCCGTACTACAGATAATATCATTAATCAGGACAATTTAAAAAGAGGAATCAGGGACTTTAGTGCATTTTGGGCAAGGATGAATGGTGTATGCCTGAAAGATGCTAAATTTATCATCAAAGTAAAGAAAATTGATACACTACCCAATCACTGGGAAGAAGGTTTTTTAAAAAGACAAATGGAGAAACCATGGATGGATGTGGGAGTTGCTACATGGCACGATAAGAAGTATTCTATAGACATTAAAGACATTGAAAGTTTATAATTTATGAAAGTACTTATTACAGGAGCAAACAGTATTTTATCAAAGAGATTGGTTCTTGAACATCCCAATGATGAAGTGCACGTTTTGTATTACAGCCAGCCATCTAATCAGAAGGCTGAATATTTTCCTGTATCCCATATAGCTCAATTAAATACTGATTATAACATTGTTTATATCGTAAGTGCAGTAATTACGAATGATGCGAATAAAAATGATGAAATTTATGAGGTGAATATTAAATGGGTTCAATCAATTTGCAACCGTTTCACGCACTCTAAGGTTATTTTCTTTTCATCCGTTGCTGTTTATGACAATATAGATTCAGGAGTTATTGATGAGAAAACCCTTCCTTCCCCTAAATCAATATATGGGATTAGTAAGCTTTGGGGAGAAAAAATAGTGGAGCAGCATCCTCAATATGGAATTATAAGAATTTCTTCCATGTATGATGAAGAAATGAAGCAAACTACCTTCCTACCTAAAATTATTGAATCTGCCATAAAAGATAACCATATAACCCTTTTAGGAGATGGCAGCAGAATTCAAAATTATATCCATGCAAAAGATGTGGCCTTTCTCGCTAAAAGAGTTGCTATGTATAATAACAATGTGATCTTATTAGGGGTTTCACCGGAAAACCACACCAATAAAGAAGTAGCACAAATAATAAAAAAAACAATAAACTGTACCATTGATTTTAAAGGAGAAGATCTTTCAAGATCAGTAGACTATAAACCATCCAATCATGCTTTATATCAACAGCCCTTTACCACTTTGGAACAAGGAGTAAAAGAATTAATACAATGGAAAATAAAACAGTATTAGTCACAGGAATCGGAGGTAATGTGGGTCAGGGTATTTTAAGAAATATTGCTAAAACCCAATTCCCTGTTCGTCTCGTTGGTTGCAATGTAACAGATTTTTCTGCCGGCAATCATTTGTGTGACTCATTTTATAAGGTTCCCTATGCAATGGCAGACAATTATATTGATGTCATTAACTCTATTGTTGAAAAAGAGAAAATAGATTTAATTATTCCATCTACCGATTACGAAGTATATTATCTGGCTCTGCATAAGGATAAACTGAAAGCGAATGCCGTAGTAAGCAAAGTAAGTACATCAAAAAAATATTTAGATAAGTATCTGTCTTATACATATCATAACGAACATGAACTTCCTTTTGCAGAAGCTTATCTACCGAAAAACTATATTCCCGGTACTTTCACAGACTATATTGTAAAGCCGAGAGAAGGAAGAGGATCCAGAGGACTGCATATTAACCCAGAGGATTTATCAATATTTGATGATACCTACATGGTACAGAAACTGATCAAAGGAAAAGAGATTACCACCGCTTTCTATGTCAATAAAAATAATGAGCTTCATGGTTTTATAAATCTCGAACGCACTTTGGAAAATGGGGCTACCAATGAGTGTATTGTAAACAGATCTTTTGATAAGGAACTGGAAATAATACTTAAAAAACTTGTTTCTAAAAATGATTTTATAGGAAGTGCAAACCTTCAGTCTATTGTAGATGAAGAGGGAAATATTATTCCGTTTGAGATAAATTGCAGGATTTCAGGAACCAATTCTATCCGTTCCAATTTCGGTTTTGAAGATGTTAAATATACTTTAGAAGAGTATTTATACAACATGTCTCCAAGCAAAACAAATATTACCGAAGGAGTTGCAGTGAGAATCTTAATGGATGTCATTTATCCCGGACAGCCCAATATTGATCTTTTGAAAGATAATTCATCACCTCATTATATTTTTTAAAATATGGAAATTTTACTATTAGACGCCGCAAATACGCTCATTCACAAACCTTCCTTATGGAATAAACTGATGAATGTGCTTCAAAGTAATGGTTATTCTGTAGATAAAGATTCTTTATTTCTGAGACATAAAATACTCTCTGAAATCATCAATTTTCCAGATAGAACCTCTAAAGATTTTTACTCAGAATTTAATAGTGAATTGTTACTAACCCTAGGAATTATTCCAACAGAAAAAATATTAGATGAAATGTTTTCTGCCTGTTCATATCTTCCCTGGGTAGCATTTGATGACTGCCATATATTAAAAGAACTGAAGATAAAAAAAGCAGTTCTATCCAACTTCAATTCAACATTGAAAGACCTTACGGATCAGCTAATAGGAGAAAATATATTTGATGAAATTATTATTTCTGAAAATGAAAACTGTAGAAAACCTTCAATAGAATTTTATCAACTGGCCATTGAAAAGCTAAATACTGATCCTGGAAAAATTCTATACATTGGTGATTCATTAAAACTTGACGTTATTCCTGCTCAGAAATCAGGAATGAATACCTTACTGATTGACAGAGAAAATATATTTCCTCATGCTAAGAACAGAATTTCAAGTTTCAACGAAATAATACAATATATATGAAACGCATTGCCATAATTGGATCCGGCCACCTTGGGCAACAGATTCTGTATCATATTCAAACAGATACTAATGATAAGGTTGTTGGTTTTTTTGATGATTTTCAGGAAAAAGGAAATCTGGTAAAAAATACTCCTGTATTAGGTGGTAAGGAAGATATTGCAGAGTATTTTCAGCAAGATTCTTTTGATGAATTAGTAGTAGCTATTGGCTATAAGCATTTGACGTTCAAAAAACAGGTATTTGAAAGCTTTAAAGGTAAAATTCCTTTCTATACCTTTATTCATTCCACAAGCATTGTTGACCCTTCAGCCAAAATAGGACATGGAACCATTATTTATCCTAATTGTATGATTGATCAGGATGTAGAAATTGGAGATAATGTAATGATGAATATTTCCTGCTCCATTGCGCATGATTCAGTAATAGGAAATCATTGTTTCCTATCTCCTTCTGTGGCTATGGCAGGTTTTGTAAAAGTTTCAGAATTATGTATTCTTGGGATCAACAGTACGATTATTGACAATATCCATATCACGGAAGAAGTACAGCTGGGAGGAGGTTCAGTGGTGATTAAAAATATTTCCAACCCTGGCCTGTATGTAGGAAATCCTGTAAGATTTATACGTTAACTCAGTGATTACATTTTATAATAATATATTTGTATTTAATATTGGTGTATTTACGTTCGTAACAGGCTTGACTATTTTATTCAGTTATAGCTCTTTAGATATATAGAAAAAAGTTTATACACATCAAAGATTCAAAATTTAAAACACTATGATCCCATTTAACAAACCATTTATTATTGGTAAAGAACTTATATACATTGAAGAAGCCGTAAAAAGCGGTAAAATTTCAGGAGATGGAATGTTTACAAAAAAATGCCAGCATTTTTTTGAAGAGAACTACAATTTTCCAAAAGTTCTGATGACCACATCATGTACGGATGCACTGGAAATGGCAGCCATTTTATGTAATTTAGAACCTGGTGACGAGGTAATTGTTCCTAGCTATACTTTTGTTTCTTCTGCCAATGCTTTCGCTTTACGCGGTGCAAAAATTGTTTTTGTAGATTCTTACCCGGATAATCCCAATATTGATCCAGCCGAGATAGAAAAACATATCACTGAAAAAACAAAAGTAATTGTCCCGGTACATTATGCTGGGGTAGCCTGTGATATGGAGAGAATTATGCAACTGGCTCACAAACATAATTTATTTGTAGTGGAAGATGCGGCGCAGGCAATCGACAGTTATTATACATTCTCAGATGGAACTAAAAAAGCATTGGGATCTATAGGACATTTCGCTGCCTTCTCTTTCCACGAAACCAAAAATATTATTGCAGGAGAAGGAGGAATGCTGGTCATTAATGATCCTAAATATTTTGACCGTGCTGAAGTAATCCGCGAAAAAGGAACCAACAGAAGTGCTTTCTTCAGAGGAGAAGTTAATAAATACGGCTGGGTAGATCTTGGCTCTTCATTCTTACCGTCAGAGATTATATCCGCTTTCTTGTACGCTCAGTTAGAAAATCTGGAAATCATCCAGAAAAAAAGATTAGAAATCTGGAACAATTACCAGAGCGGACTTTCGGAATTAGAGGAAAAAGGGTTCATTACTTTACCTGATATGCCTTCTTATGCAACAAACAATGCTCACATGTACTATATTGTTTGCAGAAGTTATGAAGAAAGAACCAATTTGATTCAGCATTTAAAAACTCAGGATATTCACCCTGTTTTCCATTATTTAAGCTTGAATAAAAGTGATTTTTTCCTGGCTAACAATCCTAAAATAGATATTCCAAATTCTGATCATTTCACAGACTGCCTGCTAAGGCTGCCATTCTATTATGAATTATCTAAAACCGAACAGAATAAAATCATAGAGCTCATTAACATTTTTTTTGCTAAATAATACAACAGCATTGTCACTTCTGAATAATAAAAGATGAATTTTCTAAAAAAATATATTGTCAATTTTTTGTTCGATGTTCTGAATTCGAATGCTTATAAAACCCATCAACAAAACAAATTAAATACATGGGCACAGAAAAGCTTCAAAAAATTCGGAACGAATTCGGCATTGCCAGAAGAGCATTGGATAAAAAATCCTAAGTATATATCGATAGGTAATAATTTCAGCTCTTTATTCCACCTAAGGCTAGAGGCCTGGGATCGTTTTCAGAGTGAGATATTTCACCCGGAAATAATAATTGGCGATAATGTAGTTTGTAATTCCGATGTTCATATTGGAGCAATCAATAAAATTGTCATAGGAAATAATGTATTAATGGCCAGCAGAATATATATTTCTGATCATGCTCATGGCAATATAACGAGTAATGATTTAGAAAATATCCCTGCTGAAAGGCCCTTGTACTCCAAAGGTCCCGTTATTATTGAAGATAATGTATGGATAGGTGAAGGCGTATGTATTCTTCCTGGAGTTACTATTGGTGAAAACTGTATTATTGGAGCAAACTCTGTAGTAAATAGGAGTTTTCCAAAAAACTCAGTGATTGCAGGAGTTCCCGCCAGATTAATAAAAACATTAGAAAACTGATTATGAAAAAAATAAAACCACTTGCATTTTATCTCCCTCAATATCATCCCGTCCCGGAAAATGATGAATGGTGGGGAAAGGGATTTACAGAATGGACTAATGTAGGCAAAGCAAAACCTTTATTTGAAGGACACGACCAGCCTATATACCCGGCAGATCTCGGATATTATGATCTTCGGGTTCCCGAAATAAGGGAAGCGCAGGCACAAATGGCCAAAAATTACGGCGTACATGGGTTTATCTATTATCATTATTGGTTTGGAAATGGCAAACAATTGTTGGAACGTATTGCAAATGATGTACTGAAAAGCGGAAAACCGGATTTTCCCTTCTGCTTTTGCTGGGCTAATGAAACATGGTCAGGAATATGGCACGGCTTGTCTGAAAAAATATTGGTAGAGCAAGTCTACCCAAGCGAACAGGATTTAATCGATCACTTTGAATATTTATTGCCATTCTTCAAAGACAACAGATACATCAAGGTGGATAATAAGCCTCTTTTTATCATTTATGATCCTAATCATTTAAATCAAGAAGCTCCGCAATACATTGAAAAATTCAGAGAGCTTGCAAAAGAAAACGGATTTGATGATTTGTATATCATGGCATCCAATAAACTGAGTGATGATCTTGATTTCAAATCGATGGGATATGATAGTAAGATTTCCAATGCATTTCATAAAGCATGGAATCCTCATATTCAGAAGAAAGAACATATTTCCCATTCTCAATATTATAAAAAAAGGATAAAGGGATTAATAGGATTACAAAAAAAGGAACAGCCGAAAGTAAGAACTCAGGACGCTGGTACCGTTGTAAACGATCTTCAGTATGAAGAAAGCAATGTGACCACTTACCCATGCGTTTTGCCTAACTGGGACAACACCCCAAGAAGTGGCTACAGAGGAATCATTCTTACGGATAATTCTCCGGAATTATTTGAACAGCAGCTAGAAAAAGCTGCAAAATATCTTGAAGATAAAAAAGATTATCCTGAACAGTTTCTCATTGTAAAATCATGGAACGAGTGGGCAGAAGGAAATATTCTGGAACCGGATAGAAAATATGGTTTCGGATATTTGAATGCATTAAAAAAAATATTGAATAAACACAATCAACATGAGTAAATTCAGTGTACTTATCGCCAACTACAATAACGGACATTTTTTCGAGGAATGTTATCAAAGCTTAATTGCTCAGACTGAAACAGACTGGGAAACCGTAATTTTAGATGATGGATCTACCGATAATTCTCTCGAGATTATAAAAAAAATCGTAGAAGGCGATCCTCGTTTTAAAATTCATCAAAACGGAGAAAATAAAGGAATCGGATATACAAAGAAAAAACTGATTTCTCTCGCAGCATCTGAAATATGCGGATTTCTTGATCCTGATGATGCATTGGTTCTTCATGCCTTAGAAATTGTTTTAAAAACCCATTCAGAAAATAAGGAAGTGGGGTTGGTATATTCTAACCTTATATTTTGTGATGAGAATCTTAACCCTCAAGCGGTTCACAAAGCCAAACAAATTACTGAATTAGACCAGTCTTATTACAATTTTAAAGGAGAAATATCAAGCTTTGCTGCTTTAAAAAAGAGCATATATGAAAAAACGGCGGGGATAGATCCCTTTTTGAAAATTGCAGAAGACAAAGACTGGTACATGAAAATGTGCGAAGCTGCTCCCGTAAAATACATTGATGAAGACCTGTATTTATATAGAATTCACAATAACGGAATCTCTACTACAAAAAACACGGAAAAAGCTCTTTACTGGCATTGGGTAGCCCTTATAAAAATGGCAGAAAGAAGAAATATTAATATTGAAGACCTGTTTGTACAAAATTATGTTCCAAGAAACAAATATCAATATTCCCTTGATAAACTTGAACGTGTAAAGAATTCAAGATGGGCACAATTAGGAAACAAACTCGGGTTATTTAAAATTTTTAAATACCTGTAAAATCTTTTCAAAACACTTAGATAAAAAAATATGATTATTGGTAATGGAATTCTGGCAAACGCCGTAAGACCCTATGACAGAGAAGATGTAATATTTTTTGCATCCGGAGTTTCCAATTCTCTGGAAAAAAATCCTGCAGCATTTGACAGGGAAATCAGGCTCTTACAATCAATTTTAGAAGAATTTCCGGATAGAAAACTGATTTATTTCTCAACCTGCAGTATTTATGATCCCACAAAAAAAGACAGCCCATATGTTATTCATAAACTTAATGCTGAAAAACTGATTGCCGATACATGTAAGAATTTCATTATTTTCAGAATCGGGAATGCAGTAGGACGTGGAGGAAACCCCAATACGCTGATCAACTTCCTTAAAGACGCTATACTGTCTGAAAATAAATTTATCTTACATAATAATGCAAAAAGAATTCTTATTGGAACAGACGATATTGCTTTATTTATAAAACAGTATATTGATGAATTTAATAATGAGATTATCAATCTTACCTATCCTTACCAGTATTCTCTTCCTGAGATCCTTTCTCAATTGGAAGAACATTTAGATAAAAAAGCAGTCTACGAAAATGTGGATGAGGGTTCTTATTATACAATAGAATTCGACCCCACTACAGAAACTTTTTTTACAGGAATTTCTTCTGAAGATTATTTACGAAGATTATTCTTAGCTTATTTATAAAGTAAAAAATTTATTTGATGAAACATAAAATTTCCATTATAGTTCCCTGTTTTAATCATGCTAAATTTCTGGAAGAGTGTATACAGTCTATTAAAGACCAATCTTACACCAACTGGGAATGTATTATTGTAGATGATGGTTCTACTGACGATACAGCAATTGTGGGCAAGAAACTTGAAAATGATAAAATACGTTACGTTTATCAGGAAAACCGGGGACTTTCCGGTGCACGAAATACAGGAATCAGAAATGCTGCAGGAGATTATATTCTTCCTTTAGATTCTGATGATACTCTTAATCCGCTGGCTTTAGAAAAAATGATTGCGGTTTTTGATCAGAATCCGGATACATTAATTGTATTTTCAGACACTGTTACCTTTGGTCATACCAGTAAAAAATCTAATCTTCAGGAAAAATTCACTCTCAAAGAACTACTTTTGGGAAATAAATTATACTGTACATCCATGTTTGCCAAGAAATATTTTGATGAAGGCATTACATATGATGAGAAATTAAGACACGGTTTTGAAGACTGGGAATTCTGGATACAGCTTATATCTGCACATAGAGAGCAACCTATAACAAAAATTGATTATGTTGTTTTCAATTACAGATCTCATCCGGAAACCTCAATGATCAAAGAAATCATTGGCAACAATGATAAGAAGGAATTTATTTACCATGCTGTATACGAAAAACATAAAGCCCTCTTTCATGAGTTTTTCCCAAGCTATATTGCTCTTCTGAACAGAAAGACGTTTTATGAAACAAAGCTGGAAAATATATACAGCAGTAAACCATACAGAATCTATAACTTTATAAAAAATTTATTTAAATGAGTCAGTTTGTACATGTGATAATGACAAGATTCAATGTTCCTACAAAAGGCTGGGACGAAACCCGTTCAGGCTTTAAACCCCTTACAGAAGAATGGCTGGACGATCGTTTTAAATTGTTCAGAAAATATGTTCTTCCTTCCTATAAAGACCAAACCAACCAGAACTATATCTGGCTTACCTTTTTTGATGTTAAAACTTCAGAAAAATTCAGGAATATTATCAAAGAAATAGAAGCAGAATACCCTGTATTCAAAGCTGTTTTTGTAGAAGATTTTGATGTAATGAAAACCAAAGCTGTAGAAATTATTCCGCAGTTCTTCAATTCTGATACAAAATTTGTAATTACCAGCGAACTGGATAATGATGATATGCTTCACAAAGATTACGTAAAAACGGTACAGGAACACTTCAAACCAGTTCATGACCTTGTTATTGATTTAAGAAGAGGATTCCAGCTTACTATGCTGCCGGGTCGTAAAGCCGTAGTAACAGTATATAATGCTGTTGCCAATCCGTTTGTAAGTCTGGCAGAAAGTGTAGACAATTTTAAGACTGTCCTGAAAGAACGGGCACACAACTGTTATCGTGATTATAAAGATTTTTCTATAGAAGACACAAAGGAAATGTATATACAGATCATCCATCAGTTTAACATGATGAATGCCACCTTCAAACATAAAGCCGTTCCTGAAGTGAATTTTTCTGAATTTGGAATGACAAAAGATACAGATTTTACGATAGACAGCTTCAAAACAATGAAGCATAATATTTCCAGAATTCCATATGTGATGAAGCTTATTCTGAAAAAATTTATAAAGTAATAAAAGCTTAGCTTTTATCTTACAAAACATAATTTGATACAATGAAAATTTCTGTAATTATTCCCGTTTACAACGCTGAAAAATATGTTTCCCAGGCTGTGGAATCTGCTCTTCAGTTCGATGTTGTACATGAGGTGGTATTAGTGGAAGATAAATCTCCGGATAATGCCCTGCAGGTATGTCAGGAACTTGCCGGGAAATATGACAGAGTAAAACTCTACCAACATCCGGACAAAGAAAATCACGGAGCCGGCGCCAGCAGAAACCTTGGAATGGAAAAATCGGAGGGAGACTTTATTGCGTTCCTTGATGCTGATGATTATTACATGCCCAACCGTTTTGATGCAGAAAGAGAGCTTTTCCCCAATAAAGAGGTAGACGGCGTATATGGCGCTATAGGAGTACATTATTATTCTGAAAAAGCAAAAGAACAATATTATAAAGTCTTTGGCGACCGCCTCACTACCGTTTATAAAAAACATGACCCAAAAGATGTATTTCCGGGACAGCTTAATATGAGAGGAACTTTCGGGCTTTTCAGCATTGATGCTTTAACGATCCGAAAAAGCTCTTTGAAAAGTATGGAATATTTCTTTAAAACCCATTTGAGACTTCATCAGGACACAGAGTTCCTTTTCAGACTCTCCTACTATCTTAATTTATATCCGGGAATTCTCGACAAAGCAGTAGCCATAAGAGGAGTTCATGAGAATAACAGAATTACCAAAATAGATGCAAGAGAAGTAAAACCTGCGTCAACAAGAGTTGTATTGTGGAAAGAGGTCAATCATTGGGCAGAAAATGAAACCACCATTCCTGACGATGTTAAGCTTCACATTAAAAGAGTATACCGAAGCTTCCAGATTGCGAATGCTCCCCTATTGAAAAAATGGGGCATGATCACAAAATATCTGATTACAGATTATAAAAGCATACGTTCCGGATTGTACAATATCAATTTCAGGAAAGACTTATTCTCCTAATCAAATTCTAAAGATTAATATCTCGTCCGTCTATAAAACTAAACATTTAGTTTTATAGACGGACGTTAATTTTTAACGCTTTACAAAATGAATTTTTCTTAAAAGGTCACGCATCGGTTTTTCAATAAACTGGTAGAAAATTGCTGAACTGAACAGCATTATAATAATGTAAATTATAAATACAATATCAATATTGAAGGTATACTGTTGCCACTTTAAAAATTCTCTTACCAGATAAAGAACCGGAATATGAGTGATGTAGATCCCGTAACTTATTTCTCCCAGATATTCCAGCGGTTTTAGTGAAAAGAATTTACTTACTCTTCCATTATTAGCCGAAATCATCATAATAGCAGGAACAAAAAGCAGAGCCATCAAACCATTATGGTAGAAAAGTGGAACAAACATCAGTGATACAAGAATCAGGAAAAAAAGAAAAATAACCTGACGGTCGTAATTCTTCTGTCTGTAGTTTCTAACGAAAAATATCCCTGCCAGATTCCCGATCATAAATTCATTAAGATGCCAGAAAGGAAAATAATACAAAAACTCATGGCTTTTCGTGTGTGGCCCTTCATAAGCACCATATACAGGATATAAGTTCGAAAATACCTGAGTAATCAGCCAAAGACCAATGGCAAATACCCAAATCGTTTTATTTTTCTTAGCATAAAAATAATTATACAGTAATGGAAAAAGCAGATAGAAGAAAAATTCTACAGAAATAGACCACCCCGGAAAATTCAGAATCATGGCTTCTCCCGGTATCCAGCTTTGAATTCCCAACCCGTATAAAACCAGTTTATACCAATCGAACATCTCATACCTCGTCATGAAGTACAGCAGAAGCCCCAGTATATAAAGCGGATAAATCCTGGCAAATCTGTTTTTATAAAACTCCAGATAATCTATTTTATCTTTTTTGTGGTATGCAATAATCATAATAAATCCCGAAAGAATAAAGAAATAGCTTACCCCTACATTCGCCCTCAGAAACAGATTGGAAATATAATCTATCTTATATAAAAACAGATCTTTGTTGAAATGGGAAATTACAATTGCCATGGCGGCAACAAACCGGGTAAATGTAATCTGACTTATTTTCACAGAATTGCAAAATGCTTTACTTTATTAAAACATGGCCATATCAATGCTAAAAGCCTGTTTTATTTCATATAAAGTGTTAATTTTAAGGCACAAAAATAAGATTTATTATTATAATTTATGCAAAACGAAGTATCTTTGTCAACTACAAATGTGAAAAATAAATTTAGGTATGCTTGATGAAATTTTAGCAAAAATTCAACGTAGGAGCCAGATTTCTCGTCTCAAAAAACACCCTCATGTTTCTTTTAAGGGGATAAGGCTTGGGATAAGTGATCATTTTGCTCTGCATGAAAATCTAAAAAAAGTTACAATTGGTAGTTCTGTAAGCTTCAGAAACTATGTACACATTCTTGTGGAGAAAAATGCCACATTAGAAATCGGGAATAACTTTTTTATGAATAACTTCTGTTCCATCAACTGTCTGGACAGCATTTCTATAGGTGACAATACTTTATTCGGGGAAAATGTAAAGCTGTATGACCACAACCACGCCTACCAGTCTCACCCGGAATTTAAACTGTTTTCCTCTGAATTTACTACCGCTCCTATCAAAATCGGAAGCAATTGCTGGCTGGGAAGTAATGTAACGGTCTTAAAAGGAGTTACCATAGGAGATAACTGCATTATTGGTGCAGGATGTACCATTCATAAAGATATTCCGGCTAATACAACTGTAATCAATCGTCAAGATCTAATATTCAAGGAACATTAATGAAGTTTTCTATTCTTATTGCCCATTATAACAACGCCCTTTTTTTCAAAGAATGTTTTGAAAGTATCCTTCAGCAAACCTATACAAATTGGGAAGCTATCATTTTAGACGATGCTTCATCTGAAAGCGAAAAGAAAATGGTCCAGGAAATCATTTCAAATGATAAAAGGTTTAAATTTTTTGAAAATGAAAAGAATTCCGGTGTAGGAGTTACAAAAAGCAAACTGATCGAACTGGCAGAAGGAGACATTTGTGGGTTCCTGGATCCCGATGATGCCATCAACCCTACAGCCATTCAAAAATGTATGGAAATCTTTCAGGCTAAAAAAGATACCGTTCTTACTTATTCCCGGTTTATGACATGTGATCAGAACCTGAAGCCTATTGCCCCGTTCAGATCTGCTATGCAGGTACCGAATGGTGATCCATATTTTTTTAATTTCCCGATTCAGATTGCTCATTTCGTGAGTTTCCGAAAAGCAGTTTATGAGCAGACCGAAAAAATGAATCCCGATTTAAAAATCGGGGAAGATCAGGATTTATATCTTAAAATGTATGAGAAAGGGAAAGTTCAGTTTATTAATGATACCAATTATCTTTACAGAACACATCAGGGAGGGATTTCCCAGAATGATAATAAAAAGAAATCGCATGACTATTTTGCTCAGGTGATTTTCAACACAATGAAGCGAAGAGGTCTCACCACCATCAACGGTCAAAAAGTTCCTGCTCATTATACAGGAGCGGATGAGATCTTTGAACTGCTGCAATATCAGCATCAGCTGCCTTTCCGTATTATGAAAAAAATTAAAATTACTTTACAATCAATCTTCGGATAATGTTAGAAAAAAAAATAAAAATCTTATTCAGACATCGTTCCATGGAAATGGGAGGGGTAGAAAAAGTATTGTTGAGCCTTCTTAACAACCTCAACCCTGACAAATTTGAAATAACGGTGTGTCTTACCCTCAACCAAGGAAAATTACGTGACGAACTTCCGAAACACATCAGAAAAATATATCTTACGGATGGAAAAGAAGATTTTTCCACTAATTCTATTTTACAGAAACTCCAGCTCGTTAAAAGAAGATTGAAGCTGAGAAAACTGAAAAATAACCCGGCCATTGCAGACCGACTTATCAATGATACTTTTGATATAGAAATCGGGATGGATTACAGGGATTATGATGCGATCCTGAATTCCACTCATACCCATTCAAAAAAAATCGGATGGTTTCACTCTGAGATCAATGTTCCTCAGTTCCAGCCTTTGGTTCCGAATATCTTAAAGAGTTTTCCTCAGTTTGATCATATGGTGTATTGCTCTCATAAGATTAAAGATATGATGCATGAATATTATCCGGATCTGAATTATCCGGCTGAAAGCGTGATCATCAATCCAATTCCTATTGAAGAAATTAAGCGTAAGGCAGAAGAAAAGCTTGACAATTTCCCTGAAGGACCTGTTTTTGTTTCCATTGGAAGACTTCATTCCAGAAAAGGATATCATAAACTTATTGAAGCGCATACAAGGCTTATCAATGATGGCTTCCACCACAGCATTGTTGTGATAGGTGATGGCGGTGAAATGAAAAACCTTAAGGAACAGGCTGCTGCCAATAATGTAGATAAGACATTTATCCTGGTAGGAAATCAGATGAACCCTTATCCTTATATCAAAAAAGCGGATTATTTTGTTCTTCCGTCAGAATCTGAAGCATGGCCATTGGTGATTGCCGAAGCATTGATTCTCCAGAAGCCTATTGTTGCTACCAATGTAGGTGATGTGGGATTGATGATCAAAGACAAAGAAACAGGATACCTCATCAGTTATGATGTAGATGAGATGTATAAAGGAATAAAAGCATTCCTTACAGATCCTGCTCTTGTTCTTCATATCAGAGAAAATCTCAAAAATATTGAAAGTCAGTTTGACAATAAGAAAATATTTGACAGTGTAGAAAATATTATAGAAACACTGCACAAACAATAAGCTATTGGGCGGAATACCCTCCGTCAATCATAACATTGGTTCCCGTAACCCATCTTGAAGCATCAGACAGTAAAAAAACACAAGCATTCGCGACATCTTTAGGATCACCTATTCCCAGCGGATGCTTTTTTATGATTTCTGACAAAAAAAGCTTCTCCCGATTCCGGAAGAAGCCCCTGTAATGAGAATAATTTTATTTTTTAATGAGAAAGCATCCATTAATCTTCAAAATTTTCTTTTCCTATAACATTCATTAGGTCTGAAACAGTTTCAATATCTTTAAAATGCTTTGTATCAATTTTTTTGCTAAAATTTTCGTCTACAAATGCAATAACAGAAAGCAGGCTGATAGAATCATAGCTTTCCAGAGATTTTAAATTCGTATCAGTAGTTAATGTATCGTCTTCCTCCAGCTCTTCTTGTAGTTTTTCTAAAAAAACGGATGTTTTCATATTGTATAATTTTATAATGTTTGTTATTTTAAATTTCCATAATGGTAGCTCCCCATGAGTATCCTACTCCAAAACCAGCCATTAAAACCTTGTCTCCTTCTTTCAACATTCCTTTATCCATCATATTTTTAAGAGCAATAGGAATGGTTGCAGAAACGGTATTACCCGTCTTTTCCATATCAATATAGAACTTTTCTGCCGGAATTTTTGTTTTCTTTCTTAAATAATTCAGCATAAAAGAATTAGCCTGGTGAAAGACAAAATGGTCAATATCATCCATCGTCATTCCGTTTACTTCCAGTGTTTCTTTTACTAATCCCGGGATATTTTCAATGGTAAAATTAAAAATCTCGGGACCATTCATATAAATATTTTCAGGACTGAATTCATGTTCCGGATTCAGCTCAAAATCTTTTTTAAAGGCACCTTCCTTTACAATAAGATTTTCTGCACCACTGCCGTCTGTTCCGAGGCAAAACTGATAATCATTGCCATCAGCTTTTTCAATAATTGCAGAAGCAGAAGCATCCCCGAATATGCTTCGGTTTCCTTTATCATCAGGATGAATATGTTTGCTATAGGTTTCTGAAGTCACCAGGAGAATACTCTTTGCAATGCCTGCAGAAATCAATCCTTTTGCAAAAGCCAGTCCATATACAAATCCTGAACAGCCAAGATTAAAATCTATAGCTCCGATATTTTTTCTAAGCCCCAGTCGATCCTGCAAAATACAGGCCGTTGTAGGCAGAAAATATTCAGGGCTTTGAGTACAGAACAAAATAAAATCAATTTTATTCCGGTCATAGTTTTCAAAAATTCTTTCCGAAGATTGTACAGCCATATCCAATACCGTTTCATTATCCGACGATATATGACGCTGGGAAATACCTACTTTTTCCTGGATCCGTTCGGAACTCCATTCCGGGAACAGTTTTTCAAGATCCTCATTAGTCAGTACTTGCTGCGGAAGGTAATATTCTATTTTTGAAATTTTCATCATATTAATAAATTCATTTTCTTTGCAAAAATAACGAAAACAAAGATACACCTGTGATGATTTTTATATTTAGAATTTTCTTAAAAATACACTCTCTCTATCATTCTTTTTTAAATAAAGGCAGCCTTGAAGTGGCAAAATACAGAGGGATGAAGGTCGGGAAGAATTTCAATATGCCCGATAAAATATACTTTGGCACCGAACCCTATCTCATAGAAATTGGTGATAACGTGAATATTGCCGGGGATGTAAGGTTTGTGAATCATGGGGGAACTACTACTCTTCTTAGAAAACTTCCCGGATATGAAGACGCAAGAATTCTTGGAAGAATAAAAATAGGGAACAACTGCACCATTGGTCTTAACGCTGTTATTATGCAGGATGTACAAATTGGCGACAACTGTATTTTAGGAGCCAATTCTGTATTGTCACAATCTATGCCTCCCAATACCGTGTTTATCGGAAATCCGGCTCAATTTTTGTGTACTATTGAGGATTACGGAGATATTGTATTAAAAAATAATCCGGAATATCCTCGCGAACTTGAGAAAGACAGAAAGAAACTCGATGCCTATATCAAAGAAAATCTACCTCATAAGTACAAGAAAGCGAGAAAAATTAAATAAATTTGCCTTTGTAAGTATAACACAGAAAAAAACAAATTTGAAAAAGAAAAAACTCCTCATTCGCATAGGCTCATTACGTCACGGTGGTGCCGAAAAGGTATTAGTCAACTTTCTGAAACATCTTCCTTCTGACAAATATGAGGTCGACCTGCTGGTCAATCTTTATTCCGGACTTTATATAAAAGAGGTTCCGTCATGGGTTACTTTATATTACCTAACGAAGGGAGAAATGATAACCACCAACAGGCCTCAGGATATTCCTGTAAAAGCTTACAGGGTTCTTTATCAGAAAATGTTTCTTTGGTTCCCTTCCCTGCTTTACAAATTTGTTTTAAAAAATAAAAAATATGATGTAGAGATTGCAGCCATCCATGCAATGCATCAGGAAATACTATCCAGCCCGCAAAAAGATTCTAAAAAAATCATTTGGGTACAGAATGATATTTTCAATTTGAAAGAATATACTCCCGAAGTCATTCGACAGTTTTTTAAGTTTGACAAAATTCTTGTGATCTCTAATAAATTACAGGAAGGAATGTACAAACTCGCAAAAAACGAAGCGGAGAAAGCTTCCGTCATTAAAATTTTCAATCCGATTGATAAGAATGATACGCTAAGAAAGGCAGATATTGAAATCAATGATTATCCTTTCAAAAGTGATCTTCCTACTTTTGTAACGGTAGGAACTGTATATCCCCAAAAAGGCTACGACAGATTACTGAATGTTCATAAAAAGCTTATTGATGAAGGATTAAAACATCAGCTCCTGATCATTGGTGACGGCTATGACTTTGATAACATTCAGAACCAGCTTAATACACTTGGGCTTCAGGATACCGCAAAGATGCTTGGTTTCAGCAGCAATCCTTACCCATATATGAAAAAGGCAGATTTCTATATTATGTCTTCAAGGCATGAAGGATTTCCTACCATCATAGCCGAAGCACTTATTCTGAACAAGCCTATTTCTGCTACAGATATTTCTGGTATCAAAGATCTTCTCCAGAATGGAAAACTGGGAAATATTACCGAGAATTCCGAAGAAGGGATATATGAAGGAATGAAAAAGTTTCTTACGGATAAAAATATTACCGAAGAATACAAAAAACAGATCTCGCAAACAGAACTTCCGTTTGTATTGGAGAAATCTGTGGAGCACCTTCAGAAAATAATTGATGAAGTATAAAAACATAGACCATGGCTGATTATTCTATCATTCAAAAAGATTTTTACAGGGAAAGCGGAAAATGGCTTTCCACATTTCAGATCTGGAAAAAATGCATCAATCCTAATCTTCATTTTGTCTATGTACTGAGGATGGCTCAGAAATACCAGAAAACACCTGCCCTGAATACTTTCTGGAGGATTGTACTGAGACATTATCAGATCAAATACGGATTTCAGATTTATCCGGAAACCCAAATTGGGGCAGGCTTTTACCTGGGACACTGGGGAAGCCTTGTTATCAACCCCAAAACCATCATTGGCAAGAACTGCAATATTGCACAGGGAGTGACCATCGGACAACAAAACCGTGGAAAAAATGAAGGTTCTCCGGTTATTGGTGATGAAGTATGGATAGGCACCAATGCCGTTATTGTAGGGTCTATCACAATTGGAAACAATGTATTGATTGTTCCTAATTCTTATGTCAACTTTGATGTTCCCGCCAATTCTGTTGTCATAGGAAATCCTGCCAAAATCATCCCTACAGACAATGCCACAATGGACTATATTAACCGTAAAGTGTAGTAAATCTATTACTTATAGTAATAATTCTACTTGCACGCATCGGTTATTTCATGTAAATTTGCAAACAATGTATTGTTTGATTGCAAAATAATAACACAATCTTCCTTTTTTGTAAAAAATTTTATATTTTTACAATACGGACAGCATCAATCCTTCAATGCAGCTTGTTCTGAAAAAAATCACATAATCTTAAAAACACAACCCGGGCTTATTACTAATTTTAAAAATAATTATTGATGAAAAATACACTTTCTTATTATTCCCATTATTCACCTGCTCTATCAATTCTATAAGTTACATTTTCTGTTATCACCGAAAATCTAAACGGAAAGAAATAGCTCTCCGTCATGAAATTGTAACCATTTATCTTTCAAAAGTTTCTTTTTGAGCTGATACAACATCTTTGATCTCTGAGAATTATTATCTGATATTAATTCTTTCCGTGCAACATATGATTTGATGTTCAGCAGATTACCAGAAAAAGAAAGACTATTTTTAAAATTGATCTTAACCGCGCAGAAATAAATACAAATATGCTTAAAAAAATAATTCTCATTCTTCTCATCATACTGTATCTTACAGGTTTTCTTCTTTCCTTCCCTTATATCTTTGATAATCTTTTTGGGGCTGAAAAGTTAGACAGTATCCGGAATTTTTTTGAGTATGGAACTATGTTTTGCTCCTTTCTTGTATTCAACGCGCTTCTTTTTAAGAATAAATTTACGTCTGTAATTGCTGTTATCTTATGCTTTTTATTAAGCCTTAACTTTCTGATATCGGCATCCTGTTATCTTATTTATCATTCCGGGTTTAATGTAGGAATGGCCATCAGTATTCTTGAATCTAATCCGGATGAAGCTATGAGCATGTCTTATATGTTTATTCTTCCGGGTATTTTGTTTTTCATTTTTCTGGGGATGTTACTGTACTCTGTAAATTATCTTAAAAAAGATGTTGTAAAATTTGATGCTAAATTTATCATTATTGCTTTATTATGGCTTATTCTTCCATTTGGGTATCACTTAAAACACACCTATATAAGCAATAAAGGCGGAGGAAAGATGATCAAGAATGTATATTATCACTTGTCCGATTTCAATACAGCATTAAATATCCAGAGTGATATTAATGCAATTAAAAAGAACATTCCGGTTTTCAACATCAAAAAAATACAGCCAGGCATAGAAAATGTGATCCTGATCATAGGAGAATCCGAAAGAAAACAAAATATGTCTTTGTATGGCTATAATAAAAAAACGACTCCTTATACAGATGAGCAGGCCGGAAATATGATGATTTTTGACAATGCTGTTTCTCCTGCAGGTATTACCAACCTGAGCGTTCCTTTGATCCTTTCCAGCATTCATCCGGATGAATTCAGATATCACTATGAGAAACTGTCTTACAATATCATCAATCTTGCCAATCAGAGTGGATACAATTCTTTCTGGCTAAGCACACAGGCAAGCGCCAAAGGAATTACCGCAATTGCTTCTATGGCTAAAAACAAAAAATGGATCAACGGTTTTGATGAAGTTATTGTTCCGGAACTGAAAAATGTGATTCAGAAGAAAGAAGATAAATTTATTGTTCTTCACATCATGGGAAGCCATCCTAACCCATGTAACAGAATCCCTCCTAACTGGAATTCTGAAGGTATGGACTGCTATGACAGTTCTATAAAATATACTGATTCTGTCTTCAAAAATATTTTCAGCACGCTGAAAAACACAAATTCTGTAGTGATCTACGCATCCGATCACGGGCTTAAAATACAAGGCAACAAGCTGCTTCATGTGGACTCTAAAGAATCTACACAGGTACCGTTTTTCGTTTGGTATGGCGATAAAGTACCCGCAAATTATAGAATTACAGGACATGAATCTAAGCGAACACAAACCACTTATATCTATCCGCTTATCATGAAATATATGGGTCTGGAAGCTCCTCAGCATTATAAAAATGAAGGAAATAAGTACCTGAATTTAGAAATGAACAGTATGGAGTATGATAAACTGCCAGAGTAAAATCTACCCGGTCTATATTATAGCTGTTTTTCTATTAATATAATAAGCAACGAACAGATTAGGAACCCAACACAGCCACGCCACTGCAATATAAGAGCTTTCGGCATCGCCTGTAGCCATTTTCAGCAGGGGAAACCATAATCTCAGCGTCACTGCGGCAAACGTACAGGCATAGCTGTAGGTCATGAACCGTTCATGTTTGGGGATGTTTCCTTTTCTGATCTGCATAACCGCAGCAAGAGTCGTCATCAGCCAGATGAGTCCTAGACAGATAAATCCTGCTGCTGAAATGAATCCTCCGTTTGCATAAAAGCCCATATAAATAGCGGATACAGAACTTATAACCACTGAAATTACATACAGCCCTCCGATGATCCGATGAATTCTGAGATTTTTATTCCGGAATGAAACGCTAAACTGGCTCCATCCTATAAAAAGAGCAAATCCGCCGAAAATAATATGAGTAAAAAAAGCAGATTTCCAAATGATGTTATGAAGTACTTCTAAGGGTTTAGAACCCAGAAAGGTATATTGATGTTCTACAAAAGCATAGATCAAAGGATACAATCCAATAAGCAATGCCAGTACACACATTATTACAGACAGTAACTTTTTCATAATTGTCAATTTAATTTTCTGTAAAAATGAACATTACAAAAGCTTCAACTGTTCCAAAATGAAAGGTGGAACCTATTTATAAATCACTAATAATAAAACACTTACAATACCATCATCTAAGATAACAATAATAAGTTATTCCATATGAATGCTTTGGCTCTTTAAAAACTCCGTTGGTGAACAATCCATATATTTTTTAAAATTTCTGTTGAAAGAAGTTTTGGAATTGAAACCACATTCAAGGGCTAATGAAAGAATTGTATATTTTTGGTTTTCCGGAAGAACAACGGTTCGCTTAAAATCTTCAATACGCTGCCTGTTGATATAATCATAAAAGTTTTTATGCTCTACAGAATTAATGACCTGAGACAATACATTAGGATGAACATTCAATAGCTGAGCAATCGTATTCAGGTTAAGTTCCGGATCTTTATAAAGTTTTTCATGTTCCATTTTATACACCAGCCTTTCATAAATAGATTGTATAGCCTTATCTCCCGGAGAATTTTTCTGATATTTTACAATCTCATTATCAAATACCTGTTCATCCTTCAATTCTGTGATAACCGGTAAATTCAAGATCCCCACACGACTGATCCCAAAGTAAGCTGCCACTACAATAAAGAGAACAACCAGAGAAAAAATAAGGATATCATTTCTAATAATCACAGCAACCCATATCAAAGCGATCCCAGCAATCAGATAATACAGCCAGCTCATATTCATTTTCTCTGTATTGGAGTATTGGCTGGATATACCTTTTGTATATCTTCTGACCGAGAAAAGGCTTAAACCAACATATATTATTCCTGATAAAATCATGAGATATTTAATCACTTTACTTACTAACTTAAACCTATTATTTCCGCCCTGGTAAACAGAAAGCCGATCCCATGGAGACATTAAAAAAAGTTGAGATAACATCAGACAGATCAGGAGAACAGGAATACAGTGTAACAATCCTATCTTCAACCCCGGATTTCTTCCTGTAACGCATAGAACATACAAATACAGCATTGGTCCGTGAATAAAAGGAAAGATAACTTCAAATCCCAGAAAATAAGGAAATGCCACATAGCTTCCGGAAAAAAACAGGATAAATAATATGAGATGTATTCCTATCATCAGGAACCATGCAGCCAATACATAATCTGCCTTTATTTTTTTGCGCTTTCCTATAATTAAAAGAGAAGAAAAAAGGGCAATGAAAACTCCCGCCAGATAAAATACAGATGGTAAAGATTGCAGCCCAAATTCAGACATTCTGTGAATAGATTAATTGACCTTGAAATTATTCATTTTTTTGAAATCTCTGACGGTTTTTTTATAGCCCTGTCTCAAAACAGACAAATAATTAAGAATATTTTAATTCACAAATCTCAAATTTTAATTTTTACTTCGTAATTTTATCTTGGTTTTTTTTAAACGTTTGGATTACCATAGAGAAACCAATAGTTGTTATACAAAGTATTTCGGAATATTACATATGATTTTAAGCATATTTTAATATTAAACTTTGTTAAAAGTGTTTGAATCTTTAACAAAAAGTATATTTTTGTACAATTATTGATTTGGTCTATTGATTTTGAAAATAATTTAAACGAAATAAATAATTATAAACTTTTAAAAATTTTAAATTATGTCACAATCGTACGAGGTTATTTTCGAAAACAACAAAAAATGGGTAGAGTCTAAAGTGGCTGAAGATCCCAACTTCTTTCAGGAACTTGCAAAAACTCAGCATCCGGAATTTCTTTATATAGGATGTTCGGACAGCAGAGCGACAGCAGAAGAACTGATGGGAGCAAAGCCTGGAGAAGTATTTGTTCACAGAAACATTGCTAATGTTGTTAATACTTTAGATATGAGTTCCACAGCCGTTATACAATATGCTGTAGAACATCTGAAAGTAAACCACATTATTGTGTGCGGACATTACAACTGCGGAGGGGTAAAAGCAGCGATGACGCCTCAGGATCTTGGATTACTGAATCCATGGCTGAGAAATATTCGTGATGTTTACAGACTGCATCAGGCAGAGCTGGATTCTATTCAGGACGAAAACAAACGTTATGACAGACTTGTAGAACTTAATGTTCAGGAGCAGTGCATCAACGTTATTAAAATGGCTTGTGTACAGGAAAGATACATCCTGGAAGAGCGTCCTGTTGTACACGGCTGGGTATTTGACCTTAGAACAGGTAAAATTATTGATCTTGAAATTGATTTTGAGAAAATCTTAAAAGACATTCAAAAGATCTACAACCTTACAGGTTCTGATTGGGTAATGAGCAGAAATACTAAATAGTTTTTCTAAAAAAGAATGTAAAATGAAATTCTGGAGTATTATAGTATTAACGTTTTTTCTGAATTTTACAGCGCTGCCAAGCATAGCTGCGGTAGCGGGCTGGGATATTGCGAGAACGAATATTATAATCAATGAAGAAGAACCCCATTCTCACCCGTCCTCATTTATTGTTTACGAAAAGACCATTCCTAAACCTTTAGATGTATTCGATTATCTGAAGTTTTCTGAACCAGAGGTTCAGGGCGTGTCTTTTGTACTGATTGATGATTCTTTTCATCTTTCACCCTTACTTACCATATTTTCTCCTCCTCCGGAAGCGTAAGCCTTAATAATTAGATTTTTTTGATACCATTTCCATATCATTTTGTGATATAGGATCTCCATGTATTTAAAATTAATTTTTTTTCAACTTCTTATAATTGACTTATTTTAAATCAAATAAGCCGGTTATATCTTACAGCTTCACATTATGAAAAAGACATCATTAATAGGAGGAATCAAGGAAAATTTTCCTTCAGGACTCGTGGTATTTTTAGTAGCACTTCCGTTGTGTTTAGGAATTGCTTTAGCATCAGGTGCTCCCCCATTATCCGGTATTATTTCCGGTATTGTAGGCGGCCTGGTAGTAGGAACAATCAGCAATTCAAATATTTCAGTTTCCGGGCCTGCAGCAGGTCTTACGGCAATTGTTTTAACCGCAATAACAGATCTTGGCGCATTTGAGCTTTTCCTTTGTGCAGGGATTATTGCAGGGCTTATTCAATTGGTTTTAGGATTTGTAAGAGCCGGAAGTATTTCCAACTATTTCCCGAATAACGTGATTGAGGGAATGCTTGCAGCCATAGGAATCATTATTATTTTAAAGCAGATTCCGCATGCATTAGGATTCGATAAGGATTATGAAGGTCATGAATCTATCTTTGACAACGGCCTGAATTTCGGATATTTTACAGAATTATTTGGAGCAATCCATCCGGGAGCTATTGTTATTACTTTGGTTTCTGTAGCCATTCTTATTGCATGGGACAAAATCCACGTACTGAAAAGGATGAAAATGCTTCCAGGGGCTTTGGTAGCAGTAATTATAAGCATCCTTTTGAACCAACTTTTTAAGATGTCCGGAAGCTCTTTGGCTATTCAGACTCAGCACTTGGTTTCATTACCGGTTCCTCAGACGTTTGATGATTTTAAAAATCTGATTACAACGCCAGATCTTAATGGTTTTACCAACCTTAAAGTATGGATCGTAGGAGCTACTATTGCTATTGTAGCTTCTATTGAAACATTGCTTTGTATTGAAGCATCAGACAGATTAGACAGACAGAGAAGAATCACGGATACCAATCTTGAACTTAAAGCACAAGGAATAGGAAACCTTATCAGTTCATTTATTGGCGGACTTCCTATGACATCTGTAGTAGTAAGAAGTTCTGCCAATGCTAATGCAGGGGCAACCTCTAAAATGTCAACGATTATTCATGGTGTATTTTTATTGATCTGTGTACTCTCCATTCCTGTTGTATTAAATTTAATTCCATTGGCTACTTTGGCTGCGGTATTAATTTTAGTGGGATATAAACTGGCAAAGCCGGCTACATTCAAGCATTTCTGGCATTTAGGAAAATTCCAGTTTATACCATTCGTAGCAACGGTAGTAGCTGTGGTAGCAACAGATTTATTAAAAGGAGTAGGAATTGGCCTTGCCATCTCAGTTTTCTATATTCTTCAGGGAAATATGAAAAGAGCTTATTATCTGAGCAGAGAAAGACTGGATGATGCTGACGGAATCAATATAAAACTGGCTGAAGAAGTTTCATTTTTAAATAAAGCAGCAATCAAAAAAACACTTAAAAACATAAAGCCTAACTCTACCGTTATCATTGATGCGAGGAACACTTCCTACATTGCAACAGATGTACTGGAAATGATTCAGGATTTTGCCAATATCCGCGCAAAAGAACAGGACATCAATGTAGAACTTCTGGGCTTTAAAACTTCATACAAAGATTACGAAAGAAGTGAGGATTCTCACATTTTAGTCACTCATAAAAGAGCCATGTAATCTCAAACATCAATTAATTTTTTTAACTTTAAATTCGAAAATAATAAATAAAATATGAAAGCACATACATACGAAACACAGTCAACAATTACTCCAGAGAAAGCATTAGAATTCTTAAAAGAAGGAAACCAGAGATTTGTAAACAACCTTAAAGCTAACAGAGACCTTCTTGAACAAGTGAATGCTACCCGTGAAGGGCAATGGCCGTTTGCTGTAGTTTTAAGCTGTATAGACAGCCGTACTTCTGCAGAACTTATCTTTGACCAGGGATTAGGAGATGTTTTCAGTATCAGAATTGCGGGTAACTTTGTTAATCAGGATATTCTTGGATCTATGGAATTCGGTTGTAACGTTGCCGGTTCTAAACTGATTGTAGTATTAGGACACACAAAATGCGGTGCATTGAAAGGAGGTCTTGACGCTGCACAAATTGAAGGAATGGGAATGGATAACCTAAACCACCTTATCAATCACTTCAACCCAATCATCAATGATATCATTGAGGAGAACGAAGAGCGTTCTTCAAAAAACAGTTCTCTTTTAGAAAGACTTAACCAGCAAAACGTAAGAAGTGCCATTGAAGACATCCGTAAGCAAAGCTCTACACTTAAAAACCTTGAAACAGAAGGCAAAATTAAAATCGTAGGAGCCAATTATGATGTTGAAACAGGTGTTGTAACATGGCTATAAGCAATTAAACTCATTAAATTTCAATTATAATTTACAGAAAATGCCATCGAATTTCGGTGGCATTTATTTTGTAACATGGTTTATACCAATAAAAGTTCGGGTTTCCCCTGATACCTTCCACCTGGAACCTACTATCTGTTTATCTATTTCCCGTTAAAAGCAGACATTGTATTATTCAAACCTGCAAAAACGAAAGAAAGACTGGCCTTAGAAAAGGTTTCAATTCTTTCTGTAAGCTTTTCTGATTCTTCTTCATTCCAGGTTCCTAATACATAATCTACCTGTCTCCCCGCAGAAAAATCCGCAGAGATACCAAAACGCAGTCTTGCATAATTTTGAGTCTGCAATACTTCATTGATATTTTTAAGCCCATTATGACCTGCATCAGACCCTTTTCCTTTCATTCTTAAAGTTCCGAAGGGAAGAGCAAGATCATCCGTAACAATCAGTACATTCTCCAAAGGAATATTTTCTTTCTGCATCCAGTATTTCACTGCATTTCCGGAAAGGTTCATATAAGTATCGGGCTTAAGAACAAAAACCTTTCTCCCTTTATGTTTTCCTTCTGCCAGCCACCCAAAGTTGGAGGTATTGAATGATACTTCAAGAGTTTCGGCTATTTTTTCGGCTACTTTAAAGCCTATATTGTGTCGTGTATTTTCATATTCTGAGCCTTTGTTACCAAGCCCAACAATTAAATATTTCATCAGAAATTTTTTGCAAAATTAAGGGATAAAAAATAAAAAACTCAATCTTAGGAAAGATTGAGTTTGAATATTGTTAAAAAAATTCTTCTATTGTGGTTTATAGATGTAATTAACGCCATATCCTTTCGTCATATAAGTCTGAAGATCATAAACGTAATTGGTACTCTTCACAATCGGAGTTGGAATAGGTGGCGTAAGATCTGTCACAGACCATCTCTTAGGATTGTTTGGAGATAAAATAAGACTTTCTTTATCATTAATTACTGTAGATAATAGTCTTGAAATTTTATATACATGCGGCAATAATGTGAATGGGCTCACCTGATCATCATATGCATAGTATTCGTAGCTGTATTTGTTTGTAACAGGGCCAGGTGCACCACCTGACATAGTACCGTAAAATCTCACTACTTTAGAAACGTTATCTCCCACATAGGTATATCCTGTTCTTGAATAGTCTGTAAAAACAAGCGGAGCTCCTGCTACATCCGGACCGTTTCTCATAATGATAGAATCCAGTTTCCCTGTAGAATTGCTGTATACTATTCTGTAAGAAGTTTTCTCTTTTTTAAGCAGCGTCTGTGGCCCCGGAGTAGTTGCAGGCGGTACAGGTGGAGGTCTTCTGAAGGTAGAACGGTTTTCAGAAATTGTCTGAAGCTTACTGTTATTGGCGTAAGTAAATAATTGGGTGTAAGATACACTGTCTTTATCAAGCTTTCCGTTCCCGTCAAGATCCAGGAAACCATTGAAATTAATCTGGCTGATTTTATCACCGCTATACATAATATTTGTAATTGAAGCGCTGTCTGTGATTACTTTAGTCACAAGAAGGCCGCTGTACTGATATTCTGCGATAGTATCTTTATCTGTAATTTCTCTGTATAATGCTCTGGGGCCGCTTAGTCCTCCGGTATTGTTAAGATCCAGCAGTGGATTCCCATCCTCATCTTGTAAATTCTTGCAGGAATGTATTGAGGAAAAACCTGCGATGAGTAAAATAAAATAGAAAATTTGTTTCATTTCCTTGTAATTGATTATTTTTTTGACAAATATAATTTTTTTTTGCCTAAAAATTGTATTATTATTTATATTCTGGTAAGATTAATGACTATACTTCTTCTATAAATTTTTATAGGTAAAAGTCACGTTCTGGTTTTTCTCAACAACTACATAACCCTGATTATCATAAGAATAACTTTGAGCCGTATTAACAGGTGTTGCCGGTGATGGCAGCTCTATGAACATTGAAGTAGGATTGTTCGGAGATATTTTGTAGAAATTAACCGGACTGATCAGGCTTCGTGTAATGAAATAGACTGATGGCAGCGTAGAATAAGGGCTTTTCTGAGCATCATAGTTTTGAAAGCTATATTTACTTATTACAGCTGTTCCCATATTCGGATTTCCGTTAATATCCAATATTCCTTTGGAACAAACTACCTGAATAACATTGTTTCCGTTGTATACAAAAGAATAATCTATAAATCTGTTATAAGCGCTTATTCCTCCTTCTTTTCTTTTCTCAAGAATTTTAGTAAGCTTACTGGTTACGGGATCGTAGGTAAATGCATAGTCACTTACCACAGATACAGACGGAGTGGCTCCTGTGGCTGTAGAAGTGGCATTGTAAATCTTTTTACCTGTAGCATCCGGAACAATATTAAATTCATAAACAAGGCTGGATGCTGCAGAGCTTACATATTTAATTTTAGTAATATTCTTGTTGGTATACGTTACCGTTCCTGTAAAATAAGCACTCCCGGAAGCAAATTCGTCTTTAGATACTGCAGCCTGCAAATCTCCGGTTACAGCCAATGTAGTGTATTCTTCCTGAGAAACATTATTAGAGGTAACCTTTGCCAACACCTTTTTAGGCGGCGGCCCATCATCCGGATTCGGGATAGATTCTGTAGGATCTGAGGTAGTATTACATGCTGTCAGCAGCCCAAGAAAAGCAATACCGGCAAACATTTTAAGAAAATAGTTTTTTACCATATAGAATATTTTTAGCTTGTCCAAATATAATTCAATTTTCCATAATACACTTCAATTTATATGAACAAATTCACAAGAAATAGAGTTAATAACCAAAAAAAATCTAAAAACATAACGTTTCTAGATTTATAATTATTGTATTATGATGAAAATTAATAAGGTTGTAATATAGATGTTGTTAAAACAGACTGTGACATATCACTATTAAGGAAGGTTGCATTCACTGCTGTTCCTACTCCAACCGTAGATCCTGAAATTGCTCTTTTTGTACAGGCTACCTTCACTTTATAATCATTTTTAGGCATAAGATTCGTAAGCGTAGCATTTAGATTAAAAATTTTATAGGCTCCGGCATCACCAAGCAATACATCTGTTCTTACCGCTCTCAACATATCATCTACAAACACTCCACAGGCAAAACTGGCAGAATTGGCACCTGTTTTCTGTACTGTTGTCTGGAATGAAAAAGTAGCTTTATTTGTTTGGCTGGTTACGGAAAAGCTATCTATTGTTCCTGTCAGGACAGACCAATTCGCGTTCAGGGGATCTCCATCACTGTAAGGGTTAGTAGATCCGTTAGTTCCAGAAAAAGTAACTCCTGTTTTATCCGCAACAGTATTGATAGAAAATACAGACATACTTCCCTGCCCGTCAGCAATTTTTATTGTTTTCCAGTCATTGGAATTTAAATCCGTATTATTATGAAGAATATCACCGGCTGTTCCGGCAGATCCTTTCAATACATCTGTACCTCCTGTTCTCAGCTCTTTTCTAAGATTCATATCTCCATTTACATCTAACGTATTAGTAGGATTAGGAGTGTTAATACCCACTTGTGCGGTTATACTAATGGTTAAAAAAATTGATGCTGCAAATAGTATTTTTTTCATGATCTGCTTTAGTTTATAATGCTGTTAAACACTTCAGGAACTTCGTATACATCTACCTTCAGAGATGATTGTGAAATAAAGTCATTGATATTAGAATACACATTAATACCAATTGTAAGCTTATTGCTGGAAGCACCATATGAGCCTAGTCTAGTGCAGGCAACATCTACAGTGTGATCTCCCTTAGCAAGATTATCCACAATTCCGATTTGGGTATGGGTAAGAAAAGGATATGAAGTAGTAATTGCCTTTAAATTCCTTTGTCTCAAGTTTACCAATTTACCGTCTACAAAAATACCGCAGGCATAATCTATCGAAGTATCTCCCGTTGTACCTACCGCTCCGAAGTCTGCCTGAACCACTGTTTCAAACTGAAAGTAAGCCTTACTTTGAGTACTGAATACACTGATCGTTTTTGAAAGCCCTTCAATCTTTTTAAAATTCGGAAGGCTGCTAAGGGTTTTTCCTTTGGTAAAAGTTGCTCCTCTTGAATCAAAAGTTACCGTAGAGTCGTCGGAAGATGTAAATGTAGCTCCAACTTTATCTGAAAAAGAGTTGTTGTAAATCAGATAAAATTTATTAGGTTCATATTCCGGAATTCGAAGCGACTTCCAGATGGGAGGAAAACCTTCTCCTCTGGAAACCAGAAGCTGATCATTATTTCCTTGAAATACAGTGTTATCAGCAGTATTAAAAACACCAATTTTATTTCTGAAATTAGTATCTCCGTTCACATCTAGTCTTGCTTTTGGAGCATCTGTTTTAATTCCTACTTGAGCCGTCACCAAAAGTCCTATGGTGAAAAGCAGTGTTGACAATATTTTTTTCATCCTTAGTTGTTTTTATAGCTTACATATTCGATAACATCTACTTTCATGGTAGATTCCAGAGTAAACTGACTGGATACTCCACTTGAAGTCTGCACATTGCGTCCGATTGCAAATTCTGAAGTACTATTTGAAGTATCAATTTTTCTGCATGCAATTTCAATATTGTGAACACCTATAGGAACGTTTTGTTCGGTATAATTAAGGGTAAAGATGTAGTCCTGAAGACCATTTTTCCCAGTATTATTATTAGAAGAGATTCTATCCGGACGTACAGCCACCAGCAATCCATTTCTGAATACACCACAGGCAAACCTTACACTTTCTATAGTGGTAGATGACTGTGCTTTCATTTCAATTCCTGTCTGGAACTGATAGGTGATTCTGTTTTTTCCGTTTTTGATGGTAAAGGTGTTTATGAGGCCATCAATCTTTTTCCATTTTCCTTTTGCAGCATCAGTAACATTGTCTCCCACTTTGCTTGTGTAGATATTATCACCCGCAACCCCGTTAGACAGAGAGGTTACCCCTAACTGATCAGACGACAGATAAGAATTGATCAACTTATACTGTCCTTCTTCCATAAAGGAAACATTCAAAGATTTCCACACAGGAGGCAAGCCCTCACCCTGAGAAACCAATACCTGGCCATTCAACCCTGCGCTTCCAGCCTGAGTTGAAGTACCACCCACTCTAAGTTCTTTTCTTAAGGTAGTTTTTCCGTTCACATCCAGAACAGATTTCGGTTTTGTAGTACCGATGCCCACCTGTGCGTTAGCGTAGAAAGAAAGAAATCCAGCCACGCAGCAATATATAATTTTGTTCATAATAAGGACTGCAAAGGTACGTATTGAAGCCCTAAAAAAGCCAGCTAAACAGCCATAAGCCTATAGAAATAAACATATTACACCATAGAATTAATCACACGAAAAAGTAGAATTATTACTACATAACTCTACTTTCTCTTCATTAAAAAAATAAATAATTGCTCCAACCCCTTACTGTTCGGGGATTTACAAGCTGTTTTTAGTCATTGGAAAGTGATTTCAGATCCCTCAAAAAGGGCTTAATTCTCTCAAACAGGAATATTACCCAATAAAAACATGATAACAATCACAAAAAAACACGTAAAAAATTTAATCTTTCTACGTGTTTTGATAATTTTTATAAAGTCATTTTTAAAAAACTAAAAATAAAATTTAATTATGTTCAATGATTGCTTTCAGCAGCACATTAACCTCATCTACATTCTTTACTCTTTCTTTCCTCATCATCAGCTGATTACCTTCTTTTCCGGGCTTTTCTTTGAGCTGTGCTTCGGCAGGATTCCGGGTTAAATAATTAATAATATGTCTGAATCTGTCTGTCTGATAGAATTTATCCTGAGGGTTTCCAGGGAAATACCCTAAGAATACTCCATTTTTCATCACAATTTTCTCAAAACCGATATCAGCGGCCAGCCATTTCAGTGAGACACTCTTCAGCAGATTTACTGCTTCTTTTGGCAGCGGCCCGAAACGGTCAATCAATTCAAGTTCAAACTGATGAAGATCTGTTTCATTGTTGATTTCTGCAATTTTCTGATAGAGCAACAGCCTTTCTTCGGTATTGGAAATATAGAAGTCCGGAAGCATCAGTTCAAGGTCAGTATCGATATTAACATCTTTTACAGATTTGAAAAGTTTCTGTCTGTCCTCTTCGTTTTCGAACAGGTTTTCAAAATCGGCATCATCTTTAAGCTCTTCTAAAGCTTCCTGCATCAGTTTCTGATAAGTTTCAAACCCCATCTCATTGATAAATCCGCTCTGTTCAGCACCCAAAAGGTCTCCCGCACCTCGAATTTCAAGGTCTTTCATTGCAATCTGGAACCCGCTTCCCAAATCAGAAAACTGTTCAATAGCTTCCAAACGCTTTCTTGCATCAGAAGTCATCATATCATAAGGAGGAGTGATCAGGTAGCAGAATGCCTTTCTGTTACTACGCCCCACCCTTCCTCTCATCTGGTGAAGATCTGCCATACCAAATCTTTGTGCATCATTAATGAAAATAGTATTGGCATTCGGAACATCTACTCCACTTTCTACAATAGTCGTGGAAACAAGAACATCATATTTTCCTTCCATAAAATCCAGAACATTCTTTTCCAGTTGCTTTCCTTCCATCTGCCCATGCCCTGTAATCACTCTTGCATCCGGAACCAGCCTCTGAATAAGTCCGGCAATATCTTTCAGGTTTTCAATTCTGTTATTGATAAAATAAACCTGACCATCTCGCTGAAGCTCGTAAGAAACGGCATCACGAAGTATTTCCTCACTGAATCCAATCAACTGCGTATCTACAGGCTGTCTGTTTGGTGGTGGAGTTTTGATAACAGACAAATCCCTTGCCGCCATTAAAGAAAACTGCAATGTTCTAGGAATAGGTGTTGCTGTCAGGGTAAGCGTATCTACATTATTTTTAAGTGTTTTCAGCTTATCCTTTACTGAAACGCCAAACTTATGCTCTTCATCAATAATCAGCAAGCCAAGATCTTTAAATTTTACCGAACTGCTTGCCAACTGATGTGTACCAATGATAATATCTACTTTTCCATTCTTTAAAGCATCTAATGTTTCTGATTTTTGCTTAGCTGTCCTGAATCTGTTGACATAAGCAACATTGACCGGAAAATCTTTCAATCTTTCTTTAAAACTTCTGTAATGCTGAAAAGCAAGAATAGTGGTAGGAACCAATACAGCAACCTGCTTACCATCTGTTGCCGCTTTAAATGCCGCACGAATCGCAACTTCCGTTTTACCGAAACCTACATCACCGCAAACAAGCCTATCCATAACGGTATCAGCTTCCATATCTTTTTTTACATCTATGGTAGCTTTTTCCTGATCCGGAGTATCTTCATAGATAAAGCTTGCCTCCAGTTCATTCTGCAGATAAGAATCCGGTGTATAAGCAAAACCTTTTGCTGTTTTTCTCTGCGCATATAATTGAATAAGGTCAAAAGCAATCTGTTTTACTTTAGCTTTGGTTTTCTGTTTTAATGATTTCCAGGTCGGAGAACCGAGCTTACTCAACACAATCTCCCTTCCATCCGGTCCGTTATATTTCGAGATCTTATGCAAAGAGTGAATACTTACATATAATAAGTCTCCATTTTTATAAGTCAGTTTAAAACATTCCTGAATCTTACCATCATTATTTACTTTTACAAGCCCCATAAACTTCCCGATTCCATGGTCAATATGGGCAATATAATCCCCAATCTTCAAAGACATCAGATCTTTCAGGGTAAGCTGTTCCGATTTTGCAAAAGTGTTTTTCGCTTTATATCTCTGGTAACGGTCGAAAATCTGGTGATCTGTGTACACAAGCAATTGATGTTCGTTGTCTACAAAACCTTCATGCAGCTCAGATTTAAAACTTTTAAAAGGCAGCTCATGTTCCAGTTCCTCAAAAATAGACTCAAGTCTTTCTTTCTGCTTTTCTGTTGAAAAAGAAATCCAGGTATCAAATCCATTATTTTGTTTTTCTTCAATATCTTCAATAAGCAGCTCAAAGTTTTTATGGAAAGAAGGTTGTGGAACCTGATCCATTTTGACTTCTGTGATATCCTTTATTCCTTCAATGACCGCTCCGCCAAAATCAATCGTCTTAAATTTTTTATAATCAAATAAAAACTCCTGATCTGAAATAAAAAGTTCCTGCGGTGTTCTGTGGGCAATATCCTTATTTAATGTATCATATTTTTCCAGAGACTTTTCATAGAATGTCCTGATTTTCTGCATACCAATCATTCCATTTTTAGAAACCACAAAACTCTCATTGGGCAACAGCTGCAGCAATGATACTCTGGTTCCGGTGACAGAGAAGTTCATATTGGAAACAAGCTGAAAATCTTTCACTTTATCTACAGAAAGCTGAGTTTCGATATCAAAAGTTTTAATACTTTCTACTTCATTACCAAAGAACGTTATTCTATAAGGTTTCTCGTAAGAATAGGAAAATACGTCTACAATTCCCCCTCTCACTGAAAACTCTCCCGGTTCTGAAACAAAATCAGCCTGCTGGAAATGATAATGATTAAGAAGTTCATCTATAAAATCGAAATCCAGCTGATCACCTACTTTTATATGATGTGAAATTGCTTTAAAGTCTTCTTTTTTTAAAACCTTTTCAGACAAAGCTCCGGCATAAGCAACAATCACCTTCGGAGATCTCCCGGAATTGATCTTATTGAGAACCTCTGTTCTTAAAACCAGATTGGCATTTTGTGTTTTTTCCACCTGATAAGGCTCAAGATGAGTTGCAGGGAAATACAGTACTTTATCCTTTCCAAGAAGGTCTTCCATCTCTGTATTGGCATACAATGCATCCTCTTTATCATCTACCAGATAAAGGATATTTTTCTTTTGAGCTAAAAAAAGCTCTGCCACAAAAATAGAAACTGAGGATCCGGCACTTCCTTTTACAGAAATATGCGGACTGTTTTCTAACTGGGTGAAAATTTCTTTCCCAAACTCTTTCTGCAAAAGATCTGGAAGAAACTTTTCGTTGATGGATTTTAATTGCATAAATAGTATTAGTGTAAACGACAAAAGCGATTTCGGGAGTTTTCCGAAACCGTTTATTGCCTTACAAAGGTACGGATATTTTTTTCTTCCTCCGAAAGAGTGAAAAACTTCTGGTTTAAAATGAATGACTTAGCTTCATAAATCTTAATTTTTTACAATTTTATTTAAGAACCTGTTAAAAAAAATTTACTTATTCTCCCGTGGCATAGTGTTTGGGACTTCCAGCCTAACCAAACATTAAGAATAATATTATGAAAAAAGCAATTAAAATCTTAGGAGTGATGATGCTGTTGGTATTTACAGCGGTATCTTTTTCGTCGTGCAGTAAGGATGACGATCCGGTAAACAATGAATTTTTTGCGGGAACGTATAAAGGAAGCGTTTCTTATAAAGACGGAAGTTCTACCAACATCAGCACAGACAACGGAAGTGTATTTGTAACGAAGATTGCCAGTGGTACCAAGTACAATTTCGCTTTCTCTAACAGTATTCCGGATCTTAACGGAATAGAATTTAATCAGGAAGGAGATCATACTCTTGTGATGATAGGTTCTACAGCAACCTCTTACATCAGAATTGATAATAATGTTCTGAAAATCCTGTACGTCAAGGATGGCAAAACGTGGACAGCCAATTGTACGCGCTAGCCATGTCTATTTATATATTATGCAAGCCTGTTTCCGTTTCCGAAGACAGGCTTTTTCATTGTAAATGAAGTGTTTTAATTTTTTTTTAAGCTGTAATAAACTTTAGTTAAGTTTGAAAATCTCATTTTTCTAGCCTGCTTTTTGTATATCTTTATTCAATAAAAACAAACAATAATTCTTATGAAAAAATTCTTATCAGCAATGTCTTTGATCCTTGGGTTAGGACTTGCAACTGCTCAGCAGACTGCTCCCGCTACGAGTGCTCAGCCTCACCACCCTGTAAAAACTACCGTAAAGGCGGCTAAGCCTGCAGAAGTAAAAGCTGCAAAGCCGGCAATGGATGCGAAAGCAGCGAAACCTGCACAGCCAGCTGCCAAAATGAAAAAAGATGGTACTCCTGATAAAAGATATAAAGACAATAAGCATCTGAAAAAAGATGGCACTCCTGATAAAAGATACAAGGAGAACAAATAAGTACAACATTAACATATAGTTGTTATTTTCATAATCAAATTTCGAAAAAGCCGATGGGATGCATTCTATCGGTTTTTTTTATGTGAAGCTTCGTAAAAATGATTCCAGATTCTTTACTTATTTATAAATTTGACCCATGTTAAACTTCTTCAAGAAAAATGCGGCGCTTATCTGGGCAAAGAAACATGTTCAAAAGGCAGAGGATTTCAAAAAAAATGCAGAGAAAAATCAGGAGGATTTATTACTTTCTCTAGTGAACACGGCTCAAAAGACACTTTTTGGGCGGGAACATGATTTTGAAAACATCCATTCTGTAAAAGAATTTCAGGACAGAGTTCCTGTAGCCGATTATGAAGATCTGAAGCCTTATATTGAAAGGATAAAAAAAGGTCAAGCCAATATTTTATGGACAGAAACTCCGGAATATTTTGCCAAAACCTCAGGAACCACTTCCGGATCTAAATACATTCCTATTTCTAAAGAAGGAATGCCTTTTCAGATTGCAGGGGCTCAAAGTGCTCTATTTCACTACATCAGCAAAAAGAATAACGCTGATTTCGTAAACGGAAAAATGATTTTCCTGCAGGGCAGCCCGGAACTGGAAGAAGTATTTGGAATAAAAACAGGAAGATTGTCCGGTATTGTAGCGCATCACATCCCAAATTATCTGCAGAAAAACCGTTTACCTAGCTGGGAAACCAATATTATGGAAGACTGGGAAACCAAAGTAGACAAGATTATTGAGGAAACAGAGCGTGAAAACATGACTCTAATTTCTGGAATTCCACCATGGCTGATTATGTACTTTGAGAAGCTGACGGAAAAACATGGTAAAAAAATCAAAAAGCTTTTCCCCAATCTACAGCTTATCGTGACCGGAGGGGTTAATTATGAACCTTATCGTGATAAAATGGAAGATTTACTGGGCGGAAAAGTGGATATTATTCAGACATTTCCGGCTTCTGAAGGCTTTTTTGCTTTTCAGGATGATTATACAAAGGAAGGATTACTCCTTTTAACCAATCACGGAATTTTCTATGAGTTTATTCCATTAGAAGACTACGGTAAACCCAATGCAAAAAGATTAACATTAAAAGAAATTGAGCTTAATAAAGACTATGCTCTGATCCTGACCACTAATTCCGGATTGTGGGCTTATTCTATAGGAGATGTGGTAAGATTCATCAGCAAAGCGCCATACAGAGTGTTGGTAAGTGGCAGAACAAAACATTTCACTTCTGCTTTCGGGGAACATGTAATTGCATTTGAAGTGGAAGAAGCCATGAAAGCCACTCTTGAAAAATACCCTGCCCAGATTACAGAATTTCATCTTGCTCCACAGGTAAATCCGGAAGATGGACTTCCTTATCACGAATGGCTGATTGAATTTGAGAAAGAACCAGAAAACCTGGAGTTGTTCAGAGATGAGCTGGATCAGCAGCTCAGAGCAAGGAATACTTATTATGATGATTTGATTTCGGGAAATATTTTACAGAAACTGCATATTACCAGACTTAAAAAGAATGCTTTCCATGAATATGCCAAATCTCAGGGAAAACTGGGTGGTCAAAACAAGACTCCGAGATTGGCTAACGACAGAAACATTGCAGATCTCTTAGAAATTTACAAAAATTAATCATATTTTTTCAATTCCAAAAACGTATATTCGAAAAAAATTATAAATTTGAAAAACTAAAAGAAAATAATGAAAGCATCTGTACTGTTGAAATCGTCTTTACTAACATCTTTATTTGTTATTACATCTTGTGCTACTACAAAATACAGCGAAGATATTTCAAAAAACAACTACTCTAATCTTGAAGCCGGGAAAATATATAAAGTAACTATGAGAGATGGCTCTCCAAAACAGACCATCCTGTTCAGAAACGTCGTTGGCGAGAACCTTGTAGGTACAGCGGGTAAGAAAGACAGTACAGAAGTAATTATTCCTAAATCTAACGTAGCTGCTGTAAAAGACAGAAGAAAAGCAAGAATTGCAGCCGGAGCTACTATTATTGGTGCTGCGGGTGTAGCTGCCATTGTATTGAGTTCTTCAAGAGCCGACTAAAATAGATTTTATCTTTTGAGATATATTTAATATATCTTTCAAAAATTGTCATATAGATAGCCCTAAATAAATTTTTAGGGCTATTTTTGTTCATGATTTCCTTTACCCCGTTACAGACATTACAAAATGTCGAGTTCAGAAATCTTCTCACCGGGAGATTTTTTATTGTTTTAGCTTTCAGAATGCTTGCCACGTTATTAGGCTGGTGGGTATATCAATTAACAAAAGATCCTTTTTCCATAGGCCTTATCGGACTTTCTGAAGTAATTCCTGCGGTAAGCTGTGCACTGTATGCGGGACACGTTATTGATATGAATGAAAAGAAGAGATTACTTCTGATCTGTAATTATGCCTATATTTTTCTGATCGGACTTCTGTTGGTTCCTGCATTCCTTGATGTGGAAATGCACTTCACAGGACATCAGATTACGTACTATATTTATGGAGTTATTTTTTTTACGGGAATAGCAAGAGCTTTTATTGGCCCTATTGTTCCTTCCATGATTCCTAAAATTGTAAAGAAAGAAAATCTTCCCAACGCGGTTACACTAAACCAGGCTACCTTCCTTATTTCTTCGGTTTGCGGGCATGCAGTAGGTGGTGTTCTTATTGGATTTATTGGTGTAAAATGGACGTTGGTTGCTATTTTATCCTTAATATTTGTGGCGTCCTTATTTTTCTGGCAGCTTAAACAACAGCATTCTGAGTACAAAAAAGAAACGGTAAATGTAGTGGAAAGTATGCGTGAAGGAATCTCTTATATTTTCAAAACCAAAGAAATTTTAGGAGCTTTATGCCTTGACATGTTTGCGGTCCTTTTTGGGGGTGCAGTAGCCATGATTCCGGTATTTGCGACAGACATTCTGAATTCAGGAGCTGAAGGTTTCGGTTTGTTGAACGCGGCTTCGGACATTGGCTCCATGTGTATCATCACTATTTTATCTATTGTTCCGCTTCGAAAAAATCAGGGAAAAATACTTCTTGCCGTTGTTACAGGATTTGGGCTTTGCATTGTAGGATTCGGGTTGTCTAAATTATACTGGCTGTCTTTTATGTTCCTTGTGATGAGCGGAATGCTTGATGGAATTTCTGTAGTGATACGAGGTACCATTGTACAGTTAAAAACACCTGACCACATCAGAGGACGTGTTTTGAGTGTGAATTCAATTTTCATTATGTCCAGCAATGAAATGGGTCAGTTTGAAAGTGGAGTTATGGCCAAATTATTAGGTGTTGTACGTTCTGTGGTATTCGGGGGCTGCATGACGGTTTTAGTGGCTTTAATTGTAGGAAGTACCAATCCTAAGCTAAGAAAAATGCAATATTAACTTATTATTTATCAACTCATTTCAAATTCATTACGGGGAAAACCGTAATTCGAAATACTTAAAATCAGAATAGATCACTTTCTATTCTGATTTTTCTTTTATACCTGTTTTTCTAAAATTAATCAGAGATTTACTTCATAAATATTCAGCTAAATCACCAATATCTTTACGATCTCCATATAATTGAACCAAAAAATAAAATACAATATTAAAAACCAATATATTAGTTTCATTAAATATATCTCAAAATCTTTAATTTAACGTTAATAATTTTTTATATTTGCTTGATAAAATATCCCCCTATGACTAAACTTTTACTAACTTTAAGCTTTTTCATTGTAGGCTGTTGGGTTGAAGCCCAAACTTTCACTGACAAAGCACTAACACAGAACGTCTTGCAGCTCAATAGCGCCAAGACAGCTAATGATTACGACAGCCTTTTCAATAAATTTTCAGCAGCAAAAACTACTGAAACATGGCAGGCCAAATACTATGCTGTTGTTTCTTTATACCTTAAAAATGAAACTCTGCTAAAGAAAGCTCCCGCAGCCAGCCTTTTGGACGACAACGCTTTAGCCAGAAAAATAGCGACAGGAATATGGACCGCACAAAGAGACAATGCGGAGATGAACATATTATTAGGCTTACTGTATTTTCAGAAAACACAGATAGACGGATCTCAAAGCAATCAGCCGGACCAAAACGTCATCTCCCAAAGTATAGCAAAAGCTGAAGCAAACTCCAGCAATAACCCGAGACTAGCTGTACTTCAAGCAAAAATTAAAGAAAAATCAGGAGATAAATCCAATGCCGACATTTTATACCGAAAAGCTTTAGGCGAATTTTCTAACCAAAATTCTTCAGACAGCAAATCTCCTTCATGGGGAAAACAATTGGTACCCACTGTCCAATAATCTGGAAATAAAAAAATTAAAATGATCAACATGAAAAAATATCTACTCGTTTTTCTATTTTTCTTAGCTCAAGTGGCTTTTGGACAGCAAGACTGTACTTCTGCCATCCCGATATGCAGCGATGCAGCTATTTCTCTTACGCCCAATGGCTGGGGAAATGTGAAAGAAGGCCAGGTAGGCTGCCTGGGTCCTAACGGAGAAAGTAACTCTATATGGCTTACTTTCAGTATAGAGACCGCAGGAACATTGACTTTTGTAGTAACTCCTACAGGTCCCACTGCAGTAGGGATTGACTATGATTTTGCTCTATATGGCCCTAATTTTAACTGTGCCAATACAACGGCTACTCCATTAAGATGTTCTTATGCCGGTGTGAATTCTACTATCATTAACCCTACCGGGCTTAATATGACTTCTACTGATACTACTGAAAACGGAGGAGGTGATGGTTATGTAAAATATATTGATGTGCTGCCTGGACAGGTATACCATCTTCTTTTAAATAATTATTCTACGGAAATTGCTCCATTTACCTTAACTTTTGGAGGAACGGCTAAACTTCTTACTCCTTTTGACAATAACTCAGCGCAGGTTTATCAGCCACATCCGTTTTTAGAGCCTGGTCCTACTCAAAACGGAGAAATCCCTGTATGTGGTAAAATCGTAAACTATGATTTTTCTACATTTTCTACACAGATCATAAATGGTAACCCTAATTTCATTGTAAAATATTATGCTTCAGCAACGGATGCATTGGATGACAACAATCCTATTACTGCCCCTACGAATATTAATGTGGCTAATACATATACATATGCAGTCAGCTATGTTGATCCGAACAGCCCAACCAGCTTTTTAAATCAGTGTAGAGATTTTGGACAAATTAAATTCATTGATAAATCTTTTACGTTAAATCCCGCTACCCTTACTTCTTGTAGCAATAACGGCTCAGGAACGGCAACGTATGATCTGTCTACAGCAACTGTGGGAGCTGCCCCTAATCATATATTAAAGTATTACCCTTCTATGTATGATCTTACCAATGGAACCAATGAGATTACCAATCCTTATGTTTTCGTTTCTGCAGAAGGTTCAGTTTTTGTAAAAGCAATCAACGAATTTGGATGTACGGCATCTGCTGAAATTACACTGAAATTCTACCCTTTAGTTACAGCAACAGATGCGGCAATAAGATCTTGTTTCATAGAATCAAACCCATCTACAGCTTTATTTAATCTTGCCAACGCACCGGTTACAAGCCCTACGGGAACTACAACCAAAAGATATTTCCCATCATTGACGGATGCAATAGATGCAACAAACGAGATATTAACGGTTAATAATTATATTGCCCCAAGCGGATTGGTGTACGTTAGAGTTTCAGACACCCGCGGATGCTATACTATTGCAAAAATTTCCTTAACAGTAATTGCTCCTGTAACATCTAGTGTTCTGAAAGACAAGATTATCTGTATGGAAGATACTACAACTCTTGATGCCGGACCTGGATTCAGCAGCTATGAGTGGAGCACAGGAGCTACTACACAATCCATCAAGAATGTTGGAGTAGGAAATTACTGGGTAAAATTAAAAACAGGAGAATGTATCGCGACTCAAAAAGTAACAATATACCCTTCTGAGCAGCCAGTGGTAACAGGTGTTGACGTCTCCAATACTACACTAACAATCAATGTAATAGGAGGAACACCGGATTACCAGTATTCTATGGATAAAATTCTGTGGCAGACTTCTAATACGTTTACTAATATTGCAAGAGGAACTTACAAAGTATACGTAAAAGATGCTTACGATTGTGATCCTATTGAAGTTACGATAGTGGTTCCTAACCTTATCAATATGATTACTCCAAACGGAGATGGTGTGAATGATGTTGTAGATTATTCTGCAATAGCAGACAAACAGAACCTTGTATTAAGTATCTTTGACAGATACGGAACAAAAATCCACCAGGGAGACAAAACCAACGGATACAAATGGGACGGAACTATTGCCGGCAAGAAAATCCCAACAGGTACCTATTGGTATTCTGTAACCTGGAATGAAAATGACAAGAAGAATACTCCTTTCAAGTTTTCAGGATGGATTGTTGTAAAAAACAGAGAATAATCATCATATAATAAGAGGAAGCCGCTTTGGCGGCTTTTTCTTTTACACATTATAGAAAAAAAATTATTGATTTCAGTTTGGTTTAACAAAAACTTTTAACAATGAAAAAAATACTACTTCTTTTTATTTTACTGATAACACAATTGGCTTACTCACAATCCGACTGTGTTACAGCTATTCCTATCTGTGGTAACTCTGACATTTCTTACACTCCTTCAGGCCCAGGAAATATTATAGAAATCCTAAATCAGAATGGAGGATGTCTTAGTACCAATGAGAGATATACTGTTTGGTATACTTTCACTGTATCTACACCAGGTACACTCGCTTTTAAAATAAAACCTAACGATCAAAGTGATGATTATGACTTTGCGGTGTATGGACCAACCTTAAACGGTTGTGCTTCTTTACAGAATGCGGATCATGTTTTTATACAGCCAATAAGATGTAACTATAGCGGAACTCCGGGAGATACAGGTCTGGATCTTACTCTTGCTCCGCCTGCGGTATTCCCTACCAACCCTCCTGGTACTACAGCCAGTATGAACAATGGTAAATGGAGCCCTTATTTGAATGTATTAGTAGGCCAAACTTATTATTTGGTTATTGATAACTTCAGTAGATCCACCAATGGATTTTCTTTAGAATGGTCAGGAACAGCAAGCTTAAGCTCAGCATTTAACGATCCTGTACTTTCTCCTTATCCATTTATCCCACCGGGAATTCCAGGAGTTAATCCTAATGATCCAGCTCAGGTGATGGTTTGTGCATTACCTACACAGTTTGATTTCACAACACTTTCCGCAGCTATCATTAATGGTAACAGTACTAACTTCAAGGTTACTTATCATAAAACAACCAATGACGCCCTTACAGGACAAAACCCTCTTACGGTAACAACAGTAGACGGAACAACAACATATTATTACAGAATTGTATACCAAGACCCGAGTAACCCGAATAATCCGATCAACGGATGTTTCATAACCGGAAAATTCAAGTTTGTGAATGCTGGGATTACAGCAAACACCGCTACTCTATATTCTTGTAATAATAACGGAGCTGGTACTGCGAAATATGATTTAACCACTGCCAATATTTTTGGCGGAACAGGAGCAACCATCAAGTATTATGCTACCACCGCTGATATGAATGCAGACATTAACGAAATTACTGATCCTGTTAACTATATTTCTCCAGAAGCAACGATCTATGCAAAAGTAATTTCCACTTTCGGATGTATTGCAACAACAACCATCAGACTATTATTCTACCCAACAGTAGTATTAAAAGATGCGGTACTTCAAAACTGTTATATTGACAATGATGTTACCCGTTCTACATTTGATCTTTCCAAAGCTGATATAGGTGTACCTGTTCCAACTCCTACAGGAACTATTATTAAATATTACACTTCTGTAGCAGATGCAAAAGCACAGACTAACCCTATTGCAACCCCATTCAATTATCTTTCTGAAAGCAAGACAGTATATGCAAGAGTGGATAATGACAAGCAGTGTTATTCTATTGCCAAAATTGAGCTTGTAGTATTACCTCCTGTAAAATCTGCCGTATTAAAAGACAAAACAATCTGTGCAGAAAGCAAAACAAGTTTGGATGCAGGTCCTGGATTTGTAAGCTACGAATGGAGCACTGGAGAAACTACACAGTCTATCAACAATGTACCAGTAGGAGTATATTGGGTAAAACTTCAGACCGGAAAATGCTTCACACTTCAGGAAGTACGTATACATGCAAGTCTTCAGCCTGTAATTTCAGGAATAGAAATATCAAATAATAACATCACTGTAACTGCCACAGGCGGAGTTCCTCCTTACAAATACTCTGTAGACGGTATCAAATGGCAGGATTCTAATATCTTCACCGGACTTCCAAGAGGTGAAAATACAATCTATGTAAAGGATACTTACAACTGTACTCCAATTCAGGTGACTGTTACGGTTCCAAATCTTATTAATGCTATCACCCCGAACGGAGATAACGTGAATGATGTAATTGATTATTCTGCGCTGGCCTATAAGAAAAACCTGATTTTCATTGTGTATGACAGATACGGAAACAAACTTCATGAAGCCGACAAAATGAGAAACTTCACATGGGACGGAACAGCCTTCGGCAAGAAAATTCCAACCGGAACTTATTGGTACACGATCTCATGGAACGAAAATAACAAAAACAGTACAGAAACCAAATACTCAGGTTGGGTACTGGTAAAAAATAAAGAATAGGTTTTTACGAAAATTTTTTGAAAAAATCACCTCAGTCTGAGGTGATTTTTTTTATCAACAAGTTCAACCTCCTGTTTATAGCATTTTACTGAAGACTGCTAATAATTTGTTGAATACTATTTTTTTATTATTTTTTAAATAAACTATCTTTGCACTATGGCGCAGAAAGAAACATTATCATCCCTGACACACGGAAACTTTGCAAAAGAATTGTCTATTGCGGATGGAAAAATGCCTCCCAATGCAGTGGATTTTGAAAGACTTGTTATCGGAACTTTTTTGATTGACAAAAAAGGTCTTGACCATTCCATTGACCTTCTTACCCCAGAAGTATTTTATGATCCGAGACATCAGGTCATATTTTCTACCATCCTGAAACTTTATGAAGGAAACCAACCGGTAGACTTAATGACCATTATTCAGAATTTAAAAAAAGAAGATAAACTAAGCCAGGCAGGTGGTGACCACTATATCATTGACCTGACGATGGGGGTAAGTTCATCTGCCCATATTGAGTATCACGTGCGTGTTATTCTTGAAAAATATATTTTAAGAAGCCTTATTAATGTTTCCGCCAACGTTATTGATTCTTCCTACAAAGAATCAACCGATGTTTTTGAACTTTTAGACAAAGCAGAACAATCCTTCTTTGAAATTACCAACGGAACAATTAAGAAGGGATTTGATACTGCCAATTCATTGGTAAAGCAAGCTATTGATACTATTAAATCTTTAAAAGATAAGGAAGGTCTTTCCGGTGTTCCTTCAGGATTCCGGGATGTGGATAAGGAAACCGGTGGGTGGCAAAATTCTGACCTTATTATTATTGCAGCTCGTCCCGCGATGGGAAAAACAGCATTCCTTCTTTCCATGGCAAGAAATATTGCAGTAGGACACAAAGTCCCTATGGCTCTTTTCTCTCTCGAGATGGCCTCTGTACAGCTGATCACCAGAATGATTGCCTCCGAAACAAGGATCTCTTCTGAGAAATTAAGAAAAGGAACTTTGGATGATGAAGAATGGCAGAGATTATTCTCCAATGTATCTGAATTGGAAAACGCTCCTTTATACATTGACGAAACCCCTTCCCTTTCCATATTCGATTTCCGTGCAAAATGCCGAAGATTGGTAATGCAGCATGGCGTAAGAATTATCATGGTCGACTATCTTCAGCTGATGACAGCGGGTAGCAGCGGCGGAAAAGGAGTTGGAAACCGTGAACAGGAGATCTCCATGATTTCTCGTTCCTTAAAAGCTATTGCAAAAGAACTTAACGTTCCGGTAATTGCCCTTTCCCAGCTTTCAAGAAGCGTGGAAGCACGTCCCGGAAAAAGACCTCAGCTTTCTGATCTGAGGGAATCCGGAGCCATTGAGCAGGATGCGGATATTGTATCTTTCATCTTCAGACCGGAATATTATAAAATTACTGTTTGGGATAATGACGAGGAAGGACAGGAAACTTCTACGGAAAACCAGGCCGAACTGATTATTGCAAAACACAGAAATGGTGCTACAGCAGATGTAAGACTATCTTTCTTAAAACATTTTGCAAAATTCGGGGATATTGAAGCAGCGATGGATGGTACCGGTGGTGGATACCCTTCTAACTTTGGAGAACCGAGTGGCTTCGACAAAATCAAAACAACTATTCAGCCCGGGGCAGCATTTGACCTTCCGGACAGCTCAAAACTTTCCGGCTCCTCAATGAATGATTTTGATGACGATGATGATTTCCCGTTTTAAGATAAAACTCAGGTCTAAACCAAATTCAGTTTAATTTTACTGTTATAATTCATTTTTTAAAAAGCAGATTTGAGAATCGAAATTTATACCGATGGGGCTTGCAGCGGAAATCCGGGAAAAGGCGGATATGGAATTCTCATGCGCGTTCCTGAAAAAAATTACCAGAAAACATTTTCCAAAGGTTTCCGAAAAACCACCAACAACAGAATGGAACTTCTGGCTGTGATCACGGCATTAGAAAAACTGAAATCCACAGAAAATGAGATTCATGTGTATACTGACAGTAAGTATGTCTCTGATGCCATTAACCAAAACTGGATTGCCGGATGGATTAAAAGAGGCTGGAAAAATGTAAAAAATCCGGATCTGTGGAAAAAATTTGTGGAACTCTACCATAAACACACTCCTAAAATGCACTGGGTAAAAGGACACGCAGGACATTTTGAAAATGAGCTCTGCGACAAATTAGCAGTAGCAGCAGCAAGTTCTCCCGATCTCGAAATTGACACCTATTTTGAGAGTCTTGATAGTAATTCTCTATTTTAATCTTAATTAAAAACAATCTAAACCCGACACTCAATATTTGCCATTTCATCACAAGAAATATGATTTATTAAAAAATAATTAAATTTTTTAACAAAATTAACATTAAATACATATTATTCAAACGGGATTTAATATCTTTACATATTAATAAAAGTCCCAATTACATGAATAAAAATCTATTATTGTATTTATCTGTTTTTTTACTCTGTATAGCCGGGAAGTCCTTTGCTCAGACTTATCAGCTTATCGGCAACCCAGTAAACACTACTGGATGGACGATGGTTTCCCCTACGCAGGTAAACACAGATTTTATTCAGCTCACTCCGGACACCAACAACCAATCCGGTTCCATTAGACTGAATGACCCCATTAACTTAAAATATTGCGACAAATGGAGAGTGGAATTCGATTTCAGAATGGACTCTAACCAAACCTCTAACGGGGACGGAATTGCCTTCTGGTATCTCGCCAATCCACCCGTTGCCAGCGTATTGGGATCCGGCCTTGGGGTATCTCAAAACGCAGTAGGACTTGTGGTAGGGCTTGATACTTACAACAATACCACAACAGCAACAATGAGCAAAGTGCACGTTGCCTACGGACAGGTTCAAAATACAACCGACACCAATAACGTTGAATTTTTCAATGTTCCGGGAAGTTCCTTTCATTCTCCAGATCTGAATGCTACTCAACCTTTTCAGGGAGCGACCTTCAAACATGTAGAAGTTACAGCTCAGGTAGATCCTGCTGCTCCTACCAGCTGGATTATCAAAATAACAATAGACGGCAATGTAATTTGTAATCAGTCTTTTGCCCCATCGGGCACAGCTGCTGCAATGACTGTAGGATATTTTGGATTCTCCGCATCTACGGGAGGTGCAAGATCAAGGCATTCTATTAAAAATGTGAAAATTTATACGGATAAAGTTCCTATTTTACAGAATTCAGCAACCCAGTCTTTCTGTCCTAATCCTACAACAGGATACGGATCTGTAAACCTTACTACGTTCAATTCACAATTTGTAAGCAACCCTTCTAATTATACATTCACCTATTATCCATTCGGAAGTTCAACCCCTATTGCCAATCCTACCAACTACCAGTTCAATGCCAATGCAACTGTTACCGTTGTTATTAAAGATAATGCAGGACTCCTTTGTGATAATCCGGATGGTAAAATCTTATTGGTTCTGGCTCCTTTCAAAGCGGAAGACAAAACCATTACCGTATGTAATAATAACAAAGCAGGAAGTGCTGCTTTCGACTTGAATACAGCACCTGTTACCACCGTTTTAGGAGTGACTAAAAAATATTACAAAACGCTGGCAGACCTAAATGCGGATACGAATGAAATTCAAAATCCCAGCAATTATATATCTGCTCCGGGAGTAGTTTACGTAAAAGTAACAACTCCTCAGGGATGTACAGGTTCTGCAAAAATTACACTGGCATTTTATGCAGATACGCCTGTAAAAGAAGCTACTTTAAGATCATGTTTCATTGAAAATAATATTACGAGTGCCATCTTTAACTTAACTTCAGCAGACGTTACTAGTTTGGGAGCTGGTGCAGCAAAAAAATATTACACTTCTATAGCGAATGCTTTAGACGGTGTGAATGAAATCATGAATCCTCTTCAGTATTTATCTACAAGTACTGCAGTGTATGCAAAAGTTACTGATGCCAACGGGTGTTTTAATATTGCTAAAATCAATCTTATTGTATTACCTCCTACACCATCTTCTGTTCTGAAAGACAAAACGATTTGTATTGGTGAAAAAACAGATCTTGATGCAGGTGCCGGATTTGACGGTTACGAATGGAGCACCGGAGCAACAACCTCATCTATCAAGGATGTAGGCGTAGGTACTTATTGGGTAAAACTGAAAACAGGAAACTGTATCACTACGCAGATTGTCAATGTAAAAGCATCTGCAAATCCTGTGATTTCCAGTATAGACATTGATAACAATACAATCACTGTAAATGTTGCCGGAGGAAAACCTGCATACCAATTCTCATTGGATGGAGTCAACTGGCAGACCAGCAATGTATTTACCGGACTGGCCAGAGGAGAAGTAAAAGTATATGTAAAAGATTTCTATAATTGTACTCCTGTTGAAGTTCAGATCACCGTTCCTAATCTGATCAATGCCATCACTCCAAACGGCGATAATGTAAACGATTTCATTGACTACTCAGCGCTCGCTTACAAGAAAAACCTCATCTTCATTGTTTATGACAGATATGGTAACAAACTATATGAAGCAGGAAAAATGAGGAACTTCACTTGGGACGGAACGGCTTCCGGCAAAAAAGTTCTTACAGGAACTTACTGGTACACTATCTCATGGAACGAAAGCAACAAAGATAATACTGAAACTAAATACTCAGGCTGGGTATTGGTTAAAAACAGAGAATAAATTTTACTATCAGAAACTACCTCCCTGGGGGTAGTTTCGGTATTAAAAGCAGAATCTGCACAAAAAGAGATTGGGAGTAAATATTGCTTCTCATCATCAATTCAAAAAGAAAAAAACTAAAACAATTTTATATCTAAGATTAAGTATAACATCACAATCCATCCACTATGAAAAAAGATATACTCATTTTTGTACTGACTATCTTATTATGCTTGCCGGGAAGACTATTTTCACAAACCTATCAGCTTACCGGAAACCCCGTAAATACAACAGGCTGGGATCTTGTCTCTGATGCTATCGTAAGCGGAGACTTTGTAAGACTTACCACAGATCAAACCAGCAAATATGGAGCGGTAAAATTATCCACCCCCATTACCCTTAGCTACTGCGATAAATGGAAAGTAGAATTCGACTTCAGAATTGACGGAAACGGAACTACACAGTTTGGAAAAGGTGACGGCTTCACTTTCTGGTATCTTGCCAATCCGCCAACAGGTTTCGTATCAGGAGGAGGATTAGGTATTCCTGCCAATGCTTCCGGGCTGATGGTTGGTTTTGACATTTTCAACAATACCACAGAAGGCCAAATGAGTAAAGTTCATATTCTTTACGGAACCAATAATACAGCAGGTAACAACATTGAATACAATACTACTCCGGGAAGTACATTCCATTCTCCGGACCTTATTGCTACCCAACCGTTTGTAGGAGACACTTACAGACACGTTGAAGTAAATGGGGAAACAGACCTTACCAATCCCACCAACTGGATTATCAAAGTAAGAATCAACGGTGTATTAATTGTAGATCAATCATTTGCTCCGTCAGGAGGTGCAGTAGGAATGTCGCAGGGATATTTTGGTTTTTCTGCAGCAACCGGAGGCGCCAGTGCAAGACATTCTATTAAAGATGTTAAAGTATATGTAGATAAAGTTCCTATTTTAAGTAATACAATCAGTCCATTTGTATGTACAAATCCTGCTACAGGAAATGGTACCGTGGACCTTACTTCTTACAATTCTCAATTTGTAACCAATCCTGGAAATTATATTTTCACGTATTATGTATTAGGCAGCTCTACTCCTATTGCCAATCCTACCGCTTTCCAATATTCAGGAAATACAACTATCAAGGTAATTGTAAAAGACCCTAGTTCTACTCTCTGTGATAATGGTGACGGAGTGATACAGCTTAACCCAACACCATTTGCCGCAACAGATGCCACTCTGACGGGATGTAATAACAACAATGCAGGAACAGCAACCTTTGATCTTAACACAGCAGCTGTTACAACCGTTGCCGGAGTAGCCAAGGAATTCTACCCTACATTATATGATCTGAATAACGGCACAAACCAGATTACAAATCCCTCAGCCTATGCTTCTGCAGCAGCTACAATATATGTAAAGGTAACAACCCCTCAAGGCTGTGTAAGCACCTCTAAAATTACACTGAATATTTACCCTGTTGTAGTTGTTAATGATGTTGAGATAAAATCATGTTTTATTGAAACCAATCCTTCTATGGCATCTTTCAATCTTTTGGGAGCAGTTGTTTCTCAAAACGGACTTACAAAAGAATACTATCCTTCATTAACAGATGCGATCAGCGGGACCAATGCAATAGCCACCCCAGCTGCATACATTGCGCCTAACGGAGTTGTATATATTAAAGTATTCAGTGCAGACGGATGTTATTCTATTGCTAAAGTTACCTTAACAGTAATACCTCCAGTTTATTCAAGAACTTTACATGACCAGACAATCTGTATTGAAAAAACTACAACCTTAGATGCAGGAGCAGGCTTCAAAAGCTACGAATGGAGCACAGGAGCTACCACACAGTCTATCAAGAATGTAGGAGTAGGTACCTATTGGGTAAAACTTAAGACCGGAGATTGTGTCGCTACACAAAAAGTAACGGTATACCCTTCTGACAATCCGGTTATTACCACTGTTGACATTTCAGGAAATACAGTAACAATCTATGCCAATGGCGGAACTCCGTCTTACCAGTATTCTATGGATAATATTAACTGGCAGGATTCTAATATCTTTACCAATATTGCAAGAGGAGAAGCTAAAGTATATGTAAAAGACGCTTACAATTGTATTCCCGTAGAAATCAATATTACAGTACCTAATCTTATTAATGTAATTACACCTAATGACGATGGTATTAATGATTTCGTTGATTATTCTGCATTAGCCAACAAACAAAATCTGGAAATAGCAATCTTTGACAGATATGGCTATAAAATGTTCCAGGCAGATAAAACCAATGGTTATAAATGGGCAGGAACTACTAATGGAAGCAAAAAAGTTCCTACAGGAAATTATTGGTACTCTGTTTCATGGAATGAAAACAATAAAAACAGTACTCCGATAAAATTCTCAGGCTGGATTGTTGTAAAAAACAGAGAATAATTACACTTTCCATCACATCAAAAGAATCACCCTGCACGTCGGGGTGATTTTTTGTATAATCAGGCAGGAGATATTTCATTTTAAAGGCACTTTATTCATATTCAATTCTTAAATTTGTCCTATGAATTATTTGGAAGCTTTAAGCAGAAGATATTCTGTAAAAAAATTCAATCATCAGATTATTCCTCAGGAAACTCTTCACAACATTCTTGAGTCGGGAAAGCTGTCTGCCAGTTCGCTGGGACTTCAGCCCTACAAAATTGTAATTGTGGAGAGTGAAGAAATGAAGCAGAAACTGATTCCGGCTTTCTATAATCCTTCTCAGATTTCCACCTGTTCTCATCTTATTGTTATTATTTCCAAGAAAATTATTGAAGAGAACTATATCCGAGGCTATTTTAATCATATTTCTGAAGTAAGAGATACTCCCATTGAAAAACTGGATCCTTTTAGAAACAGCATTAATCAGCATATTACACAAAAAACACAGGATGAAATTTTCAACTGGGCAGAAAAGCAGTCTTATATAGTATTGGCTAATCTTATGTACGCTGCTGCTATTGAAAATATAGACTCCTGCCCCATGGAAGGTTTCCGTCAGGATCTCATAGAAAATATTCTAGACATAGATCCAGAAACAGAAAAAGTAACCGTTACCCTCGCTTTAGGCTACCGTTCTGAGGAAGACTACTTCCAGCACATGAAAAAAGTAAGAAAACCAAACGAAAAATTGTTTAAATTTATTTAATATTTTAAACGATTGTACCTAAAGCAAGCATATGATAAAAGCGGATGTATTAGTAATCGGTTCCGGCATTTCCGGACTTTCCTATGCCATTAAAGTTTCTGAACAGCTCCCTGATGCCAAAATCATTATTGTAACAAAATCTGACGAAGATGAAAGCAACACCAAATATGCCCAAGGCGGACTGGCAGTTGTTACAGATTTTCAAAATGATAATTTCCAAAAACATATTGATGACACCATGCGCGCCGGTGACGGAGAAAATAAGCGCGATGTTGTAGAGATGGTAGTAAGAGAAGCTCCTGCAAGATTCAATGAAATTGTAGAATGGGGTGCCCAGTTTGACATGAAGAACGGCAAATTTGCTTTAGGAAGAGAAGGAGGCCATACTGAAAACAGAATCGTTCACCACAAAGATATCACAGGTTTTGAAATTGAAAGAGCTTTACTGCAAACAGCAAACAGCAGCCCGAATATTGAAATCCTTGATCATCATTATGTAATTGATATCATTACCCAGCACCACGTTCCCGGAAAAGAACTTAATGAAGGAGACATTCATTGCTATGGCGCCTATATTTTGGATGAAAAATCCAAAACCATCAAAAAAATTACTTCAAAAATAACATTGGTTGCCACAGGAGGTGCCGGACATGTTTATAAAAATACCACCAACCCAACCATTGCTACCGGAGACGGAATTGCTTTTGTAGCCCGTGCCAAAGGAAAGGTTTCCAATATGCAGTATTATCAGTTTCACCCAACAGCTTTGTATAGCAAAATGGATGGAATGTTGTTTTTAATTTCAGAAGCCGTTCGTGGAGACGGAGCGAAACTGAGAACAAAGAGAGGAGAAAAATTCATGCATAAGTATGATGAACGTGAAGAACTTGCCTCAAGAGATATTGTTGCCAGAGCGATTGATGCCGAAATGAAAATTACCGGAGACGAATTTGTAGGTTTAGATTGTAAGGAAATGAATCATGAAAAATTCTTAGAACATTTCCCGAATATCTATAAAAAGTGCAAAGACGAAGGAATTGATCCGTTTACCCAATTAATTCCTGTAGTTCCCGCATGCCATTACTTAATGGGAGGAATTGAAGTAGACAGAGACGGCCAATCTTCCATCAGAAATCTTTTTGCCGTGGGAGAATGCACCAATTCAGGATTGCATGGTGCCAACAGACTTGCTTCCAATTCATTGCTTGAAGGTTTGGTTTTTGGACATAATGCTGCTATGAAGACCGTAAATCTTCTGAATGAAAATAATTTCAACTTCGATGATCTTAAAGCCGTTCCGGAATGGAATGAAGAAGGAATGAAAATCATGGATGAAATGGTAATCGTCAGCTACCTAAGAAAACAACTCCAGGAAATGATGAGTGATCTCGTAGGTATTGTAAGAAGCAACAGACGTCTGAATATGGCTCTACAAAAGCATCAGGAGATTGCAGCTGCCGTGGATGAGATCTACCACTACTCTATTCTTTCTCCACAACTTTCAGAATTAAGAAACCTAACAACCGTGGCCCACCTCATCATTACCCAATCTATGGAAATGACAGAGAATAAGGGAGCGTTTTATAATAAAGATTTAGTCTAAAAGTATCATACAATGAAAAGACCAGCATACGTTACAGATAAAGCATTAAAAACATTTATAAAAAGTGCCCTTGAAGAAGATATTCAGGATGGTGATCACTCTACCCTATCTACCATTCCGCAGGATCTTGTGCAAAGTGCAAAGCTTTTGGTAAAACAAGACTGTATTCTTGCAGGGGTGGAGCTGGCTGAAATTATTTTTAAAGCGTTTGATAAAAATTTAAAAGTTGAAGTTTTCATTAAAGACGGAACGCCTTGTAAATTCGGAGATGTAGCCCTTATCGTAACGGGAAGCGCAAGATCTATTCTTTCTACGGAAAGATTTGTTCTTAATTGTATGCAAAGAATGAGCGGCATTGCAACGCTTACCCACGACTGGGACTCAAGATTGGTAGGGACAAAAACTAAACTTTTAGATACAAGAAAAACAACTCCAAACTTCAGAATGTGCGAAAAATGGGCTGTTGCCATTGGAGGAGGAACCAATCACAGGTATGGTCTTTATGACATGATTATGCTGAAAGACAATCATATAGATTACAACGGAAGCATCACCAATGCCGTAGCAATGGCGAAGGACTATGTTAAAAAGAACAAAAAAAAGTTAAAAATAGAGGTTGAAACAAGAAATCTTGAAGAAGTTCAGGAAGCCATTAACGCAAAAGTTGACAGAATTATGCTAGATAATATGGATGTCAAAACCATGAAGCAGGCAGTAAAGATGATCAACGGTTCATGCGAGTCTGAAGCTTCAGGCGGAATTACCAGAGATATGCTTAAAGAAATTGCGTCAACGGGAGTAACCTTCATCTCTGTAGGAGCCCTTACACACTCAGCTGAGAATATAGATTTGAGTCTCAAAGCAGTGAAATAGTTTTGAATTTTTAATAAAAACACCCCCGCTTTGTTAAAAATTCAATAACATGACTTTTTTCATACAAAAATTCAATTTTTAGCCATAATACTGAATTTCAACACCTTAACATTATTAAGACTGAGTAAAAATTAACATTGAGTTAATAATAGTTAAATTTTATTTTGCGAATTTTGCAGAAAATTAAATCTAATTATTACTAACGATTATGAAATTAATCAACAAATCGATGCTATCTGCGGTTATTACTTTATCTACAGCTAGTGTTTATTATGCTCAACAAGTTCAGGATACCGTAAAGGCAAAATCTAACGATATTGAACAAGTTGTATTAACTGGTGTTGCTGATATCGCTAAAGATAGAAAAACTCCAGTAGCAGTTTCAACAATTAAAGAAGCTCAAATTGTTGAAAGATTAGGAAATCAAGAATTTCCTGAAATTCTGAACACTACACCATCTGTGTATGCTACTAAAGGTGGTGGTGGATTTGGAGACTCTAAATTAAACATTAGAGGATTCAGTCAAAACAACATTGCCGTAATGGTAAATGGTATGCCAGTTAATGACATGGAAAATGGTTCTGTTTACTGGTCTAACTGGGCAGGACTATCTGACGTAACCTCAGCAATGCAGGTTCAAAGAGGTCTTGGTTCATCCAAATTAGCAATTGCTTCTATTGGAGGTACCGTAAATATCTTGACAAGAGCTTCTGATAAAAAACAAGGAGGAATTGTTTCTTTTGGAGTAGGTAATAATGACTATGTAAAATCTCTATTTGCTTATAACACTGGTAAATCTGCAAAAGGATGGTCTTCTTCATTCTTAATGAGTAGAACAGCTGGTTCTATGTATGCAGATGGAACTAAGTTCGAAGGATATAACTATTACTTTGCATTAGGGTATCAGAAACCTGGAGGTAACCATGATTTCCAATTCACAATCACTGGAGCTCCACAATGGCATAACCAAAGATCTTATGCTTCTACAATCGATAACTATATTCTATACAATCAAGACCACGATGGGACACCAGATAGAAAATACAACTCTGACTGGGGATATTTAAACGGTAGAGAGTACTCTGCAAGAGTAAATTATTATCACAAACCAGTAATGTCTTTAAACTGGGATTGGAATATAAGTGAAAAATCAAAACTTAATACAGTTGTTTATGCTTCTTTTGGTAGAGGTGGAGGAACCAATACTACAGGTACTGCAAACGGTAAGGCTTTAAGTACTTTCAGAGATCCTAACACTGGCCTTTATAATTTTGATGCAATTTATGCAGCAAACCAAGCCTCAAACCCTACAAAAGGAATCTTAATCAGAAACTCTTCTATTAATTCTCACAACTGGTTTGGATTAATCTCTTCTTTCAATCACCGTTTCAATGAAAATTTCAAAATCAGTGCTGGTGTTGACGCTAGATACTACCAAGGATACCACTATCAGGTAGTTAGCGATTTATTAGGAGGATCTGGTTATCTTGATAAAAACAATAAAAATATTGGTAACAATATTGTAACAGCAACTGAAGGTACAGATCCAAAATGGAATCCTTTCGGAGGTAAATTAATGGATATCAATAACAGAATCGGTTATAGCAATGATTCTAATGTACTTTGGTATGGAGCATTTGGACAATTGGAGTATACAAAGAATGATTTCTCTGCATTTGTACAGGGATCAGTTTCTAACCAAGGGTTCCAGAGAATAGATAACTTTATCATTGATAATGTTACTAAATCTAAGAATGGTACCATCATGCCTACAACAACTGATTACAAAAACCTAACTGGTTACAACATCAAAGGGGGATTAAACTATAACATCAACGAGCACCATAATGTTTTTGGTAACATAGGATATTATGAAAAACAACCTTTCTTTAACTCTATTTATAGAAGTAATGAAAATGTGGTTTCTCCAGATGCAACCAATGAAAAAATCTTTGGAGTTGAACTTGGATATGGATTCAGATCTTCTAAATTCAATGCTAATGTAAACATCTACAGAACTACTTGGGATGACAGATATCAAAGAAAGACAGGATTATCTTATACTGATCCAGCTACTAAGGTAAGAACAACTTATTATGCTGAAATCAATGGCCTAAGTGAAATTCACCAAGGTATTGAATTTGACGCTAATCTAGTTCTTAACAAATTCTTATCTGCTTACGGTATGTTCTCAATAGGAGACTGGCGTTATAAAGGAACTGCAAATGCTACCACTTTTAACGATACGGATAATTCACCATACATTATTCCAGGAAATACTTCTAATGAACTAACACTTAATTTAGATAAAGTAAAAGTAGGAGAATCTGCTCAGATGACTGCAGCTCTAGGTATTACAGTTACTCCTGTTAAAGATTTGAAAGTGGATATGAACTGGAGATATGCTAACAAGCTATATTCTTCACTAGATGTATACTCTTACAGCAGCTCATCTGCAAAAGGAGCTCTTCAGCTTCCTGACTATCATTTGTTTGACCTAGGAATCTCTTATAAAATCAAACTAAACAATCCTTCACAGTACTTTACAATCAGAGGAAACGTTTACAATTTGTTTGATACAACTTATATCGCAGAATCTCTAACAGCTATTCATGCTGATGATAAAGCAACAGGTGCTACACAAACATACGAACAAGCAGGTAATTTATATAAAGGTGTTGCAACAGCGAATCAGGTGTATTTCGGATTCGGAAGAACTTGGGCTGCAACACTGTCATTCAACTTCTAATAATATCACAATATTAGATTTTATAAATATCAATCCCGGCTTTGAGCCGGGATTTTTGTTATCTTTGTGTACAAAAAAATAGAAAGTATGGATTTTTACAACATTTTACTTAATGCCCACAAAGGTTTCGGGTATCTTGAAATTCTTTTGGTAACATTATTTATCATTGCACTTTTAGCTACCATGTTCGGTTTCAGTGGAAAAGTGAACAAATTTTTGAAGAAAACAACGCTGTTTACAATGATTTTCTTCCACGTTCAGTTTTTATTGGGAATCATTATGCTGATCACAACATTCAGCAAAGGATTAAACATGGGAGAAGTAATGAAAAATGCAGCATTAAGATTCCAATATGTTGAACATCCATTTTCTATGCTTATTGCAGCTGTTTTGATGACGATTGTCAACAAAAAAGTAAAATCTAATGATACGATTTCTCTAGGAGTTGTAATTATGGGACTGATTGCAGTAGGTTTATTTGCATTCGCGTTCCCTTGGACAAGAGTCTTTGGGGCTTAAAAAATAAAGAAAAATTATATGCGTTATAATTTATAAATAGTTTAATCTTAAATTTTTAATTAAATCAATGAAAGTAGCTGTAGTAGGTTCAACAGGAATGGTTGGACAAGTTATGCTTAAAGTTTTGGAGGAGAGAAACTTCCCTGTAACAGAATTAATCCCGGTAGCATCCGAAAGATCTGTAGGCAAGAAGGTGAAGTATAAACAGAAGGAATTTACCATCGTAAGCATGAAGGACGCTATAGCTGCCAAACCGGATATTGCAATCTTCTCTGCGGGTGGTTCTACCTCTCTTGAATTCGCTCCTTTATTTGCAGAAGCAGGAACAACAGTAATTGACAATTCTTCTGCCTGGAGAATGGATCCTGACAAAAAATTAGTCGTTCCTGAAATCAATGCTGATGTTTTAACAAAAGAAGATAAAATCATTGCAAATCCGAATTGTTCTACCATTCAGTTGGTAATGGTTCTTGGACCTTTGAACAAAAAATATGATTTAAAAAGAGTAATCGTTTCTACGTATCAGTCTGTAACAGGAACTGGTAAAGCAGCTGTAGACCAGTTAAACGGTGAAATCAGCGGAGATGATTCTACTGAAAAAGTATATCCTTATCAAATCTTCAAAAATGCATTGCCGCACTGTGATGTATTTGCTGATGATGATTATACAAAAGAAGAGATCAAACTGATGAAGGAGCCTAAGAAAATTTTAGGAGATGATACCTTCAACCTAACAGCAACTGCTGTAAGAGTTCCGGTTCAGGGAGGACATTCTGAAAGCGTAAATATTGAATTCGAAAATGAATTTGAACTGGATGAAGTAAGAAAAATCTTATCCGAAACCCCGGGAGTCATTGTAATGGACGATGTAAAAAACAACCATTATCCAATGCCGTTATATTCTGAAGGGAAAGACGAAGTTTTCGTAGGAAGGATCCGAAGAGACCTGTCACAGCCCAAAACACTTAACCTCTGGATTGTAGCAGACAATCTGAGGAAAGGAGCAGCAACAAACGCTGTACAAATTGCAGAATACATTGTAGCAAACAACTTAGTATAAACTAACAAAATAAAAAAGAGTCTCAAAATTGAGATTCTTTTTTTTATCAAACTCTTTATATGAATACCCAGAAAAGTACCCACAAAGAGAAAATAGGATTCCAAAAACTTATTGCAGTATTTGGAGTGATCCTTTTTATCGGAAAGATTATTGCCTGGAAACTCACCAATTCAGATGCCGTATTTTCTGATGCCATGGAAAGTATTGTTAACGTCATCAGTGCATTCATGGGATTGTATTCCCTTCATCTTGCTGCCAAACCGAAAGATGAAGACCACCCGTATGGACATGGAAAAGTAGAATTCGTTACTTCCGGTATTGAAGGAGCTTTGATTGCCATAGCCGGTGTTATGATCATCTATGAAGGAATTAATAGCCTTATTGTAGGAAAAACACTGAGTAAAATTGATCTTGGGATATGGATTATTGCAGCTACGGCAATTGTCAATTATCTTTTGGGGTATATTTCGATAAAAAAAGGAGAAAGAGAAAACTCTCTGGTTCTGATTTCATCCGGAAAACATCTTCAATCCGATACCATTACTACACTTGGGGTAGTAGGAAGCTTAATTATTGTTTATTTTACTAAAATATACTGGCTGGATTCTGTAGTGGCACTTACTTTCGGGCTTTATATCATATTTATAGGCTATAAAATCGTCCGAAAATCTTTAAGCGGTATTATGGACGAACAGGATCCTGAAATACTTAATCAGGTCATTAAAATCCTTGAAGAAAACAGACATGTAGAATGGATTGATGTACACAATATGAAAATTCAGCAATTCGGTTCTTCTCTTCATATTGATGCCCATATAACATTACCGTGGTATTATGACCTTCGTGATGCTCACGGTGAAATGGAAAAAGTAATTATCCTTCTTGCTAAAAATATTAAACGAACTATTGAGTTCAATTTCCATATGGATGACTGTAAACCCATCTCATGTTCAATCTGCCAGATCAAAGAATGCCCTGTCCGCGAAAAAGACTTTGTAAAGCGCGTAGAATGGACGCCGGAAAATGTAACGAGTGTAGATAAACACACTTTAGAATAGTTTATAGGAAAATGCGGACAAACAATGTTGTTTTATTTTCCTCCGCTTTCTCTACCGAGCATCTGCTTTCTGTAATAAAACATGGGAACAACCAGTAATATGATCAAAGGCTGAATGACAAACCTTCTCATGTAAAAAGAAAAAAGATATCCTATTTCAAATCTGTCTGAAATACAATACAGATAAATTGGCAAAGAGATGATAAAAACAATGGTAATCATCACAGCACCCTGCAATGTCCATTGTTTGTCTTTAAATAAACCGTAAATAATAAGGCAGGAAAATATAAGATTCAAAAGAAATCTCAACAAATGTCCACCAATGAGTTTTCCCCATTCAAATGCAGGGAAATCAATATTTTTATTGGCTTCATGAAAGTAATTCAGGAAAGGATCATAGAAAAGAGTATCTTCCAGAGCCCTCACCCCTATCAATCCGCAGATTCCTGCTATAACCAAAAGCCAATTAAGAATTTTCATGTTTTAAAGCAAAAAATTTAATCCATACCAGCCAAAGCAAAACAACAGTTCCATAAATCACAGCCGGGAAAATAAAATCGTGAAACATTTTTCCGTATTGTTCATAATCAGACATCACGATGTTCAGCCCAACAATTCTAAGGAGATTCATGATATACAATAAAACCAATCCTACTCCTAAAAAAACAAAAGTCTTTGCACCTTTATAAAATGCAAAAACAAAGGATACAAACAGAATAATAACAGAAATAGCATTACAGCCTTCCACCATTCTTGTCTCATATCTGTCTTTTACATAAAACCAAACCTGTTCATTCTTTACATCATCATAAAGCTGTGTAGGATATCCCAGCACATTCTGAATAGAAGTTACCTGATTCGCAATAATCCTGGAAAAAGGATCCAAACCAGAATCTTTACCACTATTAAGGTAAAGCTGGTAAGCAAAAAGCAGCACCAGATAAACAACAATAAAACGCAATAAAATACCTAAAACAGGTTTAAAGTCTTTCAGCATAATGCAAAGATAAAAATTAGCCCTTAATATCCTGAATCTGAATAAAGAAAGTTAAAAATCAAAACCTAAAACCGACAATAATCTGACTCAGGCTTAATAATTTTCTTAAAAACTCTAGCTAGAACAAATATTTAACATGCTTTTCATATCAATATCTTAACACTTAGCTTACTTCTTTAAACGATTATTTTCAACTCATGTTAATTTAGTATATTTGTTTCCATATTATGACTTCTGAAAACGCAAAACGATTTTTTGAAAACCATACAGGTAAAAAATCTTCCGAATTCGTCACATTAGCTCAAAGCGGCTCTGCTAGGGTCAATTTTCTGGCCACTGCCGGCACTGAAAAGTATATCATCACCTACAATGAAAATATTCCGGAAAACGAAAGTTTCCTTTATTATTCTGAAGTATTTTCTGGTCTGAACCTTAATACTCCTTCCATTCTTGCCATTTCTGATGACAGGAAAATGTACATTCAGGAGTTTCTGGGGCAGCATACACTTTCTGAGGTGATTACAAAAGAACAGCTGTCTTCCACTGTAAAAGTGTTGGTACAAGAGACATTGAATAAGCTTTACCAGATGCAGATCCTTACACTTGGGAAAATTGATTTTTCAAAAACTTTTGAATATGAAAGCTATGATGAACTTCCCGTGATTCATGATCTTTATTATTTTAAAAACTTTGTGGCCGATTTTCTTGAGCTTGAGTATAATAAATCAACGCTTCTTAAAGAATTCAAAAAGATTGCAGCGCTTATTGAAAATATTGAACCTAAAGGAATTATGATCCGTGATTTCCAGGCAAGAAACATCATGGTGAATCAAAATAATGAAGTTTCTTTCATTGATTATCAGTCTGCGATGAAGGGACCATTACTATATGATGTCATCTCTTTTCTTTTCCAGGCTAAAGCCAATTTCCCGGAAGATTTCAAACAGGAAATGCTGGAGTTTTATATTCAGCAGTTCGAAAATCCTGAAACCAGAATTCAACTAAAGAATGCGGTTATGCCTATTCAGATGATGAGATTTTTGCAGGTTTTAGGAGCATACGGATTCCGGGGATTGATTCAGAGAAAACAGCATTTCATGGCAAGCCTTGAAAAAGGAATCCAGAATATAACACAGTTCTCCGATTCATGGGAACACATGAATCATTATCCGGAACTGAAAAAAGTAATTCAACAACTTACCTCAGAGAAGACAAAGCAAAAAATTGAGGAAATAATAAATTTGAACCATTAAGAAAGCTTTAAGTCATTAAGAATATTAAGGTTATGACAAAAAAAGAAGTTACTCAACTGTCATATGAAATTACAGGCTTTGCTATTAAAGTCCACAAGGCACTTGGCCCTGGTCTGCTTGAAAGTGTTTATGAAGAATGCTTAAAGATTGAACTTCTTAAAAATGGTTATGATGTTAAACAGCAATTGTATTTCCCCATCAATTATGAAGGAATAGAAATTGAAACAAAATTAGTTGTAGATCTTCTCGTCAACGATATAATTATTATAGAATTAAAAGCCATAGAAGAAGTTTTACCAATCCATGAGGCACAATTACTTACTTACATGAAAGTTCTTAAAAAGCCACAGGGACTTCTTATTAATTTTTTCTCTAATAATATTACAAAGTCATTGAAGCCTTTCATTAATGAATTTTTCAAGGAACTTCCTGACTAAATTTTGATTTATCAAAATCTTAACTTACCTTAAAACCTAAATAAGCCTTAATGGTTTAAAAAATATATAGAAAATATGTTAAACATCGAGATACACAGTTTTTCCTACAAAAAAGGAGGAATCCCTAAAGACTATTCAGGAAATGGCGGAGGTTTCGCTTTTGACTGCCGTGGAATTTTAAATCCGGGAAGAATTGAAGAATATAAAATCCAGACCGGAAATGACATCGGAGTTCAGGAATACCTGGAAACCAAAACCGAAATGCCTAAGTTTTTAGAACTGATAAAATCTCTTGTTTCTATCAATATCGACGATTATCTTGCAAGAGGCTTTGAACACCTGCAGATCAATTTCGGATGTACTGGCGGACAGCACAGATCCGTATATTCCGCTATCAAAATTGCAGAATTTATCAAAGAAAAATATCCTGAAGGAACAGAGGTAACTCTTCATCACGATGAACAACCACAACTGAACATTAGTAATAAGTAATGAGCAATAAGTAATTTTCTAATTATACTTATATTACTCATTACCAATCACTCATTACTTATAATATTATGAAAGCTCTAATTTTCGCAGCAGGAAAAGGGACCAGACTTAAGCCGTTTACGGATCACCATCCGAAAGCTTTGGCCAAAGTAAATGAAGTTCCGCTTCTGGAAAGAAATATCACTTACCTGAAAAGTTTCGGAATAAAAGATTTTGTGATCAACATTCATCATTTTGGAGATCAGATTGTTGATTTTTTACATAAAAACAATAATTTCGGATGTAAGATCGAAATTTCTGATGAGACCAACGAACTTCTTGAAACAGGAGGCGGCTTGATTTTTGCAAGAAAATTTCTTGATCACGGAGAAGATTTTTTAATTGTGAATGCTGATATTCTAACCGACCTGAACATCAATGCATTGGTAGAATACCACAAAAAGATAAAAGATTTTGCTACTTTAGCGGTTTCGGACAGAGAGAGTTCGAGAAAACTCCTTTTCAATGATGATTTGGTTTTGAGAGGCTGGCTGAATGTACAGACTGGTGAACAAAGACTCGCTGAATTCAATAAAGGCTTCAAGGCTCTTGCTTTCAGTGGAATTCACTGCATCAATCCTGTCATTTTTGAAAAAATAAAAAGAACAGGCAAATTTTCTGTTATGGAAGAATATCTGGATCTGATGCAGACCGAACACATTCACGGTTTTGTTCATGACAGCATTCTTGTTGATGTCGGAAGACCTTCATCCGTAATAGAAGCCGAGAAACATTTTAAATAAATTTTTGCAATGGAACTTGATGGAACGAGGGATGAAAGTTTAGTAAATCCGGAACTTGACATTAACGAAACAAAACTACACAACAGTTTCAGACAAAAAACCTGGGACGAAACAATTACTAAAGACAGCTGGATGGTCTTCAAGGTCATGGCTGAATTTGTAGATGGCTATGAAAAGCTGGCCAAAATTGGTCCATGTGTTTCTATATTTGGTTCTGCCCGACTGAAGCCGGAGAACAAATATTATGAAATGGCTGTAGATATTGCTGAAAAAATCACCAAATTAGGCTTCGGAATCATTACCGGAGGCGGTCCCGGGATTATGGAAGCAGGAAATAAAGGCGCTTTTAATGCGAAAGGAAAATCAATTGGACTTAATATTGATCTTCCTTTTGAGCAGCATTTTAATCCTTATATCAATAAATCTTACTCCATGAATTTTGATTACTTCTTCGTGAGAAAAGTAATGTTTGTAAAATATTCTCAGGGATTCGTAGTAATGCCGGGAGGTTTTGGTACTTTGGATGAATTAACTGAAGCGATGACATTGATTCAAACCAACAAAATTGGAAAATTTCCAATTGTTTTGGTAGGAAGTGAATTTTGGGGTGGATTATTGGATTGGTTCAAGGCAACTCTGTTAAAAGAGGGTATGATTGCAGAAGATGATCTGGATCTTTATCGTGTGGTAGATACTGCTGATGAGGCCGTAGCACATATTAAGGCTTTTTATGATAAATATTCTGTGAATGTAAATTTCTAATTGGCATATTATTTGTGACTTAAAACTAGCAAGCATGATTGTAAATCTATTAATTAAGATGAAAAAACTTTTATATATATCAGGAATTTTAACATTTTTTGTGTTAATGAGTTTTATGTATGTAGACTTTTTCTCTTCAATGACCAAAGTTGACTATGTTGATGGAAGCAAGACATTGAAGTTTACCACAAAAATGAATACAAGCCACATCTCTGATGCTATAAAAATTAACCCTAGTACGGCAGGATTTGAAGCAGAAGTAAAAAAATATGTGAACAATAATTTTGATGTGTTTGTCAATGGGGCTCCCAAAACGATTACCTTCACAGGAAGTCAGGTCAGTGGAGAAACTGTATGGGTATATTTTGAAACCGGAGGTGTTTCGGATATCAATACCTTAAAGATTAAGAATACCATTCTTTTAAGTGCTTTTCCTAAACAAATCAATCTGGTAAATATTGCTTACAAAGGCAGCCAGAAAACAATGAATTTCCAAAGAGGAAAAGAAGTGAACGAGGTTTCTTTTTAAACGAAAATTAGATTTAACCATTATAAATGGGTACCCTGGAAAGTTGAACTTTTCAGGGTATTTTTTTGGAACTCATAAAAATCACCTCAAAGAGATTAATTAAGTACAAATACCTAATCTTAAATTTCAGCATTTACACTCTACTATTTTCATTTTCAGGAATGTACATTTGTATTGTAATTACAACCCAACAGGTGAAGCCGCATCACTTTAATCACGGGGCGGAATCTGAAAAGCCCAATGAGTAAGAAACACCAAACAAAACTAAAGTATCATGGAAGATATAGAACTTAAATCGTCCAGTCAGGCAATAGATGTCCTGATCGTAATTGACACGGATTATGTACGGGAAAAATATAAAAGCCCGAGTACAGATCCTAACAAACCTGTAGGAATAGACCATAACAGCCAGCATATGATTGTTTCAAATGCCAATGCTATTTCAGGACAGGGTTCTGCTGACCTCAACTTCAGTGCAAGAGCCGGAGATACAGTTTCCTTCAGAGGAACTTCAATTTATCAGAATTCGGATGACGCAGTTATTATTTATAATATTAAATACTGGTCCGGAGATCAGGTTTTTAATAATTTCGTATACAATTCTGTAAGAAGAAAGCAAGCTGCTGTACCGGATGTAAATTCTTTAAACGGCCTTCCTGCCACCTCTGCAGATATCAGCTTTGCCAGTATCGATTCAAAAGTAAGATCTACTGGGACAGAAAACTTTTATGTACAGTTTGGTCTTTATATTTTAGATCCTAAAGACAGTAACAAACAGATTCTGTACGGTTACTTTTACTGGGATCCAACAATTACAGTTAAATAAAAGGAAATAATAAAACCACTGCTGATGTAGTGGTTTTTGTTTTTAAATACTTCCAAATCCTGTATCCCATAAAAGTATTCCAAGATCAAGCTCACTGATATTAAAATCATTCTGATAATCTTTAAAACCGGGCTTCTTTTTTAAGTCTTCAATTGCTTTTTCTGCTTTTTCTAAAGATGAAAATACTCCGATATATCTTTCGTCATCCAGAAACGTGTGTATTGTATAATAATGACTGACGCTGAAAACAGTATTTAAGCCTAGTTCTTTCACTGAAATACAATTTTCATCTATGTCATCACCTTTTTCAATGTAGTCACGACCAATCTCTCCTATCACCTCTTTAAATCCTTCATTCCAGTGTACTTTATCTAAAATATAATGATCTGTAACAAAACATTCCGGATAATCTCTGAATCCGAGCAGAATAACCGCTTTGGCTTTTAGCGCCTCCAAATCTTCAATACTATTGGAAAACCCAAGAAATTTGGTATCTGTATGGGTTTCATCAGTATAAGTATGATTTAAAGCGTAGATAAAATATTCCATCTTAATTTTTAAATACAATTTTAAAAATAAAAGTATAAAATCTCTGTTAATTAAACTTTATCCTAACTATTAAAAATAAAATGCGGCAGCTTGAAAAGCTGCCGCATTTTTATAAAGTGTATTAGAACTATATTTTATCCTAATGTATTACTCAATTTTGATGTTATCAATCTGAACATCATATACTCCACCAGTTCCGGTTTTGATAGCAAACATATCTTTTCCGGCAGTAGTGTTAATATCAGCAATACCTGTAAGAGTAAGTTCAACTAATCTCCACTGTCCGTTTGTGTTGATAGATCCTGTGTAAGAGTTTGCACTTTCAACTCCTAATGTAGCTCCAGTAGAGAATGTTCCTAGGTTAAATACATAGAAACCTCCACCTGCTTTATATACGTTGAAAGAAAGTGTTTTTCCTGTTGCAGTACCTTTGATGTACATCGTAATTCTTTTTGGTACAGCTGGAATTCCTGTAGTAGCAATAGATGTAAATACATAATCGTTAGCTGTAGGGGTACCTTTAATCTGAAGTGAATTTGTACCATTATATCCTAAACCAACCCCTTGTGTAGCATAAGGCTTAAGTCCGAAGCTGTTTACACTTGTTAAGAAAGTTGCCCAGTTTTCAAAATCAGATCCTGCAAAAAGGTTTACAGCAGAAGCAGAAGGAGCTTCAGGCTCACCTGGGTTGAATCTGTCATTCGGGAAGTTGATATCATCAAGAGTTCTGATATAAGCCTGTTCTGTATAAGTTGTAGTGTTGCTTGTCCCTGTATAACGGCTTAAAAGAAGAACGGTATCACCACTTTTTGCATATTTAGGAGAAATGGGAGACTTCGCAAATGTTGCATAGTTGCTGAAACGAAGGTCTAATCTTCCTGCTTTTTTATCTGTAATGTAACGGTCACCTGTAGCAGATTCATCGGCAAAAGTTTTTGTTAATTCCGGGTCTTCAAACTGAACGTTTTTAATTTTTACAAGCTGGTTGATGTGAGCACCATTTTTAAGAGCATCAGAGATAGAAGCAAACTCTAATGGCTTCATTGCAGCTACAACTGGCTTTTGTCCGTCACAAACTCTTGCAACATAATTTGAAACTTTATTCGGGTTGATTCTACCGATAGGATAGTTAGGATCAAAAGAACCTACTTTAATGTTTCCATTAACCCCCTGAACGATCAATCCTTTAAGGTTAATTCTTACTAAAGCTCCTACCGGGAAATCAAGATACTGATTACCTCCATCGATATCAATTTCGATACCCTGCGTTGGGTTTTCAGGCTTATCCTGAAGGAACATCATTTTGTAGATGTTTCCTGACTCATCACTTGAAGAAACATAAGCTTCAACGATATAATCTTCTTTAATGATATCAGCTTCAGCAGGTTTTACTTTTGCAATGGTTGCAAGTTCTGATAACTGGTGATTAGCTGCTGCAAATTTGTTGGTACATTTGATTTCCGGCACATCATAATCATCAGTCTTTACACAAGATGAGAACGACAGCATTGAAATGGCACTAAAGATCGCCGCTTTAAAATATATATTTTTCATTGTTTTCGATTTTTAATTAATTTTTTTAGAATCTGAATTGAAGGTTCACAAAATAAGATCTACCCTGATTATACCAATATTTCGGAGCGAATACCATATTTCCGCTGTCATAATCATTAGCATAGTCATTATAGTTAACGTTTCTAGTCTGCTCAAATCCACCTGTAATAAAGTTTCTGTTATTAAGGATGTTATTTACAGATGCCGACACCAATACATAATACTTACCAATCATCCACGACTTACCTGCATTCACATTAAAGAAGAATGCTGAAGGCAGTTTTGTAGGAGTAAGAACTCTTGCAAGCTCTTCATCAGTTACGTTATCGTAAGGTACTCCCGGTGTATTGGGGTTAGTATAGAATCTGGCAGTTCTGGTTACCGGAGACGGATCTAAGAAAGAATGGCCGAAATAGTTCCATGTTGCGCCTACCCACCAGTATTTAGGGCTGCTGTAACGAAGACCTAAAGTATATGCCTCCTGAGGAGTTCCACCCTGTCTGTAGTTTTTAAGAGTAGCCTCACCCATGTTCGTGTAAGATCTTGAAACGATGTTTCCGTTTCCGTCAAGCTCTCTGAATGTTCCTACTGCATCAGACGCAAAATAAACTGTAGGATTGTTTGTATACGTATACTGTCCTAAGCTTAATAATCCACTAGCCGTTAATGTAGGAGTAACTTTCAGCTGTGCACCAAGTTCAACACCCATGTTTCTCTTATTAGCACCTGCCAATACCTGCGTAATGAAAGCACCATCCTGAATTGGAGCCTGATCCCCGCTTTCAGTAAGCGTTGTCAATTTAACTCCCTGTGCGAAATATCTTTGTACACTTGTTTCGTTCTGAGTATTAACAAGGTAACCTGTTAATCTAAGTTTTAAAACCGGAGTAGAGATTACGTAACTCAAATCATTGGCATCAACAACAACGTTCTTAATCCCCGGTGTAGTAACACCACTTACTCTTGTATTAAAATAAATATCATTTAAGAAAGGAGACTGTGAAAAGTAAGCTCCGTTATAAACCAGGAAGTTTCTACCATTGATTTTGTACGTAACCTGACCTTTAACCCCAACATTCCAGAAGTTCTGGTCTGCTCCTTTTCCGTAAGAAGACTCATACAGATAGTGCTGGAACAATCCTTCTCTGCTGTTTGTAGTGTAACCGAATAATCCGGAAATGAAAACATCAAATTTCCCTGTTGCAAATTTGAAAGCAGGGTTTATTTTAAATTCCTGTCTTCTGAAAATATAGCTGTACCCTATTTTATCTCCTTCTTTTTTGGCAACATCTGTATCGCTTTCTCTAGTGTTAAATTTACCCCAAACACTTCCTGCGGTAGTATTGGATGCAAAAGGATCCATATTCAGTGCAAAATCTGCTCCTAAAAGATCGTTTACTTCTCTGTACTGTTCAGATCTGTAATTCTGGTAAGATAAGTTTAAGATAAAACGGGATGTATCGTTAAAGTTGTACGTATAGTGCGTTGCTACATTCCATACTTTATCATCTTTTACATCATCTACAAGATAATAAGCAGCTCTTCTTCCGCCAAGGAATGCATTGTATTCTACGTTTCTGTTGGCATTATAAAGATTATCCCAATTAATCTGAGTGTGAGACTGATCATCGTTTGTCCACCAGTCTCTGGTAATTCCGATGTTTGCAGCCTGTTCAGGTGCAGGGTTGGTGTAGTTTAACCAATAGCTCGGCAAATTACGGTAATAGGTTGGAGACGGGTTATTGGCTCTGTACCAATCTAACCTTGAACTGTATTCTTTACCGAACTGGTAAGAAACAGAAGTCCACAATTGAGAGTTTTTGTTGATTTTCCAGAAATCCTGTAATTGGATCATTGGCTGGAAACCTCTTTTCACTCTTTCATTTCTTTTATCTCCGTTTTGCCATCCCCAGTAAGAGTTGTAATGAACTCCTCTGAAGTCATACACTTCCTGAGTACTTGGACTTGAAGAGCTTCTTGAATATTTGGAACCAATAGCATTTAAAGTCATGGTATGGCTGTCGCTGAATTTCTTCTCAATACCAAGATATCCACTGTATGCATCATATGCTGTACCATCCTGAATCCCTTCCTGTGCCCATCTTCTCGCGATCATTCCTGTAAATGCCCATCCGTTCTTATTCATTCCGGAAGAGAATCTGTAAGATAATCTGTTCGTATAGTTTCTGTTCGTAAGAGAGTAGGTCAGCTGACTTCCTTTTCTGTATTCGCTGGCTTTAGTGTTTTTGTAAAATACACCGGTAGTTCCTCCGAAAGCATATTCTGAAGGCGCATGGTTAGCTGAAATTTCCGGGTAACGGGTAATTTCGTTCAAACCTCCCCATGTGCTGAAGTCTACGTCACCGTTATCTGCAGCGGCCATAGAAACCCCATTGATCATATTCTCACCTGTTCTGCTATCAATTCCTCTTGGTCGGAACCAGTATGGTCCTAAATCGAAACTTGCAATTCTGTTGAAAACATCCTGAGAGGACTGCAGTAATCCTACTGTTGCAGTTTGCTGTGCACCACCGCTGTCACTTTCTCCCGAATCCTCTACAATAGCCAAACCCTGATCTGCACCGTTCAATGCAGAATAAAGAGTAATTACTCCAAGATCTTTTCTTTTCTCATCACTAGTTACATCAAATTCAAAAATTTTAGTCTCGAAATTTGGTTTTGTAACCATAATCTGATAATGTCCGGGCATCAAATCCGTAAATTGGAAATAACCGATTTTGTCTGCCTTTGCATCATTTCCTGCTCCTTTTAAATCTACACTTGCTTGCTCCACAGGCTTGCCATCTGCATCCTTAAGATACGCAAACACTGTTGTCTGCGCATAATAATATGACGCAGGCAGCAAAGTAAATAAAGAGATCAATGATAGTTTTTTAATCATGAGTATATTAATTTTTTAATACTTTTCTTATTAATTCTCAACAGTTTAAAAGTTGGGGGCACAAATTTAGTTAAATTTTATAATTCACAACTTTTTTAACGTAAATTTTTCTTAACATTGCAAACTTTTAAGAATCATTATATAAATGATGATAGCATTGTTGCTTTTAAATTTACAAATATTTAAAATACAGTGAATTAAAAAAAAGTAAATTTGCAAATTAAATAGTATTAATAATAACTCTAAAGAAATGAAGAGATTTTCGAGTCTGTTTGCCATCCTTATTTCAATCATGGCATTCTCACAACAACAAGGGAAACTGAGAAAAGTAGCTACCGTAGGATTTTTAAACGTAGAAAACCTTTGGGACACTATTCGCTCAGCAGATTATATCGATGGAACCAAAGACATAAAGAATCCTGCTTTTCACAGAAGTATTCCTATTGATTCGATCAAATTTTTGGAAGCTGAAAAATATGACGGACCATGGAGCGACGGTGCTTTAATAGGGAAAAAAGTAGTTAGAGAACAAGGAGGATCTGAAGAATTTACTCCAAAAAGTGCAAAAAACTACGGGTCAAAAATCTATAAAGCAAAATTAGCCAACGAAGCGAAGGTAATTTCTGAAATGGGAGCGCAATATACCAAAACAGCTCCTGCGGTAGTAGGCTTAATTGAGGTTGAAAACAGACAGGTCATTCAGGATCTTGTAAATGAACCTGCTTTAAAGAAGTATGACTACGGAATCATTCATTACAATTCTTATGACTACAGAGGAATTGACGTTGCATTGATTTATCAGAAAAGAAGATTTACTCCTACTAATTCTTTAAAAAAGGAATTGGTAATCTACGGAGACAACGGAAGAAGAGAATATACCAGGGATATCCTTGTGGTAACAGGGTTTTTAGATAATGAGAAAGTAGCATTTTTCATGAATCACTGGCCTTCAAGAAGAGGTGGTGAAGCTATTTCTTTACCTAAAAGAAATGCTGCTGCAGCTTTATTAAAACAACAGATGGACAGCGTAAGAGCTGCAGATCCTACCACAAAGCTGTTTGCAATGGGAGATTTTAACGATGATCCTGTAAGCCCAAGTTTAAAAAATCATTTGAAAGCTCAGGCAAGCCCTAAAGATTTAAGCGAAGAAACACCTTATCTGAACCTAATGTATCCTCTATATAAAAAGGGAGTTGCCTCTCTTGCTTATCAGGATGCTCCTAACCTGTTTGACCAGATTATTGTTTCTAAAAACGTAATTTCTGATCAGGTAACTAAAGAATATTCTGTTTATAAGGCAGAAATTTTTGCTCCGGCTTACTTAGTCAATAAAGAAGGAAATTATAAAGGGTATCCTTTCAGATCCTGGAACGGAGACCAGTTTACAGGAGGCTACAGTGACCACTTCCCGGCATTTGTAGTTCTCCAGAAAGAACCATAAAAAAGTTAGGCACTCTTATTGGAGTGCTTTTTTTATGTAAATACTTCTATCATGAAAAATATTGTTTTATTAATAATGATTGCATTAGTGCCTTTCAATTGTTTTTCTCAGGAAACATCAAAGAAAGATAAAGAGCAGCATGAAATGAAGCCTTCTAAAAACGAAGACGGAGAATGGGATCTTACTGTAATTGATACCCAGTTTGATTATTTTCTGAGTGCTGTTGCAAAACCCATAAGCCAGTATACAGAATCTTATCTGAAAACAAAAAACACATTTTTGGTCAACGAATGGAACAGCTATTATAATTCCGGGAGATACAGAAACGTCATAGAATCTGGAATAGATTACGATCCTAAGGAAAACTACGGGATCAAGTTTGAATATAAATTATACCAGGTCTTCGTGTATGTGAACTGGAAATATAAATTAAGAATGAACGGATTATCCGGAAGTGATGCAATAAGGTAGTTTATAATTATATTACATAAAAAAGGTTCAGAATTACTCTGAACCTTTTCATTTTTATAATAGCTGAAAATTATTTATTGAATAATTCTTCTACTTTATCCCAGTTTACTACATCGAAGAATGCAGAAACATAGTCAGGTCTTCTGTTTTGATAGTTTAAATAATAAGCATGCTCCCAAACATCTAATCCTAAAACCGGAGTTCCTTTAACGTCTGCAACAGGCATTAATGGGTTGTCCTGGTTAGGTGTAGAAGAAACAGATACAGAACCGTCAGCATTTTTTACCAACCAAGCCCATCCTGAACCGAATCTTGTTTTAGCAGCATCAGAAAAATCAGTTTTGAATTTCTCAAGACCTCCGTAGTTTTCGATAGCAGCTTTTACATTTCCTACAGGCTCTTTGCTTCCTCCTGGCGTTAAAATTTCCCAGAATAAAGAGTGGTTGAAGTGTCCTCCGCCATTGTTTCTTACGGCTGGCTTATCAGTTCCTGTCTGGCAGATTTCTTCGATTGTTTTTCCTTCCAGTTCAGTTCCTTCAATTGCTTTATTTAAATTGTCAATATATGCCTGGTGGTGTTTTGTATGGTGGATTTCCATAGTTTTTGCATCAATAGTCGGCTCTAATGCATCATATGCATATCCTAGTTTTGGTAATTCAAATGACATAATCTTTATTTTTAATGTTATAACCCAAAAATAGCCAATATTTAAGGTATTATCAAGGATTGTAGATTACTTTAATAAATCTTTAACATTGATACATTGATTTAGAATGAATTAAATTTTAGAGTAAAGAAGTTTGAAGAGGGAAGATGGAGGTTTAAAAGGCTTTTTTTAATGTAAATATTAGACTTGCGGCTTCTAATCTTTGGATTAAGTCCTAAAAAAGCACGAATCAAAATGATCCGTGCTTTCTATTTAACAATATTAAATTAAATTTATTTATTCATAGACATCAGGAATTCTTCATTATTCAGAGTTCCTTTGATGTTTTTATTAACAAATTCCATCGCTTCTACAGGATTCATTTCAGAAAGATATTTTCTGAAGATCCACATTCTCTGAGAAGTTACTTCATCCAGAAGCAGATCATCTCTACGCGTGCTGGAAGAAATAAGGTCAATAGCAGGATAAATTCTTCTGTTAGCAATTTTTCTGTCTAACTGAAGCTCCATATTACCTGTACCTTTGAATTCTTCAAAGATTACTTCATCCATTTTAGATCCAGTATCAATCAATGCAGTTGCAATAATGGTAAGAGATCCTCCTCCTTCAATTTTTCTTGCCGCTCCGAAGAATCTTTTCGGCTTGTGAAGAGCATTCGCATCTACCCCACCGGAAAGTACTTTACCTGATGCAGGAGTTACCGTGTTATAAGCTCTTGCCAATCTTGTAATCGAATCCAGTAAGATCACTACATCATGTCCGCATTCAACCATTCTTTGTGCTTTTGCAAGAACAAGGTTGGCCACTTTCACGTGTTTTTCTGCTGCTTCATCAAATGTAGAGGCAATTACTTCTGCATTTACGCTTCTTTCCATGTCAGTAACCTCTTCCGGACGTTCATCAATCAAAAGAACCATCATATATACTTCCGGGTGGTTGGCTGCAATAGAATTTGCAATATCTTTCAGCAACATCGTTTTACCTGTTTTAGGCTGTGCAACGATCATTGCTCTCTGACCTTTTCCGATAGGTGCAAATAAATCTACAATTCTGGTAGAAATGGTAGAATTGTTTCCTGTCAAATTGAATTTTTCTTCAGGGAAAAGTGGAGTAAGATATTCAAAAGCAACACGGTCTTTGATAAACGCAAGATCACGTCCGTTAACTTCGGTAGGTTTTAATAATGAAAAGTATTTCTCTCCCTCTTTTGGAAGTCTTACAATTCCTTTTACAGTATCTCCTGTTTTTAAGCCATAATTCCTGATCTGTGCTGTAGATACATACACATCATCCGGAGAAGAGATATAGCTGAAATCTGAAGAACGTAAAAATCCGTAGTTATCCGGTAAAATTTCCAAAACACCTTCTATACTTACCAATCCATCGAAATTAAATTCTTTTTTATGGTCGTGCTGCTCCTCTGCCTTTTCAGAATATCTGTTTTGATTCTGATTTTGGTTTTGATGCTGCTGGTGTTGTTGGTTTTGGTTTTTATGCTGGTTTCCACCGTTCTGTGGATGGTTGTGTCCTTTTTGAGGTCTGTTTGCCTGTTGCTGTTGAGGATTGTTAGGCTTTTCATCAGCCTGAGCAGGCTCTTGAGGTTCTGTGTTTTTTGGAGTTTCAGTTCTTTCCTGAGATACTTCTGTATTAGCTGTATTGGTAGAAACTCTTTTTCTTTTCTTTTTAGCTTGAGCATTTGCTGCTGATTCTTCATTTACTGCAGCTACTTCAGCTTTTGGCTCTTCCGGTTTTATTTCTTCAGAAGCGGGTACCTTTTCTTCTATTTTTTCTTCTGCTTTAGGTTCTTCTGCCGGAGCTTTTGTATTTGTGTTTGTTTTTGGCTTGGCTGCCGGTTTTTTCGGAGCAGCTTTTCTTGCCGGGGCTTTAGCAGGTTTTTCTGCTGGAGCCTCTTCAGTAGTTACACTGGTAGTTTCTGTGGCGTTGATATAATCTTTTGCAACTTTAGGGTTAGAAGCCTGAAAGTCAAGAATAGCAAAGATCTTGTCATTTTCATTGCTGGTTCTTGCAACTTTAACGCCCAAATCTTTTAAGATTTTAGTCAGTTCCGTTACGGATTTTGACCTTAACGTTTCTATGTTAAACATATTTATGTAAAAATGTAATTAATTGTGAGTAAGAAAAGTAAGTCCGGCGACTTTGGTTTTCAAGTACATTGTATAATGCAAATCTACACTTATTTTTGAATTGTGCAAAATTTATGTTATTTTTGCCAAGAATTTAATATTCAATGCTACAGAGAATACAAACAATATGGACTTTATTAGCAGTTTTAGCTGCTGTTTTCCTTTTTATAACGGGACAGGATGTTGTTATTTCAGACAGTATTCCTTTACTTAATATAGGATGTATAGTCCTTGTTATCATAGGAGCATTAAGTATTTTTAGTTTCAAAAACAGAAAAAGACAAATTTTGCTGAATACCATCAGCATCATTATAAACGTTTTGTTGATTGGTGTATTGGCGTACTGGTTACTCAACTTATCCGGAGGAATTCATTTTCCTGAGAAGGGTATTGAGCCGATTTTCCCATTAATCGCGGTGATATGTCTGCTTATAGCAAATGTTTACACCCGCAAAGATGAGAGGCTCGTAAAATCTGTAGACAGACTTCGATAGCCTTACAACGATTTTTTGAGTGAGAACAGCTTCTTTTAGGAGCTGTTTTTTATTGTTTATATACTCTGAGTATATCATTCACAATGCCGAATCAATTAATTTATGTAATTTCATGCAACATTTTCACTGAAAATGCGACAGATCATATAACTTTCAATTAAAGACAATGAAAAAGCTCACGTATCTTACTTTATCACTTTTCTCCCTATTCACCTTTGCACAGGAAGTTTCCAAAGAAAGGGTAAAAACAGTTCTTTCTACTTTGGCATCAGACGAAATGAAAGGCCGTGAAATAGGAACCCAGGAAAATGAAAATGCAGCCAATTATATTGCAAAACTTTTCAAAGAAAATAATCTGGAATACTGCACCGGAAAGTCGTACCTCGTACCTTTTGACTATAATGGGAAAACAGTATATAACGTTTGTGGAGTCAAAAAAGGGAAAACAGACCAGTATTTGGGATTCTCGGGACATTTTGATCATATCGGAACCAGTGATAAAACCGGAGACAATATTTATAACGGAGCCGATGATGACGCCAGCGGAATTACCACTCTGGTAGGTATTGCCGACTATTTTAAAAATAAAAAACCGGAATTTTCTATGGTTTTCATGGCATTTAATGGGGAAGAAAAAGGAATGCTGGGATCAAGAGCCATTTCAACAGATAAAAATCTGGATCCTATTTATAATAAGATGACTGCACTTTTCAATTTTGAAATGGTTGCTACAGAATCCCAATGGGGGAAAAATGCTTTATATATGACGGGAGACGGATTCTCTGATCTTGATGAACTTTTCAATAAAAATGCGGTGAACGGACTCAAAATCAATGCCGATCCTTATGCAAAACAACAGCTGTTCTACCGCTCAGATAACGTAAGCTTTGTAAAAAAGAAAATCATTGCCCACTCATTCTCTACCGTGGATATGACGAAAGCATCTCATTACCATCACGAAAATGATGATGTCAATATTGTAGATCTTGATAATATGACGCAGATCATCAATAACTTTGGAAAAACACTGGATAAGCTGAGTCCGAAAAATTTTGCCCCGAAATATAATGATCAGGTGAAATTTTAAGTCAAGTAAAGATAAAAAAACCGCTACTTCAGCGGTTTTTTTATTATCCGGTTCTCTTATTATTAAGTCATTTTCAAGCCTGCTTATTCAAAAAAACAAAGTATGATTGCCCCTCGTTGTAACAAAAAGACATTTTTTGGAACTTATCCATTAAAGTAAAACAGGATTAAGAACGTCTTATCTTTTAATTTTACGTAATTTTGCTATCCAATTTTTTTATTGAATGAACCAATATATTAAAATACTAAAGTTCGCAAGACCTCACCAAAAATACATCTACGGAAGTTTGTTTTTCAACCTTATGTACTCTGTATTTCAGATTGCTTCCTTAGGAACTATTCTACCCGTTTTGGGGATGCTTTTCGGAACCATTGAGGCTAAAAAATACAGCCATCCTCCTGTTTATTCGGGAGAGATTTTAGACTTTTTCTCTTATGCAAAAGAATATGCCAATTATTATGTTCAGACCTTAGTGGCTGAGCATGGAGCACTTAACGTTTTGGCGTGGCTTTGTGTGGTAACGGCTTTTATGTTTTTACTGAGAAACCTTTTCAGATATTTAGGTTCGTTTTTACTGATCAATTACCGAGTAGGGGTTACTAAAGATCTTCGTGGAGCTATGTACAGAAAGATTCTTTCTTTACCCGTTTCATTTTTTACAGAAAGCAGAAAGGGAGATCTGATGTCTCGTATGTCCAATGACGTGGGTGAAGTGGAAGGAAATATTTTAGGAAGTTTAGTTGAATTAATCAATGCGCCTTTCATGCTGATCAGTACATTGGTAACACTCTTCTTTTTAAGTACAGAGATGACGCTTTTCTCTCTTTTAGTATTGCCTGTAATGGGAACTATGATCGCTTTAATAGGAAAAAGTCTTAAAAAAGATTCTCACGAAGCGCAAAATGAAATGGGAAATATTTTCTCTATTGTAGATGAAACATTAAAGTCTACCAAAGTGATTAAAATTTTCAGCGCAGAAAAAATAATGGACAACCGCTTTATGCAGTCTATGCAGAAATGGATTAACAGTTCAATAAGCCTGGGCAGAAAAAAGGAATTAGCCTCTCCCATGAGCGAATTCTTAGGTTCAGTTACTTTCTTAATTATTGCCTGGTACGGTGGTAAACAAATTATTGTAGAACAAAGTATTTCACCTGCAGATTTCTTGGTTTTCCTGGGTATTTTCTTCCAGATTTTACCTCCTGTAAAAAGTTTATCCCAGTCTATCTCGAATGTACAGAAGGGAGAAGCTTCTCTTGAAAGAGTTTTAGCAATTCTGGATGCTGATGTGAAAATAGACGAAGTACCCAATCCTGTTTCTATCTCCACATTAAACAGTTCTATCGAATTTAATAATATTGGTTTTTACTATGATAAAGACCACACGATTCTTAAAAACTTCTCACTTTCCATTCCTAAAGGGAAAACTGTTGCTCTTGTGGGGCAAAGTGGAAGCGGTAAAACAACTATTGCTAACCTTTTAGCGAGATTCTATGATGTTTCGGAAGGAGAAATACTGATTGACGGAACTGACATCAAGCATTTAAAATTACAGGAATACCGTAAACTATTAGGAATGGTAACACAGGAGTCTGTATTATTTAATGATTCCGTTTACAATAATATTCTGATGGGTAAACCTGATGCTACCAGAGAAGAAGTAATTGCTGCGGCTAAAATTGCCAATGCAGATGCATTTATTACCACACTTCCTGAAGGATATGATTCCAATATTGGAGATGATGGAGGTAAGCTTTCCGGAGGTCAGAAACAAAGGGTTTCTATTGCCAGAGCAGTATTGAAAAATCCTCCAATTATGATTCTGGATGAAGCCACTTCCGCACTGGATACGGAATCTGAAAGATTTGTACAGGATGCACTGGAAAAAATGATGGAAAACAGAACTTCCTTAGTGATTGCCCACCGTCTTTCAACCATTCAGAAAGCAGACTGGATTGTAGTAATGGAAAAAGGTGATATTGTGGAACAGGGAACACACCATGACCTGATTGCAAAAAGAGGAATGTATCATAAGCTTGTTGAACTTCAAAACTTCGACTAATCTTTTAATTCAATTAAAATGAACCCCATACAAGAGTATTTCTACAGAATCGAAGAGCCTGAAAGAAGTACTCTTTTATTTTTGCGTAATGCTATTCTGGCTTCGGATCCGGAACACATTACGGAAACATTCAGTTTCGGACTTCCGTTTATTAAATACAAAAAGAAAATGCTGTGCTATTTCTACTACAGCAAAAAATACCAAAAACACTATCTGAGTTTTTATCACGGTGACAGATTAGATTATCCGGAACTGATTCAGGACGGCAGAAAGAAGTTTAAGATTCTTCTTATTGATGCAGAAGAAGATATTCCTGTAGAATTTATACTAAGCCTTACAGAAGAGATTAAAAGATATATAAAATAAAAAACTCCGGTACGAATCATCGCACCGGAGAAATCTTTAAAAACCTTTTATCATTGTGTGTTTATTCCGTTAAATTCTGCCTGCTTTATTGCCCAGGCAATCATATTGGCAAAGAGGATGGAATTCTGAACCTGCATCCCTCCTGTTGTATATCCGTTTCCGGCGTATCCGTAAGCTGATTTCTGAACCGGAAAATACCCTCCTGTGCTGGGTGCTACAAAAGGCTCAATAGTATTACTTGCATATTGATTTCCATTAGCATTTTCGTTACTTAAAAAGCCACCGTCACCAAACCAGATAAAGTTTAAGCTAGTATTTCTTAACCCTGAAATTCCAGTTCTGGTAGTTGTACTGTTGATAGGCTGCGCATAGCTGTAAGGAACAAAACCACTTGTCAATCCTGACATGTTTACAGTTGTAGAAGCATCCTCACCCCAGTTTTTCCCCCTTACATCTCCAAAAGGCCCGTTAAGGATAGGATCATCAGTATTGGTAAGAGCATACACAGAACCTGCACCTGCTCCATAAGAGGCAGAAATAGTAGGATCAGAGAATATTCCTCTGAATAAATTCTGTGCAGTCCCTGTATCATCTGTCAGAGCAATGACAACTCCTTTTTTATTAAGATAAGAAGCAATATAACCGGCATCTGTAGCATTAGGTGTATAGTTGTAACCAATAACAACAATATCCGGCTTATTATTCAGAGCAGTCTGAAGGGCTGTTGATGAAGGGGAATTTCCTAAAGAAGTATGGGTAAAACCTTCATATTTAACAATACTGGAAGCAGTGGTACCGAAATTTGTCGGAGAATCCATCAGACTTCTTGAGGGACCAGTATATGCGCTATACCCGTAAGCTGTTTCCAGTCCGATATGGAGAACCGTTTTCTTAGGAATAACAACCACTACATTTACAGAACAAGTGGTAGATACACCTCCCTGGCTGTCAGAAGTAATCGTAATTGTTTTCACCGATGTAGAGGTTGGCGTTCCTGTTCCTCCTAATGTTATATTCTGATTTCCTGTAGCCGTAAATGTTCCTGATCCGCTGAAAGAAATTCCATCCACCGTATTGGTAGTAATAGTATAGCTTCCCAATGTTGCAACATTCACAGGTAAAGTAATGGTATTGGAAGCAGTAAGTGCAGTTCCTACTTTGTAAACACCATTTACTGTTGCACTACCACAACTCATAGTATATGATCCTGCAGGGCTTAGTACAGCAATAGAAATAGCGGGTGTACAGGTAACAGCAGCGCCGTTTGCTTCCAGTGACACATTATCTGTCTGGATATTCACAGGTGTTCCCTGCCCCGGAATCTGTACTGTTTGTGTTCCGGTATTAAGAAATACGCCGGTTCCATAGAAGTTATATCCGTTTGTAGTAGTACCCGAAATGGTATAATTACCTGGTTTCGTTACGTTAACAGCAATGCTCAGATAATTTGAATTGGTAAGTTCTTTACCTTTCACATAGCTTCCCATTGCTTTGGAAGTAGAGCAGTCTATCGTAAAAACAGATTTACCCATTTGTCCGCAGACACTTTTCCATTCGTTATCTGCAAGGCTCCAGTAATTGATACAATCTTCAGTTGTGTTGTAAATGGTCAAGCCATCATCTTTAGACTGGTTGATTGTAATAGCATTTCGTTGTGCTTCAGTTAATCTTGGAATTAGTATTCCTTTGTTGTTATTTCCTGAAACAACATCCAGAACGGAATTAGAATTGGGCGCTGAAGTATTAATCCCTACTGCACCATTATTGGTTTGAGAAAAAGATTTTCCAAAAATAAAAAGCATTGCGATAAGCAAAACTTTGATTGGAGGCATTGTAAATTTTGTTTCCATCATTGTATATGTTATAATTGTTTGATAATTAAAATTTTTAATCAGATCATTTAACAGGCACAAAATTATCAACGATAGGCTATTATAAATTAATTTTCCGATACGCAATACTACTCACGCGTAGTAAAACTCACAAAACACCAGCAACTTACATTTATTTAAAAGCACAAATAAAAAGTTGAGTTATTTAAAATAACTCAACCATAAATTCAAAAATAAAAATCAAATCAATAAAAAACTTATCATTGATCAATTATATCAAAAAATAATATTACTAAATTAAATAAAATGCAATTTTAATTTATGAATTGAAAATAGTTTTCCATTTGGCAATGGTATTCCGGCTTATTTTAAACTGTTTACCCAACTGAAGATTGTTGAGCCCATTCTGTTTCTGATATTTTAGAATTTTCAAAATAGATTCCTTATCATAGGAACGAAGCCTTTGATTATTAAACCCAACGGTATATTCAGGTTCTCCAAAAATCAGTTGATTAAACTTAAGAATATCAAAAGCCGAATGCAGTGTTTCCAGTTTAAGCCTGATGGCAGCATCTATTAATTTTTCAGGAAACTTTTCTTCAAGAATGTCTGTGTAAATCTGTTTGTAATCAGGGATCATGTTATAGTTTTTTCATCCATTTGTATAAAGTTGTTTTTGGGATTTTATACCTTTCTACAACGTCATTGGCTGTCATTGTTCCGTTTTTTATTTTTTCCAGGATAAAATCCTTTACCTCCTGTGTATAAATGCTTTTCCTGAAAACAAGAGAATTTCCCTTCTGTCTGAGTGCATTGTCCATTCTGGACTGTGGGGAATACAAAATGAGATGTCCGGTATAAAATCTAAAGAAATCAAATCTTAAGAGTTTACACCACTTCATCAGGATGTCTGTATCCATGCTTTTTACATGGTACATCTTTTCTATATCACCCTCTGTACTCCCAAAAAATCTGCAGATTCTTTCTATTGAAATCTGATGCTCTTCCACTTTTGATCTGATCAGGCTTCCAATATGAATGTTCTTAATATTCATCACAATATTTTTAAGTAAAAATATCGACAAGAAACTCAAAAAATACCATCAGACACTACTCAACACTACGTATAAGTAATAAAAATCGGAATTTTGTTTAAATTTTAATGAGAAAGCTATTGATATTGATCTCTGAGGAAATATTCAGCTTTTTCCGGATCCTGTATTTTTTACTTTCCACAGCCCGAATACTGTTATTGGTACACTGTGCAATCTTCTTGGTATCAAAATCAAGCTTCATCAATGCACAGAAATACAATTCGGAATGGATAAGATTAGGATTTATTTTCAAAATACCGGGGATAAAATGTGGAAAAAACACCTGAAATTTCTCAAAAAACATAGGCGAATTGCTATCTGCTAAATTTAAAATCTCCTGAATATTTTCTTCTGAAAGGTGGTTGATCAGCATTTGGTGCTTCATGAGTTCCGTATTCGTTTTCACCAGATCTTTGATGGTAGAATCTTTTTCCTTTTTATCTGAAATTAATCCATGAATAAGCGCATCTTTCTGGGTAATAAAAACAATATCCATAAGAAAAGAGGCTACGGAAAACAAGATATTCAGCAGCTTTATGGTTTTAAAGTCCTCTTTTTCTATATATCTGCTCTTAGGAAGAAAATTAAAATCAAAGTAAAGGCATGCAATAAAGTTAATACTGATGATGAAAGTAATAAGGAAAATAGCAAAAGTATCTTTTTTATAATTCAGAAAGAATGGCAGGGCAAATAAAAGGCAAAAATAAAAATACTCTACACCAGCATTTTTGTAGGTATAAATATTAAAAAAATTCACTATAAAAGTCAGCAGTACAAATACAAAGATGACAAATCCTTTCAATATATTTCTGAATCGTTTTGTTTTCCCCTTTATTGCCATTAAAAGCAACCAAAAAAAAGTAATGACAGTAAGAAAGATTGAGATCAACGTATCTCCGAAAAAAGTAATAATAAAAATAGAATAAAACAGAAATATGAAAAACAATAAAAGGAGATAACGGTTAATAAGATGAAGATAATTACTTTCGAAATCATCATCTATATTCTCCGCTTCGTTGTTGATCACTTTAAAGAAAAACTTATAAATCATCTTGTTGTTGTTTTTTGTGCTTACACAAGCTTAAGTTGGCATTTGTACTTCCGAAAGTATAAATTCCCCTATATTAACAGCCCTTCATGCAAATAAAAACTTACAAAACGAAATATGTCAGTACTTTTCCAGCATTAAAAAGGGTATGATTAAGGTGTTTTTCTAGTTCTAATTTACTAAAAATCAACATTAAAATTATCAAATAAAATACCATTCCTGATAAAATTTAATAATTGCTTATCTCATATCACCTAAAAAGCGAAAGCTTGTGTTTTTAAGCATGCAAAAATATTGATCTCAACGGAATATTATGAATCTTCTTATACGCAATATTACGCGTGCGTAATTAAACTCGAACAACAAAATATACTCATTAATCCAAAATAAAAAAGAGAGCTTTTATAGCTCTCTTTTGATTTTTATATACGATAAAGAATATTAATTTTCTTTCAGTTTGGCAATAATATCTTCACCTCCTTTTGTAATATCCCCGATCTTGCAGATGATTTCCGTATCCAAAGGCAAGAATACATCCATTCTGGACCCGAATTTAATAAATCCGAACTCATGTCCCGCTTTTGCATTATCTCCTTCATTACAGTAGAAAACAATCCTTCTGGCCACATATCCTGCAATCTGTCTGAAGACTACTTTATGATTCGTCATTGTTTGCACTGCAACAGTAGTTCTTTCGTTCTCTGTAGAAGATTTTTCATGCCATGCTACAAGATATTTTCCAGGGTGGTATTTCTTGTAAATAACCTCTCCGGAAACCGGATATCTACAAATGTGCACATTCAGTGGAGACATAAAAATAGAAACCTGAATAGCTTTTCCTTTTATAAATTCGTCTTCATCCACTTCTTTAATCATTACCACTTTTCCATCTACCGGAGCTATAACGTTTTCTTTATGCTCCAGAATACTACGATCCGGAACTCTGAAAAACCAGAAAACTAAACCATAAATAACTAATAATGGGATGATGATCAGCAGGGACCATATTTTAAGGAAATAAATTGCTAAAGCACCCAGAATAATAAAAGCCAGGGTTGCAACGGTAATTGTTCCTTTTGATTCTCTATGTAATTTCATGAGACTAAATAAATTTTTCTAAAATAAAGTACAAATATACAACAGGAACGCAGATAATAAAACTATCCAGCCTGTCTAAAACTCCGCCATGTCCAGGAATGATGTTTCCACTGTCCTTCACACCGAAATTTCTTTTCAATTGGCTCTCCACCAAATCACCTAGCGGAGCAAAAGCGGCTACCAGAAATCCTACGACCATCCAGTTTCCTCTCAGCTCTGGCTGATAATGTTCTATAAAATAAGATAACACTAATGTTAATACCACACCTCCCGCATATCCTTCCCAGGTTTTCTTAGGAGAAATTTTAGGAGCCATTTTATGTTTTCCTAAGAACTTTCCTACCAGATAAGCAAAGGTATCACTACTCCAGATCAGGATAAACAGAAACAGCACCTCAAGAGAGAAACTTTCTGAATAGCTGGAGAACTTTGGAAGTCCTAATGCAAAACTAAACGGAAGCGCGACGTAGATAACTGTAAAAATAAGTTTTCCACTGTCGAAGTATAATTCGTTGGGATATTTGAATAAAGTAACCACAGCAATTCCAATGAGCGCCAGCGCCAGTATTTCACTCAGCCTGAAATCAAAAAAGAAATCGTGATTAAAATATCTTTTGGAAAACATGTAGAATATAAAAATGACCAGCGGATACACTACCCATTTTTCATACCCGTTTCCAAACTTCATGATTTTGACGCACTCCCATGTTCCCACAATCAGCAGCAAGCTCATTAACCCATGATAAAGATACTGTTGCTTGGCAAGACCAGGGGCAATACTGTTCAGCAGCTGTGCTCCCAATGGAGTAGAACAAAGAATAATGATGGCTACATAAACGATACCTGATACGGTTCTTTGAATGAGATTTTTGTCCAAGATGTAAAATTTTGAGGTGGTTGCTTAATCTTCAAGCAGCAATAAAAATAATTTTGTATTGGAATTGGAAGAACTGTCCATTTTAGACTGGCTTCCGCTGATGGAAGTAAGGTTCTTGATATTTCCGTTTCTTTTTATTTTCCCCATAGCATCATTCAGGTTGTTTACAATCTGAGAAACATTGGCAATGATGATAATTCTATCAGGAAGCCTTGAAGAATGATAATGAAGAATATTATTATGCGAAAGCATGATTCTGCCATCATAGGCAATCAGGTATTCACAGGTGATGAATGCGGCGTCATTAGACGGCTGAAGTTCTGAAGTATAGGTAGACTTCACAACGTTCAAAAAGTTCTGAAGTTCTTTATCCCAACAGAAAAGGTTATGGATACCTTCAATTTTGATAATCTGATTTAAAGTTTGTAGAGCCTCCGCTTCATCTGCACAATAATTAAAAAATCCCCCCGAATGCGTAAATAATTGCGCAAACTTATAGTCAAGATCCGCATTTTTCAGCGAATCCCCAAGCTTCTCCAGGCTCTGTTTGTCCTCTTCTTCAGGCTGGTTGGTAAGTTTGCTTACAATCCTCTTGAATAAATTCAACTTAATCTATTTTTAGTCAACTTTATACAAAAATAGAAAATAAATTACAATAGTGTCCAAAATATCTCCTTAAATATGAAAAAACCTGACAATTTTCGAGGTTGCCAGGTCTTTGTAATATTTATTTTTGAGAGTCTTAAAGCTGTGTCGGGCTTTCTGGAGCCTGTATTTCGCTTTCTTCTTCTTTTTCTTTGATGTGAGGTGTTTCCACTACTACCGGCTGATCTTTTTCAGGGATTGTATTGGTAACAGGCTTCTCTGTCAATTCAGGATCCCATGCTCTTTTTCCGAATATTTCTTCTAAGTCTTCACGGAAGATCACTTCTTTTTCTAACAGTTTACTTGCTAAAGCATCCAGCTTGTCTTTATTATCAGCAAGGATTCTTACTGCTCTCTCATATTGGTTTTCAATAATCAATTTGATCTCTGCATCAATTTTGGTAGCCGTTTCTTCAGAATATGGTTTCCCGAAATTGTATTCAGACTGGCCTGAACTGTCATAGTAAGAAATGTTACCAATGTTCGGGCTTAATCCGTAGATGGTCACCATTGCCTGAGCTCTCTTCGTTACTGTTTCCAGGTCAGAAAGTGCTCCTGTGGAAATATTATTGAAGATCACCTGCTCTGCAGCTCTACCTCCCAATGTTGCACACATTTCGTCCAACATCTGCTCTGTAGTGGTAAGCTGTCTTTCTTCAGGAAGATACCAAGCCGCTCCTAATGAACGTCCTCTCGGAACAATCGTCACTTTTAAAAGTGGAGATGCATGTTCTACCAACCATGAGATGGTAGCGTGACCTGCTTCATGGTAAGCCACTCTTCTTTTTTCAGAAGGTTTGATTGCTTTATTTTTCTTCTCAAGACCACCAATGATTCTGTCTACAGCATCAAGGAAATCCTGTTTTGTTACCGAAGTATGGTTATTTCTTGCTGCGATAAGCGCTGCTTCGTTACAAACGTTGGCAATATCCGCTCCACTGAATCCAGGAGTCTGTTTTGCAAGAAACTCTCTGTCTACATTATCATCAAGCTTGATCTTTTTCAGATGAACATCAAAGATCTGTCTTCTTTCGTGAAGTTCCGGAAGATCTACATAAATAGAACGGTCAAAACGTCCTGCTCTCATCAAAGCTTTATCAAGGATATCTGCTCTGTTGGTTGCTGCCATTACAATAACGTTGGTATCTGTTCCGAAACCATCCATTTCAGTAAGAAGCTGGTTCAATGTATTTTCTCTTTCGTCATTTCCGCCGGAGAAATTATTTTTTCCTCTTGCCCGTCCAATGGCATCAATCTCATCAATAAAGATAATTGCCGGAGATTTTGCTTTTGCCTGAGCAAAAAGGTCTCTTACTCTGGAAGCTCCTACCCCAACAAACATTTCAACGAAATCTGACCCTGAAAGTGAGAAAAACGGAACTTTAGCTTCCCCAGCAACAGCTTTTGCCAATAAGGTCTTACCTGTTCCCGGAGGCCCTACTAAAAGAACTCCTTTAGGAATTTTACCTCCTAATTTTGTATATTTTTCAGAGTTTTTCAAGAAATCTACTACCTCCTGAACTTCTTCTTTAGCACCTTCCAATCCTGCAACATCTTTAAATGTTACCTGAATTCTTTCTTTTTCGTCGAAAAGCTTCGCTTTAGATTTTCCGATAGAGAAGATCTGTCCGCCAGGACCTCCGCCACCGCCCATCTTTCTGAAAAGAAGGAAGTAGAATAATCCAAGAATGGAAATCCAAACCAACGCAGGAACTAAGATGTCCATTAGTGCGCTTTTGCCTGTTCCGTAATCTTTTGTTGTTTTAATAACCGGATTGCTGGCTTTAACCTGTTCAAATTTCTGAAGGAAAAGTTGAAGGTCTCCGTATTTCACAGAATAATCTGCTTTAGGAGCCATATCCAGGACAGAAAGAGGGTTATTTTCTTTACCGGTTTTGGAAACCATTGCTGATTTCGCTTCTTTTGTTAGGAAAACATCAGCTTTCTCTATGTCTTTGTATATAATTATATTCTGGACTTTGCCCGCCTGCATTTCTCTAAAGAAACCATCTTCATCAATAGATTTTGCTGCATCACCTCCAAGGAAATTGGAGCCAAAGAAAAGCAAAAGAGCTATGATTGCAATTGGAAAGAACCAGTTGAATCCTTTATTATTCATTTAGACTTTTTAAATTTTTTATTATTCATTTTCAATTTTGGTAATGACTGCGTCACCCCAAAGCTCTTCTATATCGTAGTACTCACGTACCTGTTTTTGGAATATATGAACCACCACTGAAACATAATCTACCAATACCCACATTGCATTTTCAGTCCCTTCTACGTGCCAAGGTCTGTCTTGCAGTTCGTTTCTTACTTTCTTCTCTACACTTCCCGCCAATGCAGATACCTGTGTATTTGAGTTTCCACTACATATCACGAACGTTTCTGCTACGGAGTTTTCGATGTTGGAAAGGTCAAAGATCATAATGTCTTCTCCTTTTACATCCTGGATAGCTTCAACGATTTTATCTATTAACGCTTGTTTTTCTGCTGTTTTATTCATTAAAAAAATACTATAATCTGCAAATTTATTGTTTTTTCTTTACTTTACCCTTACTTTTACCCTCTTAATGTCTTAAAGTTTTCTTAAATGAGCCAACTCTTCTACCTGAAAGAATGTTCTTCTACTAATGACGAAATATCAAAGTTTTTACTTTACGGAGATTCAAATTTTATAGGACTTCATACTTTTAATCAAACAAAAGGACGTGGTCAGTATGGAAATGTCTGGACTCAGACTGCCGGAAAAAACCTGGCTTATACGCTGGCAGTGAATACTCAGAACATCCTGTGCTCCGACTTTATGTTCAATTATTATACCGCAACGCTGATCCGGGATTTCCTTGCCAAATTGTCTGACTCTGAGGTAAAAATCAAGTGGCCGAATGATATTATCCTTAAAGGTAAAAAAATCGTTGGGATTTTAATAGAAAAGAAAAAAATTAATCAAAATAATTATTTCATCATAGGAGCAGGCATCAACGTCCTTCAGGACAGTTTTGATGAGATATCGAATGCTGGATCACTTCTGACGCAGACAGGCATACAGTACAATCTGGAAGAACTCTCCTTGAATCTTCATGAATATCTGTCTGAAAAAATTAGAAATATTCCCTCCGACCAGGAAATTCTGGACGGTTTTAACAACCATCTTTTCAGAAAAGATCAGGTATCTGTCTTTGAAATTGAAAAAGAGCGACAAAATGGCATCATCCGATATGCAGACGAAAAGGGTGAACTGTGGATTGAACTGGAAGATGGAATGCACTCCTTTTATCACAAAGAAGTAAAATTACTTTACTGATTGGCTCTTTTAATATAAAGATAAAGGGTAAGCGGTAAAAATACCATATTAGGCAGCCACATGGCTACAGCCGGGGACAAACTTTTATTTTCTGAAACCACTTTTAGGGCTTCAAATGAAAACACGAAAATAAAGGCCAATGAAATACCTATTGCTAAGTTAACTCCCAATCCTCCCCTTTTCTTTTGTGATGACAGGGAAAGTGCCAGAAATGTAAGGATAATGATAGAAACAGGCATTGAGGTTCTTTGGTGAAGCTCATTCAGATAGGAATTCAGGTTACTGTTTCCTCTTGCTTTTTCTCTTTCAATGAATTTTAAAAGCTCCGGTGTGGTTTTATTCTGGCCCAAAAGCTCATTAGGGAAAAGTTCTTCCGGTGAGTGTCCGTAGTTTTTCCTTAATTCTATTCCGTTACCTAGTTTTTCGGTATTGTCTTTATTGATTGTTTTTTCAAGATAATTATTGAGAACGAACTGTTTTTTGGTCTTATCCCAATACACTTCACTTGCTTTCAGCTCGTAGGTCATTTTTCTGTCTTTATCATATTTCTGATAGACAAAACTGGATCCTCTTTTTTCTCTTTTATTCCAGGAATCAACGAAGATATATTCTGTTTTACTCAGCTGTGAAGAAGCCGGAGCTGTTCCTAAAATCTTTTCTTTATTGGCTGCATTATAAGTATATGCTTCCAGTTCATTTTTTTTGATATTGGCCCATGGAAGAACCATGTGATACACCACGAGGGCGATCAATCCAATAAAAATGGAGGTAAACAGATAAGGTTTGGAAAATCTGTGAAAACTGGCTCCACTACTGATAATAGCAACAATTTCAGTATTGTTTGCCATTCTGGAGGTAAAATAAATTACTGAAATAAATACCAGAATGGAAAGGAATGTTACCACAAGATTGATGATCCAGAAGGGATAAAAATGGATAAGGAAATACGTAAGATCCAGTTTTGGATCAATAGCCTTGGCGTTTTCTATCCTTGGAATTTTCTGCTGAACATCAATTACCAATACGACTATAGACAATAATACCAACATGAAACTGAAAGTTCCAAGGTATTTTTTAATGATATATCTGTCTACAATTTTAAGCATATTCTCTTACAGTCTTTGTCTAAGAACCGGTACTACAGCGTTTTTCCATTCGTAGAAATCTCCTGCAATAATATGTTCTCTGGCTACTTTTACTAAATCCAGGTAGAATGCCAGATTATGAATCGAAGCAATCTGTTTTGCCAGATATTCTTTAGATACAAACAGGTGGCGAAGATACGCTTTTGAATATTCACGATCTACAAAACTGGTCCCGAATTCATCCAAAGGCGAAAAATCGCGCTTCCATTTTTCATTTTTAAGGTTCATCACCCCCTGCCATGTGAAAAGCATTGCATTTCTTGCATTTCTGGTTGGCATTACGCAATCCATCATATCAATTCCCAGTCCGATAGATTCAAGTATATTCCATGGTGTTCCTACTCCCATCAGATATCTTGGTTTTTCTTTTGGAAGGATATCTGTCACTTCATCAGTGATTCTGTACATTTCTTCTTCCGGTTCTCCTACAGAAAGTCCTCCGATAGCATTTCCTTCTGCTCCTGCTTCTGAAATTACTTCAGCTGAAATTTTTCTAAGGTCGGAATAGGTAGATCCCTGAACAATTGGGAAGAGTCTTTGTTTGTATCCGTATAATTCAGGATTATCATTCGTCCAGTCAATACATCTTTTCAGCCAACGGTGCGTAAGCTCCATAGATGATTTTGCCTGGTTGTAGTCACAAGGATAAGGAGTACATTCATCAAAAGCCATGAAAATATCGGCTCCGATCTGTCTTTGAATCTCCATTGATCTTTCCGGAGAGAACATATGATAGCTTCCGTCGATGTGAGATTTGAATCTCGCCCCTTCTTCCGTCATTTTTCTGTTACTCGCCAGTGAAAATACCTGAAATCCTCCCGAATCTGTAAGAATAGGAAGATCCCAGTTCATGAATTTGTGTAAGCCACCTGCATCCTGCATTGTTTCCATGCCCGGACGAAGGTATAAGTGATAAGTATTCCCCAGAATAATCTGAGCTTTAATGTCTTCTTTTAATTCTCTCTGATGAACTGTTTTCACACTTGCTACAGTTCCCACAGGCATAAAAATAGGAGTTTGAATTTTCCCGTGATCTGTGGTAATTTCCCCTGCTCTTGCTTTTCCTTCAGAGGTTTTTTCTATATTAAAAAATTTCATCTCTATACTTTTTAATTCACCGTTTTTATCAGTGATTTCTCCAGAATTGAAACTCCGGCCCTTTTTTATCTTACCAAAGGTACTACAGCTCCGTTTTGTTTCAGTTTATCTTTTATATATTTATCTGCTTTGGGATCTTTCTTCACCAGTATTTCCTGTGCATCATTGGCGATCCCATCCATTTCTTCTTTGATGACGTAATATTTGAAGCTTTCTACAAAGTCTTCAGATTTTACTTTATGTGATTTCAGAACAGCTCTTGTACCGGCTTCCATATTTTTGTCCGGATATACAAAGATTGCCTGATCATTGATTGCAAGGTCTGCAATGATTTCTGCCATCACATCTTTATCGATCAGATTTTTAGGCTTATCAATATAATCGCTGCACGACAACAGGCTCAGCAAAACGAAAATAAAGATTAACTTTTTCATCAGTTTCATAATTTGTTGATGATTGATTTCCATTTTAAGTTCAGTACTCCAAAAACGGCTTCATGAATAATTCCACCGTTCATTTTGCTTTCTCCTAAAATCCTGTTGGTAAATATAATAGGAACTTCTACAATTCTGAAACTTTTTTTGAATGCTCTGAATTTCATTTCTATCTGAAACCCGTATCCTTTCAGTTTTACATTATCCAGTCCTATTTCTTCCAATACTTTTCTTGAAAAGCAGACAAATCCTGCTGTAGTATCATGAATAGGAAGTCCTAATACAAATCTCACGTATTTAGATGCAAAATAAGAAAGCAATACTCTTCCCATAGGCCAGTTGACCACATTTACTCCTTTTGAATAACGGGATCCGATGGCCATATCTGCATTTTGGCATGCTTCAAAAAGCTTTGGCAGATCATTAGGGTTGTGTGAAAAATCGGCATCCATTTCAAAAATATAATCGTATTTATTTTCGATGGCCCATTTAAACCCATGAATATATGCCTTTCCCAATCCGTCTTTTGTATGTCTTATTGACAGGTGCAGATAATGCGGATGTTTTTTTTGCAGTTCTTTTACAATACCTGCTGTTCCGTCCGGAGAGGTATCATCCACTACCAGGATATGAAAATCGTCCTCCAATGCAAAAACCGCGGAAATAATATTTTCAATATTTTCCTTTTCGTTATAAGTTGGGATAATGACGAGTTTTTTCATTTCAGTTTGCAAAGATAGTTTATTTAACCTTTTTATTTTATACAAAATAATCTATAATTTTGCAAAAATATTTCTCAGGGATTGAGCGGATGAAACAGAAACTTTTATACAAAAGGTCTGAACATTACGCAAAATCGGTGAGAGCAAATATTTTAACTTTAAATTTACGAATCAGGTGACAGGAAAATCTGTGCCGGGATATGTTATCTGAAGTTAAGAGCCTGTTTAAATTTTCGTAGAAAATTTTGTTAAGAGGCTTTCAGAGGTTGGATATTTGAAAAAAAAAAATGAAATACCCAACCGATTTAACTGAAAACCAGTGGCAATATATAAAGAAAACGATGAACCTAAAAGAGAGAAAGAGAAAATATCCTCTTCTTTTGATTTGGAACTCCTTAATGTATTTGATAAAAACAGGTTGCCAGTGGCGTATGCTTCCTAAAGATTTCCCCAAATGGCAATTGGTTTATTACTATTATATCCGTTGGACGGAGTTGGGATATTTTGACTTAATTCTAGAAAAGCTACGAATGAAAGTTCGTATAAAAAAGGGTCAGCGAGCAGAAGCCTCCTTAGGAATAATGGATAGCCAAAGTGTACGCTGGGGCAATAATAGAGGTCTTCATGGCGTAGATGGAAATAAGAAAATAAAAGGAATAAAACGCCATGTGCTAGTAGATAAGAATGGATTTTTAATCGCAGTGATGGTTTGTGTAGCCAATATTCATGATAGTAAGGCTGGATTGCTTTTGCTTAGATTACTCAGGGAAGAGCTGATGAATTTCAAGTGTATTCTTGCTGATGCAGGCTATAGAGGAGATTTTCTAGATAAAGCTCATAGCCTTTATTCATACCTGGTAAAAGTGGTAAGTCGGGATAAAGAAAAACAAGCTAAAAAAGAGTTTAAACCCGTAAGTAAACGATGGGTAATAGAAAGAACTTTTGCTTGGTTTGATAATGACAGAAGGCTTTGTAGGAACTATGAACTACTGCATGAGTCTTCCGAAAATATGACCAAATTATCCGCTATAAAATTATTACTCAATAAAATTTAAACAGGCTCTAAATAATAAATAATAAAAACTTAAATTTTGCCATCATCACAACACTTCATCAATCATGTAAGAATACCTGAGAATAATGACTGGGTAATCTTCATCCTCGTGGGCTGTATATTTTTGTATGTTTTTATGATGAACGTCATAGAAAGGGATGCCAGTCTCAAGGATTTTCTGCTTCAAAAGTATTTTGATGCGAGCAATAACCTTCCCAGCTGGATTATCACATCCTGCGTGACTACTCTTACCTTATCTGTTTTGATTTCTCAGTACATTCCTATTGTACCTAAATATATTGCCGATCTCCAGCTTTTTGGATATCAGCTTAATAAATTCGGGTATACCTTGCTGGCGGTACTGTTTTTTTACTTAATAAAATCTACATTCGGATTTTTATTTTATCAAAGTATAGGGGATGGAAAAAAATGGACAATATTCTATTTTACTTCCACAAAGTTCTATTTCATTCTTTCCTTTTTGCTAATAATTCTTTGTGTAGCCCACTATTACTTCCCTATTGACAGAAATAGAATGTTCTTATATTATATCTGCTTCTTTTCTTTTGTCTTCATTTTCAAAGTTTTTTTCTATTTATTTCACAAGAACAAGATTCTTCCCGAGAAATGGTATTATAAATTTTTGTATATTTGCACCCTCCAAATCGCACCATTATTATTGCTTTGGAAGTTGTTATTTTTTTAATAAATGTCAATGATGAGAATAAAGTCTATATTGGTTTCTCAACCAGCGCCTAGTGAGTCTTCTCCATATCTGGATATAGCGAAGAAGGAAAAAATAAAGATTGATTTCCGTCCATTTATCCACGTCGAAGGGGTTGACAATAAAGAGCTCAGAACACAGAAAATAGATCTGACGCAGTATACCGGTATTATTTTTACCAGTAAAAATGCGATTGACCATTACTTCAGACTTGCGGAAGAACTTCGTTTTGCCGTACCGGATACAATGAGATATATCTGCCAGTCGGAAGCAATTGCCAACTACCTTCAAAAGCATATCGTGTACAGAAAAAGAAAAATCAGCTTTGGGGAGAAAAACTTCTCAGATCTGCTTCCTCTTTTCAAAAAATTCCCAACTGAGAAATATCTGTTGCCATCTTCAGATGTTCTAAGTCCGGATATTGTGAAAACCATGGATGCATCTAATGTAGACTGGACAAGAGCAATCATGTACCGTACCGTATGCAGTGATCTTACAGATATCACTATTAAGGATTACGATATGCTAATCTTCTTCAGCCCGCAAGGAATCAAGTCGTTACAACAAAATTTCCCAGACTTCAAGCAGGATGAAACAAAGATCGGGGTTTTCGGAAACACCACTTTGGCAGCTGCGGAAGAAGCAGGATTAAAAGTAGATTTAATGGCTCCTACGAAGGAAACTCCTTCCATGACAATGGCTCTTGAAAAGTATATTAAAGCACTTCATAAATAGTCTTTAATTATAAAAATACTATCAACCATCTTTTCAATAAAGGAAAGATGGTTTTTTTTTACCTAAATTTGAACAAAAATTAATATTGAACAGAATTCTGCTTAAATTACTTTACTTTCAGAAGAAAAAGTATAAAGACCTATTCTATTCAATAAAAAAATAAAATACCCGGATGAAAGCTCCACAGGCAAAAAAAATAGAAAAAATACTAGAAACCCACGGCGATACAAGAACCGATAATTATTTTTGGCTGAATGAAAGGGAAAACCCTGAAGTCATCAAATATATTGAGGAAGAAAATGCCTACGAAGAATTCATCATGAAAGATACGGAAACCCTTCAGGAAGAGCTTTTCGAAGAGATGAAAGCCCGTTATAAGAAGGATGATGAATCTCTGCCTTATTTCTTCAATGAATACTGGTATATTGTACGGTATGAAGAAGGCAAGGAATATCCTATTTTCTGCAGAAAGCACAAAAGCCTTGACAATGAAGAGGAAATTGTACTGGACGTTAATATCCATGCAGAAAGCAAAGAGTTTTTCGAGGTAGGAAGTGTAGCCGTAAGCCCAGGTAATGAACTGGCTTCTTTTTCTTCCGATGATGTAGGAAGAAGAATTTACACACTTAATTTTAAAAATCTGAAAACCGGAGAAATCCTACCGGACACCATCCCCAATACAACAGGAAAAGCTGTTTGGGCCAATGATAACCAGCATGTTTTTTATATCAGAAAAGATAAAAGCCTGCGTGCATTCCAGGTGTACAGACATAAGTTGGGAACAGATTCCGCAGAGGACATTCTGATCTTCCACGAAGAGGATGAAACTTTCGATGTGAATGTATTTAAAACAAAATCTTTACAATATATTTTCATTGCCAGCTCAAGTACTATTTCTGACGAGCATCGTTTTATTCCTTCTGACAATGTATTTGCAGAATGGACTATTATTCAGCCAAGAATAGATGATCTTGAATATTCTGTAGAACATTACGAAGATGAATTTTACATCATTACCAATGCTGATGATGCCATCAATTTCAAAATTGTAAAAGCAAAGATTGACAATTGTGGTATGGAAAACTGGGTAGATGTAATCCCACACCGTGCCGAAGTTTTGCTGGAAGGTTTTGAAATTTTCAAAGATTACCTGGTACTTGAGGAAAGAGAAAGAGGATTGCTTCAGATCAAAATTATTGATGAAAAGACACAGGAATCTTATTATTTACCTTTCTCAGATCCTACTTATACAGCTTATATAGGAATCAATCTTGAATTTGACACCGAGATTCTGCGTTACGGATACACTTCTCTTACACAGCCTAGTTCTACGTATGAGTATAATATGAAAGAAAAAACCACAAAGCTTCTGAAGCAACAGGAAGTACTGGGTGGAAAATTTTTCCCTGAAAATTATATTTCAGAAAGAATCTGGGCAGACTCCAGAGATGGAGAAGCTAAAGTTCCTATTTCATTAGTATATCATAAAGACACCAAAAAATCAGCTGATACACCACTTCTTCTGTATGGATACGGAAGTTATGGACATACTGTTGATGCCAGCTTTTCAAATGTAAGATTATCTTTACTGGACAGAGGTTTCATCTATGCCATTGCCCATATCCGCGGTGGAGAATATTTAGGAAGAGAATGGTATGAGGACGGAAAAATGTTATTCAAGAAAAATACATTCTTCGATTTTATTGATGCAGGAAAACACTTAATCAAAGAAAACTATACTTCATCAAAGCATATGTATGCGATGGGTGGAAGTGCAGGAGGTTTGTTGGTAGGTGCTGTAGTGAATTATGAACCGCAGTTATTCAACGGAATTGTGGCACAGGTACCATTCGTAGATGTTGTAACCACAATGTTAGACGATACTATTCCATTGACTACCGGAGAATATGACGAATGGGGAAATCCAAATGATGAGGAATACTATCATTATATGAAGGATTACTCTCCTTATGATAATGTGGAAGCCAAAGATTATCCGCATATGCTGATCACTACAGGATTTCATGATTCTCAGGTACAATACTGGGAACCTGCAAAATGGACCGCAAAACTGAGAGAATTAAAAACAGACGATAATATTTTAGTTTTCAAAACAGATATGAGTTCCGGGCACGGAGGAGCAAGCGGAAGATTTGAATCCCTGAAAGAAGACGCGCTGGAGTATGCGTTCTTGTTGAAAATAAATGGCAATTCATAAAATTATGATTAACGAATCCGAATATTGGAAAAAAATAGAACAGTTCTTCGAAGATAATTTTCAGACTGAGAAGAATCCGCCCATTGAAACCCTTTTATTTCTGATAGGGCTTCAGGAGCTGGGAAGCGGCCAGCAAAAATATACAAAAGAAGACAAAGTAAACCTGATTCACATTGCAGTCTGCAGATTACTTGAACCTTTTGGATATTATAAATTTACACACTATGAAGATGGATGGCCACAGTTTGAAAACCTGGAAGAACTTCCGGAGCTAAAGCCTAATGAGCAGACTTTACTTATGAAGAAGGCAATCATTCAGTATTTTCAGGAAGAGGAGCTTTTATAAGTGCAGGAAGCCTGAAGAATGAAACGGGATGTTAATCGCTAATGAGGCAATATTCAATATAGAATAAATAATCCGGATCTTTCCAAGGAAAGATCCGGATTATTTTTATTGATCATTTATTTTATAATTTCATATTTACCCAATTATTTTCTCCAGTTGGTTAAGTCCCATTGTAAAGCCGCCTTCGAATCCCATTTCCATAATTTTCTTCATCATTTCCTGAGAGTGATAATGAATATTAATAGTCAGCTTGGTACCTTCTTCTACTCCCGTAAAACCAATCAGCCATTTTGATCTCGGAAAATCTTCGTTGATATTTCCTTCTTCATCAGAAAAAGCACTCAGCCAGTCCAGACTTCTGTGTTCCATAATTTCTCCATATTCAAACTTCGAATATCCTTTTTCACCATTTGGGCCAACCATTGCATAGAACCAAAACCCTCCTTCTTCGAAATCCTGACTTACCGTTTCACATTTCCAGGGCTTGGGTGCCCACCACAGATCCAATAATTCGGACTGGGCAAAATAATTCCACACTGTAGAAACGTCAGCTTTATAAATCTTCATTACATAAGTACTGGCTGCGTCAAAATCTTTGTTAAAAATGAAGTTCGATTCCATAAATAATTATTTTTAATAAAGTTAGCACTTTATTTCATTCAAAGGGAGTTTTCATACGACAAGGAGAGGATAATTCATAAATAATTGTTAAAAAACACTCTTTTAAGAGAAAAAAAACAATTTTTTGGCTCGTTTTTTGTTTATGTAGTCTTAAAACAATTAATTTTAACATTCATTTTTCCAAAACATATATAATTAAATAATGAATAACAAATTCATCCCAATAATTTCAGTGTTTATGACGATCTCACTGATTGTCTTTGTGACGCTCCAATTTTATTGGTTGAAAGGCTATTATGGCGTACTGGAACAGGATTTTTCAAATAAAGTATATGCAGTTTTGGAAAGTACTTCAAAAAGTATTGAAGAGATTGAAGCAGACAAATACCTGAATCAGGATTATAAAGATTTCAGAAAAAATATTCTTGCCAACAGCAAACAGCCGTCCTTAACAACGATTCAGCAGGTAGCAGACTCTGGTACTCAGAGACAGATTATTTATTCCAAAAACATTATTGAAAACACGCAGCTTCCAATTTCTCAAAAAGGAGATTCTATTAAGCTGACCACTTTGTATACAGATGAGGCTGCTTATAAAATAAAAAGAGATACCACCAATCGTGAACTTCTTACAACGGACATCAATCAGGAGATTGAAACAGGAGACTACTCCATGAAAGAGTTTGTAAAAGTATATGGAAACAATCTTCCTATCACCAAAAGAGTGGATCCGAAAACGCTTGATTCCGTTATTGCCAAAGAACTTAAAATAAGAGGGATTACAGCCAAGTTCGGATATGGAGTTCTGGACAGCAATAATAAGCTTACAAGCATTGCCAATAAGGCTTACAAAGAGAAGAAGGACAGCAATACGTACAGCTTTCCTCTTTTTGCAGATAAGAAAAATACATTGTACAGCCTTGCCCTGGTTTTCCCTAAAAAAGAATATTCTCTGGCCATGAATAACTGGCCGATGCTGTTAGGAACATTCCTTTCTCTCCTTACCATTCTTGGGATTTACATTATTTCCATCAATTATATGATGAGGCAGAAGAAACTTGCTGAAGTAAAAACAGACTTCATCAACAACATGTCCCACGAGTTTAAAACACCACTGGCAACCATTTCTGTAGCAACGGATTCATTAGCAAACGATAAAATTGCAACCAATCCGGATAAGGTAAAATATTATTCGGAACTGATTAAGCAGGAGAACTTAAGGATGAAAAAGCAGGTAGAAAATGTGCTTAATATGTCTAAGCTTGAAAGGAATGAAGTGGAATTATTCTTAAGGGAAACTAATGTAAGAGAACTGATTAAGAGAACAACAGAATCTTTCAATCTTATTGTACAGCAGAGAAACGGAACACTTACACAGAAGTTCAATGCTACCCATTATAATTTTAAAATAGATGAATTCCACATCTCAAACATGCTGGTCAACTTACTGGATAATGCCAATAAATATTCTCCTGAAGCACCGGAAATACATGTGGAAACAAAAAATGAAGGAAACTGGTATGTGATTGAAATTTCCGACAAGGGAATGGGAATGGACACCCAGAATAAAACTAAAATTTTCGAAAAGTTCTTCAGAGAAGAAACAGGAAATATTCACAATGTAAAAGGACAGGGCTTAGGTCTTTCCTATGTAAAAAAAATTGTAGAACTGCACAAAGGACAGATTATTGTGGACTCTCATAAAGGAAAAGGAAGTACGTTCACAATAAAATTGCCAATGGGATAGAATATCAATGATAGATGATAAGCGATAAATGATAAAACTTCTCCTTCACATCAATTATCAATGATCATTCATCAATTATAAAAAATTTAACCAAATATCAAAATATAGAAGATAGAGTGAGGAAGTTCATTCTTAATGTTAATTATTAATTATTAAAAGTTATGAGCAACAGAATATTATTAGTAGAGGACGATCAGAGTTTCGGGGCGGTGCTTAAAGATTATTTGACGATCAATAATTTTGAAGTAACTCTTGCCACTGACGGGGAGCAGGGATTAAAAGAATTTACAGAAAATGAATTCGACATCTGCATATTTGACGTAATGATGCCTAAAAAAGACGGGTTTTCATTAGCAGAAGACGTAAAAAAGATTGATAAAAATACACCTATCATTTTCCTTACCGCAAGAAATATGAGAGAAGATATCTTAAAAGGGTATCAGCTGGGTGCGGATGATTATATTACAAAACCTTTTGATACTGAGCTTCTTTTATACAAAATAAAAGCAATTCTTCAGAGAAGTTCTACGTTGGAGAACGAAGAGCAGGAGCAGTTCAAAATCAGCAATATTTTCTTCGACTCTATGTTGAGACAACTGAAAGTAGGTGATAAAGAATACAAACTTTCTCCTAAAGAGAATGAATTATTAAAACTTCTTTGCATCCACAGAAATGATTTTATGCCGAGAGATCTTGCTTTAAGAAAGATCTGGAAGAAAGAAAATTACTTTACCGCAAGAAGTATGGACGTTTATATTGCAAAGCTTCGTAAATTATTAAAAGATGACGAAGGATTGGAAATTATCAACGTTCACGGAGAAGGATTTAGACTTTTGGTAAAAAATTAATTCAAAAATCAAATTATAAGTATAAAATTAGCAAAACAATTGAAAATGTTTTGCTAATTTTGTTTCATACCCATGGATATGAAGAATACATTTATAGGTTTGATCGCCGTATCACTACTAGCTGCATCTTGCAAAAAAGATGAAAGAGCAACTTATTTAAAAGAAGAAGCTAATGCTGGACAACCCAACGTAGCCCTTAATACCACCTCAAAAACAGCCCTGATGGATCAGGCAGGCATTCAGTCCAGCCCTAATCCCGCTCCTATGGCCACAGCTCCGGGAATGAACCCTCCACATGGACAGCCCGGACACCGATGCGATATACCGGTAGGACAACCTTTGAATAGCCAACCTGCAGCAGCTACTCCTGGTGCACAAAATGTAAATGTGAACGGAAACAATACCATCCAGATTGACCCGAATGCTGTATCACCAGGAAAAATCACACTGGATAACAACGGAAAACAGGTAAAAACAGCTCCGGGGATGAATCCTCCACACGGACAGCCAGGACACCGATGCGATATTCAGGTAGGACAGCCATTAAACAGCAAACCTGTTCCGGCAGCGCAGCCTGCACAAAATGTAGTACAGCCCACTCCAGCACCCGCACCCGCCGCACAGAATCTTGCCATGGGTGAAAAACCTAAGCTGAATCCGGCACACGGAGAACCTTGGCACAGCTGCTCTCTGAAAGTTGGTGATCCTTTGCCATAAATTTTGTATTTTTGCAGATATGAAGCTGTTTCACCTACTTGCAATAGTATTTTGCCTGGGAGTCTTTCTGATTCCCAAGGACAATCTCTATGTGCAGGGAATGAAGGAAACATGCTGTAAAGCAGAGTCGTCCAAAAAAATGGACTGCTGCAAAAATCATTCTTCAAAAAAAGAGAGCAACCATGATACAACAAAATCATGTAATGATGACTGCTGCTCGTCATGTGTTGCCTGCTATACTTTTATTGAAACCCCTTTCTCAAAAAATCTACGTTTGGAACTGTCTTATTACAAAGCGAATAAGAATCTTCAGTTTCAATATTCAGATCCTTATCTTTCAGACCGTTTAAAGGAAATCTGGCAGCCGCCTAAGATAGGTTAATTAAAATATCAAGGGTTCATTATGTCCTATAGTGAACTGTTTTAATTAATTTAAACTTTAAACAAAATGAAATTATATATTTCCAGGTTGATACTTGGTGCATTATTCCTATTTACACAATTTATATCTGCTCAAGCCCTTTCAAAAAATCAGTTCAAGGTAAAAGGGAACTGCGAAATGTGCAAAACAAGAATTGAGAGTGCCGCAAAAAAAGCAGGTGCAAAAACGGCAATTTATTCCATTGATCTTCAAACCTTAACCTTTGAAACAGACAAAGCATCCGCTGATGATATTCTGAAAAAAGTAGCAGAAGCAGGACATGATAATGAGAAATTTAAGGCGTCTGACACAACCTATGAAGGTCTTCCGGGATGTTGTCATTACGATAGAGATGCACAACTTTCTAATGCAGAAACACATCATGAACACCATGCTGATGCTAATGTTTCCGCTAAAAAAGAAAATGAATTTTATGTAAGAGGAAACTGTGCTTCTTGTAAAGCCAGAATTGAAAAAGCATCCAAAGATGCCGGAGCCAATTCTGCAGAATGGAATGCGGAGAAACAAACGATTACTTTAAATTTTGATCCTTCAAAAACCTCATCAGATAAGATTTTAAAAGCCATTGCTGATGCTGGTCATGATAATGAAAAATACAAGGCTTCTGATGCCGTTTACAACGGACTTCCGGGATGCTGCCTGTATGACAGAGACTTTACTTTTGGTGAACCCAATCCAAAAGTACATTATGAAGAAGGAACAAAGCATGAAGATCATAAAGAAGGTGAAACTTCATCAGCTAAAGAGGACCATTCTCAGCATGAAAAAAACATTGACGGAGTTGTGGTAACAGGTTCAAAGGCAGCAACCTCTTTAAGTAAAAAAGAAGCCGGACTTGTTTTTAATATTGATAAAAAAGAGCTGTTAAAGGCGGCTTGCTGTAATCTTTCTGAGAGTTTCGAAACCAATGCAACGGTAGATGTTTCTTTCAGTAATGCCGTTACGGGAACAAAGCAGCTGAAAATGCTTGGCCTGGATCAGAAATATACCAGTTTAACGAAAGAACAACTGCCTGAAATCAGAGGACTAGCTTCTGCTTACGGATTAAATTTTATTCCGGGAAGATGGATTGAAAGCATTCAGCTTACCAAAGGGGGAAGTACTGTAACTAATGGTTATGAAAGTATCACAGGACAGATCAATACTGAACTTCTGAAAAATGCCAAGACTCCTGAAACATCGTTAAACCTTTTTTCTGACTTCAATGGAAGAGCAGAAATCAATATTACCAATGTTTCTCTCATCAACGATAAATGGTCTCAGACTTTCCTTCTTCACGGAAACGGAACTTTCGGAAATACGGATATGAATGGCGACGGTTTTCTTGACAGACCGAAAGGAACTCAGATCAACGCAGCCTATTTATTGAATTATAACGACCTTGAAAAGTCAGGATTCGGGTCTCACTTTGGGATTAATTTTATCAGAGATGAAAGAACTGCAGGACAGATTGGTTTTGATAAAAAAATTTCTCAGGATAAGCAGTCTCCATACGGTGTAGGAATTGATATTTCAAGATTTCAGGTTTGGAATAAGACGGGCTATGTTTTTAAAGGAAAACCTTATCAGAGTATCGGCTGGATGAACCAGTATGTGTATCATCAGCAGGACAGTTTCTTTGGATTGAGAAATTATGCAGGGCAACAGCATACGTATTATTCAAACTTAATCTTCGAAAGCATCATTGGAAATACCAACCACAAGTATAAGGCTGGTGCAAGTTTCTTATATGACGGATACAAAGAAACGTATCTGACAGATGATATGAGAAGAAATGAAATTGTACCGGGGATTTTTGCTGAATATACTTTAACTGGCTTAAAATATACTTTAGTTGCTGGTTCCAGGGTAGATTTTCATAATCTGGCAGGAACACAGTTTACACCGAGACTTAATTTCAAGTATGATTTCACGCCTCAGACTATTTTAAGACTTTCTGCAGGAAGAGGATTCAGAACAGCGAATGTATTTGCGGAAAGCCAGCAGTATTTTGCTTCGAACAGAGCCATCAATATTTTACCCAACGGAGGAAATATTTATGGTTTAAGACCTGAAATTGCATGGAATTATGGGGTGAGTTTACAACAGGAATTTAAGTTATTCAGAAGAAAATCGAGCATTGTTGCGGACTTCTTCAGAACAGATTTCCAGGATCAGGTATTGGTAGATTTGGATAAATCACCTCAACAGCTTACATTCTATAATCTGGATGGAAAATCTTTTGCGAATTCATTTCAGACTCAATGGGATTTTATGCCTGTCAAAAATCTTGAAGTAAGACTTGCTTATAAGTACTACGATGTGCAAGCGGATTATATAGGAGGAAGAAGAGAAGTTCCTTTTATGGCGAAGCATAGAGGATTTGTGAATCTGGCTTATTCAACCAATAAAACAGATAAAGGAGGATTCTGGAGTTTTGATACTACTTTAAACTGGGTTGGAAAGCAAAGGCTTCCTGATACTTCAAGCAATCCTGCAGAGTTTCAGTTACCAGCTTATTCAGAATCGTATGCCGTACTTAATGCTCAAATCTCAAGAAATTTCAATAAAAAGATCAGAGCTTATGTAGGAGGTGAAAACCTTACTTCTTACTATCAGAAAAATGCGATTGTTGATTTTAAAAATCCTTTCGGAAATTATTTTGATGGTGGAATGGTATACGCTCCGATTATGAAGGCTAATTTCTATGTGGGACTGGATGTGACGTTTTAAAGGCTGGGAGCTGGAAGAATGAAGCAGGGAGTACTGTTAGACAGGTGTTCTTATCTGGTATAAACCATTGATATATTTGCTCCAGAAACTTCCCTCTTCCAGCCTCAAGCCTCCTTACCAATAAAAAAATCCGCTTCAATGAAGCGGATTTTTTTATTTATCTTCCAAAGTCATCCTGTACTCTTACAATATCATCTTCGTCTGAAGGATTGGATGCATCGGTATGCTGCCAGATTTCAGCTACAATTCCCCAGCCTGCAAGACCAATTAATCTGTGTCTTTCACCCTGCTGAAGTTTTATCTGATCTTTCGGACCATATTCTCCCAACTCGCCTTCTTCATCGGTATTACTTCTTTTGATACCAACAGTTCCTTCTACCACTTGCCAGATTTCGGCTCTTCTGTGGTGATACTGCCAGCTTAATCTTGCTTCCGGAGCAACGATAAGAATTTTCGGGCTTAGCTTCCCTCCAATTCTCAGGTTATCTACATCAATCCCATCGAAATATTGGTTAGCAAAATCCTGTGCCTGTGTTTCATCAATCACAAAAAATCCTCCCCATGGTCTTGTATCATCTTTGGCTGCAATGTTAAAACCTTGTGTCTGCAGCATGCTCTCTACTCTCTCGAATATTTCTTTTTTTTCTGTACTCATACAGCTATATTTTTAATTTAAAAATTATTTATTTGATTCTTCTTTTGACATTGAGTAAGGAAAATCTTTTTCCTGTGAACCTCTTTCTTTATTGGGCTTGTTATCCATCTTAAAATCTAAAACAGCTCCTTTCATCAGTTCTTTATGGCTCAGCCAGTTTTTGGAATAAGGTTGCTGGTTCACATCCAGTGATTTTACATAAAGATTTTCTGCATTGTTTTCCGGAGCTTTTATTTCAATTTTCTTACCATTTTCCAAGTGGATGGTAGCTTCTTTAAATAATGGCGCTCCCAACACATACTGATCTGTTGCCGGTGTCACCGGATAAAATCCGAGAGCTGAGAAAATATACCACGCAGAAGTCTGCCCGTTATCCTCGTCACCGCAATATCCGTCTGGAGTGGCATGATACAATTTGTTCATCACCTGTCTTGCCCAATATTGGGTTTTGTAAGGTGCTCCTGCATAGTTATAGAGATAGATCATGTGCTGGATAGGCTGATTTCCGTGGGCGTACTGCCCCATGTTCATGATCTGCATTTCTCTGATCTCGTGGATCACGCCTCCATAATAGCTGTCATCAAAAACCGGTGGCAACGAGAATACCTCATCTAATTTAGCTTCAAATTTCTTTTTTCCACCCATTAATTCTGCCAGACCGTCAATGTCCTGGAAAACAGACCATGTGTAATGCCAGCTGTTTCCTTCTGTGAAAGCATCTCCCCATTTGAAAGGATTGAAAGGTTTCTGGAAATTACCATCTTTATTTTTACCACGCATCAATCCGGTTTCTTTGTCAAATACATTTTTGTAGTTGTAAGCTCTTTTCTTATAAATATCAATTTCAGAAGCAGGTTTTCCCAGTGCTTTTCCTAACTGATAGATTGAAAAGTCATCATAAGCATATTCTAATGTTCTAGCTGCATTTTCATTAATTTTCACATCATAAGGGACATAGCCTAACGTATTGTAATATTCTACTCCGGCACGGCCTACAGCTTCTATTGGACCTTCATGATTCGCGCCGTGTTTTACAGCCTGCCAAAGAGCTTCCGTATCATATCCACGAAGTCCTTTGATATAAGCATCTGCTACTACGGACGCAGAATTGTTTCCAATCATAATATCAGAATATCCAGGACTGCTCCACTCTGGTAAGAAACCTCCTTCCTTATAAGCATTGGCCAAGCCTTCCTGCATTTCCACATTGATACTTGGATAGACAAGATTCAGGAAAGGATACAAAGCACGGAAAGTATCCCAAAATCCTGTTCCGGCAAACATTCTTCCGTCAACAATTTTCCCGTTGTAAGGACTCCAGTGTTTTATTTTGTTCTGAGCATCAATTTCATATAATTTCTGCGGGAAGAATAACGTTCTGTATAAAGAGGAATAAAAGGTTCTCATCTGCTGATCTGTTCCTCCTTTTACATCTATTTTTCCTAATGTTTTGTTCCAGATATTTTTAGCATCGGTTTTTACCTGTTCAAAATTTCTGTTTCCGATTTCTCTTTTAAGGTTCAGTTCTGCCTGTTCAAAGCTTATGAATGAAGAGGCTACTTTTGCATAAACCGTTTCTTTGTTTTTAAGCTTAAACCCTACTACAGCACCTGTATGATCGCTCGTAATTTCTAATTGGTCATTAACCAGTTTATCGTCTTTCCAGGTTTTTGTCAGTTCGAAATCTTTATCAAATTGGATAACAAAGTAGTTTTTAAAGTTTTCGTATTTCCCGGTAGAATATTTCGTTGTATATCCCAGGATTTTTCTTTCTTTCGGTAAAATCTTGATATAAGAACCTTTGTTCAAAGCATCTACTACCACATAAGCACTGTCAGTCTTTGGAAAATCGAATTTAAAATAAGAGGCTCTTTCCGTAGGGGTAAACTCTGTAGTAACATTGATATCTGCCAGATAAACACTATAAAAATAAGGTGTGGTAACCTCAGCTTTATGACTGAACCAGCTTGCTCTTTCGTCTTCTTTAAATTTCACTTTTCCTACTCCCGGCATCATGGCAAAAGCACCATAATCGTTCATCCATGGAGAGGGCTGATGGGTTTGTTTAAATCCTTTTATTTTATCTGCATCGTAGGTATATGCCCATCCGTCGCCCATTTTACCGGTTTGTGGCGTCCAGATATTCATTCCCCATGGAAGTCCTACTGCCGGATAGGTATTTCCGTTGGATAAGGAGGGTTTGGATTGTGTTCCCATCAAAGGATTCACATAATCTACGGGAGATACATTCTGACCTAAAGCCCAGGCCTGTAATAACAGTAAGCAAGTAGAAAATATAAACTTCATTGTATCTTTTCGTTTGTTAATTTATATACGCTTTTTTTAATGCATAGCTGGCAGCTCCAAGAATGGCCGCATCTTCAAATATTGCAGAAATCTTAACCTGCAAGTTAATATTATTCTTCGTTAAATTCTGAATAAATTGTTGTTCAAAATAAGGATATGCTTTGGCAATATTTCCTCCTATAACTAAAACTTTCGGTTTGTAATGAGCTACGTATTTCACAATAAATTCGGAGAAAGTGTCTGCATATTCATCAAACATTTGGGTTTGTATTTCTTTGGGTTTATCCAGCAAATCTTTGGTTCCTGAAATTTCATCCCCTGTCAGTTCTTTGTAACGATTCACAAACCAGCGTGTTGCCAGATAATCTTCACTGATAGAATCTCTGAAAGAAGAATCCCATAAGTCCTCATCGGCAGCAAATTCTCCGTTAAAGAAAGTCGTTCCCAATCCTGTACCGAGAGTGACTCCAAAAGCACTGTCGAATCCCTGGGCGCAACCTCCGAATACTTCTCCTTCCATGAAGGCGGCAGCATCATTTACAAAATGAATCTGCTCCTGAGAAATACTGAGTCTTTTTGCCAGTTCTTCTTTAATATTGACCTGATAGATATCTATAAATTTCCCCTGCTGCATAAGAGATACTCCATTCTCATAATCGAAAGGGCCTGGCATTGCAATACCGATTAAAAGGTCTTCTTTTACCAGATCATGAGCCACTTTTTCAATGGCTGAAACCCAAGCGCTGAAAATAAATTCTTTCTTTTCAAAAGCATCTACATGTTCTCTTACATAGGTTGATGAAATGATTTCACGTTTTTCCGGATCTACCTGAGCCAACGTGATGTGAGACCCTCCGATATCGATTCCTACTATATTCTGCATTATTTTTTATTTTAAATTCAAGATCTCCCTGTGACTGAAAAAACAGACAAACAGAAATGAGCTTCTGTCTGTCTGCTTTGTATTTCAGACTTTATTTTATCGAATCCAGTAATTACTTCATTATCTGAATTTTACTTCACAATGATTTTACCGGTTGATAATACTTTACTGTTGGCGGATGTAATCTTGTAAATATAAGTACCACTGATTAAATCCTGTGTATTCACTACGTTATTATTTTGATTAATATTCTGTTTTTTGAACAGTTTTCCTGAAGCATCATACAATGCCACTTCATTGGCTGAGCTGTCACTGATGGCAAAATGAATATCATTTCCTCTTTTCACAGGATTTGGATAAACTGTACTACTCTCTTTTACGGATTCAATATCTTTCACGGCAAGAGATGACGCACATGCAACATCTGTTCTCCAATTCGCATCTGTCATACTTACCAGCGTTGCAAAATGAGTATTTGCCGTAGCATCCAATGCACCTAAACCGCTTCCTTCATCCATTTTCCAGTTGGCTTCAAGACCTGCGGAGTTCGCAGGAACGTTACAGCTGTTGCTCAAAATTTCCTGAGGAGTCAGTGCTTTTTTCCATACTCTGAATTCATCAAGAAAACCGTTGATTGTACGGGAATTGTCATAATTTCTTCCCAGATAAAGAATTCCGTTTGCTGTAAAGTTACCCGTTACGGCAAAAGTAGCATCAAGGTTACCATTGACATAAATTTTCATGGCTGCACCATCATAAGTGGCTGCTATATGATACCATGTATTAGTGTTGAATGCTGTATTCGTATTCAATTTCACCTGTGATGAACCGAAACTCAATATAAACTGAAGTTTGTTATTCGCCAGGTTTCCGTCTCCGAATCTAAGCATAGCCGAGTTATTATCGCCTACTTCAACTCCCATCACTGATGAGATATAAGGAAAAGCTGATTTAAATGAGTTTACTTTTACCCATCCTTCAAAGCTCACTGCATTTCCGCTTAAATTAAATTGTCCTGCATTAAGATAATTGGTACTTCCGTTGAAGGCAAGGGATCTTGCTCCAGGGCTTGTAACAGGTGCGAAACCGCTGTTGAAGGCTCCTTCTGCTGAATAAGTACTTGTAGTTCCTCCCGCACACGAAGCCTGTACTTTCCATACATAGCTTGTATTAGCAGTCAGGTTTTGTAATGAATAGGAATTGGTTGTAATATTTGGAATTTCAGACCATGTTGTTGCTGCGGCAGTTTTATACTGCAGGGTATATGAAGTTGCATTTCCTGCATCCCATGACAACTGAGTGGTATTGCCAAGGAAACTTCCGGAAGTTAATCCTGATGGCGTAGTGCAGCCACTTCCGGAGTTAAACCTTGGTGCGAAAATATAAGTACTTGTTAATGTTGGAGAGCAGTTAGACTGTATTCTCCAATCGTAATCTGTATTCAGCGTAAGATTATTGATCACAATATTATTTCCTGAATAGTTATTGGCCACATTCGTCCAAACTGTTGAGTTGGCTGGTTTGTAATCAATATTATAGGACTGCGAAGCATTGGAAGTCCAGTTCAGTTGAGCTGAAGTTCCTGTAACATTGGAAATATCAAGTCCCAATGGCGGATCACAAGCCTGTCCCTGAGACCATGAATACAGCTGACCGCTTAAAAGGGTATTTTCATTATAAAGGATATTAGAGCCTGTGCTCAGATAGCTCGCGACATCGGTTCCACCCAAATCATACCACATGAAAACGCCATATTGGTCATTCTTTGTACTGGTTGCTAAACTTGCTAAAGTAGTTGCTGAAGTTGAACCAGAATTAGAATTAAGAATCCATGTTGCAGCGGCAGAAATTTTAGATTTATCAAGAGGCGGAACAACAGGTGCATTGTAAGTGCTATACATTGCATTCCAGGTGTAATTGATATAATTTCCTGCTAAATCTCCATTATAAGTCTGTCTGGTTGTAGCCGGACCATAGTAGTAGAATGTAATCAGTTTATCCGGCATTGCGGCTTTCAGTTCCTGCAAAAGCATGACAAAAGAGCTGTTATTAGGCTGTCCTGTTCCGTTATTTCCGTATCCTGCATATTCGTCATCAAGGTCTACTCCATCCAAACCGTAAGTATAAACAGTATGAGCTACCTGTAAAGCGAAATCTTTTGCCGCTTCACGGTTCGGAAAATTAGAAATTCCGGCTCCCTGGTGGTTTCCCAATAGATCCAGTAATACTTTTATTCCTTTTTGCTGTAAAGGTTTTACGTAAGTATTAACATCATTCAGAACTTTGGTAACGTTATTATTGTTTGAGATATAAGCACGGTTTTTGGAAACATCATAGTTGATATTCGCCGCAAAAATAATGGCTACGTCAAAAAGCTGTCTGTTGGTATTCTGCAACGTATAGGAACCCGCATTCAACGGGTTATTGTTATTCACTTCTACATAGCAGACTCCTAAGGGATTAAGCTGCTGTGCTTTGAGCAACGGGGCACACTGAAGCATCAGGGCCATTAAGGGAATAAAAAAGGATTTTTTTCTCATAGTATATCAATTTTGCAGTAGAAAAAGCATTGGGCCGAAGCCCAATGACTGAGTTTTATTATTTTACAATTAGTTTTTCGGATTGTTTTAGGCTTCCATCATGAGATTCAAACTGGATGATGTAGTTTCCTGCCGGAACTCTGCTCAATTCGTATTGATTGTCTCCTGAATTCAATGATTTTGTATCTACGATTCTTCCGTTAAAATCATAAACCGTCAATTTTCCTTTGCTGTATTCATCCGGAACAGAAACGGTAAGTGATGAAGATTTGCTTACCGGATTAGGGTATAATTTGATTTGATTTTTACTATTTGTTTCTCCCGCATTTACTGCCTTTTGACCCGCAGTTCTTGCTAATGCTGAACTTCCTGTTGTACATGGTACATCTGTTCCCCAATTAGAAGAATCAACACCTGTCAACGTTAATGTCACTCCGTTTCCTGAAGTATCCTGAACGGTAGAACCACTTCCTTCGTTAAACTTCCAATAGGCAGCCAGTGAAGTTGCCGGAACAGATACATTACACATATTCTGACTGATTTCTGTCTGACTTAATGCACGCTTCCAAACTCTTACCTCATCTATTTTACCATTGAAATTTCTGGAAGTATTATATAAATATCCTACATTGAACGCCCCTGTTGAATTCACACTTCCGGTTTGTGCTTTGGTGGCATCCAGAGTACCATTGATATAAATTTTCATATTGGATCCATCGTAAGTAGCTGCCACGTGATACCATGTATTGGCATTCAATGCCGTTGCGGAAGCCAGTTTTTGCTGTACATTATTGATGCTTACCACAAACTGAAGTTTATTATTCGCCAGACCGGCATCTCCTAATCTTAAGAATGCAGAATTGCTGTCACTAACCTCTGTTCCCATGATAGAAGAAATATATGGAGATGCAGATTTGAATGATGAAGGTTTGATCCACCCTTCAAAAGATAGTGCAGAACCGCTCAAAGTAAGATTTCCTGCTGCTCCAGATTCAGTGCTTCCATCCAAAGACAGAGCATAAGAGCCTGTAGGCGTTGTTCCTGAGGTGCTTGTAAATCTTGGGGCAAACATATAAGCGCTTTTCACGCTGCAGTTGGTTCTGATTCTCCAGTCATATTCAGTGTTAGCTGTCAATCCGGAAATAGTTACAGAAGTAGAACTTGTTGCAGAAACTGCATTTGTCCATGTGGTTGAAGAAGCTGGTTTATAATCAATATCATAGGTATTGGTTCCTACGGCTGACCAGTTCAGTTTTGCTGAAGTACCTGTAAGATTACTTGTATATAATCCGATAGGCGCATCACAATTGGTTCCTTGCGTCCACGACTGTAAAGTTCCACTTAAAATCGTTGGCTCTCCGTATAAGGTCTGAGTTCCTGCTGAAAGCTGGGATGTTTCATTGGTTCCATGCAGATCATACCACATGAATACTCCATATCCTCCATTTTTGGTTTGGGTGGCCAGACTGGTGGTTGTAGAATTGGAAGTATTCCCCATCCATACGGCTGCCGGAGAAATTTGTGCTTTGGTAAGAGGAGGTACATTTGGGGCAGAGAATGTTCCGTACATGGCATTCCAGCTGTAGTTGACATTGTCTCCTACTCTGGCTCCATTCCAGGAAAGTCTTGAAGCGGCAGGACCATAATAATAGAACGAAATAATTTTATTCGGTAATAAGGCTCTGAGCTCCTGAACAAGCATTACGAAAGAGCTGTCATTGGGCTGCCCAGTTCCGTTATTTCCATATTCTGAGTATTCATCATCAAAATCAATTCCATCAAGACCATAGGTATTCACTGTATTGGCAAGCTGTAGAGCAAAGTCTTTTGCGGCTTCACGCGTAGGAAAATTACAGATTCCTGCTCCCTGGTGGTTTCCCAAAATTGTCAGGACTACTTTCATTCCTTTTTGCTGAAGTGGCTTTATGTAGGTATCCGCATTGGTAAGAACCTTCGTAACGTTATTATTGGAATACAGATAAGCTCTTCCACGGCTGGTATCATAATTAATATTGGCCGCAAAAATATTTACCACATTAAACAGATAGCTGTTCGATGTCTGCAGTTTGTACGCTCCTGCATTCAGGAGGTTGTTATTATTCACTTCCACATAGCATATTCCTGTAGGATTAAGCTGCTGTGCGTTAATCAGAGCACCAGACTGAAGCATCATGGCGATCAGTGCGGTAAAGATGGATTTTTTTTTCATTGTATAATTTTTTTAAGGTGTTTTTGGTGTCTGAATTTTATATAGCATTCCCCTGATACCTTCTTTTTTAGAAAGGAATCCAGATGAATAAGCGATATAAAAGGGTGGACTATGTCAGTAGCTCAGGGTTTTCATTAAAGGTTTTCCATAACAATTCGCCAAACAGGGTATTGGCCCATGCAAACCATTCTCTGGTGAATTTTTTGGCATCGTCTTTATGGAAGGATTCATGCATAAAGCCTGTTCCTCCGTGCGTTTTCTGTAAGATATCTATACACCATCTGATCTCACTTTTGTCATTGGTAGTGAGCGCTTTCATGATGATACTCATTGGCCAGATCATATCCAATCCGATATGTGGACCTCCTATTCCTTCTGCCAGTTTACCTTTGAAGAAGAACGGGTTGTTTTCTGACCACACGAATTTTCTTGTATTCAAATACACAGGGTCATCAGCTTTCACCGCATCCAGATAAGGCAGTCCCAGCAAGCTTGGACAGTTCGCATCATCCATCAGGTTGTAGCTTCCGAAGCCATTCACTTCAAAAGCATATATTTTTCCAAATTCAGGATGATTGTAAATTCCGTATTTTTTAATGGCTGTTTCTACCTCATCAGCAAGGTTGTTCAGTTGTTGAGCCAATGTTTTTTCATTTTTAATCTGAGCAACCATTTCCGCTGCCTGACGTAAACTTACCACCGCAAATAAGTTGGAAGGGATCAGGAATCCATAGATGGTAGCATCATCACTTGGACGGAACATAGAGCTGATCAATCCGACAGGCTTCGTTGGATAACCATATCCTCCCATAGGAACTCCGTCTGTAGCCCAAGCTGTGGTACGCTCGAATTTATAAGGTCCAAGATCATGTTTTCTCTGCTGTTCTGTAAAGGTCTGCAGGGTAAGTTTAATTCCTTTCAGCCAGTTGGCATCAAAAGGTTTTGTATCTCCTGTTGTTTTCCAGAAGTGGTAGGCCAGACGGATAGGATAGCAAAGCGAGTCAATTTCCCATTTTCTTTCATGGGTTCCCGGCTTCATATCGGTATGATCATATTCTTTCCATTTACTGATCTTCTGATCATCGTTATAGAAAGCATTCGCATAAGGATCTTTCAGGATGAAGGTAGTCTGTTTGTGGATTACTCCTGAGATCAGCTTATGAAGTTTTTCGTCTTTTTTCGAGAACTGCAGATAAGGGAAAACCTGTGCGGAACTGTCACGAAGCCACATGGCATCAATATCCCCTGTGATCACATAGGTATCCGGTGCTCCGCCGGTTTCCGTATAGTAAACAGTAGTATCTAATGTATTCGGGAAGCAGTTTTCAAAAAGCCAGCTCAGCTCTTTGTTTTTTACTTTCTTTTTAAAGGCTGCAATAGCACTTTCTACGGATTCGCTGGTAAAATGTCTTTTATCTTTAGGAACACGGACAACAGGAAAATCATCCAGTACTAAATTTTTAGCAAAAACATTCTGAGTAAACAGCAATCCGGCTCCTGCCAGAGCACTTGTTTTAATAAAATTTCTCCTTTCCATTGATACTTTGTTTCGTTTATTTTTATTAGTCTTATTTTACTGGTTTGCTTCCCATTACGAATCTCAATTCACCACCATTCATGATATCGCTGTGGTTCAGCTCCCAGCTTTTGTACTCTTTTCCGTTCAGGAACATTTTCTGTACATAGATATTCTTATCAGATATTTTGTCTGCAACAACCGTAAATGTTTTTCCGTTCTCCAATTTTAAAGAAGCTTTCGGGAATTGTGGTGCTCCTATGGCATAAACAGGTTTCCCAGGTGTTACAGGATAGAATCCTAATGATGAGAAGATATACCATGCTGACATCTGACCACAGTCTTCATTGTTAACGATTCCGTCAGGTTTAGCGGCGTACATATTGTCACGGATATATTTTACCATTTTCTGAGTCTTGTAAGGACTTCCTGCATAGTTGTACAGGTATGGAACATGATGTCCCGGCTCATCCCCGAATCCTAAAGATCCGATAAATCCTGAGATATCTACGTGCTGTTCTCCTTCCATGTGAAGCGCTTCAGTGAAGGTTTTATCCAGCTTTTCTTCAAATCCTTTTTTCCCTCCGTACAGATTCATCATTTCATCAATCTGGTGAGGAACAAAGAAATCATAAGCCCAGATGTTTCCGGAAACCCAGTGTGGTTGCAGTTTTTTCCAATCATTAAGGGTAAAATCTGCTAAGAATTTTCCATCTTTTTGTCTTGGCCAGAAGTGGTTATTTTCTTTATTGAAGGTATTCAGAAAGTTCATAGAACGTTTTTTATACACTTCTGATTCTTCTTTTTTACCTAATTTTTCAGCAAGCTGCTGGATACACCAGTCGTCATATGAATATTCTAATGTTGCAGAAACTGAAGCTCCGTTTTCTGATGGAGTGTAGCCTAACTTGATATAATCATTAAGACCTCCACCACCATCGCTACTGCTCATTTTATCCGTTAAAGAAGCATCTTTCATCGCAGCAAATGCTTTTTCAGCATCAATACCCGGAACTCCTTTTGAAATGGCATCCCAGATTACCGAAGCACTGTGATAACCCAGCATACAGAAATTATCATATCCGCAAAGTTCCCAGATTGGCATGTGATCTTTACGATCCGTATATCTGCTGATCAGAGAATTCGCAAATTCTTTTGTATGTTTCTGATCCATAATAGTCAATAATGGATGTGTCGCTCTGAATCCGTCCCAGTAAGAGTAAGTACTGTAGTTGGTGAACCATTTGGTATTCATATTTTCCTGAGCGGCAACATAGTCACCATTCACGTCCATGTATAAATTTGGTGCAATGAATGTATGATAAACCCCAGTATAGAAAATTTTTCTCTGATTGTCTGTACCTCCTGTCACCTGGAATCTTCCGATAAGATCTCTCCAAGTCTTTTGTGCTGTTTCTTTTGCTTGTGCAAAGTTTATATTTTTAGCTTCAGTATCGAAGTTTTCCTGTGCATTTTCTATACTCACGGGAGATAAAGATACTTTTACTTCTATGCTTTCCTGGTCTTCTGTTGAGAATCTTACAAAAGCTTTAGCATCTTTGGCAAGGGCAATTTTTTCATCGTTTTTGATTTTTCCGTCAGCATAAACGCCGTAAGACTTAAACGGTTTGGAAAACTCCATTACGAAGTAAGCAAATCGTTTACCTCCCCAGCCATTGCTGTAACAGTACCCTTTGATTTTATTATTGCCTTCCACACTCACTAAAGTATGGTAGATGTTTCCGAAGATTTTGTTGGTAGGATCAATAATGATATTGGCTTCGCTACTTTTCGGAAAAGTATATTTATGAAATCCGACTCTTGGGGAAGTGGTAAGTTCTGCTTTAATTCCGTAGCTGTCCAGCATTACGGAATAATATCCCGGAGACGCTATTTCTTTATCATGCGTAAATTTTGAACGGTAACCCGTTTCAGGATTTTCTTCAGATCCCGGCACCATTTTCACCTGTCCTACGGTAGGCATTACCAGAATATCTCCAAGGTCTGCCCATCCTGTTCCGCTCAAATGGTTATGGCTGAATCCCATAATCGTTTTGCTACTGTAGTGATATCCGGAACACCAGTCCCAATCACCGCTTTTCGTATTCTGATCCGGACTTAGCTGTATCATCCCGAATGGAGTGGTTGCCCCCGGAAACGTATGCCCATGTCCTCCCGTGCCTATGAATGGATCTACCCAGGATAAAACATCATTTTTATTCTGTTGGGCACTGGCTACAGAAATCAGGGTTGTAAAAAAGCAGATTAACAGTTCTTTTTTCATGATAAGAGAGGTATCGGAGATTTTTGGTTTAAAAGTTGGTTTAAAAATAGGAAAACCATTATAAAATTCCCAGTAAATGGGAAAATTAAGATGATTAACCTATTCTCCTAAACTTTATATTACTGTATTAAATTGAATTCTTTTTCATAAAATCAATGATTTCTGAGATATATCCAAAGGCAATCGCAACTACGGTATCAGCGGCACCATAATATACTGTTACTTTGTCTCCCTCAGTCAATGCTGCACAAGGGAAAACCACATTCGGTACATCTCCTGTCATTTCATACAATTCAGCCGGAGCCAACAGATAAGGCTTCGTTCTGTACAATACTTTTGTAGGGTCTTCAAGATCAAGCAAAGCTGCTCCCATTGAATATCTGAATCCTCTGCAGGTATTGATCACTCCATGATAGAAAAGCAGCCATCCTTCTTCTGTTTTGATAGGAACAGGCCCACCTCCGATCTTTGTACACTGCCATGCACTGTCTTCAAAGGGAGTTACTTTCATCACGCAACGGTGCTCACCCCAGTACTTCATATCAGGGCTGTAGCTGATATAAATATCACCGAAAGGTGTATGTCCGTTATCACTCGGACGGCTCAGCATGGCATATTTACCATTGATTTTTTCAGGGAACAAAACTCCGTTTCTGTTGAAGGGAAGAAATGCATTTTCGCACTGAAAAAATTCTTTAAAATCAAAAGTATACCCAATTCCGATGGTAGGACCATTGTATCCGTTACACCATGTAATCCAGTAGCGGTCTTCAATGAAGGTTACGCGGGGATCATATTTGTAATCGGATTCAATCATATCCGTATTTCCAGCCTGCATTTCAATAGGATCATGATTGATATCCCAATTGATTCCGTCTTTACTGAAACCAGCAAAAATATTCATCTGTACTGCCTTGTTGTCACAACGGAATACTCCGGCAAATCCGTCTTCAAAAGGAATCACGGCACTGTTGAATATACTGTTGGATGTTGGTATCGCGTATCTGTTAATGATCGGGTTTTCGGAAAACCTCCACATGATATCATTGCAACCTTCCGGGCGATCCTGCCAAGGGATCATTACTGATTGAGCTGTCATAAAGTATTTTTTACTTTTTATTTTTAATTATTATGAATTGATTTGTTGTTCTTTCTGATTTTCAGGATGCGGGAAAGGAACGAATAAGGTGACCAAAAATGCAGGAATAGTGGCGATCAATACCCAGATAAAGAACATTTTGTACCCGATCCAGTCACTGATCATTCCGCTGAACATTCCGGGAATCATTACACCAAGGTTCATGATTCCTGTTGCAAATGCGTAATGGGCTGTTTTGTGTTTTCCGGGGGCAATCTGCTGCATCATGTAGAGCATTAATCCTACAAAACCAAATCCATATCCGAAATATTCTACTACTACGGCAATTCCTACCGGTAAAAGGGTAGCCGGCTGATAGTGCGCTAATAATGCATAAACCACAAAAGGAATATTGAATGCACAGCACAGCCATATCAGAGATCTTTTCAATCCGCGGGCTGAGATAAAATATCCTGCCAGAACAGATCCTAAGATAAATGCTGCAGAACCGTATGTTCCGTAAATAAGTCCGATATCTGAAGTAGATAATCCTAATCCTCCTGACGTTCTTGGAGCTTTAAAAAATAAAGGAGCAATTTTGATCGCAAATCCTTCCGCAAAACGATACAGAATAATGAAGAGTATACACCACAGAATTTTCTTTTTGGTAAAGAAAGAGGTAATGACTTCCAATAATTCCTGACGGACATTTCCAGCTGTTTTCTCTTCTTTCTGCTCTTCTTTGCTTTCTTTCGGCAGAATAAAATAGTGGTAAATAGCCAATACAAAAAACAGTAATGCATAGATCACCATAATGATCATCCAGGCATGTATAACGCCTTTTGTTTTTTCTAAAACACCAGCGAAATAAACCAGTGCTCCACTGCTGATAATCTTGGCCAAATTGTAAAATGCACCCTGCCAGCCAATATATTTCGCCTGCTCTTTATTGGTAAGAAAACCAATATACGTTCCGTCTGCTACCACATCATGGGTAGCTCCACAAAATGCCACTACTGCAAAAAGCGCAATACTGTATTTGAAAAAATCATGCATTGGCAGGCTTAAGGCTACTAATGCGAACAGAATTCCTATGGCAAACTGAGTAAAAACAACAAAGAATTTTTTGGTTTTATAGATCTCGAGAAACGGGCTCCAAAGAGGCTTCAGTGTCCAGGAGAACATCACAAGGGCTGTCCAGAATGTAATCTGTGCATCCGAAACACCCATATCTTTATACATGATTCCTGAAACCGCATTAATGGTTACAAAGGGAACACCCATTGCAAAATATAATGTGGAAATCCAGAGAATTGGCTGGATCCTGCGGGTTTCGGAGTTGTTTTTTCCCATATTTAAAAATAAGATTCCAAATAAAAGAGAACATCTCAAACATTCATTCAGGCTAAAAAACGAAACTATAAATTTTTTGGAGATTCTACTCTATTCTCCTGCCTTAATGAATGTATCAAATAAAAATCTGATGTTGAGATGTCTCTTTATTAATGAGTGATTCTGAATATTTTTTATTTCTTATCCCACCATAGCTTAGTACCTCCGGTATCTGGACCATTAAGCATCTGTGCAGCCTGCTGGTAATTATATAATGACGTTTTGGTATCAATAGTGAAAGGAATTCTTCTGATCATTGCTTCTGTATTGATAGCTCCGCCGCTGTCATTTTTTCTTACTTTGAAAAGAATCGGATATCCTGTTCTTCTCTGCTCTGCCCATGCTTCTGGCCCGTTCGGATAAAGAGAAAGCCATTTCTGAGTAATGATTCTTTCTAATTTTCTTTCATTGGTATCTCCGTTGTTCCATGCAATAGTAATGGTACTTAGCTGAGGATGTCCTAAAGCGATATTATTGTCTGCATTTTTCGGATCTACATAAGGTGCTTCTGTAGAGGTGTTATCAGCAAGATAAGTGGCAACGCTTGCACTTTTACCCCATTCTCCGAAAGACTGCTGAACCCCGGTAGTATAGTTAGTCTGAATATCACCTGCTCCTGTATATCCTCTCAAGGCAGCTTCTGCTTTTAGAAACCAAGTTTCTGCAGCGGTGAATAATTTCATTTTACCATCAGTTCCTGAGAAATAATCTCCGCTGGCAGATTTTGCCTGTGGCTGAGAGAATCCCCCATACGTTGATTTACCATTTAATAAATCAATTCCCTGGCGTATTCCTATATATTTCCCCTGAAGGCTTGGATCCGATGCAGGAATAGCATATGCAGGAAGTCTTGGATCATTGTATCCGTTCATGTAAGCCATCAAAGGTGCTCCGATCAAACAGTCTCCCCATGAATAAATGATAAAGCTTAATTCTGACTGTCCTACACTAATTAAAGCATTATCTGCATTATCAGTAATCAATCCCGCAGATGAAGCCAATGCCTCTTCTGCATATTGTTTTGATTTCACAGGATCAGCATAGCTCATTCTCATGGCTAATCTCAGCTTTAATGAATTGGCAAATTTTGCCCATTGTGCCATATTTCCACCGTAAACTAAATCTGCTCTTTTCAATGCAGCTTTATCACCTTCATTTCCAGTAGCAGGCATATTCTGTATTTTTTGCAAATCTGTAATAGCCACAGTAAGGTCATTGATAAAGTTTTGATAGGCATCTTGCTGAGAATCAAAATCTGTTACCCCGTTTGCATTGGGTGTTTCATATTTGCTGTATACTACCGGACCGTGATTGTCTGATACTCTTGCCGCTGTGATTACCTTTAAGATCTTTTTAACGGCAAATGTTCCTGTAAAATCTATTCCCGGATAAAAGTTTTTAGCGGCGTTATCAATGATGATAGAATAATTGAAAATATCCTGCTGCCTTGCAATAATCCTGTTATTCCACCCATCCATCATAAAATAGGTCATATTGTTCTTACCACCATTAAACTGGGTTGCAGTACTGAACATACCACTGAACATATCCGCACTTAGATTGGGATACAGTTGGTAATCTGACTGAAGACCTCTTTGAAGGGATTTTAAGGGATTAACAACCGCGTTGTAATCCGCATACATGTTTTCAGGATTCCCTAGCTTTTCCTGATTATACTGATCTAGATCACCGCATCCGGAAGCAGTCATCAAGACTGCCGCACCCAATACCAGTGTTTTAATATTATTGAATTTCATTTTCGTTAAATTAGAAGTTAGCCTTTAATGATAGTCCGATTGAGCGGGTAACCGGCAGTCCGAATGAATCTACCCCAACCCCACCAGGTGTATTTCCTGATACTTGTTCCGGATCAAACGGTGCTTTTTTATAGAAGAAAAACAAATTGGTTCCCACCAAGCTTACCGTTGCATTTCTCATATATTTTGATTGGATATCAAAGCTGTATGAGATGGATGCCTGACGTAAACGTACCGTTGTAGCACTGTATAAATAAGCCTCATCAATTCCAGTCCCAATACCACCGGCACCACCTGTTCTTTTATAATATGCTTTTGCATCGGTAACTCCGTTATAAGCCTGTCCTGCCAGAGGTGTTCCCGGAGCATATACTGCGTTTGGAATGGATACTCCACCAGCATCTCTTGCATCAGCTGTCGCCTGGCTTACTCCGTACAAATCATTTGCTTTTTCAGTAAGAGACAATACTTTACCTCCGAATTTACCATCGATAAGGAAAGATATTCCCAGTTTACCAATATTAAAAGAGTTATTAAAACCTAGAATAAACTTAGGGTTTGGATTACCCAAATATTGAGGATCACCTGTAGTACCCAATGGAACTCCATTTTCATCTACTAAAACACGTCCCTGATCATCTCTTTTGAATTTAACTCCGTAAAGATCTCCAAAAGATCCTCCCAGTCTCAATTTTGTGAAATCTCCACCACCCGTTAATGAGAAAAGCTGGTTTTCTGATATTGGCAGGCTTGATGGAAATAATTCAACAATTGTATTTTTGTTTGCAGAAGCATTTATTGTAGTTGTCCAGCCAAATTTCTCTGTCCCAAAAACTTTGTATGATAAAGAGGCTTCAAAACCTGTATTGCGTATTTTCCCCGCATTAATATAATATGAACCTGATGGAATTCCTCCAAAGTTAGATCCAATCGTTGTCTCCAACAACTGATTGCTGGCATTAGAGTTATAATAAGTAAGATCGAAATTTAATCTGTTGCTGAACATTCTCAACTCAGTTCCTGCCTCAAACGTTTTATTAAGTTCCGGACGAGGAATAAGGTCTGGGCGACTGGTAACAAATGAACTTTTCGGATATACAATAGTTCCTGCATCTACTCCATAAGAATAGGCATTATAATAGGCAACCATTGCATTAGAAATATTAGCTGGTAATCCTAACCCTACAGTTGCATAAGAACCTCTTACTTTCCAGAAATTAATCACTTCCGGAAGTTTAAAGATAGAAGATAAGATCGCATTCGCTCCTACAGACTCATAATCAAATCCGCTTCTTCCTGTTAATGCCAAAGTGGAATCCCAATCGTTTCTAAAGGTCATATCTACATAAAACATATTCTTATATCCTACTGAAGCACTTGCAAAAACTGATCGCACCTGTTTTTTCAGGTTCCAGTAGATATTATGATATCCATCTCCCGGGCTTCGGTCTACATTCCATTGCAGGTTGTTTATTGCAAACAAATTAGGATTGGACAGATAAGCATTATCAATCTGTGTTACTTTATTACTTGTAGTATTCACACTTCCTCCAACGGTAAAGTCTAAAGAAATTGATTCGCTTAATTTTGGACTACCAATCAATAAAACGTCACCATAAGTAGACGAATTTTCGTATACGTTTTTAAGGATTCTTCCGTTTTGTCCTCCTGCCAATAAACTTGGCGCTGAATAAGCCGAAATATCACGCTGGCTGTCTGAACTGTTCCAGCTATAATTACCTCTTACTCGCGCAGTTAACCATGGATTAATCTCATAAGACAATGAAACAGCGCTGTATGCATTTTTATTTTTAACCGTAACCGCATTTCTGTTTAAAATCCAATATGGATTTTGAGTTTCCGGGTTTCCTTTGAAACTTCCGTCAGGCTTTACTTCCCACCAATTTTGGGCAGGTAAAAGTCTCTTTTTATCTATGAAAGAGTAGCTATCCGGTCCATATTGATCGAAATCTACCCCTCTCGGCAGCCAGTATAAACTTGCTAAAGGAGAGAAAGATGCCCCTGGAGTCTGTCTGTTTTTACTGTCCTGTAAGGAACCAATGAAGTTAGCATCCAATGTCAGTTTATCATCAAGAAACTTACTTGAGTTTCTGAATGACACGTTATACTGATCAAAATAAGACATTGGGATCACCCCTTTATTGGTCGTATTTCCAATGGAAAAATAGTTGGTTGATTTTTCGTTTCCGGATTGGAAAGAAAGACTGTTCACCCAAGTTGTTCCGGTTTGCAGAAAATCTTTAACGTAGTCCTTCGAACTTCCTTTTGCTCCCCAGCTCTCAATATTATTTCCTGGAGATTGAGTAGGATCGGATGGATCATAAGATAAATAACTATGCTGCAGTTTGGGTAAGCTATAGGCTCTTTCAACCGTTAAACTCGAGCTATAAGAGATAGAGCTCTTACCTATTTTCCCTTTTCTTGTGGTAATCAAAATAGCTCCATTTCCACCTGCAGAACCGTATAATGCTGATGCTGATGCTCCTTTCAGGAAGTTGATGCTCTCAATATCATCAGGATTAATAGAACTCAGTACATCTCCCGGATCCGGCATATTGGAATACTGACTTATATCCGCAGATTTTCCTGTTCCGTTGATAATAGGAATTCCATCCACTACATACAAGGGCTGGCTGTTTGATACAGACTTATTCCCTCTCATAATTACCCTTACGGAACTACCTACACCATTGGTTCTGTTGATTTGTACATTGGAAACTTTTCCATTGATCGAATTTAATAGATTGGGAGTTTTCACTTCTGTAAGCTCATCTCCACCAATCTGCTGACTGGAATACGTCAAAGAGCGGGCCTGCCTTTTTATTCCCAAAGAGGTCACTACGACCTCCTCAATACTGTTTGTCTTCGTAGTATCGGCTGATTTTTTCTCCTGTGCATTCGCAGAAATTGAAAAAACGAACAGAACGGGTATAACTGCTTTTCTCATAAGGTTTAGATTCGTTAGATTTAATTGAGAATCAGTGACATTACTTTATTTTTCAATACAAAAAAAATTATTGTTTTTTTCAGCAAAAAATTGCCGTTTATGTATTAAATTATTTAAAGTTTTGTTAAGATTTAATTCACATTCACAAATCTAAATTTTGTAACCAGTCTGATATAATACTATTTTATCATAAAACGATATTATTTTTTCAGCAATTTTATTTAAACCCGATTAAACCTCTAAATACCAACAAAATACACCTGATTAAATTCTATCAGAAAAAGAGGATTTATCTTACTTTTTTAACAAAAAAACCGGGTAGTTATACCCGGTTTTGTCTTTTATTTTGCAGTAAAAATGAATTTTTAAAAAATATTATTCAATTTTTTTCACGCCTTTAAATTGTTCTTTAAATTCTGTTGGCGTTGTCTTTTTGATGGATTTAAATACCTTGTTGAAGTTCGCAATATTATTAAACCCAGCTTCAAAAGCAATTTCAAAAACCGTAAGATTTTTTTCCATCAGCCAGCGTGCGGCGTAACTGATTCTTATCTCATTCAGATAGTTAATGAATGTTTTTCCTGTTCTTTTTTTGATAAATCTGTTGAAAGTTACATTACTCATATTCACCAATGAAGCCACTTTATCCAGTGTTATTTTATTCTCAAAATTTTTATGGACAAAGTCATGAATAACCTTCATTTTATCATTATCTGCAAAAGATTCAAGCTCTATGCTGTAGGAAGACAGAAGGGTTTTGTTTTCTGCAACGGCCAGTTCATTCAAGATTTTCATAATTTCTATAAAAGACTCAAAACTGTTCATTTTGGACAGATTGAGAAACGAATCTTTTAGTTTTTCAGCCGTTTCTGTTGAGAAAAGAATTCCCTTGATAGAATCTTTCATCAGATTATTGATTGGTTTCAGGATATTTTTCTCCATCAGTGACTGTTGAAAGAAATCCTGATTGAATTGTATGGTGATCTCGTGAGTCTTTCTGTTTTTGCATTTATAATTGGCCCAGCAATGTGGTAAATTAGGGCCAACCAATACCAGCTCTATATTTCCAATTTCACCTGTGTGGTCTCCAATCATTCTGCGATACCCTTTTCCTTTATAGATAAAGTTGATTTCAATTTCCGGATGATAATGATACGGGAAGTCAAAAGAAGCTTTAATCCTGTCGAATACGAGAAAACTATCCTCAGGAGACAGTGGAGTTATTTCTCTCAGAATATTTTCTAATTCGCTCATACAGGCAGTTTTGAAAAATGGTTAAATAATATAGGTCGCGATACAAATCTTTGTAAAAATGATAAAATAATATCAATGTAAAAATATATTTGCGATTTATTTTATTCCAATTCTTTATGTCTGGCATCAGAAATTTGGGTTTCAATAATTTAATAAAGCTCAAATCATGCTTTTTTGTATCTTTAAACTAAAGTTAAAGTATGCCGCAACCGCTTATTTTTGAAGATCAATATAAAAGACTCGGACTGGAGGTATTTTCGGAAGAAAATCTGGAGAATTTCAACGGAAATCGGTTCAGTACAGATATTAAAGTATTTTTTATTCCTTCCGGATATGAACTTACGGTAGACTTTAATCATTACAAAATAAAGACTCCTTCATTATTTTTTTTGACAAACCAGCATCTGAATATCCAAAAAGGAAAAGATGAATCTATACTTCTTTTCTACAACCGTGATTTCTACTGCATCCAGATTCATGATAAAGAAGTAGCTTGCGATGGGCTCCTTTTTCATAATGTTTTTGAAATTCCTTTTGTGGAGCTTGATGATTCTGAAACGAGTCTTATAAAAGGACTGTTCCAAAACATTCAGGATGAGCTTAAATGGAAAGACTCTTCTGCCGAAGAAATGATCAGAACCTATGTAAAACAGATCATCATCCGGGCTACCAGAAAGTGGAAGAAACAAAATTTAGATAATAACTCTGTCAGAATTCCAGGCAGCGAACTTGATATTTTCCGAGACTTCAGCAGACATCTGGAAATCCATTTCAGAGAGAAACATAATGTAGCAGAATATGCAGAACTGCTTCACATAGCACCGAAAACCTTAACCCATAAATTTAAAAATTTAAATCTGGAGTCTCCCAATCAGTTTATCATCAACAGGATTTTACTGGAAGCTAAAAGATTACTGTTTTATACAGATAAGCCCGTAAAGGAAATTGCCTACGATCTCGGCTATGAAGATCCTGCTTATTTTAACCGTCTTTTCACCAATAAAACAGGAAGTACACCTTCCAATTTCAAAAAAAATTACTCCTCGGGAAAAAAGTACAATATTTAAGTCTTTTTATCTATTGAATACTCCTAACCGCAGACATACCTTTGTAACATCAAAAACAAACAATACTAAATACAAAAACAAACATTATGAGACGTAACGCAACAGCCGTTTGGAACGGTACCATCAAAGAAGGAAAAGGACATTTAACTACTCAGAGTACCACTTTAAATCAGACTCAATATTCTTTCAACAGCCGTTTTGCAGATGGTGTTGGGACAAACCCTGAAGAATTACTTGCAGCAGCTCACGCTGGATGTTTCACTATGAAACTGGATGCGGAATTATCACAGGCAGGTTACAACCCTGAAGAATTAAAAACAACTTCTGTAATCACTCTTGACCCAAACATTGGAAAAATTACAAAATCTGAACTGACTCTTACTGCTAAAGTTCCGGGAATCTCAGAAGAAGAATTCCAGAAATTCGCTAAGATTGCTGAAGAAGGATGCCCCGTAAGTGCCGCTTTCAACTTTGAAATTACATTGAATGCTACTTTAGAAAATTAAGATTCAAAGCATTTATATCAATAGAAACGGGCATTATCCTGAGCGGAGACGAAGGAAGCCCGTTTTCTTTTTTAAAATAATTCTATTGGCTTTAGTCAAAACTTAAATCCAAAACATTCAAATTAATTATTCTCCTTCAATAAAATATACCGAGTGGTATATTTTTGTATATTTGCATTACAATTATCCAATTATAATGTCGAAGGCAGAAAAAACAAAACAGCATATCATCGAGAAAACAGCGACTCTTTTTAATACGAAGGGTTATATTTCCACATCGCTGTCTGACATTACACAAGCAACAGGGCTGACGAAAGGGAGTATCTATGGAAATTTTGAAAACAAAGATGAAGTCGCGATTGAAGTTTATAAATACAATGCAGGATTATTGGGTAAAACCCTCAGTCGCTCTTTTAGCGATGAGTTCCCTACTTCTCTGGATAAGCTTCATGCTTTTGTAGATTTTTATAGAAAAAAATGGAAATTTGTTTTTGCCAACGGCGGATGTCCTTTAATGAATGCTGCAACAGAAGCAGATGATTCTTTTCCTGCTTTAAAAACCCAGGTTAAAAGATCTTTTGAACAGTGGATGATCAAGATATCAGGTTCTATTACCGAAGGGCAAAAGAATGGTGAAATTGATAAAAAAATCAATGCTGATCAATACGCTTCCCTATTCATCATGCTTATTGAAGGCGGAATTCTGCTTTCAAAAACAATGGGTGACCAGAGCTTTCTCAACAATGCTTTAGATAAGGTTAGCAGTATGATTGATCATGAACTCAATATTCTTCCATCATAAATAATACAATATGGAAACAAAAAAAGTGGCTATTGTGGGATACAACAGAATCCCTTTCGCCAGAATGAATACCGCTTATTCGGAACAGGGAAACCAGGATCTGCTTCTTGCTTCTCTTAACGGATTGATAAGCCGTTATCATTTAAAAGGAAAACGACTGGGAGAAGTTGCCGGAGGTGCTGTGATTAAACACATTTCTGAAAGCAACCTCATCAGAGAAACAGTGATGAATACTACTCTTGACCCTGCAACTCCTGCATGTGATCTTCAGCAGGCATGTGATACAGGTATTGAAGCGGCCATTTATATCGGAAATAAAATTGCATTAGGACAGATAGAATCGGGTATTGCATGCGGAGTGGAAGCTATGAGCAATATTCCGTTTGAGTCTTCACCAAGATTAAGAAAAGCCTTGTTAAAAGCTAATAAAGAAAAATCAGCATTTGGAAAATTAAAACAACTACTAAGCCCAAGACTGAAAGATTGGATGCCTATTCCATACAAAGGACAGGAACCCAAAACAGGTCTGGTAATGGGTGAACATACAGAAATTACAGCAAAATATTATAATATTCCCAGAAAAGAACAGGACGAATTGGCTTTAAAAAGTCATCAGAATATGGCAAAAGCGTATGATGAAGGATTCTTTGATGATATGATCACTCCGGCTTTTGGCTTAGATAAAGATAATAACTTAAGACGCGACAGCAGTTTTGAAAAGCTTTCACAAATAAAACCTGCATTTGATAAACAGAACGGAACTCTGACGGCAGGAAACTCAACACCTTTTACAGATGGAGCTTCAGCGGTATTGCTGGCCAGTGAAGAATGGGCAAAAGCCAACAATCTTCCCATTTTAGCTTATATTAGTTTTTCTGAGGTGGCAGGAATAGAATACGTAGAAAATAAACAGGATCTGCTTCTTGCCCCTGTTTTCGCCGCAGAAAGAATGCTTAAAAAAGCAAACATGAATTTGTCTGATTTTGATTATTACGAAATTCATGAAGCATTTGCAGCACAGGTTTTAGCCACCATAAAAATCTGGGAAAATGATGAGCTTGCGCAAAAATTCGGATTGGAAAAAGCCTTGGGAAAAATAGACAGAAGTAAGTTGAATGTAAAAGGAGGAAGCCTTGCAGCAGCCCACCCATTTGCAGCAACAGGAGGAAGAATTATCGCAACACTGGCAAAACTGCTCAACGAAAAAGGCACCGGAAAAGGGTTTATATCCATCTGTGCAGCACGTGGACAGGGAGTAACCATGATTTTAGAAAAGTAAAAGACTAAGTATGGATAGATTAGCACAATTAAAAAAATTCATCGGAAAAGAATTTGACCAGTCACCATCTCCATTTATGAAATGGCTGAATCCTATTGTTCTTTCCGTAGAAGAAGGACAACTGGAATTTCAATATACCATAAGACCGGAATGGCTGAATCCGATAGGAAATCTTCACGGCGGAGTTACCGCTGCTATTATAGATGATATCATTGGTGCCACTATGTTTTCTTTAAATGAAAATTCTTTTATTACTACTATAAATAATGTCATTGATTATTTCTCAACTGCAAAAGAAAATGATAATATTGTAGCCGAAACTAAAATCATTAAAAGGGGAAAGCAGTTTGTAAATGCTCAGTGCGAAATATGGAATGCAGATAAGACCCGTTTAATAGCGAGGGGAACCTCGAATTTATTCAAAATCAATAACTAAGTATGAAAAGAGTTGTCATTACAGGTCTCGGCGCAGTGACGCCTTTGGGAAATAATGTCGAAGAATTTTGGCAAAACAGTATCAATGGAGTGAGTGGAGCAAACAAAATCACCCATTTTGACACAGAAAAGTTTAAAGTACATTTTGCTTGTGAGGTTAAAAACTTTGATCCAAAAGCTCATTTAACACACAACGAAATCAAAAGAAGTGATTTATTTTCACAATATGCAATGTACTCTACTGCGGAGGCGTTGAAAGATTCCGGGCTTGAACTGGAAAATATGGACCCATTTGATGTAGGGGTTATCTGGGGAACAGGACAAGGAGGAATGTGGACTTTCGAAAGCGAGGTCATGAATTTTGCAGCAGGCGACGGAACCCCAAGATTCAATCCTTTCTTCGTGCCGAAATTTATTGCCAATATGGCTTCGGGAATGATTTCCATGAAATATGGCCTTCAGGGAATCAATTATACAACTGTTTCTGCATGTGCAACAGGAAATACGGCATTAATGGATGCCTTCAACTATATCCGTCTTGGAAAAGCAAAAGTAATTGTAAGCGGTGGTTCTGAGGCTGCTATTTCTCCGGCTTCTATCGGAGGATTTTCCATTATGAAAGCGATGTCTACACGAAATGACGATTTTGCAACCGCCAGCCGTCCTTACGATGCAGAAAGAGATGGTTTTGTGATGGGTGAAGGTTCCGGAACTTTGATTCTGGAAGAATATGAACATGCCAAAGCAAGAGGAGCAAAAATCTATGCAGAATTGGTAGGTGCTGCCATGACAGCGGATGCCTATCATATGACGGCACCTCATCCTGATGGTGTTGGAGCAATCAAAGCCATGCAGTTGGCTCTTAACGAAGCAGAAATCAATGTAGATGATATTGATTATATTAATCCTCATGCCACTTCTACTCCTCTTGGAGATCTGGTAGAGTTGAACGGAATTAATAAATTATTTAAAGGAAGCAAGAATCTTGATATCAGTGCAACGAAATCCATGACAGGCCACCTGTTGGGAGCTGCCGGGGCTGTGGAAGCCATTCTTTCCATTAAAGCGATTCAAAACGGAATTATTCCGCCAACCATTAACCTTCATTCTATTGATGAGAATATCCCGAAAGACATCAATATTGTATTTGGAGAAGCAAAAGAAAAAGATATTACCTATGCTTTAAGTAATGCTTTTGGCTTTGGAGGACATAATGCTACTTTAATTTTTAAGAAATTCATATAATTTGAATTAAAATAATTGAGAATCCCTGTATGAAACCATACAGGGATTTTTTATTCTATTTTATCTTTAATTGTTACATAAAATCCGCATCAGGAATGAAAAAATCATCCTCATTCTCTACAATCGGGATATAAAGTCTCTCCCATACTTTACCTTTCAGTATATCCCAGCTATGACCGGAACCTTTAAGATCTTCAGCCAAAAGAATAATTCCTGGTTCAATAATAAATGTAGTACCGTCTGTTACTTTAAATCTTATATTCCCTTTGATGGTAATAACATATTGCCTTCTGGGTGCCGGATGGTCATTTTTTTCCCATTCTTCCGTTTCATTACTCATCCAGAAAACGGTAGCTTTTATATGTTTAAGAGTGGGCATTTTACCTTTCTCAAAAGTACATGAGCCATCAGGATTATTAATCAGTCTTATGGCTGGAACGAATCCTGTAGATGTTTCCAGGGCTACATTTATATTTTTTTGATTTTCATCTTGTCCATTCATCATTCTATTATACTTTAAAGCAAAAGAGTTATATAAATGTAATTGTTATTTTCGAATTGCAGGACCTATTTAAAAGAAAAAGAGCAGCCCAATCTGACTGCTCTTTTAATCTTTACGCTTTCAACCATTCTGAGGAAGAAAGGTAATTCTGATCGGGATAATAGATGAACAGACAGTTTTTTCCTTTAATCGTATTGATTATAGACTGTGTCAGCTCTCTTGGAACGGCAGGGCATCCCCAGCTTCTTCCGATTCTTTTGTGCATCGAAGCAAATGCATCACTTACATAATCCGCACCATGCATTACAATTGCTCTTCTGTATGCAGCATCATTAAAGCCCTTATCCATTCCTAATAATTTAAGAGAGTATCCGTTATCACCCTGATAGGTAGCATCCGTGATATAAAATCCCAGGCTGCTCTGCAGCGAACTTTCCTTGTTAGAAAAATTCGTCGCAAATTCTTCGCCAGTATTTTTTCCGTGTGCCACTAAAGAGTTGAACAGAACTTTTTTGTCTTCCAGGTCAATGATCCAAAGTCTTTTTGTGTTAGAAGACATAGAAAAATCGCAGATAGTCAGTAAATGCGAGTCTTGGGTAAGCAATCCTGCTTTTTTTAAATTTTCATAACCAGTTAATGCTTTTGAGAACACATCATAGTTCAGTTCATGTTCCGGGTCAAATGCAATAGATTGGTACAGTGCTTCTGATGCAGACACAGCTGTTGTGTTCTTCTCAGATTTCGTTTCAGCTACTTTTTCAGTTTTCTTTGTTGTTACATTCTCACTTTTCGCCGCTACTCTTGGGGAAATGTAGAATGAAGTCGTAACCATGTAAACAAGGCATAATACACTATAAATTCCTTTCATTCAATACTATATAAATCCAAATTAGTGGGGCAAAATTATAAAAACATAATTACCAAGGGGGTATAACTCTAAAAAGTTTAACGCTATTTAAGAAACTTTAACGTCCTGATTTTGTGAATTAAAGCACTTATTTTTGAGAATCCGGAACAAATTCAAGGCTCACAGAATTCATACAATACCTCAATCCTGTAGGCTTCGGGCCGTCATCGAAAACATGTCCAAGGTGAGAATCGCATCTTTTGCAAAGCACTTCTACCCTATCCATTCCATAAGACTGGTCTCTTACATAATAGACTCCTTCTTTATCAGCTTCAAAGAAACTTGGCCAGCCACAGCTGCTGGAAAATTTTGATGTAGAACGAAACAGATGATTTCCACACACCGCACAATAATATTCTCCTATCTCATCAAATTCATTGTATTTTCCTGTAAAAGCTCTTTCAGTCGCTGCCTCTCTGGCAATTGCGTATAAATCCGGAGCAAGGATTTTTTTCCATTCTTCATTGGAAATATTAAGTTTTGCAGTATCGGTTCTGGAATAGTATGGATTGTTTTTTGCTTCTGTATTTTCCATAAGAGTTTTTTTAATAGGTTCGTATTTCTGCGTACATGCCTGCAGAAAAAATAATAAGGGGACTGAAACTAAAAATTTCATCGTAAATTTCATTCTTTAACCGCAAAATTTTTGAAGTTTAAAAGCTTTTATTAAGATTAAACGGTTTCATAACCAAATTTAGTAAATTTGAGAATATGAATGACGAAGCAAAAAGAAAACAACTCAGAAAATATAAAGCATTTGCCACTGGATTATTTGTCCTGATGGCCATTATTTTCATTGTTACCACTATTTTACAGAAGTCTAATACCTCTCATTGGATCGGCTATGTACGGGCTTTTGCTGAGGCTGCTATGGTAGGGGCACTTGCTGACTGGTTTGCAGTAACCGCATTATTCCGTCATCCTTTGGGACTTCCTATTCCCCATACCAATCTGATTGAAAACAGTAAACAGAGACTGGGAGACAATCTTGGGAGTTTTGTGGTGGGCAACTTCCTTTCTCCTCAGAATATCCGTCCTTATATCCAAAAACTTAAAGTTTCTAATTTTGTCGGGGAATGGCTGGGCAAGGAAAAAAGCCAGGAGATTTTGATTAAAAATCTTTCTGATATTGTTCTTGATATTCTTAATAAGCTTGATGATTCTACGGTAAGCCAGTTTATCAGTAAAAAGGTTTCTGAAATGACGGATGATATTAAGCTTAATAAAGTGGTTGGAAACGGAATCGGATATATTCTTGAAAAAAATGACCACCAGAGAATCATCACCAATCTTTCGAAACAGATCAAAGAATACATCATTGAAAATGATGCAATGATTCAGGAACGGGTAAAAAAAGGAAGCTATTCTTTCATTCCATCATTTGTAGACACTAAAATTGCAGATAAAATTGCAGACGGACTTTCTGATTTTTTCAAAGAAATAGAAGAAAATCCTGAACATGAAGTAAGAGCATTGATTACTCAGAAAATTCATGAGTTCTCCGTTGATCTGAAAGAAGATCCGAAATGGGACGAAGAATTTAAAACTATCAAAAACGGACTTCTCAAGAATGATAAATTGGATGAATATTCCAACGATATCTGGGTCTCTATCAAAAAAACGCTGATGAAAGAACTTCAGGAAGAAAATTCTGCTTTGAAAAACTATCTTACTAAAAATCTGAATGAATTTGCTCAAAATTTAAAGACCGATGAAAATCTTCAGAACAAAATTGATCATTGGGTGCGTGTGACAGCTTATAAATATATTCTGAAAAACACCCATCAATTCGGGAACCTCATCAGTACAACTGTTGGGAACTGGCAAGGAAAAGAATTGAGTGAAAAGCTGGAGCTGGAAGTGGGAAAAGATCTGCAGTTTATCCGGGTCAACGGAACATTGGTCGGAGGTCTGGTAGGATTGATTATCTACACCATCGCACACTTTTTCATTTAAAAAACTAAAATCCACGATCACTCAACCATGAAAAAAATTTTCACCGTATTCTTTTTCTTTTCCTTCTCATTTTTTCTCTGCCAGAAAGTTGAACTCAAGAAAGTAACAGATTCTTCACAGACTTTTACAGGAGAGATCGGCGGAACTCCCATTACGATAGAGCTCAACTATACCGGTGTGGTAGATTGTGACCAGTATCAGCATTATGTTGACGGATGGTATTATTATGACAAATACAAAAAGAAAATCCCTCTCACCGGAATATATGATTACTATGGAAATCTTTCTCTGTATAGTTTTGGAACGAAACAAAAACAGAAATCAAAGCTTCTGAAAGAACAGATCACCTCTCTGCAGAAAGTAGAAAAAACAGATGAAATTGCACAAAAGCTTCTGCCTCAGGAATATTTTATATTTGAAGAGATCAATATGAGTAAAAATCCGGTTTCGGGGCATTTTTATGTTGGAAAAAAAGTTCATCCTGTAAAACTGTCTACAGGGAATATTATGATTTATCGCCTCAACAATTATCTGTTTTTACCGAATAACAAAAAAATTAATACCTACGATTTCATTAATAAAGCGGGCGGGAATGAATTGATTTCCTATGCCACCGGAGAAAACGGAAACAGAGTGCTGCTTTATTTTGAACAGACTTCAAATTTTAATGCCTGCGGACAGTGCGGAGCAAGTGAAGGGGAGAAAGGCTACAGGGTTCTTTATTTTACAAAAGACTGGAATTATAAAAACTATGAAGAATTTCTCACTGAAAGCTGCCGGGAAAATATTGATAATGCAACCAAAACAAAATCAAAAGACAAGCAAACCATCCAATATAAAATAGGGAAATCTAATACGACTCCCGCTCATAAACTTACTGTAGATATTAAAAATGCAACTGTTGTGAAGTCTAAATAAAAAAGAGAGTCGCAATAACTCTCTTTTTTATTTATCTTGGTAATCTGCTGGCTCTTTTCAGAATTTCCTTGTTGATTTCGTTGATCAGTTCCGGACCTTCATAAATAAATCCGGTATACAGCTGGATCAGACTCGCTCCTGCATCTAGTTTTTCCATAGCATCTTTTGCGGAATGTATTCCTCCTACCCCAATGATTGGGAATGCTCTGTTGCTTTTATCAGAAAGATACTTGATCATTTTTGTACTTCTCTCACGAATCGGCTTTCCACTTAGCCCTCCGTTTCCTATCTGTTCTAGGACTTCCGGAGAGGTTTTCAGCCCTTCTCTGCTTACGGAAGTATTGGAGACCACAATACCATCAATTTTTGTCTCTGCAATCAGCTCAATGATTTCATCTAATTGATTATTATTCAGGTCCGGTGCGATTTTCAGTAATATAGGTTTCTGTACAGATTTTGACAGATTTATTTTCTTTACTTCCGTGATCAGTTCTCTCAGATATTCTACGTCTTCCAGTTTAGCGTGGCTTCCTACATTCGGGCAGCTTACATTCAGTACGAAATAGTCTACATGAGGGTGAAGACCTTCAAAACAGTCCAGATAATCCTGCGTATAGTTTTCCGGGATTGTATCGGTATTTTTTCCGATGTTTCCACCGATGATTATTTTTCCTTTGTTGGATTTCAGTTTTTCAATAGCGGCTTCAAGACCTTCATTGTTGAATCCCATTCTGTTGATGATTCCGCCATCTTCGATGAGACGGAACAATCTTTTCTTAGGATTTCCGGCCTGAGCTCTCGGGGTTACTGTTCCGATTTCTACAAATCCAAATCCCAGGTCTCCTAACTCGTTAAATAGCACTGCATTTTTATCGAAACCGGCTGCCAGTCCTACAGGATTTTTAAATTTTAATCCGAAAACTTCTCTTTCCAGACGTTTGCCTTCAATAGGTTTGGGTAAAAACAGTCTGGTAAGAAATCCAAAATTTTTAAGCATTGAAAATGTAAAATGATGAACTTCTTCAGGGTCAAATTTGAAGAGGATAGGACGAATGAGCGATTTGTACATTGAAAAAAAGTTTTACAAAATTACTCATTTTAAAATTAATCTCAGATTATCCTATGATATTTTATCAAAATGTTTTATTTATAGAATCTAAGAGCCTGTTTAAATTTTCGTAGAAAATTTTGTTAAGAGGCTTTCAGAGGTTGGATATTTGAAAAAAAAAAATGAAATACCCAACCGATTTAACTGAAAACCAGTGGCAATATATAAAGAAAACGATGAACCTAAAAGAGAGAAAGAGAAAATATCCTCTTCTTTTGATTTGGAACTCCTTAATGTATTTGATAAAAACAGGTTGCCAGTGGCGTATGCTTCCTAAAGATTTCCCCAAATGGCAATTGGTTTATTACTATTATATCCGTTGGACGGAGTTGGGATATTTTGACTTAATTCTAGAAAAGCTACGAATGAAAGTTCGTATAAAAAAGGGTCAGCGAGCAGAAGCCTCCTTAGGAATAATGGATAGCCAAAGTGTACGCTGGGGCAATAATAGAGGTCTTCATGGCGTAGATGGAAATAAGAAAATAAAAGGAATAAAACGCCATGTGCTAGTAGATAAGAATGGATTTTTAATCGCAGTGATGGTTTGTGTAGCCAATATTCATGATAGTAAGGCTGGATTGCTTTTGCTTAGATTACTCAGGGAAGAGCTGATGAATTTCAAGTGTATTCTTGCTGATGCAGGCTATAGAGGAGATTTTCTAGATAAAGCTCATAGCCTTTATTCATACCTGGTAAAAGTGGTAAGTCGGGATAAAGAAAAACAAGCTAAAAAAGAGTTTAAACCCGTAAGTAAACGATGGGTAATAGAAAGAACTTTTGCTTGGTTTGATAATGACAGAAGGCTTTGTAGGAACTATGAACTACTGCATGAGTCTTCCGAAAATATGACCAAATTATCCGCTATAAAATTATTACTCAATAAAATTTAAACAGGCTCTAAAAGAGAGAGTATAATGAAAGAGGCTGAGTACGTTGAAAACTTCATCTTTAGAAAGTGAAGTTAGGTAGATTTAATCGTTTGGGCTAAATTAAGAGTACGCACTCAGATCAAATTTCAGAATATCTCCTACTTTTTTAAACTCCTCATCTATAGTGGCATTTACTGTAATTCTTTCGTTAGAAACAGGATGATTAAAAATCAGCTGATGGGCATGAAGTGTCATTTTGCTGATCTCAAATGTTTGAAGCCATAATTTATTCTGTTTATTGCAGCCGTGTTTTCTACAGCCTAAAATAGGATGCAGAATATGTTTAAAATGTTTTCTCAGCTGATGAAACCTTCCTGTTTCAGGAATTGCTTCCACTAAAGAATATCTCGAAGTCTGATGTTTTAAGAAAGGCAGATCTATTTCTGAAGTCTGCAAACGACGATAGTAAGTAACTGCGTTTTGCTTAACTTCATTTTCATTAACCAAATCATAATCAATGGTTTCTTCTTCTTTTGTCCAGCCACGAAGAATAGCCAGATATTTCTTCTCCACTTCGCGTGACGCAAACTGATCACTCATGATTCTAAGAGTATCTTTATCTAAGGTAAACAGCAGAACGCCCGAAGTTTTTCGGTCTAACCGATGTACGGGATACACTTTTTGCCCGATCTGTTTCTTCAGTTCCTGAATGGCATAAGTATCGGCTTCTCCCGCATAGAAGGATTTGTGAACCAGTAATCCGCTGGGTTTGTTGATGGCAATAATATGCTCGTCACGATAAAGAATTTCTAACATTCGGCAAAAGTAAAGATTTTCAACTGATATTATATGCTGCCATCTTTGTAAACCTAACAGGTTTTGAAAACCTGTTAGGTTTAGACATTTCTTTATCAATAGCCCCGATCTAAGAGAAAATCCCGCAGTGAGGCGGCGGCGCGAAGCAGAGCCGCCGAGCGAGGAATTGCAACGGAGAGCGGGTTCCCGGCTCCTTAAAAATTAAATTGTAAATATTTGTCTGTTTATTAACTGCTTTTTTTATTGAAACTCATGATTTTGATTCCAAATTCATATTTTTGCACATCAGACGTAAAAAAATTATGGCAAAGCAAGAAGATGTTTTCAAGAAAGTGATTTCTCACGCTAAAGAATATGGTTTTATTTTCCCATCGAGTGAGATCTATGATGGTTTATCCGCTGTTTATGATTATGGACAGAATGGTGCCGAACTAAAAAATAATATCAAACAATATTGGTGGAAAGCTATGGTACAGCTTAACGAAAATATTGTCGGCATTGATTCGGCGATCCTTATGCACCCAACTACATGGAAAGCATCAGGCCACGTAGACGCTTTCAACGATCCATTGATTGATAATAAAGATTCCAAGAAACGTTTCAGAGCAGACGTTTTGGTGGAAGATTACTGTGCTAAAATTGAAGATAAAGAGAACAAAGAAATTGAAAAAGCTGCAAAAAGATTCGGAGAGGCTTTCGATAAGGATCAGTTTGTTGCGACGAATCCAAAAATCATTGAATACAGAGCAAAAAGAGAAGCTATTCTTTCAAGACTGGCTAAATCTCTTGAAAATGAAGACCTTGCTGATGTAAAAGCTTTGATCGAGGAGCTTGAAATTGCAGATCCTGATACGGGTTCTAAAAACTGGACAGAGGTAAGACAATTCAACCTGATGTTCGGAACTAAATTAGGTGCTTCTGCTGACAGTGCAATGGATCTTTATTTGAGACCTGAAACAGCTCAAGGTATCTTTGTTAACTTCCTGAATGTGCAGAAAACTTCACGTCATAAGCTGCCTTTCGGTATCGCACAGATTGGTAAGGCGTTCAGAAATGAGATTGTTGCAAGACAGTTTATTTTCAGAATGCGTGAATTCGAACAGATGGAAATGCAGTTCTTCGTTGCTCCGGGAACAGAACTTGAATTCTATGAGCAGTGGAAGCAAAAACGTCTGAACTGGCACAGAGCTTTAGGTTTAGGAGATGAAAACTACAGATTCCACGATCACGAGAAATTAGCTCACTACGCGAATGCTGCTGCTGATATTGAATTTAATTTCCCATTCGGATTTAAAGAACTGGAAGGGATTCACTCAAGAACAGATTTCGACTTAAAAGCGCATGAAGAATTCTCAGGAAGAAAGCTACAGTTCTTTGACCCTGAAAGAAACGAAAACTATGTTCCTTATGTAGTGGAAACTTCAGTAGGTTTAGACAGATTATTCCTTTCTATATTCTCACATTGTTTAAGAGACGAAGTATTGGAAGACGGTTCAGAAAGAACAGTTCTATCTTTACCTCCGGCATTAGCGCCAATTAAGGCAGCTATTCTTCCATTGATGAAGAAAGATGGTCTTGCAGAATATGCAGAAAAGATTTTCAACGACCTGAAGTATGACTTCAACTTGTTCTACGAGGAGAAAGATGCCATCGGAAAACGTTACAGAAGACAGGATGCCATTGGTACTCCTTACTGTATCACTGTAGATCACGATTCTTTAACGGATCATACGGTGACCATCAGAGACAGAGACACGATGCAGCAGGAAAGAGTTCCGGTTTCAGAGTTGAGAAGAATCATTGATGAGAAAACAAACTTCAGAAATTTACTTTCTAAAATATAATTGAAAAGCCCTGGTTTCAGTAGTCATGGTCGGAAGAAATTTCCGACCATTTTTTATGTTTTAAGTTTTGAAGACTTTTGCAGGATCCCCCCCGCAAATATTATTAAAATTGCGGTAATCATATCCCGAAGTTCCATAGCGATGCGTCTTTTAGCTGTTTTATATCCTAAATTGTTTACTTTTTTGTAAATCAAGAGCAGCATAGAAGCAATCATTGTCATGTAGAGCATTACTTCAATTCCGTTTTTATTGAGCGAAACAAGATGGCTTAAATTCAACTCTTGTTTCATAAATCTGAAGAATACCTCAATATCCCACCTTTTACGGTAATAATCCGATATTTCTTTGGCAGAAAGTTCAAATTCGTTGGTTATGAACCAAAGTTCTTTAGCTGTTTTTTCATTTTTGATAACGATCAACCGAAAATATGTTTCTACTTTTTCTTCACGATGATGAATATTTCCCCGTTTGTTTTGGATGGGTTTTCCGGTGTAAAGCTTCACTTTGCTGTCTTTAATAACTCCCCAATCATCCCATTTTATTGGGGTTTCTGTTTTAATAAAAGATTCAATCTCTTCATATTTCCTGTTTTCTTTGGAACGGATAATAAATTTCAGAAGCTTTTCTTCAAAATCTTTCATCGTCCTTGTAGACTGGATCCCTCTGTCTATGATATAAATATTATCATGATGATCTTCTTTTTTCACCTGGTTCAGAACAGCCTGGGCAAGAGCATTATCTTCTGTTGAGTATTTTTGCCCCGTAAAAACATCTACCGCTGATGGCAAAATTCCGTCAAATGAAAAACTGAATTTCACTAATTTTTTTCCACTTTTCTGATCAATTCCTTCTTTAAGCTTGTTACATGTATCAGCTACAATGGTACTGTCAACTCTGATTAAGTTGTATTTTTCGATTTCTGTCTTGGAATAAAGTTCCGAAAATCTTTCGTACATCTGTTCGTAGATTTCTAGGAAATAATTGGAATCAATTTTTGAAAGCCTCTCAGAAATTGAACTCCTTCGAATCTTTTCCTCTTCCCCTAAACCAAATAAGGCTTTGAATCCACTGCTATTAAAAGTATCTTCGAGTGTTCTTTGACTTAATTTTTCATTATCAAATATGCAATACAAAAGCAGGTAGAATATTTTTCTTCCATGCAAAACTTTACTATAATAATCCACTTTTGTACTTGCGGAAAGGTGACTTAAAAGTGCTTCGGGAATAAATTCTAAAACATCTTTAAGTGATATTTTGTGATCTTTAAAAACTGACATAAACAATTGATTATCAGCAATAAAGATACAAAAAATGAAACAATAAAACAAATTAAATAGTTGATAATCAATTAATTACAATAATAATATTGAATATCTAAAAACAAAAAGTCGGAAGAAAAAATCTTCCGACCATGACTACTGGTTTCAGGGCTTTTTTAATTTCCTGAAAAACATATGTCAGAAATGATTATTTTTGTGAAAAATACAAACCATGAAAAAAATCATCTGCCTTCTGCTAGGCCTATCTTATGGGTTAATGCATTCTCAATCTCAAGATCTTGCAACAATTGCACAGGGAAAATACCTGGGTTTACAGTCTATTTCAGACAACGAAAAGAATCTTTTCGGATACATGGCTCTTTACGACCTTGGTAAGACAGAAAGTGATAAGAAGAAAAACAAATTAGAATATATTTTGTTTGATAAAAATCTCAATTCTCTTTCCACAGGAAATTTTGAAAGCGATGAGACTGCCGTTGAATACTTTCCTTATATTAATTCAAATAAACAGCTTGTTATCACCCCTTCCTTTAAAATCTATGACTACGCTTTTGACAAATCATTTTATGTTCCTTCGGATTTTATTATTGATCTGCATGATTATCAGATTAAAAAGAAGGATAAACTGGAGTATGACGGAACCAATCTGACATCTATTTCATCTTCAAAAACGAACAGGGAATTAAAAGACGACAATAAGGATCTTAAAAAAGAAAAAGGATATAAACTATATTCTGAAATTGTAGAACTAGACAACGGACAAACAGTTATTTCCGAATTTAAAGATGCTAAAAACGGTTTCAAGGATATTAAGGTAAGCCTTTTCAGCAAAGATCATCAGAAACTCTGGGAATACCCTTTTTTTGATAAAGACCATAAAAACAATTCTGTTAAGTTTAAAATAGCCAATTATGACGATGATGTTTTAATCGCAAAAATATTTAAATACCAGGAGGGAGATCCTGAGTACTATTTTATGGTTTTTGACATGAAAACTGGCAAGCCTTTAAATAAACTTCCGTTTCCCTATGAAACTCATCTTTATATTACTTTGAATTCTGTTGACGGAATTATAAACAGCAAATACAATACAGATAAAACATTAACATCATTATTGAAGTATTCCGGCAGCGCTTCAAATATTGAAGGTTTTGTAAAGCTTACTTATGACAAAACCCAGAATCGGTTATCTTTTAATGAGATCAATCTGCAGGATCTTTATAAGGACCATAAAGATATTGAAGAGCTAAAAGACCCTTTTGATTCTAAAGATCTGGATATACAATCTGTCAACTTTTTACAAAACAATGATGTGATCGCCATTTTTCAGAAAATCAATAAAAAAAACAATGATGTTTCGGATCTTGTGGTGATGGATTATGATCCTGATATGAATCTAAGGAATATCAAAACTTACCCTTCTCAGAAAAACAGTACTTATCTTTTTTCACAATATCTGAACGACAAAAAAGACCTAGCCTTCTTTTATGCCAATACAGAGAAGAAAAGCAGAGAAAAAAAGTGGAATCTTTACATCAATACATTCATAAACGGACAATTCAAACAGGAAACCCTCCCTATGTCTTCAGAAAATAATTTTATCATTCCTTACAATGCAAAAGAGGGATATATTCTGCTTCAGGAACTCAATGAAAAAGAGAAATACAATAAAATTCGTCTGGAAAGATTAAATTATTAAATTTCCTTTTACTAATTCTGTATTTTTGGCATTCAAATTTTAACCATGAAAAAAATAACTATGATCATGTTTGGATTGATCCAGACATTTGCGTTTTCCCAGACACAGGACCTTACGACACTCGCTGCCGGTGATCATGTGGGAATGAATGCTCTATTTGATGATAAAGACAATCTTTACGGTTACGTTTCTCTATATTCTTACGGAAAATCCGGAGATAAGACTAAAAAGTTTGAATATGTTATATTAGACAAAAACCTCAATCCTGTTGCCAATAAAGAATTTGAAGGAGATATCACCGCTGCTTCTTATTTAGGATATGTAGATTTTAAAGGTCAGATTATTCTAAAGCCTTCCATGATGGATTATTCCCTTGTAAAAAGCAAAGAAATCTTCACTCCGGTTTCTATGGTAATCGATCCGAAAACCAACTCTATTACCAGAAAACTCTATTACGACTATCTGGAAAATGGAACCTTCAAAGAAATCAACGAGCCGAAAAGCTGGAAAGAACAGCGTAAGGAGAACCGTGATGAGAAAAAAGATAAGGGCTACAACTACGTTTCTGCTGTAGGAGAACTGAAAAAAGGAGGTTATTTTGCGGTTGAATACAAAGATTTCGGTAAGTACCAAAATAGCAACAGCCTTATGAAGTTTGACGAAAACAAAAAGGAAATCTGGAGGTATAAATACAATACAGACGGAAGCAAAAAAATATACACTACACTCTCTGTTTTGGAAAGAGACGAGAATTATATGTACTGCATCATGAAAAAAGTGAATGACAAGCAGAAAACATTCAGTCTTCTGGTGCTTGATATGAAAACCGGAAAAGAAAAGTCTAACAAGCCTGTTACCGGATTATCTGATGATACAATAGACAATATTGAATCCTATTACTCTAATTACAGAAAAATTGATAATGATAAAACTTTTGATGATAAGGTAGTTTTATTGGGAAGAAATTATGATGATTCCCAATCTGTAGGATTTGCAAGAATGATCCTCAACAAATCGGATTTCTCAGTAGATACAAAAGCAATTAATTACGAGCCTAATATCTCTGCCTTTCTTCCAAAGCTCAACAAAATAGGAATGGTAGAAAGCGGTTACATGCTTCAGACCAAAGACATGTACTTTATGAATGACGGAAGTGTTGGCATTTTATCAGAAAAATATAAACCCGAAGGTCAATACTCTGCTCCCAAAACTACAGATCTTGTCTACATCTACACAGACAAGGATTTTAAAGTGAAAAATGTACAGGTTTTTGAAAAAGAAAAATCAAAATGGGTCAACAGTGATTACCTTTTCTCACAATACCTCAACGGTGGAAAAGATGTGGTCTTTTTCTACCGAGACTATCAAAAAGATGAAGTAACCAAACAGAAAAGATGGAACCTGTTTATCAATACCATTATTGATGGGAAATTCAAACAGGAGATTATTCCTATTTCAGAAAAAGACAATTATGCCGTAACGCCGTATGTAGGAAAAGAAGGCTATATTCTTCTTCGTGAGTATAACGAGAAAGAAAAATTCAATAAGATCCGTTTGGAAAAATTAAATTACTAATACAAAAAGAATCCTGACGAAACATCAGGGTTCTTTCTTTTATGTTTTGGCTAAAGTTCGTTCCTATTGATCCTTTAATTATGATCAGTTTACCTTCGCCATTGTCTCATTCGTCTGATAAAAATCTGCGATATTTTTGATTTCATCAAGGCTTAAATTCCACATGAAATTCAGAAACTGCTGGTAACTTTCACTCTGATCTTTAGGTTCTATCCTATCCAGATACCGGTTCAGATTATAATTTTTTCTCGCTTCGTATATTTTGGAGAAACATCTTCCCAGCCAACTTTTATAATACTTTTCTTCCTCCTCATCCTGCAAAAACTGCATGGCAGTATAAATTCCCACTCCGTAATCTTCCGAATGAAAATAATTAGGTAAAATTTCCATTCTTGCTGTTTTTCTTAGTGCAACAAATAAATCCGTAGGCTTTTCCGGTGTAGCCGGATTTTTAAGCTCAGCAAAAGTCTTTTTAAGCATTTCAATTCTTCTGGATATTTCAGGATGTGATGCCAGAGAATCTTTGTTCAGTTTTTCCTTGTAGAAATTATAGTTATATAGAGAAAAATCTTCCTTTTTCATCCATTTTTCATTGAATGCCTGTTTCGGGAGATTAAATAATTTCCTGTAGGTATCCACCTTCAGTTCTCTTGGTGAGATGGTATCAAAATCTTGCAGCCTCTGAAGAGCATTTACAAACTCCGCTTTCTTAAAATCACTGTTTTTAAAAATGACATAGCCCAAAGAGTCTGCCTGCATTTCGCTTTGTCTTCTTTCCACTCCTTTTTTGTACGCTGTGTTTTTTAAAATATCAAAAGCTTTCTGATTCTGGCTTTGGCTTCGGCTTGTTGTTGTGGATTTTATATTTTCCACTACCACTTTGTCCAGTTTATCCTGCTCAATAATTTTCAGAAAATTTTTCAGGGAATGTCCCTCTATTTTGTGCCCCAGCTCATGGGCTATCACTGCAGCAATCTGTTCTTCATTATTCAGCCAGCTGTAAAGTCCCATATTGATTACAAAAGTACCGTCAGCAAGGCAGTATGCATTGGGAGTATTATCTTTTGCAATCAGAATTTTAAGATCCTGAGGAATTTGTGGATTATTCTTTTTAAGACGTTGAATCATAGCCTGTATACTGGTTTCAAATTCAGATTTAAAGATAAAATCCTTATTTTTCACCTGCTTTTCAAAATCAGTTCCGAATTCTTTATAAATTTTGGATAATTCCGTACCTGTCTTCCCGGAATACTGGGATTTTAATCTCTTTACCGTCGCTTCATTATTTCCTTCGAAATTCTTTAAAAAAGATTTTCGCTGTATATAATCTGCTGTATCTATCGGTTTATAGATTTGGGCAAGTCCCATCATAGAACATAAAAAACATCCCAATACAATCAATTTTCTGGTCATAGTTTTCATCAAATAAGAGCAAAAATAATGTATTTGATGATTCATTGTAATTTTTATAACCAAATTATTTTAAATTTGTTAAAGACCCATTCATGAAAAAATGAGAATACTAAAGTATATGATAGGCGGAGCTGTAGCAGGTGCCGCAGCGGCTTATTTTCTGGGATATGATTATTTATTTAGTGGTATTTCCAAAACTTATCTTAAAGGAAAATCAAGTGCACACATTGATGACGGAAATCTTTTCCCCAGCCATCCTATTGCTACAGAAGAACCCATACTTTGGGAAGAAGATCCGGATTACAATAAAAAGGAATTACCTAAACATTTAGTTGAAAACTTACAACACTCCAGAACAGCCGCTTTTGTAGTGATAAGGAATGGAAAAATTCTTCATGAACAGTATTGGAATGGCTATAACCAGCTTTCACAGACCAATTCTTTTTCTATGGCCAAAGCAGTCACTGTAATGTTGTTAGGAAAAGCACTGGAAGAAGGTATCATTCCAACTATTGATGAAAAACTATCTGATTTTTATTCTGAATTTAAAGATAAACCCTTCGGAAATGAGGTAACCCTTAAAAATCTGGCTCAAATGGAAGCCGGACTGGACTGGGATGAAAATTACAATAATCCGTTTCTGCCCAATGCAAAAGCTTATTATGGAAAAAGCCTTGTAAAAGCAGTGTTTTCAAGAAAATTCAAAGAAGAACCAGGAGTAAGATTTGAATATCAAAGCGGATCTACGCAGCTTCTTGGCTTCGCCCTTAGAAAAGCATTGAATAAACCATTAGCAAGCTATTTATCAGAAAAATTCTGGGTTCCTTTGGGCATGGAGCAAAATGCTAAGTGGAGCACAGACGATCACGGTATGGAAAAAACGTATTGCTGTATTCATTCCAATGCAAGGGATTTTGCCAAGCTGGGACAGCTATTTTTGGATAACGGAAAAGCCGGAGACCAGCAAATACTCAATGCAGACTTCATTGAACAGATGAGAACTCCTACCGAAAAGTCTGAAAACATCTATGGAATGGGGCTTTGGATTAATCATGACAATCCTATTAAACATTATTATTTCCTCGGATTACAGGGACAATACATTATCATGATTCCGGAGCATAATATCGTTATCGTAAAAACCGGAAGCTATTCCAACAACCCTAAAAATGACAGAGGAAGACCAGACCAGGTAAGATTCTTTGTGAATGAAATTGTATCATTATTCCAATAAACACTATGGAAAAATACAGCATAAACGTTGATGAATACATTGAAAAATCTCCGGATTTTGCGAAACCTATTTTAGAATATCTCCGTGAAACCATTCATGAAGCCTGTCCCGATGCAGAAGAGGCCATCAAATGGAAATTTCCTGCTTTTATGTATAAAGGAAAAATTCTCTGCTCCATTACTGCTTTCAAGCAATATTGCAGTCTGGGATTCTGGCTTCACCAGGAGATGAAAACTTTACAGGAAATAGAAACAACTGCTGAAAAAAGTTCAATGTTCAGTTTAGGAAAAGTAACCCGCCTTGAAGATCTTCCATCCAAACCTCAGCTAAAAAGCGCTATCCAGGAAGCCATGGAGCTTACAGACATGGGAGTTACGATGAAAAAAGCCCCTCCATCCAAAGTAGAAATGGATGTTCCTGATTATTTTCAGTCGGCTTTAAATGCCCAGCCAAAAGCAAAAGAAATTTTTGAAAAAGCTTCACCATCTTTCAGAAAAGAGTATATTGCATGGGTTTCCGAAGCCAAAACAGAAGCTACCAAAAACAAAAGATTGGAACAGTCTTTGGAATGGATAGCCGAAGGCAAAGGCCGGAACTGGAAGTACCAGAAAAAATAAAAAACACACGCAATGAAGAAAAAAATTATTCTCTTTTTCTTCCTTATTATTTCATTTTTTACATTCGCTCAATCGTTTGATTTTGAGGGACAATATAAGTATGCCCGCATGCTTTCTTCTAAAAATCCGGACAGCTCGGAAATTGTTCTGAATAAGATTATAGATTCTGCACAGAAAAGAAATGTCCCTGAATTTCTTGCAAAGGCTTATTATTTAAAGTCTTTCAACAGTTATTTGAAATCTGATGCTGAAAAAAGCCTTGATTTTGCTGATAAAGCGCTTAAAGTATCTACTCAAAGCAATTACAGCATTGGGAAGGCACTGGCGTACAGAATGCAGGGAACTCAATATGCAAAGCTTGGGCTGCTTAAAGAATCTTCTACAAGCCTTAGAAATGCACTAGCAGAAGTAAAAACCAATAATACGGAAGAAGGGCATGAGCTGAAAGGGATGATCTTTAATTCTTTTTTGATTCTTCTGAATAAGAATCAGTACAAAGAGAAAGAATATTACTCTAAAAGTGCCATTCAGGAGTTTCAGAAACTTAAAAATACAGCCAGACGAAATGAATTACTGATCTCAGCTTATACCAATATGGGGTATAATTTATCTGAGGTGAAAAAGTTCAGGGAAGCCAAATATTATTTTGCAAATGCTCTTTCGTTGGTGGGAGAAAGCAATTATTATCTTCGGGCCAACATTCTTAATGATATCGGATTTTCTTTTTCAAAACAGAATAAACCGGACAGTGCCGTGCTGTACTTTCAGAAGTCTCTGGCCATTGTAGATCAGTACGGTTTCAATGAAAAAAAGATTGAGGTGACCAAGAATCTTGAAGAAGCTTATGCCCAGCTCCACGATGAATCCAATACCGAGAAGTATAAAATTGAAAATCTTAAATTAAAAGACAGCGTTGCTTACAACAGATCCATGGCTGTCAACAAAACATTATCAAAAAAAGAGAAAAGTTTCCATCAGCAGCTCAACGAAAGCCACAGTATTTCAAAATGGCTTATTATCGCCTGTATTGCTCTGCTAATTGTTTTAGGAGCGATGATTTTCAATAGCATTCGTCTGCGAAAAAAACATAAAGAAGCGGTTGCTAAAATTTACAAAGATGGAATTTCACCTGTTGTTTATGAGGAAGATCCACTGGAAACTTCTGAGGATATTCAGACAAAAAACACCCCTACTCCTATTGAAATAAAAATTTCGCCTGAAGTAGAGGAAAACATACTAGATGGATTAACAATTTTTGAAGAAAACCTTGAGTTTAACAACAAAAACATTTCTCGTTATAATCTTGCAAATACGTTGAATATCAACACAAAATATCTTTCAACGGTTATCAAGAAACATAAAAAATTTAATTTTAACCAATACATTAATCACCTGAGGATCAATTATATCGTCAATCAGCTGAAAAATGAGCCTCAATACAGGAAATATAAGATCAATCACCTTGCTGAAATCACAGGATATTCATCTCACAGTGCCTTTTCTCTTGAATTCAAGAAAATCACAGGACTGCATCCGTCTGCCTTCATCAAAACCCTTGATGAGATTTCCTAATTACTGTTCTGCTATGGTCAAATTATTATAACCGCCCGTATTATTAAGCGAAAAATTCGCAACGTTTGAGTTATTTAAATTAAACCAGATGTAAGGCATCAGCCTCTGCCCTGTCGTCATATAGAATGAAGCGGTGCAGTTACTTCCTGCGTCAATATTCCCAACACTGTTTGAGGACATGGTATTGGCACATTTCACGGTATTAACAATGTTGGCGGCAGTCAATCCTGCTGTATTATCATAAAGCTGCCAGATCGCTTCTATCTGAATAGGGTTTAAAGGATCTGCCGTGTAATTAATAGCCATTGGAGCCAGATCTGTGGTGAACGTGGCTACATAAATTCCGTTTCTGGGTGCTGTAAAAATACCCGTTCCAGCATTGAAAGTTGTCCCGGAATTACTCTCAAAAGTTTTACTCCAGTCTACCAGATAATTACTTGCTCTGTTCTGCAAACCAGCTGTTACCGTTGGCGTGGCAGGAGTTACAAGCTTTACATTATTCGTTGTTTTGGCCGCAATCACAATCACTTTATTACTGGCAGGCTGAGCTGTCAACAGGGGAAGCCATTCATTTCCGTTGGAGTATTCCACTCCGCTGTTATAACGCACCGCTCCTTCATCTGCTGCAACTGCTGTGAGGGTGGAAGTTCCAAAACCAATGGCACCGTTTCCGGAATTTCTGGCATCTACTTTTACCGCGGGGCTCAAAGTTCCCACTCCTATTTTTCCCGCGCTGTTCACAAGAATATCATTAGCCTGCTGAGCGGGAGTAAATGTTGATCCTGAAACAGGATTATCTTTCTGCCCGTCAATATGCAGAATACCCTGCGGGTTTGGGGTATTGATTCCAATTTGTGAAAATGCAAACTGGAAGCTTAAAGTCATTAAAATCAATAAACAATTTTTTTTCATCATGTATCTTTTTATAATCCGAAAATACTTAAAGAAGTCAGCGTAGAATCCGTATCCAGTGTTTTTGAACTTCCCAGTTTTTGATTCAGGCTTACGGTAATATTATCACCCTGGTTCAGGTTAAAAATTCCGGAGCAGTTCCCTGCAACGCGGTTTCCGATCGTATTGTTTCCTGGGTAACTTCCTACACATTTAAAAACTTTACCTGTTGAAGAAGACGCCGAATTGGTCTGAATTAAAGTTTCATACCTTGAATCATCCGCAATACTTCCCGAAGTCAGTGAAAAGGTAAATGAAACGATGTACACACCCGTTTTTGAAGCGATAAATGTTCCTGTACCTGCATTAAAGCTGCTGTTCACATCCGTTTTCTTAGTCCAGCCAATAACAGTTGCCTGTACTCCATCACTAAAGCTTTGTGTAGAAGCATTTTCTGCATCCACAAAGTCATTCGGAGCTTTATGAGCCAATGTTACCCAGGCTGTTCCGTTAGAATAGCTCAAATCCTGAGTCCCGGAATTATACCTCATCGCTCCGGCCTTTGCTGCCGAAGCAGCTTGTGAAGTTCCTCCGATTCCTATTGCATTTAAACGTTCTCCTGATCTCAGATCAAGTCTTGTTTTGGGAGTTTTAGTTCCTATCCCTATATTTCCAGATTGGGTAATGACAACATCATCGTAATAGCTGGAAGGTGTAGAAACTGTGGTATTTTTTTGTCCGTCTATATGTACTGTTGCTTCCGGAGAAGACATATTGATTCCTATCTGTGCCTTTATCCCTATGCCTAAGCAAATGACCAGGAGCAGTCCTAATTTTTTTCTCATATCAAATGTGTTATTGTTCTAAAATAGAAAGATTTACAAAGCCGTATTCATTGCTTGCAGAAGAGGTATCTGTTCTCAGGCTCAGGTTTCCATTATAAACAGACTGATAAATATAAGGCTGAAGGGTATCCCCTTTGTTCAGCTGAACTCCGGCAACACAGGATCCTGCTACCTGTGCCTGTTTTGAAATATTGGAGTAAGATTTTACGCATTTCTTTACCGTAGTGTTTCCGTTCACAACATATCTTGCTTCTGAAAAATAGCCTGAAACAATAGGAATTCTTACAAAGTCATACGTAAAAGAAACAAGATACACTCCGGTTCTTGGAGCCGTAAAAACACCTGTTCCGGGAGTAAAATTTCCTGTGGGATCGGAAACCTCCGTCCATCCTGTAATGCCTGTAGAAACCTGATAAGGGATTTTTACAGCAAAGTTAGCTGCCTGAAGATTGGCTGCTACTACCGCTTTGGTAGGGGAAGAAATAAGATCCTGCCATACTACACCATCAGAATACTGCATCTTTCCGCCATTCAGTGGATTATATCTTACAGCCCCTCCACCTGCCACTGAAGCGGTTTGGCTGGTCTCTCCTATTCCGATTGAGTTGTCTGAATTCGTTACCGAGCGTGTGTCTATCTTAACAGCTGGCGTTAAAGTTCCAATTCCTATTTCTCCGGCAGAAGTGATGGCAACATCATTAGCTATCTGAGCAGAGGATGGAACTCCGGATGAGGGATTATCTTTTCCCCCATCCACATGGAAAGTGGTTTGAGGATTTGAAGTATTAATACCTACTTGTGCTTTTGAATAACTTATCGTCAGGCACAAAGGAAACAGTATTCCCTTCATCAAAATACTTAGATTTTTCATGTAATTTGTGGTTTTTAAATCGTGTACAATTCTTGGTCAAAGATAAATGTAAAAGCATATGTCCTACAATAGCACTACACCAGCCACAAAAACATAAAACACTGACAAACAATAAAATAACGCTTTATTTTACATTATCAAAATACGGAATTTTACTATTTAAAATAAAACCAGCACGTTATTTTGTTGGAAATTTTAAAAGAATTTTTATTTTTTTGAAGAAAAATTTAAGCCTAATGAAATCTGAAATTGGCTTCCGGCAATGTATTCTTTTTCAGGAAGGCTTCATATTCCGGGGAGAGTTTTGCACGTCCAAAAGTATTTTCTCCGCTCATGCTTCCAAGACGGACTTTATCTTTCCCGAATTTTCGGTTCATAGCATCCATGGCCTTCATCACAGGAAGATGCTGGTTTTGAATATCTTCCTCAAAAAGACCAATCTGTCTCTGATCTTCGGGAACAAAATCATTCACCATCACTCCGGCTCTCTTATAATGAAATCCTTCTCTATAAACAGCTTCAAAGAGCTCATTCACCACTCTTCCGATCAGGATGGATGAATTGGTAGGATTAGAAAGAATGCGGGTCATTGCATTTTTGTATTCGGGCAGGTCTTTTCTGAATCGGTTGGTCTGCACAAAAACCGTGATCATTTTGCAGCAGGTATTCTGCTTTCTTAATCTTTCCGAGCAATACATTCCAAAAGTTTCTACTCTTTCCCTCACTTCTTCTTTCTTAGTGAGCATCTGCATAAAACTTCTGGTAACAACTATGGATTTTTTAGGAGAAGGTGCATCCAGCTCAAGCTGACGAATTCCTCTCAATTCATTAATCATTCTTACTCCATGAATTCCCATCACTTTCCTGATCCACATTTCGGGCTTCTGAAGAAGATCCCAGGCTTTGTATACACCACTGTCGTTCATTTTAACGGCAAGTCTTCGCCCTATTCCCCATACGTCTCCTATGTTGAGCCATTTCAGGGCTTTTTCAATTTTTTCAGGTGTATCCAGAATGTAAACCCCTTTAAAATTATCCGGAAACTCTTTTACAATCCTGTTTGCCACTTTACATAAGGTCTTGGTGGGAGCAATTCCTATACTTACCGGAATATTTTCTTTCTCATGGATCTCATTTCTGATTTTAAGACAATATGCGTAAATATCAGTGTATTTGAATCCCGTCAAATCAAGAAAAAGCTCGTCAATACTGTACACTTCATGGTCTAGAACATAGGATTTAGCAATATTAATAACCTGCTGGCTTTTATAATTATACAGTTCAAATTTTGCAGAAAAACTTTTCACATCATGTTTCTGAAAAAGCTCTTTGTACTTGAATGCAGGAGCTGCCATAGGAATTCCCAGATCTTTTGCTTCTTTACTTCTGGACACAACACACCCATCGTTGTTGGAAAGTACCACAACGGGTTTGCCTTCAAGATCAGGATCTAAAGTCCTTTCGCAGGAAACAAAAAAATTGTTACAATCTACCAGAGCGTACATGACAATTGTATAGTAAATATCTATACAAAATTATAGCTTTTAAAGAATAAAATCATCTTTTCAACTATAATTAACATCATATTTAACAGTCTGAAAAACAAATAAATAAAATTTTTAAACACGACACGTTTTGTCGCATTAGCGCTTTAATTTTGTATTCAAAAACATTTATTAAAACAAAGATTAAATCATTCTCAGACGTTCTTCCTCAAGATCCAGCTGGTAGAGCTGATGGCGGATAATTTCTTCATTAACGGTAATATCTTTATTCAATTCTGAAAGAAACTGTCTTTGGCTCTCCAGCATTTCAAAGAAGATATCTTTAGTCTTTTCATTCATCCATTCCGTATCATTATTCTGTATTTTTTCCTCCCAGTGCTTCAGCATTCTTTCTAATCCGGCATGGCCGTTAAGTTCTTTTTCATGCTTGCTTTTAAGAAAATGATAAACATGTTGTTTCAGTTTGTGTTTTATTTCTTCCCGGGCTTGCTTGTCTTTATCTTCATCAGTAAAGTCATCAAACACATGTCCATATTTTATAATGTATGGTAATGTAAGTCCCTGAACAAGCAATGTAAGCAGAATCACAACGAAAGTAATGAAGAGGATAAGGTTTCTGTTCGGAAAAGGAAGTCCGTTTTCCAGGGTAATTGGAATGGCCAGTGCTGCAGCTAGTGATACAACTCCTCTCATTCCCGTCCATCCAAGGATAATAGGCAGCAGCATACGTCTTCTTGGTGAAGAAGCACGGGGAGCCACACTTGGCCGGAAAATCAAAGTGGCCATCATAGCGGCATAGGAACTTATGATTCTGGCAGCAATCAGAATACCGGTCACTAATACTCCATATTGAATGGCAATTTTCAAAGGAATACCTTCAGATCGAAGACCGCCAACAATTTCAGGAAGCTCAAGCCCGATAATTAAAAATACAATCCCATTCAGAATAAATACAAAGCTCTGCCATACGCTATATCCCATTATACGACTTGCGCTGTTCAAAAAGATCAGTCTTTTAGCAGACATATACAGACCTCCGCAAACGACAGCTAAAACCCCGGAAGCATGAAACTGTTCTGCAATCCAATACATTAAATAGGGTTCAATAATCGTTAATGCAATATCTGAAGAAGCCTCTGTAGGGAGCCTTTTATGAACCTGCACAAAGATCCAGGCCAATATTAAGCCAATTCCGGCACCCCCGATAATCATCCATAAAAAATCCAGCGAAGCTTCCTGCCATATAAACTGTCCTGTTCCCACGGCAATTAAAGCAAAACGGAATATAATCAGTGAAGAGGCATCATTCAACAGGCTTTCTCCTTCCAAAACAGCGGCTGTAGTAGAAGGTATTTTTACAAACTTCATAATCGCTCCTGTACTTACTGCATCTGGTGGAGAAACAATGCCTCCCAACAGAAATCCGAGAGCAAGAGTGAAACCCGGAATAAAGTAATTAGCCGTTACCGCCACTGCAAGTGCCGTAAAAAAAACCACTAAAAAGGCAAAACTTCCAATAATACGCCACCACCGTTTCATCTCTTTAAAAGAAATAGACCAGGCAGCCTCAAATAAAAGAGGAGGCAGGAATATAAAAAAGATAAGATCCGGATTGATCTTTACAACCGGAAGCCCCGGCACGAAACTAACGAGAAGCCCAAATACAACAAGCAGAATCGGGTAGGCAATTTTTAATTTGGTAGCCCACATATTAAGCAGCACGATGGCTGCGACCATAGCAAGTAAAAAGGGTAAGATGGTATGCATTTGATATTGTGTTTTTTGTCCGTCATATTTACTACTTCTATTTTTTAAAAGCAATTTTTTTTCTCATTTTTATGTTGAAAAATAAATTTTAGTGCTGTAAATATGTTTACAGCCTCAAAATGAATGTCCTGAGATTTTAAACAAAATTCAAATAAAATACGTCAAGTTTCGTCGCTTTCGCGCTATACTTTTGTCCTGTAACAAAATAAGAAATATGGACAAAGTAACCTTAGAACGGATTCAAAAACTTCACCCGTTGGTAAGAGATGAAGTAAAACAAATCATACAGGAATGTGATGAAGCACTTACCGGAAGAGCCAAAATAAGAATCACCCAAGGATTAAGATCTTTTGAAGAACAGGAAAAGCTGTATGCTATCGGAAGAATTACTTCAGGAAAAAAGGTGACTAATGCGAAGGCTGGACAGAGTATTCACAATTATGGCCTTGCGGTAGATATGTGCCTGATGATTGATGGAAAAACGGCAAGTTGGGATACAGCAAAAGACTGGGACAATGATAAAGTTGCAGACTGGTATGAGTGTGTAAAAATTTTTGCCCGCCATGGCTGGGACTGGGGTGGAAACTGGAAAACATTTAAAGATCTTCCCCACTTCGAAAAAAAGAATATTCCATCTAAAAAAGGCCCTGTAAAAACCAGTTGGAGAACGCTTTTGAAGATGCCAAAAGATAAGCAGAATTACGTTATTTTTTAGTGTTATTTATTTGAAATTAAATATAATACGACATGTTCTGTCGCTTCCCTAGCCTACCTTTGCTTTATAAGAAAACAACGGAAAAAGCAATGAAATCTAAGTACAGAATCTCAACATTTTTTGCCCAATTAATGGGTTCTGCAGATTTAAGATTGCATGTGTCCTTTTAACAAACCATTAAAAATATCACATGAAAAAGACAACCATTCTTTCTTTGGACGGAGGTGGAATAAGGGGAATCATTACCTGCATTATTCTGCGTTACATAGAAGAACAGCTTCAGCATTATGATAAGCCAACTGCCAAGCTCGGAGATTATTTTGATCTGGTAGCGGGCAGCAGCACCGGAGGTCTGATTGCTTCTATTATTTTATCTCCCGATGAAACCCGAAAAGCAAAATATTCTATCCAAAAAGGATTGGAATTATATGCTGAAAAAGGCGGCGACATTTTCCAGGTTTCCTTTTGGGAAAAGCTGGTTAATCCATTCGGATTATTGAATGAAAGAATTTCCCAGGAAGCTCTTGAAAAAAACTTAAATGACTTTTTTGGAAATTTAGAATTAAAAGAATTAATAAAACCATGTTTAATAACGAGTTATGATATCGAGAACAGAAGAGCAAAGCTTTTCAACTCATGGAAAGCCCACCTCAGCACAGATAACTTTTTTGTAAAGGATATTTGTAGAGCAACATCAGCGGCTCCCACCTATTTCAGCCCTGTACAGATCAAGTCTATGTACGGACAGATCTTCAGCCTGATTGACGGAGGAATGTTTGCGAATAATCCCGCTCTTTGTGCTTATGCAGAAGCAAGAAAAATTCCTTTTGCAGAGGTTTTAAAGAACCATCAGAAAGCCAATCATCCTAGTGTAAATGACATGATTATTGTTTCTATCGGAACAGGAATTGAGGCAAGACCTTATCCTTTTAAAAGACTTGAAAAAGCCGGAAAAATTGGATGGGTAAGTCCTATTATTGACATTTTAATGTCTGCCAATGCAGAAACCGTAGATTATCAGCTGGAACAGATGTTTCAGACGCTGGGACTTAGAAACCAAAAGAACTATTACCGCCTGAATCCTTCTCTGAAAAATGCTTCTCCAGCAATGGATAACGTGAGAAGGTCTAATATTGAAAACCTGATACAGGCCGGATTGAGCTATATTGATGATAACAGAGAAACATTAAACCAAATTGTTCAGAAGCTCATCAAAAATAAAATATAAGCTTTTAACCTTATAAAGACCCAATATAAGCTTTAGAAATTATATTTTAAAATTGGAAAATATTTTTAAAACACGTCAAGTTTTGTCGTTATCCCCTACTACCTTTGAAGTATCAAAAAAGACACAAAACAACAATCCATAAAAACTTTTAAAAGCCTTTGAATTCAACATTCACCTATGCTGAACAGCCTGAAATATGTTCAAAATATAACCAACACCTTACAACACAAAACATGGAAACACCCAATCACAATACCCATATACTCTTCGATGAAGACCTCTACACTGTAGAATGGAGCGACATCGAGAATGCTGAGATGGATTATGAAAACTATCTCAATGACATTGAAAACTTCTTCAGAGAAGATTTTGAAGAAGGAATACTAGAAGAAGATACTTTTTAATTAAAATTTAAAAAACACGACAAGTTCTGACGCTGTCCGCCATTACCTTTGAAATCTCTATAATACACGCACAGCAATCTCATTAAATAGTCTCAACACCTTTGAATTCACCATTCACAAAATGCTGGACAGCCAGAACTATGTCTGAAAATATAGTAAAAGTGGCATCCTCCACTAAAAAAGGATACAACAATCAATTTATTAACCAACAAATCACACAAAGTTTTATGAAAACAAAAGAAGAATTAAGACTCTATTTCGAAAATGGAGATATCCCAAAGCAGGAAGACTTTTGGGAATGGCAGAACTCTTATTGGCATAAGAGTGAAAAGTTACCCAACAGTTCTCTCGAGCTAATAACTTATGAAGAATTTTTACCTTCTCCTACAGACAATACAGAGATTATGGGAATAGGAAAAAGAATTGTATTTCCTGAAGGGATCAAAGTTATTGGGGTATAGCTGGAGGACCAGGTTTTCTGTATCAGGCAGCAGCAAAAAATATTATTACACAAGTGACTCTTCCAAGTACTTTGGAAAGAATAAAAGCTAATGCATTTGGTAACCAATTCATAACCGGAACTTTAAAAATACCCGGATCATGCAAAATAATTGAAGCATCGGCATTCTCCGGTTCAAATTCCAGAGTATCTGAACTCATCTTAGAAAATGGTATTGAAGCTATTGACAATTATGCTTTTCAACTTGCTGGAGCGACAACAATTACAGATTTATACATTCCAAAGTCCGTAAAATCTGTAGGGCAAGGTGCTTTCAATATCCCTTCCTTAAAGAAGGTTTCTGTAAAACAGGGTTTAGATATCAGTAATGCTGGTATTCCGGTGACAGCAACGATCTTATACTATGCAGACATCTAATAATTAACAATATGAAAACAAAAGAAGAATTAAAGCTCTATTTTGAAAATGGAGATATCCCAAAACAGGAAGACTTTTGGGAATGGCAGAACTCTTACTGGCATAAGGATGAAAAATTACCCAACAGTTCTCTTGAAGTATCTGTATATGAAGAGTTCATCTTTTCTCCAACAGATAATACGGAAATCATCGGGTCTGACACCGTTATGGCTTTTCCTGAAGGAGTAAAAGTCATTGGAGGATTTTCCTATCTACTTCCGCTCAAACGTACATCAAAAATTATCTTTCCAAAATCTCTAGAAAGAATAAAAAACAGAGCGTTTAGTGGACAATATCTGAAAGGAACGTTAACAATTCCCGGATCATGTAAAATAGTGGAAGCATTTGCTTTTTCAAGTACTGCTGCCAACTTATCAAAATTAGTATTAGAAAACGGTATAGAAACTATTGAAGAAGCAGCTTTTCAATTGACTACCAGCAAGGACTTAACAGATCTTTATATTCCTAAATCTGTAAAGTCCGTAGGACAAAACGCATTCAACATCCCTGCTTTGAAAACAGTTTCTGTCAAGCAAGGTTTAGACATCAGTAATGCCGGTATTCCAGCCACAGCTACCATCTTATACTATACAGACATCTAACAATTAATAACATGAAAACAAAAGAAGAATTAAAACTCTATTTTGAAAATGGAGATATCCCAAAACAGGAAGATTTTTGGGAATGGCAGAACTCATACTGGCATAAAGACGAGAAAATTACCCAAAATTCTATTGAAAGCGTTGAAAAGGTAATACCATTTTTTACGAATGACAATGAACTTCTTGGTTCAGCATTGGTAATTACCATTCCATCTAACACAAAAAAAATCATTAATGGTGCTTATATCTTTTCAGGAATGTCTTACCAGATTGTGAAAGTAAATTTCAATGAGGGACTTGAAGTAATTGGTCCTTCTGCTTTTAATCAGCAAAACATTAAAAGCGTCCGAACACCCTCAACCCTTAAGATTATTGAAAACAATGCTTTTGGCCAACAAGCCAATATGACTAATGGATCTGATTCAATAGAAGAAATTATTTTAAATGAAGGTTTAATTAGTATTGGAGATTATGCTTTTAACTGCCCCAGAGCAACGGTTATAGAAACTTTATATATCCCAGATTCAGTAAAAACGGTGGGGCAAAGTTCATTTTCTCTTCCTTCTCTTAAGAGTGTTTCAGCACCTGCAGGATTAGATCTAAGTAAGGCAGGCATTCCGTCAACAGCTACAATCACCTATAGATAAATTTAACAACATGAAAACAAAAGAAGAATTAAAGCTCTATTTTGAAAATGGAGATGTCCCCAGACAGGAAGACTTTTGGGAATGGCAGAACTCATACTGGCATAAGGATGAGAAAATTTCTACACAAAAGGTTTCAGGACTGGAGAATGGTACATATAATATCATTTACGCTGAAATGGATAAAGATAAAAATGCCTCAATGGAATTTTTTCTAAAAAGAAAAGTAATTGTACCACCGGGAACTTTAAGGATTCCCCAATATTTTACAATGGGCATAATGATAACAGATATACAAATACCTGACGGTATCGTAAGTATTGGAGAAAATGCTTTTTTAAGCTCACAACTTACTTCCATTACGATCCCTAATACCGTTACTGAAATTCAGAAGCTTGCATTTGCAAGTAATAAACTCACCTCGCTCCGACTTCCTGAAAATCTATCTGCAATTGGTTACGGCGCATTTTCAGGTAATGAAATTTCAGATTTGTTGCTCCCAAAGAAACTTAAAGTCATTGAAGAAGCTTTATTCAGCTCCAATAAACTTACTTCTGTAATCATTCCTGATGACGTTACTGAAATTAAAAATTATGCTTTCGGAAATAACCTTATTACATCTGTACATATTCCACAAAATGTTCTCAATATTGAGTCGGGGGCATTTTCAGGCAACAAACTAACAGAGGTTGTATTAGGAGAAAACACCAAATATCACATGTATTCTTTTGATCCTGAAGTTCAGGTAACCGGAGGGCAACTTATTAATTAAAATTTTAACAAAATGAAAACAAAACAGGAATTAAAAAAATATTTCGAAAACGGAGATATTCCAAAGCAGGAAGAATTTTGGGAATGGCAGGAGTCATACTGGCATAAAGACGAAAAACTTCCTTTAGAAAAAGTAGATTATGACTTTTCTAAAAAAGCAGATGTAAATGCATCCAACTTAAGCCCGCAAGATGCCCAACTATGGAAAAGTAAAATTGAAACCCCTACATCCATCCAGGCTCCTCAACTCAATGGAAATATTTTAACTGTATTTTATACAGGAGAAAATGGTGTTCAACAAAGTAAATCTGTGGATTTAGGAACTTTAGTCACCAATAATATTCATATTGACAGAGCTGAGTATGATGCCGCTCAGAACATCATCACCATTACTCAGAATGACGGATCTGCATTTCATATTAATCTTTCGGAATTCAGTATTATTCCTACTTCCAATGCTGACGGAAGCCTGACATTAGCTCAGGAAGGTCAGGAGAAAGTAATTTTGAAAAAAGTAGCACTTACGGGCAGCTATAATGATCTCTCTGATAAACCATCATTTAGTGGAAATGATAATTTGCAGAATGTTATTGACAGAGGTAATGGAACAAATAACCCTATCATCTTCCAACCAGGCGAAGGCAGAGCGGGTGAAATCAATTTCAGTTCCAAAACCTATTCTTTATGGTTTGGAAACATGAATACAGACCATACCGGAACCTACGGAGTTGGAATTGGATATAATACTTTACCAAAATTAACAACCGGGCAAAGTGATATTGCTATCGGAGGTTTTGCCGGAGCTAATGTAACAACTGGAGACTGGAACACTTTTGTAGGTGTAAACAGTGGTTCTCTTTTAACAACCGGAAGTTATAACGTAATGGTTGGAACTGAAGCTGGTAAAAATTCAACAACAGCTCTAGGATGTACTTACGTGGGAGATGAAGCGGGTGTTAAAAACATTGATGGTAAGTACAATACCACATTAGGAATAGGTGCCGGATACTGGCTGACTCATGGGGTTCAGAATACGTTTCTTGGAGCTTTTGCTGGTCAGAATTACGGAAAAGTGACTACTTCCGGTGCATGGGGTTCCAATACATTTATCGGATATAATGCTGCTTCAACCACTCATGCAATGGGGGTCTGGGGAGATAACAATGTCGTTATTGGCTGTAACGCTCCATTAGGAGGTTCCACATTCAATAAGTTGGTTATTGAATCCAATCCGGTAGCAAGACGTCATGATTTCGTTACACCATTAATTGGAGGAGACTTCGCCGCAAGAACACTGGATTTTGATGCTGTAGTTTCAGCAAAAAGAACTCCTTTGGCAGACAGTTCTTATACAAAAGTAGCAGTGATGAATGACGGTAATGTATTTGGATATAAAAATATATCAGACTTTACCGATTTTGTTCCGCTTGTGGGAACGGAATCTACTAAACCTATCAAAGGGGATCTTGTCTTTGATAATACAAATGGAAATAGGGAATTAAAAGGAGCTGCGTATGGATCATACATTTCCTTCCTTGATGACGGAGTAGTTGAAATCAATAATAAATACAATGCAGGCAGTAATGTAAGAATCTCTGGAATTGACTTTGTGGGAACATCATATGGCTCTTCGGGAATGATTGGATCTTTCTATTATGGAGATTCATATCAGGAAAATTCTTTTATTCAAAAGAAATATGCAGACAAACAGCATTCTTATACTACGAAAGAAGAAAAAACGGGAGGAATTTGGATCAACAATAAACCAGTTTATAAAAAGACATTATTCCTTGATCAGATTCCAAGAACAGGAGAACTTCCGATTGACAAAATTTTTGAAGATGTTGAAGTGATTGTCTCCAATCAGATGTTTACAGAATGGTATGCAATAGATGTAGCATTTGCAGGAAACCAATGGATGACGAAAGCTTTCATTACACTTGAAAACAAAAAAGTAAGATTTGAACTGGCAGGAGTTCTAGATTATGATTACTCTCTGATCAATTCATTTGCTCTAACACTTGAATACACCAAAAAAAATGACAGTCCTGTATACTAACAGCTCAGCAATTAAGAAAAAACTAAACACACAACAAAAACAAAATATTAAAAATGGCAACAAACGAAACAAATAATAGCGCACCACAAACCTTATTCAGATTTGTAAGCTTAAGAAACCCTGAATTAACAGAAACTAAAAAAGTTAATCTTGGATTCATTCACAGACCGTCACAGCTTACAACCTCTTTTGATACAGCAATTAACCCGGCAAGTACAGCTTTAGAAAAATTCCAGGCATTGGAACGAGCTGCAAAATCTTTCAATCCGGTTGGCTATCAAAGCGAAATTGAAATTGAAGGTGGCCCTCTTTCCGAAGCGCTAAAAATCGGAAGAAAAATTGCAAAAAAAGAAGTAATTTCTGTAGCAGATGAAATTACAGCTAAAAATTTATATAATAGCAACGCTATCCAATCCAAAATGGGTGAGGTTTGGGATAATCTTATTTATCAGACTGTTACCCAGGAGAATTTCTATGTAAAAGAAGCATTAGTTCATATTTTAAGAGCACTTCACTTTGGATATGTTGCTGATTTACCTTCCACACCGGAACTAGTAAAAATCAATGGTGAAGATCTCAAAGCCAAAGCATTGGAAGCAAGAGTTGTTTTACCAATGAAGCTTTTTGGAGATGGATATGAAGGAGAAGGTACTCCATCAAACCCTTCAGGAAATGCTTTTCAGGTGAATATCTCTAAAATTGGAGAAGGAATTATCAATGGTACTGCACCCCTTTCATTTTCAGTACAGCAGCAATTAAAAGCAGAAGGAGAAAGAATCTCAGAACTTTCTTATCTTACTTTTGAGAAAGATGGCCTGTTACAGCTAAGAGCTGAATTGGAAGCCACTCAGAAGTTATTCTATACATTAAGAGCAAAAGCATATGATGCCGCTTACAGACAATACATGGATACCCATCAGGCAGATATTGAGAGATACAATACCTTGCAGGAAAGTGTTAAAGCCCAAATTGCAAAAGGAGGTTTAACGCAGGAACAGATTGATGCTCTATACGCTTCATTGGAAGCCTTAAAAGTTCCGCCATTCAAGTTTGAATATAAAAATGAAATTAATTTCGGAGATCTGAAAGAAAAACTTTCACTGGACTCTTTCAAATTATTTGTCAATATTTTCACAAAAGTAACAAGCGAAGAAAAGCCTGAAACCGGGTTGGATTTCTCAACAATTACCATATTGAGTGACAGAAAACTACAGTTAGGAACTATTGAAGTTTCCATTACTGACGAGTTTGATACTTTCCCGGAAATTTTTGAAAAACTGGATGAAGAAACCACTTCAACAGTTCAGTCTTTATTCCAGAAATCACCAGCTCCAGAGCAGACGTATGCAAGTGTAGGAGGAGTATTGGTACCCGTTGTTTCTTCTTACAGCGCTTCATCCAGAGTTGTTCCAAGATCATACTATCTGAAAACATCATATGAGCCCATCTATTCGAGAATGCCGGCTACAGCCACCTTCTATTATCAGGCTGAAAGCAATGCCTGGGGAGCTGCTTCTGTAAGAATTAACGCCAGCACAGATTTTGGAATGTTTGAAGAAAGCTTCTCCAATATTGAAGTGGTAGACGGAAAAGTGGCATTACCGCTGTTCTTGGTTGATAAATTTGGTAAGTTCATCAGATCTATGGACATCAAAGTTTATTTTAATAACGGAAAAGAAGCTTCATTAAGCCTTTCTGAAATTGAAATCAACAGAACTTTCACAGGAATCCTATATACCGAAGAAACAAAAGATGAAACTGAAAATCCATCTGAAGGAAACGGCGGTTACAAACCAGGAACATTCATTCCTAAACATTTTGGAGTAAAAAGACTGGGTATTGCAGATTATTTAAAAGTTGTTCAGACAACGCACGCCTATGTTCCGGGTGAGGTAACTCATATCGAAAACATTATGGCGAAAGAGTTTAAGCAAAAATCAACCCGTAGGTTGAGAAGAAGTGAAATTCAAACCACAACTTCCAAGTCAACGGAAAGAGAAACGCTAAGTGATACTACAACTACAACCAGAAATGACATGCAGTCTGAAGTTGCGAACGTTATCCAGCAGGATATCAATACAGAAGCACATTTCAGATATGGAGGCATGGGTAAATCTTTCGAAGTGGGAGGAAGCTTTGCCGCCAGAAACTCTAAAGAAAACAGTACCAGACAGGCTATTTCGAAATCTCAGGAAATTACAGAAAAAGCTACGGAAAGAATCCTTACCAAAGTAGCCGAAGAAAGAATTGAAAAAATCATTGAAGAGTTTGAAGAAAACAATGCTCATGGTTTTGATAACAGAAACGGTAATAAACATGTAGTGGGAGTTTACAGATGGGTAGATAAGAAAATGAAAAACCAGATCTTCAATTATGGTAAACGTACTATGTTTGAATTCATGGTTCCTGAACCGGCAAGACTTCACACTCTGGCAACAGCCGCTTCGAAATCTGATACATTAACGCCACCTTTAGATCCGAGAACAGTTACCGGAGAATGGAATATGCCAAGCGCCCAAAAAGCGACTCAGCTGCAAATTGAATACTGGGCAAATTATTATAATGTAAAACTTACAGAGCAGCCGAAATCCCCTATCAATCTTATTCTTGGAAAACAATGGGAAAAAGTAGACGGAAACGGAGAATTCAGACACAGACAAATTGATATCCCTGATAACTATGAAGCAAGTGCTGTAAAAATGTTCTATGGGTTCGAAAGAGATTCTAGAGGTAAAAGTGTTTTATACAGCAGCAATTTTGCAGGAGGTACAGTAGCTTTAGAAAACTGGAATCCTTCTATTGACAGTACAGCTTACTTTACACCACAAAACGTAACCGGTTCTTATGATTTCGTTTACAGATGTGAAAATATCGACTCTGTCAACATCGCATTCGAAATTACCTGTAAACTTTCTGCAGCGTACATGTCATCATGGTTCTTAGAAAACTTTACAGCCATTATCAAAGCTTACGATGAAGCTTATGCCATCTTCTTGGAGAAAAAAGCAGAAATAGAGAAAAAAGCGAAGGAAGAGGAAGAACAGAATAAAGAAAAGCTTAACTCAAGCAACTTTTACCGTAACATGGAATCTGTTATCCTGAAACATAACTGTATTGCTTATCTATTACAGGATTATGCTTCACTGGGGAAAAACTTTACCAACGGAGCAGAAAGAATGCAGGATTTCAGTATTGTATTAGGTGAAGATCTGGAACAATACACGGCATTGGCAAAATTCATGGAACAAGCCTTTGAATGGAGCATTATGGATTATACCTTCTATCCTTACTATTGGGGAGATAAAGCAAAATGGCAGGATATGTATCTGTCTCAAAGTACAGATCCTTTGTTCAGAAACTTCCTTCAGGCAGGTATGGCCAGAGTAATTGTAACCGTTAAACCAGGATTCGAAGATGCTGTACAATTCTTCATGTCTACCGGAAGAATCTGGAACGGAGGTGAAGTACCTGTAATCGGAGATCCAATGTACTTGAGTATTGTTGACGAAATGCGTGAACCTGTAGGAATAAAACAAGGAAAAGCATGGATCACTGTACTTCCTACTTCTCTGAATATCTTACAGGAAGACTCAGCCGGATTAAAGACATCCACAGCATTACCATTTACAAAGGAAAACCCTGAAGATTTCGAAGTTCCTTCAGATGTAGTTATAGAAACTGAATTTTCTATTGTTGACTCTAAATTAAATTCAGGAGACGATAAGTTTGTAGATAAAATCGAGCTTAACAACGGATTCCTTGAGCTGACAACAGATGATAATCCTAAAGAAGTTATTGCTTCATTACCATTATCTGAATTAAAGCAGGCATTGCAATAATTCTGTTGAATCATACTTCATGAGGCAGAGTATTTTACTCTGCCTTTTTTATTAATCTTTAAAATTATTAAAAATGAAAAACACAGAATATAAAGATGTATTTGATGTTGGTGAAGAAGCATGGTCGATGGATAATAAATTTTCATTTCCTTCAATGCAAAATGCTTTTACCATAGGTGAAAATATCCGAGGGATGAATAATGTAAGCCCACTGGCAACGGTAAAGCTTTTCAATCAATCAACTGAAGATATACTTAAAAAATATTATCCGGATGGAAATATCTCCGCCAATGGCAATACCAATATTATAGAAGATATAAATATTACTGTTAAAAATAAATATAAATTCAGCACCTATAATTATTATTTTGACAATAACAGGAACTCAAAATATGGAGATGAAGGAGATCTTCTGGCTTTTAAATTATTATTATTTGTTTCAAATGATGGAAATAAGGTTAGAGAATGTTATGAAATTGTACAGCCCAAAGATGATGAAGTCATTTTATTCCTGGAAAGTGATTCAGGAGAGTTAAGCAAAGATGTTTTATTTGGTAAAATGTCTGCAAAAGTCCGAAAACAATTTACTGATGATCAGGGTAATCTTAAAAGTAATCTCTTCGATAATGAGATTATGAAAGCTGTATTAAAAAATACAGATAGTGTAAATCAGGAAATTGTAGAAGAATTAATGAAGAATGGCTACATCAAAGAAAGTAAAATAAAAAGCGGATTCTTTAGCCTTTTAAGATATGTTATGTTGGGAGTTTCCGCTCCTGCCAAAGCATTAGGCTGGGTATTAAAGAAACTTGGAGAAGGTGTCGACTTTTTAAAAATTTCAGATAATTTCTGGGATACAGAGATTGAAGGTTATTTTTTCAAAAAAGATAAGTTAACAGAAGCATTTACAATTCCAACAGAAAAATTAAAATATTTACGCAATCTTTTCACCGATAAAAAAGGATTCGATCTTGCTGATCTTACTCCAAAATTTTTAGATGATTTGATTATCGATCAGCTAGATAGCATTGAAAAATTTATAATCAAATATAATACCTATGTAAAACAACAAATAGAAAAATTCTTCGAACCATCTGACTCACTAGCAGGGTCTTTAAAAGAGAATTTGACTGAAAACATTGCTTTACTTTGTGGAATATGGAACGGCTTGGTAGACTTTGTTGCTTCTACTCTTAAATTCTTTGGAGGTTTATTAGAAGCACCTTTTGACATTAGCAAAGATTTTCAACATACTTTAGAAATGATTGATAATTTCTGGGATATGCTGGATATGACACTATTTGAAAATCTATGGGAAGCCATAAAAGAAGGTGTAAAAAAAATCAAAGAATATCTTACCAGTAAAGACGGTAATGATTTGAATTGGGTTAGAATTAATTATGCGGCAGGTTTTACCATTTCATTTATAGGTACGTTTTTTATCCCGATAGCAGATATAGCAAAAGTATCTGAAGTTGGAAAAATGGGAGAGATCCTTGCAAAAATTAATTCTGAAATTGGAAAAACAATCTCTCAAACTACTAAATTTGTAAAAATCCAAACTGCTGAAGCTTATCAAAAAGTAAGCAAAGCCCTAGAAGATCTCATACTTCTGATTAAAGAAGGAGGAAAGAAATTACAGGATTTTGTAAATAACCTTTGGAAAAAAATCGCAGATTGGTTTTCAAATAATAAAAAGCTACTTCTTTATGAAGGTGCAGGGAACGAGATCAGAAGTACCTTAGCAAAAGTAGTGGATATAGCGTCTGATATTGCACCTTTGAAAATATCACAGTATGAAAAACAAATTTTTGATTTACCTACTGAATGGGCTGGAATGATAACGAAGGAAGGAGAAATAATTAATAATATAACTAGCAATAGCAGAAAAGCAGTTGATCTTATTGCTAAATATGGAAAAAAACTACAAGGAGCAATAGTAACTCATAACCATCCTAGAGGCAATAGTTTAAGTACAAGTGATATTAGGATGTTCATGTTTGAGGGAATTAAAGAGTTAAGAGCAGTCGCCGGAACAGATGGTAGTGTATTTGCACTAAGGAATATCGGTGAAAAATTAACAATTTCCGAAATTGCAACTATTCAAAAAAATATTGTAAAAGCACTTCAACCAAGTGGTGCCGGAATTAAAGATAATGCCTTAGATGTTGCTGATGCCTATATTAAAGAACTTATGAAACATGAAGGACGTTTTGAATATATTCATTATAAAAAATTATAATTATGATAACAGATAAAGATTTAGAAATTTTATTTTATACTACTCCTGAAAAGTACAGATTAACTGCACTTGATCAGGAAATACATGATCCTAATACATTGGAAAATATGAATAAAGAAGAACATTTGGAAGAATTGCTATTACAATGTTCTTTAAATGATTTACTGGCAACCATTGTCAAAGTATTCAAAAACAAATATGCTAATCCACTGCCTATCTGGACAGGAATTGTAGATTATGACATGAAAACAAAAAAAGAATCATCTAAAAGAAAAGATATCAAAAAAATACAATTTGATTTTAAAGATGGAGTAAAAACTGACTTCGGAGGAAATACTGAATATTTGGATAACTTATTTATGGAGTTTCAAACGCCTTCTCAGGTTTTCAAAGATATGGTAAAAACTAATTTGCAAGGAAAGTCATTTACAGAAAATGAACAGAGTGATAAAACAACTTTCGTTATTTCCAATAGTCCTATTTCAAAGATAGAAGTTACTCCTACTTCATTCCATATGTTCATAAATAAGAGTTCTTTCATAGATTACGGGCAATAAGTTTATAATAAAAAAATAAAACACGACACGTTTTGTCGCTTTAACCGCATATATTTGTCTTATAAAACCTTACCATGAAACGCAGCACTGCTGCACCCTAAAAAAAGAGAAATGAAGAAAGATTTTTATCTGACAAGATATGCCTTAATTATAAAAAGATTAGAAAGTTCTCCAGCTACTTATTCCCAGCTGGAGCACTATCTTTTGAATTCTTTTGAATTCCAGGATGCCGATATCAAAAGTTATTCTATCCGTACCCTGCAGAGAGATATCCGCGAGATTTCTGATCTCTTCAATCTTTCCATCCACAACAAGAAAAAAGGAGACAATCGATACTATATTGAGAGCCGTCCCATTATGGAAGTGGATGAGTACAATCAAAAATTACTGGAATCTTTCCAGGTGAGTAACGCAATGAATACCCACCCCGACTTTTCAGATTTCATCTTTTTCGAAAGCCGTAAACCAACCGGTGTGGAGCACTTCTATGACCTGTTCTTTGCCATCCGAAATAAAAGAGTGGTGAGCTTTGAACACTACAACTACAAAAACAAACTGATGACTTCCAGAAAAGTTCATCCTTTAGCTCTGAAAGAATCCAAAGACCGATGGTATCTTATTGCCATTGATACAAAAGATAAAGTTTTAAAATCTTTCGGGCTGGATAGAATCAATTATTTGGATGTATCCAAAAATCAGTTCAGAGAGAAGTACAAATACAACTTCAGAGAGCATTTCAAAAATGCATTCGGAGTGATGAATCTGGCAGAACAGAAACCACAGAATATTGTTTTAAAATGCAGCCGTCATCAGGGAGAATATATCAGAAGTTTTCCTCTTCATCAATCTCAGAAAGAAACCAAGGAAACTCCGGAAGAAATATATTTTGAGTTCTTCCTCCACCCTACTTACGACTTTATGCAGGAAATTCTTTCTTTCGGGAAAGAAGTTACCGTTCTGGAACCGAAAGGTTTAGTTGATGACATTCGCAATCATTTACAGGAATCTTTGAACCGTTATCTGGAGAGTTAACAATAAACAATACAATTCATATTTTTCGTTATATTTACATAAATATACCCTTATTGAAAACTCTATTCATTGTTATAAGCTGTTTTATTTCTTCCTTTTTGCTGTCTCAGCAGAAAGAAGAATTCAGGCTTGTAAAAAATTATTACAACCAGCACAGAACGATGCTGAATAAAGAGTTCAAGAAAAAATTTGATGCAGAATCCAATACTGTAAAAAAGACTGAAATAAAAGGAGATTTTCTTTTTTTCATGAAAAAAATGGACAGTATTGAAAATAATGCATTGATTGGCGCTTTATTAAAGGTTAGAAACCTGGAAGACCTTCAAACCATCAAAAATCCTAAGCAGAGCTTATCTCAAAAATTTTCGAGTGCGGAAAAGGCTGCAGATTATCCTGGTGGAATCAATTCTTTACGACAGGAAGTGGCCAATCTGCTATATATTGACGGAGTATATTCTGAAGAAAAAACGGTAAAAACAGATGTTGCATTTATTGTACAAAAAGACGGAACTGTGAGCAATGTTCATGCACAAGGAGATAATTTCACATTCAACCGACAGGCAGAGATTGCCCTTTACTCATTGGCAGAAAAATTTTCTCCCGCCATGATAAAAGGCGATCCCATATGCTACAGTTTCAAGCTACCATTAACTTTAACGATGACGGATTAAAATGTTTACTGACGAATATTATATGAAAATGGCGCTGCAGGAAGCAGAAGTCGCTTTAGAAAAAGATGAGGTTCCTATTGGATGTGTGGTGGTTACTAACAACCGTATTATCGCAAGAGCCCATAACCTCACCGAAACGTTGAACGATGTTACTGCCCATGCTGAAATGCAGGCCATCACCTCAGCCGCCAATTTCCTTGGAGGAAAATATTTAAAAAACTGTACACTTTACGTAACTATGGAGCCCTGTGTAATGTGTTCCGGTGCACTCTCCTGGTCTCAGATTTCAAAAGTGGTGATTGGGGCCAGGGATGAACAAAGAGGATTTATCAACAAGCATCTTTCCTTACATCCTAAAACCGAAATCATTACAGGAGTTATGGAAGCAGAATGTTCTTCTATCGTAAAAGATTTTTTTAAAAGTAAGAGATAGTCTTTTAATCATCAAATAAAAAATCGGAGAATATTAGAAAATATTCTCCGATTTTATTTTATAAAGTCAGGAATGATTAATATTCCTTAAAGATCAGTCTTTAAAAATTGAATATCTCACGATGTCAAAATATTCTCCGTCTTTCTTCATTTCCTGTTTTAGGACAGCTTCCTGCTCCATTCCTATTTTCTCCATAATTCTTCCTGAAGCCGGATTATGAAGAAAATGAGTGGCAAAAATTTTATTGAACTCCAGTTTTTTAAATCCAAAATCTACAATCGCTTTTGCAGCTTCGGTTACCAGTCCTTTATTCCAGTAAGGAACTCCTATCCAGTATCCCAGTTCTGCTTTATCATCATCCCTGTCACTCAGACCAATTCCCCCCATAATCTGCCCTTCTTTATTACGGATCGCAAATATATATCCTGTATGATTCTCAAAAGCTTCTTTTGACATTTTCAACCAGGATCTGGCATCATCTTCTACATATGGGAAAGGAATATTGGACGTAAGATCAGAGAAAATCCTATGCTGAAGATACTCTACAATAAAAGGGATGTCCTTTTCTTCCAGTTCTGAAAGAATCAATCTTTCGGTTTGTATGATTGGAAATTTTTCCATGATATTCAATAAGGTTGAGGGTAAGATTAAAGCATTAGCAGGACTTAACCTCAACTTTAATCATATTAATTTATAAATCTTTTCCAAGAAAATAAAGACCTTTCAGGGTATGAAGCCTGTCCATCACATGAATTTTATCCGTAAGAGGTTTGTAAACATGAGAAACACCTCCTGTTGCCACCACAAAACAGTCATCATTCACTTCCTCATTAATACGGGCTACAAAACCTTCTACCATTCCAAGAAAGCCATATACCATACCACTTTGCATACAGGTTACCGTATCCAGGCCCAAAACAGATTTTGGTTTCTTCAGTTCAATATCCGGAAGCTGTGCTGTCTGGTTAATTAATGAATTCAGAGAGGTAACAATTCCCGGAGCAATAATTACTCCTAAAGTCTCCCCTGTTTCTGCTACACAACTTGCTGTAAGAGCGGTTCCAAAATCAATAACAATCTTTTTCTTACCAGGATACAGATTATGTGCCGCCACAAGGTTGGCATAGATATCTGTTCCCATCTGTTTGGATTTTGCCTGAACTGCGGAAGGAGTGGATCTATCTACAATTACAGGAGTCGTCCCATGAATTTTTTTGATCCCGGAGCTCATTACCTTCGTAAGCTGAGGTACTACGGAGCCTATGATAACCTTATCAATTTCTTTAGGATCAATTTTATAGGTTTGATATAACATTAGCATCTGTACATAAAGTTCATCTGCTGTTCTGTAAGGTTTTGTGTTGATTACCCAAGAAATATCACAATTATCACCATTGAAAAGACCAAATCTGATATTGCTGTTTCCTACATTTATTACAATTGAATTCATTGACATATTTTTCAGGAGAAATTCATTAGATGCAATTGAAGTTCCCGCTTAATTTTGAGGGAATAAATTTAATAATTTTTATAAAGATAACCAGCCAATCTCCGATAAATTACAATGATCTCAATAATATCATTGACAGAATTCTCATCAATTCAAAGCAAACCGTTGGTACCTGTACAACTCCTCCGGAAGTTACAAACACGGGTGTTTTAGTCTTACTGAGACCTCGGGAGGTTTAAAACAGGCTTGCGGGAAAGCAAATGGGCCCTCCGGAAGGCTCCTGCCTATGCGCTTGTAACAAAATGAGATATTTTTTCATCATTATCAAACATGTTTGATATGATATACCATTCAAAAACAGCGATATAGATAAAAAAGATAACAGCGCGGAAATAAAATTTCCGCGCTGTTTATTGGTATTTTGTATTAATTACTTTACTTCAACAAAATTATTCTCCATATTTACATCTGCAATTCTCTGGCTGAAATCAATTCCAAGAGCAGATAATTGAGATTTTGTATAAGGAATGGTAAGAGTATATTCTTTCTGTGTCCAAGGCCAGTAAGGCATTGTTTTAAAATCACCGTAAACATCCTTTTCTTTCCATGTATGCGTCATATTCATCGGAATCTGATACGTAACGATTTTTTTATCGGCAGTCATTACCCCAAAATCAATAGGCATAGGAACCTGACCGTTATTAACCAAAGTAATGGTAGTGGATTTTGCATCGTATTTTACATCCTTAATTCCGTAATCAATGGTCTTCGTGGTATTGATCCAATAATTTTGGAACCACTTCAGATCCATCCCGGAAACTTTCTGTGCAATATGAAGGAAATCTCTGTCCGAAGGATGCTTCATACTCCACTGATCATAGTACTGTTTTAGGGTTTCCGCAAGATTCTGCTCTCCCATGATATATCCAAGCTGCACCAGATATAGCTCCCCTTTTACATAAGATGCATAGGTATAAGCATTTCCGTTATCATGGTGATCTCCTAACCAGACTGCCGGCTCTTCGATTCCTTTTTTGATAAAGTTTCTGTAAGCATCAAGCGTTTTAACAAAAGGATTCGGCAGGTCTTCCGGAAACAGCTGATACATGGTATAGCCTTCTGCATAGCTCGTAAAACCTTCATCCATCCATGGACGTACAGATTCGTTAGTGGCAAGCATCTGCTGATACCATGAGTGAGATCCTTCGTGAGCCATTAAGCCTAATAAATCTTTAACGCTTTTGGCTTCACCTAAAATCATAGTACACATTCCGTACTCCATTCCGCCATCTCCTCCCTGAATGAATGCATAGGTAGGATACACATATTTTCCAAAATGAGAATTCATAATCTGGAAATACTTGGTGATATAAGGTTGTGATTCTCCCCAAGCTTTGGTTTTATCATTTTTCTGATAAACCAGATATACTTTAGGCCCTTCCGGAACGTTGAAGCTTTCTACAGAATAGTCTCTGTCTGCACTCCATGCAAAATCAAGAATATTTTTTGCAGTCCATTTCCAGGTTGCTTTCTTATCTTTTTCTGCTTTTACTTTAGCATTGGCATCATAGCCTTTTACTTCTGTAGGATTTTCCAGAATTCCTCCTGCTCCTACCACATAATCTTTGTTGATTTTAATGGTAACGTCAAAATCTGAGAACGGTGCATGAAATTCTCTTCCCAGATAATCGAAAGTTGCCCAGCCGTCATAATCGTACTCTGCAATTTTCGGATACCACTGAGTCATTGTCATATCTACCCCTTCTCTGTTATTTCTTCCGCTTCTTCTGATCTGCTGAGGGATTACAGAATCCCAATCCATTGTAAACGTAGTGGTAGAGTTTGGTTTGATAGGCTCTGCCAGATATACTTTCATAATGGTTTCCTGAACTTCAAATTTCAGGTCTTTCCCATTTTGCTTAATCCAGTGAATATTCTGAGCGCCTTCCTGATCTTTAGGAATGGAAGCTAATCTTGAGACCCCGTCTTTCTGCAGTCTTCCGTCACCATTTTTGCCTTGGGAAGCCACTCTCTGATCCATCATAGAATTGGGCTTGAAAGCATTCCAGTATAAATGAAAATAAACCACATTCAGCTCATCCGGCGAATTGTTGGTGTATTCTAAAGTTTGTTTTCCCTGATAGGTAAATTTTTCAGCATTGACATCAATATCCATCTTGTACTTCGCAGCCTGCTGATAATAAGCTCCTTGCTGAGCCTGAAATTGTGAAATGATAAACGCAAAAATGATTGCAGCCGATTTTCTCATTTAAAATTTTATTTTTTCTAAAGGTAGGTAATTTAAATAAAAACCTCAAATAGGAGTTATTCTGAGATTTTATTCTGTTTATTACCGTTTTAGATGGATTTTAAACGGGTTTGTTAAATTCTTTTTTTGCTTTATTTCCAGTACACGTTGTCAAGGTGTACTTATGTTTATCTGCTTTTCAAAAAGCTTTTTCATTAAAGTAATCTGTCCCAGATGATAGTAGCCGTGCTCAATCATTCCGTCGATATTTCTTCGGTAGGTTCCATATTTTTCATCAACAAAAACCTCATCAAGTGTAGAATCCGGTATTTGTTCCAGTAATGATGCAAATTTTTCAGAATCTGTCCAGAGTTTATTCAACAACTCTTCCCATTGTTGCTGAGATTCTATGGGTGGAAGATCAAAACTGAATTGGTCTTTGATCTCGAGATCGCCGCCTTCAAAAACATTAATAATTCCTGCAATATAATAATGAATGTGAAAGGTGAGCATAGCAATGGTGTTCAAGGAATCTACTTTTGCCACCGCCTGTTCCCAGCTCACATCTGAAAGCTGATCTTTAAAATTGGTATTGGCGATCCAGAGACCATCCAGCATAACTTCTCTGAATCTTTTTGATAATTCTGACACTGAACTCATGGGTTTCTATTTTTGCTTTTCTAAGATAAGTAATTAGAAAATAACTTTAAAGTTCTCACAGTTGTGCAGCAGGGCAATTATCAGCTCACTTCGCAGAAGATTTTCCTCCATTTTGTAATGGTATTTCTGCTGAGTTTAAAATACTCTGCCAACTGAAGGTTATTAAGATCATTCTTTTTCTGATAGTCTAATATCTTCAGAATAGAAGATTTACTGTAGGAACGATGTTTCTGGTTAAGATCTTGTGTTTCTTTGTCTGCTGTTCCAAATATTTTATGATTAAGCGTTATAATATCTATTGCTGATAGATTTTCTTTTTGCAGTAAAGGAAGACACGCTGTTTTTTTCTCAGGATATTTAAGATCAAGAATATCCATAAAAATTTGCCGGTAATTTATATTAGATTCTTTCATTGTTGTCAGGATTTAAGTTTGCATATGCGTTGTTTTTCTGTATTTTTCTATCCATTTGTAAAGTGTGGTTTTAGGTATTCTGTAATCGTCTATTACCTGAAGTTTTGTTTTCTTTCCACTTTCAATGAGTTCAAGGATAAAATCTATAATTTCTCTGGTATAAATATTCTTTCTGAATTGAGGAAGGGCTGTCTTTTTACAGTTGCTCTTTTCAGGAGAAGGTGGGGCATATAATATCAGATGCTGTGTATAAATTCTAAAAAAATCGTATTCCAAAAGCTTGCTCCAACGGAGTAGAGCCTCAGCATCTAAACTTTCGGCTTCATACATTTTGATTATTTCTTCCTTTGAACATTTCATAAAGCTACAGATACGGGATATGTCCATCCCACATTCTGTAACTCTTTTTTCAATCATATTTCCTATATGTATTTCCTTAAAATTTGTCATTGTAAAGCTTTTTAGATTTAAAAAGATGCAGCCTTCGACTTTCAATATTTTTTCATGATATTAAAAGAAAGAAGTACTGCATCATTATTCAGAACTTGGTTTTATATATTAAAATCCAGCTTTTCCTAAAGCATAAGCCATGATATTATGTAAGAATTTCTCTTGCTGAGTATCAATTACAGTACCTGCCACCGAAGTATCTCTGAAAGCTCCTTCATCCCAGAAGAAGATAGCTTTTCCTTGGTTTCCGGCAACAAATATCTGAGGTGTAGTTCCGTTACTTGCCAACAACGTATATCCTGGAGGCAACTGGGAAGTTGTAACACTACCATACGATCCCTGACCTGTTATCAGAGTATTGGTTGTATTACCAAATATTCCATTGTTAATTGCATTGGTATTGGTTGTTGCAGTTGCTACACCAGAGCTTACAGCACCTGTACCTCCGAATGCATTCAACAAACTAGTTCCAGTACCAGAATCAAAAAGAATGATGGCTACTCCTCCACCGTCTACAAATCCTTTGATTTTAGCAGCATCAGCAGCCGTCATATTGGCGAATCCTGTACTTATAACATCGTAAGAACTTAACAAGTTTGCTACAGTAAGTCCGGATAAAGTGGATGTGATATCCGTAAAGGTAAATCCGTTGAAATTACCTGAATAAGTTCCCGAAACTCCATAATTAGCAGCCGTATTTAGCTGTGAATTATATACAGCTTGTGCACTGCTTCCTATTGAATAGCCTGACCAGGATGCAAAACGAACAGTTTTTCTAACAGGTACAGAGTTTGAACAACTTAAGTTAAGTTTAGCCCATGATCCCGTTAAAGTTCCGGATACAGAAGGTGTTCCGCTTAAGTTGTAAGTAATTACCTGAGATTGTCCTGCGTTAAGAGTAGCAGATGTAGGTGTTACAGAAGCTACAGTCACTCCGCTTACACCACTTAAAGTAAGGTCACTGGCCTGAAAGCCAATTGTAGCTGTAGAGAAGGAATTATTGGTAAGCGTCACAGAAAATGTAGCTCCAGACAATGCTGCTCCTGCAGTATATATTCCCTGAAATCCGCTTTGAGTACAGTCTGCTGCTATGGTAGGCGTTGTGGAACAAGCGTCGCATAAACAGTTTGACCATGCTGTACCATTAAATACTTTTACACATTTCATACTGCTGTCATAAATAATGGTTCCTTCTGCCACATTCCCTCCCTGCGGATTTATAATATTTCCGGTTGAGGTATTGGTAGGTAATACCAAACCCATATTGTAAGTGGTAGGTTTATTAATATCTAATGCACCTCTTGGTGCTGTAGTTCCGATTCCGACCTGACTGTTTGCTACTTGAAATAGCATTACAAATAAGATTAACAAATACTTGTTTTTCATACTATAGATTTTAAACTAATTATATTTTTTGCGTTTTTTTAAACTTGAATATTGTTATGTTAGAAGACTTTATATTCTTTTCCAAGGTTTTGAGATAGGATAAGAATTGTAAAGCTTAGGCAGTTAAAACATCATAAAAAGGAGGTGGCCGGGAATACTGAGTCATCATTTCTTCTCTTACCGGAGAAGATGAGTGGGTTGAAAATATGATGATCGCTTCTTTGACAAAAGAGTTTACAGGCAGATATAACTCTTCATAGATAAACTGAAATTTTTGGACAGAAGGACTATTGTTTAATACTGCAAATCCCGGATAGCCTTCAAACAGTGCAAAGAATGTATGACTGCTTTCTGAGGGTTTTATAAAAGAAGTAACATGATTTTTTTCTCAGCCTTGCAAAGTTGTGCATTTTGATCTTTAGGCCTTACATCTGCTTTTCTCTTTTCTGATCTGCAGGCAATTGTTTTTTCTTTGTTAAATATTGAATTCCCAAAATGTTCTGTCCCATATATATTTGCACCTTTTGCAATATAAACTTCTGTTTTTCCGGTGCTGGGTTGCGTTTTCGGATCATTTAAATCTTTAGTTTCACCGGAAAAATCATCTGTGATATAGAGAATAACATTTTCCTGAACACTTATCGCCGGATTATTGCTATTAAAAGTTTGAGAGAATAAAAACACTGAGATGAACTGCAGAAAAAGCCCAATAGACATACCGCATTTACGGTATGCTATTGGAAACAAACTCTCTTTCATCAGGATGTTTTTCATCATAGGATTTAATAGTAGTCCTCTTTAGACTATTATTTAATCCATTGATTTACAAATCAATAATTTTAAAAATGAAAATTTTACATCAATATGCATTAATTTATATATTTTTTTCACACACAAATAGCAAACCAATGAAACCACATCCTTACAACAAACTATAAAACAGGATTTTAAATTATTTGGTTTCTCAAAAAAAAGTTTATATTTGCATAGAAAAAGTAGTCTAAAGAGGACTACTTTTTTTGTCTTAATTTAGCCTGTAATAATCGTTAAACCGGGCAGAATGACATTCCAATTTTTCTTATCTAAAAATAGTGGTTTACAGAAAAACATTCATCTGAGAATTACTGACAATCAACAAAACAAAATTTACAATTTTCGCACAGATCTTGTTATTTCCGAAGAAAATTGGGATAAAGAAAAGCAGCGCCCCTGTAACATTTATTTAAAAAAATATAAACTTCTTAATGCAAAACTGGATCGCATAAAAAGAAAACAACAAGATATATTAACCATAAAGAAACAGGTCACAAAAAAGTTCTCAGACGTGAAATATCATGCAAAATAAAAAAGATATGTAACGGATTGAAAGAACCATTGCAGGAAAATACACTTCTATATTATATGCAGTGGTATATAGACAGCAAAAAGGATCTGATATGCCATTCAACTTATAAAAGGTATAAAGTTTTCTTTCGTCTCATGGAACGTTTTGAAGGTTTTATATGCCAATCAGTTCATATAGAGGATATGGATTCTGATTTTATAAGGGATTTTATGATTTTTGGAAAACAGGAAGAATACAGTGAAAATACCATCTACCGTACCATTCACTTTATCAAAACCATTTTAAATTTTGTAGAAAGAAAAGGAATCAGAACTTGTGTAAGAGAGCTGGAACTTCGCAGGGAAAAACAAAAAAAAGAGGTGGTAACTCTCACAGAAAAAGAAATCATCAAAATACAGAAAACGAATGTTCCGGAAGAGCTGCAAGCCGCCAAAGACTGGCTGCTCATCAGTTGTTATACCGGTCAGCGATTTTCAGATTTTATACGCTTCAGCACACAACAGATACATATTATTGAAGGAAAAACCTGTCTTTCTTTTGCTCAGCAGAAAACCAAAAAAGAAATCTTTCTTCCCTTACATCCTAAAGTATTGCATATTATTAAGCGAAACAAGAATCGTTTTCCTAAAATAATGGATATTCAGCATTATAACAGATCCATCAAAGAAATTGCAAAACTAGCCCACCTCAACGAATCTTTAAAATCCCGGAAAAGAATCGGGTACAGAAGCAGGGAAGTACAAACCGAAAAATGGGAAGCCCTATCGAGCCACATAGGAAGGCGGAGCTTCGCGACAAACTTTTATGGAAAAATCCCGACACCACTGCTGATGGAAGCTACCGGACACAGTACTGAACAAATGTTTCTAAGATATATTAATCCTGTAAATAAAGACCGTATTTTATCTCTGAGTAATTATTTTGACACCATTGATGAAGGGAGAACGGTATTTCAATAGCCAGCAACAAATCCTGTCATTCATATTAAAAAACCTCAAATGTATTTTACATTTGAGGCTCATATTATAATGTTTGAATTACAATTATTTTTTAGCAGAAGTTTCTTTTTTACCGCTTCTTAAAATCTTTTCAAGGATTCTTAAAGTAATCAGATACGTTGGTTTTACTCCTGTAAGGCCAAGTCCTCCTGAAGATAGTGTGCTTCCTGTTTCCAGCGGATTATCTGATGCATAATAAGCATACATCACAAACAGATCCGGTGAAATGTGGTGTCTGATCTTAGAAGCTACCTGAATGGCCTTCTGATAATGTGCTCCTTCCATTTCAAGACCAATGGCCTTCCATGAAGTATTCATAAAGTATGATAGAATATCTTTATTCTGAAGAGAGGTTCCTAAAACCGTGATCATTGGTCCTTCAAAAGCTTTCAATTCATCATCTTTGAAATCTTCCAGTTTTAAAGCATTTTCAAAAGGATAGTTGTCTGCTGTTCCTTCAAAGATATGAGAAGTAGGGATCATAATATCCCCTTTCGCTCCTGTAAGAATACCTGCTTTCCCCATAATAGAAACAGATTTCACATGCATCATGTATACTTCTCCTTTATGTTCAAAAGGTCTAAGCAACTCATCCATCACTTCAAAAGCCTGCTCTCCGAATGCATAGTCAAAAACCATGACAACATCATCCCCTCCGAACTTACAGTCTGCAAACGGTGTATTTTTTAAATCTGTTTTGCTGAGGTCTATGATTTGTACATCTATATTACTTCCGCTTTTGTCAGCAATATGGACCATCCCTTCATCCAAAGCGTATTTTGAAACTTTATCACGAAGCTCTTTTTTATTAGAGATCTCTTCGTACAGTTTATAATCCACTTCATGATGCTGTTTCTTTTTAAGGGCATTATTAGCATACAGCATATTTTTCACTGAGTGCATATTGGCAGAAATAATATGTAACGGACGCATGTGAAGATTGTTTTCAAATAAAACCTCTTTCACTTTGTTGGCCCATTTTTCACCAAAATAATGGTGGCCTACTCTTTCTTTTAATATAGAACTGAAATGAATTTCTCTCTCTCTGCTTCCTTTAGCATCATCAAGACTTACTTTTCCTAAATTGTAAATGATTTTGAATAAACGGTCAGGATTATGATCATCACCGAAAGTATTGTAAGCTCTCAACGTTTCATCAAAAGATCTTCCTATTAAAGAAGAAAGATGAATAAGCGCTACCTCTTTTTCTTTTCTGCTGAATTTCTTTTCACCTTTCACTACTTCTTCAATAATTTTGAAGGCACGTGTTGGTTTCCAGTTTTCGTCCTGAATGAATGCCAGGTTACGGATTTTATCAGCTTCTATAAACAGGAAGGTAAGGTGGGTAAGAATGTCATAAATTTCGGAACGGCCCAAAAGAACCTCAATATTCATCTGGTGTTCGTCTATTCTATAACAGTTTCTTCTTCTTTTCTTTGGAACAATAGGTTCGAAACTTCCTTTATCAAACCCTTCATCAGATGTAAGATGAATAAAAGCACATTCCTCAATCCCTTCCGGAAGCCTGTCTAAAACATACATCAACCCGTCAAGTTCCAATTTGCTTGGAATATTCATGGTTCCATAAATTTCCGGATTGATCGTCTTCAACAAACTTCTGATACTCTCTCCTGAAACTCCACCCGGCTTGAAAAATCCTCTATAAAATAAATGTCTCATAGAGATGTATAGTCTTTCAATAGCCTCTGTAGTTTCTCTTGCTCTAGAATTTGTCATAAAATAAATTTCACACAAATATACAAAATCTTTACCCATTTTATTTTAACTGTCTTTTAATAAGTAGCTTAATCTCGTAGAATTATTGTAAATTGTACTCCATATAGTATATTTACATTTACACCTTACAAAACAGGCTCAAAATCTCATATTTTAGATTACAAATCCCAAAACACCCTGTTAAAAAACCCCAAACAATTGTTTAAATTATATAAATTTTCACAACACCCCTAAAAAAATTAGGGTTAAAATGTTTTGGATTCATTTTTTTTGTAAATTTGCCCAGTAAAAATCAACCCAATTATGTCAACCTTAAGATTCAAAGCATTAGAAACCCTTCCATTTAAGGATTTCAGAAAAGACAACTCTGTTGAAATCCCTGCGAAATTATCAGAGCTATTCTGCAAAAATGTTTTCTCAGAAGAAACCATGAGAGAATATTTAACAAAAGAAGCATTCGGTTCTATCATGGATGCCATTAAAAAAGGAACTAAAATCCAGAGACATATTGCAGATCAGGTAGCTGTAGCAATGAAAGACTGGGCGATGAGCAAAGGTGTAACGCACTATACACACTGGTTCCAGCCTTTAACAGGTACTACTGCAGAAAAGCACGATTCTTTCTTCACTCCAATTGAAGGAGGCAGAGCTATCGAAAGATTTAGCGGAAACATGCTTATCCAGCAGGAGCCTGACGCATCGTCTTTCCCTAACGGTGGTATCAGAAATACTTTTGAAGCAAGAGGTTATACAGCTTGGGATCCTACATCTCCGGCATTCATTATGGGAACTACATTATGTATTCCTTCTATCTTCATCTCTTATACAGGAGAAACGCTGGATTATAAAACACCTCTTTTAAGAGCTTTGAGCGCTGTAGATGAAGCTGCAACCAATGTAATGCAGTATTTTGACAAAAATGTAACGAAGGTAACTCCTACTTTGGGTTGGGAGCAGGAATATTTCCTTGTAGATTCAGCATTATACCAATCTCGTCCGGATCTTGTGCTAACAGGGAAGACATTATTAGGACATTCTCCTGCAAAAGGGCAGCAATTGGATGACCACTATTTCGGTTCTATTCCTACAAGAGTAATGAACTTCATGAAGGAATTGGAAATAGAATGTATGAAATTAGGAATTCCTGCAACAACAAGACATAATGAGGTTGCTCCTAACCAGTTCGAGCTTGCACCAATGTTTGAAGAAGTAAACGTTGCTGTAGACCACAACTCTTTGTTGATGGACATTATGGCAAGAGTAGCTCACAAACACCACTTCCACATTCTTTTCCACGAAAAACCATTCGCAGGAGTAAATGGAAGCGGAAAACACAACAACTGGTCTTTAGCAACAGATACTGGTGAAAACCTTTTAAGCCCGGGAAAAAATCCTAAGAAAAACTTACAGTTCTTAACATTCTTTGTGAACACCATCAAAGCGGTTCACGAATATGCTGATCTTTTAAGAGCAAGTATCGCTTCTGCAAGCAACGACCACAGACTTGGTGCCAACGAAGCTCCACCGGCAATTATTTCCGTATTCATTGGAACTCAGTTGTTCAGCGTATTGGAAGAACTTGAAAAAGTAACGAACGGAAAATTATCTCCGGAAGAGAAAACAGAATTAAAATTAAATGTAGTTGGAAAGATTCCTGAAATTTTGTTAGATAATACTGACAGAAACAGAACTTCTCCATTTGCATTTACAGGAAATAAATTTGAGATCAGAGCGGTAGGTTCTTCTGCAAACTGCGCAGAGTCTATGACCGTAATGAACACTATTGCTGCAAAACAGCTTAATGACTTCAAGAAAGAAGTTGATGCTTTAATTGAAACTGGTCTTAAGAAAGACGAGGCGATCTTCAATGTATTGAGAGAATACATCAAGCAGTGTAAAAGCATTATGTTTGAAGGAGACGGATATTCTGATGACTGGGCTAAAGAAGCTAAGAAAAGAGGATTGAACAACCTTAAAACAACTCCTGAAGCTTTAAAGCAGGAAATGGATAAAAAATTCTTGGATCTTTATGAGGAAATGGGAATTTTCAACCACAGAGAAGTTGAAGCAAGAAACGAAATCAAGTTAGAGAAATATTCTACTGTTATCGATATTGAATCTAGAGTATTAGGCGATATCGCAAGAAACCACATTATTCCTTCTGCGTTAAATTATCAGAACAGATTAATTGAAAATGTAAAAGGTCTTAAAGAAATCTTTGGCGATAAAGAATTCAAATCTTTAGCAAAAGAACAAATGAGTTTAATTACAAGCATTTCTGAAAATGTTTCTAAAATTAAACTTGGTGTTGAAGATCTTCTTAAAGCAAGAGAAGCAGCAAAAGGTATTTCAGACAGCCAAAAACAGGCAGAAAGCTATTGTAATAAAGTAAAACCATTATTCGATCCTATCAGAGAAGCTTCTGATGCATTGGAAATGATGGTAGACGATGAGCTTTGGCCGATGACAAAATACAGAGAAATGTTGTTTACAAAATAACGTCCTGTAAAGTTCCATATTAGTTTAAATTCCCCGTTTTCCGGGGAATTTTTTATTTAACCTAAAATACTAATAGACAAAGACTTCTATAACTTCAAATTTGATACAGAATTTAATTCTACTTTTGCTCTCATTATGAAAATCCTGATCATAGAAGACAACCATGAGCTTGCCCAAAGTATGAAATATTACCTTGAAGGTGAAAGCTATATCTGCGAATGTGCCTGCCATTACAATGAAGCTCTGGAAAGACTCAGCTTCAATTCGTATGACTGCATTCTGTTGGATATTATGCTGCCTGACGGAAACGGATTAAACATTTTAAATTATATTAAAACCGAAAAAATCAACAGCGGAATACTTATTATTTCTGCTAAAAACGCATTGGATGATAAAATTAACGGGCTGGAAAAAGGCGCTGACGATTATATTACCAAACCCTTCCATTTACCGGAATTACATGCCAGATTAAGAGCCGTATACCGCAGGAAAAAAATGGACGGTTACAGCGAAGTGAAATTCAATGAAATAGCATTAAATACAGACACTTATGAAGTCGCTGTTCATACAAAAAGACTGGAAGTCACCCAAAAAGAATTTGAATTGCTGCTGTATTTTCTCGTGAACAAAAACCGCGTCTTATCAAAGCAGTCTATTGCTAATCATCTTTGGGGCGATTATACGGATAATTTGGCTAATTTTGACTTTGTTTATCAGCACGTTAAAAACCTTAGAAAAAAGATCGGGGCTGCCCGCGGCAACGATTATATTGAAACCATCTACGGATTGGGTTACAAGTTTAATGCTCTAAAACATAGTGGTGCATGAATTTATTGAATAAAATATCTGTCTGGTTTATTGCCATTATATTACTCGTTACCCCCATAAGCATGTACATTTCGTACACCAGTATAAAAAAACGTCTGGACAATGTTGAAATAGAAAGACTGAAACACGTTAACATCTACGTGATTAATCAAATAAAAAAGGGAGAAGATCCTGCAAAAACATCTCAGGGACTTCCGATTTCCATAAATTTACAAAGTAAAAAAAATATTCCATCCGAACCGGAAGTTATCCATACCTGTATGGAAAACAAAGGGGTTTCCAATAATGAATGTAAAATTCAGGTTAATTCCTACACAAAAGTTGATGACAAAATTTATAAAATTTCTTCTTATGGCTATATTTCGGCTACTCAACAAATTATGAGCGGAATGCTTGTGGCTCTTTTCTGGAAACTGTTATTAATTACACTCATCGTTTTTATCACGGCAAGAATTTTATCTAAATTCATATTAAAACCTTTCCATCATGCCATTAATGAACTTCAGCAATTCAGCATTCAGAAAAAGGAAAGGCTGCAGCTTTCAGAGACAAGTACCAAAGAGTTTAAAAAGCTCAATGAATTTCTGAAAACAATGACAGACAAAGCTTTGGAAGACTATGCTTCTGTGAAGGAATTTTCAGAAAATGCTTCTCATGAAGTGCAGACTCCCTTAGCCATTATTCAAAGCAAAATAGAACTGCTTGCAGAAACAGAGATCAATGAAAACCAAGCTATTCTGTTAACGGATATTCAAAATTCTATTGATAAATTAAGCAGAATAAACCGCTCACTTATTCTTTTGACCAAACTGAACAACAATGAATTTTTAACGAACAAGGAGCTGAAATTCTGTACTGTTGAAAAGGAAGCATTATGCATGTATGCTGATCATCTTGCGCTGAAAAACATTACGTTAAACAGGAATTGTGAAAAAAGTGTTTTTGTTAAAATCCATCCTACATTAGCAGAAATTCTGTTAAGCAACCTCCTTTCAAATGCCATCCGTCATAATCTTGAAGGTGGAAAAATTGAAATCAATTTAACCCAGAATTATTTCCAGATCAACAACACCGGACTTCCGCCTCATGTTCCGACCCAGGAACTGTTCAAACGATTCAAAAAAAGCAACCAGTCTCAGGAAAGTATCGGGCTTGGGCTTTCTATTGTAAAACAAATTTGTGAAGTCAATGACTTTTCAGTTCATTATGATTTTACAGACGGCTGGCACAGCATTACTATCTATTTTGACAATATCAAAACACATGAATCTTCAATTTCCGAAAGGAGATTAACTGAAAGCACTATGGCTTTTGAAACCGTAGAGCAGATGGTCAATTTTGCTAAATAATCTTCGTTTTAGTTATTTTTTCTAACTTCAAATTTGCTTCAAAATGTATTTTTTACTTTGAAAAAAGAAAAATACGTTAGATGCTTTCAAGAGTTTTTATTCTCGCATTATTATCCGTCTTTTTTACGAACACAACAAAAGCACAGCAGGTTCTCACCCTTCAGTCTGCGCTGGAAACAGCTGTTCAGAATTACGGATCCATCAAAGCCAAGGAATCTTATCGGCAATCATCGAAGGAATCAATAGAATTGGCTAAACGGCAATACCTGCCTAATCTTAACATCAGTATCCAACAGGATTATGGAACCGTCAACGGACAAAATGGTCCTTTGTATGGTTTCGGAGGATACGGAGTCGCTTCATCCGGACTTCCTCTCCCTGATCAAAACTGGAATGCTTCTTTCGGAGCTTTGTATCTGGCCAATGTCAACTGGGAATTTTTCTCTTTCGGAAAGGCTAAGCAAAGAGTGAAGGTTGCGGAATCCAAAAATCAGAGAGACACCAAAGATTTATCAGATGAAATCTTCCAGCACAAAGTAAAAGTGACTGCAGCCTACCTGAATGTTTTAGCGGCTCAAAAACTAAAACTTTCCTACGCCCGAAATCTGGGAAGAACCGATACCATCAGAAGAATTGTTGAGGTGAAAGAAAAAAACGGCATCGTTCCCGGAGTTGAGTTATCTCTTGCAAAAGCAGATTATGCCAATGCAATGATTACTTACACCAAAGCAAAGGACAATGAACAGGAACAGGAAAACAAATTGGCCCAGCTATTGGGAATTCCCGCTCAGGAATTTGTTCTGGACAGTACTTTACTGAAAAGAATTCCGGCAGATTTCCCTACAGAAACAAATTCTTCTTTAGAAAGCCACCCTTTACTGGCTTTATATAAAAGCAGAATAGATGTAAGCGAACAGGAAAAACAATTTCTTAAAACACAGTATTATCCATCATTTTCAATGGTAGGCATTATTCAGACGAGAGGTTCTGGATTCGGGAATAATTATGCCCAAAATCAAAATGATTTTTCTTCCTCCTATTGGGACGGAATTCATCCTACAAGAAGCAACTACCTTCTCGGGATTGGTGTTTCCTGGAATTTCACACAAACCTATAGGCTCTCAAAAGAAATTAGTGTTCAGGATTACGTAAGCCAGGGTTTAAAACATGAATATGATCTTGCAGAACAGCAACTAAAAGCCCAGCTCAATTTATCTGATAATAAATGGAAAAATGCAGTTTTGATTTATGATCAGGTCCCAATTCAGCTCAAATCTGCCAATGATGCTTATATCCAACGGTCTGTTTTATACAAAAACGGATTAACAGATCTGGTGGATTTATCCCAAGCCATTTATGCTCTCGTAAGAGCCGAAACCGACAGAGATATTGCCGTAAGCAATGTCTGGAACGCGTTATTATTAAAAGCAGCCGCGATGGGTGATTTCTCAGTATTTGAAAACGAACTGTAAGATGAATATCAATTATAAATCAATAGTATCTCAATGAACTTAATAAGATTTGCATTAAGAAAACCCATTACGATTTTAGTGATTGTCGCCGGGCTGTTTTTCTTCGGAATCCGGTCCATGAACTCCATTAAAGTCGATATCTTTCCAAAACTGGATTTACCGGTGATCTATGTTTCCCACCCTTTCAGCGGCTATACGCCACAGCAGATGGAAGCATTTTTTGCTAAACAATACATCAATATCTTCCTTTTTGTAAACGGGATCAAAAGCATTGAAACCAAAAACATTCAGGGATTAACGTTAATGAAAATTAATTTCTACCCCGGAACTGATATGGCTCAGGCCGCTGCAGAATTAAACTCATTTTCTACCAGAATTCAGGCCGCCTTTCCTCCGGGATCCAACCCTCCTTTTATCATTCGTTTTGATGCTTCCACCCTTCCTGTCGGACAACTCGTTTTAAGCAGTGATAAGAGGTCAAACAATGAACTGCTGGATCTCGCCAACGTTTATGTACGTTCTACATTTACCTCCATTCCCGGAATTGTTTCTTCACCTCCGTTTGGGGGAAATATCCGTACAGTAGTTATCAATGCCAATCCGGACCTGCTCAGGCAGCACAACATGACCCCTGATCAGCTTGTTGAAGCACTACGTCTGAACAACCAAACCGCCCCTTCCGGAAACGTAAGAATCGGAGATAAATATTATATCACTCCTACCAATACGATGATTAAAAACGTAAAAGATTTTGAAAATATCCCTTTGTACAAAGGCAGTGTTCAGAATCTTTATTTAAGGGACGTTGCCACAGTAACCGATGGAGCAGATATGACCTCAGGCTACGCTTTGGTAAACGGACGACGTTCTGTATATCTGAGTATTGCTAAAAGTGCCGATGCTTCTACGTGGGATGTTGTACAGAATTTAAAGAAACAATTGCCACAGATTCAATCTAACCTTCCGGATGATGTGAAAGTCAGTTTTGAATTTGACCAGTCAACCTATGTAATTAATTCCGTTAAGAGTTTATTGAGTGAAGGAACTATCGGAGCCATACTCACCGGATTGATGGTTATTTTATTCCTCGGAGACATCAGAGGGGCTTTGATTGTAATTCTTACCATTCCGACTTCTATTATTTCGGCGGTTTTATTTTTAAATCTTTTCGGTCAGACCATTAATATCATGACCTTAAGCGGACTTGCCCTCGCCATTGGAATTCTTGTAGATGAAAGTACCGTTACCATAGAAAATATTCACCAGCATCTGGACATGGGAAAACCGAAATCTCTTGCCGTCTGGGATGCCTGTAAGGAAATTGCCTTTCCGAAACTGCTAATCCTATTCTGTATTCTGGCTGTTTTTGCCCCGGCATTTACGATGGGAGGAATTCCTGGATCTTTATTCCTGCCGCTTGCACTCGCTATTGGTTTCAGCATGATTGTCTCCTATTTCCTTGCACAGACCTTTGTTCCTGTAATGGCTAACTGGATTATGAAGGTGAAGCATCACAAAGCAAAAGACGGCCATATTCTGACAGATTCCGAAGAACTTCAAAGAGCCAGACTAACGGACGAAAATGATACATGGAGCCAGAAAGAAATTCTGCTTCAAAACGAAGACAGCAACCGTGACGGAAAAGTAAGTATGTTTGAAAAAATCCGTTTCCGATATCTGAAGTTTTTAGACCGGATCATGCCTTACAGAAAAATACTTGTTTCTGCCTATATTATATTGATGATGGCAATGGTGGCCTTATTCCTGAATAGCATTGGCCGTGACGTTTTACCACAGATAAACGGAACTCAGTTTCAGGTAAGAACCAGAATTCCTGACGGAACAAGGATCGAAAAAAATGAGCTTCAGACCTTAAAATTACTGGATGGAATCAAAGAAATTGTAGGAAAAGACAATATTTCAATCACTTCCGCATATGTAGGAACGCATCCTACTCTTTTCTCCGTAAGCCCAATTTATCTTTGGATGGCAGGATCCCATGAAACCGTTTTACAAGTGGCATTAAATGAAGACTATCATACCAATATGGATGATCTGAAAGACAAGATCAGAGAAAAGGCAAAAAGCATTAATCCTGATATGAAATTATCTTTTGAGCCTATTGAATTAACAGAAAAAATACTTAGCCAGGGATCTCCTACCCCGATTGAAGTAAGACTATCAGGAAGAGATAAAAGTGTAAACGAGGCTTATGCTAAAAAAATAGAAGCTGAACTTAAGAAAATTCCGTATTTAAGAGATGTTCAGATAGGTCAGTCTATAAAATATCCTGCACTTGACATCAATGTAGACCGTGTTCGTGCCGCTCAGCTGGGTATAGATATGTCAGACGTTTCACGTTCATTGGTAGCATCTACTTCATCATCAAGATTTACAGAAAAAAATATCTGGACGGATGAAAAAGCAGGTTACAGCTACAACGTTCAGGTTCAGATTCCTGAAAATAAAATGAACAGCAAAGAGGAAATTGCAGGAATTCCATTGCAAAAAAATTCCAACCGACCGAATCTGGGTGATGTGGCTACCATTAAAAACAGCTTCACCTATGGAGAAACAGATAACCTTGGTGCAATGCCAACCTTAACCGTTACAGCCAATCTTAATCATACTGATTTGGGAACCGCATCAAGAGATGTTCAAAAAGTAATTGACAATATCGGAGAGCTTCCGAGAGGACTGAATGTTCAACTAATTGGTTTAAGTCAAACCTTAAATGAAACATTAAGCAGCTTACAATACAGTCTGATTATTGCTATTGTTGTGATATTTCTAATGTTGGCTGCTAACTTCCAGTCTTTCAAAGTTTCAGGAGTTGTATTGGTGACTGCACCAGCTGTTTTGGTAGGATCTTTAGCATTATTAATGATCAGCGGATCTACACTCAACCTTCAGTCTTATATGGGAATCATTATGTCTGTTGGGGTTTCCATTTCGAATGCCGTACTGTTAATTACCAATGCGGAACAGCTAAGAAAACATAATGGGAATGCCTTACTTTCCGCCAGAGAAGCCGCCGCGTTGAGGTTAAGACCCATCGTAATGACAGCCTTAGCAATGGTTGTTGGAATGGTTCCGATGGCATTAGGTTTAGGAGAAGCCGGAGATCAGGTTTCACCATTGGGAAGAGCTGTAATCGGAGGCCTGGTTGCCTCTACTTTTGCCGCCCTTTTCATCCTTCCTTTAGCTTTTGCATGGGGACAAGGAAAAGCGACCACTCAAAGTGTTTCCCTTGATCCTGAAGATGAAGAAAGTATTCATTATATGCCTGAAATTGTAAAATAAGTAACCTTAAGCTATTAAAAATAAAAGATGAACAAATTATATAAGTATTTAATTCCGGCAGTACTGATTTTTAGTCTTCAAAGTTGCGGTCATGAAGAGAAAAAGGAAGTAAAAAAATCCACAGAGCCTTCAGCACCGGAAATAGAAACGGTAAATCCCAAACAGGAAGACTTTTCTTCTTCCACGGCTATTCCGGGAGAATTACAGCCTTATCAGAAAGTGGATGTTTATGCCAAGGTAAGCAGCTTTGTTAAAAAATTGTACGTGGATGTAGGAAACGAAGTAAAAGCAGGTCAATTACTGGCCACTTTAGAAGCTCCGGAGATCAATTCTCAGCAAAGTGCAGCTTCATCAGCTTTAAAGTCAAAAGAAGCTCTGTATATTGCCAGTAAAGCAAAGTATGACCGTTTAAAGGAAACAAGCAAAACCCCTGGAACCATTTCAGCACTTGATCTGGAACAGGCTTTAGCAGCCCAGAAATCTGATCTGGCTCAATTGGAGGCTGCCAAAGCATCCTATCGTGAAGTAGCGGATGTTAAAAACTATTTGCAAATCAGAGCTCCGTTCAGCGGGAATATTGCCATGAGAAATGTAAGCGCAGGTGCTTATGTAGGACCATCAGGAAAAGGTTCTGACCTTCCGATGTTCAGTCTTGTACAGCAGGACAGATTACGTCTGGTTGTAAATGTTCCGGAATCTTACACCGGATTATTGAATAAAAACGGAGATATTAAATTCTCTATCCAGTCTATTCCAGGAGAAACTTTCACGGCAAAAGTATCAAGATTTGCAGGAGCTTTAGATAATAAATTACGTTCTCAATGGGTAGAAATGGATGTATACAACAAAGACAAAAAACTTCTCCCGGGAATGGTTGCCAATGTTATTCTTCCTTTAAGCGAAAACAGTAAATCATTGTCTGTTCCTACATCTGCTGTGCTTAATTCTACCCTGGGGGTATTTGTCATTAAAGTAGAAAAAAATACGGCTCATTGGATTCCGGTAACATCAGGGATTGCCAATGGCGAGACTACTACAATTATAGGTCCGGTATCTTCTGGCGATATGATTGTTAAGAATGCATCAGAGGAAATCCGTGATGGGCAGAATATTAGAATTAAAGCCCCGAAATAGGCTTACAACCGTGTATTTATTAACAAAAATTATAATGGCTTTTTTAGACTTAAAAATTTAGAAAATGTACTGATTCAGGATAAAACGAAATAAGTTTGTTAAAGAATCTTAATAAAAAAAACCGCACACTTACCAAAAATAGGCTGTTGCGGTTTATTTTTCTTTAACATATGTAAATAATATGTTAAAATGTGTTAAAGTAAGATCCTGACAATTATCATATCAGGGGTCTTTTGCTCGGAATCTCTACTTTTGTAATGCTTTTGAAAATAAATATTCCTTTTTAACACGGATAATCAAATATATATGAAGAAAAGAGTTTTGTTTTATTTAGTTGCTTTAGTTACTACAGTATCAATGCAATCGTGTGCTACAAATTATGTGGTTTCAAAACCAGCAACTTACACAAAAGAATACAAAACAGATGCCAAACTAGCTTCTATAGATAACAAAAAAATGGAACAGGATAAGCAAAAACTTATCGACTCTTTCCTGGCTGAAAAGGCCGCATCTATCGCTAGTGCAAAAAAAGCAGTTAAGAATTCTGAGATTGCGAAAGTAATCAAACATAATAAAACCATTGATGGTATCCTTGAAGAAGCTGAAACATACCTTGGGACTCCTTACAGATACGGAGGGACAACCAGAAACGGTATAGATTGTTCAGCTTTTGTTCTTTCTGTATTCGGAGCAGCAGCAGGGCTTAGCTTACCAAGAGTAGCTGCATCTCAGGCTCAGGAAGGTGAAAGAATTGAAAAAGGAGATCTACAGAAAGGAGACTTAATCTTCTTTTCTCATGGAAGAAGAATTTCTCACGTAGGTATTGTAGAAAGTGTTACTGAAGAGGGAGAGATTAAATTTATCCACGCAGCAACATCAAAAGGAGTAATGATTTCTTCACTGAACGATTCTTATTGGGGACCTAAGTTCAGATTCGCAAAAAGAGTGATCAATGAAGAAGGAGAGTCTTACAATAACTTAGCAGCCGCTAGTCTTCCTACACCCGCAAATTTTTAATTTTATAAATAATTGATTTAAATAATGAAGCCATCAGAATTCTGATGGCTTTTTTATGTGCGTTATTTAAGATGAGTTTCGGCTAAAGCCATGTCGAATAAATATTAAAAAGAAAAGCGGTTAAAACCCTAGTCATGGTCGGAAGATTTTTTCTTCCGACTTTTTGTTTTTAGATATTCAATATTATTATTGTAATTAATTGATTATCAACTATTTAATTTGTTTTATTGTTTCATTTTTTCATTTTTTGTATCTTTATTGCTGATAATCAATTGTTTATGTCAGTTTTTAAAGATCACAAAATATCACTTAAAGATGTTTTAGAATTTATTCCCGAAGCACTTTTAAGTCACCTTTCCGCAAGTACAAAAGTGGATTATTATAGTAAAGTTTTGCATGGAAGAAAAATATTCTACCTGCTTTTGTATTGCATATTTGATAATGAAAAATTAAGTCAAAGAACACTCGAAGATACTTTTAATAGCAGTGGATTCAAAGCCTTATTTGGTTTAGGGGAAGAGGAAAAGATTCGAAGGAGTTCAATTTCTGAGAGGCTTTCAAAAATTGATTCCAATTATTTCCTAGAAATCTACGAACAGATGTACGAAAGATTTTCGGAACTTTATTCCAAGACAGAAATCGAAAAATACAACTTAATCAGAGTTGACAGTACCATTGTAGCTGATACATGTAACAAGCTTAAAGAAGGAATTGATCAGAAAAGTGGAAAAAAATTAGTGAAATTCAGTTTTTCATTTGACGGAATTTTGCCATCAGCGGTAGATGTTTTTACGGGGCAAAAATACTCAACAGAAGATAATGCTCTTGCCCAGGCTGTTCTGAACCAGGTGAAAAAAGAAGATCATCATGATAATATTTATATCATAGACAGAGGGATCCAGTCTACAAGGACGATGAAAGATTTTGAAGAAAAGCTTCTGAAATTTATTATCCGTTCCAAAGAAAACAGGAAATATGAAGAGATTGAATCTTTTATTAAAACAGAAACCCCAATAAAATGGGATGATTGGGGAGTTATTAAAGACAGCAAAGTGAAGCTTTACACCGGAAAACCCATCCAAAACAAACGGGGAAATATTCATCATCGTGAAGAAAAAGTAGAAACATATTTTCGGTTGATCGTTATCAAAAATGAAAAAACAGCTAAAGAACTTTGGTTCATAACCAACGAATTTGAACTTTCTGCCAAAGAAATATCGGATTATTACCGTAAAAGGTGGGATATTGAGGTATTCTTCAGATTTATGAAACAAGAGTTGAATTTAAGCCATCTTGTTTCGCTCAATAAAAACGGAATTGAAGTAATGCTCTACATGACAATGATTGCTTCTATGCTGCTCTTGATTTACAAAAAAGTAAACAATTTAGGATATAAAACAGCTAAAAGACGCATCGCTATGGAACTTCGGGATATGATTACCGCAATTCTAATAATATTTGCGGGGGGTGATCCTGCAAAAGTCTTCAAAACTTAAAACATAAAAAATGGTCGGAAATTTCTTCCGACCATGACTAGTTAAAACCCAGCTTCTATTGATTCAATATCTATATTTTTATAAGTAATCTTTACACTGTGGGAGATCAGCTGTTCTTGTCAATTTCAATATCCAGCTTATACAAAAGTCCGTAGATTTCGGAAAGTGAAAATTTAGCCTTTTTAAGCTTATTTAAAGCCGGATCTATTGAATAGTTAACCGAAGTCCTGAAATCTGCCTTTTCGAGGTTGGTATTGTCGAAAACAGCGCCTGACAGATCACAGTTGCTAAAGACTGCATTAGACAAATCGCATTCAGCAAAATCTACTTCAATTAATTTAGAATCTTTGAAAACCGTTTTCTTAATGGAAGTCTGATAAAATACCGAGTTATTTAAAGCACTTCCATCAAATCTGAAAGAGAGTCCGAATGGATTACAGTCATTAAACTGAAGTCCGAACATTTTACATTCTTTAAAAATCACATCATGAAACGCCGTCTTTACCAATTTTGCCATGCTGAGGTTACACCCGATAAACTCACAATCTGAAAAGCTTACTCCTGAAAGGTTGCTGTATTCAAAATTACAGTTTCTGAAGGTGCAGTTTTCATACTCACTCTTTTCAAAAGAATATTGTGTAAAATCTTTGTTCTCGAAATTTTCGTCTGAGAAATAGGATTGTTTCATAAAAAGTGTATTGATGAAGTTGATTTTGAATACGAATGATAAGCAGAACAATGATCAACTTCCATCAGCCAGCTTCCAGCCTACCTCTTTTACACCAAGCTATTCTTATCCGAATAATTAAGTTTAAAGAAAATAAAAGTCATCATTGAGAAGGCCAGCAAAGAACTTCCTCCATAACTGAAATACGGAAGCGGAATCCCAACAGTTGGGAAAAGTCCCATAACCATCCCTAGATTGATTGAAAAGTGCATTAATAGGATCGAGGCAAAGCAATATCCGAATACGCGGTTAAAAGTAGATTTCTGCTGTTCTGCCAGATAGTAGATCCTTCCGATATAAATCATGTAGCACAGGATAAGAACTGCACTTCCTACAAAGCCCCATTCTTCCCCTACGGTACAAAAGATATAATCGGTTTCCTGCTCCGGCACGAATTTCCCCTGGGTAACTGATCCCTCACGGTACCCTTTCCCCCAGATTCCTCCGGATCCGATAGCTGTTTTGGAATATAACAAGTTGTAACCCGAAGTATCTCGGAATGCCTTTTCACCTTTATAAAGAACCTCAATTCTTTCTCTCTGGTGTTTAGGCAATTTTTCTAAAATATAAGGAGACCCGAAAGCCAGTCCGCACAGCAAAAGAATAGATCCTGAAATTCCTGAAATAGTAATCACATCCCAGGACATTCTGTGATAGTTCATCGCAATCAGAACCCCGGCAATAACTAAAACAGCTACTGCCACATAAACAGGAGGAATCGCCAATGAAATAAGAAAGACCCCGGCAAAAATAAATCCGACAGTAAATAAAAGACCACTCAGTCCTTCTCTATATAGTGCAATGAAGAATGCAATAAATACAAGCATGGAACCTACATCCGGAATGGCAAGTACTACAGCCGCCGGAATACCAATAATGGCTAAGGTAGTCCATGAAGACTTTTTATTTTTAAGATTAAAATCTGGTCCTGAAACATAATTAGCCAGCATCAACGCTGTACCTATTTTTGCAAATTCCACAGGCTGCATAGTAAAACTTCCAAATTTATACCAGTTCTTCTGCCCAAGGATTTCCTTACCAAACGGGAAGAGTCCTATCAACAGCAAAACACCGCCAATGTAAATGATCCCCGCCATATTCTCAAAAAACTTACTTCTGCTAAAGAAGATGATAAGTCCCACAAATAAAGAAATACAGAAAAACACTAATTGTTTCTCGCCCAGTTTCTGGTCAACACTGTAGATATTTGCAATCGCAAAAATGCAAAGCAGGAAATACAGCCCAAGGCCCAGTTTATCTATTCCTTCTGTCCATTTCATTGCTTCACAGGTTTTTTAGCAGTGTTATTCTTTTTAGCGTCTTCTTCTATTTTCTTTTGCAGCTTAGCCTTTTGCTGTTTCACCAGCTCCAGACTATCTTTTATTCTTTTTTGCTTGATTGAATCCGGTTTAGGATCTACATACAATCCTTTACGTTTCAAATCTGCAATCCATTGTCTTTTGTATTCAGGCATGAAACTCGAAGTGATCATCTTTTTGTAAAGATTTTCTCTTTTCAAATCACCTGTAATATATTTTTCAGCGATCACTGTACAAGCAGGCCCTGCCCATGTAGCCCCAAATCCGGCATGCTCCATTACGGCTACTACTACAATTTTTGGTTTATCAGCAGGAGCAATCAGTACAAAGATAGAATTATCCTTCCCTTGTGGAACCTGTGCAGTACCCGTTTTGGCTAATTGGGTAAAATCATTGGATTTCAAACCTCTCGCTGTTCCTCTCAAAACCACAGCCTCCATCCCTTTCAGTACCGGTTCGAAATGCTTTGGATCAACCAAAGTCTGATGTTTCACCTTAAATCTTGGATCAGGATTGGGCTTTCCATCAATTGCTTTCACAATGTGAGGAGTATAGTACCACCCTCTGTTAGCAATAGCACCCACATAGTTCGCCAACTGAATAGGTGTTACCAAAACATCACCCTGTCCCATCCCGTTATAAATAGCTCCGGTGGACATTTCATCCCAGTTTTTAAAATCAGTTCTTTGAGAACCGCTTGCTTTCATGATGGCTTTAAATCTTTTTTCGTAAAAATCTCCTGAAGGAATTCTTCCTTTGGCTCCCACAGCAAAATCATTATTCAAAAATTCTCCTACTCCGAAACTGCTCATGATTTTTTTCCACTCATCAACCCCTTTTGAAGGATTTCCCGGATATTTCTTGATGATCGCAATAAATGCGTAAGTAAAGAAACAGTTACTGGAAACCTGAATGGAAGGAATAAGCGGATCTGCTCCACCATGACCTTTAATTCTTTTTCCTTTATAGAAAAATCCACCACCACAAGGGAAAATAGTCTTTTCGTCCATTACTCCCATCTGCATTGCTGCCAGGGCTGTTAATAGTTTAAAAGTTGATCCCGGAGGATATCCTGCCTGTAAAGAACGGTCAAAAGTGGGTTTATTTTCATAAAGTGTATCTTTTGAAAGGGCGTATAAATTTTTTGATTTATAAGGTCCGGTAAAAAGGTTCGGATCAATATCCGGCCCGGTTGCTGCCACTAATACTTCTCCATTATTAGGATCTAAAGCTACGATAGCACCATGTTTGTTGACCATCATTTCCTCAGCCGTTCTCTGAAGATCGTAATCAATGGTTAAGGTAATATCTTTACCCGTAATCACATCTTTATCCAGAGATCCGTTTTTATAGGAACCAATGTTTCGGAGTCTGATATCTTTTTGTATATATTTTACTCCTTTTACTCCACGAAGTTCTTTCTCGTATGACTTTTCAACTCCTGTTTTCCCGATAAAATCTCCCGGTAAATAGTACGCTGAGTCCTTTTTTATTTCACGTTCATTCACTTCACTGGTATACCCCAAAAGATTACCGGAAGTGGAAACTTCATATTGACGCTGAGGTCTTTGTACAATGTTAAAAGCCGGATATTTAAAAATAATTTCCTGTACTCTCGCGATGTCTTCTCTGCTCAGATCCTTCAGGAACGTCATGGGAGTAAGTTTGGAATAATACTTCTCTTTTTTAATGACATCAATTCTTTTGATAAAATCTGCCTTGGAGATCTTCATCAAACTACAAAAACCGAGCGTATCAAAATCAGGTCTCATTAAAGCCTGTGTAAAGGAAACTTCATAAGCAGGCTGGTTTCCTACCATGATTTTACCGTTTCGGTCAAAAATAACTCCACGTTGTGGAATAATGTATTCAGTTTTGATGGAGGTATTGGCTGCATTTAAAGCATAACGGTCTGTAAATAACTGCAAATAAGCAAGCCTCGCCACAAAAATAAGGGCGATGGCAACGAGGATCGAAAAAATTTTTAAATAACGTGTGTTCAAACTTTTTGTTTGATTTTAAATATTAATGCGTAGATGACTATAAAGATAAACGAAATTACACTCGTCACCAACACATTAAATAATATTTCAAAAAACCTGCTAAACTTAAAGAACTCAATATACTGTACTAAAAGCTGATGCAGGAAGATACTTGAAAATAAAAACAGCAAAAACTGCGCCCATTGAAGGGACTGAAAAGAGAAAAAGTCCGTAGACGTATCTGTGGAAGTCCTGAAGATCAACGTTCTGAAATAAGCAATCAACGTTGTCGCAAACGCATTGATCCCCCATGAATAGAGGAAACCGTCAATAGAAAGTCCTATTAAAAAGCTCAATGCCAGGAACTGAAATTTATTTCTGAAAAATGGATAGAACATAACGAATACAGGATATAATACCGGAGTATATTTCCCGAAAAGCGTAATCCTGTTCAATACAAATATCTGTAATGCAACAAGAAAAATCATGATCAATATATCGGTAAATAAAGTCCTGCTAATCATTTTCTTTTTTATTACAGCCTGCATAGTGTCCTGAATCTTCTGCACTTCTGCTTTCTTAAGATTCTTCACTACATACACTTTATTCAACGCTCCCATTTTTTCACTCAGCTCTACGGAGATATCCCAGAAGCCGGTTTTATTATCTACAGAATATCCTGCAATGGTACCAATGGTAACCCCTTTAGGGAAGATTGCGGATTTACCGTCTGTAACAACTGTATCTCCAACCTTCAGGGCAACATATTTTGGAATGTCTGCAAGGTGCATTACCCTGGAGTTATCTCCATTCCATGTTAGAGTACCGAAATATCCTGAGCTTTTGAGTGCTGCATTAATTCTGATCTTGTTTACACTTAAGACCGACTGAACCAATGCATAACTATCTGTAGAATTGATTACAATTCCCGCAATACCTCTTGGCGCCATTACACCCATTTGAGGGAAAACACCATCTCTGCGGCCACGGTTGATTGTAAAATAGTTATTTCTTCTGTTGATACTGTTGAAAACAATTTCTCCGTCAACAAAAGTATAAATCTGCCCACCACCAATGGTATCATGAACTCTTTTGAAAACAGGCATTTTCGCTCCGTCTTTTCCGTAGAGCTGAGTCATAAGGGCTTTATTCTGAACTACAAGATCCTCATTGATCTGTTTTAGCTTCAGATAAGAAACTCCTTCATCAATATATCCGGAAACCCAGGAATTGAACGCAGCCGTCTGTCCCGCTATCCAGGATTTCTGCATGGCATTTCTGGAGAATATCAAAACCAGAGCAATAATTTGCAGGAATATAAAGAAGACGAAAAGAGTATTCTTCGAAAATAATCTCAGCAAAAATCCCATTCAGATATAAAGTCGTAAAAAGTTAAAATTATTTAATTAAGAAATTGAACTTATCCATATTCTTAAGAGCAATACCTGTTCCACGAACTACAGCTCTTAACGGATCCTCTGCCACAAATACAGGAAGACCTGTCTTTTTGTGAATTCTGTCCGCAAGACCTCTTAATAACGCTCCTCCTCCGGCAAGATAAATACCTGTTTTGTAGATATCAGCTGCCAATTCCGGTGGTGTAAGAGATAATGTTTCCATTACAGCATCTTCGATTCTGATGATCGATTTGTCTAATGCACGTGCAATCTCTTTGTATCCAACCATAATTTCTTTAGGTTTCCCTGTAATAAGGTCTCTACCTTGTACCGGGATATCCTCAATATCTACATCAAGATCTTCTACTGCAGAACCTACTTCAATTTTGATTCTTTCAGCTGTTCTTTCTCCGATATAAAGATTATGGTGAGTTCTTAAGTAATAAGCAATATCATTGGTAAATACGTCTCCTGCAATCTTTACAGATTTATCACATACAATACCTCCTAAAGCGACCACAGCAATTTCCGTAGTACCACCACCTATATCGATGATCATGTTTCCTTCAGGTTTCTGTACATCAATACCTACTCCAATTGCGGCTGCCATTGGTTCGTAGATCAACCTTACTTCTTTTGCATTGACTTTCTGAGCAGAATCTCTTACCGCTCTTTTTTCAACTTCAGTAATACCAGAAGGGATACAGATTACGATTCGTAGTGCCGGTTGAATGAATTTACCTTTGATTCCGGGAATTTTTTTAATGAATTCCTTGATCATGTGTTCAGAAGCGTGGAAATCAGCAATAACCCCATCTTTCAAAGGACGGATAGTTTTGATATCTTCGTGAGTTTTACCTTGCATATGCTTAGCCTGTTCACCTACAGCAATGGGTTTACCCGTAGAACGTTCAATTGCAACAATTGAAGGTTGATCTATAACAATTTTATTATTATGGATAATAAGGGTATTAGCCGTTCCCAGGTCTATCGCAATTTCTTGCGTAAACATATCAAATAAACTCATATTTTTCTTCTGATTTTAAGATTACAAAGATATAAATTTAAGACTAGTAAAGAAATTTCCCACCAACTTAATTTGGTTAAAATTTTATTAAAATTTATAATTCTTTATTAACTTTTAGTCTAGACATTTACAGAGTTTGATTTCAACTAAAATTAATGGGGTGTTAAAAGGGCTAAAAAGGCTAGGAAAGTTGGAAATTCTTAAGTGTACAAGGTAGAGATAAGAACACCATAAAAACTTTAAAAACAATTGAAATTTAATTTATAGAGCCATTCATTTGTTATTTCACATTTTGTATTTCCGTTAATGCACCTTTTCCTCCCCCTTATAGTTTTTTACGATAATTATCATATACACTATCTGAGAGTGATTAATTAAAAAAAGCGTAAATTTGCGACTGCTTATGTTACAGTATTCCAACATCCATCAGACGTCGAATTTTGCCGTGCTTTCCATAAGCTACGAGAAAGCCGATGTAGAAACGAGAGGAAAGTTTGCATTCTTTGATGAAAACATCAAAAATTTTGTTTCCAGAGTCCATCAGGAAGATCTGGGCGATGCATTTGTAGTTTCTACCTGTAACAGAACAGAGATTTATACCACTTCTCCCAATTATCTTTTAGTAGCTGAAGAGTATTGTAAAACCATAGGAGTACATCTTACGGATTTTCTTCAGTTTGCCAATATTCTGACTAAAGAGGAAGCACTTATTCATCTTTTCAGAGTAGCAGCCGGGCTTGAGAGTCAGATTATTGGAGATTTTGAAATTATCGGACAGATCAAAAAAGCATACAGCCGCTTCAAAAAAGAAAGACAAAATTCTAATCCTTATCTGGAAAGAGCAATCAATGCCGCGATTCAGATTTCAAAAAGAATAAAAAATGAAACCGGCATTTCCAACGGTGCGGCTTCTGTTTCTTACGCGGCAGTTCATTATATCTTAAACAGCCAGAAAAGGATTGCTGAGAAAAATATTCTTCTTCTGGGGGTAGGTGAAATTGGGCAGAATACTGTTGAAAATCTGGTCAAGCATGTCTTTCAGCCGAAAATTAAAATTGCCAACAGAACTCAGGAGAAAGCTGAGAAGATTTCCCAGAAATATAATATTCCTCACGTTGATTATTCTGATTTTGACCAGGAATTAAAAAATACTGATATTCTTATTGTAGCAACAGGAGCCAAACATCCTATTATCAACCAGTCTCATTTCCCGAACGGAAAAGAAACCCTGGTGATTGATCTTTCTATTCCTCATAACGTAGAAAAGAATGTTACCGAAAATGAGAACGTAACATTGATTGATGTGGATGAGCTTTCAAAACAGATCCAGGAAACGATTCAACAGCGTGAAAGAGAAATTCCAAAAGCTGAAAAAATCATCAAGGAACTGATGAAAGACTTTATTGAATGGGAGAAAAAGAGAAAACTGGCACCCAACATTCATCATTTCAAAGCAGTTTTAAAGAATATGGAACGCAATGAAATGCATAATTTTTACAGAAAAAATAAATACATAAACATCACGGACATGGAACTTTCTGACAAAATGATCCAGAAAATCACCAACCGTTTTGCAAAATATATCATCGATAACCCTTTAAAAGCCGAAGAAATTAGTAAATTAATGCACGAAATATTAGTTGAACAACCAAACAACGAATTCAATGAAAAGCATTAGAATCGGAACGAGAAATTCCGCACTTGCACTTTGGCAGGCTAGAGAGGTTGCGAGGCACCTTCAGAACAACAATTATTTAACGGAAATTGTTCCTATCGTTTCTTCTGGCGATAAGAACCTTAATCAGCCACTTTATTCTTTAGGAATTACCGGGGTTTTCACAAGAGACCTTGATATTGCCCTATTGAATGATGAAATTGATATTGCCGTACATTCCTTAAAAGACGTTCCTACCCAGCTTCCTCAAAATATTGAAATGATTGCCTATCTGGAAAGAGACCATCCGGAAGATATCCTGATCAGAAAAGAATCTGCAAGGAATAAAGAATTCCATGATCTTAAACTTGCCACCAGCAGTTTGAGAAGAAGAGCTTTCTGGCTGAGAAATTATCCTACTGCTGAGTTTTCGGATATCCGTGGAAATATTCAGACAAGACTTCAAAAACTGGAAGACGGAGATTTTGATGCCACCATTTTATCTTTGGCAGGAATCAAAAGAATGAAAATGGAAATTGATTACGAAATGCTTCCATTAATGATCTGCGCTCCATCTCAAGGAGTAATTTCTGTAGCAGGACATACAGACAAACCGGAGATCAACGAGATTGTAAGACAAATCAACCACCAGTCCACTCAAATTTGTGTAGAGATTGAAAGAAACTTCCTGAGTACTTTGGAGGGAGGCTGTACTGCACCTATCGGAGCTTTTGCACAAATCATGGGAGATCAAATCCGCTTCAAGGCAGCACTTTGCTCTCTGGACGGCAAAAACTGTATTGCTGTAGATGAAAACTTTGAATATATTCCAGCTGAGAATTTCGGAGAAAAGTTTGCCAAAGTAGTTCTTGAAAACGGTGGAAAAGAATTAATGGCAGAAATTAAAAGTCAGATTTAAAAAATTTCCTTCATCCAGCTTCTTGCTTCAAGCCTTACAACATGAAAATCTTATTTACCAAAAATATAGACCAAGCTATTATATCCAAAGAATTAGGAGAGGATATTTCGGCGGACTGTGTGGAGGTAATTAAGACAAAGCCTATTATGATCAGCCCCTTTGATCTGAAGAATTATTCTTTAATTTTCACCAGCTCAAATGGCGTTATTTCATTTTTCAAAAACAGGTTTAAGCCCAATGAGAATTTTACCGCCAAAAATTACAACAAGATCTATTGCGTAGGTGAAAAAACGAAGAGAGAACTCAGAAAACACGGTTTCGGAACTTTTAAAGTATTGAAAAATGCTGAAACTCTTTCCAGATTCATTGTCGGAAAGTGCCAGCACGAAAAGTTTCTTCATTTTTGCGGCAACCTTGCCATCAATGTTCTGGACAAGGAGCTTCCATTACAAAATATTAAGTACAAAAAAGTTACGATATACAATACTGAGGAAACTCATCCCATAATAAATGAAAAATATCATGCCGCAGTATTTTTTAGTCCGAGCGGAGTTCGTAGTTTTGCAAGGCGAAATTCTCTGGAAGGTATGAAGCTTTTTTCAATTGGCGAAACCACTTCCGGTGAGCTGCGAAATTATACACAGGAGGAGATTTTTACTTCTGAAGAAAATACGCTTACTTCTATTTTTGAACTGATAAGAAAAGAAATCAGAAGTAGAATTTAGAATATCCGTTATCGGGATATGACCGATAATATTAGTTTAAATAGATTATGATAAAAAACGACCTATATTTAAAAGCACTTCGCGGAGAAACCGTTGAAAGACCTCCTGTCTGGATGATGAGGCAGGCTGGAAGATATCTGCCGGAATTCATTGCTTTAAGAGACCAATATGATTTCTTTACAAGATGCCAGACTCCTGAGCTTGCGGCTGAAATTACCCTACAGCCTATCCGCAGATTTCCTTTGGATGCTGCGATTTTGTTTTCTGATATTCTGGTAGTTCCACAGGCTATGGGAATTGATTTCAAAATGAAAGAATCTGTAGGCCCATGGTTAGATACTCCTATCAGAACGATGGAACAGGTTCAGAATATTGAAACTCCGGATGTAAATGATACTTTAGGATACGTTTTTGATGCTATTGAACTTACTCTTCAGAAACTGGACAATGAGATTCCATTGATCGGTTTTGCAGGTTCTCCATGGACAATTCTTTGTTATTGTGTGGAAGGAAAAGGAAGTAAAGCTTTTGATATTGCAAAATCTTTCTGTTTCCAGCAGCCTGAAGCAGCTCATTTGTTACTGCAAAAAATTACAGATACTACGATTGCTTATTTAAAGAGAAAAGTAGAAAAAGGAGTTTCTGCAGTACAGGTTTTTGATTCCTGGGGTGGAATGCTTTCTCCTACAGATTATCAGGAGTTCTCATGGCAGTATATCAATCAGATTGTAGAAGCATTAAGTCCGCTTACCCACGTGGTGGTATTTGGAAAAGGATGTTGGTTTGCATTGGAAGATATGACCATGTCTAAAGCTTCTGCTCTTGGAGTAGACTGGACGATTAAGCCGGAATTCGCAAGAACATTAACAAACCATACGATGACGCTACAAGGAAATTTTGATCCTGCAAGGCTTCATTCAACACCTGAGACGATTAAGAAAATGGTGAATGAGATGATCAACCGCTTTGGAAAAGACAGATATATCGCTAATTTAGGTCACGGAATTCTACCGAATGTTCCTGTTGAAAATGCTGAGGCATTCATCAGAGCCGTAGTCGATTGGAAACCGAATTTATAAGATTATTCTCTTAAGAAAATAAAAAATCCCTGTTATTAAATAACAGGGATTTTTTATGATTATTAATTTTTCCGCAGCCTTTTATTTATTTCTTTATATTTGATTACGAACACTTTAAATCTTTATTATGAAAAAATTAAACAAAGAAAAATTGAAAAGCATTGTAGCAGGAGGAGAAATCTGCCTGGAATGTGCTATCGGATATTATCAGGTTATTATTGATGGCCGATGTTATTGCGTTCCGATGGACTAATTAAAAAAGCAGCCCAATGGCTGCTTTTAATTTATATTATAAAGAATGTAGGATTGATTAGCTCAACATTCTTTGTGCTTTCTTCACTCCCTCTACCAGAATATCAATTTCCTCGAAAGTGTTATATACTGCAAAACTTGCTCTTACCGTTCCTGCAATATTAAAGAAATTCATAATAGGCTGTGTACAGTGATGTCCTGTTCTTACAGCAATTCCCATTTTATCAAGAATCATCCCTACGTCAGAAGCAATACCCACTCCTTCCAAGTTAAAGGAAACAACTCCGGTTCTGTTTGCTTTTTCTCCATAGATTTTAATTCCTTCTAATTCTAAAAGCTGTCTTTGGGCATATTCCAATAAAGCATTTTCATGATTCTGAATATTAGTATGCCCCACTCTGTTCATGAAATCAACGGCAGCACCCAAAGCAATATTTCCTCCTACATTAGGCGTTCCTGCTTCATATTTAAATGGAAGACCTGCATAGGTAGTTCCTTCGAAAGAACATGTAGCAATCATCTCTCCTCCTCCATGAAATGGCGGCAAAGCCTCTAAAACTTCACGTTTTCCATACAAAATACCTGTTCCCATAGGAGCATACATTTTATGGCCTGAGAAGACAAAGAAATCACAATCCATCTTCTGAACATCAATATTGAAATGCGGAGCAGACTGAGCACCGTCTATTACAACATAGGCATCAGTATTTTTTCTTGTTTTAGCAATAATTTCCTCGATAGGATTTACAATTCCCAATGCATTGGAAACCTGATTCACAGAAACAACCTTTGTTTTTTCGCTTAAAAACTGATCAAAATGGTCCATTTGAAGAATTCCGTTTTCATCAATAGGAATTACACGAAGTTTTGCCCCTGTCCTTTCACAAAGCATCTGCCAAGGAACAATATTAGAATGGTGCTCCAGATAGGAAATAATGATCTCATCATCTTTCTGGAGTTTCTGTGTTAAAATATAAGCGATGAGGTTCAGACCCTCTGTTGTTCCTTTTGTAAAGATCACTTCAAAATCATGCTCAGCATTGATGAACTTCTGGATCTTTCTTCTTGAAAGCTCCATTTCCTCTGTTGCCAGCTGGCTTAGGGTATGAATTCCTCTGTGAACATTGGCATTAAGCTCTGTATAATATGCGTGACAGACTTCCAAAACTGAATTTGGTTTTTGGGAGGTAGCTGCATTATCCAGATAAACCAAAGGCTTACCGTTCACTTCTCTGTCCAATATAGAAAACTGGCTTCTTATTTCCTGAATGTCAAACATTTATTTATTTTTTAAATTAAACCGTCCTTATTTAGAACTCTTCAAATTTACGGCTTTTTTTCCGAAAGGAAGTATGAGATAAGGAGGTGATAGTTATCAGTTGATAGAAATATTCGATAGTGTATAGTAAGGATAGTATATGAGGTAAGAATAGTAAAGGGCAAATTGTTATTTATCTTTATCAAACAAAAAAACCTACCAATAAATTGATAGGTTTTATATTGTTTAAATAAGCAATTCTTATTCTGCTGCAGTTTCTGCTGCAGCTTCAGGAGCTGCTCCTTCTTCAGTTGCAACTTCTTCTTCATCTTCATCATCCATTGCAGCTGCACCTCCTTTCATTGCATTTCTAGACATCTTAACAGCAACTACTACTGCATTGTCTGGATGTACGAAAGAATAACCTTCTGTTTTGATACCACCGATGTAAAGTTTGTTACCAATTCTTAATGGAGTAACATCCACAACGATTTCGTCAGGTAGGTTAGCAGGGATAGCTTTTACTTTTAGTTTTCTGAAAGACTGACGTAAAACACCACCAGCAACAACACCTTTAGAACGTCCAGTAATTCTTACAGGAACCTCCATGATAACTGGCTTATCGTCAGATAATTGATAGAAGTCGATGTGAAGAATTTTGTCCGTAATTGGGTGAAACTGAATATCCTGAAGAACAGCTGGAATTGTTTTTCCGTCAACTTCAATAGATACCGTGTGTGCTTCAGGAGTGTATACTAATCCTTTGAAAGCTCTCTCTTCAGCAGAGAAGTTCAAAGGTGCTTCACCTCCATAAACAACACAAGGAACTAATTCAGCATCACGTAAAGCTTTTGTAGACTTTTTGCCCACGCTTTCTCTTTTTGTACCTTGAATTGTAATAGATTTCATTTATAAAAATTTAAAAAATTGTTCTAATTTTAATTTGCAATCTGCTAAAAATCAATTAAATAACAAATTTACTGCTAATTGATTTATGCTCATGAACCATAGTCATAACATCCGCAAATAACGGGGCGCAAGATAGCACTTTTATTTTAGATGACAAATTATTTTTAACAGGAATTGAGTCAGTTACAATAACTTCCAAGAGTTTTGAGTTCTCAATATTCTCGTAAGCCTTACCTGAAAGCACTCCGTGAGTGGCCATAGCTCTTACTGTTTTTGCTCCTTTCTCAATTAAGATATCTGCTGCTTTACAAAGTGTACCTGCAGTATCAATCATATCATCAATAAGGATTACGTTTTTACCTGTTACATCCCCAATAAGGAACATTTCTTCTACTACATTTGCTTTTTTTCTTTCCTTATAAGCAATTACTACTTCAGCACCTAAGTGGCCTGCATAGTTTTTAGCTCTTTTTGCCCCTCCCATATCCGGAGAAGCAATAGTAAGGCTATCAAGATTTAAAGATCTGATATAATCCACAAAAATAGAAGAAGCATACAGGTGATCCACCGGAATCTCGAAGAACCCTTGAATCTGATCTGCGTGAAGATCCATAGTCATTACTCTTGTTGCTCCTGCTGCGGTAAGAAGGTTAGCAACGAGTTTAGCACCGATCGGCGCTCTTGGTTTGTCTTTTCTGTCCTGTCTGGCAAGTCCGAAGTAAGGAATTACTACGGTAATGCTCTTTGCAGAAGCTCTTTTCGCTGCATCAATCATTAGAAGAAGCTCCAAAAGATTGTCTGCAGGAGGGAATGTAGATCCAATCAGGAAAACTCTTCCTCCTCTTACAGATTCATCCAAAACAGGCTCAAATTCCCCGTCACTGAACTCCTGAAAGTTGATTTTTCCTAATTCTTTCCCATAATTCTGGGCAATTTTCTCTGCCAAGTCCCTGCTGGTTCTTGTACAAAATAGATAACTTAACTGATCGGCCATTTTTACTTTTTAAAAGATTTTGCAAATTTAAAAAAAAACCACAAGATTTACTCCTGTGGTTTCTAAGTTTTTATTTTATCAATTATTAAGGGAATTTAACTCCTGAATATTTGTTCGGATCTACCTGTGGAAGTGTAGACCTGTATTTAGCATTGATAGACTTAATAAATTCATTAGCAACAATACCATATCCGCGACCTGTAAGGTGAACACCATCCAGAGAGAAAGCTCCTCCTGTTACAAATTTCGCAGTATATTTTACTCCGTCAAACGAAATACCGGACTGTGCGTTCAGTTCAAGCATTTTAGCAGCTGCATCTACAAAAGCCAATCCATAAGAATCAGCAAGAGATTTTATAGAATTATTATATGCTGTTGTAGCTGTTTGTACATAGCCCGCTTCTGTTTTTGTTAATACATGCTGGTTTTGTAATGGATAAGAAATACCATAAATATTTACCGGAGCCGGAACTCCCGCCGCAGTACTTCCAATTACAGAGCTTGTAGTAAGTAAAATGTAATCATCTGCTGTAGCCTGTCTAGCCTGTCCAAAGATCTGTCCGAAAGCAGCAGCTGTTGGAGCTCCCAAAGAAGGAGTCAGTGCAGCAGTAAGCTGTGCAGATAAATCTGTAAGAGCCACATCTTTAATTAAGACAGGATTCGGGCCTGTTGCAGAAAGTAAATTAATTCTATCCCCAGCTCCAAAAGCAGTAAGTGCCTGCTTCAAAGGACCATATAAACTTGAATTTAGAGTCGATAAATTTGCTCCTAAAAGAGCAGGTGTCAAAGGGTTGTAAGGCACAGTAGTAAAGAAAGGAACTGAAGTAACAGAAGGAATATTCGCAATAACACCTTTTGTTGTTCCTACACTTTTAAGACCATCTAAAACGGCTTTAATAGACCCGGCAACAAGTGCAGGATCGGAAATGTCATTTGACTTATAAGTCGTAGGATTTGTATTTCCCGTCTGAACCGTAGCAGCAGTATAAGTGGTAACCCCTCCTACTGTTTGAGAGTTTGTTCCTCCATTGGTAGCATAAGATAACACATCATTATTTCCTATCCAAAGAGAGAAGAAAGTTGCCTTCTGAGCCATAGCATCAGCCAATACACTTGTAGTAGCAGAAGAAGCAAACCTTACAAAATAAGGATTAGCCGTACCTGTCGCAAGACCTGCCTGACTGCCATATCCAGGTGCCACCAAGTGGAATGACTTCGCACCAGGCACACCCATATTATTATAAGCTCCTCCACCAGATAAAACATCTAATGCCGCTGCCGGACCACTTGCCACAGGAGACAATGATCCATTAACCACCTGAAGATTTAATTTCCCAGGGAATCCCGGAAGATTATTAAATCCTCCTACATCATTAGGCATTAATGGCAGTTTAAAATCTCCTCCTCCTGCAAACTTCATTTGTCCTGCAATCATATTTGGATAAGATTCATTTTGGCCGCTGCTGTATAAAGCTCCGTCACGATAGCCGGAAGTAAGTGAATTCCCCAGTGAAATATATTTCGTAAAATCTGCGTCACCTTTTGTTACCTGGATATCTCTCACATCCGTATCGAAATCCGTATTACAGCTTGTTACTGTAAAAAGAAGTGCAGAAACTGCAATTGTCGATATTATAATTTTTTTCATAGTCTTCTAAAATTAAAAAGGATTATAAGATAAACCTAGACCTAAGTAAAATGCTGTTGCTTTCGACTGTCCGTAGAAACCTAGACCAGCATTATTTACACTTCTGGATTGAGGCATTGCATATCCTCCTGCAATATCAACTCCGAATTGTTTCAGCTTAATACCGATACCTCCTGTTACAACATAAGTGTCATATGAAGGTGTTTCCGGAATAAAGTTATCTGTAGTATAAGGTGCTTCATCATAATAAGCTCCTAAACGTCCATAGATCATATTGGTAAATGCATATTGAGTTCCCAGTCTGAATGTTTTGGAGTTTTTGAAGTTTTTAGGATTTGTAAGAATAGTAGGATCCGATGGATTGTTTCCAATAGGTGCATTCTCGAAATCTAAAGTAAGCTTGCTGTATCTTTCCCATCCATGATAGTTAAAGTCTGCAGAAACCAACCATTTCGGTGTTATTTTGTATGTTAAACCGATGGTATATTCTTCTACTAATGGCAGCGTTGCAGAGAACCCATCCTGTCCGGCTGCATTTAATTTCAGCTGGTTATAGATAGATTGAGATGGGAATTGGAAAGTAGCTGTACCGTTTTTAGCTTTCATATCGATTGCTGAACGATAAGCAATACTTACGTCTAATTTCGGATCTGGTCTGAAATAAAAACCGAAACCATATCCGTGTCCGCTTGCTTTTTTATCATTAATATTTACCTGTCCTCCAAATTGAGTTACCGCTTTATCCCAGTCTACGACTCCTTTTGCATAGATGTAGCTGGCACCAAATGATACCCATGGAGCAAGTTTCACGGAAATCATCGGCTGGAAGTAGAAACTTTTCAGTTCTAACTTTTGAACCATTTCTTTACCTTCCCAGTCATTTGGCCACTTAATTGTACTTCCAAAAGGCGTTGTAACACTAAGACCTACGGTAAGTTTTTCTATTGGTCTATAAGTAATCGCAGCATAGAAAGGAGTTCCTACAGGGTTATCTGTTTCTGTACTTTGTAAAGTATTGAAGTTCTGAAAAGTAACTTTATTACTTGCAGCAAACCCTCCTGCCACTACACTCAGCTTGGTAGGGATAAATGACATACCCGCCGGGTTAAAAAATGTCACACTCGCGTCTTCGGCATGAGCACTAGTATGCGCCATTGCCAATTGTTTTACCCCCTGCAGGGAAACTCTGAAGCCTCCTGCGTAAGATAGAACTCCCGCCAATAAAGCAGTTGATACTAATATTTTTTTCATAGACTATTATTATATAAGCCAAATATAAAATTATTTTGAATACGTCTGTTAATATTTGCCAATATTTTAAACAATATCTTCAAAGAAAACTATGTTTGAAATAACACCTTCCAATAAACAAAAGACAAAACTATCATTATTAAACAGTTAAGATTATTTTTAACAAGTACAGATTAGACTGTTTAATTTTAAACAATTGTTTAACTTAAAAGTAATCTTATGTTTAAAAACAAGAACAGAGGGTAAAATAATAACAAATGTTAAAGGAAACAACTGCGGGCTAAAATATTAAATTAAAAAAAATTAATCTGCTCTTAAATTCTGTAAAAGCGTTCTTATTCCATTTATCTGCTTCCATTCTTACCTAAAATAAGCAAATGTTTTATCCCGAATTCAGGTTATTTAAGTATTTTAGGATTGCATAAAGATAAAAATACATAAATTTGCAGATTATAAATAATAGAAATATGAGTTGTGGATGTAAAACATCCGGCGATTCTGCACATTCTTGCGGCCCTAAAAAAACCGCAAATGGCTGTGAAAATGTAAATACCTGCGGGAATAGTTATAAATTAAGTGTTTTTGACTGGCTTTCTAACATCAACAATCCGGCACCGAACAGGTGTGATTTTGTAGAAGTTAGATTTAAAAATGACAGAAAATCGTTTTATAAAAATGTAAATAATATTCCTTTACATATAGGTAGCGTAATTACAGTAGAATCAAGTCCGGGACACGATGTAGGCGTTGTAAGCCTTACGGGAGAATTAGTAAAGATTCAGATGAAAAAGAAAAAGTTTTCTGAAGAATCTGCACTCAAAATATACAGACAGGCCAACCAAAAAGATCTTGAGGTATGGCAGGAAGCAAGGAAAAAAGAAGACGGTGTAAAGCTTGAAGCAAGAAAAATTGCTCAGAGACTAGGCCTTGAAATGAAAGTTACCGATGTGGAATACCAGGGTGACTCTTCAAAAGTTACCTTTTACTACACTGCCGAAAACAGAGTAGATTTCAGACAGCTGATTAAAGATTACGCCGGAGCATTCCGTACAAAGATTGATATGAAGCAGATCGGTTTCAGACAAGAAGCTGCAAAAGTAGGCGGAATTGGGTCTTGCGGACGTGAACTTTGCTGTTCTACATGGCTTACGGATTTCAGATCTGTAAATACCAACGTGGCAAGATATCAGCAGCTGAGTATTAACCCTCAGAAACTGGCAGGACAGTGTGGTAAGCTTAAATGCTGCCTTAATTATGAACTTGACAGCTATCTTGATGCATTAAGCAACTTCCCTTCTTCTTCAACGATCTTAGAAACAGAGAAAGGAAGAGCGTTCTGTATCAAAATTGACGTTTTCAAAAAGAAAATGTGGTTTGCTTACGTAGACAGCTCTATTGCATGGTATGATTTCGACATTGATCTTGTTAAAAAACTGATTTCAAAAAACAAGAGAGGAGAAAAAATACTTCCTCTTGAAGATCTGAAACAGCCGGAAACCTCTAATCACACTATTGACCTGATTCAGGAAAATAATGTAGACCGTTTCGAAAAGAAAAACAGAGGAAACAGGAACAGAAACAGCAACCAAAACCAGAATAAGCAGCATAACAACCAACAGGGACAGCCACAAGGGCAAAAAAGAAACAGACCTGAAAGACAGGAAAGGCCAGACAGATCTGAAAGACCTGAGAACCCTAATGCTAATGCTCAGTCCGGAAATCAGCCCAGACCTCAAAAACAACACCCACAGCAAAAACAGCAAGTGGAAAAAGTAGAAGGAAGTGCTAATGCTGATAATAAGCCACAAAATAATCCGAGCAAGAAGAAATTCAAGAAAAAATATCCTCCAAAAAAAGATAATAATGCATAAAATTTTAGGATTACTGTCACTTATCCTTTTCTTTAGCTGCAACTCTTCCTCAGGAGGAGATGTCATCATGAATTCCGTTGATAACAAATGGAATAAGAAAAGTGAGCAAAAATTTAATCTTGAAATTTCAGATCCGCAGAATCCTAAAAATATTATATTTGTTGTAAGAAATAACAACAATTATCCTTACAGTAACATAAGGTTTATAGTGAATTTCACTAATCTCCAGAACAAGAAAAAGGAAACTGATACCTTGAATTATGTACTGGCAAAACCTAATGGAGAATGGCTTGGTACAGGGTTTGGTGATACGAAGGAAACTTTGTTTCAGTATAAGGTAAAGTATAAGTTTCCGGCAAAAGGGAAATATGAAATCGGCCTGATACAGGCGATGAGGAATGACAACCTTGTGGGAATTGAGGATATTGGGGTAAAAATAGAAACGGCTAAACCGTAACCATAAATGGAAGAAAACAAAAAAAATGCAGGAAATAAGGGGAAAACATTTCCCCTGCCTCCCAAAAAAAAGAAAGATACCTCCTGGAGAAAATGGGTCTCGTTCATTTGGATCGGACTTGTTGCAGTAGTTCTGGGAATTTCAGGACTTTTCTTTGCGGTTTCTCAAGGATTTCTTGGAGAAATGCCTGATGTAAAAGAACTTGAAAACCCAAATATCTATGTAGCTTCAGAGATCATCTCTTCAGATGGGGTTACTTTGGGTAAATTCGAAAAAGAGAAAACACAACCTATCGTTTATAAGGATCTTCCTCCTTTCCTTATTTATGCCCTTCAGGCTAAAGAAGATGAACGTTTTAAAGAACATTCAGGAATTGACCTTCAGTCTGTTGCCAGAGCCGTAGTTTTTGGTGGTGGCCGTGGTGGAGGTTCTACCATAACCCAGCAGTTAGCAAAATTACTTTTCACAGGGAAAAGAGCCGACAATAAATTTAAGGCTGTCTTTCAAAAGCTTAAAGAATGGGTAGTGGCTGTAAGCCTTGAAAAAAGATATACCAAAGAAGAAATTGTAACTTTATATTTCAATAAGTTTGACTTTTTATACAATGCAAACGGTATTGAAATGGCTTCCAAAATCTACTTTAACAAGAAGACATCCGAGCTTACTTTACCTGAAGCAACAATGTTTGTTGCTATGCTTGAAAATCCGGTAAAAAACAACCCAATGAGAAATCCGGAAAGAGCAAAAGCGAGAAGAGATGTTGTTTTGGATCAAATGCTGAAAACGGGTTATATAGATCAGGCTACGTTTGATAAAGCTACTGCTACACCTATTACATTAGATTATCATCCTATCAAAAATATTAACGATGACTATTCTGCCTATTACAAGTTTTATCTGAGAAAAGAAATTGATAAGTATCTTGAAACTCATGAAAAAGAAACCGGCAAAAAACTGAATCTTTACAAAGACGGCTTAAAGATCTATGTTACTCTTGATTCTAAAATGCAGAAGTATGCAGAAGATGCCATCAAGGAACACTTAACAGATCTTCAGAAAAGATTTGACGCAGAGCAGAGAGGAAGAAAGAACAGACCGTTCTATTATCTGAATGACAAACAAATCAACAGCGTGATGGTTCAGGCAATGAAAAGAACCGGCAGATACAAACTGCTGAAAGCTGACGGCATGCCTGACGACTCTATTATGATGGAATTCAAGAAACCTATCAAAACTTCACGATTCACATGGAACGGAGAGGAAGAGATAGAAATGTCTCCTTGGGACTCTATCAGATATCACAAACAGATTGCACAGGCAGGTTTGATGTCTATGGTTCCGGGAACGGGAGAGATCAAAGCTTGGGTTGGAGGTATAGACTGGCAGCATTTCCAGTATGACCACATTAAGCAGGGTAAAAGACAGGTAGGATCTACATTCAAGCCTTTCGTATATGCAACCGCTATTATGAAACTGGGAATGACTCCTTGTTCAGCAGTTTCTAACGGAACTTATGATCATAACGGATGGCATGTACCGGGAAGAGGTGGAATGCTTACCTTAAAAGATGCATTGGCACACTCTCAAAACCCTGTCGCCGCAAGACTTATTGAAATGACAGGAGTAGACGCTGTAATCCAGACTGCAAGAGATCTGGGAGTAACAGAAGATATTCCAAGAAACAATACAATCGCTCTAGGTTCATCAGACATTACGATTTACGAAATGCTAGGTGCCTACAGTACTTTTGCCAACTATGGTAACTACATCAAGCCAGAAATGATCTGGAGAATTGAAGATGCCAACGGTAGAGTAATCAAGGAAGTAAACGTAGAGCCGAAAGAAGTAATGAACCCAATGTATGCATACACCATGATTGAACTGATGAAAGGTGTGGCACAATTCGGAACCGCGTCCGGAGAACTGGGAAGAAAAGGTATTTCCAAAGCAGTAGAAATTGCAGGTAAAACAGGTACCACTCAGAATAACTCTGATGGATGGTTTATGGGAATTACACCAAAATTAGCAACCGGAGCATGGGTTGGATGGGAAGATAGAGCTACCCACTTCTTTGGTACAGGTGAAGGTCAGGGTGCTAAAATGGCATTACCAATCTGGGCTATCTTTATGAAGAAAGTATGGGCAGATAAAAGCTTAGGAATAACTCCTGATGATAAATTTATCAAACCATCAGACTGGAAAGACGGCTGTGCCAATCTTAAAGGTTTAAGCGGAGGATATGGAGATGACGGAAGTCTTCAGACTATCGATGAGATCAAAAATCCAAGACCGATAGATCCGACACCTAAAAAACCATCAGAAAAGAAAGAGGACAACATCAATGAAAACCTTCATTCCAATGATGAAGTAGATTTCAATAAATAAATTCTCTTTTAGAAATATACAAGACCTTTCAATAATTTGGAAGGTCTTTTCTTTTATAATTAATACCTTTGAACTATGAATATCGAACGTATCAGACAACCTTTTATCGAGAATTTTCCTGGTGATTTTTCTAACAACCCAATGCAGAGAAACACACCAAAGGTTTTATTTGCCACCTTTAAACCAGCCGGTTTTGACAAACCTGAAGTAATTGCTTTTAACGAAGTCTTATCCGAAGAAATAGGATTAGGAAAATTTGAAGATAAAGATCTGGACTTTCTGGTGGGAAATAACCTTCCGGAAAACGTTCAGACTTACGCTACAGCTTATGCGGGACATCAGTTCGGGAACTGGGCAGGGCAGCTTGGAGACGGAAGAGCGATACTTGCTGGTGAGATTACCAATGAAGCCGGCAAAAAAACAGAAATCCAATGGAAAGGAGCCGGAGCCACTCCGTATTCAAGACATGCGGATGGAAGAGCTGTTTTAAGATCTTCTGTGCGGGAATATCTGATGAGTGAAGCTATGTATCATTTAGGAATCCCCACAACAAGAGCATTGAGTCTGGCTTTCACCGGTGAAGATGTTATGCGCGATATCATGTACAGTGGAAATCCGCAGCTTGAAAAAGGAGCCGTGGTGATCAGAACAGCCGAAAGCTTTCTTCGGTTCGGTCACTTTGAACTCATGTCTGCCCAAAGAGAATATAATAACCTACAGGAATTGGCAGATTTTACCATAGAAAACTATTATCCGGAAATTACATCTTCAGACAGTCAGAAGTACAGAGACTTCTTCGAAAATATATGTACCCGTACTGCGAATTTAATGGTTGAATGGTTCAGAGTAGGTTTTGTTCATGGTGTGATGAATACAGATAATATGTCTGTTCTGGGATTAACCATTGATTACGGACCTTATTCTATGATGGATGAATATGATTTGAATTTCACTCCCAATACAACCGACCTTCCAGGAAGAAGATATGCCTTCGGAAAACAGGGGCAGATTGCCCAATGGAATCTTTGGCAACTGGCCAATGCCCTTCATCCATTAATTAAAGATGAAAAATTCTTAGAAGATACTTTAAATAATTTCGGAACGTATTTCTGGGAAGCTCATGACCAGATGCTCTGTAAAAAATTCGGATTTGATCAGCTTCGAAAAGAGGATGAAGATTTTTTCACCAACTGGCAGGGACTTATGCAGGAGCTTCAGCTGGATTACACCTTATTTTTCAGCAAACTGGAAACTGTATCATCAGACACTGACTTGAAAGAACATTTTAGAGACATATCTTACATCATTTTAAATGAAGAAATGTTGGAAAAGCTTAGCCATTTCATCACAACCTATGAAGCAAGATTAAAATTAAACTCTATTTCAAAAAAAGATTCAGTAGGAATGATGAAAAGAACGAATCCAAAATTCATTCTCAGAAATTACCTTCTTTACAAATGCATAGAAGAGATCAGTAATGGCAAAAAAGAAATGCTGGAAAAACTAACTGAAGCCCTGGAAAATCCTTACCAGGAAATCTACCCCGAACTCTCCGTCAAAAGACCATCCGGGTATGATGACACTGCTGGATGCTCTACACTTTCATGCAGTTCTTAGGAAATCAACAACAAAAATGATAGTTAACTAGCATGTTTTTAGCATATTAAATATTTTCACTACATTTAGAAAAATCTTTAATATGAAAAAAGTTGTATTTTCTTTAGCATTGGCATCATGCTTTTACAGCCATGCCCAGACCTTACTTTCGGAAAGCTTCGAAGGGACGACATTTCCTCCAACAGGATGGACTAAATCTAATACAAACGCTACAAGAGCATGGGATTTAACCGGTTCCGTTTTTTCCGGAACTACAGCCCCTGCCATTGAATTAAAAACAAGATTTACCATTGCCGGAACCAATTCTGCTACCATAGACTGGATTGCAGGAGCCAATACCGCCAATCTTGTGAGCCCAACATTCAGCTTGGTGGGAGCTACAGCTCCAGTTTTCAGCTTCAAAGTAAAAGTGGGCTGGGGCTACATGATAAGCCTGAATAAAGGTAATCTTCTGGCACAGATCTCAACGGACGGAGGAACCAACTGGACCACTCTGTGGAATGAAGATGCTGAAACCGCCTTTACCGATGATGGTGATGGCAATATAGACACCGATTTTTACAATACTGTCACTGTACAGAGAAGCCTTAGCAGCTATGTTGGGCAGGCCAATGTAAAAGTTAAGATTTCAGTATGCTGCTACTGATGCTGACGCAGTTTCAATTGATGACGTACAGGTTATAGCCAATGGAACCCTTGCCACCAATGAAATTTCAAACACAAAAACCACCGATATTTCCATTTATCCTAATCCTTCAAAAGGAGAAGTCAACATTAAAACTGACAAAAAAATAAAGTCAGCATCCGTTATTGACCTATCAGGAAAAATTCTCCGAACAAATGATTCCGGAAATACAGATATTTCTTCCCTTCCAAAAGGAGACTATTTGCTGAAGGTAGACTTTACCGACGGAACTTTTACTACAAAAAAACTCATCAAACAATAATAAGCTTGATGCAAACTTTATAAAGCCACCAACTTTTGGTGGTTTTTTTATTTTACTTTTGCAAAAAATCTGACACGTGTCTTTTATCAAAACAAAAATTATCCATTTTTTTAAACTCATTTTTCCATCCACTTATACTGAACTGGCAGTTTTTCTATTTTTTATTATTTGCTATGGGATTTTAGGTTCATATATTGCTATTCATTACAGAATTATTTTTGACAGCAGAATTCCCTGGGATGCTTACTTCAGTTTTGACAATAAATCTATTCTGATGACCGGAGGCAGTTTTGAAAGACATCCCCTATCCTATTATTTTTTCAATTGGGTAAGAGAATTCTCATTATTCATTTCCGGTGGAAAAATGGATGCAAATTTCAGACTTACTCTGGCGTGGCTCAGTAATATTATCATCACCTTAAATATTGTTCAGGTTTTCAAATATCTTAAAAACATTATCTGCCTTCCATTATGGCTAAGCATTTTAATAATTCTGTTTTTTGGAGCTTTTTCAACCAATATCATACTATCATTCACTCCTGAAAACTTCACCTACACCCTGTTTTTACTCTCATTATACAACTATTACGCAGCAATAAAACTCAGACAGGAGGAAAAAATACCAGCAACAGCTCTTTCTCTTGCCGGAATTACTATAGGAGGACTTACCATTACCAATTTTGTGAAAGTTTTCATCCCTCTTCTTTTTGAAAAGGGTTTATTCAGAGATTGGAAAAAATTTGGAAATGCCGTATTTAGAGTAGCCGTTGCTACAATCTGTTTTGTACTGCTTTACTTAAACAGAATTGATTTTAAATACCAGAATATCTTTTCCAAAACCAACCAGCAATACGAGAAATTCTCCAACGTAGAATCAATGCCTACATGGGATATGATGATTTCTTTCTTTTTCGGAGGCAATATTCTTTTCCCAGGATTCATCATTTCGGATAAGCATAATATGAAAGGATTTAATTTCAAAGGTCTTTACATGGATCTTTATACATCAGCTTTTCCTTACATTTTTATAACCCTTTTATTGATCCTGATTATTTGGAGTTATTGTAAGAATTTCAAAAACAAATGGGTTCAGGTCCTTACTATTTCATTTTTTGTTGATATTATTATTCATTGTGTGATGAGGTTCGGTCTTCATACCTCATATATCTACGGAGGTCATTTTGTCTTTGTATATCCTCTTCTTTTAGGATGGCTTTTCTTCGCCTACAGATCTTCACCAAAGGTAATGTCATTTCTAACATTCACTCTGGCCATATTAGTGGTTTATTTACTGATCAATAACCTATTTCGAATGACAGAATTTTTCTCTTTCATGGAAACATATTACCAATAAAAAAGCTGAGAAAAATTTCTCAGCTTTTTTATTTATTTCGAGTAGAAACTTTTCTATTTTGCTTCCGCACAGAAAATTCTGTACTGTACTGCCATTGCAGATTTAAAATACTCTCTGATTTTAGAAAGATCACTTGCCGCACTCTGCTTAGTGAAATAACTTCCTGCCAAAATTTTATAGTTAGGCCTTAAAGAAGCATCCGTTTCCACTTTAAGGTTAGGGAATCTTTTTCTGAAATAAGACTTTACCTCATTGGCTTCTTCGTTACTTTTCACCGTTGTAATCTGGATTTTAAACCCTAAAATTCTAGGATTTTTACTACAAATTTCGGCATTGGTAAGCGCTCTGTTCGGAACATAAATTTTGGGAGGTTTTGTACTGATCCCTGTAGAAATTCCGCTATCACCAGAACTGAAATCTTTTGAAGAATTGGTGGGTGTCACTTTAGCACATTTTCCTTCAATTCCTTCCAAAGCAGCATTTATTTTAGAATCCATAGTCATAACAAGCTCCGTCCCGGAAAGGGTGTCCTTTTTAACAACTTGCTGGGCTCCAACACTATAAAAACCAAATAGTGATAATATCGAAAATATTTTGATCAAATTTCTCATTTAAACTTGTTTGCGCAAATTTATACAAATTAAAAAACTATACCAAACTAGTTATTTAGAATCAATACAAATTAAACGTAAATGATATTTTCCCTTTTCGATATACCGTTAAATTCCTGTTAAAAATATTATTTTTGCGGAATTGATTGAATGTTCAATAATTTACTAACATAAGATAATTTAAATGATTAGTTGGAGAAAGCATTATAAAAAAACGTTGATCGCAATAGGCTTATTGCTATCAACCAGTGCTTCATTTTACGGGCAAGACGGCGATCCTAAAAACGGAGAGAAACTTTTCAAAGCGAATTGTACTGCATGTCACGCGCTGGACAAACAAGTTGTTGGACCACCATTAAAGGGGGTTGTAGAACGAGTAAAGACAGAAGGTGGTGTAGACAAAGATTGGCTTCACAAGTGGATCAAAGACAACAAAGCTCTAAGGGCTTCTGGGGATAAATACGCCAATGAGATTTTTGAAAAGTTTAATAAGACTGAAATGCAGGTCTTTCCAAATCTTACAGATAAGGATATTGACGACATTTTAGCTTTCACGACTAATCCTCCTGCTCCGGAAGAGAAAAAGCCGGAGGCAACACCTGCAGCTGACGCTACTGCGGCAGCACCTGCAGACAAAACAACAACAAACGTTGTCATCATTTCACTTTTAGCGATCGCAGGTTTACTGGTTTGGATCTTGGTTAAACTAAGACAATTGGTAACGTTAGGTCAGTCTGAAGAATTAGCAGGATTGAATGAAACAAGAGTTCGTTCGTTCAGTGAAATGTATGAGAAATTCCACTACATCGGGAAAGGTTTACTGGCAATTCTTGCTATTCTGGCCGCTTACGGAGTATGGAACTGGTTAATGTGGATCGGGGTTTACAAAGGTTATAAGCCTGAGCAACCTATCTACTTCTCTCACAAAATCCACGCTGGAGAACAGAAAATTGACTGTCAGTTATGTCACTCTAGTGCTAAATACGGAAAAGTATCTGAAATTCCTTCTATGAACGTTTGTATGAACTGTCACAGAACAATTTCTGAATACAACAAAGATCACTACATGGAGCCAGGAAAAGATAAGGCATTCTATGATGGCGAAATCCAGAAGATCTATGCAGCAACAGGTTGGGATCCTGCAAAACAACAGTACACAGGAAAAACACAGCCGGTTGAATGGACAAGAATCCACAACATGCCAGACTTTGTTTACTTCAACCACTCTCAGCACGTAGTAGCAGGTGAGCAGGCAATCATCAATTCTTTCAACAAAAAGAATCCTAACAACAAAATTGATGTTGTTTGTAAGGCTTGTCACGGTAAAATTGATACTATGAATGTTGTTCAGATGGCTAACGACTTTACTATGGGATGGTGTATCGAGTGCCACAGAACGACTGAAGTTGATATGAACAACGGTTATAATAAAGAGTACTTCAAAAATCTACATGACAAGTTGAAAAAACAGTATCCACAAGATGGAGGTAAGATCACTGTAGATGCAATTGGAGGTCTTGAGTGTGGTAAATGTCATTATTAATAACTAAAAAATTAGAAGTATAAATGGCTTCAAACAAAATACAATTCAGAAGTATTCATGAACTTAAAGACCCAGCTTTAAATGGAAAGCTGGCTCTTAAAGAGTTTCAGGAAGAAATTCCGGTAGAAGATTTCCTTGGAGATGCTGAGAAAAACGGATCAAGTACTTCAAGAAGAGATTTCCTTAAATTATTAGGATTCTCAACAGCAGCAGTTACTTTGGCTGCCTGCGAAGCTCCGGTAATCAAAACAATCCCTTACGTGGTAAAACCACATGATATTATTCCGGGGGTTCCTAATTATTATGCATCAACATATTTTGACGGTTTCGATTTCGCTAGTGTTTTAGTAAAAACCCGTGAAGGTAGACCTATCAAAATTGATCCAAACCCAGCTGCTGGTGATTTAGGTAAAACAAACGCAAGAGCTCAGGCAAGTGTACTTTCTCTTTATGATAATGATAAAGTAAAGCAGCCTAAACTAGACGGTAAAGACGAAACTTTCGATAAAGTAGACAGCTTTGTTCTTAAAGGTTTAGAAGAAGCTAAAGCGTCAGGTAAAAAGATTGTGCTTTTATCACATTCTTTTGCTTCGCCTACTTTCAAAAAGCTATTCGGTGAATTCAAAGCTAAATATCCTACAGCAGAATTAGTAACTTATGATGCTTTCCCTTACTCTGCAGCATTAGATGCAGCTCAGGAAGTATTCGGACAGAGAGCGTTACCTGTTTATGACCTTAAAGGTTCAGAATTGGTAGTTTCTTTCCAGGCTGATTTCTTAGGAGATTATAACGCTTCAAGCTTAGAAACTTCTTATGCAGCAGCAAGAAAGCCAGGTCAAAACATGTTGAGACACGTTCAGGTGGAATCTAACATGTCATTAACCGGTGCTAATGCTGACTCAAGATACAGATTAAAGCCAAGTGCAGTAAACAAAACTTTAGTTGAAGTTTACAACGCAATCGTTGGTGGTGGTACTACAGATAAGACTGCTACTGAAATTGCTAACGAATTGAAAGCAAAAGGAAGCAAAGCTGTTGTTTTTGCTGACGGTTCTAAAGGAGCACAGGTTTTAGCACACTTAATCAACCAAAAATTAGGATCAGTAGCTTTCACAGGTAAAGCGAACTTCCTTAAAGAATTTGATAAAGCAAGATACCAGGAATTCTTAGGATGGGTAAATGCGGGTCAGGTTGGGGTATTAATTACCAACAATGTAGACCCTATCTACTCTCATCCAAAAGGAGAAGATTTCAAAAAATCTTTATCTAAAGTTTCTTATGTAATTGCTGTAGCTGATAAGAAAAATGAAATGTACAAAGCAGCGAAAGCTGTAATTCCAGTAGCAAACTGGTTAGAGTCTTGGGGAGATATCGAACCACAGACTGGTGTATATTCATTAATGCAGCCTACAATTCAGAAGATCTACAAATCAAGACAGATTGAAGAATCTCTATTGGTTTGGAAGAACGGTAAAAACAATGCTGCAAACAACTACTATGATTATTTAAAAGCTAGCTCAGCTTCAATCTTAGGTGCTACATCTTTCAACAAAGCATTGTACAACGGTATTACTACTTCTAATAATGCAACAACATTAGCTTACGCAGGTGGAAACGCCGCTCAAGCTGTTGCAGAACTAGGCAACTTCAAACCTTCTGAATTAGAATTGGTATTATATACTAAGACTTCTATGGGAGATGGTACTCAGGCAAACAACCCTTGGTTGCAGGAACTACCGGATCCATTGACAAGAATGTCTTGGGATAACTACTTGACAATTTCTCCCAAAGATGCAGAGAAGTTTGCTATTGATAACGATCTTAACGCGAGAATGCAGTTAGATGGTTCTATTGTAAACCTTACTGTAAACGGAGTAACAATAAAAGATGTTCCTGTATTTATTCAGCCTGGTCAGGCAGAAGGATCTGTAGGTCTTGCCCTTGGTTATGGTAAGAAAAACTCAGGAGCTACTGCAGATACCGGAGTAAATGCTTATCCTTTATTTGACGGCTCTAACCTGGCTGTTTCAGGGGTTAAAATTGAAAAAACAGGAGAAGACCACGAATTTGCAGGTATCCAGCTTCAAAATACATTAATGGGTCGTTATGAAATCGCTAAAGAAGTTCCTTTAGCTGAATTCATCAATGTTCCTTTTGATGATGAGCACAAAGGATGGAACAAGCCTTTGGAATACCACACTATCAGTGGAGCTCTTCCAGCAAGAAAAATAGACCTTTGGGATGCTTTCGATGATACAGATGGACCTCACTTCAACCTATCTATCGACTTGAACTCATGTACAGGTTGTGGAGCTTGTGTAATTGCTTGTCAGGCAGAAAACAACGTTCCTGTAGTAGGTAAAGAAGAAGTAAGAATGTCGAGAGATATGTATTGGTTAAGAATTGACCGTTACTATTCTTCAAGACAGAAAGTAGAAGTATACGAAGGATTGAAAGAAGGAATGGCTGTACCTGAATTGTATGGTACTGCTTTCGGAGACGGAGGTGCATTAAACCACCCTGCAGACAATCCGGATGTAATCTTCCAACCAGTAATGTGTCAGCACTGTAACCACGCTCCTTGTGAAACTGTATGTCCGGTAGCGGCTACTTCACACGGTAAGCAAGGTCAAAACCATATGGCTTACAACAGATGTATCGGTACAAGATATTGTGCAAACAACTGTCCGTACAAAGTAAGACGTTTCAACTGGTTTACGTATAACCTAAATGACAAGTTCGATTTCAACATGAACAACGATTTAGGAAGAATGGTACTTAACCCAGACGTAGTTGTAAGAACTAGAGGGGTAATGGAGAAATGTTCAATGTGTATCCAGGAAACTCAGGCTACTATTTTAGCGGCTAAGAGAGAGAACAGAAAAGTAACAGATGCTGAGTTTAAGAACTCTTGTGCTTGTGCTGCTGCTTGTTCTACCGGATCAATGACTTTCGGAGACATGAATGATAAAGAGTCTGAAGTTAGAGATTTATATTCTAGCAACAGAAGATATTATTTACTAGAGGAGATCGGAACAAAACCAAACGTGTTCTATCACACTAAAGTAAGAAACAGAGTAGAAAAATAAAGTTTAAATAATAAATAGGTAAAAAATGTCAGGACATTACGAAGCTCCGATAAGGGAACCTCTAATTATTGGTCACAAAACTTATCACGATATCACAGAAGATATTGCACGACCTATCGAAGAAAGAGCAGGTAAATTATGGTGGATCTCATTATATGCTGCACTAGTTCTATTCCTCTATGGATTCGGCTGTATCGCTTACACTATCGGGACAGGTATTGGAGCATGGGGGCTTAACAGAACTATTAACTGGGGTTGGGATATTACCAACTTCGTATGGTGGGTAGGTATCGGTCACGCCGGGACCCTAATCTCCGCAGTATTATTATTATTTAGACAGAGATGGAGAATGTCTGTAAACAGATCTGCAGAGGCGATGACGATCTTTGCGGTTGTACAGGCAGCAATCTTCCCTGTAATTCACATGGGTAGAGTTTGGGTTGGATACTGGGTATTCCCTTTACCAAACCAATTCGGTTCTCTTTGGGGGAACTTCAACTCTCCTCTACTTTGGGACGTATTTGCGATCTCTACGTATTTCTCGGTATCAACTGTATTCTGGTTCATGGGACTAATCCCTGACTTTGCAATGATCAGAGATAGAGCTAAAACTCCTTGGACTAGAAAAATTTATACATTCCTGGCATTCGGTTGGGGTGGTAAAGCAAAACACTGGCAAAGATTCGAAGAACTTTCTTTGGTTCTTGCAGGTTTGGCAACTCCACTTGTATTCTCAGTACACACTACCGTATCTTTTGACTTCGCAACTTCGGTAATTAAAGGATGGCACTCTACGATCTATCCTCCTTACTTCGTTGCAGGAGCAATCTTCTCAGGATTTGCAATGGTACAAACACTATTGTTGATCGCTAGAAAAGTTTGTCACTTAGAAGAATACATCACAATGTATCATATCGAAATTATGAACATCGTAATCGTTCTTACAGGTGGTATGGTAACGGTAGCTTATGCAACTGAATATTTCATCGGATGGTACTCAGGATCTAGATTTGAAGATTTCACATATCTTTCTCCGGGTGCTGCTGTAGGACCTTACTGGTGGGCATTCTGGTCATTGATCATCTGTAACCTTGTGGTTCCTGCTTCATTCTGGTTCAAAAGACTTAGAACGAACATTATCTGGACATTCATTGTTGCATTAATCATCAACATCGGTATGTGGTTTGAGCGTTTTGATATCATCGTTATCAACCTTTCAAGAGACTACTTACCAGGATCATGGACAATGTTTAAGCCAACGATCATTGATGTGGGTGTATATTTAGGAACTATCGGATTCTTCTCTGTATTATTCTTATTATACGCAAGAACATTCCCTGTAATTGCACAGGCTGAATTAAAATCGATTTTGAAAATCTCAGGTGAAACTTATAAAGCAAAAGAAGGAGATGAGCACCACTAAAATTGTATACGGACTTTATGCTGACGACGACGATTTAATGAACGGCGTTAAAGCATTCAACGATAAAGGAATCGCAATAAACGAGGTTTATACTCCGTTTCCGGTTCACGGACTAGACAAGGCTTTAGGGTTAAAGAAAACCAGAATTTCTGATGCTGCATTCTTATATGCTCTTTATGGTGTTACTATTGGTGCTACTGTAACCTGGTATGTAATGAACCATGACTGGCCACAGAATATTGGTGGTAAACCAGCTTTTGACTGGGCACACAATATGCCGGCATTCGTAGTTCCAATGTTCGAATTAATGGTATTCTGCGCAGCTCACATGATGTCTTTAACTTTCTTGGTTAGAAACAAAATGTACCCGGGAGCTCCAGCTCAGAATCCAGATCCAAGAACTACTGATGATAAATTCATGATGGAATTTGTAACTGAAGATGTAGAATCTGTAAAACAGTTGCTTATTGAAACTGGAGTTGAAGAAATAACTGTTAAAGACGCTTAAAATGAAAAAGAATGTATTAAAAATTACAGCAGTTTTAGGTTTAACAACAGTTTTACTTAACTCTTGCGGACCAAAGGAGAATACTCCGTTGGTATATTTCCCGGATATGTATTTTCCGGTAGCTTATGATCCATTGATGAAAGCTCAAGATGCTTATTCAGATCATGAAAATGAAATTCCTGCTTTTGTTAAAAATAATGGTGCAACAGGTCTTTCTCCAGTAGAAGGATCAGTTCCTCAAAATAAAGACGGTGTTTTTGAAGAAAGCTTATTACCTAAGAATGTTGACGAGTACAACGCAGGGTATGATGCTTCTAAAAAACTTACAGTATCTCCTCTGAACCCAGCTAATGTAGCTAAGGATCTTGAAAGAGGTAAAGTATTGTTTGATCACACTTGTGCTGCATGTCACGGAACAGGAGGTGATGGACAAGGACCTATCGTACAAAGTGGAGCATTCTCTGGAGTGCCTAACTATGCTGACAGAGAAATTACTGTAGGATCTGTTCATTATGTATTAACAAATGGTAGAAACGCGATGGGATCTTATGCAGGACAACTAAACGCTGGAGACAGATGGAGAGTTGCAATGTATGTGATGAGCGCTTTCAAAAAAGGAGCAGCAGCACCAGCGGCGGCAGCTACTACTGAAGCAAAACCTGAAACTACTACTGAAACTAAAAAATAAGAAAAGAAATGTATAGTTTTTCACCAAAATTAAAATCAACTTCTTTAATACTTCTTGTTGCAGGTTTAGTGCTATTTGGTATTGGTTTCTTTATGAACAAAGGAATCTCTACTGAGAAGATTGAACAAATGATGGAAGCTGTTCATGCTTCAGGTCATGATGCACCTACTCACTCAAGTGAAATGATAGGACCTCAAGATCATGCTGCTCACCTTGAGCATGCTACTCTACAGATCCACAATCAGCCTTTAGCGGCAATACATTTTGTAGCTGTATTTTTCTTCGGAGTAAGTTGTGCTGTATTATTCTTCTATTGTATTCAGCACGCTGCACACGCAGGTTGGCCAATTATTATTACAAGAGTAATGGAAGCTATTGCTTCTTATATTCCATACGGAGGAGCTATTTTGATCATCTTAATGCTTTTAAATATCTTCCACCAAGGACACCTTTTCCACTGGATGGATCCGGATTTGACAGATCCTAACTCTGCTCATTTCGATGTGATCTTATTCGAAAAGAAAAGATTCCTGAATATTCCTTTCTATGCTATCAGAACGTTCATCTATGTACTAGGTGCCTCTTTCTTCGCTTGGAAACTGAAGGCTCAGTCTAAAAAAGTAGACGAAACAAAATCAAAAGTAGAATATCAATTCCTTTACAGATGGGCTGTAGGATATATTGCATTCTTCGGATTTGCTTCTGCTGCCTGGGCTTGGGACTGGTTGATGTCTATTGACCCTCACTGGTACTCTACAATGTATATCTGGTATTCAATGGTGAGCTGCCTTTCAAGTGGTATTGCTGTAATCATTTTACTAAGTGTATACCTTAAGAAAAACGGATTCCTTCCTCAGTTCAATGACAATCACTTACACGATTTAGGAGTTTTCCTTTTCGCTACAAGTATGCTTTGGACATATACATGGTTCGCTCAGTTCATGCTTTATTGGTATGCAAACGTTCCGGAAGAGGTTAACTACTTCTTTGGAAGATTCCAGCACTATGGTACAACATTCTTACCAATGTTGATCGTAAACTTCTTATTACCTTTATTGGTATTAGTAAGCAGCAGTATCAAGAGAAACTACAAAGTTGTTACAACAATGGCTGTAGTAGTGATCTTAGGACACATTCTGGATTATTTCAATATGGTAATGCCGGGAACGGTAGGACCTTACTGGAACACTCCTGAAGTATTCATCCTTATCTTGGGAGCTTTATTATTCGTAATCGGATTATTTATGTTTACTGTACTTTCAGCTTTATCTAAACTGAAGCTGATCCCTACAGGAAACCCATTCTTACACGAATCTGAAATTTATGAGTATCCTTTCTAAGGACTCGTAACAAAATAAACAAAAGACCGATCGTCATCATGATGATCGGTCTTTTTTATTAAAATAGAAGTCAGTCGACGAAAAATAAAGTTTTGTGCGTTAAAATTTTCTATACTTCACTTAAATTTCTAAGACTCCTCAACTTCCCTATCTTTTAAATTCAATTTAAAAACGCAGGGCTTTCATAAAATAAAATTGAATCCATTCCACCGAATCATCCAGAGTAAGGCTCTGAATATAATTGTTTAAATTTTAATTATTTTTTTAACACGACGAGTTTTGTCGCACCCCCCTTGTACTTTTGTGTCAGTAATTAAATAAAGAGAATCCTAGGCAGTACTTTTATTTAATAACCAGTCAATAAAGAATGTTATGCTTGTATGTGCGCAGTACAAAATAAACAGGAAATATTGATTTTAAAAACTCCATATCAAGATATAGGGTAAAACACAAATCTTAATAATTAATTTATAATTTTAAAATGGCACAAATCACAACTTACACTGTGGATCCTGCGAAACGTAGAATCCTCACAGTTGAAAATATGGAAGAGTTAGGAATAACACCTGATTTTATTCAGGATTTTTTGAATAAAAAAGTACCTGAATTAAGAAGAATTAAAGTAGATCAAAAAGGAAGTCCTGTACTGGATACTAAAAACCAGCAAATACCATTATGGCCGGTAGGAGTATCTATAAACGATAAAAAATTTGGTAATTTCCCTGATCCAAACGCTGCACAAAGAGGATGGATGGGATTTTTCGAAGTTGGATCCCCATTGTTTGAAGAAAGATCGAATATCATCCAGCCCACTGCCGATGTACTATCCACCAGAACTTATGATAACAGAGCGAATGAGCCACGCGAATTTTCTGATACTATTGAATTTAGTATAGGGAATAGCATCACCTGGACTTTGTCAGCTACGGGACACGCTAATTTTGGAGGAAAAGTTGCCGGAGAATTACAAGGACAAATGTCAACGACTTTAGAGACTACTTTGACAGAAAGTATGTCTAATAGTTTAGCAAATTATCTTAGCAACACTCTTACGCAAACAAACACCCATGATAATCACAATCATAAAGACAATATTGGAACAGAAGATATAAGTGCTGCTGCTACTGCCAATCAATCAGCTGCTACTGCAACAACTAATTTTACTTCTACCAATTCAAATAGGGAAAGTCATACCGGGACAGGTACTGCTATTGGCCGAGGAGAGTTATATGCAGAACTAGGGCTTGCTTTAACGGGTACAATTTCCGGTACATTAACAACATCATGGAAATCAAGTTCTAGCGTTTCAGGAACTATTTCTCCTAACTCCCGTGTTGAGACCAAAGCAACACAAAGACGTCAGGTGAAACAATTTACTTACGAAATACCTATTACGTTTGATGGATACATTGCATTGAATTATGATGAATTAGTTCTTCCTATTGCAGATGGAAATGGACCACCACTTGCCAGTACTAATTATACAACTCCATCCAAAGTTATTCCTGTTAATATATCCTATTTGAAACTTGTAGAGTCAGGTAAACTATACAGAGCAAAAGGAATGGCGGAAACAGTATCCGCTTTGGATGTGAACCATACTATTTTCGACACTAAGCCGCTTAATAGAGACGGTAGTCAGAAATTCGGGACAGAGCGTCCTCACAATTTGTAAATCAATATAACTTATTTTAAAAAAAACACCAATATGGCATTTCAAGATATCTTCAATTTTACCCGCAGTTTATCTGCAGGAGGAAGTACAGCAGAAGAGCAAGTTTCCGGGTTCATACCAAAAAAAGAAAATGAATCAGTAAGTGTTGCTCCTCACGATCCATTTGATCCTCAGCAACAGGTTCAACAAGATCCGAAAATAGTGAGAGAAACCTCTCCACAATCCGATATAGTATTCAATTTTATAAAATCTGTGACTTCAGATATTAACGAATCCAGTAATAGTGTAGAGACATCAATGGCTAACCCTTCAACAGTAGTAGATCCAGCTACAGGATCTATGACTAAAGCCAGAGAAACTTCTGATCACGTTCAGGATGATACTACTACTGCTGATACATCAGTTACCGCTCCTCCTCAACCTAAAGATGTGAAACCGGAGGGATGGAATAATACACCCCAGGCAACTGATCCCAGTAATTAGGCTAACGGTAAGCATATAATCAAAAACATTTAACTATCCAAAGCAAGAATATTCTTGCTTTGGATTTTTGCTTTATAGATTCACTTTAAACTACCTCTACATGCAATGTGGAGTTCACCTGAACAAAGATTAAGAAATTTAATTTATTTAAAATGATGAATAATTAATGAACAATCCTTATCAACCAAAGTAAGAGAAAAAAATTTATAGCTTTTCAATTTTATAACTTATTCATGCATTTGACATCAGCAGTAATGAATGCCTTCATATTTAAGCATAAAAAAATCAGGAGAACGTTCTTCCTGATTTTTTCTTTTATTATAGAAATCTTGCATTAAATACTTTAGCGGACAAGCTTTACACTACGGTACTCAGCCTGTAAATAAACCAATTCTTTATTCCTTATACTTTCATTTAGATGCTTTATCATACTTTCCGGAGTAAGATAGTCCTGAAAGTAGTTTAATACATTTTCTCTCATCCTATTAATTTCAGTTTCAGGTGTATCAAAGATATTCTGTAAAATAGAATCCAGATGTTTTAAATCATCAAAAATTATAGCATTTACACCGTCTGTCAGATTAGGATACATTACTTCTGCATACTCCTTCTGAATAATCGGGATAGTACCCACAGACATGGCTTCAATTACATTATGGCACAAAGGCATTACAACTCCCGGACAGCAAAAATAAAAGTTGAAATGAGATAATGTTTCTCTCACATCTTCCATGGGAAGTTCGAAATCTTCTTTAATTGCAAAGGCGTATTTCTTTTTCAGGCTTCCTTCTTTTATCCCTTTTAAAAGTTCCTCTTTGCCGGAAAGTGTCACAAATCCAGACTTTTCTTTCATGAAGCTTAGGAGTTCTGTTCTGGGAACCACAGAAAACTCTGTTCTTTTAATATCAAGATAAGCCAGAGCATCAAAATTACCATAGCAAAAAATTGAGTTCAATCTCTTTTTATTGACATCCACCCTACGATTCCACAATCCATAATGATACATTAAAGGATGAAAGCTCATGGGAACATGAAATACATGATCCGTATTATTATTCTTTTCAAAATAGGTGGAAAAATAATCTGGGCTGAACATTTCATCTTTTATCTCGATATAATTTTCAGGTTTATATTTCTTATTCACAATTAAGAAATTATCTTCCCTTACAATCATACTGAGGTATTTCTCTTTATTGCGTATATTCCTGAATGTTGCAAAATCCATCTGATAATAGACGTTGTATCCTGCAAGCTTATAAAATTTAAGAAGCAAATAGAAAAAACGATGATAGGTAGTGTGATGCTTAATGCTAACCACTACTGCCTTTTGTGTATTTTCAGGCTTGTTTTTTTTAATCTCCTCAAAAGCTAAAATATCTTTTACAAGCCGATTTACCTGATCAAATCTTTTCTTAATCATTTGTTTATTTATTATATTCTTTATTCTCAGATTTCTTAAGATGAGAAAATTTAAGGATTGGAAGAAATAATAAAGACAATCTACATTCTCTTTATTATGGAACTTTCATATTTCACCCTCTCCCCTTCTGGTATTTCTACCATTTGCTCTTTAACAGCTTCATTAACCAATCTTCCGGCAACAGGTACTTTTTCTTGAGCATTCTGCAAGTACCACATATATTCTAAATCTACATGCCCTATATCTATTGTCCAGATGTTTTGTTTTGCCAGGTCATAAGCCATTACCGTTGCTGTAGGACCTAATGCCAAAAGTACCAGCTTATCTCTTCCAAAAGCTTTAATTTCAGAAAAAATTTTCTGGTATGAGGAAAAGGCATCTTTTGCCGGGCAAAGAATTCGCTGTAAAGATTTTACATCATCAAAAAGATCATTTCCAACTCCCAATCGTGAATATTCACCTTCTACAATCAAAACATCCTGATCTTTCCAAAGCTTTTTTATTTTCTCCAGAATTTCAGGAATGTGTTTTTTGGTTTCGTAATCCAAATAAAATCTTGTAATAAAGGCATTAGAATATTTTTTCTTCGGGTTCAGATGATGTGAAATCTGAACCCCCACTGTATTGATGTAATTCAGCCACCAAAACTTCACCCGCCAATTGAGATTATTCCTCAGAGAGAAAGTTTCAGGAATAGCTACCAGATGATTCGGTAAATCTGAGGCAAGAACTTCCCGAAGCCTGTGCGTAATCTCTTCACTCCCATTTTGAAAGCCAATACCTGCCGTATTGAGTACCAAACGAAACTCTCCGTCTCCAAATCTGCTGATATTCTTTTTATGAATACGGATTTCATCTATGGTTTCTGCCAGAGATTCCACTTTATAAAATGGAAAATTCTTCCTCAGCTTTCTGGTGCTGAGAAAAAAATGATAATAGTGATATCTTTTTTTTAAACTATTCATTAAGTCTGAAATTAAGCGAGACTGCATAACAAAAAACCTGTAGCTTAATCTCAACATTTAAAACAAATAAAATTACAATATTTTTCCAAGACAAAAGATGAGATCGTAAAATATCTATGCCTATCTCATACTTCCGGATGAATATTCTTCTCTAGGGATTTGTAACAAAATAAAATTATAAAAGACTGATTGCTAAAACTATCAGTCTTTTTTTATAGAAGTCAGCTGGCAACTATTATGAACTTTATGCGTCTCTGTAATGAGATCACCCAATAAAACAAATTCTTATTATGAAAACAAAATTTGTCATTTACTCATTATTCTTATTTCTGTTTAGCTTTTTTCAGGCTCAAACCATCACATTTGTGTCAGAAAAAACAAATCAGCCACTTCCAAGAGTTTCTGTATTTGGAAAAGACGGAAATATACTTGCTTTTTCTGATATTGACGGAAAAATTGATAAGCAGTCATTATCTCCTGCACAGGAAAAGTTCCAGTTGGTGTATAATAATTTTCTGGTGGCTACCTTATCTTATTCTGACTTTGAACAGCCTGTTATTAAGCTTAATGATCAGGTAAAAGAAATTGAAACCATCGTCATCAAAAACAGCAAACCTGCCAGATATATTTTAATCAAAGGTAATTTCAATGCCTATGTAACGGTAAACAGTAAACTGAACAGTTATACGGATGGAATTGTAACCTATATTTTTGATAATAAAACAAAAAAACTGAAAAGCGCCAATGTAGAGCAATACAGAGTTTTCAGACTTACAGATTCTAAGAATGAAAAAAAAGAAACTTCATCATGGGATTATGGAAATTCCTTACAGATTCCCAAACTTAAAAATGTAGGAAATCTGGAAGAATATAAAACAAAAAGAAATACCATTAAAGAATTGAAGGGTGACCGAAAAGATCAGATTGAGGTAACAGGCGCCGCGCTTCAGGAAAAAGAATTTTCGTTGTTCGGATTTAGATTTTTTGATATCAAAACCATTCTGAATATGTCTTTTGAAAAAGGATCAGAAAAAACACTGAAAGATTTCCTTGAATATAACGAAATGGCTTTTGTAAAGCTGAAACATAAAAGCGAGCCGGATTACAACCAGATTATTCTTTATAATAATTTTTACCCTACAGAATTTAGCTTCAGCAATGATAATGACGTTGAAAAAGTGAAGTTTGACAAAGACAACAGCAACTACAAAACATCTTACTGGCAGGATGCATCATTCCCGAATATGCAGACTATTTTCAGCAATTTCTTCAAAGGAGCACTGAAAGAACAGCCCAACAAAAAGTAAGAATATAGGATTATGGCTACTGTTAAAAGGAAATAAAATAAGCCATAAAACATAAAGTGAAAATAAAATCCAGTATTAATAAAGGTTTTATTAAATTTGCAACAAACCAAATAAAAATGAAAAAGTTTTCTTTTCTACTTGTTTTCAGCCTGTTGCTTTTTACAGCATGCAAGAAAGATCATGTAGATGCTACGAATACTAAAACACTGCAGTCAAGTATCAATGATATGACTTCCAGTTTACCCACCATTAAGCAGATTAAGTTTAATGAAGCTCTTTATATCCTTAAAACATTTGGTGTAGAAGCAGATGGTGATATCAATGAGCTAAAAGCCCTTGGGAAACTGATTAATGGAAAAAAAGTTCCTGAAATTATGTCCCTTGCAGACGAAGTGGCACAGAAAAACGGAATAGAATGGGCAAGTACCGCCCCACCATCACTTGGAGAAATGAATATCTTCGGGGATGATAAAGCTAAAGAAAGCGATCCTAATGATATAAAGGCCGGATCATTAAGTCTTGTTACAAGACCTACAGGAGACGATGGTACCGGAGCACCTACTGCAATCCAGATTGTGCCAAGACTTGTAGATACAGCAGGAAACCCGGTTTCATTTACAGGAGCTGGGCTGGAAGCGACCCTTGAAGTATACAGCAACGGTGTAAGATTAGCAACCGCTAAAAACCTAATGCAGGATAATAACTTTAAAGGATTCAACCTGAAGTTTTCTTCTATTCCTGCTGCAAAAGTGGTGGATAATAAAATTGATATCACAGTTTCTGTAAAAACAACTGCCAAGACTTTCAAAATGTCAAAGATCGGGCTTGATGTAAATGCAGCTGCTTTGAAAGTTCCTGCCATTCCTAAAACCGATACACTTGCTGTACCGGAGCAACCAAGCGCAGCAGTAGATCCAAACAATCCATCAGCAACTCCAGGAGCCACTACAGATCCTGCAACGGCTACCCCAACTGCACCAGCAGCACCAAAACAACCGACAGCAGATCCTAAAAATACAGTAAGCAAGTTTTTGAACAGCGTAAGCTCACAGAATTTAAAAGCAGCTTACGAAACAGCTAGTAACCCAAGCTGGGGAAGCTATGAGTCTTTCTCTAATCCTAATTCAGGTTTTGGAGCGGTGAAAAATGTAAGTGTAAAAAATATTACGACTAGTGGTGCTAATGCCAACAGTGCAAGCGTAAATGCTACGTATGATGTAACGGATAAAAGCGGTAAAACTACTTCTTTAAAAGTAACTTTCGGGCTTAAAAATGTAAATGGAGACTGGAAAATTTCCAGCTATAAAATCAATTAATACATGGCTTCAGCAGAACTGATCAAAAAACTAGAAGAAACTATTGAAAATATTCCTGATTTTCCGATTCCGGGAATACAGTTCAAGGATATTTCGCCTATCTTTTTAGATCCTAAACTTTATGAAGATGTTATTGCAGATCTTGCAGCATTCAGTAAAGGAAAAATAGATGCAGTCTGCGGAATAGAAAGCCGTGGTTATTTGTTTGGAATTGCTATAGCCGTAGCTTTAGATGTTCCTTTCATCTTAATCAGAAAAGCAGGAAAACTTCCCCCACCTGTTATTTCAGAAAAATATGACCTGGAATATGGAAGTGCTGTTATTGAAACCCGCGAAGGACAAATAAAACCGGGACAAAGAGTTTTGATTCATGATGATCTTTTAGCAACAGGAGGAACCACTGAAGCCGCTGCCAAGCTGGTTGAAAAACAAGGGGCTACCGTTGCTCAGTTCAGTTTCCTTATCGGGTTAAAAGATTTGAATGGTGATGAAAAACTGAAGAAGTTTGGTGCTGAAGTGTACCATATTTTAGGCTATTAAATGTAAGACATATATGCTTCGACAGGCTCAGCATGGCAACGCTAATAATTTACTGTGAGATAAAAACAGCTAGTATTATAAGTGTCATGCTGAGCAGAGTCGAAGCATCTTTTTTAATAAATTCATCTTTCACGATCAACAATTCACAAAATTTCATCAATAATACTCACAAAGTATTTTGTAAATCATTCAGAAACAATTAAATTTGCATTTCAATTTTTAAAAACTTATGGCAAAATTGGGAAAGAATGCTCAGAACGAGCAAGAAGGAAAAGAAACGGTTGAGTTCTTTAAAGACCTTGACAGAGAAGCTTTAAACACTGAGAGATTTGTAGAAAAATATTCAAAACCTCTAGGATTTGTATTTGGAGCATTAATTTTAGGCGTTTTAGGATTCTTCGCTTACAAGCAATTTGTAGTGGCTCCAAAGAATGCTGAAGCTGTGAAAAGTTTCCTTTCTGCTCAGAAAAGTCTTACTGAAGGTAAAGATAAAGATGCTTTGGGTGGAAAGTCTGCGGCTAACCCGGGTTTTGTAGGTACATATAACGAATATTCTTCTACTAAAATCGGTAAACTTTCATCTTACAATGCAGGTTTACTGAAGTTCAAAGAAGGAAAATTTCAGGAAGCTTATGATCTTTTAGACCAGTTTTCATCTGATAACAAAACTTTAGTAGCAATGAAATACGGTGCTATGGCAGATGCAAAGTCAGGACTTAACAAGAATGATGAGGCTTTAGCTTTATTAGACCAGGCAGCAACAGCTTCTGATGATCCTTATACAACCTACTATTTCACAAGAAAAGCAGGTATTGTGGCTTTAGGATTAAAGAAAAATGCAGAAGCTAAAAAATACTTTGCTACAATTGACGAGAAATATCAGGACTACGACAACGGAATGTCTGATTCTTATATCGAAATGACTAAATATTATTAAAAAATGGCAACAGTTAATCTTTCCGATTACAAGCCACTTCATATAACGAATGCCGAAGATTTTTCTATCGGCATTGTTTTTTCTGAGTGGAATGATTTTGTAACCTACAATCTTCGTGATGCAGCTTTGGAAATACTTGAGAAAGAAGGCGTAAAACCTGAAAACATCAAACTTTTCCCTGTTCCCGGAGCTTTTGAACTCAACTATGCGAGCATGCAGCTTTGCAAAGAAAGAAAATATGATGCAGTAATTTCTATCGGATGCGTAATCCGTGGAGAAACGCCTCACTTTGATTATGTATGTTCTGCAGTAGCACAGGGAATCAAAGACTGTAACATCATGACTGACACGCCTACTATTTTCTGTGTATTAACAGATGATACCAAAGAGCAGTCTATTGCAAGAAGCGGTGGAGATCTTGGAAACAAAGGTGTAGAAGCAGCCGTTACCGCTTTAAGAATGATTGATTTCAAAAAGAAATTATCTGATAAAAAAGGTAATATCGGTTTCGGACATTCTTAACCGTAAAATAACCTTTACAATATATCAGGACTATTTTTTAATAGTCCTTTTTTATTGGGAACTTTTTAAATCATAAATATTATTAATAAACGGGATGTTTTTGTTTTTTTCCGTCAAAAGTTCTGTACAAAAACTATCTTTGTGAAAACTAATAAAAACAGTACATACATGTTTTTAAGCAAAATAAAACCGTTCCTATACTTAGGAGTTTTCTATCTTATTATTTCATTGATAATAAGAACAGTATTTTTTTTTCATCCTATTACCACCGCTAGTTTTGGATTCTTCGAAGTTATAAAAGTGTTGCTGATAGGTCTCGTGAATGACATTTTTGTTTTCATATTGGCCAGTTCTGTTCTCGCGCTTTATTTCCTCTTTCTTTCCAATTCAAAATACAAAAAACCTTACGGATATATTATTTTGGGAGCGTTGGTTCTGTTCTTCCTTTACATATGGCTTGTTCCTAACAATATTTTCAAGCAGTATGGAGGTTCAATCATGGAAGTTGCGCTTGTTTTTGTAGGAATAAAGACACTTTTCTTCGGACTGATGCTTTTCCTTCCTACTCAAAGAATCAAGATCCGTAATACGTTATATTTCATCATATTACTATTATACGTTCTTCTGATTATTTTCAATGGAGTAAGTGAATACTTCTTTTACAATGAATTTGGAGTGCGTTATAATTTCATTGCTGTAGATTATCTTATTTACACAAATGAGGTGATTGGGAATATCATGGAAAGCTATCCTGTTATTCCACTGTTTTCGGCCATTATGATTGTTACGCTTACCATCACCTGGTTCATTTATAAAAAGACGAAAGATGAACTGCTGGAACTTCCGGATTTTAAACAAAAAATGGTGCTGCTTGGCAGTTTTATGGTACTTTGTGCCCTTAGTGCACTGGCAATACCTTCATTGATGCAAATCAGGTCAGACAATGTTTTTGCAGACGAAATTGAGGCCAACGGCCTTCCTAAGTTCTACTGGGCATTTACCCATAATGAGCTGGATTATTTCCAGTTTTATTCACAGATTAACCAACAGCAGGCAGAAAAGAATTTCCTAAGCCAGTATCCACAAAAGACACTGTCTAGAGCTGTAGTTGCAGAACAGCCTGAACTCAAGAAAAATGTTGTATTGATCTCTATTGAAAGTCTTTCAGCAGATTTCATGGAGCATTATGGCAATACACAGAAAATAACGCCTTTCCTGGACAGCCTTGCAGATAAGTCTCTCATGTTTACCAACCTGTATGCAACCGGAAACAGAACGGTGCGTGGTCTGGAAGCTTTAACGCTTTGTATTCCTCCTACAGCTGGAGAAAGTATCATCAAGAGAGATGATAATAAAAATAAATTTACAACCGGAAGTGTTTTCAAATCCAAAGGATATGATGTCAGATTTCTATATGGAGGATACAGCTATTTCGATAATATGCAGGACTTTTTTGCAGGAAACGGATATGGTATTGTAGACCGAAATAACTTTAAGCCTGAAGAAATCACATTTGCCAATGTTTGGGGTGTTGCTGATGAAGATATGGCTAAAAAAGCGATTCAGGTGATGAATGGAGAAGCCAAATCCAGAAAACCATTTTTCAATCACTGGATGACCGTTTCCAACCACAGGCCATTTACTTATCCTGACGGAAGAATAGATATTCCGGGAACAGCAAAATCACGTGAAGGCGGTGTAAAATACACAGATTATTCTCTTAAACTGTTCTTTGATATGGCTAAAAAACAGGACTGGTATAAAAACACTGTTTTTGTGATCATTGCAGACCACTGTGCATCAAGTGCCGGAAAAACGGAGCTTCCAATGGATAAATACAGAATTCCTGCGATGGTCTTTTCAGAAGGGTTTGTACAGCCCCAGAAATTTGAGGGATTAATGTCTCAGATCGACCTGATGCCTACCGTTTTCGGACTGTTGAATTTCAGCTATCAGTCTAAATTCCTTGGACAGGATGTATTTAAACCGGAATTCCAGCCTAAGGCTTATATTGCAACATATCAGGATTTAGGTTTAGTGAAAGACGGCCGTCTTACGATTATTTCTCCGGTAAAAAAGGTCAAACAATATTCTCTGGAACTGGAAAAAAGCGATCTGGCACCAGCATTTAAGCTGTATTACGACGAGAAATTATTAAAAAACACAGATCAGAAACTGGTAGATGATGCCGTATCAGCCTATCAGTCTACTTCTTACTGGTTAAAAACGAAACAACTTAACAGATAAAGATCTAGATATTTTTCGCTTATAGTTTGGCGTAAATTATTTAAATTAACACCTAAATTTATTATCATGAAATGGACAGACGACAGAGGCGGAAACGTTGATGACCGCCGTGGTTCCGGAGGAGGAAGTGGAGGTATGATTGTGGGAGGAGGACTCGGAACTTTAATTATAGCAGCCATTGTATTCTTTTTGGGAGGTGATCCTTCCGGTATTTTGAATTCCGGCAGCATACAGTCTTCAGGAGCTCCTACTGAACAAAGAGAGCTTACAGCAGGTGAAAAACAGATTGGGGAAATGGTCAAAATGATGGATGCATGGAATAGCCAGACCTGGACTCAGATTTTTAAAGAAAATGGGATGACTTATACTGATCCAGGCATTGTACTTTTTGAAAATACCACTTCTTCAGGATGTGGTACAGCTCAGTCTGCCATGGGACCGTTCTATTGTCCGGCTGATCAGAAAGTTTATATGGATATGAGTTTTTTCAATGAACTTCAACAGAAATTTGGAGCTAAAGTAACGGAATTTACCGTAGCTTATGTTCTTGCCCACGAAGTAGGACATCATGTTCAGACTCTTTTAGGAACCACTCAAAAAGTAGATGCCCTGAGAAGAAGCGGACAATATTCTGAGGAACAACTGAACAGAGTATCCGTCGCTACAGAGTTACAGGCAGATTTCTACGCCGGAGTATGGGCAAAAAGAACCAATGACAGCAAACATATCCTGGAACCCGGAGATATTGAATCTGCAATAGATGCAGCAGAGGCTGTTGGTGATGATAACATTCAGAAAAGAGCGCAAGGATATGTAAATCAGGAAAGCTTTACTCACGGATCTTCTGCACAGCGTAAAGAATGGTTTATGAAAGGCTATAATACCGGAGATATCAGACAGGGAAATACTTTCGATCAGCTTTTGAAATAACTTTCTAAGTATTTTAAACAGCATACAAAATAAAAATGCGGTCTCAAATTGAGACCGCATTTTTCATTTATTGCAATTCGATTGGATTAGAGTTTTTCTTGGCATCTTCTTTTACCCTTTCTTCCATTCTCTTTCTCATATCGGCCGGGTTTTGGTTTCCGCCACCGCCTCCAGGGCCTCTTCCTCCACCGCCAGCTCTCATTGGAGCACTAATACCGCCTGCACTCTGATTCATGAATGACATTGGATCCGTTCTGAACTTTTGCTGCTGTTTTAAATAATCTGATCTTTTTACTTTCAAAGTATTTCCAAACTGATTCAAAGTTGGGAACTCAGCAATCTTATAGTTCTTCATTAAATCAAAAGAATAATCTCCTTTATCATCTTCCACTTTTACAATCAGCCCCGGAAGTCCTCCGAATTTGTACGGGCCGTCCTGATAAGGAAGATCTGTAGTAAACCATGCCGTCCATTTTCTTCCGCCAAAATCTGTTTCAGCTTTCTGAACTTTATACTCTCCTATTTTTCTCGTTTCTGATTCAATTTTCCAGTTTAGAGGCCTGTCTTCCTCGTAGGAATATAGATCACGTCCAATTCTGTCTTTAAAATAGGTCTTTTGATTTGTCTTATCTTTTTCTATGGAATAGCTGATGTTAGTTCTCAATCCTTCCATCTGATCCCGGTTGATGCTTCCTCTTCCGCCTCCACCCTGAAATGCTTTTTGCATAATAGAGTCTCTTTTGATTCTGTTTTCAGAATAAAATACAGATTTCTCAGGAGAAATATCCAGGTAAGCGTTTTCAGTCTTTACATCTGTTTTATTTTCAGCATCAGATTTCATAGTCACCTGATACACAAACCTGTTTGTTTGTGCAGAAACATTCTGTATGAAGAGTGCCAATGCGATAATACCTAATTTTTTCATTTATATTTTTATTTATTTTAATTCAATTGGATTCTGTGGTGCATTCGTAAAAGAAGAGCTTTCTACGGATGGACTCTGTGACATTGGACTTCCCTGGCTGTCTCCACCCATTCCACCTCTGTGCATTCCGCCACCGCCGTGGCCGCCGCCTCTCATTCCTCCTCCCATTCCACTGCCGTTCATACCACCACCCATGCCGCCTCCATGTCTTCCACCGCTGAAATTCATATTTCCGCCGCCATTATTTCCTGCTATAGTCTTTCTGTTTTTACCGAACTCCAGCTCTAAAGCAGCTTTATCACTATGGAAGTTCGCTCTTGTAGTTTGTTTGGCATCAGGACTTATCTGTTCTTCGAAAGCATTTTTAACCGTAATTTTCTTGGCAAGATCAAATTTATAATCTCCTTTATCATCTTCCAGCTTTACAATCAATCCCGGTAATCCTGAGAATTTATAAGGACCATCAGACAAAGGGATTTCTTTTGTGAACCATGCTGTCCAGACTCTTCCTCCAAACTCCGCCACTGCTTTCTGAGCAGAATAACCATTTTGTTTTTCAACAACATTTGAAACCTCCCATTTTACCGGTCTGTCTTCCTGGTAATAAATTTGCTTTCCGGCTGCCTTTTCATAATAATTTACTTTCTGTTCCGGAATGGTTTTGGTAATAAAATATTCAAAAAAAGTAGGCTCGAAGTGTCTCTTCCCTTCCATCTTCGAAAAATCTTTTTCTTCTTTCCTATCATTTTCTTTCGCTTCAGATCTGACAGACATAAAAAGAGAGTCTCTTTTCAGCTTATTTTCACTGATGAATAAGGATCGGTCTCCTTTAACGTCCAGAAAAGTTCTTTCACTTTTCATACTTACCAGATTGATGGAATCTGGGTTTACCAGTGTTTCGTAAACAAATCTTGTGGTTTGACCATAAGAAACCGCTGCGAAAAGCAATACAAAAAAAGCAACTATTTTTTGTCTCATTACCAATTTTATTTATAGATCAAAAATACGATTCAAGGTTAAAATCCGTAAAAAAAACTTCACATTGAAAGGCAAAATTTATCTTTTTTTAACATATTTTGTTCCTCCAGACCGACCTATTAATATAAGAATCATTAAAATAGATATCTTCGATTTGAGATTGCGGAAATTAGTTCGTATTTTTGCATCATTAAATCATTCTAAATAAATACAATGATAAAAGTATCAGACTATGCAAAGGAGAAAGCCATCCAGTTGATGACGGAAGATGGTTTTAACCCTGCTGAAGATTATATAAGAGTAGGGGTGAAAAGCGGCGGATGCTCTGGTTTAGAGTATGTTTTAAAGTTTGATAACCAAAAAACAGACGCAGATCAGATATTTGAAGATAATAATATTAAAATTATTATAGATAAAAAATCCATCCTTTACTTGGCGGGAACAACTCTTGAGTATTCAGGAGGATTGAACGGAAAAGGGTTCGTTTTTAACAACCCGAATGCATCCAGAACATGTGGATGTGGAGAATCATTTAGTCTTTAGAGAAAAGACCTTAGATCCTAGATTTCAGACCTCAGAGCTTCTCTGACTTCTGAAATCTAAAATCTGAAATCTAAAAAAAAATAATGAGTAAATATACAGAAGACGATTTAAGAGTCGATCTAGAAAATAAAAAATATGAATTCGGTTGGGAAACGAAGATTGATTATGAAGATTTCCCTATCGGTTTAAATGAGGATATCATCCGTGCTATTTCTGCGAAAAAAGAAGAGCCGGAATGGATGACTGAATGGCGTTTGGAATCGTTTAAAATCTGGCAGAAAATGATAGAACCTGAATGGGCAAATATCAAGTACGAAAAACCAGATTTCCAGGCAATCCGTTACTATGCTGCTCCTAAAGTAAAGCCTGAACTGGCTAGTCTTGACGAGGTAGACCCTGAATTATTGAAAACATTCGCTAAGCTAGGGATTAACATCGAAGAGCAAAAAAGACTTTCCGGAGTTGCCGTAGATATCGTAATGGACTCAATTTCTGTGAAAACCACTTTCCAGGATACATTGGCAGAAAAAGGAATTATTTTCTGTTCAATTTCTGAGGCTATTAAAAACCATCCTGATTTAGTAAGAAAATATCTTGGAAAAGTAGTTCCAAGAGGAGATAATTTTTACGCAGCATTGAACTCCGCAGTATTTTCTGACGGAAGTTTCTGCTATATTCCTAAAGGAGTAAAATGCCCTATGGAGCTTTCCACTTATTTCCGTATCAACCAGGCAGGAACAGGACAGTTTGAAAGAACGCTTCTTGTGGCTGATGAAGGAAGTTATGTTTCTTATCTTGAAGGATGTACAGCACCGTCAAGAGATGAAAACCAGCTTCACGCTGCGGTAGTGGAACTGATTGCTTTAGACAATGCAGAAATTAAATATTCAACGGTTCAGAACTGGTATCCTGGTAATGAAGAAGGTAAAGGAGGGGTATTCAACTTTGTAACGAAAAGAGGTCTTTGCGAAAGAAATGCAAAAATCTCCTGGACACAGGTAGAAACAGGTTCTGCAGTAACATGGAAATATCCGTCTTGTATCCTTAAAGGAGACAATTCTATCGGAGAATTCTACTCTATTGCGGTTACCAACAACCACCAGTATGCAGATACAGGAACAAAAATGATCCACATCGGGAAGAATACAAAATCAACGATTATTTCTAAAGGTATTTCTGCCGGAAAATCCCAAAACTCATACAGAGGACAGGTGAAAGTAATGCCTTCAGCAAAAGGGGCGAGAAACTTCTCTCAATGTGACTCTCTATTGATGGGTAATGAATGTGGAGCTCATACTTTCCCATATATTGAAATTAAAGATCCGACTGCGCAGCTAGAGCACGAGGCAACGACTTCAAAAATCGGGGAAGATCAGATTTTCTACTGTAACCAGAGAGGTATTGATACAGAAAGAGCAATTGCTCTGATTGTGAATGGTTTCAGTAAAGAAGTTTTAAATAAGCTTCCAATGGAATTTGCTATTGAAGCTCAGAAATTACTTGAGATTTCATTAGAAGGTTCTGTAGGATAAATTTCAACTAAGGATCTCACAGATAAAAACAAACTGATTTAAAGGCAAGGTTTTCAGAGTTTTTATCAGATTAAAAGCCATTTTTAAGTGGCAATATAAGTTGTACTCTTCACAGAAGATGATTACAAAAACAAAATATAGAAAGCTTCTTTCTGTCTTCTGAAGTAATATTTCAGATAAAATGATGTGTATCTACAGACAAGAAGCTCATACAAATATAAAAAGCAAAAGTTAGCAAGAATGTTACAAATTAAAGACCTTCACGCCAAAATTGAAGATGGCGCAGAAATATTAAAAGGTATTAATCTTGAAATAAAGCCGGGCGAAGTTCACGCTATTATGGGGCCGAACGGAGCTGGGAAATCTACCCTTTCTTCTGTAATCGCCGGAAAAGAAGATTATGAAGTTACTGGTGGAGAGATCCTTTTCCAGGGAGAAAACATTAGTGAAGATGCTCCTGAAGACAGAGCTCATAAAGGAATTTTCCTTTCTTTCCAGTATCCAGTGGAAATCCCGGGAGTTTCTGTAACGAACTTTATCAAAGCTGCTTTAAACGAAACGAGAAAAGCAAACGGATTGGAAGAAATGCCGGCAAAAGAAATGCTTGCATTAATCCGTGAAAAATCTGAAAAACTGGGAATTAAAAAAGATTTCCTTTCAAGATCATTGAACGAGGGATTCTCAGGAGGTGAAAAGAAAAGAAATGAGATCTTCCAGATGATGATGCTTAATCCTAAATTGGCTATCCTTGATGAAACTGATTCAGGATTGGATATCGATGCATTAAGAATCGTTGCAGATGGGGTAAATCACTTTAAAAATGAAGGAAATGCAGTTCTTTTGATTACACACTATCAGAGATTGCTTAACTACATTCAGCCTGATTTCGTTCACGTTTTAGCAGATGGAAAAATCATCAAAACTGGTGATAAATCTTTAGCATTAGAGCTTGAAGAAAAAGGTTACGACTGGCTTCTTAATTAATTTGAAATTAAATATTTGAGATTTGAAATTATGGCCACTATAAATAATTTTGAGGATTTAGATATATGGAAAAAATCCAGAGAATTATGCCAAAAAATTTTCATCTCACTAATACAAAATTCAAATTGCAGTCAAAATATTAAAAATCAAATCGACCGTTCATCTGCTTCTGTAATGGATAATATTGCAGAAGGTTTTGAAAGGGAGGGAAATAAAGAGTTTATTAATTTTTTATCTATGTCGAAAGGATCATGTGGAGAAGTAAGATCTCAGTTGATCAGAGCATTTGATAGAGATTTTATTAACGAGAATGAATTTAATGATTTGAAAAAAGATTATGCGGATTTATCAAAAATGATTTCAGGTTTTATGAAGTATTTAAAAGCTACCGAACATAACGGAAATAAATTTAACCGCCCATAATTTCAAATCTCAAATTTCAAATTTCAAATAAACAATGAGTTTAAAAGAACAAATTATAGAGAACCATAATGAATTTTTGGAGAGTCTTCGTCACAGATTTCTGGATGATGAAAGAAAAGCAGCCCTTCAGAGATTCGCCAATCTTGGTTTTCCGACAAAAAAAGACGAAGAATATAAATATACCAATCTAAAGGAGATCACGGAAAAAAGCTACAACTTCTTCCCGAAAGAGAACCACAATATCACCAAAGAACAGTTTGATGAACTGCACCTTGGAGAAGAAAATTTTGATTGGATTGTTTTTGTAAACGGTAAACTTCACAAAGAACTTTCTAAAGTTTCTATTGAAAATGTAGAGTTTCTTTCATTCAATTATGCCCTGAATGATGACAAGCATAAAGAGGTTTTTGAAAAATATTTCAACACCATTGCTTCTCAAGAACAGGCGTTTACTAACCTGAACCTTGCTTACTGTAAGTATGGTTTCTTCCTGAAAGTTCCTAAAAATGTAGTGATTGAAAAGCCAATCCACGTTTTTTACATTTCTCAGAATCAGGAGGAAAATACATTCTATAATACAAGAAACCTTTTGATTGTAGAAGAAGGAGCCAAAGTAGAAGTGATTGAAAGCCATCATAATTTTGACAGCACTTATGTATTGACAAACTCTGTAACGGAGATCTTTACCTACCCTAATGCAAAAGCAGACTGGCACAAGCTTCAAAATGACAACAACACAACTTACCTTATTGACAATACTTTTGCAAAACAGGAAAAAGACAGCTTAACGACTGTTAATACTTTCTCTTTCGGAGGTAAATTGGTAAGAAATAACCTTGATTTTATTCATAATGGATCTAATATCAATTCATTCATGAACGGAATCACAATCATCGGAAAAGATCAGCTGGTAGACCACCACACGGCAGTTCACCATAACTTCCCGAACTGTGAAAGTTACCAGAACTATAAAGGAATCTTTGACGGCAATGCTCACGGAGTTTTCAACGGAAAAGTTTTCGTTGATAAAATTGCTCAGAAAACAAACGCTTATCAGCAGAACAACAATGTATTGCTAAGTGAAGGTGCAAGTATTGATACAAAGCCCCAGTTAGAGATCTTTGCTGATGATGTAAAATGTTCTCATGGCTGTACCGTAGGCCAGTTGAATGAAGATGCTTTATTCTACCTGAGAGCAAGAGGAATTTCTAAAAAAGAAGCGCAGGCATTACTTTTATATGCTTTTGCTAATGATGCAATGCAAAACATTGACATAGAGCCTCTAAAAGAGAAAATTTCAAAGCTGTTGGCTGAGAAACTAGGAGTTGATATAGAATTCTAAGACTTATATATATTGATAAACAAAAGCACTTCTTTCGAAGTGCTTTTTATTTTTATAACAGATTATCTTTCTGTTTTATTTTTTCAACCAATCCTGATTTCCTTTATTATCAGATCTTTTCTTACCGTTATCAAAATTGTAAGCCAGTCCTACTCCTAATGTCTGCTTCAGCTGTGTTTTCCATATCTGATTATGGTCATACAACAGATCAAGTGTTACATTCGTGGAGATATATTTATTGATTTTCATGCTTAAAACTCCGCTGTATCCAAGAACAAGTCTTTCCGGGTGGTCAAGATAATTTGAGAATACAGAAGCCGTATTCAGCAAGGTAATATTATCCATAATCTTCAGCTTATACATGGCTGTACCAAGGAAACCGAATTGGAAAAGAGAAGAGTCTCCGTCATGCTTAAGTCCATACGTTCCGGCCGTTTGAAGGTCTTTGTCTAAAACAAAAGTCCATCTGGCATTTGCCGGACGTAAAGTTACCGTAAGATTGTCATTAGGACGATAAGTAACCCCTGCTCCTAAATTAACATATCCCGGTGCCATAAAGTTAGAAATCTTTTTAGCATCAGGGTTGTTTCCGTCTTCATATCCCGGTGCAAACTGAGTCTGAAGGCCTGCACCTGTTGATAGATACCAATGCTTGGCAAACTCTCTACCATAATTAGTAGAAAGGTTAATAACGTCCTGAGTTTTTCTTACTCCGGTTCCCTGTGTATTATTTTGTCCGTAACCAAGAATAATAATGTTTTCCCAAAGATCTTTTCCTTTTTCATATGTAAGGTTGTAATTGACACCGGCAAGCCACCCAACGTTGTTGGCTCCCCCTCCTACCCAGTTTGAAAAGGCAGCCTGATTAAGCATTAATGTGTTTTGTCCCTGAATAGACCAGGCTTTAACAGTATCTGTTGCCGGAGCTTCCGTTTTAGTCTCCTGAGCCATTGCTACAGCTCCAAGAGAAATAGAACTGATCAATAAAAGTTTTTTCATAATGACGATTTATTACAAATGTATAAATAATAATCTTTGCCGGAATAAAATTCACTTTAAAATGAATTTAGCAACACTAAATTACCGCTTATAATCCCATGAAAATAAATCATTTAAGCGAAAAACCTTAAGTCTTCAAACTTAAATCAACTTAAAATTACAGTATTTTTAAAATAAAAAAACACCTCATTTCTGAAGTGTTCTTTTATTGAAATTGATATTCAATATTATTTTTTTAACCACCACTGGCTGTCTTTTCGGTCAGAACGTTTTACTCCATTATTCAAGGTATAAGCGAAGCCGATTCCAAGAGTTTGTTTCAGCTGTGTTTTTTCGATTTGATTATGATCATATAGCAAATCTACCGTAACATTGGATGAAATATATTTGTTTACTTTCAAGTTCAATAGCGCTCCGTATGCAAGAACCAGTCTTTCCGGATGATCAAGATAATTGGAAAAGACAGAAGCAGTATTCGTTAAGTAAATATCTTCCATTATTTTCAGCTTGTAAATGGCTGTTCCCAGAAAACCGAACTGCAATAAAGAAGTATTCCCATCATTTTTCAAACCATAACTTCCTGCTGTTTGAAGATCTTTATCCAGTACAAAAGTCCATCTGGCGTTGGTAGGACGTAAAGTAACTGTAACATCATCATTAGGCCTGTATGTGATACCCATCCCGAGATTCAGGTAGCCTGGTGCCATAAAGTTTGAGATTTTCTTGGCTTCAGGATTATTTCCGTCTTCATATCCCGGTGCAAACTGAGACTGAAATCCCGCTCCCAGAGAGAAATACCAGCTTTTGGAAAACTTTCTCCCGTAATTGGTAGAAATGTTAATTACATCCTGTGTTTTTCTTATTCCAAGCCCTTTGGTATCATTTTGCCCATACCCAAGAATAATGATATTTTCCCAAAGGTCTTTATCTTTTTCATAGGTGATGTTGTAATTAGCTCCGGCAAGCCATCCCACGTTATTGGCTCCCCCTCCAACCCAGTTTGAGAATGCAGCCTGGTTGATCATTAATGTATTTTTTCCTAAAACAGACCAGTATTTCACTGTGTCTACCACTACGGAATCTTTTTTCAATTCTTCTTGTGCACTTGCATAAATTCCTATAAAACAGGAAAGAATCAATAAAAACTTCTTCATTACTCTTAATAATTTTCAATACAAAAGTATTAATATAATTTTTTTTAAAGGCAAATTCAGCTTTAAAGAATTGAATTTCATCAAAGCTGAATCAATCACAATAACATAGTTCTATAAAATCAGTGCCAAAATAATAAGTTTGAAAATAAAATTTGATACCTTTTGTCTTAAAATCAGGTGGGTAGAAATTAATTCATCGCCAAATTTTCCGAAATTTATCCTTGGCTTTTGATTTGACATAAAATCTTCATGTTTAAAAACGTAATTTCCAAAAGAGCGGTTATATACCCATTGCTGATGCTTTCTGCAATGTGGTTCGGGTATTTCTTACAAATGCAGGGCTTTTTCCAAAGCTGCTTTGGAGCCATCATTCCACTTTTGCCTGAAGGGTTGCTTGGTGTAGCCACCTCTCCTCTTTTACACGGAAATATTGATCATATTATAGGAAACTCTATTCCGATAGCAGCATTGATGTTTTTGCTGTATCAGTTTTATCCTATTGTTGCCAACAAAGTCTTTATCATCGGCTGGCTCGCGACAGGGCTTTTGGTATGGCTTCTTCCCCCTATTGACATTCTTACCGGCGAATATATGTACACCTGTACCATTGGAGCCAGTGGCGTAGTGTATGTGCTTGCATTCTTCCTGTTTTTCAGCGGGGTATTCAAGTGGAACACCAAACTTTTAACCATTTCAATGCTTGTAGTACTGTATTATGGAAGCTTAATCTGGGGAATGCTTCCCGAAGAACTGTTCTACAATATGCAGGAGCCAAGTAAAATCTCATGGCAGGCCCACCTTTCAGGAGCCGTAGTAGGAAGCATCATTGCATTTTCCTTTAAAAATGTGGGTGAAAAGAAGAAAAAATTTATTTGGGAATTCCCTAATTATTATAGTGAAAAGGATGATAAACTGTGGCAGGAATACAAGGAAAACCATCCGGAAGACTTTATGGAACTGCCTTATAAAAAAAGAGATGATATCTGGGATCATTTGGAAGAATTAAGAAAGAGATAATACTTATTTCACTACATTTGAAAAAAAACACCAATGATCTCTGAAGAATATTTATATGCTATCGCTCTCCGTGAATGCAGCCAGATTGGCGACATTCATTTTCATAAACTTGTCCGTACTTTTGGAAGTACTCAGGAAGCATGGAAAAGAGCAAAGAAAGAGTATAAAAAACTGGAAGGAATAGGACAAAAAACGGTTTCGGATATTGGCAATGAGGCTCATTTGAAATTCGCAGAAGAAGAATTAAATTTTTGCGAAAAAAATAATATCCAAATCAGGTTAAAACACCTTTATGAAATACCTTCCCTCCTTCAGGAATGCAACGACTCTCCTGCCATTCTTTATCAAAAAGGACAGATCAATGATTTACTTCCCAAAGTAAGTATTGTAGGAACCCGGAATATAACTTCTTACGGCAGACAATTTATTGAAGCGTTTTTTGAAGCATCAAAATCCTCACCATATACATCAGTAAGCGGCCTTGCTTTAGGAATAGACAAGGAGGTTCATGAACAGTCTATACTTACCGGAAAACCTACTATAGGAGTTCTCGCTCATGGTTTTAAGCACTTATATCCGTCGAAAAACAAGCGCCTTTCTGAGAAAATTATTGATGAAAGAGGTGCATTAATTACAGAATTCAGTTCTTCCAGAAAGCCAGACCGGGAAAATTTTATACAAAGAAACAGAATTGTAGCGGGAATGTCTCCGGCGACCATTGTTGTGGAAACTGGTTTTGGTGGCGGCTCAATAAGCACCGCAACATTTGCGAATGACTATAACCGTGACGTGTTTGCTCTCCCTGGAAAAATTACTGACGCAGCCAGCCAAGGATGTAATCAGCTGATTTTCCATAATAAAGCAACAGCTATTTCAACCATCAAAGATCTCATCAGCATGCTTGGATTGAATGAACCCAAAGAAAAAATGGAAGAGTTATTTCCTCACAGCGAGAAAAGAATACAACTATCTGATAGTCAGAATTTAATATATCAATCTATCAAAGACCATCCTCAGATCTCTCTGGACGATCTCTCGCAGAAAATTGAAGTTTCCCCTTACAGAATTTTACCAATAATTTTAGAATTGGAACTTTTAGGGAAAGTAAAATCATTTTCCGGGAGGCAATTTATTGCAATTTAATATTTAACGATTTCTTAATATTGCATTATTTCACACATAACATTTCATTTTTAATAAAATTTAATCACAAATTATCAATTTAATAATATTACGAAACATTATTATTTAATTTTTAACAATGTTAAAATATAGTGTTGTGAATCTTGAAAAAAAAATTAAATTTGTTGACAATAATATTCAACCTTAATATATGGAACAATATAATATTGACCAGAAAATCCAAGAGTTTATTGCAAAAATTGAAGCAAAAAATCCTAACGAACCGGAGTTCTTACAAGCTGTAAAAGAAGTTGCCGTAACTGTAATTCCATTCATTGCTACTAAAAAAGAATATACCGGAATGAAGCTGCTTGAAAGAATGGCTGAAGCTGAAAGAATTATTATTTTCAGAGTTCCATGGGTTGATGACAAAGGAGAAATTCAGGTTAACAGAGGTTTCAGAATTCAAATGAACTCTGCTATTGGTCCATACAAAGGAGGAATCCGTTTCCATCCTACGGTAAACTTATCAGTTCTTAAGTTCTTAGCTTTTGAACAAGTATTCAAAAACTCTTTAACAACACTTCCAATGGGAGGTGGTAAAGGAGGTTCAGATTTCGATCCACAAGGAAAGTCTGACATGGAAGTAATGCGTTTCTGCCAGGCTTTCATGACAGAACTGTGCAAGCATATTGGTCCTGAAACAGATGTACCTGCAGGAGACATTGGTGTTGGAGCAAGAGAAATCGGATATTTATTCGGACAGTACAAGAAAATCAGAAACGAGTTTACGGGAGTTCTTACAGGAAAAGGTCTTGCTTACGGAGGTTCATTAATCCGTCCTGAAGCTACAGGATACGGTGTAGTATACTTCGCTGAACAGATGCTTAAAACAATCGGACAGAATTTCGAAGGTAAAATTGTAACGGTATCAGGTTTCGGAAACGTAGCTTGGGGAGTTATCAAAAAAGCAACTGAACTAGGAGCTAAAGTAGTAACAGTTTCTGGTCCAGACGGATACATTTACGATAAAGATGGTATCAGCGGAGAAAAGATTGACTATCTGTTAGAGCTTAGATCTTCCGGAAACAACAGAGCTGAAGATTATGCTAAAAAATATCCATCTGCTGAGTTCCACGCTGGAAAACGTCCTTGGGATGTGAAGTGTGATGTAGCTTTCCCTTCTGCAACTCAAAACGAATTAGATTTAGATGATGCAAGAAAATTAGTTGAAAACGGATGTATCTGTGTAACTGAAGCAGCTAACATGCCTTCTACATTAGATGCTATCAACTATTTCTTAGATAATAAAGTATTATTCTCTCCTGGTAAAGCTTCCAATGCTGGAGGTGTTGCAACTTCAGGATTAGAAATGACTCAGAACTCTATCCGTCTTAACTGGACTTCTGAAGAAGTAGACGCAAGATTAAAGGAAATCATGATTGGTATCCATAAAGCTTGCAGAGACTACGGAAAAGACGAAGACGGTTATGTAAACTACGTAAAAGGTGCAAATATTGCCGGCTTCGTAAAAGTAGCAGAAGCAATGTTGGCTCAAGGAGTTGTGTAACATAAAAAGTAAAGGTTGGGAAAAACTCCCGACCTTTTTTGATATAGCCTGTTCCCGGGATAATGGGAAAAAAGTAAAAAGTGAAAGGAGAAAGCGCTGCTATATGCAGCGCTTTTTTTATTTTTATATAATGAAAAACACCTTTAAAAATATTGATGAATACATTCTTCTGTTCCCAATGGAAGTACAGGAAAAACTGCTTGAACTGAGAAAAGCCATTCATTCTCAGGCTTCAGATCTGGAGGAATATATTGGCTATCAAATGCCTGCTTTCAGATATAAAGGAAAGCCCATGATCTATTTTGCAGGGTACAAAAAACACATTGGATTGTATCCGGGAGCAGAAGGCATCAGTCATTTTGAGGCTGATTTTAATGAAAGAAAATATAAGTTTTCTAAAGGTGCCGTACAATTTCCAATCACCGAAGAACTTCCGTTGGATTTAATTCATAAAATGGTCAGGTTTAAAATTGAAGAAATTGAGCAAAAAAAATCCTGAAATACAAGATTCCAGGATTCCGACTAGTGTTTGCTAAAGTGCTTACTTTTTCTTCTTTTTGTCTTTCTTCTCTTCTTTAGGAGTATCTGCAGGTTTGGTAGTATCCGTAGGCGTTGTGCTTACTGTAGGATCTGTTGCAGGAGAATTCTCCATAGTGGTAACAGGTGCTTTTTCCTGTTGGGTTTTTGGATCCGAAGGACTTGTAGTCTGCGTATTCGGTTGAGTTTGAGTTGTCGTTTGTTTGTTCGTAGAGGTATCCGGCTTTTGTGTTGTTGATTGTGCCGAAACTGCGATTACTCCAACTAAGGTAAACGCTGCCGTTAAAAATAACTTTTTCATAATGTAATATTTAAATGATTGTTTAACTTAAACGAGACATCATTTATAAAATTATACGTAATAAGCTTATTTAACGTACTTTATAATTATTTAAGAGGATTTTGGAAAAAAGATTTCAATTAGCTCAGCTGGAAGAGTAATGCTGGAGGCTGGAAGTTTATTCCAGTGAAAATATTACCTAAAACGGTTTATTATTAAGACTTCTTACTTCCATCATCCAGCTCCCACCTTAGGCTTACTTCGTCACATTCTTCATCATTTTTTCTACAAATTCAAAAGCGGCCGGGCAGATCACTGTATTTTTCAGCATTAAATTATTAATCTGATAGATCTTCTTACGGTCTGTATGAGGATATTCACGGCAGGCTTTTGGCCTTATTTCATAGATAGAACACGTATTATCACTATTTAGAAAAAAGCAGGGAAGATTCTGCAGTACTTTGTCATTATCTTCATCTACCCTTAAGAATTTAGCTTCAAAATCAGCAGACTTCATACGAAGATGCTTAGCAATACGCTCGATATCCTTTTCTGTATACAAAGGTCCTGTTGTCTTACAGCAATTGGCACATTGCAGACAGTCTATTTCATCAAAAACTTCCTCATGGGTTTCCTGTACAATATAATCGAGGTTCTTGGGCGGCTTTTTCTTTAATCCGTCCAGAAATTTTTTATGATCCTTTTGCTTTTGTATGGCTTGTTTTTTATAAAAATCTAAATTCATTTATTCATTATTTCTCACAAAATCCGGAAGCTCTTCTTTTTTGTATTCATTAATTTTATCCAGATCCAGAATAGTGGTAAGATTTTCTTTGCTTGGATAATACATTGGGACAAATTTAGCCCCGTAAACAATTTCACCCGTGGTATACGAAGATCTTTGAACTACTGTGTTTGAAAATACTTCGTCAAATGCACGGATCTGTACAATAAGCTCAATATCCGTATTTTTAAAATCCTCTTCGGAAAAGCCGTAAAACGGAGAATTTTCATCAATCTTATGTACTACCGTCCAGTTGAGCGCCAGTGTATTGATCTTGCTCATCTGAGTATCTAGCCTGTAAAAATTATTTTTAGCAACGCCATTTTCTATCACTTCAATAGCTGCTGAAAGAATAACATCAGCATCCGTTAATGCATTATTTTTATAAGGAGCCAGCCTGAACATCAGTGCCGGAGAATCCTGAAACGGTGCAATAACAGCTATATCAGAAAACCTAAGGAAAGCCCGTGGTCTTGAAAATCTTCCGTAGAAAAGTCCGGTTGCAATGGCAAAGGTAAGCAATCCCAGAAAAGCTTCAAAAGTAGCCACAAGACTTGCCAAAAAACCTACCGGGGCTATTCTTCCGTAACCTACCGTGGTAAACGTCTGGGAACTGAAGAAAAAAACATCAATAAATTCATTCAACGGATCACTTTTATCAATTCCGGTAAGATGTTCCACGCCAATCAGATAATAGATCATGGCAAAAAGAAGATTGACCAGAATATAAGCAATCACCAGATACGAGATAAAACGGAATGATGAAAGATTCAGCATCGTATGATACCAGCTTAGCCTGTTGAAAACATTCACCCCTTTTCTCTGAACATTCGGAAGGCCGTCTTTATTGATAAATCTTCCGGATGCATTGGTTCCGAAACCGCTGTTCTCAGCATTTTTCTGCCGGATCTTTTTTCTGAATCCTCCTGTCATTGTATATCATTTGTTTTTTTAAGTTGTTTTTATACTATTTCATCTTTTCATTAATTCCTGCACAAAGATAAAATATTGTTTTGATGAATTTTATCAATTGATTCATTTGAGTTTTAAATTCATTTTGGAGTACATTTGGAGTATGAAAAAAATGGAGTCAAGAGAGGACATTGAACACCTTGTCAACTCATTTTATGCCAAAGTAGTTAAGGATGAAACCATAGGATTCTTCTTTAATGATGTCGCTAAAGTAGATTGGGATAAGCATCTTCCCAAGATGTATTCTTTCTGGGAATCAATCCTTTTCGGACAGATGACCTATAAAGGAAATCCAATGGGTGTACACTTCCCGATTAATGAAATACAGGCTATGGAACAGAAACATTTTGACAAATGGCTGCTGCTTTGGCGTACCACCATTGAAGAAAACTTTGTAGGGGAAAATGCAGATATGGCAATCTATAAGTCTGAAAACATAGCAAAACTGATGGCGTTTAAAATGGATTTGGCGAGAAGGTTGTGATGGAATCCAGACTTTCTGATTTCGAGATATGGGGTTTTGGGTGCATGATATGAATTATGGAATCTGAAATTTATTTCAAGTAAATTGTTCTTTTTAAGGAACAATTACCGTAAAAATATAGGCTGCCAGATTTACCAATAGAACAGTTCCGTACAGGATATTTGTTTTTCCCCGGCTTAAAGAAAGCATTACGATAAATACAGATAAAGAAAGCAGGATAATATCTTTTTTGTCCAGGCCTAACACCAGCGGAATATCATACATGATACATACCGCAGAAACCGCAGGAATAGTCAAACCTATACTTGCCAATGCTGAACCCAGTGCAAGATTTAAGCTGGATTGTATCTGATTGGCTCTTGCTGCACGTATGGCAGCAACACCTTCAGGAAGCAGTACCACAGCTGCAATAATCACCCCAACAAGGGATTTCGGAGCCCCAAGACTTTGTACCATTCCTTCTATTGTATCAGATAGTCCTTTTGCCATTAATACGACAATAACAAGGCAAATCACCAGAAAAATAAAACTGATAAGAGTTTTGGGCAACGAAGGAATATAATGTTCTTCCGGATGTTCATCAGGAACAATAAAATAACTTCTATGGCGCACAGTCTGTACCATCAGGAAAACGCCGTAAATAACAAGACATGCGATGGATATAAAAATAAGCTGCGCTTCATTATAGAATGGTCCGTTGACACTTGAAGTAAAATTAGGAAGGACAAGGGTAAGTACCAGGATAGAAACAATACTCACCAGATAAGTCGTTGCTGAGGTTCTTGCGAAGAACTGTTCATGATATTTAACACCGCCTACCAGAATACATATCCCCAAAATTCCGTTAAGAATAAGCATTACGGCAGCAAAAACGGTATCTCTGGCCAGCGTGATCGCCTGATCTCCGCCGGCAACCATCAGCGAGATGATCAACGCCACTTCAATAATGGTGATACAAAGCGCCAGGATAATGGTTCCAAAAGGTTCTCCTACTTTATGAGCCACTACTTCTGCATGATGCACTGCTGATAAAACACTCGCAATTAATAAAACACCTGCAAGGATATCATAAATAACACCATTTCCCATTAAACCGGAAAAGTAGTATCCTACTGCCAGAATAGGAAAAATATAGGTATAATGTAAAAGTTCTTTTAGTCTCATATCGTGACTACAAAATACAAAAAATCTATGAATTTTTCAATCTTAAAAGAAAATATTAATAATATTTTAATGAGGCCAGAAGTTAAAGTCCTGATAATCTGTAAACATATGAAACAGCAGCCCAATTCCTATAATCCTTATATTTCCTTTAAAGAACAGCAGCAAAAAATACACCGCAATGGCATAATAGGAATGTAAAAAATGAAAACCTATGCTTTCTCGTGATGGGTCAAAAATAGGATTGGCAAAAAGATGGTCCAGGTCTACCAACATGGTAGCCAGAAGAATGAAATAAGCCTTCTTCCAGTTTTTACGATAAAAAATCAATGCAATAAAGACCGGAAAAACGAGATGTAAAAAATAATGCGTAAAGGTCTTGAGCAATGCAATATCTGATGGAGCCATTAATGATAATTTTATTCGGTTGTATGCTTACCAGCGTAAAATTAAGGGTAATTCTCCGTTTTTTGCTTTTATTTTCACCCAATAATCTTTTGATTTATTTCCATAGAGCACATAGTCTATATTGGAAATGATCCTTTTCTCATTGGCATTCAGTGTTTTTAATGAAGAACAGAGCAAATTATTATTTCTGATCAGAATATAGTTTTCTTTTCGCTGAGGAGATAATGATACGGGCTTCCGGATTGATTTGATCGCAACACCATCATTATTTCTGTTGATCTGGTTCGGTTGAAAAGGAATTGCAGTGAATTGATTTTCGTTGTTTATCCACTTTTTAGACTGGAAATATTCCCATGTCTTTTCTGGAGCACTACTTTTAATATCAATGAAATAATTAGGCTGGGTAATTTTCTGAAAGGTCTTTTTTTCAACTTCATTGAAATTATCATCATATTCATAGCTGATGATAGTATCATTCACTTGTTCAAGATCTGCTGTTGCCTTAAAGTAGGAAATCTGTGAAGAGTCAGCGATACTTTTATTGAAAAAACGGCTGATGTTTCTTACATTTTCTTTGTCTAATTCCAGATCTAAAAAATGTTTTTCTTTTTCCAGTTGAGAACCTATAGCATTAAAAAATTCTGTGTTTGAATTATTTTTGATTTCAATTTCATCCTCATTTAAATCAATAGAAAAATTCTGAATCTTTTTCCCGGAAATGAATGAAATGCTTCCTACCGAATTATTGATTAACTGATCTGCATTCAGAACAGCATTCGAAGAAGATTGAAGAACTTGTTTCTGAATGGTTTCAAAGGCCAAATCTGAAGTCCCCGCAATACAATGACTTCCATTAATTACAACAAAAATCTGATCTTTCTGAAAACGGTTATTTCCTTTGGTAACAAAGTTTTGCTTCTTTAAAAAGGTGATGAATTTTTTCGAATCTTTCAATTCTAAAACAGTATACCATTCGGAGAATTTGGTGTCCTTAAGATGAAAAATCTGCAGAAAGTCCGGAATTCTGATCCCTGCATCTTTCAATGAACCTGAACTTTTACCTTTAGACTTACTTCCAGACCACTGTGAAGGGTGCATTGCCAGGTTGAAGAGGTATTGTCCCGTTAGTTTCTTTATATCCATTAAAATTACTGCATCTGCGTTTTCAGGAATATATCTGAGGTTTTTATTCTTATAAAAAGCAACAAAGTATACTGCAATAGCAAGCAATACAATTAACGGGACAATAATCTTCTTTTTCTTCATTTATAAAATTTGTGGTTTCTCTTCTGTTTCTTTTGTTTTAAAAATCTGATCGAACACATCAAAGAAATACATTAAGCTGTTTTCCGAAGAATCTTTAATATTATAATTCATTTCAGTCTGAATGCTTTCTCCTTTCACTTCTGTTTTATAATACATTTCGCCTACATTTTTTCTGATGGCATCCAATGTTTTTCTCTCTTTTGGAGTTTTAAATTCTTTGTCAAGGCCTGTTAAAAGTTTCTTGATATCTAATCTTCCGGATAAAGGATATTTCGCTGAATCTTTGGCCCATTTTCTGGATACGTCAGACTGGTTTACTGATAAATTATTATCGGCAGAACTCATCAGATACACTACCCCATCTTTTACGGTAAAGAATAATTGATCAATATATCCCCCATTTTTCTCTTCTTTGAACGTGTAAAGATTTCCTTTTTTAGAGAATCTTTTAGATAGTTTTTTATTGGTTGCCAGCATATCAAAAATACGGTTCCAATACCCTTCATTTTCCGTTGCAAAGGCGAAAGTGAAATTAGGAACAGCAATTTCTTTAGTCTTTTTTACTTCTTTTTCGTTGAAATCTGCATCGTATTCATAATCTGTATATTCTACTGTTTTGGATTTCAATTCGTTCAAAACAAAGATTCCGTTTCCGGGTGCAATTTTGGTAATGGCTTCTTCGTCAAGAACAATTTTCATGGTTTCCATCACGAGTTCCATTTCTTTTTTGTACTCATTTTCTCCTGAATTCTGAAGAAGACTGTACATCATATCGAAACATTTTGCTCCATTGACGTTCATTGCATAGTAACCAACGCTTTTTTCATTGATGAGCTCCAACAGTTTTTTATTTTTCTTTCCTTTGTAAATGGCAGAAATATTGTTTTGAATGTCAGGATTTTTGTGCTGATAATTATTCACCAGCCTCACTTTATCCTTATCAAAATACAGATTGTAGGAATAGTTGGAGTCGTAAATATTTTTGAAAAACTGCCCATAGCTATAGAACTTCGTCATTTTCCCATAAATCCCGTCATTTACAATTCTTCCATAATCTGTATAAACAAAAACATCGGAATTGGCATCTCTGAATTTCAGCATTTCTTTAGGAGCTTCAATCTCTAAATTTGAACTGAAATACTGGTCAAAACGATCTTCAGCATTCTTTTTTACTATTTTAAAGTTTTCTCTTCGGATAGAATCCTGCTCTTTTTTGTAAGCTTTATCTTCTTCCTCATCATATGCTTCATTAGGCATTTCCTCTCCATTTTCAGGGTTTTCAGCATGTTCCTTTTCTTTAGGATATTGATGATGCTTTTGCAGATACTTGATATCTTTCTGAATTCTCGCTATTTCCAGATTATTGTCTTTAATGCTTTCTTTCAGATACTTAATATCATCCTTAAGGCTTTTGATTTCCTCTTTATAGTTAAAAGGTTTTTCCGGCTCATCGGTATAAGCACTGTCTCCGGCATCTACTGCAACACTGTCTACAGCTACTGCTGTACTGTCTGCAACAGCTTCAGTAGACCAAATATCTTTATAAGGCTTGGTATAGCTTATCATGCTAAGAACTGCGCGGCTTCCGTTCCACGCCACAAAAACATCATCATTAATATCTACATAAGAATAGTTTTTTCTACTGGAAACTTCCTGTCCTTTTTTCTTTACAGAATTAATGAACTCCTGAAACTTTTCCTTATTATCAATGATAAAATGCGTGTTGTACGTCTTAATAGAATCATTAAAGCTTGCATAATGATACTGAGTCGCATCATATTTGATTCCTGTTTTGGAATAATCTGTCCATGACGGGGCTTCTTTGCTTTTTTTGCTTAGCTCATGAAGCAGCGGATTCAGTTTATTCCAGTTGATTTTATTATTAAGCTGTTTTCCGTTGACTTCCATATAAAATACGGCATCAGACGGTATTTTCATACCGTTTTGGGCAAAAGCCAGTGTAAAGCCAAAGAGTACAAAAATAATTTTTTGTGTTTTTAAAAAGATAGATTTCATGACTATAGTTTAGAAATTTATTGAAAAATAATTGTGTTTTGTATTTGTTTTTTCTGAAGGATCAAATCCAGAATATCAGCCTCCAGTTTAAGTGCTTTTTTATTGGGAGAAAGTACGTAGGTATTATTTGTTTGTGATTTTACCGTGCTTTCGAATTGCATAATGGAAGTATATTTTGCATCATTAAAAACTTCCTTGTCTGCCTTACTCATCTTGTCGTAATCCGCTTTGAAGGTATTGACTTTATTCCTTGTCAATGTCTTTTTTTCAAGATTCTGGCTGTAAACCTGGGTAGGAACCATTTTGCCCAATATATTCTGAGCCTTCAGTTTTTCCAGACCAGCATTGATATTTTCAATTTTCTTGAAATTGCAGCTTAGTTTAATGATATAATTATCAAAATCCATTGATGTTTTCACATTGCTGATACCAGGAGTTCCTTTGAAAATTCTGGCAGCTTCATTGATTTTATTTTCAATTTCGGCCTTTTTGGGAACCTTTTTCCCGTTAATGGTTTCCATTTTGGAGATGGAAGCCAGTCTCGTCTTGCTTTTGCTGGCGTTGAGAATGATGGTATATTCTCCCGTTCCGTTAGCCTTTACATTCACTTTATCAAGGATATCGAAACAGCTTGTTAAGAACAGCAATGGGAGGCATAGAAGAAATAATCTGAGAAAATTTTTCATGATTTGTTTTAAAGCCACAAAATTACTCAATTTTGGCCTTAAATCCTTATTAACTTTGATTTTTCGGCCATAAATAGCTGTTTCCCGGTACTTTTTCAGGGGAAAATACGGTACTATTTTTTAAACACGTCCTTTCAGATAATCCTGACGAAGATCTTCGTCCAGTTTTTCGATAGCATACCGAAGACAGGTTCTGGGCATTTCTTTGTAATGCTGATTCAAATAGCTGATAAGTTCACTTTCATTTTTATTCCCCATTTCCCTTAATAACCAACCATTTGCTTTATGCATCAGATCGTGGGGATGTTTCAGGTTTCTGGCTACAAACTCCTTGGTAAGATCAAACGAACCTTTTTTAATGTAATGCATGGTCCCCACAACAGCAATTCTCTTATGCCACATTTCTTCAGATTCCGAAAGTTCTCTGAGAAGGTTTTCTTTCTGATTTTCAAATGTATATCTACCCAGAATCTTATAACAGGTAGAGTCTACCAGATCCCAATTGTTGACGTAAGGAAGATGATTCAGGTAAAAAGCAACTACTTCTTCTTTTACGGCTTTATCTTTTGTTTTTTCAAACTTTGAAATCAGCATAAAAAGAGCTGTAAGCCTATGCTCATGATATTTTGAAGAAAGTAATAGACTAAGATCTTTTAAACTGATTTTCGAATAATATTCTTTGGCAACAGAGCGCTGATCCGGAACCGTTACGCCCAGAAACAAATCGCCTTCACCATATTCTCCTTTTCCTGTCTTGAAAAATCTTGGAAAGAATTCTGCCTTTTCAGGAATGGATAGAACAGCCAGCGATTCCTGTATTTCTTTAACAATGCTCATGTGACAAGTTAAGCGTTTTCTTCTACAGCAATATTTTCCTGTTCTTCCTCTTCTTTGGCAATCTTATTAGGATTGGCTACTTTAGCAATGGTAAGCCCCTGAACAATGATCGAGAATACAACAACACAATAGGTAATACTCAAAATAATTTCACTGTATTCACTTTTGGGAATAGACATCGCCAGTGCAATTGAAACACCGCCTCTGATTCCTCCCCAAACCAAAACTTTTACTGTCTGCGGACTGAAGCTTCTTCTGAGTGAAGTAAATTTTGTAGGGCCCCAGATGGAAATAAATCTTGCAAAAAGAACAACTACAATCGCTGCTAATCCCGGAATCATAAAATGTTTGAGATCTTTAATCATCAAAAGTTCAAATCCGATGAACAGGAATAATACGGCATTCAGAATTTCATCAATCAATTCCCAGAACTTGATCAGGTAATCCTGAGTTACCGATTTCATTTTGAAACTTCTGTTGAAGTTCCCCATAAACAATCCTGCCGCAACCATTGTCAATGGCCCGGAAATATGCATCTGGCGGGCAATAAGATATCCTCCCATCACCACAGAAAGCGTTACTAGTACGGAAATAATATAATCATCTACCTCACGCATCAGCCTTGAGGTAACCCACCCCAGCAGAACTCCGAGTAAAAGACCTCCTCCTGCTTCTTTAAGCAAAAGTAATCCTATGGTTTCAACACTCAAATCCACCTCTTTTCCGACTGCCAGCTGTAAGATTACGGTAAAGACCACAACTGCCATACCGTCATTGAAGAGCGATTCTCCGGCTACTTTTGTTTCCAGGGATTTTGATACATTAGCCTGTTTCAGTACACTCAGAACTGCTACCGGATCGGTAGGTGAAATCAAAGCACCAAAAACAAGACAGTAGATAAACGGAAGCTTAACCCCCACATAAGGAAGCAGATAGAACATTCCGAATCCTACTACAAAAGTAGATATCACAACACCTACCGTGGAAAATATTACTACAGGTCTGAACTGTTCTTTCAGGTCATTAATATTAATATGAATTCCTCCTGCAAAGAGCAGAAAATTAAGCATAGCACCCATTAAAACCTCCGTAAAATCGATGCCGTTCATAAGCTTATGAAGATGCCCGAAAGTTCTCGGAAGCACTGTTTCTCCGAACATTACCAGAAAAATAGAAACCACAATGGCGATTACCATAATTCCGATGGTGCTCGGAAGTTTCAGAAACCTGTAATTAAGATAGGCAAATATTGATGCTAATACGATTAATGCTGAAAATGAATAATATAACTCCACTAAGTGTTTTTTAATTTTTAAGATTAATTGGTTAGTTCCAAATAAAGTATTTTAATATAGACCTTACTACCCTCTTTTTCCCAGACATCATACATGGCATCCTGAGAAGTTTTTGAACTTCTTGTATAGTCTTGCCCTATATTCAGAATGTTCAGCAGAATGTATTCGTCTCCTACAGAATTGACGACATAGGCTGTTTTCTCAGACTTACCGTCTCCTGAATTTTTTATCCCGTCCGTAAGCGCACGAAACTGGTTCAGATGATGCATAAAATTATTTCCATCTTTCACAGAGTCATAGGCTCTAAGCAGGATCAGCAAAATATCCAGGTTGGTAGGATCTTGACCATACAATGTCTTTCCCTGTTTGATGCAATCTGTAAAATTGTTCTGCTTAAAAGCATCTACAAGATTCTTAAAGCTGTCATCTGACGTGCTTATTTTATCATTTCTAAAGTTTCTTCCATAGTAAAGATACTGGGATTCTATACTGTCCAGAGACTTTGGATACCCTTTATACTTAAAAATAAGTTTCTCGTAATTGTACGGAGAATCAGGACTTTTGAGGCTTTTCTCAATAGCTTTTAAGTCGATTTTTGATTTCTGGCTGAACCCAAAAACCGAAAACATAATAAATAAAAGGAAAAAGTGATACTTCATTAATTGTTGCTTTCTTCCTCGTCGTTATCGAAATATTCGAAAAGGAAATCGTTGTACGGGAATCTTGAAATATGAATTTTCATAACTTCATCATAGATCATTTTCTTCATTTCCGGGAAGTTTTCCTTCGTTAATGCAGAAATGAAAACCGTTGGATATTTTGATTTTGCCATCCACGTCTTTTTCCATTCTTCCAGAGAGATATTTTTACGGGTAGAGGGCGTAAGATCATCTTCATCCTTTTTCTCATAGCTGAAATCATCAATCTTATTGAAAATCATGATCATTGGTTTCTGATGGGCATTAATTTCCATCAGGATATGATTTACAGATTCTATATGATCTTCAAAGCTTTCGTGAGAAATATCCACTACATGAATCAAAAGATCAGCTTCACGCACTTCATCCAAAGTAGATTTGAATGATTCTACCAGCTGAGTCGGTAATTTTCTGATAAACCCTACGGTATCGGTAAGCAGGAAAGGTAAATTTCCAATCACCACTTTTCTTACAGTCGTATCTAGGGTAGCAAATAATTTATTTTCTGCAAAAACCTCAGACTTTGAGATAGAATTCATCAAAGTAGATTTTCCTACGTTGGTATATCCTACCAAAGCAGCACGAACCACCTTTCCGCGGTTGTTACGCTGAGTTGCCATCTGTTTGTCAATAGTCTTTAATTTCTCTTTCAGCAACGTAATTCTGTCACGGATAATACGACGGTCAGTTTCAATTTCCGTTTCACCGGGACCTCTCATCCCAATCCCCCCTTTCTGACGTTCAAGGTGAGTCCACATTCTTGTCAATCGTGGTAAAAGATACTGATATTGAGCTAATTCTACCTGAGTTCTTGCATAAGAAGTCTGGGCTCTTTGGGCAAAAATATCAAGAATAAGATTGGTACGGTCCAAAATCTTCACTTCCATATCTCTTTCCAGATTTTTAAGCTGTGAAGGAGAGAGTTCATCGTCGAAAATTACAGTTCCTATCTCGTTTTCTTTTACATATTCTTTTATCTCAATGGCTTTTCCGCTTCCGATAAAGGTTTTGGAATCCGGCTGAGTCAGTTTTTGGGTAAAACGCTTTTGTACGGTAGCTCCGGCTGTGAAAGCTAAAAACTCAAGTTCATCTAAATACTCCGTCAGTTTTTCTTCGTCCTGATTTTGAGTAATAACACCCACCAGGACAGCCTTCTCATAGTTATGTTCTTTCTTTTCTAACATTAAGTTCTGTCTATGTTTATGATTTTTACAAGTTAATATTTTTCAGAAAAAAACAAAATCAATTTTTATTTAATAACACATTTTAAGATAAATTTAAGTTTGAAAATAAAAAGTCTGAAAAAAAACTCCTAACTTTATAAAACAGATTTCTGATTTTTAAATAGTTAAACTAAAATTTAATCTCCGGAATATCATGATTACCCATATTAGATGTATGATTATTGATGATGATGAACTGGACAGGCTGGTTCTTCAGCATTATATCAAACAATATCAGAATATTGAGATTGTTGCTTCTTTTGAATCTGCAGAAAAGGCTATTCCTTATCTTGACCTTCCTGTGGATCTTCTGATTACCGAAACCAGTCTGAAGGGGATGAACGGTCTTGAATTCCGGAAGCTGGCTCATAAAATACCGGCATGTATTTTTGTAAGTTCTCATCCTGAACTGGCTGCCGATACGTTTGAAATCAACACTCTGGATTTTATTACCAAACCGCTTATTGCGGATCGTTTTCATTATTCTATGGAGAAACTTTTCCATTTTTTTGAAGTAAAGGAAAAGTGTGAGTGCTATGATGCCCTGATAGGTGAAAACTGCATCAAAATAAAAGAAGGCGGACATATTTTTCAAATCAAAATGAGAGATATTCTGTATCTGGAAGCCCTGAAAGACTATACAAGAATCATCACCCTCGAAAAAAAATATTGCATTTTAAATTCTTTGGGAAATATTCTGCAAAAAAACTGTTTTGATTCTTTCGTCAGGATACACCGGAGCTATGCTGTACCACGCCATCTCATCCGCGGAAAAAGCTGCCATGAAATAGAACTGGCACACCACATAAAACTCCCTATTGGACGAACTTATAAGGATAATCTTTCTTTTTTCAATCCTTAAAAAAATCCTGATAAAGACCCGGAAATACCTCACAAAATGCTATTGGTCGATTATTTCTGCCGTTGGTCTATTTTCCTGTCATTCGATTGAGATAGGTGGTAATTTAGTTCTCCCAAATCACCCTTGTTATAAGACAGAATACCTAATATTTAAAAGTGATTATCTATGAAAAAAACTCTATCTCCTCTTCTTTTTCCAATTACCCTTATTGATTCTTAAGTTTTGGCATCAGTCATAATTTGTACGAATAAAAATGGAAATAAGATATTTACCACCCTTAGTTTCTTAAAGGATTTGAAATAAAAAACAAGAATTTGAAAACCCATATTTTTATTTAAACTTTGGAAATAACTTGTTCTAAAATCCCAAATTTTGGTTATTTCGAAAGGACTCATTGTATACAGGCCAATTATAATAATTCTAGGAACACAAATACAAAATTTATTAAGCAGCCCAATATTGACCAATATCTAAAAAACTATTCTCTAAACTAATAACTGCCAAAAACTAATACCCGCAAAAAGCTGATAACCAAAATAGATTTTTCAAACAAAAAGAAAGTCCGCCAAAAGCGGACTTTTTATATAGAAGACGGAATCCTTAATCCCAATCTGCTGCTACAAATTTCATTGAATTGCCATTCTCATTGGTTAAAGTAAGAAAATGTCCTTCCACTGAATATTTTGTCATGGTTTCAATTTTCTTCTGAAAAGAGGTTTCAAGCTCCATATTCTGGCAGGCTTTCATTGTACTTACTCCTTTTGAAATTTTCACTTTTCCTCCTTTTTTAAATTCAGTTACAAAAGACATTTGGTTACATCCCATATAAGCACTTCCTTGAATTTTTCCATCAACCATATTAGCGGTCAGGTTCATTTCAGCCTTATTAGCAATCAGTTGATCTTTTGAAAAACCATCCAATGAAACAAGCATCCATTGTCTTTGAAGAGAAGGATTTTTAGCTGGCATTGAAGAACAATTTAAAACTACTCCTAAAAGTAAAACTGCAAAAAGTGACAATAGTATCTTTTTCATGCGGATTATCATCCCATTTTCGTACCATTCCGGGACAGAATCTCGTAAAAATTAGTAAATTAGCGACACAAAAATTATTTTATAAAATGAAAAGACTATTTCTACTATTCACTTTCTTATTGGGCTTTGCTCAAATGAGGGCGGATGAGGGGATGTGGCTGCTAATGCTCATCAAAAGACTTAACGGTGTTGATATGCAAAAAGAGGGTCTACATCTTACGCCTGAAGAAATTTATTCTGTGAACAATTCAAGCTTAAAGGATGCTATCGTAAGTTTCGGTGGTTTCTGTACAGGAGAGATTGTTTCTGATAAAGGACTTATATTTACAAACCACCACTGTGGTTATGGTGCCGTTGCTGCTGCTTCTACACCGGAAAAAGATTATTTGAAGAACGGTTTCTGGGCAATGAAACAGAAAGACGAATTCAATGCAAAGGATCTTTATGTAAGATTTTTAGTGAGAATGGATGATGCTACGCAGAGAATCACTTCGAAACTAAACAACAATATGACCGGAGCAGAGAGAAAAGCTGTTATTGATGCTGAAACTAAAGCGATTCAGACAGAAAACTCTGAAAACGGAAAATATACTGTAGTAGTAAGAGATTTCTTCAACGGAAATGAATTCTACTATTTTGTATACCAGGATTATAAAGACATCAGATTAGTAGGTGCTCCACCTTCATCATTAGGAAAATTCGGAGGAGATACAGACAACTGGGAATGGCCAAGACACACAGCAGACTTCACTGTTTTCAGAGTATATGCTGATGCTGCAGGAAATCCTGCTGAATATTCTCCAAGCAACACCCCATTGAAGCCTAAGCACTTCCTTCCGGTTTCTCTTAAAGGAATCAAGCCTGGGGATTTCTCTATGATCTTGGGTTACCCTGGAAGAACAAACCGTTACCTGACTTCTTACGGAATTCAGCAAATGGTAACTAAAGATTACCCGGCTTGGGTAGAAGCTTCTAAATTGGCTATGGATGTAATGAAAAAGTACATGGACAAGGATAAAGCTACTCAGCTTAACTATGCTTCTCAATATGCTTCAGTAGCAAACTACTGGAAAAACAGACAGGGAACTATTGACGCAGTAGAGAAAAACGGAACTATTTCTGACAAACAAAAAATAGAAGAAACTTACAATAAGTGGGCTGCAATGCCTGGAAATGACCAATACAATGGCGTTTTAGAAGATATTGGCATATACTATAAACAAGTTTCTGATAGAAATGTTGAAAGAAACTACGCTTCTCAGTTCTCAAGAAATGCAAAATATATGACTCTTGCGCTACAGGTAGGATCTGCTCTTAAAGCTTACGCGGCTCAAGATATGCAGGGAAGACTGGCTATGAAAGCTAAAACTGAAGCGGCTATCAAAGCGGCTTATGAAAACTTCAACCCATCTTTAGAAGGAGAAATGCTTGCTGCAATGACAAGTCTTTACCAAGCCAGAGTTAAAAATCCGGAAGTTGCTTCTGCCACTATTTTAGGTTTAGATGCTAAAACGGTTTCAAATGTAGCTTATTCTTCAATTTTTGCCAATAAAACTTCTGCAACCAACTTCTTATTGAATCCAGATGCACTAAAGCTGGATGCTGATCCACTTTGGAAAGCTGCTAACGGAATTGTTGCTGATCAAAAAATAAGCACTGAAAGATTTGTTAAAATAGACGACAATTTTGCAAAAAATAACCGTCTTTTCTTAGCTGGTCTGATGAAGGCTATGCCTGAGAAAAAATTCTACCCGGATGCTAACTCTACCATGAGATTAACGTATGGTACTGTAGATAAATTACCTATCAGAACTGACAGAAACTATTTCGGTATTACGGATAACTATTATACAGATATGACTGGTCTTGTTGGAAAATACAAGAAAGGTGATGAAGAATTCGACCTTCCTCAAAGAGTGATTGATCTTTATAACCTTAAAGATTTCGGACAGTATGCTGATGCTGCAGGATATATGCCTGTAAACTTCCTTTCTAACAACGATATTACAGGAGGTAACTCTGGTTCTCCGGTAATTGATGGAGACGGAAACCTTATCGGTATTGCTTTCGATGGTAACAGCGAAGCATTAAGCGGTGACATCGTATTCGAACAGGAATGGCAGAAAACAATCAACGTAGACGTTCGTTTTGTTCTTTGGACAATCGATAAGTATGCGGGTGCAAGAAGATTAGTTGACGAATTGAAGCTTGTAAGAAGTGAAAACACTCCTGCTGATACAAAAACTAAAAACTCAGGTACTACAACAATGCCTAAGAAAATCAAGAAAAAATAATCTTATCTGATATTTTTTTGAAAACCGTGAAATTTACTTTCACGGTTTTTTTATTTTTGACTATTAAAATTATTCATTATGAAACCTCAACCTATTGAATTCAAAGCCATTATTCAGCAAAACGGAGAGATGAATGCTGCATTTGTAGAATTTCCTTTTTCCACGGAAGAGTTGTTTAATAAGAAAGGTCAGGTAAAGATAAAAGCCCTGTTTGATGGTAAAGTTGAATATCGCGGAAGTCTGGCTAAAATGAAATCTGATTGTCACATTTTAGGTCTTACTCAGGAAGCTTGAAAGCTGCTGAATAAAACCTTCGGTGATGAGATCTCTGTTTCTCTTGCTGAAGACAAAGAAGATAGAGTAGTTGAAATTGCAGATGATATAGTATTCGTCTTTAATGAAAATCCACAAGCAAAAGATCTATTTGACAAAATGAGTTACACTCACCGAAAGGAATACATCCGTTGGATTGAAGAAGCCAAGAAACCTGAAACAAGAGAAAACAGAAAAATAAAAATGATCCAGATGATTCTGGATGGAAAAATGGGGATATAAAAATTATTCTATGCTTCTTGAAGTTGGATCAGCTTCATTATCTCTTTCTAATGAATCAATATCATCGCCAGGGTTTTCAGGCACGAGAAAACTCATTACAAGCAGAACTATAAATTCAAAAATAAGAACCCAATACCACTTTACAAAGTTAAACAGCCAAACATATGGTAAAATTAAAGATACAAAGAAATAAATATTTGTTACTTTTAAAGTAGACCATTGACCAGATAATATTTTTTTAACGTTTTTATTTAAAATTAGAATTAATAAAATACCACAAACAACAAAGACAGCTTTACGTAAAAAAGTACTTGTATAAATATAAATATCACTAATAAACATTGTCGAAATAACACCTACAAATAGTAATATAAAAATTATATTTACAATTCTGTATATCCATTTATAGACTTTGTTCTCATCTTTTCTTTCATAAATATAAGTGAAATTTATATTTAAAATTCTTTCTTTTTCTATTATAAAATTATGCCCGGGAATACTTTTTATTTCAACACCACCACCATCTAACCTTTTATATCTTTTTGCATCTGATAAAACAATTGTTTGTAGTTGGTTACTTTGGGGATCCAAATAATAGTTAATTACTCTTCCTGAATATAATTTCGTTTCTTCATTTTGCTCTGTTAAAACATCAGCATTAGTATAACCATAGGTAAGAGTATCATCACTATTTAGATTATAAGTCCCTTTTACTAAGTCTTGCCAATAATTTAAATATTTCATAACACCAATTGATTTTACAAAAGTTGTTCTTGTTATTAAGTATGTTAGTATGCCTAGTAAAAATGAAAGAGTATATATACAAATCATTAACAGAAAAAAATGCATATAGATATCTTTATCTTTTGGTGCTAACTTTTTATCTGGATTGGGAAGCTTGTTATTAGATAGATCATTAAAGGTATCCCATATTGTTTTATATGAAATTGAGGGCAATAAATCCAAATTTAGAGCTTTGTTGCAGAATACAAAAAAAAGAAAAGTAACCAAAAGAATAATAATACTCGTTAGTATTGTCCAAATAAATCTCTCAAAAAGATTCCCCTTGTCAAATTCTTTCGAATACTCTCTGATAAAAAGAAATTTCCGGAAAATAATTCCCGGAAATAAAAATATCATTAAATAGACAATAGTATTTAAAGCTATATTAAATTCCATATATTTAATTTACAACTATTGTAACTTCTTTATTATTCTTTAAAGTTATTTTACGTGGCTTATTATCATTTTTCGCCTTCAGTTCTTCTACTGTTTTTTCAAGCTTTTCTTTATCTTGAGGATCAGAAAATTTATCTAGGAAATCCTTATTAAATAAAGTATCCTCTGCAACTAATGAAGCTGTAGTTTTAAATAAAGATTCTATAAGAAAGAACATATTATTAACAATTCTTACCATTTTTCCATGTTTTTCCATTACAAATATATATACAAAAAGTTTTCCACAAATCTTGTGTATTAATTATTTTTTTTTAAATTACCAAAATTCATATTGTTTTTATTTTTCTTGATGCAAATATCGCCCTGTACAACGACAAAACTTGACGTATCATTTATGAAAAAAAAATTAGATTATTTTGTCAGGAACTGATAAAGTAGCCGACTATAGTTACAGATATCATTTATAACTATAAAAAATTTACTTTTATGAACAAGTTTATTTTCAGAACATCAATTTTAGCGGCAGCTACTTTAGCAGCATTTACTCTTTCTTCATGTAGTGATTCTAATGACGACATGATGATGGATATGGGTTTTCAAAGAAGCATCACTTTTGAAAATGTAGTAACCCCTAAAGATTTTGTAGAAAGCGGAAGTTTTCAGGGAACAGGAGCACCTCCGATTATTTTGCCCGGACAATCTGTTTCCATTACATTCAGTGCAGGAAAAACACAGGCATTAATGTTTGCAACCATGTATGGAGCTTCAAAAGACTGGTTTTTTGCATCACAACAGCCAGGCATCAAATTATTTGACACCAATGGAAATGCCATTACCGGAGATGTTTCTTCAAGCGTAAGATTATGGGATAACGGAAGCAAAGATGACGCCACAGGACAGGTTGAAAGCAAACCTATCATGCAGGTTCCTAATGTAAATGCTTCTCAGCTTATGAAGCTTAGTCTGGCTTACAATGATGTAACTTCGGAATTCACTCTTACCATTACCAATACTTCTGGTGGAACCGCTAATGAAACTCCTTTTTCTCCGGGAGTATGGGCCGTTTCCAATTATAATGGTTCCCAGCTACTAAACAGCGCTCCATTTTTTACACCTAACGCTTTATCAAATCCAGAGATCACGGATATTGCTCAGATGGGAAATATCAGTAAAATGATGACTAAGCTGAATGCCAATACCGGAATTATGACTGGTCTTTCTCCGGCATTGGTTGTAGTTTACCGTGGCGATAAAAATCCGATTTATGAATTAGGTAAAACAGACACCGGAATGGGTCTGAAAGACATTGCACAATTTGGAAATGCAGCCAAGCTTCAAAACAGTCTTAAATCTTTATCCGGCGTAAAAGCGGTATATGTTGCAGGGAATGCTCCTGTAGCACCTGGAAACAAGGTAACAACAAGCTTTAATGCTGAACCGGGTGATAAAATAGCTTATGCAACGATGTTTGGATTCTCTAACGATTGGTTCTTTGCTAATGAACAAAGTATTGATGCCAGTAGTAAAGGAGATATTAGTTCAAAAACCTCACTATTTGATTCCGGAACAGGGATTGACCAATATCCCGGAGCCGGAAACCATCAGGCATTATTTGGAGGAACTCCACAAAGTGAAAATAAAATCATTTCTAAAGTAGGAAACCAGTATCCTTTTCCTTCTGTTCAGAATATGATTAAAGTAACAGTTAATTAATCTTGAAATAAAGAAAAGGTCAGGCGCTATTGTCTGACCTTTTTCATTGTAAAATTATATGGGCTTGATTATGGTTTCAGTGCGCCTTCCAAATATTGTTCTCCTCCACCATTGGTGACGGTTATAAAACCTTCATAATGGCTTACTTTTACTCCCAGATCATTATTAATTTCTTTAAAATATCCGGCTTTTTCTTTGTTATAAAATATATCTCCCTGCCAAAGAAACTTTGCAGACTGCCCTGTTTTATTTTGAAATATAAGAGCATTCAAAGGATTTACCAACCCACAGGATTTGAGATCTACCACGGCGCTTTCATTAGCGGCAAAATCTTTAGACAGTACAATAACGGTATTCATTTATTTTTCTTTGGTTTTCGGTTCATTAAAAAACTGAGCAATACTTTCCTATTACTTTGATACAAATGTGATTCTCCATTGCGACAAAACTTGACGTATTTACTCAGCAAAAAATAAAAAGCCCAAGCAGAATCTGTTTAGACTTTTTAATATTCAAATTCTATTCAACCGGAATTCCAAGATATTGTAAATAAGAATCCAATATTTTTTTATCAAATACCGGTTCATTAATACCTGATCCTTCCAGATACTGAATCACATTGGAACAATCCCATATGTAAGTATTCTGGTAAAGTTCTACAGTAGATAACCCCTCATGCATATTGTCTCTGAAAAGACTCGTCAATGGATATAAACGGTTTTTACTGTCATCCTCCCACTGTTTTCTCCATTCTTTATATGGAAGATCTTTGAGGGTAAAAGGATAATATTTTTTCATAAGTCCAAAGAAGTCTTCCAAAGTAAGATTGGTTTCCGGACGGGCAATCAGATTGAATTTTTTCCCTATTGCCTCTTTATTTCTGGTGATATAAGCCATAGCTTTGGTCATATAATCTACGGTGATAAGCCCTTCTCTAAGTTCGGTGAGTGCAGGATAAGATTTGAATTCTATACAGTTTTTCACCAATCCGGACCACCATTGGTACGAAGCGCTTGCTCCTGTTTCACTGTGGCACATGGCATACCCAAGACGGTAAGTAACCAACGGCAAACCTTCTTTTGCCGCCAGATCGGCAATGGCTTCCATAACCCATTTGCTTCTTACGTAGCCAATGTCTTTACTTACAGACATCAGGTTTTGTTCAATATCATCAGATTCAAGCATTACTTTTTTTCCTGTAAACAAATGTCCCCAGCTGTAGACGGAAATGGTTGACAGCAATGCGAGACATTTTGTTTTTTCTGCTCCTGCCAGTTTTATGATCTCTCTCAATCCTTCTACATTCGGGGTTTTCATATAGGAATAAGGTTCAATGAAATTAACCGAGCTTCCGGAATGATAAATTAAATCGATTTGCTTAGCCAGCTTTGTGAATATTTCATCTGATAATCCTAAAGACGGTAAAGCAAGATCTCCTATTACAGGAATAATTCTCGGTTTCTGTTCTATGTTTTGAGGAATATGATATTGCTTAAAGCATCTGTCGATTTTTTCCATTGCATGAAACTCGTCCTGAGCTCTGACAAGACAATAAATATCTGCACTGGTAGTATCCAGAAGTTCCTGCAAAAGGTGAATTCCCACAAATCCTGTAGCTCCCGTTAAAAATATAGTTGTTGGATTTTCTACCTGTTTAGGATCAAAACCACCTGCAAAAACAGTTCCCGGAGCAAGATAAACATCTTTCTGAAGCTCAACGTAAGGTTCCACATCTTCGGCAGGAATAGCTTCTCTGGTTTCTCTGGATCTGGCAATAAGAACTTCTGACAGTTGCTGCAACACCGGGTACTGATAAATATCCCGCAGATATACTTTTACATCCAGCATTCTCTGCAAAGCTACAGCCACTGTTGCAACCAGCAGTGAGTTTCCTCCGATATCAAAAAAATTATCCGTGATATTAATAACAGGGCGTTCCAATGCGGAAGACCAGACACCTACGATAATTCTTTCTGTTTCGTTGGTGGGTGGTTCGCTTGAAATGAGTTCTTTAGACTCCTGAGCTGCCAGATCTTTTAAAGCCTGAGTATCTGTTTTGCCATTTGCCGTTAATGGAATGTTATCTATAAAAATAATCTGTGCAGGAATCATATACCCCGGAAGTTCATCTTTCAATCTATTTCGGATGGATGAAATATCTCTTTCTAATCCTTGATTTAAAACAATAAAAGCAATCAGATACTGAGTACTTCCTTCTGTTTCCTTTCCAATGACAAGGGCTTCTCTGATATCCTTCTGATGCATTAATGTACGTTCAATTTCTCCCGGTTCAACCCGGAATCCGCGAATTTTGATCTGGTTATCTATTCTCCCTAAAAATTCAATCTCTCCGTCCGGCTTCCACTTGGCCAAATCTCCGGTACGGTATAATTTTTCTTTTTCATTGAATGGATTGGCTATGAATTTAGTATTTGTCAATTCTTCATTATTAAGATATCCGTTTGCCAAAATGCTTCCTCCAATGCATAATTCTCCTGTCGCTCCCACAGGTAATAATTCCATTTTCTCGCTTAAAATATAGGCTTTTGCATTGGCTATAGGTCTTCCAATTGACGACATGTATTTTCCGTTGGTATCTTTCACTTTTCTAAAAGTTGCATATACCGTACATTCTGTGGGTCCGTAGTAATCTATCAGTTCATAACTTAATTCGGAGGTAAGTACCGGCTTTAGTTTTTCTCCTCCGGTAAAGAGATATTTCAGCTTCAGATCAGTATAATTCCGGGAATAATTAACGAATGACGGAACAAGAACAGTAGGTACAAAGCCATGAGTAATCTGATTTCTTCTATAAAAATCAACCAAAGCAACAGCATCTGTTCTCTGCTCATTATCAGCTATAAAAATAGTAGCTCCGGAAGTAAGTGCTGACCAGGTTTCCCATACGGAAATATCAAAGGCCAATCCTGCAACAAGTGTCAGTTTTGAGCTATGATCTACATGGAAATGATGGTTATGCCATGTTACCAGATGCTGTATAGCCTGGTGACTTACCATCACTCCTTTGGGTTTTCCGGTTGAGCCTGAAGTATAAATGGTGTAAGCTAAATTGTTCTGATGAATATTAATTTCAGGATGTTCTGAGGGTAGATCATTAAGATTTTCCATACTGCTCAGATCAAATACTTTTGTCTGTTCCGTGCCTGATAAATGGGTTTTAAGAATTTGATTGGTAATGATGATATCAGCAGAAGTATCCGAAAGAATATATTCTACTCTTTTAGCGGGATAAGCCGGATCTATAGGAACATAAGCTGCACCTGTTTTGATAATGCCAAGCACAGCAACCATCCATTCTAAGGAACGATCCAGCCAGATAGGAACATATTTTCCTTCTTTGATTCCTTGACTTAGTAATAAGCTAGCAAACTGATTGCTTCTCTGATCCAGTTCTCTATAAGTAATTTTCTGATCCTGATAAACTGCGGCCGTCTTATCCGGATGGAGAATTGCCTGTTTCCGAAAAAGAGATTCCAGTGTTTCTTCGCGAGGATAATCCCAACCGGTTCTATTGAATCCGTTGAGTAATTTTTCTCTGTCTTCTGATGACAGCAATACCGCAGAGCCCAGTGAAAGGGCTTCTTGTGAGGGAATAGTGTTTGACATAATAATTGGATTTGATTTGATTTAAAGAATTCCGAGTGCAGAACAGTAAATACATGAGGGATACCCACAGCTTATTTACTAAATGTGTTTCTGATCATGTTTCAAAAAACTGAATGATACAGGATATTAATCAATCAACCTATTGAGCAGAACGATCAACAATGTTCAAACAGTATTGATGACATTCAAAAAAGAGAGAGAATATATTTTACTATTCTTTACGAGTAGGTGTATTTTTTACGCAGTATTTGAGAATTTAATTTTCATAATGTGGTATTTTAAATAATTTGGTAATCAAACTTAACATAATAATTTAAATTGCGTGTTACATAATTACTATTATTTATAATCACCAGGAATTGATATTCTAGAATAAAATACTGAATTATAACAAATTACAAATACAACCATTCAAGATACCTCCGCCTGCAATCAATGTATAGGAATATTCTTTAAATTTGTAAGAAAGAAAAAAACACCTCATTTTAATATGAATCACAAACTGAAGAGAGAGCATGGATTTATACATATTCCATGTCATGAACTGGATATTTTTATACTTTCTGACGGGTATTTTGGAGTTGGTTATCACCAGCCGATTTTAGCCCCTGACATTCCTCAAAATATGGTCAAAAATGAGCTCCGTAATCTATACTTATCGGAGTCCTACTATGAAGCACCTATTAATGTAATGCTTATTAAAAAAGCTGGCCGTATTATTTTAATTGATACCGGAGAAGGATTTTATGATGAGGAAAATGCAGGACAATTATTACACAGCCTTTCGGCAGCTGGATTTACACCGGAATCAGTAACGGATATTCTGATTACACATGCTCACAGAGATCATATTGGTGGAATTCTTTCTAAAAATGGTGAGATTGTATTTCCGAATGCGCAGTATTATATTTCGCGTCCGGAATTTGAATTCTGGATGGCAGGTGAACCAGATTTTCAAAAAAGTAAAAATCCGGAAGGTGGAAAACCGAGTATTCCACTGGTGAGAAAAACTCTTTCTGCCATTGGCAGCAGACTCACAACCTTTGAAACGGGAGATTTTTTGTTCTCCTGTATTCAGACACAGACTGCACCAGGACATACTCCCGGGCATATTATATATTCAGTAATTAATGGAGATCTATCAATTATCAATGTGGTAGATGTTTTCCATTCTCCCCTTCTTATTGCAAAACCGGATTGGGGAACGCAATGGGATACTGATTTTGAAGCTGGTATAGAGACTCGTAAAAAGGTTCTGGAAAACTGTTATCAGAACAGAACGCTTATCTGCTCTGCTCATCTTCCATGGCCGGGTATTGGGTACATCAGTAAGGTAAACGATCAGTTTCAATGGATTCCTAAGGTTTACAATCATCCTTTTTTAATCAATCTTGCCACTGATCTTGAAATAGTTACATAAATTATTTTAGCAGCAGAAGTCCGGATCATCCATTCCAGAATTCACGATCCAGACTTCTGTACTGTATGGCTTCGGAAATATGGTGAGACAAAATATTTTCGGATTCTTCAAGATCTGCTATTGTTCTGGCTACTTTCAGGATTCTGTCGTAAGCTCTTGCTGAAAGATTGAGTTTTTCCATCGCTAATTTTATGAGACCGAAGGAAGCTTCATCCAATTGGCAGAAAGCTTCAATTTCTTTGGGACCTATCTGGGCATTGCTGCTGATATTCAGATTTTTATATCTTTGATTCTGAATGTCTCTTGCTTTCATTACACGGTCTCTGATGTCTTTGCTTTTTTCTCCTTTTCTTTTTTCGGAAAGCTGCTCAAATTCAACTTTCTGAACCTCAATATGGATGTCAATTCTATCCAAAAGCGGCCCCGAAAGTTTATTCATATACCGCTGCATTTCGTAAACAGATGAGGTATTATTGGGATCATCGGGAAAGAAACCGCTGGGGCTGGGATTCATGGAAGCTACTAACATAAAACTTGCAGGATAATTTACGGTAAAACGAGCTCTTGAAATGGTTACTTCCCTGTCTTCTAAAGGTTGTCTCATCACCTCCAGCACTGTGCGTTTAAACTCAGGCATTTCGTCTAGGAATAAAACTCCGTTGTGAGCCAGCGAGATTTCTCCCGGCTGTGGATAGCTTCCTCCTGTATATTTGCAAAGTAAATGCAAAATACAATGGAGAAATCGCCCATATTCGCACCTACTTTGGATATTTTTTCGCAAAGTAGATGCGACCAATTTTAAATTCTTATCTTAGATGGTACAAATCATACAAAATAAGGTGAGAAAAATTGGCTTAAAATATAGCTCACTATCTGGAAGCTTCTTTAGTGCTAAGAGCAATAAAGAAGTTCAGTTTGAATCTTCTCTGGAAAGGGATTTTATATTCTTACTAGAGATGGATTGGATTATTGAGTCTTATCATGAACAGCCAGTTACTATCTATTATTCCGATTCTGAAGGAAAACAACGTTCTTATACTCCTGATTTCTTATTTTACTGGCATCCCCGATTTGCTTCCAAGGGAGCAAAACCATTGTTAATTGAGATAAAATACAAAGAAGATCTGGAAAAAAATCTGTCCATTTATAATCCCAAATTCAAAGCCGCAGAAGAATTCTGTGAAAAGAATGGATACGAGTTTAAAGTTCTTACTGAAGAAGATATCAGAACTGAGTATCTTGAAAACTGTAAATTCTTATATCGATATAAGAAGAATACTTTTGATCATAGGCATCCGGATATACAACTCATTCTAAAAACCATGTGTGATTTGCAATGTACAACACCAAGGGAACTTATCCAGGTGTGTGCAAGAGAAAAATATAAACAGATGGAGCTCATATATTATATGTGGTATATGGTTTCAATAAATATCATCAGGTGTATTTGGGAGCAACCCTTAACAATGGATTCTGCAATATGGCTTGATGAGTTATATGAAAATTCTTATCTAAAATGAAACAGGAAATTTTTTATCTGAATGTCGGTCAGCAAATAACTTATAATGATATTCCTTGTGCTATCATAAGAAATATTGATATTAAGCGTGTAAGTATTGAGGAAATAGAAAGCGGTATAATACATACGGTTAATATCGGTGAAATCTCTCCCGCTGATCCTCAACAGGAATCTAACAATAGAGATATGCTTGATTTTACAGATAAAGAATGGAAAAAAGCACAGGAAAGATTTCAGGTTATTCGTCCTGTTCTTGAAAATCGAGGAGATTTAAAAATTGTTGAAAGAGCAGCTAAGGAAGCTAAAGTTGATAAGGCAACCATTTATAGATGGATCAATCGTTACGAGCAAACAGGAAGTATTGGTTCTATACTTGGAAAAAAGAAAAATGGGGGCCGTGGCAAATCAAGGCTATCCCCCGAACAGGATGAAATAATACAGAAATGTATCAATGAAATATATTTAACTTCATTCAGAAAGTCTATTAATTATCTCATTAGAGCAATTTCTTATGAGTGTAATAAATTAGAAGTTCAAATGCCACATTCTACAACTATAAGAAGGAGAATAAATGAACTTTCAGAAGAAGAAAAAATAAAACAACGTTATGGCAAAAAAGTTTCTGATAATAAATTCAGACCGATCCGTGGAAATTTTCCACATGCCCACTATCCATTATCAGTTGTACAGATTGACCATACCCCTGTAGACATTATACTTGTTGACGAAGTATTTCGTCAGCCTTTTAACAAACCTTATTTAACTGTTGCTATAGATGTTTACAGTCGCATGATATTGGGAATCAATATTTCATTTGACCCACCCGGAGCAATGGGAACTGGACTCTGCATTTCAAATGCCATTTTAGGAAAGGAAACATATCTTCACAAGCTGGGTGTTGAGGGCTCATGGGGGTGCTGGGGAGTAATGGAGACAATTCACGTTGATAACGCCAAGGAATTCAGAGGAATTATGCTGAAAAAAGCATGTGAAAATTATGGAATTAATCTTGAATTCCGCCCTGTTGCAACTCCCCATTATGGAGGACATATCGAAAGATTCCTAGGTTCATTTTCAAAAGCCGTACATGATCTTCCAGGCACAACATTTTCAAACATTAAGGAACGTTCAACTTATAAATCTGAAAAACACGCTTCATTCACATTGGCTGAGTTTGAGAAATGGATGGTAACTTATATAGTCAATGTATATCATAAAACTGTACATTCAGGAATTGGAATGACTCCTGAAGAAAAATATATTGATGGAATATTTGGCAATAATGAAACGAAAGGCATGGGACTACCCCCACGTTTCCATGATGAAAGAAAGGTCAGGCTGGATTTTATGCCTTATTTAGAGCGAACAATTCAGGCATCAGGAATTGTTATAGACCATATATATTATTACGATGAAGTTCTAAGAAAATATATTAACGTTCCCAATAAAAGTAAGAACTTAAGAAAATATTCTTTTAGAAGGAATCCCAAGGATATCAGTGTCATTTATTTCTTTGATCCAGATTTGAATGAATATTTTGAGATCCCTTACAGGGATACCCGCTATCCTCCAATGTCAGTCTGGGAGTACAAAGCTGCAGTAAAAAAATGGAAGGAAGATAACACTGGAACTATTAATGAAGCACACATATTTGAAAGCTATAAAAAACTGGAAGAAATTGAATTAAAAGCAATCAAATCGACCAAGAAGCTATCCAAAAACTCCAGAAGAATAATAGCAAAAGAATTTATAAGTAAGGAGATCTTTCTGGAGGACATTTCAAAGGTAAATCACGACATAGAATTAGCAGGGACAAACAAAGATAAAAGCCTACAAACCGACGAAATAATCTTTGAGAATGAGCTCAATTTAAAACCATTTGAAAACCTAGATGATGAAGCATTTGACAACTAAAACTAAAGAACTGGTTCTGAATGGAAGTCTTGAAGAGAAAATCTTTCATTTAAGAAAACAAAAATGGATTCCTTATCCCAATGCTGAGAAAATATTGGCAAAGCTGGAGGATCTTAAAGATTATCCAACTGTAGATAGAATGCCAAATCTTTTGATTGTTGGTGAAACCAATAATGGAAAAACAGCACTCATTAATAGATTTTATAAGAAAAACAATCCATATATCCGAGAAGGAGAATATGACTTAGTTATCGCTCCTGTGCTTGTTGCCCAAGCGCCATCAGAGCCTGATAAAAAGAGTTTCTACAATAGAATATTGCAAATACTTAATGCTCCAATAATAAAGAGTGAAAGTCCTGACACCAAGCAGAGAAGGATTATTTCATTATTCAAAAAGCTGGAAGTAAAAATAATTATCATTGATGAAATACATCATGTGCTTGCTGGGAGCCCTCTTAAACAAAGAGTATTCCTGAATGATTTAAAAGAGCTCAGTAATGAATTAAAAATTCCAATCATATGTGTTGGAATTCGTGATGCATTTAATGTCATTCAGTCTGATAACCAGCTCTCTAATAGGTTTGAAACAGTAACATTGGAAAGATGGAAAATGAATGAGGCATACTTACAGTTCCTAGTAAACTACGAAGCTCTTCTTCCTCTTGAAAAGCCATCATACCTTGCTGAGAATTCAATAGCTTCAAAAATACTGGCAATGTCAGATGGGTTAGTTGGTGAAATTTGTACTATCCTGATAAGATCTGCAGAACTTGCACTGAAAAGTGGTTTAAACAAAATTGATCATAAAATCTTGGATAATATCGAATATGTTTCCCCTGAAGACAGAAAGAAAGTCCTCAGAAGAGCTAATTTATAATGCCATACATCCATACATTAAATAAAAATATATGGGCACATTATATTCCACCATATCAGGATGAATTGTTCACAAGCTGGTTTCTTAGACTTTCGCAAGCCCATGAAGTAAAAAGCCATTCGTTTGGAAAATATTATTTTAAAGATCAACAATTTTGGAACCGAGATGTAGATAACATGCCTACAGATTACTTAAAAAAAGTAATATTTGATAATTCACCTTTGGAGTATACTGCCATTAACAATCTATTTTTAAGTAATTATCAAAGTATGTTATTTGAAAATCACAATCCAAACGGTTTTACCTCTGGAATACTTCCATTAGGCATTGCCCATAGAAAGCGTAAGAATAATGGACTTTTATATTGTCCAATATGCTTAAAAAAAAAGCTTATTATAAAAAACAATGGAGGTTATTAATTTCTTATGTATGCTGTGATTGTGAAGTTCTTTTACGAGATTGCTGCACCAAATGTTATAATCCTATAACTTTTCACCGATTAGAACAGGGTAATAAAAAAACAATCAAGATTCAATCACTAAATTTATGTTCATTTTGTGATTATGATTTAACTCAAGATTTTGATAAGGCAAACAAAAATCAAGTTTCAAATCAAATAAAAATTTATGAAATTCTAAACCAGGGATATTCAGTAAATATACATTATAGTTTTTCTTACTTCTATCTTCTTCAGGTTATCATGACCCTTTTATCACGAAAACATAAGATTTGGGGAAGATTACGAGAAGCTTGTGAGGCTGAGTTTGGAATCCTGCCAGAAATAAATAAAAATTTTACAACCTGGTCTATTGAAGATCGTATTCCTATTTTCGAAATAGCATGTAAAATCATTAAAGATTATTCTTTTTTAAGATACCTGATTATCACTTATAACCTTAGACTAAGTGAATTTAAAAAGGATCATATACTTCCATATTCATTTGAAGCAATATTCAAAAATATTTAATTATGATAAACCCGATTTTATATAGGCAAATATTTTGATATTGTAGAACTGAATATACATTTAAAAACACCTGAAAGCCACAAATATAATATTCGCAATATTCATTATGAATATTATGAATATTACATAAAAACAACTCAACAAACCTAACATACCAAATATTTACACGGTTAATGTAAGAAATTTGTAATTTGAGAGAAAATATTTATATTTGTGTTTATGACTTAAAAAAAGAGAATCTATTAGAAAGGAGAAATAAAAAATCCGTTAGTACCTACGAAATACAATAACGGACTTATATGTTATAAAAAATATGGTAAAGGAAATTCTTTTATCCGACCCCTTATTTTCTATAGCAAATATAAAAATTTATTAATTAATAATGAAATATATTATGCTGAAATTACAAGAAATTTTACAAAAAAAATGCAGCTTGTTTAAGTTGAAAAATCCATTCGGATGTACATTAAAAAAACAAATAAACAAAAACAGTTTACACTCTAATTATCAAACCACTACAAAACCTAATCCCGTACTAACATTTACTCAAATTTCAACAGAAAAACACATATTAGATTTACTAGAATTTAAGAATAAATTCCTATCTGAAAATGAGATTTTATGTTACCTATCAAACACTATATATGAAGATAAATTCTGTCAAAAAAAGCTAAATTTCTGTCTGGAAAAACTTGAAAAAGAAAAAAGGATTTATGAATATCGAATCCCGAAAACGAATAAATCACTTTGGGGTCAGGCGTATTGGCTAGACCATAATATGATTCCCCAAAATGCATATATTAATCATCCAAAATACAGAGATGTCATTCAGGAATATAAACGTCAATGTAGTTTAGCTTAACCAAACAAAATATATTAATAGTTATGGATTTCGACTTCAGTCTTCCTCCCATTAACAAGGGGTTCTACAAAATCACCAACTTTCCTTATTGGTTTAAAAATACCAATGATGAAATATACACAAAAATAGAATTTGCCCATATTATCTATGAGCAAGAGAATAATTTTATGGTTGAAAAAATACAATCCTACCATGATGATAAGTTTAATATTGAGGCATTAATGGATTTAAAAATTGGTGATAAATTCGACATCAAACTTAATGGAAATTCAAAAAGAATAAAGCAGAAAAAAAAATATCAACTAGGATTATGGCTGGATAGTTATGAGAAGACGCGTTTTCAAATAGTAGAAGACGATCAAAACCCAATTTTCTCAGAACGATCCGTAGGTACAAGGTATTATCAAATTGAAAAACAATATAAAGATTCCTCTCCTGTAACAATAATTATTCCTTCAGTTGTCATCGCCCAAGCCTTTTATCTGGTAAATTCTCTGATCATTCAAAATTTATTTAGGGCAGATCTTGATGAGTTAACAGAAATTGTTAATTGGGAAACAAAAAAAGAAAATGATCTTGTTATTGGGGAAATATCACTAAAAAAACATGGAACTGAGAATATAAAATCAATGGCTAAATCATTGGCATTCTTTTTATTTTCAAAAGATAACTACCTGTGGAACAACCTGCTTAAAATGCAGAGCAATTTATATCATAAAGTATTAAATAATTCTCAAAAGAACAATTATAATTTTTTAATTCCTATAAAAGAAAAGCTACATCTGACTATAAACGGCAACTATATTAATACTCCGGAAAAGACTTTCTTCCTTGCCAATGAAATTGTAAAAGTGAAGTCGGAGAATAATTTTGACGACCTTTATGAAACTGACTATATAAGGTTCATTGATTATTATAACTCATCTAATACCCTATCCGAAAATTTAAAAGATTCTACAGGTAAAAGATCAAAAAAAAGCAATAAGAATAAAAAAACAACTATTACAAAAGATTGTGTTAATTCTGAATTAGCAGAAAACTTTATTGAATCAGGAATTGATGTTCTAAGCGATATCGTAAAACTTTCCATTGACAGTAAGGCTAGCAAATCTAAATCCGGAGGAAAGCCCATCATTATAAATAGTACTCCTTATGGAACATTCGATGATAAACAACCAAATCCAGGTTCAAAGTCAGGCGGAATTAGCGGTGGAAAAAAAACATCTAATACACGGAAGAAAAGTGAGATTTTCCACATCATTTATTCTATAGTGGAAAAATTAAAGGTTCATTTCACCATTAGTGAGCATATTATGGATAATAAAGAAATTGTAGTCTTTAAAGTATTTTTTAATGGAAAATATGCTTTTTTGATAGATGATGATTTTCACCAACGTCTACAGTTAGTATATCAAGCTGGATTAAAAGATGTTTCTGCAACAGACATTGATAATCTAATAAATTTGGTTAAAAACAATGATTACAACTGGAAGAAAGTAAAAATGAATAAAGAGTCTAATGGATTTATAATTTCTAAACCCACAAATTACAATCGAGGAGGAACACGCATTGTTAGAACAATAATAAATAAGGATGGAAATAAGGAAGAACAAAAGATATCTGATTTGTGTTATCTTAATATTTTAAGCAAACTGAAAGGTCTGTTTGAGATTTTTCACTAGAGACTCTCCAATATTTTTACTATACAGAAATCCCTACAATATTGCCTATTCTCTTATTCCTAACAACAAACTTGGCAGGTAGTAATCCGTTTGTATTAATTTTCTCTTTTCTTAATTCAAAATTTACTTTCATTTCCAGTAAAACTAAATTACTTTTAAATTCATTATTTTGAAATTGAAAATTTGAATTTACCTGGTAAATTAAAATCTGTGAAAATATAGAGCTATATGATTCAGGTATATAATCATAGTTAAAAATTGTTATTTAAAGAAAATGTACTTATTTTTGCAACGAAAGAATAGGATAAATAAAATCTGAACAGCTTAACAGCAGGATTTCTACAATCTGAACAATTTTTTCATTTTAAGCATACTCTTCAATAATATTTGTTAATAATAAATAAAGCAAATTAACATTCATGTTACCTTTTACAATTATAACGTTCAAGGCTAAAATCTACTTTTGCAAATTCAGATAAAAAGAAGCAAGGTATCTGAAATATTACTTTATCATCCATAATATTTAAAAAATTAAGTACACTAAGAAGAACTTTCTCATCATCTTTACCGTTTTTAAGTGGTATCCATATTATATTTAATGAGGCTAAAGAGCCAAATGAGTTCATTACGGTCTGTTCGTCAGGATAAAATATAAGTTCATTTAACATTATTGTAATAGGAATAAGTATAGCTTGACAACACTCTTCATAATTTATTTCCCTTGTCTTTCTATCAATAAGGGTTAAAATGTCCTGCATCATCAATTCCTGAGCATTACTCATTTTACAAGTTTTTATAGGTACAATTTTATAAATTATATTTCATTTTCTTCAAATCCTTCAGAAAAAAATTCATCCATAGTCATTCCAAAGGCATGGATAACTTTTGCTAGAGTGCTGAAACGAAGATCTTCCCCTTTCTCATATCTTCCATACTGAGCCCTGGATATATTATGCTCATAAGCAAAATATTCATAACTCGAATATCCTTTGGCGATCCTAATTTGTTTTATTCTCTTTCCGAGTTTCTGTAGGACTTCATCCTTTAAAAATTCTTTTTCCTCCATGTAATCTCAATTAGAGAATACAAAGCTTGGAAATAAGCCTCGTTTATGTTACCACTAAAAAGGTGTATCTAATTAGTAGCTTTTTTATTAAAATGTTTTATATTTGGCCTCCTTCTCTTAACAAGAGATCTAAATAAGAGCATAAAATCAATAACAAATATGTTAGCAATACTAACTTCCACGAGCCAAAATATTGGAGAGTTTCCATTTGTCAAAATAATTCTCTTTATCTATTTTATTCCCACTATAATTGCATTGTTTAGGGTATATATATTAAGATTTAAATTTTTCAGTGTTTTACTGATTAATTTATTTTTTGGTTGGACCGTATATGGTTGGTGGTTGGCATTTGCAAAAGCATTTTCAAGTAAAAATGTTATTTATATAAAGAATAAACCTAAAAAAACTGTAGTTTTAGATAAATATGATCAACTCAATAAATTAAATGACCTACGTGCTTCAGGAGCTATTAATGAAGAGGAGTTCGAAATTGAAAAACAAAAAATATTAAATCATTAATACAAATAAATTATCTGGAAGTAATGAAGGTTATTCTAACAGTTAAAGAAGAGGATTTAGATTTTATTTTAAAACAGTTTCTTAGGGTTGAAGTTAAAGCCATAAAAATTAAAAAAAAGAATAAACAACGGACATTGAAGTCAACCTTTCCAAATACGTACAATGAGCCAGATACATAAGTTCAATATTTCCTTACTAAACTTATATTCTTCAAAAATAGTCTTTAGTTAAAAAAATAAAGAACATTTCTAGGTTACTCACTTTTCAAAATTGGCTTTACATATTTAGCTTATAAAATAAATTTTTATACGTCAATATTTGACGCACCTAATAAATACTTTTATATAAATTATTGATTTAAGAACAATTATATTAAAAACAATAGATAAAATAAATGTTACTAAATCACATAATTTGATTAAAATACATTAAATTTGTAACATAAAATAATAAATATGGACAATACAGTAGGCAAAAACATAAAGGCTTTGCGTACAAAAATGCAGTATACACAGCAAAATGTCGCACATTATCTAAACATAAGCCGAGTAGAACTTAATTACTATGAAAATGGTAAAAGGCCAATTCCAAGTCATCTAATAACAAAATTAGCTGAGTTATATTCTGTAGACGAATATGACTTATATAATGATGACGAAGCTGCTTTAAAAACTAATCTTGCTTTTGCTTTCCGTATGGAAGAATTAAATGCCGAAGATTTAGCTTCAATTGCATCATTCAAAAAAATAGCTACGAACTATTTTAAAATGCAAAATGTATTAGCTAGTAATGAATAATTTCATAATTTTAGAAAGAAAGGCAACTGAGTTCCGCCGAGAATTGGGAATAGGACATATAGATCCAATAAATTTTAAAAGTCTTCTTAAAAAACTAAATGTAATTACTGTTTTTCGACCTTTAGGAGAAACATTTAATGGTATGGCTATAAAAATAGTAGATACAAATAAAGAAAACACAAATAGATTTATGTTAGTTAATAACATTCATAGTCTAGGAGAGCAAAATTTCACTATTGGCCATGAGTTATATCATTTATTTATACAGGAAAATTTCACACATAATTACTGTACAACAGGACTTTTCAATAAGAAGCATATAGAAGAATTTAACGCAGATGTATTTTCATCTATATTAATGCTTCCAGAGGACGGGATAATTTCCCTTATTCCTGATATGGAAACACAAAAGGATCAAATAACAATTCAAACTATACTAAAGTTAGAACAATATTTTTTTTGTTCTAGATCGGTTCTTTTATATAGATTAAAAAACTTAAGCTTAATTAGTGAATCCAAAAGTAAGGAATACCTTAAAGACATAGTAGAGAACGCCATATTAAATGGATACCCATTAGACTTATATAAAAATGGAAATTCAAATCTAGTACTTGGAGATTATGGACAAAAGGCTAGTGAATTATATTCTAAAGAGCTTATCTCGGAAAGTCATTATCATAGTCTTCTTTTAGATCTTGGAATGAATCAAGAAGATTTAGAAAACTTATTCAATGGCTAAGAAAAAAGATAAAATAATACTAATAGATGCAGATGTAGTTTCGCATTTCATTAAAGCTAGTGAAATTTATTTTCTATGCAGTATTTTTGATTATGATATCAAAGTACTAGATAAAGTTTATGCTGAACTGGAAAGATTTCCAAAGAAAAAAATTGAAATAGACAATTTGATAAATCAGAAAATTTTAGAAATAGAGAAATTTCCAGAAGAAAATCAAGAAATAGTAAAAGAATATTTTTATATAAAAAATAAATTATTCAAAGGAGACGGAGAAAGCGCATGTCTAGCTGTTGCAAGATATACAGAAAATATAGTCGCAAGTAGTAATCTTAAAGACATTCGACAATATTGCAACCTACACAATGTAGAATACTTAGCTACTATGGACTTTCTCTGTGAGGCATACCGTAAAGGAATTTTCGACCTAGAGCGTTGCAACAAATTCATTACAAATGTACTTGCAGAGAATGGAAGACTTCCTGTAAAAAAAATGGAAGATTACACCTGTAAACAATTTAATTTTAAATAAAAATACCCCAAATAAATAACTAAACCAAATGCCTCAGATCTATTTCTAATAGAAAATCAGTCGCTTTTATATACGGAAGAGCTGTATTTTAGGTCTTAATTCAATAGGCTTAGGATATGCATTTGGATTTGCTAATGTAATAATGGGAACAGGAAGAAAATATTGAGTATATCAAAATAAGATCTGACATGATTGTCTCTGTAGATTTAATAAAAAACATTAAAAAGCTGCCTCATTTTTGAGACAGCTTTTTTCAATAAAACCCGTTCGTGATACTCATATAATCAATTGATATTCTAAATTATCTCGGATAATTCCATTTGGACTACTCCGTAAATATCTACCTACACCATGACCGATTACACTGACTTCCCTTTCAGAATGCTAAGCTGTTGTTGTATAATTCCAAATTACAGTCCATACAGAAATTCGTGGAATATCAAACAAAGAAACAGCGTCTGCCCTAGAATATTTAGTAGATTGATCAAAGCTAAAGTGTCGTGGATTAATGTTAGTCACAACATAAGCAGCATAAGCTGTAATTGTATCTGTAAAATCTCCCCATACACAGGAAAACATATTTTTATATTTTCTCCTATTTATTTGGGGAATGACTGATTTATTCCCATATTTAAAGTATCATAAACAATAACTAGATTGATTAAATATGCTAAATATATACGCTAACGAAGAATGGGCTATTGAAGCAAAAAAAGCTTTAAACTTTTTTATCTCTAGAATGGGTGACACAAAATGGACAGAAAGAAGGGCAAAGGTTATTTCATATTTTCATAATGTAGAAAGTATTCAATATGGAACTAAAGAAATTAAAACAGGCGAGAAAAAGGCCATATTACCAATAGCAGTATATGAAGATTGGATAGCTTGGTATATGTATTTAGTAGAAAGTATATTTTATCGTCCATCTTGTGGTGATAATTTACAATCCGCAAGGATATTTCCATTCTTTTCAATGATTGGAAAAAATCTTTCAACTCTTCTTGATATCGATGGGATAGAAACTAAAATTGATGAATTGCTAAATGAAAAGAAAAACCAACCTGATGCTATTTTTTTTGAACTAGCAGTTGCAAATTTATATTGTAAAAATGGTTGGAAAGTTTGTTTTATACCAGAAAGTACTTTTTATAAATCTCCAGACTTACAAATAAGAAAAAATGGAAAACAGTATTGGGTAGAATGTAAAAGAATGCAAAAAGTATCTGATTATTCGGAAAGCGAAAGATCAGAATGGCAAAAAAGATCAATAAAGCTATCGGAATTACTTAATAATCTGAAATTATCATATTATATTGACATTACATTCAAGGTTCCAGTTGCAGATACAGATGAAAATATCCTAGTTGATACCTTTATAGATTACTTAAAAGCAAAGGAATCTGGTAAGATTATGGAAAGTAAAACTAATCAAATAGAGGTTGTAATAAAACCCTTAGACATTACTTCTATTAATAAAAATTTAAAAGATAAAAATATTAGAAACCACTCTCCTGAAATAATTGAAGCTTTAATAGGTGAATATATAAGTGGAGGAAATTATGTGACGGCTTTAGGATATGACGAGCTATATAAATTAGGAACGAATAAAGATCTGGATGTTCTAAATATCTATGTAAATAAAATAAATAATGCCTGTATAATGAAGTGGATAAATATTTCCGATTATTCAATTGACATGAAGGCTAAAGATATAAAACGTCTTTTAGTAAAAGCAGTTAATCAAATACCATCAGATAATCCTGGAATTATACATGTTGGTTATGAAAACTTAGATGGACCTTATGTTGAAAGGAAAAGATTCTTGAAAATACAAAATACAATACAAAACTTTGATTATAAAGATAAAGATATTCAGGCCATATTCTGTAATAACATTCAATTACTTGCAACTAGCAATAATTTTGATTGGGCTGAAACAGCTTGTTTTTATAAAAAAAGCATTGACCCTAATCTTAAAAATCATTTACTTTTAGCTGATTCAATTAATAAATTCAATCAACCACATTGGGAAGAGGATATTTATAATTTAGAAAAAAAAGATACTGAAGGCTAATACAGTGAGCCAACTCAGTCTATTCAATTCAGAAGAATTTCATAAATTTCCAGAAGATCATTTTGAACACAGAGAAAAATTCTTCCAACCAAGGGTAGCTGATGAACTCAATGATAATTTACTACATATCAACAACGTACTCAAAAAAATACACAATAAGATCCTATTAATGCCACGTCTCACCACATGGTATGGAAACACCTATTGAATCTAACGAATCAGACAATAATAAAAAGAAAACTAATCCCTGGACTCCAGAACTTTTATCACTGAAAGAAAGAATTGAAAAGAAATTCGAATATCATTTCAATTGTTTCAGAAAAATGGATCACCATCAAAATCAGTTTAGCCTGCCATCACTAATAGCTCATTATGAAAGGTAACCTTCAAGAGTATTGGGAACATAGAATTTAATCTTAATAGGACTTTTAGCTCATTAGAATTTTTGCTACCTCCTCTGTTCTATTACCTATAAAGTTAGAGATTAGATTTATTTTTTTAAGGTTAACACTCTCATCAAATTTTGTCCTTGTACCTTTTCCTTTATAAGCAACAATTCCTTTCTTACCTGAAATCTTTATAATTTTTTTAGATCTATTGTTGTCATATAATATAATTTATAATCAAATATACAAAACTAATTTTTTCTTACATTCATTTGAGTATTTATCAAACCAATCCTTAAAATACTATTTGATTTTTAACAACCATAAAAAATCCCCTTCAATTCATGAAGGGGACATTATCTTTTTAAATATTCGTTACTAAATTAAGCCTAAATTTATTAATCTGAAGGTCATAGCAGAAGAGCTTACTTCAAATTTATTAGCCAATGAAGCAATAGTAGCATCATCATGTAAGTCACATTTCAATCCCACTATTTCTTTTCTAACTAAATGTTCAGGCATAAGAATATTTGCAGCAAAATAATTTGCCTCTTTTTCGATTTTTTCTTCCTTAGAAGTATATCCTTCCGATTTCTTTCTAAAAAAAACATTATCCATAAACATCTTAGACTTTTGAGTATGCAACTTAAAGTGCCCTAGCTCATGTGCTAATGTAAATCTTTTTCTGACATTACTGGATTTTTTATTAACTCCTATTGTTACATTGTCCTCTTCTATAACCAAAACTCCAGAAATATCATCTTCAAAAGGATAATTAATCACACTAATCCCTTCTTTTCCAATTAACTCCTCCAAATTAATTGGAAGGCTCTCAAAAAGAAAAGAGTTTGTATCAATATACTCTCGCGTTATATCAATAATACTTTTTGAAATTGACATTCTATTTGTTGTTTTTTGAAACTATTCTCATAAATTTTACAAAGTCTCTATCTTGTGAAAAAATTGATGGGTCAATACCTACACCAATTATATTTCCTCTCTCAATTGCCGGAATTACTTCTGGTAATAAATCTTTGATATCCACCATAAGATAATTAGCAATTAATATTAAAGTATAAATACTGGGTTTCTGTTTACCTTTCTCTATATTAACGATTGACGGTCGGGATAAATCCAGAAATTTGGCGAGATCATCTTGATTTATCCCTTTCTTAATCCTAATAGAGGAAATATTTGCACCCAAATTTATAAAAAATTGGTTCTCATTCATATTTAGGTTGTTTATTAAGTACTACAAAGATACAATTTAATTTCTATTTTAACAACATTTTAAGAAATTAATTTAAAATTCATTTTAAAAATAGTTTGCATAATTGACATTAGCGACAAATCATGTCGTATTTTTTAAAAAAAAATTAACTATTTATAAATCTATAAATCAATTACTTAAACATAAAAACTCAAGTTAAAATTAACTTTATTGTAAAAAAATATTAAAATTATTTTGGGAATTTAAAAAAGAAATTTTAACTTTGTTGCAGGTTCATGATTAAAATCATAATTCCTAAAAAAAACCAGGCAGTTAAAAAGCCTAGTTTGTAAATATTTCTAATGAAAAGTAGAGGCCGTTGCAAGGCTAATACTTAATCAAAATAAAAAATATTTGTCTTTGCACTTCAAATATATATACTTTTAGAAATATCTTCCAAACTTTTCGCTTTTTTTAACACCATGTTAAATTTTTAATGTGGGCCTGTTATTGTTAATCTAAAAAAATATACCGCCGCAAAATCAATTATTCGCGTGCCACTGAGAGTGGCTAGGGTTACTAAAATGTAACATTTTTTTTAAACATAAACAAAAACAGATGAACACAATAGACAAAAATAGCGATATGCCACCTCTTAAATTTTTAATAGATGGTGAAGAATTCTCAACTACACAACAATATATAACAGGTAGAGAATTAAAAGATAAAAAGAACATTCCATACTCAACGACACTGTATTTAGCGATAAGCAGACCTTATGAAGATGAACTAATAGAAAATGACAGTAGAGTAAATCTTGCAAGACCTGATATAGAACAGTTTTTTGTCAAGAAAAAACTTGAATATTCAATAAATGGTAAAGATTTCATTTCCTATAAACAATTCATTACAGGAAACGAAATTAGAAAAACAGGTAATGTCCCAGACAATCATTTAATTTATTTAGATAATCCTGATGATTGGGATGATATTTTAATTGGGAATAATGACTTTGTCGATCTCGCAAGAGAAGGCAAGGAAAAATTCATTTCAAAGCCTAAGGAAAAAAACTACATTATTGTTAATGGGACAAATCATTTTTGGGATAAAGAATATATCTCTTTTGAAGAAGTGATTAGCCTATCCGGACACATAATGAGCAATCCAAACACAGCATTTACCGTAGCATTTGAAAACGGACCCTTATCTAATCCTGAAGGCGTACTTACAAATGGGAAATCTGTACAGGTAAAACATAAAATGATATTCTATGTCACTGCAACAGATAAATCATAGCCCAGATATTCGTTCTCTTCAAGATGAAGGATACGAAGTGGAAATAAAAGGTGGATACATATGTATCCACCACATTCCTTACGTCAATTTTGAAAGAGAAATTAAATATGGAGTATTGTTTTCGCCATTTCAAATAATTCCAGGCACTGAAAGAATTGGCATTCCTAATGACCATGTAATTCACTTTATTGGAGAAAAGCCATGTCATACAAATGGGAACCCAATATTACCTCTTGAATATATAAATGAAAAGCGAACCCTATCCAAAGACTTAGTAGCGGATTATTCTTTTTCAAATAAACCCCAAAATCCATTTAGAGATTTTTACGAAAAGTTTACAAGCTATATAAGAGTTATATCAAACGAAGCAATCTCTTTGGATGAAACTGGTACAGTAACTGCAAAAACATTCAAGCCAATCATTATAAATGAAACAGAAACACCATTCATATATTTTGATTCAAATTCGTCGAGAGCAAGAATTGATTTTCTTAATGAAAAATTTCTTGGAATGAAAGTGGCAATTATTGGACTGGGTGGAACTGGGAGCTATATTTTAGACTTTATCGCTAAAACCCCTGTCTCTCAAATACATTTATTTGACAACGATACCTTCGAGTCTCATAATGCTTTTAGAGCCCCAGGAGCAGCAAGTGTTGATGAACTTAGTAATCGAGTGTCGAAAGTAGATTATTTAAAAGGAATATACTCAAAAATGCATGCTGGTTTAATCTCTCACCAAGAAATTCTTTCAGAACTTAATATAAATGAACTTGATAATATGGATTTCGTATTTATTTGTATTGATAGAAATGATGCAAGAAATTTCATTTCAAAACATCTGCTTTCAAAAAACATCCCCTTTATTGATAGTGGTCTTGGAATTAATGTTAGAGATGAAAGACTTTGGGGAGCAACAAGAATAACATATAATCAACAGGTCGGAAGTGAATATAATGAAACATCACACAATCCATATAATTCTAATATTCAAATTGCCGAATTAAATGCTTTTAATGCAGTTCATGCAGTAATGAAATGGAAGCAGCATTGTGGTTTTTATGGTGATTCATTAAATCAAAACTCTTCCCACTTTATCATTGAAAACTTTAAATTCTTTCATAATGCAGGTTGAATATAAATTCATGAAAGAAATCCCACAAAACCCCGCACAAGGGGTTTTGTATATATCTATTCAATATAAGGTAGCAGTACATCTATGTGCTTGTGGATGTAAGAATAAAGTTGTTACAAGATTGTCTCCAAAAGATTGGAAATTAATTTTTGATGGGCAAAGTATAACATTATATCCTTCTATTGGAAATTGGAATTTCACCTGTCAATCCCATTATTGGATAAGAAATAACGAATTTCTCTGGATAAAGGAGGAAAAGCCTAGAAAGAAGAAGAAAAAATTTTTTTCTCTTTTCTCAAAAAAAAATTTAAGCAATAACTAAATTATATAAATATGTTTCAAATTAAAGCAATTAAACCCGGGCCCAAGCCTAAAAAAGAAGACGGCTCACACGACAGAAGAAGAAGAGTAACACCTGAAAAAAAGGAAGATTATCCAGAATTAAAGCCTCACAAACATAAACCAGGTGCCTAATTTAAAAGAACCAGTTGACTTAGTTGAATTAGTCAATACTTAATCTGACAGTTATAATCAAAAAGAATAACTTTAAAACAGATTAAGTATTATGACTACACAACAAAAAATCATCAAAAACAAGTTAGGCGTACTTGAATTAGCACAACATTTAGGAAACGTATCCAAAGCCTGCAAGGTAATGGGATATTCCCGAGACAGCTTTTATAGATTCAAAGAACTGTATGAACAAGGTGGAGAACTTGCTTTACAGGAAATTTCCAGAAGAAAACCTGTACTAAAGAATCGTGTAGACGAGTCGATTGAGAAAGCTGTCATTGATATAGCAATTGAGAACCCAGCTTTAGGACAACTTAGAGTAAGTAATGAGCTCAGAAAGAAAGGTTTTATTGTTTCACCTGGTGGAGTTAGAAGTATCTGGCTCAGACATGATCTCCATACCTTTAAGCTTCGTTTAAAAGCTTTGGAAACTAAATCAGCACAAGAAGGCATTGTCCTTACAGAAAGTCAACTTACTGTTTTAGAAAAAGCGAAGGAAGAAAAGAAGGCTCATGGTGAGATAGAAACTTATCATCCAGGGTATTTAGGAGCACAGGACACATATTACGTAGGAAATATTAAAGGAGTTGGTCATATTTATCAGCAAACTTTTATAGATACCTATTCTAAGGTTGCATTTGCAAAGTTATATGACCGTAAGAATGCACTTATTGCCGCTGATATGCTTAACGATCAAGTTGTTCCTTTCTTTGAGCAGCAGGAACTTCGCTTACTTAGAGTTTTGACCGACAGAGGAACTGAATACTGTGGAATAAGAGAACAACACGAATATCAGTTATATTTGGCTATTGAAGATATTGACCATACCAAAACAAAAGCTAAAAGTCCACAAACCAACGGTATTTGTGAACGTTTTCACAGAACCATACAAGACGAGTTTTATGCAGTTGCTTTCAGAAAGAAAATTTACAGAAGTATTGAAGAACTCCAATTGGATCTTAGCAGCTGGCTATCGTATTACAACCAAGAAAGAACACATACAGGAAAGCATTGTTACGGTAAAACCCCGATGCAAACGTTTTTGGATAGTAAATCTCTTGCAAAAGAGAAATTATTGGAAACTCTTGCAGAGGAACAAAAAATCCTTACTTTTGGAAGTAAGGAAAATATTGGATAACTGACAATTATTTTTAACCCCTAAATGTCAGATTAAGTCGTGGCTATTACAACTTAGTCAACTGGTTTTATCAATCTATAAAACACTTTCTTTCGGTATCAATAGACGAAAGTATTATTTACATTAATTTATAAAATTTTGCACTAACAATTAATTTTTTGTAATTGACAATGAAGAAATAATCTACTTTTCTTCACTTTTAATTCTATCTTCTTCTAATACTTCTGCCATAATTTTTGCTTGTAATTTACAATCAATAAGTTCAACTTTCAAACTATCAATTGTTTTATTTTTAGCTGTCAAATTAGTTTCACCTGCTCTTTTCTGTACTTACATTGTACCATGCTGTATTATCCGTTTCATTATCCTAATATCAATTTTCATTTCTATTATCCATAACTTTATATATTGCTTAGTATTTAAAATATAATCCCCGCACAAGTTTCTTCAAAGTAATTGCAGCTGAAAGATTCAGTTTAGCACAACGTTTCTTATTAATTTTATGAATAATATAATTATATATCAACATATATTTTTAGATCAAGGCACCCATTTAGGAAAATAAGTGCCTATTATTTAGAATTTTACTAATTATTAATATACGCAAAGAACAATAAAATTATATATTAAATGAAAAATTATCGGATATAAATAATTCCTTTCTTTTAAGTATATTAATGATGTTATGATTGTAAGAAAAAATGTATAACACATTTGCTCTAATGAAGGCAAATGATTAATGCTAAATAAAAATGAAATAAAAAGAGTAATAAAAATAGGTGAGATATTTTTTTTCAATAAAAATTCAATTGGAATTATTTTTTTAAAGATTTCTTCATATAGTGGAGCTACTAAAATAGCACTAATTAAATAATAATCATATTTATTAGACAAGTGAAAAGCACATTCAAAAATATCATTACTAATAAGAACTATGGCATAAGAATATAATATACTTGCTACAAAATATAAAAATATTTTTTTTGAAGAAATACCTTTAAATCCAATATAATCACTTACTTTTTTATTCGAAATCATGATTGTCACAAAAAACAGGCCAGCAACAATCAATCTACTGCATATAATACTTAAATCATAATTAATTTGATTATCATAGCCTCCTAACCATTTTATAAATAAAAAATTGATAATAAATTCTACTAGAAAATAAAGTAAAATTATCAGGATTGGCATAATATAATTATTTTTTCTTTTCATTATTATCTTTATTATCTGTTTTTTTATTATGCCATAGCAAATGATTCAAGGCGACTCCCATTCTATAACCATCATATGCAGACTTAGTTGATGGTCCATCGACAGATCCTATAGGCGCAGGCCCTGCAGTAGCAGGTGGGCACTCTGAACAATAGGGAGCTATTCCTGAGCCAGAAGTAGCGCTACCAACGCCGTTTATGACTTTAGAAACCCCACTTTCAGGTGCAGTGAAATTTTCCTTAAAATTTTCCTGTACAAAATCTTTAGCATTAAAATCAAATTCCATATTTGGGTAATTATAAGTATTATAATTATCCTGCGAAAACTTATCTACACCATATATCTTAGCATTATCTGCTAATTTCGCATCTACAATAAGTCCAAATCCAGATTTTTTACCGATTGTATTATAACTGACATTTCCTTCATTAGCCCAACTTCCTGTTACCGAAACTCCTCCTCCTTCTTCCAATTTAATATTGCCTACTGATTGCTTATCAGAATTTACAAGATTAATTGAATGAGAGGCACCAAGATACTCTTCTTTGTCAGACAATCTTGCATAAGCATTACTAGATGTTAATTTTGCGTCATAGACAAAATCACCAGCTTCATCCTTATACCAATCTTCATTTCTTCCATCCGGATCAATAAATATTAGAGGATTATTATAAGCATATCGATATGGTGTCCATCTTGTATCTTTCTCCGCCAAAGGATCCACCACTCCCCATCTTCCTAAATCCGGCATATACATTCTCGCTCCATAATCAAAAAAGCCTGTTTCCTGTAATTCCTTACCATTATACTTGTAAGACCTATAACTTCCGAAATAAGAATTACTCAGTCCTCCTGAGATATGGCTTAACCCAAATGCATAATAGTTGTTGGTATCAGTAATTTCAAGAGCTCCTGTGCTGTCTTTACCAAAGCTCATCCTTGTATTTCCAAGGTGGTCTTTGTACTGATAAATATAGCGGTTTTCTGCAAAACTGTAAACTCCTTCTGTAGTATGTACAAAATCAAGCCTCCATTCCGGGGTAATTGTACCGGGATTAAAAATACCTTTATATGCCTGTTGCTCATAGGCATGCTCCGTACGGCAGGTTAGACAGATCCCTCCTCCCTCAAAATAGTTGTACTGAAAACCATCCAGATAATCTGTAATTGTAATACTGGCCAGACCACGAGGTGGGGCACTGGAATACGTTTTACGTACTTTTACGCCATCTGCACGGTATAAATAATCCAAGCCAATATTCATAGCAGGTCCAAAAGGACTACTCTGTGTAATGGAATAAGAATCAGGTAAACTCAGATAATTATATACAATACTCCAGATTCCTTTATCCTTCATAGTGGTCATGCTGCCATTCAGGTCATAGTCAATTACATTGTTTCCTCCCTCATAACCGGTATCATTCAATGCATTTTCTATCACCTGAGTCAAACGGTTGCCATTATAGATATAGTCAAGGTTATCCACCAATGTCGAAGTCTGACCCGATACAGGAATAGCCCTTCTTTTAAGATTGCTGATATTCCCATTCACATCATAAGTCAGGTATTCGTCATAATTACCGCTAACTCCTGTTGAAGGCTCTTTATAAAACGCATTGGTTAACCTGTTCAATACATCATATTCATAATTATAACGCTTCAAAAGGTTTTCAGAACCGTTATTCCAGTCAATTTCAGCAATGTTACCATTAAACTTCCCAACGGATTGAGTATTAACAGGATTATTATATCTCATCTCATAACCAAAAAGTTTACCGTTCAGGTTAGAAGGATCATTGATTTTGGTCATCCAGCCTCTGATATTATACTTATAATCCATCTGCTGCAAAGGCGAAGCTGCTGCAGTCCCTCCCACTTTCTTGGACTCAAGCTGAGAAAGCTCATTGTATTTATTCTGCGTAAGATATTCAACAGCATTATTATCCACCTGATGTTTATGAACCAATAACCTGTTCTGGCTGTCATATTCAAAGGTTTCTGTAATAACCCTTTCAACGTCGGTATCTAAACGTTTATGTCGGGTAACAGTCATTTTTGGCGTGCCTGAAAAATCAAGCTGGCTCTCTGTTCCTGTATATCCTCCCAGATGGTTTACGGAATGAGTTCCTACTGCTCTTCCCCGGAAATCATAATAGAAATACGTTTTGGTCCAGTTATCATCCTCTACGTTCTTTACATAAGAAGCCGTTGGCATTCCCTGAGTACTCACACTGCTCGCTGCATTGATCACAGGCTGGTCTAAAATAACAGTAGGTGGAAACTTCTTAGTATCCCGGGGATAATTGTCATAGTAATTAATGCTCAGAATAGTCTGGGAATCCGATAGAAAATTGTTCGTATAGTATACCATAATCCCAGGCCTGTTAAAGCCGGTAGCAGTCTGCTCTTCTACAATATTCTGACTGCCAAGCTGGTTCTGCATCGTTTCACGGTCTCCACCAGATATAATTCCCGTGTAGGCCACACGTCCAAATTTGTCATACTTGGTAAAAAGCCACTGACCTTTCCCTTCCATTACAGTATCACGAGTCAAAATAAGACGGTCCTGTTTGTCATACACCATATATTCCCAGCCTTTCCCAGGAAGCTTCTTTTGCGCAAGCCTGCCCCGGCCGTCATAACGGTACTGGTAGCAAAGCTCATTAAGTAAAGAATCCGTCATAGATGCAGAAACACCTTTTGGAGGTATAACAAAGGCTAACTGGTCATACTCATTATAAACATAATACGTATCTGCATTCAATGTCGGACTGATAACTTTCCTTACCAGTATCACCTGACCTTTCGCATTTTTAAATTCCTGGGTCTCATTGCCATCTTCATCCTTTACCATATTCTTATACAGCTGCCCAGATGGATAAGCAATGGCAGGAGCAGGGTCAAAACTGCTCTTGGTTGTTCCCTGATACCAGCTTGAAGAGATAAGATAATGGTAAACTTCTCCAGTTCCATTGGTGCCGTAGTCATATTTTACAGGCTTGCCTGACCAGGCTGTTCCTACCTGAACCTGTTCCTGAATCCGGTTTAAAGGAGAGCTTTCAAGTCTTTTCTCAGAATAGATCTTTTCATTCCCATAAATATCGGGATTAACAGCATTGGACAGCGGGGAAGCATAGATACCCCCATTTAAGGTCCCGCTCTGAGGGACAGGAAGATAATCATTAACCTGCCTTCCAAACCCATCATATTCGTATTTCGTTACTACATCCTTACCCGTAGGAGAGCCTTTTATAGCAATAGACTGCTTAGGTCTTGAAAGTCCGTCATAGTACTGGACATTTTCTGTTACTTTTAAGTTCGTATGGTCAAGATAGGTCTTCGTATAGATATAATTCTCTGCCGGTGAAAGCTGACCTTGCAATGAGCCAGCCAGCAGGATTCCTATTGGAATTATGAGTTTCTTCATCAGTTTAGTTTTTAAAATGGTATTGGTATTCTTTTAAGGTCTTATAGGATACATTGCCAGCAGCATCCCTAACCTCCTGCTTGATCTCTTTAATCCTGTTTTCTGTATCATAAAAATAGAGTTCCTTTAACCCTGAAGGCTGTACGATACTTCTCACTCCCACTAAAGGATCATAAGTATAAGTCGTAATCAGCGCTCCAGGCACTGCCGTTTTCCTGAAAGTATCCAAGGCACTCAACAACGCTGATTCATCATTATCCAATCCCGCTGATGCATCCGTATTCGATGTATTGACAATAGTATCAATTAAGGACTGCTGGATATCTGATTTTCTCACCCCTTCCACTTTGGCAATGGGTTGCGTTTTATTGTATCCCCAGATAATTGTAACAGGTGTACCTTCTTTCAAAGTATACTCCTCCAGATTTCCCTTACTATCGTATTTATCATACTTTATCTTTGTTTCCATAGCATTGGTCAAGGTATTCAAACCCGTAACTGCATCAGGAAAAAGACTCGTGGTAGAAGCATCATAAATAATTTCTGTTTTGGCAACCGCTTTCTCTGCAACCATGGTATTTAGCTTTTGGGTTACACCCGTTTCCAATGGAATACTGATCATATTGGCATTGATAAGCTTCTGGTTATTCTTCTCCGTAGCATACAAATAATTGGTCTTTGTCGTACTGCCATCAGGAAGAAGCTGTGTAGACAATGACGGATAATCAAAAGAATTATAAGTATTATTTGTGGTGCTCGTTACTGAACTCTGTACTCCATTCTTATAAAAATAAGATGTCTCAACTTTCTTAGATGGCAATGTGATACCATATTTTGTAAAATATTTATAAGGTGTAGCTAGAATGACTTGGGGGAAATATTGCTGAAAGGCACTATAGTATTTATACTTGTATCTTTCAGGATTAATATTATTATAAAAATTATCTTTTGCTTTTATTCCTTCAAGTTTTTCAAATACATAGCTCGCATACTCATTATTAACTTCTGAAAGTATCTTACCATCCATATCATATTTTTTCTCAAAAACCATCTGCCCTCTAAGGTAATCATGATTGGTAATCGGTAAAATAGGCATAGTTGGCACAAACATTTCCGGGTTAGGAAAATCAATAGGCGATCTGAATTTATAAACCGTTTTTCCATTATCCGTAATGCTGTTATTGCTGCCTCGCACAATCTGCTTTAAGGTTACATACTGATATCCAACATCTGAACCCTGTGTTTTTTCAGATGGAATGATATTATAGTTGGTAGTCGTATCAGATGTACAGCTATAAGATAAATAGCCATCAGAAAGAGTTGGGTGATACTCATATGTAATTCCTTCTTCATATCTGAAAACAGGTTCCGGGAAAACTAAAGCTCCACTGCTTTTTTGAGAATCGTTAATATCAGTATAATCATATATAAATTCCTTTGCCGGATTTGTCGAACCAGCATCATCAAAATATTTAATATTATTAACCCTTAATCCACCTCCTTTTTTGGTCAAGTAACTCGTAAAATAATGCTCTTTTGTAGTCGCTGTATAATTGTATGATACAGGCATATGTGTATATCCATAACTTCCAGTAAATGATGCATAATAAGTACCTGGCTGCAGATCCACTTCTCCATCGAACTCGGTAATTGGCTGTGAATTCTCACCAGGATTATGGCTTGGGCACTGTACATTACCATTATTTAAGCAAGACTGCCATGACATTTCCCAAAAATGTAATGAAGGAGAATATGTGTTACTTCCGGTTTTTTGGTAAATATCAAATCTCCAGTTTGAGTATATTAAACTTCCCAAATCAAGATGCAGCTTTACCTTTTGCGGTGAAAGTATTGTAAAAAATTCTTTTTTCTGCGAAGGGCTAAATGAGGGGATATCCAATGTAAAAGTACTAACTGAATCCACCCATTCTCCTGTAATAGGTTCCATTGGCAGGTTGAACCCGGCAGCGTGGCTATAAATATTTTCTCCAAAATCAAAAACTACTTTGCCTTTGGTTGGATAAGTAATAGAGTTGATAACATCTTGGGTAATGTAAATCGGTTTATAAGGCTCTGGTCCTTTGTAGTATCCCCAACTATCTTTTCCAAAAGTTTTATCAAAACTATTATAAGCAATATTATATTCATTTATGTTATTTCCTAAACTCGATTTTGTGATTTTTTTCAGCAAAAGCTTTTGCAGAAAACCCTGAGGATAGGGAGGATTATAAAAGGATGTGTTTGAATAATCATAATCAAAAGAATATTTATCAACGTACTGGCTATTACTCTGTCCTGTAAAATTGCTTTGAATTGATTTTAATTTATACAAATTAGAGGCGTTCAGATAATTAGAATCGGTTCTTCCCTTCTCATAGAAAAAGTTTACTGTTCCTTTATCTGTTATTGCAATACTGGTCAGAAGTTTCGTGTTTGCAGTATTATATACAGTTTGAGCTTCTATAGCTCCAGGCATTTGAGGATCAGGATTCATTGTGGTATTAGAGTAATTGTATGTAATGTTTCCTGCAAGCCTATTTGTTCTTGTTTCCGGATCCTTATACTCAACTTGCGAAGCTTGATCATAGTTAAAGGTAAGCAATACATTATTACTTGGATCTTTAACTTTTTCCAAATGAAATGCTGTAAAATATATTCCTCCACCAAGATTAGTAGCTATATCACTGGAACCATTAAGCAGCCCAACTTTTACAGTAGATACATTTTTTGAGGAAGTTTCCATTCCTCGAAATAAATATTGATTCCCTTTATCGTCTGTAATGGTAATTGTCTGCACTTCACCACCCGAATCATGGGTACTTGTAATTTTTAAATTATTCCGATCCAGCTTTTCAGCTATAAAATTACCATTAGGATCTTTTTTAATGATAAATCTTCCGGAATAACCCATAAAATTATACTGATACAGATCATACTCAGTGTCATAAGTACCAATTCCCACATAAAATGCATATTCGTTGATATTCCAATTGGTAAGCTGGTCAAATATCAATTTGTAGGTTGGGTTATTTTCATGTCTATAGATTCCATATTTTATTGCAGGAGGAGAAGACATAAAAGTAGATTCTATTTTGCCATCAGCAACTCCTCCCCTTACTGTTCTTGTAATGGTTCCTCCTGCTAATAAATTCCAACCAAGCCCCGTTTCTCCAGCTTTATCATCCGGTTTTGCACTTAACGGATGGTATTTTAACTGGACATTTAGATTAATGTTAGAGTTACTTGTTGGAATATTAAAAAGAGGGATACTGATGTCTGGAATTCCTGTATAATAACTTACCGGCACTTCTTCAAACTTCATTAAATTATTTGAAGTAGGAGCTGCTGGAAATATTTTATTAATATTATCTACATCTTTATTAAAATCATTACCTGTTTGAGCATTTAACTGACAATAAATATTTGCCAGAATAGCTACAGTTAATATTTTTCTTTTCATGGTTATTTTTTTATCAGTTTAGCATTCGCTGTTTTATTGTTATCAGTTTTTATGGTCACCAGATAAGCTCCCTGAATGAGTGCCTGAGTATTGATCTTAGTCACTTTATTTTTTGTTTTCAGACTCTGAAGCTGTCTTCCGCTCATGTCATACAACAGAATATCTGCATCTTTAAAGTCAAAACCAATTTCCACATAGGCATAATCAGAAACAGGATTTGGATAGATTTTGATATCGTATTTTTCAATTAACTGATCCACCTGCTTGTCTCCAAGCTTCACGATCTTCCAGTTCTCTTTTCCGAGCTCTTCTGCACTGGTTCCTGCCAGAATAATGGAACCGTCTCTGTTCAGTTTTAAATCAGACAATCTCTCTTCCTTCTTTCTGGATTCTCCACCCACGTGTTTTCTCCATTGCTCATTGCCATTATGATCCAAATACAACATCCAGAACGTTTCATCATCAGTTTCTACTCTTCCCTCTGTCTGAGTATAGCCTCCTAATAAAATTCCTTTAGAAGATTTATCGTCTGCTGAATGAAGAACACTCATACTCATAAGTATGTCCCTGTTTTTGAAATTGTAAGATTTCTGCCACTGCTCTTCGCCTCTTTCATTTAATGATATCAGCCAAAGGTCCGATCCTTCTTCAAGGCCTACAGTTTTATTCCCTGACCTGTCTGATCTGGATTCTCCGCCAATGATAAAGCCAGTTGAAGTTAATGCCAGAGTTCTTATATGATCATCACCTTTACCTCCAAAGTTCTTTTCCCATTCTACTTTTCCGCTCTTGTCTAACTTGACAATCCAGTAGTCACCTTCACCGAAGTTTTCGGTTTTCTTTATTCCTCCAAGTGAACTTCTGGAATAAATTCCAAGTAATGCTCCACCGTCACGAGTTGGAATCATCTTCTCTACTTCATCTAAGCCTTTTCCTCCTAAAATCAATTGGGACAGTTCTTTTCCATCCTTATCTAGTTTTGTAATCAAAACATCTTTGGAGCCGTAACCTTTTGAAGAGTTTTGTACGTTTCCAGCCACAAAGAATCCCTGATCTGTAGTCTGAATTACAGCTCTTGCTTCTTCATCAGAACTTGATCCAATATTTTTTTGCCATAGCTCGTCTCCAAATTCATTAATTCTGATCAGCCAGATATCAGATCCACCTTTAGAATCTTCTTTTTTATCAAGACCTTTTCCTGAATAGGAAGTTCCGGCTAATAGAAATCCGCCATCCTGAGTGGTAACGGTTGCGGATAAATAATCGTGGTTTTGTCCTGAAAAGTATTTTTCCCAGACTTCTTCTCCCTGTTGATTCAGCTTTACAAGGTGAAAATCATAACCATTATTTTGCCTATTCGCTTGTTGTAGTTTGTCGCTCTGAATAGAGCTTCCTGTGATCAGATACTGTTGATCTATTGTAGTGGTAACCTGGCTTAGAAAATCCTGAGTAGAGGATTTGATGTCTTTCTGCCACACTACTTTCTGAGCAGATGTACCCAGAATAGCGCATAAGGTAAGCGCAGCAAGATAAATTTTTTTCATTCTCGTGTTGTTGTTTGAGTTAGTAATTAGTCTTTATTAAATACGTAGCAATTTAACATTTTTTTAGAAACAATAAATGCTTTTATTATAATTAAAATGATTACAATTATACTTTTAAAGCATGTGATTTATATTAATATCACAAAAATATATTGATTAAACGACAAAACTTGTCGTATCAATAATAATTATTGATTAAGATCATACACAACTGTAAAGACAAAAGCAAAATTTAAATATAATTCTACAATGAATATGTAATTTTAGTAAATATTGAAAACAAAAAAATCAAAAGTCTTACAGAGTGAAGCAGCAACTTTGAAAGTCCTTACGTCCTAACAAAGTTGCGAATGAATTCCTAACTTCTCCGCATAGTTGTAAGTCGCACACATTTTAATAGACAATATTTCCATTCCTAAAACAGAATTTTAGGAACATTACTCTTTTGTAAAGCATAGAGAGCATTAATTTTTTAAAAATACAAAACGGAGCCATCTACATATTGTAGATTTTAAGGTATCCAACTAAAAGGTGAACTTCTTAAAATTATAAAAGCCAATTGGAAGAATAACGTATGCTAAAATTTAAGTTGACTGTATCAGTCATGTAGACATTAACTAACAACAGAAAAAAATTGTAATTCCATTTATTAATATCTCCATCAATAAAAGGCTGATAATGTAGCAATAGCTTTTTCAAAAGCAACTATATCTATGTTAATAATTCCTAAGTGATAAATTAGACTTGCTATATGTACTTTTGCGAAAGCTTTTTAAGCATTTCTAAATGCTTATGAACACGAATTAGTTTTATATTCTGAAATAAACGTAATGAGATCTAAATTCAGAGCATTTATAAGATAATATCATCTTTAAATTAATTTTGACCAATTATTTTTAATTGCTCTATCAGTTCATTGTGTAATAATAACAAAAGCGTAATCACTGCATTTTTCAAAACTACTTGATTTTTTCAAAGATATACGTGTAAGCAATCTGTCTTTTCAGTCTTGAATCATACTCTTTTTACATCATATTATAATGATGAATAGATTGTTAACATAGTTAAGTTAAAATCAGATAAATCTCCTCTATGAGCAATAATATCTCTTAAAGGTCTAATTTTGGAAAATGCATTATTAAAATAGTCTATCAATATCAATAATTTTTTTTCCTGCAATATTGAATTGTTGCGAATTTTTCTTTCTAATCCGTTTGATTGAGCAAAGTCTAATTGAAAAACTACATTTAATAACTTTAGCACTTGATCTTTAAATATCTTATTTTCGTATCTACTTTGCAATTTTTTGCATTTACTTCGCGAATTCGCATTTGCTTTGCAAAATCACACCTCCTCCAACTAAGGCTACATCTGAAATGGTATGATGCGGTGAGCGGAATGGTCTTACCGTCATGAGTGAAGCTTCAGTTCCTATTTTTCCTGCTACGGAATGAATTTTTGTAGTTTCTAAGGCTTCTTTTAAGGTTAAAGGAGGTAAAATACTGGGAACTCTTTTGGCCAGCATTGTTTTTCCGCTTCCGGGAGGACCGATGAGGATGATATTATGTCCGCCTGCTGCTGCCACTTCCATAGCTCTTTTGGCTGTTTCCTGACCTTTAACTTCAGAGAAATCAAAGGGAAAATCGTTGATCTTTTCATGAAACTCTTTTCGGGTATCTAAAGTCATTTTTTCGAGAGGTTTTCCTCCGTTAAAAAAATCAATGACCTCTCTTATATTTTCTACACCATATACTTCAAGATCATTTACTATAGCGGCTTCTCTTGCGTTTTGCTTCGGAAGGATAATTCCTTTAAAACCTTCTTCTCTGGCCTGAATAGCAATGGGCAATACTCCTTTGATTGGCTGCAGGCTTCCATCGAGAGAAAGTTCTCCCATAATGATATAATGCTCTATTTCCTCTGCCAAAATCTGGTCTGAAGCGGCTAAAATCCCAATAGCAATACTCAGGTCATAAGCTGAACCTTCTTTTCTAAGATCTGCCGGAGCCATATTGATGGTAATTTTCTTTCCGGGAATTTTAAGTCCTACATTTTTCAGGGCTGCGGAGATTCTGTAACTGCTTTCTTTAATGGCATTATCGGGAAGACCTACGAGATGGTATCCTACTCCGCCAGTGTCTACATTTACTTCAATAGTTATGGTTTGTGCAGAAACTCCATAAATGGCACTGCCATAAATTTTTATCAGCATGGTGTGTTTTTAAAGTAAAAATAATGAATATAGTATTTTGAAAATCTGCCACTTACATGAATATTTTTTTGATTGAATGTAAATATTAGAAAAGATTTTAAGAAAATAACTATTAAGTTTCCCAAAGAATTCCCGACCATGATTACAAAAACAAAAATCGGTACAAAGAGATTTGTACCGACCCAACCATTATTAAAAACTAACGAAAAAGATTAATCATCTGAATACTGAATAAAGATGTAATGATGAGTCGGAAGCCGGATGCCAAAAAGAGGAAATTCCTTTTTTGGGGGGGTAATTATGACCGTCATTAGATTAACAAGGATGAATGTATCTATTGAGCGTAAAGTAAAAAATACTTTAGTTCTTCTTCAATACAAGGAACGTCCCTCTTCCGGCACCCATTCTTCCTTCCCACAATCAATCTTTAAACATCTTCAGATTTTCTAATCCTATTATTTCTTTATAAATCTATTTTTGTATTCTGTTCCATCTGTGCTTTTAGAAACAATAATATAGTTCCCCGGCACAAGTCCGCTTACATCAATCGCCTGATTATATCTGTGATCGTTTTTCTTCAGAACAAGTTTTCCGGACATATCTATAATGATTACTTCTTTATACACTTTATCGGTCTCTTTCCCGATGTAAAGATGCTGAGCCGTAGGATTAGGGTAAATTTTCAGGCTGTTATCCTCACTTTTTACTTCTCCTGTTCCCAAATTGCTACAGAATTCCCAGTCTCCGAAATTCAGCTCTACGAATGCAAAAGGGTCTAACATCTGACACTGATCCGGACAATATTCTGTACAGGCATAAAACCCATAGCTTCCTGAACTGGTTGCCACATAAGTATCTCCTACTACACCAGGGATAATGCATGGATCTCCCGGTAAAGGTGGATTACTGGCCGGTACACATCTGAACCAGGTGTGTTTTCCGTATACAACAGGAAATATATTATCAAACTGCACAGATGCTCCATTGCAAACATTCACTGTTCCTCCGTTTTCCTGATAAGTTCCCGGAGTATAAGTGGTCATCATCGCCGGAAGTCCGTATACAAAACCGTCTGCAAATACTGCAGGACTTTCTGCGGTACAATCGCCGTCCATAACGATCACTTTAAAATAATTCAGCTGGTCATTTCCATTAATGGTCAGCTGTTGTGATGTAGCCCCCGGAATGACAACCCAGGGATTATTATTGGGGGTCTGCCAGGTCCACTCCTGTTTATACCATTGATAGCTTCCGTAGGACTGTACTGTAGAAAGAACCTCATCTTCCGTATCACAGAATAAGACCGTCCCGGGATATTTCTGCCCAAGTCTTGCACTGGTAATGGTAGGGGTACACTGTGCTTTTATATTCAAAATGGTGAATAATAAAAACACTAAAAAAATTAGTTTTGTTTTCATATATAGATTATTAAGTTTGGTGCTTTAAAAATCTTCTACATCAATCCAACAATAATCTGATCCCGAATTTCATATTAAAATGAAGCGGTTTCTCTTTATAAATAGTATTTGGTGCGTTTTCTTCCTTAAAGTGATAGCCTATTCCCGGTTCTGCATATACACCTATTTTATCAACAATCTTCAGCTGAAGCCCTACCGCAGTATTGACAGAAAACTGAAAGGGCTTATGATCAAGACGCTCTTTGGAGCTCTCTTTTACTTCGTCATTAACAATATAACTTGTTGTAACACTTCCTGATATGGGCTTCTCAACAAGTGCTCCTCCCGTAATATATCCTGTAAACCTTCCTTTCTGAATAACATTGTAGTTCACCTGAACCGGAAGTCCTATATAATGAATGGTCTGATCTCCTTTTATATAGTTGTTATCACTTCCTGAATGTAGTTCGGAGGCCAGTTTGGTATAATTCAGTCCTGTTCCTATTCCCCATCTTTTTCCTAAATTATAGTACAATGACAACCCGAATGTAAGCGGTACTTTATGCCTGATTCTCGCTTCTACCGGCTGGCTCTGATTGGCTAATAATATGTCCGTCAGGGGATCATCATGGTATTCGGAAGTGGTAAATACCTGCTCTACACTCATGGCTTTTCCTGTAATAGAGGCATAGCCTGGAAACTGCTGTTCTGCGGAATTGGAGGCCATATTTCCTGTCAGCATGCTCAGCATCCAAGATTTTTTATCCCGGGATTTTGATGTGCTTCGTTTTGTGTTGTCAGCATAGATTTCCTTTATTTTCTCTTCCTTGAAAAGAACCTCATCAGAAGCTTGTTCTTTTATCGTTTCTTTTATGGTATCATCAACAGAAGGTATTTTCTGAGCAATCCTGCTTTCCTGCTGAAAAGACTCCGGTGCTGTAGGAAGTTTGAAAATATCCTGAATTTTCGAATTATTTCCCATTTGGTTTTCCGTTCTACTTTCGGCATATCTTTGTGCTGCAATTTTCTCAGTAGATCCTGTATTTAATATATTATCCGCTAAGAAAGCCTCTGTTCCTGATTTCGTTTCTCCGCTTGAATAATCTTCTGTTTTTATAGGTTTTAAAGTATTTTTTTCCTCTTCATTTTTCACACCTGCCGGTTTCTGAGACATTCTTTTTTCTATATCATTCTGTGGCAGTATTTTTATAAGCAAAAATATCAGTGCAATGGCTGCAGCAATTCCTCCAATCTGATACCACAAAGATTTTCTTCCTGTGTCTGCTCCCTTCTCTTCCTCCTTTACATCTTCCTGAATTTCAGGAATTAAACCCGGAATCACAGTATTCTCTTCCCTGGAAAATAATTCATCTTTAATGTCTTCCCACAATACTTCCGGAACGTCCTCTTCATGGTCATCCATTCTGCTTCGCAGGTTATTTAGCCATTCGTTATTCATATTGTGCTTTTTTTGACATTTTAAATTCTTTTATTTTCTGAGCAAGCAGTCCTTTTGCCCGGTGAAACTGGGATGCAGAAGAATTTTCTGCTATTCCCAGCAGCACGGCAATTTCTTTATGACTTTTTTCCTCGAATACATACAGGTTAAAAACCGTTCTGTACCCATCCGGAAGAGCTCTTATCATCATCATAATATCATCCCGCGGAATTTCTTCAAAATCAGGTTCTTCTTCATTAGGAATATCCGGAAGATCATCTACTTCTACAGCAGCTTTAAAATCTCCTTTCTGTTTTATATGCTTCAAAGCTTCATTTACGGTGATGCGTGTCATCCATGCTTTCAAAGAGCCGTTTCCTCTGTATTCAAAAGATTTTATGGAACGGAACATTTTGATAAAACTATTTTGAAGCACATCATGCACATCTTCTTTTTCTGCCACATAACGGGAGCACACATAGGACAGATTTCTGGAATAAGCTCCGAAAAGCTCTTTCCAGGCAGCTTCCTCCTTTTTCAGAAGGTGCTTTACCAAAATCTGTTCTTTACTTTCTTCCATATAATGCTTCTGCCTCCGTATCCTGTGGGATGCTGTAAAACTGTCAAGCAAAAACAGATTGCCTCTTATTGACAGAGCGCAATCCATTGATGATTATATCTATTAATTAATTTTTAATACAGAATGGGAAATTATAATCAATCACCTCATAAGGCGCAACCAATGTACCATCTACTGTAATTTTTTCTGCTGTAAGCGCATACCTCAGTGACTGATCCAACCCTACATAATAGCCTTTTTGCTTAGAGACAAATTCTACAACTGTCTTTTTATTCACTCCATCTACCGGAATCTGAAGTTCCATTGTTTTCGGGGTTAAAGTAAGTTCTATTACGTTATTTGCCGGATTGATCACTGCTGCATATTTAAGATCATACTTCACTTTTGCCATTGATTTCAATGCCTGTTCCGCTTTTACAGGGTTTTTTACTACAGTTTTTACAATTTCTTCAATAGGAAATTCGGCAAATGAAATGGTATCTTTTTTTACTTTAAAATCTTTTACACCTTCTCTTTTTCCATTACCCTGTACTATAATGAGCTTACCCTTATAATTTCCAGGTAAATTTTCCATTTTTACAGGCGGAATATCCGGACCTTCATTGTCATTGCATGAGGATAGGGTAAATCCTATCAAAACCATTAAAACTGTTATAAAAAATCGGGGTACTGTCAATTTTTTCATTGCATTACATTTTCGTTAAACATTATTTATTTTCGAGTACTCATCTATATAAATCCTGTTTCTTGAAAATCTTGCACGCTTTTTCTAAAAAAAGAATAAAAATTTCATAACCAACTGATTTTATGCATGTAAAATTTCATCATCCCACTGCAAATTCCATACCTGTTATAAAAATGAACCTGTATCTTTCTTTCATCAACAGCAAAAAGGAAACTACATCACATAGCTTCCTTTTCGTTATTTATCTGTCATATTTTACTGTACTCCTCCACCAAGTGCTCTGTAAAGATCTACCTCAGCATTTAATTTTTCAAGGGTAACGTTGATGGCTTCCAGATCATTCTGTAGTTTATTATTCTGTGCTGTAATCACTTCCAGATAGGTTGCCATACCGCTTTTATACAGTTTCAATGCATCATTGATTCCTTTATCCAGAATGGCTGTTCTTTGATCTAAAAGCTGAAGCCTTTCTGAAGAACCTTTAGACCTAGCCATAGCATCGGAAACTTCTCCCACGGCAGTCATTGCGGATTGTTTAAAATTAATGGCTGCTTTTTCCTGTTCAATCAAAGCAGTATCGTAGGCAGTTTTCAGTTGTTTTTTCTGAAAAATCGGGGCGGCCAGATTTGCGGCAATGGCTTTGGTAATAGACCCCGGAATATCAAACCATGAATTGAATTTATTGGAATTCACTCCAATCTGCGGACTCAGGCTGATACTTGGATACATGGCTGCTTTTGCCAATCCGGTTTTGGAATTTAAACTGATTACGTTAAACTCTGCCATTTTCAGATCCGGTCTTCGGCTTAGCAGTTGTGCAGGTAATCCTTCCGACAGTTTGTTTTCGGGAATCATTGTTTTCAGATTTCCTTCTCTTTCAATTTTAGTTGGATATTCTCCGCAAAGAATACTCAATGCATTCTCCTGAACAGAAATATTCTGTTTTGCCAAAGGGATCAGCAGTTCGGCTGTTTTCTTCTGCGCTTCGGATTGCTGAACGGCCAATGAATTAATCTGCCCTGCTGTAAACTGAAGGTTCATCATTTTGAGCGTATTGTCACTGAGCTCAATGTTTTGTTCGGCTATCTTCAACTGTTCATCCAGACTGATCAGGTTATAATATGCCTGAGCTACCTGAACTACGATTCTGCTTTTGATCGCATTTAAGTTTTCTTTCTGTCCAAAATACTCTGCCGCCGCGGATTCTTTCTGCATTTTTGCTTTTCCCCAGATGTCTACTTCCCATGAAAGTCTCAGTGCCGCACTGAAATCATCCATGTATTTTGTTCCTACAAACTGTTCGTTCAGAGATCCGTTAAGCGTATTGGTAGATGCCCAGCTTCTGTTTGCTCCGGCAGCAAGATCCAATGTTGGCATCAGACCCAGTTTAGCTTGTTTATAGATCAGATCCAGCTGTTCTATGTTTTTCAGAGCTACATTTACTTCGTTGTTTCTTGAAAGGGCTTTATCTATTAAGCCAATCAATTTAGGATCTTTGAAGAATGTTTTCCACGGGAGGACTACAGTATCTCCTGTTACCTGTACAGATTCTTTATAGTTTTCGGGAATCTGAAGATCTGTTCTGGTATATTTTTTCCCTACGGCACAGGACATCAGTAGTGATGCCATTGCGCCTGAAATAAGGAAATTCTTTATATTAAATATGCTCATTTGTCAATTGATTTTCTATTGTATGATACTTCTTTTTGGTAGAGAATTTCTCATCCAGATACTGAAAGAACATGTAGAGTACAGGTATTACAAAAACTCCTAAAATCACTCCGCTCAGCATTCCCATTGCTGCACTTGTACTGATTGACTTGTTTCCTGAAGCCATTCCTCCTGTAGAAATCATTAGCGGAATCATTCCCACAATAAAAGCTAATGAAGTCATAATAATCGGACGTAATCTCGCCTTTGCACCTTCCAGTGCAGAATCCAGAATGGAAAGACCTGCTTTTCGCCTTTGTATGGCAAATTCTACAATAAGGATCGCGTTTTTGGCAAGAAGCCCGATAAGCATGATTAATCCTACCTGTACATAGATATTATTATCCAATCCGATGGCTTTTATTCCTAAGAATGCTCCTACAATTCCCGTCGGGATGGAAAGCATTACTGCTAAAGGAAGAATATAGCTTTCATATTGAGCAGCTAACAAGAGGTATACAAAAAGTAAACACAGTCCGAAGATGGCAATTGTCTGATTTCCTGCTGATTTCTCTTCTAAACTTAGTCCTGTCCATTCGTAGCTGTAATCAGAGGGTAGTTTGCTTAAAGTCTGCTCCAGCTTGTCCATTAACTCCCCGTTACTTACTCCAGGTTTTGGAGATACGTTGATATTTAATGAATTATAAAGGTTGTATCGCTGAACAGATTCCGGGCCGTAAACTTTTTTCAACGTAATTAGTGTATTTACCGGAACCATATCTCCTTTTTCATTCTTTACAAAAATATCATTGAATGCCTGCTCATCCATTCTGAAAACGCCATCCGCTTTAATATTGACTCTGTAGAACTTCCCGAATCTCGAGAAATTCTGAGACTGATCCCCTGAGAAATAGGTCTGAACTGTTCCCAACAGGTTTGAAATGCTTACTCCCAGCTGTTTTGCTTTATCTTCATTCACTTCAAGCTCCATTTGAGGATAATCTGCCCTGAACATGGTGTAGGCAAATGCCACTTCCGGAACCTTCATCAGTTGACTGATCAGTTCATCTGCTTTGGCTTTAAGAATCTGAGGATCCCTTCCCATACGATCCTGAAGGACAATTTCAGCGTCATTTGTCATTCCGTATCCTTCTACCGGAGGCATTCTGAAGGTCATTACGCTCCCTTCTTTGATCACTCCCAATTTTGTATTTGCCATATCTACCACTTCCTGGATATCCTGAACTTCGCCTCTTTCTTTTTTAGGCTTCAGCTTTACAAATCCCATCGCATAAGCAGGTCCTGCACTGTTACTAAGAAGGTTATATCCTGTAATGGAAGTATTTTCCTGCACTGCATCTACTCCTTTTAATATTTCATTAATTTTGTTGGAAACTTCTGTGGTTTTGGTCAATGCTGTTCCCGGAGGCATACTTAAGGTATACATAAAGAATCCGTCATCTTCCATTGGCACAAAACTTTTAGGCGTGCTTGACATCAGCCATCCTGCAACACCAATAACGGCTACTATTAATCCTCCTGCGATCCATTTTCTTCCTATTAAAAAGCGTACTCCTTTTGCGTAACGGTTGGTCATATTATTAAATCCGGCATTGAATGCCACCGCAAATCTTTGCCCGAATCCTTTTGGCTTTTCTCCTTCTCCTGCATGATTATTTTTCAAAAATACGGCACATAAAGCAGGTGTTAAAGTCAATGCATTGACCGCCGAAATAATAATGGCAATGGCCAATGTATACGCAAACTGCTTATAGAATAACCCTGCTGAACCGGACATAAATCCGATTGGGATAAATACGGCTGACATCACCAATGTGATAGAAATAACCGCTCCTGTAATCTCACTCATCGCCTTGTGAGTAGCTTCTCTTCCTGAAAGGTCTGTTCCTTCCATATTACTGTGAACAGCTTCCACTACTACAATGGCGTCATCCACTACAATCCCGATGGCCAGTACAAGGGCAAAGAGCGTCAGTACATTAATCGTAAATCCTAAAACCAGAAGGAAGAAGAATGTACCGATAATGGCTACCGGAACCGCTACTGCAGGAATAATCGTAGATCTGAAATCCTGTAAAAAGATAAATACCACGATAAATACAAGGATAAAAGCTTCTATCAATGTAGATTTTACCTGTCCTGTAGCCTCGTCCAATCTTTCTTTGGTACTCATTACCTTTGTATATTTAATACCCGGAGGGAATGATTTTGATAATTGGTCAAGGGCTTTATTCACTCCTATTTCAATCTGATTGGCATTAGATCCTGTAGTCTGCATGATGGCTACAGTAACTGCATTTTTTCCATTGGAAAGGTTGTCTCCTGTATTGGAAATGGCTCCGAATTCTACACGGGCAACATCTTTTAGCCTGATAACCTGGCTTCCGGTATTTTTAACAATAATACTTTCATATTGTTCCGGTTTGTTCTTTTTTCCTTTATATCTTATTACATACTCCAAAGCGGCATCAGATTCTTCTCCCAATTTACCAGGAGCAGACTCCAAACTGTGGTCTGCAATGGCTCTGGAAACATCTGCCGGTTCAAGTCCGTAGGATGACATTTTCTGAGGGTTAAGCCATATTCTCATGGAATAATCCTTCAATCCGAAAACCATGGCCTGTCCTACTCCTTTTACCCTTTTGACCTGTGGAATAAGGTTGATATTCGCGTAGTTCTGAAGGAAGGTTTCATCATACTGCTTATTATCCTCAGTATAAATATTGAAAATCAGCACCATACTGTTCTGCTGCTTGGAGGTGGTCAGTCCCATTCTCACTACCTCCTGCGGAAGGATCGGAGTGGCCTGCTGTACTCTGTTTTGTACATTTACCGCAGCCTGATCGGCATTTACCCCCTGTTTGAAAATAATGGAGATGGAAAATGTACCATCATTACTCGCTGTGGATTTCATGTATTCCATGTCTTCCACTCCATTGATTTGCTCTTCCAGCGGAGTTACCACAGAACGGATCACGGTTTCACTATTTCCTCCCGGATAAGAACCTGAAACGGTGATCGTTGGTGGAGAAATGTCCGGGAACCTGGTCACTGCCAGTTGGTTTAATCCGATGATCCCTAAAATCACAATGATAAGGGATATTACTGTTGCCAGTACCGGACGGTCTATTATCTTTTTTAACATTTTTGAATTTTCTAAGAATGGTTATACAACTATTTCAAAGGAACTGTTGTCGCAACAACCTGTGCTCCGTCTGTAAGCGCATCAATTCTGTTGATAGCAATTTTATCTCCTGCATTCACGCCTTCTTTGATGAAGTAATCCTGAGAGGTACTTCCTGAAACGGTAATCTGTGTCATCTTCACTTTATCTTTACCATTCAGTTTATAGACAAAGAATCTGTCCTGAATATCTTTCACCGATGTTTTCGGAAGCTTGACTACCCCATTCAACGCATTGTGAATCATTACCCTAGCTGTTCCTCCCGCTCTTAATAGTTTATCCGGATTTTGAAAAACAGCCTTCATCTGAATACTTCCGGTATTTCTGTCGAAGTTTCCACTAGCGTTTTCCAGTTTTCCTTTAAGAGAATAAGTGGACCCGTCTGCAAGGATAAGCTCTACATTTTCTGCGGTATTTCCTGATGCAGCATTTTTGCTGTGTGTAATAAAATCTGCTTCATTCATTGAAAAGTAAACATTCACACTGTTTATGCTTGAAAGTGTTGTCAACGGAGCGGCATCTGAAGGACTGATAAGGTTTCCTACTCTATTCGGAATTCTTCCGATATATCCGCTCACCGGTGCTTTGATATAGGTAAAATTAGCATTGATCTTTGATGACCCTAATGAAGACTGTGCCTGTGCCACCTGTGCTGATGCTGCTTTATAACTTGCCTGTGCTGTCTTCAACTGCATATCGGAAACTACTTTACCTTCTACAAGCGGTTTCAGCTTTTCCACTTCAAGTCTTGCTGTTTCCTGTGCTGCAATAGCTGATTTCAAAGCGGCTGCGTTGGTATTTACCTGCTCATTGTATACGGATGGGTTTATTCTGAAAAGGGTCTGTCCTTTGCTCACATACTGTCCTTCTTTGATATATACTGCTTCCAGATAACCTGTCACCTGCGCTTTAATATCTACATTATCCTGCCCTTCTATGCTTCCCGGATATCCTGTAGACACGTCTGCATCTCCGGACTTCACCTGGATAAAATCTGTGGGCAATGCCTGCTGCAGCTGCTGAGCATTTTCCTGGCCGCTCCCGGAACCGCATGAGTACAATATGGCGGCAGCCGTAAGTGAAAGTACCAGATATCCTTTTCTGTAATTCATAACATGAGTTTTTAAATTTTACAGGAGCAAAATAACTTCATCTTATAGTGATATTCATTCAGAAGTTGGGTGAAGTGTCATTAATTGCAGGTGAAACGTATGATAGCAAAAATGAAAGGAAAACAGCTATTTTCCTTTATAATTGTGATAAAAAAGAGATTTTCGGGTGAAAATAAGAGTGAAATCATTCAGGAGAAATTAATGTATTTCACAAGTAAAACGAAAAAAAGATTGCCTTGGGTAAAAGCAATCTCGTTTATATTTTTAAAGAATTAATAATCCATCCAGGACTTGAAAATGGAAGCTTTTTCCCGGCTTACAATGACTTCCATATCAGGATGTTTTCTAAGCTCCAGCTTTAGTTTTCCATTAAAATGATTAAAAATCTGCTTTACAGAATTGATGTGAATGATAAACTGTCTGTTGGCACGGAAAAAGAATTTGGGATCTAACTGTTTTTCAAGCTCTTCCAAAGTTTGAGGCACATTTTCTACCACTCCGGTATTCAGCATGGCTTTACTGATTCCCAATTCGGTATAAAAGTATAGGATATCTTCTGCGAGAACAGTTTTGTATCCATCTCTGTGGGCGATCAGAAAACGTTTTCTGTAATCTTTCGGCTGGATATAATTTAAGAGTCCTTCTATGGCCGTTCCTACTACCGGAACAGATTCCATAAAGGTTTCGTAGCGTTTTAAAGCAGCATCCAGTTCTTCTTCCTCAATAGGTTTCAAAAGGTAATCTACGCTGTTGTATTTGAATGCCTGTACTGCATATTCGTCATAAGCTGTGGTAAATATCACCGCACTTTTAACTTCATGTTTGTTAAATATTTCAAAGCTCAGCCCATCTGCAAGGCGTACATCCATCATGATAACATCCGGAACGACATTATTTTCAAGCCAGTGTACTGTGGAGGTGATTGAGTCTTCTACGGACAGGATTTCGATATGGGGTCTTAACTTCAACAGCAGTCTTTTTAACCTGTCAGCATTGGGTCTTTCGTCTTCAACGATTAAAACTTTATTAATCTTCATATCAATGGGAGTTTTACAATAAATTTATCTTCTGTTTTTTCGATTACAGGTTTAGGATATCCTAAGATTTCGTATCGTGCAACAATATTGGTAAGTCCTACTCCTGAGGAATCCGGCTTATTGATCAAAGGCAGAAAGGTATTAGAAACTACCAATTCTCCTTCAGGGCTTGTATAAACGTGAATCTCCAGAGGATTTACTTTAGAGGTTTGGTTGTGCTTAATGGCATTTTCAACCAGTAATTGTAAAGACAATGGAAGGGTAAATCTGGATCTGTATTCTTCCTGAATATCTATTTTGAATACCACTCCTTCGCCAATTCTTTTTTCAATCAGAAAGATGTAGGACTCTAAAAATTTCAGTTCTTCTTCTACTGCGATGATATCCTTTTTAGAATTGACCAGCAGGTATCTGTATACTCTCGCAAACTTCTCAGAATAATCGTAGCCTAGCTGCTGGTCTTCCAGGATAAGCTCTGACAGTACACTTAAGTTATTGAAAATAAAATGAGGATCTATCTGAAGCTTAAGTGCTTGAAGTTCTGCAGCCATCGCAGCCTGTTTATGTTTAGAAGCTCTCAGTTTATGCTGGGCGGCTTCTACTGCTGTTTTTTTCCAGTTTTCCAATAAATAATCTACGGTATTAAAAGCACTGATAATCAATGATATTACAATATTGGTTGCGATCCATTGTCCCAGGAGCGTATATTCTTTGCGGGAATCCATTTCAGGTAATGTGACTGAGGTACAGTCTATGATAGAATTAATAATAATTACAATCATGACACTTCCCACAATTTGGAGCAAACACTGAATAAACAGTCGTTTTACGGTTCTGTTTCTCCAGGGAAGCCACTTATTGAGTGTTCTGTCTATAAATATACTGACCTCCGAAATAATGATTGAAAAAAAGATAATCCATGTAGCATCTTCCAGAATCATCTTCAATGGAGCATCCAAGTATCCTTTCCAAACGGGATCAAAGGGATCAATAAGATAGGAAAAAACACAGAAAGTGACTACTGCTAAAGCCCAGATTACAAGCCTTCTTTTCATGGTGGAAAGAATCTTCTTATTTCGTACTATATTTTTCCTGATGGTAGAAACCCTATTCATATCCGAGACTTTATGAATGTAAATATAGAAATAGATTTTATATGCATATTCTCTATTTTAGGCGAGACCACCAAAACGGGACCTGAAACGTAAAATAGCAGTGTTCAAATGGAGGTGACGGTTCATCACCTGAAAAAGACATTTCATCATCATTTTATGCAATGTCACCCTATTTTTATGATCTGCGAACTACTGGGTACCATAATTTTGCAGTATTAAATCCGGTACAATGAAAACAATAATTGTCTGCACAGATTTTTCCCACGAAGCCGAAAATGCGACTCATTATGCTGCTTCTATGGCTAAAGAGAATAATTACAGGATGATACTTTTTAATCTGCAAACCGTTTCTATTCATGCTTTGAATGCACAGGTTTCAGCTGAATTTTTCTACAATCAAACGCTTAAAAATCAAAAAAAAATGGAGGATAAAGCGACTGAACTAAAGGCTCTTTATGCTATAGAAACCGCACATCATCTGGCTTCCGGCAATTTCATTGAAGAGCTTGAAAACTGTATGCAGCTTCATGAATGTGATTTTTTGGTGATGGGAATGGCAGAAAAAACTCTCGAACAAAAGTTATTAGGCAACAGTGTTACAAGGGCTATTCATAAAATAAAGAAACCCATATTAATTGTTCCTGCTCATATAGAATATACCGGGATCGGGAAGATTCTTTTTGCTTATGATACTCACAAAAGCATGACCTGGTCTGCCATGAACGATATTTATTACTTTATTAATGAATTCAATGCTGAGGTTGAGGTATTCAACGTAAGTGAAAGCCTTGAGGATTTTGCACAAGTGATTCATGATATTGACCTAAACTCCGGATATGATCTGGATGATATTAAATACAGCTTTAAAATGATTCAATCCATCGAAGTTATTAAAGCCATTGAAGAGGAAATAAGGCTTACCAATCCTGACCTTCTGACCATGGTTCCGTACAAATATAACCTTGTGGAATCTCTTTTCCATCGCAGCAAAACAGCCATCATGGCTTATAAGAATAAAATACCATTACTGTCAATTCCCTTAAACATAGATTAAGAATCAATAAAAATCTGTTCACTTTAAATTATCCTTTTTTGCCTTTAAAGGCTAAATTTTACACTTAATCTTGTTTGACAGGACCGGAAATCAGTTTTCCGGTTCTGTTTTTTTAATCCGGATTTCGGAAGATTGACAAGGAAATAAATTTTCCTATTTTAATCAGCATCATTGGAATATTTTATCAAAAAGAAAAACAAATACAATCATCACATTCCACCGAATATCAAAAAGTCGTAAATTTATTAAAGGATAAAAACAGTGTTTTCCCTCTTTTTTATAGTTGTCTCGTTAGCTAATTTTGTTCAATAAAATTAAACACCATAAAAATGAAAACTTACTTTTTTACTAAGATTTTAAGTCCCTTGTGTGCCGCATTTATTCTGGCTTTTTGTCTGCTTAGCTGCACCCGTTGCTCCGAACCACCTAAAGAACCCGTTAGTAACAGTTATAAAAAGAAACTGATCAGCTATCGTGAAGGCAAGGTTCTTTTTGATGAATACACCAGAACCAACCATGAAGTGCTCATGAAGTCCAGAAATGGTGAACCCGACTCCCGATGGTACTGGTTCTCGCTGGAAGATATGGAAGGTTATATAAAGTATGTAAAAGAAAATGCCAGGAAACAAAAATTAAAAAATCCGGGAATCAGGATTTACATGGGAAAATACCCTATGAATCATCCTAAAAACAGAATGGCAAAACCGGAATATGCAGGCTATCAGACTATATTTTTAGTTCCTACTGCTGAAAAACGGGAAAGAACCAATGCCAAGTCTAGGTCTGCCTCCACCGAAGAAAACACAGATGTACCTTCTATAGAATCTATGAATATGACCAATCTGGCACCACCACCAAAAACGCTGTCAGGAACAATGCCTTAAAAAACACAAAATTATGAACTGGAATATTGAAACAGGGAAACAGATATCGATGATTATCTCCATAATAGTAATGGGTTTAATGATCATAAAATATAGAAAAACCGGAAAGGAAAATTTGTTTTTTATCATTGGATATCTGTTGTTTTCCCTGATCGATATTTTCTGTTATTTCTACTTTCGGTTTACAAGTATGCCTACGGACATCTTTTATGTAATTGGGTTTTTAATAATTGTCTTTTTTCTGTATTTATTGTATTATTACCAATTATTGTATGTTCCGCTGCTCAAAAAGATACAGATCATCATTCTGATTCTTTTTGTCCTCAACATTGCTTTCATGTTTTGCACAGAGGATGATCTGCTTCATCATTTTTCTTTTAACATGCTGTATGTAGACATTCTGCTGTTGCTATTTTCTATTATCCTGTTTCTTTATCAGACTTTTAATTCGGATAAGATATTAGGAATTACTAATTACCTGCCCTTCTGGATATCAGTGGCTTTGTTGATCTTTTTTATCGGAAGTATTCCGATTCTGTTTTTCAGAACTACGGTTTCAGAAAGTATTTATTTCTTCATTTTATTTATGCTGAACCTGATCAGCAATAGTATCCTGATATTCGGCTTATTAGGAAACAAACAGGAAAGAACCCGATAAATGCTTCTTAGATATGGAAGAGAATAATTTAGTCATCATCTTTACCATTACATTATTCATCGTTGTTTTGACAATGATCTTCATCTATGCGGTCTTTATCAAGAAAAAAACAACACTGCTGATAGCACAGAAGGAAAAAGATCTCAGGTTCGAAAAGGAACTGGCGACTTCACAGGTAGAGATGAAAGAGCAAACGCTGAATTATATCGGGCAGGAACTGCATGATGATCTGGGACAAAAACTTTCTGTGGTCCGCCTTCGTCAGAACCAACTGATTACCAAATTAAAAAGCTCAGAAAAAGAAGACCTCATCGAACTGAATGAATTGTTGGGAGAATGCATACAGGACATCAGAAACCTGTCTAAAACACTCATTACAGAACAGATTATTCATTTCGGGCTGGCAGAATCCATAGAAAGAGAAGTTCAAAGGATACAAAAACTGAAATTATTAAAAATAGAGTTTGTCACTCAAAAACAGGATATTGATATTACTCCTAAACATGGTCTGATCCTTTTCAGAATTGTTCAGGAAAGCATCAATAATATTCTGAAACATTCCAAAGCCAAAAACGTTTCCATACAAATGGATGATGACTGTGAAAAACTACACATCAGTATCTCTGACAACGGAAAAGGCTTTGATACCAGCAGTATTCAGGACGGCTCGGGACTGAAAAATATGGAACTGAGAGCCAAACTGATTCATGCTGAACTGTCTATACGCTCAGAACTGAATAAAGGAACACAAACTTTGATAACCTATCACAAAAATTTATTATGAAAACTATTCCCATAGCGATCGTTGATGATCATACTTTAATCTCCAAAGCGCTGGAGAATATGATCACAGAAAACACTCAATATCGGGTCATTATGAATCATCCTAATGGAGAGGATTTTATTGCAGGTATAGAAAATGCTTCCGAATTACCCGCTGTAGTGCTGATGGATGTTAATATGCCTTATAAAAACGGTATAGAAACTACAGAATGGCTTACCGAACATTATCCCGACATCAAAGTGATTGCTCTGACCATGGATGATGATGAAAAAGTTCTTATCAGAATGCTGAAAGCAGGTGCTAAAGGATATCTGCTGAAAGATATGCAGCCTTCCATTCTCTTTCAGGCAATAGATACCGTGTTTGAAAAAGGGAGCTTTTATACAGATTTTGTGGCCCAAAAATTATTGAAAGTAAAAACCGAGGAAATGAAAAATGCGTCTCTCCTTTCTGAGCTTAAAGACAGAGAGAAAGAGTTTATAAAATGGGCATGCAGTGAGCTTACCTACAAGGAAATTGCTGACAAGATGTGCCTCAGCCCTAAAACTATTGACGGCTACAGAGATTCGGTTTTTGTAAAACTGGATATAAAAAACAGAGCCGGACTGGTGCTTTTTGCTTTGAAACATGATCTGTGCTGATTGAATATTCCACCTTTTTAAATACATTTATTCTTCTATAAAAAACATCTTTATATTCTTTTTATGCATCCGGCAGCTTTTCAAGCTGCCGGATTTTTATTTTGTAACCTATTAATATACAATACAAAAGGGGTTTTCCCTTTTTCAAAATACGGTTTTCTCCTCTGTTTTCATCCTTCAGAATGATGGAATTTTGTCATAGAAAAAAACACCAAAAGGCAGAACCCGAAAAGCCGAAACAGAGTAGGGATTATTTTTAAAACTAATACAATGAAAAAAGCACTTATCGTAGGTATTAATGATTATGCACCCATCGGATACGGAGGTCCGGATCTTAACGGCTGTATAAACGATGCGAGAGATATGGCAAACACATTGGTAATCTGTGGTTTTAGTCCTGCAAAGATTAAAATCCTTACCAATCAAAATGCAACAAGAGCGAATATATTAAACTATCTGAAATCCATGATCAGCACCAGTGTAAAAGGAGATTCTCTTGTTTTCTATTATTCCGGACACGGAACCAGAGTAGCCAATATCGGAACAGATCTGGAACTGGATGGCTTAGACGAAGCGATTTGCCCTCACGATTATGCCAATGCCGGAGTCATCCGTGATGATGATTTTAAAACTGTTCTCAGCAAGCTGAAAGCCGGAGTAAACATGGAAGTTATTTTTGACTGCTGTTATTCCGGAACAGGAACCCGAAAAATGGATCTGGGACTGGAATCAGACTTCCTTAACGAAACTGCCCGTTATATTCCGCCAATGCTGGAAGATGAATTTTATCTGACGTATGCCAGTGAAATGGAGGCTTCTAAAAGTTCAAAAAAATCAACTGTATTGACTAAAGCATTAGTACCTGTTGTCGGAATGAATCATACGTTATGGGCAGCAGCAAAGGACAATCAGGTGTCTATGGAAGGCAATATGAGTGGACAAATACGAGGGTATTTTACTTATCATTTCTGTAAAATTTTACGTGCTACCAATGGTAATATCGTCCGAAAAACGCTTGATAAACAGGTTGCTATTGCATTAGCAGCTATGGGAGCCGCCCAGATTAACCAAACGGAAAGCATTAGTGCAGAGTTGTCACAAAAAATATTTACTTAATCATAAAACCATTACTGGCGGAATCCGAAAAGCCATAAAAAGAGTAGGAACACACTAGATTAAAAATAATAATCATGTCAAAAATTGAAAACAACAACCCAATGACCGCTGAAGAGGTTTTAAGACTTAGAACCGTTAAAGCAAAATCAACTGAAAAACCATCTGTAATTGAAAAATTATTCAGCCAGCGCCCAGCTATGGAAACCATTAACGGAAGAACTTTTCCTAAAGGAATGAAAACAATAGGAATGCCTATGGATGAAAAAACAGCAGAAAACAGAGCTTTGGAAACTGATCATTTCTATCCTACCCATGCTGATTTTGAGTACAATCCAAAGTTGGAACCTAAAAAAGACCGTAAACCTAAGTTCATTGAAAGAGATTCTTTCCTTACTCCGGAAAACGCAAGAACTATTTTTGGAGCAGATCAAAGAAAAGTATATAATTCTACAGCTTATCCATGGAGATGTGTAGGAAGAGTAGAAAGTTCTTTAGGTTCAGGAAGCGGTGTAATGATCGGCCCAAGACATCTTCTTACCTGCTCTCATATTGTAGACTGGCAGCCTAATAATACGACGGGATGGCTGAAGTTCACGCCTATGTATTACAATGGAAGCGCTCCTTACGGAACGGCCTGGGGTACATTAACGTATTACAAGTATAAAGTAGCAGGCCCTACCATCGACTCTACAGAGATTCAATATGATTATGTAGTGATTGTCTTAGACAGACCTATTGGAAACAGCACAGGATGGCTAGGCTCAAAATCATACTCCGATTCCTGGGATGGAGGTGCTTACTGGACTCACGCCGGATATCCGGGAGACCTTACAGGAACTCAAAGACCAACCTACCAAACAGGCATTGCTCTGGACGGTGATTTCTGGAGTGCTGATGATAACGAAAGCATGAGCCATAAAGCAGATATATGGCCCGGACAAAGTGGAGGTCCTTTCTGGGGATATTGGGACGGCTCTCCGTATGCTGTAGCTACTCAAAGTGCGCATAATCCAAGTGATAATTTTGCAAGTGGCGGCTCAGATTTAGTGAATCTGGTCATCAGAGCGAGAAATGAACATCCTTAATTTATTTTTTAGCTTAACAAACGCGCCCGACTTGAAGTCGGGCGCGTTTTATTTCAGTTTAAAATGTTTCTAAAACTATTCAAAGACACTATAAATTCGGCATTGGACTTGGTTTTGCCCCTTGACTTATTAATTTTGACCTATTGAGCATATTTTAAAAATCTAAAATGAAAAGTTTTTCTGAATAAAAATTATTACTTTTGAATTAACACAAATTTATTATATGAAAAATTTATTTTTACTTTGTTCTATTTTTACTTTTTTGTCATTGTTCGGACAGGAAAAAAAGGTTATGAATCCTCCCCCTCCAAAAAATTACAAAGAAATACCAGAAAATTACAATATAGATGATAATTTAGTGTATTTTAAAATTGAAAAACTATCTAAATCCTTTAATTTTGCAATTTTTGATAATGATATTTTGCCCGTTGAAAATACTTTTATTTTTTCTTTTATTGTCGAAAAAGACAGAAATATATCTAACCTTAAGGTTGAAAAAGGAAAGAATGAGAAAGTGATCAATGAACTGAAACGACAGATTGTTTTAGCCAAATTTCCAAATCCTGACAAAGATAAAATCAGTCCACAACGTTTATATAAATTAAAATTTATTTTTGATTATAAAAACAAAACACTTAAAACGACTCTTTATGATCCGGAAACAAAGGGAACCATTCCTTCTCCTTTACCAGAATATCCTACAGAAAGTGCATTGGATAACAAAGTTTATTATATTGTTGATAAAAAAATAGAATTTAATACTAACAATTTATCCAGTTCGTTTGATTTTGAAAATCTTGATGAAAATATACCAAATGATAACATTTTCATTGTCTCTTTTATTGCAGAAAAAATGGGTAAGATTACAGATTTAAATATAGAAAAAGGAAAAGACTATAAAACAATAATGGAGCTAAAAAGAATGCTTTTTCGATTAAGATTTCACCCTGCTTTAATTAAAAATAAACCTGTTAGAAGTTTGTGTAGACTGAAATTTATTTTTGATTACAAGAATAAGTTATTAAAAATAATCATTTTATAAAGAATAAATATCATAATAACAATAAAGAGGCTGTTCAAATGTTTAGACAGCAATAATCAGATTTATTCAAAATAATCTTGATTATGTTTTATTGCATTACTAAATATAATTTTCATTTTATTTTTTAAAAAAATTAATAATTACTTGATCTTCTTCAATGTTATCAATTTCGTACCGCACTTTTACAAAGCCTTTTGCTTTCATTCTAGAACCTGTGAATGTTGATAGCGCAGCTTCTTCTATACTTTTTCCAGCAAGTCTTGCCTCCCAAAATTAGTTAGGTTAATAGACTGCCCTTCATAATCTTCATACATTGTTCCTTTTTTCCACCATCCTATAACTCCATCTAGCTGACCAAATTTTTTATTCGTCTGATAAAAGGCAATTGCATCGGAAAGAACTAAATCTCCTAACCCAGAGTATTTATCAGTAATACTTTCGGAATATTAAAATCCCCCATAAGCATTCTTTCATTACCATAAATGGGCAAATGATTCAGTTTTGAGATATCTAATTTAATTGCAATTAAAATAAACTAACCGTTCAGATTTTGAATGGTTAGCATTTAAATATTTCTACTATATAAATTAAAATTATATAAAGTCGTTATAAATTTGGCATTGGACTTGGCTTTGCCCCTTGATTTATTAATCGTGTTTTCATATCTCGGAAATATTTTATGTCTCCAAAAGTTCCATCTGAAAATTCTTCCTTATAATCTCCATTTCTTAATGTATCATGTAGAAACATTGGAAATACTTTATCCAAGTTTTGTTTATTCTTAGAAGAAACTCCCGGATCATTTTTATACAAACTAATACTATCTATACCTATCCAGTTATATAAAAAACGAATGTCTTAAAAATAGGGTCCGTCATCAATATATAATCGGTAGTTTGTAGGACGGTCAACTTTTCGAATAATATACATCCAATCATCCAGATTAAAATCTTTCCATAATTCGGGAATAATCGTAAAAAGACTTCTTACATTTGTGTATCTAAAATTCTTTGTATCAAGCAATTTAACAATTAAGTCTTTAGAATTATAAGTTAATAATTCATCTTTTAAAGGTTTATAAGAAGCCCAACCACTTTGTTTTATTCCATGATGTAGTTTTTGTATAATTTGTTCCATTATTTTATATTTTGTATGTATAGTATTTAAACAAAATACGGCAACTCATGGCTGCCGTTATAATTATTTTTTCAATTTAATCTAGTCCTTCATAAAAATCACTGTTGCTATTCCTTTTTACAATACCATTTTCTCTTTTTTCAAAGATATAATCACCATTAAAAATTAAATAATAGTCTTCGTTATGATAAATTTCATTAGTGATTTTATGAACCATTTGTAATACAGATTTTCTTAATAATATTGAACCTGCATGTTTTTTTATAACATCAAATGAAACATAAGAAGCCCCTGCAAATTCCAAATCAATCAACTCACCATCAAAATCTCCGTTCACACAACCGAAAGTAGAATCATAGAGTTTAGATATTAAGAAAAGTGAATTATCATGTACTTTAATAAGATCTGTTAATTCCTGCTTTTGTTCTAATTTTCTTTTAAATTGTATATTATATGTTAGTCCCATTTTATTTTGTTATTTTTAAATGATTAATTTTACCGTCTTTTGTTATATAGATTATCTCTTCCAAACCTTCAATAGTCCAATTTGAAAACTGATTTTGAAGTTTATTTATATCTCCTTCCCAAATTTTAAGATTTAATATAATTCTTTTGGTTTGCTCTTCTTTAATTTTTTTCTCTATGGAAGACCAAATATTCCTCACATTTGTATTTTTATAAGGAGAATAACAATCAAAAATTTTACCTTCAATTTTATAATCAGGATTTTTCAATGTTTCAGATACTTTAGGATTCTGCTCTACATCAAATCCATTTTTTGCTAAAAATTCTGCTGCTTCGTTTTCTAGCTCCAATGATATTCTAGTTGCATCATCTGATATTTTAGGCATTCTGGTAATTATTCCTGTAGGTTTTGCAAAAGCATTTTTAGGTTTACTTGGTTTTGTACGATTTTTCAAAATAACTAATTCCTCCAAAATTTCACCAACTTTCTCTGAGCTATAGCTTACTTTTCTTATATCCTGCAAAACTTTCTGATACGCTTTATCGTAACGGCTTCCCTGAGCGATAATCTCACCTTTATACACCAAAGCAAATCTTCTTTTACTGCTTATTGAGCCTATGACATCAGGATTAACACCTCCTTTTTTTCCGATACTCTCCATAATAGCAGCGGCATCAAGCTCCATAAAGAATGCCCCGTTTTGTATCAATACATCACATTCCGATGTTTTTGAAAAGAACCCTGCGCTTGGGATCACCCACTCTGTCTGTTGAAACAGGCGTAAAGAACTTCGTTCAAATCGTCCTGCATTTAAATCCAAAAATAAGGAAATAGCGGAAGCTTTCAAACCCTGCTGTACATTTTTTGCAGCTTTGGGCAGCAATACAAAAATCCCCCTGTAAACAGAGGCAATAAGATGTGGTGCAGCTACTATAGCTCCGCCAACTCCATAGATAAGATCCCAGTCTCTCAGAAACTGCTCTCCACCGGGAAGTTTTCTTATCTCTTCCCGAAATGCCTGTATGGTAAGATCCGGTAATGCCAAACTAAGATCTGCAGCGGCAGCTAATAACAGGTATGGGTTTCCTGTAGTAGAAAGAGTTCCTACTCCCAGAATAATAGCGGCAATATCTGCTGCAATACGTAATCTGTCATTTATTATTGCCCATTTTTCTGCATCTGCTAAAGCTTTCACATAAATTGCCGGAACTTTCGTAATCGTAGTAACCCCATCAAACTCTTCTTCAAGATACACCATTTCTAATGGCAAAAATTGCCTTCCTTCGTCCAAGTCTTTGTATATTGTTTCTTGCGTGCTGCTTTTAGCAATTGTATTTACTCCAAGATCATCTGTTTCGTAATTTTCTTCTTCAATGTATTGTTCCTGCTGTTGTTGCAGAAAAAATGTTTTCTCATCAGACTGACCAAATAATCCTAAAATCGTTCCCGAAAGTTCGTTAACTTTTGTGTTTACTCTATAGCCTTTTTTAATTTTAAAAATTGGTGCATCTTCTTTTATCGTGTGATGTTGTGCGAAAGACCGCATAATTCCGGCAAAAATGATTCGGTTAGATTGTGGTTTTCCATCTACATAACTTATATCATCGAGATTATAATAAATCCTGTTGCAAAGCTCAGGTTCTTTTTTGAACCGATTCATGATGTAACCGGGAGAAGAAGTTTTGAAGATATTTACCAAGGCAGAACTTCCGTCTTTCCAACCACTAAAAAATCCAGTATCATCATATTCTGTAAGAGTGATAAGATGCTGCATCACCTTTTCGTTATCCAATACGATTCTTTCAAAAACAAAATCCGGAGTATTGGTATAAAGAAATATTAACTGTTCCGGAGTACTCGCTTGCTTAAAATAGAATTCGTAAATTTTAGAAAAATATCCGAGATAATTATATGAAGTTTCTTTTTCAAAATCACCGTAACCAACGTATTGTATTAAATTTTTAAATTCTTCATAAGAAAAAGTTTCCAGCATAATTGCTTTGTTTCTACGCAGCTCTTCAGTGTCTGCATTTCTGTGAAAAAAATATTTTAACCGGAAATATAGTTTTCTTACATTTAAATCTATATCAAACTCTATTTCATTTTGTCTTTGGACTAAATCTACAAGTTCTGTATTTTTATTGAGATAAGTTTTTAATTTTATGATGTTTTCTTTATTGTCTTTAATTGACGTTTGTTCTGCGTGCCAATCATAATTATTAACATCGTATTCTAAAATATAATTATTGAAAAGAGTATTTCTTCTTCGAAGTTCAGAGCACAGAAACTGTTTGTTGATAAAATCATCCGTTCTCCAATCTTCTAATAGCTTTTGTGGAGACTGTAGTTTTTCCATTTTCTTCGTTTTTTAGTTGTTAACATTTCTCAAGTGTTTCCATAATTTTTCTTTTTTGAATAAAGGCAGAGCATTACGCTCTGCCAGTGATTAATATTTCCTAAGAAAGTGCATCCAGGTTCTCTTTGTGTTTTTCCACAAATTCATCCAGATAGGAAGCCAGAAGTTCTGTAAAACCTGCTTTATTGTTTTTCAACAGCCAAAGCATATACTGATAGCTCGGTACTTTCACCAGATCAGTAGTCATATCACCTTCGGGTTCTACAACAGGGAGTTTTATAAGATGGTTGTCTCCGTCACGAAGGGAGCTCCAGGTCTCTTTATAGATGATCCATTCCGGAGTTGGAAGCGGAATGTTAACCACTTCTCCTGTTTCCCTATCTTTCAGAATCTGCTCATATCTGAAGCTGATAAACTGCTGTTTAGATTTAGCATCAATATCCAGCACGCGGATATGTCTTTCGAATTGGGGAAGTCTTGGATGTGCTTCTAAGGGAAGCTCTGCAAGGCTTAATGGTGTGTTTTCAATACTGTTAAGGATTTCCTTAATATTTTCCGGTATAATTAAATGTTCGTTCATAATTTTTTATTTTTTAAGAGAATAATATTTTTCCAAGTATATTCATTGTTAGTGACCCTTGGCCGCCACTTCCTCTTGAGAGATAAAATCTTCTTGGCTGTAGATTAAAGGTGGAATTAAATTGCTGATAAGTCACACCATTACTTTCCGCAATCACATATACAACTCCGTTATAATAAGCGATGTGAAAGGTTTCATTTCGGTTTGGTAAAAGATTGCCCTGATAAATAATCCAGCTTCCATCTCCTCCGTAATTTGAAAAACCATAAAATACTCCGTCATCTCCACGGATTCCTCCATAGAAAGATCCCACGAAATTAGCTCCATAGTTACTTTGGCTATTATTAACGGTAAAAGAAACCATAAACCCGGCATTAATATCCGAGATGGAAATTAAATTATCCGTTTGTGCGGTAGAGCCCTGCCCAATCGAGATAGAAGTATCCGTGATTGTTGAGTTGCCCGTTACTGAAGTCCAATTAGCAATTCCCGTAAACTTGCTGTAAGTAAGTCCTGCTTTTACAATGAGCTCTGGTGAGCTGGAATTTGTTAACCCATTATGGGTAACGAATACCTTATAATATCCCTGTGGTTTTGTACTCCAGTTGATCCCAAAATTCAAATTATTGGGAAAGTTCTGCATCACAGTAAAATTATCTACACTATATTCTTCAGGGACTGCCAGGTTGACACCGTTGATATCTTTTACCCTTTTCACTTTGATGTAAGCGTTGGAAGAAACATTATCCACAAAGAGATTTAATCCCACTAATGTGGTGTACTGAATAAAGTTTTTTGAATTGTCAATAAACGGAAGCAGCAACACGTCTATTCTGGGTGTTCCGGTAGAATAATTTTCGGTAGAAAGTTTCATACGGTTTCTCCATGTTGTTTTTTCAGCATCAGTCAGAAGGAGTGGATAGTTGGAAATCATATTTTTTCCGTTACTCCACGAAAGCTGCCCGGACGGGTTCTGAACCATCATTCTGTTAAAAGTTGTATCTGCAGATTTATCACTCAGCCCGGTTACCGAATAATAAAATCCGGAAGTGTTGAGGGTCCAGTTAGCACCAAGAGTCAATCCTGAGCCGGCAACCGTAGTTAAAGATGAGTTTGCTATATTTTTACCCAAATCTCCTGCCGGAAGTTTGGCCACCTCTCCATTATTGTTTACGCCTATAATTTTCGGATAATCCTGAGCGTTTCCTTCCGTAAGAGGAATTTCTAACTTCTGATCAAGCTTTTCTCTTGTGCTGACATTATATTGAGCCTGGCTTAATATTCCTTCTGACAAAAGATCTGTGTCTGAAATACTGATGTTGCTATCCGCTAATTCTAATGGAATCGTTCCGTCAACAACGGCATGTGTTTTTAGATCCCCGTTTTCATCAACAGCGTAGTCCGTATAAGTGGGAGAACCCGGTGCAGCCACCTGATAAATAACATTTGATTCTCTTTTATCTATTGTGGGTAAGGTATTTACCCTAATAATTTTTCCTATAATAGGCATATCATTTATGTTTTTTTGATTAATAATTATAATTTATACCCAGTCTCCTGAAATAACATTTTCAGATGGATCGTCCGATGAGCTTCCTAAAAGATTGGTATTCTGGGCGAAATTGAATCTGTCTTCTGTAATAACTTCGGAAGGAACTTCAAAATCATCAGGATTTTCTATTGTAAATGGCAGTGCATGAGCGACTTTCAAACCAATACTTTCTGCCTGAAGAATATTAAGAGAAGTAGGAAGTCTTGTAATCCAGGCTTTACCATGTTTCTTACCTTTCGGTTGTTTCATTTCATCTACAATAGACAAATAAAGATCATCGCCAATAACAGGAACTTCTCCCCCTTTCCAGATCTTTCCGGTCGCAAGGTAAAATTGTACAGCGTCCTCAAAACCAGGACGTACTGTAACAACTACCCTGGCCATACCACTTTGTAAGAATGCTCTGAATAGCGGATCTACATCTTCAGCCTGATAGAGGTTAGACCACTCTGTTTTATTGGCCCAATAATAAGGATATAGATAATAGGATAGATTTTCCCATTCAAAGGCTTGCTCCATAAACTTAATGAAGGCTGTGTATTTATCGAGATTTGATGAAAGGTCTGTTTCATAATCCGTAAAAGTGCTTCCTTTAGTTAACCCTGCCATTCCATAACCATGGGTAGAGTTAGCAGTTCTGTTGATCATATAAGAGATACAGTTTTTACGAAGTACTGTATTCTCAATCTGACGGTAAAATCCTGGATTGGATCCTTTAATCTGGATACCGGTAGCTTTTTCGTCTGCTATTTTCTGTTCGTAAATAGCTAATGCCTTTTCATAACCCTCAATAATAGCATTGAATGTTTTTTGAAGCCATGCATTTTTTGCCTCAGGAGTAAGTTCAACATCAACTATATAGTTTACTGTTCCGGAAAATTCATTATAAGCAGTTGCGGAAATAGGAAGTGTTTTTGAATAGCTTTTTTTAAATTCATATTTAGTACCTGATGACAGCTGCCCCCATCTTCCAGTGAAAAAGTAACTCAGGTCTCCTAATAAAATACTTATACTTGCACTATCACCATCGTTTGCCCCAGCATAATTGACTACTCCATAAGTGGCAACATATCCGTCAGGAATTTGAATTTCATCCTTCATATTATAATATTCAATTTCGGAAATGTTTCCAGAACATTGGCCGCTTAAAGACTTTCCAATTGAAAAGGACGACAGAGGTTTTTCCTCGATTTCAATATTATACGTACTTGTCCAGTATTTTAATACAGCTTCATTATCCAAAGCAGAATAATTTGCCAGGGGTAAATTCTTTGCATTTCTTGGGTCTTCTGGTTTTACCAGATCTGTTTTTGTTGCAGAGCTATCCAATGTCATTCCCAGTGTATGCAGTTTGGCAGGCTGAGGAATCATAAATTCAAACATCATCCGTTTTCCATAATCGTAGATCTGATTCTTCATCAGTTTGTCTACCCATCGGTAAACGCCCACTACATGTTTATCTCCTTTTGTGTTGTCAAAACCATGCTTATTGTTTTCTTCAAACTCTTCAATGATCTTTTCAATCCTTTCCTCATGAACTTTTGTGACCACTCTGTCTAACGCTCTTGCGGTAACATCCTGAGCTTGGGTAAGTGCCTGTCTTGTACTTTCTTCTTTGGATGAATGCGCGGCATATCCTCCTGCAATTCCTGTACTGATAGATCCTCCTCCTGTCATTTTCCAGTTGGCATCGAAATGTGACTGTACATTAATATCTTTGGATTCCTGCATCATTTTGGCAATTTCACTCTGCATTTCAAACCTGGTTGCAGTAGTTGTATCCGTAAGTTTTTCTCTTTCAGTATCTGAGGATGTAGTTGTAGTATTTTCGCTTCTCCTCAGTCTTCTGGTTGATTTCTCACGGTACTCTCTGGCCATGATATTTTCAATATGGGCGACTTCTCCTTCAACATAGGCATGAGTAGTCTGCTCTACTTTCAGATAATCTGCAATACCGATTTGTTTAAATCCAAAACCTGATGGAATGAAGTTATTTTCTTCATCATCAGTTTCCACAGGCTCTGTTTCGTCCACTTCAAGTAAAAACTGATCAGATAAACAGGCTCTGGCTTGTAATTTATTGATAAAAATATTGGCCAGCTTTCCATTTGTGAACATAATTTTAGCAATTAAAGAAGCATCCTGTATGGTATTAAAATCTAGCCCAGGCATACAGAGATCATTTAAGAAAATGGTATTTCCAGATCTGGATTTTGTAAAATAATCGCTGCTAATACTTGCAGAACCGTTTCCAGGAGTCAGCTCATAGGAAATATGATTCACCTCCCAAGATGAATCCGGAACCGTAAGAGCAATGTCAAAAGTGAATCCTTTATAAACATATTTCGGACAAATCTGGTAGGTAAAAGGAACTGCCACTGTTCTTGCCATTGGAATAAGAACCCCTCCTATACTGGTATATCTTTCATTATCAGTATTGGTATTTTCCACAATAATATTGTTAGATTTTTCAATCACTTCTTTTACTAAGATATCAATCTCTGAAAAGGTATTTATGCTCTCTAACAGAATATTTAGATCCGCAGAATTTGATGAAGCTGAACGTTCTTTTCCTGCATCTTTCTGAAAATCATACCCTAAAACATCAAATAGCGTGTCTAAATTCTCAGGTTTTATGGCTCTTAACAAAGAACCAGCTTCTATTTCATCTCTGAACTGAAAGTTGAATTTGGGTAATACCGGGTCAGGAATACCTGGAATCTGCTGGCACGGATCTGTAGGATCATATTTTACGTCCGGGGTTCTTACCTGGCAGTATCTATCTCTGTTCTCTGCCACTTTTCTGTTATATTCTTCAATAATAGGAGCGATCTCATTCTGGTAAGATTCTTCTCTTATTTTGTAATCTCTCTGATACTCTGTTTTATATTGTCTTTCAATGTTAGAAAGGTTTTTCTTTAAAGCTTCGTATTTGTCAAGTTTAATTTTTGCTGCAGAAATAAGCTGCTGCTTTTTCATTTCCTGTGTAGGAAAAGTTTCCTTAGGTCCCTCAGCAGTAATTCTTGATACTGCTTGTGATGAAGAAAGAGACTCATCTTCCATCATTAGCTCTTTAGGTAAAATAACTCTTGCCTGCAGAGCCGTCATCATTTCTCCTTCGTTTGAAACAGTAAGGATATGCTGAGCCAATAACTGCTGCATCATCACTTCCTTCACGTAAAAATCCTTTTGACTAACAACCTGATAAATTAAATTATTCCATAAATCAATCAGGCGAGGTCCTACAGGAGGTGTTTGTGAAGGAAATAAGGCATCTCTTTCAGCAACAACCTCTTCATATGTACATGTATTTTTATTTTTTGCCAGCCATGTTCCGAATGTATAATAAGCTTTATAGGTTCTTTTAAACCCTTCTAAACTATTTTGGCTGTTTGAATCCGGGGAAATTCGCTTAGGATTATTTACAAAACTGGCAGCGCACGTCTGCAGTAGCTTTTGCTTCGTTTCAGTTCCATTAACAACCGGGACGTAAAAAGTAGTGTCATTTTTCAGATCCTGAGGAATAACGATGAATCTTTTATCTTGTTTGGTATCATCAGACAATTCAGGGCTTCTAAGGCTTACAAATCTGAAAAGCGTCTGTGATGGTGTATTTTCTACAGGAGCGCCTGTAGGACTATTTTCCATATTGTTCATTTGTGTAAATTTGTGTTTGTTTTTAAAATAGGTGAGATCTGAAGCTCTTTTTAGTAGAATGTCTTCAGGTTTTAGCCTTATTTTTTTAGGTGGTTTCCGGCAAAGGATGTCCACCTGAGATTTTTAAGTCTAGCTTCATATGTTGTGTTTTTCTGAAGCAAATATCCATCACGGAAGCGACAAAACTTGACGTATAAAAAAAGATTATTTTATGTTAATCCTTTGGTACAAAAACCTTAGTATTCTCAATATTTTAATACATTTGCTATAAAACATATCTCAGATGAATTTCGAGCAGATCAATTTACACCTTGAAGCTTATAAAGAACATGATCAGATTCTGGATGCAGCAAAATATCTGATCCATTCTTTTGATCTTGAGCATGAAAACTTTGCAGGGTTCGGATTTAGGCAGGAACTGTCCCCTACCTCAATGCTTCTTACGGCAGAAGGCGATTTGGGCGGGCCACAAACGGTCATGATCCCAAGAAATTTATTTGATTTTGACCTGAACCTTGTTCTTAATATGGTTGCCCACGAAATGCTTCATGTAAGACAGAAAGCTCCGGGGCAGGTAATTGAAGACAAAAATGAAAGAGAATTTCAGGCGTACTATGAAATGCTTTTTCATAAAGTCTTTCCACAGATTCCTGAGGTTTCGGATTTTCATAAAAAATTCTTTGGCGGTAAAGCATTGGAATATTATAAAAGAATGGGTGAAGGTTCAGCGCTCCAACAAAAATATGCAGAACAGAAAACAGAAGTAGAACATTTAATTAACGAATTACCATGACAGTAAAACCAGACATCACTTGGGCAGATTTTGAAAAAATAGACATCAGATGCGGAACCATCATCTCTGTGAATGATTTTGAAAAAGCTAAAAACCCATCTTACCAGCTGGAAATAGATTTTGGAGACCTGGGAATCAGAAAATCATCCGCACAAATTACCTCTCTTTATGAAAAAGAAGAACTGGTAGGAAAACAGATTTTAGCAGTTGTGAATTTCCCTAAAAAACAGATCGCCAATTTCTTCAGTGAATGTCTTGTGCTGGGATTATATGGTGAGGACAAAAAAGATGTTACGCTTTTAGCCCCGTCATTACCAACAAAAAACGGAATGCAGGTAGGATAGACACCAACAAAACACATATGATACAGAACATACCTTTAGAAAAAATTTTATTCCTTGATATTGAGACCGTTCCGCAGGCCGGATCATGGGACGATTTATCCGAAACCGATCAGCATCTGTGGGATAAAAAAACAAAATTTCAGCGTAAAGAAGAGGTCTCTGCAGAAGAATTTTATGACAGAGCCGGTATTATGGCCGAGTTTGGAAAAATCATCTGCATCACCATAGGAATGGTTGAAAAGAATGAAACGTTAAAAATAAAAAGCTTTTCCGGGCATGATGAAAAGAAAATGCTTCAGGAATTTGGAGAAATCTTCAACAGCCCAAGGCTTTACAATGTGATTCTCTGCGCCCACAACGGAAAGGAATTTGATTTTCCTTGGATTGCAAGGCGGTATTTAATCAATGGAATGCAACCCCCGGCACCTTTTCAGATGTTTGGGAAAAAACCATGGGAAATTCCTCATATAGATACGATGGAGCTTTGGAAATTTGGGGATTATAAGAGTTTTGTATCTCTCGAATTGCTGGCGCATGTCTTTGGAATTCCTACTCCGAAAGATGATATAGATGGCTCAATGGTTTCATCAATTTACTACATAGAGAAAGACTTGCAGAGAATTGTTGACTATTGTGAAAAAGATGTCTTAACTTTGGCAAATATTTTCCGGCGCATGCGTCAGGAAGATTTGTTGAAAAGGAATATCAATCTAGATTAAAAAATGAAATTTACAGACGATCAAATTGCTGACATTGGTGAGGAAATCATTGGTGTGTTAAAAACCGTATATGACCCTGAAATTCCGGTAGATATCTACGAACTAGGGCTGATTTACGATGTCCAGATCTCCGATGATGCTGACGTAAAAATTATAATGACACTTACTACTCCCAACTGTCCCGTTGCAGAAACCCTTCCTCAGGAAGTAAAAGATAAAGTGGCTGAAGTAGAGAACGTAAAAAGTGTAGATTTAGAGCTTACTTTCGAACCAAGCTGGAATAAGGATATGATGAGCGAGGAGGCGAAGTTTGAACTGGGGATGCTTTAAATATTACCCTTAAATAATATAAAACCCCGAAATTTTTCGGGGCTTTTATTTTAAATATCTTTTGCGATTTCCTTTCCTTCTCTCCTGCTCCATTCACTCCATGAACCTACATAAAGATCAGGCATTGGAAATCCGGCATAATCTAAAGCTAAAATTGTATGGCAGGCAGTAACGCCCGATCCACAATGAATGATCAGATGCTCAGGTTTGTCTTCTAATAACTGCTTATATTTTTCTTTTAAAACTTCCGGCTTCAGAAAGTTTCCGTTTTCATCAAGATTTTCAGAAAAAGGAATATTAATTGCTCCCGGAATATGTCCTGCTACGAGATCAATAGGCTCAGATTCACCTTTATAGCGATAAGCATCTCTCACATCAACAACCGTAGAAGAATCGTTTTTCAGCTCATTTTCAACAACTTCCAGACTTGAAACAGGAAGAAGCCATTGATCTTTTTTGATTAAAGAAGCTGTATCAAACCTTTCTTCTCCTGAAGAAAATTCTAGCCCAGCTCTTTCTGCTGCCTGCATTCCGCCATCAAGAACCTGAACTTTATCCAACCCCAAAGATCTTAACATCCACCAAGCTCTGGCAGCTGCATTTGAAGCATTTTTGTCATCATAGACAACAACATGAGCTCCCTCTGAAATCCCAAGATTCGAAAGTATTTCTGCAAACTTTTCTACGGAAGGAAGCGGATGCCTGCCTCCAAAAGCTGCATTTTCTCCTATTTCAGCCAAATCTTTATCCAAGTCAATGAATCTTGCTCCCTTTATGTGTTTTTCAAGATAATTTTGCTTTACGTCCTTTCCTGTTCTTGCATCAAGAAGAATAAGATTTTCTGTTGGAATATTTTTGAGTTCGGATGATGAGATAATTGGAGACATTTTTGTTGATTTTGGTTAATTTAAGTATGTTTTGGCTAAAGCCTATATATTTCAATATAGTAAAGCGGGCTAAAGCCCGCTCCTATTGATTATTTTATTCTTCACTCCTATTTAAAAATGAAAAATATCCTTCGCTTTGTTATAAGAACTTTCGAAATTCAGAAGGTTCAGTTTATGTTCTGCTTTTTCCACACTCATAAAGTTGATGACCTGTTCTGTAGGCATATTTCCCACAAGATCATCCTTAGCCATAGGACATCCTCCGATTCCTTTGATAGCACTGTCAAATCTTCTGCAGCCTTTATCGTAAGCCGCTTTTAATTTTGAGTAAGAATCTTCATAACGGTTATGAAAATGCCCTCCGAAGTTGATCCCTGGATATTTAGAAGGTATTTTTTCAAATAAAAGAGCAATCGTTTCGGGAGTTGCAACACCGGTTGTATCAGATAATAGAATGTCTTTCACTCCGATGTCAGAAAATCTTTGTGCCCATTGGTCAACATCTTCCCATTTCCACATTTCGCCATATGGATTTCCAAAAGCCATCGAGAAGTAGATATTAAGCTGTTTTCCTTCGCTTTTTACCAGTTCAAGCATTTTAATGATTTCATCGAAAGCTTCTTCCTGACTTTTATTCGTATTTCTGTGCTGAAAGGTTTCGGAAATAGAAAACGGGAATCCCAGAATATCTACCGACTGATGTTTTAATGCTTTTTCAGCACCTCTGTAATTACCAATAATGGCAGATACTTTAGTCTTGGAAAGTGATTTATCAATATTTTCCGCCACCTCATCAGAATCAGCCATCTGCGGAATTGCTTTTGGAGAAACAAAACTCAGGCAATCCAATACATCAAAGCCAACATCCATCAAGGAGTTGATATAATCTATTTTTTTTTCGGTAGGGATAAATTCTCCCCATCCCTGCATAGCATCTCTAGGACATTCGGTAAGAAACATTTTTACTTTTTGATTTTCTCAAATATAATAAATCTAAACTACTTGTTACACTGTGTATACAAAGCTAACACTATTTTGATTTTCAAATATTTATATATCATTTATAATTTCAATAACTGATATTAAATTGCAAATAACGTATTCTCAGCATCAAATTTGCTAACTTTGTTAAAATTTATGATATCTGATGAGTACAATAGAATTCAACCCATTGTGGAAAGAAAAATTACTGAACCGTTTTCTTAGCTATGTAAAAATATATTCTACCAGCGATGCAGAAAGTGAGACAACCCCTTCTACTCCCCGCCAGTGGGATATTGCCAACTTTATTACTGAAGAACTGAAGACTATTGGTCTTGAGGATGTTTCAATAGACAGCAACGGTTATATTATGGGCTACGTTCCTTCTAACCTTGAAAACGATGACAGGCCTACGATCGGGTTTATTTCACATTATGATACTTCACCGGATTTCAGCGGAGAAAATGTAAAGCCTCAGGTTTGGGAAAATTATGACGGGAATGACCTTCTGTTGAACCAGACTACAGGATTCACTTTATCTCCTTCAAGATTTGAAAGTTTAAAAAAATATGTTGGTCAGACATTAATTACTACCGACGGGACTACTCTTCTTGGCGCAGATGATAAAGCGGGATGTGCAGAAATTGTAACCGCAGCGGAATATCTTATTGCTCACCCTGAAATTAAACATGGAAGAGTTGCTATAGGATTTACTCCGGATGAAGAAATCGGAAGAGGAGCTCATAAATTTGATGTTGCTAAATTTGGTGCAGAATGGGCTTATACCATGGATGGTGGAGAAGTTGGAGAATTGGAATATGAAAACTTTAATGCTGCCGGAGCTGTGGTTAAAATCCACGGATTGAGCGTTCACCCAGGTTATGCTTACGGAAAAATGATCAATGCGGCTCTTTTAGCTGCTGAATTTGCTCAGATGCTTCCTTCTAACGAAACACCTGCCACAACAAAAGGTTTTGACGGATTCTATCACTTAATGGACATTACAGCAGATATCTCTGAAGCAAAACTTCAATACATTATCCGCGATCATGATGCAGATAAATTTGAAGCCAGAAAGAAGTTTATGGAAGAAAAAGTAGCTGAATTCAACCAAAAACATGGTGAAGGAACTGCTGAGGTGGAGCTCAAAGAGCAATACAGAAACATGAAGCAGCAATTTGAAGGTAAAATGCACATTGTAGACCTTGCTGCAAAAGCTATGACCGAAGCGGGTATTGAGCCTAAGATCAAAGCTATTAGAGGAGGAACAGACGGAGCCCAGCTTTCTTATATGGGACTTCCATGCCCGAATATTTTTGCTGGAGGAATCAACTTCCACGGTCCGTACGAGTATGTAGCTTTAGAAAGTATGGAGAAAGCAACTGAAGTAATTATTAATATTGTAAAAGCATAAAAAATCATGAAAAAGGTCTTAGCATCAGCATTCATTTTCGCTTTTATTTTCGGCAGTGCCCAGGTTTCTGAATTTCAGAGGGCAGATTCCCGCTATGAAAGAAAGAAAACGGCTCTGTATAACAAATATCCTAAGCCTAATGATTTAAGAACGAAAAAAGAATGGCTTTTAACAGAGGATAAAATTGCTGCTTACAAAGAGACTTTGGATAAGGCTTCTCTTGATGGCAAGAAAATGATTGCCGCAGATCCTCCTATAAAAACAAAAGTAACTAAAGAAGCCGAGTATGATAAGGGTAAAGCAGCTTTCCAGAAGCAATTATCCGAAGCTGTTAATCTTGATTTTTTAGGTTTTTATTCGGACTCTTATAAAGTAACAATGACTTTTGTGGTGGATTCTAAAGGAAATGCTCTTGACCCCAATGTAAAAGGTAATAACGAGGATGTAAACGCATTCATTGAAGCAGCTTTTTACCGAATCCGAGAGAAAGGAAAATGGAAACCCGCAGAAGATAAGGGAAAACCTGTATCTTCTACTGTTTCTCTCCCTTTAACATTCGTTTTTAAGAAATAATATCAAAAACCCGCTTTTATGGAAGCGGGTTTATTTTTTTAATCAAGAATCATATCTAATGATTTATAATACTGATAATGAAGGCTTTTATCTTTTCTGAATATTCTAATCTCTGTCGAATTTTTATCTTTGCTCACAGAATCACCTACAAATGGAGAATCTTTCGCCCATCCTTCATAGAAAGCTAAAGGAATCCTATTTCCATTTGAAAGGTATAGGTTATCAAATCCTCCGTGATCTGCTTTCTGTTGTATGACAAGTCCACTATATGCACTTTCATACTCTTTGTTAAAGCTATATTTCTGGAAAACTTTTAATCCTAAATAACCTAAAATCATCAATACTATCATTATAAAAGTACTCTTGTAGTTTTTATTTTTTTCCATATTATTCTTTTCTGTATTTTCAATACATCTGTATCTGTATAATTAAATTTAAGGATTATTTTCATCATTCATTCATTTTTTTCAGCACAGAAAAATTCCCCACATATAATTCATTTACAATTCACTAGCTATTTTTATTATCTTTACAAGGATGTACAATTTTAACCGATAACATTTAAAACCAAACTATCATGAAAACAATGAAAAAACTTTTGAGAAAAGACTTATCTGAAATTTTAGGAAGCGGAAATGGAGGCTGCCATATGGGAGGTAACTCTTATAATTGTCAGGACGACTGCCAATGTGCCTGGGGATATGCATGTGAAATGTATGAAGACGGAAATCCGGGACAATGCATCGCTGTAGGAGGCGGTGGAAACCCTGGCGGAGGTGGATGTAATCCTCCTTCTATCTGTGAAGAACAACCTTATTAGTAATAGAAAGCCGGGAGCAGTAATACTTCCGGTTTTATTTTCACTCAAAAACAGACCTTTGTCAAAGCATTTCTGCTGTTCATCAAATAAAATTCCATTCCATTCTTCATAGTTGTTGTTTTGCATCAGATTTTAAACAACAATTACATTATGAAGCAGCAATTTTTCGCGCTAAGTGCATTACTATTATGCATTTTTTGCGGCATAGAAACTAAAGCACAGCAGACTCCTGCTTTTCACATTGGGGTAAAGGGAGGGGCCAGCTTTACAAAAACCTCAACGGAATCTTCACTGGAAGGAAAATATGGTTTGGGGTACCAGGCAGGGGTAATGACAAGAATGGATATCGGAAAACTGTATGTACAGGGAGAAGCCTTATTCAACAAAAAGAAAGTACAATTCGAGTCCCAAGACGGAAGCTCTTCAAAACTTTCCTGGAACGCAATTGATATTCCTGTGGTAGTAGGATATAAACTGATGAAAACCGATGATTTCAATGTAAGACTATTTGCAGGAGGAGTTTACAGCTATGCTTTCAACAATAATTTGTCGACTTCTCAGGCTCTTCAGGAAGGGTTTAAAAAGTTTGATAAATCCAATATCGGAGTTACAGGAGGTGTAGGATTAGATTATAAAAACTTCACGGTAGATCTGAGGTATGAGACCGGCCTTACAAGCATTAGTAAAGAATTTAAGTCCAAACCCCACAGTTTTTCCCTTGGAATAGGTTATTTCCTGTTCTAAAAAACTTAAATTATCTTTACCTGTTAGAAACTGTTTTCCCTGCAGTTTCTAATTTTTTTATTAATCTATTTCCCTTTCCATGACGAAATCTTTTGTTTTAAAAGAATACATATTTACTTTTATTTTCTGGCTTGTTCTCGCTATTGTACTTTGGTGTAATTTCCAGATTACAACAGAGAAGTATCTTGCTATGATTCAAACTGTTATTATTACAGTTTCTTCTTTTACTTTCACTCATTTTTTGACCAATAAGCTTCTTCCGAAAGCTTTGCGTGAAAAAAAGATGAAAAGGTTTCTAGTACAGGTTGTGATGGTTATTTTCATATTAAGTCTGATCTTCGCAGTTATTTTTACTTATCTTGAGGTTGCTCCAAAAGAACAGCTTCCACAAAGTTTTTCAGATCAGCTTCCTTTTTTATGGAAAGGTTTTTATATGTCTTTGCCCGCCTCATTCCTGATCAATGGAGCAGCATGCGGAATCAAATTTTATAAAGAACATGGAAGAATAGAGCGTGATCATATTCTCCTTCAGCAGGCTCACCTGGAGAACCAGCTTAAACTCCTGCAGGATCAGATCAACCCTCATGTGGTATTCAATATTCTGAACCACATCCATATTCTGATGAAAACGGATACACAACTTGCTGATTATTTGTTGCTTAAATTTTCAGATATATTACGCTATCAGCTTTACCATTGTAATGAAAATCTGGTTTTCCTCAATAAAGACATAGAACATATACAAAACCTTGTAGAAGTTGAAAAACTAAGATGGGGGAATGAACTGGACGTAAGGGTAACCTGGGAAATGACCAATAAAAAACTTTTCATAGCACCTCTCCTTTTGGTTACTTTTATTGAAAATGCCTTTAAATACGTGTGCCGGCTTCCCGGTCACAAAGGATATATTATTATTTCATGCAAGGAAAAAGACAATATTCTTTCTTTTATATCGAGAATTCCTATTCTGATATGGCAATTCATAAAAAGAAAGACGGAACAGGCGGAATTGGCCTTCAAAATGTACAGAAACGACTAAAACTTCAATATCCGGATTGTCATGATCTAAAGATTGAAACAAACAATAATGTTTTTAAAGTAACTCTAATTTTAAAATTATCTGACCATAATGAGTAATATTCCTAAAATGAAATGCCTGATTATAGATGATGAACCTCTGGCAAGATTCCATCTGAAAGAACTTGCGGATCAGATTGATTTTTTATCCGTTGAAGACACCTGTGCCACAGCTTTGGAAGCAGATACCATAGTGAAGGAGAACGAAATAGATCTCCTATTTTTGGATATCAACATGCCTTATCTTACGGGTTTGGAATTTTTGGAACAGCTGGAAAATCCTCCTTTATGTATTCTTACTACAGCTTATTCTGAATATGCTTTGGAGGGATTTCGTCTTCAGGTAGTGGATTATCTATTAAAACCGATTGCTTTTAACCGTTTTTATCAGGCTGTAAATAAGGCGCAACAACAGTTTATCATCAGTGAAAAATTAAAGAACAATACAGCTTTGGATGATCCTTTCCTCTATGTGAGACAGTCTGATACCTTCATTAAAATTTCCTGGGTAGATATTCTTTATATTGAAAGTATGCAGAATTATACCAAGCTTCATTTTAAAGATAAATCACTGATGATCCATCAGACGATGAAAGCTATTGAGGAATCGCTTCCTTCGGATCATTTTTTCAGAATTCATAAATCCTACCTTATCAATATTACTCATATTGACATGATTTCAGGAGGACGGCTTTTTATTAATAAAATTGAGCTTCCTATTTCCAGAACCCGAAAAGAAGAATTGCTTAATCAGGTTGTATATAAGAAGTTGATCAGTAAATAAATAGAGTAAAAAATAAAAGGAAGGGGTGGCTCCTAGTCATGGTCGGAAGAAATTTCCGACCATTTTTTATGTTTTAAGTTTTGAAGACTTTTGCAGGATCCCCCCCCGCAAATATTATTAAAATTGCGGTAATCATATCCCGAAGTTCCATAGCGATGCGTCTTTTAGCTGTTTTATATCCTAAATTGTTTACTTTTTTGTAAATCAAGAGCAGCATAGAAGCAATCATTGTCATGTAGAGCATTACTTCAATTCCGTTTTTATTGAGCGAAACAAGATGGCTTAAATTCAACTCTTGTTTCATAAATCTGAAGAATACCTCAATATCCCACCTTTTACGGTAATAATCCGATATTTCTTTGGCAGAAAGTTCAAATTCGTTGGTTATGAACCAAAGTTCTTTAGCTGTTTTTTCATTTTTGATAACGATCAACCGAAAATATGTTTCTACTTTTTCTTCACGATGATGAATATTTCCCCGTTTGTTTTGGATGGGTTTTCCGGTGTAAAGCTTCACTTTGCTGTCTTTAATAACTCCCCAATCATCCCATTTTATTGGGGTTTCTGTTTTAATAAAAGATTCAATCTCTTCATATTTCCTGTTTTCTTTGGAACGGATAATAAATTTCAGAAGCTTTTCTTCAAAATCTTTCATCGTCCTTGTAGACTGGATCCCTCTGTCTATGATATAAATATTATCATGATGATCTTCTTTTTTCACCTGGTTCAGAACAGCCTGGGCAAGAGCATTATCTTCTGTTGAGTATTTTTGCCCCGTAAAAACATCTACCGCTGATGGCAAAATTCCGTCAAATGAAAAACTGAATTTCACTAATTTTTTTCCACTTTTCTGATCAATTCCTTCTTTAAGCTTGTTACATGTATCAGCTACAATGGTACTGTCAACTCTGATTAAGTTGTATTTTTCGATTTCTGTCTTGGAATAAAGTTCCGAAAATCTTTCGTACATCTGTTCGTAGATTTCTAGGAAATAATTGGAATCAATTTTTGAAAGCCTCTCAGAAATTGAACTCCTTCGAATCTTTTCCTCTTCCCCTAAACCAAATAAGGCTTTGAATCCACTGCTATTAAAAGTATCTTCGAGTGTTCTTTGACTTAATTTTTCATTATCAAATATGCAATACAAAAGCAGGTAGAATATTTTTCTTCCATGCAAAACTTTACTATAATAATCCACTTTTGTACTTGCGGAAAGGTGACTTAAAAGTGCTTCGGGAATAAATTCTAAAACATCTTTAAGTGATATTTTGTGATCTTTAAAAACTGACATAAACAATTGATTATCAGCAATAAAGATACAAAAAATGAAACAATAAAACAAATTAAATAGTTGATAATCAATTAATTACAATAATAATATTGAATATCTAAAAACAAAAAGTCGGAAGAAAAAATCTTCCGACCATGACTAGGGTGGCTCCTTCCTTTTTTCTTATGGTAAATTCCAGCGTAAAGATACTGCTGCGTAAAATGTACTGGCAAATTTCGGATCTGCTACTTTTTTGTCTCTGAAAATACTTTTGATCCTTCGGTCATTCTCACTGAAGCTTCTCAATAGAGCCGTTCCTCCTGTGAGACGTAAAGTAAGCCTGTCATTAAGCTTTATTTCTGGTCTGAGCCCTGCCGTGATCTGCTGATAGCCCAGCAACATAGATTTACCGTCTTTATTCCTTTCTACCGTCATACCACTAAGGTTTACAACCGCTTTTAAAGCAAATTTGTCTGAAAACAGATAACCGGCTTCCATTCCTTCCGGAAAGTTGATATTAAATTTAATTTTTCCGTTCGTTTTCCAGTCGAAATAAATCCAGGGTAAAATCATAGGAACTCCAAAAGCTGTGGTAAGTACCGGGCCTCCACCCAATGAAATATTAGGATTAAAATGCCTGATAAATAATAATCCTCCCTGCCCCAATACATCATCAAAACTTACTTTTTCAAGGTCTGTATATACTCCTACAGATGCCGTCATCATCATACTCCATTTTTTGCCCAAAGGCCTCATATGCTGTATTCCCACTTGCGCATTCAGCATCTGATCAGGAAACAACTGGGTTTCGTAATTTTTGTGTGTCATCTTTGCATATGACCCACTCAACAGCATAGACCATGATCTGACTTTCCCATCAGTATCTTTTTTTACTGATAATGGAATGCTGAGGTTCAGATCTGCTCTTTTAAAATCACTTTTAGAATTCGTCTTTGTACTGTCTTCAGGCCGAATGTAGTTGGATGCAGGAATGTATTCGGTTTTAAGCTCTGCTGAGAGCCTTGACTGTGCATTCACACAATATCCTAATGGCAGTATACAGCATAAAGCCGTCGAAAGGGTTCTTTTCATATTTTAAATTTGATGCAAAGAGAACCCTTTGGTTATTTTTCACAAAAATTACTTGATTAAGTGCCCGGATTGTATGACAACAGGATCAAATAAGAGGATTAGTTTCCCGGTTGTACCACTATTGAAGGAGTTACTTTTTGAGTTTTAAAAATTCGATATCCGAACCATACCGCGATTAATGCCATTGCTGAACGTGTCACCACCATCGGAATGATAGAATCTGCTTCCAAAAAGCCTATCAGCCCTGATATTAAAAAGGTTACCATCAGCTGCATGAACCCCAATAAGGCAGCTGCTGTTCCTCTTCCTTCTCTAAATGGAGATAAAGCATGTGCAGAAGTGATGGGAAACAAAATACCAATAGCAAGTAATGACAGATAAAGCATCGCAATTTCTAAAGCTACAGAAAGATTTTCAGCTGCAATCAGAATATGAAGCGTACATACTACTAACAAAACAATTGTAGCAGCAAACAAAAGCGTTGAATTACTTATTCTTTTGATCAGCTTAGGCGTAATATAAGCTGCTGTTATCAAAGCCAGTGAGTTGAAAGCAAATATAAAACTGAATGTACTGCTTGAAAACCCATGGATCTCCATGAATAAAAATGGTGCGTTCGAGATGTAAATAATTAACGATGCAAAAGCAATACTTCCCACCATCGTACTATTGATAAAGTCTTTGTTGGAAATAATCATTTTCAGCTGATCTTTCAATCCTTTTTCATTCAGCATTTCATCATCGGAAAGATGGATTCGGGTATTGGTTTCCGGAACATATTTGTACACCATAAAAAATGTAATGAGCCCCATGATGCATAAAAAGGCAAAAGAACTATTCCAGCCCCAGAATTTAAGAAATACACTTCCCAGTAGCGGAGCTACGATTGGAGCAATACCACTGATCTGCGACTGTTGTGAAAAGATCGTGACAGCTTTATGCTTATCATAAAGATCAATAATAATTGCCCTTCCGATAACAATTCCGGCACTTCCTCCGAACGCCTGTAGAAAACGCATAGCCCATAATACATAAATATCTGAGGTAAAATAGATGGCTGTTGCTCCTATAATAAAAAACAAAAGCCCACAATACAACATTGGCTTTCTTCCTTTTTTATCAGATAAAGGACCCCACAAAAGCTGTCCGAAAGCAAATCCTGCAAAAAATACAGAAATGGATACCTGGATGTGTCCGATATCCGTATTAAAAATCTTCGCCATACTTGGGAAAGCGGGAAGATAAAGATCTATACTAAGCGACTCCAACGTGTTGAGTAGTGCAAGAATAAACACTACAATATTCAAATTCTTCTTCATAATAACAATAAGCCTTCGCAGGCGTTTTTTCCAGCTGCAAAATTGCTGCAAAAAGTATCGTTTTTCAATAAAAGAACTGAAGGAAGGATAGCACAAACTGAGGATTCTCTTATCTGATTGTGTTCAAATTATTTATTTAAACTGAAAAACAAATGAACATTCTGAGGATTACCCTTTACCAGGTCTGAACCCATCAGGGTTCTGTTGCGTATGTTTTTTAAAGAACCGGGAAAAGTAAGAAGCGTCACTAAAACCTAATTTAAAAGCGATTTCTTTTACGGTTAAGGCGCCAAAACTAAGCTCTCTTTTTGCTTCCAGAATAATTCTCTGGGCAATCATTTTTTTTACTGTTGTCCCTCTCAAAAGACGCACAATATCATTAAGATGATGACTGCTTATCTTCAATTGATCCGCATAGAAACCTGTTTCTTTATGCTCTATATAATGCTTTTCAATAAGACCAATCAGTTCTTGAATGCGCTGACGGTCATTCAACAAAGGTCCCTGAGGAATAATTTGTTCTCCAATGATAATACAAAACGCTTTCAGATAAGCCTTTAAGAGTTCCGTTCTTGCTGTTGTTTTATATTCCTGCTCCATCAATGCTATAATGGTACTGCAGGTTTTTTCATTTTTTGGATTTAAAAAAAAGGGAAGCTCTCCTCCCGTAAGTACAGATTCTATATTGCAGGCTTCGTTGAAAATTTCTCTGCTTATTGCCATGGCATATCCCTTCTCTCCTTCTAATTTCATGTTGAAAGCCTGCCCCGGCGCAATGATGCAGATTTGATTGTTCTCAAGTTTATAGCTTTCAAAATCCAATTCTAAGCGGCTGTTTTCATACACTTCTCTAAACCAGATAATCTCAAAAAAATTATGCCTGTGAACATCATGAAAGTTCTCCGGACCGGCATCACTCAGAGTACTCATCTGAAATTCTTCAGAAGTCAAATGGTGAACCGGAATTTCTTTTTCTGGTGTAATCATCACTACATTATTTAGCTATAAACAAAAACCACAGCAAAAAAAGTGCTGCGGTTTTCTTACAATATTTAAAATTAAATATAATTTTTAAGTTTTTGAGGTTTTAATCTCTTTAAGAAGTTTCTTATTTTTATCCGGAATTTATCTAGCTAAAAACAAGGTAATAAATTAAGCTCCAAATGGTTACAAAAAACAAGACAAAAACGAAAGATTCTTTCAGATTCTGATCTCTTTTTTTGATGTAATGTTTATACAGAGTAACTATTATAAATGTTATAATTACTAAACATGGTAATATTGTAAAGGTATACATCTTATTGGTTTAAAAAGGCATCCCACCCCTGAGCAGTAAGCGCTACCAGCTGGTTAGATCCTCTTGCTACCATAAAGTTCCCTTCTTCTTTTTCTACTGCATGTCCTATAATGGTAAAATCAGGATGGTTTTTAATTTTATCAAAATCATTTGCTGAAATAGTGAACAAAAGTTCATAATCTTCACCACCACTTAATGCTGTCATTACCGGATTTAAATTCATTTCATCCGCTGTAGAGATTGTAAGACTATCTAATGGAACTTTTTCCTCATACAATCTAAATCCTACATTAGACTGATCTGAAAGGTGAAGGATTTCGGAAGCTAAACCATCTGAAATATCGATCATAGAAGTTGGTTTGATATCCAATTCTTCTAAAATCTTTTTAACGTCTGTTCTTGCTTCAGGTTTCAGCTGTCTTTCCAGAATATAGTCGTAGCCTTCCATTTCAGGCTGCATATTCGGATCAGCAAGAAAAACAGCATGTTCTCTTTCAAGAATCTGTAATCCCATGTATGCTCCACCCAAGTCTCCTGTTACCACAAGAAGATCATTTGGTTTTGCTCCGCTTCTTTTTACGATGTTTTCTTCGTTTTCAATTCCTACAGCTGTAATGCTCATTACCAGCCCGGAATTTGAACTTGTAGTATCTCCTCCAATCAGATCAACTTTATATCTTCCACATGCCGCCTGAATTCCGGAATAGATTTCTTCTAAAGCTTCCACTGGAAAACGGTTAGACACAGCAAGAGAAACCAAAATCTGTGTAGGCGTTGCATTCATTGCTGCAATATCGCTTAGGTTTACCACCACAGCTTTATACCCTAAATGCTTTAATGGAACATAGCCCAGATTAAAGTGTACTCCTTCCGCCAGCACATCTGTTGTAAGAACTACTTTTTTGTGATCAGGATTAATAACTGCCGCATCATCTCCTACTCCAAGCTCCGAAGATTCATTGGATAGAGGAAAATGTTCTGTCAAATGCTTAATAAGACCGAATTCTCCTAATTTCGAAATGGGCGTCAGCTCCTGTGATTTATCTTCAAACATAAATTTCTGTTTATAAGTGATCTTTGAAAAATGATAATTGATATCTCAGCAATACAGATTTCATTATGTATCATTGATCAATCATCATTCATCATTTATATATTAATCTCTGCCGGGTCAATATTGTGTGGGTGGAAAGGAAACTTTTTAAAGTCTTCTCTCGATAATACCACAGTTTCCGGGCTCTTGTACTTGTTCATGGCTTCCACTACATCATCTGGTGGAGTGGTCATTTTTCTAAGCATCATATCAATCCATACTCCTGTAGCTTCTGCAGTAGCACAGTGCATGCCGTCCGGAGTATAAAATTTGTGTACAAAACGGTAGATGGAAGAATCCTCTGCACATCCGTCTATTTCTACACTTACAATAACGATCTGATCTGCATAAATTTCTTTGAAGAAAGAATATCTTTCGTGCAGGATCACCGGGCCTATTCCCCATCTGCTCAGCTGGGTAACTCCCATTTTTTCTTTAGTCATGAAAGCCATTCTGGCTTGTGCACAATATTGTACATATGATGAATTGGCTAAGTGCTTGTTGGCATCAAGATCGCTCCATCGCACTTCAAATTTATGGTAGAAAATCATTTTGAAAATCGTTTTTGAATATTATAAAATAATAATCTTCAAAAATACTCAAATAAGATGGTTTATAAAAATTGTACTTTTGAAAAAATAATCTTCCGCATAGGATTACACATACATGAAACAGATCATTATTATCGGAGGCGGTGCTGCAGGCTTTTTCTGTGCATCTAATCTTGACGAAAAAAAATATACAATTACGATTTTAGAACAGAATTCAGATGTTCTTCAGAAAGTTAAGATTTCTGGTGGCGGACGCTGCAATGTTACCCACGCATGCTTTGATCCAAGAGAACTTGTTCAGTTTTATCCTCGTGGAAACAAGGAACTACTTAGCGTTTTCAGCAAATTTCAGCCTGGAGACACCATGGAATGGTTTGATCAGCGTAATGTTCCGCTGAAAATTGAAAATGATAACAGAACTTTCCCTGAAAGTAATTCTTCTCAAACCATTATCAATACTTTTTTGAATGAAACTCAAAAGAAAAATGTAACTGTACAGACAAAGTGTACGGTAAAAGAGATTGAAAAACAGGATGAAAAATATATTGTAAGAACCAATTCAGGCAATTTTGAGGCAGATTATATCGTATACACTACCGGAAGTTCTCCAAAATCGCTGAAAATTATCGAAAATCTGGGTCATAAGATTGTGGATTTAGTCCCTTCACTTTTCACATTTAATATTAAAGATGAGTTGCTGAAAGATCTTCCGGGAACAAGTTTTGAAAACGCCGGAATTTCAATTCCAAAGCTTAAAACTGAAGAAAGCGGACCTTTGCTTATTACACACTGGGGACTTTCCGGGCCTGCTGTCCTTAAAATCTCTGCGTGGGAAGCAATAAGCCTTGCAAAGCTTAAATATAACTTTGAAATCGAGGTTAATTTCGTTTCCATAGAAATGGATGAAGCAGAAGAAATTTTCAACAATTTCAAGCAGAGCAATCCTAAAAAAACGATAGGACAGTCTAAAATTTTTGATATTACCAACAGGTTCTGGCAGAAGATTTTAGAGATTTCAAAAGTTGATCTTAATAAACAGGTTGCCAATATTTCCGGAAAGGAAATGCAGAAAATCATTGAAAATCTCTGCAAAAAAAAGTTTCAGGTAACCGGGAAATCTACCTTTAAAGATGAATTTGTAACAGCCGGAGGCGTTGATTTAAAAGAAATTAACTTCAAAAATATGTCTTCAAAATTACTTCCTAATTTCTATATTGCCGGAGAAGTTCTCAATATAGATGCCGTGACAGGCGGGTTCAATTTCCAGGCATGCTGGAGCGAAGGATGGCTGATTGCACAGGATCTCAACAGCTTATAAAAAAACACTACTTTTAATAAAAACTAAATACATGAAAAAAATAGTAGCATTCTTTCTATGTCTGGGATTCGGGCTTGTTTTTGCTCAGACAAAGGAAACTCAACCTAAGCCTGCGACAGATCATTCCAGAGATAAATACATTCCTGAACAGAGTAAACAGGCAGAATATCCTGGTGGAATTCAGGTATTTATGCGAGAGGTATCTCAAAAAATTAATACTAACCGAATAAAAGGGGCTAAGGGTAAGACCCGTTCCAATGCTAAATTCTCTGTTAATGCTAAAGGAGATATAGAAACTATTATAGTAACCGGTGAAAATGAATCTCTTAATCATGAGGTAGAAAGAGTAATGAAATCTATGAAAACCCTATGGAAACCCGGAGAATATAAGGGGAATACCGTAATGATTTGGTTTAATCTTCCTTTCATTATTAATTTTGAATAATCGGGATGCTATCTGCCAAAAGAAATACTGCAATTTTCTTCAAAATTCTTCTCATCATAGGATTTGGGTATTTCTTTTGGCTGATGTTGAAAATTACATTAGAATATATTCCATTTAATCCTGAAGCCAGTTTTTTGATGATCAAACAGACAGAAGCGATAGAAAGACCTGAATATCTTACATTTTTCTATACTCATGTCTATACGAGCATCTTTGTGCTTTTTTCTGGCTTTTTGGCTATTCTCAGAAAAGATTTCGGGCTCAAAAATTTCCACCGGAATATGGGAAAAGTATATATTTTTCTCATTCTGATCTGTGCTGCTCCTTCAGGAATTTATATGGGAATATTTGCCAACGGAGGTATTTTATCGAAGATTTCTTTTGTTATTTTAGGCTTTTTATGGTGGTTTTCAACGTTTAAAGCATATCAGCTGGCAAGACAGAAAAAATTTAAAGAACACAAGCAGTGGATGTGGCGAAGTTTCGCTTTCACTTTATCTGCTATTACCCTGAGAATGTGGAAAGTAATTATTGTATATTTATTTCATCCCAATCCAATGGATGTCTATCAAATCATTGCATGGCTGGGCTGGACCCCCAATATCCTTATTATTGAATATTTAATCACAAAAAAACATATATGAAAATTGTAAATTACACCTTGATTTCTTTACTGACAGCTTCTCTGATCAGTTGTAAAAAAGATGGTAAGACCAATGAATCGGGGAAAGATTCTCTGACCGCAAAGAAAGACTCTGTGGTAGTTCCTGAAGTTCATAAAGAATATTACGGAATTTATACCGGAGAATTCGCCGGAATGGAAAAGGTAGTTGACCAAGCAGACGGTTCAGAGTATGATGTGAACAACTACAAAAGAATTTCTTTAAAGATCAACAGAATCACCAAAGACAGCGTTTACGGGCAAAGTATTGTGAATGGGAATCAGCGCCCTTTCCGAGGAGTTTTCAATGAGGCTGCAGCGTCTTTTGTACTGGATGAACCTGGTAATGACAAAACAGACGGAAGATTTGAAGTAAAACTGAAAGGTGACAGCTTAACCGGAAATTGGAATGCTTTTGATAAAACAACCGTTAAAGCACCTTCAAAAACACTTAAGCTCATCAAAAAAGAGTTTGTTTACAACCCGAACTTTATGCTGGATAAAGATTCTGATCTGGTAGACTGGTCAAACCCTAAAGAGTTTACAGAAAAATACAAGGATGAAGAAACCGGAAAAACAGAAAGCTATAAAACCTCTAAAAACCGTATTGCTTCTGAAGCTATATTTAAACTCAATGCATCTAAGCAGAAACTGACGGAAAAAGATCTTAAAAACCTAAGAAAACTGGATCTTGAAATCATCAAGAATTCTGTATTTGCAAGACATGGCTATTCCTTTAAAAAAGAAACTTACAGAAATTTCTTTGAGCAAACAGACTGGTATATCCCGGTTTCCAACAATGTAGACAATGATCTTTCACCTATGGAAAAAGAAAATGTAGCTTTACTGAACCGTTTTACCAAATATGCGGAGGATAAATATGATAGTTTTGGGAGATAGCTGTCAGGTTGCAGGAATTAGAGATTAGGAGTTGAGGTTAATCTATCATTGTTTGTCACCTTTATGAAAATATAGAGGATCAGACAACCTGCAGCATAACATAAATTATCAATCCAAGAGAAAGAATTTCCGATCACAATATACATCAGGCTTCCAGGACGGAAGCCTAGTTTTTCTGCAATATTGAAATACTGGGCAAACTCTACCAGAAATGAAAAAATCAAAATTCCCAAAATCAATTTCTGGTCATTTACTTTTACAAAACTTTTCACAAAAGTATACAGAAGCATCACCACAATTACATCTCCGAGATACGCTCTCACAAAGAAAACATTACTGAGTTTGGTAGCAATTAATACTTCCACAAGAAAAATAAATATGGTCAGAAGAAGATACTTCAGGCTGAATTGGAATTTCATTTCAAATTTGAGTTTAGGCATAAAAAATCGGCGTTCCAGGAACACCGATCTTATTTTTATACAGCAAATATATTATTTCTTTACTTTGATTGTACATCCGATTGCTACAGTTTTCGTCATTTTCACAGGTTCTCCTTTTATAAGAGCATTTAAGGCATCCTGAGCATAATATTCTGATACGTCATTCGGGTTATCATAATTATTGTCAATAGCACCAATATATTTCACAATATTCTTTCCGTTTTCTTTTTTCAGTACAAAAACATGCGGTGTTTTTGTTGCTCCGTACTGCGGATAAATTTTCTGACTTTCATCTACCAAATATGGAAAAGTAAAGCCTTTTTGTTTTGCTCTTTCAATCATCTGCTGATAGCCGTCTTCCGGCTGTACATTAGGATCATTTGGGTTGATTGCGATGACGGGATATCCCTGAGATTTATATTTTTTATCCAGCTCAATAATTCTGTCTTCGTATTTCTTGGCGTAAGGACAATGATTGCAGGTAAATATTACAATAAATCCTTTCGCACTTTTAAAATCACTTAGGGAAACCATTTTCCCGTCTATATTTTTAAGCTTAAAATCAGCAGCTTCATCCCCTACTTCATAGCTTTTTGCCGCAATATTTTCTTTCTGGTTTTTGTTTTTATCATGATCTGTCGTTGTAAAGCTCAGTAATCCCAGCCCAACGATCAATGCTGTCATTAAAATTTTCAGGTTTTTCATAATCTATTATTATAGGTTTTCTTTAATTGTCTTGTCTAAATCTTCTTTGCTCATTTCACCATCGTTAAAGTAGAATTTTGCTCCGTTTTTATAGAACAGCGTTACCGGAATATTCCCATCCCAGTCTTTTTCAAACCTTGGAATCCATGTGTTCATTCTTTTGATATCATCCAGCAGAAGTACCTCAGCGGTAAGATTTTTATTTTTGATGAATTTCAATACTCTTTCCTTATCAGCCAATCTATCTAAAGAGACCAAAATCATCTTATATTTCTGATGCTCTGAGTATTTAGCATTCACTTCCATAAAGTGCGGAAGCTCCTTTACACAAGGAGCACAGGTGGTAGACCAGAAATTCACAACAAGTAGCTTATCTTTTTCCTGTTCAATACGCTTTTCCAGGTCTTCATATTTTACTACAGAAATATCTGTCTGCTGGGCTTTATAAACCGAACAAAGCATAAATACGTTAAGGATTATTATTAAATTCTTCATATTCAAAATTAACAAATGCATTCTTTCTCAATGGAAATCAACTTGTTAAAATTTGTTAAGAATTCTATTTATTATACAAAATTCTTTCACCAACTGTTGAATTAATAAAAATAAAATGTAACTTAGCTCAGAATCAAAACTAAAATACCATGAAAAAATCAAACATCCAGTCAAGAAAATTGACTAAAAATGAATTAAAAGAAATTAAAGGAAGCGGAAGATTATGCTTTGACGGATTCTGCCGTAGAGGAGAATTTGAAGAATGGCAGCTTGGTGCCGGTGACAAAAACGGATTCTGCTGTTAACCAAACTAAAACAATAACTAAACTAAATTTATCATGAAAAAATCAAACATTCAAAAAAGAAAATTGACAAAAAGCGAATTAAAACAAATCAATGGAGGGAGTGGACCGCTTTGCCCAGGAACTTGTTTTTGTAATATTGACGGTGAGATGACAATAGGCTCATGTAATACTAAAGGACAGTGTTGTTAATATCAAAAAAGCTTTGTTAGATAATAAAGATTGAGGCAGCCCCTCAATCTTTTTTTATGAAGAAAAATTTCAACAAAAAAAAGTTAACAATTTGAATCACAATATTTTGAATATAACAAAATAACTTGTAAATTAGCTTTTACCAAATTAAAATTAATATGAAAAATTTAAAAAATCAGAAAAGAAAATTGAACAAAACTGAACTGAAAGAGATCAGCGGTGGAGCTAACAGACCCATCTGCCCAAGAGTGATAAGCTGTACAGATCCTCACACCGGAGAAGAACGATATGGAGTTCCGGGGATGCAGGATGGATTTTGTTGTTAGACAGTTTGTAATATGTAAATAAGGAAAATATGAAAAATTCAGCCTTGAAAATAAGAAGACTCAACAAAGCCGAGCTCAAAGAAATCAATGGTGGGGCAGCTGCCTGTGCCGAAGGTTTATGTAAACTAAGAGGAGTAAGTCATTTCCTTATTATCGGCCCAAGGGGAAAAGACGGCTACTGCTGCTAATACAAAACAACAGTAAAAAAAATGATTGGATTACCCTCCAATCATTTTTTTTATCGAATTCAGCTTCATTAAAGCTTCAATAGGCGTTAAAGTGTTGATGTCTATTTTCGTAAGCTCTTCACGGATATTCTCCAGAACAGGATCATCCAGCTGGAAGAAAGAGAGCTGCATATTTTCCTCTGTTACTCTTTTGATCGTTTCTGATGAGTTGTTTCCCTGGGTTCTGCTTGCTTCCAATGTTTTAAGGATTTCATTTGCTCTGTTTACTACTTTGGCAGGCATTCCGGCCAACTTTGCCACGTGGATACCGAAACTGTGCTCGCTTCCGCCCGGAACTAATTTTCTCAGGAAAATGATATTTCCTTTGTTTTCCTGGATTGACACATGGAAGTTCTTCACCCTTTCGAAATTAACTGTCATTTCATTCAGTTCGTGGTAGTGGGTTGCAAATAACGTCTTTGCCTGTGTAGGATGCTGATGAAGATATTCTGCAATAGCCCAGGCAATAGAAACCCCGTCATAAGTAGAAGTTCCACGGCCAATTTCATCCAATAGGATCAAACTTCGTTCTGAAATATTGTTCAGGATATTGGCGGCTTCATTCATCTCTACCATGAAAGTAGATTCCCCGGCAGAAATATTATCTGTAGCTCCTACTCTTGTAAAAATCTTATCTAATAATCCGATCTCCGCATGTTTTGCAGGTACAAAACTTCCAATCTGAGCCAAAAGACATACAATTGCCGTCTGACGCAGAATAGCCGATTTACCGGCCATGTTCGGTCCTGTTACCATGATGATCTGCTGTGAATTCTTATCAAGGAAGATATCATTCGGGATATATTTTTCTCCCAGCGGAAGTGCATTTTCAATAATCGGGTGTCTGGCTTCTTTTAAGTCAATGGCATAGCCGTCATTCAAGACAGGCTTTGTATAACTCTCGGAAACAGCAAGCTCAGACAAACCGGAAGCTACATCAAGCTGAGCAATGATGTTGGAATTTCCTTGAATCTGATCAATATAAACCATCGTTTCCGCGCAAACATTTCTGTACAGTGAGGTTTCCAGAACGCCTATTTTTTCTTCAGCACCGAGGATCTGGTTTTCGTATTCTTTAAGCTCTTCCGTAATATATCTTTCAGCATTCACTAAGGTCTGCTTTCTTACCCAATCATCCGGAACTTTATCTTTATGGGTATTTCGAACTTCAATATAATATCCGAAAACGTTGTTAAAATCAATTTTAAGGCTGGTAATTCCTGTTCTTTCAATCTCTCTCTGGCACATTTCATCCAGGAAACCGCGTCCTTTGCTCTGAAGATTTCTCAATCTGTCAAGCTCTTCAGAAACGCCTTCTTTAATAACATTTCCTTTGGCAATATTTACCGGAAGCTCTTCATTAAGATGATTCTGCAGGAATTTAATCAGTTCTTCCAGATCAAATAAAGGATCTAACCAAGCCATCACATCTGCATGAGGATGCAGTAACGCTTTGATTTTATGAATATTAATTAAACTTTGGCGCAAATATCCCAGTTCTTTAGGTGAAATTTTCTCTGCTGCCAGTTTTCCCATTAATCGGTCAAGATCAGAAATTGATTTCAGAAGCTGGCTAATCTCATATTTAAGAGCATCATTTTCGTTTAAGAAATCAATCAGAGAAAGCCTTCTCATAATCTCATCCACCGATTTTAAAGGCAGAATAATTCTCCTTCTCAAAAGTCTTCCTCCCATCGGAGTAGACGTTTTATCAATGATATCCAGCAGTGATTTTCCCTGTGGATTGCTTGGGTAAACGATTTCCAGGTTCCTCAGGGTAAAATTATCCATCATCAGATAATCTTCCTGCGGAATGACCTGTAGTTTTGTAATATGGGCAAGCAGATTATGATGGGTATCTTCTACCAGATAGGCAAAAATAGCACCTGCTGCCGTGATTGCCGACGGAAGATTTTCCACTCCAAAACCTTTTAATGAATTGGTTTTAAAATGATTCGTCAGCTTTTCGTAAGCAAAATTATATTGGAAAGCCCAGTCTTCAAGTTTAAAGGCATTTTTATTTTTGATCTGTTCCGGAATCTGTGTGCTTCTCTGGAAAATAATCTCACTGGGATCAAAAGTATTGACGATGTGTAAAAGCTTTTCTAAATTTCCTTCGCTTACCAGAAACTCTCCCGTAGAGATGTCTACCAAAGCTATTCCATACTTCTCTTTTTCTTTATGTAATGAAAGAAGGAAGTTATTTTTTTTGGAATTTAACACCTGATCATTGAAGGTAACGCCGGGTGTTACCAACTCTGTAACACCTCTTTTCACAATTCCTTTCACCATCTTAGGATCTTCCAGCTGATCACAGATTGCCACCCTCATGCCTGCTCTTACCAATTTTGGAAGATAAGAATCTACAGAATGATGTGGAAACCCAGCAAGTTCTATATGCCCCTCACCATTGGCTCTTTTGGTAAGCACAATACCCAGAATCTGAGAAGTTCTGACAGCATCCTGCCCAAAAGTTTCATAAAAATCCCCAACCCTGAATAATAACAACGCATCAGGGTATTTCGCCTTGATGGTATTGTACTGCGTCATTAATGGGGTTTCTTTCTTCGCTGCTTTTGCCATAGTAAAAAATGAGCCCCAAATTTAGAAAAATAAATTCAGGGTAAGAGAATTGTTTGAGGGTTAATGTTCTATGTTTTTCTTTATCAGGAATTAATTGTATTTTCACCATCAAATCACATTATTCATGGAATTTCCTGTTTTAGAGACTGAAAGGCTTATTTTGCGTAAGCTTACTTTTAATGATACCCAAGACCTTTTTGAGTACTTTTCTTTGGATGAAGTGATGGAATATTATGACCTTGACACTTTCAAGACAGAAGAAGATTCCAGACACATTATCCAGCATTTCAACAGTGAATTCGAAAAAGGAAAAGGTTTCAGATGGGCTCTGGAACTGAAATCCACAGGAAAAGTCATTGGTACCTGTGGTTACCACAATTGGTACAGGGAGCATTTCCGGGCAGAAGTTGGCTATGAGCTCAATCCTAAATTCTGGCAGCAATCTTATATGAAAGAAGCCATTCTTCCTATTTTAACATATGGGTTTGAAACCATGAGACTTCACCGTGTAGATGCTTTCATAGATCCTTCCAATATTTCTTCCGAAAGACTGTTAACTTCTTTAAATTTCAGCAAAGAGGGAACATTGAAAGATTATTTTTTTGAAAAAGGAAAATTTGTTGATGCAACCATTTTCGGGCTGATTAATAAATAGGCAGGAAGTCTGAAGATGGGTGATGGAAGTTTATATTGGCCGTTTAATTACTGATCATCTTTAAATAAAAATGAAATCAAGTAATACTAAACTGTAAAGAGGCTTCCCTCTTCCAGCCTCCTTCTTCCTTCCCTTATTTTCCTGCTTTCATATGTTTTTTCAAAGCATTTGAGCTTTTCTTATAGGCCCATTTCTGCTTGTAATCCACCCATTTTGCTTTGAAAAGCTTACGCATCAGTTTATCTGTGTATCTCATAATGAAAACGTGATACAACATATTGGCAAAAACATTAGGTTTATTGGGCAACGCTCTCAGCGAAAGAGAAAAACCAGGTTCCAGATATCTATTGAAATGCCAGAAAGCACCTGGAATAAACAATGTGTCACCATGCTCCATGAAAATTTCATATCCTCTGGCATGTTTCAGGGCAGGAAATTTTTCGTAATCAGGGTTTTCATAATCTACCTCGTAAACGGTATGAACAGACAAAGGCACTTTATACAAAAACGGAGATTGCTTCTGGTCAAACAAAAGGATTCTTTTCTTTCCTTCGAAATGAATATGCATGAAATCACCCAGATCCACATCATAATGCATCAAAACATGAGCTTCACTTCCTCCGAAGAATAAAGTTGGCAGTCTTTTAAAGAATTTGATACCAAGATCCGGATAAGTGAAATTTTTCAGCAGCTCGGGAAGCCTGTCAGTAATGATATAGAAAAAGATACGAAGATCTGAAGGCTTACTTTTAATGGTATCAATATACTCCTTCATTTTCATATGGGTAACCGGAGCATCAGAGCTCTTCGCAGCATCAGCCGGTTTATTATCATACAGCGGAACTTCCTGATCTCCTGCTTTTTCGCGGATATAAGCCAGGTTCCATTTGTCAAAAGCATCCCATCGGCTGGCAAAATTCTTAATCAAAAGAGGTTTTTGCTTTTTAAAATAATTTTTCTGAAAATCTTCTTTACTGATATCATTTACAACATCTACGTTTTCGAGGATCATATACTTTGTATTTAATGCGAAATAAAAATAGTGTTTTTTTGAAACCCGAGAAAATTAAGATTAAAAGGGCTGGAAGCTGGAAGAGCGAAGCGGGAGTTAAGGTTGTCGCAAACACCTATACGTCATTCTATAAAAAGATTTTTATGGAAACTGACTTTTTCTTCGCCTTCAATACCACCCCTCTTCCAGCTTCAGACTTCCTCACTTTATTAGCAGAGCTCAGATGAAAAATTTATATTTGTGGTAATAAGCGAGTTTATGAGAGTCTACAATACCAAACATTTCATTAAAATTCTTTTTAGTTTACACAAAAGCGATACTCTAAAAATTCTTTTTCCAAGTATGATTCTTGTAGGGCTATATTCCTGGGGAATTCAATATCTGGAAGTGGAATATCTTCACCTTACGACTAAATCAGGAGTCAGCAATGTAGGAATGATTCACTCTCTGCTGGGCTTTGTCCTTTCCCTTTTATTGGTGTTCAGAACAAATACAGCCTATGACAGGTGGTGGGAAGGAAGAAAACTTTGGGGAAAATTGGTTAATGACACCCGAAACTTCGCCATAAAAATCAATACCATTTTGGGCGATAACCGTCAGGATGTTGACCAAATTGCAAGATATTTAAAATACTTTCCTCACTTTTTAGCCAAACATCTTTCAAAAGAATCTACAAGGCTCGCTTTGGATGAAGATTATTCTGAAATTGAAAGCTCTTTAAAACATCACGGGCCAAGCGAAATAATTATCCTGTTAAGCCATAAGCTGAATCAATTGAAAAAGGAAGGAAAAGTTTCTGAAGTTGAAATGTTATATTTAGACACCCAGCTTTCAGGGTTTCTGGATGTATGCGGAGGCTGCGAGAGAATCAAAAATACTCCGATCCCTTACTCTTACTCTTCTTTCATCAAGAAATTCATTATTTTGTATGTTTTTGCCCTGCCAATTGCATATGTTATTACGATAGGGCTTTTCATGATTCCACTAACGGTTTTTGTGTATTATGTACTGATGAGTCTTGAACTTATTGCAGAGGAAATTGAAGATCCGTTCAATAATGATGAAAATGACATTCCTATGGAAACCTTAGCTCAGAATATTGAGAAGAATGTTCATCAGATTATGAACAGAAAATAAAAAATCAAGCTGTTAAAGCTTGATTTCTTTGAGTTCGCCGTCCTGTTTTATTTCTACAAATTTGCTTTCCCTGTTGGCCGCAGAATATCCGTAGAAAAATGTACTGTATATAGGTGTTGAATACAGATAAGCTCCATATCCATTATAAGCATCTGAAGTTCCGGTCTGTTGCTGGTAGCTTGCTGTTGCTGTAAAATTAACGATGGTTTCAAGATAATATTTCCCAGGTTTCAGCTTTTCAAACTTAAACCTGCCGTGGTCATCCGTTAAAGCTTCTACTCTGTATTTAAAAGCTTCTTCAGACATATATACCGTTGTTTTTTTGTTTTCAAATTTCCTTCTCATATCATAAAATTCCTGAAAATAAGGAGTTACAGGAAAAAGCATGACAACGGTTCCTTTAGGTGCATAATGCTTCTCTCCAAGCAACGGCTTGATGCCCCAATTGTTTTTCTGTTTGGTAGAAGCCACTCCTTCAATGGTGGAATTTCCGAATCCGAGCATTTCTCTCGCCAGTTTTTTATCAAAAAAAGCTTGAGGATAATACGTATTCTGTGCACTCAGGTACATAAATCCCCATGTCAGTATGAATAATGTGAATAATTTTTTCATAGTATATTTTTGAGTCAAATATAAGTATTTTACTATTTTTGAAATAAAAATAGCTATGAAGTACATGTTTCTATTATTCTTTTCCACTTCTGCTCTGATCACGGCGCAGAAACCCTGTGGATATAAAGACGGATTACAGGAGGGATCCTGCAAAGAGTTTTATGATAACGGCCAGGTAAAAAATACGGTGGAATGGAAAAAAGGAAAACTGGACGGAGATGCCATTTTTTATCATGATAATGGAAAAGTACTGTCAAAAGGAGAATATAAAAAAGGATACAAAGTAAAAGAATGGTCCTATTTTGATAAAAACGGAGTGCTTACTTCCAAAGAAGCCTTCAGAAACGGAGAAAAGAATATTTATGACAATAGTCTTACGGCCACATTTTATTCTCCTGCGGGAAAAATAACTGAAATTTCCAATTATAAATTCAATAAATTACAGGGAGAAAGCAGAACCTTCCATGAAGACGGAAAATCAATAAAAGAAATAGGCCAGTATGATAATGGGCTTGCCACCGGAAAATGGAAAGTGCTTTATCCATCAGGAAAACTACAGCGCGAAACGGAATTCGCAAACGATAAAAGAAACGGAAGCAGGGTTCATTACCGTGAAGACGGGAGCATAGAAAAGACAGAGGTCTATAAAGACGGAAAATTAATCTCAACAAAATAATACAATTGGTACAGAAACTAAAACTGGAAGAGCTTAACAGAATAGATGTAGAAACATTTAAGAAGGTTGAAAAAATTCCGTTGGTCATCATTTTAGATAATATCAGAAGTATGCACAATGTAGGTGCAGCTTTCAGAACGGCAGATGCCTTTTTAATTGAAAAAATAATCCTTTGCGGAATTACCCCGCAGCCCCCCACCGTGAAATTCATAAAGCGGCATTGGGAGCAACGGAAAGCGTAGACTGGTCTCATGAAACAGAAACCAACGCTGCTATTGCCGATTTGAAAAGCAAAGGATACGAAATCATCGGAATTGAGCAGACTACCGGAAGCCAGCTTATCACGGATTTCACGATTGACCGATTAAAAAAATATGCTTTGATTTTAGGAAACGAAGTAGAAGGAATAAGCGATGAAGTTCTTCCTAATATTGATGTATTTTTAGAAATTCCACAGCTTGGAACCAAGCATTCTCTTAATGTAAGTGTGTGCGCCGGAATTGTAATGTGGGAATTTGCAAAAGCATTAAAATAAAAAAACTGCATATGTCCTTAGTAGACAGTGCAGTTTGAAATAAATCTAATAAAAAGTAAAAATGAAAGGCGACAAAGGTACTTTATTTTTCCTTACAAACAAATTTTGACAGCATTTTTTTTGATTCACATTAAAAAAAATAGGGTTTTCAGAAAAAGTTTCATTTAATTTTTTATAAATTAGCACAATGTTTATCAAGGACTATATCTCAAAAGACTTTCCGTGTTTTAGCCTGTCTGACTCCATCGAGTCAGCCAGAAATATGTTGGAGGATTTTGGATATTCCCATGTTTTCATCAAAAAATCCCATCACTTCTACGGAGCTCTTGCAATGGATTTTCTGTATGAGGAAGATGGAGGAACACTGAAGGATCTGGAACACCAGATTGAGCGCTTTGCCATTCTGGAAGACAATAATATTATGGACAGTATCCGTCTGTTTTATACTTTCACTTCCAATGTGATTCCGGTGATTAATAAAAATGAAAAATATCTGGGGTATATTACCTGTGAAGATGTTTTTCAGGATCTTTCCCGTTATCCTTTATTTTCAGAAACAGGAGCTATTCTTACAGTAGAAACTCCAGCCAGAAAATACTCTATGACGGAAATTACCAATATCGTAGAAAGCAATAACTCTAAATTTTACGGAGGATTTATAAGCTTTATGTCTGAAGAGGTAGTACAGGTCACCATAAAGATCAGCAATGAAAACCTTGCCTCAATAGACGCTACATTTGACCGGTACGACTACAGAATTGTTGAAAAATACTATTCTGATGAGAAATCCGATCTGTTTAAAGACCGTTTTGGGTTTTTACAAAAATTCATAGAAATATAACATGAAGGCAGCCATATATTCTCAGAAAAAAGATCTTGATACTTTTTTATATTTAAGCAAGTTTATCTCTGAACTTGAAAGCAGAGGGGTAAAATCTGTTCTGTATGATGAAATGGCTGAAGCACTTCAGTTTTCAAAAATATTCGAAACTTTCAATTGTAAGCAGGATCTTCTGGATAAAGAAGTGGATCTGTTCTTCACTTTCGGTGGAGACGGAACCATTGTAAACTCTTTAACTTTCATTGAAGATCTTGAAATTCCTGTTGTAGGAGTCAATACCGGAAGACTTGGTTTTTTGGCTTTCTTTACTAAAGAAGAAGCCTTTAAAGAACTGGATTCTATTTTGAAAGGAGAAGTTAAAACAAGCCGCCGCTCTGTTATTGAAGTGGTTTCTCCAAAACTGGAAGGAGCATTTCCTTATGCTTTGAACGACGTTACGGTTTCCAGAAAAGAAACAACTTCCATGATTACTGTGGATTCCTACATCAATGATGAATTTTTGAATGTTTTCTGGGGTGATGGTGTCATCATTTCAACCCCTACAGGTTCTACCGCTTACTCTCTGAGCTGTGGGGGACCTATCATTTCGCCAAACAACGAAAACTTTGTGATCACTCCAATTGCTCCTCACAATCTGAACGTGAGACCTCTTGTAGTGAATGATAAAGTAGAAATAAAATTCCGGGTGGAAAGCCGTGTACCTCAATATTCACTTTCCTTAGACTCCCGACTGATTCATATAGAAACCGACAAGGAAATCATCATTAAAAAAGCAAAATTTCAGCTTCTTCTGGTGCAGCCGAACAGTTTAAGTTTCTATGAAACCATCCGTCAGAAGCTGCTTTGGGGCAGAGACAAAAGAAATTAGTGATTTCTTAAAAATGATTACCTTTACACGAAATTAAAAACACCTAATAAATTTATAACAAAAAGTAAAACATGAGCAGAATTTTTCCGGCAGGAGTTGCCACAGGTCAGTTAGTTACTGATATTTTTCAGCATGCTAAAGAAAATAAATTTGCATTACCTGCAGTAAACGTAATTGGATCAAGCAACATTAACGCTGTGATGGAAACTGCAGCGAAATTGAACGCTCCTGTCATTATCCAGTTTTCAAACGGTGGAGCTATGTTCAACGCAGGAAAAGGATTAAACAACGACGGACAAAGAGCTGCCGTTTTAGGATCTATCGCCGGAGCAAAACATATCCACACTCTTGCTGAAGCTTACGGAGCAACAGTAATTTTACACACAGACCACTGTGCAAAGAAATTACTTCCTTGGATTGACGGATTAATGGATGCTAACGAAGATTTCTACAAGCAGACAGGAAAATCTCTTTATTCTTCTCACATGTTAGATCTTTCTGAAGAATCTTTAGAAGAAAACCTTGAGATTTCAGCTCAGTATTTCGAAAGAATGGCTAAGCTTCAGATGACTCTTGAAGTAGAAATCGGGGTAACTGGTGGTGAAGAAGATGGTGTTGACAACTCAGACGTTGATAACTCTAAATTATATACTCAGCCAGAAGATATCGCTTATACTTATGAGAAATTAAAAGCAATTTCTGATAACTTCACAATTGCTGCCGCTTTCGGTAACGTACACGGAGTTTACAAGCCAGGAAACGTAGTTCTTACTCCAAAAATCCTTGACAATTCTCAGAAATATGTTCAGGAGAAATTCGGAACAGCTGCTAAGCCTATCAACTTTGTATTCCACGGAGGTTCAGGATCTACTTTGGAAGAGATCAGAGAAGCTATCGACTACGGAGTAATCAAAATGAATATCGACACTGACCTTCAGTTTGCCTACACAGAAGGAGTAAGAGATTATATGGTAAACAACATCGACTATTTAAGAGCTCAAATCGGAAACCCTGAAGGAGAAGAAAAACCTAACAAGAAATTCTATGACCCAAGAGTTTGGGTAAGAAAAGGTGAGGAAACATTCTCTACAAGATTAGTGAAAGCATTTGAAGATTTAAATAACGTAGATACTTTAAAATAAGAACTGTACATTTGTATCAATGTAAAAAGTATTCATAGAAATACATTTACATTGGTACATTTTACATTTATACATTAATACACGCAAAAATGGCATTCGACTGGTTTAAAAGAAAAGCAAAAAACATTACCACTTCTACTGATGAGAAAAAGGACGTTCCCAAAGGGCTTTGGCATCAGACTCCATCCGGAAAAGTAGTGGAACATGATGAACTGAAGAGAAATAACTATGTTTCTCCTGAAGACGGATTTCATGTAAGAATAGGAAGTGCAGAATTTTTTGACATCCTTTTTGACGGTGGTAAATTTACCGAACTGGATGCCAATGTTGAAAGTATTGATATCTTAAATTTCAAAGATACAAAGCCTTACAAAGACCGTTTGAAAGAAGTAAAAGCTAAAACAAAGCTTACAGATTCTATCAGAAATGCGGTAGGAACTGTAAAAGGAACTGAAATGGTAGTTTCTTGTATGGATTTTGCTTTCATTGGTGGATCTTTGGGCTCTGTAATGGGGGAAAAGATCAGAAGAGCAGTAGATTACTGTATCGCAAACAAACTTCCGTATATGATTATCTGTCAGTCCGGAGGAGCGAGAATGCAGGAAGCTACGTACTCTTTGATGCAGCTGGCAAAAGTTCAGGCTAAATTAGCTCAGCTTTCTGAAGCCGGACTTTTATACATCGCTTATCTTTGTGACCCTACATTTGGAGGAATTACCGCTTCTTTTGCTATGACTGCCGATATCATTATGGCAGAGCCGGGCGCACTGATCGGTTTTGCAGGACCAAGAGTAATCCGTGAAACAATTGGTAGAGATCTACCGGAAGGATTCCAGACATCTGAATTTTTACAGGAAAAAGGATTTGTAGATTTCATTGTAAAAAGAACTGAAATTCAGGATACTGTAGCAAAAACAGTTAATTTATTAGCTGTAAAAGCATAGTATCTGTAACAAAAACAATACAATCTCTCTCTAATTAGGGAGAGATTTTTATTTATGAGGACTTTTAAGATATTTTTCAATACCATCCGAAGTATGAGTTTTAAAAAGATTATGCGTCTTTTATCACTCGTTCTTCCCCATCCTCTTTTCTCTCTATTAAGTTTCTATGCTACGGTGAAAGCTTTTACCATAGCACAAAAAAGATTCCCTAAAACAGCCTCTACTAACGGAATTGGAAATGCTTTCAGACATGCTTTGTGGTGCTGCTTCATTATGATGTACTGCTGCAAAATTTCTTCTCCTAAAAAAGCGCTGGATTTCTGCAAAAGAATTACGGATATGCATGAAGAACTGTTCCCGAATGAACCTTTAGAAACCAAAATGGATCTCCACAACAACAAAATCGGAATGGATTATTTCATGGAGCTTTTACCGGGTATTCATCGTCAGTTTTTTGAAAAAAGCTTTTTTGTAGACGCATTAATCAAAAAAATGGAGGAAGCCAAAGTTCTGAAGAATCTGGATGACAATTTTGATGGTTATCTTGTTTATCTGGAAGAGTAAATTATTTTATTTTAAACGCTAAATATGGCAAGGAAAATTTAAAAACTTAATGCATATTTCCGCCCACAAAGGCATTTCATTCAGCAATTTTCCATAATTGAAATTCTCGTTGTTTAGTGATAACGCCTTCGCGAACGAAAAATCACACATAATTACATTGCGCCAAAAATATATCTAAAGCCAGCAATCCATCATTAGTTTTCTTTCACAGCAGAATTACAAAAGACTTTAGTTATTTTTGTGGTTTAAAGTATTTTTGATAAGTTTAAACAATTAAATCAATCAGATGGTTCTCAGCAGAATTTGGTCGGCCTTCATTATTATCGCCATTGCCATTGCCAGTATAAAATATATTTCATCAGGTCACTACAAAACCATTTTCAATGATATGGTGGTGGGAAAAGGCGGTGATACGGTAAAGATTGCATCTCAGCCTATGAACAGCCTCTCTCCCATTGTCAGAGACAGTCTGATGAAAAAAAATGATTTTGCGGACAACAGAATTCATTATAAAACAGATTCTTTAAAACAAAATGTAAACGTTTACCGTGTTCAGGAAGCTGATGGAGTCATCGGAACCTCTGAAACTGCCGTGAAGATATGTTTGGGCCTAATCGGGATCATGACTTTGTTTATGGGATTCATGAGCATTGCTGAAAAAGCAGGTGGAATTAACCTTTTAAGCCGTTTGATCCAACCTTTCTTTTCCAAATTATTTCCGGATATTCCTAAGAACCACCCTGCATTTGGCCATATGCTGATGAACTTCAGTGCCAACCTTCTGGGATTAGATAATGCTGCGACTCCTTTTGGTTTAAAAGCCATGGAAAGTCTTCAAAGTTTAAATCCCAATAAAGATACCGCAAGCAATTCGCAGATTATGTTTCTGTGTCTTCATGCCGGCGGTATGACCTTAATTCCCGTTTCCATTATCGCTATCAGAGCGTCTATGGGCTCCAAAACACCTACAGACATTTTCTTGCCATGCATGATTGCTACTTTTGCCGCAACTTTAGCAGCGATGATCATTGTTTCTTTATATCAGAAAATCAATCTTCTTCGTCCTGTAGTGATTGCTTATGTAGGCGGAATTTCGGCGGTTATCGCTTTATTGGTGCTGTATCTTGTACAATTGGGTAAAGATGAACTGGATGACTTCAGTAAAGTACTGAGCAACGGTTTAATCCTTTTTATTTTCCTAGCGATTGTATTGGGTGCTGTTTATAAAAAAATCAACGTTTTTGATGCCTTTATTGAAGGAGCAAAAGAAGGTTTCACAACCTGTGTAAAGATTATTCCCTATCTGGTTGGGATGCTGATTGCGATTTCATTATTGAGAACTTCCGGTGTTTTTGATGTGATCATTGACGGAATGAAATGGGTAGCCAATGTTGCCAATATGGATCCGAGATTCGTGGACGGCCTTCCGACAGCATTAATCAAACCTTTATCCGGTTCCGGAGCAAGAGGAATGATGGTTGACACGATGTCGACATTCGGAGCAGATAGTTTTCAGGGGAAATTAGCAGCAGTTCTTCAAGGAAGCTCAGATACAACATTCTACGTGATCGCAGTCTATTTTGGCGCCGTAGCCGTTAAGAATACTAGATACACGGTAATTGCTATGCTTCTGGCCGATTTAGTAGGTGTTATTACTGCAATTGCATTAGCTTATCTATTCTTTGCTTAATAAAAGTGCTGGTTCAACCAATTGCGATTAACTTTAAACATTAAACTCAAAACCTTACATCTATTATGATTACAGATAAAGAATTCACCCTAAGGCTCATCCGCCAACTGACCCAGGCACTGGAAAAACTGATTCTGGACAAGCCTGAAGAAAGTTTAATGCAGAAAGAACTGGATTTTGATACGCTGATGAGAGATATTTTCAAGATGAGCTTCACCGAAGTTTCTTCCAAAACTAGGCAAGAAATAATTGCCATAGTCAATGAAAGACAGGAAAGGGATCATAAAGATTACTATGAAATGCTTGGAAATCTTTTTTATTTCAACAGCAGACATGATCAGAATAAAGATTTTCAGGATAAAGCAAAGACATTTTATGAGCTGTATCTTCAGACCAGCGGAATCTTTGCCCTACCGGTAATCAACAGAATAAATGAATTAAAAAAAGCACTTGAATAAAGTGCTTTTGTATTTTTAGAAGGTAATTTTATAGGTTCCGGTGGAAGAAGTGCTGGCTTTCTCTGCTTTAACATATTTCTTTACCCAGGCTACTGATGTAGAAGATACACAAGGATCTGAAACTCCTCCCGATCTCCTTGCAGATACCACGTTTCCTGCTTTATCTACGGTATAGGCAATGGTAATGGATCCGCTTGCGGTACAGCTGTGGGAAGGCTGTGCTCCACCTCTCCCCATTGTCCCGGGGATATAGCCTACCAATTTTCTGTCTATTCCTACTTTGCTGTCTCCATTTCCGTCTCCGCCTAAAGGATCTCCTGCATTTCCGATTCCATCACCAGTCCCCTGGCTTCCGGCTTTTGTTCCTCTTCCTTTGATCAGATTTCCGATCGCTGCATTTCCTTTTCCGTCTCCGTTTCCTGTTTTTGAATTGGATATTGCCGCTCCTGACTTCTTAGTATTTTTGGAAGCACTTGTACTTGTAGCTTCTTTCTTTTCAGCTTTTTTTGATTCTTCCTTTTTAGGAACTGTTGTTTTTGAATTATTTCCTGTGATAACTTTCTCCTTAACGTCTGCCTTCTTAGCCTCCGGAGTGGGTTCCGGCTTCACAATAGTCTTTGTTTCCGGAACCGGTGTTTCTGCCGGCTCAGGTGTAACTTCTTCTGTTGCAGCGGCAAGGCTTCCCGGCTGTTCGGCAGGTTCTTCAATACCTTTTCCGTTTCTGTTGTCTCCGAAGTTCACCAGCATGGTAGTAACCACTTCAGGATCTTTATCTAGTTCCGGTTTTAATTTATACAAAAAAACAAAAAGCAGAATAGCAGCCCAAATAAGAATAGAAAGCAGGGCGCTCTTTACTCTATCTTTGTTTTCCTCGTTTCTGTTTGCTGTATAGCTTCTCATCTTAAAAAGTAATTCTTTCCGTTATTTATCTTTAACCGTTGCAATCGCAATATTAAATTTATGTTTTTCAGCAATTTCCATCACAAAAACAACGTCCTTATGCAATGTATTTTCGTCCGCTCTTATCGTAAATGATTTGTTAGTCTGGTTTGCTAATTTATCTACAATAATCTGTTCCAGTTCTCCTTTATTTGCCGGATTATCATCTACAAAGAATGATCCGTCTGGCTTGATACTTACCGTTAAAGGATTAGGTATATTGTCATCAACAGCTCCGGCTTTCGGCAGATTCACATCAATAGCACTTTGATTGGCTGCAGAAGAGGTGATCATAAAGAAAATCAGCATCAACAGGATAACGTCTGTCATCGCTGCTAAACTGAACTCCGGGTTCGCTTTATTTCTTCTTTGAATTTTCATCGTAAGAAAGATTTATAAAGGTTTGTTGATAAGGTCTAAAAATTCTCCTGACATATTCTGTGCCTTCAGTACAAATTTATCAATCCTTGTCAAAAGAATGTTGTAACAGAAATTCGCAGGAATTGCCACGGCCAAACCTACAGCGGTCTGTCCCAAAGCGGTATAAATACCTTCAGAAAGTGTTTTCGGAGAGAAAGATCCTGTAGCATGGGATAGGTTGAAGAAAGCGATAATCATCCCGATTACCGTTCCTAAAAGTCCTAACATGGGTGCAATACTTGGTACTACGGCCAAAAGGTTCAGGTTTTTCTCCATATTGGCTACCTCTACCTGTGCCTGTGATTCCATAGCACTTACAATATCTGAAACGGGACGTCCCAGTCTTGAAATTCCTTTTTCTAAAATTCTTCCTTCCGGAGAGTTTTGTGTTTTGCAGTAATCTGCTGCTGCCTCTATTTTTCCAGCTTTAATAAAGTCTTCAATATTATTCATAAAGTTGGAATCTGTCTTTGAAGTGAGTCTTTTGATAAAGAAAAATCTTTCAAAAAACAGATATAGAGAAAATACGCCCAACAGCAATACGGTGACCATCACTATTTTAGCGAAAGCCCCTCCGTGGAACATGATCTTCCAGAAGGAAAACTCTAAATTGTCTGTAGCAACTGCGGGTGTAGCGATTTGTGCAAATAAAATCTGAGAAAGTTCCGTTAACAGCATTAAATGTGAATTTTATTAAATTTTCAACGACAAATGTAGTAGAATATTATGAGTTAGACTCTTAAAAATTGCTTAAAAACTACTTAAAATTTGTTACAATTGTATCAATAGCAAATTTCTTTCCAAAAAATAATCTTGAAAAGAAACTTTGTAAAAAAAGATAGAAGCTTTTTGTTAGTCTTCGTCTACCTCAATATCATCCTGCCTGAATTCGCATTTTAATCTAAAAGGAATCGGAGTATCTGATCCGGTATAGAAATCATCAATGGTTCCTTTCCAGACCACCTGAAGCTCTCCTTCTTCATTTTTTTCGAAAAGAAGCTCGTTATCATAGATATAAGCATCTTCATCATCGAAAAGATCTACTTCTGTATAGGTATCTTCCTCAGAATCATTGATTTTTATAGTTTTTCCTTCAATCTCCGCTGATTCGATAGGAAAATCGAACACCTCAAGTGAAAGTTGCGGAAAGTTGTACTGTAATGAATCATCATCTACGTGATCCAAACTGTCATCCGTAATAACTTCAACCTCTAAAAAATGCTGCTGGTTGCTGTAAACTGCCTTACAATAAGTATTTCTGATATTGTATTTTAGCGTTTCCTCCGGATGGTAAATTTTTAAAATCCCTTTCATTTTTTCTTAAAAAAGAACTGTAATAATATGATTGTTAAACGTTTTAGACAAAGATAAAAAATTGATTCAAAGTTGAAAGGATTTTGAAAATAATTTTTTAAAATCAGCTTCTACAATACTACTGAATATCCCAATAATACTTACTTTTGTTTTCATAAAGATTCTGAAAATGAAAAACATCTTATCAAAGGGTATTCTGGGATTGGGGCTGATAATTGGTCTTGCTTCATGCAAAAAATCGGACTCTCCCCTTACAAAAGTAACCCCCAGCAACCTGGATTCTATTGCTTCCAACTATTATGAGCAATACCTTAAGCTCTACCCGTTAGATGCTACCTCTCAGGGAGATACAAGGTACAACGACCAGCTTCCTATCAATATTGATAAAGATTTTATCTCAGGAGAAATAGCATTCTATAATTCTGTACAGAAGCAGTTGGATCATGTAGATTACAAAAGCCTTTCTGATGAAGACAAAGTGGTGTACGATGTACTGGATTATACTTTAAAAGATAAAATTGAGGCTTATGCCTATCATCCGGAATATATTCCTTTTACCCAATTCGGTGGTCTTCCGCTTACTTTTCCACTGTATGGAAGCGGACAAGGCAGCCAGCCTTTCAAAACGGAAAAAGACTATAGCGACTGGCTGAAAAGAATGGAAAAATTCCCTGAATGGATGGATGCTGCCACAGACAACTTCCGTGAGGGAATCAATAATAAGATGGTGCTACCTAAGAAACTTGTGGTCAAAATGATTCCTCAAATGAAAGCGGAAGAAATCACGACTTCTGACATGGAAAAAAATATTTTTTATGGCCCAATAAGAAATTTTCCGAAAAGCTTCACTCAGAACCAGAAAGACAAATTTTCAGCACTTTATAAGGATGCCATTATTAAAAAAATTATTCCTGCCTATACTAAAATGGGTGCTTTTCTTGAAAAAGATTACCTTCCAAAGGCAAGAGATACAGACGGATATAACAGCCTTCCTAACGGAAATGAAATTTACAGCTATTATGTAAAAAGCTGGACTACCACAAAGAAATCTCCTGAAGAGATTAATAAAATCGGACTACAGCAGGTGGCTATGCTTCGTGCAGAAATGGAAAAAGTAAAGCAACAGGTTGGCTTCTCCGGAACGCTGGAAGAATTCATCACTTTTGTAAAAACAGATCCAAAAGCAATGCCTTATAAGACTTCTAAAGAGGTTTTGAATGCATTTAATGGTATTTTAACGAAAATCACTCCAAAGCTGAAAACGATGTTTAATGTAACTCCAAAAACAAAGTTTGAGATCAGACAGACGGAGAAATTCAGAGAAGCGAGTGCCAGCGCAGAGTACATTCCGGGAACTCCGGATGGCAAAAGAGCAGGGATATTTTATGTTCCGCTTCCGGATCCTACCAAATTCAATGTTACTTCAGGAATGGAGTCTCTTTTCCTTCATGAAGCGATTCCGGGACACCATTACCAGGTTTCTCTGCAACAAGAGAATACTAAGCTTCCTAAGTTCATGAGATTCGGATGGTTTGGAGCATATGGAGAAGGATGGGCCCATTATTGTGAGACATTAGGTCCTGAGTTCGGTTTATATACAGATCCTTATCAGAAAATGGGATATTTGAGTGATCAGATGCTAAGAGCAGTAAGATTGGTAGTAGACACAGGACTTCATACCGGAAAAATGTCTCGTGAAGATGCTATTAAATATTTCCTAAGCAATATTTCTTATGACGAGGCTTCTGCCACAGCAGAAGTAGAAAGGTATATGGCCATGCCGGGACAGGCTTTAGGCTACAAAATAGGATCTTTAAGAATCCGTGAGCTGAGAGAGAAGTATCAGAAAGAGCTTGGAAACAAATTCAATCTGGCAAGCTTCCATGATGAAGTATTAAGTCAGGGATGCCTTCCTTTGGATGTTCTGAACAGAAAAATGGAGCTTTGGGCGAAAAAACAAAAATAAAATTATAGTAATAAAAAGGGTACTTCATTCAATCAGTACCCTTTTTTATTTCGTTCTTCTAAATAAACAAAATTGATATGATCACAGAAAGTATAAGATCTCTTTTCAACAGGGATTTAAATAAATTAAAAACAGAGATAGCAGCCTATAAGAATGAAGAAAACCTTTGGAGAATTGATAAAAGTATTGCCAATTCTGCCGGCAATCTTTGTCTTCATCTAGTCGGAAACATCAACCACTTTATAGGAGCACAACTAGGAAATACAGGTTATATTAGAAATCGTGAGCTGGAGTTTTCTTTAAAAGATGTTCCAAGAACGGAGCTTATTGAAAAAATTGAAGCTACTATAGCCATGATAGATTCTGTTCTGCCCCAATTATCTGAGGAAGACCTTAAAAGAGAATATCCTCTGGTTGTTTTTGAAAGTAAAATGACTACAGATTACTTCCTGATTCATCTGGTTGCCCATCTGGATTATCATTTGGGACAGATCAATTATCACAGAAGATTATTAGATAATTAATTTTTTTGCTTGAATATTACTATGTCAAGGTTTTGAAACTTTACATGGCAATAAAATCTTAGCGTACATAGCGCTAAAATAACTGAATTATTTCTCAAACATCATTTTCGTAATAAAGTCTTTCTCTCCTTTTCCTCTCGCCGGAGAATATTCTCTTCCATAGAAAATGATCTGAAGATGAAGCTTATTCCATACTTCTTCAGGAAATAAACTCTTTGCATCACGCTCCGTTTCCACTACATTTTTTCCTGAGGTAAGCTTCCACTGGGTCATCAGACGATGAATGTGGGTATCTACCGGAAAAGCAGGAAATCCAAATCCCTGGCTCATGACTACTGAAGCCGTTTTGTGTCCTACCCCCGGAAGAGCTTCCAATTCCTCATAAGTCTGGGGAACAATACCCTCATGTCTTTCCAGTAGAAGTTCGGCCATTCTTTTCAGGTTTTTGGCTTTTGTATTGGAAAGTCCTATTTCTTTAATCAATTCTTTGATTTCAAATTCTTCCAACTTGGCCATTCTTTGCGGAGTTCCTGCTACCGCAAAAAGATCGGGAGTAACCTGGTTTACTTTTTTATCGGTAGTCTGCGCAGAAAGGGCTACAGCAACCATCAATGTATAGGGATCAGTATGATCTAACGGAATGGGTGTGGTGGGATATAATTTATCCAGTTCTACCTGAACGAGCTCGGCTCTTTGTTTTTTTGTCATGTATGCCTTAAATTTGAACAAAATTAAATCATTATGCTGAAAGTTGGAGATAAATTACCTGAATTTGAAGGATTCAATCAAGACGGAGAAACAGTAACCTCATCAAAATTAATTGGAAAAAAACTGGTGGTCTTCTTCTATCCACAGGCCAATACACCAACATGTACAGTAGAAGCCTGCAACCTGAGTGATAATTATGCTAAGCTTAAAAAGGCTGGATTTCAATTATTGGGTGTAAGCGGCGATTCTGTAAAGAAACAGAAAAATTTCCACAGTAAATTTGCTTTTCCTTATGATCTTATTGCAGATGAAAATCGTAATATCATTGAAAAATTTGGGGTATGGCAGGAAAAAAAGACGTTTGGAAAAACGTATATGGGAATTGTAAGAACCACTTTTATTTTTGATGAAACTGGAGTTTGTACAAGAGTGATTGAAAAAGTAAATTCGAAAACTGCTGCAGAACAGATTCTGGAAGGATAATTATTTTTAATACAAAGATCACAAATGCTTTCACAATTAACACGATTAAAAAACTAACGTTATTTGTGAAAGCATTTTTATATGTTTTACTCTGTTTCGTAGTAATTTAATTCTTCCGTTTCACCAGGAAGTATAACGTGCTTTTTAAACTTCAGACCTAGTTTTTCGATGAGTTTTTGGGAAGAAATATTATCTTTTGAAATAATCGCGGATATCTTTGTTAACCCAAAATCATCCATTCCAATAGATTTAACCTTTTGAGCGGCTTCAAAAGCATACCCTTTCCCTTCAAACTCTTCCAATAGAGAATATCCAATATCTACAATATCAAGCCCTTCTCTTTCAAAGATTCCTACTGCTCCTACTTTTTCATTTCCTTCTTTGGTTACCAGAAGATAGTTTCCAAATCCCAGCCTTTCAATCTGTGGAGTAAATCTGTTGAGAATATAGTTTTCTGCATCTTCAATGCTGTTCACATTGCGGTTGCCGATATGTTGAATAAATTTCGGTCTGTTGTAAAGTTCAAAGACAAAATCTCTGTCTTCACGGGACATTGGACGAAGAATTAATCGCTCTGTCTCATAAATATTATCTGCGCTTGGGTGTTTTTTTAGGCTCATCTTTCTTGGGTTCTTCTTTCTTTTCGATTTTTAACAATCTTGGGTTATTAGCACACTTTTTATTATAAAGCTCAATGTAGGTTCCATTATCCTTTACATTGCCTACTGCTCCTGTAGATTTATTTACAGTCACTGTATAATGTGTTTTTTGATAGGGGCATTCCTTTGAAGTCAACTTTCCAAGATCCAGATAATAATTTAATTTATCTTCATGATAATTCCCTGCAAGATCCTTGAACTCCTCATCTACCATATACCCATCAGCAGCCAGCACAATAGCTGCTTCCTGAGCATTATCAATTCGATCCACAAACTTCTTAAGCCCCTCCAGATCGGTAACGTAGTTTACCTTACCTCCTTCCGAATAAGCAATGTAGTAAAAACTGTCTTCACTAGGAAAAAGATTGAATCCTGAAAACTGAGGGGTATAATCTACATTTCCCGAAATCTTTATTTCTTGCCCTTTTCCATAACTGTTGTATACCAATACCCAAGAGTTTACCTTACTGCTTGGTTCAATCTGTTGCAAAATATTGGGGATGTTTGAAAATTTTTTCTTCTCCTGAGAATATCCTAAGATTCCCAAAAGTAAAAATATAAGAATTGTAATTCGGGTTGCAGTTTTAATCATAATTTTAAAAATCAGCAGAAAATATACCAAATATTACATAAATTTCTCTCCTTTCTTAAAGCCTTTTAAGTCAAGAACATAGTCTTTAATGAGCTGGTCGTTATCTCGCGGGCAGATAAGAAGTGCTTTATCCGTATCTACAATAATATAGTCTTCAAGGCCATCAATGATAACGGCTTTATTATTATTTTTTAAACGAATGATATTTCCTTTTGAATTATAAGAAAGTAAATGTTTTAATTTTACTGCATTTCCGTTTTTGTCTTTTTCTGTATTTTCATATACGGACGTCCAGGTTCCCAGATCACTCCATCCTAAATCTGCAGGAATCACATATACATTTTTTGCTTTCTCTAAAATTCCGTTATCAATAGAGATTTTCTGAACCTTTGGATAAATGGTTTCGATACAGCTGTTTTCTTTTGCAGAATTGTATTCACACGCCATAAAATGCTGAGTCATTTCGGGAAGATAAAGGTCAAAAGCATGATGAATACTCTTTACATTCCACACAAATATCCCGGCATTCCATAGAAAATCACCACTTTCTAAAAAGCTCTGTGCAATCTCAAGAATAGGTTTTTCTGTAAATGTTTTAACTTTAAAATATTCGGAATCTTTCTTTTCTACAAACTGAATATATCCGTAGCCCGTATCAGGTCTTGTGGGAGTAATTCCCAATGTTATCAGATAATCATGCTTTGAAGCTAATTCAAATGCAAGCTCTACTTTTTCCAGAAACACATCTTCTTTAAGAATCAGATGATCTGCAGGGAGTACAATCATTGTTGCATCCGGATTAATTTCAGCAATCTTGTTAGCCATATACAGATTACAGGCCGCTGTATTTTTCATCAGAGGTTCACCCACAATGTTTTCTTCAGGAATTTCCGGAAGCTGCTGATGGGAAACGGCCACATATTCTTTATTCGTAATCACAAATATCTGCTCTCTGGGAATCAGCTTACTGATTCTGTCATAGGTCTGCTGAATCATGGTACGTCCAGTTCCTAAAATATCCTGAAACTGTTTGGGAAATTTCTGTGTGCTCATTGGCCAGAACCGGCTACCGATTCCTCCCGCCATTATAACGCAGTATCTATCTGATTTTAACATTCTTAGCTACATTTTTCTACCCTAGCCAAAGGCTTGAAAGAATACTTCCTTCCAGTAGCCAGGTTCTTACAAAGATAGTTTTTTTTAACCAGACCTTCTAATAAATACTTTTCGTTGCGATAGATAAAAAACTCACCTTTCTGAAGTTCCTCAATAAAATAGAGAGTATCATCTTGTTTTTCAGTGTGAAAATACCTCACCAAATCCGGGCTGGCCATGAAGTTTGCCTTAGGTGATTTTGAGAATTTTACAATGATCGGCTTTAGGTCTTCATCATAAATTTCAAGGCTTTCAAGGAGCATATTTCTGAAAGTTTCTTTCCATTCATTACCATGAGGAGAGATTCTTCTTCCGTATTTTTCAAAAGCGATCAGATGTGCCAGTTCGTGGGTCAGCACAAAGAAAAAAAGCTGTGGGGTAAGCGTAGAGTTTACCGTTATTTCATGAGAATTGTCCGGAAGTTTTCTGTAATCTCCCAGTTTTGAATTCCTGTTTCTTGTAACTTTTATATGTATATAGTAATCTGAAAACCAGATTCTTAAATATTTAAGTGTATTTTGAGGTAAATATTTTTCTAATGATTGGATAGACATTTTACAAACTTAATGGAATTCCTGCATAGAAATTCAATAGTTTAAGACTAAAAAGATAATTATATTTTGCCTGCGCTACTGATCCCTGTGCATTTGCATAATTATTTCTTGCCACATTTACGTCATAGATGGTGGTTCTTCCCGCAGCATAGCTTTTATCCGCAAAATCAAGTGCCAGCTTGGAACTTTTTTCTGCTTCCACGGCAGCCAGATAATTTTCATAATTGGCATCTGCATCAAACTGAGCTTTCTGTACATTCTGTCTTACCGTCTGCTTCTGCTGTTCCAACGCATTTTTGGCGAGGCTTTCGTTTAATTTGGATTGTTCTACCTGTAATTTAGTTTTTCCTTTATTGAATATAGGTACATTAAGTGATAATCCTACATTTTGTCCAAACTGATCTTTATATTGCTCAAAAAAAGTTCCCTGCACAACACCTGGCAGAACATTAAATTGTTTATTATAGAAAGTATTAAGTCCGGCACTGGCTGTTAATGTAGGCCAGTATGCTGTTTTACTTACTTCAGTTTGTGCTTCGGCAGACCTTATGCGGCTTTCCGCAGCTTTTATCTGAGGCTGTATCTCATATGCCGTTGCAAGCACCTCATCCACTGTAGCAAGCTGTAAATCAAGTTTTTCCGGAATATTCACATCTTCCACATCAAAACCCTTATAATCTGAAAGCTGTAAAAGCTGAACGATGGCAAACAAAGCACGGCCAACGTTTACTTCTGCTGTTTTAAGATTTTGTTTTTCTCTTGCCAATGCTGCTTCTGCCTCTGCCAGCACCGTCTGGGCAGTTGTTCCAACTTGAGTTGTAATTTTAGCTCTGTCATACTGTTTCTGGGCATTTCCTACTGCACTTTGAGAAATTTTTACAATCTCTTTATTCAACAAAGTAGTCAGATATTGTTGAGCAATCTGAAGAGAAATATCATTTTTAATGGTTTCAATATCATATTGGCTTGCTTCTACATCAAACTCAGCCTTTCTTACACTCTTCTCTAATCTCCCATTATTATAGACCAACATATCAGCACCCAGACCCACACTGTTATTGAATCTATCATTTCTATAACTTCCTGCTCCTAATGACCCTTGTCCGAAACTCACCCCACTCGTAACACTCCCAGATACGGAAGGCAAATATTCTTTATGGGCTGCTTTAAGATTGTATTCCTGGTTTTGTTTGTTATACTGATTTTGGATAACCTGAAGATTATGCTCCACTGCATAGCTTACACATTCTTTTAAGGACCATTTCTTCTGAGCACTTAAACCCAGATAACCTAATCCAAAAACGATGATCCAAACTTTTTTCATATTGTATATGTTTATTTGTTTTTAATGGTCATATAGAATCGCACTTTCTTCATCAGTATTGATATTGCCAAATGAGAGCGATTTCATATTAAGATTTTTCAATATTAGACGAATTAAATATAAAAAAGTTACAGATTGAAAAATTATATTTTATTTTAAAAAAACTTTTGGGAATTTTGTATCATGACAAACGAACAATATCAGGAAGCTATCGACTGGCTTTTCGTGCAGATGCCCAACTACCAGATAGATGGTCAGAAGGCTTATAAACCAGGATTAGACAATATTACAAAGCTTTGTGCATTCTTTGGGAATCCTCAGGATAAGATTAAATGCATTCATATTGGAGGTACCAATGGAAAGGGTTCTTCAAGCAATATGCTGGCATCCGTTCTTCAGGAAGCGGGCTATAAAACCGGATTATACAATTCTCCGCATCTTATAGACTTCACAGAACGTATTAAGGTCAATGGTAAAAATTGTAACAAAGAGTTTGTCTTTGATTTTATTCAAAAACTGAAAACTATTCCGGAAGACATCCGTCCTTCTTTCTTTGAGTTTACTACCATCATGGCTTTTGAATATTTTTATCAGCAGCAGGTAGATTTTGCCATTATTGAAGTAGGATTGGGAGGCAGACTGGATTCAACCAATATTATCAACCCTTTGATTTCTGCGATTACGAATGTTCAGCTGGATCATCAGAATATTCTTGGAGACACCATTGAAGAAATAGCAATGGAGAAAGCAGGAATTATTAAAAACAACATCCCGATTATTTCCGGTGATGAAAACCAATCCGTTAAAAATATTATACAAGACAAAGCAACTAAAGAAAATGCCCCGTTTATAGATGCTACTCTTATCCATACAAGCTTCGAATCTGATTTAAAAGGAAATTATCAGAAAAAGAATATCCGGGTGGTATTAGGTGCAGTAGAAGAATTAAGAAAACTGGACATATCTATTTCCGATGAAGCCCTTGAAAACGGACTTCTTCATGTTCATCAGAACACAGGATTTATCGGCCGTTGGTTTGAGTTTTCAAAAAACCCGCTTACCATTTGTGATACGGGACATAATCAGGCCGGATTGGAGTATGTTTTTTCGCAATTAAATTCAATTGACTGTCACAAGCATGTCATTTTGGGGTTTGTGAACGACAAAAAAATAGATGATGTGATGAAATTACTTCCTGAAAATTCTGAGTTTTATTTTGCAAAACCATCCATCAACAGGGGAAGGCACCCGGAAGATTATGAAAATCTGCTTCAGGAGGCGAAAATTTTTTATAAAATTTTTGATTCTGTACAGGAAGCGTATCTTGCTGCAAAAGAACGATGTACAAATGAAGAGATGATTTTTATCGGCGGAAGCAACTTTGTAGTGGGAGATTTTTTAGAAAAAAATTTGGAGATTAAGGAATAAGTCGTATATTTGCACCACTCTAAACAAGAGAACAAGTCTAGAGGGTTCTTAGCTCAGTTGGTTCAGAGCATCTGGTTTACACCCAGAGGGTCGGGGGTTCGAATCCCTCAGGACCCACAGAAAAGGAAACGAAACCTTTCAAAAAAATTCGGGTTCTTAGCTCAGTTGGTTCAGAGCATCTGGTTTACACCCAGAGGGTCGGGGGTTCGAATCCCTCAGGACCCACAAAAAATCTCTCAGATTTCTGGGAGATTTTTTTATGCTATTTCATTCTATTCATAGAATTTAATAATGGTAATCTCCATTTTAATACGTCTAATTTCTTCACCTTTATCATGTTTAAGACAATCTCCAGTTTCCCGATATCTTATAGATAATCTATACCAGATATAAGCCTCAGCACCTTTCTGATGTATTTTACAGTTCTAACATCAACAAATAAAATATTCATTATGAAGCATTCAAAGCACCTGCATTATTGCTTTAAGAACTGGAGATTAAAATATAATTTTATAGGGGCTTACAAGCAGTTAATAATTTATTTTTTTGTAAATTTCGGATTACATAAAACTTGAGGGTAATTTCAACTCATTTAATTTACATTTAAGCTAATGCTATCGTTTCTACAATCAAAACTATCATCTTTTTATAATTATATTTCATTTCATGGATTAGATGAATCGAGCAGTAATCGCGGTAGAGATTACTGTATCGTGATTAATCAATATGTATTTTTGCTTTCATTGATATTCCTGTCTCAAAGTGTATTAACTGTATATTTTATCGGGATTCAATTGAGTACAGTTATTTTATTTGGACTCTTCATATTCATTTTAGTATTCATTTTATGCTTAAAGAAATACCGTACTAATAAATACATTGTCCTTTCTGTATTTATTTATCTTACTTGTATCATTACCTACTACGCTTCATTAACCGGTATTGAAAGTGGCTGTTATATTTATTATTTTTCTGTTCTTACAGCCATCCCGATTTTTTATAGTATTAAAAAAGATGCAGGCTTTGTTTCATTTATTTTTTTGTTTGTATTAGGATGCTTTTATTTTTCCGCTTACAATAATTTTCAGTTATGGGGAGAAGAGGCTCAGCTGCCTTATAAAGAATTTCAGCATGACTTTTTATTGCTAAATATTTCGTGTAAATTGTCTTTACTTGGGATTAATTATTTTTTTATGGATCAAAAGCGGAACGATTATTATCATTCGCTTACCAAAAATATAGTGAAAAGAGAGCAAATTGAAACGCTTTCTCATGAGATTAAGCAGCTGAGAAGATTGGTTGATAAAAAACAATTATCAGAAGAAAACATCGTAGAGCTTCTGAGTGCAATCAATTTAAATGATACTTTATTTTTGGATCAGTTTGAAAAGTATTTTCCATTGTTCAGTAAAAACATATTGAAAGATACGGGAGTTGTACTTTCAACAGCAGAGCTTATTCTGTGTGCAGAGCTAAAACTTGGTCTTTCTACAAAAGAAATTGCCTTGTATAGCAATGCATCACTAAAAGCAGTTGAAGGCAGAAAATACAGATTGAGAAAAAAGCTAAATATCCCTTCAGAGGTAGATCTTGTCATCTGGTGTTCGAAATATTAAACCAATCTTTCCCCAGAGCCCCCCCATAGTCACATTTTTTCATTATTACACATTAATTTCCAGGTTTTATAACTTATTGATTTCTTAGGTTTTAAAAATAAAAATCTCCCATATTTTTCCTCGCGTGGGTTTAAAAGGGTCTTAAAATCATAATGCTAAATAAATTTGAATGTAGTTTTGCAGCCAATTACTACAGGCAATAATTATTCATAAATTAGTTAGCTGGTGAAGTTTATTTTCGACAATATATTCTAGAAAAATGTTGGATAGCTTCTCGCTTTTATCTGAACTTTTGATTCACAATAACAGGATTTCAAAAATTAAATAAGTAAGCCTAGGTCCCTCACTTAGGATTCAATTTTTTGTGAAATTCTTGGTGCAGGATACTTAAAAAACACAAAAACATATATAGTAATTACGAACTAACTCCATCCATAACCTGGGTGTTGAACTGCAAGAAGTTTTTAAATTGATTTAAGCTGTAAAAAGTATAAATCAGATTGATTTAAAGATTTGAAAAATTGCTGATGTTATCAAATCATATGTTTAATAAAGTGCCTGTAGTTATTATTAGCAGACTTTAAACTGCTAAAGCCTTAATTAATAATTAACATTTTAAAAAACAAATGAAAAAAACGAAATTATTTCTATTAGTGCTTTTCTGTTCATGCATTAATGCGATTGCTCAAGTGGGTATCAATACTCCAAACCCACAAGGAATTTTAAATGTAGATGGCGCTAAGAATAATGCAGCTACAGGAACTCCTACTTCGGTACAGTTGCAAGACGATTTTATTGTTACAAATACGGGTTCAATTGGTCTTGGGGTAATACCCGATAACTATGCAATGCTTGATGTTTCTGCATCCAATAAAGGAATTTTGGCACCACGAGTTAATTTAACCTCCAGTACGTTAGATTTAAATGCTGATGGTGACAATGTAGCGGCTAATCAGCCACAGGGTCTTTTGGTTTATAATATTGGGACAACTCTAAATAAAGGATATTATTATTGGAACGGATCAGAATGGAGGGTATTTGACAGTTCTACGGCCGTAGCTCCGGTATTGGGAAGCTTGGTTTGTGCATCTTCCACATTATCACCGGCCTCTTATTCAACAGGTGTACCTTACGCAGGAAATTTGAGGGTACCATATACAGGGGGTAACGGCGGTTCATATCAGCCTGGCACACCGATTACGGTACATGGGCTTACTTTCACACTTCGGGCATCAAAATTAGAATTTGGAGATGGTGAGCTGGTATTTTCTGTAGTGGGAACTCCGGATACCAATACAGATTTTACGGTTAACCTGACACCATCCGAAATCCCTTTCCTGGCTAGCGGTCAGCAATGTACAGTTACAGTTACGAACCAAACTACTGCAGATACTAAAAATGTTGCCTATGTAGGTACACTAGTTTCAACCTCGGATAATGGAAGAACAGGATATCATTTAGTAGGAACTACACCGGATGGACAATGGTCAGTAAGATGTTTTTTACCAACCAATACTGCATTCCAGGATGTTAATTTACAATTGAGATATAATGGCTCAGCATCTGATCCTGACACACGAGATATCATTCAAAATACAACATATATGTGGGGAGGGGGTGATACCAATTCAGGTAATCAGGTTACTTACCCAAAAAATATTTGGGCGGGATCCAATGCCAATACTTCTGCATTGAGTATAGCAACATCACAAACCGCTACAAATTTTCCCAATTGGGGCGATCCAGGTGTGTATGCAGCGGCAAGACCTGAATACAGATTATATCACTGGACTGATTATTCTGCCACGGGAACAAAAGTTTTCTACACAATGGAGTTTATGATGGGCTCCTCTACACCAGGTGCAAATGCCACAACAACAACTTGCCCTTCAGGAACCTGTATTTCCACAAAGGTATTTTTTAATCTGAGACAGATTACTGCTCCATAATATTTGTATATACAAATTAGAAATGGACTTTAAAGATTTTCATATCGGCAGTTTAATCAACCGCCGGGTTGCAGAATGTGGGATAGAAATATCCCGCATCTGTAATTTTTTACCCTGTAGTGCTGAAAGTGTTGAAAAGATGTACCAATCAAAAAGTCTGAATACTCAAACTCTTTTGAGATGGAGCAAGCTGCTGGAATATGATTTTTTTAGAATTTATTCGCAGCATTTAGTGCTTTATTCTCCCGTATCAAGCATTAAAGTTATACCAACTTTGAGAAAGAAAAAATCATCATTGCCAAGTTTTCGAAAAAATCTTTACACCAAAGAAATTATAGATTTTGTGTTAGAAAGAATCAGCTCAAATGAAATGACGAAGACCCAGGTAATAAAAAGATATAGAATTCCTAAGACAACATTGTACAAATGGTTATCTAAATATAGCTAATATTTGAAGGTATAAAATTTATGAAAAAAACAACCCCCGATTATATCACCATTTATAAAGATTTGGTTCAGCTTAAATTTCCAGAAAAAATAAAAGATCTGGAGCATTTTTTTCAGAAAGAGAAGTTGTCAGCAATGGAAGTTATTAAAATTAACTACATCCTTTTCGGTACCTCTAAAGAAGCAAACAATAGCCGGTTTAATTCATACAATAAAGACGATATTATGCATATTCTTGATTATCAAAAAAAGTATAAATTAAATAACTCGCAGGTAGCAATACATTTTAAAATGAGTAGAAATACGATTAGTAAATGGAAAAAATGTTTAAGTTTTAATGAAAACAGCCAACTAAAGAAGATAATTTAAAATAGAAATCCGGAATAAAAGCCCAGGTAGCTCAGTCATCTGGCACGCCAAGAGATCTCACCCTCTTAAACCCAGAAAAATACTTAAGATATGGGATTTTTTATTTAATCCAATAGTGATATTCTTATCTTTGTGGCTTTACAAAGCTAAATATTCTTCTTTTGAAGGAACTCCATATCATATCATTCAATTATCCCTACCCTCCTTCTTATGGTGGTATTATTGATGTGTATTATAAAATTAAGGCTTTGTCTGATCTGAGAATAAAAATTCACCTTCACTGTTTTATAGATCAGATTCCTTCAATGGTTGATCCGGAAATTAAAGAAATTACGGAGAATGTATTTTTTTATAGAAAGAAAAAGAACCCTCTTCTTTATTTTTCAGGAATACCTTTCGCAGCTGCCATAAGAGATTCTGAAGTTCTTCTTAAAAATCTGGAAAAGATCAATGCTCCTATATTGTTTGAGGGTTTGCAAACTACTCATATTGTTAGACTTTTAAAGAATAAAAGACATCAGCTCTACCTTCGCCACCACAATAACGAAACAGAGTATTATAAAGGACTTTCTTTGTCAGAAAAGAATATATTCAAAAAGATTATTTACAAGCTCGAATCACTAAAATATATCGGATATCAGAAAAAACTTTTAAAGAAATTTGAAACCGTTTTCTGCCTGTCTGAAAAAGAATATAAAGAAGTAGAAATTTATTCGGGAAACGCACAGCTGATTCACATTTTTCATGGCAATCAATCGGTTAAGCAACTGGACAAAAAGGGAAACTATTTTCTTTTTCATGGAGATCTTACGACTGCGGACAACAAAAGAGCACTGAATGAAACTATTGATTTATTTAAAACGCTGCCACAATACAAATTAGTTGTAGCTTCCGACCGTGCCAGCGAAGATATTAAAAGAAAAATTTCAGAAGTTGAGAATATCAGCCTCACTCCTATCCGGACTACGGAAAAACTTCATAGCCTTTTGGAAAATGCCCAAGGCAATATTTTAGTCTCTTACCAGAATTCAGGAACCAAAGTAAAGTTATTCAATACCCTTTACAACAGCCGTTTCGTTATTATTAACGAAAATATCACAGATGACCCTGTTTTGACAAATTTGTGCCTGTATGGAGCTGATATGACTGAAATTCGTCAACATATTATCACCTCAGCTGAAAAAGATTATCATGATGCTGAAAACAGAAAGAATATATTAGAAAATACCCACTCGGATAAAGCTAAAGCCGAAGAAATAATAAAGATTATTTTTAAGAATTAACCCTGTCTACCACGCCCTGAATATCAAACTCTTCAAGACAGGCCCAGTCTCCCCGGTAACATTCTTTATCTCCAAAAACAGAACATGGCCTGCAGCTAAGATCTTTCACCTGAACAACATCCTCTTCACTCTGCCCGAATCCTAAAAATCCGGCATAAGGATGAGTAGCTCCCCAAATAGAAATACATCTTGTTCCTACAAGACTTGCAAGGTGCATATTGGCAGAATCCATAGAAATCATCAGTTCCAGTTCAGCAATATGATTAAGTTCTTCTGTAAGACTTAATGTTCCGGCAAGGTTTTTTGTATTAGGAATTTCACGCTCCCATTTTTCCAGCGTTTCTTTTTCTTTCTTACCTCCGCCAAAGAAATATATCGTGTGTTTCTTAGCCAGAATTCTCACTAATTCATAAGATTTTTCCAGCGGAAGCATTTTCCCTTTATGTTGGGCAAAAGGAGCAAAACCTATCCCCGATTTATCCTCAGAAAGCGGCCTTAAGGTATGCGACAGCTCAACTTTGAATCCCATTTTTCGGAAAACATCAGCATAACGTTCTACCGTTTTTTTCAGTTGCACTTTTTCCAGGTTCCAAACGTCTGTGAGGTGTTCTTTTTCTTCTTTTCCTTTATCTATTTTGAAAACCTTAAGTCCTTTTCTTCTGTAAATCCTGTCTAAAATCTTGGTTCGGATTACATCATGAAGATTTGCAATACAGTCCGGATTAAACTCTTTGATCAGTTCATTACTGAGTCTGCTTAGTCCAAACAGTCCTTTATAATCATCAAGATCAATTCCTTTAAAGGTTACATTTGGAATTCCCGCAAACAGGGCTTCAAAATTTTTCCTGGAAACCATAATAATTTCCACACCGGGGTTCTGCTCCAGAAATTCTCTGAAGACAGGCACCGTCATCGCAACATCTCCGAATGCGGAAAAACGATATGCTAAAATTTTAGTCACAATTATGATTTCAGTTGGTAAGCAACTGCATAAAACTTGATCTGCTTCGTCATTGCCATCAATCCATTGGCTCTGGACGGGGAAAGAAATTCCTGTAATCCTATTTCTGCAATAAAATCGAAATCAGAATCCAGGATTTCCTGAGTGGAATGTCCACTATAAATACTTACTAAAAGAGAAACGATCCCTTTTGGCAGAATACCATCAGAATCAGCATTAAAGAAAAGCTTTCCGTCTTTAAATTCTGCATCAATCCAAACTTTGCTCTGACAGCCTTTAATCAGATTTTCTTCTGTTTTTCTTTCTTCCGGTAAGCCTTTCAGTTCTTTTCCAAGATCAATGATGTACTCATACTTTTGCTCCCAGTCTTCAAGAAAAGCGAATTCGTCGATTATTTCCTGCTGTTTTTCTTTAATGGTCATTTTAAATCAAATTTCTTTGTGCAAAGATAACCAATTTTGTAAAATTTATTAATGAGATGCTTTTTCAAAAAGCTGTAATATTTTTGTTTCCTCATTCTCCCAGCAAAATACATCCGCCGCTTTATTCAATTCACTCTGATAATGCATTCTTCCTCTTTTCAGAACAAGATTAATTGCTTTCTCAATCGTTTCAGGTTGGTGATCCGTAATAATTTCTCCTACATTGAACTGATTTTTTATGCGCTGCATCTCCGGGAAATTAATCATAACCAGCGGAACCCTGCTCTGAATATAATCGCAAACTTTATTAGGAAGAGAATAATAATAGCTCACTCCGTTATTTTCTTCAAGACTGAACCCTACATCTGCTGTTTTGGTAATTTCTCTGAGGTTTTCCGGTTTCAGTTTACCCAGGAAAAAAACTTTATCTTGTAATTTTTCCTGAGCAACAAGCTCTTCATATTCTTTTTTCTTTGGCCCGTCACCTGCAATTTTCAAAACAGCATCTTTAATATGATGCATGGCAACAATCATTTTCTCAATTCCTCTGGACTGATTGATTGCTCCCTGATACAGAATAATTTTAGGATGATTGTCCGGAATTTCAGGAGCAGAAAGTATTTTTCTCGGAATATTTCTGACAACTATTGGGTTCACATTGTATTTTTCGTGAAACCATTCGGCATAGCTTTCACTTTCCGTCATCATGAATTTTACATGAGGAACCAGGCTTCTCTCAACTACCCTCCAGAATTTCTGTGAAAAGCGGTTTTGTACCGATGGCATTTCTGTAAAAATTTCATGGCTGTCAAAGACCAATGGAATATTCAGTTTTTTGGCAATGAGATAATTTGGCAGAAGTGCATCGATGTCATTGGCATGAAGGATAGTATCTTTGTCAGCTTTTTTCTTAAGTTCTTTATATAATTTCCAGTTGAACTCAAAATAGGCGGTCTTTAAACTTTTAGACTTTAATCCTATTCTGGAAAAAGGATAAGGACGCTCCATTTTCTCATTTCCTTCCCAATCATTTCCTATAAGATCTATAGAGTATCCATTATCAAAAAGGGTTTTGCACACCTTTTCTATCCTTTGGTCCGTATACAGGTTACTAAAAGCCGAAGTAATTACTTTTTTCCTCATCCCTTTTTTTTACCTAGTATTAAATGATAGATCTGAATGAAACAGATCAGTCCGTTTGGAATAATAACCGGCCATAAAGGCCCACTAAAAAACCCATAAATGACAAAACAAAAACAGCCAATCATGTTGACAATTCTAATTTTTCTTACATCTTTCAGTATGAAACTCAGCACGATAAAAACTGAGGCGGAATATCCGATGTAAGTAGTAATTTCAGGGCTCATGAGACATTTTTAAGGATAACAAACTTAATCATTTTCAATAAGATAATAAAATTTTTTACTGCCATAAAGTCATTAATTGATTTTTGGTAAAATATTTGTAATTTAGATAATGAATAAAAGGTAATGTTGCCTTTGTTCTAATGAGATATATTATGGATTATAAGTTTTCACAAGGTTTGAGCCAGGTGTTCAAACAAAGCAAAAGCGAAGCTAAAAGGCTCAAAAGTGAATTTCTTAATACAGAACATCTACTTTTAGGTATTATAAAAACGGAAAACTCTGCAAAAGAAATCCTTCAAAACCTTAATGCGGATTTAACACAAATCAGAAGAAAAATTGAAACTTTAAATACAGCAAGTCTAAATCCTATTTCTGAAGAGGTTACCAATATTTCTTTCACCAAGATGGCAGATCATGCCATTAAACGTGCAGAGTTAGAATGCCGTCAATATAAAAGCAATGAAATTAATACCGTTCACCTGCTTTTAGGTATTCTTTATAAATATGAGGACCCTACTTCAAATATTCTGGGAGCTTATGATATCGACTACGAAGGAGTTTCAAGAGAATACCAGACTATGCTTAAAAATTCAGGCCAGTCTCCTCAGATGAGCGCATATGACGATGATGATGAGAGAGAGGAATTTGAGCAAATGAGAAAGCCTACAGGAAATTTAGGTTCTGCAAAAAGTAAAACCCCTACATTGGATAACTTTGGTAGAGACCTTACTTCCTTGGCCAGAGACGGAAAACTGGACCCAGTAATCGGGCGTGAAAAAGAAATTGAGAGAGTTTCTCAGATCTTATCACGTAGAAAGAAAAACAATCCTCTTCTTATCGGGGAGCCGGGAGTTGGTAAATCTGCCATTGCTGAAGGGTTAGCATTAAGAATTCAACAGAAAAAAGTATCCAGAGTTCTTTACGGAAAACGTGTGATCACTCTAGATCTTGCAAGTTTAGTTGCAGGAACTAAGTACCGTGGTCAGTTTGAAGAAAGAATGAAGGCGATTATGACAGAACTGGAAAAAAACAGAGATGTCATCTTATTCATTGATGAGCTTCATACGATTGTAGGAGCGGGAAGTTCTACGGGAAGTTTAGATGCTTCCAATATGTTCAAACCGGCTTTGGCAAGAGGTGAAATTCAATGCATCGGAGCCACTACTCTGGATGAGTACCGTCAGTATATTGAAAAAGACGGAGCTTTAGAAAGAAGATTCCAGAAAGTAATGGTGGAACCTACTTCTATTGATGAAACTGTTCAGATCCTGAATCAGATCAAAGATAAGTATGAAGAACATCACAATGTAATCTATACTCCGGAAGCAATTCTGGCTTGTGTCAATTTGACATCAAGATATATTACAGACCGTTTCCTACCGGACAAAGCAATTGATGCGATGGACGAAGCAGGATCCCGTGTTTACATCAAGAATATGAAAGTTCCTACAGAAATCATTGATTTTGAAAAGAAAATCGAAGATATCAAAGAACTGAAGCAGAAAGCTGTAAAAGCTCAGGACTACCTTGAAGCAAGAAAACTGAAAGATGAGGAAGAACGTCTTCAGATGGAACTGAATGCTGCTCAGGAAAAATGGGATAAGGATGTAAAAGAGAAAAAAGAAACCGTAACAGAAGAAAATGTAGCGGAAGTTGTTTCTATGATGAGCGGTGTTCCGGTAACGAAAGTTGGTAAGAACGAGCTTGACAAACTGGCCCAGATGGATGAAAAACTGAACGGAAAAGTAATCGGTCAGGAAGATGCTGTGAAGAAAGTTGTTAAGGCTATTCAAAGAAACAGAGCAGGTCTTAAAGATCCTAACCGCCCTATTGGTACCTTTATTTTCCTTGGAACAACCGGGGTTGGTAAAACTGAATTGGCGAAGGTAATGGCAAGAGAGCTTTTCGAATCCGATGAATCTCTGATCAGAATTGACATGAGTGAATACATGGAGAAATTTGCCGTTTCAAGATTGGTGGGTGCGCCTCCGGGATACGTAGGATACGAAGAAGGTGGTCAGTTAACCGAAGCGGTAAGAAGAAAACCTTATGCAGTGGTTCTTTTGGATGAGATTGAAAAAGCTCACCCGGATGTATTCAATATTCTGTTACAGATTTTGGATGAAGGACATGTTACTGACAGCTTAGGCAGAAAGATTGACTTCAGAAATACCATCATTATTCTTACTTCAAATATCGGAACAAGAGATCTTAAAGATTTCGGCGACGGTGTAGGATTCGGAACTTCTGCAAAGAAAACTACTTCAGACTCCAGAGCGAGAAGTACGATTGAAAGTGCCCTTAAAAAAGCATTTGCTCCGGAATTCCTGAACAGAATTGATGATATTGTGATCTTCAACTCTCTTGTACAGGATGATATCAAGAAAATCATTGATATTGAACTGAATAAGCTTTATGGCAGACTAGAAAAATTAGGATATAAAGTAGATCTTACTGAAGACGCTAAAGACTTTATTTCTGAAAAAGGATGGGATAAAGATTTCGGTGCAAGACCATTGAAACGTGCGATCCAGAAATACATTGAAGATTTATTGGCAGAAATGCTGGTAAACAAACAATTGAATGAAGGAGAAACCGTAGTTCTTGACCTTAACGAGGCTAAAGACGGATTGATCGGGAAAACACAGAAAGCAAAAAAATCAGCTGAAAAGTCTTCTCAATCTTAATTCAATAAATAATTTAATTTTAAATAGAAACACCCCGGAAAATTTTCCGGGGTGTTTTTTATATGTTTTGGCTAAAGCTCCTTCTTATTGATAAAATCATAAAATTAAAGTCCCACTACAAAACCAATATTAGGAATCAGACCGCTCGTAAATACACTGGAATTTTGTTTCCAAAGTACATTGTACATCAACCCCAGCTGCATAAAGGAATTATTCCCGATTCTCTGCATATAGCCTCCACCCAGATACAATGCATTTTCTTCTGTATTGTATTTATAATCGTAATATTTGTCTTTATAGTTGATGAAAAAATGCTGATAATTAGCCCCTACATAAAACGATCTGGCAAAATAGTAATTCAAAAACGGTCCCACTCCAAACATGGTAGATTTATAGGAATTAGAAGTCTGCCATGATACACTTCCTATCACTCCGCCCTCAAGATCATCTGTAAGCCTGTATCCTACTCTTGGTGATGCCTGCAGGTTAAAAGAGCTATTGCTTCCGAATCCCAATCCGATGCCTCCTCCGAATGTCCATCTGTTGTTTTCCTGCGCCTGTGTTCCTATTGAAACCTGGGAAAAAAGCGATCCTGATCCTATCAGCATCATAGAAATAATAAACTTTTTCATATGTAATATTTTGTTTTAAAAATTATATACTCTTCTGTTTCCATTTGCAGAGAGACTGATAAAAGGTGATGTGATAGTATATCGTTTTTATCAATGTTTAAAATTATGGTTTTTTTACGAATTTATTTAGTTGTATTTTTGCCGCATCAAACTAAGAACTCCCGTTAAGAGTTTCGTAAAATTGAAATACAATGAAAGTAGTAGTAGGCCTCTCCGGAGGTGTAGATTCTAGTGTTACAGCTTATTTGCTTCAGCAGCAAGGCCATGAAGTTGTGGCTTTATTTATGAGAAACTGGAACGATGCTTCCGTAACATTAGAAGATGAATGTCCCTGGATTGAGGACAGTAATGATGCCCTTATGGTGGCGCAAAAGCTTGGAATTCCTTTCCAGGTGATAGACATGAGTGAACTTTATAAAGAGCGTATTGTTGATTATATGTTTGATGAATATCAAAAAGGAAGAACTCCCAACCCTGATGTACTGTGTAACAGAGAAGTAAAATTCGATGTGTTTATGAAAACCGCAATGTCTTTAGGAGCAGATAAGGTTGCTACAGGACATTATGCAAGAGTAAATTCTACTTTTGATGAAAGCGGAAAAGAAATTTTCCATCTTCTGGCCGGGAAAGATAATAATAAAGATCAGTCTTATTTCCTTTGCCAGCTAAGCCAGGATCAGCTTTCAAAAGCATTATTTCCTATCGGGGAACTTACAAAACCTCAGGTAAGAGAAATTGCAAAAGAAATCGGATTGGTAACGGCAGATAAAAAAGATTCCCAGGGATTATGTTTTATCGGGAAAGTAAGTCTTCCACAGTTTTTACAACAGCAATTAAAGCCCAATGAAGGAGAAATCGTAGAAATTTTCAAAGATTCACCCCTATTTTCGGAAGAAAAACCTGAATTTTTATCTAAAGAAGAAGAACTTGAATTTTTATCAAGAAAAATCAATTATAAAAAAGCTGACGGAAAAGTAATCGGGAAACATCAGGGAGCCCAGTTTTTTACCATCGGACAAAGCAGAGGTCTTGGGATAGGCGGTCATAAAGAAAGCTGTTTTATCGTCTCCAGAGATATGGAAAACAATATCATTTTTGTGGGCGAAGGAAGCCACTTCCCCGGACTTCATAAAAAAGCACTGAAAATCGATAATTCTGAATTGCACTGGGTACGTGAGGATATGAAACTTCAGAATGGAGAATCTATGGAAGTAATGGCCAGATTCAGATACAGACAATCTCTGCAGAAAGCAACGCTATTTCAGTTTGAAAATGCTTTGTATGTTGAATTTGATGAGCTTCAGTCTGCTATTGCGGAAGGACAGTTTGCATCATGGTATATTGATGATGAATTGATTGGCAGCGGAGTTATTGCATAAAAAAACAGCAGTAACCCTATCATAATAAAAAAGAGACCTGAAAATAATTTTCAGGTCTCTTTTTAAATTTAATCTCAATACTGTTTTATTGAATAATGATTTCTTTTTCGCTTGTTGTATGGGCTGAAAAATACCCAAGTGCTCCGTTACTGATGTTACTTGGCGGATTTGCAGAAACAGTGGTATTAAATTCCGGATCATTCAGGCTTTTCTGAGCTTTGAAATAGTTGTAAACAGCCTCATCTATGCACTGCATTTCTACTTTTACTTTACTATTTGGGGGATTTGTTGAACCATTAAGTACTCTATTATTCACCTGCCCGTTTACCGAATAATCAGAAAATAAAGTAATCTCCTGAATACCAAGATATCCTTGAGATTTAAACAAATAATAATTTCCTTTTATCTCGGGATCCGTAAAAACCGGAATCACTTTTTTCTCAATATAATATTCGTCGGGGATGTCCTTTTGTTTCAAAGCTGTAAACTCTACATATTCAGGCATTTTGCTTGTCGCTTTATAGATAACGCCATCTATGGTTACAGATAGGGTATAAACATCTCCATAATGGGTGGTAAGATGGGTTGTTCTGTATTCTCCCTCAGTATATTTTAAAGTATCGGATTGCCCGTGGTTATCACTGATGACAACAACAGCATCTGTAACCGGTTTTGGATATGATGCAGCATTAATTTTCTCAGATCTGGTGATTTTCACACTGTAAGGTCCGTTTTTATCCGTAACGTTTCCTTCAATTACTATGGTTCCGCTTAAGTCTTTCAAAGGCAGATCTATATCTCTTTCATCAAAGCAGCTCAACAGAGAAAACACAATTGGAAAGGCTACCAGGTATTTTATATTTTTCATCAGTAAAATTTAGAATTTGAAATTGTACGTTATATTAGGAACCCATGAAACGAAAGAAGTTTGTTTAGGCTGAACAATTCCTTGGTTACTATCAAATGAAATCCTGTATGGATTATGTCTTCCATAAACATTATAAACCCCAAATGACCATGAGCTTTTGAACCTTTTATCGGTTTTTGGTTCGTAAGTTGCGTTGATATCCAATCTGTGTGATGCAGGTATACGGCCACCGTTTCTTTCTCCATACTGAAGATATTCCCGATCACCGATCACATATTTTGCTCCAGGATAAGTGATTGCATTACCGGTAGCATAGACAAATGCGCCGGATAGTGTCCATTTCGGAGTTAATTGATAGTTGGCAACCAATGATAAATTATGTGTTCTGTCATAAGAAGCATTATACCAGCCTCCATTATTGATCTCATTATTTTGCCTCTGAGTTTTGGATAATGTGTATGAAAACCAACCTGTGAGTTTTCCTGTTGTTTTCTTAGCCATAATTTCCAACCCATAGGCTCTTCCTTTTCCATTATACGCCAGATTTTGCTCTACATCATCCAGAATATTGATTTCAGCGCCGTCTTTATAATCAACAAGGTTTGACATTTTTTTGTAGAAGACATCCGTACTCAATTCATATCCCTCATTGAACTTTTTAGTAAACCCAACGTTCATCTGATCAGCAATCTGAGGTTTTCTTACATCCATCCACAAATCATTGTTAAGTGATCCATTAAGACTGTTCAGCGTATATATATTTTGGGTATTCCTATTGTATCCTAGGGTTAATGCATTGTTTTCATTAAAATTATAACCGACAACGATTCGAGGCTCAATATTGAAATAGCTTTTCTTAAAATCATTTCCGGAGTGATCCGTATTTTTTCTGTCTGAAGAAAACAATGATGCCCTCAAGCCATAGTTGATGAACAGCTTATCATTAAGTTTAAAATCATCATTAATGTACAGCGCATTTTCCCACATTGTTCTATTATTTCTCAGAAAGTTGGAAGTTATAGATTCAGGAAGATCCCGTGTAGAGAAAAAATATTGAGAGGTCTGGAAACCATAGCGCAAAGTATGCTTTAAGCCAACATAATGAGTGAAATCCTGCTTGATACCAATATTTCTGATATTTGGTTTTATTTCTACAAATTCATCATTACTATTCTGAACCGTTGTTTTATACCCGTAATTACTGTAAATCAAAGAAGTATTTGAGAATAATTTACTGCTTATAATGCTGTTCCATCTAAGAGTTGCGGCTGTATTTCCCCAATCATTATTGAACTCTTTAAAAGCTAAGACATCTTTGCCAAAATAGCTGGATAAATGAATACTGTTATTTTCATTTAACTGAAAATTAGCTTTTGCATTAAGATCATAAAAATTAAGCTTAATTTTTGATCCGTCCTGTGGTGGTATGAAAAGATCTGCGTAAGTACGTCTTCCAGATATAATGAAAGACGATTTCCCTTTCTGAATAGGACCTTCAACACTCAGCCTGCTGCTGACAAGTCCTAAACCTCCGCTTACATTATATGCCTGATTATTTCCTTCTTTCATCTTTACATCTACAACTGAGGATAATCTGCCACCATACTGCGATGGAATATTACCTTTATAAACAGTTACATTTCTCAGTGCATCACTGTTAAATGTACTGAAGAAACCCAGCAAATGAGAATTATTAAAAACAGGAGCCTCATCCACCAGCATAAGATTCTGATCTGGGCTTCCTCCGCGTACACTGAAGCCGGATCTTCCTTCCTGAGAACTTATGCCGGGCAAGTACTGTATTGTTTTAAGAATATCTTTCTCCCCCAATAAAACCGGAAGTTTTGAAATACCTTCCACATCCAGAACCTCAGCACCCGTTTTAGATCTGGCGGACACCGCCGTTTTATTTTTTTTCAGTTGTACTGTCTCTATAAGATTTTCTTGTCTTATAAGATTCCAGTCTATTTTTACTGTTCCGTTCAAATGAATCTCCTTACTTTCACTTTTACGATTGTTATGACTGATAATCAATGTATAATTTTTCTCAGGTAGGGATAGGGAATAAAAACCATACTCATTGGTCTCTGCAAAAATTTCAGGCTTTTCTTCTATCTTTATGATAGCCCCTGAAACAAATTCTCCTGTGTCTTTATCCTTTACCACCCCGCTGATGGAGTAAACGCTTTGCGCATAAGAGAAAGTGGAGAATAGAATTGTAGAAATAGTAATTCTGATCATTTTTCTTTTAATTTTCCGCAAAAGTACATTTAAACCCAATCCGTTTAGAAAACATGATATCAGACAGCTTTTAAGCTCGTAAATTAAAAAAAACCGTTAAAATTATTATTTAAAAGCATTTTATACTACAATAAAGCAATGAAGATATTTTTTAATTATACATAAATTCATTTTATCATCTAATCAAACGATTTAAAGTATTAATAAATTAACAATAAATTAACCATTTCTTTGTGTCATTGAAAGCACATGTTAATTTTTTTAACTAATTAAAAGAATTAATATAAAAGTGCGAAAATATGATCTGAAATAAATACATTCATATCGCTAAAAATGATACAGTTAAGTGAATTTATATGTACTAGTAAGACTCAGATTTCAATATGAGATATTGCGCAAATTATAAATCAAAAAGAAAAATAATACTGAAAAATTTTCATTACTATTATTTTAAATTATTCTGTAACGTTTTTTAAATTGTGATACTCACTGAGCAAATAACAATAAAAAATACTCCTATGAGAACATCTGCAAGAATCCGGTACGCTTATGTGAGCAATATTCTGATTACTATTGTATCCGCTGTTTTTGGCTATAATTTTTACCAGGCCATTGCACATCCGGAAAAATTGCAGTCAGCCTTATTTTGGCAGTACTTACTTCCGCTATGGTTAGAAAATATGGCTACCAGACCGTGAAAGAAAAAAAGAAAGATATGTAATCTCAACAAAACATAATAAAGCCCGGAACATTTTGTTTCGGGTTTGTTTTTTATACTGGTTTACGAGTTCATCTTTTTATTGATATGATTCAATATAAATACCAATATAACAATAACTTCTGCTATTAAAATCATGATTAAAAATCCTATTGGTTTTTCTAACATAATTCCTCTTATGAGTTTGATAATTCCCAATAAGAAAACAGATCCTGCAAAATAAAGTGTAATTCTTGAAATGGTTTCTTTCAAAGAATTTAAAATAAAAATTGAAGCATAGAATCCGAAAACCAGGATAAGATAAAACTTTAGGAAGTCTGGTCCTTTAAGGATAACCGGATTGAATGTCTGGTGAATTGCCATAAGCCACGTAAAACTTATAGCAACCGGAACTGAATGTATGATGACTTTCTTCATAATGATTCGTTTTTTATTATCCGCCACAGCCACCGCATCCCCCACAACCTCCGCAACCACCTCCACAGCCGCCTCCGCCTACGCTGCAACTAGCGCCGCCACAGCTTCCTCCTCCGTCATTATTCTGCTTATCTTTTCTGTTAGGATCTGTGACTTCACTATCTCCTACTATTGATGCAATAGCTCCCAAGATGAAAATAATTGCAAATATTACTCCCGTGACGAGCAATCCTGTAAAACCGCCTCCTTCTGTACACGAGAACAAAAGCAGTACAATAAGAATTGGAGAAAAAAAAGCCATCTTTCTCAAACAGGTTCGTATTTTAGGCTTTTTACTAAGTTCCTGCCACATTTCTTCAGGAGCTTCCTGTTGAAATACTTTTTGATAACTTGTTAAAGTGTCTTCAAACCAGTTTTGATGTTTTTTTCTTTCTGCAGTTCCTCCTTTAGATGGATGATGATGAAGCGGTCTTTTCAAAATGTGAGGACAGAATTCTTCCCAATAATTCTGGGTGTAGATCAGATGCATATGCCATACTTTATCTACTATTTCACTGGGTGAAGCTCCATTGGGAAGAATACAGCAGAGATAAACAAACTTTTTATACTCTTCTATTGCTTTTCTTGCGAAATCAATGCTCCAGCGTTCTTCTTTTGCCAGTTTTTTTGAGAAAGGAAAATCAGCGCCGGGAGCATCCAGGGAAAACTCTTGTATTCGGTTCCAAAGAGATTCGTCTTTTAATACCATTTTTGTTTCCATTGTTTTGATTTTTATTTTTCTACTCAAATATCAATGGATTATAAAATATAAAAGTCTTTGAAAAGTCTTTTTTGGTTTGATAAAAATCTTAAATTAGTCTTACAAATAAATGCCATGAAAAAGGAAGATATTCTACATCTTGAGAAGCTGATGAATTTCTTAAGCCGCCAGTTTTTAAAGAAAAACCATTGGGAAGATGTTACCAAAACCGAATGGACTTATATAAGCGCTGAACTGAATGATTTGATTATCAGTGATCATTCCGACAAAGAGATCAAAAAAGAACCTGATCTTCTGGGGAACAACTACCTTTATGAACATCTGATTATCAATAAACTAAAGAAATTCAAACACAATGAAAATGCAGTTCTTAGCAGACCCAACCTTGCCAAGCTGAGTCAGATTGTGAAGGTTTTGGGGTATTCAAATTATATAGATTTCATTAATTCCAATACGGAATCCTTTAATTTTAATGATCTCAAAATTGAGATGAATAATGTAAATCTGAATACAGCTCTTTTAGACCGTTTGGTGGGCTGTTGGTATTCTTATAACAGAAATCTGCCCGACAATCCTTTGATGGCAAAAGAAGACCGGATATGGCGTTCTGCTATGGAAATTTATAAATCTGAAACTACCGGAGAATATTTTATTGAAAGAAGCGGAGGGGATCATCATAAATATTACGGTAAGGTAACGGCTTATTCGGATTATGTTTTTATTATCATGAACAGCAATACTTTTATCCGACAAAGGCATTTTATTTCAAGAATAAAAGATATTAAAGAAAAACTTAAAAACCCGGACTATAAACTCCACGAAATCCACTTCATAAGTACTTGTATCAGTTTCAATCAGGAGCCGATTGCTTTGTTTGAAATTTTCAGAAAAGCGGACAGAAAAAATTTTATTTCAGATTCTATCAGCTTCCCAATTGATAGTGATGAAATTCCAGAAAGCATTGTTAAACAACTTGAAGATACTGAGTCTAACAGAATCGATTACAGATAGTTATACCAAAATATAATACATATTGAATGCCCTTGAACTAGCAATATTCCAGGACTCATTCATTTCTCTTATGCCTAGAATACATTTAACCATTAAAAATCAGTTAATTACAGCAATATTTCTCTAAATTGATAGTTCTAAATAGGAACCCTTCAACCCTCTTGCTATGGAATATTATGAATTGTATGAAGTTTTGAAAAATCATTTTGATTCCGGAAAAGACAGGGCTGAACTCAAAGAACTGAATACAACTATTGAGTCAATTCCTTTTGAATCTAAAGTTTGTGATTTCCTTTACGGTTCAGAAAATCAAAATTGCAGCAAACACCAGCAAGCTCTTGAAATCAACAAAAATGGCTATCTCTTTTATGACCAGCCAGCCGTAGATATCAAAGATTTTGATATTGAATGCAACAAAAAATTTGAATATCATATTCTGAAACGGGCAGATATTGAAACAACCCAGGGAGCCATATTTTTCTTCCATGGGCTGAATGAAAAGAAATGGGATAAATATCTTCCTTGGGCGTATAAACTGGCTCAAAGAACGCAAAAAGCCATTATTCTTTTTCCTATTGCATTTCACATGGACCGTGCAGAACCCATCTGGAGTGATCGTCATCATATGATGGAAGTAGTGGATTTCAGGAAGAAAAAATATCCGGAAAATATGAATTATTCCTATGTGAATGCAGCCATAAGTTCCAGGCTGGAAGCCCATCCTCAAAGAATATTTTGGTCCGGATTACAGACTTATTCTGATATTACAGAAGTAGTAAAAGATATTAAAAATGGTAAAATAAAGAGTATTTCTTGCGAAGCAGATCTGGATTTGTTCGGGTATTCTATAGGATCTTTTCTTTCACTGATTATCAAAATGGCAGATCCTCATCATTATTTCAGCCAATCAAAAGTTTTTTGTTTTTGTGGTGGGATGACCATCGACAGGATGTTTCCGATCTCCAAATACATCATGGATACTCAGGCAACGGTAAAAATGCAGTCTGTTTTTACAGAGTTGCTGAGCTCTGATTTTAAGTCTGATAAGAGATTAAAACATTATCAGAACGAAGATTTACATCCTCAGGAAAGCTGGTTCAAAAAGATGCTCCGTTACAATTATTTTCAAAAAGAAAGGGAAGAAAGAATTCAGGAAATTCAGTCTCAGATCAAAGCGTATGTGCTGGAAAAAGACAGTGTAGCTCCTCCAATGGAAGCATTAAATACATTACAGGGAGGTTACAGGAATATCAATGTGGATGTTGAAATCAAAGATTTTCCGTTTGAATATTCCCATATGGTTCCGTTTCCGCTTAGCCATAAGCATGCAAAAGAGGTAACTGAAGCTTTTGATCAGTTTGTACAATCTGCGAGCGATTTTTATAATGCCTGATTATCATTCTCTCAGGTATAAAAAAGCGAAAGGAATAGTTTAAAAATCAACAATATAAGATCCATGGTGTTAGTTTTTAAGTTATGAGGAAGTACATTTAATCATATACCTTCCTTATTGATCAACTGACCAGCCAGTCTTTGAAATCTTTCACACGGTCTCTGCTGACCGTAATTTCCTCTTCCGGCTGAAATTCCAGATCCACTTTGTAATAAGGTGAAGTGTGGATATTTTTGATAAAATCTGAGCTTATAATAAACTGTCTGTTCACACGGAAGAATTTTTTCTGATCCAGAACATCTTCCAGCTCATCCAACGTAAAATCTGACGGATAAGTACGGTCTTCCGTCTGAAGATAAACGATTTTATTTTCACTGAAAAAGCAGCTTATTTCATCCGTCTGAATGATCTTAAGGTTATAGCCTATTTTAACCAAAACTCTGGAAAGCGTGGATTTTTCTTTTCTGATCAGCTGTTTGATATCCTGAGAGCCATTGGTATCATTAGCCGGAATGAAAGATTTAAATTTCTCTACTGCGCCTTGCAGATCTTCATCAAGAATAGGCTTTAAAAGATAATCAATGCTGTTCAGCTTAAAGGCTTTCAGGGTATACTGGTCGAAAGCTGTGGTATAAATAATAAAACCTTTTGTAGGTACTTTTTCAAAAATGTCAAAAGACAGTCCGTCACCTAAAACAATATCAGAAAAGATCAGCTGTGGATGTTCGTTTTCAGAAAACCAGGCTACGCCTTCTTCTACAGATTCTATTTTTGCAACTACTTCTATTTCAGGAAAATTACTCAGCATTCTCTCTAATTTCCTTGAAGCAGGTTTTTCGTCTTCTATAATGACAGTTTTGATCATTGAGCTTTAATTTTGGTTTTCAGATTTTAGGAACTAAAGTTAGATAAAAGCGGACAAATTATTAATAATCCATTGGGTTTTTCTCTTTTTTGAGCTCTTTTTGAATCATTTCTCTTTCCCACTCGGAATCAAAAAGAAACAGTTTTACAGCTTTCACAATAATAATAAATCCCCAAATTCCTAGAATTGTATATCTGTCAAACAATCTGAATTGCACAATATGTTCACCAAAAATATCATCAGGAATGATAAGTACAGCAAAAATGGCAAATATAAAAATGCTTTTATAGAATTTTCTGATGCTGTTTGTTCTTGCAGAGGCAGTTTCGTAATCCATGATCGTATATGTTTTTTAGTTATGATTATTGTTTATAGTGTTTTTATTTTTTGCTTTTCATCTTTCTCCATCAGTTCTTTTATTTTTCTTTCTTCCCAGCTTTTTCCTATCCCAAATACATTTATTGCATGAAACGCAATTCCTATTCCCCAGCCTAATGCCGGCCATAAAAACCATAAATACCCCGGAGCCGTCATAAGATTCAGTATCGCTAAAAATGGAATAACGATACAGTAAGACGTAAGGTTTCCGTAAAATTCTTTTAATTCTTTTACTCTTCTTGATGCTTTTCTGTAAGCAATGGTCTCTTTATTTGGTAAAATTTCCATAATGTTTTGTTTTAAAGGTTGATTTGTTTTTTTCTTGAATCAAAGGTAAGTCAGGAAAAGGCCTTCAATCAATTTTATATTACCCAATGGTAGATTATGCTATCCGAATCGTAAAAATGGGTCATCAATAGATAAACGGGATCAGTTTCTTTGTGGTTTTTCTGTATTCTCTATATTCTTCCCCGAACTGTTCTTCCAAAGCCTGTTCTTCCACCTTAATTCTGTACGCAAAAGCTAAAAACGGAGGCACAAAAGCAAAAATTAATGACAGCCAGTTGTTCAAATACAAACCAAGCCCAAGAGAAGTCAAAAGAGAGAAAGCATAAGAAGGGTGTCTCAGGTATCTGTAAAATCCTTCTTTTTTGATTTTATGATCCTGCCTGATGGTAACATCAACTGTGAAATACTTACCCAGCGATCTGATGATGATATACCTGACAATAATCCCGATAAGAATAAAAAGCTCCCCCAAATAAAGAATCCAGATGGTATTCACAATCGGAAAATGCGTATTATAAGATACGATGATAGAGGTAACTATGGAAAAAGGAATGGCCAGCCAAAGAAGATTAAGAGTAGACTTATCTTTGTTTTTCTGATCTTCTTTTCCGGATTTCAGTATGTTCTTATAAAGAAACTCTGTGAGAAACCACGCAGCCATTGAAATATAGAAAATTGTTGATAAAGCATTCATTTTCAATCAGTTTTTAAGGTTAGAAGTGTTTTAAAAAATATTTTCTTTCTAATGCTCATTCTGTTTATCCATTAGTTCTTTAATCTTATTATCTTCCCACTTTTTGATAAAGCTGAAGCGTGGCAGGAACACTGTAAGGGCATGAGCTACCAGTCCTATTCCCCAGAAAGTAGCTGTAAAAAAGTTTTTAAACTGGAAGTAACTTTCACCGGGTTTCAAATGCATGCAATTGTAAACCACAATCATAGCATTTACGGCAACATAGGCAAATAAATGTCCGTAAAAACCTCGTAATCTGTCTACCTGCCTTCTGGCTCGTTGATATTCAATATCATTTTCGTCAAATCTTTCCATCACTTTATTTTTTTGTTTGTTCATAATTTCACGAATTTTCTTTTCCTGCCAGGATTCTCCTACTCCAAACACCTGGAAGGCATGGGAAGCAACCCCAATTCCCCATCCCAGCACCGGAAACCAAAACCATTGGTTTCTGCTGCTTGTATAAAGATTGATAAAGATCAAAAAGGAGCATACGGTGCAGTAAGAAATGAGATTCATATAAAAGCTTTTTATTTCTTTCACCCTTTTTTGAGCATGCTTGTAGGCTGCTGTTTCATCTTCAGGTTTTGTACTGGAAATATGTGGCTTAGCCAAAAGCATCGGCAGTTTTACTTTAAAATGATCTTCTGATTTTTCTATGAAGACATTTCTTTCAGTAAGCAATGAATAACGCTGTACAATATTAGCAAGACCGATCCCGGAACTTTCTTTGATCTGTTCTCTTACCTGGAGATTATTTTCTATGCATAATGTATTTCCGTCTGAAAAAATTCTGATGATTAAAGGTTTTGATGACGTGGCAAAATTGTGTTTGATACAATTCTCCAGCAACAGCTGCAAAGCCAATGGAACTACATATTTCTGATAATCTTCTGTCGCCACATCAAAAGTAAAATCTACACTGTCTTCAAACCTTGTTTTTAAAAGTTCACAATAGGTTTTGGCAAATTCTATTTCATCTTCTACGGTTACCAGCTCTTTATCTTTCTGTTCAAGTACATACCGGTAAATCTTTGACATTGAAGCGGTAAACTTTTGAGCCTGGCGTGGATTTTCATCTATCAGAGAGCTTAACACATTCAATGAATTGAAAAGAAAATGCGGATCCAACTGGTTTTTTAAACTTTCAAACTGGGCATTGGCAGATTTGGCAATAAGCTTCTGTTCTACCACTTCTTTTCTGGAAGTTTTTTTCAGTTCTTCCATGAAACTTCTGGCATGAAGAAAAGCTGAGATCAGCAAGGCGATATTGATCGTAAACCAATTGAGGAAATTATATTTTCCCAGAAAAAACTCTTCTGTAGTGGCTGCTTTTTGAATAAGCACAAAATTGACATAATTGCAAAAATAAACCAACACAAAGTTGGCTACAATAATTGAAATAATACTGATAACCGCTCTTTTGGTTGTAGCTTCAGACCATGGGATTTTTTTATTCAGAAAGCTATTCAGCATTCCGTTTCCTCCTCCCAGCACAAAGGAATAAATAAAAGAGATTAGAATGGTATATAAAAAGTTCTCAAGATTCTTTTCTTCTGTAAAGACAAAAAAGAAAAACATAGAGACAGCAAGTGATACCCAGAATAATATGATAAAATTTTTCCGTTTCATGATCTATTTTCTTGACTCAAAATTAGTTTTTATTAAAGGTATCAAAAATTAATTCTTACCGAAAGGCTGTTTTTTCTCACTGAACAGTATAAAAAAACCTCCACGAATGAAGGTTGATTTTTTTGAAATATAGAGAAAATTATTTTGCTTTTTCAGCAGGCATGCTTAGAAAATAATCAGCTTCTGCTTTCCCCCAGTTAGGATCCAAAGCTGTCTTGGGTTTGTATGCATTAAATTTTGCCTGAGCGTCTTTAAACATTTCCAATCCTTTGGTTTTGCTTCCCCCGTATTGTTCCGGGGTAAAATACACATCTTCCGCTTTGATAAGGGCAACTCTTGGGTTTGCCGGGTCCAGCTTTTCTGCAGCATTCATTTCCTCGGCAGCTCTTGCACCATCTGTCATATAACGCTGTGCAGGGTTCACCATCATTCTCAGGGAATAAGACATTTTTCTCAACAGGTGAATTTCTGCATTATCTGCACCAGCCAGATTCTGAGCCATAGACAGGTGTTTCTCTGCCTGATCTGCAATCACATCCAGTTCCTGCATCTTCCCGTCCCTCATCAAGGTTCTTCCTTTTTGGATATAAGAAAAAGCAGCGTAGTACGCCGGAAGCCATTTTGTACTTTCTTTACTCCCGATTCTCTGGAAATCATTGGCAAGAGTCTGGAAGTCTTCCGGTGTTTTGCAGGTTTCTATTTTTGCAATTTTTTCAGTCATTATTTTGTCATAATTTGCCTGTGCAAAAGCCGTTAAGCTTACAAAAGCTAAAGCAAAGCTTAAAAGGTATTTTTTCATACTGTCAATTTTTTAAAAGTTAGTTGTATTGTTTGTTCTAAGATATGTTTTTATAAATTATTATTGATGGCATCATCCGTTTTATCTACTCCAAAACTTATAAATGCCCCTATGAAAACAAAAGTATTAACCGGCGGCACAATGGCTGAGCTTCTGGAGCCATCTGCAGAAAAATTATAGCCATACACGTTTTTTGATCCTAAAATATTGCTGACACTCAATACAAATACCGGAAACGATCTCGCATCTTTTTTGCCAATATTCGGAAGATAATTGATGCTGAAATTCAATGCGTTATAATCTTTTAATCTTCCTTCATTTCGGGTATAATTAATGGCTTTTCCATTATCAAATGTAGAAGCAATATCATAATAAGGACGTCCTTTTGCATAAGTGTAAGACAAATTTACTCCCAGTTTCCATTCCGGAATAAATCTTTTGGCCACTGCTGAAAGGGTGTGTTGAGCAGCAAAACTTGGCTGCAGGCTTACAGGATAATTCAGGAAATCTCTTTTGGAATCCAGGTAGGAGTAGCTGATCCAATAGTCTATATTTTCAAATGTTTTTTTATTATCTCTCCAGAAAAACTCCACTCCTTTTGCGTATCCGTATCCATCATTATTTAAAGCAGTTTGAATCTGCTGATTCTGTTCTTTATCAGGTGTTACATTAAAGGTTTTGATCAACTGGTCATATTTTTTATAAAACGCCTCAAAACGTAAAGTTCTGCCTTCTGAAGCTCTCTGAACCTGGAAAATATAATGTTGGGATTTCTGGAAATCAAGATTTGCCGGGCCATTAATGTATTTACTTTCCGGGTTCTGATAAAAAAGTCCGTAAGCTAATGAAGTCGTCCAGTCTTTTGCAAGTCGGTAAGCAATCGCAAAACGTGGGGCAATATTGTTTTTTCCTAAAAAGGAAGAATGCTCTGCTCTTACTCCAATTTTTGCTGACAATGCATTGCTGAAGCCAAGATCCGTTTCCATGAAAGCGGAAGAAATTAAATCTTTGTAATGCTTCTGTACGGCTTCAAAATTTAGATTTTCATCGGTATTATTCAATTCAATTCCTCCTCTTACTGCACTTATTCTGTTGATTTTTCTTTCAAGAACTGCCTTAAAGTTCAGATAGTTTCCATCGGTCAGAAGCTGGCTTCTGTTGGATTCAATATCATTGGTTTCTGTAGAAAAATGAAGATCAGATCTGTTGTATGAGTAAGACCCGCCTACATTCAGAAGATATTTTCCAAATTTCTGTTTAAAAGACAGGTTGTGAAATGTATTTTTCCCGTTAAGCTTTACCAGACTGAAATCATATCCCGGCTCAAGACTTTCAGATTTCACACCCATTTTATTGGAGTTGAACATTCCGTAATATTTGAAAAAGCCCCCTGATTTTGTTTTAAATCTGAAATTAAGATCTCCGTTAAGCCCTTGTGGTGCTTCTACAAAATCTGTATTAAACTTAAAGACTTTCTGCATCAGGCTTAAAAGAGAATATCCAGCTGTAGCTCCGTAAGAATAGTTTTTATTATCCCCTAGCTTCTGAAATCCGGCACTCAGGAAAATAGGTGAAATACCAAAATTATAAGACGTTTCATCCGGAAGATCCACACTTTCCAGCATCAATGCTCCCGAAAGCGCCTGCCCGTACAACGCAGAATAGCCACCACTTGAGAAGATATTTCCTTTAAATAGAGAAGTATTGAACTGGTCTCTTCCTGCAATCCCGGGAACAGAATTGGAGAAATAATTATTGATAAGGCTTCCATCCATAAAGATTTTAGATTCCGTTCCGGTACCTCCACGGATGAACAATCCTTCAGTTCCTCCTACTTTCTGTACTCCCGGAAGATAGGTTAATGCTGAAGAAATCTGTCCGTCCGCACCTGCTGTTGTATAAATATCAATGGGTGTAAGCAAAGCGGTTGCTCTTTTCTTATCGCTGGCTTCAATAGATCCTGCAGAAACTACTACCGCATCAATCTCACTGATCTGTTCTTTAAGATCAACATTCAAAGAAATATCCTGATTCTCAATAGAAACTGTCCTTTCAATATTTTCATATTTTGGATGGGTAAAAGTAATGACATGGGTTCCTTTTTCTGAAGTTTCAAATGTAAAATTACCCTGAGCATCTGTTGTAGTGCCATCGTAGGTTTCTTTCAGTGTTACATTTACTCCTGCTACGCCTTTATTTTTGAAGGAAACTTTTCCTGATATTTTCACCTGGGAATATCCCATGATGGAAATGAGAAGGAGAATCAGAAAGAGTATGTTTTGTCCTTGTGTTTTCATTTTTATTGTTTTCTGGGTCAAAAATAGTACGGAAAATGCCTTTCTGTAAAAAAATTATTACTGAAAGGCATTCTTTTGTTCCCGAATGGTAATTAATGAACCGGAATGCAAAAATCCACGATCATCTTTCCTTCCGGATGTTCTTTAAAATTAGTGTGATAAATCTCATAAGGAAAGGTTCTTCTTATAGAATAATTATTCTCATTCATCCATAAAAATAAAGAAACCCAGCACTGCTCAAAATCATCGAGCGTCACTTCACCGCTTCCCACAATGTATTTTCCGCCCTCTAAGGTTTCGGGAAATACTTCTCCCTCCTGCCGGGGCAGTTTTTCATCCAAAAGCATGCAGGCATGAATTCTCACTTTGTCAAGAGGAGTGATCTTGCAACTGTCATGATAAACGGAAATCATTTTAACATTCTCCCTTGGAAACAGGTTTTTCTTTTTTGCCCAATCTATCAAGATGTTGAAAGAGGGTTCTACATTGGCCATTCCTAGGCTCATTACGGATGCCAGATTCATTTCGGGCATTTGTTTTATTTCGATTTTTAAATTCATTTTGGTCCAGTTTAACAGGTTTTCAATGTTGCAAATGTATTGGCTGAAAACTGTATCCACCTGTCCGTTCTTGCTTTGTCTTTGTAAAATCTTGTGAAATTTCTCCGGAGCCGATTTTCGGAATTCTGTAGGTGCCAGACCATAATATTTTTTGAATGTTTTGCAGAAGACTGAGTGATTGGAGAACCCAAGATCCCAATAGATATCCTTGATTTTCATATTCTTATGAACTGCCAGGTGAAGGGCACTTTTTTCTGTTTTCTTCCTGACAATATAGTTCTGAAGGGTTTCTCCTGTGACCAGCTTAAATATTCTGTGGAAATGAAACGGTGAATAAGCACTTACCTCTGAAACTTTTTCCAGAGACAGATCTGCATCAATATGGTTATCAATGTATTGAATTGTTTTTACAATCCGCTTTTTATATTCTTCCACTTCAAAATTGTTAATTCACAAAGATATTTTTCCGGAGCTAAATTTTGTTGTCATTTATTGCGGTTATCCGAAAATTGCTTCATATTTTACATTAAATCTCCACTTCAAAATATGTAATAAGAGGTATTTCCTCTTTCATTTTCTGATCTGATGAAGCAATATAACTGTGGTAGTCTTCATGAATAAAAATCTCTTTGGTAAAGAATTTTTCACCCTCAATAACGCATTCATTATTCAACACTTCAAAGGATTCCAGAGGAAGCATCATTCCTGCTCCGTGGGCTTTTATTACAGCTTCTTTTCTTGTCCAATAGGTAAAGAAACTCTTTATTTTATCTTCAGAATCATGGACTTCCTGAAACTCATCAGCAGTCATCTGAAATGTAAAATCCAGATAACTGACTTTAGAATCACTGAATTCTACATCGATACCCAAAGGATAATCCGCAATTGCACAGACCACAAGATCTTTAGAATGCGATATATTAAAATGAAGATTATGACCTTTTAAATAAGGCTTTTTGTTAGGTAGAATCCCTATTTCTGCATCTGGGATGTTGTAATACGTTTTCAATCCATATTGTAAGAGAACCTTTCCCAGTAAAGAAAGCAGTGCATCCTGCCACCTCCTGTACCTCAGAATATTCTGCTTGATCTCCTGAGAAAACGCAGATAAATACCTGTCAAGAATAGACTGGTACTCTTTTTCACTGATGAATGTATACAGAATAATCATTTTTTTCCCTGTAGAGAAGCCTGATTTATAAATTGCTTTCTAACCACTAAAATAAGCTTTTTTTCGCCTCTTTTTAAAGAAGTTAGCCTATATGATAAAGTTTCAGAATTGAGGATTAAACGAACCCTGATTATGTTGATCAATCAAAGTAACTTTTTAAAAAAGACCAAGATCATAAAGCGCTTTGAAAAATCTTTTTTAAATTTATCGTAAAATCACTATAAATCATTTAAAAAATGAAAGTACAAACATTAGCATTATTGGCAGGATTTGCAGTTTTAGCTGTTTCATGTGGAACCACAAAAACATATTCTGTAAATGCCAAAAGCGGAACACAGACAGGAGGAACTGCAAAGTTTACTCAAAACGGGAATGAAGTAACAATGAAGCTGGATATCACGAACCTTACTCCCGGAATCCATGCGGTACACATTCATGAAAAAGGAGACTGCTCTGCAGCAGACGGAACTTCTACAGGGGGCCACTGGAATCCTTCCAAGAATGATCATGGTAAATGGGGTGCTGAACATTTCCATATGGGAGATATAGGAAACCTGGTTGCTGATCAGAGCGGTACAGCAACATTAACTTTCAAGACAGACAAATGGTGTTTAGGCTGTACAGATGAGTCTAAGAATATCATAGGAAAGGGTCTTATTGTACACGCTGCAGCAGATGATTTCCATACTCAGCCGACTGGAAATGCAGGAGGAAGAGTAGGATGTGTAGAAATTAAGTAATTCTTTCACGCCATAAAAAAACCGCTAATTTTCATTAGCGGTTTTTTTATAGTTAGGGTTTAGCTCCCATATCTGTTACAATGTTCATTGCTTCCTGCAGGTAAAGATCTTTTTTCAGATTCTTGATCCACATTTCAGATTTTTTCTTGAAAGCTTCGTCTTTTTTCTCTCTTTCAATCTCACTTGGATACATTGTAAACTGAAGACCGTTCTCAAATTTAGTTAAAGCTTTAAACTTTTCAATCTGAGATTTTCTGTTTTTCATCAGTTCATTGAATTTATTAATATTCAAAGTGATATTTTCTTCTTTATCCAGTTTCTCTCTCCACTGAGCAGATTCTAATAGTAGCTGATAATTGCTGTTTTTAGCCATTCTTCCAGCACTTGCTTTTTCAAGCGCCTGAATATTGAAGTAATTCAGTTTCTGGAATTTTGTAGGCGGTATTTTATCCCAGGCTAAAGCATAATCATCATATCTTTCTCCTACTTCAGCATAAGTAAAGAAATCTTTCATCTGAATATCAGATACAATTCCTTTTCTCTGTGTAGATTCTCCGGTAATTCTGTAGAATTTCTGGATAGTAAGCTTTAAAGATCCGAAATCATCTTCCGTGTTCAGGAATCTGTTTAAGTCTACAAAAGTCTGGACAGTACCCTTTCCGAAAGACTGCGGAGATCCGATAATCATTGCTCTTCCGTTATCCTGCATTACTCCTGCAAGGATTTCTGAAGCTGAAGCCGAAAGTTCATTTTGCATGATCACAAGCGGACCAGTCCAGATTGGAGTTTCGTTTTTATTCTTAAGCGTCTGTATTTTTCCGTTTCCGTCTTTCACCTGAACGTAAGGACCTGCTTCCATGAAAAGACCCATGATATCTCCTACTTCAGTTAATGAACCTCCTCCGTTATTTCTAAGGTCAAGAATGATTCCCTCAATGTTCTGTTCTTTCAGTTTAATGATTTCATTTTTAATGTCATCAGAAGCGTTTCTTCCTTTGGCATTTTCAAAATCAGCATTAAAGCTTGGAAGGTTAATGAAACCATATTTCTTACCGTTTGGAGCATTTACTACGATACTTCTTGCGAAAGTATCTTCAATAGCCACTTCTTCACGGATCATGGTTACATCTTTGATGGTTCCGTCTTTTTTCTGAACCGTAAGTGTTACCGGTGTTCCTTTCTCTCCTCTGATCAGTCTTACTGCTTCATCAGAAAGCATTCCTACCACGTTTACAGCGTCTTCTTTCGGTTTAGATCTTACTTTCAGTATTTTATCTCCTTCAGAAAGCTGTTTAGACTTCCATGCCGGTGCACCAATAGTAAGAGCTCCCAGGTAAAGATTTCCTTTTTTCTCCTGAATCAGTGCTCCGATACCAATTACTTTTCCGGTAAACTGGGTGTCAAAATCTTCTTTATCTTTTGGAGAATAATAGTTGGTGTGCGGATCGAATACTTCTGTATATGCATTCATATATACTGTAAACCAATCCATTTTCTTTCTCTTTTTGAATCTGGTAAAGGTATCTTTCACAAGATCTTTTACTTCATCAGTCGCTTTTTTGATCTTTTCATCCTGAGTAAGCGGCTTAAATTTGATAGTATCTTTCAGTTTGTATTTCTGAACAGAGTCTTTCTTTTCTTTCTGAGCTTCTTCTTTGCTGTTCATCGATTCAACTTCCTGAAGGATATTGTATTTGATGAATTTTTTCCACTCATTATACTGTTCCTGCTTGTTGGCAGGTACTTTTTTTAGCTTTGGCTCTAAAGTAAGCGTTTCATCTTCCTGAAGATTGATTGGCTTGCTGAAAATATCCTGAGTGATTTTATCAATCTCATCTACTCTCTGGTATAGCCTGTCAATCGTAAGCTTATAGAAGGTAAGATCTCCCTGGCCGATATAATCATCAAGCTTTGTTTCGTGCTTACTGAATTCATCCATATCAGACTGCAGGAAATATCTTTTTGCCGGATCTACCAATTCGAAATAATGCTTATAAACGTCCTTCGAATAGGCATCATTGATGGTTTTCGGGCTATAATGCAGATAAGAAAGTGTGTTTTTTACGCTCACCATGATCGTCTGCATCTTTTCATCGTCATTCTTAGGCGAGTTGAAACAAAACATCAGACTGGTTAATGGAATAAGAAGTAAAAATTTATTCAGTTTGAAATTTTTCCACATAAACTGTCTTTAATTTATTAATTTTTTTAAATAAGTATAGTAATTAGTAGCAGTAAGTTTGGTACCGTTACAAACGATCAAATTTAATACCTTATTTGCAATTATCAGATAGTTTTAAATATTTTTTTGTTAAAGAAATAAAAATTCTGTTTATTCAGAGATAATCTTGTAGAAGAAAAACTTTGGTAAAGATTATTGTACATTCTTTAGTACAAATAATCGCGCTGATAAAAACAGATATGCTCTGAATCTATTATCAAAAAAACTATATAAGATCTTATTATTATTTTTTACGTAATCAATAACCTATTTTAACAAAAAATTAAAAATAAATCTATTATAACAAGGATACTCTTTAAAAAAAACATTTTACATTGAGCATTTATCCCTTTGCATTGATATAAAAACAGACACATCTATTTTTTTTGTAATATTTTACAGTTGTAAATCAAATAGTTAAAACAATATCATATCTAAATAATATCAAATGTCCGTGAAAAATAATTTCAAAATTCTAATTTCGATCCGAAAGTTTAACAATCATAGTTCATTTGAAAATATCTATTCCCGTTTTTATACAAGTCCCGTTAGATTTGATTTACAGGAGATTATAATTTAAATGGCAGATAATTATTGTCTATGATATAAAACTTAAAAAAAACACATTATTAAACCTTTAACATGAAAAAAAACTATTCGATTGTAGCATCAATTGCTGCTTCAGTGATGCTTAATGCACAAGTCACTGCGGTAGGCATAAACACCAGTACTCCTACAAACACATTAGACATTAATGGTACAGCCCGCGTTAGAACCTTAGTTCCCAATACCTACATTTCCGGTATTGACAAAATAGTAGTTGCAGATGCATCCGGAGTATTAAAATCTGTTCCTGAAAGTGCTATTTCTACCCATCTTTCATATGATATTTTATTTGATCTAAATTCTTTAGGAATTGCTTCTATTGATGATGCTGATACCAGTGCAAGTAATCCCAGAACTCCCATTGAAATTCAAAGTAAAACCATAACCCTTACTAAGGATGCCTTGGTACAGATTAATTTTTGCGTTCCCCTTAATAAAGTCTATGAACATGGTACTGCCCTACCTCCAAAAGATGGAAGAATCAAAATGCTTAGAACCAATTTGGTTGTGGATGGAAATATCGTTACAAAATCAACAAACACAGTTACAAATTATGTAAACCCAGATGAGCCTACGCCACCGCCTGCTTTAACTGGTGTTTTTTATAACACCGGCAGTTTTTCTATAAAGTTAGCAGCAGGAACCCACACCATTAAGCTAGAAGGTACATGTAATCCATACATATCCTGTGAACAGGGAGGAGGTATCTCAGGAGCAAGATTTCAAGCTATAGCTTTATACTAACACTATACAAAACAATTACGTTTATATATTAATTTAAAATTCAATTACGATGAAAAAAACAATTTTGGCAGGTTTACTGCTTGCAACATTTAGTACTTCTTTCATGAATGCAAACACCAAAAAGGTCGCGGCTCATAGTGAAAAAACATTATGCTGTTGGTTTTCCGTTTCATATGAAACCAGACAAGAAGGAAGCTGTACAGTTACGTATAAAGTCGTAACTCAATATTTTCTTTGCTGTCCCTTAGGAACTACCAGAACAGTTTATTCAAAAAGTTGTGCATCTACTCCTATTCCTACCAATCCCGGAAATCCAACAAACCCTGGAAATCCTGGTGGAGCAAATAGAATTGCACAATAAAATAATCTTTATTTTAATTTTAAATTACTCCCTTCAGATTTAACCTGGAGGGACTTTTGTTTATGTTCAAAAATCTTAAACAGATACCACAAAAACTATTTTTTTCTCATAAAGGCATAAAATATGCAGAGAATTAACAATACACGTTAAAAATATTAAGTTATGAAAAGTTTACTATGGTTAGTTGCAGTCATCTGCATTGTTGTTTGGCTTTTAGGAATGTTAGGAATAGTTCCGGGTATGAGTACGGGTTATTTAATTCACGTTTTACTAGTCATCGCTATTATTGTTATTCTTTATAACATCATTTCCGGAAGAAAACCCCTCGATTAGTTTATTATTTTGTTAAACATTTAAATTAAGACCTTTTATCAGGTGCTTTTCCAGATGAAGAGCACCTGTAAAAGTCTGTAAGGTTCAATCTATTAATTTTCCTTCATTTCCGTTTCATTTTCTGTATTTTAAAATCTTCTCAATTCCTTCTTTCAACCTTGTTTTTCCGTTAAAATTATGGTTTTATAATTTCTGATTTGCAATCGTCAATAACAAATCCGGTATTTTATGGCATCTTATTTTTAACTACATTTGATGTGTTGAAAATCTATTTGTTCAATTCTTACAATGAACAAACTCATTCTATTTAAATAAAAAAAAATAAATATAATTTATGGAAAGACCACTTATTCTGGTGACTAATGATGACGGAATTACAGCTCCCGGTATCAGAAATCTTATCAATTTTATGAATGAAATAGGAGAAGTAGTGGTTGTAGCACCCAACTCTCCTCAAAGTGGAAAAGGCCACGCTATTACCATCAATTCTACCTTAAGCTATGAAGAAGTAACTCTGGATGGGCCACAGACAGATTTTTCATGCAGTGGAACTCCTGTAGACTGTGTAAAAATGGCTCTTGACAAAATTCTGACAAGAAGACCTGATATTGTGGTTTCAGGAATCAATCACGGGGCTAATTCATCTATCAATGTAATTTATTCCGGGACGATGTCTGCCGCTGTGGAAGCTGGTGTAGAAGGAATTCCTGCGATTGGATTCTCATTACTTGATTTCAGCTGGGAAGCAGATTTTACTCAAGCTAAAGAATTTATTCAGAATATCGTAAGAAAAACACTGGAAAATCCAATGCCTAAAGGCGTTGTACTGAATGTCAATATTCCTAAACTTACGGCCTCAGAAATAAAAGGCGTGAAGGTTTGTAAGCAGGCTAATGCCAAATGGGAAGAAAGCTTTGATGAAAGAGTAAATCCGCACGGGAAAAAGTATTACTGGCTGACGGGTTATTTCAACAATATGGATGATTCTGAAGATGCTGATGAAACGGCATTGTCAAACGGATATATTTCTATTGTTCCTGTAAAATTTGACCTTACAGCGTATGAATATATGAAAACATTGGAAGAGGTAATGACTTTTTAAAATGTAAAAAAAGCAAAATAAATCTCAGAAATTAAAAATAAGAAAAGCGTGAAATTGAGTTTCACGCTTTTTTATGTATTAAAATAACACTTTATCTTCTTTTCTGAGTTCTTCGAGATAAGCCTTTTTTTCGTCCCTGTAGAAAAGATTCATGGTTTCAAAAGGAATTAACTTCAAGTCTTTATTAACAATATGAACACAGGATTTTTTTACTGCCCGTACATCAAAATCATGAGCATCCATAAAGTTCATAATAATAATTCTAAACAGATTGTCATACCCGAGATCCGGGGCGCAAACTTCCGGAAGACAGCACAGTAACTGATTTACTTTGGACTGCACTTTATCTACAGAAATTCCGGTACTGAATATATCCAGCAGCTGCATATGCAGCCCTTTATCCTGTTCGTAAACAATGGTATTCCTGGATTCGTTATTCAGGAGATCTGCCGGATTGATATACCTGGTTAAAGGAATTATTTCATCCTGAAGTTTTAAAATATATCCCATCGCCAAAGAATCCGGGTTACATGGAACCGGAATAATGTCATCAGCATTCAATAAAGGAAACTGATTGATGATTTCCTGCCTTACCTCCGTTAAAGTAATTTTTTCATGAGCAGAATCTTCCCTGTTTCTTCCTGCAATCTCAACAGGCTGGAAAGTGATTCCCCTCACACATTTCTGCTTCAGTGCAAATTCTATAATTTTTCCAATTTCATCAATATTTTTGCCTTTCTGAAGGACAATAACCAATGTAGTGGAAAGATTAAGTTCATTAAGTTTTTCTAACGCTTTCATTCTTACAGCAGTAAGATCTTTACCTCTGAAGTCTTCCAAAACTTCCGGTTTGAATGAATCAAACTGAAGATATATTTCAAACTCAGGAGCATAGGTGGCCAATTGTTCAGCAAATCCCGGATCATTGGCAATTCTGACTCCGTTGGTATTCAGCATGAGATGTTTAATAGGTTTTGACTTTGCAATATCCATAATCTTGAAAAACTCCGGATGAATTGTGGGTTCTCCCCCACTGATCTGAACTACATCCGGCTCTCCTTCATTTTTTACAATAACATCAAACATGGCTTCAATTTCTTCCAGGCTTCTATGACTTCCATAGTGCGGAGAAGACATCGCATAACACGTAGGGCAAGTTAGATTACAACGATCTGTAACTTCTACGATAGAAAGGCAGCTATGCTGTTCATGATCTACGCAAAGCCCGCAATCATAGGGGCATCCATATTCTACATCGGTTCCGAAATGAAGAGGCATTTCTGAAGCCTTATTATAGTTTCTTATGTTTTTATAATAATGTACATCGGAAGCTATTTTTGTTTTAAAAAAGCCATGATCAGGACATCTCTTGGTCATAAAAACAGCTTCATCCTCTATGATAATCTTTGCTCCTACCCTTTTAAGACATTCCGGACAAAGACTGATTGTATAATCGTAATAGGTATAATTTCTTACTGGCATCGTTATTTTTTTAATTGCTTATCCACAAATATAACCGCTGATCAGTCCACAGATCAGAAGGCATATCAGCATTGTTTGAATAAATTGTTTTTTACTGAATTTTCTGTTGTCCTTACTTTCATAAATCAGTTTTGCAATAACTGTAACAATAAGCGACAAAAACAAAGCACCTAAAATTATTATTCCAACGATTATGATTACCACACCGGTCATATCACCAACCTCTAAAAGTGTTAATAGATTCATCTTGAATATTTTAAAGTAGTTTGAGTATTTTTAATACTATAAATGTAATAAATAATCATGCAAATACATACAAGTTGGATAGTTCCCAGATTTCCTGCCAATTCAACCCTCGGTTTTATGAAATCTAATAACAATCTGAATATAAAATAGCTGATCATAAACAATTGAAAAATAAAGCCGGAAGGATATTTCTTAAGATTTTGAATATATTTTAACCCCAGCCAGAGAGCAATTAAAAAGACTATTTCATATAAAGCAACCGGATGCCTGAGGTATTGATCTCCCAAATGCATCCCAAAAACAGAATCAGTAGGAATACCATATGTTTCTTCATAAATTCCTGTAAGAAAGCAACCTATCCTGCCTATAATAATGGCAAACATCAAAGGAAAAACAATAAGATCTCCAGTACTTTCTTTATGGTTGACTATTCTTTTTGCTAATTCAACCCCTAATAATCCAAAGGCCAGACCTCCGACTATGGTATTATTTGACCAGAATTTTTTAATACTAAAATTCTCAAATAATGTATAGGGATTTTCAAGATTACCAATCAGTTTGGAACCTATCAAGGCACCGGCAGTAGCTCCTATTAAAACTGCAGCAGAGGTATTGAAAGAAAGTTTTTCTTTAGACTTACGTTTCAGATAAAAATAATATCTCATTCCCAAAAACATTCCACCAGCCTCAAAAAGAGGATGTGCAAGGATAGTTTTGCCGAAAATATGAAATGTTACAGGAAAATCCATTATTTCAAAAATACACTATTTCATATTATTCACTACCTTTATTCTGACAAATAATTACAAAATGCGTATAGAATATGACATAAAACTGGGCTTTAAGGATGTAATGTTCCGCCCAAAACGTTCTACTTTAAAATCCCGTTCGGAAGTTGATTTACAAAGAGAATTTACCTTTAAGCATACCAAGAAAAAATGGACAGGAGTTCCCGTAATTGCAGCCAATATGGATACGGTAGGAACTTTTGAAATGGCTGTAGAGCTTGCCAAGGAAAAGATTATTACAGCGGTTCACAAGCATTATACTCCTGAAGAATGGAGCCGGTTTCTGGACAGCCAGCCGGAAAGTATACATCAATACATTGCTCTAAGCACAGGAACAGGAAAAGCCGATGAAGAAAAAATAAAACAAATCCTCGAAAAGCATCCAAAAATTGAGTTTCTCTGCATAGATGTAGCCAATGGCTATTCTGAGCATTTCGTTGAATTTGTGAAGAAGGCAAGAGCCAATTTCCCGGATAAAATTATTATTGCCGGAAATGTGGTGACAGGAGAAATGGTAGAAGAGCTTCTTTTGGTAGGAGCAGATATTATAAAAGTAGGTATTGGCCCCGGATCTGTTTGTACAACGAGAGTAAAAACAGGCGTAGGATATCCCCAGCTCTCTGCTATTATTGAGTGTGCAGATGCCGCTCATGGTTTAGGAGGACACATCATTGCTGATGGTGGATGTAAAGTTCCCGGTGATGTAGCAAAAGCATTTGGTGGTGGTGCAGATTTCGTGATGCTGGGCGGAATGTTTGCCGGTCATGATGAAAGCGGCGGTGAAATGATGGAAGAAAACGGTAAAAAATATCGTTCATTCTATGGAATGAGTTCCAAAACAGCGATGGATAAGCATTCCGGAGGTGTGGCAGAATATCGTGCTTCAGAAGGAAAAACAGTAAAAGTAGCTTATAAAGGTCCCGTTTCTGAAACGGTAAAGGATATTTTAGGAGGAGTAAGATCTACTTGCACTTATGTAGGAGCTTCTACCCTTAAGGAACTTTCCAAGAGAACTACTTTTATAAGGGTTCAGGAGCAGGAAAATCAGGTTTTTAACTAAAATTGATTTAAGGATAATAAAAAAGGCTGCAAATTGCAGCCTTTTCTTATATTTTAAGTTAACATTCCACCATCAACGTTTAACGTCTGTCCGGTAATGTATGCTGACATTTCGCTTCCTAAGAATACGCAAGCATTTGCAATATCTGCAGGCTGTCCTCCCCTTTTCATCGGAATTTCTTCTCTCCATCCCTGAACTGTTTTTTCGTCCAGAACAGCAGTCATTTCCGTTTCAATAAATCCTGGAGCGATAGCATTACATCTGATGTTTCTTGAACCTAATTCCAGTGCAACAGATTTTGTAAACCCGATAACTCCAGCTTTAGAGGCTGCGTAGTTGGCTTGTCCGGCATTTCCTTTCACTCCTACCACAGAAGTCATATTAATAATAGATCCTGATCTTGCCTTCATCATCGGCTTGATTACCGCTTTTGTAAGGTTAAAAACTGAATCTAAGTTTACTTTGATTACTTTATCCCAGTCTTCTTTAGACATTCTCAATAACAGGTTATCTTTTGTAATTCCTGCATTGTTGATCAGAATATCAATCTGCCCGAACTCTGTCATTACATCTTCCACCAATTTCTGAGCAGCATCGTAATCTGATGCGTCAGACTGATATCCCTTAATTTGGGTTACAGAACTTAAAGCTGCTTCTAATTCTTTTGCTTTGTCTACAGAACCCGCGTAGGTAAATGCTACCTTTGCCCCTTGCTGAGCAAACATTTCAGCGATACCTTTACCGATTCCTCTTGTAGCTCCGGTAATTAATGCTACTTTTCCTTCTAATATTTTCATATCTATTGATAATTATTTTCTTTTATAACTCATTCAGCTTCTGACAGCTGCCTCTTATTGCTTCTACAATTCCTCTCCGGAATTAAACGGTTTGCAAAGATATTATAAAATGTTATTCAAGCCATTTAAATTGTTAAAATACTGGATTTTTTTGACAATTACTAGGGTTTTTATTAAAGTTGAACGGAGTTATTTTTAAATCTGGTGAAATAAATAAAGTCTGTTTTTTTGCTTCTATCCAGCTTCAGTACTTCTTTCTGCCAGAAATACTTATCATAAATGATTTCTTTTAAAGGTTCATTCTGAAAGTTAGAAACCCCAAATTTTCCTTCTTTTTTTACCACAATTTCGTTTTCAGCATTCCCGAATGTTATTATATCTTCATAGATAAAGGGTACAATTTCTGTTCCTTTTCCATCCAGAATGCCATAAAAATTGTCTGTGTTCCTGCAAACCAAAGGTTTTGAATAATGATTCAGTATATTAAAATATTCTATGCCTTCATTTTTGATTTGGTTGATATTTTTCAATTCAGACATTGATTGATCCTTCACTGAAAATCTATAGTAACGATCCTGCTTGCCAATGATTAAATTATCCGGATAGAAGCCTAAAATCTGAACTCCTTCTCCTACAATGTTCTTAAGATCTTTATCCAGAAACTGTTCTTCATTTCCTTTTTTTAAATAGATAAAATCTTTTCCTGAAATGGTAAAACTTTTGATGAAATCATATTCCTGGGGGAAAATCATATTTCCCTGCAAATCTACAACACCGTATTTTTTTTGCTTATCATGATAAACATTGAAAAGATTATTCAATAAAGGATCCAAATATTTAAATGGCTGAGCATACAACTTCTTATCTTTCTTATTGAAAACTGTTGTTTTTCCATTTTTTGTAAGGTAGATGTACTCTTTTTTGCCAAAGTATTCAGGGATGGCATCGTTGAAGATCTCTTCTGCAATGGTATTTTCTTCCGTGTCAATCAAGCCGTATTTTCCTGTACTTTTATTTTGGGTAATCAGATAAGGATAGGCATTGATATTGACTACATTTTTTGAAAATTTATGCAGTGTCTGACCATTGTTTCCGATGATTTCATGCTCATTGTCTTCATTAATGATAAGAGCTCTGCCCTCTTCAAAATTATAATCTTCTTTAAATTCCCGGGTGCTGAGCTGTTTTCCATGAAGGTCAAAGAGTATCCATTTTTTATCTTTTAAAACAAATAATCTGTTCTTCCCGGAAAAACGAATTTTTTCTGCATAAGGAATGATTTCCTTTCCGTTAAAATCATATACAGCTTCTCTGTCCTGTTTTGTAGAAATAATGCATTCTTCACTCCACCAGGGTGTATTAAATTCCTGATTATCCAAAGGAATAATCTCTTTTCCTTTTTCGTCAATAACAGCGGATTTTCTATTGCTTCCTTCTTCTGAATAAAGGACAAACCTGTTTTTAAAAACATGCAAAATTCCTCCTTTGGAAGGAGATTCAAAGGTTATAGTACCCAAAGAGTCTACAATTCCCAGCTTCTTATAACCGGCATCATAAAACGTTCCGTATCCCTCAGAATAAGAACTTACCTCCCTATCTGCCTTTTTAGACAGAATCACTTTCATATATTGGTTAGTCTGTGCTGTACAGACTACAGAACTCAATACAAAAATTAATTTTTTCAAGGAAAATTAAATAGAATTGTTGACGATAAGAACGATCTCTCCTTTTAAAGTTTTACTCTTGGAAAACTCAATTAATTCATTGATTGTTCCGCGTTTGGTTTCTTCAAATTTTTTAGAGATTTCACGGCTTAAGCTTGCTTTGGTTTCTTCTCCAAAGAATTCCTTGATCTGCTCCAGCGTGGTATTGATTTTATGAGGACTTTCGTAAAGAACTATCGTCTTTTTTTCTTCTGCAAGCTGCTTCAGCTTTGTCTGTCTTCCTTTTTTCTGTGGTAAAAAGCCAGCGAATAAAAATTCGTTATTAGGAAGTCCTGAAACCACTAATGCAGGAATCAGCGCTGTGGCTCCGGGAAGGCAGATCATATCAATATTATTGTCTGCTCCTGCTTTTGCAAGCAAATATCCGGGATCCGAAATACCGGGTGTTCCGGCATCGGTAATAATTGCGATATTCTGACCATTTTTAAGGTCTGCAATTACTTTCTCTGTTGCATGATGTTCATTGTGCAAATGATAAGATTTCAAAGGCTTTGAGATCTCGAAATGTTTTAAAAGTATTCCGGAAGTTCTGGTATCTTCGCATAAAATATAGTCTACTTCTTTCAGGACATTTACTGCCCTGAATGTCATATCTTCCAGGTTCCCAACGGGTGTGGGAACAAAATATAGGATTCCGCTCAAAATTATAAGAATTTATTTTCCACCAATATCCAAAGTCTCTGCGCGTATTCATCCACTTTATTCCATTTTCTGTCGTAATAAAGATCACTCAAATATTCTTTGGCTTCTTCCAGTGTTTTGAATTGGTTCAGCTGAAAAATAGTATCATTAAGATCTGTCTGGCTTCCTTCGAACAGCATTTTAGAGAAAGCAATTCTGTCATTCAGATCCAGTTTAAATTCTGGTTTCTGCTTATCTGCTTCCATAAATTGGGTAGGAATATTAGATTTCAGGATGCTTCCTGTATCTTCTTTTACTGCTGCCGGTTCTTTCTCTTTTGGAAGTGGAACTTCTGTTTCCAGATGATCATCATCAAAAAGTGACTGAACGGCTTTTAATCCTTTGATATTGGCTAATTTTATTTTTTTCTCCTGATGATATGCTTCTAAGTTTTCAAAGCTCTCATCAGAAGGATGTCTGTCTGTTTCTTCAGGAACAGGTCTGTCTATTTCAACAATCTTTCTTCTGTCATACACTTCAGCAAGAATGCTTTCTTCTTTAGCAGGTTCTTCAGAATGATCATTTTTTATCTCACTCAGAATATTTTCTACATTAGAAGTTTCTGTAGCCATTTCGCCCTGTTCTATGGAAATATTGGAAGCTACAAACTGTTCTTCGTTTTCCTCAATCAGTATTTCGTCATCCAGTGTTTCTGCATCAAAAATACTAGGAATAGTCTCCGCTACCGAAGCTTTAGCATCATTTACCACAGCAAAATCTGTTTCTTTTTTAGATTCTGGTTCAGGGCTTCCTTCTTCCAGTTCTTCTATTTCATTAAGCTGATTATTGAAAACAGCTTCTTCTTCTGTTACTTCATGATGAAACAGGTCTTCATTGAGATCTTCATCAGAATCAGGTTGAGAATCTGCCAGAATTTTTTCTTCATCTACAAAGCTTAGAACAGCTCTCTGTTCTTGTGAAATTTCATTTTCATCAATTTCGTTCAGTTGATTATTGAAAACTGCTTCTTCTTCCAGAGTTTCATGCTCAGGAGCTTCTTCATGAATATTTTCTTCCTTGTTTTCTTCTACAAAACTTACGATATTTTCATGGAATTCATTTTCAACAATGTCATTCAGCTGGTTGTTGAAAACGGCTTCCTCTTCTTCAGATTCGTTGGAGAAAACCTCATTTTCATCAATTTCGTTCAGCTCATTATTAAAAATTGCTTCTTCCTCTGTCACCTCATTTCCTGTATCATGATGATCTGTATCTCCTGATACAAAAGAAAGATGCTGATGATCCGGATTCTGTGCCGGAACGTCTGTAATGAAGTATTCAATATTTTTTTCCAGCAGTTTCAAAAAAGAAATCCTGTTAGCAAGCTCATCCACAAGATCTTGCTTGGAAAGTAATTCGTCTATATGGCTTATTTTGTCCAGATTATCAATGATATTCATGGATTCAAAAAAAATCTTTTCCTTTAAATCTTGGATATTCTGCATAATAAGATTCTTATTAAAATTGCTTACTTTTGATGTTAAAAATATACGGCTAATTTAACAAATGTTTTTAGAAAATACAATTAATCATTCCAAACAAAGCGGTTGGATGGAAGTAATTTGTGGCTCTATGTTTTCCGGTAAAACCGAGGAACTTATCCGCAGATTGCGAAGAGCGGAAATGGCAGGACAGAATGTGGAAATTTTTAAGCCAAAAATGGATGTACGCTATTCTGAAGAGGATGTAGTGTCTCATAATCAGAATAAAATCCGTAGTACAGCAGTAGAAAATCCTAATGAAATTCTTCTGCTGGCTTCCAATTGTGATGTAGTAGCCATTGATGAAGCTCAGTTTTTCGATGAAAGCATTGTTGATGTTGCCAATCAGCTTGCCAATAGTGGTATCAGAGTGGTGATTGCCGGGTTGGATATGGACTTTTTGGGACGTCCGTTCGGGCCAATGCCTAATCTGATGGCTACAGCAGAGTATGTTACAAAAGTGCATGCTATTTGTAAAAGAACAGGTAATCTTGCCAATTATTCCATGAGAACTTCTCAGGGAGATGATCTTGTAGAATTGGGAGAAACTGAAAGCTATGAAGCAGTAAGCCGCCGTGTTTTTATTGACGAAGTACTTTCAAAAAGAAAATAAATGAGAAAAGGTAAAACAGTAAAATTTTAAAATTACTGTTTGCAAAAAACATAGAACACATTCACATAATATAAAATGAAAAGCGAAAACGCTCTATTGTAAAATAGTAAAAAGGGGAAATAAAATCTCTTACAATTTTACCTTTTGCCGTTTCGCACAAAAATAAAGCAGAAAGGGTACCAATGAACTATACAGTACAACACATTGCAGAGATCACCAATGCACAGATCATTGGAGACGGTAATTTATTGATTAAAAATATAGCTTATGACAGCAGAATTATTTATTCTACCAAGAATACAGCTTTTATTGCGATCAATACTCATAAAAATTCCGGAGAAAAATTTATAGAATCTGCAATAGACAGAGGTATCAGTGTCATTATTTCTGAACATCATTATCCGGAGTTTGAAAATATAACCTGGATCATTGTTGAAAATTCCGTAGAGTTTCTTCAAAAATTAGCCAAGTATCATTTTGAAAATTCACATTTGCAATCTATCGGCATTACCGGAAGTAATGGTAAAACTATTTTAAAAGAATGGTTGTATCAATGTTTATGGAATGAATTCCCTACAGTAAAAAGTCCTAAAAGTTTTAATTCTCAGATCGGTCTTCCGCTCTCTCTTCTTCAGATTAACAGCTCATATCAGCTGGGAATTTTTGAAGTAGGAATTTCAAAACCTCATGAAATGGAAAAGCTTGAAAATATTTTCCATCCTCAGATCGGACTGCTTACCCACATAGGGACTGCTCATGCTGCCAACTTTTCTTCCGAAGAAGAGTTGATTGATGAAAAGATCAGGCTTTTTAAAAATTCTGGAGTGATCATTTATAATGGTGACCACTCTTTGGTTGATCAAAAAATTAAAAAATCCTATTCTGATAAAAAATTAATTTCTTACGGTTTTAAAAAAGAGAACCAGGTTTTCATCAACAGCAATATTTCTAAAGATGAAAACATCATTGTTCAATATTTTGACGAAGAAATCAGTTTTCCGGTCTATCAAAGAGACGAAGCGACATTAACCAATGCTATGGCGCTTATCACAGTGCTTAAGGAACTGAATATCGAAAATAAAAAGATCGTTGAAAAAATCAACCTTTTAAAGGCCGTTGAAATGAGGCTTGAAGCAATAGAAGGAATTAAAGGCAATATTGTCATCAACGATTCTTTTAATCTTGACCTCGATTCTTTGAAGACTGCCCTCCAATTTTTGAACGAATACAACAAATCTAAAAAATCTCTGGTCTTAACAGATATTGTGGGAGTAAATTCCAACGCTAAAGAATTATATGAAGAAGTTTCTGAACTGGTGAATGAGCAGCATTTTGATTCTGTATTTTTAATCGGTGATGAAATTTCAAAGTTCAGTGAATTATTTAAAGCTAAAACATATACTTTCATTGACACTAAAGAGTTAATTGAAAGTAAATATCTTACAGAAATAGAAAATCAGATAATTCTTCTGAAAGGAGCCAGAAAATTTGAGATCGAAAGGCTTAAAGATATTCTTGAATTAAGAAAGCATGATACGGTACTGGAAGTAAATCTTAATGCAATACTTCATAATATCAATTATCATAAATCACTTCTGAAATCGGGAACCAAAATGATGGCTATGGTAAAAGCCAATGCCTACGGTCTGGGAAGTTATGAAGTATCTGAATTTCTACAGCACCACCATATAGATTACCTTGGAGTAGCTTATGTAGATGAAGGCGTAGAGCTTCGTAAAAAAGGAATTACAACACCTATTATTGTAATGAACCCTGAGCAGCACAGCTATCAGACTATTATAGAATACAACCTTGAGCCAGAAATTTACAGTTTCAGAGTTCTGGATTTATTTTATGAAGCCGTTCAGAGATCCGGATATGACAAGAAATATCCTATTCATATCAAGCTGGAAACCGGAATGCACCGTCTTGGTTTCAAAGATTTTGAGCTGGATCAGTTAAGTGAAACTTTAAGCCAGAAAAATGTAAAAGTGCAAAGTATGTTCAGTCATTTATCCTCTTCGGATATGCCTGAAGAAAAAGAATTCACGTTGAAACAGCTGGAAGTATTCGAAAAAAATTCCAGTTACCTTATTGAAAAATTAGGCTATACTCCTATTCGCCATATTCTGAATTCGGCTGGAATAACAAGCTATAAAGAACATCAGTATGACATGGTGAGAATTGGTATCGGTATGCTTGGAGAATCTGCAGATCCTGAAATTCAGAAGCAATTAAGATCTGTTGTAAGTTTTAAAACCGTAATTTCACAGATATCAACCGTTGAAAATGGCGAATCTGTTGGTTACAGTAGAAGGTATAAAGCAGATCACGCTACAAGAATTGCGACTATTCCCGTGGGATATGCAGACGGAATACCAAGGCTGATCGGAAATCAGGTTGGAAATGTAGGGATTAACAAGACATTGGCTCCAATTGTTGGAAATATCTGTATGGATATGATGATGATTAATGTAGACCATATTCCCAATGTAAAAGAAGGCGATACTGTAACTGTTTTCAATGCCCAGCCAAGCTTAAAAGAATTCGCAGGATACTGCAAAACGATAACCTATGAAGTATTAACCTCCATTTCGCCCCGGGTGAAACGGATTTATATAAAAGATTAATTATGAGAAAACTCCTGATTCTGTTTTTCATATTCCCACTGTTATTGATCCATTCTCAGGTAAAAAAAGATTTGGTGATTCCGAAAAATCCAAAGATAGGTCTGTCACTTGCCGGTGGCGGAGCCAAAGGTTTTTCACATGTCGGAGTTCTTAAAGTATTAGATTCATTGGGAGTGAAAGTGGACTATATCTCCGGAACAAGTATGGGAGCTATTGTAGGCGGATTGTATGCTGCAGGCTATTCTGGAAAAGAAATTGAAAAAATAGTCATGGATACGGATTTCTATTCTTTAATTATGGATCCAAAGTCAAGACAGGAAGCCAGCTTCTTCAATAAATCCGTAGACAAATACCTTTTATCTATACCGCTTAAAAACGGAAAAATCACACTTCCCTCCTCTATCAGTACCGGACAGAGAAATGTTTATCTTCTGAAAGAACTTTTCAAAAACGTTTCCAATATTGAGGACTTTTCCAAAATGCCCATTCCTTTTCTTTGTGTTGCTACCAATCTTGAAAGCGGAAATATGCAGATTTTTGAAAAAGGAGATCTGGTACAGTCTATCATGGCCAGTTCCGCATTTCCTTCTTTAATGGATCCTGTAAAGATTGGCGACAGTATTTATATTGACGGAGCCATGACAGTAAACTATCCATCAAAGCCTTTAAAAGACAAAGGAATTGATATCGTTATTGGGGTGGATCTGAATCAGGATCTATCAAAAAGAGAGGATTTAAACAATATTATATCCATTCTGAATCAGGTGATTGATTTTGGAATAAAAAAAGATACCAGAAAACAATATAAATACACAGACATCAATATAAAACCTAATCTTAAAGGAATGTCTGCTACAAGCTACGATGATAAAAAGAAAATTCTTGATAGCGGTTATGTAGAAGGGTTAAAATATACCCAGATACTAGACCAACTTCCCAAGCGGCCATTTGACCGCCTAAGACAGCGTATAAATCCTATTTATTCCAATGTATATAAAATAGACAGTATTTCTATTGAAGGAAGTAAAATCTACGGAAAAAATTATACCCTGGGGAAAATGGGATTGCGTCTACCCTCTTTACAAACCTATGGAAGCATCAATAAAATGATTGATAAATTGGTTGCAACCAACAACTACAAATTTATTAATTATGATATCGTTCAGGAGAATGATGCTAATTATTTAAAGCTTTATGTAACGGAAGATGACACCCGTCATTTCTTAAAATTTGGTTTGCATTATGATGAAGTTTTCAAAACAGGGCTTCTTCTGAATTACTCTGCAAAAAGGCTTTTATTTAAAAATTCAAACCTATCCCTTGATGTGGTGGTAGGTGACCGTTTAAGATATTATCTGAACTATTTTATAGATAACGGATATATCCCCGGATTTGGCCTTTATTCATCAGGTATGAGCTTCGATATTAAAAACGTAGATAACTATACTGTAGACCGCTGGGAATGGCTCAGAAATGAAGCCTATATACAGTCTGTATGGAAAGATAAATTTGCCATTGGTGGTGGAATAAGCCACGATTATTTCAAAGCAGAAAGCCCCAACGGCGAAAACCAGCGTTACAGCCGTTTTTTAAACCCTTATATCTTCATTAAAACCGATACTCAGGATGATAAGGAGTTTCCAACAAAAGGGGTTTATTTTGCAGCAGAAGGAAAGGTTATCGACCTTTTAAAATCACAAGTAGACAAAAGAATTATTCAGATTAAAGCAGATCTTAGGCTTAATATTCCTTTGGGCAAACAGTTCAGCTACCGGCTGAATTTATTTGGAGGGGTTACCCTTGGAGAAAACCTTCCTGACTATTATCAATACAGATTAGGAGGAATCTTCGAGCAGAATCTGATTAATTTCAAAAGCTTCGGAGGATTTTATTTCGCCCAGCTTTATACCAATAACGTGATATTGGCATCCAATGATATCCAGTTTAAATTTAACAAAAACTATTTCATCAGTGGAAACTTCAGCTTTGCTAACCTATCAAACGATATCAAGTTTGAAGATGCAGTTAAAGTAAACTATAGCTCACTGGGAATAACGGCAGGTTACAAATCTCCTTTCGGGCAGATAAAAGTAAACTTCAGCCACTCACTTAAAAATAACCAAAAAGGTATATTCAGTGTTATTTTAGGACACTGGTTTTAAAAAAAATGATACAGTTCTTTTACGAAAACTTACCAGAGTCGGTAAGCACAGATTACAAAAAATGGCTGGAAGATCTTATTCTTTCGGAAGGAAAAAAACTAGGAGAAATCAATTACATTTTCTGTGATGATGAATATCTTCTTAAGATCAATCAGGATTATTTGCAGCATGACTATTATACAGATATTATCACTTTTGATTATGTAAAAGGCAAGACAATAAGCGCTGAGATTTTCGTATCTTTGCAGCGCATTTCTGATAACGCTTCTACCCTTTCCCGAGATTATGAAGAAGAATTAAGAAGAGTTTTAGCCCATGGTATTTTGCACCTTGCAGGCTATAAAGACAAGACGGAAGAGGAAGAAAAAGAGATGCGGAGAATGGAAGATCTGTACTTAGACAAATACAGGGATTTAGAGATTTAAAATTGAACAATCACTTAAAGTCCCATACCTAAAGTACTCTGTTCTAGTAACAATATAAGTTTATCTAGAGTGCATTCTTCAAAAATGTTTCACGTGAAACATTGGTTAAAAAGATAAGGTTTAAAGCTTAAAACAAGCGAGATAAAATGATTTCAGAAATATATGATGTAATAGTAGTAGGTGCCGGACACGCTGGTTGTGAAGCTGCCGCTGCAGCAGCCAACCTCGGTTCAAAAACACTACTTGTTACAATGAATATGCAGACCATCGGACAGATGAGTTGCAACCCGGCAATGGGCGGAATCGCAAAAGGACAGATTGTAAGAGAGATTGATGCAATGGGAGGATATTCCGGAATTGTGGCAGATAAATCCGCTATTCAATTCAAGATGCTGAATCTTTCAAAAGGTCCTGCGATGTGGTCTCCGAGAACCCAAAATGACAGAATGCTTTTTGCCGAAGAATGGCGCTTAGCATTAGAGAATACTCCCAATCTTGATTTCTTTCAGGATATGGTGAAACAACTGATTATTGAAAATAATAAAGTAACCGGAGTGGTTACTTCTTTAGGAATTGAGATTAAAGCAAAATCTGTAGTTCTTACTAATGGTACATTTCTTAACGGATTAATTCACGTTGGAGACAAACAATTAGGAGGAGGAAGAATGGGCGAACCAAGAGCTTTTGGAATTACAGAACAATTGGTCACTTTAGGTTTCGAAGCAGGAAGGATGAAGACCGGTACTCCACCGAGAGTAGACGGAAGAAGTTTGGATTATTCAAAAATGGAAGAACAGAAAGGAGATGAAAATCCACAAAAGTTCAGCTATCTTGATACCCCAAAATTGACAAAACAATTAAGCTGTCATATTGTTTACACCAACGAAACAGTACATGATATCTTAAGAGAAGGTTTTGACAGAAGTCCAATGTTCAATGGAACGATTCAAAGTTTAGGACCTAGATACTGCCCTAGTATTGAAGATAAAATCAATCGTTTTGCAGAAAGAAACAGACACCAGCTTTTCGTAGAACCGGAAGGATGGAAAACTGTTGAGATCTATGTAAACGGATTCAGCTCTTCTCTTCCCGAGGACGTACAGATCAAAGCAATGAAACATATTCCAGGATTTGAAAACGTAAAAGTTTTCCGTCCAGGCTACGCTATTGAATATGATTACTTCCCTCCCACTCAATTGAAGCATACTTTAGAAACGAAATTAGTAGACAATTTATACTTTGCAGGACAAATTAACGGGACAACAGGATATGAAGAAGCTGCAGGACAAGGATTAATTGCCGGTATCAATGCACACAATAAAGTTCACGAAAAAGGAGATTTTATCCTAAACAGAGATGAAGCTTATATCGGAGTATTGATTGATGATTTAATTACTAAAGGAACAGAAGAACCTTACAGAATGTTTACTTCACGTGCCGAATACAGACTTCTTTTGAGACAGGATAACGCAGATATCAGACTTACTGAAAAAGCATTCCAGCTAGGCTTGGCAAAAGAAGATAGGTTAAGAAGAGTTGAAACCAAAATATCTGAAAGCCAAGCACTTGAAGAGTTTCTTCGCGAAACTTCTTTAAAACCAGGAATAATCAATCCTATTCTTGAATCTATTGAGAGCAATCCTGTAGATCAGGCATACAGAGCAGCTCAGTTTCTTACCAGACCTAATATAACATTAGAAAAGCTGGATGAAATTGATTCTATTAAAGAAGTTTCTTCTCAATACAGTGACGAAGTAAGAGAACAGGCAGAGATCAATATAAAGTATAAAGGTTATATTGAGAAAGAAAAAGAAAACGTAGCGAAGCTGAACCGTCTGGAAAACATTAAAATTCCGGAAGACTTTGATTATACGAAGCTAAACAGCCTTTCTGCAGAAGCAAAACAGAAGATGTCTAACGTACGTCCGAAGACCATTGCGCAGGCAGGAAGAATAAGTGGGGTTTCTCCAGCTGATATTAATGTTTTACTGGTCTATTTAGGACGTTAAAAAAGAAATGTTTCACGTGAAACATTAAAAATAATAAAGCAAAAATTAAGGTATTTATGAGGCTCTATCAACCTCTGAATATCTTAATTTTTTTACAAGATAAAAAGATAACGATTTCAATGAAAATAAAAGATCATTTTCTTTCACAGGAAATATTTGAGATTAAAGAAACACATACAAAAGGAGTCTTTAAGACCTCCCCTATCCCAACCAATATTTCCAGATATTATGAAAGTGAAGATTACATTTCTCATCATCAGGATTCCGGAAGTCTGAAAGAAAAACTATATAAATTTCTTCAGTCTTTTAATCTACAGTACAAAAAAAATATACTCGTAGACAGAATAAAAAAAGGATCAAAAGTTCTTGATTACGGATGTGGTGCCGGAGAGTTTGTAAAATATATAGAAAATGATTTTGAAACATTCGGTTTTGAACCAGATTCAGATGCAAGAAAAGCAGCACAGAGTAAAATAACGAAAGCTTCTATTCTAGATAATATCAATAAAATTGAAGAAAACAGTTTAGACGCTATTACCCTATGGCATGTTTTTGAACACATCGAAAACCAGGATGAGATGCTTAATATTTTTCACGGGAAATTAAAAGAAAAAGGAATTCTTGTAATCGCAGTTCCCAATCCTACTTCTTATGATGCAAAACATTATAAAGAATATTGGGCAGCTTATGATGTACCAAGACACATCTATCATTTCTCTAAAAATGGAATGGAAAATCTAATTTCTAAAAATCCAGATTGGAAAATGAGAAAGATCAAGCCTTTGGTTCTTGACTCATATTATATATCCATGTTAAGCGAAAAATACAAAAAATCACCACTATTTTGGGCAAAAGCAGTGATCCACGGAACAATTTCTAACATAAAGGCATTATTTTCCAACGAATTTTCAAGTTTGATATACATTATCGAAAAAAGATAAAAAGTCGATTTTTAAGCCATTTCTGAAGGTCAATTTTCAACGTTTTTAGCTTAAAAAATAAAAACTCAGGATTTTTTCCTGAGTTTTCTTTTTTTTATCAAACCTAATTTTTATATCTTATAAAATATTAATAAAATCTGGAGAAAATATTTAAACCAAAATATTCACTTTCATAAATTTAAGAAACATCTTCCTTACTCCATTTTACAAACTGAACAAATTAACTATTTCAAAACTTCTCTCAAAGTTCTACTCAAACTTAAAAAAATCAATTTTTATATTTGCTTCTATCAGTATAGATAAAAAAACGCTAAAATTGATTTCAGAAAGCAAATTCTGTCAGAAACAGACATAATTTCAATTCAAAATAAACCAGGATATAAATCTTGAAAAAATTCAGAAATTTGATTTTTAAGCCATTTATGAAGATCGATTTTCACCACTTTTATAGAAAAAAGATTAGTCAATCAGGAACGATGTATCTCTTCAAATCAAAAAATTTAAATTATCAGTTTATTTGAAAATAACTTCACCGAAATTAAGTGAATGGAAAAAATTAAGACTCCCCTACTCCATCTTCTCATTCTTATAAAAAATTGAATTGGCCTTAAATTATAATTTTCAAAATAATTCTATCAAATTTTAAAATATAAAAGAATTGGCAGCAAATGAAAATTTGTGGAGTAAAAAAATTCGAATGTTGATCTAAAAAAATAATACACAATTTAAAAACTAAAATTGGGGAACTTAAAAAAGTCAAAATAATTTTAAGCATCTAATCAATTCTAAAGTTTAAACGGAAAATATATAAAAAAGAAAATTTATCTTAAAAAATATATAACTTATTCATTCTATGATATTTAATGAGTAAAATTAAAACAAAATAACAAATAAAAAAATAGCTTAATTATTGATATACAATAAATTACAATGTCTTCACATATATATGAAATAAAATAAATATTTCAGACCCAATTTTAAACAAGAAAAATAGTAACCAAATCTCTCCTGCAAAAAGATAAAATTTAGAAAAACAAAATACAAAACTTTGGACTAAAGATTATAGCTAAAAAAATATTGAAAATCTGGTAATGGATAAAAATTAAGATCAGAGAAAAACACCTTAATTTATATAGAATATTTTGTCTGAGTCACTCCAAATAAAAACAGATATTTTCCATAAAACATACCCAAAAATTATCTGGAAAGAGATCATGGGAACTTACGACAATTTCAAAATTTAACTGCTAAAAATAGAGTCAGTTTTATTAAGAATTCATGATAAAAAGCGAAAATAAAATCTAAAATAATATAGAAGTTTAGAGGAAGATTGTAAGATAAGATCCATTAGAAAACCTAAGTAACTGAAAGAGAATTCACCTCAAAAATACATAACTATAAGTTATATCTAAAATTATTTGAAGATGCTCATCAATACAGGATTTTCTTACAATTCCAAAAAGAAAAAAAGCCTGCTAATAATATTAGCAGGCTTTAAAATATTAATTTTTATCTCTTAATTGTTGATAGCAGCTACACCTGGTAACTCAAGTCCTTCAAGACTTTCAAGCATTGCTCCACCACCGGTAGACACATAACTTACCTGATCAGCATATCCGAATTGTTTAACGAAAGCAACACTGTCTCCTCCTCCTACTAAAGAGAAAGCTCCTAATCTTGTTGCTTCAGCAATACTCTCACCTAAGGCAACGGTTCCTCCTGCAAAATTTGACATTTCAAAAACCCCAATAGGGCCATTCCAAAGAATTGTTCTTGAATTCAATAATACATCATTGAACTGGTCTCTTGATTTATTTCCAGCATCAAGTCCCATCCATCCTTCAGGGATTGCATAGATATCAACTTCTTTTCTCTCTCCGTCATTACTAAAGCTTTCAGCGATGATAGTATCAGAAGGAAGATATACTTTTACTTTATGTTCTTTTGCTTTTCCTAAAATCTCAAGAGCCAAAGGAATTTTATCTTCTTCTACCAAAGAATTACCAATTTTCCCTCCAAGAGCCTTAATAAAGGTAAATGCCATACCTCCTCCAATGATCAAATTATCCACTGCAGGAAGAATATTTTCTATAATGGTAATTTTAGTTGAAACTTTAGAGCCTCCCAAAATAGCTGTAACAGGCTTTTCTCCACTTTTTAATACTTTATCGATGGCCTGAAGTTCTTTAGCCATTAGTAAACCGAAATATTTAGTTGATGGAAAATATTGTGCGATGACAGCTGTAGAAGCGTGAGCTCTGTGTGCTGTTCCGAATGCATCATTTACATACGCATCACCTAGCTTAGAAAGTTTCTCAGCAAAAGCAGCATCTCCTTTTTCCTCTTCATTATGAAAACGAACATTCTCCAATAATAAAACCTCTCCCGGCTTCAGATCTGCAGCAGCTTGCTCTGCTTTCTCACCAATACACTCATCCACAAACTTCACTTCCTTACCTAAAACAGAAGAAACTTCGCCAACAATATGTTTAAGAGAAAATTCATCTTTCACTTCCCCCTTAGGTCTTCCAAGGTGTGTGATTAAGATGACAGAACCACCATCACTAAGGATTTTCTCCACTGTAGGTTTCACAGCAACAATTCTTGTATTGTCTGTCACCTTCAGCTGATCATCCTGAGGAACATTGAAGTCCACTCTTACCAGAGCTTTCTTATCTTTAAAATTGAAATCATTGATTGTTTTCATAAATAGATCTATTTTTTTCCAAGTCTTACGAAATCATTTTGGCCAGTCCAGATTAACTTTTCCGGAAATCCCGCCAGGACAAATTCATGCAACTCATTGAATTTTCGTTTCACAAATGTAAGGTTTTAAACTTTTTCAACACTTTGATTAAAATAAAAGTTTTCAAAAACTTTCCCCGAACCCAATCACCCATTAATCAACAATTTTTTCTCTTTTAAAAAAAAGAATAATGTAGTTGTTGTTGAGTGTTGTTAGTTTCGGGGATAAGTTTTAGCTTAATAATTGGTAACATTCAACTTTTATTCAATTCATATTTAACTCACAATATAAATACTTGTAAACCGCCTATTTAACATACTTATTAACAAATGTTGGTAACTTTGAAATGAAACCATTATTAGTTATTTTATTATGGAAAAAGCTGGGGATAGATGAAGAAAACATCTGGAAAGTTGTGGTAAAAGTTTGAGGAAAGAAATTCTATTACGAAATAAATTGATCTTTAAAAATAGAAAGTTGATAAAAGTTTTCCACAGTTATTCACATCGCTTTTCACAATTAACTCAGGGTTTACTAACACGAATTGTTATTATTCTTACCTTTGTCATGAAATAGAATCTAATAAAGCTTAATAAGAGTATTATGAAAAGAAAAATTGCTATCGCAGCGGACCATGCAGGCTATGAATATAAGGAGATTGTTAAGAACTACCTTTCAGAACGTTTTGAGGTTCAAGATTTTGGCACGTTTTCCACAAACAGTGTGGATTATCCGGACTTTGTGCACCCTGCTGCAACCTCTGTGGAAAACGGAGAAAATGAGCTGGGAATTCTGATCTGCGGAAGCGGAAACGGCGTTCAGATCACTGCGAACAAACACCAGAAAATAAGATGTGCATTATGTTGGATGCCGGAGATTGCAACACTGGCAAGACAGCATAATGATGCCAACATGATTTCAATGCCTGCAAGATTTATCTCAAAAGAACTGGCGATTGAAATTGTAGATAAATTTCTTTCAACAGACTTTGAAGGTGGAAGACACCAGAACAGAGTTGACAAAATTGCAGTTTGCTAAATATAATAAGGCTTGTAAATCACTTTACAAGCCTTATTTATTTTTTATTCGTACATTTGCAGTGTCCAATAGAAATTACACTCTATTATTCTACAAAGCCTTTCTTATATTTGAAACATATTTAATAGAAGGTTTTTCTCTTTTCTTCTCGAGAATTGTATTAAATTTATACAAAACTAAAGCTCCCGTTCTAAGTAAACTGAAAGATAATTTCTGATGATGTACGGAAAGAATCTAATGATGAAATTGAATAACCTTATATAAAGGAATGAATGGGGAAGATTTAAAAAAGGTCTTCATTGGAATAAGACCAAAACAATTAAAAAGAAATTTAAAATGCCAAAAAAAAGAAAATATATAAGTCATAAAAATGATTTAAAAATGATGGAGATCGGAAGACTGATCCTCCGTTTTATGAATGCGAATTCATCCAAAATTTATAATTATAAGCAGATTGCTGACGGAATAGATTACAAAAATCCGAGACAAAGAGAACTTGTGATCCAGGCACTGCATAAACTTCAGGGATCTGAAAAGATCAAAGAAGTGGAAAAAGGAAAATATATAGTGAACCTGAAAATTGCAGGAACGCTTACCGGAATTATAGACTTTAATCAAAGTGGAAATGCCTATGTAAAAGTGGAAGGATTGGAAGATGATGTCTTCATTCATTCCAAAAATGTGAAGGATGCATTGCAGGGTGATAAGGTTCTTATTATAACTTATCATTATAAAGGAAAGAAATTAGAAGGCTCTGTTCTGGAAGTTTTAGAACGTAACAGAACTGAATTTGTAGGAACATTTCAGAAGGTCCTTCATAAGGATTTCGGGTTTGTGGTTTGTGATAAAAAATCCATCAACACAGATATCTTTATTCCGAAAGGAAAATTCAGCACAGCGGAAGATGGTGATAAGGTGATTGTAAAAATGACGGAATGGAGGCCGGGAGATAAAAATCCGGAAGGTGAAATTATTCAGGTGCTGGGTGCTCCGGGAGAACATGAAACCGAAATCCACTCTATTCTTGCGGAATATGGTCTTCCTTATGAATTTCCAGCAGAAGTAGAAGCAGATGCTGATAAAATTGACAGAAGAATTACGGATGAAGAAGTTACAAAACGTTGGGATATGCGTAATATCTGTACTTTCACCATTGACCCTAAGGATGCGAAAGACTTTGACGATGCTTTATCCATCAGAAAACTGGAAAACGGAAACTGGGAAATCGGAGTTCATATTGCAGATGTATCTCATTATGTAGTTCCGGGAACAATTCTGGATGATGAAGCTTATCAAAGGGCTACTTCCGTATATCTTGTGGACAGAGTTGTACCGATGCTTCCAGAAGTTTTGAGTAACGATGTCTGTTCCCTTCGTCCACACGAAGATAAATATACTTTTTCAGCTGTTTTTGAACTGAATGATAATGCTGAAATTCAGAAGCAGTGGTTTGGAAGAACGGTTATTCATTCAGACAGAAGATTTACTTATGAGGAAGCTCAGGAACGTATTGAATCCGGACAGGGAGATCTGGCAGAAGAAATCAACACACTTGATAAGTTAGCTAAAATTTTGCGTCATGAACGTATCAGAAAAGGAGCTATTACTTTTGACAGAAGTGAGGTAAGATTCAATCTGGATGAAAATAATGAACCGATTGGTGTTTACTTTAAAATAAGCAAAGACTCCAACCACCTGATTGAAGAATTCATGCTTTTAGCCAATAAAAAAGTATCGGAATTTGTATCCCTTTCAAGAAAAGGTGAGATCACCAACAATACATTTATTTACAGGGTTCACGATGATCCGGATCCGGCAAAATTGGAATCATTGAGAGACTTTGTTGCTACTTTCGGATATAAAATGGATCTGGCCAATACCAAAAAGGTTGCCGCATCTTTGAATAAGCTTCTTCATGATGTAAAAGGAAAGGGCGAAGAGAATATGATTGAAACCCTTGCTATGAGAAGTATGAGCAAAGCTGTATACTCTACAGAGCCAATTGGCCACTACGGTCTTGGTTTTGAGTATTACAGCCACTTTACCTCTCCTATCCGTCGTTATCCGGATTTATTGGCACACCGTCTTCTTCAGCATTATCTGGATGGAGGTAAATCCCCAAACAGAGGCGAGCTTGAAGACAAAGCAAAACACTGCAGCGCCATGGAAAGACTGGCAGCAGATGCGGAAAGAGATTCTATTAAATTCATGCAGGTGAAATTTATGGAAAAACATTTGGGAGAAACTTTCAAAGGAGTAATTTCCGGAGTCGCAGAATTTGGTTTCTGGGTAGAAATTCCTGAAAATGGTGCAGAAGGTCTGATCAAGCTTAGAGATCTTGTAGATGATTCTTATATGTATGATGCAAAAACCCATGCAGTATACGGAATAAGACACGGAAACAAATACCAGTTGGGAGATGAAGTTCAGATCAAAGTGGTAAAAGCTAATCTGATCCAGAAGCAGCTTGATTTCCAGATTGTGAAGTAATGACAAGAATAGATAAATCTATTGTCTTTAGTATCTTAAATGCAATATTATTGATAACAGTCATTTTTAATACTGTTATCAATTTTTATCTTTTTGTATTGGTTCTGATCATTGTTGTTATATTATGTAATATTCTAATTAAAAGAAATATTATCAATATCAATAAGCAAGGGAGAAAATATTTTTTTGGAGTTACTTTTCCTCTCATAATAAATGGATTCTTTCTGATCAATTATTTTACAGGAATGAATCCTACCAAAGAAGCATACTGTTTCAGATGTATGGTTTCAGAGGTTGGAAGTGTACGAAGCCATCAGAAAGGAAAGACAACTTACGTTTATTTGAGTGGAAATGCCTATGAATATTCTTATATGACCAGAAGTTTTTGGATAGATTATAAAAGAATGCTGTTTAAAAATCAGGTTATTTATACTTTTGAAAGAGGTATTTTTGGTCTTAAAATCAGAAAAGATTTCGAATTTGTTTTCAATGAGAACTGTTTGGAAAAATAAAAAGATTGCTGAACATACTCTACAAAAATATAATACAAAAGAGGTTATTTCTAAATGGAATGACCTCTTTATTTTTTTAATTAAAAATGTATAATACACGCTCCTCTCCCATTTCATTAAAAATTTCACATTAAACTCTCCTTAAAATCCACTTGATATATCACAACTTTATTGAATAATTAAATCATAAAGTATAACTTTGTATAAAACGAAATGAATTTTATTCATTTTTAAACCCCACTTAATGTTAGAACTTGTACTATCTGCCATCATATTAGGATTTATGCTGAGCCTGGTTTTTATAGGACCTATTTTTTTCCTTTTAATTGAAACCAGCTTTTCCAGAGGCCCGAAACATGCACTTTCATTAGATCTTGGAGTGATTACTGCAGATTTATTATGTATTGTGGCAGCTTATTATGCCAGTACAGATATTGTAAGTTTAATAGATAAACATCCCGGGTTTTACAGAATTACCTCTATTCTTATTTTTATCTATGGAATTGTAATGCTGGTTACCAAAACCAAGATGCATATGCCTGGTGAGGAAAGGATCATTGGCCAAAACTATTTTAAAACATTTTTCAATGGCTTTTTCTTTAATCTTTTGAATGTAGGAGTCATCCTTTTCTGGCTGGTAACGGTAATTTCCGTAAGGAATCAATATCCGGACACCAGCAGTTTTATTTTATACATAGGCATAGTACTGGCCACTTACCTTTCAATAGATCTTGCCAAGATATTTCTTGCCAAGCAGTTTCACGATAAATTAACACAAAAACTGGCCAACCAAATCAGAAGAGTTGTTGGCTGCATTCTTATTGTCTTCAGTTTCTTCATCTTCCTTCAGAGTTTCAAAAAATTCAATCAGTTTGAAAAACAGCTGGAAGAAGCAGAGAAAAAAGAAGTAAAATATCAAAAAACAAAATGAAAAAAATGATCTTTCCGAAGTCTCTTAAAAAAGGAGACAAAATAGCTGTTATTTCCCCTGCCGGAGCGGTAGATGCCTCTCAACTTGAAAAGGGAATTGAAATGATTAAAAGTAGAGGTTTTGAACCCGTTCTAGGGGAACATCTTTACACCAAATTTTCAAACGGATACAATTATGCCGGAACAGAAAAGGAAAGAGCAAAAGATATCAACTGGGCTTTAAATGATGCAGAGATTAGAGCTGTATGGGCTTCCAGAGGAGGCTACGGATGCCAGCATCTGATTCAGCACCTGAAGTTGAAAAACTTTACAGAAAACCCGAAATGGTACATTGGCTATTCCGACAATACCGTAATTCAAAGTTATCTGTTGAAAAAAGGTTTCGCTTCCATCCACGGACAGACCATTAAAACATCCAGTTTTGGAGTTACAGAAGAAAGTTACGATCTGATTTTTGACATTCTGAAAGGTAAAATGCCAAAATACAGCCTTAAATCTCACCAATTTAATAAAGAAGGGAATATTGAAGGAGAATTGGTTGGAGGTAATTTAGCCCTTATTTATGCTCTTTTAGGAACTAAATATTCTTTCGACTTTAAAGACAAGATCCTATTTATTGAAGATATCGGAGAAAACTTCTATGCACTGGACCGTATGATCATGAGTCTGGAGCTGGCTGGAGTTTTCAATAAAATCAAAGGATTGATTGTTGGCGGCATGACCAATATGGGAGATGAAAAAGAAAATAAAAGCTATGAAGAAAGTTTTGATGAATTTGTCTATAAGCTCATCTCGGATAGAATTTTAAAATACAAATTTCCTGTGGTATTCGGTTTTCCGAATGGACATATTAAGGACAACAGGCCGCTATTAATAGGTGGAAATGTTAAAGTGAAGGTTGTTGATAAAGTAAAAATCGAGTTTTAAAAATGAATGATATAATTCTTAAATATTCTTATTCTCCCGGATTTTATGGTGAATTTATATGTAAGGATTTATTGATTTCCCAAACATTTGAAACTCAACTTAAGTTTTTTTGGTATTTTGATCCCGGTTACTTTCCTGATAACGATGAGGAGAGGCGTCAACAGAGACGATTGACCACCATAAAAGATAAATTACCGGAAGCACTGCAGATAATATTTGAAAAAATACAGAAGTCTGATATAAGAGTAATCGTACCTATAGAGACCAAAACTGATAAGGTTGAATATACCACTTCAGTACATGATTCAAATGAATATTATAAAATGAATATTCAAAATGAAGAAAAGCATATCAATATCCCCTATCATTTTTCTGATGCTTTGATTGAGGGAAAAGATGTAGAACTGTTTTTTGATTTTCATACTAAATTGAAATCCTGGATTGATGAAGAATTTGAAATAGTATCAGAAGGTAAAGCAGTTAAACTTAATAAAGGAAACAATGGCTCATCATAACGATTTTGGAAAAATAGCAGAGGATCTTGCTGCCGATTATCTTCAGAAAAATGGCTATAAAATCCTGATCAGAAATTTCCGTTTTCAGAAAGCTGAGATTGATATCATTACTGAAAAAAACAATCAGATTATTGTGGTAGAAGTAAAGGCGAGATCTACCGATGCATTTATACTGCCTCAGGAAGCGGTAACCAAAGCCAAAATAAAATCTATTGTTTCCGCAACCAACTATTATCTGGAAGAATTTAAAAAAGAGAAAGAGGTCAGATTTGATATTATTTCCGTTCTTCCGGATGAAAATAAAAACTTAATGATCGATCATATCAAAGATGCTTTTCAGGCCTTTGATGCCAATTAATAAATCAATTTTATGAAGACAATATTAATTACCGGAGCAACTTCCGGAATAGGAAAATCCACTGCAGAGCTTTTGGCAAAACAAGGAAACAGAATCATTATCTGTGGAAGAAGAAGTGAAGTACTTGAAGCTGTAAAATCTGAGCTATCTCAATATACCGAAATATTTAGTTTAATGTTTGATGTAAGGAATCTTGAAGAAGTGGAAACCGCCATTAATTCACTTCCTGAAAACTGGAAAGACATTGATGTTCTGATCAATAATGCCGGGAATGCTCATGGATTGGATCCTCTGTCGGCTGGCAAGACGGATGACTGGGATTCTATGATCGACGGAAATGTAAAAGGACTACTCTATGTTTCCAAAATGATCATCCCGATTATGAAAACTAAAAATTTAGGTCATATTGTAAACATCAGTTCTGTAGCAGCAAGACAAACCTACGCCAATGGAGTAGTGTACTGTGCAACGAAGAAAGCCGTAGATGTTATTTCGGACGGAATGAGACTGGAGCTTACCGAATTTGGAATCAAAGTAACCAATATTCAACCGGGAGCTGTAGAAACAGATTTCTCTTTGGTAAGATTCAAAGGTGACAGTGAAAAAGCTTCTGGCGTTTACGCAGGCTACGATGCTCTGAAAGCTGAAGATATTGCCGATGCTATTGCTTACTGTGTTAATGCACCGAAGCATGTTACCATTTCAGATATGACTATTTATCCAAGCGCTCAGGCAGAACCGAGAACGATTTATAGAAAATAGTCCAAAATAATGGATTAAATTTGCAGAAAATAAAAAGCATCTTGCCTTTTTGCAATGTTGCAGTTTAGCTTAAAACAAAAAAATGAAAATTCTATATCTGGAAACCTCTTCCAAGAACTGCTCGGTAGCTGTATCAGACAATGAAAAATTACTATGTGTATGCGAAGAAGTTTCTGAAAACTATAAACAGTCAGAAAGTCTTCATACTTATGTAGAATGGGCTTTAGAAGGAGCGGGGATCTCTCTTAAAGATATCGAAGCAGTTTCTTTAGGAAAAGGACCCGGGTCTTATACCGGTTTGAGAATTGGTGCAGCTTCAGCAAAAGGATTTTGTTACGGGCTTAAAGTTCCTCTGGTAGGAGTAAATTCTCTTGAAAGTATGATAGAGCCCTTTTTAGGCGATAACTATGATTTTATAGTGCCTTTGATTGATGCGAGGAGAATGGAGGTTTATACAGCCGTTTATGACGGTCATACAGGGAAAGAAGTATTACAGACCGAAGCTAAAATCTTAGATGAAACTTCTTTTGAAGAATTCAGAGATAAAAAGGTATTGTTTGTAGGCGATGGTGCTAAGAAAACAAAAGAGATCGTGAATCTTCCGGATGCTGTCTTTAAGGAGGATGTTTACCCTTCTTCCCAATATCTCATCAGAAAGACGCTGGAAAAAATAGGAAACAAAGAATTTGAGGATATGGCGTATTTTGAGCCTTTTTATCTCAAAGATTTCCATGGAGTAAAGAAAAAGAAAAGCGAAGAGTAAATCTTCGCTTTTTTATTTTATTGAATTCCTGGCGGTTTGCCAGATGGCGGCCTGTTTTCGTTTGGTTTTTTATCCTTTTGCTGGGAAGGGTTTGTCTGCGGCGGTGGAGTAGCACCCATATTCTGGGGCTGCAGATCTACATTGTCCAGCTTCTGTACTTTTCCGTTATTCATTTGTGGAATACCTATTCCATTCGGGGTGTTAGGTTGAGAAGGTCTGTCTCCTGGCTGTTGCTGTGGAGGGAGAGAATTTCCTTTATTATCAGTCGCCTGGAAGCTTAGGTCACTTTTCAGATAATTCAGCATTTCTTTAGCCCTTACACCTTCAGGAGTTTTTGCATAATTCAGGGCAATCTGCTCAAGCTGCAGAATCATGACTTCCTTTCCACTGGATTTTCCTGCGTTGAACGCATTTAATAAATACAGCTTAGGAACCAGTGCATCTTTAGGGTACTTCTGAATGGTCTGATCTATGATATCTTTACTTTCTGCAAATTTTTCGGATTCAAACAAGGCATAAGCCTTTTTATATTCATTTTCAACTTCTTCAGTAGATTTTACGAAAGACTGGTTTTTAGGATTTCTCGCAAATTCAGCATAGGAAGTATATGGATAATCTGTTAACAGAATTTGTTTTGCTCTTTCAGAAACTTGCGGATTTTTCTCATAGTTCATCGCAAAAATCTCATACAATGCCTGCAGCATTACCTTTTCTTCCGGTTTTACATCTATAAGATCATACAGCGTTTTGGTAGCCAGGGGAGTGTTGGTAAAATAGTTCTGATACATAATTCCCAGCCCTAAGGAAGCAGTGTCTCTGTCTTTTTTTAACTGAGATAATTTACCCTGATCCGTAGGAATCTGCTCAATATAGTAAGTTGGCTCAAAACGTCTTGGATTAGGCGCAGAAGTTACTCCTAATGCATCATTCTTCATATCCTCAATAGAAGCCATTTTCTTTGAAAAACGCCAGTTATCGGCAAGGGCACGGTCTCCCCATACCTGCTTAAACGTAGATGTTCCTTTGCTTACTGTTCCTGTATTGCTGAAGTAAAATGATTTTGTAGTCACCCCAAAATCCTCAAAAGAATTGGAAGAACCATTAGCGAAAATAGAGTTGGCACTATAATCTCCGGTATCAAACCCTTTGCTTCTTTCAGCACGTCTTCTTTCCTGTTCTTCTTTCTCTTCTTTAATCTTTAATTTCGCAATATATTTATTGAAATAGTCTGTTTTCTGTGTATTATCCATCTTTGCCAAAGAAAGAATACTGTCATTCTTTTTGATCAGATAGTAGTTTTTGGAAATCTTTTTGATGTATTCAGACTGGTCTTTTAATAAGATTTTTGAAGGCTCATAAGTCATTACAGCAAGTGCAGAATCATAATAGCTTCCCGCACCGATGTAATCATTCTTTTCCAGATAGCCTTTTCCTATTTCATAATAAGCCAGACCACGGATTTGAGGATCTGAAACCTTCTCAAACAGAGATTTTCTGAAGAACTGCTGGGCTTCATCTTTTTTTCCCGCTTTGTTGGCCATTAAACCCAATGCATAGTAAAATTCATTTTTTCTGGATCCGTAAGTTCCTTTCTTACTGATGCCTTCCAGGTAGTTTTTTGCTCCGGCATAATCGCCTTTACCATTAAAAGTTTTGGCAATAGCAATCTGGGATTTTACTTCAAATTCAAAATCGTTAGCGTATTTGTAAGCCGAAGTATAGCTTTCTCTGGCTTTATCATTCTGACCAAGATTTTCAAGAACCTGTCCTCTCAGGTATGCGATTCTGCTCTTTAATTTTCTGTTGCCGTTCAGTTCAAAAGCATCATCCAGTTCTTTGGCTGCCTCTTCTTTTTTACCCGCATCAAGCAGAGATTCAGCATAATAAATACTAAGCAGTTTTGCATAGCTTTTGTTGAGATCTTCTCCTTTCAGCTTGGCAAAAGTTTCGTGGGCTCTGTGATAATCTTTAATTTTATCATAAGCAAGACCCTGATAAATTCTAGCCAATGGAATCCTCTTATCATCTTTCATGTGGGTGAAAACATAGTTAAGAGCATCCAGCGCTTCCAGAGATTTGCCACGGTAAATTCTTGCTTGAGCCAGAATCATATAAGCATCAAAAATAGTCTTGTTTTTTTCTTCACCATTTCTGGTTACAGAATATTTATTGATTGCTTTTAAAGCTTTTGCTTCTGCAATTTCAAGGGTAGTAGCCCCTTTGCTCTGTTCGCCGTCTGGTCTTCCGGTTCCTGCAGGTCCGCCACCCGGTGTTCCCGGAGGTCCTGAAGCGCTTCTTCCCGCAGGTTTGTTAGCTACTTCAGCCATCTTCATAGAATTTTCGGCAAAAGCTTCAGATTGTCCGAGATCACTTCCTAAAGGCTGGTCTTCATAAGTAAGAATAGGAATATAGGGTGCATAAAAATTATCTTTATGTCCCTTATCTCTGGTCGTAAACTCACTGTTCAATGCGTCTTTTGCATTAAAAAGAGTGTTGTAGTATGTGGAAAATCCTTTCAACATCTTAGATCGCTGCTCCGGCTTTTTTGTTTTGGTAGCACAGGAAGCAACAAGGCATATGACTAAAAGGAATAATATATTCTTTTTCATTATTCAATATAACTCGCTAATCTGCTATTTATTATCAGCTGTTTGATGATTTTGTAAAAATAATAAAATTTTATAATGAATAATATTTATATTTCTTGCGGAAATATTTTATTTCTACTTTAACAGGCATTTTAAACTTCAATAATTGATTAAATCAGAGAGATTTCTTTCAATATTTTGTAAACAAGATGTGTAGGAAGTCCCATAATGGTATAAAAGCTTCCTGTCATATTGGTGATTTTTGCCATTCCCAGCCATTCCTGAATGCCATAGCTGCCCGCTTTATCGAAAGGCTTATAGTTTTGAATATAATAGTTTATTTCTTCATCAGAAAGCGTATCAAGAGTAACATCCGCTACATCTGTTTCTGTAAAGATTTTATTGGCAGTTTTAATAGTAATTCCTGTATAAACCTGGTGGGTTCTTCCCGAAAGGCATCGAAGCATCTTGAACGCGTCGTCCTCATCTTTAGGTTTCCCAAGGATCACACCGTCAACAGCTACTACTGTATCTGCGGTTAAAAGAACTTCACCAGCTTCCAAACTTCTAAAAGCATCAGCTTTTAAATCAGAAAGATAAGCGGAAGCTTCCTCTATCTTGATATTTTCCGGAATAATTTCTTCACAGTCTATTTTTACCACTTCAAATTCAAAACCCAGGCTGGAAAGAAGCTCTTTTCTTCTTGGTGATTGTGATGCTAAAAGTAATTTCATATCCTAAATTATACAGATTGAGTATTATCATCATGCCAGTTCCCCTGAACTTTCATCACCTGTTCAATCACATCACGCACCGCACCTGTTCCTCCTTTTTTCGGGGAAATATAATCTGAAATTCCTTTTACTTCAGGAACTGCATTTTCAGGACAGGCTGCAATGGCCGAACTTTCCATGATATGAATATCCGGAAGATCATCACCCATCGTCAGAATCTCCTCATTCTTAAGATTATACTTCTTTTTAAAATCCTCAAAATCCTCAATTTTATTGTGAGACTTCGGATAATAATCCTGAATTCCAAGATAATTGATTCTGTGTTTTACCATTTCATCATTTCCTCCTGTAATAACACCAATCAGATAATTGTTTTTTAATGCTTTCACTACCGCATACCCGTCCAGAACATTCATAACCCTGCACATATTTCCACCGGGAAGAAGATATACACTTCCGTCTGTAAAAACTCCGTCTACATCAAATACAAATGCCTTAATATCTTTTAATTTCTCTTTATAACTCATACATTTTCTGAATAGAATAATTCATTGTTTTATAAATTTCAAGACTTTCGTCTTTTAATAACTCTTCATGCAGCTGCAAAATTCTCACATCATTTCTTACGGCAGGTCCGGTTTGTGCCAGTTTAGGTTCAATTTCATGAATTTTCTGTACTGTTTCATCAATCAGTGGCAGAAAATAATCAAACGGAATTTCCTGGGAATCCGAAATTTCTTTAGCCCTTGAAAAAAGATGATTCACAAAATTGCATGCGAAAACGGCGGTCAAATGAATATACTTCCTTTTTTCATGACTGCTTTCCATTACCTTTTCTGAAATCTGAGAAGCAAGATCAATTAATATTTTCTGATCCTCTTCATTCTCTGCCTCTACAAAAAACGGAATTTTTTCATATTCCAACTCTTTGGATTTTGAAAAAGTCTGTAAAGGGTAAAAGCTGGCCTTCCTGTAATCACCGGAAAGTGCTTCTTTCGGAAGAGATCCGGATGTATGGGCAACCAAACTGCCTTTTTGGGTAATGAGTTCCGAAACTTTTTCTACAGAATTATCACTCACACAGATGATATAAAGATCTGCCTCTTCCAGATGATCTGTTGAATAGGGAATGTGCAGTTCTTCAGAAATTTTACTTAATTCTTTTTTGTTCCTGCCAAAAATCTGGGCCAGAGGAATGCTTTTCAAAGTGAAAGCTTTTGCCATATGATAGGCAACATTTCCGGAACCGATTATTACAATTTGCATATAACAAATATAAGGTTTTAAGCTGAGAGGGAAAAGGAAGATGATTTTAGAAATAGGATCACTCAATATAGGCACGTTTATTGCGTAACTGTCTCATATTATTTAAATTTTTAATCTGAAAATTGAATTTTTAATTTAACTTTCAGTTATTTTTGTAATCCAAAACAGTGAAAGCATCTTATGAAGATTAAGGACGCGGAGATTATTTCGTTGATGCAGAATCCACGAACCCAGGATAAAGGTGTTCGTGCCTTGATGGATGCCTATCAAAGCAGATTATACTGGCACATAAGAAGGATTATTGTGGACGGAGATCTTGCACAGGATACTTTGCAGGAAACTTTTATTAAAGCATATCAGAATTTTCATCAGTTCAAGAATGATAGCCAGTTATATACCTGGTTGTACAGAATAGCTACCAACGAAGCGCTGCAGCAGGTAAACAAAATGAAGAAAATGCAGAAAACTGATGAAGATCCGGAGTATCATATGCAGAATCTGGTTGCAGATAATACAGAAGGAGATGCCGAAGAGATACAGATTTTACTGCAGAGCGCTATACAGAGTCTGCCCGAAAAGCAGAAACTGGTATTTATGATGAGGTATTATGATGATTTGGCCTACGAAGAAATATCAAAAATAGTAGATATGTCCGTAGGAACACTGAAAACAAATTATCATTATGCCAAACAGAAAATAGAAGAGTATATTAAAGAAAATTACGAAAGATAATTTTTTACCCAACAAAGATGAAAGAGTTCGACATAGAAAAATTAGAGCGTAAAAACATTTACACAGTTCCTGATAATATGTTTGAAAATATTCAGGAAAAAGTTTTGAATGATATAAAGACAAGTAAAAAAGCACCTGTCTTTAAGATGAACTGGATGTATGCAGCAGCAGCGTCACTGGCTTTGATCTTTGGAGCAACTTATGTTTTCAATTCAGATAATGATTCTGCGGAACAAACATTGAATGCTAAAACAGAATATGCTGCCAATACCGGAGAACCAAAAACAGAGAGCGAGCAGGCTTATGAAACTCTAAAATCTGATTTAATTTCTGTTGAAAATAACAATCAAACAGTTGAAAATCAAAAAGGTAAAGAGGTTTATGCTTCAAAAGGTGAAGCGATAACTGAAAAAGTATCAGAGACTGCAAAACCTGCAAAAGCAGCAACAAAAAAATATGAAACACAAATGAATGAATATCTGGACTCGTTTTCTAATTCTGAAATTGCAGAGTTAGCAAGTAATTCGACACAGGACGTTTATTTGGATATATATAATTAAAAGAAGATGAAAAAGATATTATTTGCGTTTTTGATTATTTACGGCTTCGGCTTAAATGCCCAGAGGACGGATTATGACTGGAAGAAAATGGATCCTAAGCAGAGGAAAGAAGTCATCAATAATCTTTCTCCGGAAGAGAGAAAAGATCTCCTAAAGAAATTCAGGAATAATATGATTATGGAAAGCCTGAATGTAGATCCTGGTGATAAAGCCGAGTTTACTCAATTGTATAATGAATATCTGGAAAGCCAGAAGCAGATAAAAAGCCAGTTTAATTCAAGCTTTGATCCGGAAACCTTAACGGATGATGAAGCCAAAGCTAAATTGCAGCAAAGTTTTGAAGTAGGGCAAAAGCTACTGGATAACAGAAAAAAATACGCAGAAAAAATGCAGCAGGTAATTCCCTGCCAAAAAGTTCTGAAGCTGTTTCAGTCTGAAAAAATGATGAAAGATAAAATGGATGAAAGAAAACCTCACGGACACAATAATAATGCTTCGGGATCTAAACAAAACCCATAATAGTTTATTTTTTTAATGTTGGACGGCTCTCACAGATCTTTTTGTGAGAGCCGTTTGATTTAAATAATGTATTACATCATTACGAAAATTAAATAAATTGATACAATAAGATAATGAAAGACAATAATCTCTCTCTTTTTTTTATCTTTGCAAATTACAAGATTCTTAAATGAAAAACATACGAAATTTTTGCATAATCGCTCATATCGACCACGGTAAAAGTACCCTGGCAGACCGTCTATTGGAGTACACGAATACCGTTACCCAAAGAGAACTTCAGTCTCAGACGCTTGATGATATGGATTTGGAAAAAGAACGTGGGATTACAATCAAGTCGCACGCCATCCAGATGGATTATGAGTATAAAGGAGAAAAATATATTTTAAACCTTATTGATACACCGGGACACGTTGACTTTTCTTATGAGGTTTCCCGTTCTATTGCTGCCTGTGAAGGGGCTCTTCTTATCGTGGATGCTGCACAGAGTATTCAGGCGCAAACCATTAGTAACCTGTATTTGGCACTTGAAAATGATTTGACAATCATTCCGATTCTGAATAAAATTGACCTTCCTTCTGCAAACCCTGAAGAAGTAACTGATGAGATTATGAATCTTATCGGATGCGAATATGAAGATGTTTTAAGAGTTTCAGGAAAAACAGGTGAAGGGGTTCATAACCTTCTTGAACAGATTGTTGAACGAATTCCTGCACCCGTAGGAAATCCTGATGGTCCGCTTCAGGCTTTGATCTTTGACTCTGTTTACAACCCGTTCAGAGGAATTGAAGCTTATTTCAAAGTAGTGAACGGAAGCATTACTAAAAATGAAAAGATCAAATTCTTCGCCACTGGCAAAGAATATGGTGCTGATGAGGTAGGTACTCTGAAACTAAAGCAGGTTCCAAAGAAAACAATCCAATGTGGAGATGTAGGATATCTGGTTTCCGGGATTAAAGATGCCCGTGAAGTAAAAGTAGGAGATACCATCACTTCTTTTGAAAAACCTGCTGATGGACCTATTGATGGATTTGAGGAAGTAAAACCAATGGTATTTGCCGGGATTTACCCAATTGATTCTGAGGATTTTGAAGAATTAAGATTCTCTCTTGAAAAATTAAGACTGAATGATGCTTCTCTTGTTTTCGAACCGGAAAGTTCTGCCGCTCTTGGTTTTGGTTTCCGTTGCGGATTCTTGGGAATGCTTCACATGGAAATTGTTCAGGAACGTCTTGACAGAGAGTTCAATATGAACGTAATCACAACGGTACCGAACGTTTCTTATTTTGGATATACTAAAAAAGAACCGGAAGTTCCTATTTTGATCAACAACCCATCTGAAATGATGGACCCTTCAACAATGGACAGAGTAGAAGAACCTTTCATCAAGGCTTCTATCATTACAAAATCCGATTTCGTAGGAGCAGTAATGACTTTGTGTATCGAAAAAAGAGGAGAAATTGTTAACCAAAGTTATCTGACTTCTGAAAGAGTAGAGTTAATTTTCAATATGCCGCTTGCTGAAGTTGTATTCGACTTCTATGACAGGCTGAAATCAATTTCTAAAGGATATGCTTCATTCGATTATCATCCAATCGGATTCAGAGCTTCCAAGCTTGTAAAAATGGATATCCTGATCAATGGTGATATGGTAGATGCATTATCTTCACTGATTCACGATTCTAATGCTTATTACATTGGTAAAAGAATGTGTGAGAAACTTCGTGAGCTGATTCCTAGACAACAGTTTGATATTGCTGTTCAGGCTGCATTAGGAACAAAAGTAATTGCAAGAGAGACCATTAAAGCCCTAAGAAAAGACGTTACCGCAAAATGTTACGGAGGAGATATTTCCAGAAAGCGTAAGCTATTGGAAAAGCAGAAAGAAGGTAAGAAGAAAATGAAGCAGATTGGTAGAGTGGAAGTACCACAATCCGCATTTATGGCTGTATTAAAGCTAAATGATTAATTAATAGCTTATTATAAAACAAAAACCGCTTCGTCAGAAGCGGTTTTTTATTGATTTATTTTTTACGGGTGTACTTTATTTCCATTGTTTTATACTCTTTTCCAGTTTTGGAATCAGGGCCGTACATTTCCAGTTTTTGGGTATTATCATCCACAAAGGTGAAAACTTCTCTGAAATCACAATCTTTGCCGGGTCTTGAAGGGTCTGTCATTTTTCCTTTAAATTCAACTGATTTTGTAGAAGCATTCCATTCTCCCTCTCCATTCATAATTCCGGTTCCCATATTGTCGATCCAGGTACTTACAAACTTCTTTTTGGAGTTGTCATATCCTACAATGCTCATTCCTTCAAAAGGCATTCCCATAAAGTCTCCTTTGTGATTCGTCATCTGATAACGGCCGCCAAACATCATCTTATTGGTAGCCTCAGATTTACTCATCATAGGTTTTGCTCCGTTTTCCATCCACATAGTAGTTTCCCCGGTCCAGGTTCCATCAGATTTTGCAAGCATTTTTTGCATTTCTCCCGGAGTTGAATATTCCATCCAGGCTTTCATGGCCGCTGCGGAATCTACGGGTTTCCATTCAGATTTTGCAGTTGCCGAGTCCATTTTCTCAGAACCTGCGGCAGCAGTAGTTTTTCCTTTCTCACAAGCTACTAATAAAAAAGCTGCAGAAAGAATTGTTAATAAATTTTTCATAATTGTTTAGTTTTAAGAATGTTATAATGATAACTTAAAGATAAGAACTTTTATTATAATTGAAATTATTTTTTTTATACAGACATAAATCGTAATTTTGTGTATTCGTAACGCAAATCAATTTATGGAGTCTCCAAAAAAATTACAGGATATAAAAGTGGCTGTAGATGCCGTTATTTTCGGATATTTTGATAAAAAAGATCTTCAGATCCTTCTGATTAAAAGAAATATTGAACCTTTTAAAGGAGGATGGGCGCTACCAGGCGGACTTGTTCTTGATGATGAAAGTGTGGATGATGCTGTAAAAAGAGAACTCTATGAAGAGGCAGGCATAAAGCCCGATTTTTTAGAACAACTGTACACTTTTGGTAATCTGGGTCGTGATCCTAGGAATAGAGTGGTTTCTGTGGCTTATCTGGGGCTTGTAAACCCATCTTATCATGAACTGTTTGCTGATTCGGATGCGGAAGATGCACAATGGTTCAGTATTAATAAACTTCCTTCAGTAGCTTTTGATCATAAAACAATTATTGAAACAGCCTTAAAAAGACTTCGTACGAAAATTCAGTACCAGCCGATCGGCTTCAATCTTCTCAATGAAGAATTCCCTTTTTCAGACCTTGAAAACCTTTATAAAACAATTGTAGGGCAGGAAATCGACAGGAGAAATTTCCGAAAGAAAATCATGAGCTACGGACTGCTTAACGAAACCAATAACGTTAAAAAAGAGGGAAGCGGCAGACCCGGAAAACTTTTTACATTCAACAAGGAAAAGTACAAAGAACTTGAAGAACAGGGTTTTTACTTTGAAATTAAATAGTTTGTTCTAAACACAAGCTTCACTAATAATTTAGGACTAATGTTCACAAATAATTAGAGCATAATTCTTAGGTTCTGATAAATATCCATAAAAATTTGTTCTATAAATAATGCTTGCAGCAAAGGTCATATTGTTGATCTTTATCATTCTGACGAAGGAAGAATCTCATTTTTGTCACTCTATTAAATTCTTTATGATGTTTATGAACGCTGTTCGTAGACCTTGAGTTGGTGTTTATAATGACGTTGTCGTAATATCAACTTTTGTAATCAAATTTCATTAGCTTTAGCTGAAGCCTATCAGATTTGTGTCTTTAGTGTTTAATTGAATTAAATTTTTATAATTGATTATCAATTATTTACATTTATTAGCGTAAAATTAACGCAAATAAATTTGGTTCATAAAATGATATTCTTTTAAATTTGTGTCAAAATAACGCAATCATGAAATATACCATACAAAATATTACAGAACGTTTTCAGAAGAAGGAAAGAATAAAGTTTCTCTTTTTCTGGGGACACACAGCAAAGGACAGTGTTACCAAATCATGCTTCAGCCAATGGTTTCCGGGAAGTTTTGAAGAAAACGGAATTACTTACAAAACAGCAGAACATTATATGATGGCAGGAAAAGCCAGATTATTTAATGATCCTGAAACAGAAAAGGAAATCTTAAGTGCAAACACTCCCAATCAGGCAAAAGTTTTGGGCAGAAAAGTAAAAAACTTTGATCCAAAACTTTGGGATGAGTATAAATATCAAATCGTAACCCAAGGGAATTTACTGAAGTTCTCTCAAAATCAGAAATTTAAAGACTTTCTTTTATCAACTGGAGAGAAAATTCTTGTGGAAGCAAGTCCTTATGATAAAATATGGGGAATCGGGATGCTGGAAACAGATAACAGAGCAGAAAACCCTTTACTATGGAACGGAGAAAACCTTTTAGGATTTGCTCTAATGGAAGTAAGGGATGAATTAAGAAGGTAAAAGTACAAACCAAACACAGAATATTAATTATGGAAAAAACAGAATTACATCCACAGATATTCCTGATTGAAGATTTTCTGACTGAAACGGAATGTGATCATTACATCAGTCTTTCTCAGGAAAAAGTTTTTGAAGAAGCAAAAATCAATGTATTTGGACGCCAGCAGATGAATAAAGGGGTCAGAAATAATGACCGGTTGATGATTTTTGATACAACAATCGCTGAAGAGCTTTTCAAAAGGGCTGCAGTATTTCTACCTCAGGAACACGATGGATATCAGATTCTTAACTTTAACGAAATGCTGAGGGTTTACAAATATGCTCCCGGGCAGCAATTCAAAATGCATAGAGACGGAAGCTATATCAGAAATGAAAATGAGAAAAGCTTTTACACCTTTATGATCTATCTGAATGATAATTTTGAAGGAGGAGAAACAGAATTTGAAAATCTGTTTACCGTTGCTCCAAAGAAAGGAACTGTCCTTGTTTTTCATCACCCTTTGAAACACGAAGGAAAACCCTGATAAGCGGATTGAAGTATGTTTTGAGAACAGATGTAATGTATTCAAAAGTATAAATCATGCATATAAAAGGAAGGGATTACTATGTCCTGTTTAATTAGTGTAATATTAACACAAATAAAAATATTTGATCATGGAAGATGAGTTAAAACCCAGATTTATCGAATCATTACAAAGAAATAATGATCAGATCAGAGAAGACCGGGCAAAAATCATCGGAGGAGATTCCGAATTGATTTACAGACGCCGAGTGGAAGATATCGAATTAAAAATCAAAAGACTCGAGCGTGAACAGGAAGGGCTTATTGATATCAGTCCTTTAGACAGAAACAGTCTGACTTTTGCGGATTTTAATCCCGAAGCATTCGTTCAGAAAGACATGGAATTATCATTAACAATCAGAAATCTGAATATTCAGCTCGAAGTAACCCAAAAGAGATTTGAATATTTATTTGGAAAAACATTGTAGTCATGGGAAGCACAAGATACGATTTAGACGCTCGTTATGACAGAGCAAGCAAAGCAGGTTACGGAACAAAATCCGCAGGGGAAATTTTCACCCAGAATGCCAAAAGAATGGCTCATGAATCGATGAATCCTCACGGAATTTCTTTCAGAGAATCCCGAGATTCAGAAGTTCATCCTAACTCAGTTCCGATTATTTTGGGATTGGATGTTACCGGAAGTATGGGGCATATTCCTCACGAACTGATCAGAGATGGATTACCAAAATTAATGGGAGGAATTATCCAGGGAGGTGTCCCAGATCCGGCCTTATTATTCCTTGGAATTGGAGATCATGAATGTGATGGTTATCCCCTTCAGGTGGGACAATTCGAGTCAGGAGATGAAGAACTGGATATGTGGCTTACGAGAACTTACATTGAATCCGGAGGAGGTGGAAATGCTGGAGAAAGCTACCTTTTAGCTTGGTATTTTGCAGCATTTCACACCAGAACAGATGCTTTTGAAAAAAGAGGACAAAAAGGATTGCTGTTTACCGTAGGTGATGAACCTTGTTTAAAAACACTTTCTGCATCAGCTATCAGAGAAATTATGGGAAAAGGACAGCAAACCTATACTCATTTTGAACTGCTGGAAGAAGCAAAGAAAAAATACGAAGTATATCATATCAGTGTTTTGCATTCCGATCAGGCATTGAGAGCAGACAGAGGCTGGAAAGAATTATTAGGACAAAATTGTATATCCATTGAAGATCACAGGGAAATTCCGAATGTTATCAAAGGAATTATCTGTGATAAATTTAAAAATAAAACCTCCGAAACAGGAGGGTTAGATCGGTTTCAGATGCTTTAGAACAAGACAATTGACATTTAAAATAAAAAGACATGAAAAAGGCACAAATCGTAATAGGACTTGGTTTTGGTGATGAAGGAAAAGGAATTACCACAGATTTTCTGGCTTCTCAGCATCCTGAAGCTGTTGTAATCAGATTTTCTGGAGGGCAGCAAGCGGCACATACCGTAATGATTGATGAAAGAAAACACGTGCATTCCAGCTTTGCAAGCGGAGTACTCCGAGGGCTTCCTTCTTACTTCACCGAGCACTGTACGATACATCCTGTTTTTCTATTCAATGAAAGAGAAGAATTAAAAGCAAAGAATGGAAACATTGAACTGCATATTCATCCATTGGCAAAAGTTACCACTCCATTTGATGTATGGCAGAACAGAACCAATACAAGAAACCTGGAACACGGAACCTGCGGAAAAGGAGTTGGAGCAACAATGAAAAGAAATGAAAGTCCTTATAAACTCTTTGCAATAGACCTCATAGCACCCAAAGAGATGTTGATCGAAAAGCTGAAAGGAATTGCCTATTACTATGGTTTTGTAGATGAAAATGAGATCAGAGAACTTTTGAATCCTTTTTTAGAAGCTATTGACAAAATTGATTGGAAAATAAATAATTATAACTACCTGGCTTCGTTTGATCACCTTATTTTTGAAGGAAGTCAGGGTATTTTACTCGATATGGATCACGGCGTTTTTCCCAATGTGACCTATGCACATACTACATCAAAAAATGCCTGCGAGATCTGTAAGCTTTTAAAAATTGAAGACATTGAAATGTATTATGTGACAAGAAGCTACTCAACCCGCCACGGAAATGGCTGGATGAGCAATGAAAAAGAAATGAATCTGAGAAATAATGAAGAAGAAACATGTACATTTAATGAGTATCAGAAAGAATTCAGAACCGGGGAAATAGATTACAGTCTCTTGAATTATGCTTTGAAGTTAGATGGAGCTTATGTATTTCCGACTAAAAAGAACCTAGTGATTACCTGTTTAGATCAGATGGATGAGAAATTTAAGCTGGAAAACCTGGATATAGAATTTGATGTTGTCTATGGATCTTATTCTCCATATTCAAAGGATTTTAAACAGATTTTAGAAAATAAATAAAGAATTATATTTATTAAGTAATACTAAGCTTAAAAATGATGAATAATATTTTAAAAATAATAAACGATGAATGCAAAAAGTAAACAGGAATTAATTGATAGAGTTAAAAAGCTTAATGAAGAGGAGAATTATGAAGAGGTTATAAAAATACTTTCAGATGAGATTTTGGAACAAATTAATGATTATGAATTATATTCTGAGGTTGCTCAATCTAAATGTAGATTAGGAAGAAATGATTATGAATTAGATGGAATAAAAAGTATTAATATTAAAGAAAATGCAAAGGCCAACCATTACTTAGGAAATTTCTTTATTGATAGTAATCCTACTCTAGCTGAAGAATATTATAAAAAGGCGATAAAATTAGATGCTCACTTTGTTTTAGCTTATCAAGGTCTTGGAATTTTATTTCAAAGATTAAAACAAGATAATACTGCTGAAGAATATTACAGGAAAGCTATTTCTATGGATCCAAATAATCCCAATATATCATTTGCTTATATTGGTTTAGCGGAAATTTATTCTGATAAAGAAGAATATGATGAAGCTGAGGTTTATTTTAAAAAAGCAATAAAAATAAACCCAAAAGATAGATCATATGCATACAATGGTATTGGAAACTTGTATTATGCTAAGGAGGATTTAAAAAATGCTATTAAATATTATAATTTATCTGTAAAAAATGATGTGTGTAATTCTTCACCTTATTATAATACCGCAAATATTTATTTTAGTCAAGGAAAATATGTTGAAGCAAAAAACAACTATCAAAGGTATATTGATCTTGAGAAGGTAAAAGACTTTTATTATAACAATTCGATATCACAGATAAGAGAAATAAGTAAGATTTTATTGAGTGAAGACTATGAAAAAATTCAAAAGATAGTTTCAAAAATTCAAAAAACGTTAGAATATGAAGAGGACTGTATTACACATTTTACAAGTCTTTCAGTTGCAAAAGCTTTAATTTTAGAAAAAAGTAAATTTCGTTTATCAGAGGGAGCTTTTTTAAATGATACTTCAGAAGGGGCTGCTTTATTTGAATATTTAAAATACGAATCGCCACTTAGCAAAAAGGAAAGTCACATAGATATTATTTTTGTGAAAAAGCCATTTATAGGAAGTTTTGTTTCTCAAAATAAACATAACGATCTTACGATGTGGAGAATGTATGGAAAAGAAGGAAAAGAGGAAGCTAGAGGATGTGCAATTACAATGAATAAGGAGGTATTAATTGAAGAAATCAAATCAGAACTTAATATTAATAAAACATCAACTAATGAAAGAGATTTTAAATTCTATAGAGTTGCTTACAAAAAAGAGAATGGACAGTTTTTTATCCCAGAGCAAGCTGAAGAAAGTATAAGAAATAAGAACTTGAATGATTATTGTAATCAATTAAAATTAGCCCTTGAAGAATTTAATAAAAAAACGGGAAGTAAAGATATTCAGAAAGATGTTGAAGAGCTTTTGTTTGAAATTGCATTTTTATTTAAAGGTATTGAGTATCAATATGAACATGAAGTAAGATTAGTACAAAAAGGTATTGGGTTTGATAAAAAAGTTGATAGAGACTTTGAAATACCAAGAGTATATATTGAACTTTCCGAAATTTTGAAAAGTGTAAAAAAAATAACATTGGGTCCAAAAGTAGAAAGGGCAGATGAATGGGGGGCTGCATTATACTATGAACTTCAGAATAATGAGATTGAAGCAGAAATACATATTTCAAAACAACCTTTTAAATAAATTCTATGAAAATTGAATTAATAAAAGGAGACATCACAAAGATCCAAGCCGATGCAATTGTCAACGCAGCCAATTCATCCTTGCTTGGCGGCGGTGGTGTAGATGGAGCCATTCATAGAGCCGGGGGCTCTCAGGTATTGGAAGAATGCAAAGCGATCAGAAATAAACAGGGCAAATGTAAAACGGGAGAAGCTGTAGTAACAAATGCAGGAAATCTGCCTGCAAAATATATTATTCATACAGTAGGTCCGGTTTGGAATGGCCATGAAGAAAAAGAATCAAAACTTCTGGCGAACTGCTATCATAATTCTTTGAAATTAGCAGAAAGTCTTGGACTGAAAACTATTGCTTTTCCTAACATCAGCACAGGAATTTATAGGTTTCCAAAAGAGCTGGCAGGAAAAATTGCAGTAGATGAGGTCAGAAAATTTAAGTCAGATATCATTGAGAAAGTTATTTTTGTTTGCTTTGATGATGAAAATGAAATGATTTACAAAAAACTATTAGATTAAACCAATGAAAAAACTAACCATATTAAGCGGCGCAGGAATCAGTGCCGAAAGCGGAATAAAAACCTTCAGAGACGGAGATGGGCTCTGGGAAAATCATAATGTAACAGATGTGGCAAGTCCGGAAGGATGGCGAAAAGACAGAGCTTTGGTATTGGAATTTTATAACCAAAGAAGACGCCAGTTGCATGAAGTACAGCCCAACGAAGCTCATCAATTGCTGGTAGAGCTGGAAAAACATTTTGAGGTACAGATCATTACCCAGAATATTGATGATCTTCATGAAAGAGCTGGATCTACCAATATCCTTCATATCCACGGAGAACTGTTCAAATCATGTTCTTGTAACAATAAAAGCTTGATTTATGAACAGAAAGAGGATATCAATATTGGCGACAAAGCCGAAGATGGAGCACAATTGAGACCTTTTATCGTTTGGTTTGGAGAAGATGTTCCTTTGTATAAGACTGCGCAGGAAATCGTAAAAGAATCAGATATCTTACTGGTTATCGGGACGTCTTTACAGGTATATCCGGCTGCGGGGCTTATTCATGATATCAAAGATGACTGTCTTTTAATCGTCATCAATCCTAACGAAACAGGATTTGGCTACGGACAAAGAGCTGTAGTGATGAAAGAGCCAGCAACAAAAGGAATGAAACTATTATTTGATAAACTGGTTAATCTTGCCTGATGGAAAACAAAGTAAAAGCCGGAATTATGGGTGTCTGCATTGGAGATGCACTTGGAGTTCCGGTGGAATTTAAAAAAAGAGAAGACTTAAAACGTTCTCCGGTAACAAAAATGTTGGAATACATGTCCTGGAACCAGCCCAAAGGAACGTGGAGTGATGACAGCTCTCTTACACTTTGTCTTGCTGAAGAGCTTACCAAAGGCTACAATCTGGAAAAAATAGGGCAAAGCTTTGTGAAATGGAATAAATACGGTCATTGGACAGCCCATGGAAGACTTTTTGATATCGGAGGAACAACAAGACATGCTCTGGCAAGATTAATCAAAGGTGAAAGTGCTAGATTTTCAGGAAATATTTTTGAAGAAGACAACGGAAATGGCTCTCTAATGAGAATCCTTCCCCTTGCTTTTTATCTTGAAAATGAAAATGATATTCAGAAACTCTATCTGACTGTAAAAGAGGTTTCAACAATAACTCACGGCCATTTTCGTTCTGTTTTTGCCTGTTTCATCTATGTTATTTTTACCATTCAATTGTTGAAAGGGAAGAACAAAAGAGAAGCATATGCTTATACACAAAAAATTGCATTAGATTATGCTGAAGAACAAGAATTTAATCCAAATGAAATTGAACTTTTCGGAAGAATTCTGAAAAGTGATATTTCTCAATATCCTGAAGATGAAATCAAGAGTGGTGGCTATGTCCTTCACAGCCTGGAAGCTTCCTTGTGGTGTTTTCTAAACTCAGAAAGCTATTCTGAAGCCGTTTTAAAGGCTGTCAACCTTGGAGAAGATACCGATACAACAGGAGCTATTACCGGAGGCATTGCAGGTATTTACTATGGATATGAAAGTATTCCGGAAGAATGGATTTCAGAGCTCGTGAGAAAGGATGATATTGAGAAATTGTGTGAGAAATTACACCAAAAATTAATGAATTAAAACACAAACCATGAACGAAATAGAAAAGAAAAAAATAAGTAAATTTTTAAGCCTGATCCTACGACATCAGCCGGAAAGTATTGGACTTACGCTGGATGAAAACGGTTGGGCAGACATAGAAGAGCTGAGAACTAAATCAGCCAAAAGAAGAATATATTTTACTCCCGAAGAATTGGATGAGGTAGTAGAAACCAACAATAAAAAACGTTTTGCTTTTAACGAAGATAAAACCATGATCAGGGCAAGTCAGGGGCATTCTATTGATATAGACCTGGCTTTGGAAACAAAACAGCCCCCTGAATTTCTCTACCACGGAACTGCAGAAGCCAATATCACGTCTATTTTAGAAAAAGGAATTGAAAAAAGAACCCGTCAGCATGTACACTTAAGTGCTGATAAAGAGACTGCTACAAAGGTCGGAATGAGACATGGCAAACCTGTAATTCTTACTATCAGAACCGGAACAATGCATCAGGAAGGATTATCTTTTTACCAGTCTGCGAACGGAGTATGGCTGACAGATTTTGTAGATACAAAATATATTTCAAAGTAAAATGAGCAGAACATTAGTCATAGGAGACATTCATGGAGGATTTAAAGCCTTACAGCAGGTTCTTGAAAGAGCAGGTGTGACAGAAAATGATCAGCTGATTTTCTTGGGAGATTATGTAGACGGATGGAGTGAATCTTCACAAATTATACAGTTTCTATTGGAACTTTCAGAAAAACAAAAATGCATTTTTATCAAAGGAAATCATGATGCATGGTGCGAAGACTGGCTGGCATTGGGGCAAAAACCGGATGTATGGCTTTTTAATGGAGGACAAAAAACGGTAGAAAGCTATACAGACTACTCCCTTGAAGATTTAGATATTCATCTCGAATTCTTTCAAAGAATGAAGAACTATTACATTGATGATCAGAACAGATTATTTATCCATGCGGGTTATGCTTCCATGCACGGGCCGGAAAAAGAAGTCTATTCCAGCAATTACCGATGGGACAGGACGCTTTGGGAAACCGCTGTAGCAATGGATAAAAAACTGGACAAGAACTCAGAATTATATCCTAAAAGACTGCTTCTGTACAAAGAAATATTTATTGGGCATACGCCAACTCTTGATATTGGAATTAAGATACCAGCCAATAAAGCCAATATCTGGAATATGGATACCGGAGCTGCTTATACCGGATCTTTATCCATCATGGATATTGATACCAAACGGTTCTGGCAAAGCGATACGCTTCCCTCCTTATATCCTAAAGAGAAGGGCAGAAATTAATATTATAGGAACAAACCTAACAGGTTTTCAAAACCTGTTAGGTTTCTATTTTAAAAACATTTTATCCATCAACATATTCTCATTTCTCCCAAAAGATAACTACTTTTAAAGTCTGAAAATATGACTTCAATGAAACTGAAATATCTCTTATTCACCTTGAGCTCTACCTTGTTTTTTGCTCAAAAATCATTTCAGACCCCTTTTGAAAAAGGAAATGGGAGCCAGACGGTTACTTATGATGAAATGAATGACTATTATCAGGATTTGACAAAAAATTTTAATACGATCCAATATCTTAAAAAAGGAGAAGATGACAACGGGAAACCAATTTATGTAGTAGTTTATAACCCTTTTCCTGAAAAAGATCTTGAGAAACTAAGAAAAGAGAAAGCTGTTCTTTTCGTCAACAATGGCATTCATCCTGGAGAACCGGACGGAATAGATGCTACCATGATGCTGATGAGAGATCTTGCGAATAAAAAGATCAAAACTCCACAGAATTTTATCATTGCCGCTATTTCAGCTTATAATGTAAGTGGAATGCTGAACAGGGGATCCTATTCCAGAGCCAACCAAAATGGGCCGGAACAATACGGATTCAGAGGAAATGCCAGAAATTATGACCTGAACAGGGATTTTATCAAGGCAGATTCTAAAAATGCCAGAAGTTTCCAGGAAATCTATCAATGGCTGAAACCCGATGTTTTCATAGACAATCATGTCAGTAACGGAGCCGATTATCAATATACCTTCACCTATATTTCTACCTTTAAGGAACGCCTGGGAAACGTACTCGGAAATTATTTCTACAATGATTATCAGGCTAAAAACCTTGAAGATATGAAGAAGCTGGGCTACGAAAGCACTCCTTATGTCAATATTCACGGAGATGTTCCGGAAGTAGGATTTGCTTCATTTGAAGACTCCCCGAGATATTCTACAGGATATACATCTCTTTTCAATTCTTTAGGAACCGTTCCCGAAACCCATATGCTGAAACCTTATGACAAAAGGGTAGATGCTACTTACAAATACATGTTGATCAATCTACAAAATTTAGACAAAGATTATCAGAAAATAAAACAGCTTCGCATAGAAAATTTAAAGCAATATCAAGCCGGAAAACAATATGGAATCCGTTGGAAAATAGATTCTACCAAATTTTCTACTATGGATTTCGAAGGATATGAAGGAAAATATAAACCCAGTGAAGTTTCAGGAAAGCCAAGGCTCTATTATGATAGAAACAAGCCATTTACCAAGAATATAAAACTCTTTACTACTGCTGTTCCTACAGGATATATTACCATTCCGAAGTATTATGTGATTCCACAGTCACAGTACCGTGTGATTGAAGAATTTAAAAGAAATAAAATTCAGATGAAACCGATACAGAAAGACAGTACAATGGCGGTTGAATCCTATAAAATCAAAGATTTTAAAACAAGTAAAAACCCTTATGAAGGCCATTATCTGCATTTTGAAACAACAGTTGACGCTTCCCACAAGAATTTGACATTTACAGCAGGTGATTATCTTGTTCCTACGAATCAGCCAGGAGTTAAATATGTTATAGAAACCATTGAACCTGAAGCATTAGACTCATTTTTCAACTGGAATTTCTTTGACGGAATTCTGGCTCAGAAAGAATATTATTCTGCCTATATTTTCGAAGATACAGCTGCTGAGCTGCTGAAAAAAGATACAAAGCTGAAAGAAGCCTTTGAGGCAGCTAAAGCATCGGATAAAAAATTGTCTGAAGACGGAGAGGCACAATTAGATTGGGTATATAAACACTCTCCTTATTTTGAAGAAAAAACATTCAGGCAGTATCCTGTTTATAGAGTGTTGTAAATTATTGATATTGAGTAAATAAACTAAAAAAAAGAGTTTCAAACGAAACTCCTTTTTATTATCTTGGTAAGCCTCTCTTCAAGGCCATTTCTGCTCTTTTAACAGCCATTTTCTCTTTCCAGTCCATATAGCTCTTTTTGAAATTTGATTTCATAATGTCATCAAATTTACGCTGTACGGTAAGATTCCAAAGAGAGTGTGCTTTTACCGCCCATGATTTGTCCCATGCTCTCAAAGAAATAGAGAAACTTCCGTCCAGATATTTCATCCAGTGCCACCATCCGGTAGGCATAAATAATGTATCTCCATGTTCAAGATAACATTCAATTCCTTCTACGCCATCCAGCGCCGGGAATTTTGTGAAATCCGGATTTTCTATATCATAATCCTCCAGTGCATAGGTTGCATAAGGAATCTGGTAAAGTCTTTCTCTCCATTTATAATCAAACAGAAGAATATGCTTTCTTCCGTTGAAGTGAGTATGGAAGATATGAGCCATATCAATATCAAAGTGAAGGAATGTTACAGAACCCTTTCCTCCAAAGAACATATTGGGATATTTATCCAGAAAGCCGCCCATTAATTTTTTTGGAGAAATATAATCATCCAAAAGCTTGGGAGCATATTTTATAGGATCAAAAAGAAATATTCTGAGGTCAGTAGGCTCACGTTGTATAAGATCTATATAATCTCCAAACTTCATTTTTGCGGCGGCAGCATTGATGGGAGCAGAAGGGTCTGCCTTTGAGCTGTCATATAGCGGTACCTCCACATCTCCTACAACCTCCTTCATATATTCCATCGTCCATTTTTGGTAAGCCGGCCAGTTTTTTGCCATATTCCTGATGACAACGGGCCTTCTTGGCTTCAGATATTTTTCGTAGAATTCTTCTTTCGAAATGTCTTCTACAACATCTATAGGCTTTAAAATAATTCCCATTTTATAAATTTTATGTTACAAAATTATTAAATATATATTTATGTAATAGGGTTTAATTTTTTTTTAATCTATGATTCAAATCAGATTTTACTATCTAGTCTAAATAAGAATATTAATATTTTTTCTTTAATTGAAAATTGTTGTTATTATGCTCAATATGACAATGTTCGTCCAGATTATGTTACAAAATTTTTAATAAATCAATGATGAAAAATTTTATAGATTTTATATGCCAAATGTACTTTTTGAAGAAATATGATCAGCTAGATAAAGAATCCAAAACTTAATCTGATAAAACACTTTTTTAATAAAAATTCAATCATTTAAAAAATATCACTATGTTTGTAGTGATAAAGATTTAACCTTTACCTATAAAATTCATCTTTATAGGAAGTGTAACAAAAAACAAGAATGATTAACTAATTGAGCAAATAATAAGTATGAAAAAAAATATTTCTTTATTTCTGATGCTTTTCTTTACTGTGCTTACTTTTGCGCAGAAAACAGTATCAGGAAAGATTACTGATGATGACGGGGTTGCCATACCAAGTGCCAGTGTGACGGTAGAAGAACCTGGCAAAGATGCTATTCTGGCTTATGGAATTACCAATTCCAAAGGAGAATACAAAGTAACTTTCACTTCAGCAGAATCCAATGTAGATCTTAAAGTGAAAGCATTCAATCAGAAACCGCTTACAAAGCAAATCAGTAACAGCGATCAGACTCTGAATTTCAAAATGCAGTCTGAAGCCACAGAAATTAAAGAAGTACAGCTGAAAACAAAAATGATTACCGCAAGAGGGGATACTATTTCTTACGATCTTAAAGCATTCAACAGTAAAAATGACAGAACGCTGGCAGATGTAATGAAAAAAATTCCCGGAATTGAAGTGAATACAGACGGAACAATCCTTTATCAGGGGAATGCCATCAACAAATTCTATGTAAACGGAAAAGACCTTATGGAAGGAGGTTATGGAACGATCAACAATTCCCTTCCGAAAGATGCAGTACAGAAAGTAGAAGTTCTTGAAAACCACCAGCCGGTAAAAATCCTTCAGGACAAAGTACCTTCAGATCAGGCTGCCATTAATATCAAGCTGAAAAATTCCGTTACCATGACCGGTAGAGGGGAAGTAGGAACGGGCTTCGGAGATCCATGGCTTTGGAATGTAAAGCTGACACCCATGTTTTTCGGACAGAAAAGTCAATGGGTAGTCAATTATAAAACCAATAATATGGGTGAACAGGTGGAGAATGAGGGAAATATTCTGGCATTTGGAAACAGATTTGAGGGAAAAAGAATCAACGCCTCTCAAAATGATTGGCTTAACGTAGAAAATGCAGATACACCTAATCTTCCGGTTAAAAGATATCTGATGAATAATGTTCATTACTTATCAGCCAATTATCTTACCAATATTGATAAGAAAAAGGAATGGGAGCTTAAAGCTAATGCAAATTATACTAACAATGCTGTGGAAAGAGAATCCTATAGTCAAACTGATTATTTTGGAGGGAGTTCTAATATCATAAAAATACTGAATAACTTTTATACAGATAAAGCAAAAGGAGAATTGATATTTACAAAGAATGCCAAAAAAGGATTTTTTAAAAATACCACAAGTTTCTCTCAATATTGGAATGCGGATAGAGGGATTGTTGACAGAACCGATGCAAAAACTGGAATACAAAGAAATGCGAATGAAGGGATTGAATCTCCAACAACATCTTTCCAGAATTCACTAAGTACAATTATTCCTTGGAAGGAAAAAATGGTAAATCTTTTATCTTATGTAAGCTATCAAACAGATAGACAGACTTTGGAAGTTAACCCATCATCTTATTTGGATATTCCTGGATTTGAGGCAGTAGCTAATACAGAGTTTGCAACACAAAATTTAAGGCTTAAGACTTTTGAAGCTAATCATTCCGCCAACATTGGTTTTTCTGTCAAAGGATGGACATTTACTCCAGAAGTTGGGTTTAATTTCAAAAGTACAGATATGGTTTCAGATTTGTCAAATATTAAAGCAATTCCATCTACCAACCCTAATACTCCCAATCCTCAACCTGATGCATATAGCAATGATTTGAAATATACGACAGCCACACCATACGGAAGTTTAGGAATAAATTATAAAAATGAATCGTGGATGATTTATGCTAATTTTCCAGTAAATTCAAATAATATTAAAGCAGAAGATCCATTAAGGTTTGTTTCGAAATCATTAAATAAAGTAACCTTTGAACCCAATATTTTTGCTCAGTATTCATTTGCTTCATTTTGGAAAGCATCCGTAAATGCTAATATTAATAATAATTTTGGAGAAATAAATACGGCATATTCTGGGTTTTTAATGACTTCTCCAGGTGGAATCATTGCAATGGATATTAAAAACCCAATTCCTCAAAATAATAACAAATCTGCAGGAACAAGAATAGAATATAGAAATCCATTGAATAATTTATTCTTTAATGTTAATTACAGATATTCTGATGCCAAGAGAAACTTAATTTCAAACCCGGAAATCAATGGAGCTGGATATACCATAATGAAATATAAAGAGCAGGACAATCATGTATTAAGTAAGGGATATAGTGTAGAAGTTGGAAAATATTTTCCAAAATTTAAAACGAACGCATCACTTAGCTACAGCAATAATACAACAGAATCTGATGCATTCTTGAATGATAAATCCTATACTAATAAGAATAATGGTCAGTCATTTGGTCTTAAATTCAATAATACATATTTCAGTTGGATGAGTGTTGATTATAATGCAAGTCTTACTAGAACAAAGCAGACAAGTGTAGGAGAATTAAACTCTAACGCTACCAGAACAGGATTTACACATAATCTAGGGGTTTTCTTCTATCCTATAGAAAATCATACTGTTGGATTTAATTGGGATCAGGTAAATACAAATGCAATGGGGCAAAAATATCACAATGGATTCTATGATGTATCATATCAGTTTTCTTGGGCTAAAAAGAAGATTGATTTTGAACTAAAATGGATGAATATCGCAAACAAAAAAGTTTTCGAAACCTATGATATTAATACTACAAATATTGCTTATACAAGGTATCAGCTCCGCCCTAGCCAGGTAATGTTTACCGTAAAATTCAACTTTAAATAAAATAAAAACCAATCCATGCGGATTGGTTTTTTGTTGAGATATAATGATGTATTAAATTAAAAACTTTGCTGGTCTGCTGAAGGCCCATAGCTTCCTGGCAAAGGAATATTGTTCAGTCTGTAATATACACCCAGCTGCGCCCTGTGGTGCGTGATCTGGTTTAAAGCATGGCGGATTGCTCCGTATTTGCTCCAGCTTGCCAGTTCATGGCCGTCATTTTTAATCGTCCAGCTGGGATTCAGATCGTCTTCTGTGCTGTTTTCAAGAGCTTTTTTACCGGCCTGATAATCTTCTTCCAGTTTTTTCATAAGATCTTCTTTTGTGGAAAGAACGGTAGGCTTATATTCGCCTTTGCCAAAATCAAGCTCGGAAGTATTCAAAATGGTGCTCGGCCATTCAAAAACTTCTACAAGATGGGTGGCAAGGGGCATCAGTTTCATGCTTTTTTCATGAGGTGCGAAGTCATTTTTTCCTTCAGGGAAAAGTTCAATAAATTTTTTGGTGGTTTGGAATTCTCCCTCCAGTTCGGATTTTAATTGAGATAAGGTATCCATAATATTTTGTTTTTTAGAAACTTAAAGGTAAGCGTTTTAAAAATGAAACTGTTTTAAGAGAATCATAATTTTTTAATTTGGCAGAGATCAATTTTTTTCGAAAAATAAAATTTCAAAAAAACTGTAACAAAAGAAGAACTATGATTACTAATTATATAAAACTTGCTATAATGAAAAAATTATTTTCTCTATTTCTTATCACTCTTTTTGCATTTGCAGGAGCGCAGGAGTCGAAGGAAACAGCTAATCGTTTCTTTTATGAACTGACCTTTAAGCCGAAGAAAGATTCAGCAAAGGTGGATAAGGTAATTACCATCCTTGATATTACTCCCAAAAAATCTATCTACCAGGATTATACAATGCCTGCTCAGGACTCAATTATTAAAGCTCAGGTAGAAGAGATGGAAAAAACCAAATCTTTTAAGGACATGAGTAAAATGATTAAATGGCCGAAGTTTTCTTACAAGATTGTGAAAAACTATCCGGACATGAAAGTGCAGTATGTAGATAAAATCAGCAGAAACTTTTTCTCTTATGATGATAATGTGAAACTGCAATGGAATATTTTGCCGGAAAAACAGAAAATAGGAACCTATAATACACAAAAAGCAACCACTGAATTTGGAGGAAGAACATGGACAGCGTGGTTCAGTTCAGATATTCCTTTTCAGGATGGACCATATAAATTTTACGGGCTGCCTGGTTTGATTGTGAAGGTTGAAGACGCAGATAAAAACTATTCATGGTTACTAAGCGGAAATAAAAAAATAGACAACTATGACGAAATTTCTTATGCAGATAAGATTAATGCGAAGATGGGAATGTCTAGTAATACGGTAACACCAACTACCAAGGAAAAATTTCAGAAGTCATTTGATGCCTTTAAAGCAGATCCGTTTGCAGAATCCCGTCCCTATATGACCGCTGAGACAATGAGCAAGCCAATGCCTGGAACAGATGGAACCATAGGAGATTTTATGAAAAGAATGGAAAAACAGGTGAAAGATTTCTTCGGAGCCAATGACAATCCAATAGAAAAAGAACAAGCTTCTGACAAGAAGAAAAAATAAGCATTCATATCAACTAAATTATATTTTGAATCAACCCAGATACAGCAATGTGTTTGGGTTGATTTCTTTTTGTAAAATGAATTATGTGCCTGATGAGCAAAAATTTTAAAATAACTTCAAAAAAAATTTGATTTTATTTTTTATTCTGCTATGTTTGTTAAAACTAATTTAAAAATTATACCATGAAAAAAATCATTGTCACATCACTTGTGATGACATCAGCATTGCTATTTGCTAAAAATGAATCTCCAAATAAAAATACGGAGCCTCACAAAACAACAGAAACTGTTTTAGTCGCTAAGAAAACAATCCAGGCGGCAGATCTACAACAAAAACCTATTACAATTTCCGCAGCAAAAGAGAAAGAATTAACAACAGCAGAAAAATGCGCTATTGAACTTGCTGTAGGCCCTATCATTGCTGGTCCTCCGGTACATTGTGCACAACTTGCAGCAGAAGGAATCTCTTAATAAGATTAATATCAACCCAGATGCAATAATGTATCCTGGCTGATTGTTTTATAAAAACTAATTTAAATACTATACCATGAAAAAAATTATTATCGCATCACTATTGATGACATCAGCTGTTGTATTCGCTAAAACAGAAGAACCAAAAATGAAAACAGATTTATCTAAAAATCATGAAAAAGTTTTAGTAGCAAAGAAAGATGTAAAAGAAGAGAAAAAAGTAATCAAAATTGGAAATGCAAAGGTTATGAATCCTTTCCAGCAATGTGTTTTCAACAATTCAATGTCTATTTCCTTAATGTATCTCTCCATGGGGATTCCTACAGCAGACGGCTTTGTAGAAGCAGCGGCAACAGCCAGTTGTATAGCAAGCGGTCTATAGCTAAATAATAAAAAAAGTTGGGTAAGGTTCAGGAAGTTTTCTTTCTGAACCTTGTTATTTAGATTAAATTTAAATAGCGTATATTTGCAGGACTAAAAATTAGGCTTTGGAAGAGAAAGGATTACATAAATTAAGTGGATTCCCTAAAAACAAAATGGGGAAGATATTGGGGTATGATAACGACCATCTTAAAATGCCCAATAAAATTATTGAAATGGGGCTTCTTCCGGAAACCACTTTCAGAATTTTGTATCAGGCACCGTTCAATGGCCCTATGTATGTGGAGTTTGGAGCAGAAAAAAGCCGGATTGCTCTTCGTGAGGAAGAAGGAGATTATATTATTGTTGAAGAATTGAATTAATGCAGGAAAACAAGAAAAAACAGATACTTTTAGTCGGAAATCCTAATGTAGGAAAGTCAACGGTTTTTAATACGCTTTGCAACAAAAAGCAGAAAACCGGAAACTATGCCGGCGTTACCGTTGCAAGCCATTCGGGAAACTATACCTATAAAAATGAGGATGTGGAGGTTATTGACCTTCCGGGTTCATACAGTGTATACCCAAGTTCAGAAGATGAGGCTATTTTTTCCAAATATCTTATTGATGAGCAGAAAAACTACGCAGGAGTTGTTTATATTCTTGAAGCATTAAGTTTAAAAAGAGGATTGCTTCTCTTTCAGCAGATCCAGGATCTTGGTATTCCGATGATTCTGATTGTCAATCAGATTGACCAGGCGGAGAGAAGAGGAATCACAATAGATATTCAGAAATTTTCTGAAGCATTAGGCATTAAAATCATTCAGACTAATGCCAAAAAGCAGATTGGTATTAACGAAGTAAGAGAAGCTGTTTACAACAATGAATTTGTAAAAACAAATAAGCTCTCTTTTGAAACACCAAATGAACACAGAGATTTTATTCAGAAACTTGCGGCACACAAAGGTTTCGATAACGAATATAAAGCCTGGATGAGCCTTTCACTGGGAACAGATCTTGGAAGAATTGGCTCTGTCATGGAACAGCTGAATGAAGCTGAGTCTAAAAGTTTGGTTCCAAAAAGATTACAGGTTCAGGAAACCGTTAGAAGATATCAGAACGTAGACAAAATATTGGCGGATGTCATTTACAAAAAAGCACAGTTCAAAGAATTATTGACTGAAAAACTGGATAAAGTTTTGGTTCATAAATTCTGGGGATACGTAGTCTTTTTACTCATCCTTCTGGTAATTTTTCAAAGTGTGTTCTTCCTTGCAGAATATCCGATGAACTGGATTGAAAGTTCCTTCTCATGGTTGGCAGCATTCACTAGCGAGCATCTTCCCGAAGGACCAATTAATTCATTGATCTCAAATGGAATTGTTCCGGGAATAGGAGGAATTGTAGTTTTTGCCCCACAGATTGGAATTCTGTTGTACTTCCTTTACCTGTTAGAAGATTCAGGGTATATGGCGAGAGTGGTATTTCTGATGGACAGGTTGCTTCGCCCTTTCGGGCTTAACGGGAAAAGTATCGTTCCATTGGTTTCAGGAACTGCCTGTGCTATCCCTGCAGTAATTTCCACAAGAAATATTGAAAACGTAAAAGAAAGATTACTGACCATTTTGGTAACACCTTTTATGACCTGTTCTGCGAGGCTTCCGGTATACAGTATTATCATCGGACTGATCATCTCAGAAGGATCATTTTTAGGAATAAAATATAAAGCACTGGTCCTGATGGGAATGTATCTCCTTGGATTCCTGGTTGCCTTATTCTCAGCAGCAGTCCTTAAAAGATTTATTAAAAGTAAAGGAAAAACATACCTGGTAATGGATCTTCCTACCTATAAAAAACCACTTTTCGGATATGATTTGAAAATGGTTTTAGGAAAAGTCTGGGACTTTATTACCGGAGCCGGAAAAATAATTTTCATTGTAAGTATCATTATCTGGTTCCTGAGCTATTTCGGGCCAAGCCAGAAAGCAGACCAGTTTGTAGCTACAGACGTTCACCTGGACCATTCTTACCTTGCTAAGATGGGTAAAGGAATAGAACCTGTAATTGCTCCGCTTGGTTACGACTGGAAAATGGGTGTAGGAATTCTTACGAGTTTCGTAGCCAGAGAAGTTTTCGTGGGAACAATGTCTACCCTTTACAGTCTGGAAGATGATGCTCCGGAAGTAAAAGTAATTGATAAAATGAGAAGAGATGTAAAACCCAACGGAGAAAAAGTCTTCAGTTTTGCAACCGGAATCTCGGTTCTTCTTTTCTATGCATTTGCAATGCAGTGTGTTTCTACACTTGCAGTAGTCTACAGAGAAACCAAAAGCTGGAAATGGACTGGCTTTCAGGTGGTCATGATGACAGGTTTGGCATATTTTGTGTCGATGATAGTATACCAGATTTTAAAGTAATGGACTCATCATTAATTATTCAGTACGTACTTATTGCATTAATTGTAGCATTTGCGTGTTATTCTTTATTTAAAGTACTTAAAAAGAATTTCGCACCAAAGAAATTCAGCTCCAAAAGAAGCAGCTGCGACAAAGACTGCGGTTGTTCTTAATATTGTATTCATCGGATAATTGAAAAAAATGTAGTAATTTCATTTTTCTAATGAAAATTATTCGGTTTGATTTTTTTTAAAGCAGGATTGCCTGTATTATTTTCTTTATTTGTTTTTCAGGTAAAAGCACAGTCAGATACCGTAAATACCAGGTCTTATGCAGACCAGGTAATGATCCGTGTGAATCTTGATACCAATATTGAGAGCTATGTCTTTTCGGAAGGAGAAGGTAAAAATGCCAAAGAAACCGTCCTGTCCATCAATAATAAAACAAAAACCTCTCTTTCAGTTGATTATAGAATCATAAGTGCAACATTGTCATTTGCTCCCAGATTTTTAGAGGGAAATAATGATGACAATATGAAAGGGAAAAGTTCTTATACTGATTTCAGCTTCAGGTTTTTTCCCGGCAGAATCATCCAGAATCTATACTATAAAAATGTAAGAGGCTTTTATGTGGAAAATATGAAAGACCTTTTACCGCAATGGGAGGAAGGAAGAGATCCGTATATTCAGTTTCCGGATCTTAGAGTGCAAAGCTTTGGAGGTTCTACCTCTTATATTCTTAATAAAAATTTTTCAGCAAGAACAATTTATACTCAGGGTGAATGGCAAAAGAAAAGCAGCGGAAGCTGGGTTCCTTTTGTGGATTATGACCTTACTATTTTCAGAAATAACATTGACGGAGTAAAAGACAAAGAAACCCAATACAATATTGGAGGTAACATCGGATATTTTTACAATTGGGTCATTGGGACAAAAGTAAATATAGCTCCATATCTGGCTGTTGGCATCGGGGGGAAATTCTCCAGCTATCGGGATTTTGAGAATGGAGGAGTAAAAGAAAAAGCACAATATGCCACCATAAGAATGCAGGGTGGGCTGCATGTAGGTTTTAATACAGACCGGTTTCTATTTGGGGGGAAGATGAATTTTAATGCCAATAGCTACGATCAGAAAAACAACCAGACTGTAGAGAATAATAACCTCTATGGCCTATTATACATTGGGTATCGTTTTGCACCACCGAAAGTTGTAAAAAATACCTATGATAAAATTCAAAAAAAGATTCCCATTCTATAAGTTGAAAGGTCTTTTAAGTATCTTTGCTCAGGAAAAATTAGAAAAACTATAAATTAAAAACATAATGTCGTTAATAAAATCTATTTCCGGAATTCGCGGAACCATTGGTGGAAAGGTAAATGATAACTTAACACCACTGGATGTGGTAAAATTCGCATCCGCATTCGGAACCTGGCTTCAGAATAATAAAAATAAAAAAAACCTTACCCTTATCATCGGAAGAGATGCCAGAATCTCTGGTCAAATGGTTTCTTCCCTGGTAACCGCTACTTTGCAGGGATTGGGAATTAATGTGGTAGACTTAGGGCTTTCTACAACACCTACAGTAGAAGTGATGGTTCCTGAGCTGAATGCAGACGGAGGAATCATCCTTACCGCTTCTCACAACCCAAAACAATGGAATGCCCTTAAGCTATTAAACGAAAAAGGAGAGTTTATCACTGGTGAAAACGGAGCAGAGGTACTGGCTTTAGCAGAAAGTGAAGACTTCAATTATGCAGAAGTAGATGATCTTGGAAAATACGAGACAAGAGACGATGCTTTTGATATCCATATTCAGCAGATCCTGGATTTGCCAATGGTAGATGTAGAAGCAATCAAAGCGAAAAACTTTAAAGTGGTGCTGGATGCGGTAAACTCTACGGGAGGAATTGCTATTCCTATGCTTTTGGATAAATTAGGGTGTGAAACCATTAAATTATACTGCGAACCTACAGGTCACTTCCCACACAATCCTGAACCGCTGAAAGAACATTTGGGAGACATTTGTGAATTGGTGAAGAAAGAAAAAGCCGATTTAGGAGTGGTAGTAGATCCGGATGTAGACAGATTAGCTCTGATTGATGAAAAAGGTGAAATGTTTGGCGAAGAATACACCCTGGTAGCCGTTGCTGATTACCTGTTGAAGCATAAAAAAGGTGCTGCAATTTCCAATCTTTCTTCAAGCCGAGCATTGAGAGATGTAGCAAATTCCCACGATTCAGAATACTTTGCAAGTGCTGTAGGAGAAGTAAACGTTGTTACTTTGATGAAAGAGAAAAATGCAGTAATCGGAGGAGAAGGAAACGGAGGAATTATCTACCCTGAATTACATTACGGAAGAGACTCTTTAGTAGGAGTAGCCTTATTCTTAACTCATTTAGCCAAAGAAAACAAAACGGTTTCCGAATTAAGAGCAGGATATCCAAGCTATTTCATGGGTAAAAAGAAGATAGAACTGACACCGGAAATTGATGTAGATGCCATCTTAAGCAAAATGGGGCAGGAATATCAGAATGAAGACGTTTCTACCGTAGACGGTGTTAAAATAGACTTTGAAAAGAATTGGGTTCACCTTAGAAAATCCAATACAGAACCGATTATCAGAATTTATACTGAAGCGAAATCTCAGGAAGAAGCAGATCAGTTAGGTGATGATATCATTGCTAAAATCAAGAGTTTAATCTAAAAACATATTAAGAACGGACACATTGTCCGTTCTTTTTTATATCAGGAATGTTTGAGCATATCAAAAACAGATTTCCCTTTCCCAAAGAAAAATGGAGAAAATTTCTGGGCAGCTTCGAACGCATGGAAGTTCCTGCCAAAACCCTGCTTTTAAAGGAAGATGAGGTTTCCTATAACGCCTATTACATTGAAAAAGGTATTGTCAGAGCCTGGTACAATAATGACGGGAAAGATGTAACCTTCCAGTTTTTCCTTGAAAATACAATGTTCTCCTCTCTTGAGAGTTTTAAAAAAGGGTTGCCGAGTATGGTGTCATTTGAGACCATAGAACCGTGTATCCTGTACAAAATCAATAAACCTGATGTGGAAGCTTTTCTGGAAGATGTCTATGAAAATCCGGAGCTCAGAAACCTCTTTATGGATGCCCTTTTTGAAAGAGTATTTGACTATATGAAACATTTCTTTTCATTCATTAAAGACACTCCGCAGCAACGATATCTGAACCTGGTTAGGCAAAAACCCGAGATCATCAAAAGGGTTCCGCAGCATTATATTGCATCTTATCTGGGTATTACAACCGTGCATCTCAGCAGAATTAAAAGCAAAATATTGAAAGAGAGGCTGGAGTAGGCTGGAAGAAGGAAGCCAGAAGCTGGAAGTTTTATGATAACAATATATAACTTCAGATTTTTCTGTTAATCTTCACGAATTTTTTACTAAAAGAAGTCCCTTCTTATACAATGGGCTTCAATAACCCTCCGCCTCCCTCTTCCTGCTTCCATTCCTAAACAAATCCAAAACTGATAACAAATGTTATCGCCCCGCAACATTCATCCCTCATAATTTTGTATAAAAATTAAAAGAATGAAAGCAGCAGTAGTATTTGAAAAAGGAAGTATTCCTCAATATGCAGATTTTCCGGAACCGGAAGTACAGGAAAATGAAATTTTGGTTTCAGTAAAAGCAGCCTCTATTAAAAACCTGGATAGAGCCAGAGCAGGCGGAAACCATTATTCCACAGAAAATCAGGAATATCAGCCAACTATTATCGGAACAGATGGAGCGGGATACCTGAAAAACGGAGATAAGGTTTACTTTTTCAGTAAAAAAGGAACGGTATCTGAAAAAGCCGCAGCAGACAAAAAAATGATTATCTCTATTCCAGAAGACCTGGATTTTTCTTTGGCAGCCGCATTGCCCAATGCTGTTATGGGATCTGCAATGGCATTAAAATTCAAAGCTGGAATACAAAAAGGAAATACAGTTCTCATTAACGGAGCAACAGGAATTACAGGAAGGATTGCTGTTCAGATTGCCAGATTATATGGAGCTCAAAAGATCATTGTTACTGGAAGAAATGAAGAATCGCTGCAGTCTTTGTGCGAATTGGGTGCCGATGAGGTTGTTTCTCTCAAACTGGATGATCATGATTTTAAGCAAAAAATAAAAGAACTTCACAAAGAAACTCCTATAGATATTGTTTTGGACTACATCTGGGGACATTCTGTAGAGATGATCTTGTCTGCTTTTAAAGGTGACGGAACATTTTCTCATAAAACCAAACTGGTAAATATAGGAGGAATGAGTGGAGATACCATTCAGCTGTCTTCACAGATTCTAAGAGGTACAGATATTCAGATTTCCGGATCCGGATTGGGTAGCTGGACGAAAGAGGAATCTGCCCTTCTGTTTTCAGAAATCATCCCGGAAATGTTTCAGGCAGCTGTGGACGGAAAAATTAAAATGGAAACCCAGGAGGTTGATATTAAAAATATCGAAACTATATGGCATGCTGAGATACAAAGCGGTAAACGCCTTGTAATAAGAATTTAACCCCAATTTCCGTTTTTTTATCCACAATCCTTTTATCGGTTTTCTTTTTTTACTATTTTTATAATAGAAATTAATGAAATGGAAAATTCAAAAAAAAGTTGCAACTTTGCATAAATATTTGAATATCAGTTTCAGATGTATTATTAACTAAACGTTTGCCGAGGTTTGTAAGCAAATTCAGACATCAGGCCGACAAAGAGGACACTATTGGAAGAGTATTTTGGAAATGAACTTGTAAAAAAGTTCGAGGAAATGATGGAAAACAATGACGAATTCTACTTCGATACCGAAGAGTTAGAAGACATCATCGTTTATTATTTGGAGCTGGGAGACTTTAATTACGCTGACATGGCTGTTAATTATGGACTGAAGCTTCACCCTAATTCGTTGGATATTAAGATCAAAAGACTTGAAATCCTTCTGGAGTGGGAAGAGTATAATACTGCGAAAGAACTTATTGACGAGTTGAAGGGTGCTTCTATGGAGCATACAGACTTTTTGGTTTGTTACGCCAAGTATTATTCGAACTTAGGAAATCCCAGAAAATCCATTGAAATCTGCAAAAAAGCTTTGACATTAGAGGAAGAAGAAAACTTTCTCCACAACTTTATTGCGGATGAATATGTGAATCTCGGAGATCCTTTTAACGCTCTTAAACATTACAGAAAAGCACTGAAAGAAGATCCTACGGATGAATATTCGCTGGAAAACGCTATGGTGTGCTTCAGTGACCTGAATAAGAGTGAGGAGGCGATTGCCTTTCTTAATGAATATTTAGATGAATTCCCTTATTCTGAAACAGCTTGGTTTGAATACGGACAATTCTATTTCAACAGAAAAAATTATGATGAAGCCATAAGAGGTTATGATTATCTGTTAGCCATCAACTCAAACTCTGTTGGGGTTTATGCTAATAAATCAGCTTGTTATGAAGCTTTGGGACAATACCAGAAGGCTATTGAGACTTATGAAGAAATGCTGGAGCTGGAATATACAAAAGCATTTACTTTTTATAAGATCGGATTATGCAATAAGGCATTGAAACAGCCTATTTTAGCTTTAAATGCATTCCAGAAATCATTGAGAGAAGACCCTCAGTTTTATCTTGCCATGATGGAACAGTCTTATCTTTACGAAGAAATGGGCGGAATGTCTGAAGCATTGCATTATGCCAAAGAAGCTACCCAGCTGAATGAAAACAACCTTGATTACCAGAAAAGACTGGCGTTTTTATTCATTGATTCCGGGAAGTTTGAAGAAAGCCTTTCCTGTCTTAAAAAGCTGGTGGATGCAGAGCCTTCAAGGTTCTACAACTGGTATGCTTATTCAGAAGTTTTAATGTTGGTAGGAGAGTATGAAGATGCTGTAACTGTTCTAAACAGAGCTATTAAGAAGCATCACAGAGCAGAGCTTTTTTATCAGCTGAGTAACTGCTTTTACAATCTGAAAGACCAGGATAAAGGAATGGAATCACTTCAACAGGCATTAGAACTTGACCCGTCTTTAGCAAAAGATATGCAGAAAAAATATCCTTTCATTAAAGATGAGGTGAAAAAAGTAAAAGCCAGTAAAGTGAAGAAAAAGAATTAGAATAATCTTAAATAATAGAAAAACCTGCTGAAATGCAGGTTTTTTTATTGAAAATTGTATTCATAAACAAATTTATCCGGAGCGCTGCTGGTCGGGTTTCCATTGATATCCAGCGTTTGTCTGTCCTCTACGGATGGGTAACCGGCACTATTAAATGTGGTTGTGTATTTGTGGGCACTCGTTCCGCTTCCTGTGCCTCCTCCAACTGTTGTATTGGTGAATTCGCCTTTATAAGTGCTTAAAGAGTTTTTTATATTTGAGAATAACATACTTACTCCGTCACTGCTTTCATTTCCGTTGAAAATGATTTTGTCAAAACCTTTTACATTTTTAAAAGGATAGTTTTTATCCGTGTAGGTATAGGTCTCTTTCTCGGTATAGTTAACTGTATTTCCATTAACCGTTCCCATTCCTGAACCTACATTGCTCACCATATTCCCATTGTTGTAGGTGAATATACTATTGATGGTAGAAGAGCCTGCTGTTCCGGAATTCGTTAATCTTTTTACACTGATCTCAGTCGTGCTTGTGTAAGTATAGGTAAATGTAACGGTATTCTCTATTGCTCCGGTGGTAGAAAATTCCTTAGTAACTGCTGTTGCCATACGGCCGTTATTGTATCCGTATTCAACAGTGCTTTCAAGAATATTATTTTCGTAATTTTTAATACCGGTTACATAATCATCGGTATAAGTGAATTCAATTCTTTGCCCATGATTAATATTGTTAATCATGCTGATGATTTTGGTTCCGTTGTAATTGATTTTCATGACAATGCCATCCTTTGTCATTTTTGTAGGAAGAATGACGTTTTGAGCAGATGGATCACTGTTATCAAAAGGAGTGTCGTCAGAACTGTAGCAAGAAATTGCAGTTAAGGCTAAAACACCAAAAAGTAGAATTTTTTTCATAGTTATAAGTTAAATCACCCAAATATAATTTAATTTATAATATGATTTTATTTTTTCGGATTTGTTCTTAAAAATATGAGACCGCCAATAATAATTCCTGCCCCTGCAAATTGCAAATAGGTCAGTTTTTCCCCATCAATAATCCCCCAGATAATAGCCACAATAGGCATTATTAAAGTAACCGTAGAAGCAAAAAGAGGAGAAGAAACTTTTAGCAAACGGTAATTCATCGTCATGGCCAGGCCGGTTCCGAAAACCGATAAAAGGCTCACAAACATAAGTCCCATCAAATTATCTTTTGAAAAACTGAACTCCGAAAAGAATCCTGTACTCGTCAATGCTATAACAGATGGAAATAATAAAACAAATGAGAATACAAAAGCAGAGAGAACAGTAGACGAAACCTCCATAAGCTTTGATTTTACAGTTGTTGTGCTCATGGCATAGCATAAAGTAGCCAATAACAGCAGCAAAATCGGAATCATTTTCAGTTCTCCGCTGTCGCCTCCTCCGAAAGCGAGAATACAAACTCCCGTAAAGCTTATTAACGTCCCTATAATCTGTTTTTTGGTCGTTTCGAATTTCCATACCAATGCTCCAACGATAATGACGAAAATAGGCATCATTGAATTGATAATCCCGGCAATACTGCTGCTTACTTCAGTTTCGGCAATCGGAAAGAGAAACATTGGGATAAAATTTCCTGTAAAAGCAGCCAGAATGAGCCATTTCAAGTGTTTCTTAGGGAAAAGTTTATAATTGGAAATTGCAACCGGAAGTAAGATAATCCCTGCAATAAGTACTCTTAAAGAGCCCACCTGATACGGATTAAAATGCTCCAGGGATTTTTTGATCAGAATAAAAGATGATCCCCAGATAATACTCAGGATAATCAGAAGAACCCATTTTTCTTTATCTGCGTTCATTATTTTCGTGTAAGATTTTTAGAAATTCTTTTTTAGGAATCATTTTCGCCCCCAGGCTCTCAAGATGTTCTGTATGTGATTGGCAGTCAACAAGTTCAATGTTGTTTTTGTTGCTTTCTACAAAATGAATAAATCCTGCTTTGGAAGCGTTGCTCACCTTGGCAAACATGCTTTCGCCACAAAAAACATTGCCAATCTGTAGCCCGTAAAAACCCCCTACAAGTTCTCCATCCTGCCATACTTCAATACTTTTGGCCAGACCGTATTGATGAAGCTGGATAAAAGATTCCATCAATTCATCAGAAAGCCATGTTCCTGACTGTCCTTTTCTTGTTGCCTGCTGACAGTTTCTGATCACTTCCCTGAAATTCTGATTCTCCGAAAAGGTAAAAACATTTTTGTTCAATATTTTTCTCATAGATTTTGAAACCTTCAGCTCTTCCGGAACCAGAACAAATCTCGGATCCGGGCACCACCAGAGAATTTCTTCTCCAGGATTGTACCAGGGAAAAATACCCAGCTGATAGGCAAACCAAATGCGCTCTACAGACAGGTCGCCACCGAAAGCAACTACTCCTTCGTGGCCCTCATACAGTTCCGGGTCGGGAAATGAAATCTCGTTTTCGTCTAATCGAACCATTTTTTAGAAAAAAAATCCTACTTCAAAAAGCAGGATTTATATTTGATCTTTATTCTTTAATTAAAAAGGCAAATCATCGTCATCGTCTCCGGCAAACGGATTTTCGTTAGAAACAGGAGATGCTGACTGCTGAGGCATAGCCTGAGTAGGTTCTGAAGCGTTCTCAGAAACTTTCTCTACTCTCCACCCTGTAATAGAGTTGAAGTATTTAGTTTCACCCTGAGGAGAAACCCATTCTCTACCTCTGATATTGATTCCTACCTTTACGTTTTCTCCTTCTTTAAGGTTATCTAATAAACTTATTTTATCAGACAAAAATTCTATGTTTATCGGCTGTGGATACTGTTCCTGGGTCAAAATAACCATTTCTCTTTTTTGAAACCCGCTCGCAAATGTTTGAGCATCAAAAAGTTTCTTTACCGTTCCTTGTAATTCCATATCGTAAATATTAACGATGTAAAAGTAAGAAAATGAAATGTAATAAAAGGTGCCGTGAAAAAAAAATGTGGAATTTTTAATTTTTTTTCCTGAAAAGTTTGGTGCTAAAGGAAATTGTCCTATATTTGCACTCACAAAAACGAAGCAAGCTCTTTAAAACTTACAGTATAAAAAAACCAGCGGATGTGGTGTAATTGGTAGCCACGCCAGACTTAGGATCTGGTGCCGTGAGGCGTGGGGGTTCGAGTCCCTTCATCCGCACTATGCGAAAATAGCTCAGCTGGTAGAGCACAACCTTGCCAAGGTTGGGGTCGCGGGTTCGAATCCCGTTTTTCGCTCCACACCATGCCCTGGTGGTGGAACTGGTAGACACGCAGGACTTAAAATCCTGTGTCCGCAAGGACGTACGGGTTCAAGTCCCGTCTGGGGTACAAGACCCTCTGTAATATCTTACGGAGGGTTTTTTGTTTTAATAGAGAGTGTTCTTTTAAATAAAATATTTTATATTTGTAAGAAATACGGCCAGTATCTGTAAAAAGAAAATGGTAAATCCGCGGATGTGGTGTAATTGGTAGCCACGCCAGACTTAGGATCTGGTGCCGTGAGGCGTGGGGGTTCGAGTCCCTTCATCCGCACTATTCTAAAAATACTTTTAGAATTATAAAGAAGGTTGGAACCGAGGTTCGAATCTTTTTTTTGTCCATACCATGCCCTGGTGGTGGAACTGGTAGACACGCAGGACTTAAAATCCTGTGTCCGCAAGGACGTACGGGTTCAAGTCCCGTCTGGGGTACAACTCCGCAAATCCCCTTCCACAAAGGATTTGCGGAGGTTTTTAAAATTCAAAAAAAATTCTTTGTTCTCGCTAGATTTCAAATCGTGCAAAAAAACGTGCAAAAAATGAAATCTTATTCTGAAATGAAAGTTTATCCCGTAAATTGGGAAACATCAAAAAAAACAATCTCAAAAGACTGGATCGTTCGATACAATTTTACTGATAAAAATGGAATTGAATATCCTACATCATTCAAAGGTATGAACCATATTAAGGATCATACAGAACGTGTTGCCGAGACAAGGCGTCTGATTGCTGAAGAGCAATATTTGCTTGATCGTGGGTACAATCCAAAAACAGGAGAATATGATACCGTTTCTGGATTAAATCTTGTTAATGGTAAAACCTTATTTTTGGCAGCTTGTAATATTGCTATTGAAACAAAAGATCTGGTTAAATCTTCTAAAGAAGATATGATCAACAGCATGAAGCATATTACAAAATATGCTACTTTGTTGAAACTGCATTTAAAACCCATAAAAGATATTACGAAAGCAGATATTAAACAGCTTCTTATTCACATGAAAAACGATCAGCATACCAATTATAGGATCAATAAGACAAAGTCTCATTTATCTTCTTGCTTTACGTTTTTTACGGAACTGGATATATTTCAGGTAAATTTTGTTCGTGGTATTTCAAAACTTCCTCACATTCCGGCCAAAAAAGAAGTTATTAGGACTCCAGAAGAGTGGAAGAAATTCCATTCTATAAAAAACCTGAATTATAATGTTTATGTTTTTTTGTATATTTTCTTTTATTGTGGAAGCAGGTTTGAAGAAATGATCCATGTTAAAAAAGAAGATGTTGAAATTGATAAAAGCATCTTTTGGATAAATTTGAAAAAGGGGGGCGTTCATACCCGAGCTATGCGACCCATCAATTTCCATGCGTGGAATTATTGGAAAACTTTGTATGACATTGCTAAGCCTGATCAATACTTATTTAGTTTTAACCAAATGCCACATGATGAGCCTGTAACTGCAAACAGTTTATATCGTATTGCTTCAAGATATTTAAGGAAAGTTGGGTTGAATATTACTGGGTATGCTTTAAAACACTCATATATAAATATGGTGACTAATGTTTATGGGCTGTCAAAAGGTAAAGAACTTGCAGGACATACAACTGAAAGAACAACATTAAATTATGCCGTTGATTATGAGCAGCAGCAAGTAGAAAAAAATAAAAATATTGATATTTGTATTTAAAATAATAGAGGCTGTCTTACTTTTAAGACAGCCTCTTCTTACTTGTTATTAAAAAGTTCTTACTTTTAAAAAGAGTAGTTTATACCTAATTGGAAATTAGTATTTTTTGAAGAGTCAACGTCATCTTTGACAATTTTTGTTAATCCGGCAACATAACGGACATTGACTCCTTGGTTGGGAATAAATTTATATCCGAGGCCAATCCCTAATCCAAAATTGAAGGTTTTTAATGAATCTTTATTATTTCTACTCAAAGGTGTAGTTATGAAATTTTCTTCAGCCTTTGCATTGATAAGGAAGCCAAATTCAGTCCCTGCTTCAAAATAAAATTTAGAAGTGGCATTATACTGAACCATTACAGGAACATTGATGTAGCCAAGAGTTTGCTTTATATCCGTTACAGCAAGACCTCCAAAATAATATTTATCTTTTGCTTTTGCTCCCTGCTGACTGTACACTACCTCTGGTTGAATACTAAATATTTTAGAAATAGGGATATTAACAAAAGCTCCGGCATAAAATCCAAGTTTAGATTTATAATCACTTCCAGTAAAACTTGAAAGGCTACCTCCAGCTTTAGCACCAAATTTAGGTCCGTTTGTAGATTGTGCGAATGACAGAGTTCCTAAAACCATGTATAAGCTAATTAAATGTTTTTTCATAAATATGTTTTAAAAATATATTAGAATCTAGTATTTTTATGATTATCAGATGTGTCTAAAATTTACCTACTTTTTATGGTGAGTTTATTTTTTACAGTCATTTTAAATAGAAGCAAAAGTACGAATATTCATACTTTTGCTTTAATAATCAGATTATGATTATTCGAATTTCTACTGTGTCACTAGGTTAATATTTTAAGCTTTACGTAAATCATCCAAAAGTTTACTCATTCTTTCTGCTCTTTCTTTTCTCTCCTTAGTTTCTTTTTTTTCATCACCCCAAAAATCAAGGTATACAGTTTCTCTACCGAATGCAGCTTCCGCCAATATTTTCACTTCAGGATCAATCTTACCTTCCAAAAACAATTGAGAAAATGCCAATGAAATAATCATATTATCAATCATGTTTAAATCAATATATTCATTACGCATGGTGCGAACGATTCTAGTTAACCTTTCTGAATCTTTACCATCCATGGAAATATCAAAGCCCAGGTATCCAAAATCTGAAAGTTGAGAGTCAATAAATTTTTTTATATCTTTTTTTGGATGTTCCTTTTTCCAGTCAGAATACAGATAGTATGTATCACTACCTATATCATTTCCAAAAGGAGACCATGCATCTAAAGGATCATAATAAAACTCACTAGTCATTATTTTCTTTGCAGCTTCACTGCCGTTTTTCCATTCAATTTCTAAATACTTTGGAGAAGCCTGTCCTTTATAGATTCCAAAAATTATAAAGCAGAAAAGAATAGCTGAAGTATTGACAAACTTTCTCATAGATCTATTTTCCATATTTTACAGTCATTTGAAAATGAAAGCAAAAGTAGGAGTACTCCTACTTTTGCTTGAAGAGATTTAATTTACCACTCTCTCAATTCTTCAGTGATATCTTCATCTACGGCATTATAACCTTTTTCGTGCCCCGCCGATATGATAATCTCGGCGATTTGCTCCCTCTCATTTGTTTCTATCAAAGAAAAATCACATTTATCATTAAGGTCATTTAACTTCAGAACTGTCGATTTTACGATTTTCATCCCTTCATCTTTTGATTCTGTAGCAAATAATTTGATTACATAATCAGACAAGGTCACGATACAGAGATCGACATCATCCTGCGTATATGACGGATCATTTTCATGCATATAATCTTCCATATTCTTCTTGAGATCAAGAATTAAACTATCGATGTGTTTATCCCCTGTTGAGTTTAGATTGACATCCGAAGATTTCTTTTCTACATTCACTTTCCTTTGAGGCCATACTCTTGCAAGGGAAGGTAGATTAGTAATATCTAAATTTTTACAATTTTCTATAAATACATCATTAAGCTTATGGTGATTTGGTAATAAAATCTTTTCCAATTTAGTACAATAATGTACACCCAATTTCTCTAGATCTTTATTATTCCTTAGATCCAGTTCCGTTAATCCTCCTTTATTAATTGTTAACTCTATAAGATTGGGAAACATTTCTGGAAAAGAAGATGTTTTAGTGCTATCCCAAAATACAGCCTTTTTAACAGTATCAAACTGGTCAAGTATTTTACCTTTAAAGCTTTTTACAGATAAAAAAGTAACTTCTTCAAGGTTCTTGAAATTCTTTGCAGATATATTCATTTTTGACTTCTCACCTATAATAAGATGTTGAACATCTATTATAACATCAGATAGATCTACTGAGGAATCATGAAAAGCAACTGCCTCTAATTTTAGTTTAGAAAATACTCCCTTCATTTTTTGGAAATAATCATCTTCTACTTTAGTGAAACCTACATCTACTACTTTATAATTATCTATTTCTGAAATTTCTATCTTTCTATATTCTATCTTGGGATTCACTCCCAAATCCATCCATTTTTTCTCTTCAGCGAAATTACTAGTGACTAGCAATCCTTGTCCCTCAATGTCATAATAAATATTAGTATCCATCTTGTTGTATGTATTTTTTTCCAGGTGATTGTATCATATTATAATTTATTGGATTCATATAGCCCTCTTCATATCTTCGGCGCACTCTATCCGTTTGCATTCTCCTATATTCTGCTTTAAAAGCTTCTCTGTGAGATACTGAAGGTGTCCAATCAAAAGATTTTACCGTTGTACTATTCTGCGTCATCTTTAATATTGCAGATGTAAACATTCTTTCAAGTGATCCCTTACCGTGGTATTTATGATCATTCCCAAATATAATAGTATAAGAACCAGGTCTGGTATCCCTTTCTCTCACCTTGTATTCAGCTCTGACATCAGTGAGAGTTAATGGTACGGCTCTAGTGTATCGATACCCCCAATCTGCATGATTAGGTATATGAGCAGAACCAAAAACCCCATTCATTACGTACCAAAGTACGCCAATTGGTCCGGCAGCAGATACCGTAGTTCCTCCCTCTAAGGTTCCGACTAGCGCTCCAGCTAATGCCCCTTTCCCAGGGCCTCCGGGACCTTCATCTATTTCATCATTATAGTCTGGAGAAATAATGTATTTATATCCATTATTAGGAATATTTGTTGATGTTACTTTATTGGTAAATAAATTCCCTGTATAGGATATTCCTCCAATGGCTCCCCCTAAGAAATTACCTCCTGTAAACGCTGAGTTGAGTCCTCCTGAGATAATACCCGGCAAAGCAAACTTAATAGCTCCGGGGTTGCTTGTGATCGTACCCAGTGCCCCTGAGATAGCTGCTCCACCGATGGCACCTCCCAACACGGCACTCCATGTTCTCTGCCAGTCCCATTTTACAGGGTTCCAGTTTCCACCATTGGCAGCCACACCGTTTAGGTATCCTCCAACAAAAGCTCCAATAATCCACTGTAAAAATTCCCCGCTTGGGTCATTATACATTAGCGGATTATTCATCACATACCCATACTTATTGTAGTTTTGAGTATTGGTAGGATCCTGGATATTTTCATCCGCATTTAAGAACCTCCTTAATAAAGGATCATACAGCCTGCCATTCATGTGAATAATGCCTACTCCCATAAAGTGCTCATGTCCTGTATAGCCACGATCAATAATAAGCGAAGCTTCAGCAATGACTCCCTTATCCGTTATTACAGGTTCATTTCCTATCTTTAGGTGGGTAAGATTCCCCATGCGTCATAGTGTCTCTGTTCGAGTCTGTTTCCGTCCTGGTCAGTTATCGCCAGAATGCTGCCTAGATAATCTTTGTGCAAAAATATGTAAGAACCGCTGCTCTGTTCAAAGTTTTTCAAATATACAATATTAGATTCATACGGATTACCTCCGATGTATATAATATGTTTCTGTTGTCCTGTTGTGTGATCATAAACCACTTCAAAACTTCCGTCTTCATTATAAAACTTTGATATTTTACTCTGCCATACAGGGCCTTCCGGTAGTGCGCTCATCAATGAAATAGAAGAGTCTGATCCTCCTCCGCCAATTACTAGTGGTTTTTCAATGTCCACACGCTGCCTCATACTCCCAAGACCATACCCAAACCTGATATGGGCTTTTTCCCCATTGATTTGGACTGGATCATTGTTCTCATTATATACAACGGTCTGGATCAGGTCACCATTATAGTTCTGCGTTCCATTGTTATTAAGGGTCATTGCTGTAGGCTGATAAATTTTAGCTGAATTATCAAATTTTATCTCACCTACCTGGTCATTCTGCCTGATCCTTCCTTTCTCATCATAGGTATTTTTAGAAAGCTGGCTTGTGACTGGATTAGTCCACTCAATCAGCCTGTTATTGTCATCATAAGTAAAAGATTCAATGATATTAAAATCGCCCAGTGTTTTTCTGGATTTCAGCTCATTTCTGATGGCATCAAAGCCGTACTGTATGTTCAGTACAGTCTGTGCTGGTGAAATATGCTTTATTTCAGTGAGCATTCCAGAAGCAGTATTGTACGAATTGGTAATATTGACAGCACCCAATCTGCTTTCAAGAACCTGTCCTTTTGCATTCGTTTCCTGAAGCTGCCAAAGAACCTTATCGTTTTGCTGGTCCTTAATTTGGTAAAGCTCTCCGTTCCAGTCATTGTAAATATTCTCTATATGAGCCTCGGTAACCATACCTGAAGAAGAGAGCTGTTTTACATAGGAAATTTCCCTTCCTTTATCATCATAGGTGATTCCTTTATTGGCGTAGGTTTTCCCATTACTATTCTCAATAGCAGAAACAACTCTTCCATAAGGATCATACTCATATTCCGTACTGTATGGAATCCCGTTTGCCGTACCAGATTTTTTGATAAGCAGCCCTTTAGAATCATAAGTGAAAGTAATGAGCTTATTGGTAGCCACTCCGCCATCACTCGTAGAAAGTTCTTTTTGGGAAACCAGCTGCCCCAGGTTATTGTAAGTAAATTCCTTGGTTCCTTTCGGGCTGATGGTTTTCTTAGCCTGCCCCAGTCCGTCATATTCATATTTATACAATCCATTGGAAGGATCGTTAAATTCTGATTTCCTGCCCCAACTGTCATAGACTGTACTTACCGTATTTTCTGCATACTGTGCTTTTACCTGTTCTCCGGCGGCGTTATAAGAAAATGTAATGGTTCCTCCCTTATCGGTGGAAGTGATCGTGTTTCCTAAAGCATCCGCTGTTTTGGTAGTGGTTCTTCCGTAATCAGCAGTAGCAGTCTCCTTTACTGTTGTTGTGAACGCTGACACGCTGGTTTCTGTCTGTTTACCCGTAAATGCTGTAGCCGTTACTTTGGCAGGGTATACAGAATTATCATAAGATATGATGTTCCATTTACTGGCGCTTTGTCCTTCGAAATACGGTTCAGACTCTTTTGTCTTTCTTCCCAGGACATCATACTGGGTTTCTTTAGAAACGTATTGTCCCTGGGCAAAAGCCTTGGTGGTTACCTTGTATACCTGTCCCAGCTTGTTGGTAAGTGTTTTAGAGATATTTCCGTCCGCTTCGATTGTGGTAACAGTAACATTATCGTTTGCATCCCTGTCATAGGTATACACTGTTTTTCCCAAAAGGTTGTTTTCTGTAAGCAGAAGTTTTCCCCAGTTATCATAGCTGCTCTTAACGGTATTTCCCAGCGGATCTGTCTGGGTAAGCACCTGCCCAATTGCGGTGTAAGTGATTTGAGTAGAGAGTCCCATGTGATCTGTTCTCTTAATGACAAACCTTCCTGTAGGATCATACTGTGAGCTGGTGGTACGCACCTGAGAATCAATACTGTTGGAAAGTGTTTTTCCGGTGATGTTTCCAAAACCGTCATAGGTGTAGGTTTCAAGAAGGTATCCCGTATTATCCCTGTTCCACTTTTTCAGCGTTTTGATACGGTTATTTTCATAGGTATATTCCTGTTTTCCGGATTTGGTATCCCCGTAAGCCTTCTGGGTTTCTGTTTTAGATTTCAGACGTCCTATATAATACCCACTGCCATTGCCGGAAGGATTATGCTCATACTCAAATACCGAAGTAGTAACCCCGTAAGTATCATTTACCTTTGAAACAACCTGCTGGGGAAGGTAGTACTGCCCGTAAGAGATATTATTTTCTGAAACAGTCCCCGTTAAGAAATCTTTTACCCTGGTTCTGGCTGGTAAAATGGCTGTCACCACCTTTGCCTTATCGGCATCAGGAATAGAAGTAACCTGCTGTCCGTTCAGGTGTTTAATGGTCTGGTAAATGGTAGATTTTAAGCTTAAAAGCTGAGTATTGTTTTCAGAGACATCTGCCGGGAAAATATTTGTTTCATTATCAGTCCTGATGGACCATTCTTTTACCGGAACCCCATCATTGAGCGGATCTGTTTCTACCCCTGTCCAAATCTTTGTATTTTCAAATCCATCAGCATACCATGAGGAGCGTGCCATTTTTCTAAAGCCCGTAAGCCCTCTTCCCAGAATATTAGAGGTAAGCCCCCTGTACCTGAAATCCTGCTTTAACTTTTTATCTGTTGTAGTACTTTGCGATAGTTGGGAAACTACATACATTCCTGTAGACTGGTTAATCTCTACATAAGGGTAGCTGAGCTGAGAAACATTGTCATACAATCCTGGATTGATACTTTTGTCCAGCTGTTTATAAGTAATATCTGTAGTGATTCCTCCCTGTGATATACTCTTTATTCTTCCAGCCTTTGCGATGTCATAATATTCATGGGATATAAGACGCTGCTGGTCTCCAAGATCACTGCCATACCCCACGGCGGAACCCAGCGCCACTTTTCTAAGCATTGCTCCGGTCCACTGGTCAACCGGTAACCCTATCAGGTCCCTGGAATTAACGCCAACTTCTGCATTAACGCCATTGTTGTCAAGATATAGCGTATAGGTGTCAAGATTATAGAGGTAAACCCCATGCGAGAACTGATTTTCTGTAGTAGCATAACCGCCTGTTTCAGAATAAATAGCAGTCATGATATCAATACCTGTGACATACTTAGCTGCATTATTGTTATCCTGTACAGAGGCTAAGCTGTAATTTCTTATTGATTTAACAGCAATAATCTCTGCCTTGCCGTCATTGTTAATATCATAAGCGGCAAAGGTCCGTGGATTGTGGATATTAAAATAGGCCCCGTGCTGAACAAGCTCTCTTTCTGTAGGGGCTTTAAAGAGCACCTTTTCATAAGTAAAACCATTTCCTTTTGAAATATATTTATGCCAATATTCGGAAGTATTACTTTCGGGTATCATCAGATCACTCAGACCGTCCCCATTAAGGTCTCCCACAACTCCTTTAGCCCAAATGCCCTGTAAGGTTTCATTGTTTGCTGGATTAAACGGAGCGATAAAAGATTCATACTGTCCCTGGGAATTCTTTTTAAAAGTAATCAGTACAGGTTTTAAGTCCTGGCTTAGTTTCAGAAAGTCAAATACGCCGTCTCCGTCAAAATCTCCTCCTTTGTAAATGGTAAAGACATCTTTATCGATCTGATCATAATTAGGATAAAGCTCCAGGGGATAGTACCATCCGTTACCAGAAATAGATTCATCAGGATCTACTACATAATACCGCTTTGAAGTGGTGCAAGTCGATGGAGGTCTTGACTCAGGACTTATCACTTCAGGATAGCACTCCCTGTCATTAAGCATTACCACAAGTTCACTCAGACCATCCCCGTTGAAATCAACGGCGTTGATTCCTGTAACAGTCGTTACAACGCCATTGTACTGGGTTCCCGTTGTATAATCATAATCAGCTCCCGGAATGGTTTTGGTAAAATCCAGCACCAGGCTATTTCCTGAAAAGCTGTAAAAAGAAAACTGTAAATCTTTTGTGGAAGTAGCAGTATTGGTAATCGTTTTAAATCCTACAATTCCCTGTTTGTTATGAATAAGATTAGCACTTTTAGAATTAAATGCAATGAAATCTTTCAATCCCTGCAGGGTACTGTTAATAAATATGGGATTCTCCGTAGTATAGGTAACGGAATAAAAATTTTTGTAAAGATATATTCCTGGCTGTGGAATCCTGGCTGAAGCCTGAGAATGATATCTTAACACGTCAAGATTGCCATCACCGTCAAAATCTCCCACTACATCATAATCCTTTTTAGGTTTTAAGGCTGTACTTATCGTAGAGGGCAAAGAATCTGGTTCTCCTGACTTTTCATACGTGAAAATAACCGGGTTGGCTTCTTCATTTTGACCGTTTGAAATAGTTATTTTATCCACGTATCTGTATGAAGTGCCCTGAACATCTTTTTTATAAGAAATAACGTATTTTTTGTACTGCTGCCCACCTGTAGAAACGACTACAGATTCCAGGAGCTTTGTCTGCTTATGCTCAACTCCCCTAATGTAGGCTGCTTCACTTCTGGGTCTTGCTATAAAGTTAAAATCTATAGTATTAACAGGCTGTGTGCCCTGAGCTTCATTACCGCCCCAACTTATCTTTGTGATCACCGAAACATTATCAGCCAGAGTATAGCTGTAGGTAATATAATTTCCGTCAGTATCCTTTGTTTTTACAACATGATAGTCTATAGGTGTTCTGGCCTGGCTGCTTCCGGGAGCAGTTGCCCCGTACCATGATATAGAACCGTCTGGCGAAGTCACTTCCCAATATTCAGGTCCCTGCCAGCTTTGTCCAGAAATGCTTCCTACAGATTTAATTTTGATATTGGAATATTTCTCTGTGACATATTCTGCTCCATCTTTGCCATATTCCCCGGATTTTAAAATTAACCTTTGTCCGTTAAAACTGTAGTAATCTGAATAATCAAGCTGTACTCCTTTGGTAATACCGTCTTTTTCAAGATTCTTTCCAACCCTTGATATGGAACTAAGACCAGTGACGTTCCATCCATAGCCTGCCAGCCCGTTTCCACCACCACTTACATAGACAAGACTAATGCCGGGAGACATATTTTTAACACCCGGAGGAAGATCTATAGGAAGGGTATACTGAAGCTGCCCAGCTCCTGTAACCTCTATATTTCCTTTGGTGTCATGAAATTTTGGGGATGGGGTCTGAGAAAAACAGAATACGGATATAAAAGATAATATGAGTGATGAAAACAGCTGTATTTGTTTTTTATTGTACTTTTTCATGGCGCATTATCTTTTAGTGATGTTTTTACTGAAAACCCTTCCGTCTTTCAGAGTGAAGCTCAGTATGTATACTCCCCAGTCATATCCTGACATATTAATTTTGAGCTGTCTGTTTAGCTCTGGTAAGTTCTGCTGCTGAAATTTCCAGTGAACTGTACTATGTTGATAGAGTGAAACTGATTCTATCAGATTGTCAGTTTCCTCAGTCCAGTCGATAGTCAAAAAATCATTTACCGGAACCGGGTACAACCGTACCTGTTTCCAGAAGGTCTTTTCATCTATGGCCGGATTCTGTACAATTGAAGTGGTTAGTGGTGCTGATTTTGAAAGTGCACTCGTTTGTAATTTAGGATCGTTTTCAGGGCCACGATATTTTTGGCTGCCCGCTTCATCGTATTTGAAGTAGACTTCGGTTTGGGAATATCCCCAAAAGCTAATCAGTAAGGAAAGCAAAGGAAGTATTTTCCTTTGTATTATGGTTTTCCGGACCGACTTGCCCGGAGCGGTACATTCAGAAGATGTACTCAAATAAAGATTTTTCATTTTTTTGTTTTAAAATTGAAATTAGATGTAGTAATCCCAATAAATGAGAATTAATACCGTATTTAACGGCTTTTCATGCGACAGGAAGGACTTATCCTGACAGGTAAAATACTTTCATATTTCTTGTTTTTAAGGTTCGACATGAGTAGCCTGACTTTTACCATCAGGATCTGTTTATATTTTAGTCCATAGGGACTTTAGGTTGTAAAGCTGCACAGAGAAATCAGGAGGTAAGTCCTTAATTATGGTGCATTTAAGAAATTAAGTGTGGGAACAGAATTTCTTTTCTTTCATTTGTTGTTATTTTTTCCAGAAGCGAACTTATGGACGATTGCTATTTCTGACAATCCGTAAAATCACGGTATTTTTATTCCGGATTTTTACGGGAAAAAATCAAAATATATTCATATGCTTTTATTAGAGTTTAATTTCATTCTTATATGTTAATGCAAAGCTATCACGACGCGACGACAAAACGTGACGCATAATATCACAACTCCGGAAAATTTTCTTATTTTTTATAAAAAGAAAGGCACGGAGCAAAAGTCAATCCGTTAAAGAGGTACTAGGATACCCTACAACCAGAGAGACTCCGCCCAGTGCCCAGTATAGGACATGGGCGTAAGTCTATCAAATTTGGTTGTATGAGAAGATTCCTAGTTTTCTTTAACCTATTCGACAGAGCCTACGCTTTTTTCGTTAAAATTATGGGTGCTAATATAGAGATATTTTTTGAACTTATAATTGGCCAAACAAAAACGGGAAATACCGATCCGGCTTTATTGTTATGTTTGTTGTTTCTATATATAATAAAAGCATCCATTTGGGATGCTTTAAATAGAATTGAAATACTGTTTAAAAATTATTTCTATAGATCATTATATCATTATAGGCAGCATTGTAAGTCAGCTGTGTTCCTACGGTTATGGTCTTAGCTCCATCAAAAGGGTTTCTGCAGTATCCATGCTGCTGCATCCACTCGCAAAGCTCTGTAATTTGGCTTTTATTGCTTGTAAAATAGAAGTAAGATGTATCTTCAATAGTCTTGAGTACATTGAGATAGTCTGACAATTTCCAATAATCATTACGGTTGTATGTTGTGGTATCTGTTGAGAGATAGGGAGGATCAACTAAAAATACTACATCTGTATTATTTCTATAATCGGCAAATAAATCACGATAATCTTTTTTAGTTGTGTTTACCCCTTCAAGATAGCCCTCTGCATAATAATCACTTAATCGCAGCCTATTATAGAATGTTTCTTTTTTCAGGTGTTCAAAGTTTGTCACATAATTCATGGAGAACAGTAACGATGATGATATGGTCACCCAGTCGATAAAACCTTGCTCATGGCTTATTCTTTCAATAATTTTAGAGCGAAGCTCATCACTTAGTCTTTCTTTGTCTTTTCTATTGGTATTTTTAGAACAGATTGCCCGAATATCAGCCAGTAAAGTATTGGTGTTATCAATATTCTCAATGCGTAATGTGTAATTATCAAAATCATTATAAATAACCGTTGCATCCGGATAGAAATTTTTCACAGTATGGCTGAGCAGTCCCGATCCACCAAATAAATCTACATAGGTAGCATTGGGTGAGAATTCTTTTAAAGCTTCTTTAAAGTGTTTTAAAAATTTTCTTTTCTGTCCCTGAAAAGGCAAAGGAGCCTGAGTATAATTTTTCATTGTGATTATTGTATTAAACGATTAATATATTAGCATCTCTGTAATAGCTTCTGAGTTTTTTTGTTCATCTTTTTGGGCATAGGCAATGCTGTCAAAAAACGAGATTACTACTTGTTAGAATGGCATATAATGTAGTCAGCTTATAATCCCACTTTATAAGGTATTTACCTAATGTGCAGAACAAACTGACTGTAAAAAGGTAATTTTTTGAATATTTTCGGGTACGTTTAAATGTTCGTACCTGTTAAGACAATAGAATTTTTCCCAGTAACTGCATACTGATAGAGCCTTGTCCTCCTCCGCCTAGTTGGAAAACAAACCTTTTCGGGTATAAATTGTAAGTACTGTTAAACTGTTGATACGTTTTGCCATTTCCTTCGGCGATGACATAGACGACTCCATTATAATAGGCAATATGAAAAGTATCGTTTCTTATGGCCAATGTAGTGCCAGGTAACATTCCTATTCCCCCGCCATCGTAGTACTGGACTCCATAGAATACGCTATCCCCGTTGCCGATTAACCCGCATCTCCAAAAGTTAACGAAGTTGGCTCCATAGTTGGTTAATTGGTTATTTAAAGAAAATGAGGCCATAAAACCGGCATTCACTTCGGCGGTACTTATTAAATTATCCGAGTAATAGAGGGTGTTTTGCGATCCAGATGAAATGGCTGTGTCATTTACGGAAGAATCCCCTCCTGAAGCTTTCTGCCAGTTTGTTATCCCTGTAAACTGGCTGTAAGTTAATCCTTCTTTTACGATTAATTCCGGGGAGCTTGCGTTTGTCATACCATTATGGGTTACAAAAACCTGGTAATATCCTTCTGGCTTTGTTTTCCAGTTGATTCCAAAATTCAGGTTATTGGGGAAATTCTGCAGTACAGTGAAATTATCCACATCATATGTTTCAGGTTCTGGAAGATTTGTACCGTTTATATCCTTCATTCTTTTAATTTTGATATAGGCGTTTGGGGTAACATTATCCACAAATAGATTGACTCCTACGAGTGTTGTATATTGAATGAAGTTCTTTGTATTGTCAATAAAAGGAAGGAGTAGGACATCAATTCTTGGGGTTCCGGTAGAGAAGTTTTCCGTTGAGAGTTTGAGTCCATTTCTGAAGGTTGTTTTTTCGGCATCGGTTGCCAGAGAGGGAAAACGTAAGACGATATTTTTCCCGTTACTCCATGCCTCCTGGCCTGTTGAATCCTGGACCCTCATTCTAACAAAATTTGAATCGATAGATTTATCGGGCAAATTTTTGAGGTAATAATAGAATCCTGCTGTATTTAGGGTCCAGTTTGCTCCTAATGTGAGTCCGGCTCCAGGAACGGATGTCAATGCTGAATTGGCAACATTTTTTCCCAGATCACCGGCGAGCATTCTTCTGACATTATTATCCTGGTCAAGAATATAGGCATACTTAAAAACGGTATCAGGACCTGAAACAGTCTGTGTTGTTTTATCGAGTTTTCCATCAATGCCTTTTTCATCGACAAAGTTATCATTAAACTCATCCACTATATAATACAGCACGTCCCTGACTTTTTCGGCGGTAATTTCTCTGGCCTGATTGTCTTTGATGTTTAGGTTGATCTTATTTTTAATATTCGTTGTATCCATCTTAAAATCTTATATAAGGTGTTAGTGCTATGTTTTGCGGTCTTGTTTCATAGGTTCCTGCTTCCTGGGTTTCAGTATTTCTCCATTTAAAGTTATTTCCTCCGCCATTAAATCCCCCTCCCAGCAGTGCAAATCCATCATAGGGATGAACATCGGTAATGAGGTGTTTGTGCTTTTTTAAAGCATCTGCCTGGAAAGATCCGTCCTGAATGTTTGCTGAATTTCTGTCCAGGTCTATGCCCCTTCCAGCGTCTAATCCACGAATGAAAAGACCTCGTAAATCCGGCACCCTGAAAGTAGAAGTACCATTGCCTGAAGAAAAATATCCGCTGTTTAAACCACTGCCACTGAGCCACTGGGAGTCTGTAACGATCTTGGAATATTTGCTGACCATTTGCCAAAGTCTTGGGAAATCCGCTCGGTTAACAAGAGTGCCGTTTGCCGGGAGAGAGAAAGATTGCGGGGTATATCCATAGCGTACTTCGCCAATGTTTTCCAGATGAATATTTCCACTGGTCAGATAGAGTTTACCTCCGTAGAATGCTGCTGAAAAGCTTTCTCCGCCATGTAACCACAAATCTGTTTTAAACTCATCATCGGGAGTTGCTTCTATGGGGATTCCGGTTTCTATTTTTACGGCATTTCTGTTTGTCCCCAGTGCGGTGAAAGACATAACCTGGCCCTCAGTAATGCCTGAAGTATTTACTGTTACCACTTTGCCGCTGGCTGTAATATCCAAAACGACGTCTTTATCCACGATATCAGGCAAAGTCAATTGAATGCTCTGTGAAACCTGCTTGATGGTTAGAGATTTTCTTTTGCTGAAATGATCATAAAGATACTTCGTTCTATTGGCCAGCTGCTGAGCCTGTCGGTTGGCAATTCCTCCGGACTGGGGATCACCTCCCCGTACTACATCCGACTGTTCTATCTGATAGATGCTTTTTTCCCACTCTGCTGATTCCTGTAAAACTCCCATTTTAGTTAATTGTTATGGTCCAGATTCCTGTTAAAATAATTGCTGATGTCTTGAGTATTTCCGGTCTGGTTTTTCTTGAAAACATGACCAGATCTGCATTAAAAAGTCCCAGCTCTGTAATTTTGAGTCCGTTGGCCTCCCCAGCAGCTAAAGAAAAAGTAAATTGTACCTTACTCATGGAAGGGTAGGTAACGCTATCTATATTTTTATAGAACCCATTGACCAGGGCATTGTCTTGTGGGGAGGGATCGGCGAGGCCTTCACCAAAACCTACTTTGGAAATACTTTTCCCGGAAAGATCTCCGCCCAGTAGTTTGGCTACGTTGATGATTCCTCCGGAAACAATAAGATTATCACCGCTCATCCGCTCCAGGGTTTGTCGTGTTGCCGAATCTTTTACAATGATTTCCAGGGATCCTTTTGTTACTATATTTTCTTTCATATCAGCTTATTATGATTTCTAAAACATCATTATCGTTGTTGTAATTTTTTTCACCATTGTAGGTGTAGGTTCCATCGTATGTAAAGTCACCCCCTAAGAATACCGCGTCTTCACTTTCTATTCCGGGAGCTTCGTAGCTGTCATCTTTTATTGTAAGATCCTCATCGAAATCGAGTTTAAATTCAAATCCCATGAGATGTGAGCGTTCATTCTTATAGGCTTTGACCATGGCCAGAGCATCTTCAATACGCTGTGGATCTACAGCATTCTGTCCAATACCCAGTTCAATGGTAAATCCTGCCCAGTGGTTTACATGCTCTGTAATGGTTGCATCGGGAAATCCGACTGTTCTCAGGGCTTCTTTGATGGCCCAGAGCGTCCCTTTATACCTGTGAAGCTCAATTCCTCTTTTGATAAGGTCTCTTTTCTTTTCGGTGGTGTCTGCGAGTTTCCATCCATTGTAGCCCATGAGATCAAACTGAATCGCTAATGTTCTTAGGACTGATTCCGGTACGGAATCAATCATATATACGAGCAGAGTATCTAGCTCTATGGCATTAAAACGCTTTTTGGCCAAAAGGTCAAAAGCGATAATATGGGGTTGCTGCAAGCTCTCGGGCAGGAGATTATTCATCGCTATATCCTGTTACTTTAACATTGACCCCCGAGCATAGGGCCACCTGATCTTCACCGACAAGGATTGTCGATAAAGGTGAATTTACCTTAACCTCATACACAGAATCTACTTTCATGGCTTCTCCTATAATTTTTTCGATAACCACGTCAAGTCCTGTTTTCATCTTCCTGCTGCTGGCATAATTGATGAGTTTATCATGTACCATAGCGATAACTTCCGAACTTAAAGCCCCTGTGATTAATGTGAGATCAACATCAATCTGGTAACTTTTAGCGGTAGGGGGCAGTACGATAACTGTGTCTGTGAGGGGCCGTACTTTTTCATCGTTACATGCCATCTTTACTTCATCTAAAATGCCCTGGCTGGGTAATTCTCCATCTTTCATTAATGGATAAATATTAACCTGTCCCGGAACAGGGGAGGTGATTCCTACATCCATAATTGCCGCATTGGCGCTGCGTGCAAAAAAAGCATACGCTCCGCGGCTTCCCGCATTGCTGAATGATTGTGGGGCCAGCATAATACGCTGGCGCAAAGCTTCGTCCGATTCTTCATTACTTCCTCCTGTGGAGGTATTGATATTAGTGACAGAATACAGATAAGGCTGAGGGTCCAATATGATTGATATTTCCCCGGGATTCAATCCATTAGCCTGTGCGCCGTTATTCACACTGACAAGTGATGCTGTTTTTTCATCTTCATCAGCCTGAAGGATGACATCCTCCATGAGAGCAAATACCTCCCCGGTATTATTAGACTGAATTCTGATGCCCTTTGGTATGGTGAGAACTCCGTGTCCTGGCGTACATTTCATTTTTACCTGAACGAAAGCCTTAGAAGGTGGAAGTCTTTTTACGCCGACCAGATCTCCCAGGAAATCTAAAAAGGGAGCAGAGCTGAAGGCGACCAGATTCTGTGTTGCGGCGTTTTGGATCTGTGTTCTTAATAATACTTCACGATAGGCCAAGGCATTAATCAGCAATTGTTCTACCTGTCCGGGATAAAGGGTCTGCCCGGTCATCTGCTCGTAGTCCGATTTTATCTCGCGGATAATGGTTTCAGGGTCTATATCTATAAATTCAGGTGCTTCCATTATATTTCAAAGTCTTCATTAAAATCAGAGCTAAAAGCCCCTTTTGTTAATAGGTTAATTTCTAACGTATAGCCATCTAAAGGCTCACTTGCTATGAGCACTAAATAATTGTCTTTCAAGATCCACTTCCCATAGTCTTTGTATTGCTGACTTACGAAATTCAACGCTTCATTTTCTGTCTCAAAACCTTCTGATGGCCATGGCGATATTCTTTTCCCCTCTTTCTTTAATACAACATTGTAATTCATAAGATCGTATCTCTCTGGAAATGGTGCGTGTAATTCACCAGTAACACTTGTGATGGCTAGTTTACCGGATGCTCCTAATTGGGTATTGATATACACAATCACCTTGTTTTCCTGGATGAGTAGATACCAATTGCCAAAATTTCCCCAAAATTGATGAACCCATTTCATCATTTCATTAATAGACAGGAAACCATTTTGTGGACTCGCTGGAGTAACCTCCCCACCCTCTAAAGACATCTCAATGAAATACAGGAATGCATCAGGCAGGTAGGAAGCGGAAAGAGCCAAAGGCGTGGTGTCCTGTTTCAGGGAATACTGAAAGGTACCCGTGTAATTCTCTCCGGTTTTGTAGATAATACCCAAAATAACATTGCTTTTACCCTCTGTTGTATCCAGCTCATGAAGAATTTTTTCAATGGTTATCCTGGGTTCATATGATTGCAGGGCCTGAATGATTTCTCTTTTCATGTTGGGAATTGATGCTGATAGGGGTTTATCGAGCCATTTCCAGATATCACTTCCAAAATCCGGTCTCAGGGGATCTTCGCCTTTGCGTGTACTGAGAATAAGAGCAATACACTGCTGAATATCATCATATCCGGTGACCACCTTACCTGTATTGTTAAGGTCTAACTGCCAGTTTTTTGTAGGGATATCGCTTACTTGCATAGGACAAACTTAATGCCTTGTTGTGGGAAAATTTTTGCTGAATATTTGCCTTTATGAGATGGTTCCTGTCCCTTCCCCTGAGGTGGATCCAGAGCCACCGGAGGTTGTTACCGGAATTCCGGCAGCAACTGTTACCGTAGCGCTCTTAACAAATGCATCAATAGCCTCTGAGAGTCTTTGGGCAAATTCTTCTTTGCTGTCCGTTTCTTTGCTTTCCATATCAGATAGAATGGCTTTAATTTCGGTTTTTAATGTATTTTTATCTAATGGCATCAGGATAGTATTTTTTCGTATTTCTGTTCGAACTGGTTTAATCGCTCTATGGTATCGGGCAGGAGTCCTACGCTGGGTCCTGAGGATGTTTTGACTTTGAGGTTTTCAATGAGTATTTTTAAGTCCTCAAACAATTCCTTAAAACTAACTTCCGGATTGCTGATCTTGAATTTCCCGCTTGCTTTATCAATTTCCAGTCTAAATTTACCATCGTTCATTTCTGTGATGAGCTTATCTTCACGGGCTCCTTGTGGCGGCTTATCTTTTCGGGAATAGATGGCCCCTCCCACGACTCCGAATTCACAGTTTTCATCCATCAGGCACCATACCTGCTCATTGATTGAAAATGGGAATGTGTATTTGTCCTTTTTTGAAGCCGGTACAGATACCGGCAGGGGATTGCTGACGATCTGATCGCTGGCAAAGTTCACTCTGACACACCCTTTAGCGTGGTCTATTTCTGTTATAAATCCGAATTTTAGCATTGTGGTGGTCAATTTTTTAAGGATTCTCCAGTTGGCTTTATCATTAAAACTTACTGGCTGCTGTCTTTTTTATTTTTTTCGGGGTATTTCTTTCGGTCTGTTTTTCTAGCTCCTCCTTACCTCCTACCTTATAGATCTCTGCATCTACCAGCCAGCCGCTGGTACTGCTCAAGGTATGAGAAGCACTTTTGATCAGATAATCCCCGGAAAGTCTTCCCAGGCGATGCAGGGAAATGATATTGCCACTTATTAGAACCACAGATCCGGGAAGGGAAATATTTCCTGATTGCTGCATTTTATTAGCTTCCCGGAGGGCTGATTTTGTCATCTGCTGTGCCTGCTCGATACTATCTACGCTCTGTTCTAAATGCAGGATATCATCAGCATTGGGAAGTCCTCCCTCAGAGGTCTTATACTCAATAATGGATCCTGCTTCCGGATTGTGAAATCGGATAGATGCGGAGCTATAGGTGCCAAAAGTTCTATCCGTTAAAGAGAAGCTGATTAGATCCGTTTTATCGAAATAGGCTACGGCCTGTTTACCCTCCAATTCTTCGTTTTTAATAAAAATTAAATTCTGATCCCTGACATTGAAGGTATAGCCGTATCTGGAAGCGAGTTTTTTGAGCGTGGTCAGATTGCCTTTTTTCTGCTGCACGAGCCTTTCTACTGTTATATTACTGATAGAGCCAATGACTTTCAATCCTAGATCTGCTGCGATGGTATGCACGATCTGAGAAAGGGTTTTCTTTTCGTGAACATGGCTTTTTAGGGTTCTTTTCTGTCCCTGTTTAAATCCGGCTGCGATACAGCGTATATTGACTGCATCGGGGCTGCCGTACAATTCAATCTCATCAATTTCAAAGATTCCGCAATCTAAGACCTCAGCTCCTAAAATTCCGATTTGAGCGGTAATTGTGGCTCCTTTCTCCGGATACCACTCAGATTGCCATTTACCCTGTGAATCTTCCAGGGTTATATCCAGTGTATCAGCTTCTGACATATGATCGGTATACCCCAAAGACATGAGGCTTTTGCTTACATCTGCGGTAATGTTTTTACCATTATAGAGTACTTTGATGTATATCTGATCTATTGTTTCCATGGCGGTAATTGGTCTTTATCGGCTTTGAGGTTGTAACTTTCCAATACTGGAACCTCCAGCACTGTACCTGCTTTTAGTCTTTCAGAAATGGGCACCTGGGGATTAGCAGAAATTAATCGTGGAATTTCTCTCACGGTTCCATACATTTTCCAGGAAATGGAATCCCATCTCTCTCCATCTTGCGTGATATATTGAATCGTATCGGCCATTATATTTTTCTTAGAATAATATCATTAGTGAATACGGTAGAAGCGGTATTAACCGCCCTGATTCCGTTCTTTACATTCAAAACAGAAACTTTTACCTCTTCTGGTTTAAAAGGCTCTTTCATTAAACTTTTACCCTCTGTGAGCTGAGCCATAGAGTGGTTAAGGGCTGAAATAATACCGGCTGCATTATGGATCTGCTGCTGGGTTTTGGAAATAGCATCTATTGCTTTGGTCATGCTGTTTTGAGCTTCTTCCACCGTTTTTTTCACGGGGTCAAATAAAGACGCGGGATTGTCCACTTGGAGGGTTTGATTGGCGGCCTCAGCGGCCTCCCATGCTTTTAACTGGGCATCCATGAGTGCTTTATGGGCCTGTGCTTCTGATGTTCTGGGTTGTGGGGGGAGCTTATTGATCTGCTCTTTATCTCCAACAGCCCGTGCATTTTTCCTTGCATTGATTTTTTTCTTATCAGCATCAGGGACAACTTCTAAGAGAGACAGCGAAACCTGGATCTCAATAGGGGAGCCATCGCTGAAAGTCTGCGAGATGGTCTTCGCTGCGGATTTGAGTACAAAATCGTTGATATACTCCCCATTGCCTAATATCAGCGGTAATATTTCTCCTGTGCTTTTCCAGGTTTCAAAATCCTGTAATTCCTGATTGATATTACAGAAGTCGGCTCTTAAGGTGAGCTGTAGGGATAATTCTTCCAGGGTTTCACTCCCCAACTCAAGCCTTGGCTTGGAGCCTATCAAATCATACTGGGAGAGTACGGCCTCGTTTCCGGAATAAGACCAGCTTTCCGGGGCGTAAAGCCCTGAAAATTCTTTATTGCCTAATTGAAATATCATGCGAATCCTTTTCTTTTTTGTCCGTGACTGTAGTCTGCCATTTGCTTTTCAAAATCTCTACGCATCTGAGCGGTGAGTTTTTGTTGGGTGATCTGATCCATACTGCCGCTTATGTTAATCACCGGCGCGAAGCTCATGCTGCTGTTTAGATTTCGGGCATACGATTTGGGTTGAGGGAGCGCTTTAGTGCCTCCCACATGATTAATTGTTGCGTCCAGAGAATTTTTTGAGGCGTAATCAAGAGCGGAACGGGTACTGCTCACGGCTCCTTGCAGGCCACTTAATATCTTACTGATTAATTGTCCTATCGCAGAATTTTTTATCCAGCCGATCGCTTTAGCGAATATCTCTTTGACCTTGTCCCATAACTTCTGGAAAAAAGCAGTAATGGGAGACCAGTGTTTGTAGATCAGCCCCTGCGGAGTGAAATTCAAAAATAAAAATTGAATCCCTTCCAGTCCTTTATTAAAGAGTTCTTTTAGAGTGCCCCAGAGTGAGGAGAACCATCCTTTTATCTTATCCCAATGTTTATAGATCAGTCCTGCAGGGGTGAATTTGATCAGAAGAGCGGATATGAGTTTAATATAGGAACGGAAAACAGCGGCTACCTTGGTCCATAATTTAGAAAACCAGGTGGAAATCTTATCCCAGTTTTTATAAATAAGATAGGCTGCTGCTGCAATGGCGGTCAGTGCGAGTATCCAGGGATTTGCGATGAGTAATTTTGACACGGTGGAAAAAGCGATCCCAATAACCCTGAATGCTTTTCCCAGACCCATAGCGGCTTTTATGGCGGCGGGGCCTATACTGGTAAAAACTCTGCCCACTACTGTGAAAGTTTTACCGATGTGCGGTCCTATTGTTGAGGAAAACTTAGAAATGGCACTTAGTGCCTTACTTCCGCCAGTGATAAATTTTCCTATCGTGGTGATCGTACTTCCAAGTCCAAATTGTAAGGCGCCGACTCCTATCTTTAGAGCGGCAATGGCTGCAATGATTTTTACAATACCCTCCACTAATTTAGGATTTTCTGTTATCCATTTAGAAAGGTTGTCTATGAGTGGTTTTGCAGCCTGAGCCAGCTTCATCAGGGAGGGTAATAAGGCGCCTCCTATTTTAATACCGGCATTGATGGTTTGCTGTTTTAGGATTTCCAATTGTGCACCTGTTGTTTTTAAGCGGTTCTGGGCTTCATTTTGAACACTGCCTGTCACATTGGAATTTTTAGAGAGAAAGTTGAGCTGGTTTCTGACTCCGGTTGCTGTATCCATATTGGCAGCTAATTGAGCTACCGCGTTACTGTATTCACCGACATCTCTTTTATTGAGCCAGCTAAAGGCATTACCGCTGGCTTTTGCTTTTTCCAAAATAGCGATGAGTCCTTTTGCTCCGCCGCCTGCTTTAACAAACATCGCGCTTAGCTCCTTATTTCCGATGATGGCTTTTTGGAATCTTTTCATAATGGTTGCGGACTCTTCACCGCTTTGTCCTACAACCTGCAGGGCATTCCCAAAGGCCTGCATATGAGTTCCTGAAACTTTTAATGTACTGGCTACAGAGGCTCCGCCCTTGGCCATAAAAGTCACCAAATTGGAAGCTTTACCTCCAAATTTGTTGGTGGCAGCGTTCATGGCATCCATTACGGCATCGGTTTCTTTTAGGGTAATGCCCATGGCATTTTTAATGACCATATAGCCTTTGGCGGCCTCACCTGCTGCCATGTCAAAGGCGAAAGAAATCTTACTGGCAGACCTTGCCACTCCATCAATTTCTTTTTTGGCCACGCCTCCTGCTGCCAATTCGGCCATGAGTTCTGCTACACTGGTAGCAGCCCCTCCGTATAGATTAGAAACAGCGATGGCATTATTGGTTAATTCAGTAAACCCTTTACTTCCAAAATCATCATTGGTTACTTTGGCCACATCGGCAATTTTTGATTCTAATTCTATGGCCTGTTTTACGGCTAAACCTAAAGGAGCGAGCATGGCAGCACCTCCAGCCATGTTGGAAAGGCCTGCCTCCTGCATTTTCTTTCCCTTATTGATCAAGGATTGTCCCTGTGCATTGATTCTGCTTAATGTGCCGGAGAAAGATCTGTCAAGTTGTCTGATGGCTGACTCTGCGCCTGAAATATCGGCTCTGAGTAAAAGGGTTACGGCGGTTGCTGCATGATTCATTCTTCGATAGAATTTAAGGTATTATGAATGGCAACCGCTTCTCTATAATAAAGGTATATCTCCCGGCTGTACCACTGTTCTACCTCTAATGGTGATATGCCATAGAAGTGCGCTGTAAAGGCTATTTCCCTGAGCCCTATTAAAAATTTAATGAGGAAAATGCGATCATGAGTTTTGCATAATCATCCTGGAAGAGATCATCGAGATAAAATTCCGGTGGCTGCTGTTTTCCCTCTATGGTGGTGGCAACACTCATATTGATGGTTTCAAAATCACCGGCAGGATCGTTTTGCATTCTTTTCTTGGTTTCGACAAAATCCCGCCCCTTAAGTTTTCTCACCGAAGCTTTTCGGCCATCCTTGAGTTCAAGGTGTTTTACTTCACTTCCGTTGTCGTATATCTTTGTTAATATACCGCTGTTTTTCTCCTCTTCACTTTGGTAGAAAAAGCCATCCTCGCTGGGCTCTGTTGGGAAAATTTCTTTATTCATAATACTTTGTTCAAAGCTCAAAACTAGGAAAGAAAGCAGAAAAAAAACTTGCCAAATATTTGACAGGTTTCTCCTGAATGGATTTTGTAGGAAGTTCACGGAAATGCTTTAACAAAATTTTCCACTAAAATTTAAACAGGCTCTAAATGTTTTTTAACGGACTGAATCGTAATTTTAGTGGGTTTTGTGTGTTTAATTTTATTATTACGCTATAAAAAAGGGATTAAATTCCTAAATTTTGTCTGTAAGCCGCTAACAGATCCTCCCCATCGACTTTAAATATATTGGCTTCTACATCGACTTCAGTAATGACCTGCCCACCGATTTCCAGTCTGACATAGGTGCATCCATAGTTTGTGGAAAGCTCAACATTATCATGCTGCTGAAAATTTCCGAGGGGAAAATTCTTTGGTTGAATGGTAAGGAAAACAACAGCAGGAGTCTGTGCTATTCTTTCCCCGCCCTGGTATTCTTCCAAACTTCCCCTTACCTGGATTCTTACGGCCTTAAATGGATTGGCCATTTTCTTTAAAAACTCAGGATAGTAAGAGGTCCACTTCATGGAACCTTCCATTTTGTCGATCCCTGAATAGTATTCTATGGTACCATTCATTCCTAATGCTTTATGTTCGGACTGTTTAAAGGTGAGGGTAGGGCATTGGAATTCCTCAACACGCCCCAAAAGGCTTGCACCATCGACATAGATATTGGCATTGGTGAGCCTTCCTATTGTAATTTTTTGCGCCATTTTATGTTATTTTAAAGAGCTTAGATAATTAATATTGATCAGGGAAGTAAAAGAAATTCTTTCGGCCGGTGTTGGCGGCATAAAGTCCACATAGAATGTAACATGTCCCTGTGCGAGCTGTGTTGGGGGATTATCTTCTTGCAAATATTTACATACCCCGTCTATGATGGCTCCTCGTCCCTGTAGTGTTCTTAAGAAGGCGTTCACGGTTTCCCTGACGGAGTCAATCCATCCCTGGGTGATGGGCTGGTCTACAAATTGCAGGCATGCCTGTTCAATACTTTCATTAATGACATCTGCTGTTCTCCTTACGGCAATGAAATTATCAGAAGCTGTACTGGCAGGAAATGCTGCGCTTCTGTTTCCCCATGTTCTGTACCCGGTTCCATAAGAATTGAATACGGTAGTAATTCCTTTTTCATTCAAAAGATTGGCATCGCTGTTGCTATTGGAGATACCGGCACTGATCTCTCTTTCAATTCCTGTAATTCCTTTAATTTCATGGTTGGACTCCGAGACCCAATAGCCTTCCTGGTGATCCACTTTAGCTCTCACGCCTGCCAGGAATGCGGAATACGGAAAGAGCGTCTCGCTCTCTATTTGTGTATTAAAAACTTTCATCATCGGGTATAGCAGCTCAGCTCTACTACTGGAGGTGTTAAAGTTGATGGTTCCTTCCGGTCCTCTGCCTTTAATAGCTTCTTGCACGGTAGTGGCATAGGGGGCATCCAGATAGCATATGGCACGCATTTTTTCAGCGGTGGAAATCAGTTCAGCAGCCACGGCACTGTCGTCTGAAAAGGTAGGGGTAATGATGATTTTTGGAGAAAACCCGAAAAGATTGTAAGCAAGTTCCAGGCATTTGAGTCCGGTTCTCTGGTCGGTGGCGGGGTTGATCTCCCCGATGATATCGCTGGCTGTAATTTTAGTCTCATCGAGTCTTTTGTAGGAAAATTTGATAAATATTCCATCGGCAATACGGGGAGTCAATGCCTTGAAGTTTCCAAAAGGATCGATGCTGTAATCAACATCCTGCACATAGTCTGCGGGGTTGCCGTCAGCATCTTTTATGATGACCGTATCCAGGGGAGGGTAGGTTAATTTCAGGGCTCTGTCTTCTACTTTCAAAGACTCATCGGTTACCGGTGTAGTATGTTTGGTCTGATCAAAAACATTGACTACGATGACTGTTCCGGCTCCCTGGTTGAAAATAGCCTCTAAAGCCCCGGGAATAGAAAATCCGGATATTGTACTCCCAAATTGCGCTGCATCTTTCTCTGAATTCACCAGAATAGGGGTGTTTTTTTCACCCGAAGGGGCAGTACCCACCAGACCTATTACGGCCGATTTGACCACCTGTATGGTTTTGGTGCCCTGTTTCATTTCGAGTGTTTCTACCCCGTGCAGATAATTTGCTGCCATATTATTTTGTTTGTTTTTTGGTTTCTACTAATTCTAAGAGTCCCTGTGCCAGGAGACTTTTTACTCTTTCGTCTTTTTCTGGGAGCTCAATGACTGAGCCTGGAACAACAATATAGCCGCCAAGTGTCGTTTTAACAAGACCTTTATAGATGTACTTTTTCATATGTTATTATTGGGGTTGATCATATAGCGGAGGATCAACAGATTGGGGGAGGATTTGTGTTCTGAGTGATCTGCATGCTACCGACAGGGAATATTCCCAGACATCATTCTGGTAGTTTACATAAGCAAAATCCCCTAAAGAAACCGCTCCGCAATCTGTAGGGGTAAACCCCATCAAGGACTGCTTGATGAGTTCTGAAATGGCGTACACTCCTTTAGGTCCTCTTAATCTTCTGGATTGAATGCTGATCGTAAAGGTCGCGGTGCTGTGCTGTGATATTGGGCCGATACTTTGATTTTTATCAAAGATTTCACTCATAAAAACAACGGTCACTAAACCATTCACAACCGGTATTTTGTATTGTGTAATATCTTCCGGAAGTACTGTAATATCTGCTATTGCAGATAAATCAGTATTTGCTTGCATCTGATGTGCGAGTTCTGATTCTACTGCCTGGTAATTCATTATGCTTCTTCTAGTAGTACTTTATAGGTGTCTCCATCTTGGGCGATACGATCATCGCCTATGATTTTCATAGCGTAATATTCTTTTCCTCTCACTGTGATCAGAACATCTTCTTTTCGCTCAATAGCTTCCCGGATTCCTTTCCAGTCATTCACTTTAAATTCTAAAGTAGGACGGTCATAATCATAGTTATGTTCGGAGAGTTTTTCATTTTCACTGGGATGGTTGAAAAGTACTCTTGCTGTGATTCCTCTGCACTGGGCATCATATCCCATAGTCGTTGCAATAACATCGAATGTCTGAGCCTTGAAGGAGTCAAATACATTATCCAATTTTCACTCTTACTACAGGGTTAGTGGCATCAGCCGTTTCCCAAACGTAGCCGATGAGTGTATTGCCTGAAGCCACGCCGGTAACGGTTTTGTCAGCAGAAATGAAGTATGCTTTTTTCCCCTGACTCAAAGCGACCCCTGTAGCTTTAGGAAGTTCAAAGACGCCCTCAACGGCTACAGCGCATAGATCTATTCCGTTCCCATCTGAAACGGCTACCCCTATTGTGTCTTCTTTGATGACCAGATCACCTCCTTTTACGGTATCTTCTAAAACGGTGTGGAGAAATTCTCCTTTTTCGATATAGTTTTTCATATTCAACAGTTAATTTTAAAATTCATGCAAAGCTTTACTTTGCTATGTAACAATTTATTTTCCTTTGTTTTTATACCACCCTTCCCATCCCCATACGGCAGTGGCAAAAGCCATTGATCCTTTTACTTCCAGGGCATCGGTATCCCAGTTGACCCTTGATTCTGTTTTAAGTCCTCCCTGTCCATTGAGGTAAGCGTAGACGATGCCATCTGCTGAAATGGCTGAAGGATCAGCCAGCAGGTACCATGCTTTGGGATCTTCAAGCTGATCGCTTACCATGACCCTCAGCTGTCCTGCGAAAACGTTAACGTTTCCGGTTTCGGTAGCCAGCACTGCTGATACGAGTCTTTCTGCAGTGGTCTGTAATTCCGGGGGCACTAACAGATACTGGGGTTTGATGCCTAACTTTAATCCTGCGGGTGATTTTTGCCTTCTCATAGCGGTTCTTGCCGTGCTTAATGCATCAGTGGTGAGAGGGGCTCCTGTGGCATCGTAATTTTTATGGTCAGCATGAAATAAAGTCTTTCCATCCGGTGCATTTTTGTTATCGATGATATTGGACCAAACTAAATCACTTTGGAATTGCTGTGCTCCCAGTGCCATAATTTGTGGCAGTCTGCTGAAGACACTCAAATCATCATTGATAATGGCAATATCGCTGATGCTGTATTTCCTTCCGAATTTTTTGAGTTTTATTTTGGCATCTTCCGCCTGAAGGATATTGCTTTCTTTGTATTCTCCTGCTTCGGGAATTTCATCAAAAGACACGGCACCATCGACTTTAATTCCTGTTTTTTCTCTGAAATCGGTAGCGTTTTCCTGCCTTGCAATGAATCTCCACTCATCGGCGTAGCCTTCATAGAACCTTCTGAGTGACCTGTCAAAAGCCAGGGATAAGAGGGTGGGGAAGTCTGTGGTAGCCCATGCTCTTTTTACCACTTCCTGTTCACTTAACATCGAAAAGTTTTCACCCGCTGCTGTTAATCTGTCTTTGGCTACATCCAGGAGTCTCATGTTTCTGAACTGCTGTGCTTTTTCGTTTCCGTTAAGGTCTATAGATCCGGGAATCGCTCTTGCAACAATTCCTTCTACCATCGAGATTCTTTTTTTCTCGGATTCATCTTGCGTCACTTCTGCTGGCGGAGGAGCTGCTACGGGCGCCGGATTGGCTCTTTTGGCTACTTCATCGATGATCAGTGCTCTGGCATCATGTAATGAGGTACCGTTTTTGATGAGTGAATCTGCGAAGGATGTTTCTAAGCCTGCCCGCTGGCAGACCTCTGAAATATCCATTGCTCTTTGTCTTTCCTGGGCAACAGCCTCTGCTCTTACCTCTGATTCATTTACTTTGGGTTCAGGTGTGGGTGTATTCTGAACTTTTGGCGGTGTTGGGACTTCATCCGCCGGGATATTATCTAGGTCCATTATCGTAATTAAATTAAAATGTTCTTCTTTTTGCTGAGATCGTATTCCGGAATTAAAGTCTGCCGGAACGGGTACCAGTGATAATTCATTGGGAGTCCAGCGTGTGGCCCTGTACTCGGGAATTTCTTTGCCATTTTTTGAAACGGTGTACTGATCGACCTTGTAGCCAACACTCATATGACGGATGATGCCTTGTCTCACTTTAGCAATGATATCTGCATCTTTTTCCGTACTGGAAAGTCTGATAATGGCTTTGGCCTGTTTGGTGTTTTCATCGATCCAGGCTGACTCTACCACGCCCAGAATATTTTCCAGTCCATAGGATTGATGGGAGTCCAAAACAGAAAGGCCTCTATTGAGTCTTTCAAAATTGATGGCATCTTTGGAAATCTCGAGAACTTCATTGAAATAGCATCCTTCATTCCAGTCATACCTTTTTACCGGAGTTTCTGTAGCGAAAACCACCTCAATGGTGTTGTTCTCTTCATTGAAGCTGTTCTCGGGTATTGAAGCCCTGACGTAGGATAAGGAAACTTTTGCCTTTTTCATGATACAAAGCAAAGGATTGGATTCCAGAGTATCTTTGCTAAATATTTGACACAAAACCTCACATTGGCGAGGTGCATCTACAAGCTTAAAACGAAATTTTCAAAAAGAAGAACGCTCTTCAATTTTTAGAATTAATTTTGTACATTTGAAAAAAATATTTATTATTTCTTATGAGTGAAGAATTATTACAAAGAGATTTGCAAAAAAATCCTGAGAAAATAGGGAAATGGGATTTCTATAATATTGGTGCTACTTCAATCAAGAATCTAAAAGAATTCGGAATAATAAGAAATGTTGATTATGGGAGTGAAGAAAAGAAAAAAATTGATGCTTTAATCGTACAAAAGAAAAACGTAATTGCGGTAATTGAATATAAAAAACCTTCCGAATTTAAAACAGCCATACAAAAACAGAAAGCTATTGAGCAAGAATTAGAAGTTGCAAAAAAGCTTGATGCTCATATAATAATTGCCACAGATACTAAAGATACAATTTGGGTAAATGTTCTAACAGGAAATAAAATAAAGGATGAAAAAGGTAATTTTATAAAAGAAAATTTTAACCCAAAAGACGAGAAATTACCTGAATTAATTGAAAAAATAAAATATTCTATAAATGAATTAAGTGATCAATTGAAACCAAAAGAATTAGTAAATCCTACTGATTTAGCTAAACAAATTTGGCAAGATATTTGGTCCGTCAGTGGAGCAACTCCTGAAAACTGTTTATATACTTTCGTGGAACTGTTTATTTTCAAATATTTAAGTGATTTAGGGGTTTTACAAGGTATTTTTAATTTTAATACTTTATATTCAAGCTACGATGGAAATACAGAAGATGAAGTGTTAGAGACATACGCAACAACTATACGTCCAAAAATTAAGACCCTTTTTCCTGAAAATTCAATTGACAAAACAACAATTATTAACGGAACTATATTTGTAAGTAAAGATCAAAAAGCTGTACAAGGTTATAGTACGGTTTTTAAAAAAGTTCTAAAAAAGTTCAAAGATTATGGAAAGCTTGAACATATTGATTATGACTTTAAAAGTCAACTTTTTGAAAGTTTCTTAAAAGAAAGTATAAGCAAGAAAAATTGGGGACAATTTTTTACACCAATTAAAGTCGTTAGGGCTGTTGTAGAAATGGCTAAGGATGATATAAAAGAAGGTGTTAAAATATGTGACCCAGCTTGTGGTGTTGGAAAATTTCTTTTAGAACCCATTATTACAAAACTAGACCAATTTTATGAAGTAAAAAAAGGAAAATTAATTCCTAAAATTACGATTCATGGATACGATAAAGGTTTTGATAAAGACGAACAAAAAACAATTATATTGGCCAAAGCCAATATGCTCATTTATTTTTCCGATTTATTAAAAGATAATCCTACAATTACAACTGAATTTGCAAAACTTTTTAATGAAAGTTTTATTTTAAAAACTAATTCTATTTTAGGGACACTTTCTGAACCGATTGAAAATCAGTATGATTTAATTGTAACTAATCCACCTTATGTAACGAGTGGAAGTAGTAATTTAAAAGATGAAATAAAAAAAGATGGAGACCTTGTAAATTATTATAAAATCAATGCTATTGGTGTTGAAGGTTTGTTTATGGAATGGATTGTCAAAGCTTTAAAACCAAATGGGAAGGCATTTATAATTGTCCCAGACGGTATTTTTAATCGTCAAAATGATAAAAATTTAAGACAATTTTTACTTGATGAATGTTTTATTGATGGTATTATTTCTTTGCCAATTAAAACTTTTTTTACAACTCCCAAAAGAACATATATACTTTGCTTAACAAAAAAAGGGCACAAAAAGCAAATCCAAACAGATCCGGTTTTCACTTATTTTGTAAGTGAAATGGGAGAAAGTAGAGATGTTTATCGATTTGATATTGACCAAGATGATTTAAATGAAGCGGTAACATTATATTCCTTTTTCAAAGGTAATAAACAAAGTTTTAGTAAAATAAATACTGATGTTCGTTGTAAAATTCAGCCGATCGAACTTTTTAAACCAGAAAATCATTGGTGTGTAGAAAGATGGTGGTCATCTGAAGAAAAGGAGACTTTAGGAATTAAGGATGAAAATCTAAAATTAAAAATTGAAGAATTTCCGACTTTATTAGAGGAAGTTTCAAATAGTATTATTTCTATTAAAGCCGAAGTTGAAGAGTTATCAAATGACGCAAATAAACCTAAATTTATCAAGCTTGCTATTAAGGATATTTTTGATTTAAAAATCAAAACTAACAATAGTAAATTTACTAAAACGTTTATTGATAAAAACAAAGGTGAAATTCCTGTCTATTCAGCTTCTAAATTTCCTGAAAACGTTGATTATGGTTATGTAAAAGACAAATTAGAAGGGGTGAAATATTTTGAAGATTGTTTAACCTGGAATATTGACGGTTCTATAGGAAAAGTATATTTACGTAAAGGCAGATTTTCTTTGTCAGAGAAGGTAATTCCTTTAATTCTTCAAAAAAAGTATAAGGATAGTTTAGATTTACTGTTCTTAAAATATGCAATCGAAATGGAATTTAGTAAACATTATTTTGGTTTTGATAATAAGGCGGGTAAAGGTAAAATTCAAGAGATTGAAATTTCAATTCCAACTGATAGCAAGGGTAGTTTTGACTTAGATTTACAAAAACAATTAGCAGAAAAATTCAAACGAATAGAAGATATAAAGAAAAGTATTTCTGACGAATTAGAAAAGATATCAAGTACAGAAATTGAATTTGAATAAAAGAAAGGTAGCATATAAAACCCTCCCAGACGCTCAAGCGGGAGGGTGTTTCCTGAACAGATTTTAATGATTAAACTCCCGGTCTTCTTATCTGCTTTTACGCTATCTTCTTGTTAGTAAATAAATTTGTCTTTCAAACTCTCTTTGCAGGGTTTCTTTAGATTCTGTTTCTATTTTTTTTTGAATAGGGTCATGAGTCAAAATCCCGAAAACAGAAGTGGTTTTCATGGCTGTAATGGGGAATCTTTCTTTTGCTTTCTGGAATTTTCCTCCGGCGTATTTTCCTCTGGCAAAAATCTGCTTTTCAACCCCGGTATTGGCCTGTGATTTCGTTAAGAAAGCATAAGGGATGACTTTTCTGCTTCCTTTTTTGATCTCAATAGAAACGCCTCCACCGGCTTGCTCGTTTCTGCTTGCATTTCGGGCTGTTTGCTGTAAAGTTCTTCTGCCTGTTTCTCTATTTCTCACCGATCGAATAGAAATAACACTTCGGCCATTAACAAACTGGGGATTGAACCTGGATAAGCTCAGGGGTCTTATATTTCCTGAGATAGAAGTTTCTGCCTTGTTATAGGTTGCTTTTTTCAGTATAATGGAAGACCTGATGTGGGTAGGCTTAATGTTGTAATGCTCTGAAATCATTCGCCTGTAAAGGGTGTTGCCTTTGGCAACTGCTTTATTTAACGCCCTTGTGCTGGCTTTCTTAAGATTTTTGTCATCTAATTGTCTCTGCAAAAAATTGAGGCCATTACTGCTGTGTGCTATTGTTACCTGTATCATCAGTGCTGTTTTTTAGATTTACCGCATCATATCGGGGATCTGATTTGGGCTGAAGTCCTGCCTTGTCAAATAATTCTTTAGAAATTTTCATTTCTTCCAGAATTTCCTCCGGGGCATAGCCTAAGAGCCTTACGGCTTCCTGCCAGCTCATAAATCCGGCTCTTACCTGTGCTAAAAGTCCGTTCACCTCTTTTACCGGGTCAATCATCATTCTACCCGGGGCGGTCCACTCGACTGTTTTAGGCGTGTCTTTGGGAAGTACCCCTAATAAATTTCCTGCCTCTACAAACCAAAGCCATACTTTTGCGCATAATTTAGGGATGAGAATAAAATTCTGCCATGTTTCAATCATTCGCTGGTACTCCAGCCATCCCATTCTTCCACTGGAATAGTTAACATGGCTTAAATCTCCGGTCATGGCTTCATAGCTCATACCATACCCTGCTGAAATACCGGTAAGAACATTCCTGGAATATTCGCCATAGCCATCGGCAGGTGGCGGGGAGGCAAAAGTGACGGATTTGCCGGGTTCCAGGGTTTGAATAAGTCCTGGTTCCACCCTGTCAAACTCTTCATAATCCTGTGAGCTCATGCCCATCATTTCAGAATCGGTTCTGGTGATGAATATAGAGAAACAGGAAGCGATCTTTTGTCTTACCAGCTGTGCATCGGAATAGTCGTCAAAATCTCTTAAGCTCATCATGGAGGGAGAACCAAAGGGCACGCCATGGATCTGACCGGGTTCATCCTGAAAAAAAAGATGGATCACATCCTGATCTTTCCAAAATGTACTTTTAGAATATTCCAGCTCCGGATCTTTATCGTAAATCCAGTATCCTTTCCTTTTTCCGCTGGCGGCGAACTCAATTCCCCCGGAAATATATGACCCGGTGGAAGTTTTTATGGTATCTTTTGAGAGGTCTAAAAATTTAGTGGAAACCACCTTGAGTTCTAATGGAATATGTTCTTTATTATTGGTTTTAATTCTTAAGATGAGTACTGAACCATGCATAGAGAGTGTTCTCATGCATAGATTCTGTAATCCGTAAAAATTAAAATTGCCATCAAAATCCACGGTGGTTTGCTGGGCCCAATCCTTCCAGATCTTTTTCAGCTGTTCATTTTTAATGGCCGGCACAATGCCTGTGCCGGTGGTATTGTTGGCAATGGAATTGTGAGCGCGGAAAGAATAGGGATTGTTTCGGTAGAGGTCCCTGCTTCTGTTTTTCAGGGTTTTAATTTCGGCTACTTTTGCGGCCTCTTCAAAATCATTCACATTCCACCCTTTGGTACGGCGGTCTTTTCGTGCTCCTTCATATCCTCTCTGTAATATATCCATTGCATTACGCCGCTGTACTCTTTTTAGTCCCCACTGCGGACTTAAATAAGAAACTACTTTATCGAGTAAATTTAATTCTAAGGACATTTTTTCCAGTTTTTACTAAAGACTCCTACTTTTCGGCCATTGTCTTTTTTAATAAGCCCCAATTCTGCTGCGATGAGATTTCTGATTCTGAGCATCTCATCAAGGCTGCGGTAGGTAACGGTTTTATCACCATAGGTAACAGTTAAGGTTCCCTGTGCGATACTCTTATTCAAGGCGTAATACTGTTCTAAGGTGAATGCTGCTCCATCCATTTTTTTTGTTCTTTCTGTAAAGTTGTGAAAATATGGTGTATGTTTTTGTAATGGCAAGCATTTGACAAGTACAATCTGGATCGTATATCGACCCTATCGAGCATATAACTTACATACTGACGGCTGGTGCCTGCCATTCGTGCAATTTCCGGGACTGTCATATTGCATTCTGTTTTTAACAAATGATAGACGAGTGATTTTCTTTCTGAATGCTCGTGATTAGGACTTTTCCCCAATAATTCTTCAGGGGTGGTCTGATAGTATATACATGCAGCATGAATGGCCATTTCTGCGAGGCTTAACGGCATTTGAATGCGTATTGTGATGTGTTTTTCCATATTAATTCCAAAAATCTGATTTCTTCTTTACTTTATTTTTAACTGCTCCGGTTCTTTTATTTCGCATGAGTTCCCAATGTTTGGGTGAAAAGGAGTCCATGCCGACCATATGGGCCGCTGCCCTGGCGTAGTTCCTTATATCGAGGGGCTCATTTCGGGTGAACTTTTTCACCCACCTCTGTACCGTGTGTCCACTTTTATTTTTGGTTGTAATAAGTTCTTCAGAGGTAAGTCCTTTAAAGTAGGCCTCATCATACATTGGGAAATGGCAATACCCTGGATCTCCCTGATTAACTCTTAACCAGCCGTATAGTTCCGATTTTAATAATGAAACACCGACATGCCATACTTTTACCCCGTCCACGGATTTGTTTTTTCTGGTCACATTCACGGCTTTTGGCGCAGAAATAACCGTAATCTGATTATCACGTCCTTTGATGGGGACGACTCTTGAAGGGGGATAACGGCCGCAAAAAGCATAGACTTCAGAGGACCAGTTTCCACTGTCCACACACATCATTCTGATACTCATCTGTGTGCCGTCGGGTCTTATCCATGTTTCATTCAGGACGGCATCGAGTTTTTGCCAAACCTGGGCGCTGCCATCACCTGCCACAAACCCCATTAGCACTCTATAATCAATGGAGTAGGAAACCTTCCCCTCGCACCAGCCTACTATTTCCAGTTCGATACGGTCTTTCTGAATATCTACCCCGGCTGTTAAAAAAGCAATTTCATCAGTGGGTATTTTTCCTCTTGGGTAATCCTCTCTACGGTCATACAAGGCTTCCCACTGGGGCTTATCTCCGCTTTCTTCATAGGTCAGCCCTAAGGAGGTGTTGTAAAACGTTTTCATTTTCGGGACATCTCCCATGGCCTCTTCATATTCTATGGCTAAATCTTCCCAGCTTTTCCATCCTAAAGGGGAATAGAGGGAATTGATATGATAACCCACCCTTTTTTTATTTTGATTCTCAGGCTTTGTAGGTATCCAAACTCCACTCTCCAGCATTTTTGTTTTTTCAGATTCCTGAATACCTTCCTGGCAGTGTTCACACTGGTAATAAACCTCTTTTGCGACCTTTGCGCTTTTGTTGTATTGATATTTTAAATTTTCCCATTTCAAATGCTGCAAAGTTCCGCAATGAGGGCATGGGAGAAAAAAGTATCTCTGGTCGGTACTCTCAAACAGGGGCTCAATAACACTAAGCCCTTTTGTTACCGGAGTGGATAAAATGAAGATTTTTCTTTTGGCAAATGTGGAAGTCCTTTTCTTTGCCAGGTCAATGGGATTTCCTTCAGTATCCAAATCCACAGGATAAGCATCTACCTCATCGAGCATGAGTCTTTTGACGGGCATATTTCTGAGCCCTGCGGCGCTGTTGGCTCCTGCTAACCTCAATACCCCTCCGGGGAATTCTTTTTTTGTGAGGGTATTTCCGCTGTCTCTGGACTTAGGTGGTTTTACTTTGTGTGCCAAGCTGGGCGAGCTTTCGAGCATAGGCTGTATTCTGGTCTTGCTGACGAGTTCCACCACTTCTTTAGTGGGTTCTACAAAAAGCATAGGGCAGGGGGAGATATCAATGGTGTAGCCTATCCAATTGAGTCCTGCCTCGGTCACGCCCAGCTGTGCTCCCTTCATGACAATAACTTCCTCTACAGGAGAATATTCCCCGAGATGATCCATAATCTCTTTGAGAAACGGAGTGATGGAAGTTCTGTATTTTCCTGGCATTGCTGAACTTTTACTGTCTAAGAGCCTGTTTTGATCTGCCCACTGGCTCACAGATAGTATGGGTTCTGGTTGTAAGGCGTCTAAAAATCCTTTAATGAGCATAGGTGGTAAGTTTTATTAAAGATTCGTTGATGCTTTCTGTTAATAATTTATGGGCATCGTTTCGGTCCATGGTCAGGAGCTGATCTATGATCCTGTCGGGAATTGCCTGTAGGTTCATTCTGATTTCTTTGCCATAGGCGTAAATTTCTTTATATACTTCTTCTTTGTTTACCAGCTGTCCGCTTTCTGTTTTGAGTTTCAAGAGATCGAGCTGCGCTTTAATGATGATTTGCTTTCGCAAGGCTTCAGGTGCTGTGTCCTGATGAGAGATTTGTATCTCAACGACATCGACCCCGCTGTAAGCTTCCAATTGCTGCTGGGATATATTTTCTTTTAATTTTTCATTGATCTTTTTGATCTCGGTCTGAAAACCGTATTCCTGATCTGCAATATCTGGGTTGATGGTTTTGGTTTCTGAATCATAGCCTTTAGAAATTTTTCCTGCTTTGATGGCCTTCTGAATCGAAACATGACTTACTCCTACACGTTTCGCATATGCTCTTATGGATAAGTATCTTTCTTTTTTCATAATTTTTTAATGAGTGGCAACCATAGTGGTAACCATGGTGGTAACCAAAGTGGTGTCTGGTTGCCAGGCTGGTCTTTCTCAAACCCTTATTAATACTACGTTTTTGTATTACCACAGTGGTAACTGGTAACCAGAAAAAAAATCTGTAGCTAGCGCTTTTTTGGGGCTCGTAGCGCCGTAGAAGGAGATTGCCGTAAAGTACCTACTCAGATTCCAGGGGTGTGTGTTATTTTTTACTTAATTTATCGATACAAGCCCCTTGATTGTAGCCTGTATCCGTTTCACTTTTACATCACAACTTAGGACTGTTCGCGTTATGATTTCCTGAAGCTCCTTATGGGTCCATCCTGACTTTAAAAACACATCGGCCTGATACTGCTCGTTGTTTTTATCCGTTACTATCATTTCCAGATCTGTCGGCTTCCCAATACTGAACCCCGATTTAATGGCATTGTCTGATATAATGATCTCTATTTCTGTACCGTCTCTGGTTTTTGATTGTAAACTTTTCATATTGATCTTGCTACGATTTTCAGTTTTATGGGTTTCATTAATAATTGGGTTTTTTGGCGGTCTTTTTTTCCTGTAAAGAATGATCATCCATGAGGAAGGGGATTTTCTGGTCATCCATCATCAGGATAAAGTCCCGGAATGCCTTTCCTCTGGTAAGGGCAGCAGAGACAATACTTCTTGTTTCATCATCGGGATCTTTCTGAATCCTGATGGCTGTTTCACAGAGGTTCATCAGATTGGTTCCCAGATTTCCGCGGGGTTTGAGGCTCTGATTGTAAGTTCCGGATGGGTTTTCATGAATGACCACAAGAATATGCGTTTTATACTCTGATTTTAATTTCAGCAGCCACTGAGTAATTTCCCCACTTTCAGCAACGTTATTAAAGTCTTTTACAAAGTGTACGATGTTGTCAATGATCAGCATTCTGCAATCAGGGTTTTGTTTCAAATGCTGCTCTACCAATTGTTTTTTTTGGTCTTTGGTAAGGGTTAAAACACTGTAATAATCTATATCGGCGCCTGTCATATAATAAATTCCTTTTACTGCATCGTGGCTGTCATGCTGTGATTGTTCGGTGTCAATTACTGCAATTTTTTTGCTTTGATAGGTTGAGAACATTTTTTCATTACTTCCATTTAAAATAGCCTGACACATTGATTTTATAAGTCCTGATTTTCTTGCTTTTGCAGGTCCGAAAAGAATGGAGATATTATCTTCAGACATGAAAGGGATATGATATCCATCCTGCTTAATGCAAAGTATGGGAATGGGTTTAGGATAATGATCCGTTCTGCGGATTAAATAATCTGAAATATTGAGTAACACTGGATCTTCATATCCTGCTGCAATGGGTTTAATCGGCTCAATCATTACTCAAAAATTACGTATTATCCGATCTTTGTTGATCGGCAGAACTCAAAGGTTTAACTTCCTTGAATCTGTATCCTTCATTCCATAATTTAAGTTTTGGAAACTCTTCTTTAGCTTTTTTAAGCAGGTCATTTAGTAATTCTTCTACCTGCTGATAGGTGATCCTCTCTTCTTTTTTGATTGGGACCATTTTTTGCGGCGTTACTTTTAAGGTCGATAGATGATCATTTTGTTCCCAGTTTTGTTCTCTATACATTTCTTTCAGGTATACATCCCGATCTTTCGGTATGCGTTCATACTGCTGATAAATCCAAAGTTCATCTGTAATTTTTCGTATCACTTCTTCTTTGGGGTCTATGAGCATGGTTATTCTTCTCATAATATCCATGGCATCAGGCATTCCCATGGGGAAATTGATTTCCTCTAACGGTTTTTCCCGCAAAACGGCTTTATTATTTTCATTCTGAACTTTATAGCATTTTAGAAGGTAAAATAAGAGAAGAGCATCCTCTAGAGAGGTATTTCGCTGTTTGGAATTCTCTTCATTAATGAGCTGCTGCAAGGCGTCAATGTCGGTTTGAGTTAACCTTAATGTTCCTGAATTTCTACTGGCATAATCAAACCTGTTTCGAAGGTGTACAAGAGCTTTCATACTGTTTGAATTTTTTAATTGCGGTTTCAATAGCCAGATGAAATTCGGGCTGTTTTTCGGCGGTCTGATTGACTTCTTTTGCGATTTTATCAATCTGCTTTACGTCATCTTTGCCTGTTTTGCGAAAAGCTTTCAGGCTTGAAATGGTGGTAAACCAAAAATCGTTAAAGCCCAATTGCTTCGCCTGGCATCTTTTGAAATGTTCCAGGATGGCAAGCATTCTTTCCACTCCGTTTTGGTCATTGACAATAATTAATTTCATGGTATTTACCCACTGATAAACATCGGCTTTGAGCAGATGCGAAGCTTTAGGGTTTTCTTCGATCCATAATTTCCAAAATCTGTAGGCCAGAATAAAGTGAGATTTATTGCCCTTAAAATTTTGAAGATAGTCGTTGAGATTTTTAATCGAAACAAAAAGAAATTTTTCTTTTTCCTGACCCTTCACAATATATTTATTAATACTACTATTATTAATACAGTTAGTATATACTTTACCCTTACCAAACCTCGGCGAAACCTTGGAATAAACCTCATCCTTAACCTCGGTACTAACCTCATCCCGAGCCTCTGTAAAATTTCCAAAGGTTAGGGAGTATAGCGTTTCAGAAGCTCCGTTTTTGGTTACAAAATCTATCATTCCTGCCTGTTTTAATTTATTTCGGGCATTTGCCAAAGTTTTGAATGTAACTTTGATGCCTGCTATGATTTTACTATTGTTATGCTTGAAGGATTCTTTCCATGAGCAAAGGTCGTTTATGCGTATCAGATACATATAAAGAGCGATCTCAGTCGAATTGAATGAATGGATTTCGTTCATACTCCAAAAGTGGTCCATAGCTGTTTTAAGATTCATTCTAACTAATTTGAAATGTTTCAGGTAAAAAATTAATAACTCTTAATGACCAGTTCTCCTGTACGTGGACCGATGGCATCGGTGAGTTCAGTAATACGAAGGTCAATCTTATTTTTAAAATACTCATCTGTTGTTTTAAAGAAAAGCCAGTACAGGATGTGTGCTGCTGCCGGAATCTCTACCAGATAGTCTATTATTTCCCTTTCTTTTATAGGTCTTTTGCTGGCCTGATCATTTGAATATACAGGGCTTATATCAGAATATTCCGGGTATTCTTTACTTGATAAGAATTCTTTCAGGAACTTGTCAATGTCGGGAACACATTCAAGCAGAATTTCTGATAAGCTAAGTTTAAAGGTGTCGCTACTGCATGGTTGTGATGGGTTTCTTCTGTTGTCTTGGTAGAATGTCATAATATTATTTTATAGGGTTTAAAAGTGCTTTTTTAGCACATTTGAAAGAATTTATGGTATGATCTTTTTTTTACTCAAAAACTCCCTGAGGAAAACAAATCCTTTCTCGGTCCATTCCATTCTGTTTCTGGTGTCAGAGGTTCCGTCAGATCTGAAAAATGGATATGGTATTGTTTTAGTATATCCATTGCCAGAATATTTTGCAGTAAGCTTCCAACAATCATCACCTTTTATTTTGTATTGAATGCCTAACTTTTTCAATTCTGCATTCAATGCTTTTGCACTTCTAAATCCTAATCTTGCTGATAGGATAGAGGCTGTGTAGGATCCGGTGCTGTTATAACAGTTTTTTGATAAGTCAACCCAAGGAGCATCACTTATGATCTGTTGCTGCTGGATCTCATTTTGCATTTCCAATTGTTTGTTCTTAAGCTTTACATTTTCGATAGTTTGCATGGCTACTTGAAATCCTTTAGCCATGATCATTTCAGGAGAGTCATTGTATTGTATAGGAATATATCCACCCGTCAGCCTTATTTGTTTTAAAACCTGTTTGATTCCTCTCTTTAAAGTTTTTGCAATGGGTTTTCGTGATTGCATTAAAACTTCATAAAGTCCATTTTCAGTTAAAAAATTACACCACCCTTGGAGACTTCCTAAGTTTAACTTAGTCACCTCATCTTGGTCAACTCTGCTTATCATGTCAGTCACGTTTGTTAATCCGAGCCATTGAGCGACATCTTTAGCTAAGAACAATGGATTATCATTTGTTCCATAAACGGTAATGTTTTTACCTAAAATTTCTTTTTGTTCTAATATTTTGATTTCCATATTGTTAAATATTTTGTAATTCCATCATTTATTTTATTTTTGTTATTTTTAAAGGAATTGGATATATCCGGTTAAAAGAATTCCTGCTACGATCGATAGTATTGCAATTGGAGTAGGAATGTCTTTAGTGTGTGGTTTCATAGCTATCCTTAACATTTTCACTTTGTAACATTTAAACGGAACTGTTTTTATTTTTTTGTATATTGGTGGCTCATCTTATTGTTTAGAACAATAATTAATTAAAAAATGATCATCTGCCATGTGCAGGTGATTTTTTATTTTCTGTACATATTCTTTGTCCGTCTACCTGGTAATTTTGCTTTCTCTTCCTCGGGAAGTCCTTTTCCCCTTTGGGGGGAGTTGTTATTTATCACACCAGACAACTCCCTTTTGCTGCATTATCAATTAATTGTATAGGGGATATTTTCTGCTATTACTTTACATCAAATCCAGGTTATTTATTTTTAGGGCTTGGGCAAGAGCTAATTTTTTAGCATTAGATCCTCTACGGTTTAAAATCCTTGAACTATCAATCACGGCTTCCACTCCGTTATTATTCTCTTTGTTCCCGATAGATTCCAATTCTTCAATTTGACATTTTATTAATGTGATTTCTTTTTTTTGATGATCTACCTTTTGCTCAAGCTTCCAGACTTTGATCCGCAGAGTTTCTAATGTTTGTTTTAAGCTTGCCATGTTTATTTTTCCTATTAAGGTTCAACAATTTCAGAGATAGAATCTTCCATTTTTTTTATATCTTTTTCAGCTGTTTTTATTATTTCTTTTGCATTGTCTATTGCGACTTTCGCCAGAGCATACAAAGCCTTTTGATTCTTTTCGTTTGATATGTTTGCATTACAAATCTTAATGTTGTGTAAAGTATTGTACCCGATGCTGTGGTCAAGGGTAATTTTTGCTACGTCTTTAGGTTTAGTGTATTCTTTAAAAAAATCTTTCCAATTGTTGCTGATTCGTTTTTTTAGATTGCTTTTCTTTGTTTCCATAAAAAATTATTTTGTATTGTTATTATTTTAATTATCTTTGTCACACAAATTTGTTTTTACAAATATACAAACAAAATTCGCTTATTACAAACAACAAGACAAACAAAATTCGTTGTTTGTTGTAATTTGTTGATAGTCAAATGGAAAAAAATATAATTGAAATTTCTCAGCGGTTAAGAAGGGCTATAGCTGTTTTAAAGGGAGATATGGTTGTTAAAACCAATCAAAATATCATAGAGAGAATGCAAGTGAATAAATCAAACTTTTCATCAGCTATTAATGGTAATACGAATTATTTGACTGAAGAGTTTGTTAAAAAGTTTGTGTCTGCGTTTCCTGGTTATGGATTTGACTTTGATTCTATATGGTATGGTTTGGAATGTCCGGCTCTTGTTAAAAAGGTAGAAAGTGAAGGCTTAGAAGATAAATATAATGGGTTTTATTATCCTGAGGTAAGGGTTAGTGCTGGATTTGGTGAAAATAATATCCAGCATCATAAAGAACCAGTAATTGTTCCTGGAGTCTATGAAGAGTTGGAATATATAAATGTTTTTGGCGACTCTATGTTTCCTAAGTTTTCAAGTGGCGATATTATAGGTATTAAACCTATAGATTTTAGCTATTTAGTATATGGGCATTCTTATGTTGTTGTCCTTGATAATGGAGACTGTTATATAAAATATGTTAAAAAAGGTTCGGATCAGTATCATGTTTTATTATCCAGTGAAAATAAATTTTATGATGACATGGAATTTCCTTTATCGAGAATAAAAAGTCTCTTTATTATCAAAGCATTAATTAGTAAACAAACATTTTAATTTATTAATATGGAAAACAAGGGAGAAAAACCAAAGACTAAAACCGAAATAAATGGGGTAGGTACAAAAAGTTCTACTGAGGATAAGAACAAAGCTCTCGCTTTAGTGCTTGATAAGTTAGATAAACATTATGGGAAGGGAACTGTAATGCGAATGGGTGATAGTAAAATTGATGAGAATATTGAAGTTATTTCATCTGGCTCATTAGGATTAGATCTTGCATTGGGTGTAGGAGGTTATCCTAAAGGAAGAATTATAGAAATTTATGGTCCCGAATCTTCGGGAAAAACTACTTTGACGCTCCATGCGATAGCAGAAGCTCAGAAAGCTGGAGGTATTGCTGCGTTTGTTGATGCTGAGCATGCTTTTGATCGTGAATATGCCGGTAAGCTTGGGATTGATTTGAATACACTTCTTTTTAGTCAGCCGGATAATGGTGAACAGGCTTTAGAAATTGCTGATAACCTGATCCGTTCTGGGGCTGTAGATATTGTAGTGATTGATTCTGTTGCTGCTCTTACTCCAAAGGCAGAAATTGAAGGAGAAATGGGGGATTCTAAAATGGGCCTTCATGCAAGATTAATGTCTCAGGCATTAAGAAAGCTTACGGCTACGATTTCAAGAACAAAAAGTACGGTAATCTTCATTAATCAGTTAAGAGAAAAAATAGGTGTTATGTTCGGAAACCCTGAAACGACTACAGGAGGAAATGCATTAAAATTCTATGCTTCCGTAAGAATCGATATTAGAAGAAAGGGAGGCGAAGGGGATAGAATTAAAAATAAAAGTAATGAGGCAATAGGTAATCCTGTCAAAATTAAAATTGTTAAAAATAAAGTGGCGCCTCCATTTAAAGAAATAGGATTAGATTTAATGTATGGAGAAGGAATATCCAAAGAGGGGGATATTTTAGATATAGCTCTTGAAAAAGGGATAATTTCTAAAAGTGGTTCCTGGTTTAGCTATGGAGATACAAAGATTGGACAAGGGCGTGATGGAGTAAAAGATATTTTAAAAGATAATCCTGAGCTTATTGAAGAGCTTAAATTAAAAATAGTTGAGACAATAAATACTTAAAAATTAAAATACCTTTTTAATTTTAATTCCCTTAAAATAGGGCGTTTATATGTGTTGCAATCGTGCAAAATACCGTGTAAAAATACTTAAAATTTAACATAATTTAACTAAATTATTAATTCGTAACGTTTTGATTTATAGTGATAAAGGGAAATTGGATGACAGAAATAAAGGACTTAAAATCCTGTGTCCGCAAGGACGTACGGGTTCAAGTCCCGTCTGGGGTACAAAGCCCTCTGTAATAATTTACGGAGGGCTTTTTTGTTTTCAATAATCATATTAAAATATATATAGTACAAAATAAATTTAATACGTCAGGTTCTGTCGCTTTCTGCATTGATATTTGTAACAATAAAACGCAAATATGAAATTCATACCAAAGTAAAAAAGATTCTGAGCCGGACGTTATAGTCTTAATCAAATATTCGGCTCTTTACCTAAACTTTGTTTCGATTTTCATGCTGAATTTTTATTAACCTAAAATTTTAAGCAATGAACTATGACAATTATTTTAATGATTTTGACGACTTCGATGAAACCAGCAAAAAAACTCTGCAGTCTTTATCAAGCTATTTTGTGCCCCATGAATCTCTTTTAAGTAAAACATTAAAGCAACCCACAGATTTACAAACAGAAACCTCTTTACCGCCTGCCCCGTCTTCCGTTTCAGATATTACAGACTGGCAGACAGATGAATATATCAATCTGGAACTTCTGATTTCAAAAATTAAGTATGGCAACAGTGGAATGAGGGATTATATTCTGGAATATAATCCCATTGACTATCAATCTAATACTCAAAGAAAGAGTCTTTCGCTCCCGGGCAAAAATTTCCTCAGGCTGAAAGTTTACCTGAACTCAAAAGCAGAAAATGTCTCAGTAAAATGGAGCCAGACCCAAATAAGTCACGAAATAGCGGTTGGAAAAGAGAAAATCTTCTACAGAATCAATTTTTTCTATGCAAAAAGCAACGAAAAGGCAATTATTCTTGAAACCTGCTCTTATCAGGAATTCAGAGATCTGAATATACTGTTAGGCTATGGTGATATTGATGACTATGATAAGGATTACAAATACTTCCTGAAAAATTTCGCAGATGCTCTCAAAAAATATGAAGATGCCGGGTCTCTGAAGTTCATCTACGAAAATATTCCTGAAACTATTTTGTCTGGACTCTCTGCGCATATTGATAATCTGATGTTTTTTAATCATCTTGAAATTCTTTCAAATGGCGATGATTCGGATATCTTCAAAGACAGCAGTTCTGCAGTGATACAGATTTTCAAAGCCATTGGAGATCCGGTTCCTGTCCTCAACTATTTCCGCGAAAATCCGGATAAACTGAACAGGATCTATTACAATTTAGACGGGAGCACGGAGTATGACGGTAAGATGCAAACCAACCGGATGATACTGGCTAATATCATGATGCTGTTTTCTCTGTTTGCGAATAATGATAAACGGAAAAAAGACGCGCAATCTTTTATCATTGGACAAGGCTATACAATAAACAGTGATATTCTGGAAATGGGAATTTTCCAGAGCAGCGGTGATCAGTACAGAGATACATTTCTCCTGCAACAGCAGAAAGAGGTACAGCGAAATGTAAAAATTATACCGAAAGAAGGAGATCCCAATGCAAAAGAGACCGTTACAGAAGATCTGGATGAAGGGGCACAGTTTCATCCTCTGGATATGGTGTATCTCACAGATATCAGTGGAGAAAAAGAAGAAACCTATCTGGTGCCTGCTATTTATCTGAAGGCATTAGCAGATGCAGAAGAATGGGCGGTTGTACAGCAGAATATCCGTATAGCAGCTAATCTCGTGGCTATTGTGATTGGTGTTGCCACATTGGCAACTACTGGAAACCCCTATTTTATTTTACTGGCTGCCGCCGATATTTCTTTGGCAGGAGCCGATCTTACCATACAGGCATTTAAAGAAGAAATTGCTACATATGAAGGCGGAAAAGAATTTCTGGCAGACTGGGAAGAGATTTATATGGTGGGAGGTATTGCACTGGCTGGTTTAACTGTTGTAGGCAGCTTTTATAGCGGAGCAGCCAAACTGATCGCAAAAATGGCAGACGGAAGTGCAAAGAATTATCTTAAGACTTTGGTATTAAAAGCCGTGCTGGAAACCAATATTTCTAATTTCCAAAAAAATACCATAAAAGTAGTGGAACCCCGGGAAATTTTTCCCGGAGCGGAATACAGAGCGCTTGGTAACACCATGGCGGAAAACGGGATAGTTTTCTTATTTGGACGAAGGAATGGGAAATTTTTAAATGCCTATGCTGCTGTTTATAAAGGTGAAGTGGTAGAAGAGTTTACCAAAGCAGAAATGCATATGTTCTACAAAAAATGGCGTAATTTACGGGGAGAAAAATTAGTAGAGGAGCTGGAGCATCTGGGTGGACATGTACCGCCAGGTGGTTCTATAGTGGCAACCAATGTCGAAGCAGAGGTAAAAGCATTTATAAAAGGGGAAAAACAATTTTTAAATGCCATAATTGAAAATCCTTTTGAAAAAAGGAAAGAAGCGATGCCTTATTTTAATCATATATCTATAGATAATGAAGTTATTCAGATAGGTGATCTAAATTGTGGTAATACCGTGGAAGTTGTAGTTGAGTTTTTGAGAACAGGAGAATTACGAAGAGCTAAATCTTCAACAATGCAAGACATAGAGGTAGTAGCTGCAAAATGTGGAGGCGGAAGTTTCCAGCCTGCGACAATCCCCAGAATGAAACAATTAATGGCAGAAGAAGATATTGTTGTTATTTATGGTATTAAAGAAAAAAATAGCATAACAGGAAGTACTAAAGGTCATTTTTTTGTGGGAATGAAAAAGGGCGGAGAATTACATTTATTTGATGGCCAAACGGGTGAATATGTAATTTTTGCTCAAACAAGAGAATATGGTAACTTTATCCAAAGAGGCTATTTAGAGTTTAAATACACAAAAGTGAGAAAGTAATAATTTTAAAATTGATTTTATGTTAACAGACAAAGAAATGCTAAGGATAGCGGAACGCTATTTAAAAAGTAGAGCAGAAAAATTTGGTGGAGCAGATATTGAAGTAGTAATATTAACAGATCATATCATTATAAAGCCTTATGGAAATATTTATGATTATCAATCTAAAGAATTTCTTCTAACAGGAGATTTTAATAAAACATTAGTAGGTAATGCATCTTTTTTAGTGGAAAAAAAGACAGGAAGAGTAGTTAGTTTTGGTACAGCAATGGATTTAGAAGACTATATAAAAGCCTACGAAAATGGAACATTAGGAAAAACCTTAACTCGTTATTGGTATCCTGATGAAGATAGATTCGATTATAAATAATTTTTAAAATGAAAAAAATTAAAATGTCTTTTGGTACATTTGCCACAGAAAAAATAAAACCATGAAATTATTCAATACCATTGTAGTCGTTAGCATGATCGCTGCTTCTAACCCGTTATTCTCACAGACATCCAGCGAAAGCAAAGCCAAAGAAATTATAGAAAAAGCCATTCAGGCAGAAGGCGGGAAAAAGCTTCTGAGCAGCATAAAAACGCTGTATTCCAAATCTGAAACGGTAATGGACGGGCGAAATGTGTATTGGATTACCAAAGAAATGGTACCCAATAAAGGAAGCTTTGAAATTGAATATCAGGGAAGAATTGTTTACAAATCATGGTTTGACGGTAAAACAGGTTATGAACTGGTCAACGGTGAGAGAAAGCTGGCTGATCCTGCTGAATTTAGAGATAAGGCCGACAGAAAGTATATCATGAATGAACTTGCTTACATAGATCCAAAATTATACAAGATTGAACTTATTGACGAAAATCCAGATAAGATCTATTATAAAATAAAAGCAACGTATATAACAGGAAAGGTGACCTATCTGTATTACGATGTAAAGTCATTCTTTCTAAGCAAAGAAGAAACGGTGGAAAATGGTGAAAAGAATACATTCTCTACAGTTTTACAAAGCGATTATAAAAAATTCGGGGATCTTTGGTATGCTACCAAATCGACTTTTGTTTCTGAAGATGGGAATCAGGAAGCAACTCTTGTAGATTTGTATTATAATAAAAATATTGAGGATAAAGATTTTAAATAATTGATTTACAATCTCTCCAGACTAAAATAAGAACCTTTGTAAATGCACTACAAAGGTTTTCTTTTTTTAATAAGCTGCATAAAAAACCGCTTCACAACTTGCGAAACGGTCAAAAATATATTGAGAGGTGATTAGTTGCCTAATTCAAGCTGATTTTTTACAAGACTGTAGTAATCTGCTTTCTTGTTGACCAACTCCTGATGGTTTCCTTTTTCAACAACGGCTCCGTTTTTCAGAACAATAATCTGGTCTGCATTTTTTACAGTGCTTAAACGGTGTGCTACAATAATTACCGTTTTTCCTTTGAAGAATTCCTGCAGGTTGTCATGAATGATCTTTTCATTTTCGGCATCCAGTGCGGAGGTGGCTTCATCAAAGAGGATAAAATGAGGGTTTTTGTACACTGCTCTTGCAATAAGAACCCTTTGCTTCTGACCTCCGGAGATTCCGTTGCCGGCTGCCCCTATTTTAGTGCTGTATCCTAGCGGAAGATTGTCTATGAAAGACGAAATGTTGGCTACTCTTACCGCATTTTCCATTTTTCTGGTATTGATTTCCACTTCACTAGTTGCAATGTTTCTTTCGATGGTGTCTGAGAAAATAAATCCGTCCTGCATTACCACTCCATAGTTTTCTCTGATGCTTTTAGGAGAAAGGGTAAGAATATCATCTTCGTTATAGTGAATGGTACCGTGAGTAGGGTTATAGAACTTCAACAGCAGCTTCATCAATGTTGTTTTTCCGCTTCCGCTGGCTCCTACAATGGCTGTAACTTTGCCTTCAGGGATAAACAGGTTGACATCTTTTAATACAAACTGAGATTTCGGCCCTTCATACTGGAAAGAAACATTATTTAAGGTAATTCCTCTCTCTTCATCTTTTGAATAAGTATTGCCAACTTCCAGCGCTTTCATTCCCTCTTTTTCTTCTTCTTCATGATTCTGAACTTCATTTAATCTTGAAAGGCTCAGTTTGGCATCCTGTAAAGAGCGGAAGAAAGAAATCATTTGATTAACAGGAGAGTTCAGCTGTCCGATGATATAAGATATTGCTAATAGTTCACCAATGGTCATATTTCCTTTCACAACCTGCAATGCAGCAAAGAACGTCACGAAAATGTTCTTTAATTGGTTAAGAAATTCAAATCCGGAAAACTGATACTGATCTACTTTTAAAATACGAAGAGTTGTTTTGAAAAGCTTATTCTGAATCCCTTCCCATTCCTGTCTTTTGTAATCTTCGAACTGATTTAATTTCATTTCAGAAACTCCGTTCAGGATCTCATAAACGCTTTCCTGGCTTTGTCCTTTTTCGCGGAATCTGTAATAATCCAGAATTTCTCTTTTTTTCAGCCAATATTGAGCCCAAACCAATGATAATGCTGTCAGAGAGGAATAAATAAGTACAATTGTAACGTTATAATACCAAAGCACTCCGAAAAACACCAGGAAAGTTACCATAGAGAAGAAAGTCATAAGGCTCTGAGAGGTAAGAAAATCTTCTATTCTTTCATTATCCTGAATTCTCTGGGTAAAATCCCCCTTCATTTTGGTATCAAAAAAGCCCATTGGAAGAAGGAGCATTTTCTTTAGAAAGTCTGAAATAATGGAAATACTGATTCTGGTTCCAATATAAAGCATCAGCCAGTTTCTGAGAATTTCTATCGTGATACTTCCTAAATATAAAACGATCTGAGAGACCAGGATGATGGTAATAAGATCTACGTCTTTTGTGTTAACTCCTTTATCAATAAGTGTTTGCGTAAGGAATGGAAATATAAGGCTCAGGCAGCTTCCGATAAGCAGCATTCCGGATAAAAAGAGGAATTTGTTTTTGTGCTCTTTGAAATATTTCATGGCAAAAGAAATACTCAGTTTATCTTCTTCCGGGAAGGTTTGCTGGTAAAAGCTGTTGGTAGGGCTTACAAAAAGAGCAATTCCGGTTTCTCCGTCAGACAGCCAGCTTTTAAGGAAATCTTTTTCACTCAGCCAGATCATTCCATGGCTGGGATCAGCAATTTTGTAGCGTTTTTTTCCTGAAATAAGGCTTTTCTTTACGTCAATAAGCACCACAAAATGGTTTTTATTCCAGTGAAGAATACAAGGCAGGCTGCCGTTTTCATCCAAAGTCTGCAAGGTAAGCTTGGCAGGGTAGGTTTCAAATCCAATATCTTCGCACAGTTCACTGATGCTCAGTAAGCTAACTCCTTCTCTGGATAAGTTGGCATTTTCTTTTAAAAAATGTAACGGAATCTGCTTGCCAAAGTAGGAAGCCACCATTGCGATACATGCAGGACCGCAGTCCATTTGGTCGTGTTGAGGAATAAATTTTAGCTTCATGATACTAGATATTTTCTTTTGCCGATTTTCATTTTATAATACTTTTCTACGATGCCGTAGATGATCAGTTCATGCATTCTGTGTCTGGATCTGATGAGCCTGTTGATATGCATGTGAATAAAACTGCTCACTAATCTTTCTTTCTGAATGGTCTTGAGCTTTTCTATTTCTTTACAGTTTTCTGTGACTGCATTAACAAACTCTGAGAAGTATGGATTGTCATCCGTTTCTACAATTTCACTGATGATATTCAGGTTGCTTCTGTATTTAAGGTCGAGCTGCTTTTTCAGGTTGCTGTCTACATTAAACTCTTTCTGAAACTGGTTGTAAATCTTGCTGATGACTTCATATCGTTTATCCAGATCCAGTTTGAAAACATCGAAATAAGCATCAATACTTTTGATAGCGTATAACCAGAGGTCATCATTGTTCGGAACATTTTTCAATAGATTTACAGTCAGTTTGCTGTCATAGTGGAAGATATGTTCTGCGGTTTCGATAAATTCACCTTCATATCTTTCATATTCTCTGTCATAGGTTCCCATTTCCACTTTATTAATGATTCCTTCATTGATATATTTATCAAAATAATCGTTGAAAGTTGTAATAATCTGCGCTGTATTGGTAAGGTCATTATCATTAATTTCCAGTCTTAGTCTGATATGATTATCAGGATCACTGTACCTGATGTAGAACCATTTTTTGATCAGATCTTCTTCATTAAGCTGTTCTAAAAGCTCCGGAAACACATCCTGTAATATTTTGTCTGAGAACTTGTTTCCGCAATAGATTTTATAGTAAAGCCATTTATTTCCCGGGATGAACTTATGATCAGCAATATTGGCATTGAAAAGATGCAGGTCAAGCTCTGTTTTAAATGCAGTATAGCTTCTGTTGATCATAGGAATAATAATCTCATTGTTGAACTCATCTGCCTCAAGATCGTAAAGACATTCTGTAAGTGTTACCATTTCCTTAGACCTCAGTTCTTCTATCAGAAATAATAAAAGGTTGTCATTTTCCGTGTCGATCAGTAACTTATTGTCTCCCTGAGAAATAAAGAAATAGCGGTTTACTTTTTTATCGGATAGATATTCTTTTACTTTTTTAATGCTTTCAGTGTTATTTTTAGCCTTTATTCCTGATACTTCGTTCTGGTATACTCTCCATAAGGCCGGCGTAAAGATGATATCATTACCGAAGGTGATGCGGGGAATATAATCATACATCAGGTAATTGGTATCTCCAATATTTAAAACCAATGCGGTGGAAACATCCTGATGCTGAAGATCACATAAAAACTGATACACCGGCAGCGAATTATAATCAAAATTATGTGCAGTAGAATGGAAGATTTTTACTTCTTTATTCAGTTCTTTATGGAATAAAACAATTCTTTTATCCATCATTTTAATGTAAAGATCCGTCAGGCTGATGGTGTTTTCCGAAGTTGAAGGTTTCGTAAGATAAGAAAGCTGGTTTCCTCTTTTTACCTGTCTCAGAAGGATATTTCCTGCTCTGTTATCCGGCAGGTGAAGCAGTTCTGCGTAGATAAAATGATCATCATTCTGTTCTTCTTTGATGATTCTGTTCACCGGGGCAAGGATTTCTTCATCTTCATTGGAAAATCTGGCGATAAGATTGGCTCCGCTGGTACCTCCTACAGAAGAAATGGCAATTTTATCAGACACCTTTTCTATCATTACTGCAATAGATCTTGCAAGACTTACTTCATCTGTATTCTGAAGGTTGCTGATGTCATGCTGGCTAAGATCTATGGACGTTTCTCCGTTGATATTGGCTTTGTTGATGAGTCTTCTCCAGAACTCATGAATCTTTTTATTGTAAGTGATGGAAAATGAATCTGTATTAGAATTTGGCCAGCTTAGCGTATCCAAAAGGGAAGAAAAATCATTTTCGCTGTTTTGTTCCTGGATATAGCCGATACCACTTTCGTTGTCCAATACTTCTACCAAAGGCACCAGGCTTTCTTCATATCTTGTATAAAAAGCGGTCTTGAATTTTTCTAAATTTTCATTTACCGTTTCGCTTCCTTTGTCCCAAAAGCAGGATAGGGTATTGATTCCTTTTTTGATTTTGGAAAGATCTTCTCTGGTAACCGGAGAGAAATCCAGATTTCTTTTTAATGAAGAATTGATCAGGTATTTTCTGTCATATAAAATGGAAAACTGATTGGCAAGTGCAAATATTTCATTGTAATATTCCTGAGGCTGTCCAACTCCGGAGCTCAGCAGCTTCATATAGTCTTCCATTTTGATGAGGGTCTCCAGATAAGCGTCCAGTTCAGGAGCGATACCTTTTTTTGAATTTAAATAATCAATGATCTGGCACAATGGAGAATGCTCGTTTAAGCAGATATCGAAGTTGCTTTTGAAGAACTGCGCATCAATCAGACTGAAGATATAATATTTTGCATCTTCTTCAGAAACTCCATCTACATTTTCCGCAACCAGACCAACCAGGCTGTCGAATGAATAAGACTTGTTGGCAGTAGTTTCAACCAGAAAATCCAGAAGTTCATCTTTTTCCAATGAGCTTAAGGTGTAGACTCTTTTTTCATTTTGTACTGAAGTTTCGATATATCGGTAATAATCACCTAACTTATAGATAGAGTCATTAAGTTCATATTCGTGAACTTCCGGAAAGTCTCTGTTGATTAATGCAATAACCTGAAAAAGAAAAGACAGATCCAGTGTTGTATACCGGTGGATAGCATTCATATTTCCGGCTTCTATATTTTTATGTTCTGAGTTCAGTTCAAAAGCAGAATGCGAAGCAAATGTTCCGAACGGAGTAGATCTGGTGGTAATTCTGATGTAATATTTCAGGATAGAATTGTTAATTCTGTTTCTCTTTACCTGAGATAAAGACGGGTCGTCCTGGCATAGTCTTGCCCATTCATTATACAGCTCATAAGAAGCTAAGAAAATAGATTCTCTGAAGACTTCATCATTCCATAATTCAAGCACAAAATGATCAAGATCTGCTGTATTTTTCGGGATGTTGTTATATTGTCTGAATGAGTATAAAGCGTTTCTCATAAAGCCAATATTAATGTTATCTAACTGCGTTTTCATGTTGAATAGATTGTAAGTTGTAATGATTGCTTATCGTTTCAGCGTTTTCTATTTTCTTGTCACTGTCCGCTTCTGTATCATATAAAATGAATTCATCTACGGCCAGCTGTTCATCCAGTTTCTCAATGAGTTCAAAAAGCTCTTCAAAGTTGAGGTGAAGAATTTTAAAAGCTTCGGATTCATCGGCATCAGATTTTATTTCATTCACTTCTGACAAGTTGATCGCGAGTGCCAATGATGTTTTAGGAAGAAATCCGTTTTTCTGTAGAAAGGCTTCCCTGTATCTGTTGATTTCTTCTTTTTTACCTTCAAAACTGTCAAGGAACTTTCCGTTTCCGTGAAATGCTGATACACAGTAGTTTGAGTGTAAACTGATGGCGTCATCCAGATTATTCAAAGAAGAAGAAAGATACCATAGATCGGGGATCAGGCCGCCGTAGGGAGGAATTAAGATTCCTTCTTTCTCATTTCTTTCCGCTTCAGAATAGAAAAGCTCGTGAATCTCTTGGGCATTTTCTTTAAAAACCGCTCCGGTACCTCTTTCAAGAATATCCGAATTTAAAAGGTTTTTCGTATGGTTACTTTCCGGGATTCCTTTGGACAGACCGAGATCTATTCTCCCATTGAATATATTATTGATCAGTTTATAATTGGTAGCCACAGCATAAGGAGAATAGCTCGGTACTGAAGTTCCTGCGGATCCTACTCTTATTTTTTCCGTCATCCCGGCAATCATGGCAATCACGATATCCGGGTTTGAAAAGGCAAGATTCTTAAGGTGGGAATAATGATGCTCTGCCAGCCAGAATCTGCTGTATCCTAATCTCTCTGCATGAAGGGCATAATCAACTACATCGTTAAGAGCTGTGATGGAATCTTTGCCGCTTCTGTATCCTAGTTCTAGTAATCCTATGCTTTTTGTTTTCATGTTACAGTAAAAATTTTAGGTATTTAGTTTTGTCTATTTTGTCATTCAGAGCAATCAGGGCTCCTGTTTTTCCAAAGAGTAAATTACTGTCTTGTTCGGTGAATGGCTGCTCCAGTTCGTTTTCCAGAATTTCCAGTGATCTTTTCGTCCAGAAGTTTTCAGCTTTTTTATACTCAGGATGGCTGTCTTTTTCATTAAGCTCATGGTAAAGCTGTACAAGTCCTGAGGTTCCGTGGCAATACTGAATAAACTCTATTCCTGTGTTGGCCATTACTTTTCTTTTGGTGGTTTCCATACCCAGTTCTCGGGCCATTTCTGTGTATCTGTTTTCCTGTAGTGTTTCTCCTGTTTTATAAAGGAGATAAGAGAAGGAAAGATCGCTGTTACACCAGCAAAGTCTGTTATTATGGAAAGGCTTCAGCAGGTTTTGTATTATTTTGTAGTTGTATGGTTTATATATTCTGGCATTTTCTACTTCATGAACATCAAAATTGGAGATAATGAACTCCAGGCAGCTGCTGATAATATATCTAGCTTGATCCGTTATTACCGGAAGGGCTAAAAGATTATTAACAATAGAAAGGTAGCCATAGTTGAATCCTAAGTTAATCCCATCTGCATAGCTGTCGTTCAGCTTGTTTTCAAATGGAATGGGGTGAGAAATACATTCGTCATAAAGTATATTTACGATTTCGCTGCTGTATTTTTCGTTTCCGATGGAGTTGAAATAGTGAAGATTTCCTATAGGTCCATCAAAAAAAGTATAATTGTTTTCATTCAGCATGGTGACAGACTGTTGGAAAATCAGTTCTCCGATGTCTGCAATCTGTTCATCAAAATCATCCTGAATAAGTCCGTCCTGTTTTAGCAAATTCAGAATAATGCCCAGTCCGGTCATTCCTTTGGAGAGATTCGGGAGTGTGTATACATTGTTTTCTTTTTGCAGGTTGCCATTTTCAAATACTTCTTCCAGGATATCGCCTACTTTATTCACATAGATATCATTTCCGGAGATCTGATACTGTGTAAGGAAATAGAGCAGAAGTCCCAGTTTTCCATAAAGCAATCCGTCCGGTAAATTTCCATAATCAAAATCAAGAAGCTTTTGATCGTATTCCTGTAGCAGGGTAGTGATGTTTTGAGATTGTAGAGTTTCCATTATAGATCGTAATTATAGAATGAAACATAATTGTGATTTGTGGTCATGATATTGTTCATCAGATTAATACCAATTCCTGCGATACCTTGGCCTAAAGCCATGTTGATATTGTCGAATTCTGCATTATAGTAGGCATTGAATCCTGCCCATTGTTCATTTTCATTTTTCTTAGACTGAAGAAGATGCTGGTGCCAGTAATCTTTGGCTTCCAGAAAGACATCCTGTTCTGTAAGATGATAAAGGTTTTTATACAGTGCGGATAATCCGGCAGAACCATAAATTAATCCCGGCTCCAGGATGGCAGACTGATCAGTGTCTTTAAATTTTGTGGTATTGATCAGTATTTGCAGTCCTTTGTCGCAATAATCTTTATTGTCTAAAAGAATTCCGGCATTGTAAAAAGTATAACCAATTCCTATTTCTCCGTAAGCCAGATTATGATAATCTATGTAAAGATCTTCGAAGGCATTGAATGGGAAAAGAGTGATATAGTCTGTGGTGTTTTCTTTACAGCTCCAGATGAATGAAAGTCCGGAGTGGATAAGCGCTAAAGATTCCGGAGTATAGATGTTATTTTTGTAAAGGAATAACAAATAGTTGATGACTCCTGTAGTTCCGTGCCCTAAGCCCAGTTCTACATATGGGTTTTCTTTATTGCGAAGATCAAATTTCCAGTAGCTTCCGCTTTCGTGAGTTTGGGTAAGCTCACTGATTTTATCAAGAGTACTATCTATCAGATGTTTTTTATCACTAAGGTTTCTCAATACAAAATACTTGGCAAAGCTCGGAAAACCGCTGGTAAGATCAAGATCTCCTTTTTCTGTTTTCTGGATCAGAATTTCTTCCAGAATTTCATCTATATTTTCCAGTAAAGAATCTATTTCATTGTCTAAAACTTCCTGCTGTTTCAGGAATATAAGATATAATCCCAGCTCTCTTATTTCATCATTAAAATGAAGGCTTTTATAATCTTCTGTTAAAACAGACAGAGACTTTTCAATATAATGGGTTACCAGTTCTAAAGATTCCGATTCCCGGGTCATCAGATAATGATAATAATAGAACATTGAAGCACTTAGAATTCCGTTATTAAGACCTATTCCGGTAAGGGATGTCTCTTTTTTACGGATACATTCTTCTATTTCTGAGATGATTAATTTTTCTTTTTGCATGATGTGAGAGCTGTGAGATTATATAATTTTTTTTAAAAGAGGGAGAGAAGTTCATCCAGCTCCCTCTTTTATAGGAGAAGATTACTTTCTTGTTTGTACCACAGTGTTTCCACCGCAAGAGCACTGTCCACAAGATTGTGCTGCTGCCTGAAGGCTGTTTACTCCTCCTTTTAGGCTATTCATTTGCTCTTCCTGTAATTTGCTGATTTGCTCTTTGTTGATTTGAAGACCCTTAGTTAGTTTCATTTTGTTCATGATGTTTAATTTTAAATGTTATTGTTTATTTTAAATGTGATTTGAAGTGCTGATTATTGAGCCGCTCTGGTTTTTACAATTGTGTTTCCACCGCAAGAACACTGTCCGCAAGATTGAGCCGCTGCCTGAAGGCTGTTAACCCCACCTTTAAGGCTGTTCATTTGCTCCTCCTGAAGCTTGCTGATTTGTTCCTTGTTGATCTGTAAACCTTTTGTTAATTTAATTTTGTGCATGATGTTTGATTTTTAAATTGTTTTTATAAATATTTTCGACTTATTTTGAGAATTACTTCGCAATTCTTGTTTGTACTACAGTATTTCCACCGCAAGAACACTGTCCGCAAGACTGAGCTGCTGCCTGAAGGCTGTTTACTCCTCCTTTAAGACCATTCATTTGCTCTTCCTGAAGTTTGCTGATTTGTTCTTTGTTGATCTGTAGCCCTTTAGATAATTTCATTTTGTTCATGATGTTTAATTTTAAATGTTATTGTTTATTTTAAATGTGATTTGAAGTGCTGATTACTGAGCTGCTCTTGTTTTTACAATTGTGTTTCCACCGCAAGAACACTGTCCGCAAGACTGTGCTGCTGCCTGTAGGCTGTTAACCCCACCTTTTAGGCTGTTCATTTGCTCTTCCTGTAATTTGCTGATTTGCTCTTTGTTGATCTGTAACCCTTTTGTTAATTTAATTTTGTGCATGATGTTTAATTTTTAGATTGTTATTGTTTATTGTAAATGTGATTTGGGTGTTTATTATTGAGCTGCTCTTGTTTTCACAACTGTATTTCCACCGCAAGAACACTGTCCGCAAGATTGAGCCGCTGCCTGAAGGCTGTTAACCCCACCTTTAAGGCTGTTCATTTGCTCCTCCTGAAGCTTGCTGATTTGTTCTTTGTTGATCTGTAAACCTTTTGTTAATTTAATTTTGTGCATGATTTTAAAATTTTTAGAATAGTTGATTGTGGTTATCTTTTCAAGTCATAAAACCTTTATTGGACCCTACTTGCAAGTATATAGTTGATTAATTAATTCTGTTTCTTTCGTCCTCATTCCCGAAGTTTCTCTGCTGCTCAGATTTCAGATTCTTATTCCCGAATTTGTAGCTTAAAGAAACTCTCACCCCTCTGGTGTCGCCATAACTGCTGAAGTCTGTTTTCACCCCATTAGATTCATAAGAGATTACAGGGCGCTGTCCGTTCAGAAGATCCATACCGGTAACCGTCAGCGTCAGTTTTTTATCCAGAAGCAGGAACTTCATAGAGACATCCAGAATATTCATCGTTGAGATATGAAAGATCTGATAACGTCCAGGAAGCTGCAGCCCGTAGTTCGCACTGAAGAATATGGTCTTAGATTTATTCAGTGTGAAATCATTATTTGAATAGAAATAAGCATTATATCCGTCTATTGAGCTGATGAAATCTGTTTTGGATTTTACCTTCTGATAATTCACATTAAACCCTGTAAAGCTGTTCCACCAGGACCATTTATTAAAATTATAATAGGTGGAAACTCCCACCTGATACGTGTTGGCGTAATTCAACGGTGTACTTCTCGTGATATTCGTCTCAGGATCCAGGATAGAAAGATCCTGGCTGAAATCCGATACCTGAGAATAATACACAGAGGATACCCATTTTTGATTTCTCACGTAAGAAAACTCTATATTATCAATAATAGAAGGCTTTAAAAAAGGATTTCCTTCCGAATAATAATAAGGGCTTGTACGCACCACAAACGGATTCAGATAATCGAAATTCGGTCTGCGGATCCTTCTGCTGTAGTTAAGAGAGAATGAGTTTTTATCATTCGGATTATAAGTTACATACGCAGTAGGGAATAATTTCACATAATCATTTTTGTTGGTCTGGTTGAGATTATGAGAATAGCCCGTTGTCTGTGTCGCTTCCATTCTCAATCCAGCCTGGGTTTCCCATTTTTCGCCCAGTTTTTTGCTTGCAGAAACATATAATGCTTCATTATGCTCTTTATAGTTAAAAATATTCGACTGATCTGTATTGAGGACCGGAGTTCCGGTTTTATGATCCATAACCACAAGGTCGTTATTGGTATTGGTGTATGTATATTTCCCCCCGAAGCTTAATGAAGCCCATTTCAGCGGCATTTCTATATCCATCTTTCCGGAATAGTTTTCAATACGGTTCACATTCGTATTTGTAGCCGAGAAAAAGCTTCCCGGAAGAATATTTCTCATAAGATCCAGCTCATTTCCTGCATAAAAGTTGTAATCACTCTTTCTGTAGTGGAAATAATCAAAATCAGTAGTGATTTTTGTGCCTGCAGAATCCACTTTAAAGGTGTTGTACCAGTTAAGAGAGTTCATATTGGGTTTATTGTTCGCGTCTACATCAGAGGTAATGTAGGAGTTAACAGCTCCTGTCGGATTAAACCTTGAGGTGAAAGGACTGTTGGATGAGGTGTTCCTGGTGAAACTGCCCAGGTATTTTGCACCTGTGGTCCATTTTTCAGATATTTTATAATCTACACCAACTCCCAGCCCGAGATTGTTCTCTTCAGACTTATTTTTTACATTCAGAATCCAAAGCTCATCCGGATAGTAAATCTTACTGTCTGATGTGGTGCGGAGTCTTTGAGAATTCGTATTGGCTGTTACCTGCAACGACAGTCTGTTTCTATTGTAGTTAAAAGCTCCCTGAAGACCGCCTCCAGCATAGGTTTTCTGAGTATAATTGCCTCCAATGTTGGCATTCCAGGAATTTGCTCTTCCTTTTTTCAGTTTGATATTGATCAGTCCGCTGTCTCCTTCTGCATCATACTTGGCCGGTGGAGTAGTAATCACTTCAATAGACTGAATATTGTCAGAAGGAATAGATTTTAATAAGCTTGAAAGATCATCCGGTGACATTCTCTGAATACGGTCGTCAATCATTACCAAAACCTCACCTTTTCCTACAATGGATACTTTTTCATCCTGAATACGAACCAGAGGAGTTGTTTTTAAAGCATCTATTGCCGTTCCTCCCGTTGCTGCAACCGAATTTTCCACATTGAAAACAAGACGGTCTATTTTTCTTTCCACCAGTTTTTTCTTTTTGGTCAGGCTGATGGCCTGAATTTCCTGGTTTTCCGGCTGACTGTCTTTTATAGTGTAGCTTCTTGTAATTTCGCCTTCTATATTTTCATTTCCTTCGTATACTTTATTTCCGTTTAAGAAAAATTCCATTTTATAAGAATCTGCTTTAGGAAGTTTAATAGAGAAAAGCCCGTTTTCATCTGTAATTGCAGAGAACTTACTGTCTCCTGCCAGGAGGATAACCTCTACATAAGAAATATTTTTTGCCTTTTCATCAGATACTTTACCGGAAATACTCTGAGCGTTAAGGTGAACGCCCATTCCTATGAAGGATAATAACGGTATTAAGTATTTCTTTGTCATGTCTTTTATTTTATGTTTCAAATGTAGAATGTTGTGTTTTGAATGATGCTACACGGAAGTGTAGTTTTAGGCGGTTTGCTGTAATACTACACTTTGGTGTAGGGCACTTACCTCCTGTGTGGACATCAGATGATAGTTCTTGTCCAGGAACTTTTTCAGCCCGTTATAAGTAAGCATTACAGGAATCGTTTCAGAACCCAGATAATGGATAGGCTCGGCTAATGTAACAGCCTCAATTCCCATCAGTTTAAGAACTTTCAGAAGCTTTGCATCACATTCAGCAATAGCAACAGCGTTTTTGTTGCAGCAAACCTCATTGATTGCATAAGCCATTAATGTTTTGAAAATCCCAAATCCGGTTTTATCAATTCCTTTTTTAATAGCAAATCTTCCGATATGCCAGATGTTGGTCGTTTTGTTTTTGATAAAAGAAGAAGGATTGATATGGAAAAGTTTCTCCAATGGAAGGACATCTTTATGGTTCCATTTAAAAACTCTTATAGAACCATTGATCTTACCTTCGTGATCTCTGGAAACAAAAATCTTAGACTTTTTAAAGTTCTTCTCTTCATGATAGATATCTTCTACTTCAGCCTTAAACTGATCCGTATCAGAATAACTTTCATGATGGTTAAAGTTTTCGGTAACAACAAATTCTGCTAATTCGTATAAGTTTTTATTACTTAAAGAATAAAAGTTAAGATGTTCCATATTTTTTTATCTTTATAGTAAAATTATTACACTGAATAGTGGGATATGCTACACTTTAGTGTAGATTCCTTAAAGTCTACACTAAAGTGTAGTAACCTGAAAACTGTACCTTAAAAACTAAACTATGGAAGAGATTGGAAAATTCTTTTCAAATAAAAACAGCATCAGCGCGATCTCAGAGTCAGAGAATAACCAGACTTCTGACTACCTTGAGGTCATTAAAGCCTTTGCGAGAATCACTTACATGAGTCTGTATGTCATAGACTATCAGAAGCAAAACTTCGAGTATGTATCAGATAACCCATTATTTCTTTGTGATCATACTCCTAAAGAAGTGGAAACCATGGGTTATGCTTTCTATTTCCGGCATGTGAAAAAAGAAGATCTGGATCTGTTATTTAAAATCAATGAAGTAGGATTTGAATTCTATGAAAATCTGCCGGTGAACGAAAGAAAACTATACACCATTTCTTATGATTTTCATTTGGTGAATGAAAGTAAAAATACCATCCTTATCAACCACAAGCTGACTCCTCTTTTCTTATCTTCAGAAGGTAAAATGTGGAAAGCCATGTGTATTGTCTCTTTATCTCACAACCATGCCTCCGGAAATATCTCTATTGTAAAGCAGGGAACAGACGAAATCTGGAATTATGATCTGAAAGATAGCAGATGGATCAAAGAAGAGAAAGTAAAGCTCTCGGAAAGAGAAGCCGAAATTTTGCGGTTATATGCCCAGGGACTTACCATCAATGAAATTGCCGATAAAATCTATGTAACAGGTGATACCGTAAAATTTCACAGAAGAAAACTGTTTGACAAAATGGGAGTAAGTAATATTACGGAAGCGCTTTCCTACGCTACCAATTACAAACTGATTTAAGCTCAGAGTGTATAAGTAGCTATTCGGAAATAGCATTCATATAGAACTGTGGAAAAGTTTTATAGGGCTTTCCTGTGGCTATTTTGAACATGACGTGAGTACACATTCCGGCAACAATCCATGAAGCGATGGCCAACTGAGGAGGAGGAAGATTTTCTTTTTCCTTCTTATAATCGTCAATGATATTTTCCAGCCACTCATTGGGAGTTCTCCAAAACCGGAGATAACCTGCAATGTACTCTACCATTTTCAGTTCATTAAAATTGTCATCAGAAAGAATGTCCAAAGGAAGTCCATCAGGTTCCAGAACAGCTACCAGGCCTCCCCAGCCAAGATTATAAGGATGCAGTACGTGTATTCCTCTTTCCTGGCATATTTTATCAAAAACAACAGGAATATTGCTTGAAAAATCAAGTGCATTAATCGCAATATCATGATCTCCGATTATTTCATGAACATTATCAGGTGTGATAAATTCACTCCGGTACCGGATATTGGCATCCGGATTAATGCTTTTTAACCGATGGTATAAGGTTTCAGCTTTATAGGAAGAAATATCCTGATGGGTATAGTTTTGTCTGTTCAGGTTAGACTGTTCAATAGTGTCACCATCTACAATGGTAATATTTTCAAAGCCAAAACGAAGGGCGCATTCTGCAATATTGCTGCCAATTCCGCTTCCTGCAAGCAAAATAGAAAAATCTTTTATTGCGTGCTGCTCTTCTTTCTGTACATATAGCCTGTTTCGAGAATATTTTGTTTCCATTGCTTCTATTTTAATACAAAAATAGGGGGATGCACCCTAATTCTTACTACACGATAGTTTAGTTTTGATCCTGAAAATCAAAATAAAAGCATGCAAAACATAGATTAAATATAGGTTTGGAGATAATAGCTTGTTTTATTATTCAACGAACGGTGATTAAAATGAAGTGTAAAAGATATTCTATACCTATTTTGTCAGATTTATTAATTTTTGACTTTATTTTCAAGATTTTCCAGCCTTTCAAAAATATCTGTGAAAATATTTTTATCTGCTGCAGAAACGTATCCTACAATCTTATAATATTCATGATGATAAGTGTCTTTTCCTTTGACTTCAGAAGCATATTGAAGATGGCCGTTTTTATAGAGTAACAAATTAGATAAAGAGCCATTTTTTAAATCAGACTTATTTAAAAATAAAATGTCACCGAAGTTATATTGAGCAAGCAATTGTTTGTCAAAAGTAAATTCATAAACCAAATCTACGGATGCTAATATTTTTTGCAATATTGATGCGTTTGGATTGTTTTCTTCCGTTTTTGTCTTTGCTTCTTTGCTGTTTTGAATCGCCAGCTCCGGAAAAAGCATAAGTTGGTTAATCTCAGAAACGCTTGCCAGCTGGTTTACATCAATGGTTTCAGTCAGTAATTGATCAAGAGTAAGGTCAAAATGATGGGCTACTTTTAATAGAGTTTCAATCTTCGGTTCAGCACGTTCTTCTTCATAAGAGCTTATGACTCCTCTGTTTAAATTAAATAAATCAGCAAAAGCTTTTTGGCTTAATCCCTTTACCTGTCTTATTTTTTTAATATTAGCCCCAAAAAAGCTCATTTTGTCTCATTATTTTTGCAAAAGTAGAAAATATGAAATGATATTAAAAATATTTGCACGCTACTATTTCGGGTAGAAACATTCTTTTTTATCAATACTTGATAATTGGAAAACTCATGGAATAAAATTCTGTACCCATAATATTCTATAGTTCTGTATCTGTATCCAAAATTAAATAGTCCATAATTTTGTTTAGCTAAAGAAGAAAATATGGAAACAATCATTCAACATCAGAAACAGTTTCAATATGCTGAAGCTTATATATCAGATATGTGGGTGCTGAAAAATATTTTTCTGGAAACACAGAACCTGAAGACAATAGATCAAAATTTCGGACTTCCTTTTCTTGTAGCTAAAAATGGGAGAGAAGCCGTTGCTTTTGCCAGCCTTATCATTAATGAAAAAGATGAAATCTCTTTTAAAATCTATGATAAAAACAGAATAACAGAAGCCGAAAAGAGAAATTTCTTTTCCCGGGCTGAAAGATATTTTAAAAATAGTAATACCTCTAATTTCAAAGATCCGGAACAGTTAAAAAGCAGTATCAGCAGTATGATCAGCTGGCTGAATCCTGAATAAAGACAGGATAAAATTGTACATTTACGTAAAACACTCATTCTATGCCTAAAGATGTTCTGTACCTTAAAATAGCCAATTCTGTCACAGAGCAGATTAAAAGTGAAACCCTGCAGTTTGGAGACAGGCTGCCTTCATTGAGAAGTGCCCAAAAGTTATACAATGTGAGTCTGAATACCATAAAACAGGCTTATATGGAACTGGAAAGCCGTTCTCTGGTAGAATCACGCCCTAAATATGGATATTATGTAAGCCAGACTTCTCAGAGAAAACTGGCACTGCCTTCCGTGGCTCAGATGAAAGTCTCAGAAAAAAAGAATACACCGCAGGACCTTATTGATAAAGTATTTGGCGTAATTGGAGGAAAGGATATCACACAGTTTGGATTGGGAATTCCCGGTAAAAGCCTTCTTCCGGTGGCTAAAATGAAGAAATGTGTAATTGATGTCATGAAAAGGAAGAATGACAGCGGAACTAATTATGAACCCGTACAGGGAAGCGAAATATTGCGCCGCGAAATTGCCAAATGGTCAATGGTCATGGAAGGAAAGATCACAGAAGATGATCTTGTAATTACTTCCGGAGCGATGAATGCGGTTTACAATTGCTTAATGGCAGTTACGCAGCCCGGCGATTCAGTGGCGGTGGAAAGTCCGGTATATTTTGGTATTCTTCAGGCGATTCAGCTGCTGGGATTGAAGGCGGTAGAAATTCCCACACATCCCATTACAGGAGTAGATCTGGAGGCTTTGAAGAAAGTGCTGCCAAAGCTTTCTGCATGTTGTTTTGTGGTGAATTATAATAATCCGTTAGGATTTCAGATGCCTGATGAAAATAAAAAAGAATTGGTTAAAATGCTTACTGAGCATAATGTTCCCCTGGTGGAAGATGACGTCTACGGAAACATTTATTTTGGAGCAGGAAGACCAAAGCCGTGTAAATATTATGATGAAGCCGGAATTGTGATGTGGGTAGGTTCAGTGTCCAAAACATTGGCTCCGGGTTTTAGAGTAGGCTGGGTGGCTCCGGGGAAATTTAAAGAAAAAATTATTCGTCAGAAATTGGTTCAGACGGTGAGTGGACCTTCTTTGTTTTCAGATGTGATTGCAGATTTCCTTGCCCACGGGCGTTATGATCATCATTTGAGAATGTTCAGAAAGAAATTGTATGCCAACTACCTTCAGATCCAAAAATCGGTGATTGAATATTTTCCGGATAATACAAAAATCTCAGAACCCAAAGGCGGTTTTATGCTCTGGCTGGAACTGGATAAGCGGATCTGCACGGAAGATCTTTATGATTTGGCGGTCAGCCAGAATATAAACTTTGCCCCCGGAAGAATGTTCTCACAATACAATCAGTATCAGAACTGTATGCGCCTGAATTATGCATTAGAATGGACAGACAGAGTGGAAAGTGACCTGGAAAAGCTGGGAAAAATGATAAAAAACAGAATTTAATAAACCTTATAGTGATGAATGATATCAAGAATGAAGTAAAAATTGTAGCGTATGAGCCTCAATACAAAGAAGCTTTCAAAGCGTTGAATGAAGAATGGATCAAAACTTTTTTTGTAATGGAAGCAGGAGATTATAAGCTGCTAGACCATCCGGAAGAAGAAATTTTAAATAAAGATGGGCATATTGCCTTTGCTTTGTTGGATGGAGAGGTTGTAGGAACCTGCGCATTGGTAAAAACAGAAAATCATCCTCTTACCTTTGAGCTGTCAAAGATGGCGGTAAGTCCTAAAGCGCAAGGGAAAAAATTAGGCTACCTGCTGGGAAATGCTTTGGTAGAAAAAGCGAAAGAATTAAAAGCTGAAAAAGTGTTTTTGGTTACCAATTCTATTTTGGTTCCGGCTATTAAACTTTATGAAAAATTAGGTTTTATTCATACTCCTGTCGGCAAAGCTGAGTATGACCGTGCAGATGTGCGAATGGAATTGGTTTTCAGTAAATAAACCAAAAAAAATATTAGAACAAGGATATTCCTATCCGAGTTCTAATATTAAAATTAAATCTAATTGCTTTACTGTTTTATTTCTTGATAAATGTCTTAGTTAGTGACTTTTTGCTACCATTGATTTTAATGAAATACATTCCCGCGGGAAGGTTTCCAATGCTTATTTTTTCATCATAAAAACCTCTTGAAGATTTCAAATGTGACGTTGATACAAGAGATCCTTTACTGTCGATGATTTCTATTTTAATTTCCTTATCCTCAGACTTGTACTGAATTCCAATGAATGCTGAAACAGGATTCGGATAGATTTTAAAATCATCAGAAACTACTTTCGTTTCTTTTGCACCTAATACTCCCTTTGAACATTCCGGAATTCTGTTAACCCCATCAATTTCCCATGAAGATTGTACAGGAATACAAAGCCAGTTCAGTACCGTAGGAAAGTGATCTGTTTCTCTCGTTGTTGAGGTATAATCATACACTTTAAAATTATTCACTGTACCCGCATTATAAGTTGGAGAACCTGTCACTGTCATGTTATTAGCATTTGGACTGGAATCTGTCAATGTATTTCCAGAAGTTCCATTACATTTCCAATTCGCTACCAGTTGAGAATAATATGGATGTGAAGAGGTAATATCCTGGTTAGCCCAATTCACAATAACATCATTGGGAAGTACAGATTTCCAGATTCTTACATCTTTATAAGAAGCTGCCAGATTAATTCCGTAAGTATTTGTTCCATCCTGATTTAAGGTCAAAGGAAGCCCGGAATCAATATTTCCGATGGTATTCATTTTGGCAAAAGTAACCGGAACACCATCTTCATATAATGTTACAAGACCATCCCTGTCAAAGCTGGCAGCAATATGTTTCCATTTATTCGTTTCCACTTTTCCGCCAACAAGATCTATTCTGTTAGTTCCATCGCCAATATTCATTTTAAAAGTCTGGCCGGAATATCCTGAGAAAACAAATCCTTTATTTTTTCCATTAGCCCAGTTTTTATTACTGATCATCACCGGATCACTGGAATAGGATGCATTAGGTTTTACCCAAAATTCAATGGTGAAATCCTGATTCGTTCCAAAATTAAAAGGGGTCTGATTTGCTGGCTTTGCATAAGTCCCGGCAGGGAAATTCAGCTGGTTAAAGGTCTTATTGGATTCCAAAACAGTCTTGCTGATCTGCTGAGGGGTAAATCCGGGATTGGAATAGACCGTGAAAATATTTCTCTCCGTAAGGTTTCCTCCTCCATGAGAACTTTCAATGGCTCCGTGATCGGTAGTTAATACAACCAGCCAGTCTTCATTATTATAAGAAGGTCTGTTTTTCATGGCGGCAACAATCTCTCCGATGTAAGTATCCGTGGTCTGAATAGAAGAAACATATTGAGGAACCGTTGAAGCAAAGCCATAAGAGTGTCCTGCGTGATCTACATCATCAAAATCTACAAAAAGAATATCAGGATTGTCATTCTGCAAAGCGTTTACCGCTGCATTTTTTACAGCAAGATCCGTCGCGAGATTCGTTTTTACATCTGCATTGTTCACAATTTTATCATTGATAGGCACCCAGTGTGCAAGCGAAATTGTTCTCAGGTTTGGATTGTAAGTTTCGGCTCTTGTTAAAAAGTCAGGATAATTAACATAGTTCGGACTGGTAAAGTTATTGTCCTGAACATTATGCTTGGTATGCCATACACCGGTAAGCATGGTGCTCCATCCGTTTCCGCTCCAGGTGGTGGCGGCACAAAGTCCGTCAATAGAGTAAATCGACTGATTTATAAGGTTTTGGATGTTAGGAGTAGGGGTAGACATCATTACATCTGCACGACATCCGTCGATACCGATAAAAAGAACTTTTTTGGTCTGAGCTCCAAGGAAACAGCTCATTACAACAGCCATTGAGAATAGTTTTGTTTTCATGGGAATAGGTTTTTGAATTACAAAAGTTTACAAATAGTAATTTATATTTAATTATTGTAAAATTAGTTTACTATTTGTAAACTTTCATGAACTGAAAGTTAATTAATTGATAATTAAAAATTTCCGAAAAAAGATTTCTAAAATCTCTGATTGATCATACTAAACCGAGACTGTTTCAAAAGTGTCATTCTGATCGAAATGGAATGTAGTGAAGAATCTCATGTATTTGGTTGTTAATAAGATTCTTCCTTCGTCAGAATGACAACGGCCAAATTATTTGTCTGTTGTGAAAATCGGCAAATTGAAAATTTGACGGAGTGGTTCAAAAAACACAAACATTTTCAATGGGTTAGTATGAAAACATTTGTGTCAAGAAGTAGTAAAAAAATATGATGAAAAAGTGGTTAAAGAATACCTTCAGCTTCGGAAATTGTATTCAGAATATAATCCGGGGCAGCCTTTTCAAGTTCCGATTGGGTCTGAGCTCCGGAAAGAACCGCTACTGTTAATCCGCAACCTGCATTTTTTCCCTCTTCAATATCAATAACAGAATCTCCTGCCTTTAAAACCTTATTGGCTTCCGTGATATTGAATTTCTTCATTGCAAGATGGATCATTTCGGGGCTTGGACGGCTTTCCGAAACATCGTCTGCGGTAATCAAAGCATCAAAATGAATATTTTCTTTCCAGTTGAGTTTATCTAAAAGCTGTTGAGCGATTTCCGATGTATACCCTGTATTTAAAACAATTTTTTTATTTTGAGACTTCATGCTGAGCAGGAAATTTTCAGTTCCGTTGATGGGTTTTACGTCAAGGTTTTTATAGGATTCCTTTAGTTGGTCCGAAAAATTCTCAAAAATAGCAGGAGCATCCTCTTCATTTCCATTAATTTCTTTTAAAAGACTTGTGATGGCTTCCAGTTTTTCCATTCCGGCACAGCTGGATAATACTTTTTCCAGGCTTACTTTGTAGCCATAATCATTCACGGCATTAGTAAGTGTTTTGTAGACTACATTATCCTCATCAATTGTTGTTCCGGCCATATCCAGAACTAATAATTCTATATTTTTCATTTCAATTTTATGCGTAAATTTTTTCAATATTAAATAGGGAAAAGCCTCCGCTTCCCGTCATTCCTTTTCCTCCGATACCCGTTACAATATGAATATTCGCAGATGGACTGTGCTCAAAAATATCTTTCGTTTTGCACTGGGAATAAATTCCAAACCATCTTCTCTGAATTTCATACGTAGGAAGATCAATAATTTTCTTAGCCTCAAGAATCATAAATTCATCAATCTCCATATTAAGATCGTATCCAAGATCATCTGTATTTTTGGCATCCGCATATTCGTGAGAGTCTCCAATAATTACAGAACCGTCAAGTGCCTGTTTGAATAAAATATGAACTCCGTATTTCTTCTCAAATGAATTAGGATCTTCTAATGCCTTGATCTTCTGAAAAGAAGGACATTCGCTGAATGATTCATACCTTCTCACGGAAAGCCCTGTAAGGATATTTCCCTGAAGTGAATAGATTCCTTGGGGCTTGGTCTGAAGCATCTGCAGTTTACTTACCTCCAGATCACTGTCATTGAATATGTTAGGGTATAAAGTTTTGAACTCATGTCCACCGCAGATAATGATTTTGGAAGCGTTAAATTCCGTTCCGTCTGCTGCAACAGCTGTACATTTCTGATCATCTTCATGGGTTTCAAGGATCGTTGTATTGTAGAAAATCTGCAAGCCCATTTTTTCCTGAAGCAGCTTGTGAAGTTTTACAATCATCTCTGCAGAATCTACTGAAAGTTCCTGCGGGAAAAACAAACCCCCTTTGCAATAATCGGAACGAAGCCCGTCAAATTTCTTGATGCAGTCGTTTTTAGATAATAAAACAGATTCATAATCATTATTTCTGTTGATTTCATAAAGCTCTTCAATCAGCTGAAGTTCTTCATCATTAGAAGCGATATATACAGATCCGTTTTGTCTGATGGTAAGATTTGCCTGATTATGAAGTTCATTGTATATTTTGAGACTTTCTCTTCCGAAATTCTGCCATTTAAGATCCATTCCGGAGGGCACTACCTGTCCGAAATTCCTTACCGTGGCACCCTGAGGAACAGAATTTCTTTCCAGTAAAGCCACCTTAAGATTTTTCTTCAGCGCATGATAAGCGTGGAATGTTCCTAAAATTCCGCCTCCTACAACGATTAAATCAAATTTTGTTGTCATTGTATTATAATTTATAAAATTTTCGACGTATCGAAATTGATGAATTGATTAGAGTTTGAGTTTGATTTCGGCTTTGACTTTTTTCTGAAAGCCAGAAAAGCTATCACCGAGAGAATTAAAACAGCGATTGTTATAATATAATTTAAATTGATATAGAAATTTAACCAAGAAGTCTGAGCTGAACCGAAGTTTTTATACAAAAGAATCAGAACACTTCCCAGATAACCGAAGGAATCTACAATATAAATCAGAAAACCTACATTTCCTCTGATTTCAAACGCAGCGATCATCCTGTCAAAATAAATTCCATTGAAAGGAATATAGCAGATATACATTCCGAATCCTGAAATAGTCATCCATAAAAAAGGAGACAGGGAACCCTGCTGGAACAGATAAGTAGAAAGCCCTACCGTAAGAATCCCTGCAAAAAGAATATAATGATAATACGCAAATGCCTTTTTATTGTTTTTTACTTTTACCATAAAGCTTAAAATTACGAGAACCATTATAGCAATAGGAATTTCCGTTAAAGTAAAAATGGAACTGTCAAAAGTAAAATGCAGCCCGTCCCAGATTTCACGGTTGAAATTATCTCTGAAATCTCTTAAAACCGTTAAGCTGATATAAAGAAATATGATACATACGATGGGTACAAAAAACTGCTGGATCAGTGCTTTTCTTTCTGAACCATTCAACGGCTGTCGCTTGTTTTTAAGCAAAATATCTTCTTCCGTAGGCTTTGGAATTTTATTTAAAAGCAGTCCGAAAAGCAGTAAAGGGATGATAAAAATAAGTCCGGCAGAAAAGGGCATCCAGAATTCTGGAATGGAGAAATTATCCATCAGAAATTTTCCTACAGATTTTGTAAATCCTGAAGAAACGACAAAGCTTGAACATAAAAATAAACCGATAATTTCTGTTGTTTTGCGTCCTTCGATATAAGAGAAAACAATTCCCCAGATCATTCCCAGCGGAATTCCGTTGATGAACATAAACAGAATATTGTAAGGAGCAGGAACGGCTGCAAACCCCAACAACGCAAGCTCAGCAATAGCAATGAAAGTAAAAAGATAAGTAATTCTTTTCTGAGGTTTCAGTTCAGAAATAAATTTGATCCCGATGAATTTTGAAATAAAATAGCCTACTGCCTGGGCAATGATAATCAGAATCTTATAATCAACCCCAAAATAAGAAAGACCTCCGAAAGATGCTACAGTAAAAGGTTTCCTGAAACCGTACATGCAGAAGTAAACACCGAAAGCGGCAAAAGCGGCCTTCAGTGTTACCAGTGTTTTTTTATTGATAGTTCTTGCCATGGTAATGGGTTAGAAGTTCAGTTTTATTCCAAGATTGAATCGTACTCCATAATATTCCACCTGCTCAGGGCGGTCTTCGTTTTTACCAAAATGATAGATCAGAGGTTTATTCAGAATATTGTTCACATCTGCATACAAAGTCAGGTATTTCGTAAACTGATAAGAACCTCCGAAATCAAGATTGCTGTATTTACCATAATAAGAATCATTGATATCTTCTTCAGCATATTCTACAGCGTACTTTCCTTTGTAGTTGTAAGCCAGTCTTGCATTGAATCCTTTTTTCTCAAAGAAAAGCTGGGCATTGTACAATTCCTTTGCCTGGTAGGGAAGTGCTACCTTTCTTCCGCTTGGTTTTTCCATTTCGGAAGTCATGAATGTGGCATTCAACTGTACCCCGAAATATTGTAAGAATCCTGGAAGGAAATCAAATCTTTTATTAATTCCCAACTCAATTCCTCCTAACCATGCTGCTTTTCCGTTATTAGGTGCTGTAAACTGTACTCCATTCATTCCGTTATAGTTTCCGATAAAAGAGTCCTGGAAAATAGGATCAGTAATCGATTTATAGAACACGCCACCGCTCAGAATTCCTACATTGGAGAAATAATATTCTCCCATCAGGTCAAAATTCAAAGAATAGGTAGGATTAAGATTGGGGTTTCCACCTTTGAACTCGTTGTCTGCTTCAATATAAGTTCCTCCCGGAGTAAGATCTCCAAAATTGGGTCTTGAGAAAGTTCTTGTGGCAGCAAAACGAAGGTTGGTTTTATCGTTTAATGTATATTTTAAGTGAATCATCGGAAGGACAGCCAGGTAGTTTTTGGTATTTTCTACAGGAGTCAGTATGTTATCATTTACACTGTACCCTTTCACTTTTGTATTGGTATTGGATAATCTGATTCCTCCTAAAATGGTAATCTTATCATTCAGTTTATACGTTGCCATTCCATAGGCATCAGCATGCTTTTCAAACACATCAAAGTTTCTTCCTAATGCTTTGTTATATTCCAGCGCTTCGGAATCAGTCGTATTTATTTTTAGATTTCCCTGGTTGTCATACCAAAACTGGTTCATTCCTTTGGTAGAAAGTACAGGACCAAATGTGTTGCCGATGTGGGCATTCATTTCACTTAAATATTTCGGACCGTTGGGCTGTGTCGTGATATATTGAGAAAAATCAGACATAAGAGGCGCTGTTCCGCTGCTCCAGTTGTAGAAAATATCAGAGAATTTTGCATTACGTTCCTTATCTCTGTATTTAAAACCATACTTTAAAGTCAGTTTATCAGAAGCATTAATTTCGTGGTTGAATGCTGCTACAATCTTATCCTTTTCCTCTACAAATACCTTATAGAATTCAAGATCTGTAAACCTCATCTGAGAAGCATCCATTTTAAAGTTCGGATCGCTGTAAAAACCGAATAAAGCATCTGGGTTTTTATAATCTAATTTCCCACCATCGGCTTTCCAATAAGCTCTTGGTCCATTTCCATGATCTGAAATATAATCAGGATTAATGCCTACACCAGATTGAGTGTATTTGATGACATAGTAAGAATTATTCTGCTTATCAGGAATATTTCCATACTTGAATTTGTTGTCATAATACGATAAATCCCAGTCGATTTTTCCTTTGTTTAATTGATGAACAGCTCCCAAGGAAACAGATGTAAGCTCCGTAATCAGTAAATTGTGGATATTCTGAAGCTCCACTCTTGCTGTATTATTGGTACTGCTGAATTTATCAAATCGGATTCTATGCTTGTAGTGGGTTTCGTCATCTGATAATGTACCATACATTCCTTTTAAATAAAATGTCGTCTTTGGGGATAATACATATTCAAAAGCGGTATTGATACCAGTTGTTTTTCTTACACCGTTATAATCACGGAGTTCCAGCCTGAAAACCCCTTCGTCACCACTTCTCCTCGCCTCAAAGTTATCGGTAGACCAGTTTCTGATGAAATGGGCAAAGTTGAATAAATATCCGAATTTTTTATCTTTCGTTCTTCCTCCATATAAAAATCCAAGGTTGTAAACTCCTTTATCAGACTTTGCATTATAGCCGCTTCCTACAGTGGCTTTGAATTCTGTTTTCATCGGTGGTGTTTTGGTGATAAAATTGACACCGCCACCTATTCCATCTGCTTCCATATCTGGGGTAAAAGACTTGTTTACATGTACATAGGAGATCAGTTCCGTAGGAAAGAAGTCGAATGCTGTTGCTCTGGAAGTGGTTTCTTCCTCAGCAGTAGGAAGCCTGTTTCCGTTGATGGTTGTGGATGCCCAGAATGGCGGAAGTCCTCTAAGGGAGACAAATCTTCCTTCTCCCTGATCTCTTTCAATAGAAACTCCCTGTACTCGCTGTACTGTTTCTGCTGCATTTCTGTCCGGTAATTTCCCAATCCCATCTGAGGCAATTACATTGGTAATATTGATCGCATTTTTCTGAAGGTTTAAAGCTCTCGCTTCTGTATTTTTTAATGTTCCGGTAACCACTATTTCATCAATATTTTTTCGTGGCTGGGAAAGTTTGATAATTCCCAGATCAACCGTTTGTTCCGGTTTCAGATCAATAGTAATGTCTGATGATTCATATCCTATATAGCTGATTTGTAATATGTATTGACCTTCTTTAATATCGTTGACAGTAAATTTTCCTTCAATATCTGTCGTTGTATTTTTAGATAAACCTTTTATTTTGACTGTGGCTCCGGGGAGAGGCTGGCTGTCGTCAAGAACAGTTCCTATAATTAACTGTTTTTGCGCTGAAACAAAGACAATGAAACAGACAAAAACAAGGGTAAGTAATTTCTCTAATTTTGTTTTCATTTTTACATATATTAAATTTTTTATGCAAATCACGCTAATAATTTTAATATATATAAATATTTTGTATTAAGTATTGTTTAACAAATAACCCCGGATTGTTACGTCTTTTTTACTTTACAACCAATTGAGTTACCTTTGAAAATTTAATAAAATAGGGTTTAAAGTGACTATTTCAACGTTTTTAGTGAATGTTTTCCCAAAATATCAGGAATAGAAACCTGCTGAAAACAGGCTTGTTTTAGTTCATATTTCGTTCATCTTAGAAGAAAAGAGAAAATCAAAAGTTGCATATTTGTAAACTTTTGTGTGTTTCGGGAAATCCAAAATTGAATAGTAATATATAAAGTGACTATTATTTAAACGCAAAGTTCACTTACTATACTGCAAATTATAAGGGTGCAAAGGTGGCGATGTTGTCGCTGATGAAGCGTGATTATTATGCATAGGCTTAGAAAGGATCAATGAAATTGATTCCATTCTTTGCTCCCTAAAAATATTAAGCTTAAATAGTAAAGCTTTGCGTTAAAAAAAGTATTTAGGCTGTATAAAAATAAAGAACAAGCATCACACAGCTCTCATCACTAATACTTACCGGTACGTGAGGGAATTTACCGTTGAAATAAAGGGAATCTCCTTCTTTTAAAATGATTTCTTCATTGTCAATTACATATTTCACTTCTCCTTTCAGAATATATTTGAATTCCCAGGCATCCGTAATGACCTTTTCTCTTTTAGAATTTGGTTCGAGAGTAAGTAATACAGCTTCAAAACCCAAAGAATGAAGACTTTTGCTGAAAATATGCATATACTTGAATCCTTCAGCTTCCACCTCCTTTTCAATAACTTGCTGGCTTCCTTTCGGAACGTAGATGAATTTAGCGTTGGATTTTTTCTCAACTCCTTCAAAGAAATAGCTGGCATCAATCTCAAGCGACTGGATCAGATCTAACAGAACGGGAAGCGAAGGAATCGTTCTTCCGTTTTCAATCCTGGAAACAAGGCCGTTGCTTACATTCGCTTTGAAAGCCAGATCATTAATGGTTAAATTATTCTTTTTTCTAATATCCTTTAATCTCTTGCCGATACCTATTAAAAAGTCATTCATACTGTGTGCAATTTAACCTGATTATTTTTCGCTATTACTAGAAGAACAAAGGTAGCATTATTCTTTAGCTGAGTACTATTTTAAAGTACTAATTTGATTTAAGAGTAAGGAAATTATATCCCTGTCCACCAATTGTATAATAAGGTCTGAAATATCCTTTCAGAGTAATCTCCCCTCTATTATAATATACACTGCCTTCTTGTTCTTTATTTATATCTATTGTTAAATGTTCAACACCCCTTTGGTCGGTATAAAGATTGTCCTCTGAAAGAATAGAACTTTTATTCAATGGCCATAATAAATCCATTTCAACTTTTTTTAACTCACCTTTCATATAATGACCTTGAACATTGTTATCTAAAAATTCGTATTTTACATTTTTTACCCCAACTCTATATAATCGATCTCCTACTGGTTGAAAGGTTTCTTCTCCTCCCATATCATATACAGGTATAATATGTTGTATGTATATATTTTTTCCTTCGTGCTCAAGTAGATAATCATAGAATAAAGAATCGGGTTGATCAACAAATTCTAAAGTTCCCTTATCCTGAGATGTTGTAGTAATATTTCCATTAAGTATAATATTACTATTTCCACTTATATTAACATCTCTCATGCTATGATGGCTTAAAGCATTACCTCTTCTATTTTGAAGAAAAAAATAGATTATAAGGCATAATGTAGATAGAATTAATAAAGAAATTATTGATATTTTAAGTATTTTATAAGACTCATTCCTCCCTAATTTTGAAAAAGATATTTTTTTTAAAAGTAGCCTAACAATAGTTGCAAATAGTGAAATAGCCAAGCCTCCAATTCCTGTATACTTTAAAATTTCCTCCATGATTTGATTATTTTAATAAGTTTAAAGAGTAATGTCTATTAAAGATAAATATATTTCAGATGACTTTGTGGATAAAAAATAGTCTATATGATTATATTTTTATTTCTTTCCTTATTTTTGTAAAACTCCTTATTTCATCTATGAAAAAAATTATTCTTATCGAAGACGAAACCAGTGTAGTTTCCTTTATTAAAAAGGGGCTTCAGGAAAATGGATATGAAATTTCTGTGGCTTTTGACGGGCGTACAGGAGTACAGCTGGTGCAGGCTAACGATTTTGATCTGGTAATTTTAGACATAATGCTTCCGGAAATGAATGGGCTGGATGTATGTAAAGAAATAAGAAAAACCAATCAGAGTGTTCCGATTTTATTTCTGACTGCTTTAGGAACTTCTGAAAACATTGTTCTCGGGCTGGAAAGTGGTGGAGATGACTATCTGGTGAAACCTTTTAAATTCATTGAACTGGTAGCACGGGTAAAGTCTTTACTAAGAAGAAGCAACAATAACGGACCACAGGAAATCACTGAACCTGAACCGGATAATGAACATGTGTTTCAGTTTTCTGATCTGATGGTGAATGATTATACCAAAAAAGTTATCCGTGCCGGAGAAGATATTTCTCTTACTTCCACAGAATATAAACTTCTTTTGTATTTCCTGAATAATCCTGAAAAGGTAATTTCAAGAGCCGAAATTCTGGATGCGGTTTGGGGAGTAAATTATGAGCTTGGAACCAATGTGGTAGATGTATATGTAAACTACTTAAGGAAAAAACTGGACAGCCACGATGATAATAAATTGATTCACACTGTGATAGGAATGGGTTATGTGTTGAAAAAAGCATAATGAATGTTTAATAAAGTCATTACAAATCAGACCAAAACGATGGTGCTTTTGATGTTGGTTTTTACCGCCATCATTTTGCTGTTCAGTGGTTTGGTGTACTTTTCAATCGTTAATTTTTCACACCAGAGATTTTATGAGCTGCTGAAGATCAGAACAGCTACTATTGTTCAGATTGAAAAAAGCAAAGACCATCTGGATCTTCCGGAAAATTATGTTCTCAGCAGTCTGAATGACGAAGAACTACCGATGGAAAAAGACTATGTTTTTGCTGTTCCTACAGATTCCAATTTCAAAAAAATCTCTCAGGAAGTACATATTCCTTCGTATTTCTTTAAAAATATCATCAAAGAAGGAGAGTCCAATTATAATGATGAAGAGTTCTATTATATAGGTCAGAGTTTCAGATATGATGATAAAGATTATATAGCCATAGCTTCTGCTAAAAACCATTATGTTGTTTATTATCTGGGCTTTTTGAAAAGAACACTGCTTACCTGTATTGTGCTATCGCTTTTCTTCAGTATGATTTTCTCTTTTTATCTGTCTAAAACTTTATTCAGACCAATCTTAAAAATTACCGGAAAAGTAAAGGAAATCAGTTCTGAAAATCTTCACTTAAGACTGGAATCTCAGCCTGATAATAAGGAACTTAATGAGCTGGTAGATACCTTTAATGATATGCTCAACCGTATTGAAACTTCTTTCGAAACCCAGAATCACCTGATTGGAAATGTTTCCCACGAATTGAGAACCCCTCTTACATCCATTATGGGCGAGGCCGATGTTGCTCTTTCCATCAGCAGAACCGCAGATGAATATAAAGAAACCCTGGGAATCATTCTGGATGAAGCCGAAAAGCTGGATAAAAAGATCAAAGCATTGCTTATGATTGCCCAAACCGGATTTGACGGAAAAATCCAGAAAATGGACAAGGTAAGAATTGACCAGCTGCTTTGGGATGTTATTGAAACCCTCAGAAAAATTGATTCCCGAAATAATATCTATCTGGATATCAGTATGCTTCCCGATAATCCGAAAAAGCTCAAAGTACAAGGGAACGAGCAGCTATTGCATCTTGCAGTGGCCAATATCATTAGCAATGGCTGTAAATATTCTAATTTCCAGCAGGTTAAAGTTTCTCTTGGTGCTACGAATACAGACGTTTATATCATTGTAAAAGATAATGGTATCGGAATTCCGGAAGTAGAAATGAACAAAATCTATGATCCATTCTTCAGAGCCTCCAATACCAATAATTATGAAGGCTACGGAATAGGGCTTCCGCTGGCAAGAAACATCGTAAGAATGCACAACGGCGAGCTGATAGTAAGCTCGCACGAAAATCAAGGCACAACAGTACAGATGCGTTTCCCTAATTTCTATAGCACGCAGAAAAATGAAGAGATAAATAAGTAAAAAACACTATTTTATCTTTATTTACTTGTCTTTTTTAGTCTGTTTTATTTTGACAGATAGGGTGTTACGTCATTAATTTCGTTCATTTTCGATGGGGCTTTATTCCCATATTAACTCCCCTTAACAATTTTCTAATCTCATTTTAATCTCTTTAATCACATTTTAATTCCGTTCCAAAGATCTTCTAATATGGTCGTTCTACTTTTGTATCATCGAAAAAGATAAACACGATACAAAATAATAAGAACATGACTAAAACAATTTTAATTGCAACAGATTACTCTCTTGAGTCATTGAATATATTGAAAAAAGTACTTAAAGAGAAAGATGCCGCTGAAGATCAGAACCAATACAACATTCTTCTGACTTCCGGATATGATTCCGGAGATTCTATCAGAGATCTTTTGTTCAGTACCAAAACTTCTGTTTTTAATAAAATCAGGCCGGCAGAATTCTGTGACGCCCTGGGAATAATAAGTAATAAATATCCTCATCTGGTTAATAAAACCATCTGCGAGATTTTTACAGGAAGTTTCCAGAGAACATTCAACCAATATGTAAAAGCGGAGAATATTGAGGAGGCTTACTATTCTCCATCTATCAAAAGCAAAGGAAAAGGCAAATTTGATCTGATTCCTTACATCAAAAAATGCAGAGAACTGAAATCTCATGAAATTACAGTTGAAGTGAGAGAAAAACTTCCGGAAAGAGGAAGGCTGGCAGAGATCTTTGTAGAGGTCTAAAAAATTAAACACTATTTAAAAAGATAAAAAATGTTAAGAAATTATAGTAACAGCAGGACACTGGGAGACAATATCAGGTTGGGGACGCTGACTGCCTTTACAGCAGGTACTATAAACATTGCTTCCCTATTGATATTTCTCTCTTTTACGTCGAACGTAACGGGACACTACGCTATTTTAGCGGCTGAGATCAGTAAAGGAAACTGGACGCAGGTAGGAGTCGTAGGAGGATGGATCTTCCTGTTCTTCTTCGGAAGCTTCCTGTCCAACTTTATTGTCATCAATTTTAATAAGAAAAGTAAATATTTTGCCCATTCCATGCCCATTGTGCTGGAAATCATATGTCTTCTGTTTGTAGGAGTTTATGGGCAGTTTTATTATCAGAAAACATTAGAAGAAACAGAATATTTAGTCGCATTGATGCTTTTTGCTACCGGATTGCAAAACGGATTAACGGCAAGTATCTCCAATTTCTCTGTAAAAACAACCCACCTTACCGGAACAACTACCGACCTGGGAATCCTGGTATCCATGTTTACACAGAAAAAATACAGAAAAAACGGAGAATTGATCGGCAGGGCAAAATTGTTGATGAGTATTATGCTGGCATATGTAATGGGAGCGGTATTCTCAGGATTAACATATTACTACTTGGAATTCAGAGTGTTCTATGTTATCAGTATATGTCTTCTGATTGTTATCGGGTACGATGCCTATAAAATCCATATCCGTCACTTCAATACGAAATACAGATACAGCAGGATTTATAAAAAACCCAATCTTTTTGCTTACCTGTATGATAAAATCCATGGAATTCCGAAAAGAGAGAAGAAAAGAAAGCTTGTCTTTGAGGATTAAAATATAAAACACACTATTAATTTTTTGTATAAACTAGCTGTAAATGCCCTTATTTTATTATGAAATAGGGGTGTTTTTATTAAAAATAAACTTTAAAATCTACAAATCTCTTGCTTTTTGTCACATTTTTCAAGGCTGTTGAAATGAAAATTTTCCGATTAGATCAATAAACTGCCTAATGCCCTTCATTACAAACATTAAAAAAATTGGTTGGGGATAAATAGGCAAAAATGTTGATAATTAAATATTAAATCACGGTTTTGGTATTTTAATTCCCGTTTTCATTGACTATTTTTGTAAGTTGATTTACGTTTTTATGTCAGATATTATTCAGCTTTTACCGGATCATGTAGCTAACCAAATTGCAGCAGGAGAGGTGGTGCAGCGGCCTGCATCCATCGTGAAAGAACTTTTGGAAAATGCTATAGATGCAGATGCAACGAAGATTGAATTGATCATCAGGGATGCCGGGAAAAACCTTATTCAGGTGGTAGACGACGGAAAAGGAATGTCCGAAACAGATGCCCGTATGGCCTTTGAAAGGCATGCTACCTCCAAAATCAAAGGAACAGAAGATATCTTTAAGATTGCTACAAAAGGATTCCGTGGTGAAGCGTTGGCTTCTATTGCTGCGGTTTCTCAGGTAGAATTGAAAACAAAACAGCAAAATACATCCATCGGAACCAATATTTATATAGAAGGCGGAGTTTTCCAGTTTCAGGATCCGGTTCAGACAGCAGACGGATCAAACTTTCTGGTAAAAAATCTTTTCTATAACGTTCCTGCAAGAAGGAAGTTTTTGAAAAATAATAATGTTGAATTCAGACACGTTATCGATGAATTTCAGCGAGTTGCACTGGCTCATGAAAACCTGGAGTTTTCCCTGTTTCATGATGACGAAGCTGTTTTCAGACTGAGAAAAGGAAGTCAGATGCAGCGTATTGTAGATGTTTTCGGAAGAAAGCTTCAGCCGCTTTTAATTCCTATCAAAGAAGATATTATCTGGTGTAAGCTTCATGGTTTTGTGGCCAAGCCGGAAGGGGCTAAGAAAGCAAGAGGTGAGCAGTTCCTTTTTGTAAACGGAAGATATTTCAGAAGTCCATACTTCAATAAAGCTGTACAGGAAGCTTTTGAAGGGCTTCTTCAACCGGGATATGTGCCTTCATTTTTCCTTTTTCTGGAGCTTGATCCGGAGAAGATAGATGTGAACATCCATCCACAGAAAACAGAAGTGAAATTCGAAGATGAGCATCTTATTTTTGCTTTGCTTCGTTCCACTATAAAAAGATCTTTAGGAATTTATAATGTTTCTCCAAGCCTTGATTTCGACAGAGATCCGGAGCTGGATGAAATGATGAACAAACCCATTCCAAGTAAAGGAAATGGAGGAGGATCCGGTGGAGGGGTATTCAAAATGCCTGAAATTATTGTAGATAAAGACTATAATCCGTTCCTGGAAGAGAAAAATGTAGTACATCCGGAAGAAATTCAGAACCTTACCGAAATGTACCATCAGAATATAACGGCAGAACCTTCAAAGATCAATTTATTTGAAGATGAAGATTTTGACGAAGACTTGATGAGACTCCCGAACGGCTACTGGCTTTTCAATAAAGGAGATGTTACACTCATGCTGGATCTGGGAAGAATGCACAGACTGCTGGTTTCTGAGGGGAATAAATCTACCAGAAAGTCAAATACAAACAGTCATGCGCTTCTTTTCTCTCTGGAGTATCATATGAATGAAATTGAGAAGACAAAATACAATTCGATAAAAAAATATCTTCCGGAATTAGGGTTTGACATGAAAATTGCTCATGAAAGTGTACTTCGAATAGATTCACTTCCCGAAGGGCTGAAAGAAACCCAGGCAATGAAGTTCTTAGAAAATCTTTTTGAGATTCTGGATTATAAAACGGAAGAAGAATTTTTGCAGTATTACCATAACCAATGGAATAAAATGCAGTCGAAGTCAAGATTTGACTTTATTTATAAAAAAGATGCGGAACAGCTTATTAAAGATTTTACAGCATTAGGCTTCCCGGAATTTTTACCGGATGGCAAAAGATGCTTTTATGAAGTTCCGTTTAACGACTTTAAAAACAAATTTTAAAAAATTATGTTTAACAATATACCACCGATTACAAGGAATATCATTATCATCAATGTTATTGTTTATTTGGTCGCTAATTTCCTGCTTCCGAATTTATACAATACACTTTCGGGGTTTTATCCTTTCTCTCCAAATTTTAAATCTTGGCAGATCATTACCCACATGTTTATGCATGCCCCGCTTAACGAAAGTGGAGGGATCATGCATATTTTGTTTAATATGTTCACGTTGTTTAGCTTCGGTCCTATTCTGGAGCAGATGCTGGGAGATAAAAAGTATCTGATATTATATTTTGCGAGTGGTTTAGGTTCCTTTTTTCTTTTCAATCTCTGGAACTTTGTGGAAGCACAGCAAATCATTTCCGGGCTGCAAAGCTTAGGTTTAAATGCATCAGAAATCTATCCTAAAGCAGCTCTTGATTATGTGGGAAGTATGAAGATCAGTGCTACCACAGTTGAAGGGCAGGAATTATCCAGCCAGTATTACGCATTATTAAAAACACCTATGCTTGGGGCTTCCGGAGCTATCTTCGGAGTAATAGCCGCATTTGCAACACTATATCCGGATGCTAAAATCGGAATTATGTTTATTCCCGTTCCCATAAAAGTAAAATACCTGCTGCCCATCATTGTGGTAGTTTCTATTTATCTTGGTATTTCCGGAAACGGAGGCGGTGTTGCCCATCTTGCCCACGTAGGGGGAGCATTGGTCGGTTGGCTGCTGGCAAGGATTTGGAAAAAGCATTTGTACAGATTCAATTAAAATAATCCTGTGAAAATCTTCCGACTCATCCTGTTTATCCTGCATCTTGGAATTCTTTTTCTGTTGCTTGGTACATTACTGAACGCTTACGTTCCGCCTAAGATTTTTCCTTGGTTTAACCTGCTTTCTTTGGGTTTTCCGGTGCTTATCATATTGTATGTCATTCTAACGATATTCTGGGTAATCAGTTGGAAGAAAAGAGCTTTTGTATTCATGTTTATAGGGTTGGCCTTTATCAATCCGGTGAAAAGATGGGTGAATTATTCTTCTCCTAAGCCAGCAGAGTCTGAGATAAAGGTGCTAACTTTTAATACAAGGGCTAATAAGGTAAGAGGTGAAGCACTCGGGGATTATCTGAAGTCTCAGAATGCGGATGTAATTCTTTTACAGGAAGATCCCGGAGAATCCTATCAATTTGCAGGATATCAAAAATTTAACTCACATTTCGGTTTGGTTGTTTTAACGAAACATAAAATTATCAGCCAAAAAGTTATAGAACCTAATGATGAGAATATATGGACTCCTGGTATAATGGCTGATATAGAAATCAATGGAAAAGTATATCGGTTTGTTGATGTTTATCTTCATCCGTTCCGTTTTGAAAAAAAAATGGTGGAGCTTAACGGAGATACAGATACCAATGAACAAAAGGTAAAAGATATTGTAAAAAGGCTTATTCCCACCTTTAAAAAACATCAGGAACAGGTGGGTCTGATTAGTGAAGCGGTTAAAAACTCACCTTATCCCGTTATTCTTACCGGGGATTTCAATTCTGTGCCTAATTCTTATGAATATTATCATTTGTCTGAAGGGCTTGAAGATGCATTTTTAACAGCAGGAAAAGGAAGTTCCACCAGTTTTCATGATTATAAATTCCCCATTAGAATCGATTATATTTTTTCTTCCCCATCATTAAAGGCAATATCTTATAAAGTTGACCGTTCTGTAAGTATTTCAGATCATTATCCTGTCATTGCAAAGTTCTCTATGGAGAATAAATAATCATAAAAAGAGTTAAAATTATCTGCTTGGTAGGATTTTTGTTGAAAGAAATTCGTACCAAGACCGTTTTTTCATGAAGTCGAATCAGATACTGCTATTTATACATATCGCTGTTGCAGTGTTGCTGCTATGCACACTGGGGAATGCGTGGATTCCGCCTAATATTTTGGGCAATCTTAACCTTCTTTCCCTGGGTTTCCCGTATCTGATATTGTCTCATGTTATCCTGACGGTCATCTGGATTATTAAAAAACAAAAGATAGCCATCGCATTTGCACTGGGTACACTTATTTTCTATAATCCCATCAGAAGATGGATCAACTTTTCACCCAAAACAGAAAATGCAAAAACAATACGTGATATTAAAGTATTGACATTCAATGTGAAATATGGAGAGTATGGTTGGGATAAAGTGAAAAACTATATCAAACAGCAGGATGCTGATATTATTCTTGTCCAGGAAAAAGATACTAACCGTGCTATAAAACGTGATCTTATAAAATATCCTTCGGTTATTCTGAAAACAAAGCATAAAATTGTAAGACAGGCAGAACTGATTGATGAAAAAGCACGTGGGAATTCTTTCTATGCTGATATTGACATCAATGGAAAAGTAATCCGGATTATCAATGTTTATCTTGAACCATTCAGGCTTGATAAATCTATGTTTACCAAACTGGAAGGGTTGGGATTAGGGAATGTTTCCACATTGCTATCTCATATGACTCCTACTTTCCAGGCACATGAAGATCAGGTGAAGAGAATCAGAAAAATGGTAGATTTATCACCTTATCCGGTTATTTTAGCAGGAGATTTTAATTCTGTTCCCAATTCCTATGAGTATTATAATCTTGGAAAAGACCTTCAGGATGCCTTTTTGGTGGCAGGAAAGGGTAGCGCAAGCAGTTTTCATGATTATAAGGTGCCTTTGAGAATTGATTATATCTTTACTTCGAAATCCATTATTCCCTTAAGCTATAAGGTGGATCAGTCTGTGAAATTATCGGATCATTATCCTGTAATTGCAGAATTTCTGCTAAATTAGTTCCATGAAAAATTTACTGTCTGCTATTTTTATCTTTATACTCCTTTTTACTGCGTGTTCCAAGAAAGAATCTCCTGGGTTTGGAGCTGAGCCGGAAATTAGGATGAAGTATGATACTACTGCTGTTGATTCCTTTTCTACAGGTGCTGTTTCGGTAGATATCGCCAGAAAGATAAGAATGTCTTCTCCTCAATATCTTGATTCTGTAAAAGAGGCTAAAAAGCTTCAGGAAGAAGAAAATAAGATAAAAGCAGAACTGGAAAAAGAAAATAAAACAAAACAGGAGGAGGAAAAGAAAAAAGCTGAAGCAGAAAAGAAACAGAAAGCTTCGGAAACACCATCAACTACAGATGCAAAAACACAATAAAGCTAACATCATTAAAACAATATACAATATGAAAAAAACAATTCTTGCAGCAGCAGTGATCTCAGTATTTACTGTAGCATGTACAAAATCAACAACAAAAACAGAGCAGGTAGAAAATGCTGACGGATCTGTTACCACCACTACCACTACCGTTACAGAAACCCCAAACACAGTTGATACCGCAAAGATCAACAATGCTAAAGAGGATGTGAAGAACAAAGTAGATGAAGCGGGTAATAAAATAGACGATGCAGCTCAGAAAGCGAAAGATAAAATTGATGCAACAGCTGATAAAACCAAACAGGATCTTCATAAAGCCGGACAGGATATCAAGACTGAAGCCAATAAAGTAGGAAAAGACATTAAAGCAGGAGCTCAGGAAGCAGGAAACAATGCTAAAGAAGCTGCTAAAAAAGGAGCTTCAAAAGTAGAGGAAGCTGCTAAAAAAGTAAAAGAAGATTTAAGTAAATAAAGCAAAAGCCGTAATTCTGATTGAATTACGGCTTTTTATTTTTTATAGAACGTTTGAGAAATAATCTTTATTTATTCATCTCTAGCAATGGATCAATGTATTCTCTGTCATTGCTTAATCTAGGGACTTTATTTTGCCCGCCAAGCTTTCCTTTACCTTCCAGCCAATGATAGAACAGATTGCTTTTAGCAATATGGACAATAGGTCTCTTAAGTGTTATATTATTGTATCTCTTTGCTTCGTAGTCTGAGTTGATGGTCTTTAAATGCTTATCAAAAGCATCAATAAAGCTGTCCAGATTATCCGGATGCTGGCTGAATTCAAAGATCCATTCATGGGCACCGCCTTCATTTCCTTTCATGAAAACAGGTGCTCCTGTGAAATCCGTGATTTGTGCTCCTGTTAATTCGCAGGCTTTTGAAAGAGCAGATTCCACATTGGTAATCATCAGTTCTTCCCCAAAGGCATTGATATAATGTTTTGTTCTTCCTGTTATTTTTATTCTGAACGGGTTGGTAGATGTAAAGACAACCGTATCTCCAATCAGGTATCTCCAAAGGCCGCCATTGGTGGTAATTACCATTGCATAATTTTTTCCCACTTCCACATCTTCCAGGCTTACTACTTTCGGATTTGAAAAATGGAACTGATCCATAGGAATGAATTCATAGAAAATACCGTAATCCAGCATAAGAAGCATTTCATCACTGTCTGATCTGTCCTGTATACCGAAGAAGCCTTCGGAAGCATTGTAAATTTCGTAGTAATTGATGTTTTTTCCGATGATCTGCCTGAATTGTTCCCTGTAGGGCTTAAAGCTGATTCCACCGTGAAAAAACACCTCCAAATTAGGCCACAGCTCTGAAATACTACCGATGTTAGTTTCCTTCAATACTCTTTGCAGAAGAACCATCATCCAGCTTGGTACGCCGAGGATACTTCCCACATCTTCATTTTTTACTTCAGAGGTGATTGCTTTTAGTTTGCTTTCCCATTCTCCCATCAAAGAAACCTTCTTGCTTGGAGTGGTGGTAATTTCTACCCAAAACGGAAGATTGTCTATCAGAATAGCAGATAAATCTCCGAATTTTGTATTGAAGTCTGCATATAGCTCTGAGCTTCCTCCTAAACGTAAATTCTTATAATTAAAAAGCTGGTTTTCGGGATGATTATTGGCGTAAATGGAAACCATGTCCTTTCCTGCCTTCATGTGGCAGTATTCAAGGCTTTCTGCAGAGATCGGGATAAATTTGCTCTTGGCATTGGTAGTTCCCGATGATTTGGCAAAATGTTTAATAAGACCGGGCCAGCTTACATCTTTATATCCCTGCCTCGCCTTTTCAATATAAGGCTCCATTTCTTCGTACGTAACAATAGGAACCTTGTTTTTAAAATCCTGATAACTTGATATAGAATTGAATCCGTATAGCTTACCATATTCCGTATCCTCCGCATGAAACAGCTGAGAAAAGAGTATACCTTTCTGTGTTTCAATAGGATGATCCATGAAATTCTGTATCTGATCTATCCTTTGACGGATAAACCAGTTAACTACGGTGTTGAAAAGTGCTTTGGTTGCCATTTCAACAAATATAATGATATTTGAATTTTCAGAAAATTTTTTAAGTAATTAAATAAAAAAACCGTTACAAAATCTGTAACGGTTTGATATTTAGTTTATTGTTTACTAGCAATACTCATCGTATGCGGCCTGAAGGTTTGCTGCAATAGCTCCCGCAGGGTTTCCTTCGATGTGGTGTCTTTCCAGCATGTGAACTAATTCACCGTCTTTGAAAAGCGCTACACATGGAGAACTTGGAGGGAATGGAGCAAGGTGTTTTCTTGCTTCTACTACGGCCTCAGTATCAAATCCTGCAAATACAGTTGTTAAATGATCAGGCTTTTTATCTCCTGTTAAAGAGTATACTACTCCTGGTCTTGCAGCTCCTGCAGCACAACCGCATACAGAATTGATGACCAATAATGTAGTTCCGGACTGCTTCAAAGCATCTTCTACCTGAGCCGGAGTTGTTAAATCCTGGAAGCCTTTATCTGTAAGTTCTGCCTTCATAGGCATTACCAAATCTGTTGGATACATATATTATTGTTTTTTATCTCTACAAAGTTACGCAATTCTTTGCTTTTCTTCAATATATAAAAACTATCAATTGTTTAGTCATAAAAGATTAATCAAATATTAATATTGCAATAATATTCTTTAAAACATGAGATAATACTAGGAATAATAAAATATTATTATTAAATTTGAAATGATTCTGAAAAACAAACGACCGTGAAAAAACATTTAAAAGCTTTCCCTCAAGCAATCAATCATTTAAATACTTTCTGAAATATGGCAGTATCTTAATTCTTTTTTTCAGTTTAGAATCAAACTGATTAACAAACTTTAATATCCAAACAAAGTGAAGCCCGGAACTGAAAAGTTCCGGGCTTCTAATCAAATCGATATGCAAAGGTTGTATATCCTTAGTTATGGAATGAGATCCGTTTTTGCGGGCTTTAAATTAAACTTAAATCCCGAATCCGGCTCCCATTATGAAAGGAGCTTTTTAGCCATCTCGGAAATACTTTTCCCGTCAGATTTTCCGGCTAATGCTTTGGAGGCTGCTCCCATTACCTTCCCTAAATCTTTGATAGACTCAGCTCCGGTTTCAGCAATAATATTTTTAATTTCTGTTTCTAATTCTTCAGCAGAAAGCTGTTGGGGTAAAAATTTCTCAATGACTTTACTTTGAGCTTCTTCTACTTCTGCAAGATCCTGTCTGCCCTGAGCGGTGAACTGCTCAAAAGAATCTTTACGCTGCTTGATCATTCTCTGCAGAATGGCAATTTCCTGCTCTGCAGAAACTTCAGCACCTCTTGCTTCTGTTTTTAAAAGAAGAATCTGAGATTTTACAGCACGAAGAGAATCCAGAGCTACTCTGTCTTTTTCTCTCATGGCTGTTTTTATAGCTTCGCTTATTGTATTTTCTAAACTCATATTATCTTTATTTGTATTAACGTAAAAAGTATTAATGTATTCAAGAACTAAATCTGTAAAATCATTAATACATTTTACATCAATACATTAATACGTTTATTTTAGTCTACGTCTTTATTTAAAAATCTGTTTTCTCTGATCTGCATAGATCCGTTGTTGTCAGACAGATAAGTGTTGATGTTCTGATCTGAAGCATTGTTTCCGTCAATCGAGATATTTTTTCTTTTGAAAGCAGGAATAGATTCAAACTCGCTTGTGCTGTCAAAGCTTTGGTAGCGTGAGTTGAATTCTTTTAATTTATTTCTTCTTTCAATTACTCTTTCCTGGTCCATCGTTTTATTCACGAATGTGAATTCTGATTCTTCCGTTTTTGGAGCTTCAATTTCTGTTTTGTTTTCAAATGCAGGTTTTGTCTCTGCTTTTGGTTCTTCCTGTTTCTGGTAGAATGTTTCTATCTTCTGAGCAGGCTCTGCTACAGCAGCATTGGCAGGGGTATTGAACTCTGCTTTTGGCTGTCCGAAATCTGTATTGGGCTCATTTCTTACAGGCTCGTTTACAAAGAAGCTGAATTCAACAGGTTTTTCTTCAGAAAAAGAGTTGTTGAAGGTAGTTCCGGACTGTGGCTCATCTTTTTTATGTTCAAAATCAAATGAGAAAGACTGGATTTCAAGATCGTTCGGATCTTCATGCTCTTCATCAATAGAAAACAAGCTGTATTCCTGCTCTTCTTCTTCGTTTCTCCAATTCTGTTCAGGAGTATTTACTGTATCTTCTTCTTTATCAAAGAATTTTATTTCAGTTCTTGGCTGCTCTTCTTCAATAATCATTTTTTTTTCAGTAGGCGTCGCGTTGAACGGAGTGTCGTGGTCTTCGTCATCTAATCTGAAAAGGTTTTTTCCGCCAAAATCATGTGTTGTTTCAGGAGCTGACTCTCTTTCTTCTCTTGTTTTGAAAGGAGAGTTTTTCTGAGCTTCAAAACTATCGTTAAGGCTGATTCTGATTTTCTCTGTAGGTCCTGCGAATTTCTTATTATCGTTTGAGAATCCTGTAGCAATAACAAGAACGCTTACAGCATCTCCTAATTCTTCATCTGCACCTACCCCAAAGATAATATCTGCAGTGTTTCCTGCTTCTTTCTGAATGTGATCCATGATGATACCAATCTCGTCCATGGTAACTTCTTCAGCACCACTTCTGATCAATAACAGAACGTTTTTAGCACCAGTGATCTTATTATCATTCAATAATGGGGAATCAAGGGCTTTTCTTACTGCTTCTTCGGCTTTATTTTCACCGGAAGCTGTTCCTGTAGACATCAATGCTGTCCCAGAGTTCTGAAGTACAGATTTAGCATCTCTAAAGTCAATGTTTACATCAAAGTAACCTGTAATAACTTCTGCCATACCTTTCGCGGCATTGGTTAACACTTCATCGGCTTTTGAGAATCCCTGCTTAAATCCAAGGTTTCCGAACTGCTGTCTTAGCTTATCATTATTGATGACAATAAGGGAGTCAACATTATTTCTTAGTTTATCAAGACCGTTTTCTGCCTGTTCCAACCTTCTTTTTCCTTCAAAACTGAAAGGAACGGTAACAATACCAACGGTAAGAATTCCCATGTCTTTTGCTACTTTAGCAATGACTGGAGCGGCTCCGGTACCTGTACCACCACCCATTCCGGCAGTGATAAACACCATTTTGGTGTTTTGGCCCATAGCAGCTTTGATATCTTCAATACTTTCGATGGCTGATTTTTCTCCTACTTCAGGATCAGCTCCTGCCCCAAGACCTTCGGTAATGGTAGTTCCCAATTGTACTTTATTGGCAACAGGGTTGTTATCTAGAGTTTGAGCATCTGTATTACAAATCACGAAATCTACTCCGTGAATTCCTTTCTCGTACATGTGCTTCAGAGCGTTGTTTCCACCGCCCCCTACACCGATTACTTTTATAATGGATGAATTTCCTTTTGGTAAATCAAATGAAAATCCTTGTGTACCTATATTTTCCATAACTATACTTTTAATAATTATAATTGATAATTGATTGATGACAATTGATAAGGAAAAGATCGTTTATCGCTTATCATACATCATTTATAATTTACTCTACTTCTTCAAAGAATTTTTTTACTTTTTCCATAAGCGACTGCCCGAAGGTTAATTTCGCTTTTCTGTTCTCCTGTCTTTCATTTTCAAAAGACTGTTGCTCCTGAACTGGCGCTGCCTGCTGAACAGTTTGAACTGTTTCCGGTTGTACTGAAGCTGTTTCCTGCTTTGGTTGCTCCGTGACAATTTCTATCATTTCATCAGCATTCTGCTTTTTATCTCTGATTTTTAAACTTTCCATCAGTAACCCGATAGAGGTAGCAAATTCAGGGCCTTTCAGGTACTGATTCTTATCGTTGGCGATATATTCGTTCGCAAAACCGATTCTGCTGTCAAAACCAGTGGTATAATTGGCCAGCTGACGAAGATGTTTCAAATTTGAACCCCCACCTGTAAGAACGATTCCGGCAATCAGTTTTTTCTTTTGTTCAAAAGCACCGTAAGCTTTCAGTTCCGTATTCACCATTTCCAAAACTTCTTCTACTCTTGCATTGATGATCTGTGCTAAAGTTTTTAAAGAAATTTCTTTGTCTGGTCTTCCGTGAAGCCCCGGAATAGTTACAAAAGTACTGTCTTTTTCTAATTCGGGAACAGCCGAACCGAATTTTACTTTCAGTTGTTCTGCATGTTTCTCGATAATGGAGCAACCTTCTTTGATATCTTCGGTAATAATTCCGCCTCCGTATGGGATCACACAGGTATGACGGATGATATTATCCTTAAATATAGCAATATCTGTTGTACCACCACCAATGTCAACGATGGCTACACCAGCTTCTTTTTCTTCTTTGGTAAGAACGGCTTCAGAAGAGGCCAATGGTTCTAACGTAAGAGCTTCCATTTCCAGCCCGGCTTCACGAACGCATCTTGCAATGTTTCTGATGCTGCCCATTTGGCCTACTACAACGTGGAAGTTAGCTTCTAAACGTTTTCCGTGCATCCCGACGGGCTCTTGAATTTCCCCCTCAGAATCCACTTTATATTCTTGAGGAAGTACGTGGATAATTTCTTCTCCAGGAAGCATAACCAGCTTTTTTACCTGATCTTTTAATGCCTCAATGTCGTCGTCTGTGATAAATTTATCCGGATGTTCACGCATAATATAATCGGAGTGCTGCAGAGAACGTATGTGTTTTCCTGCAATACCTACCGTAACTTTGCGGATAGGAACGCCAGCACTGGACTGTGCTTCGGATACTGCAGCCTTGATTGAATTGATGGTTTGTGAAATATTATTCACAATCCCTTTATGAACACCAAGACTTTTAGCTTTTCCTACACCGAGAACTTCTATTTTCCCGTGTGCATTCCTTCTTCCGACAATCGCGACTATCTTCGTTGTCCCGATGTCCAGACCTACTGAATACTCTTGATTTTCCATTTTTATATCGATTTGATTTTTTTACTTATTTCCTTTTTTCTGTAAGGATATTATCCTATTTGTGTATTAAATGTCCTGAAGGACTTATTCTATTTTTACTTTTGCCTTGGGCTTGGGTTTTGCCGAGGCAGTGGCTTTTTTCTCTGTTTTTTTCGTTTCCTTTGTATGTGCTTTTGTCTTTGTAGCCTCTTTCGGTTTGGCCGGTGTGGAACTTGCTTTTTTCGCTTCCGCTATTTTTGGTTTAGTTTCTGTTTTTTTAGCCGCTATTGTAGGGGCTTTTGCCAATTCCATTTTTCCTGCTTTTAAAATACTGTCATTTTCTTTAAAATATGGATTTAAAGTAGTGACAATCTGGTTCTGATATTTTACAGAAACCATGCTGTATTTCTGAGGATCCTGATAGACCAGGTATTTTTCTACAAAAGTTTTAAATCCTTTTACTTTAAAATCAATATTATCAAGATCTCCAATTTCTACTCTGTAGTTTCCTTCGCTTGTCAGAAGGCTGTAACTCTCTTTATTTTTTGAGATTCCGATAAAATATTTCTTACTGAAATCATCCTTATCGATTTTTTCTACCAGTTCTGCCAGCTTTTCATATTCATCCGGCTTTACATTTCCGGTTACCAGCATACATGGATGCGAATAGGTTCTTGAGATAGGAAATTCAATTCCTTTTTCATCTACATAAAAATCTTTTCCATCTTTATTAAGCCTGAATACGGGAACTCTCTGCTTAATATCCAGATTCAGCTTCCCATTGAGATTCAGGTAGACATTGGCACTGTCAACAGCAGGAAGAGCATTTATTTTTTTTTCTAAAGAAGGGATGTTAAGATCACCTACATTTCCAGATGGATTTTCTTTTTTTACGATCTCCCTGATGTCTTTTTCATCCACGAAATACACCGGAGTTTTCTCGCTCATTTTTACAGAAATCTTATTGTCGGTAATCTGTTGCCGGCTGAATCTCTTCAACGAGAAACTCAGTAACAATCCAAGGATGATTACAGTGACAACAATTTTTAATATTCTGTATTTATTTTTCATACATCTTTTGTATTCATGTATTTATGTAAATGTATTCATGAATACGCAAATACATTATTACTTTTTACAATTTATTTATCCATTCACAGATTGGATCGTACAGGGTATCTATATTTCCTGCCCCTACTGTAAGAAGGATATCAAAATCTTTTTCTTTTATTTTTTCAAAAGCATCCGATAATGTGGATACTTCTTTTTTATCTAATGTTACTTTATCCAGCAGCCAGCTTGAAGTAATTCCTTCAAAATTCTCCTGAAGTTCTCTCGCAGGGTAAATATCGAGAAGGATAAGCTCATCTGCTTTGCTTAAACTTTCTGCAAATCCGTCTGCAAAATCTCTTGTTCTGCTGAAAAGGTGTGGCTGGAAGGCTACCAATAGTTTTTTATCAGGATAAAATGTTTTTATTGAGCCCATTACAGCGTTAATTTCCGTAGGATGGTGGGCATAATCATCAATATAAATCTTACCGTTTTGATAAATATGTTTCGTGTATCTTCTTTTAATTCCTTTAAAATTGGCAATTGCCTTTTTCAGCGTATCAAAATCTGCGCCTAAATTATGCAGAATAGCCAGTGCTACAGTAGCATTTTCCACATTATGGATCCCCGGAATTTCCCAGACAAAATCTTTAATGGTTTCTGTAGGAGTATGAAAGTCAAAATAAATTTTGTCATGCTCCATTCTCAGGTTGTCAGAATAGTAGTCTGCAGGCTCGTTCACCGCATAGGTTTTATGTCCTCTGCCGATTTCTAATCCTTTTCTTACAAAAAGCTGCTGATCATTGGGAACCAAAGCTGCAAACTGTCTGAAACCTTCTTCAATATGGCTTTTATCTCCATAAATATCCAGGTGATCTGCGTCTGTAGAAGTCACAACTGCCCAGTCCGGAGACAGGTTCAGGAAGCTTCTGTCATATTCGTCTGCCTCTACTACAGAATATTTGGAACCGTTGTACAGGAAGTTGGATTTAAAGTTTTCAGAAATTCCTCCCAAAAAGCATGAGAAAGGAAGATCTGCTTCTTTACATAAGTGAGCTACAAGGGTAGACGTAGTAGTCTTTCCATGAGTTCCTGCAATGGCAATACAGTCTGTGTTTTCTGTAATTAGACCTAAAACTTTAGCCCTTTTTAGAACTTCAAACTGATTTTGGTTGAAGTAATCCAATATTCCAAGCGTTTTGATCGCCGGAGTATAAATAACCAGAGTATCTTCTTTCTGAAGGGAAGTGATCCTTTCATCAATAAGATCTTCAAAAACAATATCAATTCCTTCGTTCATCAGGTTCTGAGTCAGCTTTGTATTGGTTTTGTCATAACCCAATACTTTTTTCCCGGAAGCATTGAAATAACGTGCCAATGCACTCATTCCGATACCTCCGATTCCGACGAAGTAAAAAGTTTGATATGTTTGTAAAATGTTCATTTATATTTTAATCTTTAATGACTCTTGAACCAATTCAGAGTTCTATTACTAATATTTTTATTATAAGACTATAATAAACTGACATCCATGACTCGTTAATGAAATAAATTTTAACGGCGTCAGGCTGAGCTTGTCGAAGCCTTCTAATCTTTCATCCTATTTTTGGATAACTCGGGTAATAAATCCCAGTTATCATTTATTATTGCTTCTTTCTTTTTTCTACTCCAGCCTTTAATTTGTTTTTCAAAGGTTATGGCTTGAGTAACATCATTAAATTCATGATAGAAAACAAGTTCAACAGGTTTTCTCGTATACGTGTAGCTTTCAGGATTTAATCCGTCATTATGTTCATTAATTCTTCTTTCCAAATCATTGGTAAAGCCTGTATAATAAGAACTATCAGAACATTTTACAATGTATACATAATATATTTTCATTCATTTGTGCTTGCTTACTGACCCTTCGACAAGCTCAGGGTGACAGATCTAATACTAACTGTTTTATTTTACTCTGAGCTTGTCGAAGCCTTTCTTAATCATTTTATTACTTTAAAAATTTCGTCTACAATCTCTTTTGCGGCGTTGGGCTTGGCAAAATATTTAAGATTGTCCGACATTTCTTTTCTTACACTTTCATTTTCGCAGATTTCTGATAATGTATTCCAGAATTTCTCCTGCATTTCAGAGTCTTTCACCATTCTTGCAGCATTTTTTTCAACCAGATTCATGGCATTTTTGGTTTGATGGTCTTCCGCAGCAAAAGGGAAAGGTACCAAAAGCACCGGTTTTTGTGCTACAGCCAATTCTGAAATGGCAATAGCTCCAGCTCTGGAAACAATGATATCCGCTGCAGAATAAGCCAGCTCCATATCTTTGATGAATTCAAGGATCTGAATATTTCTGGTATCTGTATCTTTTGTTTCTGCTAAAATATCTTTATAATCAAGCTTTCCTGTCTGCCAGATCAGCTGATAATCTTGATCTACAATTTGTTTTAAATGAGACTTCCATGCATTATTCAATGTTCTGGAACCTAAAGAACCTCCTACAGACAGAATCGTAAGTTTGTCTTTATTTAATCCCATTTTTTCTTTTGCCTGAGCAGTATCCTGCATTCCTGAAACAATGTTTTCACGAATCGGATTTCCGAGAAATTTTATTTTTTCTGCTGGAAAACCTTCTACTTTAGGGTAAGCGGTGAAAACGGCTTTAGCTTTCTTGCTTAAAATTTTATTGGTTACTCCTGCATGGGCATTTTGTTCCTGGATGAAAATAGGAATTCCCATTTTACTTGCTTCATAAAGAGCAGGTCCGCTGGCAAATCCTCCTGTTCCTACGGCAAAATCCGGAGCAAAGTTTTTGATAATCCTTTTAGATTTTGATAAACTTTTCAGGATCTTGAAAGGAAGTCCCAGATTCGATAGCAGATTTCCTCTGTCAATTCCGGCAATATCAATTCCCTCAATTTTATAGCCTGCCTGTGGAACTTTTTCCATTTCCATCTTTCCATTGGCACCAATGAACAAAAATTCTGCATCAGGAAATCTTTTTCTGATCTCATCAGCAATAGCGATGGCAGGGAAGATATGTCCTCCTGTTCCTCCGCCTGATAATAATATTTTCAATTTTTTGTCCATTTTAAGCGATATCGTTTATTTCTGCTATACTTTGTTTTTTGCCCATTCCTTCTTCATCATAAATCTGGATTCTTGAGCTTATATTTAAAATAATGCCTAACTGCAAATAGGTAACCAGCATGGAGGTTCCTCCGTAACTTATCAAAGGAAGCGGCTGCCCTGTTACCGGAATCAGATTCACGGCAACAGCTATGTTGACCGAAAGCTGAATAAAGATCATTACCCCGAGGCTGAGCACGAGCAACGATCCGAAGAAGGCCGGCATTTTGCTGGCGATCATTACAATCCTTATCATCATGATCAGGTATAAACTGATCAGAAAAGCAGCTCCTATTACTCCGTATTCTTCTACAATAACCGCAAAAATAAAGTCGGAGGCAGATTGTGGCAGCATTTGTTTCAATGCGCTTTTTCCTGGTCCCATCCCGGTAATTCCACCATGTACAATGGCTGCTTTGGCCTGCATTACCTGATAGTTTTTTGCTTTTACGCTTTCATCATCTACATCGGCTGATTTCGCCTTGCTTGAGGTAAATGTTTCTACACGGCTCATCCATGTATGAACACGGTTTCCGCCAATCATATTTGTATTCAGTGCTATTAATAAAAATAGTACAATGGCTACAAATGATGCTGAGATAAACCCTGCAATATATTTCCAGTGAAGCTGTCCTATCACAAGAACAACCACAGAAACCATCAAAATCATTAATGCTGTAGAACCATTATCTTTGGCTACCAGTACAAAAACAAGCAGGATAGGTCCGAAAATATACATAATATTCTCTATCGGAAGCCTTTCTCTGGTAATTTTTTTGGTCAAATATCTACACAGATAAATGATGAGCATTAAAAAAGCAAATGATGAAGGCTGGAAGGAGATGGGTGTTCCCGGGATTTTCAGCCATCTGGAAGCACTGGCTCCATCAATGGTTTGTCCGGTAAACATGGTAACAATCAACAGAACAATCATAAGTCCGAGCAGGATGCTGCTGAGCTTTCCAATGTATTCATATTTTATGGTTCCTACCAGTCTCATAATGGCTAAACCTAAGACTACAAAGAACATATGCTTGATAACGTGACCTGTTGTAGTCCCGTTATTAACAATGTATTCAAGATTTGAACTTGCAGAGTATACGGGGAAAATAGAGAAAATGGAGATCACAAGGATGACCATCCAAAGTACTTTATCGCCCTTTAGAAATTCAAATCTGCTTTCTGTGTTCTGTTCGTCCATATCTAATGCTATTCTGGCTAATGGCCATTGGCTTTTAATACCTGTTCTTTAAACTGGCGTCCTCTGTCTTCATAGCTTTTGAACAAGTCAAAGCTTGCGCAACATGGAGATAATAAGACGGTATCGCCTTTTTTAGCCAATGATTTTGAAATTCTCACGGCTTCTTCCATGCTTGAAGTATCATAAATAACTTCTTTTTTATCTTTAAAGAAATCTATGATTTTCTTGTTGTCTATTCCAAGGCAGACGATTGCCTTTACTTTTCTTTTGACTAAATCTTCAATTTCGGTATAGTCATTTCCTTTATCTAATCCACCAACAATCCATACGGTTGGTGTTTTCATGCTTTCTAAGGCGTAGTAAGTAGCGTTTACATTGGTTGCTTTACTGTCGTTGATGTATTTTACGTTATCAACTTCAGTTACAAACTCCAATCTGTGCTCTACGGCCTGGAAGGTCATCAATGAATGTCTGATGCTTTCATTGTTGATTTTTAATATCTTACCTGCTATAGAAGCTGCTAAGCTGTTGGCTACATTGTGATTTCCCAATAGAGACAATTCATCAACTTTCATAGCGAATTCGTCTTTCATTTTTACCACAATTTCATCTTCATTGATGAAACCTCCTTCCGGTAACTTCTCCTTGATGGAGAAAGGAATCATTTTAGCCTTTATTTCTAGCTTTTCAAGAAGATTTTTACTCATTTCATCATCTTTATTATAGATGAAGAAGTTGTCATTCTCCTGATTTTCAGTAATTCTGAATTTAGCCAAAGCATATTCCTCATAATTGTAGTTGTACTGATCCAGGTGATCCTGAGACAGATTCAACAATAAAGAGATATAAGGTCTGAAATTCTGAATATCATCCAATTGGAAAGAGCTTACTTCCAGCACATAATATTCATGATTTTCATCTGCAACCTGCTTGGCAAAGCTGTATCCTATATTTCCTCCCAAACCTACATTCAATCCGTCATTTTTCAGGATATAATAGATCAGGGAAGTGGTGGTTGTTTTTCCGTTGCTTCCGGTAATGGCAATGATCTTGGCGTCTGTAAATTCAGAAGCAAATTCAATTTCAGAGGAAAGTCTGATTCCTTTTTCATGAATTTTATTGATGATGTCTGCCTTTTTCGGAATTCCCGGGCTTTTTACGATCCAGTCTGCATTTAAAATCCTTTCTTCATCGTGGTTTCCTTCTTCAAATTCAATTTCATTATCGGTAAGAAACTGCTTATAGTTATCCTTAATGGCTCCTTTATCTGAAAGAAATACTTCCAGACCTTTCTTTTTAGCCAAATAAGCAGCTCCGCATCCGCTTTCTCCACCTCCTAAAACAACTATTTTCATATAATTTATGTATTGATGTATATTGTATTAATGTATCTTGGTGGGAATCATTAATACGTTAATACATTATTACTTTTTACAATTAATTTATCTCATTTTTAATGTGATCAGACATACAATAGCCAGTATTACCCCGATGATGATCATTCTGTTTACGATTTTACTTTCGTGAAATCCTTCTTTCTGATAATGGTGGTGTAATGGTGACATTTTGAACAGTCTATTGTTTTGGGCATATTCCAGCCCGAATTTTCTTTTTCTGTATTTGAAAACTACTACCTGAAGCATTACAGATACATTTTCAATCAAGAAGATTCCGCATAATACAGGAATCAGCAATTCTTTTCTTAAAATAATGGCTAAAACGGCAATTACTCCTCCCAGCATCAAACTTCCGGTGTCTCCCATGAAAACCTGTGCAGGATAGGTATTGTACCAGAAGAACCCGATCACGGCACCTACCATTGCCACGGCAAAAATGGTGGTTTCTCCCATATTCGGAAGGAACATGATATTCAGATAGTCTGCAAAGATGATATTCCCGGATAGATAAGCGAAAAGAGCCAGTGTGAGCAAGATAATGGCGCTTGTACCTGCGGCAAGACCATCAATTCCGTCTGTGATATTGGCTCCGTTCGAAACGGCTGTTACAATGAAGATTACAATGGGAATAAAGACAATCCATGCCCACTCATGGGCATCTTTATCATTCATCCAGAATAAAATTCCGCTGTAATCAAACTCATTATTTTTGGCAAATGGAACGGTAGAAACAGTAATTTTTTCTGTAGGCATAAAGTTTTGCTCTACATTGTTTCTGTTCACTACTTTAGCATCTGCATATTTTCTTTTCACGGTAATGTCCGGGTGAAAATACATTGTAATTCCGACAATTAGCCCTAATCCGACTTGTCCTACAATTTTGAATTTACCACTTAAACCGTCTTTATTTTTTTTGATTTTCTTTAAATAATCATCAAGGAAACCAATGGCACCCATCCAGAACATTGAAACCAGTAACAGAACGATATACACATTGGTAATTCTTGTAAACAGCAATACCGGAATAATAGTTGCCAAAATAATGATAAGCCCTCCCATAGTAGGAGTTCCTTCTTTTTGTTTTTGGCCATCCAATCCAAGATCACGTACCAGTTCACCCATTTGTTTTGTTCTCAGGTAATTGATTACTCTTTTTCCGTAGACAAGAGCAATAATAAGTGAAAATAAAACGGCCATTCCGGCACGGAAGGAGATGTATTTCAACATTCCTAATCCCGGAACGTGAATTCCATGGTCGGTTAGATATTCGTATAGATAGTATAGCATAGTTTCAATTGTTAATAAATAATCATTGATAATTGATCAATTATCGTTTGTAATTTACTTGCTCATTAATTTCCAAAGCTCATTAATTACTTCTTTGTCATCAAAATGATGTTTCACACCATTTATATCCTGATAGGTTTCGTGGCCTTTGCCGGCAACTAAAACAATATCTTTGGGTTCTGCAAACTTGATGGCCATTTTTATGGCTTCTTTTCTGTCCGGAATTGAAGTGTATTTGCTGAAATTCTGGGGTTCAACACCTGCTTCAATTTCTTTGATGATCTGTGCAGGATCTTCTGTTCTCGGATTGTCTGAAGTGATGATTGCCAGTGTTGATTTTTTAGTGGCAATATTTCCCATTTCAGGTCTTTTGGAGTGATCCCTGTCTCCTCCGCATCCGAATACAGTGATTAGTCTTTCATTTTTGGTTCTGATATCGTTAATGCTGTCCAGGATGTTTTCCAACGCATCCGGAGTGTGTGCATAGTCTACGATAAAGAAAATCCCACCATCAGATTTGAAAGTTTCAAATCTTCCGGAAACTCTTTTTAATTTACTGATGGCCTGAAGAATTTCATCCTGCCCGAAACCTAGTTCTTCAGCAATTCCGAAGACAAGCAGCAAATTGTATACATTAAATTTTCCGGTTAATGTTGTCCAGAATTCTTTTCCGTTGAAGTTCAACAGCATTCCGTTGAAATCCACTTCCAATAATTTTCCGTGATAATCTGCCATGGTTTTCAGAGCATAAGACTTCTTTTTAGCCTTGGTGTTCTGAAGCATGACATTGCCATTTTTGTCATCCACATTGGTGATGGCAATGGCTGTATCTTCTAATTGATCAAAGAATCTTTTCTTTGTTTTTAAATATTCTTCAAACGTTTTATGATAATCTAAATGATCATGAGTAAGGTTAGTGAAGCCCGCTATTTTGAAATGTAATCCTTCAATTCTGTTTTGGGCAATCCCGTGTGAACTCACTTCCATGAAAGCAAATTCGCATCCTTTTTCTACAGCTTCCGCTAAAATCCTGTTGATGGTAATTACATCAGGAGTAGTGTGGGTAGCCGGAATTATTTCTTCATCAATTCTGATTTCAACAGTGGAAAGTAAAGCTGCTGAATACCCCAGATTTTTGAAAACATCAAAAAGAAGGGTAGAAACAGATGTTTTTCCGTTAGTTCCGGTAACCCCTATCAGCTTCAATTTCTGTGAAGGATTTCCATAAAAATTAGAAGCAAGATGACCTAAAGCTTTAGATGAATCTTTTACCTGAACATAGGTTACATTTTCCGCCAATGTTTCAGGGAATTCTTCGCAAACAATTGCGGCAGCACCTTTTTCAATAGCAGATGCAATGAATGTATGGCCATCCACTACGGATCCTCTTATCGCAATGTAAAGAGAATTCTCTGTAACTTTTCTGCTGTCGATCACCAATTCAGTAACCTCACGGTTGTTATCACCGTGAATTTCCAAGACTGGGATTCTGTTTACTAATTCTGTTATAATCATCTTTATCAATAAGGCTTTGCCTTATTCTGGTTTAAATCTTTATTTTAATTCTGCAGAGACAAATAAATTCTCTGGTTCTTACTGATTGTTGTGCCTTCCAGAGGGAATTGTTCTTTAATTCTTCCTACTCCTTTATAATCGACACGGTAGCCTAAGTTCTCCAGCTGCGGAATCACATTTTTCCCGATTAATCCTACTACATTAGGCATTTGCTTATCATTGACTGCTACTTTCACATTAGGTTCTACCATTTTGCTCAGGTTTACCTTTTTGTCTACCAGCATTTCTTTTTCAATATTCTGAGGTGTTTTCAGGAATGTTTTTCCTGCAATTTCTTTAAACACCGGTGCTGAAACGGAACCTCCATAAAATCCTTTTGCGGTATTAGGTTCACTAATCATTACATAACAAGTATATTTTGGAGCGTCAGCCGGATAAAATCCTGCAAAGGATGCGCGGTACTTCATTGGACCTGGCAGCCAGTATTCAAATCTTGCAGTACCTGTTTTTCCTGCCATTTTCAGGTTAGGGGTAAAGATGCTTCGTCCGGTTCCTTTTTCTACGGCTTTGGTTAAAGCGCTGGTCATCATCTTAATCGCTTTTTCAGAAGCCATTTTATTCACCATCACTTCAGGTTTTGCATTATACATTACCTTTCCGTCTTTCATGATTTTATCAATGAATAGAGGCTTAAGCATTTTTCCTCCGTTAGCCACTCCGTTGTAGAATGTTGTCAGCTGCAGCAGGTTGATATTGGAAGAGTATCCGTAAGAGATAGAAGCCAATGTTGCAGCATTCCATCTTTTATTTTGTGGAGTTAAGATCTTCGGTTTAGTAATTCCCGGAAGTTCTATATCCATTTTGTCGAATAATTTCCAGCGTCTCAGGTGATCTAGGAAAATCTGGGGCTTTTCTGCATAATATTTTGTGATCAGTTTTGAAGTTCCTACGTTACTGGACTTCGCCAACACATCACTGATATCATAAGTTCCTCCTCCGTGACCATCAGAGATTCTCTGTTTGGCATATACCCAAACTCCGTTTCCTACGTTTACTGTTGTGTTTTCATCAATGAATCCATCGTCCATTGCTGCTAAAAGTGAAATGGTTTTAAAAGTAGATCCGGGCTCGATATTATCTTTCAGTGCATAGTTGTAAGAATCTTCATAATCTCCTGATTCTGTTCTTCTTAAATTAACAAGAGCACGTACTTTTCCGGTTTCCACTTCCATCACAATTACGGTTCCGTGTTTAGCCTCGAAATTAATAAGCTGTTTCTCCAGTGCAGAGTGTGCAATGTCCTGAATTCTAAGATCTAAGGTTGTATACACATCTTCTCCGTCAACGGGTTCCTGAACTTTCCAGAAGTCGATAGGTTTCCATTGGGAAGAATTAATTCTCTGTTCAAGTCTTTTTCCGTCTGTTCCGGTTAAATATTTTGAGAAAGCACCTTCCAGTCCGGATCTAAGCTCGCCGTTATCCATTCCAATAGTTCCGGCTCCGATTTCTGAAGTGGCTAATTCTCTTTTATAATTTCTGTCAACAATAAAACCTCCTTTATTTTTACCTCTTTTGAAGATCGGGAACTTTCGGATTCTGTCGTACTGATCGAAATCCAGTCCTTTTGCCAAAGTATAGTACTGGTTTTTCTTTTTCTTTTGTTCGTCAAACTTCTGTCTGAATTCTCCTCTGGACTTTCCAAACATTTTGCTTAGAGAATCAGTTAATGCTCCGATGTTATTGGAGTACACCGTATCTTTCATTGTTTTGAAATCAAGATAGATGTCATATCGCATCACAGTTGTGGCGAGAATAGAACCGTCGGAAGCAAAAAGATTACCGCGGGCAGCTTTTAAAGTAGCTTCACGATAGTTTTTATTAATGTAATCATCTTTTATTTCCTGGACATTGGTGTTCTGTAGGATGACAATTCGTGCCAGGAACATGACAAACACGCACAAAGCTACCACTGCAAAGAGGTAGCCCCATCGTAACGTTTTCTTACGTTTATTGTCGTATTCATTTTGCTTTTGCATCTGTACTGTCCAGTTTTATTAGCAATTTGTGAGGGTGGTTTTCCAGGGTCATTAATGAGTCCCGGGCAACCTCTTTCCCCAGCTCTGATTCCATTTTTACTTTGATCAGCTTACTCTGGGCGTAAGCGTTTCGTGATTTATATTCTTCTGTTTCTTCCTTTAAGGCGTTTACAATTTTTATTTTTTTATTGACGAGATGGTTGGTATAAATCATGGCCATCATCAGAACAAACAGGAGGAGAAAATACTTGTAATGTATTTTGATCTCATCACGGTTCAGAAAGTTTCCTTTTATAATATCTATAAAAGTGAGTCTTTTCTGGGGGCGATTTGTTGTTCTTTTTGCCACTATTATTTTATAATTGATTAATGATAAAAGATAATTGATATCGCTTATCACGTATAATTTATCATTTATACTTTTATTCCTGTTCTCATCTTGGCACTTCTTGCTCTTGAATTTTCTTCAATTTCCTGGTCATCAGGAATGATTGCTTTACTCTTTATCAATTCGAATGCCTTTTTATAATTTCCGTAGATATCTCTTTCCGGTTCTCCTTCAAACATTCCGTTTTTCAGGAATCTTTTTACCAAACGGTCTTCCAGAGAGTGGTAAGAAATAACGACTAATCTTCCTTCCGGTTTTAAAACATTGTAAGCCTGAACCAGCATTTCTTTTAATACTTCAAGTTCCTGGTTTACTTCAATTCTTATTGCCTGAAAAAGCTGAGCATAGAACTTGTTCACTTTGTGAGGCGGAATATAGCTGAATAATTTTTTCAGATCTTCCGTAGTATCTATACTTTTAGTTTTTCTATGATGAACGATTTCTCTTGCCAGCTTTCTTGCTTCTCTTAATTCTCCGTAATGGTAGAAAAGATCTGCAAGTTCACTTTCTTCATATTCATTAATTACTCTTTTGGCATCCAGATTCTGCATTACATTCATTCTCATGTCCAAAGGAGCATTGCTTCTTGTGGAAAAACCTCTGTCTGCTTCATCAAACTGATGTGAAGAAACACCCAGGTCAGCTAAAACACCATCCACCTGAGGAACTCCGTACATCAGTAATGAGTTTTCCAGAAACCTGAAATTCTGATTAACCAATGTAAATCTGGAATCATCAATTGTATTTTTAAGTGCATCCAGGTCCTGATCAAAACTGAACAATCTCCCTTTGTCGGAAAGTCTGCTCAAGATTTCTCTTGAATGGCCTCCGCCTCCAAAGGTGCAGTCCACATATATTCCGTCAGGATTCGTCACCAAATCATCAACACTCTGCTTCAACAAAACGGGGTTATGATACATGCTTAATTGTGTTTTTTATTTACTATATAATCTATTAATAACCTGCAGTTATTCTTCATCGAAAGAGCCCATCACATCTTCGGCCAGGCTTGCAAAATCTGCTTCATTGGTGGCAATTACCTTTTCATAGGCTTCTTTGTCCCAAATTTCGAAGAGCTCTCCCGCGCTGGTAATCACAGTGTCTTTTTGAAGATTTGCAAAAATTGTCAGATCTTTTGAGATCTGTAGTCTTCCTGCATTATCCAATTCTACTGTTTTTACTCCTGCCGTAAACATTCGTATGAAATCAGCATTCTTTTTTATGAATCTGTTCAGTTTATTAATTTTGCCCATTAGTTTGTCCCATGCATTCATAGGGTAAACTTCCAGACAGGGTTGGAACACAGATCTTTTGACTACAAATGCCTTGTCTTCGAAGTTTTCCATCTGTTTGATTAAAGATGAAGGAACTTTCAGGCGGCCTTTGTCGTCAATTTTGCACTCATATGTCCCAATGAAATTTTTCATTTGGGACAAATTTATATAATAATTTCCAAAATTTCCCACTTTTTCCCACTTTTTGACTTAATGTTAATAAGTTTTATTAAAGATTGAATTTCAATAATGTAAAATACTGATATGAAGAGATTTGTAAAAAGTGTTATTTGGGCCATAATAAAGCGGTTTTGAAAAAAAAAGTTAAAAAGGATAATATTATATTATTTTTATCTTAAATTAGGATAATCAAAATTTTTTTGAGGTTTAATTTGTATTTTTGCAGGGCTTTATTAAGGCGTTTTATGATATTTAGTACAAAAAAAGAAAAGAAATATTCCTATGTAGAAGCGGGAGAAGGACATCCATTAGTGCTGTTGCACGGGTTAATGGGTGGTTTGAGTAATTTCGATAAAATGGTAGATTTTTTTTCGGATAGAGGTTTCAAAGTATATGTTCCTCAGCTGCCGATCTACGATCTGCCGGTACTCAATACCAATCTTACCACTATCGCAAAATATATTATCAAGTTTATAGAAAGTCATATTGAGGGACCCGTCTCTATTGTAGGAAACTCAATGGGAGGGCACGTAGGGCTTATCTTAACTCTGGCAAGACCGGATCTTGTAAAGAATCTTGTTCTTACAGGAAGCTCCGGATTATATGAAAGAACTTTCGGGGACAGTTTTCCGAGAAAGAATGACCGCTCTTACATCAGAAAGAAGACGGAAGAGGTTTTCTATGATCCAAAGGTAGCAACAGAAGATCTTGTGGATGAAGTTTTTGCAGTAGTGAATGACAGAATGAAGGGAATTAAGACGGTAATGCTGGCGAGAAGTGCCATCAAACACAATATGCTGAATGATCTACCGAAGATTGTAACTCCTACGTGTTTGATCTGGGGTAAGCAGGATAATGTGACTCCACCGGAAGTGGCAGAAGATATGCACAAGTTTATTCCTAATTCCGAATTATTCTGGATTGATAAATGTGGCCATGCCGCCATGATGGAAAAACCGGATGAATTCAATGAAATCCTGTACAACTGGATAAAAGATAAAGTTTAAAACATATAAATAACCATTAAGAGCTTTTCTTAATGGTTTATTTTTCTAAAATACATTCAAAAATGATTATCAAGACAGCAGTGTTTGTAAAGAGTAGCGGAAAATGGCAGGAATGCCCTGAACCAAATATTCCCGAATATGCTTTTATCGGAAGGTCGAACGTAGGAAAGTCATCACTTATCAATGCGATGATGAACCATAAAGATTTGGCTAAAACTTCACAGACTCCGGGAAAAACCCAGCTGATCAATCATTTTTTGGTGAATGAGGACTGGTATCTTACCGATTTACCCGGATATGGGTATGCAAAAGTTTCAAAAGTTCAGCGAAAAGATTTTGAAAAACTGATTACCAATTATATTCTGAACAGAAGAAATCTTGTAAATCTTTTTGTTTTGGTAGATGTAAGGCACACTCCTCAGAAAATTGATCTGGAATTCATCCAATGGTGTGGAGAAAGCGGAATACCGTTTTCTATTGTCTTTACAAAAGCAGATAAACTAAAGCCGAATGTGGTTGTCAAAAATGTAGAAGCTTACAAGGCTGAATTGCATAAAACATGGGAAGATCTTCCAGAATTGTATATTACTTCTGCGGAAAAGAAAGAGGGTGGAGATAACATTCTCAACTTTATACAAAAGACGAATGAGTTTTTAAAGAATAATAATATCAGTTTCGATGAGTAATATTATCTGGAAAATTAAAACATTTGATGAATTTACGGTTCCTGAGCTATATGCAGTACTGAAAGCCCGTATTGATGTTTTTGTTATTGAACAGAACTGTCCTTATCCTGATCTGGATAATTATGATCAGAAAGGGGTTCATATCTGGGCAGAGGAAGATGGACAAGTACTTGCGTACTGCCGTGTATTTGATAAAGGAATAAAGTATGATGAAACTTCTTTTGGCAGAGTTCTGACTACGGAGCAGGCAAGAGGAAAAAGTCTGGGAAAACAGCTGATACAATATGCTGTAGAAACTATAGAAAACCGTTTTCATACTTCTGAAATTAAAATATCCGCACAGGATTATCTGTTAAGATTTTACAGTGGATTCGGATTTGTAGATACAGGTAAAAAATATCTTGAAGATGATATTCCGCATACGGAAATGATAAGAAAATAAAAGAGGTATCTCCATGGAGATACCTCTTTTCGAACTGTTGTATAAAATTATATTGGGTTGTTGTTAGTGTTTCTTATTTCTTAGGTCAAAAGTAAGCGTATTAAAACAAGTAACCTTACGGATTTCCGTAATTGACGGAATAATTTTGAAATTTTTAGAAAATTAACAAGTTGCTTATTGTTTAAAGCTGTTGTAGTTAATATAATTATTTATATGTACTAATAATTTTCTAATGTTTTATGAAGTTCTTCTCTAAAATTATAAATGTCATCCAGACTATTCAATAATGTTTTTTCCCCTGCGTCCTTACCATTGCTAAAGGTTTCAATGTATTTGTTAGCTGTATTAAAATGTAATCTGCAAAGAGGTTTTCTATTATTGTCATCCAATAAAATTCCAAAATAAGACAATGTATCTCTATAGGCAATACGTTCTGCCGGAACTTTTTCTCGCATAATAGCTTTTACAATCTGGAACCCTTCAAGCTCTTCTTCTGTAGTAACAATTTTAGAATCATTATTTTCATCTATAGGTTGAGATGGTTTTATATCATCTTCCTGTTTCTCAATCTGTTCGTTAATATTTAATGCAGATTTAAGCCTAAAGCTAATAGATTCATTAATGGAACTTGTTAATGCTTTTTTTGTATACTCTTTAAAAGAAAGCATTCTGTTAGCAGTCATTGGCTTTTCAAAAAACCTTCCTACCAGTAACTTTACGATTTCATCGGAAGGAGACTCTATTTCTTTTTCGAACTCCTTTCTAATGGCTTTAATATATTTTAATGCCTCTGCAGAGTCTAAAATACTTTCCAGATTGTAATCCTTTTTAGTAAAACTTTCCAATATTTTTATTGAACTATCTTTTAAGTCTTCCATATTGATGGTGAAAAATGGTTTTTCATCCATAATATTGGGCTTTTCAAGATCAGTATAAAAATTATAAATAATGCCATTGGTAAGAACACCAAATCTTGTTTTGGAGACATGATAATATCTATGAAGCTGAGAATTATGAGCATCAGCACTTTCTTTCCAATGTTTACATTCAATAATAAAAATAGGTTCATTATTATTTTTAATTACATAATCTACTTTTTCACCTTTTTTTGTCCCGATATCGCAAACATGCTCTGGAATCACTTCTGTAGGGTTGAAAATATCATAGCCTAAAATTTGTATAAAAGGCATTACAAATGCATTTTTTGTTGCTTCTTCGGTTGCAATTTGATCTTTTAATCCTGATACTTTTTGTTGTAGTTGCTCAAGTTTAATTTTAAGGTCCATTCAGTTATTTTTATTTATCCCCAAATTTATATTCCATTAAAACAAAATCCTTACGGAAAACCGTAAACAGAATAGCCTTTCATTCTTTGAAAGTTTATATAGTTTAGAGCCTGTTTAAATTTTATTGAGTAATAATTTTATAGCGGATAATTTGGTCATATTTTCGGAAGACTCATGCAGTAGTTCATAGTTCCTACAAAGCCTTCTGTCATTATCAAACCAAGCAAAAGTTCTTTCTATTACCCATCGTTTACTTACGGGTTTAAACTCTTTTTTAGCTTGTTTTTCTTTATCCCGACTTACCACTTTTACCAGGTATGAATAAAGGCTATGAGCTTTATCTAGAAAATCTCCTCTATAGCCTGCATCAGCAAGAATACACTTGAAATTCATCAGCTCTTCCCTGAGTAATCTAAGCAAAAGCAATCCAGCCTTACTATCATGAATATTGGCTACACAAACCATCACTGCGATTAAAAATCCATTCTTATCTACTAGCACATGGCGTTTTATTCCTTTTATTTTCTTATTTCCATCTACGCCATGAAGACCTCTATTATTGCCCCAGCGTACACTTTGGCTATCCATTATTCCTAAGGAGGCTTCTGCTCGCTGACCCTTTTTTATACGAACTTTCATTCGTAGCTTTTCTAGAATTAAGTCAAAATATCCCAACTCCGTCCAACGGATATAATAGTAATAAACCAATTGCCATTTGGGGAAATCTTTAGGAAGCATACGCCACTGGCAACCTGTTTTTATCAAATACATTAAGGAGTTCCAAATCAAAAGAAGAGGATATTTTCTCTTTCTCTCTTTTAGGTTCATCGTTTTCTTTATATATTGCCACTGGTTTTCAGTTAAATCGGTTGGGTATTTCATTTTTTTTTTTCAAATATCCAACCTCTGAAAGCCTCTTAACAAAATTTTCTACGAAAATTTAAACAGGCTCTTATTCTGGTAAGAATTAAATAATCCCCAAATCTTTGCAAAATGAGACAAGCTGCTCATTGTTTGTTATCTGAAGATTTTCTTTCATAATGTTCAGTTTTTTCTCTATGCTGCTTAAACTGTTGGGCTTAATATCATTGTTTTGCAGATAAATAGGGATGTTTTTCTGTAAAACTCCTTGGGATAAAAGAGAGACTAAGGTGATATCATAGTTGGAAAACTCATAATTGTTGAGTTGTTTTACTTCCTGCTGAAGATCAAGAGAAAGATAATTTTCATCCACATAGATGGAAGCGATGGCTTTTTTCAGTTCTTTCGAATCATTGCGGGCTTTACGGACAAAGCCATTAATTCCGTATTCGTTAAAAAGGCTGTCTATTACTCCGGACCGGTGTTCTGCCGAAAAAACAATAATTTTCAAAGAAGGCTGTAGCTCTTTAACGGTTTTTATCAATTCTTTTCCATCCTTAAGACTTTGTATATTGTGGTCTTCTTCAAAGGAAAGATCCGTAATTAACAAATCATAAAGATCATTTTCCCGAATAGACTTTTGTACTTTTGCTAATGCGTCATCACAATAATAGACATAATCTGTATTGGAAATAGCTAGGTCGTTAAGTGTTTTTTGTACTGAAATACTGATGCTTTCGTGATCTTCGGCTATTAAAATTTTTTTGAACATTCTTTTTTGTTTTTACGATGTAGGGAATGTGATATAAATCTTCAACCCTTTTTCTGTTGTGTTGTCAAAAATAATTTCTCCAGCGATGGTTTCAATACGGGAAACCGTATTTCTCAATCCATTTTTATACAAAAAATTTTCTGGAACCCCAATTCCATTGTCTGTGTATTGGATTTTTACCGTATTATTATTTCTTTCAAATTTGAATGCAACAAGGTTTGCATGGCTGTGTTTCTTCATGTTGACAAGCAGCTCGCGGATGATCTGATAGATATTATCTTTAACAGATTCGTTTATTCCACTCCAGATATTTTTTTCATTTCCGGCAAGAAAGGTATTTATTTCATCGTTTTTGAATGAACCAATAAGACCGGATATTTTCTCATCAAATTCTACAATAGTTTTTGTTTCTGGTTTTTCGTAGGAAATATCTCTTGATTTTTCATAAACAAATTCAAGCTCGTCCAGCGCTTTTTCCTTATCAAAATTTTCCTGATTTTCTATTTTGGTCATCACCTGATAGATTCCGTTAGCAACTACATCATGAACTTTTTTAGATACTTTTAGCTGTTGCTCCTTCAATTTGTTGTCAGACTCTAAAAGCATAGTCTGTTTACGTTTCTTATACCAAAAAAATGCACTGATTATGAGAATGATTGTTCCTAAGCTTATACCTCCAATTAAAATATTTTGTTTGGTTATTTGGTATTCCTTCTGAGCAATACCTTTTTGAAGTAAAAGATTTTCGGCTTTATTTTTTTCTGTTTCATAGCGGATTAAAGCAAATTGGTTTTTCGCTTTTTTCCTTGCAATATCAATGCTATCATTTCGTCTCTGATATACCTTAAAAAAAGATTTGCTTTTTTCGGGAGATTCTAAAAGAATAATTTTTTGTAAAGCTTCAATTTCATCATTTGGGTTCTTTATTTCTTTTGCAAGCTCGTACATTTTTTTTGCATGAAATAAAGCTTTTTGTGGATCTCTTTCCTGATAGGTGTCTGCTAAGTGAGAATGACTGGATACCTGCCCATATAAATCGTGTTCCTTAACTCGGATATCTAATCCTTTATTAAATTCCTGAATGGGATCATAAGCGGGATTCTGGAGCCATTTAGTTCTGGCCTGGTTGGTAATAACTCTGGCTAATAGCTTTTTATCTTTGAAGGGGAATTTTAAAATGGATGCATACATTTGTAATGCATTTTTATAATCTTTCTTTTGACGGTATGCATTTCCTTTATTATTAATGAATGTTGTTTTTTCGTCAGGGCTAGGGTTGAATTTTATGGCAAGATTGTAAAAACGGATGGCATTATCACTTTCTTTTAGATTATAACTGGTTATTCCCAGATTATTATAGTTTGATTTTACGTATTCGTAGTTAGCCGGATTGTTTTCATTAAGATATTTTATGGCTTCTAACGAGGTTTCCTGGCTTCCATAGTTGTCACCAAATTGCTCCTGAATAATTGCCATATTGTTTAAACATTTTCCGGCACCTAAACTATCCTGTCTTTGCAGGAATAAATCACGAGCTTTATCAAAATAAAAGAAAGCACTGTCAAGCTGCTCACATTCTCTATATTCGAAGGCTTTATCATAGAAAATGTTGGCTGTGTTATATTGAGCAGCCGGGGGTCTATTCTTTGAGCACGATAGAATAATCAGACAAAATAGAATAAAATAAAACTTCAAAATTATTTGTTTTGTCGAATTTAAAAAAAATCAGCGAAAGATTTCCCTTTCGCTGATCATAGATGGTCTTTTTATTTCTTTGGAGGAAGCTGGCCATTGTCTCCGCTCGTATCACCATCAGTTCCGCTTTCTGCAGACAGTGTAGTTATCGTTGTGGGGTTGTTGTTATCATTTGTTGTATGGGTATTATCGTTTGGGAATGCTAAACCTAATAGCATCAATATAATTTGAATCATTTCCTTAAAATTTTTGAAGTTTGAAACTGTTTTTCCTCCTCCCGTGATATTTTTATCTCGGGCTGTACACAATTAAAATTTCGAAGCGCTTCTTAATTTTTTTGGGAAGTGAACCATCAAAAACGGAGGAAAAACATCTGCTTCCCAACCCGGAGTTTTCCTCCGTTTTATCTGGCGATTATAAAATCAGTTTTGTGAATTTGTTTTCTAACGTTTTGTTTATCACTGATTTTGTTATGGCAAATATGGGGAAGAAAGGAAAGCAAGTGTTAGACAAAGTATGGACATCGATAGACAATAAATGGACAAAAATTCATTACGGAAACCCGTAATGCGACACGGCAGAAAATCACCTATTTTGTAGTCGCTTTTTAATAACTAATTATGTCTAAAAGAAAACTACTGATTCAGGCAGTATTCGAACAAGCTAAAAAAGAATCCGGGAGAGATACAAAGAGTGGAATAGCATCCTATTTGTGGACTTATTTCGAAGAACATCTGAATTATATTATTTCAGACAAGACTTTCATCAGATATTATGAGGCTTTTTTAGAAAATGATAAAGAAGTGAATATTAATCCGGATCGTCTTGATAAACTCAGCCAATACATTGGTTATGATAGTTTTAAGGATTTCAACTATACTTTTGAAAAAAAAGTGGAAAAGGAAGGAAACAGTACTACATCCGTAAGGTTTCTTTTAGATGGAGAAGAGGTTTCTATGCCGGAGAAAATTTTTCAGATTATTATAAAAATATCGAATAACTCCAATTTTAATGTTCCGGATTTTGTAAAAAAAAACGGATTAGGTGTCATCGAATTTGTTTTCGTCGCTCTGCTGGTTACAGGAGGTGTTGTTTTCTCAAATAAATCCAATAATAAAAACGGAAAAGAAAATACATCCGGAATAATGTCTTTCATCAATCCGGCTAAGAGTTATATGTATTGGAACGGAGATGAATTTGTGGAAACGGATAGCAGCTATATAGGTCCTGATTTTGAAGTGGTTGCCAGAAATGAACATAAAATCAGGTATTTTAAAAGAATAACGAGAAAGGATACCATGAATGTTGAAAATTCTATTGGCAAAACATGGTATTCAAAGGTCAATGGGAAGGTCGAATTTTTTACCATGGATGGAATTGATCCTGAGAATAAAAGAGAATTAAAAAGGGCAACGGAATACATCATCAGGAAATATTCCGGAGAAAAACCAGAAATCACAAAGCGGGAATGAATTTCTTTCACAATTATTTAAAATTCAATTAAAACAGTTCTCTCTCTATTCCTGTATTTTCGTCTTATTTTAAGATGAATAAAACAACATTCTGCTGTTTCTTTTTTGTATCTTCATTGTTCTTCGCACAGAAACCGGTACAAATAGCATTTCTTTCCGATGTACATTTTCAGGACCTATACGGAAGCTTTTCAGACCATAGCTTTAAAGGAATTCCGAATCCTAGAACAGGAAAACCAACTATTCTGAGAACAATGGATTCTCAACTGCATTCTACAAGAATTTTTAACGAAAATTATTTTGCCTTTCTCAAAGCATTGGATGATATTGCGATAAAAGGAATTAAAATTGTAGCCATGCCAGGTGATTTCTCGGATGATGGGCAGGCCTATAATCTTCGTGGGCTGCATCGTATTTTAGAACAATATCACAATAAATTCGGAATTCGTTTTTATTTAACCACTGGAAATCATGATCCGGTAGGGCCTTTCAGAAATGATGGCGGAAAAAGTGATTTTCTAGGGCAGAATGGACATCCGATAGGAATTTACAGCAAAGAAAATATCGGAAAATCACCAGATAAAATCATAACAAAAGATATTGCAGAATCCGGATATCTTGAAATTTTAGAAGAATTAAAAGACTTTGGTTTTTATCCTCAAAAAGAAGATTTGTTCTGGAGTACACCTTTTGATCAGGATTCTTTTGAAAATTATACGTACAAAAAAGGATTGCAGGCTGCATATTATTCCAAAAGAATGTATGAAGTTGCTAAAGGTTTTTCTGTTCCAGATTTAAGTTATGTCGTTGAACCTGTGAAAGATGTATGGATGGTTGCAATTGACGGAAATACCTACATCCCCCAAAATATTACTGAAAGCCCAGAAAATTCTTCTAACTATAAAGGAGCAAGTATTGGATATAATAATGTACTCACAAACAAACAACATTTAATTCATTGGGTAAAAAAATTGGCAGCTGAAGCCAAAAAAAATAATAAAACCCTGATTGCATTTACCCATTATCCTATGATTGATTTCAATGATGGAGCAACGCAGGAGATTAAAAGTTTGTTAGGTGAGAAAAAGTGGCAATTGGAACGTGTTCCTCAGGAAGAAGTCGCAAAAGTATTTGCTGAAGCGGGTTTACAGATTCATTTTGCAGGTCATATGCACATTAATGATACAGGAATCAGAAGGGAAGGAGATAACATTTTAGTAAATGTTCAGGTACCATCACTGGCAGCTTATCTTCCTGCGTATAAAATTCTTACGATCCAATCTCCTGATAAAATGGAAGTCCAAACTGAAGTTTTAAATGAAGTTCCCCATTTTGATGAACTGTTTCCTTTGTATGAAAAAGAATATGAAGCTTTACAAGGCAATACAGACAAAATACTTTGGAATAAAGATATTTTAAAGACAAAATCCTATCATGATTTCATGCTCTTTCATTTAAAAGAACTGGTTCGTTTACGAATGATTCCTGATGACTGGCCTGCCGATTTTATTGAAAAAACCCAAAATTTAAGTGGTGAAGATCTTCTGTTACTCGTTCAAAATAAAAACCAACTACAAGAGAAAGGAATCACATCTGAAGACTTTAGAAAATGGTCTTTTGATGATCTTTTACTGGATCTATATAAATTTCAGTCTGCAGATGAACTTGCCAAAAAAGATATTCCTCAAGATAGGCTGATGCAATATCAGATATTGGAGAATTTATACAGGGTTAAAGATTCGGAAGAGCTATTTATTAAGCAATTGAAATCTGTTTTTACAATCCTTTCCCTGCTTTCCCATGGAGATCCGGCAGATCATTTTGAAATAGATTTAAAAAGGAAAAAAATAAAAAGATTGTAAATTGTAATGCTTTATGAGCATACAATTTATGCTTAAACATTTGTGTCTATTTGTGAAAAATATTAGCTTCACTTGTATTTAAAACAGAAAGGCTGCCCATACAGGCAGCCTCCTCAATTATAAATCTAATAGCAAAACAGGACTATTTTCCTGTCACGGGGTTTATTCTTTCATAAGTGTTGTTGCCAAAGCTTACCTTATAATTGGACTTGAATAATTTGCTTGGATTATAATAATCTGTTGTAATAATCTGTGCACCGCTTTCCTTCGCTTTCTCAAACCTTGAATAGTCTTCACTTCTTGCTTCCATGGTATCAGCATCTGCTCTGGTACGGATGATATATCCTTTTTTAACCAGATCTTTTATGGCTGAAACATCTTTCTTAGGCTCATTCATGAATAAGACTGCGGATTCAGGAGTTCCCGGTGTAGAATTTGTGAAGATCATTCTGCCTTTCAGAGATGGATGATCTTTACTATATAAATCTCTGTTTTCCCCGTTATTATCCATTACAAAAAGGAATTTTCCCTTTACATCTTTTACTTTTGGCCAGTTTTTGTTTAAAACAGCGTCGTTCAGAGTTTCGTAAGAACCGCGAATATCATCGGGAGTGATTATTTTATCTTTTCCCAGAAACTTTTTCAATTCATTATCGAGATCGTCAAAAAGTTTTGGGGTATAATGTTCAGGCTCGGTTCCAAATTGATTGGTTTTTCCATCTTTCGGTTCAAGCGTAATAAAAACCGGATCATGATCAGGATGCTGGTCAGACCATTTTTTCAAGTCTTTCAGGCAGTCTTCCAATGTATAATACCAGGTCTGATAATCAATATCTGTAATATGGATCATTTTGTAACCGGGCTTTTTCATTTTACCTTCCGGATCAAAAGGCTCGGTGGTTTTTACCAGATCAAGAATTTTCGGATGGGCATATTTTCCTCCTTTGCTGTCTGCATACACATCTATTTCCAGATTTCTCAATCCCAGATCCAGTTGCTGAGGAATAGGCATGTGCTCATACTGAATCCTAGGTAAAGCGTTTAGTGTATCTTTTTTGGATAAATAACTATATACCTCAGGAAGAATCGCTTTTTTATAAGAGTTGTGAGACCCAATCACCTGAATTTCATTAATCTTTAAATTATTGAGAGCATAAGATTGTGCCCAAAACAGGTTGAATGAAGATAAACAAGCAATAAACAGAACAGCCTTTTTCATTTCGATACATTTTTTATGCGAAATTAATCACACTAGATAGGTAACGATCTATATATTATGTTAAGTAATGTTTAAAATTCTGTGAATATCAGAAAAACAGTGGATTATAAATATCTGATATATAGTTTGTTTCTATTCTCTCAAATTGAGATATTTATATTTTGTTGACTTTAAGATAATATTATGTTAAAATAGATTTGTGGTAGATCCTTTTACTTTGTATGCCGAAATAAAAACTAACCGTTGCCTGAAAAGAAGACCACTGTTGCGGGAACAACAGCGGCTTTTAAATAAGCAATGTAACGTCTTGCAATTACTTTACTTATTAATATGTACCACAAAATTAATTTTTTTAAGTTTAAAAAGCTAATTCCGATTGCATTAATTTTTTTGGTGGCAAACCAAGCTGATGCTAAGGGATTTACTTTAAACTATCCTGTGTTTTCGCAGGTAAACGAAACCATTTCCGGAACCATAACGGATCAGAAAGGATCAGCCATTGAAGGCGTCAAAATCACTGTGGTAGAAACAGGAGACACTGCTTCTACTGATGCTTCAGGAAACTTTACTATTTCGGCCAACATTGGGCAGACCTTATCTATTTCTTATGAAGGATACGGAACACAAATGGTGAAAATCTCCAGTACTTCAGTTGCTGTACAGCTAGAACCCCAAAAAGGATCCACTTCCATTGAAGAAGTTACATTGGTAGGGTATGGCTCTCAGAAGAAATCTGATTTAACAGGAGCTGTAAGCCAGCTGAAAGCTGAGAATTTCAAAGAAGGAATGAACATTTCCGTTGACAATCTTATGCAGGGAAAAATCGCAGGAGTTCGTATCGTTCAGTCGAGTGGAGAACCTGGAGCAGGAGTAAATGTTTCCATCAGAGGTATTGGTTCCATCCGAAGCGGAAGTACCCCTTTGTTCGTTGTAGACGGGGTTCCTTTGAGTAACGATGCTGTAAGTGCTACAGGCCCGAATATCGGTTTAGGAAATGCTCAGGCAAAGAACCCGTTAAACTTCTTAAATACGAGTGATATTGAATCCATCACTGTTTTAAAAGATGCTTCTGCAGCAGCCATCTATGGAGCAAGAGGATCAAACGGTGTTGTTTTGGTAACGACAAAAAGAGGAAGAAAAGGAGAGCCTTTGTTTACATATGACACGTATTTAGGTTTTTCTTCAGTCATTAAAAAATTAGACCTTATGAGCGCTGATGAATACAGATCGGCAGGAATCAACAAATTATATGACCACGGCGGAAATACAGACTGGCAGGATGAAATTTTCAGAAATGCAGTGTCTTCCAACCATTCCGTTTCATTTTCGAAATCTACGGAAACCGGAAATTATTTTGCATCCATTTCTCATATGGATCAGGACGGGATTATTCTGAATAGTGGTTTCAAAAGAACAACTGCCCGTCTGAATGCAGAAGAATCTTTCTTTGACAATAAAAGACTAAAGATTAAGCTCAACCTTACGGCAAGTGACATCAAAGAAACCGGAATCCCGAACGGAGCCAACGCAGGTTCTGATGGTCAGGTGATTATCCATGCTTTGATGGCGAACCCTACACGTTCTGTATATGATGAGAACGGAAACTTTACGAATTTCAATATGAACGCTCATTACAATCCATTGTATCTATTGAGCGTTTACAATGATAAAACCAATACTTTCAGAGTATTGGGGAATACAGAAGCCACATTGAGAATTTTACCGGGGTTGAATTATAAGTTTAACCTGGGGATTGATAAAACAATGTCTGAGAGAAATACAACCATGTATCCGAACATTACAGACAGAACTCCGAAAGGAATGTACGTTCAGGCTAATCTTGATTCTTATAATGTACTTTTGGAACATTATTTAACCTATGATCTTAGTTTAAACAAACATAATTTCAGCTTATTAGGTGGTTTTTCTTATCAGAAATTCAAAACTACAGGAACCTATTTCGGAGTGAAAAATATTGCCAATCAGGGGGCAGGAATCTCTCCGGAAATCAATCCTGGATATTCTGGTGAAGCCTTTATTCCGGCAGCAGGATATGCTCAGGAGAATGAGCTACAGTCCTATTTCGGAAGGGTAAATTATAATTTTGATAAAAAATACTTATTAACGGCTTCATTGAGAGCTGACGGTTCTACCCGTTTCGGTCAGAATAACAAATATGGGTATTTCCCATCTGTTGCTGTGGGCTGGACGGTTTCGAATGAAAATTTCCTGAAGGATTCTCAAATCATCAATGAATTAAAATTAAGAGGAAGCTGGGGGCAAACCGGTAACCAGGAAGTTCCGAACAAGATTACTCAGGCGAGCTCTTCACTGTCGCCATCCGGAGGATATTATTTGTATGATAATTTGAACCTGATCAATGGAGTAGTCATCAATAGAACGCCTAACCCTGATTTGAAATGGGAAGTGGTGGAGCAAACCAATATTGGTGCAGACTTCAGTTTATGGAGAAACAAATTATATGGATCATTAGAATATTATAACAAAGTAACAAAAGATCCTATTCTGAATATTCCTTCCAGACCATTAAGCCCTACCAGTACAGTATGGCAAAACGTGGATGCAAAGATTGTTAACAAAGGTTTTGAATTCTCTTTAGGTTCAGAAATCATTAAAACGGAAAATTTCACATGGAACTTTGATATCAACGGAGCTACGGTGAATAACGTAGTGAAAGACCTTCCGGTTTCGGCTATCTATTCTGGAGAAGTTTCAGGGCCGGGACTTTCCGGAGTGACTGCCAATATTTATAAAAATGGATATGAAGCAGGATCCTTTTATATGCTGAATTATCAGGGAGTGGATGCCAACGGAAAATATATCTATGAAGATGTAAATAATGACGGAAGAATTGATCAGAATGACAGAAAAATCTTTGAAGGAGCTATTCCGAATTTCACTTTCGGGATTAATTCTTATATGAGATACAAGAAGTTTGATTTCTCATTCTCTTTCATTGGACAAACGGGTGGCTACCTTGTGAACAATACAGCATTGGATTTAAATATCAACAACTTAGCTTCAGACAGAAATGTCTTGAAAAACTTCTACGAATCTGGAGCCAACTTCACCAACCAACCTCAGTTGTCTTCCCTTTATCTTGAAAAGTCAGATTTTATCAGATTAAATAACGTGAAATTAGGATACACCTTCGATACCAGCCAGCTGAAGTTTTTGAGAAGTATTAATCTGTATGTAAGTGCACAAAACCTGTTCACCCTTACAAGTTATACTGGTTACGATCCTTTGGTGGATACCAACAAACAGGTGAGTGGAAACCAGTCTCTGGGTATTGATTACACCACGTATCCGTCTGCAAAGACTTTCATTTTGGGAGCTACTGTTAAATTTTAATTGAAAAGAAATCATGAAATCTAAATTTTTAAATATTAATACAATTATTTTATCCTTTGCTGTACTGTCTTTAATGGGATGTACCAATCTGGATGAAAAAGTGATCGATGAGGTTCTGGGTTCTGAAACGGCAGATCCTGAAGCTGCTCTTGCTGCTGCATATGGACAACTGGGAGACGGAACCTTTGTAGATCACGGAAATGTTTTTGCTCTGCAGGAATACTCTACTGATGAAGCTTTATTACCAACAAGGGGAAGTGACTGGGGTGACGGTGGAAAATGGAGAGCAATGCATGAATTCTCATGGGATGCAGGCAGTGACGTGGTAAAAACAACCTGGAATTCCCTGAATTTTGGAATTACAAAGTCTCTGACAGCTATTTCAAGCATTGAAAAGAGCAACAGTACCAACAGAGCTCTGTTTTTAGCAGAAGCAAAAGGTTTACTGGCGTATTATACCTACACAACAATTGATCTTTTCGGACAGGCTCCTTACAGAGATCCCAATAATATTAATGCTCCTATTCAGATCAGAAAAGCGGAAACTACCATTGATGCTCTGATTACGGAAGTAGAAGGGCTTATTCCCAATCTGGCAGATATCAAAACACAGAATACCCACGCCGGAAGATTTACCAAACAGGCAGCCTATGCATTTCTTGCAGATATGTATTTGAACAGGGCTGTTTTGAAAAATAAGACGGCAGGGTCATTCAACTTTCTGGAACAGGCTGTAAATGGTTCTGGAACGGATATGGATAAAGTAATTGAGTATTCTAATTTATTGATCAACAACCCGAATTTCAGTCTGGAATCCAATTATTTCCACAATTTTGATATCAATAATGATACAAGTAAGGAAATGATCTTCTCCATCGTTCAAAAGAAGAATACAGACAAAACTTCAGATAATGTTCTGGCGTATATGTCTATGGAGAGAATTCAGAAACCATCGCCGGACAACAGAGGAACCAATGCTTCATGTATCACCCCGGAATTCTACTATTCATGGAACGGAAATCATGATGATCCGCGTTTTCAGAGATCTTATCAGTACGCAGACGGAACATGGTTCAGAAATGACGGAACAGATGTAAGTGTACCTTCGTCCAGTAAAGTGGAAGGAACCGGAAAGCCATGGTTTCACTTTAACAGAGGTTTGCAGGTAGGGCAGCAATACGGTCCTAAGCTTCTTGCAGACGGAAACTTTGATATGACTGCAGACGGAAGAATTAAGGTCTATAAGTTATTTACTGAAAAAAATACCACGCTTGCCGCAGATTTTACTCCTGAACTGAATTTTGACAACCCTTCAGAATCTGTATTTACACAGGCTCAGATCAACAGAGGAGTAAGAAACTTTAAGTTTGAATTTGATCCTGGATATGGGAATAACGGAACCAGCGGAATGGATGTGCCTTTGTACAGACTGGGAACCATCTATATGATGAGGGCAGAAGCTTATTTAAGAAGCGGAAATATGTCAGGAGCTTTGGCAGATGTAAATAAACTGAGAACAAGCAGAACGAATGATGCTTTAAAGAACAATACGCCGGGCGTTGCCATTGCTTCTTTGGATGAGAATACTTTGTTTAAAGAATCAGGATATGAATTGTATTGGGAAATGTACAGAAGAAAGGCGATGATCAGATTCAAGAAGTTTGATTTACCGGGGACAGCGAAACCTGCTTCTCAGCCTTACAGAAGAATTTTCCCTATTCCTCAGGCAACTATTGATGCTTCAAAAGATTTTACCCAAACCCCCGGATATTAGTTTTTTTCATATAACAATTATTTTTTGCGTCAAACAAGAAGCGAAGAGATTTCCTCTTCGCTTCTGTTATTTTTATATGGGTTTGTAAATATTCTGCTAAACATTAATAGGAACTGGCAATTATCCTGAGCGTAGTCGAAGGGAGCCCGTTTAACTGAATATCTATCATCAATCCGGCTTTAGCCGAAACCTAAAATTCACAAAATTTTACTCTACGTTCAGCAATCCCTGTTCTCCGAAATGTTTTTTAAACTTCTGAATTTTAGGGCCTACCACAGCACTGCAATAAGGCTGTGTCGGGTTTTCATTATAATATCCCTGATGATATTGTTCTGCCGGCCAGAATTTATCGAATTTTGTTAATTCTGTCACATAAGTACCTGTCCATCTTCCTGATTCCTGAGACACTTTGATAGCTTCTTCAGCTTTAGCTTTCTCAGCATCATCTTTATAATAAATTACAGAACGGTATTGAGTTCCGATATCATTCCCCTGTCTGTTAAGCTGAGTAGGATCATGAAGGAAGAAAAATACATCCATTAATTGCTCATAAGAAATAATGGATGGATCATAAGTGATCTGTACTACTTCTGCATGCCCTGTTTCTCCTGTACAAACTTCCTGATACGTCGGGTTATCTTTATGCCCTCCTGAATATCCTGAAATGGCAGACTGTACTCCTTTCAGCATATTGAAACAGCTTTCTACACACCAGAAGCATCCGCCTCCGAAAGTAATCTGTTCTAAGTTATTGTTGTCCATTGTTGGTAATTATATTGTTTTACTGTCTTTTCCAGACCCGGAAAAAGCTGATCAAAAGTAAGAAAAACTTTTTCATTTGAACATGATTTTATGTTGTAAACTCAAATTGCAATGATAGATGTGACAAATGATTTTCAACTCGATTATGAAGTTTTTTTATAGGCGAATATGGGAGGTAAGATGAAAGAGATAATTTCCAAGGTCTTTTAAAGCGGTTAGTATTAGCAATGTCATGCTGAGCTGGGTCGAAGCATCTCAATTATATATTTTTCATTTTAATTTTAAACACGAATAGCACAAATACTTTCACAAATAAACACAAGGGAATACAACATAATCATCTGTGAAAATCTGTGTAATCTGCGGTGAAAAACAAAAGCACCCTAAAAAAGGATGCTCTATATTATTAAAATAGCGTTCAGTTATTTTTCCCAAACCAAAGCACTTGCTCCAAGAATAGCAGCATCTGCTTCGTCTAGTTCACTGAATACCAGCTTTACTTTATTTCTGAAAATGGGAAGAAGGTTTCTTTCCATATGAAGCTTAGCAGGTTTTAAAATAAAATCTCCGGCTTTAATTACTCCTCCGAAAAGAAGAATAGCTTCAGGTGAAGAGAACATTACAAAATTAGCTAATGCTTCACCCAGCTTCTGTCCTGTATATCTGAAAACTTCAATAGCAATTGGGTCTTCTTTAACGGCACATTCGTATACTGTTTTAGAATTAATTTCGTCTTCAGGATATTGATTCAGCATTGATTCTGGAAATTCGGCTCTCATTTTCTTTGCTGTAATGGTAATTCCGGTAGCAGAGGCGTATGCTTCCAGACTTCCTTCAGAACCTGTGCTCCAGTGCTTTCTTCCGCCTGGTTTTACAATCGTATGTCCTAATTCTCCGGCAAACCCGTCATGTCCATAGATTAAACTTCCGTTAGCGATGATTCCACTGCCTACTCCTGTTCCCAAGGTGATCATGATGAAATCTTTCATTCCTCTTGCCGCTCCGAAAAGCATTTCTCCCAATGCTGCAGCATTCGCATCATTGGTCACTGTACAAGGCAGATTGAATTTTGCAGTCATCAGCTCAGCGAAAGGAATTACGCCTTTCCATGGAAGGTTGGGGGCCAGTTCTATGGTTCCTTTGTAGTAGTTTGCATTGGGTGCGCCTACTCCAATTCCGTCAAAGTGTGCTTCAGTCCCATACTTTTCCATCATTGGATGAACATGTTCATATAAAGCATCAATGAAATCTTCTACTTTATCGTAAGCATCTGTTCTAAGATTTCCTTTATCCAGAACTTCTCCACGGTGGTTTACAATTCCGAATTTAGTATTGGTTCCGCCGATGTCAACTCCAAGGGCAACTTGTTTTGATAAATCTATTAATGACATTTCTATTATTAAATTCTAGGGGCTAAAATTATAAAAAAGATTGTATTAATAGATGAATAACTCCGTTTTATTTAATATGTTAAACTGGTTTTACTGTTTTTTTCTTTTTTCTTCCCCACCAGATCATAAATCCGGTAACCGGAAGAGAGGCACAGATAATACTTACAATAAAAGCAATGATCTTTGTTGGAAGCCCTAAAATAGCACCTACGTGAATATCATAATTGGCACTCACTACCTTTTCCCCGAAGTTTTTGTCCTTCGGATCATGAGTATGAAGAAGCTCTCCTGAGTTTTCATCAAAGATTAAGCTGCTGCTTTTATGGTAAGAATAAGAAAGGTGTTTTACATACACTTCAAAGTTAGGATGTTCATGGTCATCCATATGTGGGTGCCCCAAATCTATAGCAAAACCATAAGAATCCGGATATTTTGTTTGTACTGTATTGATGATTTTATCAAGTGTTCCTTCTGTTCTCAGCTCAATAGGAGCTTTTGTCTTGATATGGGAAAAGTCCGGGTACTTGGTTTCTCCTCCGGAAAATAGTACGTAGATCATGGCCTGAACTACAAAAAATGCATAGAAAAGTCCGGTAATAGAGAAGATCAAAGCAAAGATAGAGGCATAAAATCCTAATACATTATGAAGATCATAGTTCTTTCGTTTCCAGCTTTTAATATTTTTCCATTTGAATGCGAAACGTTGTTTTCTGGCTGCTTTATTCTTAGGCCACCAAAGAATGATTCCGGAAATCAGCATAATAACGAAAATAATAACAGGAATTCCTACTACATAAGTTCCCCAGTCCTGCTTCAAAAGGAAGCTCCAGTGGATCATTTTTATAATGTTAAAGAATCCGTTTTTTTCATCATATACTCCAAGTACTTTTCCGGTGTATGGATTTACATAAGCCTGTTTATAGATAGGAAATTCATCAAAATAATTCCAGGCATTTGTATTATGTTCATACCAGAAGAACATATAAGACATTTTTTTGTCAATAGGAACGTTTACCCAGTGGATTGGATATTTCTCTTTGACCTGTTCGGCAACAGCTTTTTCCATCACTCGGATAGGAAGTACCTGTTTCTGCTCGATATTTTGCTCATGGTGGTACATTACATCTTTTCGGGTGATGTTTTCCACTTCATCCTTAAAAACGTATAATGCTCCGGTAATAGAGATAATAAAGATCAGAAAGCCTATTGCCAATCCGAACCAGAGGTGCAGTTTGGCAGACCATTTTTTGAAAAAGCCCGGTTTCTTTTTATGATGATGGTTTTTCTTCATATAACAGTAAAAAGTAAAGCAAAGATAGGTTTTACTTTTTATTTGGATTAATTAAAATTTATATTCAATCATGAATGTTCCTCTCAGTCCGAGAGCATTCGTAAAGTCACTGTCTCTGGCAGTCCACCATGAAATAGCAGGCTGATATACTTTATTGAACAGGTTTTCAATACCTAATGACAGTCTCCAGTTGTTACTTACTTCGTAGCTGGATTTGAAGTTAAAAACGGTATATTCCGGAACATATCCTTCCCCGTAGGCATACTGTCCCGTTTTAGCATTAGGTTCGAATCTGTTTTGTGTAAAAGAATGAAGCATATCCAGCCCGACAGATAGAGCAGGAACAGGTCTTACCTGAACATAGGCCAATACTTTTGGTGCAGAAATTCTGCTGTTGTTGATCTTTGTAGAGTAGTCACCGTCATCTTTTACAGAGGTAATTCCTTCCATCCAGCTGTAGCTTCCGCCAAACTGAATCCATTTTGCAGGAGTAAAATGTAAAAATCCTTCTACACCATATACAATTTCTGGTGACCTCTGAATCATTAATGCTCTGTCCGGGCTCTGTACAAATGATGCTCCAAGTTTAGAAGTACTTACATACGATGTTAATTCATAGTTCAACCAGCTGGAAAGCTGTCCCGTTGCACCCAATTCGTAATTGTTAACGATGATGGGTTTGGTTTCCAGGCTATTGATAGTTTCAGAAGTTGAGGTTCTTAAAATTCTTCCTAGCTCATTGATAGAGTAGGCTTGAGAGAAGCTTCCGAAAAGGTTGATATAAGGTTCAATATTATAACGGATACCAATATTTCCTACCAAAGCATTATAATCCAGTTTTCCACCGGCTACAGGAATACTTTTGGTGAAAGTTCCGTCACTTTTCAGTGTAGAAAGCGTATTGAAATCATCTACATTTACTTTGATGTTTTCGTAGCGAAGTCCTCCTTTAATGGTTATTTTTTTAAACAGGTCAATTTTAGCCAACACGAAAGGCGCAATATTAGTCATGTTCATATTAGGAGTCCAGAAACGGCCGTCTTCCAGCTTCTGTACAGTCTCATCATTCAGAATATCAGCTCCATACATGATTTCTCCCTGAGAGTTGGCTGAATTCCAAAGCTGGGTGTCAAAATTGAATCTTGCTCCTTTTTTATGGGAAATAACATTCGACTGTCCGCCATTGAAAAAGGTATCACTGTATCCGTAAACGGTTTTGAAATCCTGATAATAAAGATTGATATTTAAAGAAGTTCCTGCAAACAGGTTCTTGTTGTCATAGCTTACTCTGATATTGTGATTTTTTGGTGTTCCCTGAGGCGTTGTTTCCAGTCCTTTTCCAATTCCTTCACCAATGGTAGGCGTGATGCCGTATTTCCCTGTTTTTAAACCTACATTCAGGTCTGATCTTGAAGAATAACCAATGTAAGATGCTTCAATTCTTTGGTTCTCGTTGATGTCATACCCTATTTTCAGCAATCCATTGTAGTTATCCATCTTTGCTATACTGTAAGTAGGGCTTATCAAAACGCCGTCTCCGTCCTTTGTATATCCTGTTCTTTCATAGGCTAATGAAAGGGTATAATCAAACTTCTTGATTTTCCCGGTTAAAAGCTGGCTGGCTCTTACTCCTAACGTACCACCGTAAGGCTGTCCGGTAAAACCAATCTGAGAAGTTCCGGAGATCTTTTTATCTGTTTTGTTTCTTTTTGTAATATAATTGATAATCCCACCATCTGCTCCGTTTCCATAGATAGAAGATGCTCCTTTGATCACCTCAATTCTTTCAATGGCTGAAGGGTCGATCGTCCTTAAATCTCTGGCTCCGTTACGAAGTGGGGTAGACTGTGGAATTCCATCAATCAAAACCAGAACCTGGCGTCCTCTTAACGTCTGTCCGGAGTTGGAAGTCTGCCCTGAATTGGTTCCTAAACTTGGAACCGTATATTGCAGGATGCTTGTAATATCTGAGTTAACAGTCAGTTGAGACTGAATCTGTTTTTCTCCTACCACGGTAATAGAGCTTGGAACTTCTTTGATGTTCTCCCTTTTTCTTGAAGCCGTCATGACAACCTCGTCTACATTTTTAGTCTGTAGGGTATCTTTTACCTGAGCAAAAACGGTAGTCGTCCCTAAGCAGGCAGCTGATAAAAGCACTTTTTTCATTATATTTTCTTTCCTTTTTTCTTTCTTTTTCCCCACCAGACAAGAAATCCGGTTACAGGGAGTGATGTACATGTGAGGCCGGCCATAAACCAGATGATCTTTCCAATGATTCCGAAGTAGGATCCTGTATGGATGTCATAATTGGCATTGGAAAATTTCTCGGCAGTACTGAGTTTTTGATGAGGTTTGTTGGCTAGTAGCTTTCCAGAGTATTTGTCAAAAGTCAGGATATTTCTTTCACTGTATCTGCCATCCATTCCGTAAACGGTTACCGGAAGACTTTTAAGCTCTTTTCCTTTTTTATTCTTTCCGTTTAGGGTAATTCTGAAGCTGGATGATTTTGTGTACAATTTTTCAGTCTGTGTCGCAGCCAGATCGAAAACCGCTTCATTTTTTGCCATCAGGGAGTCCGGAGATTTTCTTTCCTTTTCCTTTGGAAGCTCCCAAGAACCGGATAAAGCAAATGTGAATGTATTTTTTACATAGGGATAAGCAAAATAGAGCCCTGTAACACTTAACAGTAAGGCAATAAATGATGCATAGAACCCTAATATGTTGTGAAGGTCATAATTTTTACGTTTCCAGTTTTTTACATTTTCCCAATTGAACCAAAAACGTCCTTTTCTGGCATTTTTATTTTTAGGCCACCATAAAATGATTCCTGTAATGAGCATAACAATGAAAAGAACGGTTGGAATTCCTACGGTGTACGGCCCCCATTCTGAATTAAGCAGAAGTCCCCAGTGGAGATATTTCAGAATACTGAATACATCATATTTTTCATTATAAACTGCAAGAATTTGCCCGGTATATTGGTTTACATAAACAAGTTTGTTGATACGTACCTGCTGAAAATAGTTCCATCCCTTTTTGCTTTTGTCATAGTAGTCAAACTGATAGGATTTCGTTTTGTCCAACGGAATTTCTACAGCGCTTACAGGATATTTTTCATTAAGCTCCAATGAGACTTTTTCACGAAGCAGATTGATAGGCAAGGCTTTTTTCCCAATATCTTCTTTTTTCAGATAAATGGCTTCTTTGCGAAGACTATTCTGTATTTCATCCTTAAAAATATATAAAGTCCCCGAAAGAGCGACTATAAACACAATGATACCAACAGATAAACCAAACCACAGATGCAGTTTTGCGGACCATTTTTTTGAAGGAGCTTTCCTCTTCTGGTGATGCTTTTTTCTCATAGCAAAAAGTTAACCCCGTGAGGGGCTAACCTTTGAATTTTTAAAATTTATATCCTATTGATAATCTCCAGTTACGCGGAGCATTGTATATCCAGGCATACTCACCTCCATCTCCTCTGTATCCGCTGTACAGTTTTTTGTTAAGGACATTATTCAACATAAGATTAACATCGAATTTTTTAGCAACGTAGGAAACCCCGAAGTTGGTATCAAAATAATCTGGAAGGCTCTGATCTTTTGTTGCACTTACTCCAAACCAGGATTGTCTTCCTCCCTGATACTGATAACCCGCTGAAATTCCGAAACCTTTCATAAGACCATTTTCAAATCTATAGTTTACCCATGTATTTTGTACATTTTTAGCATTTCCCGGAGACTGAATTCCAATTCTTGTAGGGTCTGTGTCTTTAATGGTTTTTGCATCTGTATATGCATAGTTGATAATAATGTTCAACCCCTTGATGATTTCTCCTTTGATATCGGTTTCAAAACCTCTTGCTCTCTGTTCTCCTGAAGCCATCTGAAAAGGAACACCTCCATTTTGTTCTTTAGGCCCTGCTACAAGGATATTTTGTCTTCTGATCTCATATACGGCAAAAGTAGAGTTCCATTTTCCTCCGAACCAGTCTTTCTTTAATCCAAATTCAATATTCTGTCCTTTGAAAGGATCTGTAATAGAAGTAGAATTGATTCCTGTTCCGGATTGAGGTACGAAGGTTTTATCATAAATACCATAAGCAGAGAAGTTTTCATTAATTGAATAACTGATTCCTACTCTAGGGGTAAATTCTCCTGCTTTATTTTTAGGAACCACATTTCCTGGCGAATAATACGGATAACCGGCATATGTGGTACCGCTTGTGTATCTTCCTGCTAATGTTAATCTTAACTTGTTATTAAACATTTCAATCTGATCCTGAGCATAATACGAAGTATATTTTACCCCTTCATCATCATAAAATGGAGCAGAAGAGTTTAAAGTGTAAAAATCAGCAGAAGGAAGCTTGGAAGGATCTACACCATACTGAACATTATAAATGTCAATTGGGAATGGCCCTCCGGCAAAAGATGAAAAGTCAGCATTATATTTTCTGTCTCCATAATCGAATCCAGCAATAATTTTATGTACAATATTCCCAGTATTAAGAGTACCTCTTAAATACGTCTGGAAAATATGATTTTTTCCTTTGGCCTGCCAGTTACTTACTGTTCTGTTTAAAACATTCTTATTGTTTGGATCAAAAGTTCCCCACCATGAACCACCGTCATAATTAAGGTCCATATAAGCATACTGTGTGCTCCAAACCCAGTCTTTGAAAAGCTTTTGGTCTAAGCTTAAGAATAAACTCTGATCTTTTACTTCAGTTTTTTTGAAGTTCGGATCATTAAAGTTGGTATGTACATTCAGTGAAGCGTATCCGTCGTTAGACATCAGGTAAGCTCCCGGCTGATTGAATTTTAAATACTGATAGTTGTATTGCGCCGTAAATGTTGTGGTCTTTGTAGGTCTGAAAGTAATGGAAGGAGCAACAATAATTTTGCTTGTTTTATCATTTTCCACCCATGAATTGTTGGAACTTCCCATTAAGTTGATACGGTAATCTAAAACACCGTCTTTTACTAGAACTCCATCCAGATCAGCTTCTCCTCTGAAAAGATTATAGCTTCCTGTTGTGAAACGTACACTGTTGGCAAACTTTCCGGTAGGTTTTTTAGTTACCACATTATAAAATCCTGCCGGATCTCCCATAGAACCCATAAATCCTGCCGGACCTTTTACAAACTCTATTCTGTCAATAATAGAAGCATCAGGGTTTATAGGCCCCCAGGTAGAGGAAACATTCATCCCGTTCATGAAAGTGGCAATACTGGCACCTCTCATGAAGACATTAGAGTACACGTTATCCCAGTGTTCTACTTTTCTTGCACCACTTATGTTACGGACAATTCCTTCAGACATGTTCAATGTAAGCTGGTCTGCTAGAACCTGAGAGCTTATAGATTGTACATTCTGAGGAAGCTCAAGAATTGGGGTTTGTATTCTTAACGAACCTGAAACCTCATTGAGCTTGTACTTCTGATAATACCTTCCGCTAACAACTACTTCTTCAATATCATTGGATTTGATGGTGTCTTTTTTTTCCTGTGCAAAACTTAACATGGAAGTTAATAATGCAGCTCCTATTGTTATTCTTTTCATTGTTTATAAGGGGAATAAATTATTCTAACAGTTTAAAATTTATAAGTGAAGCTTCCTAATACGTTAGCCAGCGCCTGAGCATTAGCTGTGGTATATCCACTCCAGTAATGCTCGTTGGTAAAGTTGTCTACTTTTACCCCGATTCTGAATTTTTTCGTATCGTAAAATGCGTTAGCATTCAGTACCAGATATTTTGGAAGGATGAAAGTACCCATGGTTGTAGAGTTTACGATCTTGTTGTCACTTGCATAGTTTCCGCCAACCCCGAATCCAAGTCCTTTTAATTTTCCGTCAAGGAACTGGTAGCTTGCATTGAAGTTAACCAACCATGGAGATGATGCCGTAGCAGGCCTTCTTCCGATTACCGTTTCATCAGCTTCGGTATATTTCATATCGTTGTAGCTTACTCCCGCGATCAAAGAGAATCCTTTGATCAGATAAGCATTTGCTTCCAGTTCTACTCCCTGGCTTCTTAATAAACCTGCCTGGTTTTGTACTGCCTGTCCAGTTCCTGTCATTTCACCTGTATTAAGAAGGGTATTTTTTACCTGAATATTATAGTAGCTTAAAGTTGTGGTAACTCTTCCTTTGATAAGGTTTGTTTTGATACCACCTTCAAACTGATTGGCTTTTTCAGGGGTAGAAAGCGTTACATTTCCGGTTTTGTCAGAAGTATAATATCCATTAACAGTAAAGCTGTTCTGATAATTTCCGAATACAGATAATTTTTCAGGAAGAATTTGATAAACTAGGCCAAATTTTGGTGACCATGCTCCCTGTTTGTATTCAGCTGTTTTATTTTGTCCTACCTGGCCGCCTCTGTAGTTATTCGTTTCGTATCGTACCGAAGTAAGAATGTTAAGGCCGGTTATAGGAGTAATTACGTTGGAAATATAACCACTGTAAGTGTCTTTTTTACCAGCACTTACATAGGTATTGTTTTTTTCAAAATCAGGCTGATTTCTCAGATTGTCATATAGTGCTCCCAATGTCTGCCCGTTCATATTGGTATAGTCTGTACCTGTGAACGGAACCCAGTCAAAGTTGGTAAACATAAAGTATTGATTGTCATTCAATCTCATATAATCGAAACCTGCTACTGTTCTGTTTCTTACACTTCCGATATTGAAATCAAAATTGAAGTTCTGCTGAACCTGAAAATACGTTCTTTTGCTGTCTTTAGTCGACTGGTCAGCTCTTACTACCCCCAATTCTGTATCTGTAGGAATTCCTGTTACCATACCTTTCGGAGCAAAGTAGAAGTATGGATTAAATCCATCTGAGTAAGAATATGAAGTACTTACATTTGTAGAGGATTTGATATGTTCATTAATCTTATAGTTAACCTGTCCAAAGAAGTTTCTTGCTCTACCAACAGTTTTAAGACCTTCACCTGTATATGATTGCTTATAGTTATAACCTAGCTTTTCCAATTTATCCATGCTGTCTGCGCCAAGCTGTGCACTCGGAACATAAAAGAAGAAAGCTGTTTCAGGATATGAATTGGTTTCAAACATTTCCAGTTCAGCATTGATCTCTAAATTATCCGTAGGACGGTAAGTAATAGATGGAGTAAATGCATAGAAAGAATTCTTTGCATTGGTTCTCTGGAAAGTTCCCTGGTTTGTATAAGCAGTATTTAATCTGAATAATAATTTTTTATCTTTAGTAAGCGGAGTATTTACATCTGCCTGTACTCTGTAGTAGTTATAGCTTCCACCGGCCAATGAAACAGCACCTGCAAAAGTTTCAAATGGCTTTTTAGTGACTCTGTTTACCACTCCACCATAAGAAGTCACATTACTTCCGAATAATGTTGCAGAAGGACCTTTTAAAACTTCAATTCTCTCCACGTTAATGGCATCCATAGAAGTAGTAATAGGTGCTACCATTCCATTTCTGATAGAGTTTCCGGCCACAAAACCTCTTAAATTAAGATAAATACCTCCATCTCCGGCTCTGTTTGTAGCGCTCCACATTTTCTGTGCACCTGCCACATTTCTGAAAGCATCATCTACGGTAAATAACAATTGGTTTTCCAGCACTCCTTTGTCAATGGAAGAATATACCTGGGGGTCTTCTATAGCCTTCAAAGGCATTTTGTTAGAGTATTCACTGTCTTTCTTGACATATGTATTGATAATTACTTCATCAATGCTTTTAGTGGTTAATGAATCTTTTTTTTGGGCAGAAACCAGCATTGTTCCAAGAGCGGAAGCACAGATCAGTACATTTTTCATGAAGCAGTCAAATTTTTTGCAAATATATTATTTTTAAGTATTCTAAATAAATAATAAGATTGATATTTATCATAAATTATAATATGTTAAATAACAAAAAACCGCTCTAGCCAGTGCCAGAGCGGTTTTTATATGATTTTATTAAAATTTTCTTAAGCCGGGATTTCTCCTTTGTATAAGAAAGAAATAATTTCTTTGTTTAGTTTGTCAATCATTTCACTGAATAAGTGGAAAGATTCCTGCTTATAGATTACCAGTGGATCTTTCTGCTCGTAAACAGCTCCTTGAGAAGATCTTCTTAAGTCGTCCATTTCACGAAGGTGAAGTTTCCAGTTTTCATCAATAATTGATAACGTGATGTTCTTTTCAAAATCGTTCACTAAGCTTTCACACTGAGTATCGTAAGCTTCTTTAAGATCAGCTACAATAGTCATAGTTTTGTGTCCGTCTGTGAAAGGAACCTGAATCATTTTGAACATAGAACCTTGATTTTGATATACATTCTCAATAATTGGGAATGATTTTTCTTTCAATAGGTTCAGCTTCATTCTGTAATCTTCCTGAGCGGCCTTGAATAAGATATTCGTAAGATCCTGAACATTTTTATTATTAAAATCACTTTGAGAAACCGGAGATTCCATTGTGAATGTCTTAATGATTTCGTATTCAAAATCTTTATAATTTCCTGAAGCTTTTCCTTTCGCAACGATAGAATTGGCAACATCGAAAATCATATTCGTGATGTCATATTTCAAGTGATCTCCGAATAGAGCATTCTTTCTTCTCTTGTAGATTACGTCACGTTGTTTGTTCATTACGTCATCGTACTCAAGAAGTCTCTTTCTTGTTCCGAAGTTGTTTTCTTCCACTTTTTTCTGAGCTCTTTCAATAGACTTGCTAATCATAGAGTGCTGAATTACTTCACCTTCTTTATGACCCATTCTGTCCATCATTTTAGCAATTCTTTCAGAACCGAACAAACGCATTAAGTTATCTTCAAGAGATACATAGAACTGAGAACTTCCCGGATCTCCCTGACGTCCCGCTCTACCTCTTAACTGTCTGTCAACACGTCTTGAATCGTGTCTTTCTGTACCAATGATCGCTAAACCTCCAGCTTCTTTTACTTCTTTAGAAAGCTTAATATCGGTACCACGACCTGCCATGTTGGTTGCAATGGTTACAACTCCCGGCTGTCCAGCTCCAGCTACGATCTCTGCTTCTTTCTTGTGAAGCTTCGCGTTTAGTACCTGGTGTTGAATCTTTCTTAACTGAAGTGCTTTTGATAATAATTGAGAAATTTCAACAGAAGTAGTACCTACCAGTACAGGTCTTTTCTGTGCTGTTAATTTTTCAATTTCTTCAATTACAGCATTGTATTTTTCTCTATTGGTTTTGAAAACCAAATCTTGTTTATCATTTCTTAAGATCGGACGGTTGGTAGGAATTACTACAACGTCTAATTTGTAGATTTCCCAAAGCTCACCAGCTTCAGTTTCAGCAGTACCGGTCATCCCCGCAAGTTTGTTGTACATACGGAAATAATTCTGAAGTGTAATGGTTGCAAAAGTTTGAGTAGCAGCCTCAATTTTTACATTTTCTTTAGCCTCAATCGCCTGGTGAAGACCGTCTGAATAACGACGTCCCTCCATGATACGACCTGTCTGCTCATCAACGATTTTTACTTCACCATCAATCACTACATACTCATCATCTTTTTCAAATAATGTGTACGCTTTCAATAGTTGGCTCATGGTGTGAACACGCTCAGATTTTTCAGCAAAATCAGAGAAAAGTCTTTCTTTAGCTTCAAACTCTTCTTCTTTAGAAAGGTTTTTAGCTTCTAATTCAGCAATCTCAGTTCCGATATCCGGAAGTACAAAGAAGTTTGAATCTGAGTTTCCTTGAGACATGTATTCAACACCTTTGTCTGTAAGGTCTACCTGATTATTTTTTTCTTCAATTACGAAGTAAAGATCTTTATCTACAATCGGCATATCACGGTTGTTGTCCTGCATATACTGCGCTTCAACTTTCTGAAGCAATGCTCTGTTTCCGCTTTCCGATAAGAATTTGATTAATTGTCTGTTTTTTGGAAGACCTCTGTATGCCTGAAGCAATTTGAATCCACCTTCTTTTGTATTTCCTGCAGCGATTAATTTTTTCGCTTCATTGAAAATAGCAGATACTGTTTTCTTTTGTACATCAACAATTCTGTCGATTGATGGCTTAAGAACATCAAACTCTTGTCTGTCTCCCTGTGGAACCGGACCAGAAATGATCAATGGTGTTCTTGCATCATCTACCAATACAGAGTCAACTTCATCCACGATAGCAAAGTTTAATTCTCTTTGTACCAGTTCTGAAGGTGATGTTACCATGTTATCTCTCAGATAATCGAAACCGAATTCATTATTCGTTCCGTAAGTAATATCTGAGTTATATGCTTTTCTTCTTCCGTCTGAGTTCGGCTGGTGGTTATCGATACAATCAATAGACATTCCGTGGAACTGATAAAGAGGACCCATCCATGCGGAGTCTCTTTTTGCAAGGTAATCGTTCACGGTTACAACGTGTACTCCTCTTTCCGGAAGTGAATTTAAGTAAATAGGTAATGTTCCTACCAAAGTTTTACCTTCACCGGTTGCCATTTCGGCAATTTTACCGCTGTGAAGAATAACCCCTCCGATAAACTGAACATCATAGTGGACCATATCCCAAACTACAGGAGTTCCGGCAGCGTCCCATGAGTTTTTCCAAACAGCTGTGTCTCCCTGAATGCTAACGAAATCTTTTCCTGCAGCAGCCAGTTCTCTGTCCCAATCACTTGCAGTTACACGGATTTCTCCATTCTGAGCCCATCTTCTTGCGGTTTCTTTGATCAATGCAAAAGCTTCGGGAAGAACCTGAATCAGAACTTTTTCTTCAATTTCGTATGATTCTTTTTTAAGAGACTCAATTTTTGTAAAAAGAGCTTCTTTTTCGTCAACGTTGGTTGAATTTTTTATCTGCTCTTTTATCTGTTCTATTTGAGCTGTAATCTTGCTGGTTGCAGATTTTATATTCTCTTTAAACTCAGCCGTTTTTTGTCTCAACCCATCATCCGACAATTGTTGAATGTTAGGTTCTACAGCTCTGATTTTTGTTACAACTTTTTTTACTTCTTTTAGGTCCTGCGCTTTCTTGTCTCCCAAAAACCCTTTAAGAACTTTGTTTAAAAAACTCATAAATTTTTTGCTTTATGCTTAATGCAAAATGCTTTAAGCGTTTTAAATAACACTTATCGTGTAAATTAATATATAAAAAGGGCAAAAAAGCTCTAAGCACGCAGCCTAAAGCTTATCGCTTTATTAATATTCGTCCTCGTTCCAAAGGAAATCTTCGTCAGTAGGATAGTCACTCCATACCTCTTCGATAGATTCATAAATCTCTCCTTCGTCTTCAATAGCCTGAAGGTTTTCTACTACTTCCATAGGTGCACCAGTTCTGATTGCGTAGTCAATAAGCTCTGCTTTTGTCATTGGCCAAGGTGCGTCACTTAAATATGAAGCTAATTCTAATGTCCAGTACATAATTTTCTAATTTTTTGCAAAAGTATAAAAATAGGTTGTATAATAAACTTTTTTATACTTGATTTTCAATTCTTTTTATAATTTTTTCTTATAAATGGCTGTTACAAACTGGCTGGCAGCTGTGTCAGCAATTTACTTATTGTCGTTTTCTCAAAAACCATTCCACAAATTTTTTTATGCCATTTTGGAAGTCTGTGGCCGGTTTATAGCCTATTAAACCCATTGCTTTGGTAATATCGGCATTCGTTTTTGTGACATCTCCCGGCTGCATTGGCAGAATTTTTTTGTTGGCAGTTTTTCCGAGTGCCATTTCTATAGTATTTACCATTTCAGATAAAGTAATTACCTGGTTTTCGCCCAGATTAAGGATTTCATACACTCCGGAATGAGTTTCCAGATAAAGGATAGACTTGGTAATACCGTCAATAATATCATCTATATAAGTATAATCTCTGGCTGTGCTTCCGTCCCCATAGAAAGGGATTTTCTGATCTGCCGAAATAAGTTTTACAAATTTGTGTATGGCAAGGTCTGGTCTCTGTCTTGGCCCATATACGGTGAAGAATCTAAGTTGAATGATATCTATATTATATAATGAATGGTAAACATGGCCCATAATCTCACCGCTTTTTTTGGTAGCAGCATAGGGTGAAATAGGATTGTCTACATTATCTGTTTCTGAAAAAGGAATTTTTTCATTGTTTCCATAAACGCTTGAAGAGGAGGCGCAGATAAATTTTTTAATATTGAAATCTTTACACAACTCCCAAAGATTCATCGTACCGCGTACATTCACTTCTTCATATTCTAAAGGGCGCTCAATGGAAGGGCGTACGCCGGCAAGTGCTGCCAGATGCACCACCATGTCAATAGAATGATTCTTGAAAATATCTTCTAAGCCTTTTTTATCCCTGATGTCCTGCCAATAGAGGGAATATTGATCAGAATGAGTGAGGGAAACCAAACGCGGGATATCAGTCTCTTTATTCGAGAATTCAAAATCCGAATTTTTACCAATTGACTCTAAAGTATTTTTAATCTTTACCTGATAGTCATAGAAATCATCAAAATTGTCAATGTTTATGACAGAATGTCCATTTCTTAATAATCGCTCAATTAAATGGGAACCGATGAACCCACTGCCGCCTGTGATGAGATAAACCATTTGTATTTTTTATTAGTGCAAAAATATAAATTTTACTTTTGAAAAATATAATCATTAAATTTACTTAAAAAAGTAATATAAATATAATATGCAGTTTCAAGGGCAAATTTTAAAAATGACAAGCTATGATGCCAAGCCAGTTCAGTATTACCTCAATCTTTCAGGAGATTTGATCCACATGAATGAGCTGTTTGGAAAGGAGTTAAGCATCAAACATACCGGATTTCAATGTGTAAATTGTGGACTCAATAAGCCTATTTATAGAATGGGATTCTGCAAAAGCTGTTTTTTCGAAAGCCCATATGCAAGTGATACGATTATCCGTCCGGAACTTTCTACCGCACATTTAGGAATCGCAGAACGTGATCTTGAAGTTGAAAAACAAATTCAGCTGCAGCCACACACTGTTTATCTGGCATATACCGGAGATGTGAAGGTGGGAGTTACCAGAAATACACAAATTCCTACAAGATGGATCGATCAGGGTGCGACTTTTGCATTGCCTATTGCAAGAACAGAGAACCGCTATGAAGCCGGAATGATAGAAGTTGCTTTAAAAGAACATCTGCCGGATAAAACCAATTGGAGAAAAATGCTTCAGGATGATTTTGAAGGAGAAATAGATCTTGCTGATTTCAGACAGAAGATTAAAGAATATTTTCCTGATGATTTTCAGAAATTCTATAGTGAAGGAGAAGAATTGTGGGCGTTTGATTATCCTTTTGAGAAACCTGAGAAAGTAAATTCATTTACTTTAGACAAAAAGCCGGAATTTACAGGAAGGCTTACAGGGATCAAAGGGCAGTATCTTGGGTTTGAAGGCGGAAATTTCATCAATGTAAGAGGACACGAAGGATATATGATAGAAGTTGAAATAAAAAACTGATCTATAAACTAAGTAAGAACCAAATCATAAAATATGAAAAAATGGGTTAAAAGGCTATTGATAACTTTCGGAATCCTGGCAGGAATTCTTCTGGCTGCGAATTTCGGACTGAATATATGGCTTAAAACCCAACTTTCTGAATATATAAAAAAGAATACCGCTTATAAAGTCTCCTACAAAACCCTGGATGTAGATTTAGGAACAGGAAATATCTTTGCAACAGGAATCTCAGTTAACAGTAAAGATCCACAAAATACAGACGTTATTGGTCTGCAGGGAACGATTGACACGTTGAAGATAAGCCGTTTCGGGATTTATGATGCTGTTTTTAATAAAAGAATCAGCTCATCTGATCTGGTGCTGGCAAAACCGGATTTAAATATTATTCTGGCAAAGCCCCATGATCGCAAAGCCGGAAAGAAAAAAAATCCGTTCTTAATTGAGAATATCAGGGTCAATAATGGTAAATTTGCGGTTTTCAAGCATACTAAACAAAAATTTGTATCCGTACAGAAGCTGGATTTGTTGGTAGAAAATCTGCAGATGACGGAAGAATCTACAGAAGATCAATTACCTATCGAATTTGACAGCTACAGTATCAAAGGAGAAAAATTCTTTTTGCGTCCTGAAGAAACATATGCCATCACAATAAGTGAAGTGAATACCACAGACGGACAAATGTCCGTTGAAAATTTCAGATTAACTCCGCTTCTCTCTTTTGCCCAGTTTAAAAAGTTTTACCCTAAAGAATCTCAGCTGCTTGATTGTAATATTCCCAAAATGGGATTCAAAGATATATCGCTGAAGAAAAATAAAGTATCACTTACTAACGCAGATTTTCAAAATCCCACTTTTACAATATATAATACAGGTATAAAAGCCAAAAAGAATGATAAAAAGTCAAATTTTGAGATAGATTTAAAAAGTTTTAAGCTGAATAATGCCGTAGTTAAGGTCAATAAACCAGATGGAAATAACTTCTTGTCTGTTGGTGCTCTGAGTTTAAAAATTGATGAGCTGATGTTTAATAAGGAAACATCAGAACAGGTTTTTCCTTTCGGGTATAAAGATTTTCTGCTTTCCGGAAGAGATATTGTATATTCCAATCATCAGAATATTGCCGTAAGAAGTCTGGCTTTGAAGCCTACAAATGGTGAAATTCTGGATGTTGTATTGACACCGGGGACTTCCATCGCTGAAAAATCAACGATAAATTTAAAAACAGATCAAATTGCTTTTAATATCAATAAACTGGAATTTGTTGATAAAAAACTGAACTTGGATGTCAAAGATGTTCTTGTAAATCATGTAAACGGAACCATTAAAGCAGGAGATAAGAAACAGAATAAAACTTCTGAGCAAGGGATTATACAATCTCTTATTGTAAGGAAAATGTCTTTGAAAAATTCAAATGTTGTGTACGACAATGGCAGACAGCCTTTAGCCTTCCATGATCTGAATGCTACGGCCAATAATATTGAATTATTGCCCAAACCCAACCAGCCAGGACTTTCCTTTAAAGTAAAAGACTATTATGTTACTACCAGAAATTTCTCTTACAAAACGCAATTTTACAACATGAGCCTAGGGCTTCTGAAGCTCAATAAGAATAAAGTACAGGTCAATAATTTCGCTATGAAACCTCTCGTTTCAAGAGCTCAGTTTATCAAAATGATACCTGTTGAAAGAGATTTGTATGATTTGAAAGCCGGACAAATAACTGCAGAAGGCGAGTGGGATCTCTTTTCTCAAAATAAAATGATAAACGCTTCCCATGTAGGCATTGAATCTGCGGATGCCAATATTTTCAGGAGTAAAATTCCGAAAGACGACCCAAAAATCAAGGCTCTGTATTCAAAAATGCTGCGTTCTATTAAAATTCCGATGACAATTAATAATCTTGATCTGAAAAATTCAGTATTAGTATACGAAGAAGATACTCCGGAAAGTATGGGGCCGGGAAAATTGACATTCAGCAACTTTAATATGAATGTCAAAAACCTGAATTCTGCCAAAATAAAAGGAAAACCCACAAAAGTGAACATTAAGATCAATTGTTCGTTTATGAATCTCTCGCCGCTTTCTGTGAACTGGAGCTTTGATGTGGCTGATCAGAATGATAGGTTTGCAATTTCCGGGAAAACAACCAATCTTCCGGCCAGCGGAATAAATCCTTTTATCAGGCCCTATCTTCATGTGACGGCTACAGCAGGAACCATTCAGGAAATGCTTTTTAATTTTAAAGGAAATCCTGCCGGATTACACGGATCCTTTAATCTTAAACATAAAGATCTGAAAATTGCAGTTTTAAATAAAAATAATCATGAGAAAAAAGGCTTTCTGACGGCTGTAGCGAATATTTTCATAAAATCGGATTCAGGAAATTACCCGGAATCTGTTGCTGTAGAAAATGTAGAACGTGATCCAACAAAGTCTTTCTTCAATCTCTTCTGGAAAGGAATTGAGCAGGGATTAAAGAAAACACTGATTGGTGCCAATGTAGAAAAAACAGAAAAGAAAGTGAAAAATGCAGTTTCTTCCGTGAAAGAAATGAAACAGTCTGTAAAAGAAATAAAGCAGGAGATCAAAAATAAAACCACCAAACCAGAAGAAGAGAAAAAAGAAAAGAAAGGTTTTCTGAACAATATATTTAAGAAAAAGGAAAAATCTGAAGAATAACTCTTTAAACCATTAAGATAGAATCAAGATTGCAGATGCTTAAAAACAAATGATTTTCAATTAAAATCGCCTTAATGGTTTAAAAAATTAATATAGAAAAGATGGAATTGGTTAGAAATTGAATTCATCACTTTCCAATACAGGAATGTCTCTCAGAAACTTATCAAACTCTTCTCCCGGATAATTGCTGTCTGCCCCGTAAGAATCTATGATCATTCCACGGTTTCCGGCATTATCTTTTACCACATAAAGCACTGCATTGTCATCAGGATTACTGTCACCCTCGAAACGATAAGTCTTTAGAATTACCAACTCATCGGGCTGATAAATTTTGTCCGAATTTTCAAACTTCATTTCGCACTTTTCATTCATCCTGAATTCTCTTTGTATTCCTCTGCCAGAAAGGGTTTTCATAACTTCGCTTAAAGTTGTCATTGCATCAAAATTCTCTGAATTTTCCATAATACTATTTTTGTTGTTAAGTACAATAATTAAACCATTGCAATTTCTAAATATAAGAAAAATAGCAGATTGTAATTTCCCTAAAAATAAAGTTTAATGTTAACAAAATTTATAATTTAAAAAAATAAAATAGGTATACTTTTTGCAATGGTATTCATATAAATCAAAGAAAATATGAAAAAAGAAGTTGGAGTTTTACTGGCAGGGGGAGTTGGTCTTTTGGCAGTATTAAGTTTAATTAGCATTAAAAAAATTTTGACAAAAAAAGATAAAAAATATAGTGATTCCTATTCGGATTATCACAGACACTTTGATGAAAAGAACCACGATGACGAAACACACGGAGTGGAATTTTACGCAATGAAGTAGTAAAAAAATATATTTAATTATGTTTAAATCCAACACTTTTGAAAGTGTTGGATTTTTTTGTGGAAAACTTTAATGTTAAAACTTATTATTTTATAAAAATTCCATTCTAATTTTACACCAGAATGCAAAACGAAAATTTCATAAAAGGTCAGGGAGCTCAGCGGAACGTTGTCAATCGTTTCGACCGATATACCTTTGAGCCGGAAGATGAAGATTTCGAAACCGTAAAGACCTCTTTCACCGAAGTTTTTCCTAAAACCATTGTCAATCAGGTTAAAAGCGAAGACCTGCCTATGGAATATTCCATGAATCCTTATCAGGGATGTGAACACGGCTGTTCATACTGTTTTGCAAGACCCACCCACGAGTATTGGGGCTATAGTGCGGGGATTGATTTTGAGAGAAAAATCATGGTAAAGAAAAATGCACCCGAATTATTGGAGAAATTTTTTCAAAAAAGAGGCTACAAAGCTGCCCCTATTTTATTATCTGGAAATACAGACTGCTATCAACCTGCCGAAAGGCAATTTGAAATTACCAGAAAATTACTGCAGGTTTGTCTGGATTACAGACATCCTGTCAATGTTCTGACCAAAAATGCACTCGTCTTAAGAGATCTGGATATTTTAAAACCTATGGCAGAACAAAATCTGGTTTCCGTTTCCTTAAGCATTCCAACTATCAATGAAGAACTGCGGCGAAAAATGGAGCCGAGAACAAGCTCTGCAAAGAATAAATTAAAAGCAGTTGAAATCCTTTCCAAAAACAACATTCCTGTTCATGTCATGGTCGCTCCCATCATTCCGGGACTCAACAGTGATGAGCCATTGAATATACTAAAAGCCATTTCCGATGCAGGAGCACTGGGGTTTGGATATACCCTTGTGAGATTAAATGATACGGTAGAACCTGTTTTTGTAAATTGGATTGAATCCCATTTTCCGGACAGGGCACAGAAAGTCTTAAATCTTATCCGCTCTATGAGAGGTGGAAAATTAGGTGATAAAAGATATTTTGAAAGACAAAAAGGAGAGGGGAACATTGCGGAAATGATTCACACCACCTTTAAGATTGGCAGAAAGAAGTTTTTTGAAGGTAAGGAATTTCCAAAACTTTCAACCTCCAACTTCACCGGAACCCGTGATCAGCAATTAAGATTGTTTGATTAATCACGACTTTGAAGTAGAAATAATACTCTTTATTATAATATATAGTATAAGTGAGATTCTTTTTTCAGGATTATTATATTAATGATTTTTCAAAAGTGAGATTACTCAACATTCATCATATGTATAGGAATAGCTATAACCCTTCTATATTAAAACTCTCCGACGCTCCAACTCTCGAACATTTTCAGGAGCTTTATCCTGCTATCCATTCATACTCCTCGCGCCTGCGCTTTGCCACGCTCAATCCTTCGGGCTTTCCAATGCAAGCTGTGGGGTAACCATTTCTATCAGGGCTAGGGGAGGATCAATTATAAATTATAAATTATGAATTATAAATGATGAATGATGATGATATTGAGTTTTCAGGTTATTATTATCAATATTATTTCATCGGCTTATTCTTTATATTCAAGACGATTTTCTGTTCTCACCAAAAATTATCACTGCTTTATATATTAGCTGTATCATGATCTGTGTAAATCTGTGTAATCCGTGGTTATTAAAAATATTCACCCCAACTTATCCTTTCTATATAAAAGCTATAAAATGGAAGTTTTCTAGAAAGATGTCTACTATTATATATTATATATAGGTATACCTTCCATTACCCATTACCCATTACCCATTACCCATTACCCATTACCCATTACCCATGAAAATCCCCTCCCACGCTCAGACTCTCCCGCTCTCCCACCCACCTTTCCCTGCATTCCAAACAAATGTTTAAAATTTTTCTCTCTGCGTTCCAGGGTCTTAGGGCTAAATATTACGGGAAGGTGAAATTTATGTTAAATAAAGTTGCTTGGTGTGTGGTAAGTTTCTATCTTTGCCCCACTGAAAAACGAAAGAGATTCGGTAGCGCAGAAGAGCTTTTAGATAAGCAAAAACAGTATTACTTCCAAAAGAATCAGACGAAAAAAAACTTGAAAATTTTTCAAAAAAAAGTTGCCAGTTAAAAAAGAGTTTGTATCTTTGCAGTCCCAATTAGAGGGAGCGCAGGAGTGAAGAGATTGAGGTTATGAGAGGGATTAAGGTTACTAAAAAAACTTTAAAATTTTCTTTCAAAACATTTGGTCATTACGAAATAAAGTTTTACTTTTGCACTCGCAAATACGGAGCGACACTGACAGAGAGATTGCTTCGTTACAAAGCGGAAGAAGAAAAGATCATTGACATACAATATAACAACCAAGTAAGGAAAAACTAAAGCGTTAAAAACTTTGAGTGAGTCAGACAAACATACAATGGAGAGTTTGATCCTGGCTCAGGATGAACGCTAGCGGGAGGCCTAACACATGCAAGCCGAGCGGTAGAGTTTCTTCGGAAACTTGAGAGCGGCGTACGGGTGCGGAACACGTGTGCAACCTGCCTTTATCAGGGGGATAGCCTTTCGAAAGGAAGATTAATACCCCATAATATTTAGAATGGCATCATTTTAAATTGAAAACTCCGGTGGATAGAGATGGGCACGCGCAAGATTAGATAGTTGGTGAGGTAACGGCTCACCAAGTCTGCGATCTTTAGGGGGCCTGAGAGGGTGATCCCCCACACTGGTACTGAGACACGGACCAGACTCCTACGGGAGGCAGCAGTGAGGAATATTGGACAATGGGTGCGAGCCTGATCCAGCCATCCCGCGTGAAGGACGACGGCCCTATGGGTTGTAAACTTCTTTTGTATAGGGATAAACCTACCCTCGTGAGGGTAGCTGAAGGTACTATACGAATAAGCACCGGCTAACTCCGTGCCAGCAGCCGCGGTAATACGGAGGGTGCAAGCGTTATCCGGATTTATTGGGTTTAAAGGGTCCGTAGGCGGATCTGTAAGTCAGTGGTGAAATCTCACAGCTTAACTGTGAAACTGCCATTGATACTGCAGGTCTTGAGTGTTGTTGAAGTAGCTGGAATAAGTAGTGTAGCGGTGAAATGCATAGATATTACTTAGAACACCAATTGCGAAGGCAGGTTACTAAGCAACAACTGACGCTGATGGACGAAAGCGTGGGGAGCGAACAGGATTAGATACCCTGGTAGTCCACGCCGTAAACGATGCTAACTCGTTTTTGGATTTTCGGATTCAGAGACTAAGCGAAAGTGATAAGTTAGCCACCTGGGGAGTACGTTCGCAAGAATGAAACTCAAAGGAATTGACGGGGGCCCGCACAAGCGGTGGATTATGTGGTTTAATTCGATGATACGCGAGGAACCTTACCAAGGCTTAAATGGGAAATGACAGGTTTAGAAATAGACTTTTCTTCGGACATTTTTCAAGGTGCTGCATGGTTGTCGTCAGCTCGTGCCGTGAGGTGTTAGGTTAAGTCCTGCAACGAGCGCAACCCCTGTCACTAGTTGCCATCATTAAGTTGGGGACTCTAGTGAGACTGCCTACGCAAGTAGAGAGGAAGGTGGGGATGACGTCAAATCATCACGGCCCTTACGCCTTGGGCCACACACGTAATACAATGGCCGGTACAGAGGGCAGCTACACAGCGATGTGATGCAAATCTCGAAAGCCGGTCTCAGTTCGGATTGGAGTCTGCAACTCGACTCTATGAAGCTGGAATCGCTAGTAATCGCGCATCAGCCATGGCGCGGTGAATACGTTCCCGGGCCTTGTACACACCGCCCGTCAAGCCATGGAAGTCTGGGGTACCTGAAGTCGGTGACCGTAACAGGAGCTGCCTAGGGTAAAACAGGTAACTAGGGCTAAGTCGTAACAAGGTAGCCGTACCGGAAGGTGCGGCTGGAACATCTCATTTTAGAGCGTCTTATGACGTTAAACAAAATCAGTACGCAAGTACATATACTTACTTAAAGTATAGCTTTAGTTTTTTGTTTGGTTGGTTTATAAGTAAAAAGGTAAAAGTGAAAAGAGCCAAGTAATTGGATCTTAAAAAATTACTCATTACCCATTACTTATAGATATATAAAAAATAAAACCCACTAGAAATTAGTATAGGGAAGAGATACAAGAGCCCAGAGCCAAGAACCAAGACGAATGAAAGTTTTGTATCTAGCATCTAGGATCTATAAGTCTAAACAGACAGTCTCGTAGCTCAGCTGGTTAGAGCGCTACACTGATAATGTAGAGGTCGGCAGTTCGAGCCTGCCCGAGACTACTAATTGAAAAAGACGGGAAGATAAAAGAGCCAAGAGCCAAGACTACCAAGTAAAAAGTCTTGAATCTAGCATCTTGAATCTCTTAGTCTACTAGCGGGGAATTAGCTCAGCTGGCTAGAGCGCCTGCCTTGCACGCAGGAGGTCAAGGGTTCGACTCCCTTATTCTCCACAGTTTTGGAAGATTGATTTAAAAGTTACGGATGGAGCCAAAAACAACATCTGTTCATCAGTCGGAAAAGAAGAATTAAAGATCATTGACATTAACGGTAAAGACATCACAAAGAGAAAACCGAGCGCATAAAGCGCTTGAGTAACCAATAGGAAAGAAATCGTTAAGGGCGTATGGCGGATGCCTAGGCTTTCAGAGGCGAAGAAGGACGTGGTAAGCTGCGAAAAGCTGCGGGGATTGGCACACACGAATTGATCCGCAGATGTCCGAATGGGGCAACCCAATACATTGAAGATGTATTACCTCTTAGGAGGAGCAAACCCGGAGAACTGAAACATCTAAGTACCGGAGGAAAAGAAATCGAAGAGATTCCGTAAGTAGTGGCGAGCGAAAGCGGATTAGCCCAAAAGCTAATATATGTTTAATAGAATGTTCTGGAAAGAACAGCCATAGAGGGTGATAGCCCCGTATATGAAAGGCATATTTGAGTGATAAATGAGTAGGGCGGGACACGTGAAATCCTGTCTGAATATGGGGGGACCATCCTCCAAGGCTAAATACTCCTGAAAGACCGATAGTGAACAAGTACTGTGAAGGAAAGGTGAAAAGCACTTCGAATAGAAGGGTGAAATAGAACCTGAAACCGTACGCCTACAAGCGGTCGGAGCAGCATTAAGCTGTGACGGCGTGCCTTTTGCATAATGAGCCTACGAGTTAATTTTACTAGCGAGGTTAAGGTATTAAGTACCGGAGCCGGAGCGAAAGCGAGTCTGAATAGGGCGCATAGTTAGTAGGATTAGACGCGAAACCTTGTGATCTACCCATGGGCAGGTTGAAGCTCTGGTAACACAGAGTGGAGGACCGAACCGGTTGACGTTGAAAAGTCTTCGGATGACCTGTGGGTAGGGGTGAAAGGCCAATCAAACTGGGAGATAGCTCGTACTCTCCGAAATGCATTTAGGTGCAGCGTCGATGTTAAGTTTATTAGAGGTAGAGCTACTGATTGGATGCGGGGGTTTCACCACCTACCAATTCCTGACAAACTCCGAATGCTAATAAATGTTCGTCGGCAGTGAGGGCATGGGTGCTAAGGTCCATGTCCGAGAGGGAAAGAACCCAGACCAACAGCTAAGGTCCCAAAATATATGTTAAGTTGAAGCAACGCGGTTGGACTGCATTGACAGCTAGGATGTTGGCTTGGAAGCAGCCATTCATTTAAAGAGTGCGTAACAGCTCACTAGTCGAGCGGTCCGGCATGGATAATAATCGGGCATAAACATATTACCGAAGCTATGGATTTATATTTTAGATATATCTGGTAGGAGAGCATTCTATTTGCGCCGAAGCAGTACTGTGAGGTATTGTGGAGCGGATAGAAAAGAAAATGTAGGCATAAGTAACGATAAAGCAGGCGAGAAACCTGCTCACCGAAAGACCAAGGCTTCCTCAGCCATGCTAATCAGCTGAGGGTTAGTCGGGACCTAACGCGAACCCGAAAGGGGTAGTGGATGGACAATGGGTTAATATTCCCATACTTGCTCACGAATAAAGGGGACGGTTGGATGTAGCTGCTGGAGACTGACGGAATAGTCAAGGCCTAGCCTTCGGGCGAAGCTGCTGCAGTGTAATCTGATCCAAGAAAAGCCGAAGTGAAGCAACCCGTACCAAAACCGACACAGGTGGTCGAGGAGAGAATCCTAAGGTGCTCGAGTGAGTCGTGGCTAAGGAACTAGGCAAAATAGTCTCGTAACTTCGGAAGAAGAGACGCCATCAGCAATGGTGGCCGCAGTGAAGAGGCCCAGGCGACTGTTTATCAAAAACACAGGACTCTGCTAAATCGAAAGATGCTGTATAGGGTCTGACACCTGCCCGGTGCTGGAAGGTTAAGGAAGGTGCTTAGGGTTAAACCGAAGGCATTAACTGAAGCCCCAGTAAACGGCGGCCGTAACTATAACGGTCCTAAGGTAGCGAAATTCCTTGTCGGGTAAGTTCCGACCTGCACGAATGGTGTAACGATCTGGGCACTGTCTCAGCCACGAGCTCGGTGAAATTGTAGTATCGGTGAAGATGCCGATTACCCGCAATGGGACGAAAAGACCCTGTGAACCTTTACTATAACTTCGTATTGACTTTGAGTAAGTAATGTGTAGGATAGGTGGGAGGCTTTGAAGCAGGCACGCTAGTGTTTGTGGAGCCAACGTTGAAATACCACCCTTTACTTACTTGGAGCCTAACTTCTTTAAGAAGGACATTGCGTGGTGGGTAGTTTGACTGGGGTGGTCGCCTCCAAAAGAGTAACGGAGGCTTTCAAAGGTACCCTCAGCACGCTTGGTAACCGTGCGTAGAGTGTAATGGCATAAGGGTGCTTGACTGTGAGACCAACAAGTCGATCAGGTGCGAAAGCAGGACATAGTGATCCGGTGGTTCCGTATGGAAGGGCCATCGCTCATAGGATAAAAGGTACTCCGGGGATAACAGGCTAGTCTCCCCCAAGAGCTCACATCGACGGGGAGGTTCGGCACCTCGATGTCGGCTCGTCACATCCTGGGGCTGGAGAAGGTCCCAAGGGTTGGGCTGTTCGCCCATTAAAGTGGCACGCGAGCTGGGTTCAGAACGTCGTGAGACAGTTCGGTCTCTATCTATTGCGGGCGTTAGATGTTTGAGAGGGCTTGATTCTAGTACGAGAGGACCGAATTGAACAAACCTCTGGTGTATCAGTTGTACCGCCAGGTGCACCGCTGAGTAGCTACGTTTGGAAGAGATAAGCACTGAAAGCATATAAGTGCGAAACTCGCCTCAAGATGAGACATCTTTTAAGGGTCGTTGTAGATGACGACGTTGATAGGCTATAGGTGTAAAGACAGTAATGTCATAGCCAAGTAGTACTAATTACCCGTAGATTTATAGTCTATGATTACTAATATAAACCAAGTGCTTTATGTGCATTGAAGGTTTTGTCTTTGTGAAAGTTTTTATCGATTAAAACAGGTATCAGATGACAGATACAAGGTATCAGGTAGCAGTTGAAACAGCTATTACCTCTTCCCTAGGATCTTCCAACTGAACCTTATATACCTTCTTTAGGGTGGTTTTAGCGGTGGGGCTCACCTGTTCCCATTCCGAACACAGAAGTTAAGCCCACCAGCGCCGATGGTACTGCTAACGCGGGAGAGTAGGCCGCCGCCAGTTTTTATTTTATTTTTAAAAAACCTTTATCATTGCGATAAAGGTTTTTTTGTTTTATACATATCACAACTATTCCAACCCAACTCCAACAGATATATGAGTAATGGTCTTTACCCTCATTAATAAGCTATATTCCTCTTATCTGTAACTCCGTAAGATTCTAAGTAAATTAAAATGCTTCGACTCTGTTCAGCATGACACTGCTAATACTAATTGCTAAAAAAGCTTAGACATTATCCTGTCATCTTACATCCTTTAAACCTCTTATACACATTAGGAATTTGAAAACATCACCTGATTATCCCTTCTTAAGCGGTAACTCGAACTCGAAACCGAATTATTCATCATCAAGCTATTCATAAAACTATTTCCTTCCATTACCCCGTTTTCCTCGAATAAATTCAATAAGTTTGTAGTAGTTTTCCAAAAATAATTATAATGTCAGGAAATATTCTGATCATCGATGATGAGATCAAACTCCTTAAACTCTTAGGAATGATCCTTTCCCAAGAAAATTTTAGTGTAAAAGAAGCTTCTACGGCTCGTTCAGCAATGACTATGCTGGAGCAATATGACTTTGATGTAGTTCTTAGTGATGTTCGTCTTCCTGATGCTTTTGGAGTAGAATTGGTGAAGTCAATTAAAACCAAATATCCACAGTTGGAGATTATCCTGATGACGGCATTTGGTAATATTACAGATGCTGTGCAGGCCATGAAGAACGGGGCTTACGATTATTTGGTAAAAGGAGATGATAATGAGAAAATAATTCCATTAGTATATAAAGCTCTTGATAAAGTGAAAGATAACAAGTCAAGGATGGGGCAGCAGATTGTTACGAAAGGCTTTGATCAGATCATTGGCAAATCACCTTTAATTTTGCAGGCTAAAAAGCTTGCTGAGAAAGTAGCTTTAACGGATGCAGCAGTTCTTCTTACCGGTGAGACGGGAACGGGTAAGGAAGTCTTTGCCAGTGCCATTCATGAAGGAAGCGACAGAAAGAAAAACAGTTTTGTGGCGATCAACTGTTCAGCATTCAGTAAGGAGATTCTTGAAAGTGAGCTTTTTGGTCATAAACAAGGTGCTTTTACAGGTGCTTTGAAAGATAAAAAAGGGTTGATTGAAGAAGCTAATGAAGGAACTCTGTTTTTGGATGAAATTGGTGAAATGCCGATTGAACTTCAGGCAAAACTTCTCAGGGTTTTGGAAACTAAGGAGTTCATCAAAATGGGTGAAACGAAGGTTTCAAAATCAGATTTCAGATTAATTGCAGCCACTAACAGGGATCTTGAAGAAGAAATAAAACAAGGGAACTTTAGAGAGGATCTTTATTTCAGACTAAATGTATTTGAAATTACTCTTCCTGCATTAAGAGAAAGAAAAGAAGATCTGAAAGCAATTGCCAAGCATTTTATAGATATTTTTTCACATAAACTTCACTTGTCAGCTGTGCAGATTGATCCCGATTATTATAAAATTTTAGAGAAAAATGACTGGAAAGGAAATATCCGTGAGTTGAGAAACGCAGTGGAACGCAGTTTGATTTTAATGGAGAACAATATCCTTGATGCGGAAAGCCTTCCTCATTATTGTGAAAAAACAGTTCCGGAAAGTGATTCTTTAAGCATGCGTTCACTGGAAAAAATACATATCCAAAAAGTTTTACAGTATACAAAAGGAAATAAAGCAGAAGCAGCACGTTTGCTTGAAATCGGAATTGCTACACTGTACCGTAAACTGGAAGAATACGGATTGAAATAAATCTTTTATCATTTTAATAAAGAGCCTATCATTTTGATAGGCTTTTCTATTTTTATTCATGTTGATGAATTAGTTTAATTGTTTGTTATTCAGTATTTTATATGTTTGTTTTTCAGAATGGACTTTCTTTTGGCATATAGTACGTGAATAAAATATTTAAAAATGACAATTTCAAGAAAAACGTTTAAAAAACGGGAGCATTCTACTTTTAGTCTGCTGATTGTATCGTACGTATTGTTGACTCTTTTAACCCTAATGATTAAGATATGATGCTTATAAGTTTAATTCTGCTTTTCGCAGTATTGTTTTGGGTTTTGTATAAATCAGTTGAATTTTTTGATAGAATATAAATTATGTGGAGTTTATTTTTCCTCTCAATACTTGCCTTTGTGTATATCTGTTATGTTTTAATTAAACCTGAAAAATTTTAATTGGTCATGAATACAGAAATTTTAGGCATTATAGCAATGTTTGCTATTACATTAGTTATCGGAATATTTTTAGGAAAATACATAGCTAATGTTTATGGATACAAAAAGACTTTTCTAGATCCGGTTTTTGAACCCATTGAAAAGTTAATTTATAAAGTTTCGGGAATTAATCCTGCCCGCCAGATGAATTGGAAACAGAATATGTATGCCATGCTGGCCATTAATCTGGTTTGGTTCATCATTGGTTTTCTTCTTTTACTGAATCAGGCGTGGCTTCCTTTAAATCCTGACGGAAATCCTAATATGTCACCTGATCTGGCTTTTAACACTACCATTTCATTCTTAGTCAACTGTAATTTACAGCATTATTCGGGAGAAACAGGAGTAAGTTATCTGAGCCAGCTTTATCTGATGTTTTTACAGTTTGTAACGGCTGCAACGGGAATGGCAGCAATGGCAGTGCTTTTCAAAGCTTTTAAAGAAAAAACAAGCACAGAACTTGGAAACTTCTACGATTATTTCACTAAATCAATAATCAGAATTCTGGTTCCGATAAGTGTAATTGTTGCTTTAATCCTTTCTATCAATGGAAGTCCTATGACTTTTGAAGGAAAAGATCATATCATAACATTGGAAGGTCAAAAAGCTGATGTTTCCAGAGGTCCTGTATCTGCATTTGTTGCGATCAAACATTTAGGAACTAATGGTGGAGGCTTTTTCGGGGCGAACTCAGCACATCCTCTTGAAAATCCTAATTATATTACCAATATGACTGAGATGATCACCCAAATGATTATTCCGTTTGCATTGGTATTTGCACTGGGTTTTTATCTGAATAAAAGAAAACTTTCATGGGTGATCTTTACGGTAATGACCGTCGGTTTTTTGGCACTTACCATACCGAATATAGTGAATGAAACAGGCGGAAATCCTCTCATCACAAAAATGGAAGCAGATAATAGTCTGGGAGCAATGGAAGGCAAGGAAATCCGCTTTGGAAGTGCTGCATCCGGTTATTGGAGCATTGCCACTACAGTCATTTCCACGGGATCTGTAAATGCCATGCATGACAGTACAATGCCGCTTTCGGGGATGAATGAATTGCTTGCAATGATGATCAATTGCTTCTACGGAGGCTGTGGAGTCGGAATTCTGAACTATTTCATCTTTATTATTCTGGCTGTATTCATCAGTGGTCTGATGGTAGGACGTACCCCTGAATTTATGGGCAAAAAGATTGAAGCCAAAGAAATGAAAATTGCGATGATTGTGGCTCTGTTTCACCCTTTCTTAATACTTGCAGGAACAGCTTTAACAGCTTATTTACCTGAATTTGGAACAAAAACATTGAATAATCCGGGTTTCCATGGTTTCAGTGAAATGTTGTACGAATTTACTTCCTCAGCTGCAAATAACGGTTCAGGATTCGAAGGATTGGGAGACAATACACCTTGGTGGAACATTTCAACAGGAATCGTTCTTTTATTATCCAGATTCATCCCAATTATAGGACCGGTAGCGATTGCAGGATTATTGGCACAGAAGAAATATATCCCTGAAAGTTCCGGAACCCTGAAGACAGATACGGCTACTTTTGGATTTATGACCTTGGCGGTGATTCTACTGATTGCAGCATTGTCTTTCTTCCCTGCATTAACATTAGGTCCAATTGCAGAGCAGATCCAGTATTTCTCAAAATAAATGTGAACATTAAAAATTACAATCAATATTCAACCATTAAGGATGCTGAACAGTTTGAGGAAGCTAGTCTGAAACTTACTGAAACGTTCACTTATATTATCCATATCTATCCTTATCATTTGGCAGACCTTGATGGTGATTATTGATTTACAATGATATAAATTCTTTCAAAAAAATGAAAAATCAGTCACAAACATTGTTTCAAAAAGATTTGGTAAACGAAGCGATCAAACAGTCCTTCGTAAAGCTGAATCCGAAAATTATGTTTAAAAATCCAGTAATGTTCCTGGTGGAGATCGGAACCATTGTCATGTTTATCGTAAGCATGTTCAGTCTTACTGGTGATAAATCCCAGGGAAGCTTTTCCTATAACTTTTTAGTATTTATTATTTTATTTTTCACCGTTCTGTTTGCCAATTTTGCAGAAGCTATTGCAGAAGCAAGAGGAAAAGCACAGGCTGATACGCTCAGAAAAACAAGGGAAGAAACTCCAGCCAAATTAGTGCTTGATAATAAACCTGGATTTCAGGTAGAAACAAGGCTAAAGATGTCTGCTGAAATGACATTAGGAGATATTTTCCTATGTGAAGCTGGTGATCAGATTCCGATGGATGGCGAGATCATTGAAGGTCTGGCAACTATTGATGAGTCTGCAATCACCGGAGAAAGCGCGCCTGTCATCCGTGAAGCAGGAGGAGATAAAAGTTCTGTAACGGGAGGTACGAAAGTACTGTCGGACAGAATTAAAGTAAAAGTAACAACAAAACCAGGAGAATCTTTCTTAGATAAAATGATTGCCCTTGTAGAAGGAGCATCAAGACAGAAAACACCCAACGAAATCGCATTAACGATACTTTTAGCAGGATTTACCCTTACATTTATTATTGTTACCCTCACTTTAAAGCCTTTTGCAGACTATGCTCAGACTCCGATTACTATTGCGGCATTTATATCTCTTTTCGTTTGTCTTATTCCGACAACTATCGGCGGTCTGCTTTCTGCAATCGGAATTGCGGGAATGGATAGAGCACTGAGAGCGAACGTGATTACCAAAAGTGGAAAAGCAGTAGAAACAGCAGGAGATATTGATGTTTTGCTGCTTGATAAAACCGGAACAATTACCATTGGAAACCGTAAAGCAACTCAATTTCATCCTTCTAATGGAATTCAGATTGATGAATTTATTAAAGCTTCGGCATTAAGCTCTGTCGCAGATGAAACACCTGAAGGAAAATCAATCATTGAACTGAGTGCATTAAAATCCGAAGATTTATTGGTTGCTAATCCTACTTATATTGATTTTACAGCAGAAACCAGAACTTCAGGGATAGATTTTGAAGAAACAAGAATCCGTAAAGGAGCTTATGATACCATAAAAAAACTGACTGAAAAAGCCGGGAATATTTTCCCGCAGGAAACCCAGGATGCAGTAACCAAAATTTCTGAAAACGGAGGAACTCCTTTAGTCGTAGCCGTTGATGAAAAAGTATGGGGAGTTATAGAACTTCAGGATATTATCAAAACAGGAATTCAGGAACGTTTCCAGAGATTAAGAAAGATGGGGGTCAAAACGGTAATGGTAACCGGAGATAACCCTCTGACGGCCAAATTTATCGCAGAAAAAGCTGGAGTAGATGACTTTATTGCCGAAGCCAAGCCTGAAGATAAGATGAATTACATCAAAAAGGAACAGCAGGAAGGTAAGCTGGTAGCCATGATGGGTGACGGTACCAATGATGCTCCGGCACTGGCACAAGCGGATGTAGGCGTAGCAATGAACAGCGGAACTCAGGCTGCAAAAGAAGCTGGTAATATGGTAGACCTTGATAATGACCCTACAAAACTGATCGAAATTGTGGAAATCGGGAAGCAGCTGCTGATGACAAGAGGAACCTTGACGACTTTCAGTATTGCGAATGACGTTGCAAAGTATTTTGCCATTATTCCTGCGCTATTTATCACTTTTATTCCTTCGCTTCAGAAACTGAATATTATGAATCTTCATAGCCCGGAAACAGCCATCTTATCGGCAGTTATCTTCAATGCGATCATCATTCCGTTTCTGATTCCGCTGGCGTTGAAAGGAGTGGCTTACAAACCGATTGGTGCAAGTGCATTATTGAGAAGAAACCTTTTGATCTATGGTCTAGGCGGGGTAATTGTTCCGTTCATCGGGATCAAAATCATTGATCTGGTAATCAGTTTATTCTATTAAAATTTAAAAAATGAAAAATCATATTGTTTCAGCATTCAGATTAACTCTTGTAATGTTGGTGGTTACAGGTATTTATCTAGCAGTTGTATATGGAGGTTCTAAAATACTTCCCAACAAAGGAAACGGAGAAATTGTTTACAGTAAAGGGCAGAAATTTTATGCTAATATCGGGCAGGAATTTAAATCTGAAAAATACTTTCACGGCCGCCCTTCCTCAGTCAATTATAACGCAGCAGGAAGTGGGGGAAGTAATAAAGGCCCAAGCAACAAAGAATATCTGGAAACTGTACAAAAAAGAATTGATACTTTAAAAATGAACAACCCTGAAATGGGAAATGTCAAAGTTCCTGTAGAGCTGGTAACAGCAAGCGGAAGCGGACTGGATCCGGATATTTCTGAAGAAGGAGCATTGTACCAGGCAAAGAGAATTGGAAAAGTGAGAAATGTTTCAGAAGAGCAAGTCAAAAGCTTAATTAATAACCAGACTGAAAAGCCTTTCTTAGGACTTTTCGGACCATCAAAAGTAAATGTTCTGAAGCTTAATATTGCTTTGGATCAGTTAAAATAATAAATTTAATAATCTCATAATCATGTCAGGGTTTTAAACCTTGACATGATTTACATACCTTTAAATAAACGTGAAAAAATATCTAGTTATAAGTGCATTATTAGGACTATCTTTAGCCAAAGCACAGTCATCCGATTCATTGAAAATTGGTAATAAAGTTACATTTTCTGCTTATGCAGAACTATTTTATACTTATGATTTTAATGAGCCGGGCAATCATATGCGTCAGAACTTTTTATACTCATATAACAGACATAATGAAATGAACCTCAATCTGGGGTTGGTTAAAGCCAATTATCAGAGTGAAAATCTCCGTGCTAATGTAGCTCTAATGGCTGGAACGTATGCCCAGGATAATATGGCAGCTGAACAAAATGCTTTACGCTATGTAAATGAAGCTAATATTGGGATCAAAATATCAAAAAATAAAAATTTATGGATTGATGCAGGGATTATGCCTTCTCATATTGGTTGGGAAAGCGCTATCGGAAAGGATAATATCAACCTGACCAGAAGTTTTGCAGCGGAAAATTCTCCTTATTTTGAAACAGGTGCTAAAATTTCTTATACATCAGATAACGGAAAATGGTTTTTAAGCGGATTAGTATTGAATGGATGGCAAAGAATTGCAAAACCGGAAGGGAACCAGAGTATTTCTTTCGGACATCAGGTGACTTACAAACCTAATGAGAAAATCACCCTGAACAGCAGTTCATTCGTCGGAAATGATAAAGCAAAAGAAGACAAAAAAATGCGATATTTTCATGATTTATATGGAAGCTTCCAGCTGACAGAACAATTTTCTGCTGTATTGGGATTTGATATCGGAGCCGAGCAGAAATCAAAAGGAAGTGAGCAGTATAACATCTGGTACAGCCCGAATGTATTAATGAAATATCAGTTTGATAACAAATGGGCACTGGCAGGAAGATTGGAGTATTACAACGATAATAACGGTGTCATTATCAATACCGGAACTCCTAATGGATTTCAGACTTTTGGATATTCTCTCAATGTAGATTATGCGATCTTTAAAAATGTGGTTTTCCGTACAGAAGCTAGAGGTTTTACAGCTAAAGATGCCATTTTTGCAAAAAATGATGAATTTAAAAAAGGAAATTTCTTCATCACAACAAGTCTTGCAGCCTGGTTTTAGAAAACAGTTTAACCACAGCTAAAAGTGTTTAAAGTAAAATTAAAAAGAATAAAATCAATGTCATCAGCAAAAGATTTTTTAGAACTGATTCAAAAATCCCGTAAAGGAAAATTCAAAATTTATATAGGGATGAGTGCAGGTGTAGGGAAGACTTTCCGTATGCTTCAGGAAGCGCAAGCTCTATTGCGAAATGGCATTGATGTAAAGATTGGCTATGTTGAAACTCATGGCAGGGAAGAAACGGTAGCCCTTGTTGACGGTCTTCCTGAAATTACAAGAAAATCAGTTTTTTATAAAGGAAAAAACCTTGAAGAAATGGATCTTCAGGCCATTATCAATGAACATCCTGAAGTAGTTTTGGTGGATGAGCTGGCTCATACCAATGTGGAAGGCTCTAAAAATAAAAAAAGATGGCAGGATGTGCTTGAAATTCTTGATAACGGAATCAACGTTATCAGTGCTATGAATATTCAGCACATCGAAAGCCTGAATGAAGAGGTAAAGAAAATTACAGGAGTAGAAGTGGCAGAGAGAGTTCCGGATAAAATACTGGCACTCGCTGATGAAGTGGTGAACATTGACCTTACAGCTGATGAACTGCTGACCCGTTTAAAAGAAGGAAAAATTTACAAAAAAGAAAAAATTCAGACCGCACTGAGCAATTTCTTCCAAAGCGGGCATATTCTCCAGCTTCGTGAACTGGCTTTAAAAGAAGTGGCCACCCATGTGGAAAGAAAGGTAGAGACAGAGATCAAAACTGAAAATTTTAAACCTATAAAATTCCTGGCTTGTATCAGCAGCAATGAGAAGATTGCTAAAACAATTATCCGTAAGACGGCAAGATTAGCCAGTTATTATAACAGTCCATGGACGGTTTTGTACATTCAGAAACCCTCTGAAAATCCTGAAAAAATTGCATTGGATAAACAGCGGTATTTAATTAATAATTTTAATTTAGCACAGGAATTAGGTGCCAAAGTAGTCCGGATCAAAGAAAACAGTGTTCATAACGGAATCCTGGAATATGTGATTGATCACAATATTACAACAGTCTGTATTGGGAAACCTCATGCCAGTTTCTGGCAGCGGATGTTGGGGTACAGCTGGATCTATACCCTGATGAACAGGCTGAATGAGAGACAGATAGATATTATTATTTTATCTTAAAAAATAATGAAACTTAAAACGAAACTTACCTTAGGCGTTGGCCTTTTATTTCTGCTGATTGTTTTGCTTTCAGTGATAGGTTCTGTATATATCAATAAATTAAAATCCGATACTGAGAAAATTCTTACAGCCAATTACAACAGTCTGGAATTTTCCAAAAATATGCTTCTGGCACTGGATAATATCAGTACAGACAGTACCGTTGCGGTAGCAGATTTTCAGAAAAATAACAAACTGCAGGAAAAAAATCTTACAGAATTTGGAGAAAAAGAAGCCACTCAGAATCTGAATCTGCATTTTAACAGCTACCTGAAAGCTCCTGATATCAATAAAGAAAAACTCATCCGTGAGGATCTCGCCAAGATTATGTCTTTGAATATGAAAGGCATAGAACGAAAGAGTGATATCGCGATTATTACAGCAGAAAATGCCACTTTTTGGATCGTAAGTTTAGGAACCGTATGCTTTCTGATTGCTTTTATCCTGCTTTTCAATTTGCCGCAAACTATTGCGGAACCTATCAACCAGCTCACTTTCAGTATCAAACAAATTGCTGATAAGAACTATAGTGAAAGGGTTCATTTCAAAGGAAGTGAAGAGTTCAACAGCCTGGCAGATTCATTCAACAGCATGGCGGAAAAACTTCAGGAGTATGAAAGCAGTACACTTTCCAAACAATTAATGGATAAAAAACGAATCGAAACACTGGTCAACAATATGCATGATGCAGTGATTGGTCTGGATGAGAATCATTTCATCTACATGATCAATGATGAAGCGTTGAAAATCACAAATCTTCATAAGGAAGATATTATTGGAAAAACGGCTCATGAAGTAGCCATCAACAATGATCTGATGCGCGAACTGCTGAAAAATATAGATCATCCGGTAAAAGACCCTATCAAAATTGTCCGTGATAATAAGGAAAACTATTTTGAACAGGATATTATTCCTATCAATATTGTAAAAACAGGGGAGAAAGAGAAGAAATACATCGGAAAGGTAATTTTGTTACGAAATATTACACCTTTTAAAGAACTGGATTTTGCTAAAACCAACTTCATTGCAACCATTTCCCATGAGCTGAAAACTCCAATTTCCGCTATAAAGATGGGCGTTCAGCTTCTTGGGAACCAAAAGTTCGGGGAACTGAATGAGCAGCAGCAGGAATTGTTAAAAAGCATCAATGAAGACGGACAGCGCTTACTGGATATTACAGGGGAACTCCTTAACCTTTCTCAGGTAGAATCCGGAAATATCAGACTGACTGTAGATAAATGTTCCCCTAAAGAAATCGTAGAGACTGCTGTAAAAAATGTAGAAAAATTGGCTGAGCAGAAAAATATCTCCATCAGTACAGAATATCTGTTGGAAGATAGCGATGCGGTGACTGCTGATTTTGATAAAACAGTCTGGGTGATGAATAATTTCCTCACCAATGCTGTAAAACATTCTTTTCAGGATGAGAATATTAAGATTGTGGTAGAAAAAATCAATTCATTTATTCAGTTCAGTATTATTGATACAGGAAGCGGGATTGATGAGAAATACCATCGCCAGATCTTTGACCGCTATTTTCAGGTTCCGGGAGAACATCAGAATGGAACAGGATTGGGATTGGCCATTTCAAAAAACTTCATTGAAAAACAACACGGAGAAATAGGAGTGAAGAGTTCCCTGAATAATGGAAGTACGTTTTACTTCAGACTGCCGGTTTCATAAAGATTAAATAACGTATTCAAACACCTTATAGGTTTTATAAACCTATAAGGTGTATTCATCTATAAGAAAATATCAGATCCTTCTCAATAAAAAATTTCTAATCCTATTCTTTATATTTGCCATAAAAATAGGAATGAGAAAAACTTTAGGGCTCTTATTATTTTCAGTTTTACTGAGTATTCAGGCCTCTGCACAGACTTTCACATTAGAAAAGCTTAATGGGTTTAATAAACTTACCATGGATGAGTTTAAAAAGGAAATGAAAGAACTTCAGTTTCAATTTTACGATAGAACAGAAGGGCTTGGCTTCTTTTTAACCGAATATGATTCCCCTGACTACACCTCAAAAATTGGAAAGTTTGAATACAAGGAAGAAAAATCAGAAGACAGAATTGAATTTGAGTTTAAAAACAAAAAAGAGTATGATCAGTATCTTAAACTGATGTTGGCTGCTGGGTATAAAGAAACAGAAAAAGGAAAGATCATTACCAAAGAGCCTTATGTGGATTACTACAGGAATAAAGAACATGTCAGGCTGATTCTGCCAAAGACAGGGGAAAGTTTTCCATATACTATTATTGTTTTTAAATAAATAAAAGAAGGATTCTGCTACCAGAATAATCTTTAAATGATTTTAAATAAAATTTTCTAAATTTGAACTTAAATCACATAAGATGAACACATCAGATTTAAAAATTGATTTAATTAACAGGATTACCCAACTAAAGGAGGCTAGAATCATTGAAGAAATTCAAAAGATACTGGATTTTGAATTGGATCAGAATGACTATATTCTTACTGAGGAGCAAAAAGAAAGAGTTGCTGAAGGCAGAGAAGAATATAAGAATAAAAAGTACCTTTCTGAAGATCAGGCTAACCAGGATATTGAAGAATGGCTAAAAGAAAAATAATCTGGACCGTTAAGGCCGATCAGGAAAGAAGAGATATTCTTGAATATTGGATCCTCAGAAATAAATCTAAAACTTTCAGTATAAAACTCAACAGGCTGATCATATATAATATTGGAGTATTAGCAGATCATCCTGCAATTGGAAGGAAAACAGATGTTGAAAAGGTAAGGGTGAAAATCGTAAGAGATTACCTTATATTTTATGAATTTTCAAATACTGAACTTATCATACTTTCGGTTTGGGATGGAAGGAGAGAAAGTAAAAAGTAAGAAGTTATAGTATGAATTCCACTTACTTTACGATAATATAAAAGGCTGTGAAATCTATCACAGCCTTTTATGTTATAAATGATATTTCTTACTGTTTCTCAATCAAATCCAGAAACTGCTGTTCATCAAGAATCGTAATCGTTCCGATGTCCTGAGCTTTTTTCAGTTTACTTCCGGCTTTTTCACCTACTACAAGGTAATTAAGGTTTTTCGACACTGCAGAAATATTTTTTCCTCCATGCTTTTCTACCATCTCTTCTGCAGATTCTCTGGTGAATAAAGATAATTTTCCGGTGAAAAGGAATGTTTTTGCTTCGAGAACGTTTGATAAAACTTCATTTGTGCTTTCTCCTTTTTCAAGCTGTACACCGTAAGATTTTAAACGCTCAATCATCAATAGGTTTTCAGAATTCTGGAAGAACTCAACGATGCTTACTGCAATTTTAGCACCGATATCTTCTACCTGGCAAAGCTCTTCCACAGTCGCATTTTTCAATTCTTCAATGGTTGGGAAGTTTTTTACCAGTTTCTTGGCTACCGTTTCCCCTACATGTTTGATACCGATTCCATATAATACTTTCTCAAAAGCTATTTCTTTGGATTTCTCAATTCCTGAGATGATATTCTGAGCAGATTTTTCAGCCATTCTTTCCAATGGAAGAAGCTGTTCTTTTGTTAAAACATAAAAATCAGCAGGATTTTCAACCAGCTTTTCTCTGTACAGCTGTTCAATAGTTTCACTACCCAGGTTGTCAATATTCAATGCTTTTCTGGAAACGTAGTGAATCATTCTTCCTACCACTTGTGGCGGACAGTGAAGTTCGTTTGGGCAGAAATGGATAGCCTGATCTTCAATTTTTACCAGTTCAGTACCGCATTCAGGACAATGTTTAATGTATTCTACTTCTTTACTTTCTTCCGTTCTTTTTTCCGTATTTACCCCTACAATTTTCGGGATAATTTCACCTCCTTTTTCTACGTATACAAAATCATTTTCATGAAGATCCAGTTTCTTGATGATATCTTCATTATGGAGAGAAGCTCTTTTTACGATTGTTCCGGCCAGCAAAACAGGTTTAAGGTTGGCAACGGGGGTGATAGCGCCCGTTCTTCCCACCTGATAAGACACACTCTGAAGTTCTGTCTCTACCTTTTCAGCTTTAAATTTGTAAGCCATTGCCCAACGCGGAGATTTAGCTGTATATCCAAGCTGTCTCTGCTGTTGTAATGAATTCACTTTTAAAACGATACCGTCAATTTCAAAAGGAAGATTATGACGTTCAGTATCCCAAAACGTAATAAATTCCTGTACTTCAGCCATTGTTTTACATAATTTGGCCTGCTGTGATGTTTTGAACCCCCAGCTCTGGGCTTTTTGAAGTAATTCCCAATGTGTTTCTGCTGGAATATCCTCAGAGATAAACTGATACAGTACAGAAGAAAGTCCGCGCTTTCTTACCTCAGCACTGTCCTGCATTTTCAAGCTTCCGCTGGCAGTATTTCTCGGATTCATAAAAGGATCCAGGCCTTCTTCCTCACGCAGTTTATTGATTTTGTCAAAGTTTTTTCGGGTCAGATAAATTTCTCCACGCATGAAAAAATGAGCCGGGAAATCACCTTTTAAAGTCAAAGGAATATCTGAAATGGTTCTCACGTTCGGAGTAATTTCATCTCCCTGGAAACCGTCACCACGGGTCACTGCCTGTGACAGCTTTCCGTTTTCATAAAGAATAGAAATAGAAGCACCATCATACTTCAGCTCAGCAACAAATTCTACAGGATCTTCAATTGTTTTGATGATTCTCTTTTCCCAGTCTTCCAGATCATCAAAATCATAGGAATTGTCCAGAGAATACATTCTGAATTTATGCTGGATTGTAGGAAAAACCTTGGTAACACCGCCACCTACACGTACTGTAGGAGAATTTTCATCATAAAATTCAGGATATTGGGCTTCCAGATTCTGTAGTTCTTCCAGAAGCATATCAAATTCAAAATCCGTAACGGTAGGAGTATCCAGTAGGTAATAGTTTTCGTTATGCTGGTGAAGCTCTTTGCGGAGCTGTTCTATCTTTTGTTGAATGTTTTCAGACATTGGTTTTCTATCTTTTGAGCAAAAATAACTAAAGTAATCGCATTTAAAAAATAACGGAATTAAATATTACAGGAAAATTAAGAATACGTAATATGCCTTAACCAACTGGTTTTGCAGTAAATAAAACATGTGTTTAAAGTAATTTAACATATCGTTCTGATTTAATTAAAAAAATGTTAAAACTTTCTTAAACAGCCTGCCTTTAAAGTCAAGATACCTTTGCACATCTAATGGAAAGAAACCTCTGATGATGTATTGATATGAAAATCAAAGAGGTTCTGGACGATCACAAAAAAATTAATCATAAAGATCTTCGGAAGAAATGAAAAAAGTAAAGATTGTACTGGGATTATTGTTTTTAGGGCTTGGGACAATGGCTTATGCACAGACCACGCAGGCTTCTATTGTAGGGAAAGTTACCGGGCCTGGAAGTACGGCTCAGGAAAAAGTGAAAGTAACGATCGTGAATGAGTCTACAGGATTCAGAACGGAAACGGAAACCAACTCAAAAGGGGAGTATATTTTTAAAGAAATTCCTCTTGGTGGGCCTTACACAGTCATTGTAAACGATGATAAAAAAGAAGGTTACAATGTCAACTTCGGTGATCAGGTGACTGTGAATATGGATCTTGGTAATGAAAAGAATATTGAAGAAGTAAAGATTACAGGAAACCTTAAAAACAAGATCGGAAACCTGGGTGCAGCAACAGCCATTTCGGCTAAAAATATCAGTATGCTTCCAGTGAACGGACGAAATTTTGCGAATCTTGCCGAGCTGTCCCCATTAAGCGGAAAAGGAGGAAACCTTTCCGGGCAGCTAGGATCTTCTACCAACTTTACGATTGATGGGATGACCGCCAAAAACCCAACTTCTGCAGGAGCTACAACCAGCCGAAGCGGTGCCCCTTTTTCTATTTCCATTGAAGCAGTACGTGAATTCAAAATTACCACCAACCAATATGATGTGACATTGGGAAGAAGTGGTGGTGGAACCGTAAGTGCCGTTACCAAATCAGGAACCAATAAATTTTCAGGAAGCGCCTGGGAATATTTAAGAACAAATTGGCTTTCCAGTCCATATGATATCAGAGGAAACAAAAGAGATAATGATTTCTCTACTTCCCAGTTCGGATTTTCATTGGGGGGACCGATTATTAAAAATAAATTACATTTCTTCGTAGCATGGGATCACCAGCTGGATTCAAGACCTTTGGCTATTGCAGATATCAAATCTCAGGATGATGAGAAGAGATTCAGTACTACTACGCAGACGCTTAATCAGTTTCTGGATATCGCAAGAGCAAAATATGGGGTAGGAAGCGGCCCGCAGTTCGGAACTTTTGATAAAGTAAGAAACTCTGATGCTGCATTCTTACGTTTAGACTGGCAGATCAACGAAAAAAACTTATTAACCCTAAGAAATAATTTCACCTACGATCTTAATAAAAACGGCTTGGGTGACAATACCAATATCAATTTCTTTGAATCTTACGGAAATGATAAAAACCTTGATAACAGTTTATTGTTAACCTTAAGATCAAATCTGCAGCCTAATTTAACCAATGAATTAAAAGCTCAGTACCTTTACACTTTCCAGAACAGTTATCAGAACAATCAATTGGGAAAACCCGTACCAAGAGCTATTGTAGAAGGAGTAGCTTCAAGTGCCGGATCTACTAATATTCAGATTGGAGGACACCGTTTTGGGCAGGAAAGCTTTAGAAATAACGTAATCCAGGTGGTAGATAACTTATATTACAATACGGATAAAGTAAAATATACCTTTGGAGCTGATTTAATGTATACAACTGCAAAATCAGTATATGGAAGTGAGGTGAACGGAAGGTTCCATTTCCAGGGAATGAGCAATTTTGATGCGATGACTCCTTACAGATTTTACAGAGAAGTTCCACTGGTGGAAGATCCGTCTGTAAGATCAAATATCTGGAATATTGGTGTATACGGTCAGTTTCAGACCAAAATCGCAAAAGGTCTTGATTTAATGGCAGGTTTAAGATTAGACTATGGAGGCTATCCAAAAGCAGAATTCAATCAAAAATTGTTTGATGAAATGGGAATCAGAACGGATAACAAAATCAAATCATTTGTTGTTCAGCCAAGATTCCAGTTTGACTGGAACATTAATGAAGGAAATAAAGACTTCCTGAAGTTCGGTGCCGGAATTTTCTCTTCCGATATCAACAATTATATGATCATCAACAACCTTGTATTCGATGGGAAACATCTGGCTACAGTGGATGTAACGGGTAAAGATGTTCCTTTCCCGGATTTCAACAGCTACAGAAATGATTATAATTCTGTTCCATCCCTTTCCCAGTATCAGATTCCAACCATCAACTATACGGGTAAAGATGCAAAAATCCCAATCGTTTATAAAGCGAATATCTCTTATACCCATTTCTTCAATGAAAGGTTCAGAGCAGGAATTGCAGGATATATGGCTTTAGGTAGAAATAATTACTATTACTACGACAGAAACATGGTGGCAAACCCTTTCTTTACTTTAGCTAATGAAGGCGGACGAGGAGTATTCATTCCCACAAGTGCTATTACCAATAATGCCAATAACAGTGTAAGTTTTGATTGGAAGCAGGGAAGAATCAATAATAAGTTCGGAAGAGTATTGGAATTGGTGAGTGACGGTAAAGTAAACCAGTTCTCATTCGTAATCGATACAAGTTACCGTTACTGGAAAGACGGAGAAATCACAGCGAGTTATACTTGGTCTGATATCAAAGACAATACTTCTTATAACGGAAATGTAGCTAACTCTGCTACATTGTCTACGATGATTCAGAGTGACCCGAGAGATTTAAGAATGACCTATTCTGATAACCAGTTCCGTAATAAAGTAGTTATTTATGGTAACTCACCTACCATTGCCGGATTTACGTTAGGAATCAGGTATTCAGGAATCGGAGGTACCCGCTTCTCTGCAACCACAGGAGGAAATATCAATGGTGACTTTGTAGATTCCAATGACCTTGCTTTTATCTTCCCGAATATCACCAAAGCTATTCTGGATGATCCACAGGTAGGGCAGGCTCTGAAAGATTATATCAATGAATACAATGGCAAAATTGCAGAACGTAACGGAGGTAAAAACGGATTCTATGGAGTTTGGGATGTACGTGTAGCAAAGAAAATTAAATTTGATAAAGTAGGTGCTTTTGAACTTTCTGTAGATATCTTTAACGTAGCCAATCTTCTTAACAAAGAATGGGGTGTAAACAAATCATACGGAAACACCTCTCTGTATAAAGTAACCAAGTTTAACAAGGATACGATGCAGTATGAATACACCAAAAACGTAAGTGGAGGTGGCTTGGTTCCGCTATCCGGAAATCCATACCAGATCCAGATCGGAGCGAAGTATTCCTTCTAATTTCTGTTTATGAACCACTGAAGACATATAAGAATTTGAAACGGCTAATTGGTTTGACATAACCTTATTTTTAGCCCGAAAATCTTGTATGTCTTTGTGGTTTCCACTTTTTAATAACTACCTTTATCAGAAGTTTCATGACTTCTTTTTTAAATTATCTAAATTATATTATGAAAAATTTTATCTTAGGGTTAGCAGTTTTAAGTACAGTTATGATGAAAGCACAAACCCAGATCATCGCCCATAGAGGATATTTCCAGGCTCAGCCTCCTACAACGGAAAACTCCCTTCAATCATTGGAGAATGCCCAGAAATTAAAAATATATGGATCCGAATTTGATGTTAGAATGACAAAAGACGGTGTATTGGTGATCAACCATGACGAGCACCATGGTAATATAGAAATTTCCGAGGCTACTTTCAAAGAATTGGAAGCCGTGAAATTATCCAACGGAGAAAACTTTCCTACTTTAAAAGATTATTTGAAACAGGGTAAAAAAGATAAATCTCTGAAGCTGATTGTTGAGATTAAACCAGCCAAAACTCCTGAAATTGAAAATGAGATTACTCAAAAAACAATCAAAATGATCAAGGATATGAAGCTGGAATCTCAAAGTGAATTTATTTCTTTCAGTCTTAATATCTGTAAAGAGATCAAAAAGTTAGCTCCTGCCTTTAAAGTTCAGTATCTGAATGGTGAATTGTCTCCGGAACAGATCAAAAAAGAAGGATTGGACGGGATGGATTACCACTACAGCGTTTTCCAGAAAAATCCTACATGGATTGCTGAAGCTAAAGCATTAGGACTAATCACCAATGCATGGACAGTAAATGACGTTGCCGTATACGATGAACTGAAAAAGCAGGGAATCGGGTTTGTAACAACCAATATTCCTGATCAGTTAAAGAATAAATAGCGATTCAATATCCTTCACAAATAGTAAAGCTGAAGGGCAAAATATTCCCCTCCTCCGGAGGGGTGGCGAAAATTCAAAGAATTTTTGACGGGGTGGTTTATACCCATCTCAATTAAATAAACAATAATTAAGAATTTACACAGTCTGCCTCTTTTTAAGGGCAGACTTTTCATTTTTAAGAATTTCCCATTAATTATCTCAGCTATTCAAAAAATAGTAAAATTAAAAACTTATTTATATTGTTGTAAATCAATAAATTAAATATTTTATATAGTATTATCCCAAAACAAGACAATAAAGATACATAAATAAGGCTGTGAAACGGTATTAATAATACTTAATTACTCAAGTATTTGTTAATGAATTGTTTATGCAATGTTATTAAGGGTAGATTAATATACCGTTTAATAAATTTTTAAGAAACGTTAAGATTGTGTTAAGGGGATCCTTGTAATGTCGGTCTAATTTTGCGCAAACAAAAAGTAAATGCGTAAAGAGACACAGAAACTGTTGGTTTTGTCGCTGTTAGGATTCGTCAGCGTCAATCTGGCAGCTCAGCAGAAAGTTAAAAAAGACACCATTAAAGGAATTGATGAAGTAGTGGTTACTGCTTTGGGAATCAAGAGGCATGACAGGGCGTTGGGATACGTGGCAGAAAAAGTAGATGCCAAAACATTTGAAGAAACCCAAAACAACAACTGGGCACAATCAATGGAAGGGAAGGTAGCCGGTCTTAAAATCCAGACGGCAGGAGCAGGACCGCTTGGGACTTCCAGAATTACTTTAAGAGGAGAAAAATCCATCATGATGGATCATAACTACGCCCTGATTGTAGTAGATGGTGTGCCCTTGGGAAATTCTACCACAGGTTCCGGTACCGCAGCTTATGGAGCAGGTTCCGGAGGTGATGTTCCCATTGACCTTGGAAACGGGCTAAACAGCATCAACCCGGATGACATTGAATCTGTAACCGTACTAAAAGGAGCTTCTGCTGCTGCATTATACGGTTCCCGCGCTGCCAACGGTGCATTAATGATCACTACAAAATCCGGTAAAACAAAGAACGGAAAACTGAGAGTAACGTTTAATTCTTCCTCAAGTTTTGATTCCGTATTGAAATGGCCGGACTGGCAATATGAATACGGACAGGGAACACAGGCGAAAAATACTGCCGGAGACTTTTATTACTCTTATGGACTTTCCGCAGACGGACCGAGCACTGGAGGTACAAGTAGCGCTTTCGGACCTAAATTTGCCGGGCAGTATTACTTTCAGTATGATCCTAACCTGCAGGGACAAAGCAAAGACAGACAGCTGTGGAGACCTTACGAAAATAATATCAAAGGTTTCTGGAGAACAGGTTCTACCTATTCCAACAGCATTTCCGTAGAAAGTTCCAACGAGAAAACAAGCTTCAGATCATCGCTTACTTACCTTAATAATGAGTGGATGATGCCTAATACAGGTTTTGACAGATTCAATTTTGCCTTGTCATTTGCTCATCAGCTTACTAAAAAACTAAAAATTTCAACCAAATTTGCTTATAACACTACTACCAGTGACAATCTTCCTGCAACGGGATATAATAATCAGTCGATCTCGTATTTTATGATTTTTCAAAATCCGAATGTGGATCTTGAATGGTATAAACCGATCTGGAAGCCGGGTCAGGAACAGGTTGATCAAATCCATCCTTTTAGCTCCTTTATTGACAATCCTTATATGATTGCTTACGAAATGCTGAATGGGGTCAGAAAGAAAACAATTACAGGAAATATTACAGCAGAATATCAGTTTAATAAAAATTTCAGTTTGATGCTGAGGTCAGGTATTGAAATTCTGAACGAAAAAAGAACCACCAAAAGACCGTGGAGCTCTGCCAACTACCTGAAAGGTTTTTACAGAGAGCAATTCATCAAAAATCAGGAGTATAACAATGATGTTTTATTCTCCTACAAAGCAGATTGGAATAAATTCAGTATTTCCGCATCAGCAGGAGGAAGTATCCGATATAATGAATATCTGATGACTGATTATCAGGCCATCGGATTGAAAACTGCCGGAGAATACAGCCTTACCAATGCTCTTTCTATCCCGGTGAAATATCCCGCTCCAAGAGACAAACATGTAGACAGTGTTTACGGATTGTTGACATTAGGATATGACAATAAAATATTTGTGGACGTTACCGGGAGAAATGACTGGAGCTCCACATTGCCAAAGCAAAACAGATCTTTCTTTTATCCTTCGGTGAGTACCAGTTTCATTCTTTCAGATCTATTTAATCTGAAAAGTAATAATCTGAATTTATGGAAACTGAGAGCTTCATGGGCAAAAGTAGGAATCGACAGTGATCCTTATCTTTTGGATAACTACTATACAGCAAGTAATATTACAGGAAGCGTTATAGCACCTACCACTTTTAATAATCCTACCCTTAAACCTGAAAATAATACCAATATTGAAGCCGGTATGGATTTCAGCCTTTTTAAAAACAGATTGAACCTTAATCTTACCGCGTACCAGAATGTCAGTGAAAACCAGATTATTCCTGTTTCATTGCCTACCGAAAGCGGATATTCTAAAAGGGTAATCAATGCAGGGAAGATCCGAAACAGAGGACTTGAACTTTCAGCCGATATCTTAGCTGTAAAAGGTAAAAATTTCTCATGGAAAGTAGGTGGAAACTGGTCTACCAATGAAAACAGAGTAATGACGTTACCAGAAGGTTTCGACGGAATTGTTTCCAACGTAGGCGATGTAGTTTTCTATAAAATGGAAGTAGGAGGTTCTCTGGGAGATATGTATGGATTTAAATTATTGAGAACACCAGATGGGAGAGTAATTTACGGAGATAACGGACTTCCCGGAAGACCCGCAGACATTGAAAAAGTAGGAAATGCATTCCCGAAATGGAGAGCAGGTCTTCAGAATGATTTCAGAATTAAAAATTTTACAATCAGCTTCTCATTTGATGGTCAGTATGGTGGTATCGCCTACTCACAATCTCATCATAAAATGTCTGAACAGGGCAAGCTGAAATCTACCCTTCCGGGAAGAGATAATCCTGGCGGAATGATTGTAGGAGATGGTGTTATTCAGAACCCTGACGGATCTTACAGCCCGAATACCAAAGGAGTAACCGCTTCATCCTATTACGGAGATTATTACAGAAGAGCCAATGTAGAAACCAACAGTTTCAGCACAGATTTTATTAAGCTGAGAGATGCCAGAATTGCCTATTCTTTCCCAAAAGAAACCATTCAGTCTTTAGGGCTGGATGATCTTACGATTGCCATTTTCGGAAAGAATCTGTGGATGTGGACGAAGTTCCCAATGTTTGATCCTGAAGTCGCTACACTGGATAATGCTACCATCACTCCGGGAGTCGAAATGGGGCAACTGCCTACAGCAAGAACAGTTGGTTTTCAGCTAAATCTTAAATTCTAAAATCTTTAAAAATGAAAAAAATAATCATACATCTCACATTGGCTGTTTCTGTTTTCATGCTACAGTCTTGCGACAGAACATTCGAGGAAATCAATACAGATACCAGTAAGATTAAAGATCCGTCAGTAGGAAGCCTTCTTGCTCCTATCCAATATGAAATGGGAAGTTATGGATATAACAGAGCGGATGACTTTACTTTCGATATTATGCAGATTGCTTTAGACTTTCCGAGTGAAGGAAATACCTACAGTAGATATTATATGGACGAAAAAAGTGGTAACGGCTACTGGAATACTTCCTATAAATGGCTTAAACAGGTAAGTGACCTTCGAAAATATGCCACAAAAGAGCAGAATAATAATTATCTGGCCATATCGATGGTTTTAAATGCCTGGATTGCCTCTAATCTTACCGATGCATTCGGAGACGTTCCTTTATCTGAAGCGGTGAAGATTGAAGAAAATATTCTGAGACCGAAATATGACAAGCAGAAAGATATTTACATCCAGCTTTTGAATGACCTGAAAACAGCCAATTCACTATTCAACACCAATCAGGCATTAACGGAAACTGATTTGTTTTACAATGCTAATACCAACAGCCAGACAGGGATTTTAGGATGGAAAAAATTCTGTAATTCACTTTCATTAAGATTGCTGACCAGAATTCTAAGCAGAAACGGAGAAGTGAATGTGTATGAAAGAATTCAGGAGATTGTCAACAATCCGGCTCAATATCCCATTTTCCAGAATAATACGGATAGTGCTGTATTACCGCTTTCTGGAGTATCTCCATATTTGCCTCCAATAGCACGTCCACAGGATTTTACAGCCTACAGAGCAGCAGGAGAGTTCTTTGTTAATGCCATGAAAGACAATAATGATCCAAGGATGAGCATGTTTTTTACGAAAGCTAAAGCCACTACAGGAGAAGATCTTGGCTATAAAGGCGCTCCTTCGGGATATGCTTTGGGAACAGCTTTCAACTATCAGCCTTCCAATTTTAATCAGAACTTAGCAAAAGCTCCTTTAAAGATATTAATCATGACCTATTCTGAAGTTCAGTTTATTCTGGCAGAATTGGTCAATAGAGGAATTGTTGCAGGAAATCAGCAGGTTTATTACGAAACAGGGGTGAAATCTATTATTGAACAATGGGGAGCAACAGTTCCGGCTAATTATTTCAGCAATACAAAAGTAGCGTATGATGGTTCTCTTGAAAAAATTATGCTTCAAAAATACATCTCCCTGTTTTTTGTAGATCATCAGCAATGGTATGAATTCAGACGTACAAAACTGCCGGTATTGCCTAATAACGGAGGACTTCAGAATAGCGGACAGATGCCTGTAAGATTTATGTATCCTACCACAACAAAAGTAATGAACGCTGATAATTACAACGCAGCCGTACAATCCATGGGTGGAGATAATATCACTGTAAAAATGTGGTGGAATAAATAATAACCTCAATTGAAAAATTTAAAAAATAATTTAAAGATTTAAAAATGATGAGTATCAATATAAAATTTTTAATGCCTTGTGTGCTGGTTTCAGCAATGGTATTCTCACAAACATCAGTTTCAGGATATGTCTACGAAGACAGCAATAAAAATCAAAAGAAAGAAAACCGCGAAAAAGGAATAGAAGGAGTAGCTGTTTCCAACGGTGTTCAGGTAGTTCTTACCGATAAAAACGGAAGATACAGCCTGCCGGTTCAGGAAGACCAGACTATTTTTGTGATTAAACCTTCAGGATATCAAACGGCTTTGAATGCGAACAACTTACCTCAGTTTTATTACCATCATAAATCCAAAGGTTCTCCATCAGATTTTAAATACAAAGGAGTTGCACCTACAGGAGATCTTCCCAAAGAACTGAACTTTCCGCTTTACCCACAAAAGGAAGATAAAAACTTTGATATCCTTGTTTTTGGTGATCCGCAGCCTTACACAGAAAAAGAACTGGACTATTTCAAAAGAGGAATTGTAAACGAAGTGAAGAAAACTAAGAAAAATGCTGTGTTGGGAATCAGTCTTGGGGATTTGGTAGGAGACAACCTAAGCCTTCAGAAACCTTATGCAGATGTGATGAAAGAAGTGGGACTGCCTTGGTACAATGTGATGGGGAATCATGATATGAACTATGATGCGAAGGAAGACAAGCTTTCCGATGAAACATTTGAATCCAATTTTGGTCCTGCCAATTATTCTTTCAATTATGGGAATGTACACTTCATTATTCTGGACGATATCCTTTATCCCGATCCGAGAGATGGCAAAGGCTATTGGGGAGGATTCCGTGAAGACCAGCTTCAGTTCATCGAAAGTGATTTGAAACTGGTTGACAAGAATAAATTAATCGTCATTTCCTTCCATATTCCGTTGGAACATAACAATGAAGACAGTTTCAGAAATGCAGACCGTCAGAAGTTATTTGATTTCTTAAATCCATTTCAGAATGTATTGCTTTTATCCGCACATACGCATATTCAACAGCAGATTTTCTATGGCAAAAAAGCAGGCTGGAACGGAATTAAAGAACTACACGAATACAACGTAGGAACTACGTGTGGAGACTGGTATTCCGGAACACCGGATGATGCAGGGCTTCCTACCTCCACCATGAGAGATGGAACCGCAAAAGGATATTCTTTCATCACTTTTACAGACAATCAGTATAAAGTAAAATACAGAACAGCCGGAAAACCGGAAGAATATCAGATCAAATTATATGTTCCGAAAGTAATCCCATCCTCAAGAACTTCGGCGAAAGTACTGGCTAATTTCTTCATGGGAAGCAAAAAAGACAAAGTAGAATACAGAATAGACGGAGGAAAATGGGAAGAAATGGAATATGATGAAACCATAGACCCGAATTTTGCCCTTTCTGTTTTCAAATGGGATACCACAGAGAAAATTCTTCCGGGAAGAAGACCTTCCAACCCCGAAATGTCAAAACACATCTGGGAAGCAGATTTTCCTAAGAAGTTATCATTAGGAAAACATAAAGTTGAGGTGAAAGCGGTCGACATGTATGGCAATGAATTTTCTGCTTCAGAAGAATTTGAAGTTCAAAATGCTATCCAAATTCCTTAAGCATTTTATTTTTTTACTATACCTTTTTTTAGATTTTAAAACCGGTTCTTATGAGCCGGTTTTAATTTTTATTATTCACCCAAATCATGGTTCATGAAACCATTAAAAAACTATTAAATCTATGTTTTCACCCCCTCATAAAAATGTTCTTTCGTAACTTTGTAGTAAGAAAAGTATCATTACTATGAATATAAACGGAAAAAATGCCATCGTAACAGGTGGTGGAAGAGGACTAGGGAAAGCGGTAGCATTAGCATTAGCCAATGAAGGAGTAAACGTTGCCATTACAGGGAGAAATGAGGAAAACCTTAAAATGACGGTTGAAGAAATTAAAAAACTGGGCGTGAACTCAGCCTACGCAGTTTTTTCTGTAGACAATGAAATTCAGGTAAAAGCTGGAATAGAATCTTTAGCAGAACAACTGGGAGGAATTGATATTCTGATCAACAATGCAGGAATCGGGGACTTTGGAAGCATTGAAGAAATGTCTTCTGAAACATGGGAGCAGGTAATTAAAACCAACCTTTTCGGAGTGTATTACGCAGCAAAAGCGGCCCACCCATTCATGAAAGCTAAAGGTGAAGGTGATATCGTCAACGTAGCTTCTACAGCAGGCTTGAAAGGTGGACCGAATATGTCAGCATATGCCGCATCAAAAGCAGCAGTAGTATCTTTGTCTCAATCTATGATGGCAGAATGGAGAAAACAAAATATCCGTGTGATCACTTTGACTCCAAGTACAATTGCTTCAGATATGAGCATCCAGGGAGGACTTACAGACGGAAATCCTGATAAAGTATTACAGCCGGAAGACTTCGCAGAATGGGTAAGAGATATTCTGAAAATGAACAGAAGAGCATTAATTGCAAACGGTTCTATTTTCTCTACAAATCCATAATAAGGTTTACAATTTAAAGTTCAGGGTTTAAAGTTTAAAGTTTAAAGATTTTGGCAAAGGACATTTTAATCTGGCTTGAATGATAAAAATTCAATAGGAGCGGGCTTTAGCCCGCTTTCTCTTTTACCGTGTTTCTGGGAAAACTTACAGTTCCTTGTATTTCAAGAGAATAACTAGAGGTTGTAATAAGTTTTGGCTAAAGGCAATGGAATTTGTCTTAATTTTGAAGATGGGTTAAAGCCCATCCCTATTGAATATAGTATACGCAATCATCTGTGATATCCGTGCAATCTGTGGAAAAAAAACACAAATAAATTTTTCCATAGCATCCATTCAAAAAAATCAAAAAAATACCCGGTTTCAGCCAAAAATCTCTTCATCATTTTTTTAACCGTAATAACATTAGTATTTTTGCAGCAAATTAGTCACATGCAAAATTATTTAGAATTCAATTTCAAAATTTCTCCATTGCAGCCTTGGAATGAGATTTTAATGGCAGAGCTTATAGAAATAGGTTTTGACAGCTTTACAGAAGAAATTGACGGAATTTTAGGATATATCCAGACAGATTTGTTTCACGAAGATCAGCTGAAAGCACTTCCGATCTTTGAAAACGAAAATGTAAAAATTGAATATTCTTTCGAAGAAATGCCAAACATCAACTGGAATGAGGAATGGGAAAAGAACTTCTCTCCCATCAATATTGATGATAAAGTATTGATCAGAGCAGAATTCCACGAATCTGTACCGGGAATGCATGAAATTATCATTCAGCCTAAAATGTCTTTCGGAACAGGACATCACCCTACAACCCACCTGATGATCCAGCAGATGATGGATATTGATTTCAATGGTAAAAAAGTTCTGGATATGGGATGCGGAACTTCTGTATTGGCCATTTATGCAAAACAGCAGGGAGCAGGAGATACAAAAGCCATCGATATTGATGAATGGTCTGTAGAAAATTCAAAAGAAAATGCTGTAAGAAACAGTGTAGAACTGGATATTGAACAGGGAACTGCCGAAAATTTAGGAAAAGAAAATTTCGATATTATTTTAGCCAATATCAACAGAAATATTCTGATTTCAGACATCCCGACTTATGTTTCAGTATTGAATGACGGAGGACAACTATTGCTTTCAGGGCTTTGTTTCTTTGATGTGGATGATATTCTGGAAGTATGCAAAGAAAGCGGACTTGAGCTGAAAAAGCAATTGCAGCGTGAAGAATGGGTAAGTCTTCTGCTTGAAAAATAACACACCAAAAAAACAAAATATAACTATGAAAACTTTATGGACAGCTTTATTTTTACTGATGCTGCAGCTTTTTACAGCACAGGAAACTGAAGTATATGCAGATGGAGTCTTTGGCTTTGAGGAAAATAAAACCCAGAAGATTTTTACTGACTGGACCCGTGTGAGACAGGATCCCGGAGTGAATGCTCAGATTGTAGATTCGCTACAGATCAATCAGCAGGTTACGATTCTTAAAAAAGAAAATACAGTCCTGAAGCTGGGAGAAAGAAATGCTAATTGGTATAAAATCTCTTATCAGAAAGGGGAAAGTACATTGGAAGGTTATATCTGGGGTGGCAATCTTTGTGTAGGATACCGTAACAAAAATGGGCATGATTTCCTTTTTGGACTTTCTAAAACCATTGACAGGAAGAATAAAGAATTCAATGAGACCCAAAAGCAGAATATTGCCGGAATAAAAGTAATGGAAGGAAGTACACTCATTGATGAGGTGTATTTTGATACAGGAAGAGGAGAAGAGCTGAGCTTTGCATCATTCAATATTGAAAGTGGTCACAAGCTGCAAAATGTTGAATTTACTTTAAAAGCAATGGTTTCCGGAGAAGCCTGTGGAATTGCCAGCTATGATCAGTATGTTCTTTTCAAGGATAAAAAACTGGTTGCCCTTCCGCAGTTAACAAATGTAGGAGATGCCGGAGCTTATTATCACAGCGAAGAATATGTTTTTCCTAATGATAAAGGAGGGATTCCCAATGCATTTATCCTGAAAGTGGAAGATATGGAAGTGGATGAAAAAGACAGGGAGAAAAAGAAAAGCTCTTCCAAAACCTATCTTTGGAACGGAAGTTCTTACCAATTGAAATAATAAGTATTCTCAATATAGTAAACCGCTGTACTTATAGCGGTTTTTTTGTGTAAAGATCTTTTACAGTTGAAAAAAATCGAATACATTTAGAAGATAAAAAACAAATGGATATACTTGAAGATTTACTACCCATTCTATTCTCAGTATTTGTAGGCGGCATCATCGGAATTGAAAGAGAATACCAGCTGAAGTCAGCAGGATTAAGAACCATGATTCTTGTGACACTCGGAGCATGTATTTTTACCATGCTTTCTATGAGTCTGGGCGGGCCGGGAAGTCCTGACCGTATTGCAGCCAATATTATTACAGGAATCGGATTTGTAGGAGCCGGAGTTATTTTTAAAGAAGACAACAGAGTTTCCGGACTTACAACCGCTGTCACAATATGGATTTGTGCTTCTCTGGGAATGACCATAGGAGCCGGATATTATCAGGAAGCAATCATAGGCTCGCTGGTGGTATTTTTGCTGCTTATTATGTTCAAATATGTCCAGGATATTATTGATAAAATAAGTGTCCGCTACACCTATCAGATCACACTTCCTTATGAAGATGGAGTAGTGGAGAAATATGAGACTCTTTTTAAAGAACATGGCTTAAAATCAATCAGAGGAAAGCAAGTGAGAAGCGGTGAAAAATACACCATCATCTGGCGTGTGCAGGGAGCTGCAAAAAAACATGATATCTGCACAAAAATCCTACTTAATGATCTGTCCATCGAAGAATTCCGATTTTAATTAAAGCTTAAATAAATCTCATCCTATTCGCAAACATCTGTGAAAATCCGTGCAATCTGTGGGAAAAAACAGATTCAAAAAATCATTTAAAAAATAAAAAATAGGACTGGAAAAACCAATCCTACCCAAACATGATTAAGTGTATAGTTCAGCCATTAACGGCTGCAAGGAATTAAAGCACAAAAAGATTTTTATTGAATGCTTAATCAATGTTCCTTATTACTAATTAAAACTAACTAAGTGACCTTTCGGTTGCATTTACTATGTAAAAGTAATACCTCCTTCTATCTCCCGGAACAAAAGATAAACTGATGCAGCGAAAAAGATCTCTGAAACGGAATTTTCATCCTGTGAAGCGGTTATCAAAAATTGGGGCTGTTTCCTTTTTTAATTTTTATTGTACCCAGTCATTTACCGTAATAACATCAGCCTGTCTTGGGAAAACCTTTCTCATCAGTACATTATGTACTTCTTCATCTCCGTCTTTACAGCAGTCTTCAATCACCGTAAGATTATAATCCTTATCTGAAGCTTCTCTCACTGTAGATAAAACAACACCACTGGTAGAAACTCCAGTCAGTACCAGATGCTGAACATCCAGTCCGCGGAGAACAACTTCAAGATCACTTCCTGTAAAAGCACTAAATCTTCTTTTGGTAATCACGATATCTTTGTCTTCAGGATTAAGATCAGGATGAATAGCAATCCAGTCTTTCATATCAACATCTGCCATATGCTCTTTAATTCCTGAAAATGCTTTGTTTTTAGCACTTATTTCCGGCATTCCCTGTCTGAACCCTACTGTAATATAAATAACTGGAATTTGGCGGGTTCTCGCGGCTTTAATAACTTCTTTAACATTAGATACCAATTCCTGTGAGTCTGGTATATTACTTAATATTGATGACTGCATGTCCATCACCAGTAATGCTGTTTTTGTGTTTTCCATTTTAATTATACTTTATTTATGAATTGTTCTTCTGATTCTTCTAAAAGTTGATTGTTGACCGCTTTGGTCTTGTTCTTTTTAAATAATAAGCGTCTGAAGACGACAGCAATTAAAATCCCTGCAATTCCTTCTATCAGCAAGGTTTTTGGTGCTCCTATTTTCTCTGAAACAAATCCGATCAGGACACTTCCCAAAGGCAGCATCCCGAATATGGCAGTCAACAAAATACTGATCGCTCTTGAACGCATTTCGGGAATCACTTCGGACTGTACAATGATATTACAGGTCGTAAACTGGGCTACACCACCCAAACCGGTAAGTGCTGCGAAGAACATAGACCAGTAGAAATTAGTAGCATATGAAAAGCAGATCAGTCCGACACTCAGAATAACTGTACTCAGGATAAGAATATTCCTCATGGAAGCTCCTTTTTTCAAAGAAGCCAGAAATACCGTCCCGAGAACAGCTCCAATCCCGATAAAACTTGAGATATACCCAAATGTTTTAGCATCACCTTTAAAAATTTCCTTTGCATATACAGGAATTAAAGTATCATAAGGCAAGATCAATAAACCTGTAATACTCAGCATAATGATGACCAGACTGATGGATGGTTCTTTTTTCAGATACCTGAAACCTTCAGCCAATTCTGTAAAAGTTCCTTTTTTACTGGACTTTTTAGGGAGAATCTTTATTTTCATTAATGATATGGAAAGCATTACTGCTGCAAAACTGGCTGCATTGATCAGAAAACAAGTTCCTGCTCCGAATTTTTGGAGGATAATTCCGGAAAGGGCAGGGCCTGCTAATTTTGCAATACTTGCCATGGCTGCACTTAAAGACAGAGCGCTTGGAAGATCTTCATCATCCGTTACCACTTCATTGATCATAGCCTGTCGCGCCGGAATATCATAAGCATTGATAATCCCGAGAAAAATGCTGAGCACAATAAAGCTCCAGATATTCTGATGCCCTGTCATGACCAGAAAGGCCAATAAAGAAGCCTGAATTAATGATAAAATCTGAGTGATCTGTATAATTTTATACCGGTTATAGCGGTCTGCAGCAACCCCACCTAATGCCGAAAATAAAAAGGAAGGGAATTGCTCTGCAAAAATGGTAAGCCCCAACATAAAGGCGGATTGGGTCATGCTGTAAACCACCCAAACTACCGCTGTACGCTGCATCCATGTCCCAAATTGAGAGACAGAACGCCCGAAAAAATACAACGTATAATTGGTGCTTCTGAAAGCCCGGAATGTACTGATATTACTTAATTTGTTCATCTTTTTAGAATAGACTATTTGACAAATAGTGTAAAAATGTCAAAATTGGAATAAATTTTTTTACCCGATATGTTTAATAACCATAGAGGTTAGTGTATTCGCTGTGTTGTTTAAATTTTTAAAATCGTTTTTTAAACCCATCTCGCGCCTTATTCCTCTGATGCTGCTCTGTAGAATAAAGATGATGGTTTCCTGTTCTTCAATGGTCACTTTAGGAATGTCACCATTGCTAATGCTTGTTGAGAATAGATTGAGAAGAAGGTTTCTTTCCGCTTCCATCATTCGGTTGTGGGCATCTGTGATATGCTTGGATTTTTCTTCATTATCCATCCCGGCTTCTATCGCTCTGAAAAATGAAGATCTTTCTTCCGATGTTTTTACTTTAGCCAGACAAAACTCCTGGATTTTTCCTTCAAAAGTGCTTTTCTTCTTCATCCTGGAATCAATCTCAGCAATAACTTCCTTAATCAGGTTATCCAAAACCGCCTGAAAAACTTCTTCCCGGTTTTTATAATAATAATAAATTGATGTTCTGCTTTTCCCGACTGCTTTTGAAATATCATCCATGGTCACTTTCTTTAAACCATATTTCAAATACAGTCCTGAAGCGGTTTCCAGGATTTGTTGTGAAAGCTGATCTTGTTCTGTATGAGATGACATTGTCTGAAAATAGTCTGAAATATGAATGCAAAAATAATATATTTTCGACAAAAAAACAAATTTTGTCAAATTGTTAGTGGATTCTTATTTTTCGATGCCGCTTATAAAAATCAATAAAATTGATTCCATCTTTGCCTCCTTAAAATAAGGTAATGTAAAAAATAAAATTTGCGTTTAATGAAAAAGTAAAACAAAAAAGACTTATTAAAAATAGTAAGTCTTTAAGTGAGCGCGAAAGGATTCGAACCTTTGACGTCCCGATTGAAATCGGGACGCTCTATTTTATGATCTATAAAAAGATTATTGATTAAGAAATAAAAACAAAAAAAGACTCACTGTTACCAGTAAGTCTTTAAGTGAGCGCGAAAGGATTCGAACCTTTGACCGTCTGCTTAGAAGGCAGTGTAAATTTTATTTCTTTTATTTCTATATTTTTTCAAAACTCTAATATTTAGAGGGTTTTGTATTTTTGTATATTCTTTTTTTATCCTAATTTTTCTTATTTTCACTATATTTGTTGTACCTATGTTGTACCTATTAATATCTAATTCATGGCAACGATCAAAATTATTCAAAGAACAAAAGCTCTGTCAAATGGGCTTTATCCTATCTTTTTAAGGATAACTAAAGATAGAAAATCTAAATTCATATCACTGAATTTGTCTTGTGAAAAATCTCAATGGAATGAAACTAAATCTGAGTTCAGAAAGAGTTACCCTAATTTCAAACAACTTAATCATTCATTAGTTGAGATTAAAAATAGGGCAGAAAAAATTATCTCTGATGTTATAGCTAAAGGAGAAGACGTTACATTACATAAGTTTGAGGAATTATTCTTTGATTTTAAGAAAGGAGGTAAAACAGCAGTTAAAGACTTCTGGGAGGAAAAGATAAAGTCACTTGTTGAGTCCAAAAGTGTAGGTAATGCAAGGGCTTACAGAGATACTAAAAATAGCTTTTTTAAATTCGCTGGAGAAAAGCGACCCTATTACTTCAATGATATTACACCGGAATTACTCAATAGATACGAAGTATTTTTAAGATCAAATGATGGCACAGATGGCGGTATTTCTGTAAAGATGAGAACAATCAGAGCATTGTATAATGATGCCATCGAAGAGAATATTGCATCAAAAGAACAATATCCTTTCAAGACCTATAAAATTTCAAAGCTTAAAAATGCTAATAATAAGAGAGCGCTGAATATCGATGATATTGAGAAAATTAAAAAATTAAACATTGCCAAACATCCTGATTTAATTGATTCCAGAAATTATTTTATCTTCAGCTACTATACAAGAGGAATGAATTTTTATGATATGATGATGTTAGAATGGAATGACATAGAAGTAGATAAAATCAACTACACCAGAAGAAAAACAAAAAGAACTTTTAATATTAAGATAGTAGAGCCCGTACAAGAAATTTTGGATTATTATAAAAATATCGACAAAAAGACAAAATATATCTTTCCTATTCTAACCTCAGATGAATTAACCCCGATGCAAATAGAGTATAGGAAGGATAAGACCTTGAAGAAGTTCAATAGAGACTTAAAACGTATAGCTAAAGTTTGCAAGATTGGAACAAAAATTACGAGCTATGTTGCTCGACATAGTTTTGCTACTAACCTGAAACAAAAAGGAGTTTCTACCGATATTATTTCAGAAGCAATGGGACATCAAAACTTAGCTATTACACAAGCATATTTAAAAGAACTTGAAAATGATGTGATTGATGATGCTATGAATAAGCTTCTGTAAAACGGAATCTAAAAAGTGCTAAAGTGCCATTTATCTTTAAAAATAATTTTTCTTAGAGCCTGTTTAAATTTCTTATTTTGATTTTTTGTATAGAGATAAACTCAGTCTTAAAAAGTGTAATTTTAATAGATTTTTATTGAAAATTTATCCATTTCACTCAAAAATATATCAAACATACATAAAATTAAATCACTGAAAATCATTCATATAAAAATATTTGAATAAAATTTAAACAGGCTCTTAGACATGATTTAAAATAATATAAAATATTAAAATCAATAATTTAAAGGTTGATCTCGGTTTGAGATTAACCTTTTTCATTTTATTAATGAACCATTAAACAAAGAATATTAACCATTAAATTTTAAAACGTATGCAATTAAAACAATCACAACGACAACAAGTAAAGCTCAGATTAGGATTATCAGGAGCTTCGGGATTCGGTAAAACGAAGTCAGCCTTATTATTAGCCTTTGGAATGACCCAAGACTGGAGCAAAATAGCAGTAATAGATACAGAAAATTCCTCTGCATCTTTGTACTCAGACTTAGGAAATTACAATGTGTTGGATTTACAGGCTCCATACTCACCTGAAAGATATATTCAGGCTATTGAATTGTGTGAGAAGTCAGGAATTGAAGTAATAATCATTGATTCGGTATCTCATGAATGGAATGGTACTGGTGGGTGTCTTGATATTCATGAGAAGCTTGGAGGGAGATTTCAAGATTGGAGTTTAGTCTCACCACGTCACCAAGCCTTTATCAATAAGATATTACAGTCAAGCTGTCATATTATTACGACTACCAGAAGAAAGATCGATTATTCTTTAGATATTGGAAGTAATGGAAAAACCCAAGTAGTGAAGCATGGAACTAAGGAAATCACACGCGATGGCTTCGAGTACGAGCTGACAATTAATTTTGAGTTAATCAATGAAAATCATCTAGCTAAGGCTTCAAAAGATCGTACAGGGCTATTCATGAATCAACCTGAATTTATAATCACGTCTGACACAGGCAGAATGATTTTAGACTGGTGTAATTCAGGTATTGCAGAAACTGCAAGTTTTGCAACTTCTTCTGAATCCTCTGTCACTTCTCCGAACTCAACAGATTATTTTGGTCCTGGTGAAGAGCGTTTCCCTATCAGTAACAATAATATAAGTAAAGATAGTATTCTAAATAGAATCAATGCCAGCAATACGATTGCCGAACTTTTGGCTATTTACAAACAGTATCCTGAATATCAGGACGAATTAAGACCTGACTATGAATCCAGAAAATCGTTCTTAATGAATTTGTCTAATCCTAAAAACTTTTCAACCAATGGACATCATTAATAAAATCAGACCTGCAACCTTAGAAGAAGCTTTTGAACTCAGACCTGCACAAAATATTAAAGAGATTTCTCTGTATGAAAGCAGGATGAACAATGATACAGCTCATCATTCAAATCATCATTATTTTGTTCCTGGTACTGTTCCAACTGCAACAGAACCAAGAGAACAGATAGAATCAGGGCAGGAGAATATTGAAAATCAGGAAACATCTCAGGAGAGCGATAGCTCTCTTCAAAGAAATGAAGTTTACCAGGAACATAAACAATCAGAAGCGAAACAGTATGAAGACAAGCCTTTTATTGAAGCTAATACACAAGCGGTCAATCTCTATCATTTAAAGAATGACTGTATTATTCCAGTATTCAGCAAAGATAACGAAAAAACAATTGCTCATCAGGAATTCATTGATGTGGTGATGAATGCAGCACAAAAGGTATTTCCTATGCAGAATATTACAGAACCTGAAATAAGGGTGTCACACCAGATTAAAGGTAGGACACCAGATGCTATACACCTAAGTGTAAAAGACCTATTGGATCATCAGAAAACCATTTATTATGAAAGAATGGCATTTATTATCAGGATTCCTGGTATCACAGATGTAGTGAATGGAAATGAACTATCACTTACAATAGGTGGTGTCAGAAGCTATAATTTGGAGAACCTTTACAATAAGAAAACATTGGAACGAATGAAGTTTTTCATTGGTTTTCAGAATCAGGTATGCTGTAACTTATGTGTATCAACAGATGGGTTCAAGGAAGATATGAGGGTGTCCGGTACTCAGGAGTTATATTCCAAAACATTGGAAGTTATGCGAAATTATAATGCAGAGCTTCATTTAAAGCAGATGAAAGAACTTACCCATGATTCTCTCTCTGAACATCAGTTCGCGCAGCTTATAGGAAGAAGCAGGTTGTATCAACACTTACCAAAACTTGAGAAACAGAATATCCCTTTGCTTAATTTCAATGACAGCCATATCAATACGATGGCAAAGGATTATTATGAGGATAAGAACTTTTGCAGGCAGGAAGATGGAAATATCAATTTGTGGTCAGTGTATAACCTCTTCACGCAAGCCAATAAGTCATCATATATAGATACTTTCCTGGATAGGAATCTGAATGCCCTTGAATTTACAAAAGAGATTCAGAAAACGCTCAATGGTAATTCTGATTACTGTTGGTTTTTGAGCTAGAGAGACTGCCCCTTAATTGGGGTAGTTTTTTACTATCCAGTGGATATAAAATCTATGTTAATAAAATATATTATAACACGTCAAGTTTTGTCGCTTTGCTGTGGTAGCTTTGCATTATAACTGCTAAAGAATAGGTTACGTTCATACTACACCATTAAATAACTCTTTTTATTGTGAACAAAAAAATATACTTTTGCAGGAAAATTAAAATATAAATATTTAATACATATACAAATATGAAAACAAAATTATTTTCGCTGGCACTGTTAGTGTCATCATTTACATTTGCACAAAGCTGGAATACTACTGGGAATTCAGGGACTAATCCATCCAATAATTTCATTGGGACTACGGACAACCAACCGTTAGTTTTTAAAGCTAATAATAACCCATCACTTCGTATACTACCTAATGGATCTTTAAGAGTTGGACTCAATGATACGGATACCAATCCCCTTTCTACACTAAGAGTCTATAATAATGAAAATACTCTTCTTGAAATTGCTAATTCACAAGGAAGATTTCAAATTGGAAAATCTTCATGTAATGGCTGTTATGGTGGTGGTGTAGGAGATACTGTCTTAAGAAATCTTGACGTTTCTCATAATATCATTATCGCTCAACCTAATGATGGTAATGACGGTTCCACCTATTTTGGTATTCAGGATGCTTATAACGGAACCTGGGTCAAGTTCTTCAATAATGCCATTGCCAGATTTGATGGTAAAATTAAGGCTAAAGAAGTTGAAGTAAAAGCCAATGTATGGGCTGATTATGTGTTTAAAAAAGAATACCAGCTTAGATCTTTAGAGGATGTTGAAAAACATATTAATGAAAAAGGGCATTTGCCTAACATTCCCACTACTCAGGAAGTACTTGAAAACGGAATTAACGTTGCAGAGATGAATTCCAAACTCCTTGAGAAGATTGAAGAGTTAACACTCTATTCAATTAACCAGAATAAACAAATAAAACAACAGGCAGAACAGCTTAAGCAACTTCAGTCCGAAAATAAGGTTTTGAAAACTCAATCCAAAAAAATTGAGAAATTGGAACAGCAAATTCAGCAACTATTATCAACACAAAAATAATCACAAATGAAAACAAAATTACTATCACTATCATCTCTGATGATAGGCTTCTTCGGATTTTCCCAAACCGAAGTCTATTTCAAATATGATGAAGCCGGAAACCAACGATACAGGGGAACTGATTTAGCTGGGAAAACAGCAGAAAAGTCTGTACAAACTGTAGTTGAAACAGTTTCCGCCATTCAAACTATGGATGAAACTTCATTTTGGAAACAGATAAGATTATATCCCGTTCCTGTTAATGATATTTTAACAATAGACTGGACCGAAGAAGTAGACGGACTTATTGACAATGTTTCACTCTATCAGCACAGTACTGTTCACTGGAAATTCCAGCAGCAGAATACACCTGATCTTAACAAGCAAGTCAAGATTAACATGACGGGGTATGACTGGGGAGTATATGTTGTACGCTTTACATTAAAAGACGGTAGGATTTTTAGTAAAAATATCACTAAACGATAAGATTCATGAAACGTTACGATAAGAAAATGCAGCTATTTTCAACAATTATACTGTCCCTGTGTTCAGTACTGGGCTTTTCACAGACCATACTGTATCAGGCAGAAAGTACCTCAAGAACGGTACAAGATCCGCAATCGGTGGTGTTAGCTCAGGGATTTTATGCTTCTTCCAGCTCATCGAATCCCTTTGTAGCTAAAATAGGTCCAACTACAGAAAATCCGGGAGGTGGTCCTGTGGACTCCAATGCCGGATCAACCAACCCATCAGGAACGACAGCACCGGAGGGGAAAAGCTTTCATGACACTAAGGGGAATATTGAAGTCAATGGAGCCGGGCAATTGCAATTTACTTTGCCTATTGCTTTACCACCTGGAGTGAAAAGTGTAGCACCACAAATTAATCTTATATATACTAGTGGTTCATCTAACGGAATTTCCGGTTATGGTTGGAATTTATTAGGATTAACAGCTGTGTCAAGAACCGGAAGAAGCGTAGAAAAAGATGGAGAAGCTAAAGGTGCGCAATTAGATGAATCAGATTATTATAGCTTTAACGGACAAAGGCTAATTCTAAAATCAGGAGAATATGGAAAAGATGGAGCAGAATATGTTACTGAAAAATATTCTAATGTCAAAATAAAATCAATTGGAACCATTGCAGGACAAATGTGGAAAGGTCCCGAATATTGGGAGGTTACTTTTGAGGATGGTTCACAGGCATGGTATGGGGCAACCACCTCGGGGCTTAGTAATGCTAGAACTCCTATTGAATACAATATTGTAAAATGGAAAGATAGTCAGGGAAATTATATCACTTATAATTATTTGCAGACAGGTCTTTCAAATATTACTACGATTTCAAGCATTCAATGGGGAGGTAATGAAACATTAAATAAGCCTCATTTTAACAAAATGGATTTCACCTATATTAGTAGAAGTTTAACTGAGGATTCTTATGTTGGAGGAGTTCGTTTTTTACAAACTCAACTTTTATCTGAAATTAAAGTAAGCTCCAATGGAAGCCAATTTAAAAAATATACAATCGAGTACCTGCAAAATGGGACGAATTATGAGGTCGTTGATAAAATAACGGAATACAATGCTGATAATAATGCTGCTAATCCGGTCGCTTTTACTTATCCAGCTCCTACACAACCTGTCTTAGAATTTTCAGACAATAATGTAGATAGCTTTGAAAACGTAAAACTGACAGGAGATTTTAACGGTGATGGATATCTGGATTTCTCATTGAATAGTGGTGTTGTAAAGCTTGGTGGGCTCAATAATACCTTTACTGATATTTCTACAGGTAAAACCTTTAATTCAGAAGCTAAAGTTGTCAATACATTGTTAGATGAAGAAGGGCAAGTCTATAATGGGAATGGAATTGTTCAATATGAAGGAGGTAAAATTACAGGCTATATTTTCAGAGATAACCTATTTGTAAAAGTATTTGAAAAGTTTGTTTATGACGAATCAACTTGTACAAAAAGTAATTATCCTCCACCTGCTGGCTGTAAAATGTTATCTCCTAAATTAAATGAAGGAGATCTTAACGGGGATGGTATTTCAGATATATTTTTTACATTAGAAAAGGAAGTTTGTCAGTGGGTTTATGATCCTAACTGCGTCAATAAAACATCCAATGACACGACTAACCGCCCTCCTCCATGCAGTATACTTGAATGCAATACTTATGCTATAGGAAGCTTCATTGTTGATTTAAAAAATGCTAACAATCCTTTATCTACCTATACCCTTGATTCAGGGATCAATGAAAATTCTTATTATAAGCAACAATATCTGGATATTGATGGTGATGGTAAAGTAAATATTATTGATGTTTCCAATACAGCCTATACCGTATTTGAGTTTATAAAAACGGCTCCTAATCAGTATCTTAAGAAGATAAGATTCTCCGGTAATTTAGCGGAAACAAAAGCACCGGAATTTCCTGTTTTGTTTGGGGACTTTAACGGTGACGGAAACCTTGATTTTACCATTCCAACTACAGATACACAGGAAAAAGATAATTGGAGATTCTATTTGGGAACAGAAAAGGGATTTTCCAATTTTCTAAAAACGGACTTTTTGAAATACAGAAAGCCTGAAGATTATAAAAACAGTAGTTACCCTACTTTTAATATATACCAGCATGTGTATTCGGTGTCAGACATCAATAAAGATGGGAAATCAGATATTGTGCATATTCTCCCTTTTAACAAGGCGGGGCAAGTAAATGGAAGCGGACTTATACTTAACCGATACTTTGGCTATACTATTGATGCTTATACTGCTAACGGAGCTGCTACAAATGGCAGTCTTGATTTCTTTACCAGTTATACTTATGGAGGATATAATTATGTAACCTGGGATGTTGGCAATTTTACGTTATTTTCCCCGATCACTTCACAGGTTAAAGTTAATAATAACTATTATGATGTATTTTTATTCTGGAAAGAAAGGATGCACAAGCTTAAATCTCCCTCTTCGGTTGGAAAGCTGTCCCGGGTACAAACAATTACCCAGGGAGGAATTACTACATCAGCAGATTATTTGGAGGTAATTCCGAATAATCCTCTTAACCCTAATTTTTATCAAAAGGTTAAAAAAGAGTATTATCCATATTTTTCTTTAAGCAGGGTTGACCAATCCTATGCTGTATCCCAGTTAAGACAAGAAGGAAGAAAGCAGGATTTCCGATACAGGGGAATGACCGGACATATGCAGGGAAAGGGAATGATGGGCTATCATCAGTCTGCCCGCTCGTCTTGGTATGCTGATGGGTTTGAAAATACCAAAATCTGGTCAGGAGCAGAAACCGATCCTCTTTTTGATGGAATTCCGGTAAAAGAATGGAGCATTAAAACCAATGATGAGTCTAAAATATTCCCTGCTGATATTTCTGAAAACAACACCCAGTTATTAAGTTTTAAATCTACTGTTTACCAAACAGATAAGCTATTAAACGGACAAATTGTAACAGGAGTAATTGCTGATACGGATAAACCGAAAGTTGTAACAGCTACTGTTCCCACAAGTACTAAAACAAAGGACTTCCTGAATGGTACATTAACAAATACTTCTATCACTTATGGGGATTATTATCTTCCAAAGCAAAGTGTATCGAATGTTAATAATGGATATGCCATAACAACTTCTAATTTTGAATATATTCATAATTTCTCAGGAATTGGAGCGGATTACTTTGTAGGTCGTCCTCAATCTAAAACCGATCAAATCTCAGCTTACGGAGATACCAAATCGGCAAAAGAAGAGTTTACCTATGAAAACAATCTCCTTAGAACCTTAAAAACGTGGAACAGAGATAATACCGGATATTTGCTCGAAACATACAATTACGATGGTTTCGGTAATATCACCGGAAAAACAATCAGCAATAGCGTAGATTCTCAAACTCAAACAGAAACAAGTCTGTATGAGTCTAAAGGAAGGTTTGTAGAGAAAAAGACAGATAATTTAGGATTAGAAACTAATATTGAGTACAATGACTGGGGACAGATCAAAAAGCAAACCGACCCGTTAGGAAATATCCTTACCAATACCTATGATGCATGGGGTAAACTCCTTACTTCCAAAACCAATTTGGGAGGAACAGTCACCTATCAGTACGAGAGAGATACTCAATCAAATATTATCGTAACCCAATACGATCCGGATGGAGATATTTCAAAAAAATATACCGACAGATTGGGTCAGGATTATAAAACCTCTACCAAAGCATTCGGACAGGGGCAATTTATCTCTAAAGAAGTTCAGTATGATGTTTTAGGAAGAAAAATCAAAGAATCCGAGCCTTATTTTGATGGTCAGAGTCCAAGTCAATGGAATACCATTGCATATGACGATACCGTGTTTCCTACCACCAAGGCAACTGCTACTGGGTTCAATGGTAAGCAGATGGAGACTACAGTTTCAGGCTTGATAACAACCGCCAAAGAACTTAACGGCTATGGAAGAACCAGCTCTAAAACTACTGATGCCTTAGGCAATGTAATTTCTTCAACAGATAAAGGCGGAACCATTACGTTCTCATATAATGCAGCCGGAGAACAAATTAAAGCCCAATATGCCGAAAATATTGTAACAACAAAATACGATTCATGGGGGAGAAAATCAGAATTTAATGATCCATCCAATGGATTGTATAAATATGAATACAACGGATTCGGTCAGCCAAAGAAAATTATCAGCCCGAAAGGAACCAAAGAATATACTTATAATAATCTGGGGCAGCTGATAACTCAAAATGAAATTTCAACAACAGACGGAGGACAGGCTACCAACAAAACAATTTCTTTTACTTATGATAATAAAGGAAGGGTAATTTCAAAAGGTGGAACATCCAAAGGAAAAGCGTACAGCTCCAATATTTCTTATGATCCGCAAGGAAGAGTGCTTTCGTCCTCAGAAAGCAGTAACGGGAAATACTTTATTCAGAAAGGCATTACTTATGATGATAAAGCAAGGGTAATTTCTTATGAAAAACAGTTATATTCTTCCGGTGTTTTAACCAAAGTTCAGATAGAAAATGTATATAGTGCCTGGAATGGAGAGCTTTATCAGATAAAAGATAAGGTAACAGGCAAGAGCCTGTGGGAGCTGAAAGAAACCAATGCTAAAGGTCAGGTGTTAAAAGCTAATTTGGGAGCTGCAAATGTTAATAATGCTTATGATACCAATGGCTTTTTAACCACTGTAAACCATTCTTCTGACGTAAAACCATCTATTCTACAACTTTCCTATTCATTTAACGCCATAAAAAATGAATTGAATAGTAGAACAACGGGAGGAGATTTCAATATTGTAGAATCTTTTGATTACGATGATAATAACCGTTTAGTGAACTGGACAAATCCGATAACAGGCATTAAACCATCTGTAAACAGAAACGTTTATGACATAAAAGGCAGAATCATGGAGAACGATCAGGTAGGAACCTTGAAGTATGAAAATTCTGCCAAGATCTACCAGCCAACCGGAATGACCCTGAATGCTGCAGGAACACAAAATTATAACAATGACCTGATCCAGAGCATTGCGTATAATGAAAACAACGATCCTGTATTCATCGACGGAATGAAGGGAGATGTAGCTTTTCAATATGGCTTAACCAGCATGAGACAAAGGGTTACCTACGGAGGTAATTTTAGTATTGATAGCGACGGTAAGTTCACAAAATTCTACAGTGAAGATGGAAGTTTTGAAGTCATCAAAGACAACACCACAGGAAAGGAAAAGCATATTATCTATATTGGTGGAAGCCCGTATGAAGCAAATATTGTATATTTAAAGAACTTTACGGAGACTAGCGGTTCTTACAAATTTTTGCATAAAGATTATATTGGTAGTGTTTTAGCAATAAGTGATGAAGCTGGAAATAAACTAGAACAAAGACATTTTGATGCATGGGGTAATTTTACACACTTGCAGATAGGAAATGGCGCGATTATTACAGACAAGAATAGTATTGATACTACTTCGTTATTAATAGACAGAGGATACACCAGTCATGAACATTTTGCAGAAGTAGGAATCATCCACATGAACGGTAGGTTATATGATCCACTATTAAGGAGATTCTTAAATGCTGATGAAAATATTCAGGATCCTTACAATACCCAGAATTACAATAAGTATGGGTATGTGATGAACAATCCTTTGATGTATAATGATCCGAGTGGTGAATTCTGGCAGATTTTTGCAATTCCTATTGTTAAAGCGTTACTTTTTGCTGTAGTCTCTTACACTGCTACTGTTTTGATTACTGGTGCGAAGTTTAATATTCTTAACTTATATTCTAGTATTGTAATGAGTTTGATAAGTGCGGGGATAACAACTGTTATAGGGGATGTCTTTTCTACTGCAACTGCAAGTATAGGAAATGAAGCTTTAAAAAGCCTCGTCCATGCAGGAGTACAGGGAACATTAAGCTTTATGCAGGGTGGCAACTTTTTCACTGCAGCAGCAAGTGCATTTTTATCAAGCTTTGCTTCTTTTGGATATGCTAAAGCTATTGGAGAAGCTGCATATAGCGGTGTAGGACAAGTTGCGCTTGGAATGTTTTCTGGGGGTGTGGGATCTGCCCTTACAGGAGGAAATTTCTGGGATGGTGTGAATATTGGAGGGATTGTGGCGTTATTTAATCATGCAATGCATAGAATGGATGGTGGACTAGGAGATGGAGGCAAGAAAAAATCTAACTATAAAATACCAAGAAAGACAGTAAATTTTGAAGCTTCATCACTTGCATTACCTTTTGGATCAGTAGGAGGAAGAGATAATGATCCATATGTTCCAGATTTTGATTGGTATACTATAAGAGGTACTATAAATTTAATTGGCAATGAATTATCAGTTGTAGCATATGGAAGCAGTGCAAATACTAACATAACTAAACATTACAGAGGTTCAGTTATAGTGGAAGGTTCATCACCATATGGTATTTCAACATTTAGATATGAGAAATCTTTAAATATTTTAAAAGATGTAAATGATTTTCGTCCAGCAGATCATAAATATATTGGTAGAGCTGATTTTGTTATACCTTCTGGTACTATGAGTATAAACGTTAGAGTAACTGCTGGTTATACGGCGACGACTAATATGGACACCTCTAATGTAGTGCCTTTTTATCCATTAGGAAGAGCTACATTTAATTATACTTTTTCATCATATAAAGGGGGCATGAATCAATATCCTTTAATAAAATAACTAAAATGAAAAATCTATCTTATTCAATAAGTATGGTATTATATATCATTGGAATATATATAATTTACAATTACATATTTTTATTTTTATATAAAATTTGCGTGTTTGGCATAAATAAAGGTTTAATAGTCTCTTTTATTCTTTATTTTATATCTATTATATTAGGTGTTTTACTCATTAAATACAATAAAAAAATCCTTTATCTAATTATACCAGTAAGTAAACGAATTAATGCACAAATAAATATTTTTGAAATATCAATTATTACTTTTTTAATATTTGAGCTTTTTTTATACTAAAAAATATATTTTTTTATTTTTCATCTTCTATAAATGATCCTTTCTTAAAATATAATATAATTTTTAGTTTAATTAAAATCATAGCAATTGTAGTAATATTTTCTTTTAGAAAAAAAATTGTAAAATATGTTACTTATAAAATTTAAATTCAAAGCAAATTATCAATATGTCATTTTAAAATTAGAAGAGGAGGGATATATCTTTTCATATAATGATGATAAACTTTCTATCTTCTGTAATGAAGATTGTTATTTAAAAATTAATAAATATGTAGAAAGTTTGAAAATCGATGAAAATGAGATTGAATCGGAATATTTTTCACATGATGAGTACGTAAATTGGCATTTTCATAAATATAAACTTTCCGATAAAACAGGAAAACGTCCTTTCTTTTTGTTTAGTAATGCATATAAAAGATTAGTCTGGCTATATTTATTTATAATATTTTTAGCATTATTTTTTGCCTATTTTTTCAGTTAAGCTAGGTAATGTTTTAGCCATTAGTGATGAAGCAGGAAACAAACTAGAAAAAAGGGAAGTCTTCAAAAACAGGAAAGGCTACCATTAATATTATCAAATTCCTGTATCAATTGATGCTGGAATTTTTATTTTACACTCGTAGTGCATTATCAAACTAACGCAATTTTAATATTGTTCATTTTTCTATTAAAGACAAAAACATTTACAAATTGAATAAAAGTTAGTGCTGTTATTTTGCTCAATATCCTTGTCTTAAAGCCATTAAATGATTTTGCATAGTTGCTTCTAATTTTAAATTGATCACAAAGTTGAGAAAACAGGGTCTCAATTCTCTTTCTCGATTTTCTGAAAATATATTTCTGTTTTTGGTAATTTTTTTGATTGATTCTCATTGGTGTATCCAGTTTTATATTTGCATAATTGAACAAGTCAGATTGTACCTGAGCGGACAAATAACCTCGATCTCCGATCAATGTACAGTCATTAATTTGATGTTTTATATCCTGCAAAAAATGAATATCATGAATGCTTGCCGTAGAAATGTCAAAACTTTGAAAAACCCCGGAAACAGAACATATTGCATGCAGTTTGTAACCGTAATAATAACTGGACTGGGAAGCGCAATAACCTCTACTTGGAAATGAAAATTCACTTTCTTTACAAATTTTGGAGCGTTTTGCTCTTGCATTTCTACAAATTTCCAAAGGCATAGAGTCAATAATAAAAACGTTTTCAATCTCATTAAACCGAACAACTATAAGCTTTCGAATCCTTTCCAAATGCAGGAATAATTTCCTCTTTCTACGGTTGTAAACACTTCTTTCGATCATTCCGTTTAATTTTGAATTTGACAGATGTCTAAATAGCTGGTATTCTGAATCTATCGATAAATATTCTGCAGAAATATTAAGAGCAACAATCTCTAAATCAGACAGTTTTGGCTTAATTGGTTTGAAATAAAAGTTCTCATCTGAGATTAACTTCTTTAATTCATTTAAAATAAAATTGTAAATTGCATCTAGGTTATTCATTATGTATCAGATTGATAGTCAATACAATATACGAATTTTTCGTATTATGAATAACCTTTTTTATAATGCACTACGGGTATTTTACGTCTTTATGTATGTAAGAAACTATAAGACCCCGGAATGTATATAAAAGTGCTATTGTATCTTTCCGAAAAAATTTCTGAAAAAAAATTCAACAACCTTTTTTACGTGTAATTCTCCCTGTCCTTCAACCCCCACGAGTTCTCAGCAGGGAAGTACCCGCCCCATCAGTAATGATGTAAGAAAAATTTCGCAGGCAGTACTACAATCAAGGTGATAGCTGATGTATTATTGCTCACAATTCTTATGTTCCTGGTGCTTTATCTAACTCAAAAATCAACTACAATGGTAACAATTATCAACTATAAACAAAGACAGAAAGAAGATGGTTCTACATTCTATGTACTAGAAGTTCAAGGAGGTATTGAAATGGTTATGAGCCAAACTACAAATCAGTTCTATGCCACATCCAAAAAGGCTTCCATTTCATCAACATTTGATGAGCTTACCTGTCAAGCTCTTATAGGAACTCAAATGCAAGGAAGTATCATTAAACAAGAATGTGAGCCTTATGAATATACTGTTAAGGACACAGGAGAAGTGATTGTCCTTCATCACCGATTTGTATACTCACCACACGAACCAGGAAAAGAAAATACTGCTAATAGACAGGTAAGTAACAGTTTTACCGCTGATATGGAATCCTTTTCAAGAAATGGAAAACATGTATTAGCAGAAGCATAACAGCTTCATTCAACATACAAAGTGCCAAAGTGCCGAATTTTTGTAAAACTTTAAAATTTTCAGAATCACATAATCTGCTCACATCAACCAGAGTAGATTTATGAAGATCGAAAAAAATTAGTTTTCAGATATTTCGGCACTTTGTCACTTTTTTACTTTTCACCAACAAATCTACTTTATAATGAATAAGTTAATGGAAATATCTGTTACATATAATACAGGCAATCATGAAAAGATAAGGATAAACAGCCATAAGAAAGCCTACAGTCTGGTTATTGAAAACTGGAACATGGGTACTATTGAATTTCAGGAAGAATGCAAGGTAATTATGATGAATAAAGGAAACTTTGTATTAGGCATATACAACGTCTCAAAAGGCGGTATAGACAGTTCAGTAGTAGACATAAGAATTATTCTGGCTGTAGCTCTTAAATGCAACGCTACTCAACTGATACTGGTACATAATCATCCTAGTGGAAATCTCAAACCCAGCGGTTCAGACCAAACAATAACCAAGAACTTAAAGAAAGCTTGCGAACTGCTGAATGTATCACTTTTAGACCATTTGATTATCACCAGGAACAGTTTTTATAGTTTTAATGAAGAGAATAGGTTTTAAATATGTTGTTTCAGTGTATTCCTGCATAGTACACTATAAATTTCTTTATGTTCCTGGTAAACTAAACTCCTTCCAGATTAGTATTAATAGCTAAAACTTATTCTTTCGGAAGCTCAAAATCCAAGAAATCTTTCATTGGAATTTCTAACCCTTCACTAAGTCTGTATAGCTGATAAATTGTAATATTAGTTTTGCCGGACTCCATTCTGGAAATATTAGTAGGATCAATTTCACCTCTCATTCTGCCTACCAGTTCAACCTGAGTAATACCTTTTTGTATTCTCAATTCCTTAATTCTTTTTCCTACGATTATTTGAATCTCAGATTTTTCCAACTTGACTTATTTGACAAGTCAAAGAAACTCGATATATTTGCGTGAATAAATGTCATATATGGCAAGTTTTAATTTAATATTTAAATACACTTATGAAAAAACTACTATTTATTACAGCTTTATTATTATCAATTTCAATATTCAGTCAACAGGGAGTAGATTCAATATATATTCCTCAATATGATAAATCGTTTGATGATCAGGGTTTTCAATATGCAACCACATCTGTAGATGGTAAAAGATATTATGTAAAGATTGACAAGTCCCAGAAGCTATTTGATAAGACTATTATGTCAGTAGATGTTTGGGTGAAGTATAACTATACTTCTAAAACAAAAGGTAAGAATGGAAAATCAAAGAAAATTGATACCGGGCATTACTTGGAATATATGAACTTTGATTGCACTGGAAAAACCTACACAGAGGGAGAAATATTACGGTATAACTCTACTGGAAAACTTATTAATCGAGATGAAAGGTTCTCGAATATTACACGAAGAATTGTACCAGGTTCAGTAAGTGAAGGGCTATTTGAAGCAGTTTGTCGTAAAACCAATTAATCTATATCACACATGAAATATTTGCTCCTAGTGTTAGCAATACCTGTATTTATTATATTTTCTGTATTCCTGAGCCTATTCTTTGGTATTCTCATTCGTTTTATTAATGAGGGAGGCCGCTTTAAAAGCCCTTTGGATGACCATAGACCGATGCCCATAGCTCTTAAAGACAAGGAATTTTGGAAAACTCTTTTAACAGGCTTTTTCGTTTATTTTACTTTGCTAATCATTGTAAAGTACTTATCAGCAGAATAAACGAAGCAGAGAGTCTGAAAACAATATATAATAACCACCAACCACCTCAAAGCAGGTGGTTTTTTACTAGTCAAAATCAAAGATATGAAACCACGAATACCATTCAGAATAGGTTATCAATATGATAACTGGGAACTGAACTTAATAACACTGCCGGACAGAATCCCGGAGAATGATTTATATATAAGTTACCTTTGGGTTGGAAGTAAGGTAAAGCCATTTCTGGGCTTTATTCTCCATAGAACAGAACTTATATTTTATTGGGATAGGCTGGAAGCAGTAATATTGGAGTTTGACAAAAAATCAGAACACTATTACAACAGGATGAATAAAGCTTTATCGGAAAGGTTCCCGGAATTTACTTCTGAAACTCTTCCAGACAGTACTGTTATATTCAAGTTTACAACTGAAAAGATAACCTACTGGAATATCTATTATGTCCCATCGAGGGAAATAAAGTTGATTTACTTTGCTAATAGGTTTGCATATGTTAACCGGATATTTGAATAAACCAGTACCAAGATTGATATTGTACCAGGAATAGAACATGACAGATTATGAAGTGAATTAAAAGAAGCGATTCAGGAATTGAACCGCTTCTTATTGCAGATTTTGCAGAAATTGCAGATTTGGCAATTTACTTCAATTTCAATTTTTCATATTTACCATGGCCTACCTTTCTTAGAATAGAAAGCTTTTGCCATCTGTTTAAAATATCAGCAAAAGTCCTTTCTGCAAAGCCTAAATCTTTAGCAATCACTAAGCCTTCTGCTCTTGAAAAAGTTTTAGGAAGGTTATTATGTAAAGCTCTTTCAAGCATTGGCAGATGTGCACTATTTTTATTGTACAGGTCAAAAACAAATAACGAATGGTCAATTAATGATTTTATTAATTCAACTGCGGTATTCATATCAGTATCAGAACATATGTATTCCGTTGTTACGGGATCATTTATTGAAATATTAGTTTTGTTTCTAAGTACTGTAAGTATCAGACATATTCTAAAGAATATTACCCCTAGTCTCTTGACCACTGAAAGAAAATCTGTTTTCTTATTTTTAATAAGAATATCTGTTGCAGCTATCATTCTATCCTGGAATTTATCCCACTGTTCTGGTGTTAACTTAACCTCTATGTGTGTTTTATGGTTGAATAGGCTGAAGTATAAATCATAGATTTCTTTCGAAGCATTTGAAAATAGCTCATCATAGTCTACATATTCAGCATTTGGCGACACATCTTTCCAACCTAAGACATCATCAAAGTAATAAAATATAAACCTACTGAATAGCCCATTTTCTTTTGAATCTATTAAAGGCTTAAGCTGGTTAGGTGTTCCAGATAAGACAATGGATAACTTAGGGTTCTTAATCTGATAGAATCGGTCATCTATACTTCTGCTGATAGCAATTTTTTCGTGGTGGAATGCTTTGCGCATAACATCTGAAAAATTTCCCCATTCTTGTTTCAGCATATTGGAAAGGGAATCCGCTTCTGTATCAAAAATAAGTAAGCCATCATGAGAATGTTCCAGATGATGATAAAACTTGGCTCCACTTGTGTTGGCTGGAACTTCTTTCACTTGTAGTTCAGGTTTTGCTACATTTTCTTTGTCTTCCAGCTTCTTATAAGCGATTATAGCCTGTTTGCTGTCTTTCAGTACTTTATCATGAATAGGTTCTATCAATATTTTAGACCAGCTCATAACACCTTTTCCACTTGCAGGAGGAGCTAAAAAGAATAAATAAAGATTAGGACTATATTTTCTATGGTCATAAATACCAAAAACTTTCGGCATGCAGCAACTTAATACTCCTAGTGAGGAAAGGAATATAAGATCCCTTTCCCTGCCTGTAAATTGTGCAATGATTTCATTTAAAGGTTCCGGCAAGTTTTCATAGATACAATCCGGCAAGAATTGATGAGTTTCTGCCAAGTCTGCCAAAGCTGCAATATCTGCATTTTCTGCAATTTCAACTTTTTTTTCGTTTTCTCTATCCATTTCTTTTTGTCTTTAATGTGTTAAGGTAATCCTCTGCATACTCTGCCTGGGATTTTTGTTCATTGGAAAGCATCCATTTAATAAGATCAGACTTTTTGAAATAGATTAGTTTTCCATTCGGTTTATAAAATGTGATTGCTTTTTTGTGCGTGATTTTGTAGAGAGCACTAAGAGAAATACTCAGGAACTCAGCTGCTTGTTTAAAGTTTAGAATGTGTTCGGTGAACATATCTGCACTTTGAACAGTACTGTTGCTACTACTTTGATTCGATAAATTCATATCTTATATCAATATTAAAATTATTTGCTTACAGACTTTCTGTAAGTCGGCGCAAATATGAAAAGTGATATAAAAGTGAAAAAATGCAAAAAGTGGTGATAAGGTGGTGACGAAAAATAAATGTAGTGATAAGACAAAAAAAGACAGAATTTCTAATTTCTGTCTTCTAGTTCCTGTTTAATAATTTGTGGAATAAAGGCTAATCCTTTATATGTAACTTGACTTTTACTTCCAAACTTTTTATAAAATGGATCAGACCCAGTACCGTCAAAATTTACAAATAATTGCTTGATAAGAGCGAGAAAATCGGCTTTTCTGGGCCTCCTTCCATAAAGATGCTTATGTAGTACCCAGAAAGTGAAAGAAAGCAATTGTCGAGATATTTTAACCTCTTTTATTCTCCTATCACCAACTTCTGTAGTTTTATTGCTGATATAAGCTTTTATAGTTGAAATAAGGAACTCAAAATCATCATCTGGCATAATCTTCTCCCTTTTCTCATTTTGACCCTTTAAATAGCCTAGCACAAGGTGTAAAAGCTCATCGTCATTGGTGTAATTTGTTTTCAATACATTGAAATTAGGGATGCTGAGAACTAGCTGTTTACCAGGATTAGAGATAAATTTGTTGTTCACATAATCTCTTATTTCGGTGATAAAATAAATAAAAGAGGGGAACTTATAAAAGGTTTCGGGGTTATTATTGATGATATATTGTAGGTCAGATTGTAAGTATTTAATATAATCTTTCATCTTCTCTGCATTTTGTATTAAATAATGATCAATCAACGCCTGACTGGTGGCTAATTCGTGATGTAAAACTTGATAAAAAAAGGATTCAAAGCTATATACCACATCATTAAGATATATAATTCCTTTATCATTATCAACATTACAAATAGAACTAGTGTTTTCTTCAAAACCTAACGAAAGGTACTGTCTGATTTCTGCGTTCAGATTAACATCTTTGAAAATATTTACAAAATAGAGTATTGGCGAATTATACTTAAATTCCATACAACAAAAATAAGAAAAAGTTATAATAGGAAAGTAAATGAATGGTAAATCAGTTTTATTAAAATTGTTGTACCTATGTTGTACCTGAATGAAAATAAAAAAGTCTCTACATTGCTGTAAAGACTTGATTATCAATAAGTGAGCGCGAAAGGATTCGAACCTTTGACCGTCTGCTTAGAAGGCAGATGCTCTATCCAGCTGAGCTACGCACCCATTAAATAGTTTTGAGAAAACTATTAAAACAGTCGGGGCGGCAGGATTCGAACCTGCGACCTCCTGGTCCCAAACCAGGCGCGATGACCGGACTACGCTACGCCCCGAGGGTGTCATCAGTAACGATATTTACTTCGTTTTTGCGGTTGCAAAGGTACAATACTTTTTCAAATAAAAAAATAAAATGCAGAATAATTTTTAATTAATTTTTCATGAAAACTTTTTTAATACCTTTACCCTATTCATAACCATTGACTTATCTTGTTTTAAAAATGATGAAAAAATTTTCAGTTTTTTTGTTCAGATTATGCATTATTATTCCAAAATAAAAAAGTAGTCTTGAGGAGAGAAGGATGTTTTCTTCTGTTCAGTTGTTTTTTGATGTTGCTCAATTCCTGTTGTAAGGAGGAAAAATTGGTGACGCATAAAATATCCAACATATCCTTCAGCTTACCCAGCTCTTTTGTCGTTAAAAAAGAACCTGCTGAAGATTCTCAGGTGTTTAGTATAAACGCCGGAAATAAGTGTGTCGGATATATTTACTATGGTGATTATAAGCCCTTTGAGGAAGATAATTATATGGTTACTGTGGAGCCTGAGATCTTTGAAAGATTTAAAAATAATAAAGAACTTAAGACTTACTTTTCTGATAATTCTGATAGAGATTACAGAAACGGAATTTATAATGTTAATTATTACTACTACGATACGGTCAATAACCATAGAGCGCAGATTACGCTGCCTAAGAAAATGGATAAAGGATCTATCGGTGTTCATTTTGATAGTGTAGATGTTTACAAAAATAAGATGGCAATTATTGTCAATGATTTGAGTGAAGAAAATAAAAAACTGTTTTAAAAAGTCTTTAAAACCATTAAAATCAATCCATACCATTAAAAGGCTATAGGAAATTAACTGGAGAGATTAAATAATATAAAAATTTGTTTCTGATGATTAAATTTTTATATTACGAACACAATGTTAGAGGTAGTTTTTATTCTATAGAAGCATTATCTTTGCCCCATGAAAAGATTAATGCTGCTGTACATCCTTTTTCCTGTATTCCTATTCTCACAGACTACCGGAAAAGTGATCAAAATTTCAGACGGAGATACCATTACTTTACTGTTAAAAGGCAATCAGCAAAAAAAGATCAGATTAGCTGAAGTGGATTGTCCCGAAAGTGGGCAGGCATTCGGTAAAAATGCCAAGCAGTTTACTTCTGCTCAGGTATTTGGAAAAACGGTAAGCTTTGTAGAAACCACTACAGACCGCTACGGAAGATCTATTGCTAAAGTGTATTATGATGATGGGAAATACCTTTCCAAAGAGCTTATTAAAGCAGGAATGGGATGGTGGTATTTTTCTTATTCTAAAGATGACTCTCTGGGTAAAATTCAGCAAAATGCCAAGAGTAAGAAGATGGGCTTATGGCAGGACATTAATGCCATAGCTCCCTGGGAATACCGCAAAATGAAACGCGATCTTAGAAACAATAAGAAAATAGAAACTGCTAGAACCGGAACAAAAGTAAAAGCAATAGCTTAAATATTTTAGGAAGGAAGCTGCTCGATATGTATTTCTTGATTGTTTTAGAACAAATTCCCATAATGTATTTTATCTGGTGGCAATTTTTCCGTACAATAAATGAACAAAAATAGAAGTATCTTCTATTTTTGTTCATGAATATTTCGATTCAAGAAAGGAAATTTTGTGATTTCAAATGAAGTGGTCATCATATTCTTTTTCTCAAAATCAGGTAAAAAAATGTGTATTAAACATGATTAAGCCTTTAAAAATGAGTATTATTGTAAGAGGATAAATTCTAAAAATGTATGGGACATTGGGAGATCTTTTTGTTTTTTTTAATTATTGCTTTTGTTTACTCTTCTGTAGGATTTGGAGGAGGATCCAGTTATCTTGCAGTATTGGCCATGTACAATCTTCCTTATCAGGAAATACGCTTAACAGCATTGGTCTGCAATATAATTGTAGTGGTAGGAGGTGTTTTTATTTATATCAAAAATAAACAGATCGATTGGAAAAAAATACTGCCAATCGCTTTCGTAAGTGTTCCCATGGCTTACCTGGGAGCTGTTTTGAAAATAAGCCAGGAAACTTTTTTTTTAATTCTGGGAATTACCTTAATTGTTGCTGCGCTTTTATTATGGATTAAAACAGAAACAAAAAATGAAGGAGAAATTTCAGAAAATACAAAAGGTTCTTTCATCAGAAACGGATTTTTGGGAGGAGGAATTGGTTTTTTATCAGGATTGGTAGGAATTGGCGGAGGAATCTTTCTTTCTCCACTGTTAAATCTGATGAAATGGGATACCCCACGAAAAATTGCAGCCACATCCAGTGTTTTTATCCTGGTTAATTCCATATCCGGAATTGTCGGGCAATTATCCGGTTTGTCTGCAGATATGGATTACTTCAGAATTCTGAGCTTATGCTTTGCTGTATTTATTGGAGGGCAGATAGGTTCCAGAATGTCTTTGAAATGGAATCCCTTAGTCATCAAAAGAATGACAGCTGTCTTGGTTTTGGTGGCAGGGATAAATGTTTTAATAAAATATTGGTAATTTAAAATGAAGCTTACAATACTGGCATTCGGAATAACTAAAGATATTTTCGGAACCTCAGAAAAAGAAATCGAAATACATGAAGGTGCACATGTAAAAGCACTCAAAGAACTTCTGGAAAAAGACTTTCCGGTACTGAAAAGCTTGAAATCTTACTTTATTGCCATTGATGATGAATATGCTGAGGATGACCAGATAATAACAGTCTCTAACGAAATAGCAATAATCCCTCCGGTAAGCGGCGGGTAAAAGATATGATAGATATACAAATAACAGAAAATACACTGGATCTCATCATCTGCTTTACTGCTGCTTCTGATGCCGCATGTGGAGGAATGGCATCATTTGTAGGAACAGTACGTAATCATACCCAAGGGAAAATTGTAACTCGTTTGGAGTATGAATGTTATGAATCTATGGCTGTTAAAGAAATAAGGAAAATAGCAGATAAGGCCATTTCTCTATTTTCCGTAAAGAATATTGTAGTTCATCACCGCACCGGAATTCTGTATCCTGGTGATGCAGCCATCATAATAGTAGTAAGTGACGGGCATAGAAATACCGTTTTTGATGCCTGCAGCTATATGATTGAAAACATCAAAAAAACAGTTCCGATCTGGAAGAAAGAAATTTTTGAAGACGGAGAAGAATGGGTTTCAGCACATCCGTAATTAGGAATAAAATTTTGTACCTTTACTATATCAGTCATTATAGTATGAAAACAAATCTGCTGTCAAATAAAGCTGTAAATCAGATAGAAATCATTAAAGTTAAGGATAGCTACGGTTTTCCTTACACCGATGATATTTCCGTAGAAGAACCTTTGGAAATCCGGGTGTCTTACCATGCAGGAGATCAAAAAGAATTCAAAAATATATCTGTAACCATGCGTACTCCCGGGAACGATGCAGAACTTGCTGCCGGGTTTTTATTTACAGAAGGAATAATTTCCAGTCAGGAGCAGGTTAAAAATATATATTTTCCAGAAGCTTGCTCAAGAAACAAAGAAAATATAGTTATTGTTGAGCTGGCAGAAGGTTTCATTCCTGAACTGATGAAAGCCGACAGAAACTTTTATACCACTTCCAGTTGTGGTGTCTGCGGAAAAGGTTCCATAGAATCCATAAGAACAGTAAGTGCTTTTCATCATCATCCCAAAGAAAATATAACGGTCACTCTGGAAACATTGTACCAGTTATCCGAAAGACTGCAGTCTTTTCAGAATAATTTCAGTGCTACAGGCGGAATACATGCTTCCGGTATATTTGATACAGAGGGCAGTTTGCTTGCATTATGGGAAGATGTAGGAAGACATAATGCTTTAGATAAACTGATAGGGCATGCCTTATCTGCAGGTTTGCTCCCGCTCCATGATAAAATTTTGGTTTTAAGCGGAAGGGCGAGTTTTGAACTCATTCAGAAAGCTGTAATGGCAGGAATTTCTATTGTTGCAGCAATTGGGGCTCCATCCAGCCTGGCAGTAGATCTTGCCAAAGAATTTGATATCACTTTATTAGGTTTTCTACGGGATAACAGGTTTAATATATACCATTCCGGAAGCCATTTTAATATTGAAAATTTGTTATGAAAATAAGAATTAAAGATAATTCATTAAGATTTCGTCTTACCCAATCCGAAGTTGCAAAACTAGGTGAAGACGGAGCTGTCTCAAGCTTTACAGAATTTGTAAACCGTCCGTTTATTTATTCCATTGAAAAAACAGGTGAGGAAGAACTTTCTGCAGAATTTATTGACAACAGGATTGTTCTGAGAATGCCGGAAATAATGATCACGGAATGGACTTCCACAGACAGAGTAGGCTTTGAAGGTCAGACCGGAAACATTAAGCTTTTGATAGAAAAAGATTTTGTATGCATTGATAATACGCTGGAAGATCAAAGCGACAATTACCCGAATCCCAACATGAAATGCTAATGGCCATTTCTTAAAAATATACAGATCATGGAAAAGAAAGATGTATTCAATAAAGCAGATGCGGACCGCCAATTACCCTCAGCGGAACCTCCTTATAAACTGTTGAATCTGAAACAGGAACTTCCCAAAAAATGGGCTGCCGGGGTTTCCGCCGTGATACATTCCCTGGACCAGCTGGTACTTAATGCATCGGTTCTTCGTGGTGGAAGGGCGCTTTTCAGCATGAATCAGTTTGATGGTTTCGATTGTCCCAGCTGTGCATGGCCAGATCCGGATGATGAACGTTCCCGTCTGGGAGAATACTGTGAAAACGGGGCAAAAGCCCTGGCAGAAGAAGCGACTTCCAAAAAAATCGGAGCAGAGTTTTTCAAAGAGAATTCTGTGTACGATTTGGCAAAAATGACAGATTTTGAAATCAGTCAGCTGGGAAGGATTGCAGAGCCCATGTATCTGCCAAAAGGAGGTACTCATTATCAGCCTATAAGCTGGGATGATGCCTTTGCCAAAATTTCAAGCCAATTAAATGCGCTGGATTCCCCAGATGAAGCCATATTTTATACATCGGGAAGAACAAGTAATGAAGCAACATGGGTATATCAGTTGTTCGCCCGTGAATTCGGTACCAATAATTTTCCGGACTGTTCAAATATGTGCCACGAAACTTCGGGATATGCCCTTTCCAGAAGCATCGGTATAGGAAAAGGAACAGTGAAACTGGAAGATTTTTATGATACTGATCTTATCATTATTATGGGACAGAATCCGGGAACCAATTCACCCAGAATGCTTTCCGCGCTTACAAAAGGAAAGAAAAACGGGGCGAAGATTATGGCTGTCAATCCACTTCCGGAAGCGGGTTTAAAAGGATTCAAAGATCCTCAGCAGGTTCGGGCTTTATTGAATAAACCTTTTGAACTCTCAGACTTATACCTTCCCGTTAAGATCAATGGAGATATGGCACTTTTAAAGGCCCTTCAGATTCTGGTACTGGAAGAAGAAACTAAAAATCCGGGGAAAGTTCTTGATCAGGATTTTATAGCAAATAAAACGGCAGGATTCAATGAATTGGTTGAAGAATTAAAAAGATATGATCTTAATTTCTTATCCAAGGAATGCGGAATCCCGGTTGAAAATTTAAGAGAAGCGGCACAAATGATCGCTGCTAAAAAACGCATGATTGTATGTTGGGGAATGGGAATTACCCAACAGCATAACGGCGTGGAAATGATCTATAATATTGTGAACCTTTTATTAATGAAAGGAAGCATTGGAATCCGTGGGGGTGGAGCATGCCCTGTTCGTGGTCACAGTAATGTACAGGGGAATAGAACATTACTCATTAATCATCATCCAACTACTGAGCAATTAGATAAATTACAGGAATATTATGGCTTTACAGTACCAAGAAAAGGAGGATATGATGTAGTTAATGCGCTTAAGGCCATGCACGAAGGAAAGGTGAAATTTATGTTCTGTATGGGAGGGAATTTCCTTTCTGCAGCACCGGATACTACCTTCACCGCAGAAGCAATGCGTAATCTGGAAATGTCAGCCATTGTTTCTATAAAGCTGAACAGAAATCATCTTATTCATGGCAAAGAAGCTCTTATTTTACCCGTAGTTTCAAGAAGTGAGAAAGATATTGTGAATGGAGAAATCCAGCATGTAAGCACAGAAAATTCTATGGGAGTTGTAGAAGCTTCCAAGGGAGTTCTAGATCCTATTTCCAGCCATCTTATTAATGAAACACATGTTGCCTGCAGAATGGCAAAAGCCGTTTTGGGTGAACGTTCTGTGGTAGATTGGGATAAATTTATCAACAGTTATGATGCTATTCGTCATGATATAGAACAATGTATTCCCGGGTTTGAAAATTATAACAAAAGAGTAGTGCAGAAAGGAGGTTTCTACCTTCCGAACGGCCCTAGAGATGGAGTTTTCAACAGTGAATTTAATCCAGGAAAAGCCGCTTTCAATATCACAGCTGTACCAGATAATTCGCTTGCCGAAGATGAATATCTAATGGGAACCACCAGAACCCATGATCAGTTCAATACCGTTGTATATGGTTTGAATGACCGCTATCGCGGTATTTTCAATGAAAGAAGGATTGTGATGATGAACGAAAATGATATTGATAAAGCAGGGCTTAATGAAGGAGATCATGTAGACCTTTTCAATTATGATGACGGAATTGAAAGAATTGCCCCTCTTTTTATTGTGGTAAAATATCCTATTCCACAGAAAAGTACAATGACCTATTTTCCGGAAACCAATGTTTTGGTATCCATTAATAATGTAGTGAATGGTGCCAATATGCCCGCTTCCAAATATGTACGAATCAAAATCCGTAAGCACAATCCGGATATTTTTAAAAGAATTGATGATCATATCACGGCTGCTGCAGGTACTAATCTCAAATAATATTTAAATATAGTAATGATAAAACTATTTTTTCTTCTCGTATTCTCTTTTTGCAGTACTGTGTCAGCACAAACTGGTTTTAAACTCAAGGTTTATGGTGAAGTTGCACAGCCTTTAGAGTTAAGCTTATCTGATCTTTCAAAAATGGCTAGAGGAGAAGCTGTAATGAAAGATAAAGAAGGAAATTCACATACTTTTACCGGAGTTCCTATCACAGAGATTTTAGGAAAAGCAGGTGTTCCTTCCGGAAAAGCGCTTCATGGGAAAGAAAACTTCTCAAAATATGTATTAATAAAATGTTCAGATGGTTATCAGGTTTTATTTTCCCTTGCAGAACTTGATCCCTCCATTCAGGATAAAAATGTCATTATTGCAGATACTATAGATGGAAAGCCTTTATTGGCAGACAAAGGTCCGCTTCGTATTATTGCAGAAGGAGAAAAAAAGCCGGCAAGAAGTTCTTATCAGGCTACGGAAATTGTGATAGGAAGTATTAAATAGTAAAAAAGATATTTCCGCATCAGAATAATGAAGAATGTGATAAATTTGTAAACTAAGAAGATAAGAAAACTTCCCTGTCTTTAGGGCTTAACAATGATCATAAGAAAAAAAGAACACTGGTTTAGAATGCTTTTTGTATGGCATGGCTCTGTATTGCCTGCATTGCTTCCCCGTTTGGGATTGCTTTTAATGCTGTCTCTAGTGGTGACCTATTTTCATGGAACCATCTTATCCTTTAAAATTCCCTTAAATCCTGCACCACTTACATTGTTTGGTTTTGTACTGGCTCTGTTTCTGGGATTCCGGAATAATGCCAGCTATGACAGATTTTGGGAAGGACGTAAGCTTTGGGGAGCTTTACTGAATACGGCACGTGCGTTGACCCGCCAGGCCATTACTTTAAAAAATAAAGAAAGTAATGATGTTTCTGTACATCATTTTGTTCAGTTACTTGGTGCTTTTGTCTTTGCATTGAAACATCAGTTGAGAGGAACAGATGTTTATGAGGATTTACAATCAAGGCTTGATGAAGATCAATTGAAAATTGTTATGGCGTCAAAATATAAACCGGCGGTCATTATGCGGCTTCTTGGAGAATGGGTACAGAAAGTAAAAGACGGAGGCGGTATAGATTCTATCCAGCAGGCTCGTTTTGATGAAAATCTGGATAAGCTTTCTGATATTTTGGGTGGTTGTGAAAGAATAATCTCAACCCCGATTCCTTATAGCTACAGGGTTTTGCTGCATCGTACAGTATATATTTATTGTTTTCTGTTGCCTTTTGGGCTTGTAGATTCGCTGGGGTGGTTTACACCGCTTATTGTGGTATTTGTAGCTTATACTTTTGTGGCTTTTGAAGCCATCGCAGATGAGATTGAAGAACCTTTCGGTACGGATGCAAATGACCTTGCGCTGAATAGTATGTGCATCATGATTGACGAAACAATTCATGAAATTGCAGGTGAACAGATTGCTGCTACTCAAAAAGTAACCCAGAATATTATTGACTGATATTCTGAATTCCACCTTTTAAAGAAAACACGTTTTTATCAGGAAACACTTTTTTTATTTTTCTTACAGCTTCCGAACTGCGTTTTCCAGACTGGCAATATACTAAAACAGGTTTTAAGCAGTCAGAAATATAATCAAGATGCTGCTCTAATGCTTCCACAGGGATGTTGCTTCCCCCAATATTGAATTGGTGATGTTCTTCCGGATTACGTACATCGATGATGTCAAAATTTTCTTTCGACTGGTTTAATTCTTCAAAGGTAATGAGCTCAACAGTTTGAGGTAAACCCGTAATCTGAAATGGAGTATTTTTTAGCTTAATGATTTGGGTCTTGCCACTTATTACATTGATGATCCAAAGTTTGCCGGCTAAAAGATCATTGGGTTGGGTAAAGTATTTTATGGCTTCGTTCGCCTGCATACAACCTACCATCCCAGCCAGTGTAGGAATTACTCCACCTTCCCTGCAATTGGGAACCTGTGAACTTTCTGCATCAGGAAAAATATCACGGTAATTGGGAGAATACGTGCCGTCTTTCTGTAAAACGTTCCAGATGCTTACTTGCCCTTCATACTGGTAAATAGCCCCGTAAACTAAAGGCTTTCCAGCCAATACACAGGCATCGTTCAATAAACATTTAGTCTCAAAATTATCTGTTCCTTCAATAATCAGGTCAAATTCTGAGATTAAGTCCATCACATTGGAAGAGGTAACCTTCAGACGGTAAGGATTTATAGAAACAGAAGGGTTTTGCTGCAACAGTTTTTTTGCTGCAACATCTACTTTATACATCCCAATGTCATTAGGTGTATATAAAATCTGGCGGTGAAGATTGCTTTCCGAAACAATATCATCATCTGCAATACCAATGGTTCCTATACCTGAAGAAGCCAGATATTGAGCCGAAGGACTGCCCAGACCTCCCATACCAACAATCAGTATTCTGGCATTTTTAAGCAGTTTCTGGGAAGAAATCCCAAATCCTGGTAATGCAATCTGGCAATGATAACGTTCAAATGGGTCACTCATAGCTGAAATTTATTTTCTTAGAATTTTCTGAGCTTTTGCCATGTCTTCAGGAGTATTTACATTCATCAAAGAATCTGGGTTGGCGGGTTTCAGAATCAATGTATCACTATTGATCAGGACTTTTCTTGGACATGTATTTCCTATTCCTAAAAAATTGAGGAGCAAAGGATAGCTTTTGGGTTCCCAAATGGTGATGAGTGGTTCTGGCAAACCATCAAATGGGCTTTCATATGTGGTTGCTGCTTTTTCCGGGTCTCTGGATTGTATCAGAAATTCTAATGAATTTTTATCCAGTAAAGGAAGGTCACACGCTACTACCAGCCATGCTTTATCTCTCTGAGAACGCAATGCAGAAAGAATTCCGCCAAACGGCCCCATATTTAGAAAAGTATCGGTAAGGGCATTGTATTCCGGATTGAAGTTGCCCAGCTGATCCTGTCTGCAGGAAATAAAAACTTCATCACAAAAAGGAGTCAGAAGATCCGCCGCGAAGTATCTCTGTTCTTTTCCGTGCCAGTTGATTTTATCTTTAGGGTTTCCCATTCGCACGCTTTTTCCGCCTGCCAGTACCAGCCCGTTGAGTTTCGGGAAATCAGTCTCTTTTGAAATCATTTTTTCCTCCTGTTTTTTCAATTAGCTTTATTTCTTTTACTGTAATGTCGTGGCTCATGGCCTTACACATATCATAAATTGTAAGGGCTGCAACGGAGGCTCCTGTAAGTGCTTCCATTTCAATCCCTGTTTTAGCCACCACTTCAGCAGTACAATAGATTTCCACTTCGTTTTGAGCATTAATTTCAATATCTATTTCGCAGTTATCCATACCAATCGGGTGACAAAGCGGGATAAGATCACCTGTCTTTTTTGCAGCCATTATTCCGGCAATGATTGCTGTTTGAAATACGGATCCCTTTTTCGTTTTAAAATCATCTTTCCGGAGCGTGGCAAGAATATTTTCCGGCAGCGAAACTATCGCTCTGGCAACAGCTTTACGGTGCGTAATTTTTTTTCCGCCTACATTTACCATACCCGGCTGTTCTTTTTTATTTAGATGTGAAAAGTCTGTCATGATTCAAATTAAAAATTATATTTCCAGATTTTATAGACTTCGCCTTTTTTAAATTCGGTTTTTTCCAGGGGAAGTTCCATGAAGGCATGGGTTTCTGCAAGATGGGAAAAATCTCCGGAACCGTTGGTATTTATTGACTCTGCTATTAATTGTCCTGATTGATTGATGCTGAGTTTTACCTGAGCAAAATACTGCAGCGGAAAAGGAACCTCTAAATTGTTCTGCAAAACAGCATACTGATTTGTAGTAGAAATTTCCAAAGATCTTTCCAGCCAAGGAATAAAATACCGGTGCAGACACATAAATACGGAAACAGGATTTCCGGGAAAGGCGAAAATTAATTTTTCATTTTGGCTTTTTCCAAACCAGAAGGGCTTTCCGGGTCTTTGTTTTATTTTGTGAAAGAGTTTTTCTACCCCAAGTTCTTCACAGGCTTTCGGGAGATAATCAAATTTTCCCATAGAAACTCCGCCGCTCATGATCAGAATATCGTACACTTCAATGCATTGGGAAAGTTCTTTTTTAATGAATTCAAAATCATCATTCCAATGCAATAAATCTGCTTTGATTTTATATTTTTCTAAAACAGATTGTATGGTAATTCCGTTGGAACGTCTTAGTTGGAAAAATGTAGGAGTAGTTTCGGGAGGAACCATTTCGTCTCCGGTGGAAATAATAACCACTTTGGGAAGCTTTTTCACGGATACAATTGTTTTTCCAACAGATACGGCAATTCCAAGAATGGCAGGCGTAATAATTTCACCTGCTTTTACCAGTATTTCATTGGCTTTTTTATCTCTTCCTTTTACATGGATATTCTGCCCTTTTTTGATGTCAATATTAATCTTTGCAATTGTATGGTCAATTGAAATATCTTCATAACGGATAACGGTGTCCATTGAAGAATGAAGGGCTGCACCCGTCATTATTTCAAGGCATTCGTTTTCATTGTCTACAGGAATGGGAGTTTCTCCGGCGGCCTGTACAGCTTTGATGGTAAAAGCTCTGGTTCCTTTTTCGTATGCTTTAAAACTGATGGCAATTCCGTCTACTGTTGGCCTGTCAAAAGGAGGCAGGTCACGGTCTGCGGTAATATTTTCCGCTAAAACTCTTCCCAATGCATTTTCATAGGATATTTCTTCCGTTCCAAAGTTTTTTATCTGAGAAAATATGATTTCCTCTGCCTGTTGTACGCTGATCATTTCCATAATTAACCTCCTATTGTTGCCATTGACTGATGAATCTGCGAAGAGTTCAGACTCAATTTTTCAGCTTCCCATCCGTCTTTTGGCTTTTTATGTATGGCGCTGATAATGATGTTCTTCAGTTCAATATCTGTTTTTCCAGCCCGTATTTCATCTTTCAGATTGATTCCGCCGCCCTCGTATAAGCAGGTTCTGAGGATTCCGGATGGTGTGATTCTTATTCTGTTGCAGTCTCCACAAAATGAGCGTGTATACGCTGCAATGATTCCGATACCACCCATAAAACCTGGAATCTTATAATTGTATGAAGTTGAACCTTGAGGATCTTCTGTCTTTTGAATTTCGTGGAAGTGTTCTTTGATGTGATGATAAATCTGGGTGAAATTCCATTTTAGAGAAACATTCGTATCGCTGCCGTTAAAAGGCATTTCTTCAATAAATCGGACATCTACAGGAAGATCTTTTGTAAGTGTTACCAGTGGAATAATATCTTCAATATTCTGCCCCTCCATCACTACGGTATTGATTTTTACTTTGATATTGTGCTGCAATAAGCGATCAAATGTCTTCATCACTTTATCAAAACTATTTCTCCGTGTAATTTTGAAAAAACGGTCGCTGTCAAGTGTATCTAGACTTAGATTGACAGAGCGTATTCCATATTTTTTTAATTGCGGAATATACTGATCAGTAAGAAGACCGTTGGTTGTAATACTGAGATCACTCAAACCATGTAATTGTGATATTTTCCGAATAAGCTCAATGCTGTTTTTTCTCACGAAAGGCTCGCCTCCTGTAATCCTGATTTTATCCACTCCCATATCTGTAAATACAGAACAGATTCTGAGCATTTCCTCATCGGTCATCAGTTCATCTTGTTTGATCCAGCTAAGACCTTTTTCCGGCATACAATAGGTACAGCGGAGATTACACCGGTCTACAACAGCAAGCCTGAGATAATTAATGCGCCTTCCAAATTGATCTGTCAACATTTTAAATACAATGAGTCTTATACAAATATACTGAATGAAGTAAATTCATTTCAGTATTTATTGGCCAAATCTCATAAAAAATAAAAATCTTACAATAGGGTTGTAAGATTTTCTTGGAATATTTTATGGATTAGATTTCACAGCATCATACATCATTGAGTTTCTCTGCTGATCTGTATAATCATATTTGTAGTTATAAAATGAGGATTCCCAGTCTCCGTAACTCACATTCGGGATGATAATGAATTTCTTTCCAAAGTCATCTGCGGAATTTTTTACGGCTGAAGAACGTTCTGTTTCAGATTTTTTGTCAAACAGATCAGAGAAATCGGCAAGATTATCGCCCAGAAGCAAAACGATATTATAATTTTTAGCAATGTCTTTTCTGCGGGTTTCCTTACTGCTTTCTTTTGATCTTAAAATAAGGTTGGTATCACTTTGAACAGGGAAATTGTATTTCTTTAAATTCTTCAGAGTTCCTTCACGTTCCTGCTCAACACGGTTGGTCACATAGAAAACCTGAATCCCTTTGCTTGCAGCATACTGATAAAACTTCTGAGAACCTGTAAGTGGAGTAGCGATTCCTTTTGCCGTCCATTCTTCCCATGTTTTCTGATCGTAATTCTTCCCCATTTTTGAGCGTTCCACAGCGTAATAAGAATTGTCTAAAAAGGTTTCATCAATATCGGAAACGATGGCTAAAGGTTTGTCTGATTTCTGCGCTAAAGCCTGATCCAGACGGAGTGTTGCAATATTGTACGCCTGAAGGCACAATGCTTCATATTCTGCTGCTCTTTGCTGATAAAATGCAGCATATATTTTTCCGTCACGTCCAAGGTTTTGATAAGGAGTTTCTTCCGTGGAAGTCTTTGCAACCGGAGCTGCCGTTGTACACGATATAACCGAAACAAGGAAACAGCCTGCAATAATGAGATTAAAATTTTTCATTGAATTTGAATAGGAAAGACAAAATTATGACAATTTGATTGCATGGCAAATATTTTATGGAAGTAAAAAAGGAGACCGACTATAAGAACAAGCCAGCCTCCTAAAAATCAAATATATCTTTAAGAATTATTTTCGTTTATTCTCCTTTAAAATCAGGGTTTCTTTTTTCTACAAATGCGCTGATACCTTCGTTGTGATCCTTCGTGTCAAATAATTCTCCGAATAAAACAGCTTCCTGTCGTAAGCCATCAGTAATATGTAATTCCGTACCTGTGTTCAGTGATTGTTTTGCTTTTGCTACGGCTACAGGACCTCTTGAGGCTATTATTTGAGCTAATTTGTGAGCTTCATTCAATAATTCTTCAGGAGCAATCACACGGTTTACAAAACCTAGTTCTTTACAGGCTTCTGCTGAGTAAAATTCACCTGAGAATATCATTTCTCTTGCTTTGTACAATCCAATAGCTCTCGGTAAGCGCTGTGTTCCTCCAAAACAAGGCAATAATCCAAGGGTAACTTCCGGTAATCCGAATTTTGCTTTTTCACTGGCTAAGATGATGTCACAGGCCAAAGCGAGCTCGCATCCTCCGCCTAATGCAAAACCGTTAACTGCTGCTATCACGGGGAAGGGGAATGCTTCAATAGAATTGAAAGCGGTTTGAGCCATCAACGAAAATTCTGTAGCTTGTTTTGGAGTCATACCTTGCATGGATTTAATGTCGGCACCAGCAACAAAAGCTTTTTCCCCGGATCCGGTAATGATTAAAACCCGGATATCTTTATTGGATTGGATTTGATCTGCGAATGATTTCAATTCATTTAAAACCGTTTCATTTAAAGCATTTAAAGCCTGCGGGCGGTTGATGGTTAAGGTTCCGACATGTCCTTCCTGCTGGTATAGTAATGTTTCAAAATTCATGATTACTGATGTTTGTTTAAAAATTGAATGATGCTTGAAAAATCACTTGTGCCATTTCCGGCTTCACTCCAGATTCTGTAAAGGTTTAAGGCTGCATTTCCCAATGGGGTAGAGGTTCTGGTTTCCAGTCCGGCTTCCGCTGCCAATCCTAAATCTTTTGTCATCAGATCCACCGCGAATCCTCCTGAGTATTCTCTTGAAGACGGAGCATTTTCCATCACTCCTGGATACGGATTGTAAACTTCCAGCGACCAGTTTCTCCCGGAACTTTTCTGCATAATTTCACTTAATATTTTAGGTTCTAATCCGTGACGGACTCCTAAATTAATGGCTTCAGAGGTTCCAATCATGTGTATAGCCAGCAGCATATTATTACAGATTTTTGCTACCTGTCCAGCCCCGGAATCCCCGGCATGGAAGATATTCTGTCCCATGCATTTTAGTATCGGTCTGGCCTTTTCATAGTCTTTGGTTTTACCGCCAACAATAAAGGTTAATGTTCCTGCCTGTGCTCCTGCAGTACCACCGGAAACAGGTGCATCGATCATTTTGCATCCCTTTGTAGCAGCCAGTTCAGCAACAGAGCGGGCAGTGACTGCATCAATAGTACTGCTGTCAATGATCAGTGTATCATGTTTCAGCTGACTGATGAATTCTTCGGAATAGAGCTCAGCAACGTGTTTGCCAGACGGAAGCATTGAAATAATAATATCCGCGTTTTTCGCCGCTGCTACAGCTGAATCAGAGATCTGTCCGCCTGCTGAAACTAATATTTGCAAAGCTGATTGTGAAAGATCAAATCCGGTAACGTTATGACCTTTCTTTATAAGGTTGATGGCCATGGGACCACCCATATTTCCTAATCCTATAAATGCGATATTTGACATAATTAATCTTTTTTTCCTAAGTTTTTTAATGGATGTTCTTCATGAGGCCAAAGCGGAGCAAAATAGCTGTCTACCCATTCTTTAGTTATATCACTGAATGTAGCAGGATGCCATTTTGGAGACAAATCTTTATCTACTAGTAAAGCTCTTACCCCTTCTGCAAAATCTGGATGAATACAGCATTGGCAGGATAAGTTTAATTCTGATTGAAAGACTTCTTCCAGACTTAAATTTTCACCTTCTTTCAATTGCCTGAAGATGATGTGTGCTGAGCTTGGCGAGCCTGCTTCAAAGCTTTTTATTCCTGTATTGATCCATTCATCTTTATCAGGATATTGCAGTAAAATTTCTTTAAATGCTTCCAAAGAATCCATTCCTTCAAACTTTTTAATAAATGAATGATGGATTTGTGCCTGTGATTCGGGAGTATCTGTTTCTTTGGAGATATTTTCCAGGATTACGGAAACTGTTTGATGGTTATTTCCATTCCACTGAGCCTGGTTAAGATCATCCAGGAGTTTTTCTTTTGAACTGGAAGAAACGTAATAATCTGCCAATCCTAAGAATTTACAGTCGGCTCCTTCTAATCTGGCACCCGTTAATCCTAGATAAATTCCATAAGCGGAAGGCATTTTATTTAAAAACCACGTACCGCCAACGTCAGGATATAAACCGATGGTAATTTCAGGCATTGCGAGTTTACTTCTTTCTGTAACAATACGATGGGATGCCCCAACCATAATTCCGATGCCGCCACCCATCACAATTCCATGTCCCCAGACAATAATGGGTTTCGGATACGTGTGAATAGCATAATCTACCTGATATTCCTTTAAAAAGAAATCGAAACACGGCTGAGGTATTTGTGTCCCATCAATGCTTTGCTGTTCAATAATAGCATTGTGAAGTTTTCTTACATCTCCTCCGGCACAAAGGGCTTTTTCACCTGCTCCCTGAATAAACAGACAGGCTATTTCATCGGATGTTTTCCAGTTTTCCAAAACAGTTTTCAGTTCTTCAATCATTTCTAATGAAAGCGAATTGAGTGTTTTTTCGGAATTCAGGGTGATGATCCCGACTTTATTTTTTATTTCTGTTAGTACTAAACTCATTTTTAATCTTTTGAATTAACGGATTTGTATCATGGCTCCTTCTTCTAAAATTTTTCTGGAGATCACCAGTTTCATAATTTCGTTGGTTCCTTCTACTATCTGATGTACTCTGGCATCACGCATAAGGCGTTCCACCGGAAAATCCTGTGTACATCCATATCCGCCTAATATCTGTAATGCTTCATTACAAATATTGAAGCACATATCGGTAGCCAGGCGTTTTGCCATAGCACAGTAAGTAGTAGCATTTGTGTCTTTAGAATCTAATTTGAAAGCAGCTAAATGAACCATCTGGCGGGCTGCTACAAGTTCTGTCGCCATATCAGCGATTTTAAACTGCAGCGACTGAAACTGTGCCAGTGATTTGCCGAACTGCCTTCTTTCATGCATATACTTTCTAGCTTGATTAATAGCTCCCTGTGCCGCTCCTACAGAACACGTTCCGATATTGATGCGGCCACCATCCAGACCTTTCAATGCTATTTTAAAGCCTTGTCCCAATTCTCCCAAGAGGTATTTTTCATCTACTTCTACCTGATCAAAGAAGACAAAGCGTGTCGGCTGGGTATTCCAACCTAATTTTTTCTCTTTTTCTCCGAAACTGATTCCTTTAGAATTGGCTGGAACGACAAAAGCACTGATTCCTTTGGGACCGGAATCTCCTGTATGGACTATTACAATGAGTATATCACTTTCGCCTGCCCCGGAGATGAATGCTTTTGTCCCGTTAATGATGTATTTGTTCCCATTTTTTATTGCCGTTGTTTTTAAAGCTGCTGCATCTGAACCGGAGCCCGGCTCAGTAAGACAATAGGATCCTAATAATATTCCTGATGACAAATCCGGACATAATTGTTTTCTGATTTCATCATTCCCAAATTCATCAATCATCCATGAAACCATATTGTGTATGGTAATGTAGGCGGTAGTGGAAGGACAGGCTGCAGCGAGTTCTTCAAATATAATGCTGGCATCTAATCGCGATAATCCCAGACCTCCGGCATCTTCGCTGGTATAAACACCGCAGAAACCCAGTTCTCCGGCTTTTGCGATGGCTTCCCTCGGAAATATCTTCTGGGAATCCCATTCCGAAGCATAAGGTGCCAGTTCTTTATCGGCAAATCTTCTTGCGGCATCCTGAAACGCCAGTTGATCTTGATTTAGGTTGAATTCCATAGAAAACTTATTTTAAACTGATGGTCATATTCAGATCGCCTACAGGAATGTCTTCTTCAAACCAACGGGCTGTAATCGTTTTGGTTTCCGTGTAAAAACGAACACCTTGTTTTCCGTAAGAATGCAGGTCGCCAAAGAATGATTTTCTCCATCCTGTAAAAGAGAAAAACGGTAATGGAACAGGAATCGGAAGGTTTACTCCAATTTGTCCCACTTCAATTTCATGCTGGAATTTTCTTGCTGCTGCTCCTGAGTTGGTAAAGATTGAAGTTCCGTTTCCATAAGGATTAGCATTGATTATTTTAACAGCTTCATCCAGTGTTTCTGCTTTCATAAGTAATAGGGCTGGCCCGAAAATTTCATCTTTGTAAATATTCATATCCGTAGATACATTATTGAATAACGTTGCTCCTACAAAGTATCCGTTTTCATAGCCTTCCACTTTACAGTTGCTGCCATCCAGCAATACTTCGGCTCCCTGGTCGTAAGCACTTTTAATTAACCTTACAACCTTATCTTTTGATTGTTTGTTGATGAGAGGACCAAAGGCAGCAGAATCATCAGACCAAACTCCAGGTTTAATCGTACTTAAAGCTTTTTGATATCATCCACCCAATTTTGAGCTTCACCCACCAAAACGGCTACACTGATGGCCATACAACGCTGTCCGGCTGCTCCGCAGGAAGCTCCTACGAGATTGTTTATCACCTGTTCTTTATTGGCGTCCGGCATTACTACCATGTGGTTTTTTGCGCCGCCAAAAGCCTGAACTCTTTTCAGATTATCGGTTCCTGTACGATAAACATGTTCCGCTACAGGAACTGAGCCTACAAATGAAATTGCTTTGATTTCCAGATGATTCAGAATATGATTGACCTGGTCTTTGGAACCGTGAACAATATTCAGAACTCCTTTAGGAAAACCTGCTTCCAGAAATAACTCAGCCATTTTCATAGAAGTCATAGGTGTTTGCTCTGAAGGTTTTAAAATGAAGGTATTTCCACAGGCAATCGCTATTGGAAACATCCATAAAGGAATCATTGCAGGAAAGTTGAAAGGGGTAATCCCTGCACAGACGCCAAGGGGCTGAATATAGCTGTAGGTATCAACACCTCTTGCTACATTTTCTACCGTTTCTCCCATCATAAGTGTCGGAATGTTGCAGGCATGTTCTACCACTTCAATTCCACGCCATACATCTCCCATGGCATCAGGGAATGTTTTTCCGTTTTCTTGGGAAAGAATTTTGGCAATTTCTTTTTGATTTTCTTTTAAAAGCTGCTGGTATTTTAGAAAGAATCTGGCTCTTTCCGGGGTAGCGACTTCTTTCCATATTTTGAAAGCTTCTTTAGCGGATTCTATAGCCTGATCTATTTCAGATAATTCCGTTAAAGGGACTTCTGCAAGAATTTCCTGGGTAGCTGGATTTTCTACAGGAAGATGCTGTGTAGCTTTACTTTCTATAAAATCTCCGTTGATTAATATTTTTACTTTTTGTGACATGATTTTTAGATTGAGAGTGAAAAGCTGAGAGTGCATTTCATTTTCCACTCTCAACCTTTGAATTAGATTATATTACCAGAAGATCAACGAATTCGTTGACATCCAGATTAACAAGCGTATCGTATTCTAAAGAATTTTCTAATACAATTCTCTGTTGTTTTTCCGGGAAAATTCTGGCAAGATTTACTTTGTATTTCTTGATCAGTTCAGGAATTCCTTCATCTCTTCTGCGTTTGTGGCCAATTGGATATTCTACAACGATTTCTTCCAAGACTGTTCCATCGTTTAATTCTACCGTTAAAGCATTAGCAATGGAACGTTTTTCCGGATCATGATAATCTGTAGTAAACTGTACATCTTCCACACATTCAATTTTATCACGAAGGATGTCAATTCTTGGATCTGATGCCACATTATCTTCATAATCTGCAGCAGTCAGTCTTCCGAAAATCAATGGAACTGCTACCATGTACTGAATAGCATGGTCACGGTCAGCAGGGTTGTTTAGCGGACCTTTTTTATCAATGATACGAATGCAGGCTTCGTGGGTACGGATGGTTATTTTCTTGATATCTTCAGCGGATTTTCCTGATTCTTTTAACTGATGATGTAACGTGATTGCTGCTTCTACAGCCGTTTGAGAGTGGAATTCTGCCGGGAAAGAGATTTTGAACAGTACATTTTCCATAACATAAGAACCATATTCTCTCTGGAATTTGAATTCATTTCCTTTGAAAGATACATCATAGAATCCCCATGTTTTTGCGGTTAGTACGGACGGATAGCCCATTTCACCTGTTTGGGCAATTAATGCCAGACGTACAGCTCTTGATGTGGCATCTCCGGCAGCCCATGATTTACGGCTTCCTGTATTGGGAGCGTGACGGTATGTTCTTAAAGACTGTCCATCAACAAATGCTAGAGAAATGGCATTGATCAATTCATCGCGGGTCAAACCGATCAGTTTTCCAACAACCGCTGTAGAGGCTAGTTTTACCAATAAAACATGGTCTAAACCTACTTTGTTGAATGAGTTTTCTAATGCTATAACTCCCTGGATTTCATGAGCCATGATCATTGCTTCCAAAACCTGTTTCATTTTTAACGGAGCTTTTCCTTCTGCAATATTTGTTCTGGAAAGCCAGTCTGCTGTTGCTAAAATTCCTCCCAGATTATCTGAAGGATGTCCCCATTCAGCGGCTAACCAGGTATCATTAAAATCGAGCCAGCGGATAATTGCTCCGATGTTGAAAGCAGCCTGTACAGGATCTAATTGAAATTGAGTCCCCGGAACTTTAGCCCCGTTCGGAACTACAGTACCTTTTACGATAGGCCCTAAAAGTTTGGTACATGCAGGATAGGTCAGTGCTTCCAATCCGCATCCGATGGTGTCTAATAAACAGTAATGAGCTGTTTTCCAGGCTAAATCGTTTTTGATTTCATAGGTTAATACATAATCTGCAATATCTGTTAATACCTGATCCGGTTGTGGTCTTTCGTTTGAAATGTGTGATGACATCTTTATTTTTTGATTTAATTATGAATTGATTTTTTTATTTTCTGTTTTCGATAGATACAAAGTCTTTATTTTCAGGACCTGTATAATTGGCACTTGGGCGGATAATTTTCCCATCCTGTCTTTGTTCGATAATGTGAGCGCTCCATCCGGTAACTCTTGAAATAACAAATAATGGAGTGAACATCAAGGTAGGAACTCCCATCAGGTGGTAAGATACTGCGGAGAACCAGTCCAGATTAGGGAACATTTTCTTTTCTTCCCACATGACAGTCTCCAGCCTTTCAGCGATATTGTACAGCAGCATATCTCCTGCTTCTTCGGAAAGTTCTTTGGCTACTTTTTTTATGACTACGTTTCTTGGATCCGATATGGTGTAAACGGGATGCCCGAATCCAATAATAACTTCTTTGCTGGCAATACGTTTTCTAATATCTTCTTCTGCCTCATCAGGAGAATTGTAACGGCTTTGTATTTCAAAAGCCACTTCATTGGCTCCTCCATGTTTTGGACCTCTCAAAGCTCCGATAGCTCCTGTGATACAGGAATAAAAGTCTGATGAGGTTCCGGCAATAACACGAGCAGTGAATGTAGATGCATTGAATTCATGCTCAGCATACAGATTAAGAGATATTTCCATTGCTTTTACCCATGAATCAGGAGCTTTTTTACCATGTAAAAGATGAAGAAAATGCCCGCCGATAGTATCATCATCCGTCTCTACATTAATTTCTTTGCCATTATGTGTATAGTGATACCAGTATAAAAGTCCGGAACTGAATGATGCCAGTAATTTGTCTGCAATATCTCTTGCCCCAGCCACATTGTGATCGTCTTTTTCAGGCTGGATGCTTCCAATTGCTGAAACCATAGAACGCATCACGTCCATTGGATGTGCCGCTGCCGGAATACTTTTTAAGATATTTCTTACAGAGTGGGGTAGCCCTCTCAATGATTTTAATTTTGCTTTATAATTTTTTAATTGAGCTTCAGTAGGCAGCTGACCATAAATCAACAGGTAGGCTACTTCTTCGAATTGTGCTCTTTCTGCAAGATCCAGAATATCATAACCTCTGTAATGAAGATCATTTCCGCTTTTTCCTACACTGCAAAGAGCGGTATTACCTGCTGTTACCCCGGAAAGTGCTACACTTTTTTTAGGTTTAAATGTTGGTTCGCTATTCGTTGACATGAGTATTTTGTTTAAAAAGGTTATCTAATTTTTGTTCATAATCATAGTAGCCAATGCTTTGATAGAGCTCTTCTCTGGTCTGCATCGTATCCAGTACATGAGCTTGCGTTCCATCCTGGCGGATATGCAGGTAGACATTCTGCGCCGCTTTATTGGCTGCTCTGAATGCAGAAAGAGGGTAGAGGATAAGTCCCACACCTGCATTTTTTAATTCTTCTACAGTGTACATTTTAATCATCCCAAACTCAGTGATATTGGCGAGTACCGGAATTCCTGCCGCGTCAACGAATTTTTGATAAAAGGTTAAGTCAGGAACTGCTTCGGCAAAAATGAAATCTGCTCCGGCTTCTTTATAAGCAACAGCTCTTTCTAAAGTTTTTTCAAGACCTTCATTCGCAAAAGCATCTGTTCTTGCTCCGATCACAAAATTTTCATCGGTACGGGCATCTGCTGCGGCCTTAAGTCTGTCTACCATTTCCTCTTTGCTTACGATTTCTTTTCCGGGACGGTGTCCACAACGTTTTGCGCCCACCTGATCTTCAATGTGAATAGCTGCTGCTCCGGCTTTAATCAATGATTTTATCGTTCGGGCAACATTGAAGGCAGAAGGTCCGAATCCTGTATCAATATCCACCAAAAGGGGCAAATCACAAATATTAGTAATACGCTGAACATCTATGAGTACGTCATCCAGAGTAGTAATTCCAAGGTCAGGAATTCCTAAAGATCCCGCGGCAACACCTCCTCCTGAAAGATAAATAGCATTAAAACCAGCCTGCTGTGCCAATAATGCATGATTCGCATTGATGGCTCCCACAATCTGAAGGGGATTTTCTTTTTCCATGGCCTTCCGGAATTTTAATCCGGGTGACTTCCAGTTTTCATTTTTGATCATTTTAATATGTATTGTTGAGTTGAAGTTTGTTTGTCTGTGAAGAAGCATAAGATCTGTAATGTTTTAGCTTTTGAGTAAAAAAGAAAAGATGGGAGAGAAGCTGAGAAATCTTACAATTGTCCAGATATCTGGAATTTTGGAAAACTCTGATTGTCCAGACCTGTAAAATAAGCCTGTGTTGATTCCATGAATAATTAAGATTGCTTTGGTACACCATTACTTTTTACATTGATTAAATCTTATAAAAAGTTCTCAGTAAACTTCGCGGTGCTTTATGAAGAAAGAAAATTACGGAAAGGGTATACGACTGAGCTACAGAATTATGAGCAGCACTAATGTATACTCATATTCATCTCAAAAAATAAATAGACTGATAAAAAAGTTATCACACTATATCCATATCGTATCATACCTGACTGTAAGCTTCAAATCGCGAAAGCATCGTCAATACGAAATAGGCAGGTCTCCTGACTTGTAACGGTTTTTATCATCCTTCCCATATAAAAAATATACAGTGGATATCAATGGATAAAAACTTTTATGTGTTACTTACAGTTGCGCGACAGTTCGTGATTTTCACACGATTCCCTTTTAATACACAGCTAAGTGTAACCAGTTTCGGTTGATAAAGAAGGTTTTAAGAACTCCTTGGTGGTAAATATAGGGTTTTTATAATAATGAAAAAGATATTTTATGTAATCAATAGTTTTTTTAATGTAATCTATTGAAAATGCTTGAGTTGTGATGTGTGTTTTAGAAGAAAAACGGATGGTTTATGTTGTTAAATTAATATAAAAGATACCCGGAAAATTAAAGATAGTTAATAAATTTGCTATTCTTCTTTCATTTTATAAATTTTATTAGTCATATATAGTAGATCATGGTAGACATTGCAGAATTTAAACAAAACTTGGGCCTGAGTGAAATTCCGGTAGAGCTTGAAAAGCTAATCTATTTCCAGAATACTATTTCCTCGTTTGAAAACTATTCACAAGGTTTTGGTGTTTTAATTGATAATAAATCCGGATTGAAAAGCTGGAGTGATGACGAAAATTTTTTGAATAGCATGCTGCCTTTTGCTCAGGCCAATGGTTCAGGTTCATTCTATGCCATCTGGAATAATGGAACGGATCAGCCTTTACATAAAATGCCTGTTGTAGTTTTTGGAGATGAAGGAGGTGTTCATATTATTGCTGAAAATATTGTACAGCTTTTACATTTACTCACTTTTGACACTGAAATTTCAGTAGATTTCGATGAGGCTTATTTTTATAAAGACGAAGACGATTATGAAGAGAATGAAGGTTTAAACGAATATTTGACTTGGATGAAAGGAGATTATGGTTTAAATAGAATTGAAGAACCTGATTTACTGATTAAAAATGCTCAGGCTCAATATAAAGAAAGTTTTGATCAGTGGTTTGGGCAATACTTTACAGATAATTAATCTTGTATTAATAGCTTCTCTACATAAGATTTTTATTTTTGATCAAAGAAAACCATGGAAAACAAAAAAGACTCACTGTTACCAGTAAGTCTTTAAGTGAGCGCGAAAGGATTCGAACCTTTGACCGTCCCGATTAAAAAGCGGGATGCTCTATCTAGCTGAGCTTTCGATTAATTTTATTATTTTCAATTTACTTTTCCAAGCTTTAATCTCCCTTTCTCTTTTGTAGGCAAGTGATTTTGAGTCGAAAGTTTCAAAATAAACAATAATCCAATCTTTAGCTTTGGATGTAAATCCTTTGTGATCAGATAAGTGTTTTCTTAATCTTTCCTGCAAAGATTCTGAAGAATGTCCAATGTAGAATTTATCTAGAGTTTTAGAATAGAGTATATAGCAAAAATACATGGAACTAATATAAACAAAAAAGACTCACCGTTTCCAGTAAGTCTTTATGTGAGCGCGAAAGGATTCGAACCTTTGACCGTCTGCTTAGAAGGCAGATGCTCTATCCAGCTGAGCTACGCACCCATTAAATAGTTTTGAGAAAACTACTAAAACAGTCGGGGCGGCAGGATTCGAACCTGCGACCTCCTGGTCCCAAACCAGGCGCGATGACCGGACTACGCTACGCCCCGAATATATAAGAAGAGCGGAGGGTAAGGGATTCGAACCCTTGCGACACTTTCGCGTCGACAGTTTAGCAAACTGCTCCGTTAACCACTCCGGCAACCCTCCTTTTTTTTTATTTTTTAATGATCGTTGTTCCGTTATTGCGAGTGCAAATATAGAACAGATTTCTTTATTTACCAAATAAAATTCAAGAAAATTTTGCGTATTTTTGAGCTAATAAATCATCCAAAAACCAAACTGATGCGTAAGACATTATATATCATCGGATTAAGCACTTTTGTTTTTTCATGTACTTCCCAGCAAAATGTGAAAAAAAATACTTACAAACCGAAAACCCCAATAACACAGGCCAAACCGACGGTTCAACCTACCACTCCGGTAGCTCCAAAACCAAAAGTTGTATCTGATCATGGAGTAGACTTTTTTACTACTAATATAGCAGACCCAACAAAAAATGATAATACGGCAAGTTATGGTTCTATTGTGGCGGCAAAACCAGCTGGATATAAAGTGGTGAAAACTTATTTCCCTGCAGTTGCCCAGAATTTCAGACAACGTTACCTAATATTACATTATACGGCACTTCCGGACGATAAATCAATTACCGTTCTTACCCAACAGGCTGTGAGTGCCCATTATCTGGTAAATAATACAGGAGGTAATGAGATTTATCAACTAGTAGATGAAAACAAACGTGCCTACCACGCAGGGGTAAGTGCATGGAGAAATGATAAAAATCTTAACGATACTTCCATCGGTATTGAAATTGTCAATATGGGGTATACCACGGATGCTGCGGGTAATAGAACATTTGCTCCTTTTAGTGATGAGCAGGTGAAAAAAGTAGCCGCTTTGGTTAAAGATATTGTAACAAGATATCAGATACAGCCTACCAACGTATTGGCACATTCAGATATTGCTCCTACAAGAAAGCAGGATCCTGGGCCAATGTTCCCATGGAAAAAGCTTTATGACGAATACCAGGTAGGAATGTGGTATGACGAAGCGGCTAAGCAGACTTATCTAGAGGCAGCGCAGGCAGACATTACAGCAAGATATAACGATACAAGCTTTATTTTCCTTATCCAGACTGCATTGCAGAAATTCGGTTACGGGATGGATCTGAGCGGGAAATGGGATGATGCTACCAAGAAAACCATTGAAGCATTCCAGTACCACTTCCGTCCACAAAATTATGACGGAATTATGGATGGCGAAACATGGGCAATATTGCAAGCTTTGAATCAAAAATATCCAACAAAATAATTCAAATTAAAGCGCATCGGTTAGATGCGTTTTTGCTATCTTTAAACGATCAAAAACAGTAAAATATCTGTAATGGAAAATTTCAGAAAAGAAAGTGATTTATTAGGCGAACTGAATGTGCCTTTAGATGCTTATTATGGGGTTCAGACACAAAGAGCTATCGACAATTTTAAAATTTCAGGACAGCTTTTGTCTTCATATCCGGATTTCATAAAAGGATTGGCGTTTGTAAAAAAAGCAGCGGCCAAAACCAATTATGAACTAGGACTTCTAGACGAAAACCTGTATTTTAAAATAGCAGAAGCGTGTGATGAAATTGTAGAAGGGAAATATCATGACCAGTTTCCGGTAGATATGATTCAGGGGGGAGCAGGAACTTCCATCAACATGAATGCGAACGAAGTGATCGCCAATATCGTATTGGAAAAATTAGGAAAAAATAAAGGAGAATACGAATTCTGTTCACCTAATGATCATATCAACCTTTCACAGTCTACCAATGATGCTTATCCTACAGCAATCAAAATGGGATTGCTTCAGATGAATATCGGACTGGTAGAAAAACTGGAAAGAATTATCACCGCTTTCCGTGCAAAAGGACAGGAGTTTCATGACGTAATCAAAATGGGACGTACACAGCTTCAGGATGCTGTTCCAATGACTTTGGGACAGGAGTTTGAAGCGTATGCCGCTACGTTGGAAGAGGATATCTCCAAACTGAATAACAATGCAAACCTTTTTGTAGAAGTGAACATGGGTGCAACCGCTATTGGAACAGGATTAAATGCTCCGGTAGGGTATGCCACTCTTTGTGCTAAAAACTTAGCTCAGATTACAGGATTCCCGATTGTTTCCGCACCAGATTTGGTAGAAGCAACTCCAGATACAGGATCTTATGTAATTTACTCTTCAGCTACAAAACGTCTTGCCGTAAAATTATCCAAAATCTGTAACGACTTAAGATTACTTTCATCAGGCCCGAGAGCAGGTCTTTTTGAAATCAATCTTCCACCAATGCAGCCGGGATCTTCTATCATGCCAGGTAAGGTAAATCCGGTGATTCCGGAAGTGGTAAATCAGGTTTGTTTCAAAGTATTCGGAAATGATCTTACCGTGACTTTTGCTGCAGAAGCAGGACAGTTACAGCTGAATGTAATGGAACCGGTACTTTCCCATGCCATCATGGAAAATATCAACTTCCTTTGCAATGCTTTAGATACCCTTCGTGACAAATGTGTGGTAGGAATTACTGCCAATAAAGAAATTTGCCTGAATATGGTGAAGCACAGCATCGGTATTGTAACAGCGTTGAACCCTTACATTGGGTACAAACAGTCTACACAGATTGCTAAAGAAGCATTGGAAACCGGAAAAAGCGTTTACAACCTTGTCCTTGAAAAAGGAATTCTTTCTCAGGAGAAACTGGACGAAATTCTTGATCCGAAAAACATGCTGAAACCGCATAACAAATAAATTCTATAAACGATCAACGATCAATGGTAATTAAATATCCTAAAAAGCTTCTTATCATTGATCATTGATCATTAATCATTTATAATTCCCGTGAGGTTTTTAATTATAATTCCTGCTCATAACGAAGAAGACAATCTCCCATTTACTCTTGATTCTTTACAACAGCAAAGCAGCAAAGATTTTAAAGTAGTGGTGGTCAACGACGGGTCTACAGACAGAACATCTGAGATGATCAGGAAATATACCGAAACTGATGTCCGTTTTGAAACAATCAACCTTCAGAAATCTGAGCATCAGCCAGGTTCCAAAGTGGTTCATGCCTTTAAAAATGGACTTCACACTCAATCTTTGGATGAATTTGATATCATCTGTAAATTTGATGCTGATATCATCCTTCCGGAAAACTATCTGACAGCAGTAGAAAACGCTTTTGCCAATAACCCCAAATATGGACTGGTAGGAGGACTCTTGTATATTGAAAAAGATGGAAGCTGGGTGTATGAAGGAAATTCTAATAAACATCATGTAAGAGGCCCTATGAAGGCTTACCGTAAAGAATGTTTCATTCAGATCGGTGGTTTAAGAGAAACATTGGGTTGGGATAATATTGACTCTATACTGTTGGAAAATCTGGGATGGAAGGAAGTTGTTCTTCCTGAGCTTCATGTAAAACTGATTAAAGTAAAAGGAGCTGATTACACCATACGACCTGCGGATTATTATGGAAGATATTTCTATTTCTTAGGACTGAACCGATTTCTGGCTTATATTGCCTCTTCAAAAGAAGCCATGAAAAGCAAATCTGTTTCATTTTTCTTCGATATCATTAAATCTTATGAAGATTGCAGATCAAAGAAACTGGAACTGAAAATTTCGAAAGAAGAACAGAAAGCCGTTAATGATCAGCGTTGGAGAATGTTGAAAAAGAAATGGCTGAAAATGTAGTAGGTAAATTAAATATTCATCAATAGAAACGGCTTTTTAACCCATTTAATAAAAAATAAAAATTCCACTGGCTTTAGCCAAAAACTAAGATATAACTTCCGCAAACCCGTGAAAAAAATAGCTTACATAGAAATAGACACTCATGCAGAAATTGCCCAGGCTTTCATGGATATTATGAAAGGTTCTCAGGATTTCTCGGTAGACTATTATTTTTCAAAAAGAATCAAAGATCAGATCAATCATAGCGATGAAGCTGTGTTTTTGTCAGACAGTTCTATGATTCTGGATCAGTTAAAGGGAAAAGGATATGATTTGGTGATTATAGGGACTGTACACCGTTATTTCAATACCTTTTTAGCGGTAACGAAAAAATACAATACAGCAATCATTACCCATAATCTTAATTTCATAAAAGCTTCAAAGACGGATCTGATGAAAAGTATTTTCAAAGGAGACATTGTTTTCAGACTAAAACTGTGGCTGAAAGAAGGATTATTTTATAAAACCAAAGTTTATCAGACCTCCAGGTCTCTTTTTGTACTGGATGAAGCACTGATTTCAGAGAGGTATAAGTTTTTGCCGTTGTTTTATACAAGAAATTTTGATAAAACAAAAAATGAGGGTCTTGTGGTGGTAATTCCTGGCGGTGTTTCGCAGAAAAGAAGAGATTATTATTATATTTTCGAAACTATTCAGAAACTCAATACAGATCAATCCTGTAAATTTGTATTTCTTGGAAAAGCAAGCGGGCAAGAGTTAAAACAACTTGAAAACCTGTCTGAAAAACTTCCTGAAAATATTGAAATCACCTATTTTTCTGACAGAGTTTCTTACAAAGAATTTGAAAAATGGATGCAGAAAGCAGATGTTTTATGGTGCCCGATTCAGCAGGATACAGAGTTTTTCAGCATGAAAGAAACCTATGGACTGACTAAAATGACAGGAAACCTTGGTGATGCCATAGCATACGGGAAACTAGCTGTTTTTCCCAAGAATTATCCTTCAAAAATTGACTTTATTATTCCTGAAAAAGAAAATGCTTTTGAACAGTTAATGGTTCTTTCGGAGACTCCGTTTGACTTATATGCAGCATATGGAAGAAAAGAAGTCCAGAAAAAGCTGGAACAGTTTCTAATGAGTTTACTGTAGATATATTCTCTTTTCCCGTAAAATCACCTTATTTAATCTTAAATACGCTTTTAATAAACCTCATATTCAGATAGTCTTCAACCGGGAAAATCTTGGTGAAGTAATTTCCAATGTAGATCAGGATCAAAACAACTGTCGGTTTGTACATAAGATTAAGCAGATTGCTGTTGAAGTTCGGAAGAACGATTGCAACAGTAATGGCTAAAGTACAGATGATAGAGACAAAAATCATTTCAATAGTCAAAGGCGAAACTTTAAAGACAATATAATTGAAAACGATTTTTACAACATTATAAATCGTAAGGGAAATGGCTGTAGATAAAGCAATTCCGATTAGTTTCAGATCTGTATTTTTAATGAAATAATAGTTCAGTCCTATGGTTAATCCGGCCAGTAAAAGCATGACCAGAATATTGAATCTGTAATATTTTGAAAGTGAAATAATATTCCCGTTGAATCCTGTTGCAAGGTCTATCAATACTGCAGAACCCCAGATCCAGACTACAGGTTCATATTCTCTCAGCATGGTTCCGTTTTTTGGCATAAACTGTGTCAGGTAAGGAAAACCTACCATAATACAGGAAAATAAAACAGCGCCAAGGAAATATAAGGTTAAAGATGTTTTCTTATGAAATCTGTCCAGTTCTTCCATATCTCCGTCTGCCAGCGTTTTGTTGATAATAGGAGCCGAAATATTAAATAATCCAAGCTGTGGAATAGAAATCAATGAAATCAGAGCATATAAAACAGAGTAGATTCCTACTTCTTCCATCCCCATAAATTCACCAATCATAAAGCTGTTGATCGCCAGATAATTTCCAAAAGTTCCCAGAAATCCAAAGAAACTGTAATTAAAGAACTCTTTCCAGAAGTTATTTTTTTTGAAATAATCCGTATTAAAATCCAGCTGAATTTTTTCCAGTTTATTGGTATAATAAATATAACCTAAAAGCATTAAAAAGAAGATTCCAAAAAAGAAAATAAATGCAATATTCTGTGATGTACCAGCCGTAATATTCTGTGATAAAGCAAAGAAAAACAGACAGAATGCTCCCAGATTGGCTATCTTCGGAAACAGGTTATCAAAAATATTGGAAACCACAATTCTTTTATAATTGGAAGTGTATTTGTTGAAAATAGCACACAATGAGAGGATTAGAATCAGAGGAAGAATCATCTCCTTGATTTTCCATGCTTCTGAATGCCTGAATTTCGGGTAAAAATAGGGAAGTATAAAAAATACCACCGTGAAAATAATAAAGTTGATAAAAACAGTCAGTAAAGATAGTGACAGCATATTCTGCTTTTTACCATCTCTTTCCACTTTGTGAAAAAATTTCACATTCGAATAAGAAATACCCAACACAACAAAAGGAACGAGCATCTCGGCCGTTGGAAGAATGTAACGCAGCTTTCCGTAAAATTCAAAATCATTCGGAAATATGAATATTGCGGAAACGGTGCCCAGCAAAAAACCAATATAACCGATAATGGAATATTTGAAGCCTTGTCTCGCTACTACACTCATAAGTCGTTTTAAATGTTTTTAGGTATAAAAATAATATTGTTGATGTACTGAGTTTTATTTTTTTCGTCGTTTGTATTTTGTGTTAGGATATCTTCTGTAAGATTTTCCAGCGTAAAGCTGTTTCTGTTCAGATATCTGGCTTCGTATCCCCAGCTCATTACTTTGGATATTTCATTCCATATTGGTGTTTGGTGGTGTCTTTGTTCCATTTCGACCATTAAGGTCGGCTTGAACTGTCTGATAGTTTCTTTGGCTCCGGAAAGCGTCTTTATTTCGTTTCCTTCAACGTCTATTTTGATGAAATCAAGTCTGTTGAAATGTTCCAGTGCGGCCCATTCATCCAGTTTGATGACTTTTACTTTTTCTGTATAACTTTTCTCTTCTCCTTTTTCTTTGTAAGAAGTATTTAAAGTACCGCGGGAAGCAATTGTTTTTCCGTTAATCACAGGTACTTTGAACTCAGCAATCATGTTTTCATCAGAAAGCGCCAAAGGAAAAACACGCATAGACGGAAATAATCTCTTTAATCGTCTGTACAGCTTTTTATTAGGCTCAAAACCATAAATATGTTCATGATTCAAAGTATTCTCCAGCTGGTAAAGGAAAGTTCCTACATTCGCACCAATGTCCAGTATTACAGCATTTTTGGGAAGGTATTCTTTGATCCATACCAGTTCCGGTTCTACATTACGTTCCGAAAAGTTATTCTTATTAAGATTATTTAAATTTTTAAAATATCTTTTTTTGTAGAAATTCGGGGTTATGTATTGTAGTTTCTCTGCAATTTTTTGGTATAAAGACATTGTAAGCTTTTTGGCGAACAGCAAAGATAAGGAAAAATGTAAAACTTTTCTTAAAAAATGTTAATTATAATAACTTGATTTTCAGAACGAATCTTTAAAATTTATTTTTATAACCCATTGAATTCTAATATATTTTGAATTTTTTATAAAGATACTCATATACCACAAGTGCCTCTGTTAAAAAATCAATTAAGTATAATGCCACCCTAATAGCTCCAATCATCTGTGAAAATCGGTATCATCTGTGGTCGAGAAAAAAAATCTTTACGTAAAGTTACTAAAGAAAAGGGGTATTCAGGAAATCATTGAAAGGTTTCATCAGCTTGAAAACTTTGCTCATGTTTTTCACTGCATTTTTATCCAGTACTTCCTCGTCTTTCAGAGAATATACCACAATGAAATTCTTCAATTTCAGATATTCTCCCATGGGATCTTCTTTTTCAAAGCCCTGAGGGATCTTTTTCAGTTTATCGTCCTGATCAAGCTCCGGAAAATGTTTTTTGAAATCTTTATTATTGAGAATTTTGAGAAAATCGTCTCCGTACAAGGAAATTTCCTTACGTACTTCTTTCAGAACAGAAGATTCCGGCATGTAGATTCCTCCGGCTAGAAAGGATTTTCCCGGTTCCATATGCAGGTAATAACCTCCTTTCTGGCTGCCTTTTCCCATTCCCAGAGAAGCTCCGAAATTGGTTTTGTATGGTACTTTGTCTTTTGAAAAACGGGTATCTCTATATATTCTGAATAACGCTTTTTTACTGTCTATTTTAGCAAGTTCTTCATCAAAACCGGACATCTCTTTAATCAGTTCATCCAGAAATGAAACCACATTTTGCTGGGATTCTGTGTACAGGTCTTTATTTTCATTAAACCAGTCGCGGTTATTATTTTTATTTAATTTTTTTAAAAAATCAAAAGTTTTGGGAGAAATACTTGCAGACATATTGTGTTAAGTGTTTTTTATAGTTGAATAATTGCTGATTGAGAAGCGGTTCAGTCCCGACCCCTATATCTCGAATCCTGCAATTCACAATTCAAATGTACAAAAACTATTCATATCTCAATGCTTCAATCGGGTCAAGTTTTGAAGCTTTCAATGCGGGATAATATCCGAAAAATACTCCCGTCACGGCGCAGACAATGAAGGAGACGATAATGGAAGATTCTGTAATAAATGTAGGCCACGAAAGAAAAAAAGTAACCAATTCCGAAGACAGAACCCCTAAAAGTACCCCGAGAATTCCTCCGGTGATGCTAATTAAAACCGCTTCAATCAGAAACTGATACAGGATATCCTTTCCTCTGGCACCGATAGACATTCTCAGACCGATTTCTTTGGTTCTTTCTGTTACAGAGACATACATGATATTCATGATCCCAATTCCTCCTACAATAAGAGAAATACCGGCAATAGCAGACAAAAGTACGGTTAAAAGCTGGCTGGTGGAGCTCATGGTAGAGATGAGTTCTGCCTGGGTTCTCACACTGAAATCATCATTGCTTCCGTCAACAGGCAGTTTATGCTGCTTTCTCAAGATCTCTGAAACCTGATCAGTAGCCTGCTGTGAAGTATTTTCATTGGAAGAAGCGGCATAAATGGTTTGAACATAAGTGATTCCCAAAAATCTTCTCTGAACGGTGTTGAATGGAGCAATAATCACATCATCCTGATCTTGCCCGAATGCATTAGATCCTTTCGGTGCGAGAATTCCGATAACTTTCATAGGAACTTTATTGAACCTGATAATGCTTCCTACAGGATCTCCACCATTGGGAAATAAATTTGTATAAACAGTTTGGCCTAAAAGACATACTTTATTGGAAGAAGTAACATCTTTTTTAGTAAAAAGATTACCCTCTGCAATGCCCCAGTCTCTGATGCTGAAATATTCCTTATTCACACCCTGTAACTGAGTAGGCCAGTTATTGGGCCCATTGATAGACTGCCCGTTGGTTTGTACAGCAGGGGAAACATACGAAACATCCGGTGCTCCCTTTGAAATAGCGTCTGCATCCTGAGGTCTCAGCGTTTGTAATCCTGAAGCCCCGATTCTTGCTCCTCCGGAAACATTCACATTGCTGGAAGGGCGTATAGTAATCATATTAGAGCCCATGGAAGAAAGCTGGTCGCTGATGCTTTTTTTTGAACCTTCTCCAATAGCGGTCATCGCAATTACGGACGCCACACCAATAATAATACCGAGCATGGTTAGAAATGCACGAAGCTTGTTTCTTAAAAGGGCTTTCCAGGCAATTCTGAAGAGGTTTGAGAGGTTCATTGTAATAGATTTTTAGTTTTAAAACTAGTTATAGTCATCATTTACCGGAAGGCTTTCCAGCGCTTCTCTGGCTGATTTTATATTATCATTTTTGACATCTTTAATGACTTTTCCGTCCCGCAGTGTTACAGTTCTGCTGCTGAAAGTGGCTATGTCCGGCTCATGGGTCACAAAAACAATGGTTCGTCCCTGATGATGAAGATCCTGCATAAGCGCCATGATTTCATATGAAGTTCTCGTATCCAGATTTCCCGTGGCCTCATCTGCGAGAATCATTACGGGTTCATTTACCAAAGCCCTGGCGATGGCAACTCTTTGTTGCTGTCCTCCGGACATTTGGTTGGGAAGGTGATCAATCCTACTTTCCAGTTTTACGGCTGTTAAAGCTTGTATCGCTCTTTTGTGGCGTTCTTCTGTAGATACTTTTGCGTTGTAGAGAAGAGGTAATTCTACATTTTCTTTTGCGGTAGTTCTGGGAAGAAGATTATAAGCCTGAAATACAAAACCTATTTTTTGATTTCTGAGAACAGCAAGCTCATCACGGTCAAGATTTTTAATATTTACCCCATCCAGAATATAATCCCCGCCAGAAGGTTTGTCCAGACAACCGATAATATTCAGTAAAGTAGATTTTCCTGAGCCGCTGCTTCCCATAATGGTCACAAATTCGCCTCTCTCCACCGTGAATGTGATGCCTTTCAGAGCATGGACAATTTCTTCACCCATTCTGAACTCTCTTTTCAGATCTACGATTTCCAGAATTTTTTCTGCCATGACTTTTTGTTTTAGGTTTGCTGGTTGCTAGTTGCTAGTTGCTGTTATCTTGGACCTCCGCCGCCACCTCCGCTGTTTTTATTATTTCCGCCACCTCTTCTTTGAGGCATGAATGGGCTTTTAGCCTGTCCGCCGGATGATTTTTTGACAGAACCTTATAGCCTGTGATGATGTTATCATTTTTATTTAATCCTGAGACAACCTGTATTTCGGTATCATTATCCATTCCTGTTTTTATTTTTTGCGGGAAATGGTGCTGTCCTTTGCAATGACCCAGACTGCGGATTCATCTTTATTTTCAGTGCCTTTATTTTGTTTTTTCCATTGCCCTTTTTCATGTTTTTTACCATTGGCAAACGGAGAATTTACTTTGTATTTTTTTATCACCAGACTGTCTGGTTTGAAGCTGGTAGCAGCCACAGGGATTTTCATGATATTGTTTAAAACCTGCGTGTAAATTGTGATATTGGCCGTCATTCCCGGTTTCAGTTTTAAACTGGAATTATCTGCATTGATAATGGTAGTATAATTCACCACATTCGATGAAACGGTGGGGTGAAGACGAACTTCCGAAACTTCACCGTTAAAAGTCTCATCCGGAAAAGCATCCACTGTAAATGTGGCTTTCTGGCCTACCTTTACATTTCCGATATCTGCTTCATCTACAGAGGCTCGTACCCTCATCTTGGTAAGATCCTTGGCAATACTGAAAAGGGTAGGCGTGCTGAAACTTGATGCCACAGTTTGTCCTTCACTTACATTCCTGTTGAGTACCGTTCCATCAATTGGAGAATAAATATTGGTGAGGGACAGGTTTTTATTGGCCGTGGAAAGCTGGGCTGTTACAGAACCTACCTGCGCTTTTGCAGCATTGTACTGATTGGTGGCAACGTCATAATCCGCTTTGCTGATAGCACCTACTTTGTACAGTTGAGACTGCCTGTTGATATTGATCTCATTGTAAGCAAGGTTGCTCTTTGCATTTTGCAGGTTAGCCTTAATCTGCTGTGACTGATATTGAAGCAGATCCGGATCCAAAGTAGCCAGTAATTCACCTTTTTTCACAGTAGAATTGAAATCAACATAAATATTTTTAATGATCCCTGATACCTGAGTACCCACTGCAACGGTATCTACAGGCTGAATGGTTCCGGTAGCCGTAATGGAATTTGAAATTTCTCCCATTTCAGGTTGTACTGTTTCCAGCTGGATTTTTATTTCTTTTTCTCTGATGAAGAAAAACCAGACTGCACCCATAGCAATGATGCCGCCCACAAACCAGTACAACCATTTTTTATTCTTTGTTTTCATAGCTTACTTTAGATTTATAGGGTTACCTGCGTAAAATTCGTAGATCTGTTTATTGAGAACTGCTGTATATTTGGCCTGAAGATAATTCTGAACAGACTGTATATAAAGAAGTCGTTGTTGCTGAAGCTGTACATAATCAATGCTTCCGAGCTTCATCTGAGCATTCACAATGTCATAACTTTGTTTGCTGATATTCATTTGCTGAGAAGCAGAATCATATTGAGATAAAGCATTTTGAAGGCTGATATAAGACTGCTCTACCTGCTGATTCAGAACCGTTTTGGTATTTTGTAAATCGAGATTGGCCTGTTCTATGGCTATTTTTGATTTCTCAATCTGTGTTTTGTAAATTCTGTTGTTATAAATCGGAATTCCAAGACTTAATCCGATGGGCATATAAAAGTTGTTTCCCAGCTGATTGAAATAATTTCCGTTTCCGTTGGAATAATTGGTGGAAATATTGCCTACCACGCTTAGTGTGGGTTGAATGGATGCTTTTGCCATTTTCAGATTCGTGTTTGAGTTTTCTACATTCAGTTCACTGTATTTTACTTCCGGACGCTGGTTTTGTGCCAGATTCTGGACGTCCTGTAAAGATTTTAATTGATCATCTACAATAATGCTGTCGGGCTTTACAATCTGAAAATCATAATTGGAAGGCAGTTGCAGAATTTGCTTTAAATTCACCGTATTCGTGCGCAGATTATTTTGAGCGGCAACCAGATTATACTGATCCTGAGCAACCTGAGACTGAATCTGAAGATAATTTAATTTGGAAAGGCTTCCTGCTGTATAAAGCTGATCACCTTGTTTTAATTGAGTTTGGGTAGTCTTCAGAACATTCTCAAGGGAAATGATATTCTCCTGATTCATCAGAATATTCAGATAGGCCTGAGTGATATTCAATGTGATATTGTTTTCGGATTCCTGTACAGACAGATCGGCCATTTGTACAAGAAGATTTTTTGAAGCCTCGTTATTTTTAATATAGTTGGCATGATAAAGCGTCATGGAAGAATTAGCTCCGATGCTTTGAGACTGTGCACCCGTCATGTGAAGGCCGTCACTTCCGTTGAGTGCAAAAAGTCCCTGTGAAACCGTTCCGCTTACGTTGGGATATTTTGCCTCTTTTGCCTGAAGAAGATCCTGTTGGGCAGAACTTTTTGAAAGTCTGAGAGAATTAATAGAAATATTATTCTCTTTTGCATATTCAATGCAGTTTTCAAGAGTCCAGGCGGGCGGATAATTCGGAGTTTGGGCAAATATTTCAATGGCTATGCATGAGAATATCAAAAAGAAAAATTTGCGTTTCATGGCTTTATTTTTGAAAATTCATAAATAACACAGAAAAAATCAATCCAATTTAATAAAAAAAAATAATGTTTAACAACTTTTTAACCTAATGCTTATTTTTTTGGATTTAATTTTCCAAAAATTAAAAAAATATTAAAGGATTGTGAATTTAAGTTTGGATATTTAAAAATTTATTCAAAAACAAATCAAATATTTGTTGTATCTTTGCAAAAATTTTAAAATAGTTAATGAATTTATTTACGGAAACCAATTTAAGTCCTGATATCCTTAAGGCAATTGGCGAACTGGGCTACGAAAGCCCAACAGAAATCCAAAAACAGACTATCCCTTTTATTCTTTCAGATATTCGCGACTTGATCGCACTTGCGCAGACAGGGACAGGCAAAACAGCAGCGTTTTCGCTTCCGATTTTGGATATGATTGACGATACGAGTCGCAAAATCCAATTATTGGTGCTTTGTCCGACACGGGAATTATGTCTTCAGATTTCGAAGGACATAAAGAATTACTCTAAGTACATGAAAGACATCAAGACAACTGCGGTTTATGGTGGAAGTAGTATTGTAGAGCAAATGAGATCTTTGAAGGATAAACCACAGATTATTGTGGGAACTCCGGGTAGAGTAATTGATCTTATCAACAGAAAGGCATTAGACTTTTCTGCGATTCATTGGTTAGTATTAGACGAAGCTGATGAAATGCTTTCTATGGGATTCAAAGATGAATTGGAAACCATTCTAAGCGAAACTCCGGAAACGAAACAAACTTTCTTATTCTCTGCAACGATGAATAAAGAAGTGGAAAGAATTTCCAAAAATTACCTTACAAAGCCACACCGTATTTCAGTAGGTTCTATCAACGAAGTGAAGAAGAACATTACTCACGAATATTATGTGGTAGGATACCGTCAGAAAAAAGAAGCATTAAAAAGATTAATTGATGCTAACCCTAACCAGTATTCCATTATCTTCTGCAGAACGAGAATGGAAACTCAGGAGGTAGCTGATTTCTTGATGCAGAACGGATATGCAGCTGATGCTCTTCATGGTGATCTTTCTCAAGCGCAAAGAGATACGGTAATGAAGAAATTCAGATTGAAAAACATTGATATTCTTGTAGCGACTGACGTTGCAGCAAGAGGGTTGGATGTAAATTCTCTTACTCACGTTATTCACTTCTCTTTACCAGATGATCCTGAAGTATTCGTTCACAGAAGCGGAAGAACAGGTAGAGCTGGAAAAGATGGTATTTCTATGGCTTTAATCAAGCCTGAAGAAAGCAGAAAACTGAAACAGATCAAATCTGCAACAAAAATTGAAATTAACGAAAAATTCATTCCTACAGGTGAAGATATTATCAAAGCTCAGGTAGGTGGTGTATTCGAAAAATTATTGACAGAGCACGAAGATCTTTTCGAATTTGATGATAGCTTAATCCCGGATCTAAGCAACTTTACAAAAGAAGAATTGGTGCACCAGTTGCTACAGTTCCAGTTGAAAGACCTTGCTTTATACTACAAAGACAAGCATGATCTTGCTGAGCAGAAATTGAGCAGCAGAGATGATGATTACTCAAGAAGAGACCGTGGACGTGATAGAGATAGAGACAGAGGTCGTGACAGAGACGGTAGAGACAGAGATCGCGGAAGAGACAGAGACCGTGGTGGAAAGCCAAGAAGAAGAGATGAGAGTATGGTAAGATTCTTCTTTAATCTTGGAAAAAAAGACCATTTGAAGAAGCTTGATGTTTTAGATATTATTAACAAGGCTACTGCTGATGGAAAATCTAAGAAAAGAGCTGAAATCGGTGATATCGAAATTCTAGAAAAATTCTCTTTCTTTGAGGTTGAAAAATCGTTTAAAGACAATGTCTTGAGCAATATTCAATCAATGAAATTCAAAGGAAAAGACATGAGAGCTGAAGTAGCAAACTAAATCTCATAAATACTATACAAAACCGGCATTAATGCCGGTTTTTTTATTTGATAATCAATTGTTAAGCGAATGTTAACAAAACTTAATGTCATATAGTTTCACGTGCAATCCTTTTTTAGGAAATTTGCACACGAATTATAAATACTAAAAAATGGGAATTGGTAATATTTTCCACGCTTTTCAACCAAAGGACAAAATCTTCTTCGTACTTTTCGAAAAAGTAACTGAAAATCTAGTTGCAATGTCAGAAGAATTCAACGCAGGAATCAAAGATTTCGATCTTAATGACGATTCAATGTTGAAAAAAATGAGCGACTTCGAACACAAGAATGATGAACTTACTCACGAAATTTTCGTAGAACTAGGAAAAAACTTCATTACACCTTTTGACCGTGAGGATATCCACACACTGGCAACAGGACTGGATGATATTGCAGACTATATCTACGCTTCCACAAAATATATTTTCCTATACAAATCACCTGAGATGAAGGCTTATTCAGACTTCTCTTTACTGATCCACAAAGCATGTCTTGAAATTCAGAATGCTATGAAAAACCTTAAAGGGTTCAAAAATATGGAACAGGTGAAAGAAGCTTGTATTAAAGTGAACTCTATTGAGAACATTGCTGACGATTTGCTTTCCAATTCAATGGTAGAATTATTTGAAACCAATGATGCCATCAACATTATTAAAGTTTCATCTGTATTGAATTACCTTGAAATTGTAACGGATAAAGCAGAAGATGTTGCCAATACAATTGAGAACATCATGATTAAATACGCCTAATACATAGCAAAAATGGAATTTCCGATTTTACTTGTAGTTATTATTGCGCTGGCCCTGATCTTCGATTATATCAATGGTTTTCATGATGCAGCCAACTCAATTGCAACTATAGTTTCTACAAAAGTTTTAACTCCATTCCAGGCTGTACTTTGGGCGGCGCTTTGGAACTTTGCAGCTTTCTTTATTGCTGCTTACATTATTGGAGAATTCAAAATTGGTAATACGATTGCCAAAACAGTTAATGAGAATTTTATCACCCTCGAAGTTATCTTCTCCGGTCTTATGGCAGCTATTGCCTGGAACCTTTTGACATGGTGGTTCGGGATCCCTTCTTCATCATCACACACGCTGATTGGAGGTTTCTTAGGAGCGGCTCTTATGCATGCTTTCATGATGGATTATCATGATGTGGCAGCAGCGCAGCCGGAACTTGGAATGTGGGGAACCATTAAGGAAGCTTTCAACCAGGTAACACACCAGAGTGTTGTAAAGTTTGATAAAGTAATTCCTATCTTCCTGTTCATTTTCATGGCACCGATCATAGGGATGGTTATCTCGATTATTATTACATTAATTATTGTACACCTTTATAAAAAATCAAATCCCCACAAAGCAGACCAGTCTTTCAAAAGATTACAGTTGGCTTCTTCAGCTTTATTCAGCTTAGGACACGGTTTGAATGATGCTCAGAAAGTAATGGGTATCATTGGTGCAGCACTTATCTACTACCATGTTGAAATGCTGCATGACCCTGTTTATCTGAATATTCCTGCTGCAGGACGTTTTGATTATTTTGCTCAGCATTACCTTTGGGTTCCTTTAGTTTCGTTCCTTGCAATTGGTTTAGGAACAATGAGTGGTGGTTGGAAGATCATCAAAACAATGGGTACCAAGATTACGAAAGTAACTTCATTAGAAGGAGTAAGTGCAGAAACTGCAGGTGCTATTACCTTATTCATTACAGACCACTTTGGTATTCCTGTATCTACTACACATACCATTACAGGTTCTATCATTGGAGTAGGGTTAACGAAAAGAATTTCAGCGGTAAGATGGGGAATTACAGTAAGCTTATTGTGGGCTTGGGTTCTAACCATTCCAATCTCTGCAATAGTAGCAGGAATTACCTATCTGGTAGTAACCTTCCTTTTCTAAAAAACAAATTATATATTTATAAAAACTTTGTCCGTTTGGGCAAAGTTTTTTGTTTTATAAAGCCTTGAAAAATTGTATTTTTGTTCAAATTATTAGATTTTATGGAATTTTTAGACAGATACCAGCAGATTGTTGCAGATGCCATCACTAAATATACTTTTAAAGATAAACCTTCGGAGCTGTATGACCCGATGAACTATATTATTTCCCATGGTGGAAAACGTCTTCGTCCCATTATGGTACTGATGGCATGTGATATGTTCGGTGGAGATCTTAAGCAGGCAATCAAACCGGCATTGGCTATCGAGTTTTTCCATAATTTTACGCTGATTCATGATGATATTATGGATGAAGCTCCCTTAAGAAGAAATAAGCCTACTATTCATACTTTACACGGTCTAAACGTAGGAATTCTTTCCGGAGACGGACTGATGCTGAAAGCCTATAAGTTTTTTGAAGATCTTGAACCTGAAATCTTCAAAGCATGTATCAGAATATTTACCCATACAGGGCTTCTTCTTTGTGAAGGACAGCAGTATGATATCAATTTTGAAACTCAAAAGGACGTTACTTTTGATGATTATATCAGGATGATTACTTATAAAACAGGAGTTTTGAGTGCTTCTTCGTTTGAAATCGGAGCTTTGATTGCAAGAGCTGATTTTAAAGACGCAAAAGCTATTTTCAATTTCGGAAAACACATCGGAATCGCATTCCAGATTATGGATGATTATCTGGATGTATTTGGAGATCAGGCGCAGTTTGGGAAAAAACATGCCGGAGATATTTACGAAAACAAAAAAACAGTTCTGTACCTATTAGCAAGAGAGCATGCTACAGATGAAGAAAGAAAAGAGCTGGATTACTGGTACTCTAAAAAAACTGAAAATGTAGATAAAGTATACGGAGTAGAAAAGATTTTCAGAAGAACAAAAGTGGACGAAAAAGCATTACGTCTGATTGAAAAACATAATGAAATTGGGCAAAGCTATCTTCAGAAAATAGATGTTCCGGAAGAAAAGAAAAAGCCTTTCATTGAACTAGCCAATTATTTGTTGAGAAGAGAAAGTTAATATAGGTAGCAGAAGGTAGGTGGCAGGTAGCAGCAATTTACCTGCAACCTATTTCCTGCATCCTAACCCCTATACAATGAAATTCAGAACAGAAGTTGATATTCCCGCATCAGAAAAGAAGATTGAGATTGAAGATAAAATATTTTCAATAGGATCATGTTTTGCCTCTGAGATGACAGATTTACTGCAAGACGGGCAACTTCAGACCCTTAATAACCCTTTTGGGACTATTTTTAACCCTTTTTCTATCAATCATGCGATAAACAGATTACATGATTCTGCATTTTATGAGGAAGAGGAACTAATCACTTACAACGAAGAATATATTTCTTTGGATCACCACACCAGTTTTGATACCCGATATATTCATCAGACCTTAGATAAGATTAATGGAGCTATTGAAGCCGGAAATGCCTTTCTTCAGGAAGCTGACTGGATCATTATCACCTACGGATCCTCATTTATCTATGAATTTCTTCCCAAGAAAAAGCTAGTGGCGAACTGTCATAAAATTCCGCAAAAGTTTTTTGAAAAAAGACTGCTTTCCCATCAGGAATTAACGAGCTCAATTTACCAGACGATTCTGGATCTTAAAGACATTTGTAAAGAAGGAGTACAAATCCTGTTTACCGTTTCACCTGTTAGACATACAAAAGATGGGATGGTAGAAAATCAGTTAAGCAAATCCAAACTGATTACTGCTATTCACGAGTCTATTTCTATGTTTGAAGACTGCCATTATCTGCCTGTTTATGAAATTTTAATGGATGATCTTCGTGATTATCGTTTTTATAAGGAAGATATGATTCATCCAAGTACGCAAGCGGTTAATTATATTTTTGAGAAATTTGGAAAATCTTATTTTTCAGAAGAGACCCAGGATTTTATCAAAGAAAATTTTAAGATCGTTAAAGCTCTGGAACATAAAACGAGTGATAAGAAAGATCCGAAGTTTATTGAGTTCAGAGAAAAGCTGGATCAAAGAATTGAAATGCAGCGTAAAAAGGTAAAACATAAAATATTTTAAATGCTCGATTTTACCAGGATTGATTATCTGAAAGAAGGAAATGAAAGGCAGAAGAAGGCTTACGAAATTCTGACAAAGTATCATGTTTTTGAGAAAATGAAGGACTATTCTCCCATTTTAGCAGGAACTGTTCCTTTAGAAATTGATATCAAAGGAAGCGATCTGGATATTATTTTCGAAGTGGATTTAAAATATGAACAGGATTTTCTGGATGATTTACTATGTTGCCAGCTTATTCCTCAGGATGTAGAAATAGAGCATCCCGTCATAAGCAGTGAAAAATGCATTACATTAAACTTCATACTGGAAGGTTTTCCCATCGAGATTTTCGGACAGAATAAACCTACAACGCAGCAGAATGCATACCTTCATATGGCTGCCGAATACAAAATATTACAGGAAAAAGGAGAAAAATTTAAACAAAAAATAATAGAACTTAAAAAACTGGGAATAAAAACGGAACCAGCCTTCGGAATGTTGCTGGGACTTGAAAATCCTTATGAAGATCTATTGAAATTTTAAATAAAATGATTGATACACATACACATCTGTACGCAGAAGAATTTGATGAAGACAGAAAAGAAGCGGTTCAGAGAGCTTTAGATAAAGGAATTACAGAATTTTATCTTCCTGCCATAGATTCAGAATCTCATGAGAAAATGTTGCAGCTGGAAACAGAATATCCAGGACAGATTTTTTCCATGATGGGATTGCATCCCTGTTATGTAAAACCGGAATCCTGGGAAAAGGAACTTGAAATCGTAAAAAATTATCTTGATCAAAGGCATTTTCCAGCAATAGGAGAGATCGGAATTGACCTGTATTGGGATAAAACGACCTTGGATATTCAAGTAAAAGCTTTTGAACAGCAGATTGACTGGGCGATAGAAAAAGATCTTCCCATCGTGATTCATACAAGAGAAAGCTTTGATGAAACATTCGACGTATTGGAAAGAAAAAAACATCCGAAACTAAGAGGAATCTTCCATTGTTTTTCCGGAAATCTGGAACAGGCACAGCATGCCATTGATCTTAATTTTATTTTAGGGATTGGTGGAGTAGTGACCTTCAAAAATGGGAAAATAGATCAGTTTCTGAACGAAATTCCTTTGGATAAAATTGTTCTGGAAACAGATTCTCCGTATCTGGCTCCTGTTCCGCACAGAGGAAAAAGAAACGAAAGCTCGTATCTTGATCTGGTAGCCGGAAAGCTGGTGAATATCTATGGAAAAGACTTTTCTGAGATAGACCGTATCACGACAGAGAATGCAAAAAATCTTTTTAAGTAAAACCGGCTGGAAGCTGGATGAGAGAAGATGGCGGTTACTGTTAGTCTTATAATTTCTGACAGTTATTATTATTCCTCAATAACTTTTCTCTTTCAGCTCCGAGCCTCCCAATTCTCTGTTAAAACTTCCAGTTCTTATCCCGAATCCAGTTAGTTTAAACAATAAAAGTGTAATTTTAGGATAAATAAAAACCCCTTTTCAATGTTGAAAAGGGGTTTGTTTTTTATTTCTTTCTTGTGAAATTTTTGTTCTTAGGTTTTTTAAATCCTACCGAAGCGCCCGCAGAAGGTTTTTTACGGTTGTTATTCGGCCTTGAGCTGTTATTGCTGCCTGTTTTAGGTTTCTCACCACCTGCATTAAAAGGTTTGTTATTAGAATCCCTTTTCTGGGCAACAAGATTGTCCGTGTGGAAAGGATGCTCTTTGATAACATCTATTTTCTTCCCGATCAGTTTTTCCGTATTCTTTAGGTTTAAAAGATCGAGTCCGTCTACAAAAGAGATAGAATTACCTTCAGCTCCGGCCCTTCCTGTTCTTCCGATTCTGTGTACATAGGTTTCAGAAACATCGGAAAGCTCAAAATTGATCACAAATTTTAGTTCATCAATGTCAATTCCTCGTGCTGCAATATCTGTGGCAACAAGAATTCTTGTTTTTCCAGACTTGAAATTATTCAAAGCATTTTGTCTCGCATTCTGAGATTTATTACCGTGAATAGCTTCTGCAGAAATATTGTCTTTCTGAAGTTTTCTGGCAATTTTATCAGCACCATGTTTCGTCCTTGAAAATACCAGTACCGAATCTGAAATATCATTTTCAAGAATGTGGGTCAATAGATCCAGTTTATTTTCTTTTTCAACAAAATAAACGGATTGTTTGATGGTATCTGCGGTAGAAGAAACAGGAGTTACCTCTACTTTTACAGGGTTATTAAGGATAGAGTTAGCCAGCTTCTGAATTTCGGTTGGCATGGTTGCTGAGAAAAATAAAGTCTGTCTTCTCTGGGGTAAAAGTTTAATGATTCTTTTTACATCATGTACAAAGCCCATATCCAGCATTCTGTCTGCCTCATCAAGAACAAAGATCTCAAGATTTTTCAGGCTGATGATTCCCTGTGCGATAAAGTCAAGAAGTCTTCCCGGTGTTGCTACCAGAATATCAACCCCTTTTCTCAAAGCAGCTTCCTGGTTTCCTTGTTTTACGCCTCCGAAAATAACAAGCTGTTTTAATGGAAGATATTTACCGTAAGCATTAATATTTTCCTCAATCTGAATAGCCAGTTCTCTGGTTGGAGTAAGGATTAACGCTTTTATATGTTTATTGGGAATTTTATTTTTGGATAAATTCTGTAGAATAGGGATGGAAAAAGCAGCAGTCTTTCCTGTTCCTGTCTGCGCACAACCTAAAAAGTCTCTGCCTTCCAGAATATCAGGAATAGATCTTTCCTGGATAGGAGTAGGAGTCGTATATCCCTGCTCCTGGATTGCTTTTGCAATAGGTTCTATTAAGTTTAAGTCTGTAAAATTCAAATGAATTATTTTAAAATTTAAATAAAAATTCCTTCAGTCTGAAAGAATTACATTCTGCAAAGGTAGTTTAAAAAAAATTAAGAATTTTACACCTCTTTTTTCAGGTATTTTTGTCGCCAAAAATAAATAGCTACCCCGGATATGAGCAGCTATTTATTTTAATCTGTTTCAAAATTATTCATCAATTGAAATTTGAAACAAACTAACCGTTGCATTGTCGTAATGAGCAGGCAGTCCTTCTGTATTTTTAAGCTTGGATAATCCTAAAAAATCGAAACCACACTTTGTATAGTACCCTATTAATCCCGGATTATCACCTACGGTGTCCATTCTGATAAATTTTTTATTGCTATTGGCGGCATATTGCTGAGCCCAGTCAACAATTATTTCTACCAGATTTTTTCCCCGAAAATCCGGATTGGTAGCTATCCTGTGAATATAAACCGAAGGATCATTGTTGCGTTCTTCCCAAATTTGAGGATCATTAAAGGTTGTTGCCCAGACACATGCTATTGAATTATCAATAACGATCTTCCATTGTCTTTCTTCTGCAATTTCCATTTCAATCAGTTTTCTGTCGAATTCCGGCCAGTGAACTATAAATTTTGTTTTTTGAAAATCTGTTGCTATTTTGTACAGACGGAAAATTTCATCTATATCTGTGCTGTTGCTGTTTTGTACTGTCATGATTTGTGATTTTATAGGATTGAAAATTTCATTATTTTATGCTGCCGCCGGGCACAATACCATCAATTTCAGCTTTTGTAATTCCATATTTTGCCATGTTTGTGCGGTGGTTTTCTGAGCCAAGGTATTTACGAAGCTGTTTATTCACAGCCTGCAATAAAACCTGATTATCCTTACTGAAGGAAAAAGCTCCAACAGGAATTTTAATCTCTTTGTTATTTTCAAAAGGAACCGTTTCCAATTCAGGATGAGTATTAACAATAGCCGTATTTCCTACGGTAGTAGCTGCAAATGCATCTATTTTTCCTGATAACAATGCAGCAATAGCTTCTGGCTGATTTTTGAACAGTATGATTTGATTATCACTTACACCAGCCAATTTTGCAGCATCGAATTGTATTTGCCCCGGAATAAGCCCCAGCATTGCATCATTAGATTTAAGAATATCTTCATAGGCTGCAAGAGCTTTAGGATTGCCTTTTTGTACAACAAAACCGTCACCCAGTGACCATACAGGAATACTGAAATCCACATCTTTTGCGCGTTCAGCGGTTACAAAAATAGGAACATTCATATCCCATTTGCCTGCCTGAACTCCTGGCAGTAATTCATCAAATGTTACAAGATGATACTCAATAGATGAAACACCTATAGCCTGAAGTATGGCTTCTGCCAGTTCAATATCCGCACCTTTTACACCATTATGCTCAGTCCAATAAAATGGTGGCTCATCTACATAAGCAATTCTCAATGTTTTATTGATGCCATCCGGAATAGTAATATCCGTTGAATGGATTGGCATCTCTTTGATAGTTTTCTTTGAAGGTTGTGTCATTGTTAATGTGTTTAATGAAGGATTGTTTTAACCCTTACGTTTCTTACTATGCAAAATTAATTTTTTTTATATTTGAAGTACAGATGCAATTTTATAAATTTTAACCAGTACAGTTGATTATGAAAACAATAAAATATCAAGATCTCTCAGATTATTATGAAGCCCAAATCAAGAAAGGGATCTTAAAGACGGGTGATAAAATGCCATCTTTACGACAGATACGTTCGGAAAAGAAAATAAGTATGACTACTGCACAGATGGTATATAGTGTTTTGGAAAGTAAAGATCTTATTGTATCAAAACCAAAATCCGGTTATATTGTCTGCTCCCCATATAATCATAAAATTCAATTGCCAGAGGCCACCAATCCTTTACAAAAAGCCGAAAACAGCCGGCCGGAAGATGCTGCAATAAATGTGTATGATACCATTGATCAGAAACATATTGTACAATTATCTTTAGGTATACCGGCTACTTCATTTTTACCTGTTGCAGCGCTCAATAAATGTATTAAGAATGCTGTTAATACTATTGATTACTGCGGTGTGCAGTATGACCCGATAGAAGGAAATTCCAGATTAAGACAGCAGATTGCTAAAAGAACTTTACATTGGAATGGAAGTATTACTTTAGAGGATGTGATAACAACATCAGGCTGTATTCCGGCTTTGTCTTATTGCCTGCAAAGCATTACCCAGCCAGGAGATACAATAGCCGTAGAAAGCCCGGTTTACTTTGGAATTTTGCAGCTAGCCAAACATCTTCGTTTAAAAGTAGTTGAACTTTCTACTCATCCGCAAACAGGGATTAATCTGGATAGCTTAGAAAAGCTTTTGAAAAAACAGGAAATAGCCACATTGGTTATTGTAAGTAATTTTAGCAATCCATTGGGATACTGTATGCCTGATGATAAAAAAGAAAAACTTGTACAGCTTATGACTCAATATAATATACCATTAATTGAAGATGACATTTATGGTGATTTATATTTTGGTGAGAAGCGTCCGGCCAATTGTAAGACTTTTGACAAGGAAGGAATGGTACTGCTTTGCAATTCTATATCAAAATCACTAGCTCCAGGATATAGAGTAGGGTGGATACTACCCGGGAAGTATAAAGATAAAGTGATAAAAACCAAAGCTATACAACAGATTTCAGATACAGCCATAACCCATCAGGCGGTTGCACTATATCTAGAGTCCGGTAAATATGAAAAACATCTTCGAAAACTTAGGCAAGATTTATACGTTAACTACGTGAAAGTAACTAAAGCTATTCTCGAATATTTTCCTGATGAGACCAGGTGTACGCAGCCACAAGGAGGTTTGTTCTTGTGGGTTGAACTGGATAAATCCATCAATGCTTTTACTTTATACAAAAAAGCCTTGCAAAAAAATATTGCCATTATGCCCGGTATTGCATTTTCACTACAAGATCAATATACCCATTGCATAAGGCTGAGCTATGCTTCAGAATGGAATGATGATGTGGAAAAAGCAATAAAAGAGCTGGGAATTTTGATTCATTCTATGTCTTACGTTAAATAGAATAAGTCTTTAAAACCTGATAAAAAAATAATTCCTCCGGAACGAAGGAATTATTGCTATATTTTTTGTGAAACTACTTCACTTTAGTCCATTGCTGGTTTTTTCTTAGATTTTCAAAAAACTGATAAACTTCTGAAAGCTTTTCACTTCCACGTTTTCCGTAATCTTCTATATTTTTTGAAGTTCCGTCAGCAAGTTTTATTCTTAAATAAGAAGTTGGAAGATCGGTGATATTTTTTTCGCCATATTTATCATTTAATCCTTTAACATTTAACCCATCCAGCAAACTGATCAGTTTATTATAATCTTCTTCTTTGATGGTTCCTTTAAAAGTCCCTTCGCGTGGCTTTGAGAATTCATCTTTGGAAGGTTTATCGTTAAAATTAAAATGTTCTGCTTCAAAAACTGCAGTTCTATCTGGGTTGATGGTCATTTTAAAAACAGGGCAGAATCCAAAACACGGAGTCGCTTCATACTCAATTTTAGTATATTTTGAATTTACTTTTTGAGAAGTTTTACAGGATGTTAAAAACACAAATGCACAAATAGCTAGCAAATATTTCATAGTTTTTTTCAATTTCGAAGAGTCTCCCAATAATTGTTCCAAAACCCAAAATGTTCTTTTGTTTTTATGTTAAATATAAAATGGAAAACTTGCTTAAACTTGTATTTGTACCATTAAGGTTGTATTAAGGTGTTAAGAATAGGAAGATAAGCTTCGCCTTACGCTTAATAATCAGAATGATTTATCTTAACTCTACTTTATTTCTTAACTCTTCCTTAATGGCTTAAAATATTATAAGTGTATAAAGAAAAACAGCCTCAGGAAAAATCTAAGGCTGTTTTGTATGTTGCAGTTCTATTTCCAAAATAAAACTGATAACTTCATGCAGGTCCTATCCGTGTAATTGTTTCCAGATAGCATCTTTCAGTTCCATAAGACCTTCTCCGGTAACCCCTGAGAAGAATAATGGCTGTTTGTTTTCCGGGAACTCTGCTGCAATTTCATTTTTCAGTTCATCATCCAAAAGGTCAGATTTTGAAACGGAAACAATGAAATCTTTATCCAACAATTCAGGATTGTACTCCTTCAGCTCATTTTCAAGAATTTTAAACTCCTGGAAATGGTGTTCAGAATCAGCCGGAATTAAAAATAAAAGGATAGAGTTTCTTTCAATATGTCTCAGGAATCTGTGTCCTAAGCCTTTTCCTTCTGCTGCTCCTTCAATGATTCCTGGAATATCAGCCATTACAAAAGATTTGTAATTTCTGTAATCTACAATTCCAAGGTTAGGAGTTAAAGTGGTAAAAGCGTAATTGGCAATTTTTGGTTTTGCCGCAGAAACAGATGCTAAAAGTGTAGATTTTCCGGCATTTGGAAACCCAACAAGTCCTACATCCGCCAAAATTTTAAGTTCGAAGACCACATAGCCTTCCTCACCATCCATTCCGGGTTGAGCATATCTTGGAGTCTGATTGGTAGAAGATTTGAAATGTTCGTTTCCTTTTCCACCTTTTCCTCCCTGCATCAAAATGATTTCCTGTTTGTCATCAAGGATTTCTCCGATAATTTCACCCTCCTCATTTTTAGCAATGGTCCCAATAGGAACATCAATATAAATATCAGAACCATCAGCTCCGGTCAGCTGGTTTTTTGCTCCGTTTTCACCTCGTTCTGCTTTTATGTGACGGGTGTATCGGAGTGGAAGTAAAGTCCATTCCTGAGCATTTCCTCTCATAATGACGTGTCCGCCACGACCTCCGTCTCCTCCGTCCGGACCGCCTTTAGGAATATACTTTTCACGGCGAAGGTGGGCAGAACCAGCACCTCCGTGTCCGCTTTTACAATGGATTTTTACGTAATCTACAAAGTTAGACATATAGTTTGTGTTGCAAGTTACAGGCTGCGGGACGAAATTTTATCCCGCACCCGTATCCCGATTATTTAATTTTCTCTACCTCAGCGAAAAGTTTTTGGGAAATTTCATCAATTTCTCCAACACCGTTTACCTCTACATATTTACCCTGCTGCTTATAAAGCTCGGCAACTTCTGCTGTTTTGGTATAATATTCTTTAATTCTGTTTTCGATGATCTCTACATTGCTGTCGTCTGATCTTCCGCTGGTTTCCCCTCTTTTCAGAAGTCTTTCAACCAAAATTTTGTCCTCTACTACCAATGAAAGACAGATGTCTATCTCGTCATTCAGTACTTCTTTAACGATGGTTTCCAAAGCTTCTGTCTGAGCCGTTGTTCTTGGATATCCGTCAAAAATAAAACCGTTGGTATCAGTAGGTTTTTTGATCTCGTCAATCAGCATATCTGTTGTTACCTGATCCGGAACCAATTCTCCCTTATCGATGTATGATTTAGCCAATTTACCAAGTTCAGTGTCATTTTTCATATTGTATCTGAAAAGATCACCTGTTGAAACCTGTTTTAAATTGAATTTTTCGATCAGATTCTGAGCTTGTGTTCCTTTTCCACTTCCTGGAGGGCCGAACAGAACAATGTTTATCATAATGTTGATACGCTTCCAGCAATGGGCATTTTTGCTTCTGGCTCGTGGCTTTTGGCGGCTTGCTTTTTTGCTTTCAGCTTTTTTAAGTTATTATTAAATTTATTTCTTTATATAATTTTTAAGCTAAAAGCTATCAGCTAATAGCCAACAGCATTTAATGGTTGATTTGTCCGTCTTCCAACTGATATAAATTCGGTAGGTTTCTTCCTAACTCATCATAATCCAGTCCGTACCCAAGCACAAACTTATTAGGAATTTCTTTTCCGATATAATCCAGTTTGAAGTCTTTTTTGTAAATCTCAGGTTTCAATAGGAAACTTGCCAGTTTTACAGATTTAGGACGTTGTGTTTCTTTGAAATATTTGAAAAGACTTTCTACTGTATTTCCTGTATCTACGATATCTTCTACAAGAATAATATGACGGTCTCTCACGTCTTTAGTAAGCTCCATTTTCTGATAAACGATCCCTGTAGATTCAGTTCCTACATAAGAGCTCATTTGAATGAAGGCAATTTCGCATTCCCCCGGGTAATATTTTAAAAGATCTGAGAAGAACATCACCACTCCATTTAATACACCAATGAAAACAGGAACCTCATCCTTGTAATCCTCATAAATTCTTAACGCTGTCTCTTTTACAATTTCCTGAATTTCGGCATCCTTTAAATAAGGAACGAAAGTTTTGTCGTGAACTTTAATGCTTTCCATAAAATTTTTAGTAGGAGGCAAAGTTACGGATTTTTGATTAAAATACTTTCCTGTTTTTATCAGTTTGAAACTTTGATGGTTTCAGGACATCTGAATTGAATAACATGATAAAGTCTGTTTAAATAATAATAAAGAGAAGCTTTTTAACGGAACATAAAGGTATAACCTCAAAAAAACGATTCTGTAAACAATTAAAAATAAACAGGTGTTTAAAATAGAGAAGCAAAACAGGGTGATAAATGTTCTGATTGAAATGAAAAAGATGATATTCAGGAAAATGACTATCTTTGTGCTTTCAAAACCCAACAATACAGACATGTAGGATTATCATTTCTTTCAGATTCATAAAAAACAGTAACGAAGAAGTTGCTGGTGTTCAACCATTATTAAGAAAGAAATCATGATTTTACTACAAAATATATCCTTTGGGTTTCCGGGAGGAAATCTTCTATTCAATCATACCAATTTAACAATACAATCTTCCATCAAATCTGCTTTAGTGGGAGGCAATGGCATGGGAAAATCAACCCTTCTGAAAATGATTGCGGGCGAAATACAACCTTTAAACGGCTCCATCAATATTCAGGGTGATATTTTTTATGTACCCCAAATGTTCGGAAATTGTAACTGCCTTACCATCGCTGAATGTCTTAAAATAGATCAGAAATTATATGCGCTTCAAAAAATTACAGACGGAGAAGTGGATGAAATTTATTTTGAAATGCTCAACGATGACTGGGACATTGAAGAACGATCTCATCAAGCTCTGGAACACTGGGGATTCGAAAATTTTGAATTAACCCAAAAATTAGACGACTTGAGTGGTGGCCAAAAGACTAAAGTTTTTCTTGCCGGAATTCAGATTAATCAACCAGATATTATTGTATTGGATGAACCTACCAACCATTTGGATCTTAATGGCAGGAAATTACTGTATGATCTTATCAACAAAACGGATTCAACAGTGGTTATCGTAAGTCATGACCGTACTTTGCTCAATATTGTAGACACTATATTCGAATTAAGCAATCAGGGAATTGCAGCATATGGTGGTAATTACGATTTCTATGCAGAACAGAAAAAAGTGGAAGAGGAAGCTTTGCAAAATGACATTCATTCCAAAGAACGGGCTCTGAAAAAAGCAAAAGAAAAGGAAAGGGAAACACTGGAAAGAAAGCAAAAGCTTGATTCAAGAGGTAGAGGGAAACAAGAAAAGTCCGGAGTAGCAAGAATTATGATGAATACCCTTCGAAACAATGCTGAAAAAAACAGTTCAAAACTAAAATGTGTACATGCTGAGAAAATCACAGAAATTTCATGTGATTTGAGAGACTTACGTTCTTCTTTAAAGAATTCCGATCAGATGAAAGTTAATTTTAATGATTCTAATCTGCATTCAGGGAAAATCCTTGTTACTACTGAAGATATTAATTTTACTTATGGAAAGGGAAAACTCTGGAAAGAAAATATCAGTCTTAAGGTAAGAAGTGGAGATAGAATTTCCGTTAAAGGTTCAAACGGTTCCGGAAAAACCACACTGATAAAGCTTCTGCTGGAAAAAATTGAGCCTACGGAAGGGAAAATAAACACGGCAGAATTCAACAGTATTTATATTGACCAGGAATACTCTCTGATTAATCATGAATCAACGCTTTATGACTTTGTACAGACTTTCAATGACAGTGCATTACAGGAATCTGAAGTGAAAACATTATTGTCCAGATTTCTGTTTGGAAAAGATACATGGGATAAGAAATGCGGTATGCTGAGTGGTGGTGAACGTTTGCGCTTACTTCTCTGCGGACTTTCCATCAGCAATAAAGCTCCGGATATGATCATTCTCGATGAACCAACCAATAACTTAGATCTTCAGAATGTAGAAATTCTTACCAATTCTATCAAAAACTATCATGGAACTGTGCTGGTGATTTCCCATGATGAGATTTTTCTGGAGGAGATTGAGATTGATAGAGAATTGAAGCTTGATTAACGATTTTTTTATAATGTATAAAATATTCAATAGGAGCGGGCTTTAGCCAAAACTTATTATAAGAAAACCTGGAAATCAATTTCCAGGTTTCTATTTTTTATGAATTGAAAAAATTATTTCTTCGTTTTCTTAATCGCATCCAGATAAATCTTTTTAATGCTGTTTTTCTCTTCCTTCTCACTAATCTTTTCAAGAGCAGAAAGCAGAGTTTCAATATGCCTGGTTTTCAATTTTAAAATTTCACCCAGTGCAAATGCTGCACTCCATCGTACTACAGTTCCTTCATGTTCCGTATTCACTAACAAATTAGAAATAGCCGGATCCAGATTTTCTGGGAATAAATGAGCTGTGTTGCCTATTACTTTGGCACTTTCCCATTTTATTCTGGGTGCTTTTTCAGTAAGGGTTTGGGTAACAAATGAAAATATGGTTTCATCCGCCAGATTGGGATTCTGTTTTGTAGCATATTCCAAGGCTTCCACGCAGGTTGCTTTTACAGGATCTTTTGATTTTTCAGCGAAAGCAATCAGTTCATCGGTAGGTAAGGATTTGTCAATAATCCATTTGCTGATGATGTCTACTTTTTCTTTTGATTTTACAGCCTTGTCTTTGATAAGTTCTTCTATAGTCACGGTGATTGATTTTATTTTTCAGTGTTCTAAAATAGTAATCCCTTTAATTAGTTGATAAAATATGCACAGCCAGCGAACTTCTTAATTTTCTAAAATCCAATTATAGATTTCTTTCAATACCTCTTCTCTTATTTCTTCATTCAAAATCTCATGACGCATTTCCGGATAGATCTTTACGTCTACATGCTGGAAACCGTCAGCTTTTAAATGACTCACTGTATGCATAACTCCTTTTCCAAAATCACCAATCGGATCATTCTGACCACTTATAAATAACAAAGGAAACGATTTAGGTATAGATGAAGCCCAGTTTCTTGCCGTAGCCTTTTTATAAATGGTAAATAAAGTATAAAAAGCATTATGAGTAAAAGGAATTCCACAAAGATCATCCTGTTCAAAAGCTTTTCTGTTCTTTGGGCTTACACTCAGCCAGCTGGTATCACTGAAATCTTTATCCTTTTTAAAATGTTTATTATTGACACTTGTAAAAACTGAATTCAAGAAAGTACGATGACGAGGCGCGATGGCATTAGCTAATGATAAATAACCTCTCAATAAATTGATTCCCGGCAAAGGTCCACCAGTTCCTGTAATAATTGCTCCTGAAAACTTACTGCTCGCTTTTTGAAGAAGACATCGGGTGATAAATGACCCCATAGAATGTCCCAAAATAAAATGAGGTACATCCGGATATTGCTCTGCAAGATAATCAGCCATCATTTCTGCATCTGCAACAAGCCTTTCATCCGGTTTTTCAGGCTGGAAGAAACCAATATCTTTTTTCTCTTTTACAGATTTTCCGTGTCCTAAATGATCATACGACAATACAGCAATCCCATGATTAGCAAAATATTCAGCAATCTCTGCATATCTTCCGCTGTGTTCCTGCATGCCGTGTACGATAAGTAGTGTAGCTTTTAGTGTTTCCGGAGAGAATAGGTTGTAGAAAAGCTGGGATTTACTGTCTGTATTTGATGGTAAATAATTTGAATTTTGGGATGAAATCATAGCAAGTTGTGATATTATTTTATCTCAATGTCAAGAAGTTTATAATTTCCGACAATTTCAATTAATTGAGAAGAGTTGTTTTTTAGATTAGTAAAGAATTCATCCATATTTTTTTCATATCCTCTTTCACTTACAGCAAAAAGAAGAATACCTTTATTTTTACCATCATTAATAAGCTTATAACGATATACATTTCTTTCTGCTATCAATATTTCCTTACCATCCTTTGAGTTTTGGCTGATAAGAAAATCCAAAATATATTCTTCCCCTTTTTCAAGAATTTTATAATTAATAACCGGATTGGTCTTCTTCATCTCTTGAAGTTCTCCTACTTTTTGACCAATAGCGTCTTTCAAAGTAAAATCTCCTTTTACAAACTCAATTAAAACCATACTGTTGTATTGGTTGATATTTTCTTTTGGATTTAGATATTCCTGCTTGAAATAATTTTCATTGGGGTGAGAACTCCAGACTAAATGATATTCTTTTTGATTTAATTTAACAGGTCCCGGAACATTCAGGTAATCGTTTACTTTATTCTGAGCTTTTAGATAAAACAAAGGGACAATTAAAAGCAGAAATAGAATTTTAAATTTCATTTTGTGCAATTTTTACAGTAAATATAATTCATTTTATATAGGTATGGAAGTAAAAATATTAGAAATAAGATGATATTCAACCTCATGATTTTCATCCTAACCCAAAATAAATATCCTCTATAATTTGGCCGTCATTTTTTTTAAAAGTAATTTTGCACGAATCTAAAAACAAAAGTAAAATATGTCAACTTATGTAGTTGTAGGTCTTCAGTACGGAGATGAAGGCAAAGGAAAAATAACGGATGTTTTATCAGCAAAATCGGACTATGTAGTACGTTTCCAGGGGGGAGACAACGCTGGTCACACGGTTTATGTAGGTGAAGAAAAATTCGTTCTACACCTTCTTCCTTCAGGAGTTCTTCAATGCAAAGGGAAATGTATCATTGCGAATGGAGTAGTGGTAAACCCTAAATCTTTTATTAAAGAAGTTGGTCAGATTGAGAGCAAAGGCTTAAGAACAGATCACATCTTTATCAGCAGAAGAGCGCATGTAATCATGCCTTACCACATCCTTTTGGATACTTACCGTGAAGAGGAACACGGAGGAACTCAGATCGGAACTACCAAAAAAGGAATCGGACCTTGTTATGAAGATAAAATTGCAAGAGTCGGAATCAGAATGGTAGACCTTTTAAATCCTGAGATTTTAAGAGACAAAATTGAGAAAAACTTAAAAGTTAAAAATTCTCTTTTTGAAAAATATTACGGAAAGCCAACTTTAGACGTTGAAGAAATCTACAACGAATATTTAGCAATCGGAAAACAGCTTCAGGACAGAATTGTTGATACTGAATTAGAGCTGAACGAGGCGATCAGAGATGGTAAAAACGTATTGTTCGAAGGAGCTCAGGCATTAATGCTTGATATCGACTTTGGAACTTATCCTTATGTAACTTCATCTTCTCCATCTACAGGAGGTGTTTGTTCAGGAGCTGGTGTGCCGCCAACTTCACTTCAGAATTTAATTGGTGTTGCAAAAGCTTACTGTACAAGAGTAGGAAACGGACCTTTCCCTTCTGAATTAGATAACGAACTGGGTGAAAAAATCAGACAGATCGGAGGTGAATTCGGAGCCACTACAGGAAGACCAAGAAGAACAGGTTGGTTAGACCTTGTTTCTTTAAAACATGCTTGTATGATCAACGGAATCAACAATCTTGTAATCACTAAGCTTGATGTTCTTACCGGAATTGAAAACTTAAAAGTAGTAACACACTACAAAACTGAAGACGGAAAAATCATCGATTATTTCACTTCTTCAACAGAAAAATTATACAACTACGAACCAATCTATCAGGATTTACCGGGTTGGAGCGAAGACATTACAAAAGCAAGAAGCTATGATGAACTTCCTGACACTGCTCAGAAATACATCGAGTTTATTGAGAAATACTTAGGAATTAACGTATACTTAGTTTCTGTAGGTCCTGAAAGAAGTCAGAACATCATCAGAAAAGAATTATTCTAACATTCTTAGAGATAAAATAACAGGGAGACTATCATTGAATGGTCTCTTTTTTTGTTTGATAAGGATGCTCATTAATCAAGCGAAAATACCAATCATGATTTTTTATCTACTTTTGTTTTAAGACAAAATATAAATAAGAAAAATAATGGAAGAGAATAAAATACCACAGCGTTTTCTGGATAATATAGTGATCAGTTTATATCTTACAATGGCATATTCTGTTTTAATTATTGTTTATTTAGGATTACCATTCAATGTGGGTTCAGATTTTTTACTGATCTTTTTTATTGTCTGCAGTTTGCTTTTTAGCATAGGAGCAATCTATTTTGCCGCTAAAAGCTATTCGAAAACAAAAATCAGTTCTATTATTCTGATCATTATTAATGCACTTGGATTACTGATACCGCTCACGCTTCTTTTAATGCTTATATAGCCCTTCTATTCAACTAAGGGACTTCTTTATGTTTATTTGTTTTTATGAAAACCAGTATTGTTTTTCCATATAAACTTTCTATTTATAAATGTTAAAATTTAAACATTATCATAAAATTTTCTAATATTATGTTGTTTTGCTAAAATTTTGGCAGATGTTTTGATATTACAACATTGCTTATCGATAAGAGCTAACAAAACTAATAATCACAATTTTTTAACAGTTTAAATAGTAGTAGTGATGAAACAACATAACCAAAACCAGGAATTTCGGTTTAACGAAGTTCTGTTCGAGCACCGCAATAAAGACTATGGTGCCTATGTATTAAGAAACGAATCAGATAGAATATTAACTAAAGCACTTTTTATAGGAGCAAGTTTAATGGCCGCAGTATCTCTTACACCATTTGTGATTTCTGCGTTACAAGGACCAAGTATTACTGAAAAGATTATTGCTTGTGATTTTGGACCGTTTGATGTGAAGAATGTAGATACACCAGAAGTAGTACCTCCTGTAGAAACTATAAAACCTGTAGCTCCATCTAATACAAAGACATTTGACAGTACAGTGCCTACGCCAACAAGTACAGCTCAGGATAATGTGAATAAAGATCCTATACCAGATGATGCTGTAGCAGGATTTGTAAACAACTTTAAAGGAGATCCGGTAACACCTAATACACCCAATGTTCCAACAGTATCAGTAGGAACAGGTCCTGTAATTAATACGCCTCCGCCAGTAATTTCTGATCCGGTGGATAAAACTAAAATTGCAGAACCGGGAGAACTGGGAGTAGAAGCTGGTTATCCGGGAGGCATAGACTCCTTCAGAAATAAAGTAATGAACAACTTCGATGGTTCAGGGTTTGAATCAGAGGATGTTGTAAAAACGACAGTTACCTTTATTGTTGAAATGGACGGAACGATCTCAGGGGTAAAAGCTAATGGAACCAACGCCGAATTTAACAGTGAGGCAATGAGAACAATCAAAAACATCTCAAGCAAAGGAAAATGGATTCCTGCCAAAAACAAAAAAGGAGAATTCGTAAGAAGTTATTTCAAATTTCCAATCTCAATGAAATTTGATAATTAATACGAAAAGACAAATTTTTAATAGTTATCCACAAAGAATTTTTTTTGTGGATAATTTTTTTTTATCGTTAAATTGCTTATTAACAGTATTTTAACTCAATTTTGATTTTCTCCACTCACCGAGAGCAAAGAAAAAAGTGTATTTTTGAAACTTAAAGTTCTAATAATGGCAAAAATCATAGGTATTGCTAATCAAAAAGGAGGCGTTGGTAAAACTACCACCGCTGTAAACCTTGCGGCAGCATTAGGAGTATTGGAAAAAAGAATATTAATCATTGATGCTGATCCTCAGGCGAATGCTACATCCGGTCTGGGTGTTGAAGATGTTCAGTATTCTACATATAATCTTTTGGAGCATAGTGCAGAAACAAGAGTCTGCATCAAAAGAACTGCGACTCCCAACCTGGATATTATTCCGTCGCATATCGACCTGGTAGCTGCGGAAATTGAATTGGTAGACAAGGAAGATCGTGAGTATATGCTGAGAAAAGCACTGGCCAGCGTAAGAGACGATTATGACTATATTATCATCGACTGTGCGCCGAGTTTAGGTCTTATTACAGTAAATGCTCTTACAGCAGCAGATTCTGTCATCATTCCGATACAGTGTGAGTATTTTGCATTAGAAGGACTTGGAAAACTTTTGAATACCGTTAAAAACGTTCAGAAGATTCATAACAAAGATCTTGGAATTGAAGGGCTTCTTCTTACCATGTATGACAGCCGATTGAGATTATCCAATCAGGTAGTGGAAGAGGTGAATCTGCACTTCCCGGAAATGGTTTTTGAAACCATTATCAGCAGAAACGTAAGATTGAGTGAAGCACCAAGTTTCGGGGAAAGTATCCTGAATTATGATGCGGAAAGTAAAGGAGCTGTTCAGTATATTCAGTTAGCTGAAGAAGTTCTTTTGAGGAACGAAAACTTAATAAAGAATTAAATTAATAATAAATGGCCAATAAGTGTATGCTGGTCATCCACTTATCAAACATCATTTATCAATTATATCTATGAAGGACAAAAAAAGAGCTATGGGACGCGGTTTGGGCGCTATTTTAAGTGCAGAATCTAAAGCAACTGTCAATTCAGCTACTGATGAAGGAGCAGATAAGTTTGTGGGAAACATTGTAGAAGTTTCGCTTGAAGATATCTATCCGAATCCTACGCAGCCGAGAACTTATTTTGATGAAAAAGCATTAAACGAACTTGCACAGTCTATTGAAAACCTAGGTGTAATCCAACCGATTACCCTGAGAAAAGACGGTGAAAAGTTTGAGATCATTTCCGGGGAAAGACGTTACAGAGCAAGTAAAATTGCAGGTTTAACGACTATTCCTGCCTATATCCGTTTAGTGAATGATCAGGAACTTCTTGAGATGGCTCTTGTAGAAAACATCCAGAGAGAAGACCTTGATGCTATTGAAATTGCTTTAACCTATCACAGGCTTTTAGAAGAAATAGGTCTTACTCAGGAAAACCTGAGTCAAAGAATAGGAAAGGATAGAAGTACCATTACCAATTCTATCAGACTGTTAAGATTAAATCCGGATATTCAGAATGCCATCAGAAGCGGTGAAATTTCTGCAGGACACGGAAGAGCCATTATCAGCCTTGAAAGTGAAGAAGATCAGCAGGTTTTGTTTGATCTTATTATTAAAGAAAAATTAAACGTTCGTCAGGCAGAGCAGGCCGCTGCTGCATTGAAGAATCCAAAGTCTCCCGCTGCCAAAAAAGCAAATGTGGAGCTTTCCAATAATTATAAAAAAGCCCAGAAGACCATCGCAGATATCTTAGACGTAAAAGTAGAGATCAAATCTTCCGGAAATGGTAAAAAAGGTAAAATTGTTCTGGACTTCAAAAATGAAGAAGAGCTGGAATACATTTTGTCTCATATTAAATAATGAAGAAAATATTTTTCACCCTTTTCTTGTGTTTCGCTGCACTGGCTTATTCACAAGTAAAACCTATCGATACTGTTCGGATGGAAGTCCCTCCGAAAGAAGAACCCCGTGTATTGAAGCCAGGTAAAACAGAAGCAAAGATCATTGAAGATCTTGAAAAAGCGAATGGTCCTACAGGGAAAACCATAAAATTGAATCCTACCAGAGCAGGTTTATATTCTGCAGTTTTACCCGGATTAGGACAGTTTTACAATAAAAAATACTGGAAGATTCCCATTGTTTGGGGAGCTGTAGGAGCCGGTGTAGGAATTGCCGTTTGGAATGACAACCAGTACAAAAAATACCGTGAATACTACGTGGCAAAACTGAACGGTACACCTAATGAATTTGTAGACAGCCATCCATGGCTGGACAAAGTAGCTTTAGGAAATGCCCAGGACAGAGCCAAAAGACAAAGGGATTACGCCATCGCCATCACAGGATTAATTTATATTCTCAATATTGTAGATGCCGTAGTAGATGCCCACCTTTATGAAAGCCGGCATGACCCGGATTTGGTTTTTAAACCATCGGTTATTCAGGATCAGTATGGGTACAGCGCTCCGAAAACAGGATTCAGTTTAAGTTACAGATTCTAAAAGATAATAGATTTGCAGAATATCTGAGGATAAAATGCAGTATTTAAAAAAATAAAAAGATCATATGAAAATAGCATTAGTTGGTTACGGTAAAATGGGTAAGATTATTGATGAGATCGCACAGAAGAGAGGTCATGAAGTAGTTGCCCGTCTGAAGGAAACCCCAATTGCTGAAAATCTTAATAATCCGGATGTTGTGATTGAATTCTCACTGCCGGAAGTTGCATTTGAGAACATCAAAGCTTGTCTTGAAAATAAAATTCCGGTGATCTGCGGAACAACAGGCTGGCTGGATCAAAAAGCTGAAATAGAAAAACTGGCTGTAGATAACGATACAGCTTTCTTATATGGTTCCAACTTTAGTTTAGGCGTCAATTTATTTTTTGCTTTAAATGAAAAACTGGCAGATCTGATGAAGAATGTGGACGAATACTCTTGCCAGCTGGAAGAAATTCACCACATCCATAAAAAAGACGCTCCAAGTGGAACCGCTATTTCCATTGCAGAAGGGATCATCCAAAACAGCCCGAAATTCGATGCATGGAAGCTGGAAGAAACAGAAGGCAGGCAGCTTGGAATTTTTGCGGTACGTGAAGATGAAGTACCGGGAACTCACAGCGTGTATTATAGAAGCGAAGTAGACGAAATCGAAATCAAGCATACCGCTTTCAACAGAAATGGTTTTGCACTGGGAGCTGTAGTAGCCGCAGAATGGATTAAAGATAAAAAAGGAAACTTCGCAATGAAAGACGTTTTGGGACTTTAATTTGTAACAAATTCTGTAAATTGCAGACCAATAAGCAGAAAATGATGAATAGTGAATTGTAAACAGCGGACTGCTTTTATCATTTATTACTCATCATTTTATTATTTATATCATAAGAATAGGCACAAAAATTTATGAATTATTTTTTAACTTATACAGTATATGTCCTCATACTATCAGTATTAATGGGGATTTCATCTTGGAAACTGTTCAAGAAAATGGGCTATAGCCCTTTATTTGCTTTTATCCCTTTTTACAACTATTTCATTATTCTTAAGGAAACAAAACATCCGAAATGGTGGGCAATCCTGTCTTATCTACCAATTGTAGGGCCAATCATGATGTCTGTTTTCCACCTTTATTTAGTGAAAAAGTTCGGGAAAACACTTTTCAAAGACCAGATTCTTACAGTGATTCTTCCGTTTATTTATATGGCGGTGATCAACTATTCTAAAGATGTAGAGTTAGAAGATGAGAATGCAAACGACCTGTTCCTTACAGACGAAGAGAAAAACGAAAAAAAGAAAGACACATTTGTCGGTTCTATTACCTTCGCAGTAGTTTTCGCTACCATTATCCACGTTTTCGTAACACAGCCTTTCGGGATTCCTACAGGATCTATGGAAAGAACATTACTGGTAGGTGACTTCCTTTTTGTAAACAAATGGAGCTACGGTTACAGACTTCCGATGCGTCCGGTAGCAATACCTTTCCTTCAGGGAACTATTATGGATACAGGACAGAAAGGTAATCCTAAAGATGACCCAAAATCTTATGTGGATGCTGTAAAACTTCCTTACACAAGAATTCTGCAGTTCAATAAACCACAGAAAAATGATGTAGTTGTTTTCAACTACCCTCAGGATTCTGTACATACAGCAATCGACAGAAAAGATCCTTATGTAAAAAGATGTGTAGCTACAGCAGGGGATACTTTTGAAATGAGAGCCGGAAGACTTTTCGTTAACGGAAAGCCGGAAACCGTTTTAGGAGATCAGGAAGTACAGCACAGATATATTGTAACTACAGACGCTCAATTGGATATCCCTACTTTATATAAAGCATATGGATTCTTACCAGTTCAGGAAGTTCAGCAGAATAATGGGGGGTATATTTATGCCTTTCAGGGCTTAACAGATCAGACAGCTAAAGAAATTAAAGGACTTCCGCATGTTATTGACATAAAAGAAGATGTTTCTGTAAAAGGAGAATCAGCAGTGGCTTATAAAGATGAGGCGAGAACAAAAATTGATACTACCCAATCCATCTTCCCAATTAATAAACCTTGGAATCCAGATTGGTACGGCCCTTTAAGAATTCCTAAAAAAGGAGATGTAGTGGCTATCAACCAGGAAACACTTCCAACGTACCAGTGGATTATTTCTGAATATGAACATAATAGCTTAGAAAAGAAAGACGGAAAAATCTTCATCAACGGAAAAGAAGCTAGCCAGTATACGATTCAGCAGGATTATTATATGATGATAGGGGACAACAGAGATGCTTCATTAGATGCAAGATTCTTTGGTTTCGTTCCGGAAGAAAATATTGTCGGAAAACCGATGTTCACATGGATGAGTCTTCAGGGAGCATTTGCTGACAACAGTTCTACGTACCAGGCACCATTCAAAATCCGTTGGGAAAGAATGTTCAAAGCAACCAATACAGGAGAAGCTAACAAAACCTCTTACTGGTGGATTGCCGCAATGATCCTGATCTTATTCTTCGGATGGGAATATTTCGTGAAACTATTCAGAAAAAACAAAACTGAAGAATAGTGTTTAAAAGTAAAATATTTAATAGAGTCCTTTTAACAGGCAGCTTTATTGTAACTCTTTTTATTATTGCAAAACTCTCCGGAGTTTTGCAATATGCTTTTGTACCCACAGCAGGTAATGAACCTACCATTAAAAAAAAGTCATTTATTGTGATGACCAATATTCTTCCTTATGATAAGTTTAAAATGATTGCTTATAATCAAACTAATTTGGATTATCCTCAGGGCGCCTATGTACAAAGATTAGTAGGAACGGAAAATGATGTGATTTTAATTAAGAATGGTAAATTATATGTCAATAATACGTTGGTAGATAATATTAACGTAAAACATTCTTATAAAATAGACAGAGGGTATGCTAATGATCTCCTTTCCAAAGGAACTGAAGAAAGTGAAATCTTTCAGATTGACGATAATTATTTCATTACTCAATTAAGCGATAAAGAACTTAATGATAGTTTTTTTCATGAAAGGTTTATAAACCCTAATACAGATCAGGATATTCACAAAATTTATCATAAAGACTGGACTTCCGATAACTTTGGACCCATAAAAGTTCCAAGTGGAAAATTATTTTTTTTAGGAGATAATCGTAACGCAAGCTTAGATTCCCGTTATTTAGGCTTTGTTGATGAAAAAGATGCTGTAGGAAGAGTTGTTTATCCTAAAAACTAGATTATATTATTATGCAAAATATTTTATTACCGGCATTTTATATGCCCCCAATTTCATGGTTTTCAGTGTTTTTAAATCCTGAGAACGAAGTTGTGCTGGAACAATTTGAAAACTTTCCGAAACAAACCTATAGAAACAGAGCAAATATCTATGGAGCCAACGGAAAACTATCATTAATAATCCCGATCAATCATAATGGAAAAAGAGAATTCAAAGATGTGGAAATCTCTTATCGCGAAGACTGGAGAACCCTTCATTGGAAATCGGTTAAAACAGCATACCAAAGCTCTCCTTATTTTGAATACTATGAAGAGAAGTTCAGAAAAATATTTGATCTTAAGGAAAAATACCTTTTAGATTTTAACCTTAAAGGCATAGAAGTTATCCAACAGATACTGAAAACAGAAAAGGCACACTCTTTGAATGAAGAATATATCAAAAATCCTCAAAGTATTGATTTCAGAGAAAAATTTTCTGCAAAACTTCCTTCAGTATTTAAAATGGAAGAATATTACCAGACATTTTCGGATAAATATGGGTTTTTGGAAGACTTATCAATTCTTGACCTTATTTGTAATAAAGGCCCGGAATCTATGGTATATATAAAAAATATAAAACAATCATATTAGCATACCATCGCTATTAATGAAACTCTCAGCTTAAAAATGAAGGCGGCGATTGGTATATGACTTTAAAAAAATAAATATCAACATATGAAAAAGGTATTATTAGCTGCAGTTTTTTTAGCAGGTTTTAGTTTCTCTTTTGCACAGGAAGCTAAAGCTAAAAGTAAAGATCCAAACGAAGATAAAGATCTTATGACATGGTATCATAAAGATTTTGCAACTTCAAAAGTATATGGAATAAATACGGCAAATGCTTATAAATACTTAGAATCTAAAGGACTGAAGCCTAAAACCGTAGTGGTAGGAGTTTTGGATAGTGGAGTACAGGTAGATCATCCGGGATTGGTAAAGAATGTTTGGTCAAACCCTAATGAAATTCCAGGAAACGGTAAAGATGATGATGGAAACGGATATATTGATGATATACACGGCTGGAACTTCATAGGAGGTAAAAACGGGGATATTGATATTGATAATATGGAGGTGACAAGAGTAGTTGCCAAATACAAGCCTATTTTTGAAGGTCCGGATTCCACAAAGAATAAAGCGAACCAGGCTCAGATGAAGGAGGAGTTTGATATGTATATGAAAGCCAAAGATATGTTTAATTCAAAAAGTATCGAGGCTATACAGAATTTCAAGACCTATTCTATGCTGAACGAGCTTATTCCTAATATGGTAAAATTATTGGGAGGTAAGCCCGTTACCGCTGAGACTATTTCAGCAATCAAAGCACCCACAGATCAGAGAGACGCCATTGCGCTGGATTTTTTAGGTCAGATTTCCCAAAGTCCGGAATTCAAAGGAAAATCATCTGCTGAATTCGAAAAAAAGATGAAGGAGGAAATGAAAGAAGCTATCGATCATTTCGCTCCGGCAGCAAAACAATATGATCTTTCCTACGACCCGAGAAAAGAAATTGTAGGTGATAACTATGATGACTACTCTGAAAAGAACTATGGTAACAACCATTACGAAGGACCGGATGCAGAGCACGGAACCCATGTAGCAGGAATTATTGCCGGACTTCCACAAGGAAAAGAAGTTCAGTACGGAGTAGCTTCCAAAGTAGCTAAAATCATGTCTGTAAGAACAGTTCCCAATGGAGACGAAAGAGATAAAGACGTAGCCAATGCTATCAGATATGCAGTGGATAATGGAGCAAAAGTATTAAATATGAGCTTCGGAAAACCTGTTTCTCCGGGTAAAAATGTAGTGTGGGATGCTTTTAAATATGCTGAAGATAAAGACGTACTTTTGGTGAAAGCAGCCGGAAACGAAAATGAAGATGTAGCAGAACATTTGGCATATCCTACCAACTTTAAAAATGTTACAGATGAAAAACCATTTGTAAGCAACGTTTTGGTGGTAGGAGCCAGCACCAATAAGAATAGCGCTTTAAGAGCGGATTTTTCTAATTATAATAAAAAAATGGTCAATGTTTTCGCTCCGGGGGAAGAAATTTATTCTACCGTTCCTAAAAACGAATACAGATACCTTCAGGGAACCTCTATGGCTTCACCTGTTGTAGCCGGAGCAGCAGCCGTTTTATTGGCTTACATGCCGGATCTGAAACCTTATCAGATTATTGAAGCATTGGTAAAAAGCAGCAATCCAAGTACAGTAGACGGATTTGCAGATCAATCACAGGCCGGCGGGGTTATAGACCTTAAAAAAGCAGCAGAATATGCTTATACGAATTTCTACAAAGGAAAACCAACGGGTGCTCCTAAGCCTTCGAAATCCGTAAAAAAGGCTGTTAAAAAATAATATATCTTCCTGTGTTTAAGGAGAAATCATAAAGAGTCCGAATTTTTTTCGGACTTTTTATTTTTATTTTAAATTTTGGCACGGTTTTTTGTAACTTTATAGTAACAAAATAATAAACAACAAAATGAAAAAGTTACTACTTGCAGGGATGTTGGGAACATCACTTTTTGCAGTGTCGTGTTCCTCTGTTAACAAAGCAGCTACATCTCAAAATCAAAGAGCAGACTTTCTGAAAATGAAAGGAGACTGGCAGATTGTGAGCATAGATTATGATAAAGGTTATAAAATTAAACCTTTTGACGAAGGTGCTGACGCACAGTGTTTCGTAGGAAGCCACTGGAGATTAATTCCTAATAACTGGACAGGAGCGTATACTTTGAACGGAGGTGGAAATTGCCCGGCAATCACACAGCCTATCAAGTTTGAAGTAAAAGACGGTAACACGTTTATGTTTAAAAAGATTGCTGCAGGAACCAAAGCAAAACAAAATTCTGTAGGATATAGCCTTACACTTATTGATCAGACCACAGATCAGTTTTCACTTCAGCAGGATGTTCCTTTCGAAGGAGGTAATGTAAAAGTAGTTTACAACTTCCAGAGAGCAGGAATGAAATAATTTATCAACATAAAAGATCAAAAAAAATGAAATTTACAAAAACATACGTAGGAGCCCTTTTCTTGTCATCAGCATTATTATTGACAAGCTGTGAAGCGGTTCAAAATTCAAATCACCAACAAAGAGGTACCGCAGTAGGGGTTGCTTCAGGAGCAGTACTTGGAGGTATCCTTGGTAACAATGTAGGAAAAGGAGGAAACGGAGCTATTGGTGCTGTATTAGGAGGTATTATCGGTGGTGTTGCAGGTAATGTTATCGGTAACAAAATGGATAAGCAGGCTAAAGATATCAAAGAAACTTTACCAGGTGCTCAGGTAGAAAGAGTAGGAGACGGTATTAAGGTTACAATGAATGAAAGTATTGTAAACTTTGCGTTTGACTCTTCAAACCTTACTTCTGTTGCTCAGACTAACCTTGACAAATTAGCCCAGGTGTTAAGTGATAATCCTGATACTAATATTAATATTTACGGATATACGGACAGCGTAGGTAAAGATGCTTACAACTTAGCACTTTCCCAAAGAAGAGCAGATGCTGTAAAAGCTTATTTAGCAGGTAAAGGAGTTGCATCAGGCAGAATGTTCACAAAAGGTGAAGGTAAAAATATGCCGGTTGCAAGCAATGATACAGATGAAGGAAGAGCTAAAAACAGAAGAGTAGAGTTTGCTATTACTGCTAATGAAAAAATGATTAACGATGCCAAACAAGGGCAATAGTTAATTTAATATATAAATATTTTCGTAAAAGACCGCCCCGGCGGTTTTTTTTGTATTTTTAGGCTAAGAATTTTAATTTTATTATTTTTGCAGTTGAAACAACATAAATGAAGAAATATTTAAAACTACTCCGTGTGGAGCAATGGGTTAAAAACCTGTTTGTATTTGTCCCGTTGTTTTTTTCAGGTAATATTACAAATGTAGAATTACTTGTAAAAAGCATCTTTGCATTCATTATATTCTCGCTTGCTGCAAGTGTTGTTTATATTTTGAATGATTATAATGATATTGAGGCAGACAGGAAACATCCTGAAAAAAGAAGAAGACCTCTGGCTAGTGGAGCCATTTCAAAATCAACAGCTATAGGAATCCTTATCGGATTGGTTATTACAGATATTGCTCTTGTATTTTTCTCACAACTTTATTTCCATGAGTATCTTTGGAAATTTGCAACCATTATAGGTTTCTATGTGGTGATGAATCTTGCCTATACCTTTAGGCTTAAACACGTTCCTATTATTGATATTTTTATTATCGCAATAGGATTTGTTCTGCGTGTACTGGCAGGAGGTTATATTACCGGAATCAGTATTTCACAATGGGCTATTCTATTAACCTTTGTACTGGCTCTTGTACTGGCAATCGGAAAAAGAAGAGGAGAGCTTATTAATGCACAGGTTTCAGGAAAGACAAGAAAAGCGTTGGACGGATATAACGTTCAGTTTGCGGACATTGCATTGTCTATTTCTATTACATTAGCTATCATCTGCTATCTGATGTTTACCCTTTCACCGGAAGTTCAGGAAAGATTCCACGCAAGGGTATTTTACACCGTTATTTTTGTAGTGTTTGCCTTGTTGAGATATCTTCAGCAGACATTGGTTTACAACAGAACAGAGTCTCCTACAAAAATTGTGTACAGAGACCGTTATATTCAGGTTACCCTGTTACTTTGGGTAGTTGCATTTTTAATTCAAATTTATTTTAAGAAATGAAACCTAATTTCACACAGAAAGTTACAAACTGGGGTAATTTCCCGGTAGTGGAGAAAGAAATGAGATCTGAGGACAATTTCAAAAAAATAAAAGAATTTGTACTCAACCACAACGAAGTTATAGCAAGAGGAAACGGAAGATGTTATGGTGATGCTTCATTGGGAGAATCTATATTTTCAACAAAAAAATTAAATAAATTCATCAATTTTGACCGTTTAAACGGAATAATGGAATGTGAATCCGGAGTACTTCTTTCCGAAGTTCTGGAAATCTCCGTTCCACAGGGATATTTCCTGTATGTTACTCCCGGAACAAAATTTGTATCCATAGGAGGTGCTATAGCTTCAGATGTTCATGGTAAAAACCATCATGCAGAAGGATGTTTTTCAGAATATGTGATTGAATTTAAGCTGATGACGGAAAACGGGGAAATCATCACCTGTTCAAGAGAAGAAAATGCAGACAAATTTTGGGCTACCATTGGTGGAATGGGACTTACAGGAATCATTCTTACTGCAAAATTTAAGCTTAAAAATATAGAATCCGCATATATTCGTCAGGAAAGCATCAAAGCAGAAAATCTGGACGAAATTTTTAAACTGTTTGACGAAAGCGAAAGCTGGACGTACACCGTTGCCTGGATAGATTGTCTTCAAAAAGGAAAAGACATTGGAAGAAGTATTCTGATGAGAGGTGAGCATGCTTTTCAACATGAGCTTCCTCAGAATTTTTTGAAAACCCCTTTAAGACTAAAGAAAAAATTATCTCCTACGGTTCCGTTTTATTTTCCCGGATTTGTATTGAATGCACTTACGGTAAAAATATTTAACTGGCTGTATTATAAAAAGCAGGCTAAAAAAGAAGTGAAAAACTTTATCGATTATGAGACGTTTTTCTATCCTTTGGATGCTGTTAATGACTGGAACAAAATCTACGGTAAATCCGGATTTATACAGTATCAGATGGTAATTCCTAAAGAAACAGGAAAAGAAGGCATGAGAAGGATCCTTGAAACGATTGCAAATAGCGGAAACGGATCATTCCTGGCTGTTCTTAAACTTTTTGGAAAGAACAATACTGCTGCTTACAACTCTTTCCCTGTGGAAGGGTATACGCTGGCATTGGATTTTAAAGTGAATTCCAAACTGAAAAGTCTGGTAGATCAGCTTGATGCCATTGTTCAGGAGTTTGGAGGAAGGATTTATCTTACCAAAGACAGCATGAGCAGATCATCGCTTACCAATTACCTTAAAAATATTCAAAATCCTAAATTTGTGTCTTTACAGCACAAAAGAATCATAAATAATAATTCATAATGATAGTTCTGGGAAGCACATCTGAAGTGGCACAGGCTTTTGTGGAAAAAGCACTTCAGGAAGGAGAAAAATTTGAAAAAATTTACCTTTTTACCTCAAATAAAGAAACTACAGAACGGTTTGCAAGACATATTGATGTAAAGTTTCTGCAGCAGGCAGAAGTTATTGAACTGGATCTGACCAAAGAAATTGATTACAACAGATTTGATAATATCAATTCAGATGTATTATTTTGCGCCGTAGGATATTTAGGAGAAGGAACTGAGGAAGGATTATATGACAACAGAAATACGGAACGTATCATAGATATCAATTATTCAAAGCTGGTTCCGGTGATGAACTATTTTGCTCAGAAATTTGAAAGCAGAAGATCAGGTACTATTATCGGACTTTCATCAGTAGCAGGAGACAGAGGTAGACAAAGTAACTTCATCTATGGAAGTGCAAAAGCTGCCTTTACAGCCTATTTGAGTGGTCTGAGAAACTATCTTTTTGATAAAAAAGTACATGTTCTTACAATAAAACCAGGGTTTATGGCTACTAAAATGACGGAAGGCCTGCCTTTAAACCCGAAACTGACGGCTACTCCGAAACAAGCCGCAGACTGTATTTATAAAGCCTTCAAAAAGGATAAAAATGTGGCATATGTTTTGCCGGTTTGGAGTATAATTATGATGATTATCAGGAATATCCCTGAATTTATATTTAAAAAATTAAAGCTTTAAAGAAATGAAAAAATTGTATTGTTTTGATTTTGACGGAACCCTGACGTATAAAGATACTATGTTTATGTATCTCAAATTCTACGATTCTACAAAATACCGTATACAATTTTTGAGACATGTTCCGCTCTTTATCCTGCTGAAATTAAAGCTGGCTGAAACCGAAAAGGTGAAAAAAAGTTTTATTGGTTCTATTTTAAAAGGACAGACTCAGGAAAAGATAGAGCAAAAGTCTAAACTGTTTTTTGAACAGCATTATCCTAAAATTGTGCGTGAAAATGCGCTCGACTTTATTAATAATATAGATCATAACAATACACAAAGTTTATTGGTTACGGCTTCATTGGATATCTGGGTAAAGCCATTCGCTCAGGCACTTAAAATGGAGCTTGTTTCTACGCGGGCAGAGTTTAAGAACGGGGTTTTCACAGGAAATTTTGTAGGAAAAAACTGCAACGGGAAAGAAAAACTTGTAAGAATAAAAGAAGAAATAAACGATTCTAAATACGATAAAATTATTGCATTTGGCGATACTTCCGGAGATCGGCCAATGTTGAAATGGGCAAATGAAGGACATTATCAATTTTTTCACTAATTTTGGGAGATAAAATTGTAAAAAATGAAAAGCCTGTTAATTGCATGTGCAGTAATCTTCATGAGCTGTGCAAGCACTTCATCCCAGAAGTCTTCTGCTGTGCAGGAAAATGCTGAACTTCTTGTCTCTGAATCCCAGGGAGGAGCAGATACATCCGGCTTTACAATCATTAAAGACGAAAAAGATTTTCGAAACAGAATCAGAGGAAGTTTTGGTGTTGTAGACCTTGATAAAGAATCTTATATCAAATATCCTTCATTTCCGAAAAACAAAAAAGTCGTTTTATACAATTTGGGAACTTTCAGATCCGGAAGTCACAAAATTGATGAAATTAAGAGCGCGTCTGTAAAAAATCAGATTCTTTATGTAGAAGTTCCGGCCGGAGAACCTTCCGGTGGAATGGAAATTCAGGTGATGTCTAATCCCTGGATTATTTTCACTGTTCCCGCCAATTACCAGTTTACCTCCGTAGAATTAAAATATTCAAAATAAGAATGGATAAAGTATATTTAGATAATGCCGCAACCACTCCGCTTGCAGAAGAAGTAATAGATGCAATGGTGGGTACTATGAAGATGAATTTCGGAAACCCGTCTTCAACGCACAGCTTTGGCCAGGAAGCAAAAATCCTTATTGAAAATGTAAGAAGACAGGTTGCAGACTATCTTCATGTAACTCCTGCCGAAATCATTTTCACTTCCTGCGGAACAGAATCCAACAATATGATCATCAAATCCTCGGTAGAGCACCTTGGAGTAGAAAGAATCATCAGTTCTCCTCTGGAACATAAATGTGTTTCTGAAAGTATTCTGGATATGAAGAGCAGAAAAGGAGTAGAAGTAAACTATATCCGCCCGAATGAAAAAGGAGATATTGACCTTACAAAATTAGAAGAGCTGTTAAAAGCTTCAGATAAAAAAACATTGGTAAGCTTAATGCATGCTAATAACGAAATCGGAAATATTATCGACCTTAAAAAAGTTGCCCAGCTATGCAAAGAGCATAACGCGCTTTTCCACTCGGATACCGTACAAACTATGGCTCACATGAACCTTGATCTGTCTGATATCCCTGTAGACTTTGCTTCATGCAGTGCCCACAAGTTTCATGGACCAAAAGGAGCAGGATTTGCATTTATCAGAAAGGCAACAGGCTTAAAAGGGATTATCACAGGAGGGCCTCAGGAAAGAAGCCTTAGAGCCGGAACAGAAAATGTTTGCGGAATCGTAGGATTAGGTAAAGCATTGGAACTTTCCCTTAATCATATGGGTGAGTATACCAACCATATGCAGGATATCAAAAATTATACGATTGAGAGACTTTCTGCCGAAATTGAAGGGATTAAATTCAATGGAAGAAGTGCTGAGAAGGAAAACAGTCTTTATACGGTTTTAAGTGCATTATTACCTTATAAAAACCCATTGATCGGGCTTCAGCTGGATATGAAGGGAATTGCAATTTCTCAGGGGAGTGCATGCTCATCAGGAGCTTCAAAACCTTCCATGGTTATGATGATGGTGCTTTCTGAGGACGAAATGGATCACTGTACGCCATTACGTATCTCTTTCAGCCATATGACGACGAAAGCAGAGATTGATTCATTAGTGAATGCTTTGAAGGAAATTTCAAGCGATTACACTATAGAAAAAACTAATGTTGAGCATAGATAGGCTTGTGCTTTAAAAATCGTAATTTTGAACATCCAATAGAGGATTAAAAAGAAAATAATATTAATTAAAATAAAAGAAACAAAATGGCTTTAGAAATTACAGACAGCTCATTTCAGGATACGGTTTTAAAATCAGACAAACCGGTATTAGTAGACTTCTGGGCAGTATGGTGCGGACCTTGCAGAACATTAGGACCAATCATCGAAGAAGTAGCATCAGATTTTGAAGGTAAAGCAGTAGTAGGGAAGGTAGATGTAGACAACAACCAGGAAATCTCTATGCAGTATGGTATCAGAAATATTCCTACAGTTCTTATTTTTAAGAACGGGGAGGTAGTGGATAAATTAGTAGGGGTAGCTCCAAAAGAAGTTATCGCTGAAAAATTAAGCGCTCACTTATAAAAAAACAACTTTGGTAATGAATGCCTTCCATGATTGGGAGGCATTTTTTTTGAAAATAATTTGCAGGTAAGGAAAAAAGGTGTAATTTTGCAACCACGAAAAAGAAACGAAGTTCTTTAATAATTTGATCCGGTAGTTCAGTTGGTTAGAATGCCGCCCTGTCACGGCGGAGGTCGCGGGTTCGAGTCCCGTCCGGATCGCAGAAGTTTTCTCAATTTCTTTTAAAAAAATTGATCCGGTAGTTCAGCTGGTTAGAATGCCGCCCTGTCACGGCGGAGGTCGCGGGTTCGAGTCCCGTCCGGATCGCAGAAGTTTTCTCAATTTCTTTTAAAAAAATTGATCCGGTAGTTCAGCTGGTTAGAATGCCGCCCTGTCACGGCGGAGGTCGCGGGTTCGAGTCCCGTCCGGATCGCAGAAGTTTTCTCAATTTCTTTAAAAAAATTGATCCGGTAGTTCAGCTGGTTAGAATGCCGCCCTGTCACGGCGGAGGTCGCGGGTTCGAGTCCCGTCCGGATCGCAGAAGTTTTCTCAATTTCTTTAAAAAAATTGATCCGGTAGTTCAGCTGGTTAGAATGCCGCCCTGTCACGGCGGAGGTCGCGGGTTCGAGTCCCGTCCGGATCGCAAAAAGTCTTCTAGAAATAGAAGACTTTTTTTTTTATAACCTTTGTAAGAGTTTGGATGCTAAATAAGGAGGGTGGAACATTTAAGTCTGTTCTATTTTAATTTAACGCAAAGTTATATTCATTTATCTTATTGTTAAGGAAGCTAAGTAATCGACAATGTCGCTGATGAAGCTGAGTGAAAATTTGTAAGCTTAGAAAGAATCAACAAAGTTGATTCCTGTCTTTGCTCTCTTAAAAATGAACGATCAGATACTAAATCTTTGTGTTAAATTTAAATTAAAAATGTTTTACTCCTCAGATTTGGAGTCCTTGCCATGAAATAGTTAACATTAAGACACAAAAAAAGACTTTCAGAAATGTAAGTCTTTTTGCTCTTCCTACTGACATAGATTAGAATTGTTTCGTATAGTTAATTATTGAATTAGCCTAATTTTAAATTCCTTGCAGTGCTCGAAACATTTGAGTTGAAGAATGTTTTAGATTCGAAAATACAAAGAGTATCACACAGATATTAAAACCTGTTATGCTTTAGGAATTTACAAAGAAATTCCCGGTTCAATATCTCCTTATTGGAAATATGAAAACCCTGAAAAGTTTATCGGTTCTGGATTTTCTAAAAATATTCAGAATGATCTGGAGGATACTCTTGATTCCCGTTTATACTTTAGCCGAAAAGCATTCATTTTTCTATCCTCAAGAAATAGATGAATATGGTAAGCACAAAGCGTTGTGCATCTGTTTCATGTGGGGGAAGGCTTTTCGTAATGGAGTAATTTCTATGGCGGAAATCTAACCGGAGTGATAACGAAGTCAATCGACTTGGTACAAAGATGCTGGAAAATGGAATTCCTAAGCCAGAAAGCCTATGAAGAAACCAGGAAAGAAAGGTTTCATCCTAATGAAACTTAACTGTGTCTCGAAACTCAATCTTTTTGAGTGATTAGTAGAGGAAGCCATAAAAAAACCACGCCCAAGAGCGTGGTTAAAATTTCAAACTTCATCCAAATCTTGGATAAAAGTATGAAAAATATTAGTTGTCCAAATATATCGTCATTTTATTTTTTGATTATTTTAACAACAGAATCAGAATCATTAATTCTTATTAAATATGCTCCTGAAAGTAAAGAAGAAACATCAGTCTTCTTATTTTCAAATTTTCCAGTTTTTACTAGTTGCCCGGACATATTATAAATTTGATAATAATAGTCTTTAGTATCTTTTGCATCAATATATAATATCGTACTTACAGGATTTGGATACACTACAAGTTTATCAGATTCTACTTTCTGCTCAACTTCTTTTTCAGCAAAAGTATTAACGGCCCGTTTTCCTGAATTATTTGTTACAGACAGACCCAGGTATCTAGGTTCATCTTTTGCACAACGGCAAGACATAGCAGCTTGAGGATAAACTCCAGTGCCAGAAGCTACACTTCCTATATAACTAACCGAAGGTGATTGAATTCTAAGAGCAATTGCCCAGCCTGAATTTAGGTCTCCTAATGATGCTGTCCATAGCCCGGTAGAATTAGCAAATGTTGGCATTGTATTCGTAGGTGTCCCAATTGATTTTGGTATCCATCCGCTTCCACCAAAAAGTCCTCTAATTCCACTTGTAGGAATATTTCCAATATTATACTTAGACCCATTGAAGTTAAATACCCATCCCCAATAGGTATTAAATCTTGAATATGTAACAGATGGATCGTAACCATAATAGGCAACATTGGCGGAGTTAGCAAGCATATAGCCAGGGTATTTAATCTCACCAACTGCGTTATTACTAGCTCCTTTTAATTGTGCTATAACACCCTGCCCAATTCCGTATGTTGATAGGTTTGCGGCATTAGCACGTCCCTTATTATAAAACCATGGCGATGAACCTTGATTATATCCAAATAAACCAGCCATAGTAGTGTCAGGGATTCTATAACCATTAGGACAAGGGTCAAATGGTGATTTTTCGGTATTATGTCCCCATCTTTCTGGCATCATTTCTTTTTCATCAGAAATCCAATCTTTTACCTGGGCATTAGCCACATTTCTATTCTGTTTTGCAAATCTAGCATCTGCAGAATTATATACAATTTCTTCAAAACCAACCTCAGTAGGTGTTGTAAGTGAAGGATTATTATCTAAAGATGTATTATGAAATAGAAAGTAAAAAGGATTTTCTGTAGAATACTTTAGAATCTTTCTTATTTTCTCACTTGGAGTATCAGTTGGCGAAACACCAGCTTCCTGCTTATAGGTGCTATACTCTCTGGAATAACCATTTGCTGTTTTATCTCTAAAGTTTGCATCTGAGATTCCTGCTGAATAACTTGTTAAATTTATAGTACCATCAGTATTCGCGGCTGCTATCTGCCTAAACACCTGATAAGATGGGTCATTGTAAATAACATTTGGAGCAGAAGTACAGGTAGCACATCTGTTTAGAGTACCACCGTTAAAATAGAATGTTGGCAAAGGATCTTTTCTGCCCCACTGGTAATGCAGTCCACTTGCAAAGTGAGTTTTGATATTAGATTCTGTTCTATCAGGAGTATTAATATCTATCGGAAGATCTTCTAAAGCCCCTAAATCTCTATCCATAAAAACAGTTTCCATAGGTGCCACTCCGCTTTTTGTAGGATTAATAATATGTCCGCTTGTATTTGGAGTTACCATTCCGTTATCCGCTGCTAAGCTTGAATTTTCTTCTGTCACATATTTTGGTAAGTCATTAACAGTAGATCTAGGTGCCCAGATATGCCAGCTCCAAACCACAGGATCCTGCATCTTAGAGTTAAGCCACTGTCCAGAATTTCCCCTATGAAAAGCAACCACTGCGTTACCTATAACATTGGGTTTTAAAGTAATCCTAAGCTCACTATTTTCGTCAATATTATCAGGATTAGGATATATTTCCATTTTACTGATTAAATTTTTATCAGTTGTCCATACAATACTTGGCGTATTTTTAGTTCCTTCTCTGAAAGTTCTATTGCTCCCTCCATTAAGGTACAGCATATCCATTGCAATTGCTTTTTTGAGCTTTATTGTTACAATTCTGTCATCAGGATTAGCTGTATTAGTATAGGCTATAAAACTGTTCGGTTCTTTTGCCCATTCTTTCAATGTTGCTACATCTGCAACTACATTATCTCCTTCAAGATAACGATTGGCAAACTCTTGATTAATATCAATAAACTGTTTATTAGGATCTGCTATACATCTACACGTACTAGCTCCTTTAGTCATTGAAGTCTGGTTAACTGCAAATAACATCTTGCCAGTGTAATCATTTAAAAAGTCACTTACAATTCCTACTCCTCTTATTCCATTCCAAGGAGAATAGGTTGCTGTTGGTAAGTTTCCTGTTGATCTCCAGTTAATATAACCCATTCTGTTAAAACTAGAAACATAATCTACTTTTTCATTAGGTCCTAAAAACACGTACGCTCCTGTAATTGGGAAATATCCAATATTTCTATTATAGTTTGGATCAGATTGATTTTTTTGATTCGTAAAATCAAACCCGATTTGAGGATATACTTTTACGCTACTTAAAACAGGATTAACTGTAGTGTATTTGAATTTAGAATTATCATTTAAATCATCGTCTGCGCCGCTATTTAATCTTCCCCAAGGGCTCATATTGTTTCCAAAACTGCTTCCCAAACTACCTGCATAATGAGATGGGATTCTCCAGCCGTTAGGGCAGGGATCATAAGGCGATTTCAGCTCGTATGATTTGCTGTCTGCCTCTATTAAGTAATCTTCTGGAGTTGCATTTAAACCACGATCATAAGCTTTTCGCCCATTAGAATATAACCCTTTTCTATTATCTGACCAAAGATCCCAAGAAACTCTATCATGTTCACTAGTTCCTAAAAACTTATATTGTACATCCGAAAACCAAGTTCCATAATCGGTATTATCATAACCATTCCATCCGGCATAAGTAATTATTTTCAACGGATTATTTACAGAATATTTTAGGTTGTTCACTATATTCTCGTGTCCACTTATATTATTCCTTAAAATCCAACCTGTTTTTGGGGTAGCTTGATAGGATAATTCTCCAAAATCAGCCGCATTATACTTGCCGGCTTTTCCATTAATAAAATAAGTAGAACCATCTTTGTGAGCTAATGGCGGAATAGGGTCTTTTCTTCCCCATTGGTACATAAGTCCTACTGATTTATTGGAATCGTTTCCTAAAAACTCAGTATTTGTAGCTCCTAAATTTCTGTTCATCCATTTCCACTCTTCATTTGGGATTGGAGTATTATCTACTCTTGTTTCAAAACCTTGTCTGAAAGTAGCGCCATTAGCAGTAGGATCATCTGTAACCCAAACGTGCCAGCTCCACTTCACTTCATAATCATTGATTGTAGGATTAAATGTATTTAAAGAAACCACTGCATTACCTTTTCCTTTAGTAATATCAATAGGAACTTCTATTTCCGCATTTTCTCCTGTACCTCTAATCGCTAATTCATAATCGGTTCCAGACATTACCAAACCTGCTTTATCTTCCCAATACAAGTAAGCTTTAACATCAGTACTGTTTATAGGATTATTAAAAGAAAAATCAGCATTAGAATTATCTTTCCACATTGCATATGCTTTTTTTACTGGTATTCGCAATCCTTTCTTACTTTTATCTTTTTCTATGTCAAAAATATAAGTATTGGGTGCTTTTGTCCAGTCTTGTATAGCATTATCAGGTAGTGCTCCGGCATTAATCGCAACGCATCCGCTTGAACAGTCTGTAGAATCATATGCTGTTGAATTTCCAAAAACTCCTACATACTTGATGAATTTTTTAATTTCCGTTTCAATTTCAGAAAGAGGTCTCATTGGCCCATTCCAGTTAGCTATTACTTTTCTGTTTCTAATGGCTCCTATACCATATAAAGAAGCTTTAGGAGTATTGCTCAGAAAGAAATTTTCAGATCCGGGACCTCTTTGTTTGTCATATAATGGAGGGTAGCCGAAATCATTCACAGTATTATAATTGCTTAATGCATTGACGGTGATGTACTGCCCGGTAGATTTATATACCCTGAAACCTGTTATTTTGCTTACAACAATAACTACGGGTTCCTGATCCGAAATAATGTCGGTCAGTTTCTCGTTGATGTAATTGTAAAGGTTATAATACCTGTTCACTAAAGCGTTAGGGTTTGTAAAATCCAAATATCCTCTACCCCAGGGTTCTCCACCCTCCTCAGGAGGTAAAAACCAGTTACTGAAGTTAATAAAGAAGCCCGAACTTGAAAACTTACCGGCAAATACATAAACAGGATCATGATAAGAAAACTCAAAAGGACTTGTGTCACTGCCTTGGTAGATGTATTTCTGTGAGCTGGCAATCGTACTGATATTATTAGGATTATCAATATTAATCACAGGTGCATTTGGATTGCTGCTATCCAGAGTACCACTGGCGTTAACGGATAATACAATATCATCCAGTTTCTTAGTCAGATGCTGTGATTTTACCCTGTCTTTCACTCCGGAAACACTTCCGTTAGGATTAAATAATACTGTACCACTTTTTTTCGGAGTGAAAAGTATCGTATATTCATTTTCATCCAGTTCACACGTGGCTGCAGTATAATCTCCTAATTTGTAATGGCTTACCGCTTTATTCCACGTAATTCCGGAGAAGTTATCTGTTTCTGAGCTTAGCACAACTTTTAAATTATATGTGCCGCTGCTTGCAGAAGCTGGTAATTCAAAGGTAGCATTAAGGTTTTCATTATACAGATTGCTGGCATATAATGTTTTGCACCACGCAGTAACCCATTCTCCCAGGGCATTCTGATATTTAACGGAAATCAGAACATCGCTGGTGGTAACAGGTTTGTTGAGCTGTCCGCTCATCACAACCGCTCCTTTTTCATTGAGGTTTTGTGAAATAGACATCACGGGACCCAAATCATAAGTGAGGACGGTTACTGGAAGACGACTTTCCAATATAAACCGATCATTAAAAAAGCGCCGGTCCGTATCGCCTCGTGACGAAGCATAAACGGATGCAACTGAGCAGAATACAGCCCAGACTGATAGCATTGATTTTTTTCTCATACGCATGTTTTTTTAGGTTATTAGATTCTGTTTGAATAACTTTTATTCAAATTTTATAGCTTATCATCAATAGTATAGGAAAGAATAGAATACAGTAAAGCAGATGTACTTTTGGTAAAGTAACCGCTACACAAGAATCCGATATTATCATTTGGGGCAGATTTTTGAAAACCGACTGTTCCTTACAATCTTTATTTTTCTATTACTAACCATGGTAAATAATCCGAATTGTGCTTGTATTAAAGCCTTCCAATATAATTATTGCAGGTTTTCGGGCTCGTGTTGTGTTGTGAGTAAAAGTAGGCTGGTAGAATAATATATATTATAGCCTGATCTAAAGATAAAAATCTCATTTTTCATATTTGTGTTTTAGGTTTTTAGTTTTTTTATTGAAAATAATTGATAATCAATTATACTTTTATGCAAACTTACAATCAGAGCAAATTAATAAGAGATATCATAAAAACATACGTTTTTTAATGAAAAATTTCTACTTAGTTTTTTGTGCTTTTTATAATGTTTTTTGTTAAATGTGTGGATAGTACTGCATTAATTTATTAATAACCACTATGTTTGCAAAGTTACGATATTAAAAAAAACACACAATGAGTCAAAAAAATCTGACTAATAGCAATTCGGCTGAAGGGGCAGACATGTGCCCTGTACAGAAGCTTTTAAAAACACTTTCAGGTAAATTAAAATTAGAAGTTTTTATTCTTGCTTCCAAATCTACTTTACGTTTCAGCAGCCTGCTGCGCGACATAGAAGGGTCTAATAAACAAACATTAACAACAGCTCTGAGAGAATTGGAAGACCTGGATTTACTCGAAAGAACCGTTATAACTCAAAAACCTTTACACATAGAATATAATCTTACTGAAAAGGGAAAGTCTCTGATTCCTATTTTACAGCAATTGGAAGGGTTGGTATAGGAATATATTGATGAGTTTAGAAGAGTGAATTATGAATTATGGGTTTTCGAGATCCTGTTTTTTGGGATATGGATTTAAATATTTAATAGGGGCGGGCTTTAGCCTGGTTTCCGTTTAATAAAACGTTTTTCATCCGGCTTTAGTCAAAACTTCGAGGATGGCTAGCCATAAAAAAGCCGGTTCTGAACAGAACCGGCTTGATAGTTATTTGCATGAAGAATTTAAAGGATTATTAAGATAACCTTCTCTCTGCGGTGGCTGTACAAAGTAAGGCGTTCCATAAGTATTTCCAGAGCGGAAAAAGTCGGTGGAAACAACCTGTGCACCACTGCTGAAAGCTGCTTTAGATCTTGTGAGGTCATTAGTTTTAGCTTCATAGGTTTCAATATCAGCCCGGGTTCTGACCATAAATCCCTGTTTTACCAAATCCTGTATCTCTTTCTGTCTTACAATAGCATTGTCTCTTAGGATAAACCCTGCGAAAGCATCATCAGGTTCACTGTTTAGAAACATAACCCTTTCCTTTAGAGATCCGTCCACAAGATAAGGATTGTCTTTGGAAGAAAGGGTTCCGGCACTTCCCGGAAGAAGCATAAAAATGAATTTTCCTTTGCTGTCAGTAAGCTTTGGCCAGTTATTGTGTGTTACAGCCTCTTTGAGTGTTTTATATTTGCCCTGAACGTCTTTTGGAGTGATAATTTTATCCTTTCCAAGATATTTTACAATCTCCTCATCCAGTTCATCGTAGGCTTTCTTATCAAAGGGAAGAACTTTCGTACTGGTTTCAAGAATCGGGAAACCTGAATCTTTAGCTTCAATCATCATGAAGATGGGAGTGTGCCCCGGATGTTGGTCAGACCAGGATTTAAGAGCAGTTAATGCATCTTTTAAAGTAGGGTAATGCGTTCTGAAATCTATATCTGCCATATGCAGGACTTTGAAACCGGGCTGATCCAGTCCTTTTGTATTAAAAGGTGCCAGATCAGTAACTCCCTTTGCCTTTAGCACCTCATACGTTGCAGGATGGCTAAATCGGCCGCCTTCCGGATCGTAATAAACATCTATTTCCAGCCCTCTGAGATTGGCGTTGAGCTGTTCTGTGAAGTTGGGGTGATTATAATTCAGACCTTCTTTCAGATCCATGCCGTAAGGATGATATTCTTTAAATTTGGCCTTTTGATCTTCAGACATCATACTGCTGTATTTCTGCATCATCCCGTTGATGATCGGGGTTACCAGATCCAGTACTTTTGGGTCTACAGGCTGGGCGTAAGAATTATGAGTTCCTACAACCTGCAGCTGATTAATTCTTAGATTCTGGCATTTATCCTGTGCCTGTGCCAGTGCTGTCATACAAAATGCAGCTCCATATATATGCTTTTTCATATGAATAAAATTTTTTGATTAAAAATTGAAAGTAAAACCAAGTTGTCCACGTATCCCTGAATAAGAAATATTTTCTACACGGCCTTTGGTTCCCATATAATAGCGGTTGGGTTCATTAAAAATATTGTTCAGTTCCATAAACAGGCGTACTTTCTTTGTAAGACTATAGGCCGTGGAAAGGTCTACAGTAAAGTTTTTGTCAAAATACTGATAATGATCTGCTCCAGCCGCTGCTCTGATTTCGCTTACGTAATTTCCTTTGTAATTTCCGGCAATACGGATCATCAGTTTGCTGGTTTCATAGAAAAGAATGGTATTGAAAATATGTTTGGCTTGGTTCGGAATTGTGGTAGACATTGTTCCTGTTTGTTTACCGTTTTCGTACACAGGCATATTCATTTTGGAAGATATGTAGGTGTAGTTTCCTTCAAAGCCGATGTTTTTCAAAAACCCGGGTAGGTTTTCAAAACGTTTTGATATCCCAAATTCAAAACCAAAGAGCTTAGCACCTTCCAGATTTTTAGGAGCTGTGAAAGTATAAGTTCTTCCCGCCAGATCTAATACAGACTGGTCTTTGTAGATAAGATTCGTGATGTCTTTGTAAAACACGCCCGCAGTTATCAAATCCAGCTTTCCAAAATAGTTCTCAAACATAAGGTCAAAATTGTTTGAAAATGTAGGATCAAGCTTGGTATTTCCCTGAGTGATGGTATTGGTAATGTCATTGACGATGGTTCCGGGATTCAGGTCGTTGAAATCCGGTCTGGCAAACGAACGGGTATAGGCCAATCTCAGGATGTGGTCACTGGTAATATTCCATTTCATATTGACCATTGGAAGAACTACATTGTACGTTTTATTGTCCTTAATATCTTCCGTTTTATTGTCTTTATCAGAAACTACTTTTTTGCCCCAGAAGGTAATATCATTGTATTCATTTCTGAAACCTCCCAATACCTGCAGTTGATCTGAAATCTTCCAAGTGGCCATCAGGTAAGCTGCCCATACGTTTTCAGTACCACGGTAAGAACTTGTAATATTCGAATTGCTGTCCTTGCTGCTCACCTGCATCAGCCCTAAGCTGTTTTGTGTAGCGGGATTGTACATCTGATCGATCTGGGTATTGGTAATTTGGTCTATGATAACGGTATTATAAGGATTGCCCAAAGGATTCATAAAACCTCCTTTATAGGGAAAGCCTTCTCGCCCAAGCTGACTCAAATATGTAACAGGAGATCCGGGAATTCCCAACGATGATTTAGGCATCCAGACCAATACAGAACTGTCTACAATTTTGTTTTTATTGTTGTATTTGGTTCCGAATTTAATTTCAAAATTATCTGCGGCTTTATATTTAATATCAATCTGCCCTCTTAGATCTCTCTCACTGTTATGGTTCTGACTCAGAATAATTTGATTGAGCTTAAGTTTGTCTGCTGCTATTGCCTGCTGATTATAAGGCAGTGTGTATTTTTCGGTAACTCCAACGCCATCAGGAGCATCCATTGCCAAATATTTTCTTCCGTCTGCAGAGAGATTTCCATACGTCATAGCCTGTGTGAAATTAACAATCGGATAACCCCTTTGATCTTTTTCAAGATTATCAGGAGAATTGAATTTGAATTCAGAACGTGCTTTGGAGGCGGACCAGTTCACTTCCATACGCTGTCCCACCTGATGATTACCACCAATCTGCATAGAGTACAGATCCGTAAGATAATCCGCATGACGAGCCTGCAGCAAGACATTTTTACTGTCAAAATTGAAATAGGTTTCCCTTACAGACTGCCCGTCTTTGTATTGGCTATATAATGCTTTTGCGTATAATTTATTCCGGCTGTCTATTTCATAATCCAATCCCAGGTTAAATCCCAAAGTTCTGCGGTTTGCCAGGTAATCACGAAGCTGAAGCTGGTTGATAGAATAAGAAGCTGTTTTATCTTTCAGTCCGTAATTATAAATATTTCTCATCTGATCTATAGCAGTAGAGCGCTCCCAGATCACAGCAGAGGTAATGAATTTAAGCTTATCCGTAATTTTATTTCCGTAGACGATGGAGGTATTGTAAGAAGGAGATTTGGACATGTTAACATACCCCGAAGCCATACTTATTGCCAATGTTTCTTTATTGGGTGAGGTTTTCGTAATAAAATCCACATTTCCGCCAATGGCATCACCATCCAGATCCGGAGTAAGCGCTTTAGACAAACGTACATTCTGAATAAGCTCCGAAGGGAAAATATCCATTTGAACTCCACGATTGGCATTGTCACCGCTGGCACTTGGCATTCTGTTGCCATTCAGGGTGGAAGACGTCCATTGTATAGGCGTTCCTCTTACTGCCACAAAACGTCCCTCGCCCATATCTCTTTCAATAGAAACACCCTGCATACGCTGTACAGCATCAGCTGCGTTACGATCCGGCAGTTTCCCGATAGCATCTGCAGAAAGTACTTCTGTGATCGTATTGGAGTTTTTTTTCATGGTAATCGCTCTTGCCTGTGATGCTTTGTATACACTGGTAACAACTACTTCCTGAAGGTTGTTTTCTTTAAATTTAGCTCCAAATTTAATTAATCCAAGATCTATTTCCCTTTTATCCGTAATGGTGAAAGGTATATAAACACTGTCATATCCTTTATATTCTACAACAAGTCTATAACTTCCGTCATAAACATTATTAAGAACAAAAGAACCATCAGTATCAGAAGTTACCTTCTGTCCGCTGTTTTCAATATACACCAATGCATTGGGCAGGTTTCCCTGACTGTCTACTACAGTTCCGTGAACAGTGGTTTGAGCAAAGGCCAAAGGCCCAAGAAGAAAAAATGCTGCTTTTGTTAAAAAAAGTCTTTCTCGTGACATCCTTATAAAGTTTGGTGCAAAGATGTCAGCTCATTCAAAAGTTTTGGTTCATTTAAATTTTATGCAACTACTTCTCTTGAGTTCGAGGTAAACTGTGTTGTAATTCAGTTAGTTACTAATGTTAAATAATTGTAACTAATGAACAAGCTGAGAGGGAAGGCAGTGAAATTCTTTTTTAAAATATTTATAAAAAGTAGATTTGGATTTAAAACCACATTGAAACGCAAGATCTGTAACGCTGGCTGAAGGATCTTCCAATAAAATCTGTTTAAAATGCTGAATACGGCTTCTGTTGGTATATTCGTGAAAATTGGAATGAAGATGCTTATTAAATGTGATACTTAAATCGGCTTTGCTTATTTTCAGATGGCCGGAAAGCTGGTCTAAGGTAAATTCTTCATCCAGATAATCATGACTTTCCTTGTAGAAAGAGGTAATGGCATTTTGTACAGCCTCAAAATCTATTTTTGAAAGGTCTTTATACTGATACGTTTCTTTAGGAACAGAAAACGATGATGTATTCTGAAGTTTGTGCTGGTACGTTAAAATATAAACGTACAAAATCCACCCGAACTGGAACAGAAATAAGAGACTATAGATCTTCTGATAGACCAAAGTATCCCAGCCTAATTGGTAGACCGCCCAGAAAACTAATACACCTGTCAATACATAGCAAACCAGATAACGGAAATTACGGGCTGCCGGATGGGTAATATTTTTACGATACTTTGTAAGCAGGTAAATACATACAACAAGACATGCAATCCAATAGTAACTATAATAAACAAAGTAGGATTTATAACTTTTGATAGCGAGATCTGCCCAGGAAAGATCAAGCATCTTAGCCGAAGTAGCAATGGCGTGGTGTATAACAACTAACGTTAGCGGAGCAATCAGGTATTTGAGCTTATCTCTCCATTTTGCATGAATTAAATACGTAGTGATATAAAGAAAAATAAGCCCTTTGAATACACGGAGACTCCCCGGAATTTCATATAGAACAGATTCATAACCGAATTTCTGAATGATGAAATATTCATAACCCATATCCAGTGTAACGACTCCTATATACAATAGCAGCATATTCAGTACAGATTCCCTGTTTTTGATAAGAGACATCAGTAAAGTAATGGTGATAAGTGCCTGTAGTACAACTACCATAATGATATATAACATGATAACTGATATTTTGCCAAAATTATAGATAATATGCGCACAGCTTCTTTAACAAATTATTAAATATCAGTTTAATAATACAATGACGGGTAAGATGGTAATTCTGAACGTTTTTTAAAAGGTTTTTCAGTTTTGTATATTGATGAGTTATTGCTATTTTAGCTAATAACCTGTATATTTTATGGAAAAACAATTTCAAAACTGGATCCTCTTTTTTATTGCAGGAATTATTGCCATGATTTCTGGATTGATTGCCGCCATTGTTCTGATGAAAGGCTCGTCAGTACCTGATGTTCTATTCGGGTATATTCTGTTCGGTTTAGTTCCTTTATTGCTGGTGATTATTATAGACCGTATTCTGGTATGGAAATTCGGGAATAAAAATGTCAATAAAGTACAGTTTTCAATACTGGTGCTGATTGTTTTTTTATGGATTGTAAGATTTGTGTTGGATCTTTTTATATAAACTGATGATGATGAAAAATCTGTTTTTATGCTGTTTTATGCTGTTTTCCGTATTAATCTTAGCCCAGCCTTTTACGTTAAAATCTGTAGGAGAAGCTAAAGAATTCAGGCTGAAACTTTATTATGGATCTCAGGGTAAGGGGGCATTTGTGCAATATTCCGGGAAGAAAGAAATCATTCCTTTACAGGTAAAAAGTTTTAAAGTAGATACAGAAAGGAGAAGAGACGGGGAGCCGGACATTAATTATTATGTCTGGAATGAAATGATCGGAGGGAAAATCAACGGGGTCTATACACTCGAAATGATAGATGATAGTACTTCAAACATTACCTATACCAGAGCAAAAGACGGCAGAAAGTTTACCATGGAAATGGTAGAGGGCGAAAAGTATGACGGAAGCGATAAATATCTTCTGCATGATGCTGTATTGGCGTTTAATCATTCTTATAATAATCATTTTACCATTGCTTATCCTGATGGTAAGAAAACTGCAATAGAACTTCAGTCTCCGGATCAACCTTCTTTTGCCAGACAAAGCATCATTGAGGATTACAATTTTGATGGTTACGATGACATTGCATTCTCTGTTCCTGACGAGGGAATGGGCGTTTACAGAATATTTGATATATATCTGTACAATCCTCAAAGCAAACGTTTTGAAAAGCTTAAAGAACCGGATTATTCCCACTCAAGTTGTTCTTGTCTATGCGATGTAACTGTTGACAAAGAGAAGAAACTTTTAACAACAGGCTGTAGAGGAGGGGCAAGATGGCATCAGGACCTCTATCGATTTGGTAAAAAAGGAAATTTAGAATGGATTTCCACAGAAGAGCAGAAGGAAGACTAGTCTGCTTTTAAATGTGTGAAAATTCCTTTCAAATCGATAAAATTAAGAAATTAATTAGTAGTAACTCCTCATTTACAGGGATAAACCCTCCGTTTTTTTACGGTATTTTTAACAATCTCTTTTAGGATTCAATTTTAGGTCTGATATTTGTACTGGGTAGCCAAACTAAATGGCCGATTTATTTATGAAAAACATATCTGTGAAAAAATCCTTTCTTTATGCTTGTTTGTGTGCTTTTTTTCTTGTTTCCTGTAAAAAGGAGATAGAGAAAATAAGTGATACCTTTAAAGATACTGTTTCATCTTCCGAAGTTCAGGAGGTAGAAAAGGATTCTATAAAGAAAGATTCTGTTCCTGTGGTAAAGAAAGAATCCGTTCCACCTGTGATGCAGGAGAATGGTTTTTATAATGCTTTTGTTCTTCCAAAGGACAAAAAGATGAGAGATTCTATCTACGCAGAATACAGTAAAAAATACAGTGTAGGAGAGCGTACCGCTATTTTAGCATTAAACAGACTGGATTCTAAAAGTAAATGGAATGCCGATACACTGGTGGTTCCGGCCAAAATAGATACAACTTTGATGGCGTATTCACCATTTCCCATGCAGCTGGATGTATTGAGCGGGGTGAAGAAGTTTGTCATCTTCTCATATCCTATTCAGGCTTTTGGAGTTTATTCCAACGGAAGTCTTGTGAAATGGGGACCTACAAGTATGGGTAAAAAAGCAGCTCAGACTACCAGAGGGCTTACTTTTGCCAACTGGAAAAAGGAGCTGGCTATTTCTACTGTGAGCAGCGAATGGAAACTTCCTTATAACTTTAATATTCACAATTTAGGAGGTATCGGATGGCATGAATATACACTTCCGGGATATCCTGCTTCACACTCATGTTTACGATTGCTGAGAAAAGATGCGAAATGGCTGTATTCTTATGCAGATACCTGGATTCTGAATCCTGGTGGTGCTACAACTAAAGCAAGAGGAACAGCCGTAATGGTGTTCGGAGATTATAAATGGGGCGGAAGGAAACCGTGGAGAAAACTTTTGGATGATCCTAATGCTAATAATATTTCTGTTGAAGAATTAACCAAGCTTCTTGAACCTGAGGTTCCGAAAATGCTGAAAGAGCAAAGCAACAGAGAAAAAGTAGCAGATTCCATCAAAGCGGCAAGAGCAGCGGCTGCACCTGTTCAGAATGAAAAGCCTGTAGAACCTCTGTCTAATTAATTTTCTTTTCAAACTGAAGAGTAGATTCTTCAGCAAACCTTCTCAGTTTAAGCATTTCCTCTTTTCCTTTATGCTGTCCGAATCTGGCGGCTATATAAGTAAGAAGAATAAAAAATAACATCACAAAAGAAGCGCTCAGTGCCCACGGGTATTCGGCGCTTTTTATTTGTTTTTCTACGTAATACATGGTGAAGAAAGTCATCCAGAGAATAGAAAAGGAAAAATAGAGGAACATGAAGAATGTCCACACCGCAGAACTTGGACCAAATACTCCACGTATAGCCGTATGTTCATCTTCCATTTCTACCCTTAAAGCAAGGCGGGGTTTCCAATAGTTATCATATTCTGTTTTCACCCAGATGGTAGCAACTTCTTTATTGATATTGCCTGAAAACTCGTTTTTATGCTCTTCCATATATTTTTTCAAACTTTCAGCATACTCTTCTTTGGTAAGGTGAGTAAACATTTTAAATCTGGGTCTGGTTCTTATTCTGTCTAAGGTGCTTTCTTCAGTATTCATATTGTTATTCTTGATAAGGAATGGGATCTTCCAAAGCGAAGCTCAATGTCAGTTTTTGAGTTTTTCGTTGAACGACCATAGTAATATTTCTGCCTTCATTGGATTTCATGAGTTCTACTATTTTTTCCAGAGTCATATCCGAGGTTTGCTCTCCATTGATGGTTAGAATTCTGTCATCTTTTTGGAGACCTGCCTGATAAGCGGGAGAATCTTTTCTTACTCCGGCAATGGAAAAAATGGGTTTTAATTTAAATTTATACTGAAAAGCATCTTTATATACTTCAGTGGTAGACATATTAGATTTTTGGGTTTCAATTTTTACCCTGTCCTCCTGCCATTCCAGTCCGTCCTGCTTGAAGTCGAGCCCGCTCATGTTAAAATGAAAAGGATCATCGAAATATCTGTTTTTTTTCAAATAAAGTGTATGGTTGGCGTAATCAAAAACTACGGTAAACCTCCGCATAAGCTCACTGCCTATGGAGCCTTTTCTGTTGTCTACCATATTAACATGCTGAATAGAAAACTCATCCGGCATAGCGGTAAGAGGTTTTTCAAACTTGAATTTTCCAAGATAGAAATTATGAATCCGGCTTCTTTTACCATAAATATCTCCATTGAAACCACGGCCCAGAAAATCATCAATATTAGGTCTGTTGTAAACAAAATTCTTGATAAGAGTAGGAAAGAGCCATATAGCATCACTGTTTCCGAGGTCAATCAGCAGTTTTGAATCTTTCTTCTCATTCGTCATTTCTACACCGCCGTACAGATAAGGCTTATCTTTCTCAATGGTGATCGGAAATTCTTCAAACCTTTTGATTTTCTTTTGCAGAGCATCTGCATTTTCATACACGGTAATTTTCTTAGCGCTGTAATCTATATAAATAGGGTGGTCTTTGAAAAAATGATACCCGATAACTCCATTTACAGGAATTCCTACATGGGGCGAAATATTAAATTCTTCATCAATAATAATATAAAGAGACATGGAGGTATTTACAATTCCGTCTCCTATTTTGCCAATATTGCGGTCAGATTTTAAACCATCAATACTTATACTGCCTCCAAGACCGGAAAATTTTACTTTTTCCACATTGCTCAGCTTAAGTTCCTTATTTTCCAGACTGAAAAGAATGGTTTCCGAAACTCCTGTATCCAGTAAAAAGGTTAGCTCCGCACCATTTACATTGATGGGAATAAAGATAAGATTATTGATCAACTGAAAAGGAATAACCGCTTTTTTAGTATTAATCAACTCAAAAGAATTCTGGGCATTTATAAAAATGCTAAGAAATAATCCCAATAAAAGCAGTTTGAATTTCATTTACTGAATTTACTGAATTTATCGTTATGATAAAAAAAAACATTCCAAAAGCTGGAATGTTTATGTAAACTACAATGAAGTAGTGTTTTCTGTTGAATTTATTTCAAATTGGAACTCTGTTTATTTGGAAAAGAATTCCATAAGGTCCATATAATTCTTCTGATTAACACCGTGGCCGCTCATATATTCTCTGAAAGTGAAGTAACAGCTGAGGTCATAAAGAAGATCTGCCGCTTTTCTTCCCCATTCAAGTGGAATGACTGCATCATCGGTACCATGTGAAATGAAAAAACGAAGTCCTTCCAGTTTCTTTTTGTCTTTTACGATACCATCCAGAATTTTCTCCTCCGGATAACTGCTTAGGCAGGCAACATAATTGAACAGTTCAGGATGTTTCAATGCTAAAGCATAGCACAATATTCCTCCCTGGCTGAAACCGCATAAATGCGCCTTGCTTTCCGTAAGGCCATAATGGTTAATAATCTTCAGCATGCTTTCCAGCACTGCATTTAAAGATTCTGTAGCCTGGGGAACATCAATAAAGTTTTCGGGATCGTTGAAATTAATATCATACCAGGAATATCCTTCAAATTGAGTATCACACGGAGCTCTGAAACTTACAATAATCCAGTCACTGGGAAGGGTTTCCCTGAAACTAAAAAGATCCTGCTCGTTACTGCCATAACCGTGAAGCATAAAAAGAATGGGAGTTTTGGACGTAATATTTTCCGGTTCTCTTACTAGATAATCTAAATTCATGGAACAAAGATAATTAAATTACCTGCAAAATCTCCACTTTTATTATTCATACAATGAACTTTAGGAGGATGTGCCGGATGTTTAATGATTGATTCTTTGGAGTGTATTTTTGGACTTTAATGTTGTGTTTTTATTTTTGTTGATTTGATATTATTTGGAAATCTTTATTGGAAATTTTTCATAAAAGTTATTTTTATATTAATAAAAAACTTATATTTGAAACATTAAAAAATCTATTTGGAGAAATGAAGCAATTTTACAATTCAAAAAGTTTACTTAGACTTTCTTTTTTATTCGTTTTATTATTTTCTGTAATTACCGTTGTGAATTCTTGTAAAAAAGATGATGACGAAGAGTTTCAGGATCATGTGGTTCAATTCGAAGTGAAAACCACAGCCGGAGGAAATATTATAAGTGTTGTAACGCAAGTAGGCACAGCTCAGAATACCATCTACAATACCCCGCAGTCCCCCGTGACTTCACCGTGGACGAGTGGAGAATTCTTTGTGAACTCTAGTCAGGCACAGCTGAATCTTGATGCTAATGCATCTATGCCGGATGATAATTCTGAATTAACAATTACTCTTTATATAGACGGAGAAGTTGCAAGAACTGTGAAGAAAAAAGGTAAAGGTGTATTGGTTGCTTCTATCGATTACAGTTTCTTAGAGCCATAAAATTATTTTAATTATTGATATAAAAAATCCGTCTCAATTTTGAGGCGGATTTTTTTATTCTATATCTATTATACAAATATTACATAGGTCTGACTAAGATATAGCATATTTGAAATTTTGATTTATTAGAAAGATTTTAAATGATTGATACACAATAGTTAATATTGTGTAATGCCTATGTGGTAGCTGTTTTTTTGCATTAAAAATTATATCTTAATAAGATTACAAAATCAAAAGTATAAGACTTTAGAAATAGAAACGAATATCAAAGCTTGAATAATTTAAATGAACGATGCTATGCTAACTGACAAAATAGAGAAAAGTATTTCTGAAAATCATAGGAATATTCTCGTTCGTAATTTCTTTGGTGAAGAGGAATACGATATATACCATAAAATAATGTTTAAAGCAGAAGCATCTGCTGCAGGATCAAATATTACATCTGTTGTTGATAATGGTAATGGTGTAAGTAATGAAAGTGCTTTTGATGGTACCATCTGTATAAGTTCGGAATATATTCATAAAGAAGAATTACATGCAGGAGAAACTGCTAACCAAATTCAAATAGGAACTGTAAAAGCTAGAGGAGTAGATGATTCTTCAGTTTTGAAAGTTATATGGAATTTAAAAAAATGGTAGCTTTCTCAACTAAGCCGTGAATTTGTTTCACAGCTTTAGTTATGGTGTGAAATATGACTGTAATCAATTTTAATATATCTGGAAACCAATGTGTTATTTGTTGTGTTGTAGGTTTGTTGTATGTTTTTTTTTGGAATATAGGACTGGTTTTATGTCACTTTGTATAAATGTAAAACTTTAAAAATGACAAAACAAAAAAGCTTTCAAAGGAGCACAACGCTATTTTTATCTTTAATAATCATAGGTTTATTTGCTATAGTAACTTCTTGCAATAATGATGATCACAGCGTTTATCCCGTAACTCATAAAGTGGTTTACAAAGCAGAGGGGTCTGCAGGAATTAATATTACAAGTGCCGAATATAATGATGAACCTGGGAGTGCAGATTTTATCATTGTCAAAAATATTAACAGTAACGTATGGGCAAGCCCTGAAATTACAAGTGTAATTTCTGTAGGTGTAGGTAAACCTTTAGCTGTAGATGCTGTTCTTAGTATAAATGCAACTGGTGCTGACGATTCTTCTACTTTAAAAGTTCAAATTTATGTAGATGGTGTTTTGAAAAAAGAAGTAGTAACTACAGGAGTTGATCTTAAAACTGAGACAAAATATAATATAGAATATAAGATAGATTGATATGTACATTGCTAAAAAAAATCCTGAAAAATCAGGATTTTTTTTATTTTAGAAGATTAAATTAATTTATCTTTACAATAAAATAAGCCTTCTTACCCTTTTGTAGCAATAAGAATTTGCCGTCGATAAGATCTGTTTCATTAGCCGTAAAAGTATCATTTACTTTTTGCTTGTTGACAGAGATTGCATTTCCTTTAATCTCTCTTTGGGCTTCACTCTTAGATTTTAAGAAACCTGATTTTTCAGAAAGAAGATCCACAATATTCACTCCCAGAACATCTGCTTTTGCAATTTCTTTTTGAGGAACTCCGTCAAAAACTTCAAGGAAAGTTTCTTCATCAAGGCTTACCAGATCTTCAGCTGTAGAACGTCCGAAAAGAATTTCAGAAGCTTTCAGTGCTTTTTCATACTCTTCTCTTCCGTGTACCCAAACTGTTACTTCTTCTGCCAGTTTCTTTTGCAGCTTTCTTTCATGGGCAGCTGTTTTATGCTCTTCAATTAAAGTTTCAATTTCTTCTTTTCCTAAGAATGTGTAGAACTTGATGAATCTTTCAGCATCTTCATCAGTAGCATTCAGCCAGAACTGGTAGAATTTGTATGGAGAGGTCTTCTTTTTATCCAGCCAGTAATTTTCTCCACTTTCAGACTTCCCAAATTTTGAACCGTCCGCTTTGGTAATCAAAGGAACTGTTAAGGCAAAAGCTTCACCCTGCGCTTTTCTACGGATCAATTCTGTTCCTGTAGTGATATTTCCCCACTGGTCAGAACCTCCCATCTGTAGTTTTACATTATTGTTTTGGTATAAGTGAAGGAAATCATATCCCTGGATCAACTGGTAAGTAAATTCTGTAAAACTCATTCCGTCTACACCGCTTTCTCCTGATAATCTTTTCTTTACAGAATCTTTAGCCATCATATAGTTGACCGTGATATTCTTCCCGACATTTTTAGCAAAATCAAGGAAAGAAATATTCTTCATCCAGTCGTAATTGTTAACCAGTTCAGCTTTGTTGGGCTCATTTCGTTCAAAGTTTAAGAATTTTGAAAGCTGATTCTTTAAGCAGTCAACATAATGTAAAAGAGTTTCCTCATCCAAAAGATTTCTTTCAGCAGATTTTCCGGATGGGTCACCAATCATTCCTGTAGCACCTCCTACCAAAGCAATTGGCTTGTGGCCATGTAATTGGAAGTGCGCTAAAATTTTTATCTGGATAAGACTTCCGATATGTAAAGAATCGGCAGTAGGATCAAAACCAATATATGCAGTAGTTACCTCTTTATTCAGTTGTTCATCGGTTCCTGGCATCATATCGGCAAACAGACCACGCCATTTCAGTTCTTCTATAAAGGAATTCATTGATTTTTAACTTTAAAATTTTAAGATGCAAAGATAGTAAATTCAGAAGTATTAAGGATAAAAAAGCAAAAGAGCAATAGGGTAGGAATATAAAATAAGAATATCACAAAACTTTCTGGCCGGCCACTTTAACAATAGAATGGCTTAACCTTTTTATCCCTTTGTTTTTTCACCCTAAATAATCTATATTTGTTATTAATGAACGACGAACAGCTATTCCTGCTCATACAGAAGGCCAAAGATAAAGACCAGAAGGCCCAGACTAAACTCATTAATGTTTTTTGGGTGGACGTTTTCTCTTTTGTCATGAAAAAGGTGAGAGATGAAAATGATGCCGATGAAATTACCGTAAATGTTTTTTCAAAAGTATTGTCGAAGCTGGATATGTTCGATCCTCATTTTCAGTTTAAAACCTGGGTTCTTACCATTGCCCAGAATACCGTAATCGATTTTTGGAGAAAAAAGAACCGTGATAATGAAGATGCCGTTGAAAATTTGGATGAAGTTAAAAATCAATACGCAAAATCTCCGGAAGAACTTCTCATTTCTGAAGAAGAACAGAAGAAGATCATCAAAACAATAGAATCTCTGGATGCCAACTATCAGGACATTATCAAACTGAGATTTTTTGAAGAAAAAAGCATCAAAGAAATAGCCGATGAACTGGGAATTTCTGTTGCCAACACCAAAGTAAGGGTAATGCGAGCCAAAAAAGTCTTAGCCGAACTGTTAAAGAATAATGAGTTTGATGATAATTAAACTCAATAATATTCAATAGAAATGGTATTGTCATTTTGAACGCAGGCTGATAGTCTGCGAACGTAGTTCATAAATGCAGTGAAGAATCTCATAAATTTGTTCATCAGTAAGATTTTTCCTTCGTCAGAATGACAAGATTCAAAATTGGCTTTAGCTAAAACTTAAATTTTAAAATACATTGCTTAAAAATAAACCTCTTCTTTTGTTTTCGGAAGAACTATTTTCTGCTGTTTTTCCTGATTTCTGTTCTGCAGATTAATCTTTAGCCCTTTTTTAATATAAGTTTCCTTTAAAGATTTACCATATTCTGCCGTATTTTCTACCTCTTTTGAATAATTCAGCTGTCCTGTTGAAAGGTTAAAATCTACCTCTTTCCAGTAATCACCGGGTCTTCCTGAGGTTGTAGAAGTTCCTATGAGTTCAAAATGTCCGTTCTGAAATCTATATTTGTCTGTAACATCCCATTTCCAGCTGCTTCCGCCATTTTGGGAAATAATAAGAATTCCTTTTTCTATTTTCGTTTCTCCGTAAGGATCGCCCATCATGCCTCCAGCGCTGCTTTCCATAACAGCATTTCTGGATTTTTCAAGAATAGTCCATGCTCCGCCCACTTTTTTCAGGATCTGAATTTCACGGATGTTTCCCATATCTGTTGTATCCTTTGTATTGTAAATAATTACTTTTTCAGGAATTTTATCACCGTCAAGATCTCCGTCTACTGTCTCAATAATCGAAGAACCTATGGGCTGGAATTGTTTTTGGGCAAGACAAAATGTTCCGCATACCGCGAAGAAAAAGAAGAATATTTTTTTCATAAGAATATTTTGAAGACATAAATATACAAATGAAATTTGAATGATCAATTTCATCAATATATCCGGTTGATGGTTTCCATTAAAAAATCCTTAACTTTGAACTTCAATTTTAGAAATGGAAAATTCAGTTCAAGACACTACCGTTCAAAAACCAAAATGGATCCGCGTAAAACTTCCTACCGGAAAGAATTACAGAGAGCTGAGAACATTGGTTGATAAATATAAATTAAATACAATTTGCCAAAGCGGAAGCTGCCCGAATATGGGAGAATGCTGGGGTGAAGGTACAGCTACTTTCATGATTTTAGGAAATATCTGTACCAGAAGCTGTGGATTCTGTGGCGTGAAAACAGGAAAACCGCTGGATGTAAACTGGGATGAACCTGAAAAAGTGGCAAGATCCATCAAATTAATGAAGATCAAACATGCCGTTCTTACATCTGTAGACCGTGATGACCTGAAAGATATGGGATCTATTCTTTGGGGAGAAACAGTGAATGCTGTAAGAAGAATTTCCCCGGGAACCACCATGGAAACTCTTATTCCGGATTTCCAGGGACTTACAAAACATCTTGACAGATTGGTAGATGTAGCTCCGGAAGTGATTTCTCACAACATGGAAACGGTAAAACGTCTGACCAGAGAAGTGAGAATCCAGGCAAAATATGAAAGAAGCCTTGAAGTATTAAGATATCTGAAAGAAGCCGGACAAAGAAGAACCAAAACAGGGGTTATGCTTGGATTAGGTGAAACGAAAGATGAGGTTTTCCAGACTATTGAAGATATCAGAAATGCCAACGTAGATGTAATTACTCTTGGACAATATCTTCAGCCGACTAAAAAACATCTTCCGGTAAAGAAATTTATCACTCCTGAAGAATTTGATGAGTTCGGAGATTTTGCAAGAAGCTTAGGTTTCAGACACGTCGAGAGTTCTCCACTCGTAAGAAGTTCTTACCATGCAGAAAAACATATTCACTAAAATACAGACCGTTCAGAAATGAACGGTTTTTTGTTTTTTTAGGTAACAGGTGGTAGATGATAGGTAGCAGGTGGTAGGACAGAGGTTATAGGGATTAGGATTGGCAATCTTTACAATAACGGCTTGCATCATTCCCCTCCCTCGGAGGGGTGGCAAAAATTCAAAGAATTTTTGACGGGGTGGTTTATACAACACTCACAAAAATATCCACACCAGTGGGCTTTAGTCTACCTCATTAAAAATTACTTAGCAGGTAGTATCCTTTGTAATCACTCCAATCCGCCCATTAATTTCAATAGGTCTGAAATGTTTCTTCTTGAATTCTGAAGGAGTTTCTCCCGTATGTTGTTTAAATAATTTATTAAAATAAGAAAGACTTTCAAAACCTACCTGAAAACATACTTCCGTCACAGACTGATCTTTTAACAGGAATATTTTAGCCTGATTGATTCTGTAATTGTTGACAAAATCTGTAAACGTCATATTGGTCTGCTTTTTAAAATAACGGCAGAAAGCAGGTGTACTCAGACTCACAACTTTGGCCACTTCATTTACATTAGGTTTCCTGTCGTAGTTTTCGTGGATGTAGTCGTAGATGGTGCCCATTCTGATTTTATCATTCAAAAACCACTTGATCCTAGTATCCTCTTTGTTGAGTTCTTTTACTTCCGTAGAATCGGAGAGGATCTGTAGAATTTCAATTAATCCTACCAATGATTCAAAGGAGTTTTTATCTTTAAGGATCTGCATTTTTTCAACCACTGTATTTTTTGTTTCTCCGGAAAATGAAAGCCCGAGATATGATCGTTCTAAAAGGGTTTTAATATTTTCAAATTCAGGAACAGGAAGGATGATATCCTGCAGAAAGCTTTCACGCATCTGCAATACCAGCTGTTTGCATTCGGTCTGAATGCCATAGTCAAAATTAAGATGGGGAACATTGGAGCCGATCAGTAACAGATCACTGTCTGTAAACCCGGAGATATTTTTACCAACATGTCGTATTCCATTTACCACTTCCACATATACCAGTTCAATTTCCGGATGATAATGCCAGAAAAAACAGTTTTTCAGAGAAGGGGAAAACAGCTTGAATGATTTTCCTTTTTCAAACTCAATAATTTCTTTCTGGATTTTCATTTTGTTCTGATTTGATTGTTTCTGAATTTAAATTTAAACAAAAAGGTTAATATGGAGCAAATTTTTATCATTCAAAGAGGTGTGAAATTCAAACTTTCTTTCGATTTTTGCACTTTCAAAATAAAGATACCCAGTTGATCTTTTATTTTGAACGAAATTAATTCAGAAAAAAGATTTAGATACAATGAAGATTGATAAAAGAATAATACCGCTTGCTATTGGTGGTTTAGGGATAGGAACCACGGAATTTACCGTTATGGGACTGTTACCGGATATTGCAAAAACATTACAGATCACCATTCCGCAAGCCGGACATTTAATTTCTGCTTATGCCATGGGAGTAGTTATCGGAGCACCTATTCTGATTGGGTATTCCGTGAAATTCCCACCCAAAAAAGTTCTGATGGCTTTCATGATCCTTTTTACATTATTTAACGGACTTTCTGCAATTGCTCCCGGATACAACAGTATGCTGGTGATCCGTTTTATGTCCGGACTTCCTCACGGAGCATTCTTCGGAGTAGGAACCGTAGTCGCTTCAAGAATGGCAGGAAAAGGAAAAGAAGCCTTTTATATCTCCATGATGTTTACAGGGCTTACGGTTGCTAACCTCGCGATGGTACCTTTGGTCACCTACATCGGCCATACTTTCCATTGGAGATTGTACTTTGCCATTGTAGCATTAATTGGGCTTTTTGCCATCTTATTTTTAAAACTGTGGCTTCCTGCAATGGAATCTAACCAGAATACGCATTTCATGGAAGAACTTAAATTCCTGAAAAACAAACAGTCGTGGCTGGTATTGGCTATTACAGCGATCGGATTTGGAGGATTATTCACATGGTTAAGCTATATTACTCCTTTAATGACCGTTGTTGCAGGAATCAAAAGCAGCCAGATGGCATATGTGATGGTTCTTGCCGGAGCAGGAATGGTAGTCGGAAATTTGGTTGGAGGTATTGTCTCCGATAAATTGGGACCAGAAAAGACCTGTGCACTTCTGATTTTCCTGATGATGATTTCCCTTGGAGGGGTTTTCTTCCTGGCAGAATATAAAAATATTGCTCTGGTACTGACTTTCATGTGTGGTGCTTTATCTATGTCTATTGCTTCACCCATCAATATTATGATGATGAAGGCTGCCCCGAAAAGCGAAATGATGGCCGCTGCTTTTATGCAGGCTGGTTTTAATATTGCCAATGCAATGGGAGCTTTCCTGGGGGGAATTCCTTTAGAATATGGATATTCGTTTAATTATCCGTCACTGGTAGGGGTTGGTATGACTTTTATTGGAGTGGTTATCAGTGTAAGATATATGTATCTTTATGGCTCCAAAACTCAGAATGAGGAAGAAGTAACGCCAGAATGTGTATCGTGTGATAAATAAGAAATTATATACGAACATAAAAAAGAGCCTGTTTCTCACTGAAACAGGCTCTTTTTATAAAAATAACTTTTAAGCCTCTACTTCATCTCCATTTTTGCACCAGTAGAGCGCGTTATATAAATTTTCTTTAGGGAAAGACTTAAATTCTCCCGGCATCAGAACACTGAAAATACTGGTGAAATCACGTATGCCTTCTTTGTCTGTAACGATGGCTGAACGATTCCAGTTGGTAAGATTTTTCAATCCTAGCAACAAGTCTTCAAGCCATGCTCCTACGGTAAAATTATCCAGATCGGTATCCAAATACAATAAATAATTCAGTTCACCGAATTGCTCTACCTTCTCTTTTACACGCGGAATTACCAGTCTTTCAAAATCCTCTTTCGTTACTTCTCCCGTTGCATTAAATGCTGCAACATTCTCCGGAGCTTCTGGAATAATTGTTATCATAATGAATATTTTTTGGTGGTTTAGTTTAAAAAAATAACAATAATTACACCATTATTTAATGCATTATTGTTAAAAAAGGTATAAATATTGATATTTTACACATAAAATATCAATATGAATTTGAAATCGAATGAACCTTTCTGGCTTTTAAAAAACGGATTATTAGCATCTTACCCTTCATTAAAATCAAACGAAGAATGTGATGTTCTCATCATAGGTGGTGGTATTACAGGAAGTCTGATGGCTCATCAGATGATAGAAGATGGTTATAATACAATCCTTATTGATAAAAGAGAACTTTGTAATGGAAGTACCTCTGCTACTACTTCAATGCTGCAGTACGAAATAGATGTTCCTTTGTTTGAGCTGAAAGAAAAGATAGGCGAAAAAGGAGCTGTTCTGAGTTATACGGCTTGCAGTGAGGCTATTGACAAGCTGGAAAAACTTTCAAAACTGACCCGATCCAATGCTGGCTTCAAACGAAAAAAATCACTGTATTTTGCTTCAAAAAAGAAAGACGTAGAATGGCTGAAGAAAGAATACGAGGCCAGAAAACAAAATGGATTTAAAGTTCAATGGCTGGAAAAAGAGGAGATTTTAGAAAAATTTGAATTTGAAAATACCTATGGCGGAATTTTATCCCAGCAGGGAGCCAGTATTGATGCCTTTCAGTTTGCCCATGAGCTCTTCATGCACAATGTAAAGAAAGGATTGAAGATATTTGATAAGACTGAAATGGTAAAAGTAGAGGAGCATAAAGGGTTTAATCTGGTTACAGCAGACAGCGGATTCGAAATCAAAACTAAAAAAATCATTTACTGTATAGGATACGAAAGTAAAAATTTGCTGAAAGAAAATTTTGTCAATCTGAAAAGCACCTATGCCGTCGTTTCAGAAATAGATAAAGATAAGTTTAAAAATATCAGCAGCACATTAGTCTGGAATACCGATGATCCTTATCTATACATGCGTACTACCGATGACGGAAGACTTCTGATTGGAGGTGGAGATGAAGATTTTTATGATGCAGAAAAACGGGATACCATTTTGCATAAAAAAGAAAAAGAGATTCTGAAAAACCTAAACAGAATAAAGCCGGATTACCATTTTTATACAGATTTTGTCTGGGCGGGAACTTTTGGGGAAACCAAAGACGGACTTCCTTACATCGGCGAACACCCAAAATTTAAAAACTCGTATTTTGTTCTGGGATTTGGAGGAAATGGTATCACTTTTTCCATAACAGGGATGGAAATGGCTTCTTTATTTATGAAGAGTAAAAAACATCCGCTGTCAAGATATTTTAAGTTTGGAAGATAGTATTTCAAATCTCTTTTTCTTTTTTTTGAAGACTACTTATTTTGTATAAAATATCTTTTTTTCAGTCTGCTTAAAGATACCGGATGCATTCCCAAATAGGTGGCGAGGTCTTTGGATTTTACCCGTAGAATTAATTTTGCATTTTGTTGAAGCAACTGCAAATATCTCTCTTCAGGAGTTAGGCTCAGAAAAGAATAGAAGTGCCCATACATTGCCATTGCGGTATTTTTCCAATACATTAAAAGCAGCCTTCCAATATTGGGATAATCTTTAATAGTATCTTCCAGTTCAGCATAATTGAGTAAAAACATAGTCGTTTCTTCTAGTGTCTCATAGGTTACCGTAGAGGGACGGTTGAGTGCTAAAACTTCCATTGAACCATAAGGCTGATTTTCATAAACAATCCAGACCGTTTTATTATTCTTATCATAGACTCTGATTAAACCACTGAGTATTATACCTACCTGGCTTATTTGTTCTCCCCGGTGTAATACTATTTTATTCATAGGATAGGTCACCAATTGAGCCATTTCAAGCAGCTTTTCTTTATCTTTTTCAGTAAGAAAATCATTTTGTTCGAAATAGATTTTGGTGAATTCGTTCGATTTTATCATTTGTTGTTTTTGTATTGCTAATTTATGAGTTTATCCAACATTTATGTCTTAATAAATCACAAAAAAACAATAATTTATGGTGTTTTTTTGCAGCAAATTCGGGTATATTTCATTTATTAACTTTTGTTGAAAATTAATTATCATCTGTTAATAAATACTCATTATTTCACTATGTTAAGATTTTTTAATGATAGTTTATATACATTTGTAAGTATGATTAATAGAAGATTAAAGAGATGTATACAAATCAAAAAAATATTTTTTTTCATTAAGTTTTGTTTGGTTGTTCTTTGAATACAACCAGATTTATTACATGTGTTTTGCCGCTTCGCCTGAAGCGGTTTTCTTATAAAAACAAAGATCTTGTTAATAACACTAATAAAATAAAATCCAGCAAAAAAATTGCTGGACTTTTCATGTTTGATTAAAATATATTTCTAAATTATCTGCTATAATACTGGATCTGCATCTCTTTTGGATATTTCACTTCGTAAGAGAAAGTGATCTTCTCTGAACTGCCCGATCCAATGTTTTTATTCCATAAAATACTTCCGGTTTTTTCATCGGGAATTCCACCTCCAAGGTTTATTGTTTTTACCAGAATCTTAGAGTTTTCACTGATGGGAAGCTGGTCAAGAATTTCCAGTTCAATATTTTCTTTCGTATTATTTCTAATGCTGATCTGGTAAGACTCAGTTTCCCATTTATTAGCATTCATTGCTTTTTGAGATGTTTTATCTTCAAGCTTGATTCTCTTTACCGTAATTCTTTCATCCACTCCCAAAGAAATCGGGAATTCATCTTTTACATAATTGCTTGTGATATTGGTTTTTCCTATATAATTATCCTCAAAATAGATATTAGCTTCTCCATTGATGAGGTTGAGGTTTTGCCAGTTTTTCACAAAAGCCATCAGAAATACCTGATTGTTCAGCTTCGGAACCGTATGATATTTGTAGGTAGCATCAACCAGTTTTTTATCAAGAATCACATATTGTTCTTTTTCCTGGCTTACGATGGTCTGATTGTAGTTCAATTCATAAATCACATTCATCTGGCTATCTGAAACGGTAGCTACAGGAATCTGGCTTGGTTTTACAGCAACATCTTCTCTCATCTGATAAGCGTTTGCAGCTGAAATTTCTTTCTTAGATTTATATCCTGCTATTTCCATCTGAGAGTTGTAAGGTGTATATTCAGCTACATAAAGCGGAGATAAGATAGGTCTGTCCTGATTATAAGAAGGTCTGTAAGTAGAAACAAACAGTTTCACATTTTTCCAGTCCTGCCCGGTTTTCTGATAAATTTTGCCCTTATAAACCATTTCCAGCGGTTTTTTTACAGATTCCGCACGCAAATCGTAAGAAGGAATCCACCCTGCATCTGAAACGATATAACTTATTCCAAGATTCAGATTGGTTTCATGATCAGCAAGAATTTCCAGCAGAAGCTCTTTAGGGTTGGTATTTTTATGGGTTTGCTCTTCAGCAGACTGATTGTTGAGCTTGGCAATGCTTTCATCCAAAACTGTCTTCTGTTCATTTAAAAGAAATACCTGATTGTCAATTTCAAGCATTCTCTTTCTGTAAAACTCAGTAAGCTTAATCAGCTGCTCCTGCGGTGTAGATTTATCATTGGTCGAAATTTTTAAATTATCATTTATGATATGCTGTTCACCCGTCAGGTTTTTAATTTGAATATTCAGCAGGCTGACTTGCCTTTGAAGCTTTTTGTTTTCCGTTTCCAGCTTCTTTTCACTCTCTGACAATTCATCGTTTTTCAAAAAATTGCTTTGAGGCGTGATGGAAAGAAGTGTTGTATTTTTTTCAAGATTGATTTTATAGGTATTCTCATCCAGATTATTGGGAAGGTTGACAATCTTCACCATATTTCTCCCTTTTTGAAGACTCACATTCGTAGTTCCAAAAACTTTTGCCCCCTGTAGAAATACGGTGGCCTGTTTTACTTCAATTTCTTTTCTGATTTCCTGTGCTTTGAGAAAGGAAACCGAAAAGGTGATTAATATTAAAAAATAGCGTTTCATTGTTTATTATTTTGAATTTCTAAAGTAAAATTATCTCTATTTAAGGCTGTAAATTGGGAGACTTGGTGAAGCAGTAGTTTGACTTGGTGAATTTGGCAACACGCATAAAAAAAGACAGCTCCGGAGGAACTGCCTTTTTAAATCCGTTATTTTAAAGAATTTCGTATTTTGTTTTGATGCTGTATTTCAGCTTGATGTTTTCAATATTATCAAAGGAGAAATCTACCGGAGCATCAGCCATTTCCATTTGAATATTGCTTGCTCTTCCTTTATAAGCTGCAGGCATTATCATATCGCTTGTGTAGTCTTCTATCTCTACAATTTCAAGAGCATTTCCTGTTTTTTTGCCCATGCTTTCCAACAAATAATCAGCTTTTTCTTTAGCTGCTTTCAAAGCGTTGATCTTCACTGCTTTTCTGAAATCTGCAATTTTGGTATTTTTTACCTCCGCAATATTCAGGCTGCTTACCCATTTTTGGTTCAGGTCTTCAAATATTTTGCTAAGACTTGATTTTGTACTGGCTTTAAACTGATAGTTCTTAGAAAACTTGGCTGTTTTAGAATAGATATTCTGATACATAGATTTGAACTTGATATCCTCGTTTTTTACTCCCGCATTCTTTAAGATGTCAAATAATTTCTTTTCATTGTCTGCCAGATCGTTTTTATTATCAGCTTTTATCCCGATGCTGAAGATAATTTCATCCGGTTCTACTTCCATTTCGGCAACGCCTGTTACTTCAATAGCATTTTTCTTTACTTCCTGAGCATTTACAAAGCTTCCAAGAGTTAAAATTCCGATTAATAAAAAATGTTTCAATTTCATAATTTCCTGTTTTAAATTTTTAATTCTGATGTAAAATTACGCAGATCAGTTACCGGAATCCGGGAGACTTGGTGAAATGGAGCTTTCACTTGGTGAGTCTTGAAAAATGGTTTACTTCTCTTTATTTTTCTTCAGATCATACTTTACGCTGAGGTTCATAATATACTGTATGCCCACTTCAGGATCGGAGTTATTGATGACTTTATCAAAACCTGTATAATCTGTTCCATCATAATAAAAGGTCTTTAATTTCCTTTCTTCTTTTTTGATATATCGGGTGTCATATCCATAGGTGACACTGGCACTTTCAAGAGCAGTGTAATTCTGATATTGGGTTTTTGGGAAAATATAAGTAAAGCCTGAAGTGGCTGTAGGCTTGCCGATAATTTCCTTTTTAAACAAACTAAAATAGTTTTCCTTCTTTTTGTCAAAAACAGCATACGCCTCTTTGAGAAGGTCTTCTTGGATTTTATCAATATCATTGCTGATATAATCTACTTTAATAATATCATAAATCTGGAAGTCTGAAGCTTCAGAAATCAGTTTTTCAATCATTGAGTGCTTGTTTACTGTAATAATGATATTTTTCTTGGTTTCGAAACCATCCATTTTCTGAATGGTTACCTGAGTGTCTTTATTAATGTCATAATCATAGATTTTCGTCTGCGAGATAAAATCCACAAAAATGTCATCGTTTTTGATGCCCATTGATGATATCCTTTTTATAAAACCATTGATTCTCCTGTTGATATTTTCGATGGCAACTTTAGGCGTTGTAGCCTCTTCATTCAACCCTAAAGTAAGTTTATAGCGGTCTGCAGTTTTGTTCATTAATACTTTTACACTGACAACCAACGTAGAGTCATTCGTGAAATAACTATTGGAATTGTTGAATTCTGGGAGGTTTCTGAGAGGAGTATAGTCATTATTTTTGTCTCTGTAAATCTGGTTTCCTCCTACCTGTGCTTTGGAAAGGCTTAAAAAAGAAGCCATAATGAGTAAAAATCCTAATGCCTGTTTTTTCATGATTTTTAAATTTGAATTATTTTGCCACAAACTTAGCCTTACGCTCATAGGGTCAATGACTAAACTTGGTGAAAGGGAAACTTCACTTGGTGAATAGTTTTTGAGCAGACTATATATATGTATATCTTTGTTTTATGAAAATGCTTAAACTCTTTACGCTCTTTTTACTGACGCTTTGGGGAAGTACAATCTATTCTCAAACTACCAATAACAGCACTGCTGCTGTGGAAGAAGTGCAGGTAGAAACAAAGAAGCTGAAAAAAGCAATGGATACGAAGAATGAACCCGCCCAGGCAGATTCATATTATAACATTGGGGAAACATTTTTCAATGGCGGAAACTTTCCCAAAAGTGAAGAGTATTATACAAAAGCAAAAAATCTGTATGAAAAACTCAACGACAAACCCAATATTGAAAAAGCAACCCGCAGATTGGCCCAATCACAGGAAAAGCAGAACAAAATAACACCTGCTATCAGTAACTATGGCAGAGCGGCACAAATGGGCTACAGTGAAAAAAGTAAAGCGGTGAACTCTAATGATGTGGCAAGACTTTCTTCTCCTACACCCGAACTTAAGGCGGAAGCCATCCAGAATAATATCAATCTGAATAAAAAAGAAAACGAACAGGGTGATCTTGCAGAAAGCTACAGCCAATTGGCAGATGTGAATTTAAAACAGAAAGACGTTTCCAGTGCTGAAGAAAATCTGAATACAGCTTATAAAATTTCTAAAAAAGAAGCTCCTCAGCAAGCTCTTGCTATCAATCAGAAACTGGCTGATCTTTATGTCGAGAACAAAAACTATGATAAAGCTATTGAAGCTAAAAAGAAAGTGCTGAAGGAAGATTTTGTAAAAGAAAATTCACAGGAAAAGGTCAATCAGATTCAGGAGCTGGCAGATATTTATATTAAAAAGAATGATCCTAAAGAAGCGGTGGACCTGTTGAAAAATGCCTACGGAATTGCTTTAGACAAAGGTCATACACTGGAAGCGCAGAAAAGTGTAAAAAAACTGGACAGCCTTTATGCGATTTCAGGAAATGTAGATGCATCAGTTCAGCTGTACAGAGATTTTTTGGGAAAACTTCCGAATCTTGTTTCAAAAGACAGAAGTCTGGTAGATAATAAAATTCTGGAAGATACGGAACAGCGAATTTCACAGCTGGAAAAAGAAAAAGAGCTTAAAGACGAGCTTATCAGAAAGAAAAATCTCTTTAATTATGGTCTGATCGGAGCTTTAATTCTTTTAACCGGATTGATTGTTTTTATTTTCAGAACGCTGAAAAAAGTTCAGAGCAAAAATAAGAAAATTGCCCTGCAGTCTTTGCGTAGAGAAATGAATCCGCATTTTATCTTTAACAGTTTAAATAGTGTCAATCACTTCATCGCAACCAACAATGAACTGGAAGCGAATCAGTATCTAACCAAATTTTCGAAGCTGATGCGAGGAGTGATGGAAAATTCTACCGAAGATTTTATTCCTTTTCAGCAGGAGCTTGATCTTCTTCAGAACTATCTTGCTTTGGAAAAAACACGGTTTGCAGATAAATTCGATTACGAAATTGAAGTAGATGAAAGCCTGAATATGCAAAATCTCCAGGTTCCGGGAATGCTTATACAGCCGTTTCTGGAAAATGCGGTTTGGCACGGACTCCGCTACAGAGCAGATAAAGGATTTTTAAAATTAAGCTTCGGGAAAAATGAATCTTATCTGAAAATCCTTATCGAAGACAACGGAATAGGAATAGAAGAAAGTAAAAAGCAGAAAACACAGCACCAAAAAACGAGAGAAGGCAGAGGAATGAAAAATACACTGGAAAGAGTTCAGCTTCTGAACGATCTCTACAAAAAAGATATCAGCTGCTCTGTAAAAGATAAAGAAAATAACAGCGGTGTTCTGGTAACAATCCAGCTCAATCTGGGATAGACTGAATCCAGGCGGGTTATTATTATAAATTAGTGAAGATTTAGGTAAATAAAAAGGCATATGCTTTGTATGGTTTGAGTCTGATTGTACGATTGGTTAAATATTACTAATTTGCATCTGCAATCTATTACCTGCCACCTAAATTCTGATCTGATGAAAATAAAAGCCGTAATTGTAGATGATGAACTCATAGCAAGAGAAGTTTTACGAAGCTATCTGACCAAATACTGTCCGCAGGTGGAAATTCTGGACGAAGCTGAAAATATCAGAGAAGCAGTTCCATTAATCGCTGAAAAGCAGCCCCAGCTGGTCTTTTTGGATGTAGAAATGCCTTTTGGAAATGCTTTTGATGTTCTGGAAGCTACCAAAGAGTTCTCCTATGAAACCATTTTCATCACTGCATTTTCACAATATTCTTTACAGGCTTTAAATAAATCTGCAAGCTATTATATTTTAAAACCTATTGATATTCAGGAACTGATTCTTGCAGTCAATAAAGTGGTAGAAAGCCTTGAGAAAAAAGATGAGCTCAACCGGAATAAAATTCTTCTTGAAAACCTGAAATTAAAACCGGAAAAACAGCAATTGATCTTACCCACTTTACAGGGATTTGACGTGGTAAAAACAGAAGATATCGTAAGACTTCAGGCAGATGGAAACTTTACTCAGGTATACCTCACAGATGGCTCGAAGAAGATGGTATGCCGTTTTCTGAAACATTTTGATGACCTTCTGGAAAATCCTTTTGTAAGGGTTCACCGTTCTCATATTATCAATACAAATTTTGTGAAATCCTATCATAAAAGCGGAACCGTAATGCTGTCTGATAATACGGAAATTGAAGTTTCAGGAAGCTTTAAAGATAATTTCCTGAAAGTATTTTCATAGAATTTATTGTCCCTTAACAGGTTTAAGGCATTATTTTTGACGTTTTAATAATAACCACACAAAATCCTTTCTGTTATGAAAACCATTCATAAAATTATACTTCCCGTTTCGTTAGGAGCATTGGGGCTTATCATTTTTAATTCCTATTCTGTAAGAATTCCCAGAGGTGCTTCTGCTGTAAAGAATTTTGATCTGAAAAAATACCTCGGACAATGGTATGAAATAGCCCGTTTTGATTACAGGTTCGAAAAAAATATGGATAATGTTACCGCAGAGTACACGGAGAATCCGGATGGAACAGTACAGGTAAAAAATAAAGGCTACGATTACGTTAAAAAAGTATGGAATGAATCAATAGGAGAGGCAAAATTTGTAAAAGATCCTACAGAAGCCCGATTGAAAGTTTCGTTTTTTAAACCCATTTGGGCTGGTTATAACGTCATAGATATTGATGAAGACTATCAATATGCGCTGGTAGCTGGAAGCAGTTTAAAATATTTGTGGATTCTTTCCCGTACAACTGATATTCCCGAAAGTATTCGTCAGCGCTTCATTCAGAAAGCAAAAAAGATAGGTTATAATACCGATGAACTGATTTGGGTGAAGCATAATCAATAAAAAAATAAAATCGCAAAAGGGCAAATTTGTAAATCAGCCGTTTTGCGATTTATCTTTTCGCTATTAGCTATTAATATATTCCTTCCATTCCTCAAAACGGTGATCAATAACCTGCTTCATCAGATCATAGTTTTCATAGGTATCCTCTATGTGATAGAATGTTTCGTATTCGTAGTCGTTTTCCTCTGCTTTACCATCGAAAAGATTCACGTAATCATCAGCAAATGAGCTGTATTTGTTACCGAAATCGGTATCATCTGCATAATAGTCTTTTGCAAAAAGGTTTCCCAGTTCATTCAGATCATATTCGGAAAATTTTCCGTCGCAGGCATCCATAATGAATTCAGCGCCAGTAATTTCTCTTCGTTTTACTTTTTCTATTTCCTCAGCATTGTCTTCCTTCAGTTCTTCGGAGATCAAATTGTTGTGAATACACCAGTTCAGAAACATTCCTGTGTGTGTTGCTCCGTTTTTCTGGGGAAGTCCTTCCGGAAAATCACCGCCATAATGCCATGAAGCATCATCATATTTAGACATAATTTGTATTGTAGTTTTAGATAATTTCGTCAAAAATAGAAAAAATCAATTTATATTGCCCCAGCCACAGAATTTTCCGTCATTTGCATAGAATTTTTTTCAACAAAAAAACATATGGAAAAAGCTGTTCTGATTACTATCGGGGATGAAATCCTTTCCGGAAACACGGTAGATACCAATTCTAATTTTATCGCCACGGAACTTAAAAATGTAGGAATAAAAGTTGTTCAGATTCTTACCATCTCAGACGAAATTGAAACCATTAAAGAAACTTTAAGCATTGCTTTCGAAAAGGGAGACCTTGTCATTACCACAGGTGGATTGGGTCCTACCAGGGATGATAAAACAAAAAAAGCCCTGGCAGAATATTTCAACGATGAAATAGCTTTGGATGAGGTAACCTTCAACCACCTGAAAAGCTACATGGAAAGAAGAGGAAGGGCAGATATTCTGGAAAGAAACAGAGAACAGGCTTTTGTACCCACAAAATCTATTGTTTTTCAAAACCATTACGGAACCGCTCCATGTATGATGATGGAACAGGACGGAAAATTGTGCTACAGCCTTCCGGGTGTTCCGTATGAGGTGAAACCGCTTATTAAAGATCAGATTATTCCTTACTTGCAGCAAAGATTCAATCTTCATTATATCCATACCAGAATTGTTTCTGTAGTAGGTATTCCTGAAAGTATTCTTGCAGACAAAATTGAAGACTGGGAACTGGCGCTTCCTGAAAATATTGCACTGTCTTATCTTCCGGTAGGAACACGTGTAAAGCTTCGTCTTACTGCTTCCGGAGAAAATGAAGAAGATCTGAAACAGAGAACGGAAGAAGAAATCCAGAAATTGCTTCCTCTGGTAGAAGGTCATGTGATTGCCGTAACTGAGGATAAAATTGAAAATATTCTGGCAGAAATGCTTACCGAAAGAAATTTGACGATTTCGACCGCAGAAAGCTGTACCGGAGGTGAACTGGCAAAAATGATCACTTCAGTTTCCGGCAGTTCAAAATATTTCCTTGGCGGAATGGTAGCCTATGCCACAGAGAAAAAGATTAAAATTTTAAATGTTTCCAGAGAAACGGTAGACCAATTCACCGTAGTGAGTGAACAGGTGGCACAGGAAATGGCCGAAGGATGTCAGCAATTATTTGAAACTCATATTTCCCTTTCTACAACAGGCGTTGCAGGACCTGGAAAAGGTGAAGACGGTAAAGATGTAGGAACGGTTTATTACACCATCAGGATTAATGATCAGGAAGTAACTTCCAAATTATACATGCCGCATCTGGAAAGAGTAGACTTTATGGATTTTGTTTCCCAAAAAGTAATTCAGGATTTAGTAAGCCTTCTTATCAACAGTTAAATACAAACCTGTATTTTTAATTTTTTTTTAATTAATTTTTATACAGTTTTTCACACTTTTTGAAAGCCCTTCAATAAATTTCAAAAATCGTGGAAAATTCCAAACAGATTTTTCAGACCAGCAGCAAAAAACGCTGGAAAAGTGTACAGTGGGGAAGCCGTGTTTTTATCTTTATAGGAATGCTGCTCCTGCTTGCATTAGGTCTGATGATGACCCTGGACAGAAGTCCTAAAATTCCTTTTAAAGAAGATTATAAAGCTGTGATTACAGCCAATAAACCTTATCTTCAGGAGAATAAAATTTCTAAAGAATACAAAGGTTTCAGAAGTTTTATTTCTGAAAAAACAATCCATACAAGCCTTGATAAAATAGAGAAGGCAAGAGCAGAAAGATATAAGAATCAGAACCGAAACTGGGCTCAGTTTCCTGGAGGAATCCGTTCTGCATTTTATGTAGCGTGGGATCCTCAGTCTCTGATGTCTTTGAAAAGAAATATCAGACACGTCAATCTTGTTTTCCCGGAATGGTTTTTCCTTGACCCCAAAACAGGAGATTTGAAAACCAATGTGGATCCGGAAGGGTATAAAGTGATCAAAAGAACAGGTGTCGCTGCCATGCCGATGCTGAGTAACAACTCCGACAGAGAATTCCGTTCAGAAGGACTGGTAAAAGTTCTTAACAATCCGCAGAAAAGAACCCATCTGATTCAAAAAATCACTCAGCAATGTAAAAAATATCATTTCAAAGGAATTAATATCGACTTTGAAGATATGAACCTGGATTCTGATGAGAATCTGATTGCGTTTATGAAAGAACTTTCAGAGACTTTCAAAAAGAATCAGCTGCTGGTAACCATGGATATTATGACGGATAATGATGATTACAATATCCCAAGACTGAATCCTTATGTAGATTACTTTGTGCTGATGGCTTATGACGAATATTCTGCAGGAAGTGATGCAGGTCCGGTTTCTTCTCAAAAATGGATTGAAGAACAGACTGGAAAAATCGTGAAGCAGGTTTCCCCACAAAAAATCATTCTGGGATTAGGAGCTTATGGTTATGACTGGAGTTCCAATAAAGACGATAATACCTCTGTTACTTACATGCAGGCAATTACCAAAGCCAGTGCCAGTAAAGCGGTTATTGATTTTAATGACAATACGTTTAATTTAAATTATTCTTATACGGATTCTAAGAATTTGACTCACACTGTATTTTTCAATGATGCAGCTTCTATTTTCAATACTATGCGTTTCTCCTCAGAATATCCTTTGGCGGGAACAGCACTCTGGAGATTGGGAAGTGAAGACAGCAGAGTCTGGAATTTCTATGATAAAGACCTTACGCTTGCCGGCCTTTCCAAGTTGAATTTAAAAGCACTGGAAAATGTGAAAGGGCAGACCATGGTGGATTATATCGGTGACGGAGAAGTATTAGATGTTTTGAATACCCCTCATGACGGAAAAATTGCATTGGAAATTGATCCGAAAGAGAAAATTATCACAGACGAAAATTATATTACGTATCCAAGTTCTTATGAAGTAAAAAAATATGGAAGTGCCCCTCAGAAAGAACTCGTCCTCACTTTTGATGACGGTCCGGATGAAACATATACGCCACAGGTATTAGATGTTCTGTCCAAGTACCATGTTCCGGCAGCTTTCTTTTTGGTAGGATTGAATGCCGAAAAAAATCTTCCGCTTGTTAAAAGAATTTATCGCGAAGGACACGAAATAGGCAATCACACCTTTACCCATGAAAATGTGGCCAAAGTAAGCCCGGAAAGAGCTTTGCTTGAAATGAAACTGACAAGACTATTAATTGAATGCGTCACAGGACACAGTACGATTCTGTTCAGAGCACCATACAATGCAGACTCTGAGCCAACGACTTCAGAAGAGATTATTCCGGTAGCGCTGGCCAGACAGCAGAATTATCTTGATATCGGGGAAAATATTGATCCCGAAGACTGGCAGCCGGGGATAAAAGCAGATGAAATTGTAAAACGTGTGATGGCCGGAATCAAACAGGAGAGAGGAAATATCATCCTTCTTCATGATGCAGGCGGAGATACCAGAGAAGAAACTGTAAAAGCTTTAAAAATCCTGATTCCGACCCTTCAGAAACAAGGCTATCATTTCACAAATCTTACGAGTATCTTACACAAAAGCAGAAGCGAGCTGATGCCTGAAGTTCCTAAAACAAGATCATATTACATTATGCAGCTGAATCTAGTGTTGGCCACTTTTATTTACGGAGTAAGCCACTTTTTGGTTGCATTGTTCACTATTTTCATTGTATTAGGAATGATCAGATTATTGCTGATGGCATATTGGGCATTTAAAGAAAGAAAAAAAGGAAAAAAACTGGGTGAATTTCCGGTGCTGGAATCCTATCCAAAGGTTTCAATCATTGTTCCTGCCTATAATGAAGAGGTGAATATTGTTTCTTCTCTGCAGAATTTGCTGAAGCAGACCTATCCTAATTTTAATATCATTATGGTAGATGACGGAAGTAAAGATTCTACCTATGAAAAAGCTTTGGAAGCATTCCCGGATCATCCGAAACTGAAAATTTTCACCAAAAGAAATGGTGGAAAAGCCACTGCACTAAACTTTGGAATATCACAGACCGATGCAGAATATGTAGTGTGTATTGATGCCGATACCAAGTTGCAGCAGGATGCAGTGAAATATATGATTGCACGATTTTTAAATTCAGGTCCGGAAGAAAAAATAGCCGCTGTAGCAGGAAATGTGAAGGTAGGAAACAGGGTAAACTGGCTCACCAAATGGCAGGCTATAGAATATACAACAAGTCAGAATTTTGACAGGCTGGCGTATGCACATATCAATGCTATTACCGTAATTCCAGGAGCTATCGGAGCATTTAAAAGATCTGTGATCATTGAAGCAGGAGGCTATTCGTCTGATACTTTAGCAGAAGATTGTGATATTACAGTAAAAATATTAAAAGCCGGATATACTGTTGCCAACGAAAACAGAGCAATAGCTGTAACGGAAGCTCCGGAAACCGTGAAACAGTTTTTAAAACAGCGTTTCCGATGGACCTACGGAATTATGCAGATGTTCTGGAAACAGAGACAGACTTTCCTTAACCCCAAATATAAAGGATTGGGACTTTGGGCAATGCCGAATATTTTATTATTCCAATACATTATACCATTTTTCTCGCCATTGGCAGATGTGATTATGTTTTTTGGAATCCTATCCGGAAACGGAGATAAAATATTTACCTATTACCTGATCTTCCTTTTGGTGGATGCTTCATTAGCTTTAATTGCATTCATCATGCAGCGGGAAAAATTAATCAATCTCTTGTATATAATTCCGCAAAGATTCGGGTATAGATGGCTGATGTATATTGTATTATTTAAAAGTTTAAGAAAAGCACTGAAAGGCGAAATGCAGTCCTGGGGATTTCTGAAAAGAACCGGGAATGTGAAAGAGATAGCAACTTCTTAAGATGTAGAGAAGCTGGGAGATGGAAGCTGGTTATGAAAAGCATACAATAACTTCCAGTCTCATTCTTCCATCTTCCATCTTTTATAAATTCTTATTATGCTATGATGTTATTTGTTTAAATTTGTTTCCTTGAGACGTAACAAATAAGAAATAAATCATACATATTCTAAAAATTGTTATCATAATGAAAAAAATAACGCTTTCTTTGTTTTTAATAGCAGGGATCTGCACTCAAACTACTATGAGCGCACAAGCTAAAGCTGCTAAAGTAGCAGTGAATAACACAGATAAAGGCTTAGACCTTAGCTTGATGGACACTTCGGTGCGTCCTCAGGATGATTTTTATAACTACGTGAGTGGAACCTGGATGAAAACAGCCAAAATTCCATCTGACAAACCAACTTGGGGTAGCTTCAACAAACTGGCTGAGGATACGGATAACAATTCCATGACCATCCTGAATTCTCTTCTGAAAGATAAATTTGCTGACGGAAGCGAAGGGAAAAAAATTCAGGATCTGTATGCTACTTATATGAACATGCAGAAGAGAAATGCAGACGGAATTAAACCAATCCAGGAAAACCTGAACAAGATTGATGCTATTAAAAATATGGCAGATCTTCAGAACTATCTTGCTTCTGTAACAAAAGAAGGGGAAAACGTTTTCTACGGATGGGGTGTAGATGCAGACCTTAAAGATTCTAAAATGAATGCTGTTTACTTAGGTAATGCTTCTCTAGGTTTAGGAAGAGATTACTATCAGAAAGTAAACGAGAAAAATACAGAAGCTATTGCTGAATATCAGAAGTATGTAGCTTCAATGCTAAAAGAATTAGGATATAAAAATGCTGATGAAGCAGCAAAAGGTATCGTTAATTACGAAAAAAGCATCGCACAGACTTACCTGACCAACGAGCAGAGCCGTGATAACACGCTTCAGTACAATCCTAAGACGATGGCTGAACTTTCTGCTTTGGTAAAAAATGTTGACCTTCCAGGTTATCTTAAAAAAGTAGGTGTAAATTCTGACAAAGTAATTATCAGTGAACTAGGATTCTATAAGAACTTCGATAAACTGGTAAATGCTCAGAACCTTCCTGTAATCAAAGATTATCTGAAATTCCACATGATCCACGGAAGTGCTTCTTACTTAAGTGAAAACTTAGGAAATATGAAGTTTGCTTTCTATGGTAAATACCTTAGAGGACAGCAGGAACAGAGAGCTCTTAACAAAAGAGGTTTTGAGTTGATCAACGGTTCTTTAGGAGAAGCTTTCGGAAAATTATATGTTGAGAAATATTTCCCGGCTGAAGCAAAAGCTCAGATGGTAGAATTGATCGATTATTTAAAGAAAAGTTTCGCAGTTCATATCAATAACCTAGCTTGGATGTCTTCTACAACTAAGGAAAAAGCAATGCAGAAACTGAATAAGTTTACTGTAAAAGTAGCTTATCCGGACAAATGGAAAGACTATTCAAAATTAAATATCGTTTCTGAAGCCAATGGTGGAAACCTTTACAAAAACCTTCAGAACATCGGTGAATGGCAGTACAATAAAGATTTAGCTAAAATCGGTAAGCCGGTAGATAAAACAGAATGGGGAATGACTCCACAAACTGTAAATGCATATTACAACCCGGTAAACAACGAGATTGTATTCCCTGCTGCAATCCTTCAGCCGCCATTCTTTAACCCTACAGCTGATGCGGCTGTAAACTTCGGAGGTATCGGTGCTGTTATCGGTCACGAAATGAGCCACGGATTTGATGATTCAGGAGCACAGTTCGATGCAGACGGTAACTTAGTAGACTGGTGGACGCCAGAAGATAAAGCAAACTTCGAAAAAGCTACAAAAGCCCTTGCTTCTCAATATGACAAATATGAGCCTGTAAAAGGAACTTTTGTAAACGGTACTTTCACAAACGGTGAAAATATCGCTGACTTAGGAGGAGTAAACATTGCTTATGACGCTCTTCAAATGTATCTGAAAGACAAAGGAAACCCAGGAAAAATCAGCGGATTCACTCAGGATCAGAGATTCTTCCTAAGCTGGGCAACCGTTTGGAGAACATTATCAAGCGAGAAATATATGGTGAATCAGGTGAAAACTGACCCGCACTCTCCGGGATATTTCAGAAGTTTTGGTCCGCTTATCAACGTTGATGCCTTCTACAAAGCATTCGATGTGAAAAAAGGAGACAAACTATACAAAACTCCAGAAGAAAGAATCAAAATCTGGTAAAAATAACAACCGCTCAGCAATGGGCGGTTGTTGTTTTTTTAGGTGGCAGGGATCAGGTAGCAGATGATAGGTAATAGGTAATAGGTAATGGAGATTAGCAGACTTATGTTTGTCATAACGGCTTATATTATTCCCATCCTTTGGAGGGGTGGCAAAAATTCAAAGAATTTTTGACGGGGTGGTAAACCTTAAACTTTAAATTTTTAATCCAAATCTTCAATTTTCAGCCATATATAAATATCATTCATAACATATCATTAAAGTTTGTATATTTGATAAGTTTGTGTAAAATCAAAAATTATCTTTAATGAAAAAGCTAAATATCGGAATACTTGCCCTTTCGGGTATTGTATTTCTTAACTCTTGTGGTGCAGCCAAGACTGCAGGGACAGACAGTAAAACTGAAGCTACAGCAAAAGTAGCTGAACCGGTAAAAGAAGAAGCAAAAGAAGAAGGAATCAATTTATCGTATATGGATACCAGTGTCCGCCCGCAGGATGACTTTTTTAGCTATGTGAACGGAAACTGGGTGAAAACTACTCAGATTCCTTCCGATAAAGCCAATTGGGGTTCTTTCAATGCGTTGAGAGAAAATGTGGATGATGCTTCATTAGATATCTTAAACAAAATTCTTACAGAATCATACCCGGCAGGATCTGAAGGGCAGAAAATCCAGAACCTATATGCCTCTTTCATGGATACCAGTAAGAGAAATGCAGAAGGTCTGGCACCTATCAAAGCTGATCTTGCCAAAGTAGATGCTATTAAAAGTGTGGGTGATCTTCAGAAATACCTTTTGGAAGCTACAAAATTAGGAGACAACTCCTTCTATGGATGGAGAGTAGGTGCTGATATGAAGAATTCCAATATGAATGCGGTATATCTTGGCGGTCCGGATCTGGGATTGGGAAGAGATTATTACCAGAAAGTAAACGAAGCCAATACTAAAACACTGGCAGAATATCAGACTTACGTTGGAAAGTTATTTGGTGTTTTAGGATATAAAAATTCTCCTCAGGCAGCACAGAATGTGGTAGACTTTGAAAAACAGCTTGCTAATTATTTATTGACCCTTGAGCAAAACAGAGACGCTAATTTAAGATATAACCCTAAAAACGTATCAGAATTATCCGGTCTTGTGAAAAACGTAGATCTTGCCAAATATCTGAAAGATGCAGGGGTAAATACGGACAGAGTCATCATTGGAGAACTGAAATATTATCAGAATATGGATCAGTTCATTACTCAGAAAAACCTTCCTTTACTAAAAGACTATCTGAAGTATCATATCATCAATGGAAATGCCAGCAATCTGAATGACAGCTTAGAACAGATCAGATTTGATTTCTATGCTAAATATTTACAGGGTCAGAAAGAACAGCGTCCGATGAACAAAAGAGGGCTTACTCTTGTAAACGGAGTTCTTGGAGAAGCTTTCGGAAAACTATATGTAGACAAATACTTCACTCCTGAAGCTAAAAAGCAGATGGAAACGTATATTGATTACCTTTTAAAATCATTCAAAACACACATCGCCAATATAGACTGGATGTCTCCTGAAACCAAAGTAAAAGCTCAGGAAAAATTATCCAAGTTCACAGTGAAAATCGCCTATCCGGATAAATGGAAAGATTATACTCAGTTAAAAGTAGAATCTCCAAAAGAAGGAGCGACCCTATATTCTAATCTTCAGAATGTAGCAGCATGGCAGTATCAGAGAAGCTTAGACAAAGTAGGAAAACCAGTTGACAAAACAGAATGGGGAATGTCTCCACAAACAGTAAATGCTTACTACAGCGGGTCAAACAACGAAATTGTATTTCCTGCAGCGATCCTTCAGCCGCCTTTCTACAATCCTAAAGCGGATGCAGCAGTGAACTTCGGGGGAATCGGAGCCGTTATCGGTCACGAGATTTCTCACGGATTTGATGACAGCGGTTCACGCTTCGATGGAGATGGTAACCTGAATAACTGGTGGACGGATGCAGACCGAAAAAACTTTGATGCAAAAGTAGGTCAGTTAGCCGCTCAGTATAGTGCTTACGAGCCTGTTAAAGGAAGCTTCGTAAACGGTAAATTCACAAGCGGTGAAAACATTGGTGACTTAGGTGGAGTAGCGGTTGCTTACGATGCCCTTCAGATGTATTTAAAAGATAAAGGAAACCCTGGAAAGATCAGTGGATTCACTCAGGATCAGAGATTCTTTATGAGCTGGGCAACCGTTTGGAGAACCAAAGCTACCGATCAATACATGATCAATCAGGTGAAAACAGATCCGCACTCTCCGGGAATGTTCAGAGCATTTGGACCGTTGGTTAATCAGGATTCATTCATCAAAGCATTTGACATCAAGCCGGGGGATAAATTGTATAAAGCTCCTCAGGACAGAATAAAAATCTGGTAATTTTACCCGAAAATTGTTAGAAAAGAAAGAATCCGGCTCACATTGAGTCGGATTCTCTTTTTAATATTCTTTCTTATAATTCCGGAGCACAAATTTGATTCCGGTTTCTATAATATCGCCCATCGTTTTACAATACTTAAAATTCACATCATAGGTAAGTTTCCGTAAAGCTGTGCTTAATTCTGTCACATTAGCCTCAGGAGCAATATTATCTTTTTTCATAATAGAAATAAGTTCATCGAATCTATTTTGGCTGCTGGTTACTCTTTTTACAATTTGTGAACGTACCTCTTTACGGTATTGCTCTATAGAACTAGGTTTCAGTTTTTGCATTACCATATTCACCATTTGATTATTCTCTTTAAAATATTGTGGAAGATACACTTTCAAATTCCCCTCATAAGACTGTTGGTCAAAATCAATAGGGCGAATTCTATAAATAACCTGGTCAAAATCATGAATGGGAATCACCACATAATTATAAGAACGCATGTCACCAAGAAGACCAATAAGACAACGCTCATTGAATTTCACAAACTCCTTGGAAATCTGTGCCTTTTCCAGTTCTGTACAGTTATGCATATGTTTCTGAATAAAAACATCCCCCGGAATTCCTAAAATATGCTCTTCAATTAATGTGTTTTTGTAAACCAGAAAGTTAATCCGGTTGGGAGAAAGCAGATCTTCAAGTTCCAGTCCGAATATTCGGGAAGCATCCGCCTGCTTAATATAAAAATAGGTGTAATTATCATTAAGGATATTTCTCACCCTAACCCGGAAAGGTTTAGAATTTCCAAACGTACAAAAGTCGATGGTGTCTACTTTCAGATAAGGTAAAGTAGCAATATCCCCATCAGAGTGAAGGAGCGTATAGATCTTATTTAAATTAGCCTCTATTTCCTTAAATTCAAATTCAGGATATAATACCCCAAGCCACAAAGTATCTTTGCCGTCTTTGTCCAAAATACTCACACTGTCGCTGAACCTTAGGAGATCTTCATAAAGAAACTTAATTTGGGTAGTTCTGTTATATTTTTCCAAATATTGCTGTAAAGCTTCTGAAACTGGAAATATCGGTTTTCTGAACGCTATTTTTACATCTTTCATAACCCTGTTCACTTTGTTTAAATATAAAGAATATTTTATTGTAATGTCTGAGGAACTCCTATTTTAACATTCATGGCATAAGAGTAAAATGAAACAAAATTTTATTTATTTTTTCTTGAATTTTTTTATTTATTTTTTCATAGCTTAGTGATATCGTAATATGGTGATTTTATGTTGAATAAATGTAGATAAAATTAGATGATTCAAGAAAAATCTTAGTAAAATTTTGTATGTTACAGTTTTTTTTTAAATTTAAACACTGGATTGGTAATTTATTTGATTCATCAGTAAATTACTCAAAGACAAATCTAAACCAAATTAATAAATCTCAAAATAACAATAATATGGCAATGTTTAATTATGGTGTTGGCGGAAACGAGGTAAAAGTAGACGCTAATGAAGCTATTCAGGAAATACAGGAAAATAAATCACTGATAGTAAGCCAACTTACAACAGAAGAGTCTTATACTCCTGAAATCGTAACAGGATTAAAAACAGTGGAAGACGTTTTCAAACATTTTCAGCCGGCAATATCTGTGCAGCACGAAACAGAAGATGGTGGAATGGTAGAAGAAGAATTCCGTTTTCAAAACCTTGGAGACTTTACCCCTAAAAGCCTTACTCAGAAGTCAGATTATCTGCAGCAGCTGAGCATGGAACAGGAGCAGTACAACAAAATAGTACGTCAGCTGAAAACCAACAAAATTCTTCGTAACATGCTGGAGAACGATCAGACAAGAGCTGCGTTTATAGAAGTATTGAAAGAAGTGGCACAGGAACTTGAAAAATAATTAAAGACTACATTAAATCATGGATAGCAAATTACAGGCACAAGAAAGCCAACAGCAGGGGCAGCAGCAACATTCAGGGCAGCCGAAAGGCAACCCGCTTGCAGAGCTTAATAAAATGGGAGGTTTTGGCTTTGTTGAATCCGTTGTAGACGGTATCGCCAATATGAACCCAACAAGAAAGGCAAGAAAAGAAATCTTCCTGAACGACAGCAATAAAGCAGACGAAAGAAAAGAACTTCTTCAGAAGATCAATCTTTGGGTAAACCTTTTAGAAGGAAGTGAATCTGCAGATAAAATGGCTGATACGTGCAAAACAAAAGCACAGCAGGCCGACCAGAACCTAAAAACAAACTTAAAAAATACACTGGATGCCGTTCGTCTGTTGGAAACCAACTACAGAACAGTAGCCCAATTCTACAAAAATACAGAATTGGATAAAGTGGATAACGTAAGTATCGTAAACGCAAGCCTTGAGCAGGTTTCCGATTTGGATAATCCTTTGTTCATTGATGCCATTTCAGAAGAATTCAAGAACTATTACGACCGTCTTGACCTTAGAGATAACTACTCAATCCTGGCCATACCAGGATATTTAGGATCCAATAAGGTCATCGAGAAATGGGCAAAAATCTGTAACGAAAATAAAGTAATGATGGTTACAGACTTCGCTAATCTTGACAAACCGGATGACGTGGTAGACTTATTCCACTCTGCAAACCTTACAGGAGGCGAACTTCACAGAAGTAACGTTATCATGACGTGTAACTGGCTGGTAGGACGTGGTAAAGCCGAAGAAGTAGGAGAAGAAGAAAACGTAGAACTTCCACCTTCCACTTCATTAGCCGGAAAAATCCACAAAACACTGATGTCTCAGGTAGCAGCAGGTAAAAAACATGGTAACATCAACGAAGTAGACGCTGTAAAATTCGAATTGAAGAAAAGTGAAATTTCTCAGTTGGAAAAAATGGGTCTTGTACCCATGGTAAACGAGTACGGAAAAATTATGGCCTTCTCTGCGAAGACCTTATTTACAGGAGACAACATCGGTCTTCAGACGTATTCCGTAGTGCGTGTATTCGACTATGTAACCAAAGTATTGCTAGACTTCCTGAACAGAAGAGCTTTCGAGAACTGGAATGCTAAAAATGAAGACGATTTGAGAAGACAGATTGTAACCTTCCTGGATAATATCAAAGGACCGGACAAGTTGATCGAGAAATTCAAAATTGTTCGTTTCGAGCAGGATAGAGTAAATAAAGACAGAGTATGGCTGGATATCCGTATGACCCCTTATTTTCCTACAAAAAGTTTCGTTATTAAATTAGACGGACACAAAGGAGATGATGGTAACGAATGGGATGCAGAATATACTCAGGAGTAATATCAACGTACTTTACATAACAAAAACCGATGCAATTTTACATCGGTTTTTTTTCAACCAACACCTATGAAACTGAATATGAATAACAAGCTTATTATTGGCTTACCCGCTATGTTGATGGTGATTTTGATAAGCTGCGAAAAAAAATATCAAAGTCCCGGCACTTACGAAAATGACCTTTTCGCACAGGAACGCCAGGAAGGAAAGGCATATATCATGAATAAAGATGAATGCTTTGATGGCAGTGAACTCGTACTTGAAAGTTCAGATGTAAAGCTGGCAGACAGTTCAAAAGGCCGCGGAAAATCATTCTATCTTTATAAAGTAAAATCGGGAAAAGTATTGAAAACAGTAAGAGATTCTACTGTAGATATGCCAATGCTGTTTTTATCCCAATATAAATTAAAGATCAAAAATAGTGATTCTATGTATGTTTATCTTAAAAAACTGGAAGGCTACCGATTTATTGCAAAAGACAGAAACCTGAAATATCAATGGTTAAAAGCCGCTCCGGTATATTCTGTTAAAGCTGATAAATAAGTTTTATCTTTGCACATACAAAATGTTTTGACTCCGCAATGCATAAGACAGTAAATAACATTCGTTTATTGAAAACGGTTGGTATTAGCAATGTCATACGGAGTATAAACTGAAAGTTTACGAACATAGTTCACGAAATATCTCATAAAAGCAAAACAAAAATTTTTGGAGAAGGATAACCGAGGTTCAGATTTTCTGCATATGGGCAGCAAAATCCTTGAATGGTATAAAAATAATGCAAGAGATCTGCCTTTCAGACAGACAAAAGATCCCTACAAAATCTGGATCTGTGAAATTGTATTTCAACAGACAAGGATTAATCAGGGCTTGAATCACTATAATAATTTCATTAAAAGATTTCCAGATGTAAAAACGTTGGCAGAAGCTGAAGAAAACGAAGTTTTACTCTATTGGAAAGGATTGGGATATTATTCCAGAGCCATCAACATTCATAAAGCTGCCCGGCAGATCATGAATGATTATAAGGGTGTCTTTCCTGATCAATACGAAGAAATTCTAAAATTAAAAGGAGTAGGGAAGTATACAGCAGCAGCGGTGTCAAGTATCTGTTTCGATGGAAAAATGCCTGCTGTGGACGGAAATTTCTACCGCGTCCTAAGCCGTCTTTTTGCCGATGATTTTGATATTTCGAATTCAAAAGCATTTACCTATTTCTCGGAATTGGCTGCTTTGGTGATGCCGGAAAATGTGGGAGATTTTAATCAGGCGATGATGGATATCGGTTCTGAGATCTGTAAACCTAAAAATCCACTTTGTGGAGAATGTCCCATCAATGAAGACTGTCTGGCATTTTCTATGCAAAAGATTTCCGCTTATCCTGTAAAAACAAAAAAAGTAAAAGCAGCAGATCTTGCTCTGACCTATTATTTTGTACACAGAAACGGACAATTTCTGATTCGCCAGAGAAAAGATGACTTCATCTGGAAAAAATTATTTGAATTTCCTGATAGTATTTCTTCAGATATGGAAACCTTTATTACAGGTTCAAAAACAGTTACCCATAAACTGACTCACAAGAATTTAAGTATTGAAATATGGAATGTTGAAGTTACTTCTGAGAAGATCTGGAATGATTTTATCACTGAAAATCAGTACGAGATTACAGATGTTGAGGGCTCTCATGAAAAATCGTTTCCGAAGCCTCTGGAAAATTACATTCAAAACGCTCTGAAAGACTGAAATTTGTCTTCCGAAATCTGAAATCTAATTTGTACTTTTGCAAAATGATTAAAAAAGTCATTTTTATTTTTGTATCACTGCTTTTAATTTCATGTGGAAAAGACCCTTCACCAAAACCTTATGGAGAACTGCGTCTGGAATATCCTGCACCGAAATACCAAAAGTTTGAAAACAATTGTGCCTATACCTTTGAATATTCGGAATTTGCTTCCATTGCACCTGCCAAGAAACCTTGCTGGTTCTATCTGAATTATCCCAAAATGAAGGCAAAGCTTTTCGTTACCTATTATCCGATACAAAATGACTTTGCAGATCACATCAAGGAAGCAGAAAAAATGGTATACGAACATACCATTAAAGCCAGCTCCATAGATACAAAATCCTTCGAATACCCTGAAAAGAAAGTATACGGGAACTTCTATGAGCTGAAAGGGCAAAGTGCTTCCAATCTTCAGTTTTACATTACAGACAGTACGAAACACTTCGTTACTGCTTACTTATACTTTAATACGAGACCGAAACCGGACTCTCTTGCTCCTGCAGTAAATTATATCAAGAATGATATGAAACACCTGCTGGACACTTTTGAATGGAAAAAATAATTACTTTTAATATACATTGAAAAATATATGAAACTTTTAGTTGTAGGAAGTGTTGCATTTGATGCAATTGAAACACCATTTGGTAAAACGGACAAAATTTTAGGAGGTGCAGCCACTTATATCGGAATCACTTCGTCAATTTTAGGCGTTAAATCCGGAATTGTTTCTGTAGTAGGAGGAGACTTTCCGCAAGAACATCTTGATATGTTCACCAACAGAGATGTAAACATCGAAGGAATTGAAATTGTAAAAGAAGGAAAAACATTCTTCTGGTCCGGAAAATATCACAATGACCTGAATACAAGAGATACTTTGGCTACAGAAGTAAATGTACTGGAAAATTTTGATCCGAAAATTCCGGATTCAATGCAGGATGCCGAAATTTTATTACTTGGAAACCTACACCCTGGAGTTCAGCTGTCAGTTCTTGAAAAAATGAACAACCGTCCTAAACTGGTTATTCTTGATACCATGAATTTCTGGATGGATTCTGCCTGGGATATCTTAATGGATATGATTGCTAAAACAGATGTTATTACCATCAATGACGAAGAAGCAAGACAGCTTTCAGGAGAATATTCTTTAGTAAAAGCAGCTAAAAAGATCCATACAATGGGTCCTGATTACGTAATCATCAAAAAAGGAGAGCACGGAGCTTTACTTTTCCACGATAATAAAGTATTTGCAATCCCGGCACTTCCGTTAGAAGATGTTTTTGACCCAACAGGGGCTGGAGACACTTTTGCAGGCGGATTTGCAGCTTATCTTGCTAAAAAAGGGAAAATAGACTTCGAAACAATGAAATCTGCACTTATTGTAGGATCTGCAATGGCATCTTTCACGGTAGAGAAATTCGGAACAGAAAGAATAGAAGAAGTGAGTGAAGCAGATATGTTCAACAGATTGAGACAATTTAAAGAATTGACCACTTTTGATGTTGAACTGCAGTAAATAAGTCTTTTTAAGAAATATTTATAATAAAAAATTGAGTGAAATTCGTTAAGAATTCTAAATTTGCAACTTGTTAAAATAGTAAAATGACAAATAAACTAAAAATCACTTTTCTTCTTGGGATTTTTATCATGATCTTTTCTTCAAATATGATGAATGCCCAGCTAAAACAAGGAGATTTGGTGGATGGTATTTCAGCTGTTATCGGAGATGAGATTGTATTGGAATCTGATGTATTAGAACAGATGAATTATGGTAAACAGCAGGGAGCTGCCAACACAGACAAGTGCGAGTTCCTGGAAAACCTTATCAGCAATAAGCTTCTTGTATACGAAGCAAAGAAAGATACCTTAATTGAAAACCGTTCTGCAGCTATCAAAGAACAGGCTAATGCAAAATACCGTCAGATGCTTGCTCAGTTTCCGGATGAAAAAACAATGCTTGCTGCCTATAAGTTCAGAAATGCATATGAGCTGAAAAATGCTATTGAAAAAATAGATACAGACCAGTATTACGGACAGGCAAAATATCAGAGAGTTACTGATAAAGCAGACGTAACGCCAAATGAGGTAACTGATTTTTTTAATACGTATAAAACGCAGCTGCCACAGGTAAAAGATGAAGTTACCCTTGCTCAGATTATGATCTATCCTACATTAACGGAAGCGCATAAACAAGACCTGATTAACAGATTAAAGAAAATTAAGCAGGATATTGCAGGAGGTGAAACTTTTGAAAGCCAGGCAAGAATTTATTCTGAAGATGAAGGATCTGCGGCAAACGGAGGTTTGTATAAGAATATTAACAAGGGACAGATGGTGAAGCCATTTGAGGCTGCTGCACTGAACCTTCAGGAAAATGAAATTTCAGATCCTATTGAATCTGAATTCGGATTCCATATTATCCAGTTAGTAAAAAGATCAGGAAAAGTATATGATGCAAGACATATCTTGCTGAAAGCTACTCCTACTGATGATGAGCTTAAAGCTGCAAAAGCAAAATTAGACAGCATCAGAGGTCTTATTCTGGATGGGAAAATGACTTTTAAAGATGCTGCTTTTAAATTCTCAGATGATAAAAGAACAAAATTCAATGCTGGGATAATTCCTGGAGCAGATGGTTCTGATAAAATTGAAAGAGAAAGTATCCCGGGTACCATCAGCTACGAATTAGCAGGATTAAACAAAGGAGACATTACTACAGCTTTTGAAGATGAAGAAAACAAAAGAAAGGAAATCAAGATCATCAAAGTTGAAGAAGTGATTCCTTCTCACCAGATTACACTGGAAACAGACTTCAACAGAATCAAGCAGATGGCGTTGAACAAAAAGAAAAGTGAAATGGTTGAAAAGTTTGTCAATTCTAAATTGCCAACCACTTTTATTTCAATCGACAAACGTTACGGCAGTTGTAACTTCAAGTCAAACTGGAATAAACAATCCATGTCAAAATAAAATTAAAACCTTCAGAACTTCTGAAGGTTTTTTTTATTGATATATTTACAAAAACTAAGAGTATGGATGAGCCTTTTTATCTTGAAAAATTCCATCAGACGGTATCAGGAATTCCTCAGGAAACACTTAGCAAGTATGGATTGAAATTATCCGTTGTTACCATTTTAGAATCCGTTTCCCTAAAGGCTTACAAACCCGAATGGTCTGGAGACCCACAATCGCCTTTAGATGCCGAAGGACGTATTTTCTTTTCGGTTTGGGTAAATGATAAGGCCATCCGTGAGAAAAAGATTTTTTATAATATTCATGCTCTGAAGCTAAGAATGTTAAAAGCCTATAAAATATCCAGCAGAGATTTTGCCCAAAATTTTAGAAAAGAATTCTCAATTCATCAGAAAGAATGGCCAAATGTAAGCGTAGATTATGGACCGCTGACATTAATGGAAGGCTGGATAGAACTGAGTACAGATCAGATGGAAAATGATGTTCGCGAGCTTGTTCAAAAGTTTTTAAAAATAAGTCCCATTATTGATAACCTTTTAGAACAGTACACAAAATAATTATATCACGGTCTCTGTATATTTTTAACCAATAGAAGGCTCTGGAAATCGTTGTTTTTAGTATTTTTACGCATGAGCAATTTTATAGATTTTAACGCTGCAAAAAAACTTCATGACATGGAGGCTACACAAAATAGAATTTCACACCTTTTTAATATTAAATATCCAATTATTCAGGCAGGAATGATCTGGCACTCCGGATGGAGGCTGGCATCTGCCGTTTCCAACTGTGGTGGATTGGGAATTATAGGAGCAGGGAGTATGTATCCTGACATTTTGAGAGAAAATATCCAAAAATGCAAACTGGCAACGGATAAACCATTCGGGGTTAATGTACCCATGTTGTATCCGAATATTGATGAAATTATTCAGATTATTCTTGAAGAAGGAGTGAAAATTGTCTTTACATCTGCAGGTAACCCAAAAACCTATACGGAAACTCTTCAGAAGGAAGGAATAAAAGTAGCTCACGTAGTTTCATCCACCAAATTTGCTATGAAATGCGAAGATGCCGGAGTAGACGCTATTGTTGCAGAAGGTTTTGAAGCAGGAGGTCACAACGGAAGAGATGAAACAACTACTTTTTGTCTTATCCCGAATGTAAAGAAACATATTTCTAAACCCTTAATTGCAGCTGGTGGAATTGCCTTAGGCTCACAGATGAAAGCCGCAATGATTCTTGGGGCAGACGGTGTACAGATTGGTTCCCGTTTTGCAGCTACTACAGAAGCAAGTGCCCATGAAAACTGGAAAAAGAAAATCACAGAATTACAGGAAGGCGATACCCATCTTACTTTGAAAGAACTGGCACCTGTAAGAATGGTTAAAAATAAATTTTTCAATGAGCTGGAAGATATTTATGTGACCGGAAGAGATAAAGAAGCTTTGATTGCCTCTTTAGGAAGAGCAAGAGCAAAGCGGGGAATGTTCGAAGGAGATATGGAAGATGGAGAACTTGAAATAGGTCAGGTTTCTGCTCTGATTGATGAAATTCTTCCGGTAGAAACTGTTTTCAACAAACTACTAAAAGAATTTGAAGAAACAAAAATACCCACTTTTTAAATATAATTTTATTCAATGGAAGGAAGAATAATTGATGTAAAGGGAAACAAATTATATATAGAACACCATAATCCGTTTGAGGGCAGGCCAACCATTGTTTTTCTGCATGATTCACTTGGTTCAGTACAGCTTTGGAGAGATTTTCCTGCTAAACTGTCTGAAGTTACAGGATGCAATGTTTTGGTCTATGACAGGTTAGGATATGGAAAATCTTACCCTATGTTTACTCATGAAAGACCGGTAAATTACATGGAGCTGGAAGCAGATCTTTTGAATGATTTATTGATTGAAATGAATATTGATAATGCCATTCTGTTCGGGCATAGCGATGGAGGAACAATAGCCTTAATCACCGCTGCAAAATATTCCGAAAGAGTAAAAGCCGCTATCTGTGAAGCCGGACATATCTTTGTGGAAGACGTAACATTGAAAGGAGTTTATGACGCATGGGATGCTTATAAAACTACTAATCTTCCGGAACGTTTACAGAAGTACCATGGGGATAAAGTAGAAATGCTTTTCAGAGCCTGGACAGAAACATGGACCCGCGATGATTACAGAAGCTGGAATATTGAACACCTTTTGAAACATATTACCTGTCCATTGTTATTCATCCAGGGAGAAGCTGATGAATATGGTACTTTGGATCAGGTAGAAAAAACCGTATCTCAGGTAAGTGGTTATGCTGAAAAATATATTATTCCCGGTATCGGGCATACACCGCATAAAGAAGTTCCAGAACTTGCATTGAAGAAAGCAGCAGAATTTATTGGTAAATTTTTTTAATACAGAATGAGCGGTCACAATATTTATAAGACATCTTGTAATCAGGATGTCTTTTTCAAATGGGAAAGCTTAAAGATATACTGTTGAATTATAGTAACCGAAGTTCAGCTTCAATATTTTCCTTTGCCTGAATCTCATATTTTTCCTTAAAATAGGCCGTTTTAAAAATACTTTCGAGTTCTAGAAAATGCTTAAGCACCTTTTTTCGTCCCGGCTTATAAAGAAAGTCAGGATAAATAGAATATTCTTTTCTGATATTCTGAGTGTATTCCATATAGGTTTTAAAATCTTTCCCCAATACAGAAAGATCAGCATCCAAAAGATAATTAGTATCTCCCTCATCAGAACGCTGATGAGATTTTGTAGCAAGAATCTGCTCAGAAATTATTGAAATTGTATCTTGACGCATATGAAGTTCTGCAAGCCTTTTCTCTGCTTTAGCAGCACTTTTCTCTTCATTAGCTTTGGAAGTTGCATCATAAATCACATCATGATAGAATACAGAAAAAGAAAGAGCAGTAAAATCTGATATATTTATTCTCACTTCTTCAAGCTCCCGGAACATATTTTCAAGGTGAAGAAGATTATGATAATGTCTGCCTTTTTCAGAATATTGGGTTTCAACTTCCTTCCAAAGATCACAGATTAATTGCTGATCTTCTGTAAACGGAGAACAAAGCTGTTCAAATCGACTTTTCAGATTCATAGAAATAAGGTATAAAAAAAGGAACTTTTAAAAAGTTCCCTGATTTGCTTCCAGAACAGCCTTCAGATCAGCCCATCCGCCGCCGTTATAACCGTCCTTTAATCCTTGAGCGGTAAGATAATCCAATGCTTTTCCGCTTCTGTTTCCACTTCTGCAGAATAAGATTACCGGCTTTTCAATAGATAGAATCTCATCTTGTCTATCTTCTACTTCACCTAAAGGAATATTCTTAGCGCCATCTATATTACCGTCCATTTCAAGCTCCATTGGCTCGCGAACATCAATTAATTCATAGTTTCCGGATTGTATTACTTCTATTAAAGACATAGTTGTAGAGTTTAAATATTAAATTAGAAACGAAATTACGTAATTTTTTTTTGAAAAAAATCCTAATGAAAACATAATTTTTCAGAAAAGAAACCTGCTGTGGTATGAACTTCCTCCAAAATCAGAAGATTGATAAAATAATCTTAATTTTGCAGTGTGAAATTATGAATGCAGGCGCTGAAAAATATTCCCAACTGATAAAATCCAAGGCAAAAAGTTTTGGCTTCCAGAACTGTGGGATTTCCAAAGCTGATTTTCTGGAAGAAGAAGCGCCCCGTCTTGAAAAATGGTTGAAGAACAACTATAACGGCGAAATGAAATATATGGAAAATCATTTCGACAAAAGACTTGATCCGCGGCTTCTGGTAGAAGGATCCAAATCTGTGATTTCACTTTCCTACAATTACTTTCCCGAAGAAAAAATATCAATATTAGAGAATTATAAAATCTCAAAATATGCTTATGCAGAAGACTATCATGAAGTAATTAAAGAAATTCTCCGTGAAATGGTTGCCGAACTTCAGGAAGAAATAGGAGAGTTCGGATTCCGGGTTTTTGTGGATTCTGCACCGGTTTTAGAGAGAGCCTGGGCTAAAAAATCAGGAATAGGCTGGGTCGGTAAAAATGCCAATCTCATCACTAAGCAAAGCGGTTCTTTTTATTTTCTGGCAGAAATTATCTGCGACCTGGAGCTTATTCCCGATCATGCCACTACAGATCATTGTGGAAGCTGCCGTAAATGTATTGATGCATGTCCCACAGATGCCATTGTTTCTGAAAAAATTATAGATGGAAGCCGTTGTATTTCTTATGCAACCATAGAATTGAAAGATGAAATTCCAGCTCATTTCAAAGATAAAATGGAAGACTGGATGTTCGGCTGCGATATCTGCCAGGATGTATGCCCCTGGAACCGCTTCTCAGCACCTAACAAACAAAGCCGTTTCCAGCCCAATGAAGCTTTGAAAAACTTCAAAAAAGGAGAATGGAAAGAAATTACCCAGGAAATTTTTTCAGAAATCTTCAGAAAATCCCCCGTGAAAAGAACCAAATTTGCAGGACTCAAAAGAAATATTGAGTTTTTGCAAAGGTCTTCTGACTGATTTTTCTCTGAACTTTTGGTGACAATTCCTCCTTTGGAATTTTTTGTAGTTCCAAACCAGAGCGGATAATCGACCATTCCTTAAAATTTAGCTTTAAGGAGGTAAAGATTTACATCAATAAGTTTCTTGAAAAGCCTTTCCTATAAAGAAAAAAAGATTTTCAGGAGATCAGAATCTCACAGAAAATCAACGTTTTTTTTGTATTCTTTTAGGAGCAGTTTTTACTCTTACTTTAAATCTTTTTTGGGATTTAGTATTTTTACGCATATTTATGAATATTTCGTAACTAAATATAGCCAATTTTTCGATTAAAACAAATACTTTTACTAAAAATTAAAGATTAAATTTTATTAAAAAACATGACTGTGAAAACTGTATTAATGTATCTCCTGAAAGTGATAGGAATTATTTTGGGAATTGTGATTATTTATGTCATCCTTGGACTGTTGATTCCTTATATTCCAGTTTCTGCAAAAGATGATGGACAGAAAAAAGAAATCCCTATTTATATTTATACCAACGGAGTGCATACCGATATTGTAATGCCTGTAAGAAATGATCTTCAGGACTGGAGTCAGAAAATTCCTTTTGCCAATACAAAATCAAAAAAGACAGATTATCAGTACATCGGAGTGGGATGGGGTGACAAAGGATTCTACCTTGATACGCCTACATGGGCAGACCTTAAATTTTCAACAGCCGTAAAAGCAGCCTTCTGGCTAAGTGATTCTGCAATGCATTGTACTTATTATAATACAATGAAAGAAGGCGACGACTGTAAAATGATCATAATCAGCAGAAGCCAGTACAAAAGTCTGGTAAAGTACGTGGAAGATAAATTTGACAGAGATCAGAACGGAAATTTTATATTAATCCCTACCAATGCTGTGTATAGCGATAATGATGCTTTTTATGATGCAAAAGGCACTTACAGTTTTCTGTATACCTGCAACACATGGTCAAATAACGCTTTAAAGGCTGCTGGTCAAAAAGCAGCGCTTTGGACACCTTCTGATTTCGGAATTTTTCAACACTATAAATAATGAAGAGGATTTATCTGTTTTTCATCGTCTTTTGGATATGTTCATGTTCACAAGAAAGAAAAAACAATACAATAAATTTAGCAGAAACACCTGTAGTTGTAGAAAAAAGACCGGAAGCCGATCTTTCTAAACTTAAAATAAAAGCAGAAGAAGCCTTGAAATTCTGTGCTTCAAAGAACCTTAATAAAGATTTCTGTATCCTTATTGATATGAGTCTTCATTCAGGCGTTAACCGTTTTTTTGTCTGGGATTTCAAAAGCAATAAAATTTCAAAGAAATACCTGGTAGGGCACGGCTGTGGTTCTAATGCCTGGAGTAAAGATGATTCTAAAGCAAACCCTGGATTCAGTAATGAAGACGGAAGCCATCTTTCTTCTCTGGGAAAATATAAGCTTGAAGGAAGAGGTTACAGCGACTGGGGAATCAATATCAAATATCTGATGCATGGCCTTGAAGAAACCAATAGCAACGCTTTGAAAAGATTTATTGTTTTCCATTCCTGGAATATGATGAGTGATACTGAAACTTTCCCGAAAGGATCTCCTGAAGGATGGGGCTGCCCCACCATTTCCAACAACGCTATGAAAGAAATAGATCCTATGATTCAGAAATCAGGAAAACCTGTGCTGATGTGGATCTATAATTAAATCTTTGTCATACATTTGTTTCATACAATCTTCTGCCTTATGAAACATACCCTTTTCCGTGAACAACAGCTCAATTGTGATATAGAAACTGCATGGAAATTCTTTTCCTCCGCCAACAATCTTTCAGAAATTACTCCGAAAGACATGGGCTTTATTGTAGTAACGGAAATGGAAGATGATGAAATTTATGAAGGAATGCTCATCGACTATTATGTTTCCCCATTATTCGGAATTAAAATGAAATGGCAGACCGAAATAATCCAGGTTGATTTCCAGAAAAGTTTCACTGATTTTCAGAAAAAAGGTCCTTACAAACTATGGAACCACCACCATGAATTTATTCCCAATGAAGAAGGCGTTCTGATGAGAGATACCATAGATTATGAACTTCCCATGGGATTTTTAGGTGAAATTGCCCATAACCTTTTCGTGAAAAGAAACTGGAACATATTTTTGATTATCGATTCAGGGTTCTCAGTAAATTGTTCTAATTATTCAATTTTAGTAATTCAATAGAAACGGGCTATTATCCTGAGCGTAGTCGAAGGGAGCCCGTTATTAATAAACCAAAATTCATCTGGCTTTAGCCAAAACCTAATGGCGTTTTTCATTCAGAATTTTAGAACTGGGATTCCTACGGAATGACAGAGTGTATGAATAAACCTAGTACCCTGTTTGTCATTCCATATGAATCCAAATTCCAATTAATAGCATTATTCACCCATTGTTTAAGTTTTTTTAACAATTCAATGGCCCAATTTCCCGGTAGAAATCCCTATTTTTGCACTACTATCGTTTTTTACTGAAAAACTAATGTTCTGGTTGACATGGCAGGTCTGAGGTCATTTTTCTTATTTTATATTATGCTGGTTTTTACCCTTTTCAATTCGAATTGGGCAGAAAAATCACTGCATAATCTTCCTCAGGTCCCTCCTGTAACTAACATTCACGTTCTGGATGTGTACGAAGAGGCAGATATGAATACGCATGCATTGCCTGCTGCTGCCAAAATTGTAAAACATTCAGTAAAGAAAAACGATCCTGCAATTGCAGATTTTTCAGGAATATTAAAAGGTATTCCGAAAATCACCCTTCCGGAGATTGCAGTTTCTACTATTTGTGGCGTTAAATCCTTTCTCCATCTCCTCCAGCTGTACTAGTTGTAAAATTCTGTAAACCAAATCATTTTAACGGAAATTTTATAACCTAAACATTTAAAAATGTATTTTAAAACTGTAATAATTTGCATAGCTGCAACATTATTCGCTGTGTCATGCAGTAAAGACAAGGAGAAAAATAATAAAAGAGATAAAGAAGTTCCCGTACTGGAAATCAAAGAAAAAGATACACTGGTGAGCAACCAGTTTGTCACTGATATCCAGGCTAAAAAAAATGTTGAAATGCGTTCCAGAATCGGAGGCATTATACAGCATATTTATGTCAACGAGGGGCAGTTTGTGCATCAGGGACAGGCTTTATTCAAAATCAATGATGCGGAACTGCAGATGGAGCTTTTGAAGGCAAATGCCACATTAAAGCAGACTGAGGCAGACGTTCGTATTGCAGAAGTAGAATTGAAACAGATTCAGAGTCTTCATGCTAAAAAATTTGTTGCTAATAATGAACTTGAAATGGTGAAGGCCAAGTTGTCTTCCGCTAAAGCAAAACATGCTTTCGCCGATGCCGAAAAAATAACCGTTCTTCAGAAAATAAGCTTTACGAGAATCACAGCACCTTTTGATGGGGTAATTGACGTGATTCCTCATAAAGACGGAAGTTTGGTGGAAAATGGTACGCTATTGACCACACTTTCCCAATTGAACGAAGTGTATGCCTATTTCTCCATTCCTGAAAACTTATATTTTGAGCTTTTGGCCAATGATAAAATCGGAAGCCATCAGAAGATTGAACTGACGTTACCAAATGGAGTTAATTACCAGTTCAACGGAGCTTTGAAAACTGCTGAAGGAGAAATCGACAGAACTACTGGTTCCATTCGATATAAAGTGCTTTTCCCGAATCCTGACCGTCTGATCAAACACGGAACTTCCGGGAAACTTATTATTTCAGAACAGCAGAACAATGCGATTCTTATTCCACAGAAATCTACATTTTCCATTCAGGATAAAACCTATGTTTTTGTAGTGGATCAACAGAATAAAGTGAAAATGACCAATATTAAGATCGGAACTACCTTAAGAGATTCTTATATGGTAGAAAGCGGTCTTAAAAAAGGAGATTTAATCATTTATGAAGGGACTCAGTCTTTGAAAGACGGTGATATTATCAAAATCAAAAAGAAATATTAACCTTTCGTAATCTTTAAATCAATTGACTATGGTAGAAATGTTTATAAGACGAAAGGTCCTTTCGTTGGTTATTTCCATATTGTTTGTTTTACTGGGAATTATGGCTTTATTGAAGATGCCGATCACTCAGTTTCCTGATATTGTACCGCCTTCAGTAACGGTTACTGCAAAATATACAGGAGCAAATGCTGAAGTGTCTGCCAATGCGGTAGCCCTTCCTTTGGAACGTGCGATTAATGGAGTACCGGGAATGACTTATATGTCTACGGTGACTTCTAATGACGGTCTTACCCTTATTCAGGTTTTCTTTGAAGTGGGAACAGACCCGGATGTAGCGGCGGTAAACGTTCAGAATAGAGTAACGACAATTTTGGATGAACTTCCTGAAGAAGTAATCAGAGCCGGTGTAACTACTGAAAAAGAGGTGAACAGTATGCTGATGTACCTCAATATCACCAGTACAGATCCGAGCCAGGATGAGCAGTTCATCTATAACTTTACGGATATTAATGTTCTCCAGGAACTAAAACGTATTGATGGGGTAGGACGTGCTGAAATCATGGGACAGAAAGAATATTCCATGAGAGTGTGGCTGGATCCACAGAAAATGGCAGCTTACAGTATTTCGGCAGATGAAGTTATCACTTCTTTGCAAAAACAGAATATTTCCGCAGCACCCGGAAAAGTGGGTGAAACTTCTGGTAAAACCTCCAGCCAGCTTCAGTATGTCATCAAATATAAAGGAAAGTTTTTTGAGCCTAAACAATATGAAGAAGTCCCGATCAGATCTGATGTGGATGGAACTATTTTAAAGCTTAAGGATATTGCCAAAGTAGAGTTTGGTGCCATGAACTACGGAATGGTTTCCAAAACAGACGGAAGACCTTCTGCATCGATCATGATGAAGCAGCGCCCCGGTTCCAACGCCTCTGAAGTTATTGAAAGTGTAAAAGCAAAAATGGAAGAATTGAAAGTCACTTCTTTCCCTCCCGGAATGGAGTATAACATGGCTTATGATGTTTCCAGATTCCTTGACGCTTCTATCAGTGCGGTACTGACAACCCTTATCGAAGCCTTTATTCTGGTAGGAATTGTCGTATTTATATTCCTTCAGGACTGGCGTTCCACATTGATTCCTGTGCTGGCAGTTCCGGTAGCTTTGGTAGGAACATTTGCCTTCATGAATATGCTGGATTTCTCTGTCAATCTTTTGACATTGTTCGCACTGGTTCTTGCCATCGGGATTGTGGTGGATAATGCCATTGTCGTCGTTGAAGCCGTCCATGTGAAAATGGAAGAGGGGATGAATGCTATGGATGCCACCATTAGTGCCACCAAAGAAATTGCGGGAGCGGTAGTAGCGATTACGATTGTAATGTCTGCCGTATTTATTCCTGTAGCGTTTCTGGATGGTCCAGTAGGAGTATTTTACCGTCAGTTTTCATTAACATTGGCCATCAGTATTGTAATTTCCGGAGTGAATGCATTGACGCTTACGCCCGCACTTTGTGCGATTATTTTAAAGCCTCATAATCATCATAAAAAGAAAACCATCATCGACAGGGCTTTTCAAAGTTTTAATACAGGATTTGAAAGACTGACCAATGGCTATGTAGGTATTTTATCAAAATTTGCCACAAGAACTACCGTTACTTTCGGATTACTGTTTTTATTTGTTGGGCTTACTTTTGTGACCAGTAAATTTCTGCCGACAGGGTTTATTCCGATGGAAGACCAGGGAATGGTATATATAAGTGTTACAACTCCACAGGGAGCAACGGTAGAAAGAACAGAAAAAGTACTGGATGAAGTGACTGTTATTGCCAAAAAAATTAAAGGAGTAGAAAATGTAACCACACTTGCAGGATACAGTATCGTAACAGAAATTGCAGGTTCTTCTTACGGAATGGCAATGATTAACCTTAAAGACTGGAAAGAAAGAAATATTTCAGTAAATGATCTTATTGCAGAACTTTCAGACAAAACAAAAAGCATTGCAGATGCTCAGATTGAAATTTTTGCACCGCCGACTGTTCCCGGTTTCGGTAATACCAGTGGTTTTGAATTGCGTTTGCTCGACAGAACCGGAGGTACCATCGAAAATACAGATAAGATCACGAAGGACTTTGTTAAAAAATTAAACGAAGCGCCCGAGTTGCAGAACAACTTTACCAGCTTTGATGCTACTTTCCCGCAATACATGATCAATGTAGATTATGATATGGCAGCGAAGAAAGGAGTATCGGTAGACAACGCAATGTCTACATTACAAACCATGCTGGGATCATATTACGCCACGAATTTTATCCGGTTCAGCCAGATGTACAAGGTAATGGTACAGGCAAGTCCGGAACACAGAGATACCCCGGAAAGCATTCTGAATTTATATTTAAAAAATGATAAAGGCGAAATGGTTCCTTTCTCAACATTCATCACTATTGAGAAAGTATATGGACCTGAAGTTTTGACGAGATATAATATGTATATGTCTGCCATGATCAACGGAGAGCCTGCAGACGGTTACAGCTCCGGAGATGCCATTGAAGCTGTAGAACGGGTAGCCAAAGAGGTATTACCAAGAGGATTTGATATTGAGTGGTCAGGAATGACAAGAGAAGAGATCTTATCAGGAAACCAGACCGTTTACATCTTCGCAATATGCCTTTTGTTCGTGTATCTCTTACTGGCAGCACAATACGAAAGCTTTCTTCTTCCAATGCCCGTATTATTAAGCCTTCCGACAGGAATCTTCGGTTCTTACATCGCATTGGTATTGATGGGATTGGACAATAATATTTATGCACAGGTCGCATTAGTCATGCTGATCGGGCTTCTGGCCAAAAATGCCATTCTGATTGTAGAATTTGCGGTAGCAAGAAACAAACAGGGATTTGATATCATTCCGGCCGCTATTGAAGGGGCAAGGCAACGTCTGAGACCTATTCTGATGACCTCTTTTGCCTTCGTAGCGGGACTTATTCCTCTATGCATTGCATCAGGAGCAGGAGCTATTGGTAACCGCTCCATTGGTACCGCTGCAGCTGGAGGAATGTTGATCGGAACTATATTCGGACTGGTGGTGATTCCCGGACTGTATATATTCTTTGCAAAACTTGAAAATAAGAAGAAAGATGAAAAGATTAAATCATAGAAATATATTGTATGGAGTAGCATCACTTACTCTGGTTTCGTGCGCTGTTCCCAAAGTAACAGAGCTGAAAAAAGCTCAGGAATTGCCGGAAGAGATTATTAAAGCTGATAAAAATAAATCTCCTGATGAATTCCAGCAGATCAATCTCAAGGCTTATTTTACAGATCCGCAGCTGCTTGAACTTTTTGATAAAGTAGTTCAGGCTAATCCGGATTTTCAGATTGCCCAGCAGAGAGTGGAAATAGCCAACAGTTTCCTTCAAAGGTCAAAAATGGATTTGCTGCCTTCTCTTGAGGTAGGTGTTGAAGCTTCCGGTAACCGTTACGGCAAATATACCATGGAAGGAGTGGGAAATTATGATACCAATCTTTCACCCAATATTACGGAAAATCAGAAAATCAACAGAGATTTTACGCCTAATTACTGGTTGGGAGCAAGAAGCAGCTGGGAAATTGATGCCTGGGGAAAGCTAAAAAATAAGAAAATTGCTGCCCAGAAGAAATTTCTGGCTTCCACAGAAGGATTGAGATTGTTACAGGTAGAGCTTTTTACAGATATTGCCAATCTGTATTATCAGTTGGTAGCTTTGGACAATCGTCTTGCGATTTATCAGAAAAACTATAAGCTTCACCAAAGAGCTTTTGAAATTGTTCTGGCACAGCGTGAAGTAGGAAAAGCTACTGAATTGGCAGTTCAGCAGTTCAAAGCGCAGAATAACAACTGGCTGGCAGAGATTGAACATATAAGAGTGGAAATTGTTACTGTGGAACAGGCGATCACTACTTTGACTGGAAGTTATGGCGGAGAGGTAAAACGCGGGAAAATATTAATGCCTACCAATATGCAAGTATTAAATAAAACCATTAATGTAGAAAATGTGATCCATTCCAGGCCGGATGTGGCTGCAAATTATTATGTTTTGGAAGCTTCCCAGGCTGATGCAAAGGCTGCAAGGGCTGCTTTTTATCCCAAGATTGATTTGGGTGCCGGCTTCGGATTAAATTCTTTTTCCGTAGAAACATTTTTTAAACCAAGTTCACTGGCCGGACAGTTGCTGGGTGGGCTCATGGTTCCGGTTTTTAATAAAGGACAGCTGAAATATGAATTTAAAGTAGCCAGCAAAGAGCAGGAAATTGCTTTTTTAAACTATCAGAAAAGTATTACAACAGCTTTTAACGAACTACAGTCGATTTTGAAGCAGACCAAGATCTATGAACGGGTTTTAAAACTAAAATCAGAAGAAGTCGGATTTCTTGATCGTGGTGTGGAGGTTTCCAATGATTTATATCTTACAGGATATGCCAATTATTTTGAACTGATCAATTCTCAGAAAAGCAAATTAACCGCTGAGCTGGATCTGTTGCAGTTTCAGCATCAGAATACCAGGAATAATGTACTGCTTTTCAAAGCACTTGGTGGAAAATTGGATTGATTTTTTTTACTTTTTTTACGATGAAATAAGCTGCCTTTTTCAAGGCAGCTTATTTTATATTGAAAATTTTAATTACGCTTTACGGATTCCCGTAATGAGAATTGGAATAATTCCAGGATCTTTACAATAAATAAAATAACTAACCATGAAAACTCAGAAGAACATGTCAAGAAAGCTCTGATAAGGTATAGTATATAATGCTGCTATCCTGAGTTTTCGGACAGGTACTCCTGAGTTTGTTTTTATCAGAATCTAACTTATTACAAGTTGAGATAGTTTTTTTATATGATTCAAAAAAGAGACTGCCCTTTCGGACAGTCTCTTTCTGTATTATTACAATATATCTGCCGCGCGGCAGTATATTTTATGCGTATTATTTAACAATCTGAATTTCAACAGCAGAAAATCCTTTAGGAGATTTCTCTTTTTCAAAAGATACTTTGTTTCCTTTTTTCACAGGCTCTGCACAGTTGTTGTTGTGGAAGAAGATATTTTCTTTGTTATTATCTTCTGTGATGAAACCGTATCCTTTCTCACTCAGGAAAGTAACAATTCCTGTTTTTCTTGGATCTTCTTCAATAATAGGAGCCGCACCCAGCTGAATATCATCAAGGTTTACTTCCTGTCTTTGTTCAGGAGGAGTAGAAGTTAATCTTCCGAATTCGTCTACATACATGAAGACATCCTCCGCTCCTTTGTTGTTGTTCGTTTTACGTTCTTCGCGTCTTAGCGCCTTTTCTTTTTGCTTTTGAATTTTTTTCTTGAAATTTTCCTTTTTAGAAAAAGAATCTGCCATAAATTATTTTTAGTATTTAGTTTCTATAAATTAGTTCGTTCAATCTGGTCTGCTGTAGACCCCTATAAAGCCTGGCAATGTTTCCTGTCTTGGGTAATTCCAATCGTACAGAGCTTTAAAATTCTGACAAGTATTGTTCTTAATAGAAAAATAAAAGTTAAAAAGATGGCTGCTCAAAAAGCAAAGACTGAATAAAAATATTCGGGTCGTTACAGAAAACAAAGTGGTGGCTTGATTAACAATGTACAAATATACAACAATAAAATGAATAATCCTGTTTTAAATGATTGATTATCAGAAATGGTTTTGTGGTCTTAATGTAAGATGTACAGAGAAGTCTTAAAAGGTTAATAAAAAAATCCTCAGAATACTGAGGATTATAAAAAATATATTATAAAATGAAGTGGTGTATAATACGGGTGGGAGAGTATCAAATGTTATGCCTAAAATTGATGGCTATTAGTGAATTATACAGAAATGTTTAATTAATAAGATGCATTTTAACCCGTATCTGACTGGAAAATAGTATTCTATTAAAATATGCTGTTTGTAGAAAAATATAAATATTTTTATTTCGGTTTAAAAGTAAAATTGAAAATTTTGTTGAACTTTTCCACAATTCCCGAAAATTTCACCATGTTGAGGCGATTTTTATTATCCATCTTTGCTTCATTAACATTTAAATATAAAAACATGTCAACACAAAATGTAAAAGGAAAAGTTGTTTTAATTGCCGGAGGAGGTAAAAACCTGGGAGGATTATTAAGCAGAGATTTCGCCGCAAAAGGAGCAAAACTGGCCATACACTACAACAGTGAAAGCTCAAGAGCTGAAAGTGAGAAAACACTTGCTGAAGTACAGGCATTAGGAGCTGAAGCATTCTTATTTCAGGGAGATCTTACCAAAGTAGACAATATCACTCAGTTTTTTGATGAAACCATTTCCCGCTTCGGAGGCGTGGATATTGCCATCAATACTGTAGGAATGGTCCTGAAAAAGCCATTTGCCGAAACTACGGAAGAAGAATATGATACCATGTTCAATGTCAATTCCAAGTCGGCATATTTCTTTTTGCAGGAAGCAGGCAAAAAACTGAATGATCAGGGGAAAATCTGTACCATTGTTACTTCATTGCTGGCGGCCTACACGGGATTGTATTCTACTTATGCAGGAGCAAAAGCACCGGTAGAGCATTTTACAAGAGCAGCTTCCAAAGAATTCGGAGCAAGAGGAATTTCCGTAACAGCTGTAGCACCTGGACCAATGGATACTCCTTTCTTCTATGGACAGGAAACTGATGATGCCGTGGCTTATCATAAATCTGCATCCGCACTGGGAGGACTGACCGATATTAAAGATATTGCTCCATTAGTAGAATTTCTGGTAACAGAAGGCTGGTGGATTACAGGGCAGACTATTTTTGCCAACGGAGGATATACAACAAGATAATCTATTGCAGATCCATTAAAAAATAAACTCACTGAAAACAACTTTCAGTGAGTTTTTATTTGAAAAGAAATCAGGAAATTAAGCTGTTTTAGCTTTTCCTTTTTCCAATATACTTTTAATGATAAAGAATAGTCCGAGAAGAACAAACGGAATACTCAGAAGCTGTCCCATATTCAGACTCATCCTGTGTTCAAATTCTACCTGATCTACTTTGATAAACTCGATCAGAATTCTCATAATGAAGATTAACAGAATACTGGCGCCTAAATAAAATCCCTTTCCGATCTTAAAAATATTCTTTTTGTAAATGAAATATACAATAAGGAATATAATAAAGTAAGAAATAGCTTCGTAAAGCTGTGCAGGATGCCTCGGAAGATCATCTACCTGACGGAAAATAAAAGCCCACGGAACATTGGTGGGAGTTCCTATAATCTCAGAATTCATAAGATTGGCAAGCCTGATAAAAGTACCTCCCAATGGAAGAACAATCGCTATGGCATCCAAAACGGTCATAAACGGGATAGAATACTTTCTTGCATAAATAAGAAGCATAATTACCAGACCTATACCACCACCATGACTGGCAAGACCAGCAAATCCTGTAAAATGGTACGCTCCATCCGCTCCTTTCTGAATCGGTAAAAATATCTCAATCGGGTGTTGGGAATAATAATCAAAATCATAAAAAAGACAGTGTCCTAATCTGGCACCTACTAAAATTCCTATCAATGCATAGGAGAATAAAGCTTCATGAGCTTGAGAGCTAAGTCCCTCTTTTTTATAAATTCTTTTTAAAATATTAAGTGATAAAACAAGTCCGGCAAGGAAAAGCAAGCCGTAATATTTGATAGGAAGTCCTAAAATATTGACGATTTCGGGATTTACATCCCAGTTGATATATAATAAACTCATTGATATTGTTATCGAATTTCAGAGTGCAAAGATAGGAAAACATAAAATTCTGACCGGAAAAGGAGGCTTTCTGAGTTCTATGACTTGAGTCATAAAGTGTTAGCGTATGATTGCTTATATTTGATAGTACGCGATTGTAAAAATAAAAATCTGAATTTTTTCCGTTTACTTAGGTTAAGCTTAAAAAAATGAGCGTAACAAAAGATTTGTATGGCTTTTTTTAATCCAATCACTTAAAATATAACATTATGATAAAAGATATTTTTGGCAAATTGACAGCCTGGCCCGGTTATTTTATGGGCAGTACTTTATTGGGAATTGCAGGACTTGCCGTAATATTCGTAAAGAATGCACAGAACAGAGACCTGAAAGAACTTCAGATTAAACTTGATGAATTGATTGCAACAAATAAAAATAATATAGATTCCCCGCTTCAGAATTTAACTGAAGATGAACTGAACCAGCTGCAACGTTTTTATAAAAATCTTGAAGTTCAACGTACGGAAAGCATAAGCAAGAACAATATCACTGAAAGAGAAATAACGTACTATCGTTATAAATAGCTGATTAGGTTAATTATGTAGAAGCCCTGTAAACTAAATCTGCATCCATCAAAACAGCTTGGCTTGGAGTGGTGTTGTTTTTGATTTTTTCCAGTGCCAGCTTTGCTGCGGCTTCACCCATTTTTTCCAAAGGCTGCTGTACACTCGTCAGTTGAGGATATACCATGGTTGATAATTCCGTTCCGGAAAAGCTTGCTATAGCTACCTCATCAGGAATTCTTACTTTCTGTTCAAGAAGAAAATTCATCGCTCCCATGGCTAAGGTATCACTAAAAGCAAAAATACTGTCGAACTCTATATTCTTATTTAATAGCTGTTTGACAGCTTTTTTTCCGTGCTCGAAAGTCATTCCATCAGTTTGAATAATCAGATTTTCGTCAAAAATATTGTATTTCACGAGAATCCGTTTGTAGCCATTTACCCTTTCTACTGCATTTCGGATGGTAGATGGTCCCATTATATGAACAATTCTTTTTCTTCCGGTCTTAATTAAGTACTCTACCATCAATGCTGCTTTAATAGAATCATCAATAATTACTTTTGAGACATCCAGGGATTTGTGGGGAATCCTGTCGAAGAATATTAAAGGAGTTCCTTTATCCATAATACTTTGATAGATGTCATTATTGTGGGTTTCATGACAGAGATTAATAATAATGGCGTCTACATTAAATTCTTCCAGAAGCTGAAGGTTTTTTCTTTCAATAAGTGGATCTTCATCAGACTGGGTAATGATGATACGGTATCCCAGAGGATATAAAATATTCTGAATTCCCTTCAAAACAGTGGAGGAGAAAGGAGTAATCATTTCAGGTACTACAAACCCGATTGTTCTGGATTGTCCGGATTGTAAATTCAAAGCGGTAAGGTTCGGTTTATAGCCCAATTTCTCTGCCGCATCCAGTACTCTTTTTCTTGTTTCTTCATTCACATTTTTATCATGAAGCAGCGCTCTGGAGATGGTAGAGGTAGATAATGACAAAAATTTGGACAGATCTTTAATCGTAATACGTCTCATCAGCTTTGTTTTTTGGCTAAAAATAATAAAAAAAAAGGCAATTGGGAACGTTCCCTGATTTTTGGGAACGTTCCCAATTTGAATTTTGTAAAAAAAGTGTCTTGTTAATCATTTGTTAATATAGTTTTAACGAATTGGTTAATATGATAACAATTTTACGCTTATGAGTATGATTTATTACAATTATGATGTGTCGGAAATCCGTACAGGAATTTTACATATTGGAGTAGGGAACTTTCACAGGGCTCACCAGCAGTTTTATACTAATTTACTGCTTAATGACGAAGATCAGAAAGATTGGGGAATTTGTGGAGTATGTCTGCTGCCGTCTGATGAGAAGATCGTAAAGAATTTAAGAGCTCAGAATCTTCAATACTCTCTTACTGTTTGTGGAAGAAACGGAAATGATGAGGTGTATAAAATAGGTTCTTTAAAAGAGTTGATCTGGGGAGTAGAAGATCCGGCGGCTGTAGTGAAAAAAATAGCAGACAGCTCTGTTAAGATCATCACTTTGACCATCACAGAAGGAGGCTATAATCTTGATAAAGAAACCGGAGAATTTATATTGGAGGATGAAAAAATACAGCATGATCTGAAAAATTCTTCCAATCCTGCTACTGTTTTTGGTTTTGTTGCAGAAGGATTGCGCCAGAGAAAAATAGAAAACGGGGGAGCCATAACGATGCTTTCATGCGATAACCTTCAGCATAACGGAAATACGGCAAAAAGAGCTTTTATGTCATTCATAGAAGCACAGGATGCAAAACTGGCAGCGTGGGTAAAGGAAAATGTAACCTTCCCCAACAGTATGGTAGACCGTATTACTCCGGCCACAACTCCGGAAGATGTAGAAAGGTTAAACAAAAGAAACGGCACAGACGATCGTGCTCCTGTATACTGTGAAGACTTTACACAATGGGTGATAGAAGATGATTTTATTGCAGGAAGACCAGCCTGGGAAAGAGTAGGAGTAGAATTTACGAATGACGTAACTGCATTTGAAAATATGAAATTAAGCCTGCTGAATGCTTCCCACACCCTCTTATCTTATCCGGCTTTCTTAATGGGCTACCGCAAAGTAGATCAGGCGATGGAAGATAAAAATCTTGTAAAATTTATCAGTGATTTTATGGATAAGGATATTACCCCTTTTGTTCCTGCTCCGGAAAATACAGATCTGGAAAAATATAAGCAGACATTGATCGAAAGATTTGCCAATCACAGTGTAAGCGATCAGGTGAGCCGTTTGTGCTTCGACGGAATTTCAAAATTCCCGGTATATATCATTCCTAATCTTGATAAAATGATAAAGGGAGCGAAAGACCTTACCAGACCGGCTTTTCTTATTGCTTCCTACAGACATTATCTTAAATATAAAACCGATGATCAGGGCAATGTATTCGAAACAGCAGAACCCTGGATGACAGAGAATGATCAAAAGTTTATTGCCAGTGAAAATCCACAAGATTTCCTGGAATTATCAGCTTTTAAAGGAGTTCAATTAAAAACCTCTGAACAGTTCATAAAACAGTACAACAGTTTTGTAGAAGATATAAAAAATTCAGGAACCGCCTCAGTTTTACAATCCATCATAAAATAATTAAGCCATGCAGATAAATCCAGGTATCACCACTTCAGACAACAAAACCAATAATGCTATACTGCCGTTTGTCATTATTACATTTATTTACTTTATTGTCGGTTTTCTAACGACAGTCAATGAACAGCTGCAGGCACCGCTGAAATTTACTTTTCTGAGCCATGCGGGCAGCCTTAAAAATACGTTTACTACTTTGATTTCCTTTTTCTTCTTTTTAGGATATCTTCTGAACGGAACACTGGGAAGCAGATGGGTTAATGCCTTTGGATATAAGAATACCATTTTGCGCGGGCTTTTCTTTATGATTTCCGGCCTTTTTATGTATCTGTGCTCATCTTGGGTTGGCGATCATTATCCTGATCTGAAATTTAGTATAAAAGATGCTGTTATTCCTGTTGGATTTATCGTTTTTGTTATCGGTTCTTATTTAATGGGGACATCCGCAGCCATCATTCAGGTGGTGGTAAATCCTTATGCTGCTTCATATGAACTGAAAGGAACGCAACCTGTACAGCGTCTGAATATCCTGACTGCGATCAACTCTATCGGAACTACTTCCGCCCCTTTCTTCGTAACGGTAGTGATGTTCAGTGGAATTTCCATTGAAAATATAGAGATCAGACAGCTTTTGCTTCCGCTTTCTGTATTAATTGTCTGTATCCTTACAGTCATGATCATCACGAAAAGACTTCACCTTCCTGATCTGGCCCACACAAGAGTCGTTGGCGAAGAAAAACTGGAGAGAAGTATCTGGTCGTTCAGACATTTTGTGTTGGGCGTTTTGGCCATCTTTTTTTATGTAGGAACCGAAGTAGCTATTGGCGCTAATATTAACCTTTATGCCTTTGAGCTTATGGATTCCGGGCATCCTATCACATTTTTCGGAAAAACAGATATCATTGTGGGAGGAATGGATTTAGGAATTCATGCATTACTATCCACATTGTATTGGGGAGGATTTCTGGTAGGAAGAGCAGTATCGAGCTTCTTAAGTAAGATTTCTGCAAGAACGCAGTTGATAACAACCACTGTACTGGCAACAATACTCGCATTGGTATCGATGATTACCCAGAATCTTTGGTTTCTTGTTGCCATCGGACTTCTGCATTCATCCATGTGGAGCTGTATTTACACCCTTTCCATTAAAGGCCTGAACAAATATACCTCAAAAGCATCCGGTATTTTTATTTCTGCCGTATTTGGTGGAGCTGTATTTACCCTTATTCAGGGAGGTCTAGCTGATATTTTAGGCTCTTGGAGATGGACTTGGTGGCTTACTGTAATCTGTGAACTGCTGATGCTTACTTACGCTTTGTTCGGATCGCGTATTAGAGAAAAAGACCTTATTCACTAATCATATATTTTCTTTTAACTAAAGTAATTATCCTGTAGACAGCTATTGGATACAGGATAACTACTGCCTTAAAAAACACTTGAATCATGTTAAAAAACCACTTACTACTTATTTCCTCTTTTGCAGGAACCTGCTTAGGTGCACAGGAAGTGCATTCGGCATTACAGCTTAGAAACAGCCATTTGTGGCGCGGAATAGAAGTCTCTGCCGGACTTATTTATACCGGAGATCTACATCTTGATTATAAGAATTTTTATGCAGGATTTTGGGCTGGTGGTAATGTTGATGGTTCTTACAAAGAATTCAATAACTATATAGGATATAAGAATAAACATCTTACACTGGAATTATGGGATATTTATAACTTTTCACCCGGAGCTGCCTATAACAATAAGGAGTTTTTTAATTATTCCGCAAAAGAAACCGGGCGTTTTTGGGACTTCAGATCTTATTATACCATAAGTGATCAGTTTCCATTGGTGCTCAGCTGGAATACAGTTGTTTTTGGAAGAGACAGAAACACCGAAAACACAGGCAATAAATACTCATCATTTGTTTCGGGAGAATACCCAATATACAAAAAAGATAACCTTGAGGTAAGGGGAAGAGTAGGCTATTCTTTTGCTTTAGACAGTCATGGAGAAAACAATAACTTCTTTGCTAAAGATTCAGGATTCAATGAGATAAGTCTAATTGTTTCTAAAAGCTTTACCATTGAAGGCTATAAAATTCCTGTAGGAATATGGGGAATGTGGAATCCGGTAAACAACAATGCGTTTCTTCAGTTTTCTGTGCAGGTTTACTCATTCTGAAACAAGGAAATTCGAGTCGTAAATTTTTACAAAATCAATACATTTAATTACTTTTATACAATGGAATACAAAAAAAATAAAGCAGTATGTTTTGGAGAAGTGCTTTGGGATATTTTTCCGGGAGAGCAGAAAAGAGTGGGTGGTGCACCTTTTAATGTAGCCTACCATCTTTCCAAAATGGGCGTAGAAGTCGATATGATAAGCAGTATCGGTGATGATCAGCTTGGGCGTGACCTTTTGGATAAAATGAAAAACTGGAATATTCCTGTAGATCATGTTCAGATCAATACAGAATATCCGACAAGTACGGTCATTGCAACAGTAGATGAAAATAACGATGCTCATTATGATATAGTGGAAGGGGTAGCATGGGATTTTATTGAAGCGACTCCGGAAAATCAGGAAATCCTAAACACTACAGATGCGTTGGTATTCGGAACACTGGCTGCCAGAAACGGAAAATCCAGAAATACATTGTTTCAACTGCTTGAACTCAGCGATTATAATGTCTTTGATATCAATCTCAGAGAACCTTATTATGAAGTGGGAATGATTAAAGATCTGCTTCACAAAACCCATCTTGCTAAATTCAACAAAGCGGAAATGCGTATGATGCTTGATTTTTTAGGAAAGGAATACACCACGGAAGAAGATGGGGTAAAGTTTCTGCAGGATAAGTTCGATCTTGAAGAAATTATTATTTCCAAAGGAAGTAAAGGAGCTTTGTATGCTTCCGGAGGTAACTTTTATCTGTATCCCACTATACCCATTACCGTAAAAGATACAGTAGGAAGCGGAGATTCATTCTTAGCAGGATTTCTTTCCAAAAAATTAGAAAAAGGAAGTACAGTCCATGAAATTATGACTCAGGCTGTCTCTCTGGGAGCATTCATTACCTCACAGGAAGGCGCATGCCCGGAATACTCATTAGATGATTTCATCAGATTTAAAAACGAACACCCTGTATCCGTTTTGAGTTAAGGTGGTAAATCTCATCTTAATTTAAAATGATTCTTGATGAAACATTTGGTAACTTTATACTGCTATCAAAACAAAAGTTATGCATCATCAGCTGGAGAAACATTATGTAAACAGAGTAGGCTGGCTCCGGGCAGCTGTATTAGGCGCTAATGATGGGTTATTATCCACTACAAGTATTGTCATCGGGGTTGCTGCGGCAGAACCGGAACGTCATATCATTATTCTTGCCGCTCTCGCAGGGATGATTGCTGGTGCCATGTCTATGGCTGCGGGGGAATATGTTTCCGTAAGTTCACAGGAAGATACTGAAAAAGCAGACTTGATTCGTGAAAAACGGGAATTAGAACAAATGCCTGAAATAGAACTCAGAGAATTAGCTAAAGTATACGAAAGTAGAGGTTGTACCAAAGAAACAGCCATGCAGGTTGCCATTGAACTTACAGAGCATGATGCCCTTGGAGCACACGCCCGTGATGAACTGGGCATAAATGAAATAACACAGGCAAAACCTTTGCAGGCAGCAATAGCATCTTTCGGTTCTTTTGCAGTAGGAGCTTTATTGCCGTTTACCGTTTCTCTTTTAGCACCTCTTAAAGAAATGGTGTATTTCCAGTATGGGTTTTCAATCATATTCTTAATGCTTTTGGGCGCGGTTTCTGCCAGAGCGGGAGGTTCCAGCATTAAAATAGCCGTGTTGAGGATTTGTTTCTGGGGAACTGTTGCTATGGGAATTACAGCACTGGTTGGTCATCTTTTCGGGGTTAATATAGCCTGAAAATTTTAATATTTTGCTTTTAATTTTTGCTGATAAACAACTGGGCTTAAATAAGGCTTATTTTGCTGTGTTGAAGGTAATCTTCTGATTTATAGATTGAAATTTACCTAACGAGTGTTAGTCGTAAAAGTACTACACTTTTTCAGATTTATGCGTAAATTTTATTTTGTTATGATCAATACTTCTAAATTTGGTGATATAACAAACATCAAATCATAAAGTACTAACGATTAAAATTTACAATCATGGCAGAAAGAAATTCAAGAGGAATCTTAAAATTCAACAACGGTGAAGGACAAAAGCTGTTAAAACTGAACTACAGCGTATCAAGAGCTACAGACGTTTCAGGACGTGTAGCATCAGACCCTTCTAACGCATTGATCAAAATTACAGTTGAGGCTACTGAAAAATCAGACATCCTTGAAAGCTTATTAAACGGAAAGTACAAGCCTACCGTAGGAGAGGTAACTTTCAATAAATCTCACGAAGAAGGAACTTTAACAACATTGAAATGGACAAACGGTTACGTTATCCAGCACGAAGTGGATTTCGATGCTGTAGATGAAAACAGTATGTACATCAGTTTTGTGATAAGTGCAGAGCAGATTGAGCTTGGTAATTCTTCTTATGACGGAGCTTGGCCTGGATCTCAGGGATAAAATCCTTTAACAATTACAAACATAAAAACAGAATAGTAGATCCGTTATCAGGGATCCTGTTCTGTTTTTTTGTCAGTAATCTTTTCCCTTAGAAAAGAACATTATTTTCACTAAGATTTAGAAAAATAAAGCTGATAATGTGAACTTTATATTGTGAAAAATTGATAACTTTATAAAAAGCTGTTTATTTTAGTTTTTTTCAAAAATAAAAAGCTCACCAAACACTCTACATCATATGAATAAAAATATCTCGAATTCCGAAAAGATTTCAGAGAATCATATTCCTGGAATCAACCGTGTGGTGAAACTGGATATTGTGATTGAAGGCAAGATGATTAAGCACTTCAAACATTTCCGTTTACAGCAGAGCGTAAAAAAGCACCATTATTTTGAACTTACATTAGCCCATGATACTTTAGATGGAATACAAAACCATGATCTGGAAGAAGCTCAGCAATTTTTAGGAAAACGATTAACAGTCGTTTTTAAATATAAAGATGTTGAAGGAAGCCCGGAAAGAACCTTTGTAGGAGTCATTACAAAAGTAGGGTTCAGTCAGGAAAACCATAGTTTGGGAAATATTGTACTAAAAGGGTACAGCCCTACCATTCTGTTAGATGGCGCACCTCATACCCAAAGTTTTGGAGGGAATAAACCTGTGAATATGGGCATCATTGCTGAAGATGTTATTAAACAGGGCATAGAAAGCAGTAAATTTGATGTAAAAGTGAATGCAAAGGCTTCCTCTCAGATTCTTTACAGCGCCCAGTATAATGAAACCCATTATAATTATCTCTGCAGAATGGCAGAAGCTTATGGTGAACAGTTCTATTATGATGGCGAAGTATTGCATTTCGGGAATATGCCGCCTCAGAACAAATCACTGGAATTAATATACGGGAGCAATGTTTCTGATGTGAATGTGGAATTAAAAGCCGTTCATATCAAACCTAATTTTTACGGATATAACAGCAGTTCCAATGCTAAACTTATTTCCGGGGAAACTCCCATAAAACACGTTGGTAATCTGGCTCAGACAGCCTATAAAAATAATGAGGGAATATTCAAAACACCATCATTGCAGGTGGCTCCCATAAAAGCAGCAACCGATATGGATGTTGTTATTTCTCAAACAAGTACTGCCGGAAGCAAAGCAGTGGAAGTTTTTACCGTTTCCGGAGGAACTACTATTCCGTTTTTATATCCGGGATGTGTAGCTGATATCAATATGAGAAAGACGGATACCAGCAAAACGGCGTATTTCACCAAACTGATGATGACCGAAGTTATTCATGAAGTAGATACTCTCGGACGTTACAAAGGAAGATTCGAGGCCATTGCCTCAGACACAGGGTATATTCCAACTCCGGACTTTACTATGCCTATCGCACAGCCGCAGATTGCAACCGTAATTTCCAATACAGATCCGCTGGCACAGGGAAGAATTACCGTTAGATTCGACTGGCAGCTGCATGACACCACCAATTTTATCAGAATGATGGCTCCTGATGCCGGAGGAACAGATCAAATCACTCAAAACAGAGGCTATGTAGCTATACCGGAGGTTGGAGATCAGGTGATGGTAGGTTTTGTACACAATCATCCCGACCGTCCTTTTGTCATGGGAGGAATGTTTCATGGAGGAACAGCTCTTGGAGGCGGAGTAGATAATCATTTAAAATCAATACAAACCAGAAGCGGAATCCGTATTTTAATGAATGATGCCGAAGGAAGTGTAAATATCATAGACCCTAGTGGAAACAACTATTTGATGGATGGGAAAGGAAATATCATTGTAACGGCTCCTAAAAATATGACCTTTAATGTAGGAGAAGATCTGGCAATCAACGTAGGAAAAGACATGAAGACAAGCGTAGGAAATGATAATGCCGTTAGTATCATCAATGATCATAAGTTTACCTCGAAAAATTATAAACAGACCGTCAATGAAAATAAAACGATTAATGTGACAGGTGATCTTAAAGAAACTACTTCAACCACTACTCATAAAGCAAAAAACGGAGATATTTTACTGCAGAGCTCAGGCGTAGCCAAAATGTTAGGTAAAATAGATGCTAAAGTGAATAAAGGGTAATCCAAATAATAAATCAGTGATCAATACTGTACAGCAAGGCATTAAAGAATGAATAAAGCGATAAAATTTTTACTAAGCTTTTATTTTTTATCCAGATCTCGTGTCAGGATAAAAAAAGCGATCAAAAAACTAAAACTATGACAAAATACGAATGGACCGAAGGAACTTCTGCAGCTTTAGGATATCCTATGGAAGTATACAAAGGAGGAATAGAGTGTGAAGGAGGAGAATGGGTAGGGCTAAGTTTTGGAATAGCATCGGGAAATCAAGGTTGGGGAACCATCAATAATGGGATGAGCAATGGTTTCAAAAGCTTACCAAAGCGTTTGGATTTTATCTGGATGTCTTTTATGGAAAACCAGTTTTACCAGGTAGATACAGAAATAGATACCGAAAAGATAAGAAAATATTTCAGCCAGGGATTTTATATAAAAGGAGCAAGCGGAAAGCCACAGCATTTAAACTATGATGGCATTTCTGTGGGGATGGCACCGGGAGGAGTGGTCGTTGTCTGGATATCAGGAGTTGGATGGCAAAAGGAAATAGGAAGATATCAGGGTAAAAAAGTAACCATTCCGGAATCAGAAATTGCTAAGCTGGACAGTCATGAAAACCGGTTTTGGCGTAAAGATTATTTGGAAATGGTACACACGAGAGAACAAATCATTCCCCAAAAAGTACAGGAAGAAAACAAAGGAAAACCAATACCATTGGGTTTATGGGATGTTTACAGAACAAGATTCAGTTGGAAACCCGTTTTTGAACTTCCGGAAAATGCAAAATTAAACCCGCTGAGAGATGTTGGGATTGAAATGATAAATGGTGAAAAAGAACAACTGGATGCTGCAAAAAATCCTTTATCAGATTATGATTTTAGGGCAATTCCCCGCTCAATTTCAATGTCAGTATCAGATAAAGACAATAATAGATACGGAGCAGCATCTAATTTGGACGGAAAATCCAGCCTTGATGCTTTCAATACCGTTTTTGGAGATGATCCCAAAAGTACTAAAGCAGAATTAGTGATAAAAGTGAATGAGGCCTTTAGCTTTTTTACGGTAAAACTAAAAGGAGAAAATGGTAAGGAAGCTTTTATTAAGACAGATTCATTAGAAATGTTTAAGTCGAAAAAGAAAAATTAAGAAAATTCTCAAATGTAAGATTATGGGAAAAACATTAGTATATAACACTGGTAATGCTAAACCTCCTGTAGATGAACTGCATCTGGAGGTAGGTGTTTTCTTTGACGGAACTTTGAATAATCTTAAAAACACCGAGCTCCGTCAAAAATATAAAGATGGCAAAAACAAAATTGAAAGCACAGATTCTGATGATGTAGTTGCAAAGAAAGAAAAAGCTATAGACGATACTACTAAGCAGCAGGAAAAAGAGTATGATAATTTAGACCATAAAAAAAATCCTGATGCAGGTTCCGAATATGACCAGTACCTTAAAGCAATTCACAGAAGCCGTTTAGATAAAATGGGGGTTGATAATAGTTTTAGTAACGACTTCACCAATGTTGCCAGACTGTATAAATGTTGTGAGCAGAGTAACTATGCCATTTATATAGAAGGTATTGGGACGCTGGATAACCGCAGAGATGTAGATGATGGCTTCCAGTACGGATCCGGTATCACAGGGGTAAGAGGAAAAGTGAGAAAAGGATGTGAAAAACTGGCGGAAAGAATTAAAGGAATCATTAGAAATGGTTTAAATGCAGATAAACAATTTGCAAAAATATACATAGATACCTTTGGATTCAGTCGTGGAGCTGCCGCAGCAAGGAATTTCGCTTACGAAATCAATGGGAAGAAAAGACCCGTTGATGTTGAGATAAAAAAATCCAGAAAGATAGTAGGATATACCCAGATGGATTCTCCCGAAGGCCCCATTACAGTTCCGGAATACGGAGACATTTGGATAGATAAAGATAAAACAGAGGTAGATCCTAATTACCTTGTAGATGGAAAACTTCCGAAATTTGGTTTTCTGGGATATTATCTTTTAAGTAAAGATGTACTCACCAAAGAAGAATTGGAAGCCTTAGATCTGGACGTCCGTTTTATTGGGGTGTATGACACTGTATCCTCTTATGAAGAATTTGGTGATATGGGAGTAATGAGACGTGTAGGATGGGAAGGAATGAAGCATTCTACATTAGGATCCAGTTATAATTTCGGAGACGATGTAGAACAGTTACAGCTGCTGAATCCTGGATCATATTTCAAAGCAGTTCATTTTACAGCAGGAAATGAACATAGGGAAAATTTTTCATTAACAAGCTTTCCGGGCAGTGTAGAAAAAGAATTTCCGGGTGTTCACTGTGATATTGGCGGAGCTTATGAAAACGGAAAAGAAACTGTAGACGAAATAGAAACCTCCAATCATAAACCAGTGTGGTTCTTAAACAAGCGCAGACAGCAATTGATTGATGAACATTGGTTTGATGAAGAACAGATAACAATTAATAACAGCTTCCTGAATGTTCTAACAATGGGAGCGGTGTACCGCAAGATTACCGGGATCCGGTTCCTGAGAAAAGAATACAGCTATATTCCGCTTCAGTTTATGGAAGAGCACGGAATAGGCTTTTATGACAATCAGGTGGTCACAAAAACAGAAACAAGCTACTCTATAGATCACGACCAATATCTGCCTTCAGCAAAAGATCTTTTACACCATTATGTGTTTGAGGACGGACAAAAATGGAATTTCAAAACAGACGAAGAAGTTAAGAAAGAAAAAGAGGAAAGAGCAAGAGAAAGACTAGAGAATCCGGAACCAGAGCCGGTGCAGGAACCAATACCTGATGAAGTAGTAGATAAAGACGGTAATGTCATTAAAACGAAGACTTTACAGGAGGTTGTAGTTACAGCTTATCATCCTCAGACATTATTGAGAATTATGCGTAACAAATATCTTCATTGGTCGGCAAACAGAGACTGGATGGGTATGGATCCCAATAGTAATTATGAAAGAATAGTATATCCCCTGAAATAATTTTTTATGCTGCTGGAAAATCTTCATCGGAAAACATATAGGCTTGAAACCATTGTTACAGAGCAGAGAAACCCGGTTTATGCCATTACAAAAAGCTATGCCCGGGAAATTGAAGTATATTATCTTGGGAAAATAAAAAAAGAACATCAATTTCAGATTCTGGTAGTTGAGTTCGATTTTTCGGATAATGATACAGCCATGGGGAAGTTGGTAAGGAAGCTCAGCTATCTGTTTGATGAACTGGAACTCAGGGTAGATAATGAAGGAAATATAATAGCCGTAGATAATCTGCTTTTCCTGCGTTTGAGATGGAGTAAAATCCAGTCTGAATTATCGAAAACCCATAAAGGTGATGCTATAGATAACTATTTCAGCCAGATCAGCAGCCTGTTGGAGGATGAAACAAAAATGATTGATTTTTTGACAGGCTATAATATGTTTGGACTGCTCTTCAACGGGTTGCTGGAGTCATTCGATACCAAAAGAAAAAGAATCTCTCCGGAAGGGTTTACAGAAATCATGATTCCCGAAAAAGATGGAGAGAAAATGACTTTAAAAATCTCAGCTCAAAATCTGGAACATACAGAAATTGATGATTTCAGAGGAATATTTATCTGCAAGGGAAACCAGTATGAAGAAGGTTTTGTAGCCATTAAAAAACAGAATTCTCACTTAAAACATTCATTATTATGGATAGGTTAAAGAACGATGGAGAAGGAAATACTCCGGAAACTCAAACTCAAGCTCAAAATACGGCACAGGATAGCGAGCAGATGAAGGCGGAAAACAGTAAGAAGATGGAGGAGAAGCGTGCTGAAAATGAGGAAAAAGATAAAGTAGAAGATGGGTTGAAAGTTGTCATAGATACAGCAACGCTGGAATGTACTTTGTGTACTGTTCCCAAGGGAATTATGAAAGTGAATTATGATACTCCAACAATACAGGAAAAGAAAACCGCAACTGTAAAAGAGAGAGGTCCGAAAAGTTTAATTTTCACAGGAAATTGTAAAAAAAGCCCACAAATGGCAGCACCATGTGCTTCTGTTATGAATGTAAGAGATTGGCAAGATATAGGCACCTATCTTTCTCAGGAACAATTCATATTGCTGCAGAAAAGTACCATTCCATGTACTTATGGTGGTGTGGATATTAAAATTACCGATAGCGGGCAAATTCATCAGCCGGAAACCGTTGATGCAGCTGGAGCTCCTGTACCTGAATCAAAAGAAAAAATAAATGGCTATTTTTATAATTATAATGGAAGCTTCGAAGGAAATGTAAAAGGGCAAAAAAAAGGAAATGAAAATGATGTATATGCCTGCGAAGGAAAAGGAGCAGAAGAAGATATTTACAAAAGCCCTAAAAAACTGAATATTGTACATAGTGATTTTCAGAAAGTATGTAATATTATTAAACATGAAGGTCTTTCATCAGAAAAAGAAGAATACTTATATATAGCACATACAAATTATAATGAAGCAAAAAGAGTCGGAAAAACAATGTTCCAATTATTAAATTCCAGTTATTCCAGTGTGGATGCTAAGGATAAGGTTGAAATGAAAACTTCAGAAAAAGATACCATTTCTTTGTATTCCAGAGCGGGGGCAATTGATGCTCTTTTAAGAGACGTGGATGAGGTTAAAAATGATCCTACTGATAATGCAACACAATGGGATGGTGAAGATTTTCTTGCCTGGGGTATTGATACTGATTTAAAACCGGACAGTACCACAAAATACGGTCATAATAAGTTTGATGAGTATGATTATATAAAAATAAGTAAAAGCCTGTATGATTCGTTTGAAAGTAAAATAACCGGAAGAAGAGGAACAACTTTAGCTTATAATTCGGTTCATGAAGAGGGGTGTGATAAAGGGACGCATACACACAAAACGGTAAAAGGAAAAAATAAAGCAGTGTATAATCTCCCTAATGAAGATTTTGCAAAAAAAGACTATTGGACAACAGGTGATTTTTATTATAAAAATGCAACTAAGAGATCTTTCGGTCTTGAAGCAACCCGGGTTGCTGGATATACTATATTTTGGAAAAAAGTAAAAGTTTAATCAATGAGAAAATTAGCATACATATTATTCATTTTGGCGGTATTTCATACAAATGCCTGTGCACAAGCGCCTAAATCATATACTATCACTCATATTGTTAATAAAACTATTGATAAAGGAGAATATGTTGATGACAAAAGAATTGATAAAAAAGATAAGACAAGTACAAATAACTTTATTTATATATTCAGCCCGAAAAAAGACAGTATTGCTTTTTACAGATTTACTGACTCGCAGGTATCAGAAAAGAAAGTACCGGATGTATATACCTTAACAAAAAACGAAAATACTCTTTTGCTAACCTCTAAAAATGAAAGTTATACAAACAAACTTAAAATTGCATTCAATGAAAAGGATAAAACAATTTTAGTAGGAGAAAAGGATGTATTTTATTTAAATGACCCTTATTTCAGCTATTTGCAGAAAAACGTTAACGAGTATTTAAACATTCCTGATCTTATTGATTTTTTAGAAGACTTTCTTTCGGGGTATAATCTTGGTGATTTAAAATATATTTCTTCATATGAAAAGTACAAACATAAAGACTTTAAAATATTAAAAGGTTATATGGAATCCTATAGAACCCAGGCAAGTGATTATCTGGACAAATGGAATCTGAAGTTTTTATATGATGATAATGGAATGCCAAAATATGTTTTAAAAGAATCTGTGGAAGGAGATCAGGAACTGGAGAAAAAAATAATACCATCCAATAATGGATTTTTGAAATATACTCAACATACCAATATTGAAAGCAGGCTTATTACTGAAAGTGAAATTTTTATAGATCTAAACAAAAATATCTATGATGAAAAAGTGAGTTCAGTTCAGGTAGGATTAGGAAAAGAAACCCGATATGAAATTAAACAAGTTTCTTATAAAAGATTTCCAACCAATGTGTTTGCGCTAAATTCAACGAGTATTTCCAAAATTATTTCATCAAAATAAAATATCTAGTCATTCCTTAAGAAATGCTATTTTCTAATTTATTTTTAAACATAGAATTAGAAAATAGGATAATTTGTATTTGATAAAAAAATAAACTCAATTCTTTTTTCAGTATTTCCATCATTTTCTTCATATTCCAGGCGGTTGCTGATAATAATGCATTGATTTGTGGCCCCATTTCTCCCATGAAATAATTTTGAGCCAGCCTAAAATCCGTCTTTAAGTGTCCGATGATAGGTTCGATCGCTGCTCTAGTTCTGAATTTCTTGCGTTTTATTTGTTTTTGATAAGCGGTGTCTGTTTTTCTTGGAGTGCTTGGAATAGAGATTTTTACGCCTTTGATCTCCGATTTTCCTCTGCCACCTCGATCGTAAACGAGTTCTTTTGGAAGTTGCTGACCACTGTTTTCCATTTGCTCCAGAAGCGGCTCAATGGTGTGACCATCGTATGGTGTTTGTAAAAATGCCTTAATCCCAAGAATGATTTTTTTGCCTTTGCCCGAGGTCGTTATCAAGCCCACCTTATTTCCAAATTCATACTGTTTATGAGCTTTTCCTTTCGCAATACATCGGGTAAATGGTTTGTGAATGCTGTAAATTTTATCGGTATCGTTTCTTTTTTGAGTAACCGCTTTGGCGTAAAGTGTCAGTGTATTTTTGTAAAACTCTTTCTGTTCTGCCGTAAAATTGCGTTCCAGTTCTCGTATCAGCCTCATGGCGATGGTTTTTAATTGTCTTTGTGACTTTCTTGCCATTTTAGCTCGCTTAGGATGTTTGCCGTTGTAGGTGTTGCGAACCAGTCGTTTGCTGACTTTCGTGTAGCGCTGTCTCTGCTTTAGGCCTTCTTTTTCGGCTATTTTGTTGCAATAATCAATTACTTTTTTACACAATTTCGCATCCGTAGGAAAAGTAGTGTTATTCTCTTGAACCGTGGTATCTGACAAAACAAAATGTGAAGTATTGACCTTTGCATCATGCATCCTTACACTGTAGGCAAAGATTTTTTCAATACCGTTTTCGCCAATTCTTTTTCGGAAATGCACAAAATTACTTGGGTCACACGGGAATTCATGTTCAAAGAAAACTCTTCCGCAAAAATACTGCATGTAAGGATTCATAATCCACGCTGAGGCAAGGGTTTCATCGCCCAAATTGTACAGGTGCTTCAAAAGAAGGCAGCCCACCATAAACCGAATCGGATGACTTGGATTGCCTACTTTAGAATACAATGGAGAAAATTCTTTCTCGAAATAATTCCAATCAATTTTTTCTGAAAGCAATACAAGTTCGTGCTTCTCATCAATAAAATCCACCAACATCGGGCGAAATAATTCTGGCAGTTTTTCTGGATTTTTTCCCAACATATTTGCAAGGTTTTAAAGCTCTAAAATACAAAAACCTGCAAGAAAAAACAAATGAATCAATATTTAGAATACTAATATCCAATGTTTTAAATGTATTTTAAGGAGTGACTATCTATGTTTAAGGATAAATGGTGTCAAAAATGATAAAATACCAATTCAATATAATATTTATTTTTTTGTTTGGCCTGTCATCATATGCTCAAAATGTATCTGTTTTAAAAGATTCTGTATGTGTTTCTAAGGAATGCTTTGAGTTGCAGGAATTAAAAACAGGCACGAAAAATACTGGAATTTATAAGAGAATTCAAAAAAGCTATGATCTTTTTAATGGTACTTTTTTTGACAGTCCAGAGAAAAGATTGAATGCAAAAAAAGATACTTTAAAAAATTTAATTTCAACAAATTCACTGCGTGATAACCAATTCGGATTTGAAAAATATAAGATTTATCTGAATAAAAACGGATTGCTTAATGTATCTGTACATATTCAATCTTATGGTTCCCCATGGGAAGATACAGTCTATTATTTTTTTAATGAATTGAGTGATACAGAAATTGGAGAAAATTTATTCGTCAACAAAAAAGTACTTTTACAGATATGTCGTAAAAAATTAAAATCAGATAAAAGTATGTCATTTCCAATGAACAATCTCAATCAATATAAAATAAGCACCAATATCGCAGGAAACATAACTGGTATAAACTTCATTTTTTATGATGAAAAAAATAGAACCAATAGCGGTTATCCTGAATATTCAGTTTCTTTCACATGGAAAGAAATTGAAAAATTTATTGCACCACAGTATAGAAAACGATTGATTAAAGACTAATAATTTGAAAAGTAAATATTCTGAAAATAATACCTTGATCTTAATAGGATTTTGAAGATCTTAAAAAAATAAAAACCTCTGAAAATTTTCAGAGGTTTTTTGTACCCATAAACGAAGAGATATCGAAACATTTGGTGGAAGATTTGGAAAGAATCGTAGAATTAAATAATCCTTTAATATGACCAAGATTAGCGTATCTTCAAGCACTTTTATCAATGATTTGCTACGTTTGAGCCAAATTAAACAAGAATTATATTGCAATAGTAAGTCTTTATTTGGCTGTGCTTTTCTCTATATTAGTTGAAATAAAATAGAGGTATTTGGTATGAAAGTTAGAAAAATTTTGACTTCCAAATAAAAAGTAAATAATTATTGTGATAACAGATTTAATTCAAACTTCTATATTCATTAGGAGTGACACCCGTTCTCTGCTTGAAAAGTCTGATAAAATGCTGTGGATATTTAAATCCTAATTCGTAAGCAATCTGAGCAATAGATTTATCAATGTTGAAAACTCTTTCCTTGGCAACATCAATAATTTTATTCTGAATATATTCCTGTGCAGTTTTTCCTGTTTCTTTCTTAATCAGATCTCCAAAATAGTTGGCTGAAAAATGTAATTCATCTGCACAATATGCTACAGATGGAAGCCCTACGGTATTAGGTTTCTCAGATGAAAAGTAGGTGTTTAATAATTCTTCAAATTTTTCTAAAATACCTTTATTCACATTTTCCCGCGTAATAAACTGACGGTCATAAAAACGGTCACAATGATTAAGAAAAAGCTCAATATTTGATGTGATAACTTTTTTACTGTGTTTATCTACTGGGCGGCTCAATTCAGATTGAATATCAGCGAACATTTCCAAAACCATTTGCTGCTCTTTTTTAGAGAGGTGCAATGCTTCATTGGTTTGATATCCGAAGAAACCGTATTCAGAAATACTTTTAGCTAAAGAAGTTCCCTTGATTAAATCCGGATGAAAAACTAATCCGTGTCCCAAAGGCTGGTAAATGTCTACTTTATTTTCTACATCAACAACTTGCCCCGGAGAAACAAAAACCAACGTTCCTTCCTGATAATCATAAGTTGCCCGACCGTACTTGAGGTCACCGCATTTCACATCTTTTAAAAAAATACAGTACAGATTAAAGTACATTTTAGACCCGGTCCTTTTATGCGCTTTTGAAAAATCTATCACACTTACCAAAGGATGTAAAGTTTCGTGATTATTAAATTGATTATAATCATCCACTGTATCAAAATTGATTGAATTGCTCATTGCTGTATCATTTTCTAATGCAAATCTAAAGATAAAAATAACCTCTTTTTTACAATCAGAGTCAGAACAGTAATATTGGTTATCAATTCCGTAATCTGTCTACCAATATGCTTGTCAATAGGTTGGAAATTTGCAATAACAAGTTGATAAACAATATTTACTTCTTTATGAAGCAATAATTTAAATTAAATCAAAAAATGAAAAAAGTAATATTAAACAACGGATTAGAAATGCCAATTTTAGGATTTGGAGTATTTCAGGTACCCGATCCTTCGGAATGTGAAAAAGCTGTTATTGATGCTATTGACACTGGATATAGATTATTAGATACTGCTGCATCTTATGGAAACGAGCAAGCTGTTGGTAATGCGATCAAAGCCAGCCAGGTTGCAAGAGAAGATTTATTTATAACAACAAAGCTTTGGGTGCAGGATGCTGGATATGAAAATACATTAAAAGCCTTTGAAACATCATTGAAAAAACTTCAGTTGAATTATCTGGATTTATACCTTATTCATCAACCGTATGGAGATATTTTTGGTTCTTGGAGAGCAATGCAGGAATTGTATAAACAAGGAAAAGTAAGGGCTATAGGTGTTTCTAATTTTCATCCGGACAGGATTGCCGATTTAATTGCCAACAGTGGATTTACACCGGCAATCAATCAGGTAGAGACTCATCCTTTCCATCAACAGGCTGAAACACAAAAATTCTTAATTGAAAATAATGTACAGATAGAATCCTGGGGACCTTTTGCAGAAGGAAAGAATGATATTTTTAATAATGAAGTTTTAAAAACGATCGCAGAAAAATACAACAAATCTGTAGCTCAGGTGATTTTGAACTGGTTAACAAGCAGAAATGTTATCGTTATTCCAAAATCGGTAAGAAAAGAAAGGATGGCTGAAAATTTCAACATTTTCGATTTTGAACTTTCTTCTGAAGAGATGAATGCTATCGCCACTTTAGATACTGCTTCCAGTCTTTTCTTTGACCATAGAGATCCCAATATGGTTAAATGGCTTAGTGAAAGAAAATTGGACTTGTAATCAAATTTCATCAGTAAAAATATGATCAAATGAATAGAAGAGATATAATAAAGACAGCTGGTTTAGCAGCCGTTGGAAGTACATTGCAAAATTTCAATTCCATACTTAAAGCAAATACAATTGATTATAAATTGTCGGAAGGGATATCATCTTTTGTACAGCAATTTTCAGATGTTGAAGCGCCTTTAAAAACAAAATAAAATTTAGTAAAAATGGAAAAAAGAATATTAGGAAATAACAAATTAGAGATTTCCGCATTAGGATTAGGATGTATGGGATTAAGTTTTGGTTATGGAAAAGTAACCGAAAAACAGGAAGCCATTCAGTTAATAAGAGCCGCTTTTGAAAATGGGGTAACTTTTTTTGATACAGCCGAATGTTATGGCCCATTCACCAATGAGATATTAGTTGGGGAAGCATTGAAACCCTTTAGAAAAGATGTTGTAATGGCCACCAAATTCGGATTTGAAGATGGAGATTCTACAAAGGGCTTAGACAGCAGCCCTGCAAGAATCAGAAAAGTGGTTGAAGATTCTTTGAAAAGACTACAGACAGATTATATTGATTTATTTTATCAGCATAGAGTTGACCCAAATATTCCGATTGAAGATGTTGCCGGAACGGTAAAAGATTTAATTACTGAAGGTAAGGTCAAGCATTTTGGTCTTTCGGAAGCTGGCGTGGAAACGATTCGCAGAGCACACGCAGTACAATCCGTAACCGCTTTACAAAGTGAATATTCTTTGTTTTACCGTGAACCTGAAAAAGAAATCATTCCTACATTAGAAGAATTAGGTATCGGATTTGTTCCGTTCAGTCCATTAGGCAAAGGTTTTTTAACAGGAGCAATCAATGAAGAAACAAAATTTGAAGACTCAGATTTTAGAAATATTGTGCCTAGATTCTCTGAAGAAAACAGAAAGGCAAACCAGGCCTTAGTAGATTTATTAAAATCAATTGCAATGGAGAAAGAAGCTACTCCTGCTCAGGTTGCTTTAGCTTGGTTGCTGGCTCAAAAGAGCTTTATTGCTCCAATTCCCGGCACTACCAAATTACATCGTTTAAAAGAAAATATTGGCGGAGTTGATTTAAAACTGAGTTCTCAGGATTTATCTGAAATCGAAGATGCTCTTTCTGTAATTAAAGTTGTTGGAGAAAGATATCCGCAGCACTTAAAAGAAAGGGTCGGAAAATAAGAATATACTAAAATCAATCAAGTGTAATATTTTATTCTTACCAAAAGAAAAGGGTATTCATTTTCTTTTCTAAATTATTGATAATTAACTTTAAAAGAATGAGCATGACAAATAAAACAACGAAATATTTAAGCTTAATCATCTTAATTTTAGTCTCCAGTTTTTTTGTTAAGGCACAAAATAAGGTGGCACAAAAACCCATTACTATTGCATCTCAAGGTAATTTCTCAGCCGGAGGTTCGGTGATCAAAAGTGAAGGCGTTTTCGATCCATTAAAACCATGGAATGTGCCTCAAGGAGGGCAAACAAGGCACGGAGATCACGCGGATGTTTTTTACCAAATTCCTGTAAAACCTAAAAAACTTTCGATGGTTTTCCTGCACGGTTATGGACAGTCTAGACGAAGCTGGCAGACCACAGCAGATGGAAGAGAAGGTTTTGCCAATCTATTTTTAAGAAACGGGTATAGTGTTTATCTTGTCGATCAGCCAGGTCGTGGAGAGGCCGGGCAGACCACAAAACCCGGACAAATTAGCGGTACGCCAGATGACCAGACTTGGTTTACCCAATTTCGAATTGGTCTTTACCCCAAATTCAATGAAGGCGTTCAGTTTCCAAAAGACAGCATTTCTATGGATCAATTTTTCCGTATGATGACACCTAATACAGGAAGTGTAGATGAAGCAGCGATTGTTAATGCAATGTCTTCGGTTATGGATAAATCCGGAAATGGGATTCTTTTCACACATTCGGCAGGAGGCTCACCCGGATGGAAAACAGCCATTAAGAATGAAAAAATTAAAGCTGTTGTTGCCTATGAACCCGGAGGATTCACCTTTCCGGAAGGAGAAGAACCTGAAGGAAACCGAGGAGGAAAAGGTGTTCCCATACAAGATTTTATGAAGCTAACCAAAATCCCAATTATAGTTTACTATGGAGATTATATTCCAACTGAAGAAACTACTGCAGCATCACTAAATTTTTGGAGAACCGTTCTGAAAACGGCAAGGCAATGGGCGAAAGTTGTCAATAGTCACGGTGGTGACGTTACTATTGTTCATCTTCCGGAATTGGGTATCAAAGGAAATACCCATTTTCTAATGTCTGATCTGAATAATGCAGAAGTTGCAGGATTATTATCAAAATGGTTGAAAGAGAAAGGGTTGGATGAGTAATATTGGTTGCATTATCCGTAATCTGTCTACCGATTTTAAACTGCTATTTTCTGAATTTTGTTAAACAATAAATGATATATGGAAAAGTTGAAAAATTTTGGTGTATGGTTTTGTGCAGTACTTCTATTATTATCATCTTGCTCAAAAGCTCAGAAATCAATGTCTGAAAAAAAGGAAATGTTGAAAGACAAAAATGTATTGATTGTTTATCTATCTCGAACAAAAAATACAAAAACAATTGCCGACATCATTCATCAAAATACCGGTGGAACCTTAATTGAGTTGGAATTACAGAATCCTTATCCCGAAGATTACAAAGCAATTGTAGATCAGGTGGCGAAAGAAAATGACACTAATTTTTTACCTCCGCTTAAAACAAAGATTGACGATATAGAAAAATATGATGTGATCTTTTTGGGGTTTCCAACCTGGGGAATGCAGTTACCACCTCCGATGAAAAGTTTTTTGTGCCAGAACAATTTTAAAGGGAAAACAATTATTCTTTTTAATACCAATGCAGGTTATGGTATTGGAAACAGTTTTGACACCGTGAAAAAGCTAAGTCCTGGCAGTACAATATTAGAAGGCTTTACGATCAAAGGTGGTGTTGAGCGGGATGGTATTCTGTTCGTAATGGAAGGAAAGAAGAAAATTGAAGCAGAAAAGAAAGTAAAAGAATGGCTTATCAGGATCGGAATGTCTAAATAATGTAGTTGAATTAAACTTTAAAAGTAAAATAATGAAACAATTGAAGTATTTCATTTTAATCATCCAGATAATGAGTGTTTCACTTTTTGTAACTGATATGAAAGCACAACAATTAACAACACCAAGTAATCATTTAAGTGAAAAAGATAAAAGTACCATTGCTATTTCCTCATTTACAGCGCAAGGTAAATTGAAAGAATTAAAAGGTAGTTTAAATTCCGGTCTTGATTCGGGTCTGACTATTAATGAAATAAAGGAAATTTTGGTACATACCTATGCTTATTGTGGTTTTCCGAGAAGCATAAGAGGTTTACAGACTTTTATGGAAGTTCTTGATGAAAGAAAGACAAAAGGTATTAATGATGTTGTTGGAAAAGAAGCTTCTATTGTTGATAGTGAAAACAACAAGTATGAACGTGGAAAGGAAATTCTTGGTCAACTTACCCAAGCAAAGCAACCTGACAAACTTTCAGGCTATTCAGCATTTGCACCGACAATAGATACATTTCTAAAGGAACATCTGTTTGCGGATATTTTTGATAGGGATGTTTTGACTTATGTACAAAGAGAATTGGTGACAATTTCTGTAATCAGTGCTATTGGTGATGCTGAACCAATGTTGCAATCTCATTTAGGCATCTCATTAAACGTTGGATGGTCACCACAGCAGTTGAATGAATTTGTTACTGTTGTCAGTTCTACTCTTAGTAAAGAAAAATCAAATGCAGCAAAAGTAGTTTTGGATCAGGTTTTAAAAAACAGATCAAAATAAGCTGCTAAATATTAAAAAAATGAAAAAGATAACAATGTCAATAACGGCATTAATAATTATGGCAACAAGCTTTAATATTAATGCGCAAACAAAAATAATACTCAAACCAAAAAACCAAAAATGGAAAAAATTGAAGTAATCCAACATAATAATCCTTTCGGACTGGTTTATGATGATGCGATCACAGAAAATGTATCAGGAAAAGTGAATATCCATCCGGTAAAATATAAATTGAATGGAATTGATATTGCAGCCAATGTTTACACGCCTGCCAATTATGATCCTTCAAAAAAATATGCAGCAATCACTGTTGCACATCCAAATGGAGGTGTTAAGGAACAGACAGCAGGTCTTTATGCACAGCGTTTGGCGGAAGCTGGTTATATTACAATTGCTGCGGATGCATCTTATCAGGGAGCAAGTGGGGGAGAGCCTCGTCACACCGATAAACCTTTTTACAGAACAGAAGATATTCACGGAATGGCAGATTTTATTTCCCAATATCCTGGAGTTGATACCAATCGAATCGGCGCATTCGGAATTTGTGGTGGTGGAGGGTATACTTTGAAAGCCACTCAATCTGACAAAAGATTTAAAGCGGTTGCTACTTTAAGTATGTTTAACTCTGGTGAAGTACGAAAAAACGGATTTCAGAATGTAGGATTAAATACGATTCAGGAACGTTTAAAACAAGCTTCTGATGCAAGAGCACAGGAAGCTGCGGGTGGTGAAATTCTTTATTCCGGTGTGGCAAGCATTACCGATGAAGAAATTGAAAAAATTACTACTGACCTTTATCGCGAAGGATACATTTATTATTACAGAACCAATGCACATCCCAATTCAACATTTCTATATCCAACCAGTAGTTTATTGGATTTAATGACCTGGGATGCTACCGAAAATATTGATCTGATCAATCAGCCTCTATTAATGATGGCAGGCAGCAAAGCAGATACGAAATATATGACAGATGAAGCGTTTCCAAAAGCAGTAAATGCAAAAGGGAAAGAACTATTTATCATTGATGGTGCGACACATATCCAAACGTATTGGAGACCTGAATATGTAGAAAAAGCAGCGAAAAAACTGACTGAATTTTTTGGAAAAAATCTATAAAAAGCTGAAAGTTTTAATATTAAGTGTGGCAAGGCAAATTATAACAAGCCTTCTTTTATTAAAGAATTAAGATTAAATATTTAAATATGAAACCAATAGTTACATTACTTTTATCAATATTAATTGTATCAAGCTGTTGTAGTAAATCCACATTGGAAAGAGCAAGGACTAATATTTTTCCTAAGGGGGAAAAAGTAACCAATAACAATTTTACAGGCAACGTTTGGCTGCAAATGCTGGGACAGGACGAACAGACACTTAATACGGGTGTGGGTAATGTAACTTTTGAACCCGGAGCGAGAACTAAATGGCATCTTCATCCCGGTGGACAAATTATCCTTGTAACTGATGGGATAGGATATTATCAGGAAAAAGGGCAGCCGAAAAAGATTTTACATAAAGGAGATGTTATCAAATGTCCTGCAAATGTTGAGCATTGGCACGGTGCAAGTGAAAATTCATATTTCGTTCAGATTGCAGTCACTGATAATAAGAAGGGCTCGGTAGAATGGTTACAACCTGTGACAGAAGAAGAGTATCATAAGTAATGGAAATGGGGAAGATTTTTAATAGATAATTATTAACCAATCAAAAATAAATTTTATGAAAAGCAAACCTCAATTATTTTCTGTAGCCATTATAATATTCAATTTGGAAGTTTTTAGTCAGGTAAAAAGATATATTATTAATAAAATATTTTGCGATTGATAACCAGGAGTATTCCTAGATTTTGCAGTTTTTTAATTGTTCTTTTCTGCGATATATTTGTATAAATCTAACAGTATTGGGGATTATCTTTTAGCATTAAATCAAATACCTTGTGTACAGTTCCTAATTTATTTTCAAGTGTACAAAGTTTTCTTATGACCATTTGCCGTTTTGATCATTTCTCTTAAGTTCTCTTTCAACTTCATTAATTTCAGTTAAAGGAAGAAGATAAGTGTCATTAATATATTTTAGAATATTTTTATTTGTTTTATCATCTATTTTTCTAATGAAAAGGTTATTGGAGGATTTTAGGGTTTCTATGAAGTTGTCAGCATATTGGTCTTTACTAAAAAAAGTTTTTTCAATGACTGCTCTTTTATCATCATTCACAATAATATCACTAAAGGCTGTGTTGAGGAGTACTGTCTGGAAAAATGATTCAGCTGGTAAAAGAGTGTGAAGGTAATAATCTTCAAAATCCATTACCCTTTTATTATTGGTTAAAAATACACAGGTTTCTCTTGTAAGGATAAACCACTTCCCTCCAATATAAGGTATAACTTCCTTCATAAATTCTCTTTTATAAATAAATGAAGATATTTTATGGGTTAGCTCTGTAAAATGATTTTGTATCCTTTGCAGTGTATCAGGCCTGTAAAATTTCTGGTCATAATAAAAAAGATAGTTTCTTCCGTTATTAACGGTAAGGAATTGACGTATAATATTTTGTGACTTGAGTGGGAAGTCTTCACCACTCAGGTTGATAAAATAATCCCAGTCATGACTTACATTCAAAAGATATTCCATCGCATTAAGTTCAGCCTGGATCATACTAAATCCTCCGGACACAATATTCATGCTTTCCAAAATATACACATTGGGGAAGTGTATTAAATATAATTGTATTTCTTCTGTAAATTCCGCTTTTGCTTTCCGGTCGATATGAATAAGATAAAATTGATCCCTTGTATAAATTTTCTGAAACATCTCTTTAAATGAGTCAGGTCTATGATGGATCATAATAAAGTAAGCTATCGTCACCTGCGGAGCTGAATGCAGATCGGTAGTTTGGGAATGGGGATGAGTTATAGGAAATGAAGTTTGCATGGGAGTAAAATTAAAAATCATCCGCAAAGGCAAACAATTCAGTTTATGTGCGTAAGCTACGAATATATTTTTGATAATCAGTTAATTAAAATCACTGTTACCTAATTGTTTTATTGTATATTTGCAATGCATTTATAAAACAGGTTTCTGCCTTTGCCATTCTGTATTAGTTTAAACTCACCATTTTTTCTTTCAGTTTTTGCTTTTTCAGCCACCCAATTATCAATCGGGTTTCGAATGTGAAAACACTCCACAAGTCTTTTCATCCTAGAATGATACGTTATTGCAGGCTCATGAATACTACACAGGTAATTTATCGGAAGTTAAGCAAGTAAAATGATGAAAAGAAAAGAATTTCTTTGTTCATCATTATGATACACCAATTCAAATTCTGAAAAGGGAATTTGCTTACAAAATATCGGGAAGACCGAAAATTATGATGAGTTTCAAAAATTTAAATTTAATCAATCCTATTATCCGTGCTGTAACAGAAGCAGGGTATTCTAAGCCAACTGAAATACAGTATACAGCAATACCCCATATTCTTGCAGGAAAAGATATTATAGGATGTGCCCAGACAGGTACAGGAAAAACGGCAGCATTTGCAATGCCTATTCTTCAGCTGTTAAAAAAATATACCCCTGATCATAAAGAGATCAGAACATTAATACTTACACCGACCCGGGAATTAGCAATACAGATTGAAGAGAATTTTGCTGTGTACAGCAAATATTTACCTTTATCACAGCTTTCTATTTATGGAGGAGTTTCAGCAGGTGGTCAGCTTGCGGCTCTTAGGAAAAGAGTAGATATTCTGGTGGCTACACCCGGCAGATTACTGGATTTGGTTACTCAAAGACATATTGATCTTTCTAAAATAGAAATATTTGTTTTGGATGAAGCAGACAGAATGCTTGACATGGGGTTTATCAATGATGTCAAAAAAGTTTTAAAGCTGATTCCCCAGAAAAGGCAGACCTTATTTTTTTCGGCCACAATGCCTTCAGGTATAAGAAAATTTGCGGAAACAATTCTGAATAATCCGGTAGAGGTTACTGTAACTCCGGTATCTTCAACCGCACAAACGGTGAAACAATCCGTTTATTTTGTGGAAAAAAGAGATAAGACGGGTTTGTTGATTGATTTATTGCAAAATGGAAATATGAGGTGTTCACTGATTTTTACCCGTACTAAGCATGTTGCCAATAAGCTGGTACAGCAATTGGACGGAGTAGGGATTTTTGCTGCAGCGATTCATGGGAACAAATCTCAGACCGCAAGACAGAATGCACTTGATGATTTTAAAAGCAGTAAGATTAAAGTATTGGTAGCTACAGATATTGCCGCCAGAGGAATTGATATTGATGATCTTCCTCATGTAGTAAACTATGAGCTTCCCAATATTCCGGAAACGTATGTCCACAGGATCGGAAGAACCGGAAGGGCAGGAACGGAAGGTACCGCTATTTCGTTTTGCGATACCGATGAGCGTTTAGATCTTAAAAATATTCAAAAACTGATAGGATTCACAATGCCGGTCAGATCATTTTATAAATAAAATCTGTAGAGTTTACAGAAAACAATAAATAATTTTTTAATAATAATTACAATGCAACAAGGCACAGTAAAATTTTTCAATGAAGCAAAAGGCTTCGGATTTATTTCTCCTACAGACGGGAGTAAGGATATATTTGTACATTCTTCAGGATTAGATACAAGAGAAATCCGTGAAAATGATAAAGTCGTTTTCGATGTACAAAAGAGTGATAAAGGGTTAAATGCGGTTAATGTAAAATTGGCGTAATTAAGCTTTAATATCATCTGTTTGAAATAAATATTATTTTCAATTTCAGTATCATATTTTTATATTTTTTACAATTGAAATCCAAAACCTTTGGTATCTGGATATATTGTTTGAAAGGACATTAATGTAAGTTAGATTACTTTTTATTTTCATAATGTTCATTTGCCTCTCACATAACGTGAGAGGTTTTTTCAAGAAAAAATTCCAGTCAGCTTGTTATAAAAACAAAGACAATAGAATGATGATCATCAATAATTTTACAGAATATAAAGCTTTGGAAGGTCAAATGGTCGGATTTTCTGACTGGCATACCATAGACCAGAATCAAATCAACAGATTTGCAGAGGCAACCTTAGATGACCAGTGGATTCATGTCAATGAGGAAAAGGCAAAAAAAGAAGGCCCTTTTACATCAACTATTGCTCATGGCTATTTGCTTTTATCGCTGATCCCTTATCTCTGGAAACAAATTGCTGAGGTGAGAAACGTGAAAATGGAAATCAATTATGGAATTGATAATCTTAAATTTGGCCAGGCTGTTCATGTAAATAGCGATGTGAAACTACAGGCTACTGTGAAATCGGTGACAGATCTCAGAGGAACTATAAAAGTAGTGGTGGAAGCTAAGCTTCTTATAAGAAATCATGCGAAACCTGCCTATACAGGGGATGTAATTTTTCTATATCATTTTTTATAATAAGAAGCCAGATTAAAAAGATTAAAATATGGGAAGTCCCCAATATCTTACTGTTTGGATTATGATACTAATATTTGATTAAATAACTTTTTCATATAAAATCATAGTGATCCAGTCTTATCACAAAATAATGTTCAATTGTTTTTTGAGCTTTTTTGCACATTGATAAAAGATCATTTCCTGATGTATTGTCAAAACTAAAGTCATCATAGGTTTTTACGACATATTCGGTTACTATTTCAATATTCATTAAATCAATTTCCGTTACATCGGTTTTCAACCTATGTTCTTCTTTGAAGAAAGGAATTTTACGGAAAATAGAATCGTTAAATCGAAAGAGATGTATTGTTTTCATTGCAAAAATATTTAATAAAATAAAAAATTTAGATTGAGGTTCATTAAGAAAGATTATCTTTCATTTTCTAGCTGATCCCTCTTTTGGATAAAATACGTTCTGATGGTAATGAGTACATACCACCTGAAAGGAAGTATAATAAGCTGTTCCAAAAATTATTTTTTCTGTAGAATTCATGACTATAGTTAGTTAATACTTTTAAATATTCGTGTTCATATTCTTTTGCTTCCGGTAGTGTGTAGTTTTTTGGAATATCTTTAATAATATCTATAATATTTTGGTTGAAGATTTTAGGTGAATATTTTTCTATAAAGTCCAATTCAGGCCTGCACATCCCGATAAGTGGAGTGAGTAAAGAAAAAATTTCATCGTAAAAGTTACAAATATTTACTTTCCAAGATAATCTTTCTTCTTCCGGTAAAATCTGAATAGCCAACAGAATGAGTTTTTTATGGCTCACTTCCATTTCATCTGTATAGACTTTGTTTTGCTGCCAGAATAGGAGTGAATTGATTTTATTTTTTTTAATAATATTTTCCAGTATATATTCAAACTGGATTCTAATATATTTTATATTTCCGCTCAGGTTCTCTAAAACAGACTGCCACAGGTTATGCTGGCTTAAACTGCAGTATGTGCTAAATATCAATCTTGATTTATTAATAAGCTGCTGTAATTCTTTTAACATTCTAAGAATTTCTTTAGCATCTCTTTCTAAGGTGATGTTTGTATTTCGTAGATAGAACAGCGAGGTGAACTGTGAGTAATAGGCTCTTCTTGAAATGTTTTTTTTATTTCTGAGTCCCAATTTGCTCTTTGGATGCTTAGTTAAATTTTTCATCAGAATTTTATTGTAAGTCATTTTTCTTGATAGTCCTTTTTTTAAAGGATTTTTGTTGTATTTTAAGAGGAATAAGGTACTGTTTTAGATCTCTGATTGTTATATTTTTCTCTACAAAAGGAAAAATAGTGTTGTTTCGTCTAAAAGCTTATATAGTTCAGGAAATTCTTTTTGAATTTCAGCTGTTTTTTTTAAATATCTTTGATACGGTACTCAGATTATTCATAGCCGCTTTTTATTATTGTTACGATCATCTTAAAGCGCTTATTTCCTTTTACCGAATGAGATTTGTGGGCAGGAATGATAATGCATTCACCTCCTTCCATGAAGTAAGAAGCTCCGTCTATAATGATTTCTGCTTTGCCTTCAATGATCTGTACAACAGTGTCAAAAGGAGAAATCTTTTCAGATAACCCTTCTTTGTCATCAAAAGATAAAATACTGATATTGCCGGTCAGCTTTTCCAGTATTTTTTTGCTGACTACAGAATTTGGAATGTAATCTACAATCTGGCTGGTAATATAGACTTTCGATTTTTCAAGTTCTCTATGATTCATCACAGTGGGTTTAAACATAAAAAGAGCAGATGGTATTGTAAATAAAAGGGACAGAACTGTCTAATATTCCATCCCTTTTACAGTAAAACTTTTGATAAATATATTTTTTCATTGGCTTTAACTGTCCTTGAAAACAATTTATGAAAGATTGATTTCTTTGATAATATTGAGAACTTCTTCACGGTTTTTTCTTAATCTGTTTCCGATTCTTTCTAGCATTTCCCTTTCTTTCCCTTCTTCAAGTTTCAGATCGTGGTCCGTTAATGTTGAAAATTTTTCTTTCAGTTGTTTTGACTGCTCAATCCAGGCTCCAGGAGTTTTGAAAAATTTGTCGCCTTTGTTTTGGTTTGTGTCCATAAGGTGGATTTTAGTGTAACTTCATTGCTACCATACAAAGATGGGTGTTTAATAATCTATTGTATTACAGATTGTTTCTTTTATGTTGCACATATCACACTTTTACAAAATTCCAGCTTCTTTTTAAGAATATGTAAGACGGTTGATCATAAAAACAGCGGCTTTGATGATTATTTATGAAGTAATGGTGATTTTTGATCCTTAGGACATGATTACAAACCTAAATACTACTATATAATTCCAAATAAGTGATTAATTAATCGTATCTTGCTGAATAACTACATTGAACTGATGATCCGGGGGCCTAAGTTCCGACCTATTCACTTTTTTCATTATTTGATATTTCCAGTATAACCTCTCTAGTCTGCTTCAAATCATTTATAGAAACTGTTTTGAAAAAGGGAATATAAATCTTGTGATTTTCTCTAAAGGACAATTCAATTGTAAAAAATATTATTGTTTTTATGAATATAAAAAAATATTTATGGATGTGGACTTTTTTAGTTCCTATCTTGGCGTGGCTTTCTTATGTTGGAAACACTGTTTTTTCTTCAGGGTATTATTCTGTGATTCTTGCTTTATTTTTGATGGGGAGTGTTTTGGCAGCGGTGTATCATTCCGAAGTTATTGCCCATCGCCTGGGAGAGCCATTTGGAACCTTGCTTCTTGCATTTGCCATCACGGTAATAGAAGTAGGGCTTATTATTTCTATTATGATGGGAGCAAAAGGCTTAGAAACCATTACCCTTGCCAGAGATACAGTTTTTGCAGCAGTGATGATAATCCTTACCGGAATCATTGGGGGCTGTATTGTGATAGGTTCCTTAAGATACAGAGAACAGAGCTTTACATTACAAGGGGTAAGTACGGCACTCATTACGCTTACGTCAGTTATTATTTTTGTGCTTATTCTGCCTAATTATACGGTAAGTCATCTCGGAGGCGAATATACATCCTTTCAATTGCTTTTTATCGCCTTGATTTCTTTAGGACTTTATCTCGGATTTACTATGATCCAAACGTTTAGACATCGAAGCTTTTTCATTTCTCCACAAAATAAACTATCCAAAAATCAGTCTATACAAAGTAATCATGAAGTGATTTCCAGAAAACAATTGTATATCAGTTGTATATTGTTAATATTATCCCTGGGAATAGTCGTTTTACTGGCAAAGCTTCTTTCAAAGGATGTTGAGCATATAGTGGTTTCCGCAGGTGCCCCAAAATCTCTTGTAGGGATCATTATTGCAGGTATTGTTCTTCTTCCGGAAGGACTGGCTGCATTCAGGGCTGCGAAAAGCGATGAGATCCAAACTTCATTAAATCTGGCTTTTGGTTCTGCTTTGGCTAGTATTGGGCTAAGTATTCCTGCCATAGCTATTATATCTGTAATAACCGGTATAAGAATGACATTAGGAATAGATATTAAATCAACAATACTTTTAGGGCTGTCGCTTTTTATTATTACTGTTTCACTGGCAACGGGCAGAACCAATATTATGCAGGGAATTGTACTGATCGCTATATTTTTAATTTATCTTTTTATTACAATCGTACCATAAATTACTGTGTATTAATATCTAAATATAGCGATAGTTAAGGGCTGTTATTTTGGAAAACAGAGCCTTGCCATGAGGTAACTGACTGTTGATTCTGCTCCCTGATTGAGATTAATATTTTTCTCTTCAAGACCGTCATAACACCCACCTGTTGCAGGGTTATAAATAATCTGATGTAAATGATTCTTTCCTAAAAACCAACTAAAAGCATTCCTCATCATCTGCAAATATTTTTCATCCTTAAAAACCTTGTAGAATGTAGATAAGGTTAGTATGGTATAAGCAACGTCAATAGGTTGTTCACCACCAATTGGTTCAGGACTATTAATCGTTTCTTTCTGCAGCCATCCTTTGTTAGATATTACTTTAATGCCTCCCTTACTAAATGTTTTAGAAAGCAAAAACTTGAATGATTCATTGGCAACCTGTTTATACATTTCGTCCTGGGTTGTAATCCACGCACACAATAAAGCTTCAGGGAGTACGCTGTTTCCATAGGTCAGGTAGCTTTCAAACCAATGCCAGTCTTTATGTTTCTCATGCTGATACATTTTTACCAGTCTGTTAGCCAGCTTTTTCAATAATGGAATATTGTTTTCAGAGTTTTGATAATGCAATCCCTTTATAATAAAAGCCATTGCACGGGTAGAATGAATTTTATCAATAGACGGAAGACTTTTTTCAATGATGGACTCTGCTTCATCAGAAAACAGTTGTGGTAAGATTGCTTTTATAGAAAGAAGGTACCCCAATGCCCAGATTGCCCTACCATTGGAATCTTCAAGGTTGGTTTCGTAGTTTTGTTGCGCAAATTTCTTGTCTTGATTTACATAGTTGAGAAAACTACCATCTGGTTGTTGACAAAACCTTATTACATTCAGGTAGGTTGAGATTAAGCTAAGATCAGATTCATCTCTGCTTACTTCATAATGTCTGCAGGCTACAATCAAAGCACGGGCATTATCGTCCAAAGTATACCCGGAATTGATATCAGGTTTGTTGATTTTAGAAAATTGGATCATTCCAAAATCCGTTGTCATATTTTTGATATGGCTAAGATTGATGATGGGGAATGTATAGTGTAATATCATTTTGTCTTTGTTGTATTGTTGAAATAATAAGGCATGTGAAATAGATGAATTCTCCCAGGCTGTGGGAGCCATTTTTTCCAGACTATTTGATCGTAATTTTTCCTGTGCAGTTTCATTTTTCAATAATGTATTCACGGCAGCAGCAAGCTGTTCCGGAGCTTCAAAATCAATAATGATTCCCAGGTCTTCATTTAAGACTTCCAAAGCATGAGGAATAGGGGTAGAAATAATAGGGCATCCACAGCTGATGGCATAGGAAAAAGTACCGCTTACTGCCTGATTTCTGTCTTTTGAAGTGAAAAGATAGATATTGGTAAGCTGAAGATAATCTAGCAACTCATTCAAAGGCAGATATTGGTTGATAAAGTACGTATGTTTTTCCAGATGAAGCCTCTTAATAGTATCCTGTAAAAAATCACGGTACTTCTCTCCTTCATATTTAATGATACCCGGGTGCGTCTTTCCGATAATCAGAAACATTACATCCGGATTTTGGGAAACGATTTCAGGCAGAGCTTCTAATGTGGTTTCAATATTTTTCCCAGCACCCAGTAAACCAAATGTTGAAAGTACCTTTTTATCTTTAAGTCCGTATTTTTTTTTCAGTGAAATTTTATCGATAAATGGCAGCAAATGGGTACCGTGGGGTATCACTTTAATTTTATCAGATGAAATATCATAATCATTGGTAAGGATATCCGCAGAAATACCGGTCATGACAATAATGGATTTTACGAAACGGCTGATTTCTTTTACCTTTTCTTTTAATTCCGGATCGGGTTTCGGCAGAACAGTGTGAAAAGTAATGATGAGGTCTTTCTGTAAATTTTGAAGGAAAAGGAGTAATCCGTCTTGGGTTTCGTTGAAAAATCCAAATTCATGCTGGAGCATAACCAGTTGAATCCTGTTATTTTTGTTGATTTTATCAGCCAACTCTAAATAAGATATGGCATCGGATGTATTTAAGCGATATGCTGGATCTGCTTCATATTGATAATGCTCATCCTCAGTTTCCATCGGGCAGGTAGTGATGCTAAATGATTCTCTGAATTGTAACTTAAGGGATTGTATCAAATCCTGACAATAGGTTGCAATACCACATACCTTAGGAGGAAAAGTACTTATAAAGATAACTTCAGGTTTATGATAAAATGTGTTTTTATTACTTTGTACAGATCGTCTTTTTGTCTTTTCCTCCACGTCTGATTTTATATTTTTATTCATGATGATATCTGTTTTACAGTCTGACATCCTGTATTGAATAGTCAGTTATGGTGTGTACCGTAGTAATTCTTTCAGTAATTCTGAAATACTTAAAGAAGCAACAGCAATTCTTTGATCTGCTGCTCCATAGTAAACATGGAGTGTATCTCCTTCTACGATGGCTCCGGTAGGGAAGCAGACATTGTTTACTTCTCCTTTCTGTTCCCATTCTTCTTCGGGTTTGAAAAGAGGATAAGGAAGCCTTGAAATTTCCTTTTCGGGATTAACAAGATCCAGTAGGGCAGCACATGCGCTGTAAACATACCCTTCAATAGTATCATGTACACCATGGTAGATCAAAAGCCATCCATGCTTGGTTTCTATAGGAGGGCACCCTCCGCCAATATAGCTTACTTCATGCTCATATTTAGGAGATAATACAATATGTTCTTTAAAGTGAAGGAAGTAATCTTTCCAGAAATCTGGATTCAAATCTTCAATGCTTTCTATACTTGCAATTTGGATGTCAGGTCTTATGCGATGAAGAAAATAAAGCTTACCGTTAATTCTTCTTGGGAAAAATATGACATTTTTGTCCCAAAGAAAGATCTCTTTATCTTTTTTATGAGCAGATGGGAGTTTGTTGAAACGTTTGTATTTTTCTCCTATTTCACCTTGGGACTCCGATAAAAATCTAAACTTGTTATAGGGAATTTTGGGAACAATTATCCCCTGTTTTTGCCATGAAGTAAGATCCTCTGATACGGCAAGTGTTCCCAATGCGTTAACCCCATCATAACTTGTATAGGTAATATAAAATAAATGATCAATTTTTACGATTCTTGGATCTTCAACCCCATGCTTTTCATATTCAAACTCGGGAATGATCACCGGAATGCTCAATCTTGTTTCTATGGTCTTATAATCTGATAATATACAGTATCCGATACTGGAGAAATTATTTCTGGCAAGAGCCCTGTAGAACAAGTGTATTTTTCCTCTATCCTGAATGACAGCAGGGTTTAAAACACCTTCACTCTCAAAGTCTAATGCCGTTTTTCTGAGTATAATTCCGTCTCGTTTTACAGGTACCACTTAGTTTACGTTATTTCGGGCTTCTTGTTCCTTTCCTCTTCGTTTACTCATTTTAGCCTCCCGTTTCTCTTTTGCGGATTTTGCGGGTGGAGTTTTATCTGATTTCTTTTTTCCGTCTTTTTCTTTTGACATTGTAATTTTTTTTTGTTATCTGTAAATTTCAATCATTAAAAAAGGAAAGCTTTGCAATTGTCTTTTAATTTGTTGTATAAATCATAGATATTTCGGATTTAATAGACTAACTTTGGATAAATCGCTGTTAATGAAATAATTGACGGATGTAAACAGTAAGGGAGATGAAGTTGTATATAAAATATATGGTAAGTTTGCGCTGCAAAATGGTTGTCCATCAGGAATTGGAAAAACTGGGCATTAAAAATGCTGTTGTAGATTTGGGAACAGTAGAATTATTGGATGAAATTAGCCCGGAACAAAGACAGATTCTTAAAGAAAATTTACTGAAAACCGGACTTGAGGTTTTAGATAATAAAAAAAGTATCCTGATAGAGAAAATAAAGAATGTAGTGATCGAAATGATTCATTATTCAGGTGAACTTCCAAAAGAAAATTTCTCAGATTATATAAGCGAAAAATTAGGATATGACTATACTTATCTTGCGAATACCTTTTCTGAAGTGAAAGGAATGACACTCCAGCATTTTATCATTATTAATAAAGTAGAAAAGGTAAAAGAACTGCTGTTGTATGACGAACTGAATCTTACAGAAATTTCTTACAAACTTAACTACAGCAGTGTGGCTCACCTTTCTAACCAGTTTAAAAAGATCACAGGGCTTTCTCCTTCATTTTATAAGCAGTTGAAACAAAGACGTCTTGGCAATCTGGAAGACTTATAAAAGGTGTGATATATGTAAGATTATTCCGGATATATATAGTGTAGTCTATACTGAAACAGCCATCTTTGTAGTATAATAATCAGGAATTTATCAGATCCATTAAAGTTTATATCACCATAAATAATGCAAATTTTAGACTGGAAAATATAGCGAGCAGTTGAAAGTATACATCATACATAATGCTGGTCTCCGGTATTAGAAAACATTGTAGTAGTAAAAAAGACTGGGGAAAACGAATATACACCATGATAAAATTAATAGACTTAGGGATTCTCAACTTTAATAATGAGCTTATTAAAATCTCTGTAAAATAGGTAAATCTGTTTTCAGAAGGTTTTAATTAATTAAGGATAGGAACCTCTGGTTTCTGTCCTTTTTAATCCTATTGATATATAATACATTTCATCAACTGAATCCACAAAAAAATCTGTTTGATTCGTGATTAAACACGTGTTTAAATATAAAACAGACTTTCTTATTATCATCTTAATGTTAGAAGTCATGAAAACAATACATCTTTTTCAATTTAAGAATTCCATTTCCTTAAAACATCCTTTTTTTAAGGAAGAATGCAGATTAGATAATTTAAATGATTTAATGGCTTATGATCTTATGAACACTGAAAAAATGATTGAGTTCATTATTGAGGTTCATGATGATTTTATTTTTGAGGATATGACCAGAGAAGATCTTTTGTCAATGTGCGGAAATGCAAAGGAAATGATTGAGCATTATTTTGTAACGACCATGAATGACTATGACGTTATCTGAGCATTGATTTCAGCAGCGTAAAAAGTTTTTAAAACAACATTAAATATTAGATGTCATGAAATTTCAGCAAAATTTACTTGATTATATCAGTACTTCACTCATTACAATGAATGAAACAGTATCTATAGCAGAAAGCGTAACTTCGGGATTAATACAGTTGGCTTTTTCCCAGATGCCTAATGCAAAACTGTTTTACAAAGGAGGGATAACGACTTTTACAGTACCTGAAAAAGTTAACTTTTTAGATATCAACAGGATTGAAGTTGAAGAAAATGGCTTCGAGACCCCAAAAATGGCTGATTCAATGGCTGTAAAGGTCGCTGAATCATTTGGAACAGATTGGGGAATTGCATCTACAGGATATGCTGCATCTGTAAGAAATTCAGGGTTTAAAGTGTATTCATTTTGCTCATTCTGCTATAAAGGCGAGATTGTTCTTTCTAAACGCATAGAGCTTCATAATAAGACTCAGGCATTAGATTCGCAGTTATATTATACTGAATTTATTTTAGGGTGTTATAAAAGTGCACTTAACCAAATCTTAATTTAACAGTTAATATTTCTGTTCTGTTTCAAAATTAATTCATTGATTATTAATGGTATATAAAATAAATCAGCACCAATTTAAGAAAGTTGGTGCTGATTATCATTTGTGAGCCATCCTTAGTTTACATGTACATTATACAGGTTATTAACTGCTTTTTCTAAAATTTCTCCCATTTCATTAAAGTTGGTGTTTATAAGTATGGATATCCCTGTATTTTGGTTATGATAAATTACAAACCAATTCTTCATTCCGTATATTCTTTTTTAATATTGAATTTCATCATCAACAGTCCTTCAAATTTTATTAATCAGTTCTTTCGCAATCCAGAGCTTCAGTGGGTTTATAATATTTTTATTTTATTATTTTCAATAAAAGTTGTTTATGTGAGCCAAAGCGACGGACATAGAATTGATGAAACTCCAATGAAATTAATTAGTATAGCATATTTAATTTTAGTACACCGCTTACTGAATCAATTTAAGAAGCTTTTTAAAGAAATCTACGATTCTGCTAATTTCTACCTTATACATATTGACAAAAAAGCTAATCAGGAAATTGGTAAAGATGTAAAGGATTTTTAGAACAATATCCGAACGTATATATCCTAAACAGTGAAAAATGTTATTTGGCGAAGATATAGTATGGTTCAGGCTGAGTTGGATGGTATAGAATACCTGTTGAGCATGGGTGTAAAACGGGATTATTTTATAAACCTAAGCGGGCAGGATTATCTGTTAAAATCACAAAAAATCATCAAAGAATTTTTATCGGAAAATAATGGTAAAAGCTATATTAAAATTGATAATCAGTAAAAATTAGCCCATGTGAAAAATATGGACAGAAATTTTAATTATCTAAAGTAAAAAGATTATTGAAATTGTAATAAAAAAACCTTTATCAAAATTGATAGAGGTTTTTCTATTGCTGTTAAAAACAGGTAAATCTCTCGACAAAATATCAGGAATCATCTTTACATGCTCCTTTTAATCTTGTGTTTTTGTGTAAAGGTTCTCTATATAAAATAGATCTCTAACAGTATTAGCATACTGTTAGGTGAGATCAACAAATTTTAACTATAACTTCTTCAAATTCTCAACGGGACTTGGGGCAAAAATATGAAGAAAAAGAATGAAAAAATATATAACATACAAATTATAAAATTATTTCTAACAATAGTGAATCAAAAAAAATACACTGTAGAAAATAGCAATACGATAAATTATGTGTTTTGGTTAATTTAATTAAAATGTATAATAATTTAATTATTGTTGATTTTGTATTGATTTTTCATAAAATAAAATTGTAAAATGTTAATTTAATATTTGATTAGAAGATGAAAAATAATTTTATAATATTTAATAAAAAAGTATTAATTTAGCCTATATTCAGTGAAACACATAATGAAAATTAAGTATTATAAACAGAACGGTAAGATAAGAGCACTATTTGTGTTTTTATTTATCATTTGTCATACTATGATAACAGCTCAGGCTTCAGTCCCTGAAATAGAGAAAAAAAATGCAGAAGCAAAAGGCCTTTTTAATGAAAGGAAACTTGATGAATCCCTTAAATTATCTAAAGAAGTTGTTGAAGAGTCTAAGCAGATTGAGTATTCTCAGGGAGTAGCCATTGGAAGTCTTAGAGTTGCCGTAATATATACAATAACAAAAGATCCTAACAATGGTTTACAATATGCTCGTATGGCCCAGCAAGAGGCATATACCAATGAGGATTATGAATTAAAGACAAAGATAAATAATGTTCTGGCTGCCAGTTATGTACAGTTGGAGATGACCAACGAAGCAATAAAAGCCTATAAAAGTATGGCATCAGATGCAAAAAAGATCCTGCAGCCGGAAAAAAGTCTTTTGGAAGAAAATATGGCATATCATCATTTAGCTTCGATCTATGATTTAAAAAAAAGAATGCAGATTCAGCATATTATTATTATACGAAGGTATATAATGCTTTAAAAGATAAGCCAGGTAATGATCCGAAATTAAATGCTATTTTACTAGGTGCTTCAATGTACATTAAGGAAATAAATGATAAAAAAGATAATTCTGTCAAACCTTATTCAAAAACAATACAGGAAGTCTTATCAAAAAATAATAGTCCACAGAATAATGATTCCAGTGCTATTTATACCTATAAACATTTGGCAGGGGCTTATTTCTCTGAAGGAAAATATGAAGATGCCCAGAAATATAACGAACTTTTTATCGCATGGGCAAAAAAAAGTAAAAATCTTGAAGGACTGAATTCTGCATATGATCTCAGGTACAAAATTTCAGAGAAACTCAATGATATTGCCAGATCCCAGAAAGAATTAAAAGAATATGTACAGCTAAAAGATACAATTTCTGATATTGACAAAAAGAATATTCAGGTATCATATAAAAATGTTATAAAAACTAAAGATGAAAATCTTAAGTCTGAAACTCATACGAAAAACATCTTATTCTTCTGGATCATCATCATCATAGCGTTATTTGTAGGAAGCCTGTTTTTCTTTAAGAACTTTATGAAGAAAAAACATAAAGAAAAAGTAATCGTTATCTCAAAAAAGGAATCGGAAATTAATATACTTCAATCCAAAATAAATACAGCTTTTGAAGAAGTAACTCTATTGGCGAAAACAAATTCCCCCAATTTTTTCATAAGATTTCAGGAAGTGTATCCTGAGTTTACAAAAATATTGCAGGAGATTAATCCGGGGTTAAGAACTTCTGAACTCACATTGTGTGCCTATACTTTTTTAGGTTTTAACACGAAAGATATTGCTGATTACACTTTCAAATCTGTTAATACAATCAGAAACAGAAAATATAGTCTTCGAAAAAAAATGAATATTCCTACGGAGGAGAATATGGGACTATGGTTCAGAAAACTAATGAATGAGAATTCTATATAGTATATATACATTACATTTTCTATATAAACAAGATACTCAAAGCTGAAATCAAATCCTGAACTTTCTGTTCTATTTAGAGTTTTCTGTAAAAATACTACAGGTTCAACGACCAGTGTAGGCGTTTTTCTTATTCTGGTATAGCATAAAATTAGTTGAAAACTAATATTCATAAAGATTTCAGCCAATCAAATGATTACATTTCCAGTCATTATCTCTTCTTTCTTAGTAGAGGTATAGTGTCAAAAATATCTATATTCCCAATTTCAGACTGCCTAATTTAGGGATCTACTTTTTACAGTCGAAATACTTATAAACCAATGCTCTCATTGTTGATTATTTTTTCAACCCTACAAATTAAAGCTTATAATAAAAGCGCCTGGTGGCTGATCTCAAAATCACCAATTTCCAGTAATACCTCATTTTCTTGGTAGTGATGTATTCCACAAAATAGTTCCTTTAAATGTCATGCAACAGCTGTGAATAATTTTATCGGTATCAAATCATTTAGAAAAGGAGATATAATTTCCCAAAAGAAATGTACTATTTCTAAAAAAACGTGGAATAAGGCTCAAAAAATCAATGAACGATAATTTAGCTGAATAAAATTTATATCATTGATTTTCAAATGTTTAATCTATAATGGTACACAGATGGTATCCCCTTTTTTTGTAGTCTAAAAGTGATTTATTGTTCATTTGTGGTGTTTTCGAATCCTGAGTAAAGGTTTAGAAAATACAAGCACACTGATGAAAAAAACTGAAAGAAAAATAACTGTTAAGGGAGAAGCAGGTATACCGAAAAATGAAAATAAAGATATATCTGCTGTTTTTACAGATCCTTCTTTCTCTCCTTTTTTAAGGCAGAGGGCTCTTAACAGTAAAGCATACAGATTGATTTTTCTTATGCTTAAAAGTATATCTATTATACGGCCTCCACCCTGAGTTTTTTCTAACCTTACTTTAACACATATAACAATTTAAATTTAAAATACAATGAATAAAAAATTATACCTTCCACTCTTCACACTTGCATTTGGTGTGTCTGTATATGGACAAGTTGGTATCAATACTTCAAATCCTAAAGCAACTCTTGACGTAGTAGGAGATGCTGCCAATGTTTCAAAACTGGATGGAGTTATTGCACCAAGATTAACAGGAGATCAGCTCACTGCAAAAAACTATACCACAGCACAGACTGGGGCTATTGTATATATTACTGCCGCCTCTGCTTCACCTGCAGGACAAACCGTTAACGTTACCGCTCCCGGATATTATTATTTTGATGGAAGCCTATGGAAAGGCGTTGGTGGCGGAGCAAGCACATTGACTGCTGATAATATCACGACAAAGATTGACAGTAATACCATAAAAGGCCTCTTTTTTTATATGCCAAGTATTGCTTTAGATCTTACCCAGACTTCAGGGGTAGTCAATTTATATGCAAGATACACAGCTCAGTTCGGTTTGGCTGATACAACTACTTCAGCAAAAAATCCTGCAGCTCCTGCATCTATACCCGTTTTAGCCTCCAATCAGCTCAATTATTACATCACCTATTATGATAAAACGGTGCTGTCTAATGTTCAGGTTTCCGATACAGGACAGCTGACTTATGATGTGATAGGTTCGGCAACAGATGCTACCTATGTCAATATTGTATTTGTTCAGAAATAATAAAAGACATGAAATATAAATTAAAATATATATACAGTTTGTTCATCATTCTGATAGGAGTGACGGCAAACCTGTTTTATGCCCAGTATCCGGGAGGTGTTTCTTCCGGGACAACGCGGGGATACAAAGTAGATTATTATAATGGTACTTTTTCTGCAGAAACACAGTTTGGAGCAGGTACTGCTAATGCAGTTCCGGGAAATATGGGATATACCAACAAAATAAGCGGTACGGAATTCAATAATATAGATGCAGATTATTATGGAATGGAGTATACCGGAACCCTCGAAATTACAACATCCGGTAACTATACATTTCAAATAGCAGCTGATGACAGAGCTTGGTTATTCATTGATAATAGTTTGGTACTATCAGCTCAAAACGGTACTACTTCTGCCAATGTTGTCAATCTTACTGCAGGTGATCATACGATCAGGTTTAAGTATTATGAATTAGGAGGTGCTAATTCAGCCAGTTTGCAATTGACGGCTGTACCGGCAGGAGCAATAGGATTTACTTTGCCGGCAGATGTTGACGGCCGTTTTGTACGGACAGACAACAGTAAACTAACAGCTTGGTATAAAGCATCTGATCTTGCTGTTACCGCTAACTATGGTGGAGCTGGAGTGGATAAGATAAATGCCTGGCTTAATAAAGCACCTGATTATGCAGGCAATGGTGATATGACTTACATTTCGAGCAGCAATGGTAGCTCAAGTACGTCAGTGAATACCCAAATTAACTTTAACCCCGGTGTGCCTTTTGATGGCGATGATTTTTTTGGTGTTAGTGCCAGTCAAAAAGGTTTAAGTTACAGGGGGGCTACAAAAAGTATATTTACCGTAGCCAATTATACATCTGGGACAGGACAGACTGCCTGGTTATTTTTGCATACAAATACCACTACCACCGGACAAACCCCTATTGCTAATAGTTATTTTGGAACTTATAAGACTTCTAATGGTACACAGACAGCTATTCAAGGGTCTGGTGCAGCAACAACAAGTGCATGGACAGCTTATGAACCTAAATTATTGACAGGTTCATTAGGACAGGTTTTGGGTGCTGCGGCACCAAGCAATACCAACCCATTATTTGCAAGTGCCAACGGTATGAACGGTACCTCTGTGAACGCACTTTCAAACGTAGTTTCCAATGCTAGCTACAACCTAAGATTTGGAACAACGACTGATCCTGGTGCCGGTGCCATAAGTACTGCAAGAATTCCGGAAGCAATCTATTATCCGTTCAAGCTTTCTACAACACAAGAGCAACAGGTTAATAGCTATTTAGCCATTAAATATGGGATAACCCTGGCACACGACTATTTAAATACTTTGGGTACGCCTATATATAACGTTACTACAACTACACCCAGCAATAATGGGTTATATATAAACCGTGTATTTGGGATCGGTAGAGAGCTGGTAGCAGAAGGTCTGAACCAAAAACAAAGCCAGAGCCAGATGACCTCTACAACAGGCTATGATTTTTTAGTGGTATCAAAAGATACAAGTATTACCACCACCAATGTGCTGAACAATGGCGTACTTGCAGACGGTAATTATTTGTTGATGGGTGATAATAATGGTGCCTTAACTGTCAACGCTGCACCTGCAACAACGCCTACAGCTTTGGCAAGCTCTTGTGTAGTGAATGCGCTTAACCGGATGTGGAAAGTACAGAACACTGGAGCCGTTACTAATGTTACGCTCCAGGCAGGCAGTGCAACTTCGGGTTCTTTCTTGTTTCCTGCCAGTGCCGCCAATGTATCGATATGGATAGATGCCACTGGTACGGGCAACTTTACCAACGCAACTGTGGTGTCTGCATCATCGGTTACGACAGACGGAATAGCTACTTTTAAAGGTGTGAATCTTCCCAATGGCAGTGTATTTACTTTCGGATGGAGCCTGACAAGCCCCGGTGGTGTAAGCACAGGATTAACATTGTGGACCAAAGCAGATGATAGCAACCTGGCAGTTGGTAATGTGGGCATCTGGGCAGATTTTAGTCCGAACAAGAATAATCTGTCCCGTGCTGCAGGGAGTGGTATGACCAAGGTAGATAATAAGTTCAATTATAACCCTTCCGTTTATTTTGGCGGTGGCGATGATTACTATACCAGTTCCATCAACTCACTGGGGATGAATGGCATTAACAAATATGCCGAATTCTATGTATTGACCGGAAAAGGCGGATTTACTTCAGGAGCTCAGTATGATAATATCATTACTTTAGGCGGCAATACCCACCGCTGGGAAAATAGTGTTGTAGGTTTATCCGGTGGTTCGTACGGTGTTTATGGTACTGGTACAGCCAGCAGCGCTACAGGTTCAGGAGTGGTACCTACCATGAATAATCTGGGTTTATACACTCACTCGGCAGATGGTACCAATGCCATTTTAAGAACAAACGGTGTAATAAGAGGCACCACGGCAACCTCTGCCAATCTTTCCTTATCAGGTAATTTCAGAATCGGTACCGATGTGGATGGAGGTGACAGTAACTGGAACAACTTTTACGTCCCGGAACTGATCGTTTACAATACAAACTTATCGGCAACGCAAATTACACAGATCAATTCATATTTGGGAATCAAATATAGCATTCCGTTAGCAGATGGTACATCAACAGACTATCTCGCCAGCGATGGGATCACAAAACCATGGATAGCCGATGCGAACTATAAATATGGAGTATTCGGTATTGGCAGGGATGACTGCTCCGGTTTGAACCAGCGTCAATCCAAAGCGTATGTGGATGGTACGGATAATGTGGCTTTTGGCCTTACAACACTTGCCACGACCAATGCTGCCAACACGGGTAGCTTTGCAGCCAATAAGCAATTTATTATGATTGCCAATGACAATGGGGTGTTCTCAGCTACAACAGCAAATGTTCCACCCACTTACGCAAGCTGTAATGCAGCACGATATGTCCGCAGCTGGAAGGTAAAGAATACAGGGGCGGTAACCAATATGTTGCAAGTAACTGTTGGTGATACGACCAATAAGATCCCGGCCAACTGGAACAAAGTAGCCCTGGCTGTTGATACAGATGGTGACGGCAATTTTGCCACTGGTACCACTGCATTTTTCTATGCAACCAATATCTTGGGTGGTGTTGCCACGTTTGATAATGTGGTTCTTAATGATGGAGTGGTGTTCACAGTAGTATCTACCATAGGATATCCTGGTGGAGTGAGCAAGCCTACCGGAACCAGCATAGCTGCTACCATAGCAGGTGTAGATTACATGAACGGACTGGCTTACAAAATGTACAGAACCAATGGTACAAGCAACAGAAACCTCGGTACAATCCCATTTACCGACGGAGCCAACGGAGATATTTTAAGCAGTACGGGGTATCTTAATAACACAGCAAGCTTTAGTGCTTTTGCCGCTGCCAAGGGAGGAGCTAGTGATTTAACTAATTTTGGAGTTGAGCTTACCGGTAAGTTAAATATAACAAATACACTAAGCACTTATCGTTTCCAATTGACAGGGGATGACCAGGCTTATTTTGAAATAAAAAATAGCAGCGGGACGCTTATGTCTGTTCCTTTGACTATTACTGCAAATGCAACGACTGCAAGTGCTACTGATATTTCATTACCTGCAGGCTTGTACGATATCATTGTAAGAGGAGCTAATAATGGCGGTGCTGCCAACTTTGACCTGAAATGGAGTACCAACTCAGGCGGGGCATATACTGCGATTCCGGATAATATGTTTTTAATCCCGGCTGCTGCGGTAGGGCTTTCTGCCTGGTACCAATCAGATGACAATGCACTTGCTGTGAATGCAGATGGTGCTAATCTGAATACTCTTGCCTGGAACGATCTCAGCGGAAACGGAAATACAGTAATCGGAAATGGAGATCCTACTTATTATTATACAACCTCTAACAATACCGGTATAGGGGGTATCCGAAACTACAACCCGTCTATCTATTTTACAAAAGACTGGTTTTATCGCAGCGGTTATCTGAATGGATTTGCTTATGGCAGAACGGCGAAATCCATATTTGCAACAGGATCCAATAACAACAATACCACTAATGGAGAAACGATGTATTCAGCCTTTGGGCGGGATAACGGGACTGGTACGAATTTCGGAATAACAAGATTGAGTGGAGGTAATTTGCAGTTGTTTACAGCCAGTAATAACCTGAATGAAGGTACGGCTTTTTATAATTCGGCTAATTACACCACCGATATTATTTCGGGCCAGCTGAGCAGTGCAGGTCTAGGTAAAATTTATGCCAATGGAGCAAGCAGGCTCTCAGCTACACTGCCAACACCGGCATTTAACACGCAATTTAATGATAATGACCAACTGCAGGTAGGTAGCGGGCCGGACTATAGTGGTCGCAATTATGCAGGCAATCTTAATGAGATTGTGTATTATCCTTGGGAACTATCGGCCCTGGAGCGTCAAAAAGTCAACAGCTACCTGGCCATCAAATGGGGGATTACTTTAGATCAAACCACGCCAACCAATTATATCGCTAGTGACGGAAGTACCGTTTGGAATGCTTCACTCAACGCAGATTTCAATCTGGATATCACAGGTATTGGCAGAGATGATTGTGGCAACTTGAATCAGAAGCAGAGTACCAGTACAGATGGCGGAGATATTATCTCCATAGGAAGAGGCTCAATTGCTGCCAACAACCTGGTCAATACCAATACGTTTACCAACAATTTGAACTTTATGATGTTTGGTCATAATGCCAATGTTTTTACTACTAACACGAATACAATGCCTGCAACCCTTGCCGGATGTTATGTGAAAGTGGACAGAGAATGGTTGGTGCAAAGCACAGGTACACCGGGCTCAGTAAACGTAGAAGTAGGGAAGAACGGATTACTTAGTATCAATGCTGCCAATTATAAGCCGGTGTTACTGATTACTGATATTCAGGGGAACTATACCAATGCTGCAATAGTAAATGTAACCCGTGTATACCAAGGTAAAGCCTATTTCGATAATGTTACACAGCTGACCAATGGTAAATATTTTACTCTGGCTTACATCAATGCAGCGCCGGGAGGTGTTACGACCAATATGACAACTTGGTTTAATGTGGATTATGACTTATTCACAGATGCAGCACAAACACAATATGTGGCTGCAGACGGAGACCCTGTAGCAAGTATCAACAATATGAAGTTTGGGGCTGCATTCAGTTCGGTAAACCAGGTCAATGCAAGCTACAATCCATTATACAAACCAGGTACGTTTAATTACAATACAGGCGTATTGTTTGATGGTATCAATGACGTGCTGGCTTCTACTTCCAACATCAATAGTTCGGATTATCGCTCTACTACTGCAATGACGAGTGTGTTCAGCGGAAAGGTAGCATCATCTACCGGACAGGTATTCTGGTTCCACGATAATAATGGAGCCGGGACGGTTAAAACTTCTCTGGAACGTACCAAAGCTTACTGGTCTAACAGTACTGCGAATATACTCCCAAGAAATCCGGCACTTACAGTACCGGAGATCTATAGCTTTGCGAATTCTACATCAGGGTCGTGGAGATTGTACAGCAACTTAAATACAGTAGGTACAGGTACTTCGAATAATACAGATGTTCAGAATGTAAGTGGTCGTTTCAGAATAGGAAATGATAATTTAAGCGGAGCTGGAAGCCCGGCTAATTTCTACCTGGGTGAGTTTGTGATCTACAGCGATGACAAAGGCGCAGCTACCAGCCTGGATATGCGCAAGATCCATTCTTATATGGCCACCAAATATGGTTTTACATTAGATAAAACAGCAATGGGTACTCAGTATATTGCCAGCAATGGTACGCCAACTTACACGGATGGAAATTACTGGAACCGCATTACTGGTATCGGCCGGGACGATTGTAGTGCGCTGGAGCAAAAGCAATCCTTCAGCCAGGAAGCTGTAGGGGCAATGGTGAAGATCTCCAATGATGCGGTGAATGGTATGGCAGCAACCAATGCTACCAATACGGCTTCTTTTACAGCAGATAAAAGTTTCCTTCTGTTTGGTGATAATAACAAATCCCTTACCTGGAATGGTACCAACAGTATCGTATACTCCGGCACCAGTCTGATGAGGCTGAACAGGGTATGGCGCGTAAAAGAGACAGGTACGATAAGTACGGTTTATCTGCAGGTACCTGGAAACACCAGTACGGCAGCAGTTACGGATAAACTTCCTGTACCTAGGAACTCAGTGACCGATCCTATCTATATGGTAGTAGCCAATTCGGCATCCGGAGGATCTTTCAACAATCCTGTGGTTGTGCCTATGATTCCTAACGGTACAGACTGGACGGTGACCTATGATTTCACAGATGGTGATTATTACACATTTGCCACAGTGGCAACGTGTCTGGCACCCGGAGGTAATTCAGATGGATTAACCTCTTGGTATCGTGCAGATAATAAAAGCAATGGCACTATAGCTGTAACCAACGGTACCATGGTAGATGAAACGGGCAATTACCTGCTCACCCGTAATGGTACAGGTACAGCAACCGTGAATGCCGGTACACCTGCAAGCAACTATAATAAAACACTTGCATTGGCTTCAGGAGCTTTCCTGCAAACAGGCAGCACTTTAAGTGAAACAGCTATAACAGCCAACAATGCAGGTACACTTTATGGAGTGGCATTGGGTATCAATAGTACCGGGTTATTCGGGCTTTCCCGCTCAAACTATGACCTAGCAGGTGTTTTTGGTGTTGCAAGCTTTGGTAACTTAGGCGTTCCAAATACCGGAACCCCCGTTGCGAACGCTCCAAACTTCTGGAGCACTGTTCAGAACAATGGAATAACCTATGGAAGCGTTAATGGTACAACAGCTACCGGTACTGCCAATAATGTAACACTATTAGCTAATAGTACGAACAGTCTGCGTGTAGGCGCCTATTATGCTACCACGACACTGACACCGGGTAACAATACCTTCATGGAAGCATTCAGTTATAACCGTGCGTTATCAACTGCCGAGCAGCAGGTATTGAATAGCTATCTGGCAATTAAAAACGGCCAGACACTGCCACACAACTATTACAGTCCTGCTTACGATGGTACTAATGCATTAGCTACAACCATTTATGATATTACCGCACCTTACAGTAACAGGATATTCGGAGTAGGGAATGATATATCGGGCTGTCTTGCTCAAAATCAGTCCACTTCGTCCTTAACAGGCGGTATGCTGAAAATAAGCATAGAAGGGGCTATCGCAGCTGAGAACAGCGGGCTACAATCCAGTTGGCTGCAAGATAGAAGCTATATTGTGATGGGTGATGACAATGGACTATTGACCTGGTCAACAGCCAATAAGCCAAGTACCTTAGCAGGTAATACCTGTGTGAACAGGATAGCTAGACAATGGAAAGTAACAGCTACGGGTAATAATCCGGACGTGTTTATTACTGTTGCGGGAGATTATAATGGCAATACTAATCCTGGTGCGGCTACGTCAAAGCTCCCATCATTGTTTTCAGGTAACAGTGTATATATGATCATTAGTGACAAAGCTGACTTTACAGACCCAACTGCTGTACAGACAGAGGTTGTGATGACGTACAATACAACTTCCAAAGAATGGGAAGCAGCAGGAAATACTTTTGTTGCAGGTACTACAAGATACATCACATTTATCCAAAGACCTGCAGTGTGCGGTAAACAATATATTATTACCAATCGTGCAACAAGTACACAGCAACTCAAACACTAATATATTGTATAAGATTCTAATTTTAGTTTAAGAGAGTATCCTTTTTGGGGCTATCATGAAAAATAGCCCCGAAATGATACTTGTAATGTAAAAGACACTAAAAGAGGAATCGTATAAAAATTGACGGTTAAAAATATACTTCAATGATAGAACCTTGTAATCTGATAGGAAAGACAAGAGAAGAAATTTTAGACTTGCTGAAAAACAGAGAGTTTAATAATCGTTATTCAGACGAATGGATTGTGTGTCTTGGTAGAAATTATATGGGAAGAAAAAGACTTTTATATCTGTTTTTTGAAAATAATATAATTAAAGGATACTGTATCGTAACTAAAAACTTGTGGAACAAATAAAAAAGCAAAATATGATTGATTTTAAAGATATACATATAGGAAATCTCATTGAAATCAAATGGAAAGAAAAAGAAATTGCTATAGAAAGGACCTGTAATTTTTTCAAATGCTCAGAAGAGGAAGTAGGCAAGATGTTTCTTCATGCTTCTATGGATACTGAAGCATTATTAAAATGGAGTAAGCTTCTGGAATATGACTTTTTCAGAATATACAGTGGGCATCTTATTTTATATTCCCCAGCTACATCTTCAAACTGCAATACTCTTAAAGAAAAAAAGCCATCACTTATACCAGAATTCAGAAAAAATATTTATAACAAAGAAATAATAGATTTTATTCTGGAACTCATTGTACATGATAAAAAAACGAAACAGCAGGTCATTGATGAATATAATATTCCTAAAACAACTCTTTACAAATGGCTCAGTAAATATAAAAACAAACAATAATTCTAAAAAATTATGAAAAATACACCTAATTATTCCAAAATTTATAAAGATCTTATCTTGACCAAATATCCCGAAAAGTGGAATGCTTGTGAGAAATTCCTCACCAAAGATCCTCTTTCTGTATTGGATGTAATCAAAATTAACAATATTCTTTTCAGTAATAAATCCAATAAAGAAGTATTAGATTTTAACCAGAGGCATAAATCTTATACCCGGACTACCGTATTTGAGATCCTGGATTTTCAGAAAAAAAACAAACTTAATAATACTCAGCTGGCAGAACATTTTAAAATGAGCAGGAATACAATTACAAAATGGAGAAAAATATTCTTTGCAGAAGAATGTTAAATATTGATCAGTGATAATATTCTCAATTCTCATAGCGAATATCCGTATGTTTAAAAACAACATGCGGTTGATTTCCATAACCCATTGAGGCAAGCTAAAGAAAAAGGATATAGAGAGAGGAAAAGTTCAAGATTTCAAAATATCCTCAATTCTTTTGTTGAAAAAAACTGATTTAAATAAAAAAAATTAGCCACCCTTTTAACCATATCAAAAGTAAAAACCTACGAAAATAAATCTTTGTTCATATAAATTGATATTTTATGGTTAGCTGGCTTTTCGATCAAATATAATTAATTCTTTTTTGTCAAATATTTTTTCAGAAAATTTCCACATGTAAACACTAGCTTAATTTTTTATATTTAATAAATTCAAACAATAAATGAAAGTACATTATTTAACAAGTAATAGTGAAAATAAGCTTAACTAAATTTTGAAGAAAACAGAAATGAAAAAAATTATCAGTCTTAAAGATTATGGAAATACTGGCAAGGATGCATTGGATATACAAAATAAAATAAGAGAGAACCTAGGAAAGACAATTTTTAGTTTCCAAGAATTCCAAACTTTACAGTTTCAAGCTCTAAGGCAAATCTCTGATGTGAGAAGATCTGTTAAAAATCAGCCCGATTCCATTAATAGGGCTATTCATAAAGTAATGTTGCACTTTGACTTTCCAAAAACAGTTGTTAAAAAGCTTAATGTACAAAATCAATTTGAAGACATAAAGCCTAAAAGAGAGGAAACTAAAGAGAAATTAAAGATTATTTAGTTCCAATTGAAAAAATAGTTGGGACAACTCATGTGAGTTATATAGGAAAAAGATGGTTAGATCTACTATACAACATGAAACGTTTTAGTGATTATTATAATGTAAATAATTTTTTAAGTTTTACTGAAACAGAAAATTTTACTAGAAGTGGAATTTACTATATAAGATATGGAGATCTTTATTTTACTGGTGGAGGTAATCATAGAACTTGTCAAGCAAAATTCAGTAATTTAACATATATAAAAACAGATTTAATTGAATATATTTTTGATGTAAAGATGTTTGATATATTTAATTTCCTTATTGAAGAGAATTTAATGCCAATAATAAAAGAAGGTGGGCATGGTAGATACTATCGGTTTAGTTCTTGGAAAATTTATATGAATTCAAAAGAATATTATTTTCAATCTTTTGAGGCTATTGAGAAGTTTGTAAAATATTATAAAGATTATTCTCCAAGTTTTTTAAATAATATTGTAGCTAAATTGTCAAAACAAGAAATTCTTTTTTTGTACAATGAGCAAAAGGATTATGCTCATCTTAAAAGTACTATTATACTACATAAATTAAATAATAGAAAATAATAGTCCCCCTTTTGATCCCCTAAAAATCAAAAACCTCTGAAAATCAAAAAGATTTCAGAGGTTTTTTGTACCCAGGACCGGGATCGAACCGGTACTCCTAAGAACTGGTGTTTGAGACCAGCGCGTCTACCAATTCCGCCACCTGGGCTTGATGTTGAATCCAAACGTGATGTCTGTTTCAAATTGGTGTGCAAATATAGGAACTTTTTTCAATGTTCAAAAACTTTTTGAAGAAAAAATTTTAAAAATTAAGTTCCAAACCATCGTAGGCAAGGTGTATTCCGGCCGGAAGCTGCTTATCTTCAATATCATGCAATCCTAAATGATGACTGATGTGTGTTAGAAATAATTGCTTAGGTTTTAGCTCTTCAAACAGCTTAATAACATCCGGAAGAATAAAATGGGCAGGATGGGGATCAAATTTCCTGATACAGTTTAAGATCAGGACATCCAGATCTTTCAGTTTTTCCTTTTCCGTTTCAGAAATAAATCCGGCATCCGTAATGTAGGCCAGCTTTTTAAATTTATACCCGAAAACAGTAATTTTATAGTGAATCACTTCCACAGGAGTGATTTCGGTATCCAGTACTTGGAAAGGTTTATTTTCAATTTCGTGAAGTTCAAAAGCGGGTGCACCAGGATATCTTACATCTGCAAAGGCGTAAGGAAATCTGTTTTTTATTTCTTGAGCAACCCTTGAATAGCAGTACAACGGAACATCTTTTCCACTTTTAAAAATCAGTGGGCGCATATCATCCAGCCCGATCACATGGTCATTATGCTCATGGGTAATCAGCGCAATGTCTACGTTATGTTCTTGGTTGGTAAGCATTTGCTGCCTGAAATCCGGACCGCAGTCGATCAGTATTTTTTTATTTTCCTCCGTAGTTACCATCACGGAAGAGCGTAAACGTTTGTCTTTGGGGTTTTCGGAAGTACACACTTCACATGTACAGCCTATAACGGGTACACCTTGAGAAGTACCAGTTCCTAAAAATTTCAACTTCATTTTGTTTTGAGGTTGGTTTAATTTTGGTAAATTTACAAAAAATTTCATGTCCTAATGTATCAGAAACTAACTCCTAAACAAAAAGCATTAACAATTAATCTAGATCCTACTATTTATGGTACTTTCGCAGAAATTGGAGCAGGGCAGGAGACTGTTCGCCACTTTTTTAGAGCAGGGGGAGCTTCCGGTACGATTGCTAAGGCGATGTCTGCTTATGACAAAGATTTTAGTGATGCCATCTACGGAAAGGAAGTAAAAAACAGGTACGTTACCCAAAACAGGCTTCGCAAAATGCTTCGATATGAAGTAGCTTTGATTGAAGAGAGAATTTCAAGAGATAATAATCCTGATAGAAAATTCTTTTCTTATGCCAATACGGTAACTACCATCAATTTTGATAAGACTGTAAGAGGCCACGGTTGGGTAGGGATTCGTTTTCAAACTAAAGAAAATGAAGATTACAATGAGATTGTAATTCACGTAAAATTCAAAGAAAATGATGCTACTCTTCAGCAGGAAACCTTAGGAAATCTGGGAGTAAACCTTATTTTCGGAGCCTTCCATTATTTTGACAATCCAAGAACTTTAGTAGAATCTCTTTACGATGATATTGCAAAAGATAATCTGGAAATTGACATGATTGACTTTAGCGGACCAGCTTTTGCCTATGTTGATAACAGACTGATGTCTCTTCAATTGGTAAAAAACGGAATGACTGATGCCGTGATCTTCAATTCTGAAGGAAACAACATGCTTCCGGCTGATGTATTGTACAAGAAAAATATTTTCGCGGTAAGAGGAAGTTTCAGGCCGGTAACAAAAGTGAACATTGATATGCTTAAAAATGGTATGGATATGTTCTTCAAAGATGCTACCTGTACCCATGAAGAAACAGAGGTTCTTATCGAAATCACCATTTCCAATCTGAGAGCAGACGGAGATATTGATGAAAGAGATTTCCTTGATAGAGTAGACATTCTCGGAAAACTGGGATACACTGTTATTATTTCAAATTTCTCCGAATATTACAGACTGATAGATTATTTCGCGTCTTACACAAGTGGAGACATTGGTGTAGCGATGGGAGTAAATAATATGCTGATGGTATTTGATGAGAAATATTATCAAAACCTGTCAGGAGGAATTCTGGAAGCATTCGGGAAGTTTTTCAGAAACGGAATGAGAGTATATCTGTATCCTTATAAAGATCCTGAAACACATCAATTACTGGATTCTTCAAACCTGAAAGTAGAAGAAAATCTGAAAGAATTATACAAATATTTCAAACACAACAACCGTATTGTAGATATTACCAACTATAATCCGGAGTTCCTGGAAATCTACTCAAGAGAAATTTTGAGAAAAATTGCAGGGTGTACAAAAGGCTGGGAAACTCAGGTGCCTGAAGGCGTAGCAGAAATGATCAAAGAGCGTGGAATGTTCGGATATAAAGAAGAACTTTCCCTAAAACAATTCTCTTAAAAAATAAAATACAATGTCAGAATTAAAGAAAAGACTTTCCTCAATTCTTGAAAGTCCTAAACATAATACAGAAGAAAAACTTGAAAAAGTTTGCCACCTGCTGGATCAGGAAATTCCTTACTTCAACTGGACGGGTTTCTATTTCAAAAACGGAGACAAGGATGAGTTGATTTTAGGGCCTTACGTAGGAGCGCCGACAGATCATACCATTATTCCTTACGGAAAAGGAATCTGCGGTCAGGTAGCGGTTTCTAATGAAACATTTGTAGTTCCTGATGTACATGAAGAAAGCAACTATTTAAGCTGTTCTATCGATACAAAAGCAGAAATTGTAGTTCCGATTTTAAAGACGGAAAAAATATCGGTCAGATTGATATTGATTCTCATACCATTGATCCTTTCACAAAAGAAGACCGCGAATTATTAGAATGGCTTTGTAACGAAGTTTCTAAGGTTTTGTAATTGAAACTTAATACAATTAAAATATCAACTCCGGCTGAGACAGCCGGAGTCTTTTTATGGATTATTAGTGGTAATCACAAACATAATTAAAGGTTCATCACCTGTATTTTCAACAGAATGATATCCAATAGAACTTATAGCGGTAATATCTCCTTTTTGAATCGTTTTCTTACGTATGGGTCCATCTGTTCCGGTTCTTTCACGATATTCTCCCATTCCATGCACCACAACGTACAGTTCCTCTTCGTTTCTCAAATTATGCGTGTGAAACCCGGATTCATCCCCTTTATTCAGTAAAACCATATAGGCCGCCAGACGATTATTCGCCAGTTCTTCCTGATCAAACATCTGTATCATATATACCGTTCCGTTTCCACCATACATATGTTCACGTTTTTCCAGTCGTGCAATGGTTCTTTCCTCTTTTTCAAAAGCCATTACATACAGATTGATATGCATTGAAACTTCCTGTATAACGTGATCGAATTCTTCTCCTTCAGATAATATAACTGTACCAGACATGTGAATTGAATATTTAAAGTTTAATGTTTAGGGTTTAAAGTTTTGTTGAAAACTAGTTTTGCTGCATCGAATGAATTTCTGTAAGAAGTTCTTTAAAATAATGCTCACATTTCGCAATATGAGTTCCATACCAGGAAAATGCCTCTCCATCAACGATCATAATCTTTTTATCAGGATAGAAAGCCTGCAGTTCCTCAATATGCTTTTCTTTAAACGGAAACGGTTCAGAAGAAAGCATAATAACATCAGCATCCGCCAGATCTTCTTGGGTAATCTGAGGATATCGGGTTTTATCCTTAAAAATATTTTCGAAACCAATTTCAGATAAAATCCTGTGAATAAAGGTATCAGAACCAATAGTCATATAAGGATTATTCCAGATGAGATAAGCGGCTTTAACAGGAATATTCAACTTAGCCTGATTCAGAATGTCATAAATTTTAACATTGAATAGCTGAGCTCTGTCTTCCTTTCCCAAAAGTTTTCCGAGATTTTTAAGCAGATAATAATTATCTTCAATCGTGTCAATATTGGTTACCATTACTTTATAATCATCCATTAAGGCTTCTACCTGTTCTTTTACATTCTCTTCCTTATTGGCAAGAATAAGATCCGGCTGTAATGCTTTGATTTTCTCAATATTGATATTTTTGGTTCCTCCAATTACGAGCACATTTTTTATTTTATCCTGAGGGTGAATGCAAAATTTTGTTCTCCCTACAACTTCATTTTCAGTAAGTCCAAGGTCAAATAAAGCCTCAGTAATAGAGGGTACAAGTGAAACGATTTTCATATTGGCATGTTAGATGATGCCTAAAATTACAAAAGTTTTCCGGTTAAGAAAAGTCCGGCTACGGTAAAATAGATAATAAGTCCCGTTACATCTACCAAAGTTGCTACAAATGGAGCAGAAGAAGTAGCAGGATCAAGATTAAGTTTCTTTAAAACAAACGGAATCATAGAACCGGATAATGTTCCCCACAGTACAATGGCAATCAAAGAAACAGAAACACTCAGTCCTACGTAAACCCAATACTGGCCATAATCAAAAAGACCTATCTGCTGCCAAAGCATGATTCTGATAAACCCGATAACTCCCAAAATTGCCCCAAGACATAGTCCTGAGATAATTTCTTTTTTCATAACGTACCACCAGTCCTTCAGACTAATTTCCTGAAGTGCCATCGCACGGATAATCAAAGTGGCAGCCTGAGATCCGGAATTTCCTCCACTGGAAATAATTAGTGGAACAAATAAGGCAAGAACAACCGCTTTTTCAATTTCTTTATCAAAATATCCCATTGCGGAAGCCGTCAGCATTTCAGAAACAAATAAAATGATCAGCCAGGTCGCCCTTTTTTTGATCATTTCTGTCCATGAAGTCTGGATGTAGGGAAGGTCTAATGCTTCCAATCCCCCAAACTTTTGAATATCTTCCGTATTTTGTTGTTCTATCTGGTCAAGAATGTCATCTATCGTCACGATACCTACCAGGACACCCGCTTCCGTAATAATTGGAAGAGCGCCACGGTCATACTTCTCAAAATACGTCACCGCATCTTCTTTGGAAGTAGTGGTAGTAATAGCCACGAAATGATTGTCTGTAATATCAGAAACAAGTGTATCTTCCTCTTCTAAGAGTAAAGTTCCGATAGCAAGGTCATCAATCAGACGGTTTCTTTCATCCACTACATACAGGTAGTTCATGGTTTCCACTCTTTTTCCTACCTTTTTAATCTGCTGAAGACATCTTTTTACCGTCCATTCCTTACGGATCTGAATATAATAAGGAGTCATCAGACGGGCAATAGAGTCTGAATTGTATCCAAGAAGCTTTAAAGCAATTCTCCTTTCCTGTGGATTCAGGTGGTTGATGGAATACTTGATAAGCTCATCCGGAAAGTCTTCAAACAGAGCCGTTCTGTCATCTGGAGTCATGGCGTTCAGAATCTCAGAAACTTCATCGCTTCCGATACTTCTGATGGTATCCTCTTGAAAGTCAGGATCAAGATGTGAAAAAACTTCTGCTTTGTACTCTTTCGGAACCTTCAGGAATGCGAGAAGCCTCTCATCAGCATGAAGTTCGCTGAGAGTTTCGGCAATATCGGCAGGGTTGAAGATAAGTTCGTCTCTAGAATTCAAAACGTGAAATTTTTTGGATATGCAAAAATAATTCAAATTTTTAAGACTGGCCAATAAAGTGGCAAAATTAAGGATTAATTAAAGTTTAGTGCTTAAGTATAAGTACAAAAAAACACCCGCCGAAACGGATGTTCAAAAAATTAAATTTTAAATTCCAATATTCTTTACATTGGTTCGCATTCTGAGGTAGGAATGTAGGTACAAACAGCATTTGTACAGCAATAGTAAGGGCCGCAATCTGAATTGTCGCCACACTTTTTTATTCCGCTTCCTTTAATGTTTTTTTGCTCCAGCCTGTTGAGTTTCTTAAGATGTAAATTTTTCATGATCATCAATTTTAAGATTAAGGTTCTATCATACAATCGTGATCCAGGCATTCTCCGTTACAGCAATATCCTACGGAGCAAGGTCTTGTTATGCTGCATCTGAAAGGGCCGATGCCGCCATTGATTTGTTTGGCAGATTCTCTGCTGAGTTTTTTCAGGTTTTTCATATAGTTTTGGATTTAATGTTTGACTAAAATAATAAATATTTCTATGTTATTTATTTATTGGTAAAATTTTTTTTATTGAAAATCAATAATTTATTAAATAAAAACACCTACTGATGCAGGTGTCTGTAATGATCATATATTATTCCAGGGGACATGGATTAACAACACAGATGTTGTGGCAGCATGATCCGCCCGGACATTCGTAATGTTCTGTACATCTTTTGAAGGGCCCGCTGCCCTTGATTTCCTTTTGTACTTGTCTGCTCAATTTTTTTAGATTTTTCATGAGATTTGATTTTTGTAATTAGTTTTATTTTTATTCAATACAAATGAAAGGTGAACAGGTTCCAAAACAGCACCATCCAACGGAACATGGTCTTGTTTCACTGCATCTTTCAATAGATCCGCCATTGATCTGCTTTGCTTTTTCTCTGCTGAGTTTCTTTAAATTTTTCATGTGATTCAGGTTTTAATGTTGAACTAAAATAGTAAAAAATATTTAATAATTCCTTATTTGGTGAAAATATTTAATTGTAAATCAATTATTTATGGTGTTGTTTACGTAAAAAGCACCTATTTATAATGTAAACAGGTGCTTTTTATATCTTGAAAACTTTTATTAAGTTATGAATGATGAATGATGAATGATGAATGATGAATGATGAATTTATCAGATAGCGGCATGAAAAAAATTCACAATTGACTTGCGAAGCAAAATTGACCATTGACAATCAAAGGTCGTATATTCCAACCTTAAACCTTAAACCTTAAACCTTAAACTCACAGCTCTGCCTCTGTTGGCTTCAGCTTTCTCAGTTTTTTAATGATTCCCTTGATCGCTCCTTCTGTTCCTATTTTAACGGAATTGGTCGTAGAGCCCAGCAAACGCATATTTTTTCGGTAAGTGTCGTGGTCTGTTTCGGTGACAAGGTTTCCGTCAGCTCCAAAAAGTTTCATACTCACAACCACCTGATTGGAGAAAACGTATTTTCCGAATCCTACTTTGAAATATCTCACTTTGGAAACAATGGCAAAATCTGCATCATTGTTGAGGCAGTAATCTACAATAGTCTGTTTGTCTATACTGTCAAAGGGAACCTGAACTTCGGCACGGAGCATTTTATTTTTTCTGCCGCTGAAGTTGTCAGTAACGGCATCAAAGAAAGCGTTGTTGGTTGGGTCTTTTATTTCGTCAATATCAGGCTCTACCTCGGGATTGAAATAGAGAACTTTTTTTATTTTATCATCAGCATTCTTCTGGGCTTTTACCGAAGTAAGTCCGATGAATAAAAAAGTAGTAACCGCTGTAAAGAATATAATTTTTTTCATTTGTAATTCGTATGCAAAATTACTGCCTTTTCGTTGGATTGCATATAATTTATTAAGAAATTTTTAACATTTTTTTCTATCAAATTTGATATATGAAATCAATAATGTTTGCAGAATCAAAAAATAGTCGTAATTTTGCACCCGTTACATAATAATCATTAAACAATATTGGAATGTACTTAACAACAGACAAAAAGCAGGAAATTTTCGCAAAACACGGAAAATCTGCACAAGACACAGGGAGTGCTGAAGGACAAATCGCTCTTTTCACTTTCAGAATCAATCACTTATCTCAACACCTAAAGGCTAACCGTCACGATTTCAACACAGAGAGATCTCTAGTGAAATTGGTAGGTAAGAGAAAAAGTTTATTAGATTACCTTAAAAACAAAGATATCGCAAGATATAGAGCAATTATTGCTGAACTAGGTTTAAGAAAATAATCTATAGAGATTTTCAAAATAAAAAGCAACTTCGAAAGAGGTTGCTTTTTTATTTTATAACTGATAGATAATATACCAGGAATACAATATTTTCATTGCCATCCATTATTCTGCCTTCTTCCCAATCTTTCCCAAATGTGTATTCTGAAAACTATCCGGATACTTCAATCCATATCCCAGAACCCTGTCAAAAGCAGAATGGGAAAATAAAATAGCTCCAATCATCTGTAAATAAGGGAGAGATAAAGCGGTTCCCACAAAATAAACAATAATGGCTACTCCGAAATGATGGAAGAGATTGTAAAAGAATGCTCCTGCTTTACTATTCACAGTATAACCCAACATGGAGATGTCCGGTGCAAAGAAAAGTCCGGCAAACCACCACCAGGAATATCCCGTTTGTGCAAAAGCATATGCTCCTAACAATAAAAATGCTGCATATTCAAGCTTTAACTGTATTTTCATTATAACGATGTTTATTAATAAGTTCTCTTTTTCAAAGAAAAGTTACATTGTAAGATCCTAAAAAGAAAGCGGAATACCTTTGAGATATTCCGCCTTATACATTTTGATTCGATTTTGATTTTAATGTCCTGACTTAGCTTCTGTAGTTTCTACATGACCCAGATATTTGGTGCAGTAAGCTCCAAAGATCAGAATAACCAGATAACAGAATACAGGAATAATAAACGAATGCTGTACTCCGAACTGATCCGCAAGATATCCCTGGAAAATAGGAACAATAGCTCCTCCCAGAATAGCCATTACCACTAAAGAAGATCCCTGGCTGGTATATTTTCCAAGTCCTGAAATAGCCAGTGTATAAATATTGGAGAACATAATAGAGTTGAAAATTCCGATTCCTAAAATGCTGTACATCGCCATTTCTCCATGATTCACCATAGCAGAAATTAATAATACAACATTGATTGCTGCAAAGATGGATAATGTTCTTGCCGGAGCCGCTTTACCAACGAAAAACGCAATGAAGTTAAGTATGATAAACACAATAAAAAAGCTGATCTGACTGAAAGTAAGATTGACAATGCTGAAAATCACAAGGAAAACTGCTGCAGCTGCTCCCAGCATATAAAGTGCTTTTTTACTCTGGCTTAAAGACTGGTTTAGAGAGATAGCACCAAGAAAGCGGCCAATCATTGCACCTCCCCAATACAGGGAAAGGTAATTTTTACTGATGATCTCATTAAAGCCCATAATCTGTGGCTGCTCAAGGAAACTGATGATAAAGCTTCCTACGGCAACTTCTCCACCTACATAGCAAAACATAGCAAATACCCCAAATTTCAGGTGGCTGAATTCAAGTGCTCCCCATCCTTTTATCACTTCTTCTTCACTCATCTGGAATGAAGGAAGCTTCACTCTGGAAATTAATAAAGCAACCAATAAAAGGATACCCGCAAAAATAAGGTAAGGAATTCTTGTTGCTACCGCACTGAATGATCCGTCCGGAGAAGAGAAAAATTCAAAAATAAGGTGCCCCCCAAGTACCGGAGCAATTGTTGTTCCGAATGCATTGAATGCCTGGGTCATATTCAGTCGGCTGGATGCAGAATCTTCACTTCCCAACAATGAAACATAGGCGTTAGCTGTAATCTGTAATACCGTAAATCCCAGTCCTAAAATAAATAAAGCGCCCAGAAACAGAGGGTAATATGAAAACGTAGCTGCCGGATAAAACAGAACGCAGCCAAAAGCTGCCAGAAAGATTCCGAACAGAATTCCTTTTTATAGCCTAATTTATTAATGGGATCTCCTTTCGTGATAGAGATCAGAAAATAAATAAGTGATCCGATGAAGTAAGCCCCGAAGAAACAGAACTGTACCAGCATGGATTCGAAAAAGGTAAGATTGAAAAGTTGTTTCAGATAGGGAATCAGGATGTCATTCATACAGGTGATGAATCCCCACATAAAAAACAGCAGGGTAATGGTAATCAACGGTACCGTATAATTCCTGCTTTGAGGTTGTACTTCTTTATTAATCATAAACATTTATTTATCTGTATAAGGATCATTCCTTAACTTTTTTCAGCCTACAGCATTGTAATTGGTGAAGTAGGGCAAATATAGGGATCAGCCTATTGGTTTGCAATTTTTTTACTAATTTTTAGCATGAAACAGATACTTATTTTCAGTTTAAAGTATTATTTTCATTTTTTGAGACAATAATACAAAAACAACAGGATTTTACAATACATTATCCTCAAAAAAAGACTTTTTTATTTTCATAAATGATGAAGAAGTTCAGATTTAAGGATATAAATTTTCAATCCTTCACCGATTGATAGCCAATTTTTTGTATTTTGATAACCTATTTAAGCAATCGAAAAATTTAATATTTCATTATTATATAGTACCTTTGCAAACGAAAATTTAAAGAGTTTAAATATTAATTCATACTCAATACGGAGTATTAAGAAGACAAATTTATGAGTATACCTCAAGCGTTTACAGAAATGATTACTCTTGCAGATGGCAGAGAAATCACTATTGAAACAGGGAAGTTGGCTAAGCAGGCTGACGGATCTGTGGTAGTAAAAATGGGCGGAACAATGCTTTTAGCAACTGTTGTAGCCAATAAAGAAGCAAATCCTGGTGTAGATTTTTTACCATTAACAGTTGATTATAGAGAAAAATTCTATGCAGGTGGAAGAATTCCTGGAAACTTCTTCCGTAGAGAAGCAAGACCTTCTGATCAGGAAATTCTAACGATGCGTTTGGTGGACAGAGTTTTACGTCCGCTTTTCCCAGAAGATTTCCATGCTGAAGTTCAGGTGATGATTTCATTAATTTCTTATGACGGAAAAACAATTCCTGATGATTTAGCTGGTTTGGCAGCTTCTGCAGCCATTGCTATTACTGATATCCCTTTCAACGGACCAATGTCTGAAGTAAGAGTTGTAAGATTTGACGGAGTACTTTCTATCAACCCAAGCTACGAAGAATTGAAAAATTCTGAGTTAGACATCATGGTGGGAGCTACTAAAGACTCCATCGTAATGGTAGAAGGAGAAATGAAAGAAATTTCTGAGCAGGAAATGTTAGAAGCTATTAATTTTGGTCATGCTGAAATTAAAAAGCAAATTGAAGCTCAAGAAAGATTAGCAGAAAAAGTAGGAAAAGCTTTTCCTAAGAGAGAATATTCTCACGAAACTCATGACGAAGAAATTCGTGAAAAAGTTTGGAAAGAAACTTACGATAAAGTATATGAAGTAGCAAGAACTCCATCTGGAAAAGAGGAGAGAGGTGAGAAATTCAAAGCGGTTCGTGAAGAATTTTTAGCTCAATATGCTGAAAACGAAGAAGAACTGGAAAGAGTAACTCCTTTCGTAAAAGTATATTATCATGATGTAGAGAAAGAAGCAATGCGTCAGATGATCCTTGAAGACAATATCCGTCTTGATGGCCGTGATCCTCAAACGATCCGTCCAATCTGGTCAGAAATTGATTACCTTCCGGGAGCTCACGGTTCTGCAGTCTTTACAAGAGGTGAAACTCAGTCTTTAACAGCCGTAACTTTAGGTTCTGTAAAGGATGCCAACATGGTAGACAGCGTAATCACGCAGCATGATGAGAAATTCTTCTTACATTATAACTTCCCTCCATTCTCTACAGGTGAAGCAAGACCTTTAAGAGGAACTTCAAGAAGAGAAGTAGGACACGGTAACCTTGCTCAGAGAGCATTACAGGCCGTTATTCCTGAAGAAAATCCATATACCATCAGAATTGTTTCTGACATCCTTGAATCAAACGGATCGTCTTCAATGGCAACAGTTTGTGCAGGAACACTGGCATTAATGGATGCTGGAGTACAGATTACAAAACCTGTTTCCGGTATTGCAATGGGATTGATTACAGATGCAAAATCAGGTAAATTTACCGTACTTTCTGATATCTTAGGAGATGAAGATCACCTTGGGGATATGGACTTTAAAGTAACAGGTACTGCAGATGGTATTACAGCTTGTCAGATGGATATTAAAATCCAGGGACTTTCTATGGATATCATGGAGAAAGCTTTGATGCAGGCTAGAGACGGAAGATTACACATCTTAAATAAAATCACTGAAACAATCTCTGAACCAAGAGCAGATGTGAAGCCTCACGCTCCGAAAATGGTGGTTATGGAGATTCCAAAAGACTTCATTGGTGCTGTAATCGGGCCTGGAGGAAAAATTATCCAGCAGATGCAGAAAGATACGGATACCGTTATTGCTATTGAAGAATTAGGTGAGATCGGACGTATTGAGATTGCAGGAACAGACAGAGAGAAAATCAATGCTGCTGTTGCAAGAATTAACGAAATTACTTTCGTACCGGTGATTGGTGAAGTATACAAAGGTAAAGTAGTGAAAGTAATGGACTTTGGTGCATTCGTAGCGATTGCTAAAGGAACAGAAGGACTTCTTCATATTTCTGAAATTGAATGGGCTCGTCTAGACAAAGTTCCTTATGCAGAAGGTGATGAAGTAGAAGTGAAGTTCATGGGTTACGATGACCGTAAGAAAATGAAACTTTCCCGTAAAGTTCTTTTACCAAGACCTCCAAGACCAGAAGGACAAGGTAGACCAGAAGGTCAGAGAAGACCGGAAGGACAAGGAAGACCTGAGGGACAAAGAAGACCTGAAGGACAAAAACCACAAGGTGAAAGACCAGTGGAAAACGAAACTCCTTCTAACGAAGCTTAATAAGATTCATTCTTAAACATAAAAAATCCCTCAATTTCGAGGGATTTTTGCTTTTATGTCATTGCGAAATGTTTCGCTTTGAAGCAATCTCACTTTTGGAAATTATAAGATTGTTTCACCTTCGGCTCGTAATGACGTTATTACGTTCCAATCCTCTGTTTCAGATCTTCAGCACCTCCCGTTTTTCTGGGCTGCCCATTTTTGGAAGAACCAAAATTGTAAGTATAAGAAACCGTAGCGACACGCGTATCTCTTTTCACCGCAAAGTTTTCTATATAATCATTATAGACCGTCTGTCCTTTGATATTACTGGTAAAAAATACATCGGTGAATGCCAGTTTTAAAACACTGTTATTTTTAAACTTCTTCTGTGCCCCGATATTCAGATACCAGTTCGGGCTCATATTCAGATAAGCATACACTTCTCTGGCTTTGTAATTTCCGGTAAGTTCAGCAGTGAAACCATTTCCTAACTTAAAGGAATTGATGCTGTTAATACTGAATGTAAAATTCCCTTTATTATTGATCTGTGTTCCTGAAACATTTCCAGTGTAAGAACCATAGTAGAAATTGGCACTGTTGTTCATATCCCACCATTTCGTCACTTTTATCGGAGCAATCAGGTTTAATCCGAAATAAGAAGCAGAACTTAGGTTTTCTATGGTTTGTACCGTTACTACCTGTCCGTTTTCTGTAACAGGCTTTAAGATGTCTGTAATGTTGTCAGAGGTCTTGCTGTAGCTTAACGTGGCGAAATACTTATTGCTGAGACTGTAGGTCAGTTCATAATTCATTGTGATTTGTGGATTCAGGTCAGGGTTTCCGGCCCTGAATGTTGTAGGATCAAGATAGAATTTAAAAGGATTCAGCTGGTTATAACTTGGCCTTGTGATCCTTCTGCTGAAATTGATTTCAAGATTACTTTTATCTGTCAGATCATAACTCAAAACAGCGCTTGGGAACAGCTGGGTATAATTTCTTTTGTTGATCTGATTGGTGGTGATCTGGGTTCCTTTTACATTGGTGTTTTCAAGTCTTAAACCACCTGTAGCTTTGAATTTTTCCCATTTTTTAGAGACATTTCCATACACCGCATTGATGTTTTCTTCATAAATGAAATGATTGGTTTTACTAAGATCCGGAATAAGAATCCCAGAACTTGCATTGAAGAATTTCAGATCATTGTCAGTTTTTACAAAACTTGTTTTCACTCCGCTTTCCAGTTTCCAGTCGTTGCTGAAGTTTTTCGTCAGATCAGATTTTAAAGAATAAATATTCAGCTTTCCGTCCATATCTCCTTTAATAATGTCCAGATTGTCTGTACCGGTGGCAATTTCATGCGTTCTTGTATCAAAGCTCTGCAAAGATGTGTTGGCGTAATTGATGTAGTCAAAATCCGTAGAAATATCAGAGCCCAGAGAATCAATTGTGTATTTATGATTCAGGTTGAATGAAAGATTCGTCCATCGGTCATTCGATCTGTTGACTGTCGTAAATGAGCTTTCAGGAAGATAGCTGCTGCCGAGCGTTACATTGGAATTATCTCCGTTCACATTGAATTTGTTGGAAACCAGTCCTACAGAAAAGCCAAGCACATTCTTGTCGTTCAGATAATAATCCATTCCTGCTTTGGCCACATGGCTGTTAAATTTAAATCTCAGATAATTGTCCTGTACATATGCTTTTTTGAAATTATTGTCTTCATAAAAGTTTCTGTCCAGTACCAGACCATTGTAAGCTTCCCTGTACGCAAAGCTGTAATTTCCGAAGATATTGATCTTTTTATTTCTATGATTGATGCTGAAACTGTTGTTGTTTTTTACATACTTACCTGTACCTAAAGATGTAGAAATGCTTCCGTTAGTTCCTTTTCTCTGATCTTTTTTTAGCTTAATATTAATAATTGCAGATCCTGCTGCATCATATTTAGAAGAAGGATTGGTGATGAATTCTATCTTATCAATAGTAGAAGAGGGGATTCCTTTCAGGTAATTGGCAAGATCACTTCCGGTCATGGGTGTGTTTTTACCATCGATCTGGATCAGAAGATTTCCTTTTCCGCGAAGGCTGATATTATCGTTGTTGTCAATATTCACTCCCGGAGCTTTTTCCAGAACTTCAAAAGCAGAATTTCCGGTGCTGGCAATACTGTTCTCAACATTCATAATCATTTTTCCATCCTGCCTTTCAATCAGAGGTTTGGTTTTCGTAATGGTAACTCCTTCAATAGATTTTACATTGAGATCAATGGGATTAAGGACCTTATTTTCGGTTAATGAAATATTGTCCGAATGATACACTTCAGTACCATTTTTATTAATCTTTAGCTGATAAGTTCCTTCTTTTAAATCATTAAAATTAAACTTACCATTACTATCAGCAATTTCTGTTTTGATCAATTTCTGTTCAGCATTAAAGAGGTTGATCTCCATCTGCTCTGCTTTGCCGGATTGTATATTTCCCGACAAAGACAAACTTTGTACAGTCTGCTGAGCCGAAAATCTACTGTTAAACAGGATCAGCACCCAGACGAATAAGAGTAAAAATATTCTGGTCATAGCGTTTTACTTTTTAGGATTAAGACAGTTTTCTGAAATTTTCAGTAAAGCTGAATACATTATTTTCATTTCTTCATCACTGATTCCCTTTAAAGCTATTTTACGGTTCTTTTCTACTATATTCTGAACCTCTTTAATCACTTTTACCCCCGAATCTGTCACTTCCAGATGGGTTTTTCTTCGGTCTTCAGGATGAACATGTCTTGTGATATATTCGGATTTTACCATTAAATCAATAATTCTGGTCACAGAAGCATTGTCTTTAAAAACAAGATCACCAATCTCATTCTGGGTAATTCCCGGGTTTTCCAAAATCGCTTTGATGATGAGCCACTGATCAATGGTGATCGTAAAACCATGGGCTTTCAGCTGGCGCTGGGCATAGTTTCTGTAGGCTCGGATTGCTTTATCTATGTTGTAGAATATAATTGAATTTAATTTTTCCATATTTTCAGATTTAAAGTGATGTATCAATTATTGATATATCAATTAATTGGTAAGTCATCATTTTGTTTTGTTACAGTTCCTGAAAAATATTTTCAAAAAAAAGTAAAAGAGGCCTGCGAATTATTTCTGTTTTGTCTTTGCAGAGTCGTTTTTTGACCCTGAAGTAAAAGTTATATTATTTGTGGTTTTAAATAATCTGTCGATTTGTTTTCTGGAATCCGGAGCAACATTATAAAACTCATTGATCAGATCTAATGAACCAGGTTTCTTCGGATACTGATTGTGAGTAAGGAGATTTTTCAATGCTTTGTTTACTCTGTCTTCACCTATCAGGTTACTCAATTTTACCATTGCTGCAGCCCCTTTAGAATAAGAAATATGGGGAACATCTCCCGTAGCTTTATAGATGGGTACATTTTCAGATAATCCTTTTTCATTGTCGTAAATCTGTTGATGCACTTGTACTCTTTCCATCATTTTATCCTTGCCGTGCATTTTTTTGTAAAGCATCATTTCGGTGTACATTGCCAGTGTTTCGGTAAGCATTACAAAACCTTCTCTGTCATCAGGATTAATCTGACTGTTGCCCCACCAAAGATGGGAAAGCTCGTGACCTGCAAGTTCATTGATGACATCCTGTTTTTTATCTGCCTGAATATTGGCATGAAAAACCATGTCTTCCGGCATAAATATAGCAGACGGATAGGCTGTAGCCGCAAAACCTTTTGTAAAGGAAGAAATCTCCGCAAAGTTGATGGTTTTAAAAGGATATTTTCCAAAATTCTGCTGACAGTAATCTAAAGCAAGTTTGGCATTTTCAAGAAGATGATTGACATTTTCAAAGTGCTTTTGTTGATAAAAGATATTGACGATAATTCCTTTATAATTCACAGTTTCTAACTCATATTGTGCTGATGAAACGGCAAACCTGAAAGGAATTTGATCTGCTTTATACTCGAAATAATTGCGGCCGGATGTGGTCCATTTTTTTATTAAATCTCCGGTTCCGATAGCTGTCTGGTTCTTTTCAGTGGAAATAATCATACTCAAATTGATAAAATCTTTTTTTGAAACTTCAGGAGCTTCAGGTTTCTTCAGCTCAGTGAGTTTTCCAAGTTTGAATTGATTACGCTGTTTTTCATCCTGAATTTCATCATCCTTTTGATAGCCAATCGTAGGATAATATCTGCTGATTCTCATAAAAGAACCGTTGTCTATAACAGTATTGAAAGACTGATGACCGTTTACCGCAAACCATTGATAGGATAGCGTAAAATCAAGGGAAGCTGTTTTTCCCGGCAGAAGAGGCTTTTGTAATGAAACTACCGTGACTTTTTCATGAATTTTTGAGGTTTCAGTACCAGATGTTATCACAGCAGATTCCAGTTTTAAATCCTCATTAAAATTGATCAGAATCTTACTAATTGGCTGATCGGTTTGATTTTTAAGCTTATATTTTCCAACAATCTGATACGCATTTTCCGAAGGATAGAGCTTAATTTCTGTGGTAATATCAGAGATATCAGGCTGTGTAAGAGTTTTATACTTACAGTAGTTTTTTTCATATGCTGCGGAACCTAGAATGGCTTGATCTTTATCTTTAGGAATATAACCTTTCATGAACGATACTCCGGCAAATATTCCTGAAATAAGTAGAAGAATACTAAAGCCACTCGCAATGACAGGCACTTTTTTAATTTTTATAATGCTGTTGAAAATCCATAGGATACTGATAATACCCGCTCCAAACAGGAGTCTTTGAGCAAAAGCCTTTTCATAGATTCCGTAACCGCTGAAATCACTGTAAGTCCCTTTAAAATCAGAAAATATTCTGAAAAGAGGATAGGAGATCAATTTTCCGGAAACCGGGCCAGACAATATAAAAACGGCAAGAATGGAAATCCCAAGAGCAATGAATTTATTGGGAATTCTGTCATTAATCAAAAGGATAAATCCGGAAAAGAGAATCATTGGGAAAGTATTGAAAAGGAAAACACCCAGATATGCCTTCCAGTCAATATGAAAATACTGATAAGCAGCCTGAAAAATAATCCCCTGAATAATTAAAATTCCGGTAAAGAAAAGCAGAAGGAAACTGATGGAAATAAAATGTCCGGTTAATCTGTTTTTTGAAAGATAAGTGCTGTTTTCAATCAGAGAAAAGTCGGAAGTTTGGCTTCTCCAGTATACATCATTCAGAAAATAGGCAGAGATTAGAAGTCCCAGTAAGTGAAAGTTTTCTGATATGGTTGTAGCCATAAGTCCTGAACTGGCATATTTTTGTGGAAGGCGGATTCCTTTTTCAATTTCGGCATACATTTCCATCCCTACACAAAATAATAACAGAATAGACACAGCGGGAACAGCAATGCTTTTAAGCAGATAGGTAAGATCAGTTTTGGCAAAAGAGAGTACAGACCGGAAAGAGCTCCATCCATTAAAGCTGGGAGTAACTGTGGTGTATTCTGAGACATTTACTTCAGAAAATGTAAGGATGTTTTCTGCTGTTTTTATTTTCTGTCCGGAGGTTTTGGAGAAAGAAAATAATCTGAACGAAAGAAATAGAATTCCAATTGATATGAAACAAAATAAAATCCTGTTGAACAAAAAATATTCTGTAAAAGGAACCATTTGAATATTTTTCTGCTGAACGGTAAGATCACGGGCTTCCATGAAATAAGCAGATAATCCAAAAGGATCAATTAAAGCCGAAAATTGCTGTGTTTCCAATGATTGAGGAAGGCTTCCCGCCATGAATGGTGAGTTGGAAAACAATAGGATAATCATATAGAAAACATACAGTAGCAATCCACCCACTACAACAAGGAGTTTTCTCTTTATAGTAAATGTAATGAGAAACAGAAAGCTACAGACAAGCAGACTATTGATAAAACCAAAGATGAATAAAGGATAAAGGTAATGTAAGATAGTAAAACCTTCCTGCATTTCACTTCCTGTACGCATAACCTGACCGATGATAAACCCTGTCATTAAGAAAGAAAAGCTTAAAAAAGTCTGTAAAAAATAAGTGATAAATTTCCCTTTCAGATAGGTGGACTCCGAAAATGGAAATGAAAACAGAATGCTGTCAAATTTTGAATCCTGATCTTTAAAAAGCAGCTGTAATGCATAAACAGTGGCAAAAAAAATGACAGCAAGGCTCAGCATTCCGGTCATAAAACCAATGGTGTAAGGAGAGTTCAAATAAATTCCTTCTCCTACTGAAAGATTGAACTGGCTGCCGCAAAAGATGCCCATTCCTATTAAAAGTAAGGTCACAAGATAGGTGAGCCAGTGCTTGGAAGAGCGTCTGGCTTCGAATAAAAATATCGTATTCATGATTAAGGTTTTTGGGTGAGTGTGTGGAAGTAAACGTGCTCCAGCAAAGGCGTTACAGGGCTGAAGTCTTTTGGAGATTCTTCAGAAAATACAGTGATATGAAGTTCTCTTTCCAGCAATTGCCTGCTGATGATTTCATAGCTGGAATGATAATTTTCCAGTTCGTTTTTGTGAATAGGTTTTGACCAGATTTTGTTTTCCAGTTCTGCAATCAGTTTCCCCGGATTTCCTTTTCTGAGAATCTGCCCATGATTCATCACTGCCATTTCCGAACAGAGGTTTCTTACATCTTCAACGAGATGCGTGGAAAGGATAACAATAACATCCTGACTGATAGCGTTGAGCAGCATATTGAAACGGTTCCGTTCTTCCGGATCCAATCCTGCGGTAGGTTCATCTACAATAATGATTTTCGGATCTCCCAATAAGGCCTGGGCAACACCGAAACGCTGTTTCATCCCGCCTGAAAAGGTGTGAACTTCTTTTTTAGCAAAATCAGAAAGGTTAACTTTTTCCAACAGACCCAAAATTTGATTTTTACGCTTGTTTTTATCGTTGATACCTTTCAAAATGGCTATATGCTCCAATAAATCATATGCTGAAACTTTAGGATATACTCCGAAATCCTGTGGCAGAAATCCGAGATTCTTTTTGATATAATCAGGATTTTTCACGATATCTACTTCATTGAAAGTCAAAGTTCCGGAGGTTGGTTTCTGAAGCCCGACGATGGTTTTCATCAAAGACGATTTTCCGGCTCCGTTGGGACCAAGCAGTCCGAACATTCCGTTTTTAATGTCCAGTGAAATGTTTTTAATAGCCTGGAAACCATTTTTGTAGGTAAGGCTGAGGTTGTTGATGGTTAATGTGTTCATAACGTTGTGTTTGGGGAATAGAAGGACAGGCGGCCTTTCGGCTGCTAGTTTAGAAGTTAGTGGCTGGAAGCTGGAAGCATGAGGCTGGAAGTTAAAAATTAGAAGTTAGAAGTGGAAGTTTCACACACCACTCACCAACGCTCTCACTCTCAAACTCTCCAACACTCTCACCCCGAATCCCGCAACTCGTCTACTCTTTAAATTCAAGAATATCTCCCGGCTGGCATTCCAGGATTTTACAGATGGCTTCAAGGGTATCGAAGCGGACTCCTTTGGCTTTGCCGGTTTTCAGGATAGAGAGGTTTACGGGCGTGATACCCAGTTTTTCTGCCAATTCTTTACTCTGCATTTTTCGTTTGGCAAGCATCACATCTAAGTTGACTATAATTGGCATTTTAAATAAATAGGTCTTGTTCGTTTTGCAAATGTAGTCCTTGCTTAAAGATATTCGCAAGAAACAGACAGAAAATTCCAAGCATAAAGTGAATAAACACCAGTCCCCATATCATACTTTCTACTTCCACAAAGAAACCCGCGATAATAACCAGTGGAAGTGGGATGAAAATATTGTACAGGTAAAATTTCTTAAGCTGAATGATATTTTCCTGAGTGAACAGCTTCTGCTGAAAAAATACTTTGAAAACTCTGGCAGATAACCAGAAAAAGATTCCATAAGTAATAAGAACCAGCATAAAAGAAAATATCATATAAGGGTAATTGTTTTCTATATTCAGAAACGGCTGTTCTGTAAACGGATAATTGATGTGAAGGAACTTTCCTTCTTTATAAGGGGTAACCGAAAATCCTGTGATCAGACAGAATAAGGCATACACAAAAGTGATTAGATATCCGGCCGAAAGTAAGGAACAGATATAAAATAAAATTCTTGAAATAATTTTAGTCTGGTTCATGGTACGAACTTTAATTGATATTGTAAATGTATAATTAATTATCGTAAAACAATAATTAATTTAAATAAAATTTTATTTTTTTGAAATGGGAATCCATCAATAAATTGAAAGAAATAGTGTGATAATCAACGTTTTTGATTAATTTTAGTAATAAAAAAGTTAACCAACTTATCCCTTTAATTAATACCCGAGCTTAAAGATTAACAAAGGTTTTCTTATTGATAGCCCTTCGACAGGCTCAGGGTGACCATTCGAATACCAACCGAAATTTTTAAGCATTGTCAGGCTGAATCTGTCGAAGCTATTATTACTAAAAGGAATAGGTCAAAAAAAATGAAATCATGGCTTACAATACTGAACTTGCCGACCGGGTACGCGAACGGCTTTCCATAGAAAATAATATAGAAATTGAAGAGAAGAAAATGTTCAGTGGACTGTCTTTTCTGGTGAACGGAAAGATGTGCATCAACATCAGCCATGATAATCTGATGTGCCGTTATGATCCTGAACTGGAAGATGAGGTTTCTGAGAAAATCGGATTTCTTCCAATGGTCATGAAAGGAAAACAGTTAAACGGATATTGCTATGTAGAACCCATCGGTTTTAAAAAAGCAGATGATTTTGAATACTGGATCAAAATCTGTTTGGATTATAACCCGGTGGCGAAGGCATCAAAGAAGTGAGTTTTGGTCTGTAGGGTTTGAGAATGGGAGAGTTTGAGAGTTTGAGAGTTTGAGAGTGAGAGGGTTTGAGGGTGAGAGAGTGGGGGTGTTGGAGTTTAACAATCCCACATTCATATTTTAATCATTTATAATTCATCATTATCTCCGTACAGTTTTTTCCTTATTCCAATCAGGATTTTTGTTGTTTTTTCCAGATCCGGATACTCAGGAAGATTGGATGTAGAATAATGTTTTTCTATTGATTCTATAAGGCTTTCTGCCTTTTGCATTACGCTTTCATAAGATTGATTTCCTGCTTTGATGTCTAAGAGTTCATCACGGTTTTCTACACGGATCGTCAGTGAATTGGTTTTAAAAATCTGTTCGCAGGACTGCAGCAGCCGGATGGTGTGCATCATATTCTTGCTGTCGTAATTCTGTCCGTGAGTCTGATTGACATTGTAACGGTCTTCATTGCGCTCAGCTACCCATTTCCAATATCCCCTGTAGTCTTTACAATAAACAGAGTAGGCATCAAGGTTGCAAAACAGGTAAGCAACCGGTTTCTCATCTTTAGGAATGGATGATAAGGAAATCTGGTTCGCTTCTTCATTCTGAATGATTCCTTTATAGCCCAACGTTCCAGATTCATCATAAAATAACGAATACATTCCTTTTGTATGATCAATGTTTATTAATCCGCATTTCTCTTGAATGTTTTCATTTTCCAGAAGCCATTTTTTCAATGGTACAGAACCTTGTCCTTCAAGGATAAAACAGAAGTCCAGGATCGATTTTCTTTCTTTATCAATAGGATTTAAAATCTTTTTATTGAGTCCTTTTGCTTTTTTAATCTGTGAAACAGCATATCCTGCAAAGGTGTTTTTGCATAGTTTTGACAGGAAATCCTCCGTTTTCAATAGATCCATCAGTGGATGTTTATATTGAATACAATTTTCCGGACTTGCCATAATTTCCAGAATATTGGGATTATTTTTCTGCAACAATTCTACAAACCTCCCGATTTCATAATACGTAATGTCATTCGTCTCGTTGGAAATCTGCGGGATATAATTCAAGCCAAAGAAATCTTCCTGCGGTAGATAATACACTCCACGGATGTCTGTGTCAGAATTCTCCGTTGCCAGCCCAAAAGCCCGGCTTCCGGAGATGGCTTCGAAGAGGAGGAGGTTTTTATTTTTTAGGTCTTGGATGGTCATGATTTTTTAAGTTTTATTATATAGTCTTTTGTGTTAATTGCTGTCTTCAAATAAGTTTCAAAAAATTAAATCTTTTCAAAAATTTCTTTTAAAAATGTTCTATAACTTTCCCGCGTTGGTAATTCATTTTCAACAAGCAATTCATTTCTCAAATAAGCAACTGGTTCTTTAGTAATAGGATTTAAACCTTCTTTTTTCATTTCCTTATTTATAATTCCAACCCCTCGTTTTTGCCACAATGGAAGACTATTGTAATTAATTCCATACTGAAATAAAAGTTCGTTTTTATCAGATTGTGACAATTTTTCAACTTTTTCAGTGGTTTGTTTAGCATTAAATCCATTTTTTCTCAATGTCCAGTAACAATGAGCGGAAAGTGAATTTCTGTGAGAGTCTTCCTGTCTCCAACAAAAATAATCCAGAAGCATTTCCTGATTAGGAATAGCAATAGTTCTACAATCGAAAACACAGATTTCCTGAAATTTCAGACTGAAAAAAGCACTTGCTTCTCCTGCTAAAACAGAGTTGATCTTTCTTATTTTTCTATTGAACGTGTTATCTTCTTTGTGAATCAATAATGAAATTTCATCGCTTTGAGTATAGCCATATATTACTTTAAAACCAACATTAAAAAGATATTTTGTAGTATCAATCATTATCTGACTGAACTTTTGGTCAAATGGTTTTTCAAGCGAAAGTTTTTCTTTGGTGAGTTTAGTAAATCCTTTTCCGTCTAATCTTACAATAATAAAATTTTCTGGCAGAATATACTGTTCCGAAAGGCTTTCATTTCTTCGCATTAAAGCTTCAATTTCTTCAAATTTCATAATCGTTGATTTCAAATTTTTGTCCTACAATTTTCACATTGAATATTTTGGAAAAACCCTCTTCAATTAGAGGTTTTTCCAACTCTTTATATTTAGCTTTTATTCCAATTTCGTTAATGAAATCTTTTCGGCTCTTATTCCGTTCCATACAATCCTGAATGTTGCTGTCAAAATAATATCCAATAATTTCATATTTATTTTGAAGTGCTAATTCAATATATTTTTTTCGGCCTTCTTTAGTTACATTTGTATTATCAACTACCATTTTTGATTGAGTTTCGAAACAATATTGGAGTAATTTTCCTTCTTTGTTTCGCGTATTCAGGAGGTCCATGCTGATTCTTATATGTGAATTGAAAAAAAGCTCCTTGTAAAAGGAACTTTTTCCACTTGCCGGAATCCCGATGAAGATAATCATTTCCATAATCTTAATTTTTAATACAGCTGTTCACAATCACCTCCAAAGCCTTCTCTGCATCGCATGCATACAATCCGGAACACCATGCAGGATTTGCTTCGATCAAAGCCCAGCCTTTTCCTTTTATAATTCCAAAATCCAGTACAATGCCAATAGGAAGAGTAGAAGAATATTTTTGAATAAAAGATGTAAAGAATTCAAACAAATCTTTTTTTTCTTTTTCTGAAAGTTCATTGGTGTCGAAATTATTGTTTCGCCAATAAGAAGAATATGTTTTAATTTCATTATTTAAAACAAAACATCTTACCTCAAGTTCCCATTCTACAACTTCAGAGGTGAAAACCATGCTTTCCGGATCCAGTGTTTCAAAACCTTTGATATTCGTTACTTTATCGAAAACACCTGCTTTAAAGTTTTTAAAGTCTGAACATTTAATGAATATATTTTCTTCATGTACGAAATCTTTCAGCTTTCCGTAAACAATTTTACGCTTTGTAAATTCTTCTGAAATTTTTGAAAGCCAGTTATCATTAGGTTTTGTTAATGTTAGATTACATTGTTCCGCGACAATTTCAGCATAAATATCTTCACCATATACCGCAATCACGTCCTTACGAAATTCTTCAGGAACGTTCCATTTTGCATTGAAACGGTTTAGCTCATAGGAAGTATTGAGTGATGCTTTCTTCAGGTTATTACTGTCCTCCGTATACATGGGAGAGAGTGCGATTATATTTTTCATCTGTATTTTTTAATTTTTATGCAAAATAAGTCTTTATATCATTTTCTATTTCAATATTTCCCTAAAAACCCTCTCCATCTCCCCTTTATCCGCCTTTCCTCCTGATAAAGTCTTTGATTTTTCTTCATTTTCCGCGATTGTTTTCTCCAGAAATTCAAACAGTTCCCAATCGTTCGGGTGATAATAGGATTCTTCTTTGGTGGCTTTTAAGGTTACAAGATCTTCTATTTTTCGTCTGGTTTCCAGATCGGTTAAAACAAGCAGTTCACTGAACAATACAGGCGGAACTGTTCCTTTCTCTATGATCCATTTTCCTGTTAATGTGGTTCGTAAGCAATAAAAGTAACTTTTTAATTTTACTTCATCATTTCTGCAGGCTTCCAGATATTTTTTGCTCATGCTCAGATAATGATAAGAAACTGCCACAGGTGAAAAGCAAGCGTCAGCCAAAGGCTTGAATAGCTCTACAAACTTTTCATCCGCTTTATAAACGATAGGAGAGTAGAACCAGCTCAGCAAAGCCGCATTCGATTTCAGCAACAGGTGAAAAGTCTTTCGCAGATCCCAACCGGAGCCATCCAGATCATCTTCTGTCATAAATTCTATTGTTTCACCCTTATCCCATGGAGAAAGATACCAGTCTTTGTCGTGACGGTATATAAAACGTATATCATAATCACTGTCAGGAGACGCAAAACCCCAGGCTCTGCTTCCTGATTCTACTGCCAGAAGAACTTTTACCCCTTTTGCAGCTTCAACTTCTTTTATTTTTTCAAGTATTTTTGGTGTCATTATTTTTTATTTATAATGCAAAGTAAGTGGTGATGTACGTAATGTACTTGCGCAGCTATTTTAAATTTCGAGATCCAGGTTTCTTGGGGACGAGTTTTAGGGTTTGAGTGTGGGAGAGTTTGAGAGTTGAGTGGTGTGGGATTCGAGGTGTGAAGGTAAGAGAATAATAGTGTTGTAGAGATGAGGAAGTTTGCGAGGGGACGATTTTAGCCTCCAGCATCTAGCCTCCTGCCCATAAAACTACAAACAAACGCTACAAAATATCCACCGTTTTACTAATATTGCATTTTTCCATTTAACATAACTATAAACTATCCATGTTATCATCAGAATTACAGCATAAAATTGATTTTAAAACAAAGCCTTTAGGCGCATTAGGACATCTAGAACATATTGCCCACAAAATCGGAATGGTTCAGAAAACTACTTCACCTAAATTATTGAATCCTCATATGGTGGTTTTTGCGGCCGATCATGGGATTGCCACAGCAGGGGTAAGTGCCTATCCACAGGAAGTAACCTATCAGATGGTGATGAATTTCCTTGGCGGGGGAGCAGCTATCAATGTTTTTTGCAGACAGAATGATATCAAAATTAAAATTGTGGATGCCGGAGTTAATTTTGATTTTCCTGAAGGGGTGGATCTGGTAAATAAAAAAGTCAGAAAATCCAGCCGTAATATTCTGGAAGAACCTGCTATGACTCCTGAAGAATATCGGCAGGCACTTAAAAACGGAAAAGCTGTGGTTGCTGAGATTGCAGGAAAAGGATGTAATATTATTGGTTTCGGTGAAATGGGAATCGGGAATACTTCTGCTTCTTCTCTGATAATGAGCAAACTCTTTGATATTCCCATTACCAACTGTGTCGGACGCGGAACAGGATTGAATGATCATCAGTTGGATAATAAGATCAGTATTTTAAAAGAAGCTATTGAAAAATATCCGGTTGAAATGACCGAGGATGAAATTGCACAAACCTTTGGCGGATTAGAAATAGCCCAAATGATCGGCGCAATAGAAGAAGCTTATCATCATAACATGCTGATCATGGTAGATGGATTTATTGCCACTGTAGCAGTAGCCACCGTCTGGAAAAAGAATCCTGAAGTCCTGAACAACTGTATTTTCTGTCATGTAAGCAATGAAAATGCCCATCCTCAATTGCTGGGATTAATGAGAGAGCAAGCTATTTTAAATCTCAATCTGCGCCTTGGAGAAGGAACAGGTTGTGCATTGGCCTATCCGCTTATTCAAAGTGCGGTTAATTTCCTGAATGAAATGTCCAGCTTTGAAGATGCTCATATTTCTAATAAATCTTAGTTTTAGAAAATAATAAAGGGGCAATAAAGCCCCTTTTACTGTATAGAAATGAAACTTACTAGTAAGTTTTAGCAATATCTTTCCCTGTAAACATCATACGTATAGGTTTACGCTGAATAGCATCTTCATTAAAATTGTAAAGTTTAAATATCAGATCTGTAGGAATATATCGGTATAAACCATCGTCAACCAGGTATATTTTGCCGTCGTTGGTGTTTTGTACCAATTGATTTGCTGAAGTAATATCAGGTCCTCTTTCTCCGGTATAGTCATTGATATTGTTAACTTTTAAAAGTTTCCATTCTTTAGATTTTCCGGTTCTTGGATCTGGTTTAAAATCAAATAATCCATTTACAACAGACCAGGAATCTATACGTCTTAAAGTACTTTCAAAGACAATATAAACTGCTCCTGTGCTGGTATCCTGGAAAAATTCTCCGTCACGGATTCTGAACGCTTTCGGTTCTGATTCTTTCAGATAGAATGAAATTCCTTCATAAACAAATCCATCTTTTCCGTCTCCCAGTTCGTTCTTATCTCTTGTGTAGAAGTGAGTTTTTTTATCAGCATTAAAATACCTGTAAATTGGAAAACTTCCAGGCTCGTCACCGTTGTAACTGGTTCCCAGATCTCTTTTCTCCCAGTAACTTTGTCCTGCAAACTCATTAGGATTGGTGGTTAATACCAGGTCATTGCTTCCTGTGTGAAACCAGCTTGAAATGACAGGGCCGGGTCCATCAGCAGATCCTAATAATCTTTCCTGAAAATAGTAGCTTAATCCGGGATAGGATTTAGGAAGTTCAGATGCTAAAGGGGAATTACTGTACAGGTGTTTTTTGGTAAGATCACTGTAAAAACCGTAAATAGGTTTCGTTAAGTAAAAGGATTTGGACCAGATTCCTGCAGGTGGAGGAGTGGGGGTATCCGGATTATCTCTGAAGCCTCCTTTGGCCAATTTGTTAGGAGCAGATCCGTTAAGAATTTGTGATTCATTTAAACTTTCCAGTTCATCACCCGGAGCTGAACAGCTAGCCAGGGATATAGCGCATAATGCAATGAAATAAGACTTTTTCATTTGATTTTTTTCGTGGTTATTACGGTGCAAAAGTATAAATACTGCCGAATTTAAAGGATAAATCTAAGGTGATAAGATTCATGTTTCTTATTTTTTTAATCAATCTCTTTATCATTGTTAAAAGCTTTCCTAATTTTACGGGAATTGATTAATCCAGTTTTTATATTTAAAACAAGCAGATGAAAGTCCTCAAGAATGAACTGATTTACTTAGCCACCGCACTCATGTTTTTCACAAGAATTCCGGTTCCGTTCACCATTCCATACTCCAGTGAGATTATGAATAAATCTCAGAAATATTTTGCCTGGGTAGGATTGATAATAGGATTTATTAATGCATTGGTTCTCTATCTTTCCACACTGCTTTTTAATCTTGAAATCGGAATTGTTCTCATGATGATCTCGAATGTTTTGCTGACCGGAGCTTTTCATGAAGATGGTTTTACAGATATGTGTGACAGTTTCGGAGGCGGATATGGGAAGGAGAAAATCCTGACCATCATGAAAGACAGCAGAGTAGGAGCATACGGAACAATAGGTATTATCCTTCTTTTTGCTTTAAAATTCTACAGTATTCATGCTTTGGGAATGAGCGATCCAATAGGCGTTTTACTGATTGTTATTTTAGCTCATACCACAAGCAGGTTTATTTCGGGAACGATGATTTATACCCATCAATATGTGACTGATATTGATGTCAGCAAGTCGAAACCTTTGGCCAATAAACCATTGGATAAAACGGCTTTAATAGTTGGTTTCATCAGTGTTTTAATTGCTTTTTACCTCATTCCGGACTGGCATTTGATCTTTGCATTTGCTCTGGCATATGTTGGGAAATTGTATCTAGGTTGGTATTTTAAAAAACATATCGGCGGCTACACAGGTGACTGTCTGGGGGCAGTACAACAGGTTTGCGAAGTTTTATTTTACTTAGGAACAATCATCGTATGGAAATTCACTTAATCCGGCATACTGCTGTAGAAAATGCTGAAAACCTATGTTATGGTTTTGCCGAAATGCCTTTAAGGAAAGGTTATATTGATGATTTTAAAACATTGGACATAGATAAGGATTATGATGAAATTATTTCAAGCCCTTCTGAGCGCTGTTGTTTTTTAGCTGATTATTTTAAATTTGATTATCAGACAGATGAAAGACTTCGCGAAATTAACTTCGGAAACTGGGAATTGAAAAAATGGACGGATATTCCGGAAGAAGAAATCAATCCGTGGTACAATGATTTTATTCGTGTGAATGCTTCTGAAGGGGAAAATCTTCTTGAAATGCAAACCCGCGTTCTCACTTTCTGGCAGGAATTAATTCAGAAAAAAGATATCAAAAAAGCTTTAATTGTTACCCATGCCGGAGTTATTCGTCTGATTATTCAGTCTGTGCTTCAGTTTCCGCTGGAAAATATGTTCAGTATTCAGATTGATTGCGGCAGAAAAGTCGTTATTAATTGGAATGACGGACTATTTTCTGTTAAAAAAGTGAATGTTTAAAATCATTCTATATTCTCATTACAATAAAAAAAACCGCTAAGAGTAGCGGTTTTATATTTTAGAATCTTCTGAAAGGTCTTACCCTTACCATGTTGTAATCTTTATTATATTCCCACATATAACCAGCATATCCGTCCAGAATTCTTGCTGAGTTACCACCCGGTATTTCGGTAGAACTCCAATAATACTTTTGAGATACATCATTCCATGGGTTGGATGCAATATTGTAAACATTCTTGGCACTTTTATAAAATGCCATCAGTTCTTCTTCAGATGGTAAAAACCAGTTACCAATACCATTCACAGTGTAATTAGCACATAATCTGGCCGCGCAGTTGGCATCCGAACATTGGGAAATAATTCTTGTGGTATTAGCAGGTCCTGATCCCATTACAGCCTGGGTCTGGTTGATGATATTAAATGTACATCCCCATTTGATCTTATCAGAACCATTATAAGTAAGGTTGGCAGGTGCAGCTTCCAGATATCTCCAGCCGTCCGTAAACTCTCCCTTATCATAAAAAACATATCCCCCTGAAGCACCTATGGCACCAGCAGTTTTAAATGTCTTTTCGTCTGAATAATATACCTGTGCGCCTTCTTTTACATAAGATCTTACATAATAAGTAGTGTTGGGAAGTAATGCCGTAGCTTCCAGTTCGTACGCTGAGTAATTATTAGGATTCGATATTTTGATGATTTGGCCGTTTGATATATTAACTCCGGCACTCGTTCTGTAGCAGAATCCTTTCTCATCAGGATAGAATGCCTCAAGATAATTTACCGAAATGTCATCCGTACTTAATGTGGCTGAAGTGGTATAGATGGCTTTAGCCATTTTGAAAGTAATATCCATCTTTGCTGGTGTAACGAAGGTTACGTTATCTCCATAAATAATATCCCCGTTATTAGCCGCTACATAGGCTCTCACATAATAAGTCGTTGATTTTTCAAAATCAGTACTGTAAGTTGCCATAAGCTGATAATCTCCTGTAGTGTTAGTATACTCTTCAATCATTTTGGAATTGCTGATGGTAGGATTAATATTCTTTGCCCAGCAGAATCCACGTCTTGAATATCCCGATCCGGAAGAGGTTACTGTTCCTGCAAATTTGAACTGTGCATTGCTGAAAGTAGGTTTACCGGTTACCACTTTTGGAGAAGCATTGACATTGTTGGTTGTACCGTTTTCATCATCTCTGCCGCCGTCTGAACCACATGATGCCAAAGTAAGGGATAAGAATAGAAATAATAATTTCTTCATGATTATGTTATTAGTTTTTAATTAGGTCGGCAAATATATAGAAAAAGATGATTACTTTTAAAAAAAAATAATTTGCCTGTCGTTGAGACTGTTGCAATAGATATAATCCAAAAACGCCACCCAATATAATAATCAGATGGCGTAATGGAATTTATTTAAAAATTCTGATAAAACTATCTTTTTCCAGGCTTTCCAGCGAGAAATCAAAATCAGCTTCCGCCTTTTCTGTTGTGATCTCTGCTCCAAGCTCTTTTACAAGCTCATTGAAAGACATTGCTTCGTACCACTGCTGGTACAAGGCACTGGTTGCCATTACAGAAACTTCATTATTTCCTGAAACATGAGAATGTCCGGCTCCGAAATTCAATAGTACGAAACATTGTTTTTCGTTCTTTGTCGTCAGCATTCCCAGAATCATTTGCTTTTGTACAGAATTACATCTGGCTTCAACAAAAAGATGGTTAGGATTCATCATATAATCGTAAGAAATATTATCTCCTTTTCCGATTACGATTTTATAACCACAATTGGCATCTCCACTGAAAACGTTATTCATAACAAGCGTTGGCGCACAATGTCCTTTATTGGCGTAAAGATATTCAACAGCGCCGTTGGGAGCAGAAGTCATATCTCCGGAATACATCAATTGTCCGTCATTATGATTATAAGCTGCATTCCAACCTATTTTTCCGGCGATATTCAATCCCGAAAGGTCAAGGTCATTCGCTCCCCATTTGTCTTCCCAATAAATACCTACAGCCAGTCTGTCACCATAAAAACGCGTTCCGGTAGGAATATTTCCAACAAACATTTTTTCAGAAGTTGGCAATGCAAATTCTACATTCTCTGGGAAGTAGAATTTCTTTCCGGAAAGGTTTTCATATTTCAGTTTCAAAAAGTCCAGAATGAAATCATAATTGAACTGATTTACGTAAGTTTCCTTACCTTTTTTAGTCCATGATTTTCCGTTTCGAACTCTGTAAACAAAAGTATCCTGACCATACATTCTTGAGTAACATGCTGACATTGCTTTAAATAATGCAAACGGTGTCGCATTTTCCAGCCAATGCCAATCACTGTTTTCCAGTAATGTATTCGTAGCATCATTCAAAGGGTTTGATATCAATGGTTTATGATGCACTTTAGACAGCTTTGATATTTTATTGATTACTTTTGGCGCTCTGTTTTTATATGCAAGGAATAACGGCTTAAATCTGTTGAAAATTTCCGCCATTTTTTCCAGTCCAAAGCTTTCGAACAGATAGGTTGGGTTGAAGTTACTTTGCTTGATCAAATTAATCAAATCATCATTTTTAATCAAAAGCGTTGTAGTGGTTGTCTTATAAATAACATAACGGAAAAACTCAACAGGATTTTCTGGATAAACTTCATAAAGGTCAGCTATTTTTATAACCGCTTCTTTATTCCTGATATTTTCTTTTCCGGTAAAATCATATTCCAGTTCCGTATGTAAAATAGAAAGCAGATCATCAATGGTTTCTTCTTTTAAAGCAATACCTGATCTTAGCAAAGAAAGACATTTTTCCTGCATTTCTTCTACAGAATAGGCTTTAATGACTTTAAAAACCATCTTCATATCAGGAACATTCAAGAGTTCATCAGGAATATACATTTCACTTTGGAAATCGCTTCCATACGTTGAAATATAATGGCTGATCTGTTCAAAAAATAAATCAATTCTGGAAGTATTCTTTATTTTCTCCCAGGATTTATGAAAGGTTTTATTCAAATCATTTCCATTCAGTTTTTCCTTTGCATAATAAGAGATGATCTCATTTTTTGCCCACAAAGCATCCGGTTCAATGATGAAGCCATCATTAGAAATAAATGGCTTTTCATCAGATTTTCTGGCCAATACTGCATTAAATAATTGTAGTGTTTTCATTGTTTTAAGTTTAAAAAATAAGTGAGGAGTAGATTCATTAAAAGTGAAGGGTATAGGAACTCCTTTTACCTATAGTTTATAAAAAGCGGGGAGTATTTTTCCAAAAAATATAGGAACTCCCTTTGCCTTATAATTTGTAAAAAGGCGGAAAGTAATTCTGAATTATAGGAACTTTCTTTGCCTTTAATTTTTTTAATAATGAAAATGTCTGATATATGAATATACACATTTTCTTCATTTTGAGGAGCAGACAGGACTCGAACCTGTGACACACAATTGGGATTCATAGGAACTTTAATTGCCTGCAGCGAAAAGTAATTTTGTTGCTCTAACCATCTGAGCTACTGCCCCTGCCGTTATATAATTTGGTTTTCATGAACCTTACAAGCTTTTATACCCGTAAGGCTGGTTAGTAGTTTTTATAAACCTTATAGGTTTCAAAAACCTATAAGGTTTAAATATTAGTTCATATCAGATATGCAATTATGCTTTTCTGAATTTCTTCTTTTTCTTCCATGGAGCATTCTTCTGAACGTCTCCGGCCATGATACATCCGTATGGCATCACTTCATCCAGAACTTCACAAAGTCCATATTCTTCAATCTGTGCTCTTACATTCTTCGCACTTTTATAAGCGCTTGGAAGTTCAGAAATATCAACCTCATTGGAGTAGAAACGGATATCTAATCCTGCTGTTTCCTCATTGAAGATTTCCTCTGTCGTTTTATGAGCTAAAGATCTCTTATGCTGGCTTCTGCTGAAATTTCTTCCTGCTCCATGCGGCGCAAAACCTAAGTTTCTTTCATTCGTTTTTCCCTGAACAATCAATACCGGTTCTGCCATATTCAACGGTATCAGTCTTGGTCCCGTAATATCCGGCATGAATTTATCATCCAGTGGAGTAGCTCCTTTTGCATGATAGAAGAGATCTCCATCTTTAAAAACGAAGTTATGTTCGTTCCAATATCTGTTTTCTTTCTCCATTTCCAGCTTGTTCAGCACGGCATCATGAAGAGAAGTATGGTTTTCCTTTGTCCATTGTCTTATCAACTGCAGTGCTTCCCAATAAGATTTACCTTCTTCGGTATCATAAGGAATCCAGGCATTTTCCCTCAGGGTTTCGGGAGAAATTTCCTGTCTGAAACGGTTAGCGATTTTCATTCCTTTATCGTATAAAGCAGCTCCCGGAGCTCTTGATCCGTGATGGGTTACCATCATGGTATTTCCCGTATTTTTGGAAATTCCTACAAAAAGGAAGTGGTTTCCGTCTCCCTGAGTTCCCATATGAGAACGGGCAATGCTGATCAGTTTTTCATCATTTAAGAATTCATTTTCTCTGAAAGCATCCATCAGTTCCTGAGACATTGGCATCTGTTCCCCTCTTGGTCTTCCACCATATCCGAAATGAGTAATCGCATGTGCAGCATCCAAAACCTCTTTAGGATTGGTTTTTCCAAAATCTGTCAGCATTACAGAACAACAGATATCAGCGCTATGGAATCCCGGATGAATGGCATTTTGGGCAACCACCACACCTCCCACAGGAATCTGACCTTCTGGACCTGTAGGGCAGGCATCCGGCATTAAAGCACCTCCAATAAGAGTAGGGGTTTTCATCAAAACTTTCATTGTTTTGATTACTTTTTCCACATTATCATTCTCACTTTCGTGTTCCGCACGGATGTTGATCATAAAATCTTTAGCCGTTTCGTGGAGCGGAATAATATCCGGCTGTTTGAACTGTACCAGATATTCTGCAATCTGGTGTTCATCCAGATTATTCTCGTTGATATAGCTAATGGCATCTTTAAACCATTTTGCGGGTCTATATCCTAATTCGATTAAATGATTTCCATTAAATTCCATTGTTGTTTCATTTTGATGATGCAAAGTAATAACCTTATTGCGCAATAGTTTTGCGTAGGTAAAGAAATTTTAATTATTTTTACAAAAAGTTTGTGAAAAAGACGGAAAAGTCTGTTTGCAGCTTGTAAAATAGTGTAAAATATAAAAAAACAAGGTCCATGGTATTATTAGAACAATTAAAACATTTCCCGGAAACGATCCAGTTTAATGATGTGATCGCTTATATTGATGAACATTATGAATTTACCCCTACCGCTTTTCAAAATGGTGATACTACCAACCAGGCTGGACAGAATAATGGTTCGTGTAAGCTTTTCAGCTTTGCAAGCATCCATGATCTGACCCAAGAAGAAACACTTTGGCTTTTTGGTGAGTTCTACAGAGATGATGTTTTGAAAAACCCGGAAGGGACTGATCACCAGAATATCCGAAACTTCATGAAATTCGGTTGGGAGGGGATTACTTTTGACGAAAATGCTTTGAAAGAGAAATAATCTAAAAAGCACATTTTGCTTATTAAAAAACACCCAATCATTAAACACTAAGGAATGTCATCCAATAAAAATGCGCTCATCCGGTATAAAACACTAGATAAGTGCCTTAAAAATAAATACAGGAAATATACGCTGGAAGATCTCATTGATGAATGTTCGGAAGCATTATTTGAATTTGAGGGAAAGGAATCTTTTGTAAGTAAAAGGACCGTTCAGCTAGATCTTCAGAATATGCGGAGTGAAAAATTCGGATATGAGGCTCCTATTGAAGTCTACGAAAGAAAATATTACCGTTACAGCGACCCGGAATACAGCATTCATAATATCTCTGTGAATGAAAGTGATCTTAAGGCGATGAATAATGCAGTTCAGATTTTAAAACAGTTCAAGGACTTTTCCATGTTCAAAGAGATGAATGGGGTAATTCAAAAGCTGGAAGACTCTATCCACTCAACCAGTCAGAAATCGATTATTCATCTGGATAAAAATGAACAGCTTAAAGGGTTGGAACATATTGATATCCTCTACGAAAGTATCGCGAATAAAAGAGTATTGAAGATTCTTTACAAAAGCTTTACAGCAAGGGAATCCAATATTTTTACGGTACATCCGCAACTGTTGAAGGAATTCAACAACCGTTGGTTTCTGATCTGCCTTTACAAACAGAAAATGTATAATCTGGCTCTTGACAGAATGGAAAGTATTGAGGCTGATGAAAAGCTTCAGTATATTGATAAAGATCTGGATGGTGATGAATACTTTAAAGATATCGTAGGGGTAACCGTTTCAGAATCAATGGATCCTAGGAATGTGATTTTCTGGGTAGATGCCGGCAATGCTCCTTATGTAAAAACTAAGCCGCTGCATAAAAGCCAGGAGATTATAAAAGAAGATGGTGACGGAACTCTTTTTAAAATATGTGTTCAAATCAACTTCGAACTGGAACGATTGCTGCTTGGGTTTGGTGACAGTTTAATTGTTCATAAACCCAGAAAATTAAGAGTGAAAATGGAAGAAAAATTTAAACTGGGAAGTAAAAATTATCAGCATCTGATTATACCTGATGAAAAGTAATCTGTTCTGAATGTACCATTAATAAAGGATTATGACAGATAATTTATTTTTAGGTTCCATCTTGGCTTGGAAATTGTACTAATAATTCAATAATACCAAGTTAATTATGAAATCAAGAATATTTAAAGCATTAATTGCGATCCTGGCACCCATAGCGATAGAATATATTGTTAAAAAAATATCTGAGAAACTTGATAAAAAAGAAGATCAGAAAGAAAAAGAACCAAAGCAGATTACGGCTTAAACGTAAAAGTAGTTAAAATTTAAAATTATTAAAAAGAGACTGTCATAAGTATGCACAGTCTCTTTTTATTTGATGGATGATGAAAATAGTATGTGTTTGACCACCCTTCCGGAGGAGGGGGAATTCTAGCGTCTTCGGTTCAATATAAATTTAAAATATTTATACAGTTTGTCATTCGGTAGGAATGCTTATACAAAATCATAAATCCCGTCTTTCCATCCCAATACTTTAGAAGAATCTGCTTTAAGCCAGTTTTTTAAAATAGTAGCATATACTTTTCTAAAATCTTCTTTGTAGATAAGGTCGCCTTCATTCAGGTTCTGTAGATCGGGCAATGCATTCAATAATCCTTTTTTCTTAAGATTTCCACCGATAAAGAACATCTGGTTGGCAGTTCCGTGATCTGTTCCATTACTGGCATTTTGTGCTACGCGACGGCCAAATTCAGAAAATGTCATCAGCAGTATATTTTTGAAAAGTCCATTGCTTTTCATATCCGCCACAAAAGATTTTACTGATTCATTAATATCGTCAAATAATTTTTTCTGCCTGTCATTCTGGTTGACATGCGTATCAAAACTTCCTACAGAAAGATAATAAACCTGGGTATTGATATCAGATTTTATCAGAGAAGCTACTGTTTTAAAGTCTTTTCCTAATTGTGAATTGGGATAAGTCTGTTCTGTCTTTTTGGCTTTGCTTTTTTCAAAAATATAATCAGCATTATTAATGGTAGAGCCTAAAGTCTGATAAAGATAAGAGACTGTCTCATCATCGTGGTGATGGTCGTACAGAGATTTAAAATACTTCTCCTGGCTGGTTTGATAAAGTCTTTTAGGATCTTTGAAGGCAAAAGCTTTATTATTTTCACCTTTTAAGGCAAGGCTTAGCATATCATCTACTTCCAACGCCTGAGTTGGATGGTCGCAGCGATAGCATTCTTCATCCAGAAAACGTCCCAGCCAGCCGGTTTCCAGAAACTGATCACTTCTACTTGCCGATTGCCAGATATCCATACTTCGGAAATGAGATTTGTCCGGATTCGGATAGCCTACATTGTTCATTACAGACAGTTCGCCGTTATCATAAAGCTCTTTAAAATAAGAGAGGGACGGGTTAATTCCTGCCTCATCAGTTAATGGTATAGAGTCCTGAATGGCCAATGTTTTCCTTTCCCTGAAATAAATATCATTTTTTGCCGGAATAATGGTATTCAACCCATCATTTCCGCCTGTAAACTGAAGAACTATCAGAATATTCTGATTAGGATTCAGCGCTTCGTCCAGCGTCATAGCTTTCAGGAAATTGGGCATCAGCATAGAAGCGGTGGCCAGTGAGCTTATTTTGAGGAATTCTCTTCTTTTGATTAACATAATCTTGCTTTTAGGGTAAAGGTTTTTAGGTAGCGGGTAACAGATGATAGGTAGCAGGTTATAGGTAACAGGTTGTAGGGCTGGGCGGCATTTTTACTGGCATTTATTTTTTATACTGGTAAAAGATAAATAAATGGCAATTAAGCTATATTTTGACAGCTATTACCTGCAACCTGCAACCCAAAGACTGCAACCTACATCAACTGGTATTCCGGAGTAGACATCAGGTTGATGACATTCATTTTTATGCTCCTGTCTGAAAAATTTTTTACAGAGCTCATATCAAGGCTTTGCGTATTCTGAAGAAGATAATCTTCACAGTTTTTATTGGCGAAAAGCTTTTCAATACGACCCCAGTCGATGGTAATATTCGGGTTTTTAAAGTTTTTATTTAAAGCTGTTTCACGGGATTTCATGCCCATATCTATGTCATCATCCTGTCGGGGACTATATTCTAAAGGCCGAAGCCCGGACCAGATCTGCGGAACCTGAAGTCTCAACATCAGAGTAGAGCTGTCGATCCATGATTTTCCATTAGGCCAGCCAGCTACATTGGGTGGATAAAGCAGCATTTGCCCTAATAATTTCTGATACACAATGAGGTTTTCAGGATTCTGGATTTGCATAGGAAGAATCCTCATGATTCCTGCCATAAGTTCTACAGGAGATTTTATACGGTTTCCTATATTTTTTTGATCATAAAACCATGAACTTGAGAATATCTCAGTCATCAGTTTCTTGATGTCATATCCTGAACTGTAGAAATTGGCACTGAGTTGATTAACAATCTCCTGATCAGTTTTTTCATTGACGAAGAATTTGTAAATTTTTGTCGTAATAAATTGTGCCGTAGCTTTTTGATCCAGAATAATATTGAGAACATCATTGCCGTCAAAGTTCCCGGTTTTTCCTAAAAAGGTTTTGCTGCCTTCATCATGGAGATTTTTCCTTTCTTTAAAATTTCCTTCCTTATCATAACTCCATCCGGTAAAGGCTCTGGCTCCTTCTCGTACATCTTTTTCCGTGTAATTTCCTCTTCCCATGGTAAATAATTCCATCACTTCCCGGGCGAAATTTTCATTAGGATGATCCTTTTTATTCTGTTGATTATTCAAAAAATTAAGCATCGCCGGCGACTGGCTTACCTCAAAAAGCAGATCTTTGAAATTTCCCAGTGCATTTTTCCTGATCGTATTTAAAAGCTGTTTGTTAAACCTTGGATTTTGTACTCTTGATGCAAAATGCCCATGCCAGAAAAACGCCATTTTTTCTCTCATCTGTTCCTTGCTGTTCACAATAGAGTTCAGGAAATTCAGGTTCAGCTCATTATTTTGTTCCCTGTTAATCCGCTGCATTTCTTTCTTCTTTTCCGCGGGAGCAGTACTGTTCATATAATCTGCTGCCAAAACGGGATCCGGAGTATCATAAGTGATCTCGCTGAAGCTGTCTTCTTTAAATAATTCATTCATCAGCGTTTTTATGTTCTTATTTTTCAAATCGTCAATTTGATTAACTCCAACACCGAAACCTGCCCGCCAAAGAAGATGCTTGTTTTGTAATAATGAATCAGCCATCATGAAAGAATTTATTTTTTTGATGTATTTCGAAGGTAAAGGTTAAACTAATAACGGGTTAAGGTTTGTTAATATTGTTGAAGGGGGCTGGAGGCAGGAAGCAGAAAAACTTTGCATTATAGAAATAGAATTGGTTTTATAGAAGTATATTTCTTCCAGCATCCGGCTTCCAACTTCCATTTCCTCTTAATTCACTTTTTATCATCTTTTTTAGATAAATTTTGTTAAACAAACATTTAAATTTTGTTAAAAATAATTCATTGATATTCATTGGTTTACGAATTGATTGAGTGTTAAAATCAAAGAAATAGCCTTGCTTGGCATGATTTTTACATCCTCTTGCTTAGTAAAATTTAAAAATTAGAGTTATGAAAATGTTTAAACAAGCAATAGTACTGGCTGGTATTTTAACAGCAGGTATAGCAAGCGCTCAAAGTTCTCAGATGAATAATATGATCAAAGTAGGCGCAAATGTTGGTTTAGCAGTTCCCTCAGATAATCTTTCTGCAGCAGTAGGAGTGGATGTAGCTTACCAGAACCTGATTACACCAGGATTTGGTTTAGGTATCGCATCAGGATATACACACTATTTTGGAAAAGAGAACAACGGGTATAAAAATAATGATGTAGGAGTAGTGCCTGTGGCAGCTTTAATCAGAATTTACCCAAAACAAACCGGTTTCTATTTCGGAACTGATTTAGGATACGGATTCCTTGTTGGAGACAAAACAGTAGCATCCAATACCAATGTTGAAAGAGCTAGCGGAGGTTTCTACATCAAGCCGGAGATCGGATACCACAACAGAGACTGGAATTTCTTCGTACAATACCAAAAGGTTTTTGTAGGAACGAAAGGAGATTTGCCAGGTCAGGACTATAATGTGGGGAATATCGGTGTAGGATTCGGTTACAATATTCCATTAGGAAAGTAGTTAGATTTAATATATAAACAATTATTAACCAAAACCTTTTCACGAAAGTGGAAAGGTTTTTTCGTTCTGTGCAGGATTTACAAAAACAATTATTATATTTGGTAAAATTTGAGGTTATGATTCTGAATCCAAAATTTCCACTTTATTTACCAGGAGTAGAGAACAGTAATAATGATAATGTTTCTATCATTGGAGCAAGCCTCCGTGAAGATATAACAATCTTAGGCTATTTCGTTTCCGGGAACGGAGGTCTTGAGATACAAGTACAAAATACATATGCAACCAAAGAATATGCTTCTTTTTCAGATATATTGAAGAAGTTTATTCAGGATAATCAGCTGCAAAATGTAAAACGTCTGGGAATGGCAGTACCAGGTCCTGTATTGGATGGAAGAAGCAACCCTGCAAGGCTGGGATGGCATTTAGATGTTGCTGAATATGCCCGCGATTTCGGGTTTGAAAAAGTAGACATGCTGAATGACCTTGAAGCTTCTGCCTACGGAATGGCTCTTCTTGAAGACAACGATCTGGAAGCTATTTATACCAGCGGACATCTTGAAAAAGGAAATGTTGCGGTTCTTGCCCCGGGAAATGGGTTAGGAGAAGCCGGATATTTCTTTGATGGAAAATACCTGAGACCTTTCGCAACAGAAGGAGGACACTCTGAGTTTTCACCGAGAACCAACGTGGAAGTTGAGTTTTACCAGTTTTTAAATAATATCTATGGTATTGTAAGCTGGGAAAATGTACTTTCCAAGTCAGGATTATTCAATATCTACAGATTCTTAAGAGATGTGAAAAGACATCCTGAGCCGGAATGGCTGGGAGAGCGCCTTGCACAGGGAAATTTCGTAGAGGAATTATACAAAGCTGCTGTAGAAGAAAATGTTCTGATCTGCAGAATTGCTTTAGATACTTTCCTGGAGTTTCTGGCAAGAGAGGCTAATAACCTTACATTAAAGCTTAAAGCTACCGGAGGGTTACTGATTGCCGGAGATATTCCACAGATTGTAAGAGAATACATAGACAAGGCGAAATTCTATGAGAAGTTTAAGATCAGTGATAAAATGGAGGAAATGCTTAGAAGCACTCCAATCTATCTGGTCAAGCAAAATCATACTGCATTAAATGGTATAGCGCTTTATACAGCTTACTACCAAGTATAAGATACAACTCCGGATTTTCCCGGAGTTTTTTTATGGGATGATATTATTCATGAAAATAATAATTTTTATTGATATACATCAATGAAATCTATTGAATAAGATACCTACCTTTGTATCGTTAAATAAGTAAACAATTCTATTCAATGAAAAAAATATTTTTATTAGCAGTATTAGCTGGTGGATTAGCTTTCGGACAGTCAAAAAAAGTAGTAGCGTCTGACGTACACTGGTGGGGATATAAAGTAGCAAAATCTGAGGCTAGTTCTCATGACGGTACTGTGAAAGTGAAGTCTGGAGATATGGTAATGAAAGGAAACCAATTGGTAGGCGGAAGCTTCGTGTTGGATATGACTTCTATTACTTCTACTGACCTTACAGGAGAATATCAGCAAAAACTAAACGGGCACCTTAAGAATGGTGACTTCTTTGAAGTTGAAAAATTTCCTACAGCAAGCTTCAAAATTACAGGAGTAAAGAAAAATAACGATAAAGTTTATAGCTCTCTTGTAACAGGTAACCTTACTGTAAAAGGAAAAACAAGCCCAATCTCTTTCCCTGCTAAGATTTCTTATAGTAAAGGAGTGGTAAGTTTAGTATCAAACAAATTCTCTTTCGACAGACAAAAATTTGATGTAGCTTATAAGTCTACCATGCAGGATGTTTTTGTGAAAGATGATATTGATATGCTTGTAAAGGTAACTGCTCAATAAATTAATCAAAAAAAGATTATTAAAAGTGTAGAAGTTCTACACTTTTTTTTATTTTTGTTGAATTGTAAATAAAAAAGAATGAAAAGATTACTATTGTTTGCTATGGTGTGCGCAAGTATATCATTTGTTTCTGCCCAAAAGAAATTTGATAAGGTTGCAAAAGTGACTTCATCAGAGATCAGATGGTGGGGATATAAAGTGGTGAAAACCGAAGCTTCTTCCCACTCTGGAACGGTAAAGTTAAAAAGCGGAAAATTCAACTTTGACCACACGGTTCTGGTAGATGGAGAGTTTGTAATAGATATGAGAAGTATGATGGCAGGTGATGTTTCTGACGAAGATCAGATCAAACTTACCAACGATTTGAAAAGTACAAACTTCTTTGAAGTAAAAAAATTCCCTGTTGCAAAATTCCATTTGACTAAAATTATTCCTTTGGCAAACAGTGAATACAATTCTACAGTATACGGTGACCTTACTCTTAAAGGTGTGAGAAAAACAATTTCTTTCCCTGCGAATGTATACGTTACCCAGTTTACAACCTCTATTGAATCTGCAAAGTTCTCTCTGAACAGAAGAGACTTTAAAGTATTCTATCAGTCTTCATTAAAAGATTATTTTATTAAGAACGAAATGGACATTCAGTTCAAAGTTTCTACGGAAATGCTGGACAACGAAAACAGAGCTCCGAAAAAGAAAAAATAAGATCATTTATTTGATTACTATCAATGAGCCGTTCATCAGAATGGCTCTTTTTTATGACTTTATTCAATAAAGATTTGTGGAAGCCATTCCCTGTTTCTCTGTATTTTTTATAAATTAGTGGTATGAAAATTTATATCGTAAGCGGTCTGGGAGCAGACTTTACAGTCCTTGAAAGAATATCGTTTCCCAAACACTGTGAATTGATTTTTATAGATTGGCTGATCCCCGAAAAAGACGAACCTTTTGATGCCTATGTTAAAAGAATGGCAGAAAAAGTAGATGATTCTGAACCATTCTGTCTATTAGGCTATTCTTTTGGAGGAATCATAGTGCAGGAGATTAACAAATTAAAGCCTGCGGAAAAAGTGGTGATTTTGGGAAGCATAAAATCTGATAAAGAGAAATCCAACTTTATAAAAACCGGAGGGCTTACTAAAATCCCAAGGCTGCTTCCTGTGAGACTTTTTAATGATAAAGCAGCCAATGTGTATGCCGGTATCAGAAAACTTTTTGATCCTAAAAACCCAAAAGTACTGCAATACTTCAGAGTGAGAGATCCTTACTATCTGAAATGGTCTGTAGAAAAGGTTTCCGAATGGAAATTTGAAGAAACCCCTAAAATAATTCAGATTTTAGGAGATAAAGACATTGTCTTTCCAATCAGAAATTCAAAACCGGATTACGTGATCAAAGGTGGAACCCACTTATTTCCGGTAACAAAATACAAAGAAGTTTCTAAAATTTTGAATGAAGTGTTTTGTGAAAAATAAAAATATTATCAAATTGATGATGTTTTTTTAGGGGTGTTTTGTTTTAAAATATAATTTTTATGAAATTTATGTTTAAATTTGATAGGGTTAAATATAAATTTTATGAAAGTAGGATTAAAATGGATCGTTTCATTTTCTGTCATCACACTTGTAGCCATAGGAGGTTTATTCTGGAGTCCGGCTGCAGTTATTCCTGAGACGGGAGAATTTTTAAGCGAAGATAAAATTGTAGGCGCTGATGTGGCCTGGATTTTGGCCGCGGCTGGACTTGTCCTGCTCATGACACCAGGACTTTCTTTTTTTTATGGAGGAATGGTCGGCAGGAAAAATGTAATTTCTACCATGCTGCAGAGCTTTATTGCTTTAGGAGTCATCTCTATGGTTTGGGTCGTAGTAGGCTTTTCTTTGTCATTCGGTGAATCTCTGGGCATTACCATTGCCGGAAAACATTACGGTATTATCGGTAACCCATTAAGTTATCCATTTTTTAACGGGGTAGGAAATCTGCCTCATAAACTGATGGCACCTACGATTCCGTTTATTCTGTTTGCCCTGTTTCAGATGAAATTTGCAGTTATTACTCCGGCTATTATTACCGGATCTTTTGCAGAAAGAGTTCGTTTTATTTCTTATTTACTATTTATAGTTCTTTTCAGCATCTTTATTTATACCCCGCTTTGTCATATGGTATGGCATCCTGATGGCCTTTTAAACAAATATTTTGGAGTCAAAGACTTTGCGGGCGGAACCGTGGTGCATATGAGTGCCGGTTTTGCTGCACTTGCCGGAGCCATGGTGGTAGGAAACAGAAAAAATCCGCATCATGAGCCATCCAATATTCCGTATGTACTTCTGGGAACAGGAATGTTGTGGTTCGGATGGTTTGGTTTCAATGCGGGATCTGCATTGAGTGCTTCTGCATCTGCTGCTACCGCTTTTGGAACAACTACCATTGCTTCTGCTTCAGCAATGATGACCTGGATCTTTTTCGACAGAATTAATGGAAGAAGTGTTTCTGCTTTGGGTGCCTGCATCGGAGCCGTCGTGGGATTAGTGGCCATTACTCCCGGATGTGGTTTTGTAAGCATTCAGGAAAGCCTTTTTATAGGGTTCATTACAGCGATTGTTTCCAATGTAATAGTCAATTGGAAAGGTTTAAAGAAAATAGATGATACGCTGGATGTTTTTGCCTGTCATGGAGTAGGGGGAATTATGGGAATGATTCTTACCGCCATCTTTGCTCATGGTGAAAGAGCAAGCTTACTGCATGGAGGACTAGATGTTTTTCTTCATCATATGGCCGCTTTGGTTTTGGTTTCTGTTTTTACATTCTTCGGTTCGTTGCTTTTATATAAAATTACGAATGCTATTATTACCCTCAGGGTTTCTGAAGAATCTGAAAATAAAGGGCTTGATCTGTCTCAGCATGAGGAAAGTTTCAGCTGATAAAAAGGGCAAAAGTTTTACCTGATGCCCTCAGTGGTACTTATAATTTATTGAATGGATTCAATCGCTTCAAAGATTTTATTTTTAGAATTTTCAAAGACTTCACCTCCAAATTCTTCGTTATCTAAAGAATGAATGGTAACATCATTTACACCCATAATTCCGAAAATATGCTTCAGATACGTTGTTTGAAAATTGATATGGGCGTTCTTTTCATTTTCTCCGTATCCGGTATCACCGCGGGTTGAGAGAATAAAAAGCTTTTTATTTTCAAGAAGTCCTACATAATCACCATCCGGAACTCCGGATCTGAATTTCCAGGTTTCATTAATCCGCATCACCTGATCAATATAAGCTTTCAATCCGGAAGGAATAGACCAGTTGTACATGGGTGTTCCAATTACATACACATCATGTTCCTTGAGTTCTTTGACGAGTTCATTACTGAGTTGTAAAGGCTTTTGGTTTTCTTCGGTTTTGTCTGCCGGTTTTTTGAAAGCGCCTGCAATCCAGGATTCATCAATATTGGGAATAACATCAGTTCCGGCTTCTCTGTAAGTGAAAGAGTCAAGAGGATATTTGGCCTTCCAGTTTTCAACGAAAAGCTGGGTCAGTTTTCTGCTGTAAGATCTTTCATTTCTTACACTGGCATTAATAATCAGTATTTTCATTTATTAAAAATTTATACTACAAAATTCCTGATTATTTAATCCTGAAAAATTGATCTGGTTCAAGAGGACTTATTTTTTTTCCTGATCCGGCTGATAAATTCTGCTGAAACTCCCAGGTAAGAAGCAATGAGATATTGAGGAACTCTGGAGGAAATATCGGGGTACGTTTCCAGGAAGTCGTAATACTTTTGTTCTGCTTTGTACATATGATTGAATACGACTCTTTTTTCAAGAGTTCCAAGATAACCTTCCAGAATAATTCTGAAATATTTTTCTAAGGCTGGAATTTCCTTCAACATTTTTTGAAAGGAGTGATGACTGATCTGTAGAAGCTTTGTTTTTTCTACCGCCTGAATATTATAAATGGAAGGCTTTTGCTTTGAAAAACTGGCAATATCTGTGGCCCACCAATGATCAATAGCTAAAAAGAGAATTTCTTCATTTCCGTTTTCCTCATTAATGCAGAAAGCTTTTAAAACTCCCGAAATAATATAACTGTCATGACGGCATATTTTTCCATTTCTCAACAGAAAATCACCTTTTTCCAATGTCTTTTCTGTCCAGAAACTTTTACAGGCTGCTATTTCTTCCGGACTTAATTGGACATGTTGCAGAATGCTTTTAATTAATGTTTCCATTTAAAAAAAAATGATTAAAAAGAACAGTGTAATGATATATTTGATTGAAATTCATACGATCAGTTCAATTACAAAAATACTTATTTTATGGACTGTCAAAACCAAATAAATCTGGGATTTTGCTATGCATATATTAGGATTTATCATGTATCTTTGTTTTTGAGGAAAATGACGAATCATTTATGGAATCAATATCGGTTTTTGAGATTATTAAAGTAGGGATAGGTCCGTCCAGTTCGCATACGATGGGACCTTGGAATGCAGCAGCTGCATTTATCAGGATTATAAAAAGAGAAAGATCAATAGAAGAAGTTAAAGAGGTTTTTCTTGAATTCTTTGGCTCGCTCGCCAAAACGGGGATTGGGCACGGAACTGATATTGCAGGAATGCTAGGCTTAAATGGAGAAGATTTTAAGACCATCAATACTTCAAAAATTGATGAGAAAATAGATTATATCAAAAATACTCAAACCATTAATCTGGGAGGAGAGAAAATTATTCCATTTGTTTACGGACATCATTTGATTTTAAATATGAAAAAGAGCCTTGATTTTCATCCTAACGGAATGATCTTCAGAGCTGTTTTCGAAGACGGAACAGAGCTTGTGCAGGATTTCTACTCTGTAGGAGGTGGTTTTATTGCCAGCCAGGAAAAAAACTCTATTCAAAAGCAGTGTGTTCGTACATTATACCCTTGTCATAAGGCTTCGGATATTGCAAAATATTGTGAAAAGCTAGGATTTGATAAAATGTCAGATTTGATTTTTATGAATGAAGAAAGCTGGAGAACTCAGGAAGAAACAAGACAGGAAGCACTTTATATATGGCAGCAAATCAAAGAATGCATTTATAAAGGTGTTAATAAAGAAGGAATTCTTCCGGGTGGACTGAATGTTACCCGAAGAGCAGCAGGAATCAATAGAAAACTGTTGGGAGATAAGATTTATAAAAATAAAGATGAATGGTTCCAGCAGGTGGTAGATGCTGAAGAGAACTTTACCAATATTAACAAATGGATTGCCTGTTTTGCACTGGCAGTGAACGAAGAGAATGCAAGTTTCGGAAGAATTATTACCGCACCTACCAATGGAGCGAGTGGAGTAATTCCGGCAGTATTGATGTATTCTCAGGCATTTACACCATTTATCAGTGAAGATGATATTGTAAGATTCTTGCTTGTGGCAGGAGAAATCGGGACATTATTCAAGAAAAATGCGACTATTTCAGCAGCGATGGGAGGATGTCAGGCAGAAATCGGAGTGTCTTCTGCAATGGCAGCAGCCGGACTTACAGAGATTCTGGGTGGAAGCGTAGGACAGGTATTGATGGCAGCAGAAATTGCAATGGAACATCACCTTGGATTAACGTGTGACCCAATTAAAGGATTGGTACAGATTCCATGTATCGAAAGAAATACAATGGGTGCCATGAAAGCAATTACGGCAGCCAATATCGCACTGGAAAGTGATCCTACCAAGGCAAAGGTAACATTGGATGAGGTGATTCTTACCATGTGGGAAACTGCTCAGTCTATGAGTGACCGTTTTAAAGAAACTTCCGAAGGCGGACTGGCTATCGCAGTTAACGTTCCGGAGTGTTAATAGAAATAACATTGTAATACAACATAAAACCCTTAGGCATTTCTGACTAAGGGTTTCTTAATAAAATAAAAGTAAAAACCGTTGGGCTTTTAGTATTGTGTGGAATTGATTACCTTAAAATTCCTCTGATTCTGTTGGCATTGGTGATCAGTTCTTCAAGGTATTCATAATTCTCTTTTTCAAGGGCAGATTTGAATTTTCTGAGCTGTGAGATATGTTCATTCAGAACATCCAGCACATTTTCTTTGTTTTGTTTAAAGATGGGAACCCACATTTCAGGATGCGATTTGGCAAGACGTACCGTACTTGAAAAACCGGAACTGGCAAGCTGAAAAATAGTTTCTTCCTCACGTTCTTTTTCCAGTACCGTATTGGCAAGTGCATAAGAAGTGATGTGGGAGATATGGGAAATATAAGCGGTATGGACGTCGTGATCTTGTGCATTCATGTAGATCATGTGCATATCAAGGGCATTGACTACCTTTTCAACAATATTCAGGGCATCTTCTGCGGATTCTTCTTTGTTGCAGATTACCCCGGCTTTTCCGGAGAAACTTTCTGCAATAGCGGATTTCGGACCGTTATTTTCTGTTCCCCACATCGGGTGGAAAGCTACAAATCTTGAACGTTTCGGATGGTCTTTTACAGCATTTACAATTCCAGCTTTTGTAGAACCTGCATCCATTACCGTCTGCTGATCAGTTATTAAGTCAAGAACAGAAGGTAATAGTTTTCTGGCAGCATCTACAGGAATAGCCAGGATAATCAAATCCGAATTTTTAATTCCATGCTCAAGATCTACTCCGGCATCAATAATTTTAAGATCTAATGCGTCACTGATATGCTGTGTATTGTTATCGATTCCGTAGATGAAGCTGGCGATGTTTTTCTCTCTTAATTTCAAAGCCATCGACCCTCCGATTAATCCTACTCCAATAATACTTATTTTCATCTTTATCTATTTTTTTAAATAAAAAAACCTCGTCCCTAGGACGAGGTTTTAAATTATATTCATAAGAATCCCTATCCCAGAGCTGAGGTAAAAATTCTATAATAATATGTTCCGTTGTTAAAATTCACATCGCAAAGGTAAAAATATTTTTTAAATGAAACGAAATTTCTTTTCTAAATTATATATAGATGGGATGAATTGTTTTTTTTGAGGATGGGTTTTTATATATTTCTATTGATCTTAAAAAAAATAATCATCGCCTGTTAATTTGACGGATAAATAAAATCGGTTTCCTCTTCTTTCATTTTAATGGGTCGGATTTCAATGGTTGCTGACGGAACGTATTCAAACTCCGGGTTCTCTTTCGCTATTTCAATGGCCTCATCCATAGTGTTGGCACGAATATGATAATATCCTACGTGAACTTCCTTATTAGGATCTACAGGGGTCTTAACCCAAGCTTCATTGTCTTTGGAAAGTATAAAACCTTCACGAATGATTGGCTGTGCCGCTATAAGCATGTTTTCATTTTTGAGCCGTGTAATATAGACTTCACATTTTTTTATAAATGCCAGATGTTCATTAGCAGAAAGAGCCATCTTTGCATCTCCGGCATTACGGATATAAAACATAAATTCTTTCATATTGTGTTTTTTTAATCCTCAAAAATAAAAAAAAGAACACATCTTATGATATGTTCTTTTTTTTAAATATTCTTAAAATAGATTATTTTTTCTCTGTAGATCTTTGTAAAACCTCATCTACCATTCCGTAGCCTTTAGCTTCTTCAGAAGTCATCCAGTAATCTCTGTCAGAAGATTTCTCTACCCATTCATACGTTTGACCTGAGTGATGACCGATGATTTCATAAAGCTCCTGCTTTAATTTCAGCATCTCTCTTAAGTTGATCTCCATATCAGAAGCAACCCCCTGAGCACCTCCTGAAGGCTGGTGAATCATAACTCTTGAGTGCTTAAGTGCAGAACGTTTTCCTTTTTCTCCTGCAACTAATAATACAGCTCCCATTGAAGCAGCCATACCTGTACAGATAGTTGCTACATCAGGCTTAATGATCTGCATCGTATCATAAATACCTAGACCTGCATATACACTACCACCAGGAGAGTTGATATAGATCTGAATATCTTTTGACGGATCCGCACTTTCTAAGAATAAAAGCTGAGCCGTAACGATGTTTGCTACCTGATCATCAATACCTGTTCCCAGGAAGATAATTCTGTCCATCATCAGACGGGAGAAAACGTCCATCTGAGCAACGTTCAATCTTCTTTCTTCCATGATGTACGGAGTAAGATTGGTTGGGCCATACATTCCCATATACTGATCGGTAACCAAACCGTTGTTTCCTAAATGCTTTACAGAGAAATCTCTGAATTCTTTTTTAATGTCCATATTTCTATTATGTATTATTTTTTAAATATTCTCAAGGTTTAAATTACAATATTTATTCCTAAAATTTTATAGGACTTTTTGTCACAGAATACCCGAAGAAATCTGACTTCAAGTTATCTTTTTCTACCATAGATTCCTTTGATAGGTGAATATTCAATGATATTACTCAATCGCATGGAAGCCTGTTTCAATAACGTAATTTTCTTGATAAGCTCATAGTACTTTCCTTCATCAGTATCCCTGTATATATCTAGCTCTTTATCTGTTTCTGTGATTAAATAATCAATATATCTGTATTTGTGCAGCAAAACATCACCCTGAATCTGATCTGCCACTTTATCACCATAATTAGGAGGATAAATATTTCTGGAAGCCCAGTTTTCAAGCTCATCCAAAGGAATCAAAGCATCTACAACCTTTGTGGTAATCTCTTCATCCATAAAAGATACAAAAAAGTTTCCACTTCTAAGCTCATCTTTCTGAATACCTTCCCTTACCTGAGTGATAATAATCTCATTTCCTTTGACTAAAAATGCATATTGTTCTTCTTCAAAATGATGAAGAATTTCCTCAATTACTGTAATCTGATATTCTTCCCCCTGTTCATTTCTACGTTTCAGAATAATATCTCCAAATGCCAGCATGTGTTCAACAAGTTTATTCTCCATGAACAATACATCATACAAAAATGGATCTTCTTTTTCCTGATCCAAAGGAACAACCTCCATCTTCGGAGCTGCTGTTTTTTCCTTCTGTTGCTGCTGAACATGATGCGTCTGATTCTGTGTGATCTGCTTCTGAACATCCAGTTCATTGAAAAGGCTCTGCTCAGAAAGTCCGAATTTATTAGAAACCTCTTTAAGATAAACCTCTCTTTTCAGTGCATTTTGTACAAAGGAAACAGATTTCACAATATCCCTAATGGCTTCTGCCTTTTTAATTGGATCGTTACCGATATCTTTTAACAGGATTTCCGCTTTAAAGTCGATGAAATCCATTGCTTCATTTTCGATGTACTTTTCCACATATTCCTGCGGATGTTTTCTCGCGAAAGAATCGGGGTCATCTCCATCCGGGAAAAGAAGAACACGGATGTTCATTCCTTCCGTCAACAGCATATCAATACTTCGGAAACTGGCTTTGATACCGGCATTATCACCATCAAAAAGAATCGTTACGTTTTCCGTAAGCCTTTTAATCAGTTTAATCTGCTCTGTAGTTAAAGAAGTTCCGGAACTTGCAACAACATTTTCAATTCCGGACATATGAAGCGAAATCACATCCATATATCCCTCTACCAAAAGACAGCCGTTCTTTCTGGAAATAGCCTGTTTACTTTGGTTTAATCCATAAAGAACGTTAGATTTATGGTAGATCTCTGTTTCCGGTGAATTGAGGTATTTTGCTGTTTTGACATTATTCTTAAGAATCCTTGCTCCAAAACCTAAAACCCTGCCGGAAAAACTGTGAATAGGGAAAATTACCCTTTCTCTGAATCGGTCTACTCCCGCAGGGGTATTCTCGGGGAAAATAGAAAGTCCTGACCTTTCAAGAATTTCTTTCGTATATCCTTTCTCCAGAGCATAAGTTGTAAAAGCATTCTTTTTCTCAGGAGAATACCCAAGCTGAAACTTTTTGATAATATCATCTTTCAACTCTCTTTCTTTGAAATAAGAAAGCCCTATGCTTCTGCCTTCATGATCATCCCAAAGGATCTCCTGAAAATAAGTATTGGCCACCTCATGGATCTTATATAAAAGATCTTTTTCCGTCTGGGCATTTTTCGCTTCTTCAGAAATTTCACGGAGATCTTCTTCAATTTCAATTCCATATTTTTTTGCCGCGTGGCGAAGTGCCTCAGGATAAGTAAAGTTCTCAATTTCCATAAGGAAAGAGATCGCCGTTCCTCCTTTTCCTGTTGAGAAATCCTTCCAGATCTGTTTGCTTGGTGAAACAACAAAACTTGGAGACTTTTCCTCATGAAACGGACTGAGTCCTTTATAGTTAGACCCTGCTCTTTTCAACTGCACGTATTCACCCACAATCTCTTCAACGCGGATCGTGGAGAATATCTTATCAATGGTCTGTTTGGAAATCATGCTGTAAAATTAAGAAATTACTTTTTCAATGCTAAACTTAAATTTTCAAAATGGACATAGTTTTCTGCCAAAACCTTATTTTTGAAGTTTATATTTTAATTTTATACTTTCAATGGCTAACGATCATAAAACATTCAACATTTATAATCCTTCTAAAAATTTTGTCTGGACAAGATCAAGGATTATTTGGGTATTAATGATCTTTTCTTTGGTTTCCATTTTTTTTGTATTGAACATTTTAAAAATTCCTGAAAAGCAGATTCCGCAATGGCTAGGATGTAGTATTTTTACTCCAATGATACTTGGTTTTCTAGTATATATGATTAATATTTGGTTTCCAGAAGAGCTAAAAGGTAAGATTGATGGTAAACTTATTTTTGAAATAGATAAAATTACCATAAACAATGAAATTTTATTTACAAAGGATATTAAAAGAATTCAAATATCAATAAGTGATTACAAGAAAAAATTTATTCGCTACAATCAGTTTGACGGTGCTTTTTCACAAGGGTGCAAAAATGAATTAATTATCATTCTTTTAAATAATCAAAAAAAATCTTGTTTCTTTCAAATACAACAACCTAAAGAAACATTACAAATGGTCAATCAACTAGATCATTATACAAAAATGGGCTTATTGACAAAGGAAGAAGAAAATAACATATTAAATTATAATTGGTAAAATGCAATTTAAAATAAAACAAATCGAAGACTGGCAGGAAGTTGTTGACAGCATCATTCCCCAACTAAAACATAATATTCTTTTATTAAAGGGAAACCTGGGAGCAGGAAAAACGACATTTACTCAGTTTTTGCTTAAAAATATGGGTAGTAAAGATGAAGTAAACTCACCCACTTATTCTATTGTGAATGAATACAATACTGAAAAAGGAAAAGTTTATCATTTTGATCTTTACCGCTTAAAAAACATTGAAGAAGTGTATGATATTGGAATTGAAGAATACCTTGACAATTCTTTTTTATGCATTATCGAATGGCCGGAAGTGTATGAAGAGGAGCTTTACGGGCTTAACTACCACACAATGAGTATTGTGAACACGGGTGAAAACAGAGAAATTTCATTCGATTAAATATTATGTATCTTTGCTTCTTAATTGAGTGTAAAAAAACAATCTGTAAGACATAATTTAATTTAAGGATGAGTACAAATATTTTTACTCCTTTCACAGAAGAAGAATTAATGCCGAAAGAGGAAAAATTGGAGGTTATAAAGAAAGGAAAACAGTTCAGTATTGGAATTCCTAAAGAAACCTGTCTCAACGAGAGGAGAACCTGCATTACTCCTGACGCCGTACAGGTATTGGTAGAGCATGGCCATGAGATCATTATTGAAGCAGGAGCCGGAGAAGGTTCATTCTTTACAGATTTACAATATTCCGAATCTGGAGCAAAGATCACCAATGATCCTAAAGAAGCTTTCGGGCAGGATCTTATCCTAAAAGTCAATCCTCCTACAGAAGATGAGATTGAGTACATGAAACCTAATACTTATCTGGTTTCGGCACTTCAGATCAATCTTAGAGATAAGGAATATTTCTTAAAGCTTGCAGAGAAAAAAATTAATGCCATTGCTTTTGAATTTATTGTTGATGAGTACAAACAATTGGCTTTGGTAAGATTAATCGGGGAAATTGCAGGAACTGTTTCTATTTTATATGCTTCGGAATTGTTAGCCTTATCAAATGGATTAATGCTTGGAGGTATTACAGGAGTAAGACCTGCTGAAGTAGTTGTTCTGGGTGCTGGTATTGTAGGAGAATTTGCTACGAAAGCCGCAATAGGCCTGGGAGCCAGTGTAAAGGTTTTCGACAACTCTTTATCCAAACTGAGAAGACTTCATACGATTGTAGACAGCCGTGTACCGACTTCTATTATTGATCCTAAAGAACTCAGCAAAAGCTTAAGACGTGCTGATGTAGTGATTGGGGCACTTCCAAGATTGAATATGACGCCTATCGTTACAGAAGATATGGTCATGAAAATGAAAAAGGGCAGTGTAATCATTGATATTACCATAGACAACGGTAAAGTGATTGAAACCTCAGAACTCACTACCATGGAAGATCCTTATGTCATCAAACACGGTGTCATTCACTGCGGACTTCCGAACCTTACTTCAAGAATGCCAAGAACTACCACTAAGGCCATCTCGAATTTTTTCCTTTCCTACATTTTAAATTATGACGAAGAAGGCGGCTTTGAAAACATGCTGATCCGCAAAAACGAAATGAAGCAGAGCTTATATATGTACAAAGGAAGACATACCAAAAAGATCATCTGCGACCGTTTCGGACTTACGTACCACGATATCAATCTTTTAATTTTCTAATGAAGAAACTGAAATTTTATGCAATAGGCTTCGTTCCGGGGCTTTTGATCGTATTTTTTATTTTAAACAAAAAAGGAGCAAGCTGCAGCGGGTATTTACCCAACAGCCGCGTAATTGCTGAAAGCCTTTCCAAAGAATTCAAATATTCTGAAGAAGCTAAAAATGCAATGACTGCCTATAAGGTTGATGAAAAATTTATAAAAGACAGCATCATTACCAACGGAAAAGTAGATTTTGACCGCAGCCATGCACAGAAGAAACCATGTCCGGATTATCTGATCACCTATCCTGAAAAAAATCCGTCTTACGAGATCTCTTTTGAAAAATGTGAGGAGACTGTAACGGTAAAAGACCTTAAGAAACTTAAATAGTTTTCAAAAATAAACCATGGAAGGCAATTACTACATGATTCATGATTATCTGATATTCATCGGAGTTTTTGCCATTTTCCTGTTTCTGACCGTTAGCATTTATCTTTTCAGCCAGAATCAGAAGCTGAAACAGAGAAATACCAAGTTATCAGAAACGAACAAACTTATTGAGCAACGCCTTAATGAAGTTCGTCTGGAGCATATCGGGACAAAGCTGAATCCGCATTTGTTTAAAAATATTCTTAATTCGGTGCAGTCTCATGCTTATCAGACGTATATGTCACTGGATAAGCTCGCGAATGTACTGGATTATATTTTGTATGAAAGCAACAATAAATATGTAAGCCCGAAAGAAGAGCTTAATTTCGCGTTAAGTCTTATTGAGATCAATAAAATTAAGATCAATCCACTTTTTGACTTCAGAATCAAATCAAGGATTAATAAATCTGATGCGCTGTATGAAGAAAAGGTATTTGCTCCACTAATCTCTGTAGATCTTATAGAAAATGCCTTCAAACATACGGATTTTCTGGCTCAGGATTCTTTTATTTCCATTTATATGGAGCTTGAAAACGGTATTTTCACCATGAAAGTCAGCAATAAAGCTTCTCTGAAAAATATTCTGGAAAAAGAGAAAAGCGGTTTTGGAAGCCAGTCTTTTGATCAGAGGCTTAAAATGATTTACAGTACCTATTATCAGCTGGAAAGGAGTTCAAAAAACGGAATCTTTACGGCAGAATTAAAAATCAATTTAGGGGAATTCTATGATAAAATGCGTTATTCTGGATGATGAATTACTGGCTATCAGTTATTTGAAACTTCTATGTGAGCAGATTGACAATGTAGAAGTGGTAAAAGCCTTCAATGATCCTAAAATTTTTCTGAACGAAATAGATAGTCTCGACTGCAATCTGTGTATTCTGGATATTGAAATGCCCGGAATGACAGGGCTTCAGGTGGCTGAAATTATTTCAGGTTCCAAAAAGATCATCTTTACCACCGCTTATAAAGAATATGCCGCAGAAGCTTTTGACTTAAATGTGGTAGATTATGTAAGGAAGCCCATTAAAAAAGAAAGATTAATCCAAGCCTTCGAAAAAGCTAAAGAACTGGTAGAAGATCCTCCTAAAAAGACCTTTATTGAATGGAATACCAATATTGGGAAAACGGTTATTTTCACAGAACAGATTTCTTATATTAAAACCTCTGAGATTGACAGCAGAGATAAAGATATTATCCTCAGCGATGGTACTACCATAGTATTAAAAAACCTGAATTTTAAAAACCTTCTGGAAATGCTTCCTGCAAAAGATTTTGCTCAGGTCAACAAAAAAGAGATCATTGCACTTTCATTCATTAAAGTATTTTCAACCAACGAAATTATCACTACTATTCCTACGGAAGACCACACTTTTTTAAAGCTTCAGATTGGAGATGCTTATAAAAATTCACTAATGGAGCTATTCGGGAAATAGGTCTTTTTCAAAACTTTCCGGTTTCGTTACAGAATATAAGCCCTTTGTTACAACTCCTGTTTTTCGGTATTTAATCCGTTTAATTTTGCATGGAATTAATTGATTTTATAATGAAAAATTGTTTCTATGCTGCAGGACTTCTCATATCCGGCTTATGTTTCTCTCAGGAAAATTCTTCAAAATTGAAAGTCTCTTTTTTTGACGGAATAGTAGTAGCCGGATATGTAGACCATGGTGCTTACCTCAACTTTACAGGTCCTAATGTAAATCTTACCTGCAAAAACATAAAATTTATTGTAGGAATGCTTCCTTCCCTGAGAATTAAAGAAGACCACTCTTCAGGAACCAAAAACAGTCCCATTATGCCCACACTGGGAGCAGGATTAACGGTGGTTTATAAAAAGATTGCCTTTCAAATCCCTGCCTATTACAATGCTAAAACGGCAGATCAGAATGGGAACTGGAGAATAGGCTTTGGACTCGGCTATTCATTCAAATAACTTTTATTACATTTTTTAGAACCTTCATTACATTTTAAAAAAAAGAGTATTTAACATAACTATATTCTTATCAACTTTGCATAAAATATTGGAATCATGAATTTGGGGAAATACAAAAATTTAATTTTCTACATTACTACCATCGCAGTCTTCTCTTGTCTGATGTATTATTTCATCATCGAAGGGCAGACGTTGGAAGTAAAAGAAAATATCGTTGCTAATACCAGCAGCGGCTCTACCTGGGAAAATTTCCAGGAATCATTCAAAACCAATCTTCACCATCCGCTTGCTTTATTATTAGCACAAATTGTCACTATCATTATGACTGCAAGACTTTTCGGGTGGATTTGTATGAAAATAAAACAGCCTACTGTAATCGGGGAAATGATTGCGGGTATTGTGCTGGGACCATCACTTGTGGGAATGTATTTTCCAGAGTTTTCGGCGTTTCTTTTCCCCAAAGAGTCATTAGGTAATCTACAGTTTCTGAGTCAGATAGGTCTTATTCTTTTTATGTACATCGTAGGAATGGAGCTGGATCTGAGTGTATTAAGAAAAAAAGCTCACGATGCAGTGGTGATCAGCCATGCCAGTATTATTATTCCTTTTGCATTAGGAATTGGGCTTTCTTATTTCGTTTATCAGGAATTTGCACCGGACGGTATCCAGTTTACTTCTTTTGCCTTATTCATCGCTATTTCGATGAGTATTACAGCATTCCCGGTACTGGCGAGAATTGTGCAGGAAAGAAACCTTCAGAAAACTAAGCTCGGAACCATTGTTATTACCTGTGCTGCAGCCGATGATATTACGGCATGGTGTATTCTTGCTGCTGTAATTGCTATTGTAAAAGCAGGCTCTTTCACAAGCTCTATCTATGTGATCATTATGGCTATTGCCTATGTATTTTTAATGATAAAAATTGTCAGACCATTCCTGAAAAGAATCGGAGACCTACAGGCAGGAAAAAATAGCATCAGCAAGCCAATGGTCGCTATTTTCTTTCTGACTCTGATCTTATCTGCATATGCTACTGAAGTAATCGGTATTCACGCTTTATTCGGAGCTTTTATGGCAGGTGCTATTATGCCGGAGAACACAAAATTCCGTACACTCTTTATTGATAAAGTAGAAGATGTGGCTTTGGTACTTTTGCTTCCGTTGTTCTTTGTGTTTACGGGACTTCGTACCCAGATCGGACTTCTAAATGACAGTCATCTGTGGATGACAGCCGGATTTATTATTCTGACTGCTGTTCTCGGAAAATTTGCAGGAAGTTCACTCACAGCCAGATTTGTAGGCATTAACTGGAAAGAAAGCCTAACAATCGGAGCTTTGATGAATACAAGAGGTCTTATGGAGCTTATTGTCCTGAACATTGGATATGATCTCGGCGTTTTAAGCCCTGAAATTTTTGCAATGCTTGTGATTATGGCACTTTTCACCACTTTCATGACAGGCCCTGCGTTAGACTTCATTAATTTTATTTTTAAATCTAAAAAAAATCAGGACGAGCCACTTCACGAAAACGATTCTAAATACAGAGTTCTTCTCTCTTTTGATAAGCCGGAATCCGGAAGCACCTTGTTGAAGCTTGCACATAATTTCACTCATAAAATGAACGGCAATAAAAGCATCACTGCTATGAATATTGCTCCGGTAGATGAGATGCATGCGTATGATATCAATGAGTATGAAGATTCTCAGTTTCAGAACGTGATTGAAACGTCTCATGATCTTAATCTGGAGGTGACTACCTTATTCAAAGCCTCTACCGATATTGAAAGTGATCTTACCAGTATTACCAATAAAGGACATTATGACCTTCTACTGATTATGCTTGGAAAATCAATGTATGAAGGAAGTTTATTAGGACGATTACTTGGCTTTACAACGAAGATCATTAATCCTGAAAAGCTTCTGAATACGGTAAAAGGGAAAGGAAATATATTCAACAATTCTCCTTTTGACGATTTTACCCTTCAAATTCTGGACAAAACCAATATTCCGGTGGGAATTTTAGTAGAAAAAGATTTTAAAGCGGCAGACAAAGTATTTGTTCCGATCTTTAATCTGAGTGATTTTTATCTTCTTGAATATGCTAAAAGGCTGATCAATAACAATAATTCTCAGATTATTATTCTGGATGCCGCAGGACAGATCCGCAATAATATTGAAGTAAAAGAACTGATAAGAAGTATAGAGCAGGTAGCTCCCAATCACATCACCCTGTACAACGAGAAAAAGATTGAGAAAGATTTCCTGAATGCTCAGGATCTGATGCTGATCAGCAGCAAAAGCTGGAAAAATCTGATCGATACCAAAAGTCTCTGGCTTTCTGATATCCCATCTACATTAATAATTTCAAACCCATAGCCCAAAATAACACACCGATATTTCTATTTCTACTGGAAGCTGTAAATATTATTCGTTGTCTGTAAAGAAAAAACGGGTATATTTATAGCTTCAATTTTTTGGGTCATGCTGATTAAATGCCACCCATTAAAAAAAGAAAACACCTTACCCAAGCTGTACATTCACATTCCCTTGGGGGAAATGTAAGGTCGGTATACGATCCTGAAAGTGCCGGCAGCCTGATGGGAATCAACTTTAATGAAGAGGAGAAAAACAAATAAAAAATAACTTTTAACCAAAGATTAAGATTTTAATATGTGCCGATACTCCATGATGGTTTACAAAGGTCATTATGCCTGTTTCAACTGCCAGAAAACATTCAAACGCCGCCACCTGAAAGATGTGGATAGAGATGCTCAGGTTTCCGTGGAAGCCAAGTGTCCGGAATGTGGAAGTCTGATGGCCAATATGGGACTTGACTTTAAATCTCCGGCAAAAAATGATGACAAACAGTGGAACCACATCAAAGATTTGTATACTGTTGGAATCACATTTCATTCATGTGGATGTTCTGGCCCCGGATATATTCCCCAGGATCGTAGAGCAATTATTGCGTATCTGGAAAAAATCCGCTCCGAATATATGCATGCCCTGGTATTTTGGAGATACCGCATAGAACCCGAAAATAAAAAGGAACGCGAACTGGATTATCAAAAAAACAGTGGCCGTCTATGGGCTGTAAATCGCAATGCTTTTAAAGAAACTGTAACCAATCAGGAAGGCATTAATTATTGGCTTAAAAGGATTACTGAAGTAGAAGAAAGACTGAATATTATTAAAGCTGATAAAAAATAGTTCCCATATTAATCAGCCTTAGAAGTTTTTTTATCCAAAAGCTCTGCCCAATACATACATTGTACGCCTTCGGATTTTCAGACTCCAATGATATTTTTATTTATTGTTAAAAAACAATTATCATTACATTCAATATCAGTTTACAATCAATTGATACATTCGCTGCCATAAAATAGCATATGAAAAAACTACTATGGTCTGTCGGAGTACTGGCAGTACTGGCTTCATGTAAAAGTGATGATGATATAACAATGATTAATCAGGATATTAATTATTCTAAACTGCCTCAGGAATTTCCGTTTACAAAGCTGGCTACTATAAATGGGGTAGATGTAATTAACGGCGGATTTGGTTCCGGTGCGGCCGCTCACCCAACAAGAAAAGGCGAGTTCTACGTCATTACAGACAGAGGACCTAATACTGATTTCCAAAATGGAAAGAAGTTTCTTGCTCCGAATTTTACCCCAACCATTATGCATTTTAAAATCAATGCTGATGGGAATGTAGAGGTAATCAAATATATTAAACTTAAAAATCCATTCGGGCAACTTATTACCGGGCTTCCAAATCCTGTGGGAATGGGAAGTACGGGTGAGGTAGCTTATGATGCTTCCGGAAATGTTCTGGGGACTGATAACTATGGTCTTGACAGCGAAAGTATTGTTGCAGCTGCTGACGGGACATTCTGGGTTTCTGATGAATATGGTCCGCACATTGTGCATTACAGCGCAGATGGTATGGAAATGGAAAGAATAAGCCCTATTGGTGTGAATACAGGCCCAAGAAAATTACCTGCTGTTTTGGCTAAAAGAAGAGCCAACAGGGGAATGGAAGGGCTTTGTATGACTCCTGACGGACGAACATTGGTTGGAACAATACAATCCATGATGCTGGTACCCAATAAAACACTGGCTACTAATACTACTTTAACGAGAATTGTCACATTTGATATTATTACAGGGCAGACCAAACAGTTCTTATATAAACAGGATGGAGGAGCTTCTGATTCTGTGTGTGATATTACGGCTTTGAGTAACAATGAATTCCTGGTCATAGAAAGAGATGGGAATTTTGGGTCTCAGGGTGGTATCAAAAAAGTATACAGAATCAATCTCGGTAATGCGACTGATGTAAATGGTGCTGATATTGCTGCTGTGGATGGTATGAAAGTGAATGGAAAAGCTTTGGAACAGTGTTCGTGGGATGAAATTACAAATGCCGGGATAAAAGCGGTTACCAAAACATTAGCAGTAGATCTTGTAGCAAAACTGGGCTACGAGCATGATAAATTTGAAGGAATTGTTTATCTGGGAAATAATAAGCTGGCTGTTTTCAATGATGATGATTTTGGAGTAGTAGATGACGGAAACGGAAATCTAAAAGCAAAAATTTTACCTAAAACAGGTAAGGTAGACAAAGGAACAATGTATGTAGTCGATATTCAATAATTAGTTTTAATAAAAAACGGTGACATTGAAGATCTGTCACCGTTTTTATTATATGGAATTGAATTTCAGATACTAATTAAAAGCTTCGATAATCTTAGAGAAATCCTCTAATTTCAAAGCAGCTCCTCCAATAAGACCACCGTCAATATCCGGTTGAGAGAAAATCTCTTTAGCATTGTCTGGCTTTACAGAACCTCCGTAAAGGATAGACACCTCGTCAGCAACTTCCTGCCCGTATTTTGCAGCAATGATGCTTCTGATGTGAGCGTGAATTTCCTGAGCCTGCTCCGGACTTGCCGTTTCTCCTGTTCCGATAGCCCAAACCGGCTCGTAAGCAATCACTACTTTTTTGATCTCTTCAGCAGAAAGCGTGAACAGAGCTACTTCAGTCTGATTTTTAACAACCTCAAAATGTTGTCCTGCTTTTCTCTGTTCAAGAGTTTCTCCGTTACAATAAACAGGGATAAGACCTTTGTCAAGAGCTAATTTGATTTTTCTGTTACAGTGAGAATCAGTTTCTCCATGGTATTGTCTTCTTTCAGAGTGCCCGATTAATGATCCTGTTGCATCAATAGATTCCAGCATATCTGCTGAAATTTCACCAGTATATGCACCGCTTTCATGCTCGCTCATATCCTGAGAAAATACTCCGATTTCATCCTTTTCAAAGATATCTTTTGCCATCATTAAATATAATGCAGGCGGAGCAATCCAAATCTCACAATTGGTAGCACTGTTGTTTTTATAGCTTAGTAACTGAATCATCAATTGTTGTGCATCAATTACATTTTTGTTCATTTTCCAGTTTCCTGCAACTATTTTTCTTCTCATAAGATTTAAATATAGATTTAATTTTGTTTTTTCGAGTTGTTTATAATCCCCAAAGGTTTTTCAGCAGAACATAAAACGTATGCTCTTCTTCAGTTACTTTATTATCAGCTTTGATCAGTGATTTTGCAAACTGAACAAATTTCACACGCTCATCCTCTGTAGAATCTTCGTGAAAACATCTTGCATGGAATTCAAAATGATCTTTCCATTCTTCAGGCTGTAAAAGAGCCAATGTTTCAAGCTCATTGTCGAGATTCATTCTGAAAGGAAATTCATCCGCCATGTATTGCTGTACCAGCATTCCTTCCTCAGGAGCAAACTCTCCGTCTACAGAAGAAAGGATCATTAATAAATGATAACCGGCGATTGATTTATTTGATTTTTGCATGAGTTGTTGTATGTTTAAGTTTAGTGTTTAAATTTTATAGTTGATAGTTGATAGTTGATAGTTGGATACAAATATCTGTTGTAACATATCATTTATAATTCATCATTCATCATTTATAATTAATTAACGTAATCCTTCGCAGGCTGCTTGTCTATAATTTTTCCGTTTTCAAGAATCAGTACAAAAGGATTGCTTCTCGCAATGGTTTTGATGGCAGTTGCATCCATCATCGCATTTTTAATCGTTTTAAAAGTATTTGGATAGGTAGAAATTCCGTAGATAAGAGCTCCTTTCTGAGTATTTACCTTAGCTTCCACTTTCTGAAGCAGATCAGCGGGAACATCTTTTGGGTGGTAAGAGAACACCAAAACAGCTTTTGGAGCATTGATGATCTCATTGGTAATTTCCATTCCGGTAGGATCTTCAATCTTAAATTTCACAATTTCAGATTTATAACCTTCTTTTACAAGTACAGATTCATTTTTTCCATCTTCAATCTTCCATGGAGAACCTTCTGCCCAGTATTCTGTTTTTTTGATATAATCATCCTGATTCAGTTTTATTACAGCTCCGGTTTTCTGATTTTTAAGAGAATAGAAAGTCTTATATTCAGAAGGATTTTTCTCAATTTTTCCTTTTTCAGCCTTGATGTCTGTTCCTATTTTATAATCACGGAAATCAATGATGGGTTCATGCATAATTCCCTGAGCCATCACGTAGATCATCCCCAAAGAGAATACAGCTAAAAGGATATATTTAAATGTGTTGGAAGGCTCTTTCTGAGTAATTCCATACGCATCTTTTTTACGGAAATCTTTTCTGTATAAAATGAACAGAATAATCAATCCTATCAAAAGCACCACATCCTTAAGGAAGCTCTGCCAAGGCGTAAATTTGATAGCATCTCCAAAACATCCGCAATCTGTTACCACATTGAAATAAGCAGAATAGAACGTAAGGAATCCAAAGAAAACACAAAGCGCAATTAATACGGATAAGGTAAATTTAAGCTTTAATTTAAGCAGCAGCATAAATCCTAAGAAAAGTTCCAATACCACTACGATAATTGAAAAAAGCAGGGCAAACTTTTCTAAAAATGGCATATTGAAAACCGGAGGCGCAAAATATTCTTCCATTTTGAAAGAAAAACCTACCAGATCCACGGCTTTCACAAAGCCTGAAAGGATAAAAATAACAGCAATAATAAAGCGTAATAAACCTTTGAGCATATTAAATATTTTTGGGTTCGAATTGATTTTCTTTTTCCGAGAACTTGATTAAACAGAAGACAGCATAATTCAGCATATCGAAATAGTTGGCATCAAGCCCTTCCGAAACAATAGTTTGTCCCTGGTTATCCTCAATCTGTTTAGTTCTCAATACTTTTTGATAAATAAGATCCGTAATGGAAGAAATTCTCATATCTCTCCATGCTTCACCATAATCATGATTTTTTCTTTCCATCAAAGCCTTTGCTTCATTGGCATATTGGTCATACAGACCTAAAATTTCTTCCTTATTTTCATTGAAATCATTGGAAAGGCCTTTCTCCAGCTGAATAAGCCCAATGATAGAGTAGTTCACAATGGCAATAAATTCATCTTCTTCACTCTCATCCACCATTTTTTTATCAGTCATCTGCAGCGTACGGATTCTGTTCACTTTAATATAAATCTGATCCGTAATGGAGCTCGGTCTTAAAACCCTCCATGCTGCACCATAATCCTGCAGTTTTTTACCGAAAAGATCACGGCACTGACTGATAATTTTCTCGAACTGTACTGATGTTTTTAACATAAAATTTCTTAATCTTCCAAATATACGAATTCGGTTTTAGATTTTTGAATTTGAAGAGCTGAGTTTGTGAGTAAGAGGGTGGGAGAGTGGGAGAGTGAGAGTTTTAGGGTTTTAGGATTAGAGAGTGTCTGAGGTAAGAATTTCAAAATTCGATTGACCTAGTTTTAGGATTTGAAAGTGAACATTTAGCTTCCAGCTTATAATTTATAATTTTCAGATTCTAAATTCTCATTAAAAACTCACAAATCACTAATTTTGCAAGATAGCAAAAATCAATTATCATTCATCAATTATAAACTCCATGCTCTCCAACTCCCAAACCTTCCAACCCTCAGACCCTCCCACCCATTCAATCAACTGTAATGGCCGCTTAGTACAGCTGGACACTCCAAAGATTATGGGAATCCTTAATATGACCCCGGATTCTTTCTCTGATGGCGGGAAATTTAATAATGAAAAATCAGCGTTGAAACATGCTGAAAAACTATTGAAAGATGGAGCTGAAATACTGGATATCGGTCCTCAGTCGACACGTCCCAATGCTGAGTTTTTGAGTGCTGGCGAGGAAATAAAACGAATCGGAAGTCTTATTTCTCAGATTAAAAAAGAATTTCCGGAAGCCCTCATTTCCCTTGATACTTTTTATGCAGAAACCGTACAATTTGGATTTAATGAAGGAATTGATCTGATTAATGATATCTCAGGCGGCCACTATGATGCCAAAATGTTTGATACAGCTTCTGAAACGAAGCTTCCTTACATTCTTATGCATGTAAATCCCTCCTACGAAACCATGCACGATAAAATAAAATTCGAAGATATTACACTGGAAGTGAACCAATATTTTTCCAAAAAAACAAAAGAACTTTTAGAAAAAGGAGTGAATGATATTATTCTTGACCCCGGTTTTGGTTTTGGGAAAACAGTAGAAGATCAGATGAAAATGATCCATGAAGCTGAATACCTCGGATTTGGAAAATTTCCTCTTTTGATAGGCATTTCAAGAAAGTCATTTATCTATAAACCTCTCGGGAAATCACCTCTGGATATCAATGAAGAAACACAGAAACTTCATAGGCTGGTTCTGGAGCAGGGAGCAAAAATTGTAAGAGTTCATGATGTGGCTTCAGCAAAGGAAACGTTGACTCATTTTTTACGAAAAAAATAAAAAGTGTGAAAAAAACTTGTGAGTAATTAAAAAGTTTATACATTTGCAGTATGAATTTTACGAATCAGAAAAATATCATTGTCATTTCTATTATTGCTGTTGTCATTAGCAACAGTAAGGAAACGGCATTTTAGATAGATTTATATTTAAATTATATATAGAACCGTTTCAAATTATGAAACGGTTTTTTTTGTTTTAATTTTTTATAGTACAAACATGTATCAGTTATTATCAGTAATTATTATCGTCATTATTATTCCCTTGCGTCTGTGAGAAGGAAGATATATGACTGTACATATATTGAGCCCTCTCACAGCGTGAGAGGGCTTTTTTTATTCCCATTTTAATTTTTTTTAAACCCTATAACATGTATTACAACGACGACACGACCATCTACTTTGACGGAAAATTTATGAAAGCGAAAGATGCCGGAACCGATCTTTATGGACAATCTCTTCACTATGGTTACTCTGTTTTTGAAGGAATTAAATCTTACAGCACGGATCAGGGTACCAAAGTCTTCAAAGCAAAAGAACATTATGAAAGACTAAAAAGATCAGCAGAACTGATGCATATTCCCTTCGATTATTCTGTAGATCAGCTTACAGAGCTTACTTACGAGCTTTTGGAGCGTAACGGTTTCACAGATGCTTATATCCGTCCGCTGGTCACATGTTCACCCAATATGTCCCTTTCAAAAGGGCAAAAATCCTACCTGTCACTTCTTGCCTGGGAATGGAATAACGGTTATCTGGCAGATAAAATGAAAATCATGACTTCCCCTTTTCAACGTCCTAATCCTAAAGCTTTCAAGGTTGAAGCCAAAGTGGGGGGACATTATGTAAACTCGATATTAGCATGTCAGGATGCCAAAGACAAAGGGTATGATGAAGCGCTGGTTCTGGATGAAAATGGAAATGTTGCCGAAAGTTCAGGTGCCAATGTTTTCTACGAAAAAGATGGAGTTTTATACACTCCTGGCAAAGGAAGCATCCTTCCGGGAATTACAAGACAAACCGTTTTTGAAATCTGCGAAAAGCTTGATATCCCAGTAAAAGAAACCTTCTTTAAGCCAGAAGAAATGCGAGGTGCAGATGCAGGCTTTTTCTGTGGTACAGCTGCAGAAATTGTGGCTCTTGATTCACTTGACGATGTTCCCTTTACGAGGAACTGGGAAGAAACGGCAAGCGGAAGAGTACAGCAGGCATATTTAAAATTGGTAAGAGTTCTGTCATTGTAAATTTTAAAGGATTAAATATTTGATTATCAGTTAAATAATTCTATTTCCTTAATCGTTGAATATTGTAGATTTTAGGAAAACTGAAAATGAAAAGAATATTACAAAATGTAGTTTTGGATCGAAATTTAGTAAAGAACTCCATTTTAAGAAGAGGAAAAGAATAGAAAATGTAGGAAAAATATGTTAAATAAATATTCAAAAACATTCACGCAAAACAGTGAACAACCCGCAGCCAAAGCAATGTTGTACGGGATAGGATTTACAGAAGAAGATATGCAGAAGGCTCAGGTCGGAATTGCCAGTATGGGCTATGACGGGAACACCTGTAATATGCATTTGAATGATCTGGCTCAGGTAGTAAAAAAAGGAACATGGAGTCATGGATTAGCCGGATTGATCTTTAACACTATTGGAGTAAGTGACGGAATGAGTAACGGAACAGATGGCATGCGTTATTCTCTGGTAAGCCGTGATGTAATTGCAGACAGCATCGAAGCTATCTGTGGAGCTCAATATTATGACGGATTGATCGCATTGCCAGGCTGCGATAAAAATATGCCGGGAACCATCATTGCAATGGGAAGATTAAACAGACCATCTATCATGGTATACGGAGGAACCATTGCTCCCGGCCGCTACAAAGGAGAACAGCTTAACATTGTTTCTGCTTTCGAAGCATTGGGGAAAAAGATTGCGGGAGAAATTACAGAAGAAGACTTTGATGGAGTTGTAAAGAATTCATGCCCGGGAGCAGGCGCATGCGGTGGAATGTATACTGCCAATACAATGGCTTCTGCTATCGAAGCACTAGGAATGAGTCTTCCATATTCTTCTTCCAATCCGGCTTTAAGCAAAGAAAAACAGGAAGAATGCCTTGAAGCAGGAAAATATCTGAAAGTATTACTGGAAAAAGATATTAAACCTTCGGATATCATGACCCGTAAAGCTTTTGAAAATGCGCTTCGCATGATTGTTATTCTCGGAGGAAGTACCAATGCTGTTCTACATTTTATAGCCATGGCAAAAAGTGTGGGAGTACCGCTTACTCAGGATGATTTCCAGATGATGAGTGATAAAACGCCGGTACTGGCAGACCTGAAACCAAGCGGAAAATACCTGATGCAGGATCTGTATGAACACGGAGGAATACCATCAGTCATGAAATACCTTTTAAACCAAGGATTATTACACGGTGATTGTTTAACGGTAACCGGAAAAACACTGGCAGAGAATTTAGAAAATGTTCCCGATCTGGATTTTAATACACAAAAAATCATAAAACCCCTTTCAGAACCTGTAAAAGAAACAGGCCACCTGAGAATATTATACGGAAACCTTGCTGAAAAGGGAAGTGTAGCCAAGATCACAGGAAAAGAAGGAGAACGTTTTGTAGGAAAAGCCCGTGTATTTGATGGCGAAAAAAATCTGATCAGAGGAATTCAGGATGGAACCGTACAGCATGGAGACGTTATTGTTATCCGTCATGAAGGCCCGAAAGGAGCTCCCGGAATGCCGGAAATGCTGAAACCTACCAGTGCGTTGATAGGAGCAGGCTTGGGAAGCAGTGTTGCTTTAATTACAGACGGAAGATTTAGTGGAGGAACCCATGGTTTTGTCGTAGGTCATATCACTCCGGAAGCCCATGAAGGAGGTTTGATAGCTTTTGTAAACAATGATGACCTGATTGAAATTGATGCTGTAAACAACACCATACAGCTCAAAGTTTCAGAAGAAGAAATAGAAAGAAGAAAGAAAGGATGGCAAAAACCGCCTCTTAAAGTACAGAAAGGACTGCTTTATAAATATGCATTAACAGTATCATCAGCGGCAGAAGGCTGTGTAACAGACGAAATCACTCAATAAAAAATATGGAAAACCTGAATATATCAACAGAAATACAACTGAGCGGAAGCCGGATCATTCTTGAAGCTTTTCTTCAGGAAGGGGTGAAAACCGTTTTCGGATATCCGGGAGGTGCCATTATTCCTATTTATGATGCCCTTTATGATTATAAGGAAAACCTGAAACATATCCTTGTCCGCCACGAGCAGGCGGCAGTACATGCAGCACAGGGCTTAGCAAGAGTCTCTGGAGAAGTCGGGGTTGTATTGGCAACCAGTGGTCCCGGAGCTACCAATCTTGTAACCGGTTTGGCAGATGCACTATTGGATAATACTCCTTTGGTATGTATTACAGGGCAGGTTTTTGAACATCTTTTAGGAACTGATGCCTTTCAGGAAATAGATGTAATGAACGTCACAAGCCCGGTTACCAAATGGAATTATCAGGTAACTGATGCCAATGAGCTACCTGAAGTGTTAGCAAAAGCATTTTACATTGCAAAATCTGGCCGCCCGGGTCCTGTACTGATTGATGTGACCAAAAATGCCCAGTTACAGTCTGTTGCCTATAAAGGATATTCACAATGTAATTCATTGAGGAGTTATAAGCCGGATCCTGATCCGTGTTTGGAAAATATTGCTCAAGCTGCAAAGCTGATCAACAATGCGGAAAAACCATTTATCATCGCAGGGCAGGGGATTATGCTGGGGAAAGCTGAAAAAGAGTTTTTACAGTTTGCAGAAAAATCAGGAATTCCTGTAGCATGGACTGTTCTTGGAATGAGCGCTATTGCCACAAACCATCCTCAAGCTGTAGGAATGGTAGGAATGCATGGAAACTATGGTCCGAATATATTAACCAACGAATGCGATGTTCTTATTGCTGTCGGAATGAGGTTCGATGACCGTGTGACCGGAAGACTGGATCAATATGCAAAACAGGCCAGAATTATTCACCTGGATATTGATAACGCTGAGATCAATAAAAATGTAAAAGTAGACGTTCCGGTTCTTGGGAACTGCAAACATACCCTTCCTCTTCTTACGGAAAGGATTGCAAAAAGAGAACATCATGAATGGCATGAAAGATTCAAAAAATGTCATGAAGTTGAAACTATCAAGCTGATCAATACAGAGCTTTATCCTGAAGAAGGTGAGATTACCATGGGAGAAGTTATTCGTTACCTGAATGAAATGACAAAAGGTGAGGCGGTAATTGTAACAGATGTGGGACAACACCAGATGGCAACATGCCGTTACTCTCATTTCAAACATTCCCGGACCAATGTTACAAGTGGAGGGCTCGGAACAATGGGATTCTGTCTTCCCGCAGCGATAGGGGCATCTTATGCACAGACCCAAAGACCTGTTATTGCCGTAATGGGAGATGGTGGTGCTCAGATGAATATCCAGGAGCTGGGAACCATTATGCAGTACCATCCGGAAGTGAAGATTCTGATTCTTAATAATTGCTATCTGGGAATGGTAAGGCAATGGCAGGAATTGTTTCATGAAGAAAGATATTCCTCGGTAGATATCCAAAGCCCCGATTTTGTTCAGGTTGCAAAAGGATATAATATCTCCGGAAAGAAAGTTTCTGACAGAGAAGACCTGAAATGGGCACTCCGTGAAATGCTGGATCACAAAGGGTCTTTCCTCCTTGAAGTAATGACAGGAAAAGAACATAATATATTTCCGATGATCCCGCAGGGAAAAAGTGTTTCGGAGATTGTATTAAATAATAAAGCTTAAAAATAAAAAAGATGAAAACAGATCATAAAGAATACACCATTACGGCGTACACAGAAGATTATTTAGGATTGATCAGCCGCATCAATGCTATATTTTCAAGAAGAAGAATTTCTCTGGTAACCTTCAATGTAGGTCCTTCGGAAATAGAAAAAGTAAAAAAGTTTGTTATTGTCATCAGAGAAACAGAAGATTCTGTTCAAAAGATCAGCAGACAAATGGAAAAACAGGTAGATGTTCTGGAAGTACATTATCACAGAACTCCATACCTGACCGCAATAGAATATGCGAGTTAAGAATAAGAATAAAAATTAAACATCACAATCAATAATAAATAAAATCAAAAAAAATGGCAAAATTGAATTTTGGAGGAGTAGAGGAAAACGTAGTAACAAGAGAAGAATTTCCGTTGGATAAAGCTCAGGAAGTATTAAAAGATGAAGTAGTAGCAGTAATCGGATATGGAGTGCAGGGACCCGGACAGGCTTTAAACCAGAAAGATAACGGAATTAACGTAATTGTAGGACAGAGAAAAAACTCCAAATCATGGGATAAGGCAGTAGCAGACGGATTTGTGCCGGGAGAAACCTTATTCGAAATCGAGGAAGCATTAGAAAAAGGAACCATTATCTGCTATCTTCTGAGTGATGCCGCACAGATTGAATACTGGCCGAAAGTAAAACAGCATCTTACCCCAGGAAAAGCACTATACTTCTCTCATGGTTTCGGAATTACGTTCAGTGAGCGTACAGGAATTGTTCCTCCAGCCGATGTAGACGTATTTCTGGTAGCACCAAAAGGTTCAGGAACATCATTAAGAAGAATGTTCTTACAGGACAGAGGTTTGAACAGCAGTTTTGCTGTATATCAGGATGCTACGGGAAAAGCCAGAGAAAGAGTAACCGCATTAGGAATCGCAATAGGAAGCGGATATCTTTTTGAAACCGACTTTAAAAAAGAAGTATACAGTGATCTTGCCGGAGAACGTGGAACACTGATGGGAGCTGTACAGGGAATATTTGCCGCTCAGTATGATGTATTGAGAAAAAATGGCCACAGCCCTTCCGAAGCTTTTAATGAAACTGTAGAAGAACTCACTCAGTCATTAATGCCGTTGGTCGCAGAAAACGGAATGGACTGGATGTACGCCAATTGTAGTACAACCGCTCAGAGAGGAGCTTTAGATTGGTGGAAGCGTTTCAGAGATGCTACTTCGCCTTTGTTTGAAGAATTGTATGACAACGTAGCCAAAGGAAACGAAGCACAACGTTCTATCGACAGCAATAGCAAACCGGATTATCGTGAAAAATTAGAAGCTGAACTTACAGAGCTAAGAGAAAGCGAAATGTGGAAAGCTGGTAAGACGGTGCGAAGCCTGAGACCCGAAAACAATTAATTACCAAACAGATGATGAAAGAGGGAATAAGTTCCTCCGTTTTAGAGCATGTCTATAAAGCGGAGGAACGATTAAAAGATGTAGTGGTAAAAACACCTTTGGCTGTCAATAATAATCTGTCAGCGATTTATGATGCGAATATTTATTTTAAAAGAGAAGACCTTCAAAGGGTAAGATCCTATAAAATACGAGGAGCCTATAATAAGATGGCCTCTATGTCTGAGGAAGAGCTTTCAAAAGGTGTTGTTTGTGCCAGTGCCGGAAATCATGCGCAGGGCGTTGCTTTTGCATGTCAGACCATGAAGGTCAAAGGAACGATTTTCATGCCTTTGCCTACACCCGGACAAAAACTTGAACAGGTGAAAATGTTCGGAGGAGAATACATAGAGGTTATTCTTTTCGGAGATACTTTTGACGCCGCAAAAGATGCCGCGATGAGGTTTTGCAAAGACAATAACAGTGTATTTATTCATCCTTTTGATGATCCGGCCATTATTGAAGGGCAGGCTACAACAGCACTCGAGATTCTTGAACAGGCAGAAGGTATGGTTGATTATCTTTTTGTTCCGATAGGCGGCGGTGGACTGGCAGCAGGAGTTTGTACTGTATTTCAGCATTTGTCTCCACAAACCAAAATTATTGGTGTAGAACCTTCCGCAGCAGCAAGCATGAAAAAAGCCCTTGAAAAAGGACAACCTGTTCTTCTCGAAAAAATAAGCCGTTTTGTAGACGGAGCAGCAGTACAGAAAGTAGGAGACCTCACTTTTGAACGCTGTAAAAATATCCTTTACGATATAGCTACAGTAGATGAAGGACTTGTCTGTGAAACCATATTATCACTGTATAATAAAGATGCTATTGTGGTAGAACCGGCGGGAGCACTTTCTGTAGCCGCTTTGGAAAAATATAGAGAAGAAATAAAAGGGAAAAATGTAGTGTGTATTATCAGCGGAAGCAATAACGATATTACCCGTATGGAAGAAATCAAGGAAAAGGCGTTGCTTCATGCAGGGTTAAAACATTATTTCCTGGTCAGATTTCCACAACGTCCCGGAGCATTGAAGGCTTTTGTAATGGATGTTCTTGGCCCTGATGATGATATTACCTACTTTGAGTACACTCAAAAAAACTCAAAAGAAAAGGGAATTGCAGTAGTAGGAATTGCTCTGAAACAAAACAAAGATTTCACACCACTGATCGATAAGATGAAACAATACGATTTTTTTGTCAACTATCTGAACAATGATCCTTCTCTGATGAACCTTCTTATTTAAAAGAATTTAAATTGAAAAAAAGAAATGTTTCTTTTTTTGACAATATCAAATGACATAAGAAACTGAAGCGTTAAGAAAATGGATTCTGTGAACGTTAAAAAAACTCTATTGTTTGAGTGCGGGGCAACATGTGATTCTAAACATAGACTGTTTCCGCACGAGTTTAGAGTTTTTAGAGAACAGATTTCATTTTTAGTGGAAGTTTCTAGGTCTTGAATTTTTGTTTCTTTTGCTTCAAGGCAAAAGAAATATGATTAAATAAAAATATTTTTTAAACCATTAGGGATGATTAAGTTTTTAAGAATAGTGAAGGAGAATATCTTTCTATATTGATTAAGCAGAATGCTTCATTCAAATTAATTTGAACCTTAATCTTCCTTAAATCCTGAATTTATTTTAATGTTTCCAAATCATATAATCATATTCAATATTAAATTATTTCGTTTTAAAAACAGATTCTAAAAACACAATGACGAAAAAAGCTTCACAATCTGTGAAGCTTTTTATTTTTTGCAGAATGAAAATTATTTTAAACCATTAAGATTGATTAAGTTTTTAAGAAAGGTTAAGGATAATATCTTTCGATATTGATTAAGCCGAATGCTTCATTCAAATTCGTTTGAATCTTAATTTTCCTTACAACCTAAACTCTTCTTAATGGTTCAATTTTTTTTAGTATTGTTTATCTTTCAAGCGAAAAATTCGAAATTACTTTCGGACGTTCTGCTTCATTAGCTACTTTCCAGGATGTTCTGTACATCCATTCGGTCATTTTATACAGCTTTTTGTAATTGATATTTTCAGATTCATCCTGTGGGGTATGGTACTGATCATGCAATACACTCGTGAAGAATATCGCTGGAATTCCGATTTTAGCATAGGGAAGATGATCGCTTCTGAAATAGAAATATTCTGCATGGCTTGGAGAATCCCAATCTTTCAGGTATTTGAATTTTGTACTTTCGTTATTGGCATCTTCAGCCATTTTTACAAGCTCTTCAGAATTTTTGTGTGGAGCATTTCCTCCTAATAAAGCAGCTTCATTATTATCATTTCTCCCAATCATATCGCCGTTCAGAACAGCTGCAATTTTTTCTTTCGGAACAACAGGATGGGCTGCATGCCATCTTGAACCTAACAATCCTCTTTCTTCAGCACCATGGAAAACAAACAGAATACTTCTTTTTCCCGGCTGTTTTTTATATGCTCTGGCCATAGCCAACATGGCAACACAGGTACTTGCATTATCATCAGCACCGTTGTAGATGGTGTCGTTTTTTACCGGATGTCTGATCCCATCATGATCCTGATGTCCGCTCAGCAAAACATATTCGTTTTTAAGCACAGGATCTGTACCTTCTATTTTTCCGATTATATTCACTGATGGATATTTGTAGGTTTCAGTGATCAGGTTCAGAGAAGCTTTGGGATTGTTTTTTACCCAGGCTGCATTTTCTCTTTTAATCCATAAAACAGGAATATTATTCGTGATTTTTTCTCTTAATCCTTCCACGCCGTAGCTTCCTCTTGTCATTTGGGGCAGTACTTCTATCCAGCTTTTTTCCGAAGTATCATCGGTGATGAAAATAATAGCTTTTGCTCCCAGCTGAAAAGCTTTATCGTAATATTTATTTCTTACGAATCCAGGATATCTTCTTACAAAAAGAGTCATATCCTTAGAAATATTTTTGTCAGAAGCGTTTACCGCAAGAACTTTTCCTTTGATGTTTAATTTAGCCAGATCTTCAGGTTCTGCATTTCCGGCATACACTATTTCAGCATCTACAGAAGCATTTACGGGTTCAGCAACAAGAAAATCCTTCCATAATTTCAGATTTGTATCTCCAATTTTCAGGCTGCTTTGCGGAATAATCTGATGTCTGTATATATCAAAAAACTGGAAAAAAGTTCCGTTATCCCCGGCAGGTTTCATTCCTGCTTCTTTGGCTTTGTCGGCCAGCCACATAGAAACCTTCAATTCATCCAGTGTTCCGGCTTCACGTCCCCAGAACTGGTCTGCAGCAAGCTGATACATATCGGTACGAAGATCTGCTTCTTTGATGGCAGAAACCAAAGGCTTCTTATAGTTCTGAGCGCTTGCAAAGGCAAATAAGAAGAGCCCGAGCAAAGAAAAAACATAATTTTTATTCATAAGAACTCTTAATTGAAGTTAGCCAATTTCTCTGAGAACTGTTTTGAAAACTCTTTTCTGTCTTCTTCCAGTTTTTCCTGTGCAGAAGGTAAAATATAAGTAAAAAGGATCTTGTCTTCATTGTCTAAAAAGATGATTTCCTTTTCATTTCCATCAATCATCTGTGAGAAAATCTCCCACATCGGAGTATCTTTTAATTTTAATAATTCAAAAAACTGTTCTGCTTTGATTTCGATTTTCTGCATGTTCTATATATTATCGGTAAAAATTTCTGAATTGTGATTCAAAAATAAAGATTTTGTTTTTTCCTGACGACTAAAACTCAAGAAACTTAAGCTTAAACTGGATGGCAAAGTTTTCTCTGAAATGAGGTGTTGCATAATAACCCACTCTGTAGAAGAGTCCCAGATTAAAATAGCTGGAAAGAAAATTGTTCCATTCCAAACCTACTTCCTGATACAGGTGATCCAGTTTTCTGAACTTAAACTGATGGTATTCCGGATACCTCATATCTCCAATGGTTCCTCGGAAGACAAAATCAAAGCTGGAAATATTATGTCCGAAACTTTTTAAATACCATGGAAGTTTATGCGTAAAGTAATACGCTACAAATCTGTCATTATAGTATTTTCCACCTTCCAGCGTTGCAAAACCAAGATAAGAAGTAAGGTTAAAATTAAAATCTTTACCGGGAGAAGCCAGTCCATTCATCGTAAAGTTTTTCCAGATAGGCGCTCCACCCAGAACCAGACCTCCGTACAGACGGAAACCTGTAGTCCCGATTGGTGTTTTGAAATTGTGAACAAACAGCGCATCAAAACGGGAATAACTAAAGTCTCCCTGCAATATTTTATAACTCTGCTCATAATTAAAATAGAGCTCAGGGTATTTCTGATCAATCAGAGATTTCCCCTGTGGAGTCATGATATTGGTAGAATTCGGAGAATATTTTAAAGTGAAAAGCGTGTTGAAATTTCGGTAAGAAGTTCCTCTGTCTCTGAACTGGTAATCGAATTCTGCTTCTTCTGTATTTCTTCTTACGGCAAGGGCAACAGTAAGTCCGTTAGTAACATCGTTCAGATAAGATAATGACATTCCTCTGAAGTGAAAGTAACGGTCATTGTTTAGATTATTCCCGAAATTCATCATTCTCATCTTGAAATTCCAAAGCTTTCTGTTGAATTCCCCCGAAGCTGTTACATCATCATACACCTCAAATCTGAAAAATGAGTTTTTCTCCAGGGTGGTTTTCATATCAAGCCCCATTCCGTACTTCCATTTTCTGTCTTTCACACCGTATGCAAAATAATAGTCCGGTGAAAAATAGGGGTTGAAATTTTCATTCAGCTTGGCTTTTAACCCTAACCTAAAACCTTCATAGGAGTTATAATTCACAATTTCATCTACTGCAAAGTCTACAGATCCTACTCTGATCTGTCCGTTCAGTAATCCTGATAAAATTTGCGCTTTGGTGTCAATTTTATATTTTTTACCTAAACTGTCTATCGTTTTATAGGTGTTTTGCTCCCGGTCGGTAAGAGGATCTGTCCTGTACTGATCCAGAGAATGGCCGTCAATATTTTTTACAGAAAAAGTATAGCCTTTGAAGTCTTTGGGATCCTCTTCAATAGGGGTTTCGAAATCAAAATATTTAGAGGTAAGGAAAGCGTAAGTACCAAAGCTTTTTTTGTCCTTTTTATCATCGGAATGTATTTTGTCATCCATAGCCATTTTACCCATTTTAAGCTTGGCTTTTTCGTGGGCAAGGAACCATTTGTTATTGTAAAACACCCAGGTACTGGTGATAATTCCGTCGTTTTTATTTTTACTGAAATTTTCAATTTTTTTGAGTCCGTAGGTTTCGGTATCAATATAAATGGCACCGTTATACTTTCGTTTTCTGTCAGGTTTTTTATAATTCACTTCTCGGAAACGGATCACAAAGTTTTTTCTCCCGTCCAGAGTAACGGTATCTGAAAGGAAAAACCTGTACAAACCTCTGTTTTCAGGCTTTATCTGTTCCGGAACAACATCCCTGTTACTTTGCTGAAGAGCGATCATTTCGTAGATAGGCTGTTTCAGTCCGGAAATTCTGTTGTCCAGGATATTGATCTTTTCCCCATATTTTTTGGAGTATAAAAACTCCTGCGCTCTTTCCCAAAGGAAGAGTTTGCTTTTTGAAAATATCTTCCTGGCGTTGATGTTATTCAGAGAGTCTTTTTCTCTTTTTTTCTTGAAAATATTGAGATCATTGAAATACTGATTAAACTGGGAAAGGCTGTCTTCATCAATATCCAGAGAGATTTTTTCATAGGATTTATAAGAATAGGATCCTAAGCTTTTGGGTGAGTTTTCGTGAAATAGTTTATTGACTTTTCTCAGAATTTCCAAGGCTCTGGGATCACTTTTATTTTCAATCACTACGGTCTCAATATCTGTAGTTTTCGATGCTTTTTTGAGCAGGGAAACTTCCATGCTGCTTTCTACGTTAATGTTTTCTTTCTGGTAAGAACCTGCATCAATATCAATGCTTCTGCACCCTGTTTTGAATTCCAGAATGCCCTGTTGATCAGTATATCCAATGACGGTATTGTCACAGGATATTTTAGCATTATAAACAGGTTTTTGAGTGGCGTCATCCACAACCTTAATTTTTGATTGTGAATACCCCAAAAAGCTGAGTAGAAAAAATAATAACAGTAATTCCCTTTTCATGTAAAAAAACTAGGTCAAAATTAATAATATTTATTCTTGTAAAAAAGTTTTTAACAGAGTATAACATTGATTTAATCTAATGTTTTTATGGATTTTTCTCTGATAAAACTGTATAGAAAATTTACTCAGATAGTCTTCCTGTTTTTACTTTAAATTCCAAATAAAAAAACTCCTGAAGAGATGGTTTTCAGGAGTTTCAATTGTTTGTTAAAGAATGACTTAATGATCGTTCAGCGCTTTCATAAACTCAATAATATCGTCTATTTCCTTATCGGTAAGCTGTAATGGGGCATCAGAAAGTGTTTGATTCTCTACTTTAAATCCAAAAGCTTTTCCACCGCCTTTGTTGTAGAAATTCATAACTTCTTTTAACGTTTTGTACCCTCCGTTGTGCATATATGGTGCGGTTTTATGAATATTTCTAAGGGTTGGCGTTTTGAAGGAATGCTGTAACGAAGGAACTGTTTCATGGAATTTTCCTCTTCCCGGATCATTATCAAATATTTTGTTTTCTCCATTCAAAGCCACTCCAAGTATTTCCTGTTCTGTTTTCTTGAAGTTTGGAGGAACGGTACCGTTGAATAAAGGAACAAAATGGCAAATTGCACATTGGGCTTTTCCTATAAAAAGATTAAAACCACGCTGTTGATTTTCCGTCATCGCCGATTTGTTTCCTCTCATATATTCATCAAAATCTGAATTGAATTTTGCGAGAGAACGGATATAGGTTGCCAGTACATTCTGCAGCTGCCAAACCTCAGTTTTTGGAGAATGGTAGATTTTTTTGAATGCCGTCTGGTATTTTTTATCCTCATTGATTTTGGCAAGAATGACATTCAGATCACCGTGCATTTCTTCTTTATTGGAAATCACATCAGAACTTTGCCCTTCCAGATCATCCTTTCTCATATCCCAAAACTGGCCATGCTGATAACCTGCATAGTTGAGTGAAGGCGTATTTCTTGGCAGTTCAGAATTTTCGAGAGACATGGCCTTAGCGAGTCCGTCTGTAAAGGCTTTTTCAGGAATATGGCATGTGGCACAGCTTCGGTTGTTGCTGTTCGATAAAATTTTATCATTAAAAAGCTGATGCCCAAGAGCAGCCTTTTCTTCAGAATATGCATATTCTTTCCCGGGAGTGAAGGCGTTAGGATTAAAAGCATTTTTAGAGAAAAAAGTAGCTGCATTTTTGTTTAAAGCTGTCGTGACTTCTACATCCGGAATGTTCTCCTGATTTTTAAAATCAAGCATCAGAGCAGTGATTTTATTCAAGTAGTCAGGGATAAAATTGACATAATCAAACGTATTTTTGTCTGTGTTTTTCTTCAGGATTTTAATGGCTGAGTTGATTTCTGCAACAATACTTTTTAAAGCCTTATCTTTTGACTTGTCTGTTGAAATTTGTTCCAGTATTTCTTGAATTCCTTCCAGAGAAGAAGGTATTTCCTGTAAAAATGTTCCCGAAACAGGTGTGTCAAAACCTGCAATTCCTAAGCTGGAAATTCTGAAAGTTTCCTGTCTTAAAGCATCAAAAACCTGATCTTTACTAACGGTAATAACCTGAAAGTTGGTTGCTATTGTATTGCTTTTATTGATGAGCTTATTAAGCATTCTGATCACTTCCTCTTTATTTCGTTTCTCATAAGGATACAACATCTCTTCCAAAACCTGTAATCCTTCCGGTTCTATTTCGGTGTGTTCATCCATTTCTATTTCAGGAAGGGCTGGCCCATTGATAAACCTCGCTGAGTGGGGCAGAAAATATTCTACAGCCCATTCCATCTTTTTATAGGTTTTTCGGATATCTTCAAATTTTTCCTGTAGGAGTTTTTCATCAGAATCTTTAGAGACCAGAGTTTTCAGTTCATTGATTTGCTTTTCGAAATCAGTATTGGTTTTGATAATCCTGTCTTTTACAGAACCAAGATCTTCATACACAGGCTGCTGCTTATCATTTTTACAATAATAAAGGGTGAAAAGTGCTGCTGCACAGTATAACAAAAGGAGTATCGGGTATTTTGAAAGCTTACTCATAGGTATGAAAAAGTATCAACAGAGATTTCTATTGATACCTTAATTTGATATGAAGGAATTAAAACTATTTTTCTACGTTTCTGATGATTACAATCTGTCCGCCTTCTTTATTGGTGTTGATTCCGGAACCGTCAGGATTTTTGAATTTATCCAGCTGCCATGTATGAGAATGGATATTCACAGAGAATGTATTCGGAACTCCGATGATGTCAGAGATATCAACCATAGCACCAAATTCCCATGAACCGAATTTCTGAAGATCTCCGGACTGGTTATAAGCAGTCTGCCATGCAGAATCGTTTCTGTTGTGCTTCATGTTCAGCCATGGCTTGTATTGTTTTGTCGCGATATTCAGCTGCCAGATATAAGAATCGTGGTTGGCATTTTTGTAATAAGAATCTCCGTCTTCCTGGATGTATACAAAGTTTTCAGTTACACACAAGTTATCTGGATTGATAAGATTATTTCCCGGATTAGAATCTCCTTCAGCAACAACTTCTAATTTTCCTGTCATCATATTGTTGGCGTTCAGAACAAGTTTGTAGACTCTTCCCCACATCGTTAATCCTGCTTTTGGATTCACACCGTCAGAAGATTCTCCGGTAGCGGTAAAGTAAATTTCTCTTCCTTTTCCTGCTCCTTTTCTGTAATCTACATCTTCTACTCTTGAAAAACGGATGGCATTATTATCAATATTTTTCTGATTGATCTGAGCTCCTGTAAGGTTTTTGGCGTTCGGAATTTCCACGAATTCTACATCGTAGCTGCTTCCTTTCGTCATATCCGTTTCAGTATAGTTGTTGTTTGTTCTTTTTAAAGAATATAATTTACCGTTATCCAGATCTCCCTGTGTATCGGCTACATACATGATCAGCTGTCCTGCAGACTGATGAGAAGAAGAGTAAGACTGGTCTTCACCAATGATAATATAAGATTTTCCGTTAGAAACATCTTTAGGAAGCGGAACTGCATTTTCCATAGAAGCCTTTCCTAAAGCGGGTTTTACTCTTGTTTTATCGGATGCCTGAGATGCCGGTGCCAACGGATTCAAAGCGTGAACCATACTTTCTTCACCAGATTCCCCGGCAGTAAGAAATGCACTGAAACCATGAGTTTCAGGTGTTGCCAATGTAGCAGAACATAATCTTGTCATTCCTCCGGTTCCGTTTAAGATATATTCTCCTTTTACAGGCTTAAATGTTTTGTCTAAATATACTCTGGATACCGATTGTTTGATCTCATGGTTGGTGATCATCAGATACCCGTCAGAGTTGGGATCTTTCATCATTCCCATTCCGTCCGGCTGACCTCCGAAAACGAAATCCGGAGAACCAGGAAGAACATCAGAACTTGAGATAAGTGTTGTTATATTTAAATTTTCAAAACCAGGCATTCCAAAAACGAAAGCGGGCTCTTTAGAAAAATTTTCAATCTTGATTTTGTCATTGGTAGGGGTGTTGGAATCCCCGTTATTGTCATCATTACAGCCTTGAAAAACAATCGCTGCAAGGAATAGAGCTCCAATAGTTTTGTTAATTTTCATAATTATATTTTCTTGAATTTCGATTATGGCAAAACTAACGGTCTGTTGTTAACTGAGTTTTAAGAAGACAAAACAAATAGTTTAAGATTAAGTAATGGTTTGTTAAGATAAGGTCAATAATTAGAACGGATATAAATAATGAGATGATTTTATATTTAATAATTTATGTTTTGTTCATTTTTCTTTAAACGCAAAGACTTAATTATTTATGATTCTTTTATTTAGGTTGCTAAGGAAGCGACAATGTCGATGATGAAGCTATATGAATATTTTATAGTTTTCTAAAATTATTTTAATCATCTCACGGATGACACAGATGTTTTTGGGAAAGTTGCCTTATCTGATGAAAGCATGATTATTGCACAAGCTTGGTCAGAATCAACGAAGTTGATTTCATTCTTCGCCCTCTTAAAATAATTTATTCTAAAAATAATCTTTGCGGTTAAAATAGCCTTTCTACCTAATTCATTTAACAGCAATTGAATACTTTACAAGGGATTGAACGCAAAGATAAATAACTCAACCGCTCTGTTTATAGAAAGCAAAGAGAAGTGACTTTGTCACTGATGAAGCTCATGCATATACATAAGCTTGGTCAGAATCAATGAAGTTGATTTCATTCTTTGCTTATTTCATTATGAAATATTATAAGGAAGACTTTGCGTTAAAAAACTATGACATACAGCAAAAATAAGCCCCGGCTGTCTCGATTCCGAGACAGCCGGGGTTAAATTTATAATAGATCTTTCTATTTTAGAGAGTCAAAGCTTTTTGGTAAGCGTTTTCTAAACCTTCAAGGTTTTTACCACCTGCCGTTGCAAAACCTGGGTTTCCACCACCACCGCCTTGGATTTCTTTTGCAAGATCCTTCACAATAGCTCCAGCCTGGTAATCTGCAGCAAGATCATCAGAAACTCCAACAGTAATCATTGGTTTTCCGTCTGCGTCAGAAAGAATGATCGTTACTGAAGCAGGAATTTCTCTCTTCAATTGGAATACAATATCCTTTACAGAACCTGCATCCAGAGACGTTTTCTTTACAAGAAGCTGCTTGTTGCCTTTCTGTTCGTAAGCATTCTTCCATTCTCCGATTTCTCCTTTTGCTTTTTCCTTTTTAAGAGCATCTACTTCAGCCTTCAATGAAGTGTTTTCTTCGATCAGTTTTTCGATAGATCTTACCACATCTTTAGACTTTAATAATTGAGAAAGTTCAATGATCTGTTTTTCAAGATTGTTGAAATATTCTTCAGATTTGTCTCCTGAAATAGCCTCAATCCTTCTGATTCCCGCAGCAGCAGAACCTTCAGAAGTGATTTTGAAATGACCGATTTCGCTGGTGTTTTTTACGTGAGTTCCACCACAAAGTTCTTTTGAACTTCCGAACTGGATCATTCTCACACTGTCACCATATTTTTCACCAAACAAAGCCATCGCTCCTTTTTCCAGAGCTTCCTGAATCGGAATATTTCTGAATTCCTGTAAAGCAATACTTTCTTTGATCTTTTTATTTACTTTTTCTTCAATTAATGCTAATTCTTCCTCAGTCATTTTGTTGAAGTGAGAGAAGTCAAAACGAAGATAATCCGGACCTACATAAGAACCTTTCTGTTCTACGTGAGTTCCTAAAACATCTCTTAAAGCCTCATGCAGAAGGTGAGTTACAGAGTGGTTAGCCTGAGAATTTTTTCTCTCAGAAGCATTTACTTTAGCATAGAAAACAGCACCTGCATCTTTTGGAAGACCGCTGATTAATGAAATAATCAATCCGTTTTCTTTTTTAGTTTCCAGAACTTCGAAGCTCTCAACTGCATTTTCAAGAACTCCTTTATCTCCAACCTGTCCACCTCCTTCAGGATAGAAAGGAGAACTGCTTAGAACTACCTGGTAAAATTCTCCGTCTTTGTTTTCTACTTTTCTGTATCTCGTAATGTATGTTTCAGACTCCATCTGGTCGTATCCTACAAACGTTTCAGGTTTTGATTCAAGATTTACCCAGTCGTAAACTTTCTGAGCTGAATCTGCCTTTGAACGTTGTTTTTGTTTTGCTAATTCAGCCTCAAAACCTTTTTCATCGATCGTTAAACCTTTTTCTTCAGCGATAATTCTCGTTAAGTCATCAGGGAAACCATAAGTATCATACAATTCGAAAACTTCTTCCGTTGGCAATACTTTTTTACCTTCCGAAATTGTCTGCTGAATTAATTTATCAACTCGGATTAATCCGGTTTCAATTGTTCTTAGGAAAGATTCTTCTTCACTTTTAATAACTTCCGTTACCAAAGTTCCCTGTTTTTCCAGCTCAGGGAAGAAAGCTCCCATTTGTTCCTGTAAAACAGCAACCAATTTGTAAAGGAAAGGCTCTTTCATGTCTAAGAATCTGTAAGAATAGGAAATTCCTCTTCTCAAAATTCTTCTGATTACATACCCAGCTCCTCCGTTTGAAGGTAGTTGTCCGTCTGCAATAGCAAAGGAAACTGCTCTGATGTGGTCTACCACAACACGGATGGCAATATCTTTTTCGTCTTCTAAAATTCCTGTATATTTTTTACCTGAAAGTTCTTCAACTTTAGCAATTAAAGGGGTGAAAACGTCTGTATCATAGTTGGAAGATTTCCCTTGAAGTGCCATACAAAGACGTTCGAAGCCCATTCCTGTATCTACATGCTGCGCAGGAAGTTTTTCCAGAGAACCGTCAGCTTTTCTGTTGAATTCCATGAAAACCAGGTTCCATACTTCCACTACCTGTGGATCATCCTGATTAACGCGGGTAATTCCCGGAACTGCAGCTTTTTCTTCAGGAGTTCTCAAGTCAATATGGATTTCAGAACAAGGTCCGCAAGGTCCGCTTGCCCCCATTTCCCAGAAGTTATCTTTTTTATTTCCATTGATGATTCTATCTTCTGAAATATAAGATTTCCAGAAATTATAAGCGTCCTGATCTCTGTCAAGATTCTCAGAAGCATCACCTTCAAAAATCGTTACGTATAAATCTTCTTTTGGAATTCCGTATACTTCAGTCAGTAATTCCCAGGCAAAAGCAATAGCCTCTTTTTTGAAGTAATCCCCGAAAGACCAGTTTCCTAACATTTCAAACATGGTATGGTGGTAAGTATCTCTACCTACATCATCCAGATCATTGTGCTTCCCTGAAACTCTCAGACACTTTTGGGTATCGGCAATTCTAGGGGCGGTAGGAGTTTTGTAGCCAAGGAAAAAATCCTTGAACTGCGTCATTCCGGAGTTGGAAAACATAAGGGTAGGGTCGTCTTTCAGCACAATAGGAGCTGAAGGAACGATTAAGTGCTCCTTACTTTTAAAATAATCTAAAAATTTTTGACGTATCTCTTGTGATGTCATAGTATTGCTTTTGCTTTTTAAGTATCAAATTTTGATAAGATGCAAATTTACTATTTTTAAGCGATTTGTAATAATTTTATGCTATGTTTTGAATGGGGATGAGTTTGGCTAATGGTTGTTTGGTAAACCTTATAGGTTTTGAAAACCTATAAGGTTTGAGATGGCTGTAATTAATAATAATCTATCTGGTTTTGCAATTTTCCGTTTAACTTACTACCTTCGCTGTGATCTGAAATAAGACAAAAAATCTTCCAATGACAAAAGATGAAGAACTGAAAAGCTGGATAGAACAATATTCGGGACCGCTTTTGAAGCGGGCACTGTACGTACTTTCGAATAAAGAAGACGCGCAGGATGTTGTTCAGGAAGTTTTTCTTGCAGCCTATTCAGCCCATGATTCTTTTGAAGGAAAAAGTAATCCTCTGACCTGGCTGATGGCTATTCTGAACAGAAAAGTTGCCGATTTTTACAGGAAAAAATATAAATCTGAACCTAATATCAGACTCGATCATTTTTTTGACGAAACAGGATCATGGAAAAATAATGATGTTTTAAATGACTGGAATGTATCAGGCGAAGGAGATGAACTTTTAGACAGCGCAGAGTTTAATAAAACATTGGAAGAATGTATTGAAGAATTGCCCTCGAGATGGAAGATTCTGCTTAAAATGTATTATATAGAAGAAAAAAAAGCACCGGAAGTCAGTCAGGAATTGAATGTTTCTACGACTAATCTTTGGAAGATTTTGCAAAGAAGCCGCATGCAGCTCAGAGAATGTCTGGAGTTTAACTGGTTTTCAAAATCATAAGAAAAATGATAAGAAGAATACTACATATATTATTTTTACCATGCAGTGAAGCTACTTTACTGATGGAAAAAAGGAATGCCCAATCCATTTCTTCCAAAGAGAACAGGATGCTGAGCATGCACCTGATGATCTGCAAATGGTGCAGAATGTACAATGAAAAGCTGGCACTTCTGGATAAAGCCTTTAAAAAGACATTTTCTGAACAAAAAACTGAAATTAATGAGTCTGAAATTCAGGACTTTAAAAATAAAATGATCGATAAATTAAATTTCTAAGAAAATTCCTGTCAGGATTTTAAAATGACTCCGACTATACTTTTGAAAAACAATAAAGTATTAATTAAAATCTTAAAAACATGATCGGAACAGTACAGGAATCTAAAAATCAATTACCCCGAATTGGGTATTACATTTCCCTTTTCGGAGCAGCGCTTATTTTGCTGTGGATTGGTATCTTCAAGTTTACCCCTACAGAAGCTGCCGCAATAAAACCTTTGGTGGAAAACCATTTCTTAACTTTTTTCGTATATAAAATCATAAGCGTCCAGGCAGTGTCAAATTTTATCGGAGCGATAGAAATTATCATTGCATTACTCCTGATATTTAGTGCGAAATTTGCTGTATTGAAAAAGTATGCAGGTATCGGAATGATAGTAACTTTTCTGGTGACATTAAGCTATTTATTTACAACACCGGGAGTATGGAAAATAGTGGACGGAGTGCCCGTGACGGATTTCTTTATTTTAAAAGACCTTATGCTTTTAGGATTTGGATTCATGATCGTTCAAAATAATAAGTAATGAATAAAAAGGTAAAAATGAAAAATATATTAATTGTACTCGGAATCATTCTGGGTATAGCAGTATTTGCTGCGGGATCCGGGCTTTTCAAAAAAAACAAGCCTAATGTAGTGGAAATAAAAAAAGAAAATGAGAAAATTATGGATAGCAAAAACGTTAGAGAGATTTATTTTGCAGGTGGATGTTTCTGGGGAACAGAACATTTTTTTCAACAAATTCGAGGAGTTGTAGGAACTGAAGTGGGCTATGCCAACGGGAATACCCAAAATCCTACTTATGAAGAGGTGGTAAGCCATACAACAGGTTTTGCAGAAACCGTAAAAGTAAAGTATGATCCTGAACAGGTAGATTTGAAACTGTTGATTGATCTTTACTTTAAAACCATTGATCCTACAAGCAAAGATCAGCAAGGAAATGACAGAGGAAACCAGTACAGAACCGGAATCTATTTTACCAATAAAACAGATGAAGCTTTGGTAAAAGATGAAGTTCAGAAGCTGGCGAAAAATTATAGTAAGCCATTATTGGTAGAAACTATTCCATTGAAAAACTTCTACAAAGCAGAAGATTATCATCAGGATTATCTGGATAAAAATCCGGGCGGATATTGCCACATTGAACCGGGACTTTTTGAAATGGCTAAAAAAGCCAATCCGCTTCCAAAACCTACCTATCAGAAGCAGGATAAAAAAGTTTTAAAAGAAAAACTGACCGCAGAACAATACAACGTTACGCAGGAAAACGGAACAGAAAGACCTTTCCAGAATGAATACTGGAACGAAACCCGTGAAGGAATTTACGTAGATATTACAACAGGAGAACCATTGTTTATTTCTACAGATAAATTTGAATCAGGCTGTGGATGGCCAAGTTTCTCAAAACCCATTACAAAGGCTTTGATTGATGAAAAAATGGACCGTACCCACGGAATGACCAGAGTGGAAGTAAGAAGTAAAACCGGTGATGCCCATTTAGGACACGTCTTTACAGACGGACCGGAAGATAAAGGAGGACTTCGTTACTGTATCAACAGTGCTTCTCTGAAATTTATTCCAAAAGCAGAAATGGAAAGCAAAGGATACGGAAAATATCTTCCGTTGTTAGATAAAAAGTAATGTGAAAGGAAGGCTGCCAGATGGCAGCCTTTTATTTTGAGTTAATGATGTAGTTGAAATCTCATTTCAATTTTACCAATCCCTTTTTCTCAGAATCCAGTACGATCCGAATATAAAAATAGCGCACCAAACCAGACAAGCAATAAGGCTTTCTGTAGGGTAGTGGAATTCATATTTTATGCCTATACTTTTAGCCATATTTAATCTCATCATCGGATTAGGAATAAGATTAGACATACTTTCCAGCGGTAAAAGATGGGTAATGAAAAAGTCATTCTGAAGGATTTCGTTTCTTTGTGCTCCCTGCATTCCTTTTACTTTTGAGAATACTTCTATAGTGGTTAAAATTGCCTCACCAATCCATAAAACAAAAAGGGCAAGAAATACAAATACCGATTTTCTCAATAAAATAGAAAGGAACATTAAGAAACAGAAGAACGTGAATAGTTCTACAAAATAGTTTCCAATGAAGAAAATCTCAGCAAAAACCTTTGTAGATTCCGTTGTATTGGAATATTGATATCCCAGAAATATAGTAAGCCCCAATACAATTGCTGTTGAAACAATGGTAAAAATACTTATGGTCAGCAATTTTGAAGTGATAAATTCCTTTCTGCTTAATCCATCAATGGTATTCTGCTTAAACATCCGGTTGCTGAATTCCTGTGAAATGGAGAAAACAATGATCAGTCCCAGGAAAATTTTCAACAAGGCAACAATCCATGTGGTAAAATTCCAGATTTCCGGGAAATTATAAATACCCTGTTCTTTTAAATTAATCGTTCCTCCAAAAATATCAAAATCAACCAATCCGATGAAAAGCAACGCAATAAGAATGGCAAAATAAAGTATCGTGAAAACCTTGAATGGTTTGTAATTCAGGTTTTTGTAGTATTCCAGTTTTAATAATTTTATCATGACTAATGGGTGTTTTTTACAAGTTCAAGGAATTGAGATTCAAGAGATAATTTTTTCTTGGTCAAATGGGAAAGGTAAATTCCTTTCTCTGCCAGTTTCTGATTCATCGCCGAAGCTGAAATAGAAGCATCATCACGGATCTGAGCTTTGATAAGATCTCCTTCCTGATTGATGGAAGTAAACCATTGAAGCTCATTCAAAGCATTCATAAGTAAGGTATTGTTGTCTGCTTTTAATTCAAAATATCCATTGTTGGAAGTCATTTCATCCACTCTTCCGCAATAAATGGAATTTCCTTCTTTCAGAACAATCACATGGCTGCAGATTTTTTCAATTTCATCCAAAAGATGGCTTGCAATAATAATCGTAATTCCCTGCTTGGCAATATCGCTGATGATCTCTCTGATCTGGATAATTCCTTCAGGATCCAATCCGTTCGTAGGTTCATCTAAAATCATCACTTCAGGATTATTAAGCATCGCTGAAGCAATCGCCAGACGCTGTTTCATTCCCAAAGAAAATGTTTTGAAAGTATCTTTTCTTCTTTCGTACAGATTTACGGTTTTCAGAACTTCATCAATCCTTGAATACGGCGTTTTTTTAATTTCTGCAACAATCTTAAGGTTGGTTTCCGCACTTAAATAAGGATAAAAGTTAGGCTGTTCAATAATAGCTCCGATTTTTTTTAACGTTTCAGGATCAGTTCCTTTTTTTCCAAACCAAAACCAGTCTCCGCTGGTAGGATTAATGGTTGAAAGCAGCATCCCGAAAGTCGTGGATTTTCCACTTCCGTTCGGACCCAAAAGCCCATAAACATTTCCTTTTTCTACATCAAAAGAAATATTGTTGACTACAACTCTTTTGAATTTCTTTGTCAAATTTTTTACTGATAAAATCTTTTCCATGTAATTTGTTTTACATAGTAGTAGTCTATATAAATTAGATAATGTTACAGAATTATCATAAATCAATGACAATTTATTGGTAAATACATTAAATTTGATAGAATTAATCAACACTTATGAAGCTAATTGAACTGGCAGAAGAACTCAATGTTTCTGCAGAAGCCATCAAACAGTTTATACAGGATTTTGATCTTGAATTGGTAGACTGTATCAGTACAAATTTTGAGGTAAAAGATGATTTTGAAAAATTTGCCCGCGAAAATGTAGACTTTTTAAGGTTATATGAGAAAGATCTGGACAAAAATAAAACATTGGAGCAGATTGCCAAAGTCATCAATCAGCCTAAAGACAAAGTAGAAAAGGTAATTAAAGATAATGACCTCAATATTTTTGATAATGGCTTTTTCAAATCCTCTATATCAAGTTACGGAATTGATAATAAATTAGGAGGAAACTATAAGTTTGTCTATGATTATTTCGGGAGCAAAACCAGCCTCCAACAAAGAGATTTTATAGGATACAGAGACCTTTTCTTTTATACATCCACCGTTCTGGAACCTTTCCTGAATCCACAGCAGATCAAAGATTGGGGAATCAATAAGCCTGCGGGAATTATTCTTTATGGCCCTCCGGGAAGCGGTAAGATATTCTGGGCGAATAAGATTGCTGAAATCATTGGCTATCAGTTTAAAGAAGTTAAAAAACATTATCTGGGAACTTCACTGGTTGACGGAAATGAAATTACTTTCAGTGATTTTCTGGTTAATATGATGAAGGAAAATAAAATACTGCTTTTCATGGATGATTTTGATGAAATTATGATGCAGAGAAAAGCAGAAACAGATGTTGCTTCCTGTAATCTTGAGGTTCAGGAGCTTATTCTTCACTACATCGGAAAATTTGAAAAAGAAGGCGTTCTGATGGTAGGCTCTGCCAATTCTGTTGCCGAAATTGACGAAGAAATTCTTGCTCCGGGAAGGTTTGACGTGATGATTCCGATCTTTCCGCCCAATGCTTCAGAGCGGTCAGAAATTATTCTGTATGCCATGACGAGAGGACTGGAAGAAGATTCTTTACTTTACAAAATACTGAAAAACAATAAAGCAGATAAAGTTCCTTTCTGGCATGAAATCTCTTCAAAAATGAAAGCATTCAGCAATACCATGTTGATTGATTTTACCCAAAGTTTAAAGAAAAGAATTAAGAATCTTTACCAGAGAACCCGAAACGAAAAACTGAAGATTGATCAGAATCTTTTGAGTGGGGCTTTAAGGGATGCCGGTTCCAAGCTTACGGAAGAATACCTTGATCAGGTAGCGAGATTCCTTGCAGATGCTATTATCAATAATTTTGATGATTTTAAGTTCAGAATTCAAGCATTGAAGAGCGAACTGGAAACCTACAGAGTTGTTGAAGAACCTCAAAGAGCTATAGGATTTCAGCATAATGATGAAGGGGATAAAGGGTAAATCGCTCAAAGTTTAAGGTTTTTCAATAATTACTTATCACTCATTACTAATTACTCATGAACAGCATTTGGGAGCTTGATACTTTCTACAGAAAAAGAGATATTATCATTGTTGGTGCCGGATTTTCCGGGCTCTGGACAGCAATATCTATTAAAGAGAAATATCCTGAAAAATCTGTTCTGGTCATTGAACGGAATGCTGTTCCATTAGGCGCTTCAACGAGAAATGCCGGTTTTGCCTGTTTTGGAAGCCTTACGGAAGTGATTGCCGATTCACAGAAAATGGGCTGGGAGAAAACACTGGAGCTCGTTACAATGCGATTTGAAGGACTTCAGAAAATCCAAAACTATTTTAAAAATGATGACATTGATTTTGAATTGAGTGGAGGCTATGAAATTATAAATAACGAAAGACCTTTATCCCAAATTGACACGGTCAATAAAAAACTGAAGGCAATAACCGGATTGGATCAAACTTACACTTTGAGACAAGAAAAAATACAGGAATTCGGGTTAGGAAAATCTAAATTCCTGATTGAAAATCCCTGTGAAGGAAGCCTGCATTCCGGAAAGCTGTTGCAAAAATTGCTGGAAAAATGTCATGAGCTCAAGATTGAATTTTTATTCGGAACGGAGGTTGAAAGAATTGATGAAACAGAAGAATGTGTTGAAGTTTATATTTCAGCGGATCTTTCTATAAAAGCAGATCAACTCATCTATTGCACCAATGCATTCACTTCAAGGTTTCTGGAAAAAGAAAATATTATTCCCGCCCGCGGGCAGGTTCTTCTCACTGAGCCCATAGAGGATTTGAAGCTGAAAGGAACATTCCATTATGATGAAGGTTACTATTATTTCAGGAATATAGGAAACAGAATATTGCTGGGAGGCGGAAGGAATCAGGATTTTAAAACTGAAGAAACAACTACTTTTGAAACAACGGAATTTCTGCAGAACCATTTGGAAAATTTTTTGAAAGAAGTCATTATGCCTCATCAAAATATTAAAATTGCCCTCTGCTGGTCAGGAATTATGGCTATGGGAGAAGAAAAATCACCTATTGTAAAGAAGATTTCGGAGCGACAGTTTTGCGCGGTAAGACTCTCAGGAATGGGAGTTGCCCTGGCTCCGAAGATTGGGGAAATTATGACACAAATGATTTAATATAGAAACACAATGAAGAAAATACTGTTTATTTTGGGGCTGACTTGCTCGGTTCTTTGCTATTCGCAGAAAAAAGAAATGGCTGCCGCATTTAAAACAAAGAATTATACGGAAGCCATTTCTTTAGGACATGATGTACTTGAAAATGCTCCAGACGATTTTGATGTGAATCTTCTTATGGCTGCATCTTATAACAGTCTGGGAGATTTTCATAAGAGTATTTTCTATGCAAAAAAACTTGAAACACTGGCAGACAATAATGAAAGAAAAAGTTGGGCTCTCATGCAGTTAATGACTGTTAATTATGGACTGGGGAATAAAGAAGCTTCAAAAAAGTACTATGATAAGGTTAAAAGTATTAAGCTATCGGAAAAAACGATGGCAGAATTGAATACTTTACAAAGCTGGTTGGGTTTGGATGACTTTTATAAGCAATGGAATACTGTGGAAACAGAAGATTTAATATTTCATTTTGAAAATTCTGTCAATGAAAAAACCAGAAATAGGATTTCTGAGAGCCGGCAAAAAGCCTTTACCAAAATCAATGAATTTTTTGGAGCGAAACTGCCCAAGAAAATTGATTTTTTTGTCTGGGGTTCCAATAATGTCTATAATGAATATTTGAAACATAATTTAGGATTTACCCTTGCTAATTATTGTGTGTCCCATAACAGATTGAATCAAACTGCAGGACATGAAATTGCCCATAATATTAGTTTTTGGCAGGGAAATAAAGGAAAAATAACCACAATGCTTATTAATGAAGGAATAGGGGTGTGCTTCGACATGAATGAGAATGATAAGCTTGAAGCAGCTCAACAGGCTTATAAAAAATCCCCTATAGATATTAAGAAGATATGGACTGAAAACCAGAAAATAGACAGTGAAATTTTGTATTCTGTTTCAGGAGCATTTGTGCAGTTTTTAATCCAATATGATAAAAATAAATTTATTGAGCTAAATAATAACCAAACCTATGAAAATGCCAAAAAAATTTATGGAAATGAAATAGATACTCTGATTCAAGATTTTACCAATAAACTTCATTAAAAACAGAATGAACCGTTATAAATATACAACATGGTTTTCTATATTAACACTTCCTCTTGCTTTTTTTGCAATCCTTGCAGGAGGCGGAGGCCATGGGACTTATTTTCCTTTGTTGGTGCTCTTTCCGTTTAGCTTGCTGGGAACTTTTTTCAATGAAGAAATACCTCTGTTTATTGGAATCATTCAATTACCCATATATGGTTTTTTAATGGACAAACTGGGAATAAAAAAAGCCCTTCCAGTTATTGTTGCGATACATATTATAGGAATGTGTACTGTTTTTATGCTGAGAAGAGACTTTTTTAGTTAATTATTTACCCACCACTTAAAAATTTCAGATGCCAATTCTTCTGAGTTCAACTCAGATCGGTAAAGACCATAAGAAACACATAATTCAGTTTCTATGATTCTTTCCAGCTTTTCCTGGTCTGCTCCTTTTTCCAGCTGTTGAAGAAGTTTTTCAGTTAAATAATCAAAACTGCTTTTGGAAAGTCCCGGAATTAAATTCATTGAAACAATAAGTTTCTTTAACTGAGCAAAATTTCCATTACGTTCATTAATCCAATCATTGGTATACATCTAAATCTGTTTTAAAAATAAATATAAAGAAATAATATTTTCTCTTCTTTAAATTCCAAAAAATCAAATGCCCGATCCCCGGAACGTGAATCCCCAAACTTTAACGTCAAACCTTTCCACTCTAAAAGAATTCCTTATTTTTGCAAAAAAGAAACAATCGTGATTAACAGCGACCATATAAAAGAAGTTCAATCCAGAATTGAAGATTTATACAGATACCTTCAGATTGAAAAAAAGAAGATTGAAATAGCCAATGATGATGAAAAAACTGCGGCACCCGAATTTTGGGATAACCCAAAAACGGCTGAAGCCTTCCTAAAGCAGCTTCGTTCCAAGAAAAAATGGGTGGAAAGCTATGATGAAATCCAGACACAGTTTGAAGATTTACAGGTATTGGCTGATTTTGCTAAAGAAGATCCGGATTCTGAAAAGGAGCTGGACGAGACATTTCCTCAATTGGTAGAAAAAATTGAAGACCTGGAATTCAAAAATATGCTTTCCAATGAAGGTGATGAGCTTTCTGCAGTCCTTCAGATCACCGCAGGAGCAGGGGGCACAGAAAGCTGCGACTGGGCATCCATGCTCATGAGAATGTACACCATGTGGGCAGAAAAGCAAGGCTATAAAATCCGTGAACTGAACTTCCAGGAAGGGGATGTAGCGGGAGTAAAGACTGTTACCCTTGAAATTGAAGGAGAATTTGCTTTTGGATATTTAAGAGGTGAGAATGGTGTACACAGATTGGTAAGAATTTCTCCTTTTGACAGTAATGCAAAACGACATACAAGTTTTGTTTCAGTATACGTTTATCCTTTAGTAGATGATACTATTGAGATCAATATCAATCCTGCGGATATCAGTTTTGAAACTATGAGATCTTCCGGCGCAGGAGGGCAGAACGTAAACAAGGTTGAAACAGCCGTACGTCTTCGCCACGCACCAACAGGGATTATTATTGAAAACTCAGAATCCCGTTCCCAGCTTCAGAACAAAGAAAAAGCAATGCAGCTCCTTCGTTCAAGACTATACGAAATGGAACTGGAAGAGCGTATGAAGGCAAGAAACGAGATCGAAGCCAACAAAATGAAAATCGAGTGGGGAAGCCAGATCAGAAACTACGTAATGCACCCATACAAATTGGTAAAAGATGTACGTTCCGGTCATGAAACTTCGGATGTAGATGCTGTGATGAACGGTAATATCACCCCTTTCTTAAAAGCCTTCTTAATGGCCGATGGGACGGCTGTTTCCGATGATGATCTTGAATTGTAGAAATATGTTGATTTTTAGTTAAAATCTTATAATTAATTTTTGTTTCAGACATTTTAAACTTACTTTTGTTGTTCATCGATATTTATGGAAGATTTCAATAGCTGGAAGGATTTATTAAACCCGGAGTTTTATATTAAAATGGGAGGGTTTTGGCTGATTTTGTTTATTGTTTTTGCTGAAACAGGTCTTTTTGTAGGATTTTTCCTGCCTGGAGATTCTCTATTATTCGTTTCGGGAATTTATGCTGTTGAAATCATCAAAGAGACTTTTGGCTCTACAGGAAGCGATTTCCTAGATACTACGCTCTTAGCCTCAGGAGTAGCTCTTGCTGCTGTTATAGGAAATGAAGTAGGCTACTATTTTGGAAGAAAGGCGGGGCCTGCTTTATACAAAAGACCAGATTCAATGCTTTTTAAGAAGAAGTACCTGTACCAGGCTCACGATTTCTTCGAAAAACATGGAGCATTAGCTGTTATTATGGCAAGATTCTTACCCGTTGTGAGAACTTTTACACCCATTGTAGCAGGTATTGTAAAAATGGATAAAAAAGAGTTTTTAAGAGATAATGTTATTGGTGCTGTTTTATGGTCATTCATTTTGATCTTTGCAGGACATTACCTGGACAAGCTTTTTATGGAGCAGTTTGGAATCAACTTAAAACAAAAACTGGAATACATCATTATTGTAATCGTATTGGTAACTACACTTCCGGTCATCTTCAAGTTTGTTTTTGGAAAAAAAGAAGATCTTTCTAAAAAATATGAAGATCAGGACTTTGAATAAATAAGAAATTCAATCAAGAATATAGAGCCGTCTTAATAGTGAGATGGCTTTTTTATTATTTGTAAATAAGTTTTTTTAACGCAAAGATTAATTTTTATAGAGTATTATTGTAAGAAGGCAAAGAACGGAATCAATGAAATTGATTCTTTCTAAGCGGATGTATATATTCATTAAGCTTCATTAGAGACTGTCTCAAAAGTCAAACAATCTGACTTTTGTCATTCTGACGAAGGAAGAATCTCATTGATAACCAAACACATGAGATTCTTCGCTGCATTTCAGAACTTTGTTCGCAGACTTTCAGTCTGTGTTCAGAATGACACTTTTGAGACAGCCTCTTCTCTTTGCCACTTAAAAATAAAACAGTGGATTATTTATCCTTTGCGTTTAATAGAAGAAGTTATAAACTTCTATTTTCTGACCCACTCCAGAATATTCGGATAGATAATACTGTCTCTTTTTCTTTTACTGAAAAATCTTGGCGCATGCCCGGCACCTTTCATAAAAATGAATTTATGTGGAACTTTCATCTGGGTAAGCGCTGAGTCCATAGCAATTCCCTGATGCTGGTTAACCAGAAAATCATTATTTCCTTGAAATAGGAGAGTAGGAACATTTGTAATATTGGCAATAGGACTTGCTTCTTTAAAGTTTTCAGATATGTTTTTCCGGTCAAATTTAGTCCCAACTACCTTTTGAAAAGTAGGAGAAGTGTATTTGGAATAAAAGGATTTTAGATACTCTGAACTGTAAAAATCTGTAGGACCGCTTAAAGAAATAATTTTTTTAATCTGCTCAGGATGCTGATACCCGTAAAGAAGAGATAAATGACCACCGGCACTTTCCCCCAGAAGAATATAATTGTTGGGCAGAAGCTCAGCTTTTTCTGCTAAAGAATTGAATTTTTCAATAGCAAGACCAATATCTTCAAGCTGTTGTTTATAAGTGACTTTTTCTTTGGTTGAAACAAACCTGTAATTCATATTGATACTCGGAATGTTGTTTTGGAAAAGCATTTTCTGAACCTGGATCATATGTTCTTTTTTACCTAAAGTCCAGGCTCCACCGTGAACGAGAAGAACTACAGGAGCATCTTTAGCATAGTCTTTAGGCAGAAAAATATCCATTTTCTGTCTTTTATGCTCGCCGTATTTCAGGTTATAAATTTTCTGCTGGCCTCCGGGCCCCACCCATACTCTGAATTTTGTATTACAGGACTGCAGGAGAAAACCAATGCATCCCATGACGAAAAAGTGATATCTGAGTACGAATTTTTTCATTACTTAAATTTACAAAAAAATCTATTGATTATGGAGCTGTAAGTGCGTATCATTAGAGTTTTTCAGCTGTTTTGGAAGAAAGGCCTTTTTTAATCATAATAACCCCCTTTTCTCCATCTTTGAAAATGAAAGAAATCTCGGAGTCATCATTCTGCAGGAAGAAGACGTCTTCTTTTTCAGCATGCATTCTTATTTTGGGATTCTTATTGTTCTGAATAAAAAGCTGACCGTTTTCATCCAAAATATGAATAATACTGTCATCTGAGAGCTGGTAATCACCCACATATTTTTTAAGGACATCAGGACTCAATATTACTTCTTTCTTAGGTTGAGGAAGAGTGTAAGGCTGATTTAAAAGAGCTGCTAAAATAGTATTTCCCGCTTTCTCCAGCTTTTTACTGGTGATATTGTTCAAAAGGATAATGCAGAGGTCATCATCAGGAAGCATCGCAAAATAGCTCGTGGAACCTTCTATATTTCCACCATGGTTGATGAGCTTTTTACCGTAAAGATCATCAATAAACCAACCATAGCCATAACCGCTGAGAAAAGGAGTAGTAGCCTTTTTAAATGCTTCTTTGGAAATAATTTTATAATCTCTCAATCCTAAATAATAGTTGTAAAGATCTTCAACAGTACTGTAGATTTGACCCGCAGGTCCGGTTAATGTAGAATTCCAGACGTCTGTTCTTTCCTGTTTTGTTTTTGAAATATAGGAATAAGGAACCGTTTTGTACGGACTTTTCAGAGCCAGATAATTAAAGCCTGTATGTGACATCTTCAGAGGATCTAAAATGATTTTTCTTACTGCATTTTCATAAGAAAGTCCGGTTATCTTTTCAATGATGAGCCCCAGTATAATATAGCCTGAATTGGTATAGGAAAATTGAGTACCGGGTTCAAAATCCAGTGGTTCATTTTTAAAAAAGGAAAGTTCCTGATCTTTGGTTATAGATTTTCCCGTGAGAAGCAAGCTGAAAAATTCCTTATTGCGCAGTATTTCATAAATTCCGGACGTGTGGGTAAGGAGATGTTCAATGGTAATTTCATTTCCTCTGGGATAATCGGGAATAAACTTTGAGACAGGATCTTTAAAAGAAAGTTTCCCTTCTTCATTTAGCTTTACAATAACCAGGGCAGTGAATGATTTGGTTAAAGAAGCAATCTGATATACGCTTTTGTTCTGATTGGAGGTTTTCTTTTCGGCATCTTGCCAGCCGTATGATTTTTCGAAAATGTTTTTATTTTGATAATGAACGAAAGCAGTTCCGTTAAACTTATTAATTCCTGCAAATTCTTTTATAATGGCGTCTATTTCTTCTTTCTTCTTTTCCTGATTAAGGCTGCTTAGACTTGTCTGATTTTGAGCTTTTAAAGAAAAGAATGGACTGAACAGACAAAATAAACATCCCAAAGTAAAAATATGAAATTGAGGTCGCATAGTATCAGGTTTTAAAACGGTTAAAAATAAGCATATTTTTGCTCATTTTTTTAAGAACTAAAGGTTTTCAGCATATCGTCTCAAAGAATTATTGTATCTGGGCAAATGTTTTGATAGTGCTTTTAATGCTAAGGATAAAGCTTCTTTGTGTTCTCCGGCTGAAGAAAGGGACAGTGCTAAAAAAGAATCCACTGCATCATCCAGTTCATCAGAATAATTTGCTTTTTCTTCCCTTAAAATCCGGATGCTTTCTTCTGTTTTTCCATTATTTCTTAACGTGCTTGCCAGCTGAATTCTCGCTCTTCTTCTTCGCAAACCTGTTAATCCCTTTTCCAATGCAGATCTGTACAAAGGTTCGGCTTCCTTTTCATGTCCGGTAGAATCAAAAGCACAAGCTTTTTCAAAATCAGCAATGGCTTGTGAATCTTCAGTCGTAAGCAAATCTACATGCTCTTTGATCTGCTGAATAAACGCTTCACTGCTTATTGTTCCCAGTTTAAGCCAGATATTTTGCAATTGAGTTTCCCAGTTTTGATCCATTAATTAGATTTTGAACAAAGATATAAAATATTGAAAGTGAAGCATTGCTTTACTATTCTTATAATTTTCAAAATTATTGTCAGATTATGAATCCAAAAACGGAATTAAATATTTATTTTTGCTGGACTTAACAAAGATTAAAAAAATATTAAAATATGGCATCAGGCTTTTTTGCAATTTTGGATGATATTGCAGCATTGATGGATGATGTAGCGGTTACCAGTAAGGTTGCTACCCAAAAGACTGCAGGAATTTTAGGAGACGACCTGGCTGTAAATGCAGAAAAAGCCACAGGCTTTCTTTCTTCAAGGGAAATTCCGGTTTTATGGGCAATTACAAAAGGTTCTTTTATCAATAAACTGATTATTCTGCCTATCGTCTTTTTACTTAATTGGCTGTATGCTCCGGCTATTAATTATGTATTGATCCTTGGAGGATTTTATCTGGCTTTTGAAGGCGTTGAAAAAGTAATAGAGTTTCTTTTTCACCGTGACAAAAAGGGCCATGAAGTGATAGAGGAAATTGAAGAAGACGAAAAAAGTTCTGAAGAAATTGAAAAAGAGAAAGTAAAATCGGCAATTACAACTGATTTTATTTTATCAATAGAGATCGTTATTATTGCTTTAGGAACAGTATTGGAAGAAAGTCATCCTTTCATTACACAGATTTTAGTAACGAGCCTGGTTGCATTTATTGCTACTGTTGGAGTGTATGGAATTGTAGCTTTGATTGTAAGAATGGATGATGCGGGGTTTAAATTAATAAAGAAAAGTAACGATAAAGGTTTTTTCGGGAGGCTTGGACATCTGTTAGTGAAGGCTTTACCTATTGTTATTAAAATATTAGGAGTTGTAGGAACAATTGCTTTAATAATGGTTGCCGGCGGAATTTTTCTGCATAGGATTGAATTTTTCCATGGTATACTTCCAACTTGGCCAGATGTTTTGAAAGAGCTTACGCTGGGTATTGTTGGCGGATTGGTAGCGGTTGCTGTATTTACGTTAGGAAAAGGAGTTTATTCTTTAGCGACAAAAAAATAAAACAGAATTAGAATTAAATAACCAAAAAAATCCTGTGCTCCAGAGAGTGCAGGATTTTTTATGATCAGGCTCAAATATAATTTTGAAATATTAAACTTTGAATCTTGAGCCTTGAACTTTAAACAAAAAAAAGAGACTTTTTACAAGTCTCTTTTCTATATTAATTGAATAAATCTTTTACTTTATCAAAAAAAGTTTTTTCTTTTCCGGATGGTTCTGCAACCATTTCTCCGCTGGACATCTGCTTTTCAAAGAAGTCTTTCTGGTCTTTGGTAAGCTTCTGCGGAGTCCAAACATTGATGTGGATGAACATATCTCCTTTACCATAACTGTCAATGCTTGGAAGTCCTTTTCCGGCTAATCTTAAGATTTTTCCAGACTGTGTTCCCGGATCAACAGTAATTTTTACTTTTCCACCTACTGTAGGAATTTCTTTTTTAGTTCCTAAAGCAGCTTCTGCAAATGAAACATACAGTTCCTGGTGAAGATTGTCACCTTCTCTCTTGATCACTTGATCTACTTCCTCTTCAATAATAACCAACAGGTCTCCCGGAACGCCTCCAAACGGAGCATCATTTCCTTTTCCTCTTACATTAAGCTGGATACCGTCTCTTGCTCCTGCCGGAATATTGATCGTGATTTCCTCTTCATCCTTGATAAGACCCTGCGCGTTGGCTCCTGCAGGAATTTTGTCAGCAACTTTTCCAATTCCCTGACAAGTACCACAGGTTGTCTGAGTCTGCATTTGACCAAACATGGTATTCATTACTTTTAACTGAACACCGGAACCGTTACAGGTAGGGCATGTTTTTGAAGTGGCACCTTCTGCCATCTTCATTTTTTTAACTTTGATGGTTTTCTGAGTACCGTTTACCATTTCCTCAAGGTTCAGCTTGATTCTGATTCTTAAATTAGAACCTTTCACCTGCTGACGGCCTCCGCCACCACCACCGAATCCTCCGAAACCACCACCGAAAATATCTCCAAACTGGCTGAAAATATCTTCCATGTTCATTCCGCCTCCGAAGCCTCCGCCTCCGAAACCACCGTTTCCGCCTACTCCGGCATGACCGAACTGGTCGTATCTAGCACGTTTCTGATCATCGCTTAAAACTTCGTAAGCTTCAGCAGCTTCTTTGAATTTTTCTTCGGCCTCTTTATCCCCTGGATTTTTATCCGGGTGGAATTTGATGGCCATTTTACGGTATGCTTTTTTTATTTCGTCGGCGGATGCAGATTTGCTGATCTCAAGAACCTCGTAATAATCTCTTTTTGACATGACAATTTTATAATTGATTATTGATAAATGATAAAAGATATTGTAAAGTTAATAAGTGAAATATTCATCTGTTATCACTCATCATTTATCATTTATGAATTTTAATTTCCTGTTACTACTTTTGCAAAACGGATTACTTTATCACCTAAAATATATCCTGTTTCAATAACGTCTACGATTTTTCCTTTCAAATCTTCCGATGGAGCAGGGATCTGAGTAATCGCTTCATGGAAATCAACATCAAAGCTGTCACCAGCTTTTACTTCCATTGTTTTTAAGCCTTTTTCGGTAAGTTTATTTTTGAATTTCTGATAGATCAGTTCTACACCTTGTAGGTCGGCCGGATTTCCGTTTTTAGCGATCTCTTTTAATGCTCTTTCAAAATCATCTAAAACCCCTAACATTGAAACCATCATCTCCTGGTTAGCGTATTGGAAGAATTCCATCTTCTCTTTGCTCGTTCTTTTTTTATAGTTTTCGAATTCAGCATACAATCTGATGTAACGGTCTTTTTCTTCTGCCAAAAGTTCTTCTGGAGAAGGAGCAGCTGTCACATTGTCCTGAGACGTTGCGTCATTCTGAACATTGTTTTCTTCCTGATTATTGATGCTTTCTTCGTTAATATCCTGGTTTTCCATAATTCAATATTTATTTAATGATTGTTTGACAAAGAGCCTGCCAAATCTAAAATCAGGACATTAAGGCAGAAAAAGGAGTAATGGTGAATTGTGAATACGTCAATGCGCTTCGCTTGTGAATTTTGAGTAGCATAAGTTTAAAACTTGACTTGCGAAGCAAAAATTGACCATTGACTAATATTTAAGTTGGATGTGTCAATCAGTTGCGCTTGTGAATTTATCCTGGTGTAGGATTAAAAATTCACTTTGCGAAGCAAAAGTTCACTATTGACTATTCACTTTACGAAGTAAACGTCTGATAGAGTAGATACAGGTTTAAAACAATGATAATAATGGAAATAATCCAAACACAGACTTTAAGAAATGGTTTGTTGACAAATTCGCCCATTTTAGCTTTATCATTGGTAAACATCACCAATGGAACTACTGCAAAACTAAGCTGCATAGATAGAATTACCTGGCTTAAAACCAATAATTCGGTTGTTCCCTGCTCGCCATAAAGAATAGCAACTATCAGTGCCGGAATTACGGCAATAAGTCTTGTGATCAGTCTTCTCAACCATGGTTTTAATCTGATATTCAAAAAACCTTCCATTACAATTTGTCCTGCAAGTGTTCCTGTCAATGTAGAATTTTGTCCTGAGGCCAGCAAAGCAATTGCAAATGCAATACTCGCCATGGAAGCACCTAAAATTGGGGTCAACATTTTATACGCATCATGAATATCCGCGACATGCTCGTTCCCTGTAGTATGGAATGTAGCGGCAGCCAGAATAAGGATTGCCGCATTAATGAAGAAAGCCAGCATCAGGGAAACAGTACTGTCTAGGGTTGCAAATTTTATGGCTTCCTTTTTTCCCTCCTTATCACGGGTATAATCTCTGGTCTGTACAATGCTGCTGTGCAGATACAGGTTGTGGGGCATTACCGTGGCTCCTAAAATCCCGATAGCAATATAAAGCATGGCAGGATTCTGAATGATTTCCTTCTGTGGAACCAAACCTCCCAGAATTTCATTAAAAGCAGGCTGTGAAATAATAATTTCGTATACGAAACATGCCAGAATAATGAAGATAAGTCCTCCTACAATACTTTCAATCCATCGGAAACCTTTGGACTGAAGTAAAAGGATAATTAAAACATCTACTGTGGTAATAACAATTCCCCAGGTTAAAGGAATATGGAATAATAAGTTTAATGCAATAGCAGAACCAATGACCTCGGCGAGATCACAGGCAGCAATAGCTATTTCGCAGAATATCCAAAGTATAAAATTGGTAGTGGGACTGAAATGGTCTCTACATGCCTGTGCCAAATCCCTTTCTGCAACTACGCCCAATTTTACAGATAAATGTTGCAAAACCATCGCGAAAATATTAGAAATAAGGATCACAGAAAGCAGGGTATACCCGAACTGAGCTCCTCCTGCTATATCTGTTGCCCAGTTTCCGGGGTCCATATATCCTACGGCAATCATCAGGCCGGGACCTGCGAATGCCAGATATTTCCTCCAGAAAGTTGCATTTTTTGGAACTTTTATAGAAGAATAAACCTCTGATAGAGAATGATTTGTTTTATCTTTTCGCCAGGCGCTTTTTATATTGAAACTCATAAATGTTAGAAATGACTAACAAATTTAATTAAATAAATGTAAACAGAAGAATTAAGGCATAAAAAAATCCCGGAAATTACTTCCCGGGATCTAATTTTTATTAAGTCTAAAGATTATTTCGCAAATCTGATAGACATTTTTCTGTCAGCGGCTCTTTCAGCATCTGAAGCTTTTGCATCTACTTTAGCAAATTGACTTCCGTAACCGTCAGCAGCAATTACCTGTGCACCAACTCCAGCTTTAGCTAAAGCAGCTTTAATGAATTCAGCTCTTGCTTTTGACAATTTTACGTTAGAAGCTTCGTTTCCTGTTTTATCAGTATAACCTCCCACTTTGATTTTTGCTTCAGGGAAAGCTTTAAGGATAACCACTAAGTTATCCAGCTGTCCTTGAGAACCTGCTTCAAGCTCAGTAGAACTTCCCATTTTGAAATTTACATGGTCAAAATCGTACCACTTGTCTTTCAATGCAGAATCATCAGCCGCATTTTTGTAACCGCCAGATTTCAGGAATGAAATCATCTGATCTTCCATACCACCTTTATAACCTTTTAACATTACTCCGTTAAGCTCAATGTCTTCATCGGTTTTAGCAGTGGTAGCAGCTGGTGTTGCTGTAGTAGCCGTAGCCGCTGTATCTGTAGTAGAACTTGTAGAAGCGGAGTCAGACGTAGTGGTAGTTGTAGTAGTTGTCTGTTTTTTCTCACACTGCTTCCATAAGAAATACGCAGCTGCGATCAATAATAAAAGCGGAAGCAACCATTTCCAGATTGAACCTCCGCCTTGATTATTGTTGTTGTTATTTTCAAATCTTTCTCTTACTTCTCTGGCTCCTTCAGATACATTTTCTCTAGCTGTAGCTACACCTTCTGCGATGTTATCTTTAGCTGTAGAAGTTACCGAAGAAACAGTTTCCTTCGCCTGGCCAAACCAATTTTCAGCTCCTAATCCAAAGGAAGCCAAAGAAAGACCTGCAGGCAGTAAAGACGAAATAATGCCTTTCTGATCGTTCAGTAAGCTGGAAATACCTGAAGCACCCAAATTATTGTCTGCTGCATATTTTCCTACTGTACCTACCGTAGCTCCAGTCACCAGGTTTAACAAAGAACCTGCAGTGGTGTTGCTGACTCCTGAAAAACTAGCAATGGAATTAACTAATCCACTTACTTTATCTCCGAAAATTGAAGATAACAAGGTAGAGATGATAGGATTACTAGACGCCCCGCCTAATAAATTTCCTAAAATTCCACTTGAAGAGGCTTGTGTAATAGCATCCACAACGCCAGGCTTATCTGCATTATTGGCTAATCCACCTACTACAGCAGGTAATAATCCGCCAATTGCTTTAGAAATACCGGATTCACTTTCTCCAAACTGCGATGCAGCCTGTGAAACCAATGCGGGACCTAATTGTCCTTTAATTAAATCAATGACATTTAAAGACATAATAAATAAATTTTTTTGATTAATGTTGACATAAATTTAAACAAAAATCCGTCCAAACGTCATTTTTTTTGAATATTTCTTTAAACTTTAATGATTTTACTCTAAATTATTAAAATTTTTAATAAGCTTTTGCGAATAATACACGTCTCTTAGAAGGTTTTCCGGAAATCAAAGAAATCCCTGCTTCTACATCATCATCCAAAGGAATACATCTGATTGTTGCCTTCGTTTCATCTTTAATTTGCTCTTCTTCTTCAGCGGTTCCGTCCCAATGAGCATAAATGAACCCTCCTTTTTCTTCCAAAACTTTTTTGAACTCTTCGTAAGTATCTACTTTTGTGATATTATTTTTTCTGAATTCAAAAGCTTTATTATAGATATCCTGCTGAATCGTTTTCAATAACTCTTCAATGTAAGTATCAAGACCGTCAATAGAACGAATTTCTTTCGTCAGGTTATCTCTTCTTGCAATTTCCACAGATTTATTTTCAAGATCTCTTGGTCCCATTGCAATTCTTACAGGAACTCCTTTCAATTCATACTCTGCGAATTTCCAGCCTGGTTTGTTCTGAGTGTCATTGTCGAACTTCACAGAAATACCTTTTGCTCTCAGTTTAGCCTGAATATCCAAAGCCACTTCACTGATTTGCTCTAACTGCTCTTCTCCTTTAAAAATTGGAACAATTACTACCTGAATTGGTGCCAAAGTAGGAGGTAGTACCAATCCGAAATCATCAGAATGAGTCATAATTAAAGCTCCCATCAGACGGGTTGAAGTACCCCATGAGGTAGCCCATGCATGTTCAATTTTTCCTTCTTTGTTGGTGAATTTTACATCAAATGCTTTTGCGAAATTCTGTCCTAAGAAGTGAGATGTTCCTGCCTGTAAAGCTTTTCCATCCTGCATTAATGCTTCTATACAATAGGTTTCATCAGCTCCTGCAAATCTTTCAGATGGCGTTTTCAATCCCTGAATTACCGGCATAGCCATAAAGTTTTCAGCAAAATCTGCATATACTTTATTCATCTTTTCTGCTTCTTCAATAGCTTCATCTTTGGTAGCGTGGGCAGTGTGCCCTTCCTGCCACAAGAATTCTGCAGTTCTTAAGAAAAGACGTGTTCTCATTTCCCAACGAACCACATTCGCCCATTGGTTGATCAATATCGGTAAGTCTCTGTAAGACTGAATCCAGTTTTTGTAAGTATTCCAGATAATTGCTTCTGAAGTAGGACGAACGATAAGTTCTTCTTCCAGTTTCGCATCCGGATCTACAATCAGTTTGGATGGATTGTCCGGATCTGTTTTTAATCTGTAGTGGGTAACAACAGCGCATTCTTTTGCAAAACCTTCTGCATTCTTTTCCTCTGCCTCAAACAAGCTCTTGGGCACAAAAAGCGGGAAGTATGCGTTAACGTGACCTGTTTCTTTGAACTTTTTATCCATTTCATCACGCATTTTTTCCCAGATTGCATAGCCATACGGTTTGATCACCATACATCCACGCACGCCTGAGTTTTCAGCTAAATCAGCTTTTACAACCAGCTCATTATACCATTTGCTGTAATCTTCGCTTCTTGAGGTTAATTTTGCCATTATTTTTTTAAATTTTTTTAACTTTTGTACATTATTGTTATCTAAAAATAAAAATCTATTTTTGATAGATTTTTTTACCAGTGTTTGGTACATTTTTGGTACAGATTGCAAATATAATTTAAATTAAAAATTTTTACGTTATCATGAAAAGAAATATACATAAAAATTTGTTTGGTCTGCTAAGATCCAAAGGGGTGTTGGCAATATCAGGCGGATTATTACTTGTGTCTTGTGGTGCTCAGATGGGAGGGTATAGCGAGACAGACGGGGTGTATTACGACCCCAATAAGGATACGCTACCTGAAGGAGTTATCATTAATGATAGCGGAAACAGAGTAGGAGAATATTATGACTACTATCAGGATTCTAATGTGATTCAGAATGCACAGGCAAATTCCAGAGAACAGCAAAACAGATATAATGACTGGGGTAATACCAATACCAATTGGAATACCAATGCCACAGACTCCGACTGGGGACTTTATGCAGGTTCTCAGACTAACTACTATGACAACTCATGGGGATGGGGATCTCCTTGGGGATGGTATGGTGGTTACAGCCCGTATTGGGGTTGGGGTATGAACCGCGGCTGGGGCTGGGGTGCAAGCATGTCCTGGGGTTGGGGCGGATCATTCGGTTGGGGCTGGGGAGGCTCTTTCGGATGGGGAAGTCCTTACTGGGGTGGTTATGGTGGCTATTATGATCCATTCTGGGGCGGATACTACGGAAACCCATATTGGGGATACGGAGGAGGCTACTGGGGTGGTGGTTACTACAACAGACCGGTTTACAGAAGAAGTGGTGTAAGTGGAGGCGGATTCCAGAATACTGGAGTAGCTAACGCTGTATACAGAACAAATACAAATAATTCAGGTTTCAGAAACAGTAATGGAAATGGTGGATTCAGAAACACCAATAATGGAGGTTTCAGAGATTCTAACTCAAGTGGAGGTTTCAGAAACAGCAATGGTAATTCAGGAGGCTTCAGAAACAGTAATTCGGGAGGTTTCAGAAATACACAGCAAAACGGTGGATTCCGTAATTCGGCACCACAGACAAGACCTAATTATAATTATCAGCAGTCACAGCCAAGAAATAATGGAGGGTTCAGATCTAATGATTCCGGAGGTTTCAGATCTAGCGGAGGCTTCAACGGCGGTGGAGGCGGCGGCTTCAGAGGTGGTTCTGGCGGCGGTGGCGGAATGAGATCCGGCGGCGGTGGCAGAGGAGGCTTCAGATAATTGTTCAAACTAATAAACTATTAAAAAATAATGTTAAAAAAATCTTTAGTAATAATGAGTATTTCTGCTGCATTTTATGCGCAGGCTCAGGATGTTTCTGTGATCAGAAATACTGTGGATGTTTACTCAAATACTCCTATGGTGGGGTCTGCTAAATTTAATGCAATGGCCGGATCTAATGGTGCGCTTGGTGGTGATGCAAACTCTTTGCTTACTAACCCGGCAGGTTTAGGGGTGGCTATTTCAGGAGAGGTTTCAGGAACTTTATCTATTTTAGGAAATAAAAACAGCAGCTCGTTGGCTGGTTCCACGATGGACTACAGCAAAACCAAAGGAGATCTTGGAAATGCAGGAGGAATAATCGCTTTTCCTTTGATGACAGAGAGTAAATGGAAATTTATTAATATCGGTATTAACTTTTCAAATCAGCAGCTGGACAATGTAATTCAGTCGCCGGGAAATAATAATATTGTTTATGCTTTTGATAAAGCTGATATAACGAAAGACGCTGCATTGGCAGGACATATGTATGAAAGATACGGTAATTTGTCAAAGATGAGCTTTGGGGTAGGAGCCAATTACAATCATAACCTGTATTTAGGAGCTGGTTTTAATTTCTTCAATGCTTCATTAGATCAGTATGATACTTTATTTTACCGAAATCTAACCAATAATTCTACAGAAGCATTTAGCAAGCAGGACACCCCATATTCAGAGAGATCTTCTGGCTTTTCTGCTTCGTTAGGGGTTATCGGAAAGCTAAGTCCTAATTTCAGATTGGGAGCATCTATCGAATCACCTACTTTCTGGAATATAGACAGAAATTACTATTTCTATAATGATGCTACTTATGGAGATGATATAGGAGCTGAAAACAGAAAATTCACTTCACCGCTTAAAGCAACTGTGAGTGCTGCATTTGTGGCAAGTAAAAACTTCTCTTTCAACGTAGACTATACCCTTGGACTTACAAAACCTGATTATAAGGTTTACGGAGGTGCAGAAAGAGAATTGAATGACTTCTTTAAAGAAAACTATAAAAATCTCTCAGAAGTAAGAGTAGGAGCTGAGTACAGAGTACAGCAGTTCAGACTGAGAGGAGGATATTCTTACCAGTCAAGTCCTTTCGATGCACTTACAATCAGCAGATTTAATGATGCAGGAAGTGTAGGAGATCAGTCTTACAGCAATCTGATATTAAGTGACAGAAATACACTTTCATTCGGTATTGGATATGATTTCAAATCATTCTATATAGATGCCTCTTATCAGAATATCTCTTCTAAATATACAAACCCTTTCATGAGAGGATATATGGGAGACAATTTTGATTCATCTTATTATTCCAGCACTAAAATCTTCGAAAGTGATTCTTACGCTGTAAGTGATGTAAAAAGTAACAGAAATAATTTCTTCCTGACTTTAGGATGGAAATTCTAAGCTTCTAAAATAGTAAGCTATATAACAAAAAAGCTCCGGATTTCATTTCGGAGCTTTTTTTATTTTTTTAATGTAGGAGGATGCTGATGGAAAACATGCATCATTAATGCAAGTGAAACTCCTAAAACAACCAACCCTATTTTTACCCAGTCTATATTGTGATTTTTATTACTTTCAAAAATAATCACAGAAGAAATATGAAGGAAAATTCCCCCTACAATGGCCAGAAAATAGGGCTGAAGATCAGGATTGAAATAATTTCCTAATAACATTCCCATAGGAGAAGCCATTGCAAATAAGGCTATAATAAGAATGGAAGGGTAAGATGAAGAACTTTTGGATTCTCCTTTTCTGTTAAATAAAAATGCTCCCAGAATAAATGAAATCGGAAGATTGTGAAATACAATTCCCCAAAGGTAAGGCGACATCTCGTGCGTTTCATTGGCAAGAGGAATCCCTTCAATAAAAGCATGGATGAATAATCCTACCATTAAAGCAGCGGGAAGAATATTATGTTCGCTATGATGATGGAAGTGCCCGTGTTCAAAACCTTTGGTAAGAGCTTCCAGAATCATCTGCAGAAGAACTCCTCCAATTACAAATATCCCAAGATTGCTGCTTCCGGCAGAGGTATAAACCTGCGGGAAGACTTCATTGAGACAGATTGTAATCAAAAAACCGGCACTTAATATCAGAAGATTTTTGGCCAGCTTTTCTTTTTTACCAAAGTGTTTTCCCAGGAATACTCCTGTTACTACACTTAAAATCAGTAAAAGTACTGTTGTCATTATTTTTCTTAAATAAATTGATGCATCGCGGAGAATTTTCTTTTTTAAATTCATTCAGCTGATAATCTCCCCAGATTTTTATTCTTTCAAAACCACATTCGGAGGCATAATTGTGAATAGCATCCAGTGTGTGAAGCTTTACCTTTTCAAAGAAATGAAACGGCTTACCGTCAGTTTCAAAGCGGATATCCTTGATAATATGTCTGCCCTCGATCTTTTTCAGGATCTTAAAGTCAATATCACCGCGGGTTATGGTGGTTTCAGGAACTAAAGTATTTCTTACAAATTCTTCATTCAGATAATCTAATACAAAATATCCTCCGGGCTTCAAGGCATTGTATACAGACTGAAACACTTTTTTATCATCACTTTCATTATCAAAATACCCAAAACTTGTAAATAAGTTGAAGACAGCATCCATAGGATCTGCATCAATCGGGTTTCTCATATCATGAACTTCAAAAATCAAAGTTTGATTTTCAAATTGTTTGTCAGATTCAATACTTTGTCTTGAAAGGTCAAGCCCCAAAACATCATATCCTAATTTATTAAGGAAAACAGAGTGTCTTCCCTTTCCGCAGGCAAGATCTATGATTTTCGACTGAGGCGGCAACTGAAGGTCCGCAGTGAGCTTTGTAATGAAGTTTTCAGCTTCAGTATAGTCTCTGTTGCTATAAAGCAAATGATAATAAGGGGTATCAAACCAAGATTCAAACCATTCCATAACGCAAAAATAGTTAAATTTGTGCGGTTAAAAGCAAAGTATTTTACAACATTAAGAGATTGAAAAATTCAATTGGACAAGAAGTTGGATAGCTAATCTTTTAATTTTTAAAGCTTTAAATCTTTTAATTCAAACTTATGGATACAGAAAATATTAAAATACAGATAAAGACATTCTTCGGATTGGAGCAGATTCTGGCGGAAGAAATCAAAAAATTGGGAGGAAGGAATGTTGAAATTAAAAACAGAGCGGTAAATTGTGAAGGAGATCTAGGTTTTCTTTATAAAATCAATTATTCTGCGAGAACAGCATTGAAAATTCTGGTGCCTATTCATGAATTTAAAGCTTTTAATCAACATCAGTTCTATGACAGACTATTCAAATTTGAATGGGAAAATTTTATGGATGTTGACCAGTCTTTTTCTATTGATGCTACTGTAAATTCTGAAACATTCAAGCATTCTCAGTTTGTGACTTTAAAAATGAAGGATGCAATTGTAGATTATTTCCAAGAAAAATTCAAAAAACGTCCGAATGTAGAAACGAGAAATCCGGATATCAAATTCCATCTTCATATAGACAGAGAATTGGTCATGATTTCCATGGACTCTTCTGGTGATCCTTTGTTTAAAAGAGGGTATAGAAGAGAGCAAGGTGAAGCGCCTATTAATGAAGTGTTAGCAAGCGGAATGCTTCAGCTGGCAGGCTGGGACGGAAAAGGAAATTTCCTTGATCCTATGTGTGGTTCAGGAACATTATTGATTGAAGCTGCAATGATTGCGATGGATCTTCCTGCTCAGATTTTCAGAAAAAGATTCGGGTTCCAGAACTGGAATAACTATGATGCTGATCTGTTTGCAAAAATCAAAGAATTCAGAATTAACAGAGTGAGACAGTTTGATGGGAAAATTGTTGGATATGACATTGATGCAAGAATGCTGAATGCTGCAAGAATGAATGTAGAAGCCGCAGAAATGGAAGATGTTATCGAGATTAAAAAACAGAACTTTTTTGATTCCAAGAAGGAGCTTTTCCCATTGTTGATGGTATTCAACCCTCCTTATGACGAGAGAATTTCCATTAATGATGATGATTTCTATAAAAAAATAGGAGATACCTTCAAAACGCATTACCCCAATACATTGGCTTGGCTTATTTCTTCAGATTTAGAAGCAGTGAAGAAGATCGGTCTGCGTCCTTCAAGAAAGATCAAACTTTTCAACGGAAAGCTGGAAACGAGATTCTTACAATACGAAATGTATGAAGGAACGAAGAAAGTACATAAATTGGAAGATAATAAATAGCAAAAAAAGTTGTTAGGAGATTTTTTTGATCTGTTAGACACTCTATTTAGTGTAGTCGGGCTTTTTCAGAGTGGTTCGGAATCATCATGTTCAAGTTCTGACAGAAAGAGCCTGAATTATGATGAGAAACCTCAAAAGAAAGAATCTAAGAGATCAAAATATTTCACAGAGAAAGTAAGTGCCTTAGCCTTGTTATTGGCAGCATTTTCTTTTTTTATTGTTTTTAAAGACCCTTTACCTGCAAAAAATTATACACAAACCTTAGTCATAGCTTCTTTAATAGGAACTGTTATTTCACTTATAGTGTTTTTTATTTTGTACGTTTTGGAGCTTTATTATTTTAAAACCCTGTTTAAACTGATTCTTTTCAGCTGCTCAGTAATTGTTTTTTTTATTTCAGCAATATTATATATCTACTTGAGGTCGGGATTTTTTATATAATAGGACAAAATAATATGAAGGAACGAAGAAAGTTCATAAATTGGAGGATCATAAATAATAACTTCTGAGATTAGAAATGTCCTGGAATTTTTTTGATGTATTTGATGTAATTTTTGATCTACTGGATTTGTTTGGTTCTGGATCAAAATCGTCACGGTCATCACAGTCAAAACCAGAAAGAAAAGCATTAAATCATAATGTAATATCTCAAAAGAAAGATTCAAAAGATTTGGATACTTTAAAGAAAAAATAGCTTCAGGAGTAATTAAAATCATAAAAAAAAATAGGTTGTACACACTGTACAACCTATTTTTTTATCGTGCTAAAGAAGGTGCAAAACCATACTGTTTTTTAAAGGCATGCGAAAAATGGGAAAGATCCTCAAAACCTACTTCCAGAAAAACGTCGGAAGGCTTTTTATTTTTTTCTGATAAATGATAATAAGCCAATTCAAGACGTCTTTGGGTAAGCCAGCGTTGTGGTGTTGTTTGAAAAACCTTTCTGAAATCACGGTTGAATGTTGATAAGCTCCTTCCCGTAAGATACCCGAAACGCTCCAATGGCATATTAAACATATAATTTTTTTCCATAAAATTGATCAGATCCACTTTTCCCGGCTCATCAAAATCTGCGAGTAAAGTATCGATATCCGGATCAATTTCCCTTAAAATACTTATTGCTTCTGTAATCTTTAAATGGGCTATATTTTCAGGAAGCGGACCTTCTATCTCAAAATAAGGAATGAGAGAAGCAAGACAGCTCTTCAAAAGCGGGTGGCCGCTGAAACTGTGAATGATGGATTCTCTCTGCCCGTTTTTCTTTTGCTCATCAACAGAACTGTAAAATTCTTTAAGCCGTTCTGTGGTAAGATGCATCACAACCGCTTTATGAGGAAGTCCGTCTTTAGGATAATTGATAATTGTGGCAAGATGATTTCTCGGAATAAGGAAAATATCTCCTGCCTTGAACAGATAGGTTTTATCTGCCTGAATAATTTTTGTTTCTCCTGATATGAACCAGACCAGCATGTGGTACTCAAAAACCGTTTCTGTTTTGAACAGCTTATCATCATAACTGGAAATTTTGATATCCGGTGTCAGGTAGTGTATCTGGAAGTCCATTGTCAAAAGTTTTCATTACAAATGTATTTAAAAAACGGTTATTGAGCATCAAACTGAAATCCCAGCATTTCTTCACTCAGTTTCCATAAGCGTTCAGCATTATTTTTATCAACAGAGTAGGCTTGTACTCCTCGGATGGTTGCGGGTTCATCAAACCTGTGTTCAATTTGCCCTTTGTCTATTTCTGCAACATCACAGTTTTCGCAATACACGCCACCAATCTCATTAAGTTGAGGACTTACAGCGCACCACACTGTTGTAGCAGCGCCTTGTGGGATGGTTTTCAATCGTGCTTTCACTTCAGGCTTGATGTTTCCGTTTTCATCATGGGTTCCTAATTGTTTAAAAAGTTCAGTAGGTTCTTCTCTGCCCAAATCAGTTCCGTACACAGATCCTGGATGAAGAGAATATGCTCTGATTTTGAACTCTTTTCCTCTTTCATCAAGTTCTACGGCAAACAGATTACAGGCTGTTTTGGATTGACCGTATCCTGAAAGAGTGTCATAATCTCTTTTTTCAAAATTAGGATCTTCAAAATTAAAAGGCGCCATCTGATGCCCGTAGGAAGAGACACTGATAACCCTTGCCCCATTTGCCTTTTTCAGAGCCGGCCATAGTTTTGTGGTAAGATGAAACTGCCCAAGATAATTTGTTGCAAGTTGAGATTCAAAACCTCTGCTGTCTCTGCGAAGCGGTACCCACATGATTCCTGCATTATTGATAAGTAAATCCAGACTTCTGCCTGATGATATAAACCTTTCTGCAAAAGCATCGATGGAGGCCGGATCCATAAGATCCATTTTTTCAAGTTCAAAATTTTCAATTCCTGTAAGGTTTTTTCCTGCTTTTTCAATATCTCTGGCGGGAATAATAACATGGGCTCCGGCTGAAGTAAGGACTTTTGTGGTTTCAAGACCGATTCCTGCATAACCACCGGTAATGATCACTGTTTTTCCGGTAAGATCAATTCCCTGAATAACTTCCTGAGCTGTTGAATAAGCATTAAATCCAGATTGAATAGGTTGTTGTAATGTACTGGTAATAGGTTCCATTTTTTTTTTGTTTTAAATTTCTATAGCAAAATTAGAATGGATTTTCGGGGTTGGTTTTGTTTAAAATGCCAAATAACTTGGCTCAGAATAGCATTGGTAATTTCCTTTAATTAAGAAGAATATGGTTTCACATCGTTAATTTCTCCGAATAAGCTGTTAAACTGTTTGTAGGTTGTTCTGCGAATAAGTAATTTTGAAAAATTTTCAATTTGAAGCCTACTATTTCCATTGTCGTTGCCATTTACAACCGAAAAGACGAACTTTTTGAGTTGCTGAACTCCCTTACCCAACAGACAGATAAGGAGTTTGAGATCATTATTGTAGATGACGGTTCCTTGATCGATCTAAGACCTACCATTAAAAATTTTGATGAAATTCTGGATATTAAATATTTCAGAAAAGATAATTCAGGGCCGGGGCTGACAAGAAATTATGGGGCAGCAAGAGCAGCTAACGAATGGCTGGTATTTGTGGATAGTGATGTGATTGTTGAGAAAGATTATATTGAACATATCAAAAACGATATTCTGACGACCCCTTGTGATGCTTTTGGAGGAGCAGATAAAGCGCACAAAGGATTTAATCTGATGCAGAAAGCTATTTCCTATTCCATGACTTCTGTTTTTACAACCGGGGGAATCAGAGGCAGCAAGAAAGCAGTTTCAAAGTTTCAGCCCAGAAGTTTTAATATGGGCGTGAAAAAGGTTGTTTTTGAAAAAGTTGGTGGATTTTCCGAAATGAGAATAGGTGAGGATCCGGACCTTTCCATGACACTTTGGGAAAACGGTTTTACTACTGCTTTTTTTGATGACATTGCCGTATATCATAAACGCAGGGTTGATTTTGGGAAATTCTCCAAGCAGGTCTATCAGTTTGGCTGTGCAAGACCAATTCTTAACCAGAGACACCCTAATTATGTGAAGATTTCTTTTGCATTTCCTACCTTATTTATGCTGGGATACCTGATGGGCTTTCTGGAGTATTTTCTTACGGGAAGAGGGGTGATTCTTTCTTTCTATGGTTTGTATACCTTTTTGGTGTTTTTCCATGCTTTATTGGTAACAAAAAATATAAGTATTGCAGGGATGGCAGTTATTTCCACTTATATTCAGATGTTTTCTTACGGTTATGGTTTCCTGAAATCCTGGATTTTACTGAATGTTTTCAGAATGAAGCCGGAGGAAGCTTTTCCCCATCATTATTATAAGAAATAGAAGGTGCTTTTCCATAAAAGAAAATTCAATAGGAATGGACTTTAGTTCATTTATCAAATCAATAAAATCTTCCGATAGCTTTAGCCAAAACTCATAATTACTCATAAGATTGGTTATTTTACATATTACTATGAATTTATTTGCTAATTATCAATTAATTATAGAACAGTAGGTCGTGGTTGCTAGTTGACATAGGGATATAAGATTGTAATTTCTGGTTTCAGAATGATCTTTTGTGGTCTTTTTACTTTTCGTTGAGGTCTGCTATACCAAAGTTACGTTTGTATAATCTAATCGTAGGTGTCAAAAAACATATATCGGGATACCGGATATTTCTTAACCACAAAGAACTATTATATAACTCTGTAGCAGAAATAAAAGCTCATTAACAATATTCCGGAGCTTTTGTTATTTCTCTGGGAAGGCTTTTATCCGTTTTAGAACTTTTGATAAAAACAAAGCATGATAATAGCTGGTTACGAAATGATTAAAGGTGATATAGATTGTATTTTGTCTGAGAAAAGCCAATAGTCATATTTTCTTTTTATATGATATAATTTCGTAATTACATTCAATAATTTTATACGACATGTTCTGTCGTAGTGGATAGATATTTTTGTATCAGAATGAAATAGAATCTTAAATATTATAAATAAGATTTAATTATTAATAGTATGATTTACAGCGAATCATAACAAGCTAATTTTTGAATCTTAAAAAGTGTTAAATTTGCAAAGTTTTTAATAAACAAATTCGTAACTCAGAAAACAATATTGAAATGAGAAAACTTTATCTCGGTGCATTTACTGTATGCACAGTCTTGAGCATGTCTGCTCAGGAAGTAGTGTGGCAAAAAGACATCAAATCCTCTACCCAGGATTTTCTAAGCCAGGTTACCACAACTATTGACCAGCAATATTTGGTCACAGGCAGCTCAATTCAGAGCGACAAATTACAACAAGGCAACAAACAAAACAACGGTTACGATTTCCATTTGGTTAAACTCAATCAACAGGGAGAAGAAGTCTGGGAAAAATATTTCTCAGGACATAATCATGATTATCTATCAGCAACAGTCACCACACAGGATGGCGGATTTTTATTAGCCGGAACCTCTTATTCCGGAAAAGGGCTGGATAAAAAAGAGGATTCCAAAGGAGGATCTGATATCTGGCTCATAAGAATCAATGAATTTGGAGATGAATTATGGCAGAAAACATTGGGAAGTTCTTCAGATGAAGAAGCAAGAGCTGTAATTCAAACTACAGACTTAGGATTCTTTGTTGCCGGAAATGTTCAAAATTCTTCAAAAGGTTACGGTTCCAAAGATGTTTTGATCACAAAACTAGATAAAGACGGAAAAGAACTTTCACAATTAATTTTAGGTGGAAAAGGCTTAGACGAAATAGAAAAAATGATTCCAACTCGTGATGGCGGAGCATTACTGGGAATTTACTCCAGAAGTTCTGAGGTTCGTGTTTCGGGATCTGCCAGCACTCAGACGAACAACCAACGATCTGCTCCTTCAACAGCCATTAGCCAGATGCCAAAAGCCAGCAGCAATTATGGTGAAGGCGACTACTGGATCGTCAAGCTAGACAAAACCGGAAAAGTTGAATGGGAAAAGAACTTTGGAGGAAAAGGTGACGATCATATCAGAACATTGGCTTTAACTTCAAACGGATTCATCGTTGGCGGAGAATCAAGATCAGAAAGGTCAGGAAATAAAACCGTAGGAATAGAAGAAGGAACAGATCTTTGGCTGATTGCTTTAAACGAAAGAGGCGATGAACAGTGGCAGAAGTCCTACAACTTCAAAAACCGCGATGTTTTAATGGGAATGAGTGTACTTCATTCTGCAGATGACAAATCTTCTAAAGGCATTCTACTGGGAGGTTATACCCAGGCTGAAGGAAGAATCCAAGCTGATGATGAAACTTTCTGGATGTTATATTTAGATCAAAACGGAAATGAGCAATGGAGAAAGCACGTGAAAGGAGAATCCAGACAAAAAGAAGAAAGACTTTCTGATGTAAAACTGAACAGAGACGGATCAATTGTTTTAGCCGGAACCAGCGCAGAAGAGCTTGGAAAAGAAAACTGGAAGATTGTAAAACTGGGCGACAAACAGGTTGATCAGTTAATCGAAAAATATGACATCAAAATCTATCCAAATCCTGTTTCAGATTATGCTTACATAGAAATCGGTTTTGACTTTAAAGATGCTGATATTCTACTGTATGATATGTCTGGAAGACAGCTTCAAAGTATAAAAACCAAAAATAAAGTAACCAAGATTAATACTCAGGCACTCATTCAGGGAGCTTATCTGTTGACGATAAAAACTGATACTAATAAAACGGCGAATGCCAAATTGATTAAAAAATAAATACACTTATGAAGAAAATATTTTTACTCGTGATATGTATGCTAACTTATCATTTGTATAACAGTCAGGTACAGAGCCACAATGTGGGGGTTACCCAGCCAGTGCCCTCTGTGTCGTCATTAACGACTTACAAAAATATTCCGGTCTCTTTGCAGACAGGAGTTCCTAATATATCATATCCTTTAATTAGCTTGCCTACAAACAGTAAATTTGTTAACATCAATCTGGGACTAAGCTATCATACAGGAAATATTTCCAAAGACAGTTGGACAAGTGAAGTAGGAAAAGGATGGTCAATTTTGGGGCCTGGAGCTATTTCCAGAGAAATTCTTTATGATTTTGATGAGGTTTTTGATGATGCAAACTTCCATCATTATATAAAAAATGAATTTGATGATATTTATAATTTTAACATTCCAGGAGAATCCGGGAAATTTAGAATTGTAAGGAATGTTACCACTAATACTTTTGGGATAGTAGCCTTAAGCCCTTATACTTCTAAGATAGAATATACTAGAACAAACAACACTGCTACATTAATTTTGGATTCTTTTACCATAACAAGCGATGAAGGAATTAAATATAAGTTTCAGGACTATAATATTTCAATGATGAATGTTTGGAGTTGGGACCACCCGAATCTTGGAGGGTTTTATTTTGATAAAACGTATAGAAGCGCATTTTATTTAACATCCATTTCGGATGAAAATGATCAAGAGCTGGTAAAATATACTTATCTGAAAGATATAAAAAATTTGTCCGGAACTCAGACTACAGAATCGCAAATCAATAAATTGACCCGTATAGAAGTAAAAGACCATGGAGTTGTAGAAATTAATTATACCAAAAACAACTCAGTCAATAAAAATAATGACATCTTCAGCTTAGATAATATTATTCTAAAAAATGCCAAGAATACATTTGTTAAAAAATATAAATTTAATTATTCATATAATTCTGATCGTACTTTAAATTCTTTTACCCAAGTAGATAATTCTGAAAATGATATTGAAAAAACAAGTTTTGATTATCAGGGGTACAGCTTACCTTCCGGCAGTGGGGAAGTGCATTTTAATAGAGTAAGAGTAAAACTGCCTACAGGAGGGGCTACAGAATATAATTTTGAATCAGTGCCCTATGCTTTTAAGGATTCAATTGGAACAGTTATGCCTCCGCAAGTTGACATTGCAAATGTATCTTTTAATCAGTTTAATGCCAATACCAAAAAATATTTCTACCCGTAGTGCATTATAAAAAAGGTTATTCATAATACGAAAAATTCGTATATTGTATTGACTATCAATCTGATACATAATGAATAACCTAGATGCAATTTACAATTTTATTTTAAATGAATTAAAGAAGTTAATCTCAGATGAGAACTTTTATTTCAAACCAATTAAGCCAAAACTGTCTGATTTAGAGATTGTTGCTCTTAATATTTCTGCAGAATATTTATCGATAGATTCAGAATACCAGCTATTTAGACATCTGTCAAATTCAAAATTAAACGGAATGATCGAAAGAAGTGTTTACAACCGTAGAAAGAGGAAATTATTCCTGCATTTGGAAAGGATTCGAAAGCTTATAGTTGTTCGGTTTAATGAGATTGAAAACGTTTTTATTATTGACTCTATGCCTTTGGAAATTTGTAGAAATGCAAGAGCAAAACGCTCCAAAATTTGTAAAGAAAGTGAATTTTCATTTCCAAGTAGAGGTTATTGCGCTTCCCAGTCCAGTTATTATTACGGTTACAAACTGCATGCAATATGTTCTGTTTCCGGGGTTTTTCAAAGTTTTGACATTTCTACGGCAAGCATTCATGATATTCATTTTTTGCAGGATATAAAACATCAAATTAATGACTGTACATTGATCGGAGATCGAGGTTATTTGTCCGCTCAGGTACAATCTGACTTGTTCAATTATGCAAATATAAAACTGGATACACCAATGAGAATCAATCAAAAAAATTACCAAAAACAGAAATATATTTTCAGAAAATCGAGAAAGAGAATTGAGACCCTGTTTTCTCAACTTTGTGATCAATTTAAAATTAGAAGCAACTATGCAAAATCATTTAATGGCTTTAAGACAAGGATATTGAGCAAAATAACAGCACTAACTTTTATTCAATTTGTAAATGTTTTTGTCTTTAATAGAAAAATGAACAATATTAAAATTGCGTTAGTTTGATAATGCACTACGAGTATTTCTTTACCATTCCTCAGGATAAAGAGTTAAATATAGAAATCTATGCTGGTCAGATTTCAGGTTATCCTTGGTTATTAACCTTTTATAAAAAAATTGGTGATGTTTATAAACCAACTCCTTATACATTAGGACCTGCGGTTGATGCAGATCCAAACTATCCAACAATACAGCAGAGAACATTTACCACTGGGGAATATTATGTTACATTATCTTCCGCTGTCCCCAATGCCACTTTTAGTGGTTCTATAAATTTTAGGGCATTTTATTATGATGGTACTCCTTCTGAGAGTAACATCAAGGTTCCCACAGATTCCTTTTTGAGAATTAAAAATATCAAATCTTTTGATTTGGATTTTGCCAGTGTAAATAATTATTCGGTTCCGTCATCAATAGAAGAATATGAGTATAATAAATTTGATGATCCTACTGTTTCAAGCGGTTATTTTGTAGACGGAGGCAGTATATTAGGAAAGTCAGAAAGTGGTGTAGTACCAGCCAATCCTGTGACAATTTATAAAAATGTAAAAGTTTCCAATGGAAATAATATAGGATATACCAAATATTATTTTAAAACGGTAGATACTTACCCAACCCAGCCTACCGAGGTGCCGAACAGACTATTATGGCCTAACTATAACATTATGAGGGAGGGACTTTTGGACAAAAAAGAAGTATACAATGCTGCCAATCAAAAACAGACAGAAGATAATTTTGAATATACTCTTGAGGATTTTTTCGGTCCCAGATACCTGGTAGCGCCTATATATTTAGGGGCAAACTTCTTTCTGAAAACAGCTTGGATAAAAAATCATAAAGTAATCTCGAAAACTTATCATAATTCAGCTACTACTGAAACTGCTGCTGAAACAACAAAAAGTGCTATCAACTATAAAACAAATCTGGAAAAAGTAACTTCTTTTGACGGAACTATTCAGGAAACAACCTATCAATATGCTTTTGATAAAGGAAATATGAAGCTGGTTAATGCCAATATCATAGGTATTCCTTTGGAAACTAAAACGATTGTTAAGAAAAATATCTCTGATACAGGGAAATTAATTTCAAGAGCTGAAACAAAATATGACAACCCTGCCAATACATTTCCCAGCTCCACTGTATCGTATGATACACAAAATAATATTTCTGATGAGGTTATCTTCAACAGATATGACAGCAAGGGAAATTTAGAGCAATACACCACCAAAGATGGTATCCCCGTTACTGTAGTTTGGGGATATGGCAAAACCCAGCCTATCGCTAAAATAGAGGGGGCAACTTATGATCAGATATCACCTTATCTGTCAGATATTGTTTCTAAATCTGATGCCGATATTGATGCGGGATCAGAACAGGCTTTTCAAAATGCTTTGGATCTTTTCAGAAATAATATAAGTATCGGAAATTATCAGATCACAACTTATGTGTATGATCCTCTGATTGGAATGAAGAGTATGACTCCGCCTTCCGGAATCCGGGAGTATTATAAATATGATAGTGCCAACAGACTGGATCAGGTGGTTGACGATAATGGAAAAGTCTTGAAGAAATACAAATACAACTACAAACATTAATTCATGAGTAATAAGCAATAGGGTATGCTAATTATTTTACATTTCGCCTATGCTTATATTTTAATTATTTATCAATTATGAAAAAAATATTTTTATTTAATATAGCATTGTTTGTAGCAGGATTATCTTATGCACAAACTAGTACAGAGAATTATATACAGACAACGAACTGCCTTGATGCAGACTGCATAAAAAAGGCAGAAACCGTACAATATTTTGATTATCTGGGAAGACCAAAACAGAGTGTCAGCGTAAAATCTTCTCCCACAGAAAAAGATGTTGTAGTTCATGTGGAATATGATGCACTGGGAAGACAGACTAAAGAATATCTTCCTGTTCCTCAATCCGGAACTCAGAATGGAGAATTTTATAGTTCTCCTCTCGGGAATGCTTCTGCTACATATGGGGGAGAAAAAATATACACCGAAAAAATTCTGGAAAACTCTCCTTTGCAAAGGGTTTTACAACAGAAACAGGTTGGAAATGCATGGACAGACAAGCCTGTAACTTTTGGATATGATGCTAACAACACAGCTGATCATGTCAAAAAGTATGCTCCTATTACAAGCTGGAATGCTACAGAAAAATTGTATTCTCAGGAGCTTCCGGCTCCTTCGGAGTATCAGGCAGGGCAGCTGGTGAAAAATACTGTTACCGATGAAGACGGAATTACAACCATCGAATTTAAAGATGGTTCAGGGCAAACCGTTTTGATAAGAAAAGTAGTGAACTCTTCCCAAAATGCCGACACTTATTATGTATATGATGATTATAAACAATTAGTTTTTGTAATTCCGCCACTGGCTGCTGCTTCGGCATCTGTTTCAGGTACTGTTCTCGATAATCTTTGTTATCAGTACAAATATGATAGCCGAAACAGACTTGTAGAAAAGAAGCTTCCCGGAAAAGCATGGGAATATATGGTGTACGACGGTGTTGATAAGATGATTCTGTCTCAGGATGCTAATCAGAGAGCTTCATTCAGCTGGACTATCTATAAATATGATATCTTTGGAAGACCTATTTATACAGGCATTGTAAAGTTCAATAATACAAGAATAGGGATGCAAAACCAGATCATTGGAGGAGCTATCCTTGAAGGCCGGGATAATACCCCGCTGACTGCAAACGGAATGCCTTATTACTACACCAATATGCATTGGGGACTGGATACTCTTCTCTCAGTTACGTATTACGATTCTTATCCTCAGCAATATGGCTTTAATCCACCTTTTCCTTCAAGCATTTTAGGAGAACCTGTATTGACTGAAAATCCGAATGCTGACGGCAGAAGTACAAAAGGACTTCCTGTACTAACCCTTGTAAAAAATATTGAGGATGATAACTGGACAAAAAACTATACCTATTACGACAGGAAAGGAAGAGTAATTGGGACCCATTCTGTCAACCATCTGGGAGGATATACGAGAGTAGAGTCTAAACTGGATTTTGCAGGATTACCACTACAAATCATAACAAAACATAAAAGGCTAGCTTCCGACGTAGAAAGAGTTATCAATGAAAATTTTGGTTATGATCATCAGAATAGAGTATTGATTCATAACCATCGGATTGATAACAGTCCAACAGAGGTTTTAGCCAAGAACGAGTATAACGAACTTTCTGAGTTGAAAAATAAAAAAGTGGGCGGCCCCAACCCTAGAACTACTCTTGAAAGTATTGACTACACGTATAATATCAGAGGGTGGCTCACTAAGATCAACGATCCTGCCAATCTAAACGGAAAACTGTTTGGATATGAAATAAAATATACAAATCCTGTGATTGGAAACTATCCCGGGAGATTCAACGGAAATATTGCTGAGGTAGATTGGAAAGCAGCTACAGATGGGCAGCTAAGAAGGTATAATTATTCATATGACCCCCTGAACAGATTAGTGCATGCCATATATCTGAAGCCTGATGCTTCGGTAGTACAGACCAGTGCTTATAATGAGTGGGTTGATTATGATATCAACGGAAATATCACCCGTCTGGACAGGTATGGAAATTCTGATGGTAACGGTCCTATACAAATAGACAGATTATACTATACCTATTCCGGAAACAGGCTAAGCAAGGTTGAAGACGCCACTCAAAATTCATCGGGTTATCCGTATGTTGCAACACCTAATACCATCAATTATGATGATAATGGGAACATGACCAGCCAGATGGATAAAGGAATTTCTTCCATCCAATATAATTATTTAAATTTACCAAAGAAGATTACCCAAAACTCCAAAGTAACAGATTATGTTTACAGAGCAGATGGAGTAAAACTGAAAAAAGTCTTTGATACAAAAATTACAGATTATCTGGATGGTTTTCAGTATGAGAATTCTATTCTAAAATTCTTTCCGACGGCAGAGGGATATTTTAATGTTGAGACCGGAAAGTATGTGTACAATTATACTGACCACCTTGGCAATGTCAGGTTAAGTTATGCTAAGAATGGGACAGCAGGCTCAGAGATCATTGAAGAGAGTAATTATTATCCTTTTGGATTGAAACACGAAGGGTATAATACTTTGTTAGGAAATCCAGCTTATAATTACAAATATAACGGCAAGGAACTCCAGGAGAATGGTATGTATGATTACGGAGCGAGAATGTATATGCCTGATCTGGGAAGATGGGGTGTAATGGATGCTATGTCTGAGAAATACAGAAGACACAGCCCTTATAATTATGCTGTAAACAATCCTATCATGTTTATTGATCCGGATGGTAATGACATTTCTTATTCAGGAGCAGATGCAGGATTAGCCTATAGTGCATATGTGGCAACAATGTCTACTAGTTCTGAAACTTCAGGGGGAATTTCTTTACAGGATCTAGTTTTGAAAGTTTAATGGACGATTATAGGCTTAATAGAAATGGTAAACTTGAACTTATAAATGGAACTAAAGATGGGTTTGATAGATTGTTCAATTGGAATAGCACTGAGTTTATAAAACTGAATAAAGAGTTTATAAAGAATTTGCGTCAAGACACAGAATATGATAGCTATTTAAAAGAATATAAACCCGTAGCAACAACAATAACATTTGAAAACTCTTCAGTTTCTGTAAAACAAATAAAAAACTATTTCTATTTCCTGGCAGCAAACACAGAAAAGGAATGGGGATTTAATCATTTAACTAAAAATGGATGGTTTTCGGATAGTTCTGTAACAATAATTAATAGTAATCATCAAGATGGTAGTGTTGGAATGAGCGCTGTATTTAAATATTTACAATCTGGTTATAATTTATTAGGATCCGGACATTCTCATCCTTTTTTAATCTATGACCACCCAGAAAATAAACATTTATTAAAAGCAAGGTACGATGAAATGGCATATCCTTCTGGATTCCAAAAAGGAGGGGCTGTAGATTTTAACCAAACGACTGGTGACAGGAGTAGCTACGAAAATTTATTAAATAAATATGGAGGGCAAATAAAAGCTAATCCATGGATATATATAGGTAACCCAGATAACCGACCACATTTTATATATTATGATACGACATCTTTTAGAAGGAAGTAAGGCATTGTTACTTTTTCTTATCTTATTCTCTTGCCAAGAAAATAAAAGAGAAAAAATTAAGGAATACTCTTATCCCAGAATTTTAATCAAAGAAAATCTAAAAAGAGAAATATATTCCTATAAACAGGAATTGAATAGGTTGCAAGCATCGAAAAGCAATAACTTAAGTATTTATTTTAGTAAGAAAAATGATACAACTTTTGTAGAAATAGGGGATTATAAACCAAACCTTAAAATATTAAATATAAAGGGGGTTGAAATCATGAAAAAGGATACAATATATTTATTTAGTGGAAATGATTCAATAAGTGTAGAACAGTTTTATGAAAATCAGTTTAATGACAAAATTAATATTATCGATAATTTAGAACCGTCTCTTAATCATTTTGATCCTCATTTTAAATGCCTTTATATTGATAATGAAAATTTAAAAGTACTTTTTTATGGTAGATGTAAATAGAGTGAGTGGTATAATAAATTAAGTACTATAGCTGTTTTGTAATTGTATTTAAAAAAATATGATCTCATTTAATATAACAGCTATTGAAATTTCAATAGCTGTTAATATTTTAGACATGATAAAACTCTAAAAATGAGTAGATTCAGAATGAGTGAAGATTTACTTTTTTGGTGGCTTTCCCTTGTTTTCAGACAATAAAAAAAGGCTGTTTCAAACGAAACAGCCTTTTACAATAAATTTAGATGATAGAAATGTTTTCATGGTGGTTTAGAACTCCTACTTTCAGCATACACTCTTTCATTTTATGATAAGTTCTTTTTATATCGTGGTCAAGACCAATGGAGAATCTGATCAGCCCGTCTGAAATACCTATGGAAGCTCTTTCTTCTTCCGGGATTTCAGATGAGGTAGATTTTCCTGAGCATGAGAATAAGGTTTTATAGAACCCTAAGCTCACGGCAAGATACCCCAGATTTTCTGTCTGCATCAGTTCCATCAGTTCGTTTGCTTTTTCTGTTGTTCCGGCATCCAGAGTCAGTAATCCTCCGTATCCGTATTCTTCATGAATCATACTTTTCATTAATTCATGGTTTTTGTGAGATGGTAAGCCAGGATAGGATACTTTTAATCCATCTTTTTCGAATCTTTCAGCCAGATACATCGCATTATGGCTGTGTTGTTTGATTCTGATATGTAATGTTCTCAGATTCTTTAAGATACTTGATGATCTTAAGCTGTCCATCGTTGGGCCAAGAAGCATACACGCTCCGGAATTGACATTTTTGGTGTCATCAATAAATGCCTGACTTGCACAATACACACCGCCTACCGTATCACTGCTTCCGTTGATGAATTTCGTTAAACTATGAATCACAACATCAGCTCCAAATAAAGTCGGAGATATAGAAAGAGGGGAGAAGGTATTGTCTACAATCAGTTTCAGATTGTGTTTTTTACAGATTTCGGAAAGTTTTCTAAGGTCAGCAACTTCAAGAAGCGGATTGCTTACACTTTCACAATAAATAACTTTCGTATTGGGAGTGATGGCTTTTTCTATAGAATCAAAATTATTGATATCAACAAAGGTAGTTGCAACATTAAACTGAGGCATGAAGTTTTTAAGAAAAGCATAAGTTCCTCCGTAGATGGTTCTGCTTGAAATAATATGGTCACCACTTTTGCACACCTGCATCAAAACGGAAGTAATGGCGCCCATTCCGGATGCTGTAACGTTGGCAGATTCTGTATTTTCCAGCTTGGCAAGAGCCTGAGCCAGATAAAGATTCATTGGGGATGAATGTCTGGAATACAGGTAGCATCCTTCTGCATTTCCTTCGAAAGTATCAAACATGGTCTTTGCAGAAAGAAATGTATAGGTAGAGCTGTCTGAGATAGAAGGATTCACTCCTCCGAATTCACCAAAATACTGTAGATCCTGAATCTCGTTGGCTGCGTTAAAGTTTTCCATAAATATTGTTTTTATTTTATTGTCCCAATTTGCATTAATTTGCTAATTATTACAACAGAAAATTGAATTTATAGATTATAAAACTGTAAATTTTTGTTTATATAGAAAAAATAATTAGTATCTTCGGAAATATTAAACTTTTACCAAAAAAATATCTAATGGAACTTGACGAAACTGATAAGAAACTCCTGTTTTTTCTGCAGGAAGACTGTAAACAAACCACCAAAGAACTGTCCGGTAAACTTGGTTTATCTGTTACAGCTGTTTATGAGCGTGTAAAAAAGCTTGAAAATGCAGGCGTTATTTCAAAATATGTAGCCTTGCTGGACAGAAGTAAAGTTAAGAAAAATTTTATTGTTCTGTGTCATGTAAAATTAATTCAGCACAAGAAGGAATTTGTACTGCAATTTGAAAAAGAAGTGATGGATCTTCAGGAAGTTACAGAGTGCTTCCATGTAAGCGGTGATTACGATTATATTCTTAAAATTGGCGTGAAAGATATTGAGGACTACCGCAGTTTTATGCTGACGAAACTGACGACGCTTCAACACATCGCAAGTACGCACAGCTCATTTATGATTTCCGAAGTGAAAAACACAACGGCCATCGTATTATAAATTTTGAAAAATTTCGTGATTGATTACAGATTTTCTTTAGTCATTTTATCGATGAAATAGTGAAGTCTTTTAATCTCTGTTCTGCCTTTGTTTTTGTCATTCAGGAAGCAGGTGGTTACAATAACCATTTTTAAATCGGGAATGACACAGATAAGCTGGCCGCCATAACCTGTGGCTACGAAAGCCTGATGTCCGTTAGTTTTTCTTCGCCACCAATAGTATCCATACCCGTTGGCATCCGGCATTACATCCCAGGAATCCAGCTTTGCATGTTCAGCGGTAGATTCCTGAATCCATTTTGAAGAAACAATTTGCTTGCCGCTAAATTTTCCGTTATTCAAAATCATGATACCGAATTTCAGCAGATCTTCAGGTTTCATAAACATTTCCGAACCGCCGATGTTCCTGTTCATAGGATCCGTGTCCCATCTGGGAGTATTCATTTTTAAAGGTCTAAAAAGGTTTTCTGTTGCAAATTGCTTCAGATTGGTCTTTACAATCTTTGCTAAAGCCGCGCCAAAAAGATGGGCTTCACCACTGTTATAATTGAATACTGTTCCCGGATATTCTTCGAAAGGCAGATCCAGCACAAATTTTACAGGATCACCGGAAAAAGACATTGCCGTTGAAATTTTTGAATTTTCAACCCAGTCAAAACCACCCTGCATGGTCAGCAGGTTTTTTAATGTTAATGTATTTCTGATAGAATCATGAGCTGCCTTTCCTTCAATATTGGAGATGTTTTTGAAACTGCTTCTTGAGATATTGTATTCCGGAAGGATTTTTAAAACCGGAGTGTTAAGGTTAGGAAGCATATTTTTATCCTGTGCAATACCGGCCAGTACAGAAACGATACTTTTGGTAACAGACTTTATACTGAAAATGTTTTCTTTATTGGCTCCGTGAAAATACTGCTCATAAATGATCTTATTGTTCTGGGATACAATGAAAGATCCCAGAGAAGGAATACTGTCATTAATTTCTTTGGTGAATTTCTCTGTAAATTCTTTCGGTAATTCTTTGTTGAAGGCTGTCTGTGACTTCATTTTAGGGCAGAATAGGATAAGACTTAGAATCGTCAAACCCTGCAGTAATTGCTTGGATTTCATTGTTTAAAAAAAGAAAGGATAAATGATTAGCTGATGAAAAGTATACGCTGACCCATCCGGATGGATAAACATAGCGAACGCTTTCAATGCCCCTAAATTATGAAAAACAATGAACTTTTAAAATATATTTTATCGGATATTTTAAATTTTTTTAATGATTCTTAAATTCATTTTTTACTTAAAATGGTCCACTAGAAATTACACTAACACCCCATTTTTAGAAGAAATAGGATCCGGAAGATCTGTTTCTCCGCTCATTTGAAGAAGATCTATTTCAATCGTTCTGCAGATAGAAAGCATTGGAACGTCAAACATTAATCCGGCAAAAGGGTTTTCGGAATAATCTCCTACGAGTTCCATAATGATATAAATCCATCCGATAATAATACAGAAAGGAATAGACGTCCAGATTCCCCAGTCTCCTAATTTTGCAAATTCGTTAACTAATCCCAATGGGAGCAGCATAATGAACAGGATGTTAAAAACAAAAGCCGTACTTGCAAACTGTCTTGGAGAAGGGAACTTTTTGATTCTTTCTGCCTGTCCCTGGAAATTGTAGAATTCATTCAGAGCATTCTGCAGTTGAGTCTGATTGAAATCTGTGATGGCATTCATGTTTTTTAGTTCGTTAATATCTTTTGCCTGCTGAGCAATTAAATAGGTAGCAAAGTTTTTGTAATCGTTTTTACGTTCATATTCTTCCTCTGAAAGATATTTGTGCAGGAAAATAGGGGCTCTTCCATAATCCGGAAATCCTGCCTTGATCAATCTGTTTCTTCTCAGGTTGATATTCCCGAATTTATTATTTTCCGTACTGATATGCTCCCATTCCGTAGGGACTAAAAGCTGCTCACGGAAAGTATATAACCATGCAATATGACGGTAAACGATCCTTCTTTTACGGTCTTCTAGATCAAAAACGCCAATTTCTTCATTTTTGGTATCGAAAGCATATACCATAGAGGCAAACGAACGGCTGGAATTTACAATTCCGCCCCATATTTTTCTGGCTTCCCAAAGTCTGTCATAGGCCTGGTTGTTTTTAAAACCCACAAGAAACGCTTCTGCTGTACCTATCAGTGCAACAGGAACCCATGGAATCGTCATCCAGTGCCAGTTAAAGAAATAAAAGAGAACGGCAATCAATGTGCACCAGATAGAAATGAAGACAAGATGTACACCGGCAAGATTGAGAACCTGTTTATAATTGACGTATTTGGTTGTGATCATAGAGCTGCGTAGAATTTTTGGTGTGCAAACAAACAAAATAGATACCAAAATAAGGTATCTGTTCCGTTTATTAAAAATAATAAAAAAAACCTCTGAAAAATCAGAGGTTTCATATATTTAATATTTCAGCATTTCTTCAATCTTACTGCTGAGCTTTTCAGCATTGGGAAGCATTTCTTTTTCCAACACCAGATTGATAGGAACAGCAGGTACATCCAAAGATCCCATTGTTTCTACAGGTGCGTCAAGATATTTGAAGCAGTTTTTGGAAATACGGTGTGCAAAAGCCTCTGCAAAAGAGTTGTTAAGCTGTTCTTCTGTTAGAACGATACATTTTCCGTGTGCTTTTACCCTTTCGAAAACAAGTTCTTCATCCAGAGGAATCAATGTTCTTAAGTCAATTACCTCAACTCTTCCGTTGAAATTCTTAGCGGCTTCTTTAGCCCAATACACTCCCATACCGTAAGTAACCACTAATAAAGTTCTGCCTTTTTCAGTTTCTTCCTTATCAGCTTCTATAATTACTTTTCCTTTTCCAAACGGAAGAACATAGTCTTCGGCTGGTTCTATGGTTTTAGCATCTTCAGTTCCGGGAACTTTACTCCAGTATAATCCTTTGTGCTCCAGCATTACTACCGGGTTCGGATCATAATAAGCAGCTTTTAACAATCCTTTAAAATCGGCAGCGTTGCTTGGATATGCTATTTTGATTCCTTTGATGTTGGCCAGGATACTTTCAACACTTCCACTGTGGTAAGGACCACCACCACCGTAAGCTCCGATAGGAACGCGGATAATGTTGCTTACAGGGAATTTTCCACCACTTAAATAGTTTGATTTTGAAATCTCTGTAATTAGCTGGTTGATTCCCGGGTAGATATAATCTGCAAACTGAACCTCAACGATTGGTTTCAGCCCAACAGCACTCATTCCGGCAGTAGATCCAATGATATAAGCCTCCTGAATTGCAGTATTGAATACTCTTTTACTTCCGAATTTTTTTCCTAAAGTCACTGTTTCACGGAAAACTCCACCAATTCTTTCTCCTACATCCTGTCCGTAAAGTAACGCTTCAGGGTGTTTCCACATTAATTCCTGTATCGCATGGATGGCAGCATCTACCATTACAATTTTTTCTCCGTTGGCAGGTTCACGTGTTCCTGTTTCCTCAGTAATAGGAGTGGGAGCAAAAACGTGCTGCATTACGGTTTCAGGCTTCGGATCTTCTGCATTTTTAGCTTTTTCGAAAGCTTCTTCTGCTTCAAGACGGGCCTTTTTGGTAATTTGTTTTAAAAGATCCTCATCAATTCCTGTTTCCAGTAGATGCTTTCTAAGGATTTCTCCCGGATCTTTAGCTCTGTGTTTTGTTAAATCTTCTTCGTCTCTATAGAATTCTCTTCTTACTCCGGAAGTATGGTGGCCAATCAGTACTGTTTTTGCGCAAACAACTATAGGTTTTCTTTCTGTTCTTACAAAATCTACAGCTTTTTTCATGGCTTCGAAACTTTCCACGAAATCCGTTCCGTCTACTCTCATTCTGCTTAATCCCGTGAATCCGGCTACGAAATCATAAGCGTCGCAGGTTCTTGCTTCATCCTTTGTTACGGAAATTCCCCATTCATTGTCCTGAACCAGGAAAATAATAGGAAGCTGGTGTAATGCGGCAAACTGTAAAGCTTCACTCACTTCACCTTCTGTAACAGAATTATCTCCAAGGCTGCATACCACAACTGGATTGTTCTCAAATTCCTGAAGATTGAAATCCTGAATATATTTAATTCCCTGTGCTACCCCTGTAGTAGGGATAGTCTGCATTCCGGTTGCGGAACTTTGGTGAACAATTTTAGGTTTGTTTTCATCCCTGCTTGAAGGATGGGAATAATAAGATCTTCCTCCTGAAAAAGGATCATCAGCTTTAGCCAGTAACTGAAGCATCAATTGATAAGGTTCAAAACCTATTCCCAGAAGAATACTTTCGTCTCTGTAATAAGGAGAAACCCAGTCTTCTTTTTTCAGCTGGTAAGCTGTTGCAAGCTGGATGGCTTCATGGCCTCTTGATGTGCTATGAACATATTTACAGACATTTCTGTTTTCTTCGTAAATGTCGGCCATGGCTTTGGCCAGCATCATATGATTATACGCTTTGAGTAATATATCCTGAGAAACTTTTTCGTGAAGTGCATTTTCCATAGGAAGCAAATATACACAAAAAAACAAAATACTAACAACTGTTAGTATTTTGTGTAAAATCTTTGTAGATATAGGTTATTCCTTGATCACTTTTTTAGAAATAACATCTTTGTCTGTTTTTATTTCAATAATGTAAATTCCTTTTGTGCAAGCAGATAAATCGATCTGTTCTTTGTCATTATTGATGATACCGCTTTGTAATTTTTTACCGGTAAGGTCATATACATTGAACGTAGACTTTTTAGGTGCTTTCAGAACGTTTGTAAAATCTTTTGTAATGGTAGGAGAAATAGCAAGATTATTAAGAGGGTTGGAAATATCTTTAGTTCCTAATAATTCAGTATATCCTGTTACGATAACAGAGTAGTTTTGAGGAGCATTTCCGCCTGTGTTATTTTTCAGGATGCCTTTGTTGGTGATCTCTATTTTATAAGTTCTTCCTGCAACCGGGGCATCTACCACCACCTGTTCTACGTTGTCTACTGTATTGTCTCCTTTGGTAGCTGGGGTCATTGGATTATTGGCATCCAGTTTCCATGGATAGTAAACCGTATTTGTAGTGGTATCTGTAATTTTCAGATCCAAATCATTAATCAGTTTGGAGCTTCTGTTATTGTAAATATTGCTCCATTGATTCGTGAAGTTGGTGAACTCAGGATCAATCCAGGAAATGGTTACTTTTAACGGTTCTGAACCTGATGCTTTTACCGTTTTTACATTAGCAACTCCGCTGGTTAAGGTTTCATCATTAAAAATAATACTGTTGTTGGATTTTCCTACCAAAAGTTCAGCTCCTTTTTTAGCATCAATAAAGCCCCATCCGAATTGAGGATCAGGTCCTATATTGCCTGCTTCTTTAGCAGAATGCACCATTAATGTTTTAGCCGAAGCTGCATTTAATAAGCTTCCTCCGAAAAGCTGCTTGTTAATCTGTGTCCAAAGCCCCATAATACCTGTCACTACAGGAGCTGAATAGGAAGTGCCATCTCCAATATCTATTTTACTTCCTCCTGTAGCATTATTATCAGTCCATGCGCTGGCCACTTCTGTTCCCACCGCTGTAATATCCGGTTTAATACCACCATCGTCTCTTGGTCCTGCACTGCTGTAGCTGGAGTGGATAACATCTGAAGAAGCAGTATATCTTCCGTCATTAGTGGTGATTCTATCCGTAGCTCCTACCACAATAATGTTTTTTCCAAGAGATCCAATTCCTATACAGTCATATCCCTGTGCACAGTTGTTGGGGGGAAGTGTATCCGTTGGCGCAAATTCCACCAAATTCCCGTTATTGTCTTTATAATATTTTTTATAGGTACTGGTATCAGCACTAGGCCCCTCACCAAATGAGTTTCCAGCTGACTTGACAATGATGTATGATGGGTTGTTGTATACAATCTGGTCATAATCACGATCATTGGTGTGGTAAGTTCCCTGAGCATCAAAAGAGGTGTTTGGGCTGGCGAAAGCTCCATTCCAAACCCATGAAGGTTCATTATTGATCAGCTGAGGATCTGCCCATCCCTGGTTGCTGCCATAAGAATGATTAGAAATATTAGGCTGGGCTGTAACAATTTTTTGAAATACAGTCTTTTGTGTTGTTTCTCCATCCAGTATAGACGTTCCAAAAGCATAAGCGTCAATGGTAGAATTAGGTGCAATACCTTTGAAGTTAACCTGTCTGGTTGTTCCATTCGTAAATGTTACCGTATAAGGATAGTCTTTAGCGCCTATAAAGCTGGATACAGCTGTGGCATGATCGCCGTAATTAACGGTACTGCTTTCTTTATTTGTTATTCTGTTAGGAAGGTTGTTGAAAAATACATGGCCTGCAAATACTCTTGCTACCCCTGAAGAAGTACTCCCGTCAAAAATCGTAAACTTAATGCCTTCTCCATTAAAAGATCCTGTTAATCCCGTGATGGTTCCCCCCTGTAAAAAATCAGAATTGGAATTTTTAATTTGATCACCATCATGCGCCTGCATAAAATAAGGCCTGTTATCTGGTAAAAAACCTGCCAGGGTGGCTCTTTGTAATTCAATCTGTTTTAAAGTTTCAGGGCTTCTGTCAGTACCAAATCTCTTAGATACGTAGGTGTCAAACTTGCTGTTGTTTTCTATTCTCTGCCGTTCAAACTGTCTGTTCAATTCTTCGTTGTTTTGTGCACTTAATAGTGAAACGGCAAAAGAACCGAATAAAAGTAATTGTTTCTTCATTTTAGGTAGTAAATTGTTAAAAAGTATAATGAATCAAAATTATAGTAAAATTTTAATAGTCAATGATGTTTTAATATATAACTCTAATTTTTTAATATTATTTTAATTTAACTTAAAAAATTAGAGTTATTCTTAAATTATTTTACATTTGATTTGTTTTGAATATTATTGATTCTTTGTATCGTGGCCATGAAACAATTATTGGAAAAAATGAAGTAACTTTACATTCTCTTTTATAAAAAAGTTAGAACATTATATGTATTTAATTTTTGACACAGAAACAACCGGTTTACCAAAAAATTTCAACGCTCCGCTTTCAGACTCGGATAACTGGCCAAGAATGGTTCAGATTGCATGGCAGGTACACGATGATGACGGAAACTTGATAGAAAACCAGGATTATATAATAAAACCTGAAGGGTATGATATTCCCTTCAACGCAGCACGTATTCACGGAATTACAACAAAGATTGCCAATGAAGAAGGACGGGATCTGAAGGAGGTTCTTGAAGAATTTTCGAAAGTCCTCGAAAGGATAAGAGTGGTTTCCGGACACAATGTGGAATTCGACTATAATATTGTAGGAGCAGAATTTTACAGAAAAGATCTGAAAGATAACCTTCAGGAAAAGCCCAAAGCAGATACCATGATTTTGGGAACCGATTTCTGCCAGCTTAGCGGAGGACGTGGAGGAAGATTCAAACCCCCGAAACTTGAAGAACTTTATGAAAAATTATATGGGAGCAAATTTGATGAAGCCCATAACGCTGCTGCCGACGTAAATGCTACCGCCAGAGCTTTCTTTGAAATGGTAAGAATTGGGGTAGTGCCTGCTGATACCTTAAAGATTTCAGAAGATCAGTTAGCTTATTTCAGAAGCTTATATCCAGATCCGATAAAGCCTTTCAATATTGTTATCAGAAGGCAGGTTGCAGATTTTCATAACAAGAAAAAGCAGCAGGATTTCGGAAGTATTGATGAGATTGATTTAGGTAAATATTTCAATTTTGATAACCATAGTGTATTCTCTACACTTACGGCTACTTCTAGCATCAATGATTTGATTAAAAAAGCTTCTGATGATAACTTCCCGGCTGTAGGGATGGTGGATCTCGGGAATATGATGGGAGCTTTTAAATTCGTTTCAGCAGTAGAAGGAGCAAATGGCGACAGAGCAAAAAAGCATAAAGAATACTTAGCAAAAAAGCAGGAAGCAGAAGAAAACGGAACAGAATTTAACGAAATTGAACCTGTTTCCGAACCGCTTATCCCAGTCGTGGGCTGTGAGTTTTATATTTCGGAACGTTACGAGCAAAAGCAGTTTACCAAAGATGATCCGGACAGGAGAACGCAGGTTGTGCTTTTAGCGAAAGATTTTAATGGATATAAAAACCTGGCCAAACTTTCCAGTATCGGTTTCCTTAAGGGATTCTATTTTGGAGTTCCAAGGATAAGCCGTGAACTGATAGCACAATATAAAGAAGGGGTTATTGCATTGACTTCCGGAATTATGGGAGATATTCCTGATGCTGTCCTAAATACCGGTGAACAGAAAGGGGAAGAGCTATTCAAATGGTGGAAAGATACCTTTGAAGATGATTTTTATGTGCAGATTCAGAATCATAAACTGCCTGAAGAAGAGCATTTGAATGAAGTTTTGCTGTATCTGGCAGATAAATATAATGTTAAAATTTTAGCGCAGAACGAGACTTTTTATACCAATAAAGATGATTCTAACATCCAGGATATTGTAAGCTGCATCAAAGATGGTGAAAAGCTGACAACACCTGTTGGGAAGGGATTTGGTAAAAGAAGAGGATTGGCTACGGGAGAATATTACATCAAAAATTCTGATGAAATCAAAGAAGCCTTTTTAGCCTATCCCGATGCTTTTGATGCCTATGAAGAATTCACCGCAAAGTTTAAACCTTATACCTTAAAAAGAGACGTTCTCCTTCCGAAGTTTGATATCCCGGAAGAATTTATCCATGCAGAAGATGAGGTAGACGGCGGAAAAAGAGGGGAGATGGCTTATCTTACCTATCTTACGTATGAAGGAGCTAAGAAAAGATATGGTGCAGATGGTATTACAGAGGATATTAAAGAACGTCTGGACTTCGAACTTGAAGTAATTGCCAACACTGGCTATCCGGGATATTTCCTTATTGTTCAGGATTTCTGTAATGAAGCCCGCAATATGGGGGTTTGGGTAGGTCCAGGAAGGGGTTCTGCTGCCGGATCTGCTGTAGCTTACTGTATCGGAATTACCAATGTAGACCCTATTAAATATGATCTCCTTTTTGAGAGATTCCTAAACCCGGAAAGGGTTTCCATGCCCGATATTGATATTGACTTTGATGATGAAGGGCGAGATAAAATTATCAAATGGGTAGTTGAAAAATACGGTAAAACTCAGGTAGCGCAGATTATTACGTACTCAGTATTGGGTGGAAAATCTGCTATTAAAGATGCCGGAAGAGTATTGGATGTTCCCATTCCTGATACCAACAATATTGCTAAGCTGATTCCTCCGAGTCCGGGGATGAACATTGCAAAAGCTTTAGCTAAATATGATAAATTAAAACCGGAAGAACAGATGCTCGTTGACGAGATGAGATATGTTCTTGAAAGTCCTGATGATGCACGACATGCCGTTTTGGCAAGTGCTAAAAAGATGGAAGGCTGTATCAGAAACACCGGAATCCACGCCTGTGGTGTAATTATTACGCCAGAGGATGTGAGTAACCTGGTTCCGGTCACCATAGCAGCGAAAGATGCGGATATCTTAGTATCACAGTTTGATAACTCTGTTGCGGAAAGTGCCGGTCTTTTGAAAATGGACTTCTTGGGGCTGAGAACCCTTACGATCATTAAAGATGCATTGAAGCTGGTAAAAGCAAGATATGATATAGATATTGATCCGGATCTTATTCCGCTTGATGATGCTAAAACCTATCAGCTGTTTAAAGAAGGGAGAACGGTAGGGATTTTCCAGTATGAAAGTCCCGGGATGCAAAAATACATGAGAGAGCTTAAGCCAACGGTTTTTGCTGATCTTATTGCCATGAATGCCTTGTACCGTCCGGGTCCTATTAAATATATTCCAAATTTCATCAACAGGAAGCACGGAATTGAAGAGATTGTTTATGACTTACCGGAAACAGAAGAATATTTAAAAGAAACCTACGGAATTACCGTTTATCAGGAGCAGGTAATGCTTTTGTCCCAGAAACTGGCCAACTTTACCAAAGGTGAAGCAGATACCCTGAGAAAGGCGATGGGTAAAAAGCAGATTGATGTTCTGAATAAAATGTACCCGAAATTCATTGAGGGAGGTAGAAAAAACAACCTGAATGAAGAAAGGTTAGAGAAAATCTGGAATGACTGGAAAGCCTTTGCGGAATATGCTTTCAACAAGTCTCACTCAACTTGTTATGCATTTATCGCTTATCAGACAGCATATCTTAAGGCAAATTATCCAGCAGAATATATGGCGAGTGTGATGAGTAATAACATTAACAATACAGATTCAATTACCATGTTCATGGAAGATTGTAAAAGTATGGGCGTGGATGTACTTGGTCCGGATGTGAATGAATCTCAATATAAGTTCTCAGTAAATGAAAAAGGCCAGATCCGTTTCGGATTGGGAGCAATTAAAGGAATTGGTGAAGGACCAAGTGAAGGAATTACCAGAGAAAGAGAGAACGGAAGGTTTAAAAATATTTACGATTTCTTCGAAAGAATAATGCCTTCTCAGATGAACAAGAGGGTAGCGGAGAGTTTGGTGCTTGCCGGAGCTTTCGACGAATTGGATTCTTTCCACAGAGGTCAGTATTTTGACATTGATATGGCCGGGAGAACAAATTTGGAAAGATTAATCAGATATGGGCAAAGTTTCCAGGAAAGTAAAAACGAGATGGAACACTCCTTATTCGCAGATTTTGCGGAAGAAGTTCAGATTGAACAGCCGAAATTAGCACCTTGCCCGGAATGGCCGAATATGCATAAGCTTAATAAAGAAAAAGAAATCATTGGTTTCTATCTTTCTGCACATCCGTTAGATGAGTTTAAATTTCAGTTTCAGTTTATGCAGGGACAGCTTTCTAAAAAATCGGTTCTTGAGAAAAACGAGGAAGATAAAATAGTGACGGATGAAGCACCGGTTTTGGAACAGGATACACAGGATGATGCTGTAGATCTTGCGGAAATTGTATCAGATGATATAGTGGCAGGTGAAGAGGAAGTAGTAGAAGAAGTAACTAAAAAGGCAGAGCCAAAAGGGAATTTCCTGTTCCTGAATCTGGATGAGGTGGATGCTTATAAAGAACAGGCTTTTTCGAATAAACAGGAAGAACTTTTCGAAGAGAAAAAGAAAGACTGGAAAACCCTTCAGAAAGAAAGAGAAAATGGCGGCGGCGGTAAAGAATACACGGTTGCTGGTCTGATTACGGAATATGTGGTGAAAGACGGCTTCAGAAGTGGCGAAAAAGTAGCTTTTGTTACCCTGGAAGATTATTCCGGATCGTATTCTTTCAGGCTGGGAGATAGAGATTATATGAGATTGAAGGAGAAGCTGGAGGTTCAGCGGTTTGTGATTTTTAAGATCAAATTTGCCCAGGTAAAAGACGGAAGAGTTTTTGTGAATGTAAATGATGTGATAGAACTTCAGGAAGCGTTTGAGCGGTTTGCAAAAAGCATATCGCTGGTGATGGATGTGATGGATGTAAGGCGGGAGGATCTCGACTTTTTCAGAACTGTTCTCGACAGGAATAAAGGAAACCAAAAGCTGAAATTCTTTATTAAAAATCTTGAAGACGGTTCTGATATTGAAGTGCAGTCCATGAAACATTCGGTAGATTTGAATGGAGATTTGATTAAGGAAATTCAACTTCTCAATAAATATGAGTTTTATTTGAATTAAAAAAATTAATATTAAAACATAAAGAGTGGCTTTTGTCACTCTTTTTTTGTCTACATATTAAATATAATGATGAAAATTTATAGATGTTTTTTTATGTTAAATAGAAAAATTTTCTGAAGTCTATTTTAATTATATGGTAGTTTAATGTTTTGATTATCAATTTATTAATGTTTTTTATTGAATTGCGAAATAATTCTTAAAATTAAATAAACGTTTGATTTTATTTCATTTTAATGGTTGTTTTATTCTGTATTGTTTAATGATTTATGATATTTTTTAATATTTCTATTAATAATCAGATTTATATTTATACATTTACAGCCCTAACTTTTTATTATTATATATTTATGAAGAGATTATTACTATTAAGTCTATTTTTAATAGCTTCGATTATGAATGCCCAGATAGGACTGGGAAGTGGGACGTCCCAGGGCGGATACGTCCCGGTTGATGTCAACTATGGATATAATTACACACAGCAGATTTTTACGAAAAGTGAAATGAATGCCAGTGCTGCCGGTAATATTACCGGTATGAAGTTTTATCTTCCAAACAATGCTGATATTTCAAAATCATTAGATTGGGTGGTGTATGTAGCGCACACTACCAAAACTTCTTTTGCAAGTAATACAGATTGGATTCCCGTATCTGGAATGACGCAGGTTTTTGCGGGTACTGTAACTGCTTCGGGGGAGAGGTAACTGTCAATTTTACGGCTCCTTTTGCTTATAACAATACGGATAACCTTGTTATAGCTATAGATGAAAATACCGCTGATTATACTGCATCAACGAATAGATTCTATACTTACACTGGTCCTTCCAATTCGTTGTTGTATTCTAGAAGCGATACGGTGAACCCTGATCCTGCATCCCCTCCAACAGGATCAAGAACAACCACAAAATCAGTTACAGGCCTGTTGGGACTTACTCCTGCAACGGCTCCTGCCTGTCCGGTTGTTTCTGCTCCGGCAGCGGCTGCAACCAATGTTTCTGTAATGCCTACGATTACTTGGGCTGCTTCCAACTATGCTTCATCATATAAGATCAGCATCGGAACCACACCGGGAGGAACCAATATTATGAATATGCAGGATGTAGGGATTACTAATTCTTACACTTTAACTACTTCTTTAAGTTTTAATACTCAATACTATTACACGGTATATGCTGTAAATGCTGCAGGCGCTTCCACAGGATGTACAGAAAGATCTTTTACAACCGTGGCTACATTGGCGTGTCCTTCTGTGAGTACACCTACAAGTGCTCAGACCGGATTGCCTGTATTAACTAATTTCTCTTGGAGCGCAGTAAGCGGAGCATTAGGGTATAGATTAAGTATCGGAACAGCTGCGGGTACTTCCAATGTTTTGAGTAATTTTGATTTGGGGAATGTTACTACTTATACCCTTACTTCTGCGCAGCAGCTAAGCCCTAATACACAATATTATTATACAATCACAGCTTATAATGGCGGTGTTGTATCCACAGGATGTACTGAAAGAAACTTTACAACGACAGTAGCACCTCCTGCCAATGACAACTGCTCAGGAGCTGTGAATTTAATAGTAAATCCTTCTTTAACTTGTACTGCTACAACTCCAGGTAATACTTTGGGGGCTACAGAATCTATGTCTGCAGGTACTTGCTTCGGAGGTCCGAACGATGATGTTTGGTATAAATTTACGGCTACAGCTGCAAGTCATGTTATAGCTCTGTCCAATATAACTTCTACAGGAACTACCACGGGAACTACAGATATGTATTTTCAGGTATTGTCAGGAAGCTGTGGTACTTTAACCAGTGTATTGTGTTCTGATCCGGAAACAAATATTGTTACCGGTCTTACTCCTGGACAGACTTATTATGTAAGAGCTTATACTTATTCTACTACAGCCACGGCTAATGCGAGTTTCAATATTTGTGTAAGCACACCGCCGCCGCCGCCAGCAAATGATGACTGTGCTAATGCAGTGGCTATTACAATCAATCCTGATATGAGCTGTGCAAGTATAACATCAGGAACTACATTAGGTGGAACAAGTTCAGGCGTTGCTCTTGGATCTTGTTCAGGAACTGCTGATGATGATGTTTGGTATAAATTTACGGCTACAGCAACAGGTCACACTTTCCAGTTGAAGAATATAGTTTCTGTTGGAAATATTTCTACAACGTCTTTGTATGCTCAGGTATTTAGTGGGGTTTGCGGAACTTTGGTTAGTACTACATGTATCAGCTCAAATACGAACTTTACAAACCTAACGGGGCTTACAGTAGGTCAGACTTATTATGTAAGAGTCTATACATATGATGCTAATTCTGGAGCAAGTTTTTATGCGAATTCATTCGATATCTGTATGGGAACGCTTCCGGCGGCTCCTGCTAATGACGAATGTTCAGCCGCTGTTTCTTTATCGGTAAGCCCAACACTGACATGTGCTTCACCTGTATCCGGAACAACTTTAAGTGCAACTAACTCAGGGCTGGCGGTAAGCCCATGTACAGGAACTGCTGATGACGATGTCTGGTATAAATTTACAGCTACAGGTACTGATCATGTGGTAATGCTTTCAAACGTTACTGCGGTAGGGACTTCAACATCTACAAGTTTGTATACTCAGGTATTTAGTGGTGATTGTGGAACTTTGACAAGTATTAAATGTGGTACTGCAGTAAATACTCCGCTTACAGGTCTTACAGCAGGTCAGACTTATTATGTAAGAGTTTATAATTCCAATACAAACGGTACTTCATTATATGCTAATGCTTTCAATATTTGTATTGGAACGCCGCCACCGCCGCCGGCAAATGACGATTGTGCAGGTGCTGTATCTCTTTCCGTGAGCAGTACAGATGCTTTCGTAAATGCTGTTAATGGTTCTACTGTAAGCGCTACTCAAAGTGCAGGTGTTACAGCGCCTACATGTAGTGCAACAGGTATTAATGATGATGTTTGGTATTCATTTACTGCTACATCTGCTACACACCTTGTACATGTTTTATATACGGATAATGCGACAAGTACTCAGATTTATTCTGGAACGTGTGGAGCTTTAACAGCTATGACTTGTTTTGATGGTGCTTATGGAAATTCAAACGTATTATTACAAAACCTTGTAGTAGGACAAACATATTATGTGAGAGTATATTCTTCTACCAGTACTGCGACTACAACATCTAATTTCCAGATTGCTGTAACAACTCCTTCACCTGTAACGAATGATACTTGTGATACAGCTACAGCGATAGCTTGTAACGGAACGGCTCAAGGGGTGAATGCCCTGGCTGCTGATGAAACACTTCCTTCTTCAACATGTGGTGGTACCACTACTACTGCATCTTATAAAGGAGTTTGGTATACAGTGAAAGCTACCGAAAACGGTCCTATTACCATTGATGCTTGTGGTACACAATATGATTCATATTTAAGAGTATATACAGGTACTTGTGGTTCACTTACTTGTTTCAGTAATACTTCAGGGGTAGGATATGCTGATGGAGGATGCGCAGTTACCCTTTATGATGCTCCTAAATTAACATTTACAGGAGTTGCTGGGACTACCTATTATATCTTGCTTACAGGATATGCTACAACCAGGGTGGGTAACTATAGTATTTCAGTAACGCAAGGTTGTTCAGCTCTTGCAACAGCTGAAGTTGAAAAGAAAAATAATGAGATTAAAGCTTACCCTAATCCGTTTGTAGACGTTCTGAATATCTCAGATGCTGCTAAAGTAAAATTTGTTTCTGTAGTTGATGCTGCCGGAAGAGTAGTGAAAACTATTGACAACCCTTCTTCTACACTTCAACTTGGAGATTTGAAGCAAGGAATGTATTTAGTGGTAATGAATATGAAAGACGGTTCTAAACAAACGGTTAAAGCAATTAAGAAATAAAAAAATCTTTAAAAAATATGATCTGGAGACTACTCAAACTGAGTAGTCTCTTTTTTGTAGTATAAATTACCTATTATTAAAAGAAAAGCTTAATACGTTATGATATAGTGATAAAAGTATTTTTTTTGTTGCTGATTTTTAACTAGATTTGATTAACTAATAATATATTGTATGAAAAATATTTTACTCGTTGGTTTCTTAATGACTGGCTTTTTATCCTCCGCGCAAACTTATTGTACGCCTGCGTTTGCTAGTGGGTGTAGTGGAGGAGATGTGATTGATACTTTTAAAATTCCGGGTGCCGGACTTGATCATCAGAATACAGGCTGCTCTGCTGGTGCGTATGGAGATTATACTTCTATGACGATTAATATGAATGCAGGCCTAAGCTATGATTTTACGGTTAAACATGATTATAGTGATCAGAATGTACGCATTTGGATAGACTTTAATAATGACGGAACCTTTGATGATTCCGCTCCGGAACTGGTAGCTTCTGCAAGCAGTGATTTTGTAGGAGGTGCTAATATTACATCTGGGCAAATAACAATCCCGTCTACAGTAACTCCGGGTTCCTATAGAATGAGAGTAGGAGACAGATTTTCCAGTGATCCTATTCCGTGTAATGTTGACGGATATGGAGAAGCTCATGATTATACAGTCGTAATTGGAGCTGTTCCAACTTGCTTTGCACCAACAGCTTTAACGGTTTCTGGAATTACAAGCAGTACAGCTCAGATTTCATGGACCGCTCCGGCATCTGCTCCGGCTGGTGGCTATGAATACTATTATTCAACTTCAAGCACTTACCCTGCCCCTACAGCAGTAGTGTCCGGAACAAGTACTTCGCTTACTGCCAACTTACCTTCTACACTTACCCCTGCTACTAATTATTATGTATGGGTACGCTCAGCATGTAGTGGATCAGACAAGAGTGCATGGTCTTCAGTAGCAGCATTTATGACATCGTGTGTTTCTGTAGGAGTACCCTATGCATTAGATTTTGAAAATGTAACTACCCCTGATCTTCCGGGCTGTACTTCGGCGGTTAATGACGGAGCAGGAAATATTTGGGAGACAGGTGATCTTGATGCCCAGGGATTTACGGGTAACGTTCTTCAATATTCATATGATTATGCCAATAATGCAGATACGTGGTTCTTTACTAATGGAATTAACCTTACTGCGGGTGTTACGTACAGAATCAAATATAAATATGCCAATGCAGAAGGATTTGTATATGAAGAAAAACTAAAAGTAGCCTATGGAACTTCAGCTACTGGTGCAGGAATGACTAATACTTTAGCGGATCATCCAAATGTTGTTTCAAGTACAGCCACAAGTGCTTTTGTAAATTTCACACCTTCCACCACTGGAGTATATTATTTCGGATTCCAGGCCTACTCTGATGCTAATATGAATCAACTGTATGTAGATGATATTAATATAGATGTAGCTCCTTCATGCAGCGAACCTACAGCAGTCACTACTTCGAATGTTACAGCAAATGGAGCTACAGTTTCCTGGACAGCTGCTACTCCTGTACCAGCGAGTGGTTATGATATTTATTACAGCACTACCAATACAGCACCTACAGCTGCTGCTACCCCTAATTTTACAGGAGTTGCAGCAACTACCTATAATATCCCCGGTTTAGCTCCTGCTACTCCTTATTATGTATGGGTGAGATCTGCGTGTACAGCTACCAGTACAAGTGTATGGAGTACTAATGCTGCATTTACCACTCTTTGTACAAGCACAGGTTTACCTTATACATTGGATTTTGAAAATGTAACAACTCCTGAGCTTCCAGGCTGTACAATAGCAGTAAATGCAGGTTCTGGAAATACATGGGATACATCAGATCCGCCATCAGATAGCCAGGGCTTTACTACCAATGTGTTGAGATATCACTATAACTCCTCGAATCCTGCCAATACATGGTTCTACACTCAAGGATTGAGCCTTACAGCTGGAGTACAGTATACAATCAGCTATAAGTATGGAAATAATTCTTCCACCTACGAAGAAAAGCTGAAAGTAGCATACGGAACATCACCTACAGCATCGGCGATGACCAATTCTGTGGCAGATTATCCAGCAATTAACGATGAAATGGCACATACAGAATCTATCACCTTTACAGTGCCTGCAACAGGAGTGTATTACTTTGGATTTAATGCCTATTCAGATTCAAATCAATATAATCTGTATGTTGATGATATCAGTATTAATAATGCCAACCTTGCAGTATCGGAAGTTTCTGCAGCGAAAAGTGGTATTAAAGTATATCCTAATCCATTCACAGACGTATTAAATATCTCCGAGGTGAAAAATGTGAAAAACGTATCTGTAACAGATGCCACGGGAAGATTAGTGAAAACAATTACCAATCCTGAATCCACCATTCATTTAAGAGATTTAATGCAGGGTGTTTATCTGGTTACTTTAGAATTGAAAGATGGTTCTAAACAAACAATCAAAGCGATTAAAAAATAATTCGTCATTTAAATAAAAAGAAGAAGGCGGATCCTGCGTGATCCGTCTTTTTTATTGATTTAAAAACTACAGATAAAAAGAGATGAGCAAAATACTTTGCTCATCTCTTTTTATTTTTATCCTATGACCGTTATTTAATATAAACATTGCTCGTTACTCATCATTTATTAGGTACCGGTTGAATTTCTCCCTTATTGAGAAGGTCAAAAACGGTAGGGAAGAACATTGCTAATATGAAGTAAACAATGATCATCAGTACAATAAGTACAAAAAGGATGATGACTAAACTATTGGGTCTGTTTTTCTTTTGTGGTTCCATGATTTTGTGGTATTTGGTGAATAAATTTTTCTTATACCAAATATTAAGCTAATTTCTTGCCACATTTCTTGCAATACCTTGCATCATCATCAATATCTTCATTTCCGCAGCGCTCACAGATCAATTCCAGATTCTGTCTCTTGTTTCTCATCTCTGCTGTTACAATACCCGTAGGAACTGCAATAATGGAATAACCAGCAAGCATCAGAACAACTGCAAAAAGCTTTCCTAAAGGCGTAATAGGAGAGACGTCACCATATCCTACGGTGGTTACAGTAACTACGGCCCAATAGATAGATTGGGGTATGGTCTCAAATCCTGGCCGTCCACCTTCCACCATAAACATCAGTGAGCCTACAATAACTGAAAAAATAATCAGGAATAGGAGGAAAATATAAATTTTTCTCGAACTGTTTTTCAAAGCCCTTACAATAAGATAACCATCATTCATAAAATCCAGCAGGTTGAAAATCCTGAAGATCCTCAACATTCTCAGCATTCTGAAAATCAGGAAATATTTCGTAATAGGGAAGAAAAAACTAAGGAAGAAAGGTACTAAAGCAAGGAAATCTATAATCCCAAAAAAACTAAAAATATAGTTTCTTTTGTTTTTTACCACTGCAATACGCATAGAATACTCTGCTGTAAAGAAAATAGAAATTACCCATTCAAGAATCAGGAAGGTATAATGAAATCTTTTATCAAGCTGAGGTACACTTTCCATCATGATGATAGCGGTACTTGCAAGAATTAAGGACAGTAATATGATATCGAACAATTTTCCGAGTCTTGTGTCGGCACGGTAAATGATTCGGTAAAGGTATCTTTTCTAAAGACTGTCTTCAGGAATAAGATTGTGTTCTCTTTCCATTGATATAGGATTATTTCAGGCTTACGTTAGTCGTTTTTATAAAGTATAAGGTAAATATATGACTGTTGAAAGAATTGTACAACTATTAAAATATTCTTTAGGTTTTTAGTAAAATTAATATCTTAGCTGTAACCGTAAAATATAAATTAATGAAGCTAAAAACTGTAATTGCAAAGATTGAAGAGGAAATAAGTATCAGACAGGCAGAAGATTTTGATAATGTAGGACTTTTGTGCGGGGTTTATGACCGTGATGTATCCGGAATTCTGGTTTGCCATGATGCGTTGGAAAATGTGGTAGATGAAGCCATTGAAAGAAACTGCAATCTGATTGTATGTTTTCATCCTATTATATTTTCCGGTCTGAAATCCTTAACAGGGAAAAACTATGTAGAAAGAGCTGTTTTAAAAGCTATCGAAAATAAAGTAGCCATTTATGCCATTCATACCGCATTTGATAATGACTTCTTTGGAGTAAATCATGGGATTTGCAGCCAGCTGGGATTAAAGAATATGAAAATTCTTCAGCCGAAAGAAAATAATTTAAAACAACTTACAGTTTTTGTTCCGAAAGAATATTCAGAAAAAGTAAAAGAAGCCATGTTTTCAGCCGGAGCCGGAAGTATAGGATTTTATGACGAATGCAGCTTTACGGTAAATGGGAATGGAACATTCAGACCTATTGAAGGCTCAAATCCGTTTTCAGGGCAACAGGGAATTCGTGAAAATGCAGATGAAGATATGATCTCAGTAATTTTTGAAGGGTTTAAACAGGGGCAGATTGTAGGAGCCATGAAAGCGGCACATCCTTACGAAGAAGTGGCTCATCAGGTTTATAGTCTTGATAATAAAAACCATCATGTGGGATTGGGAATGTACGGAGATCTGGAAGAAGAAATGGATGAAAAAGATTTTCTTGGATTTGTAAAAGAAAAATTTGGTCTGGAAGTGATAAAACATTCGTCTTTCAACAATAAAAAAATCAAAAGAGTAGGGGTGCTTGGTGGTTCGGGTGCCAGCGGTATAAGATCTGCAGCAGCCAAGAAATGTGATGCTTACCTTACCGGAGATCTTAAATATCATGACTATTTTTTAGCAGAGTCTAAAATGCTGATCTGTGATATCGGACATTATGAGTCTGAACAATTTGTAACTCAACAATTATTTGAAATTTTGTCACAAAAATTTAGTACATTTGCAATTTCAAAATCTATTGAAAAAACAAACCCAGTAAATTATTTCATTTAAATATGGCAAAAACCAACGATATTTCAGTTGAAGAAAAATTAAGAGCTTTATACGATTTACAGATCATTGATTCAAGATTGGATGAAATCCGAAATACTAGAGGAGAATTGCCAATTGAAGTTGAAGATCTTGAAATCGAGATTGAAGGACTTGAAAAAAGAGCTGAAAAATTTCATGCTGATATTAAAGATCAGGACGATCAGATCAAAACGAAGCATGAAGTTATTAACCATGCTAAAACTTTAATAGAAAAGTACAAATCTCAGCAGGATAATGTAAGAAACAACAAAGAGTTTGAAGCATTAGGAAAAGAAATGGAATTCCAGGATCTGGAAATTCAGCTTGCTGAAAAAAGAATTAAAGAATTCGGAGCTAAAATTGCTCACAAAAACGAAACTTTAAGCGAACTGAACGCTAAGATCGACGATTTGAAAAGCCACTTGAAATTCAAGAAAGAAGAATTGGATGGTTTGATCTCTGAAACTCAGAAAGAAGAAGAATATCTTATAGAGCAGTCTAAAGAATTCGCAGGTAAAATTGACGAGAGATTACTGGCTTCTTACAACAGAATCAGAACCAACTCTATCAATGGTCTTGCAGTAGTAGGATTAGAAAGAGGAGCTCCGAAAGGATCTTTCTTCACTATTCCGCCTCAGAAGCAAATGGAAATTGCTCAGAGAAAGAAAATTATTATCGATGAGCACTCAGGGAAAATCCTTGTAGATGACGAATTGGTAATGGAAGAAAACGAAAAAATGAAAACGGTAATTAAATTCTAATTATTGGTTTTTTGACTAGTCCTAAATAATCGTTACAGATTAATAAGATAAAAATACTAATATTTATGATATAGTTGTAGGGCTATCCTTACAACTATATTTGTTTTTATAGGTTCTTATTTTTACCCTATTCTGTTTGTGCATTTGTTCAGGTGTTTTCATATAACACGACCAATGTGGTCTTTTAGTATTATAAATTGTGATGGCATCTTCTACTAATAGCTTCATTGTTTGTATATTAACATGATAGTCTTCCAATAGAAACTCTTGTTTGAGTATCCCATTTACTCTCTCTGCAATAGCATTGGCATAAGGATCATAACTTTCAGTCATTGAAGGTTTGATATTTTTCTTTTTCAATATTTTCTGATAATCGTTACTGCAATACTGTAATCCTCTGTCAGAATGATGAATTAAGCTTTCCTTATACATTCTCTGCTTTATAGCCATATTCAATGCACTAAGAGCCCCCTGAGCTGCCAGACTATTAGAAACATCATATCCCATTATCTTTTTAGAATAAGCATCAGTGACCAAAGACAGATAACAATTACGGTCTCTACCTCCAATATAAGTGATATCCGAAACCCATACCTGTTCAGGGTGTTCCAGCAGCATGTCTTCTATCAAATTTTTATGTTTTCTGAACCGATGATGTGAATCAGTGGTTATCCGGTAGTTTCTTTTAGGTTTTATAAGCATATCATTGGCTTTCAGTATACGGAAAAGCTTATCTCTGCCTACATGTAAGGACTGTAACGATGGCTCCAGCATATGATAGAGCTTTCTTGTGCCCAGACGAGGCATCATCACCCGTAAGCTATTGACAAGCTGAATCACCTGATCAGCTTTGGCTCTTTTGCTTTCTGTAATCCAGAAGCTTCGATAATAGCGCTGTCGGCTAATCCCGACCAATCCGCAAAGATAGCTTATCGCTTTTTTGTTTTCTTTGCTGATATATTGGATTGATCGGGAGAGAAGTTTTTTCTTACCTGAATCAGGTATTCTTCTTCGGCTAAATCAATCAGCTTATCCAGAATAGAAGCTTTATCTTCAGATTTTACTAAGCGGTTCTCTAAGAATCGATTCTGGTGCTCCAAACGTTTTAGCTTCTCTTCAAGTTCTCTGATTTTTTGTTCCGGGGTTTGCATAGCTTTACTTTGTGAACGGTTATCCAGATCAAAGTTACCATATTTTCTACGCCATTCGGTAATAGTACCATGTCCCTGGATACCATATTTGCGCATTGCTGCCCGATTTCCAATCGAACCACTTTCTACTTCACCCACTACGGCTAGTTTAAAGGATAAACTGTAATCTTTTTGACTACGCTTTACATACTGATTATTAAATTGTTCCATAACATTACTTTTTTAGTTGTAACGATATGTTAGGACGAGACATTTAAAACATACAAAAAAGCTGTCTCAGAAATGAGACAGCTTTTTTTATACGGTATGGATTTCTGCGGTATTATAGGTGTCGTTAATCATAATGGTTGAAATAGCCAAAACCTATAAAAAACCGCTTCAAAATGAAGCGGTTGATATTTTTTAATCATGATGATCATACATTTTATTGTATAAAGCAATAAATTTCTCTTTTACCGCTTTTCTTTTCAGTTTTAAAGTGGGAGTAAGCAATCCGCTTTCAATGCTCCAAACTTCAGGAGTAAGCTCAATTTTTTTGATTTTCTCCCAATTTCCAAGATGTTCATTGATGCCTTCAATCTCTTTTTCAATTCTTTGTTTCAGTTCAGTGCTTTTGGCAATTTCTTCCGGTGTAGAACCGATATTCAGATTGTTTCTCAACGCCCAGTTTTTAGCAAATTCAAAATCCGGCTGTACTAAAGCACATGGCATTTTCTCGCCGTCGCCTACAACCATGATCTGTTCAATGAATTTGGAAGCTTTTGCTAAATTTTCAATCGTCTGGGGAGCAATATATTTTCCACCGGATGTCTTGAACATTTCTTTCTTACGGTCGGTGATCTGTAAAAATCCATCACTGTCGATATGGCCTATATCTCCTGTTTTAAAGAATCCGTCTTCTGTAAAGGCTTCTTTCGTCATTTCTTCATTCTGGAAATATCCTTTGAATACGGACGGACCTTTTACGGTAATTTCACCATCTTCCTGAATCTTAACCTTTAAGTTATCCAATGGAATCCCTACAGTTCCCACTTTCATTTTATCAAAGCTGTTTACGGAAATTACAGGGGATGTTTCTGTTAAACCATATCCTTCCAAAATAGGAATACCGGCGTTTTGGAACATCAGGTTAAGTCTTGTAGACAATGCCGCAGATCCTGAAACCAACGTTACAATTTCGCCGCCTAAACCTTCTCTCCATTTAGAAAATACCAATTTATCTGCAATTATTTCCTGAAGTCCGGATGGTCTGGAGATTACTTTCTTTTTGGAAATTAAGTTCAAAGCCCAGAAGAAGATTTTGGATTTCAATCCTCCGGCGGAGGACCCTGTATTGTAGATTTTATCATATACTTTTTCTACCAGTCTTGGTACAACAGTCATATAATGAGGCTTCACTTCTTTTACGTTTTCGCCCATTTTCTCGATGCTTTCAGCAAAATAAAGAGAAAAACCATTGTACTGGTAAAGATAAAACAGCATTCTTTCGAAAATATGGCAGATAGGAAGGAAGCTTAAAGCTCTCGCATCTTTATAATCGAAACCTCTCTTTTTGGGAATCCTCGGGATAGCCCCTAAAATGTTAGATACTATATTATTATGGGTAAGCATGACCCCTTTAGGTCTTCCCGTAGTTCCGGAAGTATAGATAATAGTGGCAAGATCTTCAGTATTGATCGCATTGGAAAGGTCATCTACTTCAATTTGTGTAGATTCATCCTTACCCAGATCCAGAATTTCTCTCCAGTTGGCAGCACCGCTGATATTATCAAAAGTAAAAATTCCCTGTAAAGTCGGGATATTATGCTTTACTTTCATCACTTTACCCAACAGCTCTTTATCAGAAACAAAACAGTACTGAATTTCAGCATTATTGAAGATAAACTCATAATCTTCAGGAGAAATACTTGGATAAACCGGTACGGATACCACCCCTATCTGAGAAAGTCCGAAATCCATAATAGCCCATTCTGTACGGGAATTGGTAGTAATTAAAGCGATTTTGTCACCAGGCTTTATGCCCAGTTTCAGCAATCCTCTGGATATCTTATTTCCCTCATTAATAAACTCCTGGGTAGAAGTTTTTTTCCACTCACCCTGATACTTTGTTACAAACATATCTGTTTTAGGATATTTTTCTAAAGCATAGTGCGGTATATCGAATAATCTCTTGATCGTCATGATTTTTTACGTAATTTATAAAGAAACTTAAATATAAGCATTTTTTTTAATTGAAAACATCTGCATGCAATAATTAGAAATAAGTTAAATGCCAACCATAATATATAGAATCAAAAAGGAGGCCGGAAGCCCTGAAAAAGGGATTTTATATTTTAAATTGATCTTTCGTGAGTGTTTGTTTTTTCTAAGGAATCTCATATTGTTTTTATATCTCACTACTCCCAATCCCGAAATGCGCATCCAGGATCATTAAACCTCTCCAAACTTCCATTTTATCTTCCTTTTTCAGGCTTTCAATTTAATTTTTTCAGATTTGCTTAAAAAGTGTAAATTTACGGCTATCTAATTATTTTTTTTATGGACTTTAATTTATCGGAAGAACAGCTGATGATTCAGCAGGCAGCAAGAGATTTTGCACAAAACGAATTATTACCGGGAGTGATTGAAAGAGACCGTGACCAGAAATTCCCTGCAGAACAGGTGAAGAAAATGGGAGAAATGGGACTTTTAGGAATGATGGTAGATCCAAAATACGGCGGCGCAGGTATGGACAGCGTTTCTTACGTGCTGGCGATGGAGGAAATTGCAAAAATAGATGCTTCTGCAGCTGTTGTAATGTCTGTAAACAACTCATTGGTTTGTGCCGGTCTTGAAAAATTTGCTTCTGAAGAGCAAAAAGTGAAATATCTTACTCCACTGGCAAGCGGGCAGGTAATCGGAGCATTTGCATTATCTGAGCCGGAAGCTGGTTCTGATGCTACTTCTCAGAAAACAACTGCTGAAGACAAAGGAGATTACTATCTTTTAAATGGAATCAAAAACTGGATCACCAATGGTGGTACAGCTACTTATTATATCGTAATTGCACAAACAGATCCTGAGAAAAAACACAAAGGAATCAATGCTTTCATCGTAGAAAGAGGTTGGGAAGGTTTTGAAATCGGTCTGAAAGAAGACAAATTAGGAATCAGAGGAAGTGATACACACTCTTTGATCTTTAACAATGTAAAAGTTCCAAAAGAAAACAGAATTGGTGAAGACGGATTCGGATTCAATTTTGCAATGGCTGTATTGAACGGAGGAAGAATCGGTATCGCTTCTCAGGCTTTAGGTATTGCTTCAGGGGCTTACGAATTGGCATTGAAGTATGCTAAAACAAGAAAAGCTTTCAAAACTGAAATCATCAACCACCAGGCTATCGCATTCAAATTGGCGGATATGGCTACTCAGATTACTGCAGCAAGAATGCTTTGCTTCAAGGCAGCATGTGAAAAAGATGCAGGAAAAGATATTTCTGAAAGCGGAGCTATGGCAAAACTATACTCTTCTCAGGTAGCAATGGATACTACTATTGAAGCAGTACAGATCCATGGTGGATACGGATATGTGAAAGAATACCACGTAGAAAGATTAATGAGAGATGCAAAAATCACTCAGATCTATGAAGGAACTTCTGAAATTCAGAAAATCGTGATCTCAAGAAGTATCGCAAAATAACATTTTATATAAAACACACTCCCTATGAAAAAATCTTTGTGGATCATCCTCGGTGTTGTACTGTTGTTACTGGGCGTTTTTGTCTGGTACAAGTATTATTTCGTTTTTGGAGAAGGCGTAAAATCCGGATACCTTAACTATGCTATGAAAAAAGGCTATGTCTTCAAAACTTATGAAGGCAAGTTAATTCAGGAGGGTTTCGGAAGCGGAAAAACAGGAACCATTACAAGCTATGAGTTTGAGTTTTCTGTAGACGACCCTGAAGTTTTCAAACAACTGGAAACCAACAGCGGAAAAACCTTTGATCTGCATTACAAAGAATACAATGGTGCTCTTCCGTGGAGAGGAAATACCAAGTTTATCGTAGATAAAGTAGTGAATATGAAATAAAACAAATAAGGCTCTCAATCTGAGGGCCTTATTTTACACCAAATCACAAAATATTAATATATGAAATAAAAATTTCCAAACTTATTTTGAACCTTGCCTTACTGCGAAGATTCATTACATTTTGCTTATACTTAAAGTTAAGAGGAATTTTTCTAATAAGCAAGCCCTTTTTTTAAATCTTGGATAAAATTAAATATAAGAATCGAAGTTCAATTCTAAATCTCATTAAAAAAATATTAAAAATCCACCCTTGAGGATGGATTCAAATTTAGTGAGAATCTTTATTAGGAATGTTTGTATTCTTCTTTTTATAAAAATAGTATCCAATACCGGCAATTAAGAATACAGGCCATAGAGGCAGAATAAACAGGAAAATAGAGGTGATAACATCCCAGCCGGATTCAATGGCAGCTAAAGATTTTCCACCGAAAGTTTTAGGTTCTGTTTCTGCTTTAGCCTGATCACTGATGTTGATATTGATCGTACAGATGGTATTGTCAAAGTAATTTCGTCCAGAAACCTGAATATCTTTAGTATCAATATCTCCTACATTATCATTGATTGCATTCATTAGACCATCAAAATGCTGGATGGGAACTTTAATATCAAGACTGTATACTTTTTGATCATCTCCATGAGGGCTGGCAGATTCTACATAAGAAAGATTTTCGCTTTTGATGTAGCCATTATTTCTGTTAGCTTCTTCTCTGATGATTTCCTTCACGGTTTCAGCGTTTTCTGCTCTTATGACAAGATATCCTGATTTTACCATTTTATCTTTAGGTATATTCAGTTCATAGCTGTCGTTTTTAGGTTTATCCTTATAAATGATCTTGGTTTCTTTAATGACTTTTGGCGCCAGAACTTTTGCTGCAATTTTTTCAGACTTCTTCTCCGCCGAATCCTTTTTCTCAATCTTGGATTCCAGTTTTGTATTGGCAATTTTATCAGATATAGAATCTACCATTTTGGAAGTATGCTCTATTTTTTGCTGAATGTCATTTTTAGTGTTTTCAAAATCTTTTATTTTGATACTGGCAGAATCCAGAACTTTATCTGCGGTTTTACTGGCATTGCCAATGGTCTCTGTAGCAACAGTTGCAGCACTGTCCGCAGTGTGTATGGCATCATTAATTTTATCCTGCGCAGCATCTGCTTTTTTACACATAATGAAAGTACCTGATACAGCAACGAGTAATACGAACTTTTTCATAACATTAATTTTTTTGATGAAGTAAAATTAGAAGGGAAGTTCTTGTAAAGATTGTAAATGAAATGTATTGTGCTGGTAAAATGATAACTGTTATATTATCAGTGTTTTGTATTTGTTTTACAAAAGATTTACAAAACGTTTTTGGTTTTAAATACAATCCACGCATGCCAATACATCACTGAATCTTCATCAGGTTTTATAATGCTTAAAGACCTTTTGAATAATCAAAGCCACACTCAATGAATGTGGCTTTGATATATTTTTTTCATTTCGAATGTGCTTAAAGAACATTCATCTGTGTTTTAGAATCGTCTTTTTATAGCAATTTGTATTATTGAGCACTTAATAATTCAACAAAAATGGTAATGGAAGATTGCAGAGCAGGAAATGCTCCGTTTGCCGTTAAGTTAGGATTGGCAACTACCGTAATTCTGTATACCTGCTTATTATCAAATAAACTAATGGTAGCCTGTGCAGAATCCCTGTTACCCACATTAAAATTTGACGGAAAATCCTTCCATGTATCTGCATTCAAGTCATTTTGAGCATAATAGGTGAACCATGAGCCACCTGTGCCTCCTTTCCAGTACCATACGGATGTTCTTTGGTTAATTCCGTTTATTCTATACTGTAAATTAGCAGTAGTTGCAGTTGTTCCATTATATCTGATCGATAGGTTTCCAATAGTTGTAATTGAATTTGTAGGTGTATCTGTATCAATTGGAGATATAACATTTCTTACATATTGAAGACTAGCCAAAGATGAATTCTGACCGATAATAGCATTACAAGATTGTCCCAAAAAATTGATTGGAACTGATATTGTATTCGGTGAGGTGAAGTTTGGAGTTCCGTTAACAGAATAGGTGATACTTCCATTTCCACTATTAAGGTTTCCCGGATTTAAGCTAAATGTCAATCCGTTTTGAGTAAAGGTTGCAGAAGAATTATACTTTCCGCCATTTCCGCCTGTATAGGGTACAGTTAAAGTTCCACTATAAGAAACACCCGAAGTAAAGCCTGAAGGGAAAATACTAGCCGCTGAACAGGTTAAGCCAGTAATAGTAGGGTTTACTATCGACTTATCATCAAAGGATCTCCATTCAAAGCCATTCCAGTATACATAACCGTTATAATTTAATCCTGCCACACCTGTATTATAAGCAAGTAATCCTGTTGCTGGTGAAGGAATAGTCACCTGATCTGTTGAATTTGCCAATGCTACTCTGGGAACCAAGACACCTTTGTTAGTGGCAGAAATATCCAAAATTGCAGATGCATTTGGTGATGCCGTACCTATACCCACAGCGCCATTATCTTTGGCTACAAAATCTGTTCCGGCAATCCTTGTGGTTGTTCCGTCAGACTGGGTACCTAATTTTACCATAACATTAGAGCTGTCATTTATCCACGCATCATTTGTATTATCTCCGGAAGCACCTCCGAAGCCAGTCCATACTGTTCCATTCCAGTAATAAAATCCTTTTGTAAAAGAACCTGTATCGCTGATTAAATAGACCAGTTGTCCATTTACTGAACCGTTTACTGATAGATCGTTCACTCTTGGGACAAGTACTCCATCTGTAGGGCTCACAGTTCCTAAATGATTTTTGGCCCGGATATCTAAAGTAGATTCTGGGGAAGCTGTGTTTATCCCCACCTGTCCGAATGTAAATGAGGATGCCACAAGCATAACAATTGCTGATAATAATTTTTTCATTCTTTAAATGTTTTTATTGTGTTTGTTTTTCAGTCGACAAAGTTATATTAACCAGAATGAGCGAAAGCATAATGAGGCACGTTAAACCACTTAAGCACCCCCTTAAGATCACTCAAATTTGTAATGTTTTGATTTTCTGGTATTTGTTTATAAATTATATTTCATTAAAGAATAACATTAGGTTGATACCTGAGTCAAGATTCAGCTTTTTTCTGACCCTGTATTTAATAGATTCTATCGCTTTATAGGTAGAATTTGTTGCTATGGCAATTTCTTTTGTTGTAAGCCCCAGCTTTATTAAAGCGCAAACTTCCAGTTCAGTATCATTAATTTTAGAACACAGTTCTTTGATTTTATTCACAAAAAAAGAATCAGTTGTCTAAACAAAGGCATAAAAGAGCCATCCCCTCTGTTGATGGCCTCAAAAATATCAGCCATTATTACAGTGTCTGCTTTTTCCTGTATAGTGTAGGTAGATTCTTTTGCCAAAGATTTGTTCTTAAGCCAAAAATCTACAATGTAATAGAGAAGTAAGGCTTTTGCAAATTGAATGATCAAAGCCACACTCAATTGAATATGGCTTTGATATAGTTTTTTCATTTCGAATGTGCTTAAAGAACATTCATATGTGTTTTTAGAGTCGTCTTTTTAAAGTAAATTTGTATTACTGGGCACTTAATAATTCAACAAAAATGGTAATAGAAGATATCAGAGCCGGAAATACTCCGTTTGCTGTTAAGTTAGGATTGGCAACTACCGTAATTCTGTATACCTGCTTATTATCAAATAAACTGATGGTAGCCTGTGCAGAATCCCTGTTACCCACGTTAAAATCTGCCGGAAAATCCTTCCATGTATCAGCATTCAAGTCATTTTGGGCATAATAGGTGAACCAAGAACCACCTGTACCTCCTTTCCAGTACCATACAGATGTTCTTTGGTTAATTCCGTTTATTCTATACTGTAAATTAGCCGTAGTTGAAGTTGTTCCGTTATATCTGATTGACAGGTTTCCAATAGTTGTAATTGAATTTGTAGGGGTATTCGTATCAATTGGAGAGATAACATTTCTTACATATTGAAGATTAGCCAAAGATGAATTCTGACCAATAGTAACACTACAGGATTGTCCTAAAAAAGTGATTGGAACTGATATTGTACTGGGTGAGCTGAAGTTTGGAGTTCCGTTAACAGAATAGGTGATACTTCCATTTCCACTATTCAGGTTTCCCGGATTTAAGCTAAATGTCAATCCATTTTGGGTAAAAGTTGCAGGCGAATTATACTTTCCGCCATTTCCACCTGTATAGGGAACAGTCAGAGTTCCACTATAAGGAACACCTGAAGTAAAGGTTGAAGGGAAAATACTAGCCGCTGAACAGGTTAAGCCAGTAATAGTAGGGTTTACTATCGACTTATCATCAAAGGATCTCCATTCAAAGCCATTCCAGTATACATAACCGTTATAATTTAATCCTGCCACACCTGTATTATAAGCAAGTAATCCTGTTGCTGGTGAAGGAATAGTCACCTGATCTGTTGAATTTGCCAATGCTACTCTGGGAACCAAGACACCTTTGTTAGTGGCAGAAATATCCAAAATTGCAGATGCATTTGGTGATGCCGTACCTATACCCACAGCGCCATTATCTTTGGCTACAAAATCTGTTCCGGCAATCCTTGTGGTTGTTCCGTCAGACTGGGTACCTAATTTTACCATAACATTAGAGCTGTCATTTATCCACGCATCATTTGTATTATCTCCGGAAGCACCTCCGAAGCCAGTCCATACTGTTCCATTCCAGTAATAAAATCCTTTTGTAAAAGAACCTGTATCGCTGATTAAATAGACCAGTTGTCCATTTACTGAACCGTTTACTGATAGATCATTCACTCTTGGGACAAGTACTCCATCTGTGGAACTTACGGTTCCTAAATGATTTTTAGCCCGGATATCTAAAGTAGATTCTGGGGAAGGTGTGTTTATACCCACCTGTCCGAATGTAAATGAGGATGCTACAAGCATTACAATTGCTGATAATAATTTTTTCATTCTTTAAATGCTTTTATTGTGTTTGTTTTTCAGTCGACAAAGTTATATTAATCAGAATGAGCGAAAGCATAATGAGACACGTTAAACCACTTAAGCACCCCCTTAAGATCACTCAAATTTGTAATGTTTTGATTTTCTGGTATCTGTTTATAAATTATATTTCATTAAAGAATAACATTAGGTTGATACCTGAGTCAAGATTCAGCTTTTTTCTGACCCTGTATTTAATAGATTCTATCGCTTTATAGGTAGAATTTGTTGCTATGGCAATTTCTTTTGTTGTAAGCCCCAGCTTTATTAAAGCGCAAACTTCCAGTTCAGTATCATTAATTTTAGAACACAGTTCTTTGATTTTATTCACAAAAAAAGAATCAGTTGTCATAAACAAGGGCATAAAAGAGCCATCCCCTCTGTTGATGGCCTCAAAAATATCAGCCATTATTACAGTGTCTGCTTTTTCCTGTATAGTGTAGGTAGATTCTTTTGCCAAAGATTTGTTCTTAAGCCAAAAATCTACAATGTAATAGAGAAGTAAGCCTATTGCAGATATGGCTGTAACACGCAGGTAGCCAATGTAAATACTACTGTCTCCCATAGATCTCAGTGTATTTTTGTTTTCCCTGAAAAGAAATAGCATCACAGTAATGCTAAGGATTGTTAAGAAATATAAAATAATCCTCTGTGCACTTTTGAACAAGAAGAAATTATATAAGAATAACAGACAGAAAATCGGAACAAAAAGCAAATCCAGATAGAAATAATGCCACAAAAATGAAAAATACATAATTAAGATAATCATATATGTAAAAATTATTTTTTTCATTGCAGGCTTATTAATATATAGTAGCGTAATAAGATTAAATATCAATACTGCCAGGGTGGGGTATAATAATATTCTTTTACTGCTGAAAAAGAAATCAGCAACACCTATAAAGAAAAATATGATGGAAAGAGTGATAACTGCTCTGAATAATAATTTTGTTTTTTCATTTTTCATTTTTTCTTTCATGGCATTTAATGTTTAAAAAATCTTCATAATAGGTGATAAGGGGATATATTTTGCAGACATTAAGACATCACTTAAAAACCCTTATTTGTCTCTTTTTATGATACTTCTGATAAAGAATGCTGTATTCTATATGGTTTTCGACTTAGATTTGCAAAATTAGCGGATTCAGACAATCAAGTATTTTAAATATAAGTGAGATTTGAAATTCGACTATTTTTTATAAATGATTTTAAATCATTGTTTTACATAAGTTATTTTAAAAAAATGAAATAATTATAGTGAAGAATTTTTTTTAAGGAATGAAGAATCATTAAACATAAAAAAATCCGCAGAAAACTTCTGCGGATCTATACGGTAAACAACTTCGCTTTTTCGCGGTTTTGTCTTTTATTTCTTAGTTTTCTTTGAACTCACTAATAAAGTGTAATTTCACATTCGGGAATTTTTCCTGCGTCATATGAATCGTGAAAGAAGAGTCTGCAAGGAATACCAGCTGATTATATTTATCTCTCGCCAGGAATCTCTGCTTTAATCTCGCGAATTCTTTAAATTCTTCAGATTTTTCATCGGCTTCTACCCAACATGCTTTGTGCATAGATAGGGGCTCATAAGTACATTTTGCACCATATTCATGTTCAAGACGGTATTGGATAACTTCATACTGAAGGGCTCCTACCGTTCCAATGATCTTTCTGTTATTCATTTCAAGGGTAAATAACTGGGCAACTCCTTCATCCATCAACTGATCAATACCTTTTGCCAATTGTTTCGCTTTTAAAGGATCATTGTTGTTGATATAACGGAAATGTTCAGGAGAGAAGCTTGGAATACCTTTAAAGCTTAATTTTTCTCCACCAGTTAAGGTATCTCCGATTCTGAAACTTCCGGTATCATGTAAACCTACGATGTCTCCAGGGAAACTTTCTTCCACCACCTCTTTTTTATCTGCAAAGAATGCGTTAGGAGAGGAGAATTTCATTTTCTTACCTTCTCTTACCAATAAATAGTTCTCGTTTCTTTTGAACGTTCCGGAAACAATCTTTACAAAAGCAAGTCTGTCTCTGTGCTTAGGATCCATATTCGCATGGATTTTGAAAACGAATCCTGTGAAAGTTTCTTCTTCAGGTTTTACCAGACGGGTTTCACTTTCTTTAGGCTGCGGCATTGGAGCTATATCAATGAAAGCATTCAATAATTCTCGTACTCCAAAGTTATTTAAAGCAGAACCGAAGAATACAGGCTGAAGATCACCATTCATATAATCTTCACGATTAAACTCAGGATAAACAGATTGAATCAGATCAAGTTCCTCTCTTAAAGTTTTTGCTGCTTTTTCACCAATTACGTCATCAATTGAAGTATCATTGATATCATCAAACTTAATAGAATCTCCAACTTTCTGCTTTTTCTCTTCTAAGAATAGCTGAATATTGTCTTCCCAGATGTTATAAATTCCCTGGAAGTCACTTCCCATACCAATTGGTAAAGAAAGCGGACAAACCGTTAATCCCAGTTTTTGTTCTACTTCATCCAAAAGATCGAAAGCATCTTTACCTTCACGGTCCAGTTTATTAATGAAAACCAACATCGGAATGTTTCTCATTCTACAAACCTGAACCAGTTTTTCAGTCTGTTCCTCAACCCCTTTTGCAACGTCAATTACTACAATTACGGAATCTACAGCTGTTAAAGTTCTGTACGTATCCTCAGCAAAGTCTTTGTGACCCGGAGTATCAAGGATATTGATTTTGTGGTCTCTATATTCAAAAGCCAATACGGAAGTTGCTACAGAGATTCCTCTCTGTCTCTCGATTTCCATAAAGTCGGAGGTAGCTCCTTTTTTTATTTTATTGGATTTTACCGCACCCGCTTCCTGGATAGCACCCCCGAAAAGAAGTAACTTTTCTGTAAGAGTTGTTTTTCCGGCATCCGGGTGGGAAATGATCCCGAAGGTCTTTCTTTTTTGTATTTCTTTGATTAAGTCTGACATATCGTATTTTGAAGTTGCAAAAATCGGGATTTTTTATGAGGTTTTCAAATTTAAATTAAAACAATGCTTATCAGGTTGGAGAGTAAAAGTTAAAAAGAGTTTGAGAAAATAAATAGCTTTATCTTAATAATTGTAAAGCTCTTCATTGTAGATTAAGCATTTGTAATAGAAATTTCATATTATCCATCGCTATGAACCGAAAATAAGAAATTCCTTTTTTAGTTGTCTGTAGCAGTCAAAAAAATTATCTTTGTTTCTATAAACTTTTACAGAGAAAAGGATGGAAAATAGCAAATATCCTAAGTTTACTTTTACATGGATTGGCGGTGTTGTTTTAGTGGTTGGATTATTTGTAGGAACAATGTCTGTTTCTTTATTCAGCACTTTTTGGAAAGTTGTTTTCAAAGAGAACCTTGAGCTTAAAGATTGGTTTTTTATGGTGGTGAATTCTGTAGGATTCCTTACTGCTATTGCGTTCTTCGATTTTTTTATTGTAAGACGTACTATCCAGAAGAAACTTAACTTCAATTTATCATCAGTCAATTTCTCTACCTATCTCCTCATTTTTCCGATGATGGCAGGGATGATGTTTATTTCTGAATTTATTGCCGCTCAGATCCCTACTACGGGTCCTTTTTTTGGTAAATTTTATGAATATTTTACCCAGCTGATGAGCCAGCTGACCGATAGCCCTGTGGTAATGATCATTATGACAGTGATTATGGCTCCGATTTTTGAGGAAATTATATTCAGAGGAATTATCCAGAAAGGATTGATTAATAAAGGAGTAGAGCCGTGGAAAGCGATATTGTATGCTTCCATTATTTTTGGAGTGGTCCATGGAAACCCATGGCAGTTTATCAGTGCAGTGATGCTGGGCTGTGTGCTGGGATTGGTATATCATAAAACAAAGTCTTTGCTGATGCCGATACTGCTGCATGCTTTTAATAATTTAATCCTATCCTTATTGGTACTGTACGGTAAAGATGAAAGCTTTGCAAAAGTTCTGAATGTTTCAGAATGGCTGGTGCTGGCCGTAGGAATTGTACTTTTCTCTTCATTCTACTACCTGTTTATGAAAAAGTATAAAGTACATTATGCTGAAATGTAATCAGCCCGAACTAAAAAAGTAAAATTGAAAATGAAAATAGAAATGGAATTATTAGTCGCTACACACAACGAACATAAAAAAGAAGAAATCCAACAGATCCTGGGAAGTGATTGTGTTGTAAAAAGTCTTACCGATTACAACATTCACGAAGAAATTGTGGAAGATGGAGACTCTTTTCATGCTAACGCCTTAATTAAGGCAAAATATTGTTTTGAAAAAACAGGAGTTCCAAGTTTAGGTGATGACAGCGGTCTGGTAGTAGAATCTTTAGACGGAAGACCGGGAATTTTCTCTGCCCGTTATGCCGGAGATCATGATTTTGCAAAAAATATCGAAAAGGTATTGGAAGAAATGCAGGGTATTGAAAACAGAACAGCCTATTTTATAACAGTTCTTTGCTATTATGATGAGAACGGAGCGCAATATTTTGAAGGCAGGGTTCACGGAAATTTATTGACAGAAAATAAAGGTTTCAAAGGGTTCGGATATGATCCTATTTTTGTTCCTGCAGGCTATGACAGAACCTTTGCAGAAATGGATCCGGCAGACAAAAATAAAATCAGCCACCGTAAACAGGCCCTAGACTTATTTATGGATTTTTTAAAAGTGACTGATTAGGTTTAAATATTAAAGGTAAAATACCCATTTAGATTTTCTGTCGTACATTTGTTATCATAAATTATTGATTTGAGTACTTATTTAACAATATTAGGCTTTAATTCTGCTATTCCGACTATCAATACATCTCCCACAGCACAGCTGCTGGAAATGGAAGAAAGACTCTTCCTGATAGATTGTGGAGAAGGTACGCAGGTGCAGCTGAGAAAAGCAAAAGCAAGATTTTCAAAAATCAATCATATTTTTATTTCACATCTTCATGGAGATCACTGCTTCGGGCTTCCGGGGCTTATTGCTTCTTTCCGTCTTTTAGGAAGGGAAAATCCTCTTCATGTATACGGTCCTAAAGGGATTAAAAAGATGCTGGAAACCATTTTTCAGATTACGGAAACCCACCGTGGTTTTGAAGTGGTATATCATGAATTGGATAAAGATTATTCAGAAAAAATATATGAGGATAATAGGATAGAAGTGTATACTATTCCTTTGGATCACAGGATTTACTGCAACGGTTATCTTTTTAAAGAAAAACCGAAAGACAGGCATCTGAACATGAAAGAAATTGCCAAGTACAGCGAGATTGAAACCTGCGATTATCATAACATAAAAGCAGGAAAAGACTTTGTACTGAGTGATGGCTATGTGCTTAAAAATGAAATTCTGACGCTTGAGCCGGCTCCGTCTGTATCTTATGCATTTTGCAGTGATACCCGCTATCTTGAAAGTGTCATTCCGATTATTAAAAATGCAACGGTTCTTTATCATGAATCCACATTTTTGCATGATCTGAAGGAAATGGCAGATTATACAGGGCATACCACGGCACTGGAAGCGGCTACCATTGCTCAGAAAGCTCAGGTTGAAAAGCTGATTTTAGGGCATTTTTCTAACAGATATGGAGATCTGACTGTATTTACCGATGAAGCAAGAGAGATTTTTCCCAATACATTTTTGCCAAAAGCATTGGAGAGTGTAAAGATTTAAAATGAATATGCTGAAATTTGAAGAACTCAGAGATTTTCTCAACGAAAAAGCAGATCAGTACAATGCTCCCGATTTTATTGAAAATGACCCGATACAGATTCCGCATCGTTTTTCTTTAAAACAGGACATCGAAATTGCAGGATTTCTGGCAGCTACAATTTCCTGGGGAAACAGAAAGTCCATTATCAATTCTGCAGATAAAATGCTTGATATTATGGGGAATTCTCCTTACGATTTTGTGATGAATTATTCTGAAAAAGATCATGAAAATATTCAGGATAAGAGTATTCACAGAACGTTTAACGGACAGGATTTTTCCTATTTTATCAGACAGTTCAACAGGATTTATAAAGAAAATGATACTCTGGAAAGCTTGTTTAAAGTAAAAGAAGAAGAAAATAATTTTCTTCACGCCATAGAAAGATTCAGAAGTGGATTTTTGGAAGCAGAAAAGCATAGAAGCCATAAACATATCAGTTCACCTTACAAAAACTCATCTGCTAAGAGGATTATCATGTTTTTGAGGTGGATGGTGCGTAAAGATAAAAGAGGGGTAGACTTTGGAATCTGGGAGAATATAGATCAGAAAAACCTTTCTATTCCTCTGGATGTACATACCGGAAATATTTCCCGAAAACTGGGATTGGTTTCCAGAACACAAAATGACTGGAAAACGGTAGAAGAACTGGATATTGCCATCAGAAAATTTGATGAAAAAGACCCCGCAAAATATGATTTTGCATTGTTTGGATTAGGAGTAACCAAAGAACTGTTGTAAAAATAGATAAGGATGAAAAAATATAACGAAAAAACAGAAGTTCTTGAAAAAATTGCAGACAGCATTACATCATGGATTGGATCTATTCAGTCTTTGATTGTGCATACCCTGTTGTTTCTTACATCATTTTTGCTTCCGATGCTGAATATTGTAGATTTTGATAAGATGCTTCTTATTCTGACAACGGTACTTTCTCTGGAAGCCATTTATCTGGCCATTTTCATTCAGATGTCTGTTAATAAAAGCCATGAGAAAATTGAAGATATCCAGGAAGATATTGAGGATATTCAGGAGGATATTGAAGAAATCAGCGAGGATATTGAGGAAATTAGTGAAGACATCGAAGAGATTAATGAAGATATAGAAGATATTCAGGAAGATATTGAGGAGATCAGTGAAGATATTGAAGAAATTAATGAAGACGAAGATGAAGAAGACCACAATGAAAGAGCGAAAAATGTAATTCTAAAGAGTAATGTAAGCTCAAACAAGAACGAAATAAAAGCCTTAAAAGATATTATCTCTCAGCTGCAGGGTGAGATTGATCAATTGAAAAAAGAGGATAAATAACCTAAGCATTGGCAATAAAAATACAAACCGGATCAGTACTTTGATCTGGTTTTTTTATGAATGAAATACTGTTTTAAATAATTACGGAAAATGTAATAATAAGAAAAATTCATTGTGAATGTAGGTGTTGAATGAGAAAATAGTAGTATGTTAAGATGCTTTAGTACAATTATTTTTGCTACATTTGAACAAATGAAAACAAAATGTTAATCTATAGACTAAAAAACTATTTTTTCCTTTTTTCTTTTTTATTGATTTCTGTTTCTGCATTTTCTCAAACGAGACCAGTCAGAAAATCAGAGAAGATAAAGCCTTCTGCTGCGGCTCTCAGGGCTGGAGCATTTATAGATGTGAATGTACCGCCTTATACCCCCTCAAACTATACTCCCGAGCAATTGGTGAAGAATATTTTGATCAACGGGGGGACCAACTGTACAACAGCCAATGTAACCAATGTTACCGTATCTCCGAATCATGATGTGACGAACAGCAACAGATTTTGGGGATATTTTCATAAAGGAACCACCAATTTTCCTTTTACGGATGGTATTGTCCTGACTACAGGATATGCCTCAGAAGCAGGTAATAGCTATGTAGCTGCTGTTGGACAGTCGACAGGAACGGGGAGTGACGCAGATCTTGTAACAGCTACCGGAGCAACCGTGAGTTTAACAGATGCTGTAGCACTTGAATTTGATTTCGTCCCGAATTCTAACCAGGTGAAATTTAATTACATATTCGTTTCTGATGAATATACTTCCAATTATCCTTGTACCGGATATTCTGATGCATTTGCGCTTTTGCTAAAGAAGGTGGGAGATCCTACGTATACAAATCTAGCGATATTACCAGGAGGTGCAGGGCCTGTAAGTGCAACCAATATTGTTCCTGCAGGAAACGGATTCAGCTGTGGACCTATCAATGCAGGATATTTCGGAGCGTTAGCCAATCCACATCTGGTTATTAATTATTTTGGAAGAACAACACCATTAACAGCAGTTGCAGACGTAATTCCGGGGCAGACCTATCATTTTAAAATGGTATTGGCAGATGCGAAAGACTCTTCCCATGACTCTGCAGTATTCTTGGAAGGTGGATCTTTTGACGTAGGAATCAAGATTGTAGATGAAACAGGAGTCGTTTTGCCAGGCAGTATAAACATGTGTGACAATACACCCAAACAGTTGAAAGCTCAGGTAGCAGCCATTCCGGGAATGACTTACCAATGGTATAAAGATGGAGTAGCTATTCCGGGAGCAACCAATGCTGTTTATATTGCTAACCAGCCGGGAGTGTATACAGTAAAAGTAATGGTTCCGGGGAACCAATGTCCTAGTGAAGCAACCATTACCATTATTGGAGGAACAAGTCCTACCGTTCAGAATGCTGAACTGAAGCTCTGTACAACACCTACGCTCACTACATTTAATCTTGAAACCGCAAAACCTCTCATCAGTACAACAACAGGTGCAGTATTTCGTTTCTATGCCAATCAGGCTGATGCGCAGGCTCAGAATAACAGTTATATTACCAATCTCACAAGCTACACCGGAACAGATGGACAAATCTTATATGTACTGGTTTCCAATGGTGCGTTTTGTAGCAAAATAGCAACTTTAACATTAAGAAAAGAAGAAACCCCCACAGCTTTAGTGACAGCTCCAAGATTAAAAATCTGTGCCGGAGAATCTGTACTGCTTACCGCTACAGGCGGCGTAACCTACCAATGGAGTGATTCTGCAAGTACTACAGGAGGAATAAGAACGGTAAGCCCTACTCAAACTACTACCTATACAGTATATGCTATCGGAGCGCAAGGGTGTAAATCTTTACAGCCCGCACGTATTACAATTGAAGTAGTACCGGCAATTGTTTCCAATTTAAAAGGTGGGCATATCTGTCAGGGAGATAAAATTATCTTAGATGCAGGTTCAGGACCTAATTATACTTACCAGTGGAGCAGCGGCGAAACAAGCCAGAGCATCACGGTAGGAACTCCGGGAGAATATTCCGTAATAATCAGTAATGGAGTATGTTCTAAAGAGTTCAAAACACAGGTGATCAAAGCTGTAATTCCTGAAGTTATAAAAGTGGATTATAACGATAACGGGACAATGATCCTTACCGCAAGTAATCCAAGTAACGGTATTCTGGAATACTCAGTAGATAACGGAGTTACATGGCAGTCTTCCAATGTGTTTAACAACGTACCTAAAAATAAAGTAATCGCCATCAGAGTGAGAGTAAAATACACAAGCTGTGTAGGTTTCCTTGAATTCTTTACATTCGTGATGAAAAACGTTATTACGCCAAACGGAGATAATGTTAACGATATTATCGATTTCAGCGGAGTGGTTAATTATAAAGACTTCAGCGGGCAGGTTTTTGACCGTTACGGAAGAGAAGTGTTCAAAGCATCGAAGATAACACCATATTGGGACGGATATTTCCAGGGTAAAAAACTGCCTACTTCCACATACTGGTATCAGATAACTTTCGAAGATCCTGCCAGTAAAGAAATTACAGTAAAAACCGGCTGGATATTGCTTAAAAATATAGAATAATTTAAACCATATTAAATGATATTAGAAAGACTGGCTATTTTGTCAGTCTTTTTTTATTATTTTAAAATAAACCAAGTTGATATTCTAACATAAATAAATTTGCGTTAGTAATAATGTAAATTATGTTAACTTGAATTTCAATCAAAAAAAATAGTATTTTTGTTTAAAATAATATAAAATGTTAAATAGGAGGAGAGGAAATTTATTTTTAGCAATATTTCTGGCTTTCATAGGGAACTTTGTTTTGGCTCAAAAACAAAAAAGAGTAGAAATTGCTGCAAAACCTAGTGCTGCTTCTTTAAGGGCTGGTGTCTTTATTGACGTGAATGCACCAAGTTACCCTGAATCCGGCTATCCTATCACTCAATTGATAAAAGATGTTCTTATATCCGGAGGCACCTGTACCAATTCCAGTGTAAGCAACGTAACCGTGTCTCCCAATTTACCAGCTAGCAATCAGAACCGAAGCTGGGGATATTTCAATAAATCCAATACCAATTTCCCGTTCAGCAAAGGAATTATACTTTCTACGGGATATGCTGCAAAAGCAGGAAATACTTTTCAGGGAACTTTAAGTGATGATCTGGGAACAGGAGGAGATACAGATCTTGCCAGCGCTTTGGGAATCGGTAATAACAGCCTTACAAATGCTACCTCTATAGAATTTGACTTTGTGGCGGCTTCTACGGAGATTACTTTCAGGTATTTATTTGCATCAAAAGAATATCAGCAAAACTTCCCATGTACCATTACAGATGGTTTTGCCCTGTTGCTGAAAAAAGCAACTGACCCTAGTTATACCAATCTTGCAGTGCTTCCCGGTGGAGCAGGACCTGTAAGTGTTACCAATATTCACCCGCAATACCAAAACTGCGGACCTAAAAATGAAGCTTATTACGGCGGTACCAATACCGCTCAGATAGAAACCAATTTTAACGGACGTACCATTCCCCTTACGGCAAAAGCAACTGTAATCCCGGGAGAAACGTATCATTTCAAAATCGTTTTGGCAGATTACCAGGATCCCAACTTTGATTCAGCTGTGTTTCTGGAAGCAGGGTCATTCGATATTGGAGTAAAAATCCTTGATCCGGCAGGAGTACAGCTTCCTTCGTCTGTAAATATGTGTGATAATACACCACAGACTTTCACAGCTTCAGTTCAGGGACCTAATATAACCTATCAGTGGTATTTAGGAACCAACCCGATTGCTGGGGCAACCAATGCAAGTTACACCGCTACACAACCGGGCGTATACACTGTTAAAGTATTTATTCAAGGGAATTCTTGCCCGGGAGAAGCAACTATTACAGTAGTGGGAGGAACATCTCCTACAGTTCAGAATGCAACTTTAACAGCGTGTTATGCTGCGGGAAATGCTACCTTTAATTTAACATCAGCACAGGCTTCAATAAGTACTACTCCAGGAGCTGTATTTTCATATTACACTACATTGGCAGATGCTAACGCAGGAAATGCCAATACAATTCCTAACCCAACAGCTTACCAAAGTGCAGGTGGAACAGTGTATGTAAGAGTAGCTAACGGTTTCTGTGCAAAAGTTGCAGAATTACAGTTGGTAAAAGCACCACAAATGATTCCTACTATTGCTCCTCCGATAGTGCTAACGTGTGCCAATTCTCAGACTACCCTGGATGCATCAGCATCAGTTTATCCGGCAGGGGCTACATTCAGCTGGACCACTACAGGAGGAAATATTGTTTCAGGAGCTACCACGTTAAATCCGGTGATCAATGCCGCCGGAACCTATACGTTAACAATAACAAAAGTTTACCAGCCCGGAAATCTTACCTGTACAGCAGTAGGTACTGTAACCGTAACAGGGAACAGCGCACCGCCAGTGACCGGACTTACAGCGAGTAAAATAAAAATTTGTAAAGGAGATTCTACAACACTTACAGCTTCAGGAGGAGCTACCTACAATTGGGGCAATGGCCTTACCGGAAACGGAAATACGCAGGTAGTTTCACCTACTGTTACCACTACTTATACGGTAACAGCAGTAGGAGCAAATGGTTGTGCCTCTCAAAATCCTGCTACTATAACTATTGAAGTATCGGAACCTTTTACCGCACAAAATGCGATACTCCATAAGTGTTATCAGCCAGGATTAGCTTTTAATCTTACTGAAGCGCAACCTCAGATTACTGCTACTTCAGGGGTGACATTTACTTATTATATCAATCAGGCAGACGCCAATGCTGCCAACGGAAACTTTATTGCGAATCCTACAGCCTATACACCGCCTGCAAACCAGACCATTTATGTATTGGTAAGCAATGGAGGCTGTAGCTATGTAGTTTCTCTTCAGTTGCTGCAAACAGCTCAAACCACTCTTACAATTGCTGCCCCACAAACAATTACCTGTACAACTCCACAGATTACAATCAATGCTTCGGCATCTGTTGTGCCTGCAGGATCTACCATTACATGGACAACAACGGGAGGAACTATTGTATCAGGAGGTAATACACTTACACCTGTGGTAAGTGCCGGAGGTACGTATACATTAACCGTTACAAATGTTTCACAACCAGGAAATCTAAGCTGTAACTTTACATCAACAGTAACTGTACAGGAAGATAAAGTACAGCCGGTGGCTGCTGTGGTTTCATCTCAGCCCCGTATTTGTATTGGAGAATCTGTGACATTAACGGCTTCCGGAGGGGTGACCTATAACTGGGGCAATGGTCTTACCGGAAATGGAAACACTCAGGTGGTTTCACCTACCGTGACTACTACCTATACGGTATTTGCCGTTGGAGCAAACGGTTGTATCTCTGCAACAGCAGCAAGTGTAACAGTTCAGGTAGGCCCGCCTATCGCAGGACTTACCGCATCAAAATTAAAAATCTGTGAAGGAGAATCTGTAACATTGACGGCTTCGGGTGGAATTACCTACAACTGGATAGGTCTTACCGGAAATGGAAATACTCAGGTTGTGACACCGACCACAACAACAGAATATTCGGTATATGCATTGGGAGGAAACGGATGTAGTTCTGTGGATCCTGCAAAAGTAACTATTCAAGTTGTTCCTGCAATTGTTTCTACCTTAAAAGATGTATTTGTCTGCGCAGGAGATAAAGGAACGCTTGATGCAGGAGCAGGAACTAATTATACCTATTTATGGAGCACAGGAGCAACCACTCAAACCATAACGACTAATATCCCGGGAACGTATTCTGTAACGATCAGTAATGGTACTTGTTCCAAAACGTTCTCGGCTCAGCTTATCAACCCTGATCTGCCACAGTTTACCAATGTTGTTTATGACAATCATATTCTTACCCTTACGGCAAGTAATCCTACAGGAGGGGTTTTAGAATACTCAATAGACGGGGGACTGACCTGGCAGTCATCTAATGTATTTACAGGTCTTCTAAATAATACCATGTATACTTTGATGGTAAGAGTAGTAGGCGCTAAATGTGGTACTTCTCTGGATTATTTTACCTTCATCATTAGCAACGCTATTACGCCGAATATGGATGGTATAAATGATACCATAGACTTTACGGGAATTAGCGGATATAAAGACTTTGCAGCTTCCATCTTCGACAGATATGGTGCAGAAGTGTTCAAAGCAAGCAAAGGGAATGTGATCTGGACCGGATCTTTAAAAGGAATCAATCTTCCTACCGCGACATATTGGTATAGGGTACAATGGGAAAACCCTGCCAGTAAGAAATTGGAACAGCGTTCAGGCTGGATCCTTTTAAAGAATAGAAATTAGAAATTCTTAAAATAAAAAAAGCAACAAAATCTTTCATTATTGAAAGATTTTGTTGCTTTTAAGAATATAGGTTATTGTGTTTTATGGATTATTTAAAATCATTGATAAATATGTTAAAACAATTAGTAGCACAATGCTGCCAAATTATTTATTGTTTGAACGGATAGGGATTGATTAACGAAAATAGACTATAAAAGGGAGATGTTTTGATTTTTTGTTGTAAAAAATGCAAATATGTATATGAGATATTTAAAAAAAAATTAAATTTGTTGAAACAAAAATATTATGAGAAGATATCTACCGCTTTGTTTATTTTTTTTAGTCACCTCGACTTTTTTATTTTCACAAAATCTTACTCCTAGGAAACCGGTAAAGAAAACCAGTTCCACCCTGTCCAGAAGAGCAGGAGCTTTTATTGACGTGAACGCCCCGTCATACCCTGAGTCCAGTTATACGATAGAGAAAATGGTAAAAGATGTATTGATTTCATCCGGAACCAATACCTGTCTGACTCCGAATATATCCAATGTGAAGATTACGCCTAATCATGCTGCAAGTGATGCGAACAGAGCTTGGGGATATTTTCATAAGGCTGCCACCAATTTCCCTTTTAAAGATGGGCTTATCCTTTCTACAGGATTCGCAAGAAGAGCTGGTAATACATTTGAGGATGGCCTTAACGATGTTAACGGTGGAGGATCAGATGCAGACCTTGCACAGGTTATTGGGGTAGTGGAAAGCAGGCTGAATGATGCCGTTCTATTGGAATTTGACTTCGTTCCTACAACCAGCCAGATTAAATTTAACTACCTTATTGCATCCGAAGAATATACAGGTTCATTCCCTTGTACCTTTGCAGATGCATTTGCAATCTTGCTTAAACCTACTTCAGGCGGACCTTATGTAAATATGGCCGTACTTCCTGGAGGGGCAGGACCGGTAAGTATTACCAATATTCACCCTGCAATCGGATCCAGTTGTGGAGCCGTAAACGAGCAATATTTTGCAGGATACAACACAGGTAACGTTGAAACCAACTTTAATGGAAGAACAATTCCATTGACTGCTACAGCAACAGTAGTGGCAGGACAGCAATATCACTTCAAAATGGTAATTGCCGATTATAGTGACCACAGTTATGACTCTGCAGTATTTTTAGAAGGAGGATCTTTCAATATTGGAGTAGACCTTTTAGACCCTGCAGGGACAAAATTACCTTCAGATATCAATGTGTGTGATAATGTACCTCAGGTAATCACTGCTTCCGTAAATGATCCTAACCTTGTATACCAATGGTATTATAATGGTACACCAGTACCTAATGCTACTACGAATACCATTACAGCTGTACAGCCTGGTACTTATACAATCGAAGTAAGTGTTCCCGGTAATCCATGTCCGGGTAAAGCTACCATTCAGATTCACGGAGGAACAACTCCTCAGGCTCAGGATGCCACGTTATTACTTTGTACTACACCGGATATTACTACTTTTGATTTAAGTACCATTATGCCTACCATCAGCCCGACACCGGGAGCGATATTTAAATTCTACGAAAATCAGGCAGATGCCGTTGCACAGAATGGTAATTATATTCAGACTCCATTGAACTATAATGGTAATGACGGACAAATCCTTTATGTTCTTGTTTCCAATGGTGGTTTCTGTAGCAAAATAGTTGAACTTACATTGCAGAAAGAAGTAACACCAACAGCTACAGTAAAAGCTTCAAGAATAAAAATATGCCCGGGAGAATCTGTAACCCTTACTGCTGACGGGGGGGACACTTATCTGTGGAGCAACTTCATGGGAACAGGTAATATGCAGACTGTTACACTATATCAGACAACAACATTTACTGTGTATGCAATTGGAGCAAAAGGATGTAAATCTCTTAATCCGGCTACCATAAGAATTGAGGTTACACCAGAAATCACTTCACCATTACAAGATGTTGAAATGTGTATTGGAGATAAAGTTACGCTTGATGCAGGAGCAGGACAAGGATACAAGTACCTTTGGAGCACAGGAGCTACCACGCAGAAAATTGTGGTAGACCAATGGGGAATCTACTCAGTAGAAATTGATAATGGTATCTGTAAAAAAGTTTTCGAAGCTAAAGTATTAGGCGCTGCCACACCTTTCGTTACGGCTATTAACTATGAAAGTATCAAGAAAACAGTAACCATTACTGCAGAGAACCCGCCAATGAACAATACACCAAGTACTTTGGAGTATTCAATTGACAACGGAATTACCTGGCAGGCTTCAAACGTATTTACCAATCTTTTAGATAATACAAACTATACTGTTTTGGTAAGAAGAGTAGGAACACATTGCGTTGGATCTCTTGAATTCTTCACATTGCAGATTAACAACATTATTACGCCGAACGAAGACGGAATCAACGATGTACTGGATCTTAAAGCTCTTGGAGACTTTAAAAACTTTACAGGTTCTGTATATGACAGATATGGAGTAGAGATGTTCAGATTCTCAAAAGAAAATCCTATCTGGGACGGAACAGTAGGAGGGAAGAGACTTCCTACAGCAACATACTGGTATAAGTTCCAATTTGAATATCCAAAATCAAAAGCTCAGATGAACTGGTCAGGATGGATTATGCTGAAAAACAGAAACTAGAATTGATAATGTAATATAAAAGAAAGCCTTTCAAATTTTATTTTGAAAGGCTTTCTGCTTTTAATGAATATTGTTTATTGTATCAAATCCAACAAAAAAGCTCCTAAGTCAGGAGCTTTTATCGTATTATGTTTATTGATTTTCTTTCCAGAGGTTGGCGAAATGGATGAAATCTGTTACACTCAGCTCTTCCGCTCTCTTATCTAGAAATTCATGTCCTTTCAATGCTTCAGGAATGTTTAAGGATTTTAATGCATTAGAAAGCTTTTTTCTTCTTTGGTTGAATCCTGTTTTTACAATCTGCTTAAACAGAACTTCATTGCCCGCAAGACCTTCTTTAGGGTTTCTTGTAAGGCGGATGACTCCTGACTTTACTTTCGGCGGTGGGTTAAAAACGTTTTCATGTACCGTAAACATATAGGATACATCATAATAAGCCTGTATCAGTACAGAAAGAATACCGTAATCTTTAGTTCTCGGAACTGCAGCCGTTCTTTCCGCTACTTCTTTCTGGAACATTCCTACCATTTCCGGAATCAATTCATAATGATCTACAATTTTAAATAAGATCTGTGATGAAATGTTATACGGGAAATTACCAATAATAGCAATCTGATCCTCTTTAAGAAAACTGAAATCCTGTTTCAGGAAATCTCCTACAAAAGTATCTTCAGTAACCTTTGTATAATTGTTTTTCAGGTATTCAATAGATTCTGTGTCTATTTCTGCAAGATAAATGTTCTGATCTTTTTCAAGAAGATATTTGGTAAGAACTCCCATTCCGGGACCTACTTCCATGATGTTGTTATAGTTCTCAAAACTAAGACCTTCTACGATTTTTCTTGCGATATTTTCATCTGTCAGAAAGTGCTGTCCCAGATGTTTTTTTGCTTTTACACTCAAAGTTTTTTATGATTTTATTAACAGTGATTTTCTTTTTTTCGTCCCAAATTTCGGAAGATTTTTTCTATTTTAGCCAAAAATTTTAATATTAATGGCTAAATCTGTAGATGAATTTAATAAGAAAAGGCTTCGGTCCAGCAATATTACAGTAGTGATAAGTATTGCCTTAGTGTTATTTTTGTTAGGATTAATGGGGCTTATTCTGATTAATGCCCAGAAGTATTCTGACTATATCAAAGAACAGTTGGTGGTGAACGCCTACTTTGATGAAAACTATGACGCTAAAGATTCTGTGAAAATTGCAAAACTGGAGGAAGAAACTTTTAAAAAGGTACAGTTATTAGCTCCTGTAAAAAAGGCAACCTATATTTCAAGAGAGATGGCGGCTAAGGAAGCCAAGAAAACGATGGGAATTGACAGTGATGCATTGTTCGAAGAAAATATTTTTCCATCTTCCATTGAAGTTGCTTTGAAACCGGAATTTGTAGATCCGGCAAAAATTGATGAAGCAATTAAAGAAATTAAATCAGTTCCGGGAATTATCGATGTAAAGAATGACAGTACGTTGATGGTGGATGTTTATAATAACCTGAGCAGAATCTTGAAGTGGATCCTTGGATTTTCTATTCTGTTTCTGGTATTGGCGGTAGTATTGATTAACAACTCTATCCGTCTGAAAATATTCTCGAAGAGATTTATTATTAAAACAATGCAGCTTGTAGGAGCGAAAAGAAGATTTATCCTTAAACCTTTCATTGTAGAAGCTATTATTCTAGGAGCTATTGGTTCCGTAATTGGTCTTCTTGCTTTAGGAGGAGTTTGGTATTACTTCACAAGTCAGATTGGTTCTGCTTTCGTACAGGACAACAACCAGTATTTCTGGCTGGTTATTCTGGTACTTGGAGTGGGAATCTTTATTTCTGTTTTAAGTACAATTTTCGCTACATGGAGATTCTTAAAATCAAACGTTGACGATTTATATTACTCTTAATAATGAGCAAAAAAATAAACAAAATTTCGGCTTCAGACTTTGGAAATGAAGCTGAGGTACCTCAGGAAAACGCTTTCTATTTCGGACAGCAGAATTTCAAATGGATGCTGATAGGATTGGCTTTCATTGTAGTTGGATTTCTCCTGATGATGGGGCCTGATGCCAACACGGTAGATGGTAAATTTGATCCCAACTCATGGAATGACGGTATCTTTTCTATCAGAAGAATCAGAATAGCACCTCTGTTTGTTGTTATAGGATTTGTAATAGAAGTATACGCGATCTTAAAAAGAAAATAAATAAAAATAATTTTATTTAAGGATTAAAAAATTTAAGAATTGAAAGATTCAGGCAGTGAGCCGGTCTTTTTTAATTCTTAAATTTTTTAATCTTTTTAATTTTTTAAAAGAATATGGACTTAATCAAAGCAATTATTATTGCCATTGTAGAGGGGTTAACAGAATATCTTCCTATTTCTTCTACCGCACATATGGGATTTACCGCAAACCTTATGGGGTTGGAAGAAACGGAATTTTTAAAAATGTTTCAGGTATCTATTCAGTTTGGGGCTATTTTGTCTGTTGTTGTAGCCTACTGGAAAAAGTTTTTTGACTTAAATAATATTCAGTTTTATTTTAAACTGGCTTTTGCTGTAGTTCCGGCACTGGTTCTAGGATATTTATTTGACGATAAAATTGAAGCTGTACTAGGAAATCAGATTGCTATTTCTTCTGTATTGGTTTTAGGAGGTGTTGTTCTGCTGTTTGCTGATAAATGGTTTAAGAACCCTAAAATTGACGATGAAAAAGGAATTACCATAAGAAAAGCAGTTACCATTGGTTTCTGGCAGTGTCTTGCGATGATGCCGGGTACAAGCCGTAGTGCGGCCTCTATCATTGGAGGGATGGCACAGGGGCTTACCAGAAAAGCGGCAGCGGAATTCTCTTTCTTCCTTGCTGTACCTACCATGCTGGCAGTAACGGTGTACTCCGTTTTTGTAAAGACTTGGGGAAAAGAGACACCCAATCCGCAAAAAGGATACGAAATGATTATGGCTTCACAGGATCACATTATGATTTTTGTGGTTGGAAATATCGTTGCATTTATTGTAGCACTTATTGCTATCAAAGCTTTTATTGGAGTACTTAACAAATATGGTTTCAAGCCATGGGGTTGGTACCGTATTTTCGTTGGAGTTGCTCTTTTGATCTATTTTTATTTCTTTAAATAAGAAATTACATTATACCCATTCATGACTGCTGAAGAACTGAAATCAGGATACATTTTTTTATTGGATAAGCCTTTGGACTGGACTTCCTTCCAGGCTGTCAATAAAATGAAATATAAACTTAAAAGGGAGTTCGATCTTCCTAAAAAATTTAAAATAGGACATGCCGGGACTTTAGATCCCAGAGCAACAGGGCTTCTAATTGTCTGTTGCGGGAAATTCACAAAGAAAATTCCTGAAATTCAGGATGCACCTAAAGAATATTGGACAGAGATTAAAATTGGAGTACAAACGGAATCTTATGATACCGAAAAACCCGAAATCTTTCAACAGGATATTTCCCATATTACTGAAGAACAGGTAAAAGAAGTTCTGGAAAAATTTGTGGGAGAAATTGAACAGAAACCACCGGTTTATTCAGCCATTAAAATTGATGGTGAAAGAGCTTACAACCTTGCGAGAGCTGGTGAAGAAGTGGAAATGAAAGCCAGAAAAACAACCATTCATTATATCAAAGATATTAAAATTGAATTTCCTTTGATAAGTTTTATGGTAGGCTGTTCTAAAGGGACGTATATTAGAAGTCTGGCTCATGACATTGGGCAGGAATTGAGTGTGGGAGCTTATCTGACTCAATTAAGACGAACCAAGATAGGGGATTATGCTATTGAAGATGCTACAGATCAGTTCTTGAATAATGAATACAGATTTGAAGGCCTGTAAAAATAAAATGATCCCGGTTACAGAAAAGACTAATGGAAAAAACGCGTATTAATAAATATTTATCAGAAGTAGGATACTGTTCAAGAAGGGCGGCTGATAAACTTCTGGAAGAAGGAAGAATCAAAATAAACGGAATAGTTCCTGAACTGGGAACGAAAGTTTCAGATGAAGATTTGGTAGAAGTAGACGGAAAACCAATCAGAGAACCACAGGAAAAACCAATATATATAGCTTTTAATAAGCCGGTAGGAATTGTGTGCACTACGGACACCAAACGTGAAAAAAATAATATCGTAGACTATATCAATCACCCCAAAAGGATTTTTCCTATCGGAAGACTGGATAAACCGAGTGAAGGACTTATTCTCCTTACAAGTGATGGTGATATCGTTAATAAAATTCTGAGAGCCCGCAATAATCACGAGAAAGAGTATCTGGTTCGTGTAGATAAGCCCATCACACCTAAATTTCTTGAAAAAATGAGAAATGGTGTTCCCATTTTGGATACTGTGACCAAAAAATGTGAAGTGGAGAAGATTGACGATATGAATTTCAGAATTATTCTTACACAAGGACTCAACAGACAGATCCGAAGAATGTGTGAATATCTGGGATATGATGTAAAAAAGCTGAAGCGAATCCGTATCATGAACATCAAGCTTGATCTTCCCATTGGAAAGTGGAGAGATCTTACAGAAGATGAAATGAATATGCTAAACACTTTGCTTACAGATTCCAGCAAAACAATCGATTAATTAAATTGATTAAATAGTTGAGAGATTGAAACAGTCTCTCAACTATTTAATATATAGCCTCATTCTTTCTTCATACTCTGGTTTTAGCTTTAAAAGTTTCCATATTTTTTTATCATCCGGATTACTGATTCTGTAAAAAATAATTTTGTCTGCAGAATATTTAAAATAAGGATGATTTTTAAGCCATTCTTCAGGCGCATCTACCAAAGAATATTTTGGAACATCTGAATTATTGAGCGGTGCTATCGAAATCAGTTTTTGAACAATATCCTTATCAATATTGTAAGTCGTTAAAATCTGCTGTTTATTCATAAAACCTCCCAGCTTCTTTCTAAATCCGATAATTGATCCGGCACTTCTTTCATCCAGACCGAATTCTATAAGCTGTTTGAATGTAATTGTATTGAGATCTGTTTTTGAAAAATCAGTTTTTTCCTGCTGTTTCTCCTGAAGCTTAATATAAGGTTTCATTTCCTGGAATTTCTCAGGGGAAATCACAAAACATTTTTGCAAATCTTCCGGAGTTTTAAAATTTCCCCGTAAATTTCTATCTCGGTAATTGATGATTGTGATACTCTGCTTTTCAGAAAAACCTAAAGTTTTCCATCCCTCTATATCCAGTTGATTAGGATCAAAAGTATGATATTGGATTTTGGTTTTAACTGCATCACTTTTTGCAAAATTTCTGAAATTTTCAGGAGTTTTTTCCGGTAACAATAAGTAGGGGTGTAGCTTACTGTAATTTTCCGTTGAAATAATGAAACATTCTTTGAATTTTTCCTTGCTGATAAAACTTCCGCCAAGATAATTTTTATATTTTATTATAGCTTCGGCTTGTCGTTCACTGAAACCCATTTTAAGCCAATCATTAGCAGAAAACTGATCAGGATTGAATCTTCTCGCAATTGTAAGTTCTTTTTTACCGATTTTATTATACTCCTTAGATTTTCCTGCTTCTACTATTTCAGGAAGTGATATAAATGATGCCAGCTCGTTGAATTTCTCTTCAGAAATAGCATAACATTTTTTCAACTGTTCTTTTGATGTAAATTTCCCACCTACTATACCCTTATACTTAAGAATTGTAGCAGTCTGTTTCTCTGAAAAACCAAGTTTCTGCCATTGCTCTTTATTCAATATATTAGGATCAAAATCCGATAAATAAGCAAGCGGTGTAGCGTTTGAAATGAACCTTACATCAGGAAAAGGTTCTTTTTCCCGACTTGTATATTTCTGATAGGCGAATAGGATGGTCAGCAATGTAACCATAAAGGCCAGTTTCCGGTAATAGTTTTTTCTCATCATACAGTAAACCTATGAAGAAGAAACAAGCATGTCAATAGCTGGTAATGAAATGATTAAAGATTATTTTAAAATTATTATTTATGCTTTAAAAGTTAATGTTATATTCTCTTTTATGTGATGTATTTTCTTAATTGAGGATGAATATTCTGATTTTGCTTTCTTGCTTTTTTATTTTTAATACGACATGTTCTGTCGTATTGGATAGATATTTTTGCATCAGAATGAAATAGCTTCTTATATATTATAAATAAGATTTAATAATTAATAGTATGATTTATAGTGAATCATAACAAGCTAATTTTTGAATCTTAAAAAGTGTTAAATTTACACAGTTTTTAATAAACAAATTCGTAACTCAGAAAACAATATTAAAATGAGAAAACTTTATCTCGGTGCATTTTCTTTATGTACTTTTTTTAGCTTATCTGCACAGGAAGTGGTATGGCAGAGAGACATCAAATCCTCCACCCAGGATTTTCTAAGCCAGGTTACTACAACTATTGACCAGCAATATTTGGTCACTGGCAGCTCAATTCAGAGCGACAAATTACAACAAGGCAGCAAACAAAACAACGGTTACGATTTCCATTTGGTTAAACTCAATCAGCAGGGAGAAGAAGTCTGGGAAAAATACTTCTCAGGACAGAATCATGATTATTTATCCGCAGCAGTTACCACTCAGGATGGTGGTTTTTTATTAGCCGGGACCTCTTATTCCGGAAAAGGATTGGATAAAAAAGAAGATTCTAAAGGAGGTTCTGATATCTGGCTCATAAGAATCAATGAATTTGGAGATGAATTGTGGCAGAAAACATTGGGAAGTTCTTCCGATGAAGAAGCAAGAGCTGTTATTCAAACGACAGACTTAGGATTCTTTGTGGCCGGAAATGTTCAAAATTCTTTAAAAGGTTACGGTTCCAAAGATGTTTTGATCACAAAACTGGATAAAGACGGAAAAGAACTTTCACAATTAATTTTAGGTGGAAAAGGTTTAGACGAAGTGGAAAAGATGATTCCAACTCGTGATGGCGGAGCATTACTGGGAATTTATTCCAGGAGTTCCGAGGTTCGTGTTTCGGGATCCGACAACACACAAACGAATAGCCAGCGGTCTGCAAGCTCATCGGCCATTAGTCAGATGCCAAAAGCCAGCAGCAATTATGGTGAAGGCGACTACTGGATCGTCAAGCTAGACAAAACCGGAAAAGTTGAATGGGAAAAGAATTTTGGAGGAAAAGGTGACGATCATATCAGAACATTGGCTTTAACTTCAAACGGATTCATCGTTGGCGGAGAATCCAGATCAGAAAGGTCAGGAAATAAAACAGTAGGAATAGAAGAAGGAACAGATCTTTGGCTGATTGCTTTAAACGAAAGAGGTGATGAACAGTGGCAGAAATCCTACAATTTCAAAAATCGAGATATTTTAATGGGAATGAGTGTACTTCATTCCGCAGATGACAAATATTCTAAAGGTATTCTACTGGGAGGCTATACCCAGGCTGAAGGAAGAATCCAAGCTGATGATGAGACTTTCTGGATGCTGTATTTAGATCAAAACGGAAATGAACAGTGGAGAAAGCACGTAAAAGGAGAATCCAGACAAAAAGAAGAAAGACTTTCTGATGTAAAACTGAACAGAGACGGATCAATTGTTTTAGCCGGAACCAGTGCAGAAGAGCTTGGAAAAGAAAACTGGAAGATTGTAAAACTGGGCGACAAACAGGTTGATCAGTTAATTGAAAAATATGACATCAAAATCTATCCAAATCCAGTCTCGGATTATGCTTATGTAGAAATCGGTTTTGACTTTAAAGAAGCTGATATTCTGTTGTATGACATGAGCGGAAGACAGCTTCAGAATTTGAAAACAAAAAATACAGTAACCAAGATTAATACTCAGGCACTCATTCAGGGAGCTTATCTAGTGACGATAAAAACTGATAATAATAAAACGGCGAATGCTAAACTCATTAAAAAATAAGCAGGATGAAAAAAAAATTAACGACACTGGCTTTAATGTCATTGTTTTCAATAGTATATTCTCAAATTGATAAAAATAAGCCATATTATTTTAAAGATTTCCCACAAACGCCTTCAACAGCAGCTTTTCAACGTTATGGAGAAATACAAAATTCGGAATATGTAGGAGCTAATTCTCCTGTAATACCATTAGAAAATATTAGAGAAGGTGATATTAATATTCCTTTAAATCTTAATTATGTTTCAGGTAATGGAGTTAAGGTTCGTGATGAAGCGTCAAGTGTAGGATTAGGATGGGGTATTCCTATGGCAACAATAACCCAGTATGTATCCGGAGGCTTTGATGACTTTAGTCAATATAATAAATTAAAATTTGATTTTTTATATGATAGTACACCTCCTTTTACAAGGAATAATTTTGAAGCCTGTGAAAACTCAGCCATTCCTTCTCAATATCTAAATCAGCTGGGATATGATAAATATACCTACTATAAATCAATGAGAGCAATGCTTCCAATTGGAGGATATTTTAAGAACTACAATACTAGTTTAACAGAGTATGATACAGCTCCTGATATTTTTGTTTGTAACCTGTTTGGAGAAAAGGTTGAGTTTATAACGAACAATTTTTCAACGCAACTTTATCCGGCAAGTTTAAACTTTGTTCCTACATTTGAAAGCATTAATAAAAGAGGGTTTAAGATAGAATATAATACAACTGATTTATTTATTATTACGAGCCCAGCGGGAATTAAATATTATTTTAGTAAGGCTGAAGAATTTGGTTCAGCCTCAGTAAATTCAAATGGTACAACCAGTTTGTCAAATGTACAGGGTCGAAATTATGTTGTCACAAAAATCATTGATAAAAATAACAGGACAATTGCAATTGGCTATAAAGAAAATTTGGAGCCTGAATATATTTCTCCTTATGCACAACATTTGAATCTAACACTTGCCTCAGATCACTATAGCCATAGTGATAGTGCATTTCCTCCCAATAGTTATTATATAGGAGATTGTAAACCGACAAGCGGGTATGGTGGTGAATATAATGGAAGTTACAATGGAGAAGGTTACACCAGTGCTCCTTATACTTCTTCACAAACCGTAGGGGACTATTTCATACCTGTAGGTTTTCATAGAGGATACTATACAAGAAATCTTTTGCTGGTAAATGAAATCAAAGGAGACTTTGGTAAAATAAGTTTTGAGTATTCTGGGAGAGATGATTGGTCAAAAAGTAATAAACTGGATAAAATTGTAGTTCAGAATAATGCATCTCAAATAACCAAAAAAATTGCTTTTAATTATTCATATTTCACTTCTCAAGATAGTAAAACTGTTAGAAGTGAAGCTGCAAATTTAAATATTCAACAAAGTAATATCTCCATTACCGATGTCAATCGTTACAATAAAAGATTAAAACTGAATTCTATAATTATTAATGACACTGATGAGTATTCTTTCAAGTATAGTTCGGTGTCTCTACCAGATAAAGATTCTTTTGCAGTAGATTACTGGGGGTACTTTAATGGAAGTATAGGAAATAAAACTCTTTTTCCTAATCCTACAGATTTTAATTTTACTCTCAATGGAGGAACCAATGTTCCTTTAAATGATAAAAACAATAATGATAAAAAAGCAAATATTGATTTTGCTAAGGCGGGTATATTGGAACGAGTTACATACCCTACAAAAGGGTATGCAAAATTTGAATATGAACTCAATTCAGCAGATAATCTATTTGTTAGTGAATACCCTTCAGTACTTTCCAGAGGTAATGGTGTTAGATTGGCAAAACAAACGAATTATGATCTAAATGACAATGTAGTAACTCAAACTATTTTCGAATACGAAGGGGGTAAATCTCATAACCCGCTGGATCTATTTAAAAAAACTACTACAAGACTTATTTCGGGTGTTAATGGCAGTTTTAATAGCTTTACTACCTACAACTTTACAACGCTGACTCTTTTGGCAGTATCTGATAACACCTCATCACCTTTGTCTACTGGAAATATGGTTGCATATTCTACAGTGACCAGGAAAGAACAGGACAATAATAATTCTTCAAAAGGAAAAATTGTTACTTCTTATTATAATAATCCTGAAACTGAATATCAGTTCAAAGATGATAAAGTTCCCGTTTATTTTCCTAAAATTAAATCAAAAGATACACCAGATAATGGTTCAGTAGAAAGTATAAAATTGTTTGATTCAAATAATTTATTAATTAGGGAGACAGTAAATGAATATTCAAATTCTCTTTCTAAATTATTTTATGGTTCTTCTCTTATACTTTTTCATAGTATTGCTTATACCAATGCCTGTGCTATAGCAAGCTCTTGTTACAATAATGGTTCCTATCAACCCGATCTCGTTGATAATCCGGTATCAGTATTTAGTTTTTACCCTATTTTTTCAAAACAATCATTATTGAAAAAATCCAAAACAATTGATTATTTAGACAATATGCCATTATTAACTAAAGTAGATTATAACTACGATAGTTATAATCTGTTATGGCAAACACAGACTGTTACCCCAGACTTAGACCAAATTAGTGAATCATTTGGCCATTCTAGTTCAATGAATAGATTTGCTCAGGCCAACATTCTTTCCGATGAGACTGGGACTAGTATTTTTAAAAATGATGTTCAAATTCTAAATAGGGCTTTTAAATATGATAATCAAAATCACTTTAATCCAACTTCATTAACTACTTATAACTTAAATGATCCAAATATAAATACTCCGACAGATGCAACCTACGATAAATATAATTCAAAAGGAGAATTGTTGCAATATACTACAAAGGATGGGGCTCCTGTTACAGTTATCTGGGGATATAAACAAACGCAGCCGATTGCAAAAATTGAAGGAGGAACATATGCACAGACAATGCAGGCTTTCGGTTTAAGTCCTGATGATATAAATGCCTATCAGCAGTTGGAAATAGTAAAGAAATCGGATTTAGACATGGATGATGCTACTGAAACGTCTTTACTTAATGAATTGGAAAGCTTTAAAAAGAAAACAGATTTTAAAGATTTTAAAATAACTGTATATACTTATGATCCATTGGTAGGTGTGAAAGCAATTATATCTCCATCTGGACTTAAAGAGACCTATAAATATGATGCAGCGAATAGACTTATAAGGATTTTGGATAGGGATGGTAACATTTTGAAAGAAAACAAATATAACTACGCACCGAAAACCTTTTACAGTTCAGCAGCAAGTCCATCTTTTACAAGAAACAACTGTGGTGGAAGTGCAATTGGTGGTTCTTACACATATGTGGTTCCTGAAGGAAAATATACTTCCATTATTAGTCAGGCTGATGCTGAACAGCAAGTTCAGAATGACATAGCCATTAATGGGCAGGCTGCTGCAAATCTGTATGGAACATGTACTCAATTAAACTGTTCTGTAACAAAAGGTAGTGGCATCAGTCAATTTCATTATGGATCAATCTCATTAAATAATCCTAGTGAGATTAGGGTTCAGATGGGATTCAGGTATTTTAATAATCTTCCTTGGAATACAGGAGTAGTGGTAGGAAAGATTAGTGGAATTTGTGTACCATCTAGTGAAAGGTCATCTAGTACATATGCAAATGGTGTATGGTTATTAACAATTGATACTAGTGGAAATATTATAGCTAAAATATCTTCTGCTTCTCCTTCTTTGGTTAATGATATGAATTTAGTTTTTGATTTTACATACTCGATACAATAATAATCATGAAAAATATTTTTATTGCGCTAAGTATATTTGTCATTGGACAAAGTTATGCGCAGACAGCAACAGAAAATTATATACGGTCAAGAGAATATCTTGAACCTGTAACAGATACAAGTACAACGGCCAAACGAATTGAAACAGTTCAATACTTTGACGGATTAGGGCGACCAAAGCAAACTGTTAATGTAAAAGCTTCACCATTAGGAAAAGATGTAGTAAATCATATTGAGTATGACGGATTTGGAAGACAATTAAAAGAATATCTTCCTGTACCTCAGCCCTCAACTCAAAATGGTAATTTCTATAGTAATCCACTTAGTAATGCAACTCAGCCAGATATATATGGATCCGAAAAGATTTACTCTGAAATTAAAATGGAAAATTCTCCTCTTGATAGAATTCAACAAAAGATTAATGTTGGTACAGATTGGAGTGGAAAGCCAGTTAAGTTTATTTACAGTACAAATTCAGATGGTGAAGTAAGAAAATATTATACTACACCAACAACTTGGCAGGAAAATAAAACCAACTCAGTTTTAAAAGTAGCCGATAATAATTCTTCAAATGGTTATTATCTTCCACAGCAACTCTACAAAAATAGTGTTATTGATGAGGATGGAAATACAGTAATTGAATTTAGAAATCATGAAGGACAGATTGTGCTAGAAAGGAGGATGTTAAATTCAAGTGAAAATGCAGATACTTACTATATTTATAATGACTACAATAAAATAGCATTTATCATTACTCCTAAAGCATCCGAAAGTATCAAAAATATTTCCCCGGGTACAATAATATCTGATCTCGTACGGAATGATTTCTGTTATCAATATTCTTATGATAAGAGATTACGCCTAGTAGAAAAAAAATTGCCTGGTAAGGGAATTGAATATTTTATCTATGACAGGCAGGACAGAGTAGTTGCAACAAGAGATGCGAACTTGGGAAATAAAGGACAATGGCTATATACAAAGTACGATCAGTTCGGAAGAGTAGCTTTTACAGGCATGTTTTCTGGAGGAACAAGAGTCTCCGAGCAAACTTTGGCAGACGGTTTTATATCCAATAATGTTAAGAGAACTACCAATGTTTTTTTTAATAGAGAAGGGATGGATGTTTTTTATGATCCAAATGGCACATATCCTAATGTTGGATGGGTTAAATTAATGTCGGTGAATTATTATGACTCCTATCCTTCATATAGTTTTAACCCTATATTTCCGGTAAATATTTTAGGAACAGCCGTTGTATCTGATTCACAAAATGATAATGTGAATACGAATAATTTATCTGTTGTATCTTTATTAAAAAATATTGAAGACGATAACTGGACAAAGAATTATACCTATTATGATACGAAAGGAAGGGTTATCGGAAGCCATTCCATCAATCATTTAGGAGGATATACTCATATAGAATCCAAATTGGATTTCACAGGCATTATGAAACAGTCCATAACAAGACACAAAAGGCTTAATTCTGATACAGAAAGAGTTATTGTAGAAACTTTTGATTATGATAATCAAAACAGGCTATTGGTGCACAAGCATAAGGTTGACAGTAGCCCGGAAGAGATTCTTGCTCAGAATAAATATAATGAACTTTCTCAGTTAGAATCTAAAAAAGTAGGAGGTGTTACAGTTTCTTCTCCACTTCAACAGATTGATTACAAGTATAATATTCGTGGTTGGATGACTCAAATTAATGACCCTTCTAATCTCAATGGAAAGCTGTTTGGTTATAAAGTAAAATATACAAACCCAGTCTATTCAAATATTTCTCCCGGTAAGTATAATGGGAATATTGCTGAAATTGATTGGAATATAGCTACTGTCAATAATCTCAAAAGATATAATTATACTTATGATAAACTTAATAGATTAACTGATGGTGAATATGCAGAACCAGAAACGACAAACCCACACAATAAGAATTTTGATGAACGTTTAGTATATGATTTAAATGGAAATATTACATTTTTAAAAAGAAATGCTTTACCCGTTTATGGGACAACTTCTACCCAAGTGGATGACCTTGAATATAAATACACAGGAAACCGTTTGGATCAGGTGATTGAAAGTTCTTTAAATGATTCTGGTTATGAAGGAGGAAATAATATTATTGATTATGACTTGAATGGGAACATGACAAGTTTGATGGATAAAGGAATTAATACTATTGTTTATAATTATCTTAATTTGCCTACTTCATATTCAATTTTAAACAATAAGTTTGGTCTTCTTACATATATAGGTCTGGAATACCTTTATAGCGCAGATGGAAGCAAACTGAGAAAAACTTATTCTAGCAGACCCTTGAGAGGGCAAACTAGTAACACTATAATTGATTATTTGGATGGGTTTCAGTATTCATATCGAGATGGTGGAGGGCTATGCCTGGAATGCCGCACTGAAAAGGCCTTTGAAGAACAGGCATATAGAAATATCAATACCTTTCCTGGGATTGGTGGAACACCTGAGTGGAAGCTTGACTTTGTTCCTACTTCTGAAGGATTTTACAGTTTTATAGAAAATCGTTATATTTACCAATATAGAGATCATATTGGTAATACCAGAGTAAGTTTTGCTAAAAATAATGAAGGTATTCTTGAAGTTACAGATACAAATAACTACTATCCATTTGGTTTGAATCATATCGAAGGAATGTTTAGTAATTCTAATTTTGGAGGATATTATAGTTACAAGTATAATGGAAAAGAGTTGCAGGAAACAGGAATGTATGATTATGGAGCAAGAATGTATATGCCAGACCTAGGAAGATGGGGTGTGATTGATGAACTTGCTGAAAAATTTAATAATAACAGTCCTTATAATTATGTTGTAAACGACCCCATCAATGGCTTTGACCCAGATGGAAGAGATGTAATATTTCTTGCAGATTCTAAAGCAGTACCTATAGCCGGACATGGAGCTGTTATTGTAGGAAATGAAAGAGATGGTTGGTATTATTATTCAATGAATGGAACGGGTGAAGGAAGTAGTCCATATGGTGATGCTAAAAATGCAGATGTTGGAACATTTTTAGGAACAGGATTAAGTCCTAAGCAAGCGATGTTAAAAGCAAATACTATTAATCCTGTTCCTAGTGAAAAACATCATTATGATAAATTTGTTACAGTTAAAACAACGAAAGAGGAGGATGTAAAAATAAAAGCAGCAGCAGCTAAGGCAGCAAGTGCAGAAAAATATTGTGTTATTGGTCAATCTTGTGCAACGGTGATGTTGGATTCCCTTAATAAAATTATAGATATAAGATCTAATAATGCATGGTATGTTCCGAAGGTTAGAGATCCTGCTCCTAACAACATTATGGATTATTTTAATAAAAATAAAGGAGGAGGAATTAACTTTTTAAATAGATTCCTTCTTCCTGCAGATAAAGAAATAAAAATTCGTAAGGTAGGTGTACTTACAGTTGGTCCAGTTATACCTGTAGATAAAAATGGAAAAGATATAAAGAAATGAAAAAGGATATTATTGTTTTTATAGGTATTGTTATACTTTGTACAATCCTTTATTATGCATTTGGAGTTTTTTCTTCATCAGTTGGATGGTATGGTTACCAAAAATGGAAATATAGAGGTGGAACCACAACAATCAAAGAAGCAAAACAAAGAAAAGTTTTTGTAAAGGAATTGGAATATAAAATCATTGATTCTGCTAATTTAAAAGGATTTCATTTTAAACCTTATATTGAGAAAGGTTTTAGGTATGGTTACCATTCTATGGAAGAAACGAGAATTGATAATTATAGTAAATATCCATATAATCTGAGCTATGAAAGAAATAAAAAAGATTCTATATCACTAGATATTTTCCTAGAGGACAAAAAAAAATTAGATAGTGCTGATGTAGTGTGGGGGTATTTAAAACAACCCTACTTAAAAGATACTATTAGAATAAAAATAGAAGGAGCAGGAAACCAGAAAGGGATAATAAAAATATGGTAATTATGTAAAATCATAAAAATTATTTATGTTTCCAAAATGTGTTTTTTTTATTACTGATGAGATTTCACAAATAAAACAAAAGCCATTGCAGCAGCAATGGCTTTTCATTTTTACTGAGACAACCTTTAACCACTATTTAAATGGCCTTTAGCCACTATACTGAGCCTTTTCACCAACTTCATCAAATATGTATAACCAGTTTATAAGTACCTCCATCCCGTTTTATAAGCCCCTGTACCTCTTATCAAAGTGGCTAGAGACTGTTATAGAGTTCCTTTTAGCCCCTTATCCAAAGGATATAGGGGTAAGCTGAAGGGGGTAGTACGTTCGGAAGTAGCTATTGATTCTATTTCCTGATAGAATTAAAACAAAACCTCCGATGCAATTCATTGCAGCGGAGGTTATTCTATTTTCAAAGAAATTATTCGCCATCTCTTTCTCCTAAAGATTCTTTTAGCTTGATGAGTTCAGCTTTTACAAATTCCAGTCGGTCGATGAGGGTAATTGTTTCGGAAATTTTACTGTTGGTGGTCAAAGCGATACGGGCTCCGTCCAGGGTATATCCCTTTTCTTTTACCAGGTGGTAGATCATCTGAAGGTTTTTGATATCTTCAGGAGTGAAATATCGGTTACCTTTTCTGTTCTTTTTAGGCTTGATAATAGGGAATTCCTGTTCCCAGTAGCGTATTAATGAAGTATTTACATCGAATGCTTTGGCTACTTCTCCTATAGAATAATACAGTTTATCAGGTAAATTTATTTTCATTTTACAACTCCTAAACTTCAAAGATAAAAATTTTTTAAAGTTTAATCCAAAATATATTGTAAAAAGTGCGGTCATACTTTGTTTCAAAGGAATTGATGGGGTTAATCATCCTTTAATAACAAACGTTTGTAGTAGTAGATATAGAGGTTCATGATATACTGGTTCTTTTTTGTTTAAATTTGTGAATCCTTACGATCCATATAAATATAAGTGATGAATCCGATCTCAGTTCTTCATATCAATCTTTTCCAGGCGGGTAAAAATACTTCAGATTTTTATTTTAATACGATGAAAAATCATTTGGTAGTGGGGCACCGTCATATTGAAAAACCTCACAGGCATGATTTCTATGCCGCAGTTCTTTTTACGAAAGGAACAGGAGTACATGAAATTGATTTCCAAAAATATGATGTTTCCGAGGGAAGCTTTTTCTTTTTGTCACCAGGGCAGATTCACAGCTGGGAACTTTCTGAAGATATTGAAGGGTATATTTTCTTTTGCTCTCAGGAGTTTTATGAAATGTACTATGTGAATCAGAAGCTTAGAAATTTTCCCTTTTTCGGATCTGTATCTTTTCCAAGAAAACTTCAATTGGATGCTCTGGAACTGAAAAGAAATATTGCTTTATTTCAGGAATTGGGGAAAGAGCATCAGGCTAAAAACATTATGAAAGAAGGCTTTATTTTATCATTAATGTCCCAGATTTTCATCAATGCTACCCGGTTATTTTCAAGGGATTTTGATCCCATGAATTCCACTGCCGGACTTTCTTATTTTAAGCATTACCAGGATTTTGAAAATTTGATTGAACAGCATTTTGCAGAACAGAAATCAATTACCTATTATTCTTCTTTAATGGGAATTTCATCTAAACATTTAAACAGGATCGTACAGACGGTTGTTCAGAAAACAGCCACAGATGTTATTACAGAAAGGGTAGTGCTGGAAGCCAAAAGAATGTTGATGTATCTGGATGAAAGCCTTGTTGAAATTGCTTTCCGGTTAGGATATGAAGAATACTCCTACTTTGTAAGAGTATTCCGGAAAAGCTCCGGAATGACTCCTACTCAGTTTATGAGGAAATATAAGGCTTAATGAGTTCAAAGTTTAATGTTTTGAGTTTAAAGTTGCTGGTTGCTTTTTATTTCTGGTTATTAGTTGATTTTGTTGATGGGTATCGCTTATTGGATCACAAATACGCTTTGTCAATATTTTCAAAGTATTTTCTTAGTCCCTAATCCCTGCAACCTGTCACCTACCATCTGCCACCTACAAAGCTAACTTAAATGGTCCTTCAAAAGTCGTTTCAAAAGAATCTACCAGTGATCCTTTTTCATCAAAAACTCCAATGACCATATTTTGTTTTGAAAATTTAATCTCTTCCTCAGGGAAGGAAATGTTGATGTTTCCTTTCAGGATCTGGTCACCTTTTAAGATGATTTTTTCGGAACCGAAATAGGTAATTTCAGCATGGTTAGGAGTGATCACTTTAATGAAAAGGGTTTTCTTTTCATTTGATTTATTTAAAAGAGTATAAATAAAAGTATTGGTGATTTTACCGTCTTTAACAAAAAAAGTAGAGCCGGCTGGTTTGATGAATTTTGCTTCCATAGAACCACGATCATACATTAAAAATCCAAGAAATCCGATGAGTAATGCCAGAATAACGGTTGTAGCTTTCATTCTTGGAGTAAACCGGAATTTATCCTGATTTTCAATTTCGGCTTCCGTAGCATAGCGAACAAGTCCTTTAGGTAAGCCCACCTTGTCCATTACTTCATCACATGCGTCAATACATGCTGTACAGTTTACACATTCCAGCTGCTGTCCGTTTCTGATATCAATTCCCGTAGGACATACTACCACACATTGGTTACAGTCGATGCAATCTCCTTTTCCGGCAGCTTTTCGGTCTTCATTGTTTCTCCATTTTGCACGCCCTTCTCCTCTTTTAAAATCATAATATACATTGATGGTCTGCTTGTCAATCAGTACACCCTGAAGTCTTCCGTATGGGCAAACCAGCGTACAGACCTGCTCACGAAGCCATGCAAAAACAAAATAAAATGTCATGGTGAAAAATATCATGACCGTAAATTTCAGTGAGTTTCCAGCGGGACCTTCACTCATAATACGGAAAACCTCTTTATATCCTACAATATACATGAACATGAAGTGGGAGATGATTAATGAAATTAAAAGAAAAACAGACCATTTCGTCAGTCTTTTCCGGATTTTTTCAGCATCCCATTCCTGTCTGTCGAGCTTCATTTGTTTATTCCGGTCTCCTTCAATCCAGTATTCAATTTTTCGGAAAACCATTTCCATGAAAAGCGTCTGAGGGCATAGCCAGCCGCAGAATATTCTTCCGAAAACTACGGTAAACAGCATCACAAAAATCACAGAGGTTACCGCTCCCAAAGCAAGAATGAAAAAATCCTGAAGATAAAAAGGCTGTCCCAGAATAAAGAATTTCCTGTCGATAACATTAATGAGAAGAAAAGGATTATTATTGATAGTTACAAAAGGTAATCCGAAAAATAAAGCAAGAAGAAGATAACTTGTATAATTTCTGTAATTGGTATATTTTCCTTTGGGCTTTCTGGGGAAAATCCATTTCCTTTTCCCGGTTTCATCCATAGTTCCCACTGAATTTCTGAAATCTTCATTTTCAATTTCCAAAGACTTGATATTGTTAGACTCTGCGCTCATTGTTGTATGCTATAAAGTATTTTGGTACAATTTTCATCCGGATTCATCCTTTTTTAATGACATTTTCCTTTCAAAAAAAGTAGTTGATCCTGTTACTGCAAAGCTCCGGAATATATCCTTTTACTACTAATATGATCCACTTATAAAATAGTACAATTAGGACATTTTATGTTTTGAATTTTTATTGTATCAAAATGAGAAAATATTTTGAAACCTGTGAGTCATATTGTAAATTGCAGCTTTAAAAATGAAGTATGAAGAATATCTTTAAAATAAGCATGATTGGTTTGGTTTTCGCATTGGTAAACTGTCAATCAGTAAATTATAGTAAAATGTTTTATGAAGGAGTACAGCCGGAAATGGTTTCCGACAAGTTCAGTTTCACGGAAGGACCATCAGCAGATCAGGAAGGGAATGTTTACTTTACAGATCAGCCGAACGATAAGATTTATTATTGGGACTGGAAAAGCAATAAGGTCATAGAGTTTTTAGATAAGACTGGAAGGGCAAACGGAACACATTTCGATAAAGACGGATATTTGATTACCTGTTCTGACGATCAGGGAGAGATCTGGAAAATTTCAAAGGATAAAAAAGTAGAAGTTCTGCTTAAAGGCTTTGAAGGGAAAAGGCTGAACGGACCTAATGATGTCTGGAATGATGACACCGGAGGGATGTATTTTACAGATCCTTTGTATGAGAGAGAATACTGGACAGGTTTTAAACAGGAAATTGAGCATAAAAGCCTTTATTACAGAGATAAAACAGGAAAAGTGACTAAACTTGATACTTTCACTCAGCCTAACGGAATTGTAGGAAGTGAAAAATTAAAGAAATTATATATTTCGGATATTGATGCCGGGAAAACCTATGTGTATGACATATTGGGCGACGGAAAATTGTCTGAGAAAAAGTTATTCTGCGAAATGGGCTCAGACGGAATGGAGCTGGATAAGCACGGAAATCTTTATTTAACAGGAGATGGAGTGTATGTTTTTAATCGTTTGGGAAAGAAAATTTATCATATTTCTATCCCTGAAAAGTGGACATCCAATGTTGCTTTTGGCGGAAAAAACAATAATGTACTTTTCATTACAGCTTCTAAATCTGTGTATACTTTCCCTACAAGGGTAAGAGGGATCAAATAATTTTTGTGTCATTGCGAGGAGCATAGATGAAGCAATCTCTTTTCGTTACATATGAGATTGCTTCACTTCGTTCGCAATGACAATAGAGTATTGAGTAAAAGGTTTAATAAGCAACCTCCATTTTCACTTTCTTTCCTTTCAGTTTTTCGTTCTGAAGTTTTCTTAAAAGAGCGTTTACTTTATTTCTGGAAACGGCAACATAAGAGGTAGTATCTTTTACTTCAATAATTCCGACATCTTCTTTTTGCAGTTCTCCTTTCTTTAAAAGATATCCTACAATATCTACTTTATTCACCTTATCCTTTTTTCCTGCGCTGATATAAACCGTCTGGAAAGGTGTTTTCTGCGGAACTTTAGTAAATCCGGCAACACTTTCTTCCGGTGTATTGTTTTTAATAAACGGGAAGTTTTCTTCCTCGGTCATAATCAGATATACAAAACCTTTGGCGTTCATTCTTGCTGTACGTCCGTTTCTGTGGATGAAAGCATCTTCTTTGGGAGGAAGCTGGTAATGAACAATAGATTCTACCTCAGGAATATCAAGTCCGCGGGCAGCTAAGTCAGTTGTAATAAGAATTCTTGCGGAATCATTTCTGAATTTGAGAAGAGCACGTTCCCTTTCGTCCTGTTCCATACCACCATGGAAGGTTTCTCTGTCGATTCCCATTTGGTTAAGAAGTTCGGAGATACGGTCTACAGCTTCACGGTGGTTACAGAAGATCAAAGTTCTCTTGTTTCCGATTTTACAAACCAGATTGAAAAGCGCATCCAGTTTTTCTTCAGGAATAGTCATTACTTTTCTCAATTGAAGATCTGGCTTTATGTCATTTTCTTTAAGGAAACTGATCACTTTTTCATCTTTTAAACCTGTAAAAGCAGGAATTTCATCCATTGCTGTTGCAGATGTTAAAATTCTTTGGGAAAGCCCTTTTAAGGAATTAGAAATAAATTCCATATCATCCTGAAAACCGAGTTCCAGAGCTTTATCGAATTCATCAAGAACTAAGGTTTTAATTGTTTTCGGCTCAAAATTGTTATTTCTTAAATGGTAAACCACTCTTCCCGGGGTTCCGATGAGTACAGCCGGAGCTTCAATTAAATTATTAACCTCTATCTTTTTATCATGTCCGCCATAGCATACAGATACTTTAAAATCTGTTCCCATAGATTTAAAAACCTGTTCAATCTGTAAAGCAAGCTCTCTGGCAGGAACCAATATCAATGCCTGAACTCCCTGAACATTTTTTTTCAGATTCCTCAGCACCGGAAATAAAAAGGCAAGAGTCTTTCCTGATCCTGTAGGAGAAAGCAAGACCATGTCTGTATTGTTTTCAGACGCCTTATAAGCAGATTTCTGCATCTGATTCATATCCTGAATCTGCAGCTTTTGATAGATTGATTCTAATTCCATGGTGCAAAGGTAGTGAATTTAGGTGGTGTTGAGTGTGAGGATGGTGAGTTTGAGGGTTGAGAGTTTGAGGTGGTAGCGTTTTAGAATAAGAGATGTTGAGAGGAATAAGAAAATGTTGCCCTTCTTTAATTCTGTGTTGCTGTCATTCTGAATGAAGCGTAGCGAAATGAAGAATCTCATTTTGTTTTCTACTTATTATCGATGCTTCGTGAACTGCGTTCGTAAGCGTTCAGTTTATGCTCAGCATGATACTGGATATTAATTTATTCTAAATTTAAAACAGTTAGTATTAGGATGTCATGCTGAGCGCAGCCGAAGCATTCTTTTAATCAAAGTATTGATTTTTAACTATATAAGCCAAAAAATAACATGTTTGAATGTATTGCTTGTTTTAAATAAAATTCATATCTTTGCACCCACTTTTGTGGCGAAAAGGTTTGAAGAGTAAATTACTTACAATTAATTACTTCCGTATTTTTTAATCCGCATTTATTCAAACCGTTAAAAAAGAAGGAATACAAATTTTATTAGAAAATGTCAAAAGAGACAAATTCAGCAGAGGTTATTTTAAACCAAAACGTAGCACCAGAACAATTTGATTGGGATTCATTCGAATCAGGTCTTGATGCAGATGCGAGAAAAGAAAAAAGCGACTTAGAAGAAATCTACAACGGATCTCTTAACAGCCTGAACGATAACGACGTTTTAGTTGGTAGAGTAGTAAGATTAACTGATAAAGAAGCTATCGTAGACATCAACTTCAAATCAGAAGGTGTTATCTCTCTAAACGAATTCCGTTACAACCAAGGCCTGAAAGTAGGTGATGAGGTAGAAGTAATGGTTGACAAGAGAGAAGACAAAACCGGACAATTACAGTTATCTCACAGAAAAGCGAGAACGCTTAAGGCTTGGGATAAAGTAAACGAACTTCACGAAACTGGAGAAATCGTTAACGGTTTTGTTAAATCTAGAACTAAAGGTGGTATGATCGTTGACGTTCACGGAATCGAAGCATTCTTACCTGGTTCTCAAATTGACGTTAAGCCAATTAAAGATTACGATCAGTTCGTAGGAAAAACTATGGAGTTCAAAGTTGTGAAAATCAACCCTGAGTTCAAAAACGTAGTGGTATCTCACAAAGCATTGATCGAAGCAGATATCGAAGGTCAGAAAAAAGAAATCATCGCTCAGCTTGAAAAAGGTCAGGTTCTTGAAGGAACTGTTAAGAACATCACTTCTTACGGTGTATTCATTGACTTAGGAGGTGTAGATGGATTGATCCACATTACAGACCTTTCTTGGTCTAGAGTGAACCACCCATCTGAAATCCTAGAGGACGGACAGACTGTGAAAGTTGTAATCCTTGATTTCGATGATGAGAAAACAAGAATCCAATTAGGTATGAAGCAATTAGAAGCTCATCCTTGGGATGCTCTTTCTGCTGACATGAAAGTAGGTGACAAAGTAAAAGGAAAGGTAGTAGTTCTTGCTGACTATGGTGCATTCGTAGAAATCGCTCCAGGTGTAGAAGGATTAATCCACGTTTCTGAAATGTCTTGGTCTACTCACTTAAGATCTGCTGGAGATTTTGTAAAAGTAGGTGATGAAGTAGAAGCTGAAGTATTAACTTTAGATAGAGAAGAAAGAAAAATTTCTCTTGGTATCAAGCAATTGTCTAAAGATCCATGGGAAAACATCGAAGCTAAGTATCCGGTAGGATCTCAGCATGTAGGAACGGTAAGAAACTTCACTAACTTTGGTGTATTCGTAGAGTTAGAAGAAGGTATCGACGGATTAATCTACATCTCTGATCTTTCTTGGACTAAGAAAATCAAGCACCCATCTGAGTTCTGCGCAGTAGGTGATAAATTAGACGTTGTAGTTCTTGAATTAGATATCCAAGCTAGAAGATTATCTCTAGGTCACAAGCAATTGACTGAAAACCCATGGGATAAATTCGAAACTAAATATGCTGAAGGAACTATCCACGCTGGTAAAGCTGTAGAAGTTCACGATAAAGGAGCTTCTGTTCAATTCGAAGATGCTGAAGTAGAAGCATTCTGCCCTTCAAGATTATTAGAGAAAGAAGATGGATCTAAAATCAAAAAAGGTGAAGATGCTCAATTCAAAGTAATCGAATTCAACAAAGAATTCAAGAGAGTAGTAGTATCTCACACAGGTATCTTCAGAGACGAAGAAAAGAAAAACGTTAAAGAATCTTCTTCTAGAAATGTAAGTTCTTCTTCTAACAACGAAGAAAGATCTACCCTTGGAGACATCGATGCATTAGCAGAGTTGAAAAGAAAAATGGAAGAAGGTAAATAATCTTTGAACCATTCATACATAAGGAGCCGCTCATTTGAGCGGCTTTTTTTTATGCCTATATAATTAACGGTAAAGGAAAAAAGACATACTTTTTTTAGTTGTCAGGAAATGAAGATTTTCAAAAAACAGTAAAAAGAGGGTTAGAAATATTCATTGATTGATGATTTTATTTAATGAAATAATTACATCAAAAAAAATATAAAAGTGCCATAAATATAATGTGTTAGGGGGTAGATTTATTATGGTGTTCTCCTTATTGAGAAATAGGCAAAACCAATTTAATTCTCTTATTTTGTTTGTATTAAATTATTTTTAAATTTTGATTAAAGAAAACAATAATAATTTATGAATTATTTGTAGATTAGCGACTTTAATAATGGATATGAAAAATAAAGCTCTACCTCTTTTATTTGCAGTGTTTTCTGCATTTCCTACAGTATTGTTTGGACAAGACAATGAAAAACTGATTAAAGATTATATTTCTCAAAATAAAATAAGAGAATATAAGAAGTCTGATCTTAACAATATCATTATTGATAATGTAGATCCTTCAAAATCATTGAATGGTAATGTTGTGAAATTTTTACAGACCTATAATGGCTTGCCAATATACAGCTCTGTAGGAACAGCATTGATTAAGGACAATAAAATTGTTTACTACACAGATAATTTTGTAAAAGATTATACTGCATCTACATCAGGTACAGCTGTTATTAATAAAGGTACAGCACTTCAAAAGATTGCTGAAGATCTTAAGAATCCTGATATTGCCAATTTTACGATTCTGGAATATCTTGAAAAAACTCAGAAAAAATCTACCTCTGCCAATCAAAGACTGGTATATACGAATGATGAGAATGGAAATCTTCGTCTGGCATATGAGTATATCTTAATGGAGCCAAAATCTCCGAATTACTGGAATATTTTAGTAGATGCGAACAATGGGAATATCCTGATGAAAAATAACCTGACGGTATCTTGTAATTTCCATCATGATGCCTATAGTTCAGACGCGGATTATAGCCATGCTGATCATTTTGAGAATACCTTGTCAGGACCTCAGAACAGTATCGTACAAAACAATATTCCTTTCCTTTTGCCGGATAATGCATCTTATAATGTATTTCCATTGCCTATTGAAGCGCCAACTTTTGGTTCAAGATCAATTATTACCAACCCTTGGCTTCTGAACGCTTCTCCTGAAGGATGGCATTCTGACGGAACCAATCATTATACTATTACAAGAGGAAATAATGTTTTTGCTTATGAGGATGCTGCCGGAACGGCTTTAACAGCGCCTGATTACCTTACAGGAGCCCCGGCTGATGGTGGTGCTGCAAGAAACTTTAATTTCCCTTTTGATATCAATGAAACTCCATTAAACAACAGGAATGCTGCTATTACCAATTTATTTTATCTGAACAACAAAATTCATGATGTGTTCTATCAGTTCGGGTTTACAGAAACCGGAAGAAACTTCCAGCAGAACAATTTTGGAAATGGAGCGGTAGGGACAGATGATGATTCTGTATATGCAGAAGCTCAGGATGGAAGCGGGTTAAATAATGCCAATTTCTCTTCACCACCGGAAGGTTATAATGGAAAAATGCAGATGTACCTTTGGTCTCCCATTGGAAGAGTATTTTATTATAATGCACCAAGTGCTGCGGTTTCCCGTACACCGGGAGCCGGAACGGCTCAGTTTGGTAACCCGTTACCTATGAACGGAATAACAGGAGATGTAGCATTATCTTCAGTTTTAGATGGATGTACTGCTTTGCCTGCAGGTTCACTGACAGAAAAAATTGGTTTGGTTGAAAGAGGAACATGCGCCTTTGCTGTTAAAGTAAAAAACCTTCAGGATGCCGGAGCAAAAGCGGCGATTGTTTATAACAACGCAGTGAATGGGGCTACTATAGGAAATATGGCGGGTAATGATCCAACAATTACAATTCCTTCAGTACTTATTACCAATGCAGAAGGAGAATATATCAAAACGCAGATGGCAGCAAGTACAACTGTAAATGTTACCTTAAAAGGAAATATGACTCCTGATGGAAGCTTTGATAACGGAATCGTAACTCATGAATATGGCCACGGAATATCCAACAGAATGACCGGTACCGGATATAACTGTCTGAATTCAGGAGTAAGTAAAGAGCAAATGGGAGAAGGATGGTCTGATTTCTTTGCATTAATGCTTACAAACAAAGCAGGAGATAATGCTACTGTAGCAAGAGGTACAGGTACTTATGCATTAGGACAGGCAATTACAGGGGCTGGTATCAGACCTGCAAAATATTCAACAAACCTTTCAGTTAACGGATATACTTACGGAAATACCAACGGAATGGAATACAACAACGGAACGGCAATAGTTCCGGATGTACACTCCATTGGTTTTGTATGGGCTACCATGCTATGGGATCTTCACTGGAAATATGTTGAAAAATATGGATACTCTTCAGATGTATTATCTTCAACACCTAACGGAAGCACAAAAGTATTACAACTTGTAACAGACGCTCTGAAACTTCAGGGATGTAACCCTAGCTTTATTGAAGGAAGAAATGCAATATTGGCTGCAGAGCTGGCAACTACACAAGGACAGGATAAATGTATGATCTGGGGAGTTTTTGCCAGAAGAGGTTTAGGAGTGAATGCTTCTGCAGGAGTTAAAAATAATATTAATGACCAGATTCAGGACTTCAACGTGCCGGAAGAATGTGCATTATTGAGTACTAATGAAGTAAACAGTAATAAAAACAAAGATGTTTCTATCTATCCAAACCCGGCTAAAGATGAATTCTATATCAAATTCCCAAGCAATACTTTAGGGAAAGTAAGCGTAGAACTGTATGATATGACTGGAAAACTGGTTTCTTCTGAAGATAAAATTTCACCGGATGCTAAGAAAGCAATCTCTACAAGCAATTTGATCAACGGAACTTATATGGTTAAAATCAAAGGACTTGGTTTTGAAGCTTCTTCAAAAGTAATGGTTAAAAAATAATTTACATATATTCAATTGTAAAATCGCCACAAGCTTGCTTGTGGCGATTTTATTTATCTATTACTATACACGCTTCAGAATGGTTTAATTTATATATCGTACCTTTGCAGGTTGTTAAAAAAATTATGAAGAAGAAAAATATACTAAAAGGTGTTTTATTTGTAGGGATTGGAGCTAGTATATACGGTATGTTGGCCACTTTTGTGAAAATGGCTTACCATGATGGGTTTACAACCTCGGAAGTGACTACCTCTCAATTCGTTTTAGGTTTGACAGGACTTTTGATCCTTAACCTTATTCAGACTTTAACCTCAAAACAGAAATTATCACTGCCAAGTTCTAAAGAAGTAAGAATGCTGCTGCTTGCAGGAACTTCCCTGGGAGGAACAAGCTTATTCTATTATATTGCGGTACAATATATCAATGTTTCTATTGCTATTGTACTGTTGATGCAGTCAGTTTGGTTCAGTGTAGTAGTGGAAAGTATTATTACTAAGAAGCTGCCCAACGCAAGAAAAGTAGTTTCTGTGGTGATTGTATTGCTGGGAACAGTTCTCGCAACGAATCTTATTAATATGGAAATAGAGCTGGACTGGCACGGGGTATTCTGGGGATTGATGGCGGCTGCTTCCTATACTTTGACGATGTTCACTTCTAATACACTTGCTACCCATCTTCCGGTTTTCAGAAAGAGTATTATTATGTTGGCAGGTGGTTCAGTAGTAGTCTTTGCATTTTTATTTTTTGCTCAGATAGGACCTATGTATTTTGATGGTTTAAAATCATTATACTTAAATTTTACAGACAATACAGAACATATCCACTCATTTAACTATTCAATATTTTTGACCTATGGATTTGTTTTAGCGTTGTTTGGAACGATTATCCCTCCAATTTTATTCAATGTAGGGTTTCCAAATGCAGGATTGGGGCTGGGAAGTATTGTTTCCTCACTGGAGCTTCCGGTTTCTGTAACGATGGCTTTTGTTTTATTGGGAGAGAAAGTGTTTCTCATCCAATGGGTAGGAATTGCCCTTATCCTCTTTGCTATTGTTCTGATGAATTTACCTTCAAAGAAAGAAAAAGAAATTTCGATGGCATAATATAGCTTAAAAAATATTTAACTAAAAATAACAGTTGAAACCGTTCCTTTTGGAGCGGTTTTTTTAATTTTAATCTTTAAAATTAAAGTTTCATGAAACATTTCAGAAATATAATGACCATTTTTACTTTATCGGTTTCCGGTTTTATGTTCTCACAGATAAAACCTCTGGATGCAATGTTGTCTGATTATCAATATCCTTACGAAGTTCATTTTCTCAATCTCACATCTCAAGGAGAAGATCTGAAAATGGCTTATATGGATGTAAAACCACAAAAATCCAATGGAAAAACAATTATGCTTCTTCATGGGAAAAATTTTAATGGTGCATATTGGGAGAGAACTGCTAAAGATCTTTCTGCTAAAGGTTTCAGAGTGGTGATTCCGGATCAGATAGGATTTGGAAAATCTTCAAAACCTCATGCGTACCAGTTTTCCTTTTCGCAACTGGCAGAAAATACAAAAGGAATTCTTGATGAACTCAAAATTGATAAGGCAATAGTGCTTGGACATTCAATGGGAGGAATGGTAGCAACCAGATTTACATTACTATATCCTGAAAAAGTCCAGAAACTGATTCTCGAAAACCCAATCGGGCTGGAAGATTATAAGACTTTTGCAGCATATCAAACCATTGATCAGGCTTATCAGTCCGAGCTGAAAAATACAGCCGAAACTTATAAAAATTATCAGCTGAAATTCTATTATGACAACAAATGGAAAGAAGAATACCAACCATGGCTTGACTTAATTGCTGGATGGACGCTTCATAAAGATTATCCGCAAGTGGCCTGGGATGCGGCGCTTACCTCAGATATGATCTACAATCAGCCTGTTTGCTATGAATTTAAAAATATTAAAGTTCCTACATTGCTTATCATTGGCACAAGAGACAGAACGGCAATAGGAAAGGACAGAGCGCCCAAGGAACTTCAGTCTAAAATGGGGCAGTATCAGGAATTAGGAAAGAAAACCCAACGTGAAATTACCGGTTCAAAGCTTGTAGAAATTGAAAATGTAGGGCATCTTCCCCATATTGAAGTTTATCCAAAATTCATGGAAGCCCTGTATAATTTTATACAATAACTCAATCTTTAACTATAAAATATTTGAAACATTAAGTTTTTGTAAGTGATTAAAATAATAAGCTCAGCTCATCTTATCACCTTCATTAAACTTAATGTTTCAAAATCATTTATTTTTGTTCCTAAATAGCAATAAAGTACAAACCCCAATTCCAGAAAACAGCACACACGAAATTCCCAGATTTTGTATAAAACCAATACTTATTAATCCTGAACCTATCAGAACATAATAAATTAGTCCCAGTAAAGCTCCGGCACTTCCTGTTTCATTTTTATAATTGATAAGTGCTGTACTCAGAATATTAGGGATTGCTGTACTGAATGCCATCACAATAAAAAAGTAGGGAACTAAAAAATAAATTCCCGTACCAATCAGGATCCACACCAAAACAGAGGCAATAAATGCGGTAAATGTACTTGCTTTAACTAAATGTTTAGGTTGTATGTTTCTCAATAACAGAAATCGGTTAAGTTTTGCTCCTGCAAAGGTGCCAGTTGCTAATATGATACTGCTGTATCCGAATGCATACGAAGAGTAATAGTATTTTTTAAAGATAAATGGAGCCAGTGAATAGTATGAAAACAACAGGACATTAAAGCTCATGATTAATAAACAGCATTTGATAATCTCCCTATCCTGAATCATTCGTTTGAACAGGGTTTTCAAAGTCTCCGTATTGATTTCCTTTCGGGAATGATGAGTTTCAGTAATGTTTTGTTTCGAAAGAATAAAGAATAATAGCGCTAATATACATAATGTGATAAATACACCTTGATGTCCAACGAAGGAAGCTAGTACTGAACCGGTAATCATTCCTACCACAGGACTTATGGATAAGCCAATTCCGATCCAGGAAAATACTTTACTGAGATTGTCTTTGTCATAGCTGTCTCTTAAAATAGTTTGTGTCACAATAGAACCTACAGAAATTCCAAATGCAGAAATAATTCTGGCTGATAGAAAAATAATAAAATTGGGAGCAAAAATAGCTATTAAAGCTCCGATTCCATAGGTGATGAGCCCGTATTCAAGTGATTTTTTCCTTCCGATTCTGTCACATTGAATGCCCCAAAACGCTACACCCAATGCAAATGCTATAAAATATAAACTGATCGTCAGAGTTACAGATTCTTCCTTTATTCCGAACTTTTGCTGAACCATAGGCAAAACAGGACTGTAAATGGTTTCTATGAACTGCGGAAACATTATAAGCAATGTCAACAGCCAGATAGGATTTGTCTTTTTCATTTTTTTTCTGCAAAGTTTCCAAAAAATCAATGTATATTTATAATGATATAAAAACAAAAAATATCAAAAATAGGACATGGCTGTATTGAAGCAAAATGAAGAATTTAATGCCGATTCTATTTCGGAAAAGGTAATCGGAATAGCTTCAGATATGATATTGCATGATTCCGGTTTTCATTTTCATAAAACGAAAGCACAGTTGTTGTATGCACCATCAGGTTGTATGACGGTTACTACTTCTGACAAACAATTGGTGCTTCCTCCATTCCGAATGCTCTGGATTCCGGCAAATGAAGTTCACCGTGTTAATTTCCGGAATATTGTAGCTTACAGATCCATCTATTTTGATGAAAGCTATGCAAGAAAATATATCAGTACCGGTCTTAAGGTTTTACACGTAAACCCTTTGTTAAAGGAAATTATAGAACGAATTTGTTTTTGGGAATGGTCTGTCCTTAAAAATGATCAGGTTCATCTTTTAAAAGTATTTTGGGATGAAATGCAAAGAGCACCGGAAGAAAAACTGGAACTTAAAATGCCGAAGGACTGGCGCTTTAAAAAAAGTATAGAAGACTGGACTCAGCGTAATTCTATACCTCCCATGCTGAAAGATCTTGCTGAAAAAACGGGAGCGGTAGAGAAAACAATCAGCCGTATTTTTAAAAAAGAAACTGGATTATCTTATCAGGACTGGAGACAGCAATGGAGGCTGCAGCGCTCCATTGAACTTTTAGTGGAAGGCAACTCAATAGGAGAGGTATCATATGTCCTGGACTTCTCATCTGACAGCGCTTTTATTGAGTTTTTCAAAAAACATACAGGATCTACTCCATTGCAATATCTCATGAAAAACGATTAGTCATCGAGTATATATGATGACCCCTGTCAAGGTTTTAAACCTTGACGGGGGTAAAGACTTTATAGTAAAAAAGTCAAAATAGTTCTTGCTTCAAAAATCTTTGATTTTTCTTAACTTATCTTACCTCCTTAAAAACTCTTAATGGTTTAAAAACTGGTAAACATTCTTGCCCTATGCAAAGTCTATTGAAAAGTAATTTGCTTAAAATTGTATGAGTCAACAGGATAGATTTACAAAAAATAAAGGATATGGACAATTATACTACTACAATTGAGCTCAAAGCTACGGCAGAGAAGGCTTATGATGCACTTGCTCATCAGATTCCTCTTTGGTGGTCTGAGTTGTTTACTGGTGCCTCGGCACAAGTGGGAGATATATTTACAGTAAGATTTGGAGAAAATATCCACAAGACAATACGGATAAAAGAATCAATACACAATTCAAGAGTGATCTGGCTTGTTGAAGATTCTCTGATTGCTGTTCCTGAATTAAAAAATCAGACAGAATGGATTGGGACAAGTATCGTCTGGGAAATGGAACAAAAGGAAAACAGCAGCTTGCTGCAGCTTACCCACGTGGGGTTAAATCCAGCTGTAGAATGTTATGATATTTGTTCGGGTGGCTGGGATCAGTTTATTGGAAGCCTGAAACTTTTTCTGGAAACCGGAAATGGAACTCCGTATAAGAAATAAGATATAAAATGCTTTAACAAAAAAAGAGACTGTTTACGTGTAAACAGCCTCTTTTTGTATGTATTGTTGTCTGAATTATTTCTTCTTGTAAGCAGCGTCTTTGATTCTTGCTTTTTTACCTCTAAGGTCTCTGAAGTAGTAAATTCTAGCTCTTCTAACTCTACCTCTTCTATCAACTTCAATTTTTTGAAGTGCAGGCATGTTAATAGGGAATACTCTTTCTACACCTACATCACCACTCATTTTTCTGATAGTGAAGGTTTTTGTAGATCCAGTACCTCTTAATTGGATAACTGTTCCTTTGAAGAACTGAGTTCTGGTCTTTTGTCCTTCTTTAATTTCGTAATACACAGTAATTGTATCACCTGCTTTGAATTCAGGGAATTCTTTTTTCGCAATGTACTTGTCTTGTACGTACTTTAATAAATCCATTATTAATAAAATAAAATGTTAAAGCTAAGCAACTTGCACGTTCTTCGTCAGAGGTTGAATAACAGGTTGCAAATGTACAAAATAGTTTTTGAATACACCAAATAATTAATGTGCTAAAAACTATAATTTTTTCATTCCGATTTTGCTGAAAATTTAACGGTTTCTTCAAAGTACCATCAGACTGAGTTTATATGGGAATTCTACTTTTGCCCGAAATAAAAAATCAAAGCAACGATTTTTTAATTGACTGATTTACAATTCGAAATTCTATATGTTATTTTAAAACGAAAACGATTATGAAACATTATTTCTTCTTTTTTTGTTTCGCGGTCCAGATGGCTTTCGGGCAGGCTTTGTATCCTTATTTACAAAATCCTACTCCCAATTCTATGATCGTCAATTGGAAAACAGCTTCCAATAATGAAACAACAGTGATCTACGGAGATTCTCCAACCAACCTGAATGTAACGGTAACGGGAACAACTAACATCTTCTCCGATACCGGATACAACAACAATTATTATTATCACACGGCAAAGATTAACAACCTGCAGCCGAATACCAAGTATTATTACAAAATTAAAACAGGAACAGGCGAGTCTGCTGTTTATAATTTCAGAACACTTCCTTTACCGGGACAACCTGTGACGGCTAATGGAAAGATCCGTTTCCTTATTATGGGAGACAACCAGATCAAAGCAGAACCAAGATATGATACGCTTACTTTGAATGCTTATAAAAAGCTAAAAGAAAAGTTCGGGGCTACATCAGATCCTTCTGATAATATTGCGCTTACTTTTATGGTGGGTGATCAGGTAGACGTTGGAACGCTGGATCATTATGAAAACGTTCACTTCAAAAAGAATATCAAATTATCCCCATATCTGCCTATCCAGACCACAGTAGGAAACCATGAGACTTATGGAACAATGGGAATGAATTCTTACTATGCGCACTTTTATATTGATGAAATCAGTTATAAAGGAATCAGCTCAGGAAATGAAAACTATTATGCTCAGCAGGCTGGTAACGTATTATTTGTAAGTTTAAGTTCAGAACATACGGGATCTGCACAGCAGACATGGCTTCAGCAGGTCTTAACAGCTGCTAACAATGATTCTACCGTAGACTGGATTATTTCTTTAAGCCACAGACCTTATCAGGCAGAGCAGTATGTAGGGGATATTTCTACATGGGTAAGAGAAAATGCGGTACCGCTTCTGGTAACTTCAGACAAATATCTGATGCACGTAGGAGCTCACCATCACCTGTATCATAGAGGTCAGCTTAAAAATACGCCGAACTATCAGATTATTTCAGGGGGAACGGCATGGGATCAGTATTGGGGAATGTCTAATGAACAGGATTTTGATGATGTTCAGAAAACTCTGACAGACTGGACCTATCAGATTGTAGAAGTAGATATTCCGACAGGAAAAGTGGATATTGAATGTTATTCTATCGGTGGGGTTTACAACAAGAAAAACAATGTGCTTGTAGATTCTTTCCACAGATATAAAAATCAGCCTAAACCAGCAAAACCATCTATTAACAACAATTTCACGGGTACTATTACGTTACCATTAACATTGAATGGAAGTGCGTTTTCATCTTCAAACGGAGAACTTTTAAATACAACACAATTCCTGATCAGTAAAACTTCAAATTTTTCTGTAATTGAAAAGGAATTCTATCGCGATTTTGAAAACTGGTTCGGAAAAGACGGAAACGGAACTCCGGATAAAACCAAAAACCTGAATGACGGAGTAGATATTACAAAAGTAACACTGGATGCTAACTCTATCCCAAATGGAATCTATTATGTAAAAACACGTTACAGAGACAGAAACCTTGAGTGGAGCGACTGGAGTGATGTAAAGCAGTTCGAAATTACAGGAAGTGTAGTTTCCAACCCTACATTTACTTTAAATAAAACAGAATATGCTCAAAATGAAGCCATCACAGCTACTTATACAGGAGGTCCCGGAAATCAGCAGGATTGGGTAGGAATTTATAAGAAAGGGCAAACTCCGGCATCTACCACTTCTCAAGGGTTTATTTATACAAATGGACAGACTGCCGGAACAGCTACTTTCACGAATGGTCTGGCTACTAAAGGTCAGTATTTTGCAGGATTTTTTGCTAATGGTGGTTATACGGAAATCACAGCAAGAAAAAATTTCTATGTGGGCCCGAAAGTACAGCTTCAGGCTACTGCTGATACCTATCCGGTAGGAGGAACGGTTGTTATCAATTTTACAGATGGTCCGAATTTGCAGAAAGACTGGATCGGAATTTATAAAATGGGACAGACTCCGGGAACAACGGCTTCTATCAAATGGAGCTATGTAACAACTGCTTCGGGAACGCTTAATTTCACAGGTCTTCCAAAAGGGTATTATTATGCACAGTACTTATTGGAAGACGGATATAACGGAATCGGGGAGAAGGTATTCTTTAAAGTAGGAGATATCGTTACGGATCTGTGGATCAACAAACCGGTATATACTTTGGGTGAAAATATTACGGCTTCATGGACAGATTCTCCGGGAATCATCAAAGACTGGTTAGGAATTTATCCCCAAACTGTGCAGACACCAGATGATAACTTTGTTTCTTACACCTATTTTGACGGGGTAACTCAGGGAACAAAAACAATTCAGGGAACTGCAGTGCCTGCCACTCCGGGTAATTATTATATGGTTATGTTTACCAATGATTCTTATACGGAAGTTTCGAACAGAGTACAGTTTCAGGTAGCTTCTCCTACTTTGGGAACAGAAGAAACAAGAAGCACAGAGAAAAATGTAGTGTTGTATCCAAACCCAACCAAACCGGGACAGCCTACTTTTATTAAGAGTGATTACCCAATTGAAAAAATTGAATTGGTCTCAGCTTCAGGAGAACTGCTTTATGTATCGAAAAATATCAATAACCAGCGTTTCTCTTTGGTAAATGAAAACCTTCCGGCAGGTGTGTATTTTGTAAAAGTACACGGAAGGAAATTATTTACTTTAAAACTGATTATTCAGTAAAATAAGCTAAATGCAATTATAATTTTAGAGGCTGCCAGCAATGATAGTCTCTTTTTTATTTATTTGATTATTAATGTTTTAAATGTGTAATGATGATGTTTAAAAAAAACGTGAAATTCAGTACTGTTTCCCTTCACCAGATATCCCGGAAAATTTATTAAATTTAGCCAACAGAAAAATCTAATATTTCATGATAGATAAAAGAGTAAAAAATGCAAAGGAGGCCATTGAAGGCATTAATGATGGAATGACCCTGATGCTTGGCGGATTCGGACTTTGTGGAATCCCGGAAAACTCAATTAATGCTTTGGTAGAAAGTGATGTGAAGGATCTTACCTGTATTTCGAACAATGCAGGAGTAGATGATTTCGGGTTAGGATTATTGCTTCACAAAAGACAGATTAAGAAGATGATCTCTTCGTATGTAGGAGAAAATGCTGAGTTTGAAAGACAGATGCTTTCCGGTGAACTGGATGTAGAACTTACTCCACAGGGAACTTTAGCAGAAAAATGCAGAGCCGCTCAGGCTGGAATTCCTGCTTTTTATACTCCTGCAGGTTACGGAACCGAAGTAGCAGAAGGGAAAGAAGTAAAAGAATTCAAAGGGAAGCCTCACATCCTGGAGCACGCTTACGATGCAGACTTTTCTATCGTAAAAGCATGGAAAGGGGATCATGCAGGAAACCTTATTTTCAAAGGATCTGCGAGAAACTTCAATCATCCGATGGCGGGTGCAGCAAAAATTACCATTGCTGAAGTAGAAGAACTGGTAGAGCCAGGTCAGTTAGATCCAAACGAAATCCACATTCCGGGAATCATGATTCAGAGAATTTTCCAGGGAGAAAAATTTGAAAAAAGAATTGAGCAGAGAACAGTGAGAACTAAAGAATAGGCTCAAATCATAAAATAAAAAAGCGCTGAACTTACATTCAGCGCTTTTTTTATCATTGAGGAGTAAGTGTTTTTCTTTCTCCGATCTGTTGTCTCCACATGGCGTAGTAAAGTCCTTTTTCGTCAATAAGATTGGCATGGGAACCTGTTTCTACAACCTGTCCGCGTTCAAGAACATAAATTTTGTCTGCATGCATAATCGTACTTAAACGGTGTGCAATCAGCACGGTGATCTGTTCTCTTTCCTTAGAAATGTCTTTAATAGTTGTCGTAATTTCTTCTTCAGTGATGCTATCCAGTGCAGAAGTTGCCTCGTCAAAAATCAACAGATGAGGTTTTCTTAAAAGTGCTCTTGCAATAGCAATTCTTTGTTTTTCACCGCCACTCAGTTTCAGACCACCTTCTCCAATAACCGTTTCTATTCCTTTTTCTGCTCTTTCCAATAATGCCGTACAGCTTGATTTCTGTAAAGCAACTGCCAGTTCCTCTTCAGTAGCGGAAGGATTAACGAAAAGAAGGTTTTCCTTAATAGTTCCTGCAAATAACTGGGTATCCTGAGTTACAAAACCAATCTGATTTCTCAGTTCATCAAAATCAAATTCTTTTCCATTAATTCCATTATAAAAAATATTCCCTTCCTGAGGTCTGTACAATCCCACCAACAGTTTTACCAAAGTACTTTTCCCTGAACCACTAGGTCCTACAAAGGCAATGGTCTCACCGTTTTTAAGATCAAAAGAAATATTATTTAAAGCTTTATACTGAGCAGACTGATGTTTGAAAGAAACATGTTCGAATTCTAGTTCTTCAATTGCTCCGATTTTTTTCGGATGAAGAGGTTTCTCTTCCACCTCTTTTTTCATCAAACGGTCAAAATTCTGAAGAGATGCCTCCGCTTCACGGTAAGAAATAATAATATTCCCGATTTCCTGCATGGGCCCGAAAATAAAGAAACCATAAAACATCAGAGACAAGTACTGACCTGGAGTAACAATATTTTTAAATATTAAATACAGTAAAGTCAGTGTAATCATCTGCTGAAGGAAATTAACCATTGTTCCCTGAATAAAACTTAAAGAACGGATGCTTTTCACCTTTCTCAGCTCAAGACCAAGAATCTTATAGGTATTGTTATTTAAACGGATCACCTCCTGATTGGTTAATCCTAAACTTTTAACGATCTCGATATTTCTAAGGCTTTCTGTAGTACTTCCGGCTAAGGCTGTTGTTTCAGTTACAATATTTTTCTGGATAACCTTGATTCTCTTGCTTAATAAATTGGTAACAATGGCAATAAAGAAAATTCCGCAGATATAAACAGGCATAATAGACCAGTGTAAGCGGATGGCATATACCGAAACGAAAATAATACTCACCAGAATTCCGAAGAAAATATTGATGAAATTTGTGATAAATTTTACTGTATCTTCTCTTACTTTGGTTAAAATCGACAGGGTTTCACCACTTCTCTGATCCTCAAATTCCTGATAAGGCAATGCCATGGAATGTTTTAAACCGTCCGTAAATATTTTGGCTCCAAACTTTTGGGTAATCACGCTTACCACATAATCCTGGAAAGCTTTGGCAATTCGGCTCACCATTGCAGTTCCGATCAGAAGTCCCAAAAAGTAAAAAGCCCCATGGTATACAGAACTTCCGTATAAATATTCATTCAGGTTTCTGGACAATAACTTTTCTTTATCAAAAAAGTTAGGATGGGTAACCAGCTGATCAAGGATATTTCCTGTGATAGCCGGAGCAAATAAAGAAAAAACCTGGTTCACTGTAGCTAAGAATAAAGAAATGATTATCAGCCACTGATAAGGTTTAAGATATCTAAAAAGTATTTTCATTCTGTTAAAAAATAATGGAGCAAAATTACATATATTATTTTAACTAACAGTGTTAATTATTGAACAGAACAAAGCCCTTTTGTATTCTAGTGAAAATAATTAAATTGCAGTCTAAGTTTTTATTATGCTTACAAAAGAACAAATTGCCAAAAGAATTTCAAAAGAACTGAAAGATCGTTATTATGTAAACCTGGGAATTGGGATTCCTACTTTGGTTGCCAACTATGTTCCGGAAGGTATTTCCGTAGAATTCCAGAGTGAGAACGGAGTTTTGGGGATGGGACCTTTCCCTTTCGAAGGAGAAGAAGATGCAGATATTATCAATGCCGGAAAACAAACCATTACTATTCTGGAAGGAGGCTCATTCTTTGATTCTGCCTTTAGTTTCGGGATGATTCGTGGTCAGAAAGTAGACCTTACCATTCTTGGAGCTATGGAAGTTTCAGAAAACGGAGATATTGCCAACTGGAAAATTCCCGGAAAAATGGTGAAAGGAATGGGAGGAGCGATGGATCTTGTGGCCTCCGCTGAAAATATTATCGTTGCCATGATGCACGTAAACAAAGCAGGAGAAAGTAAAATCCTTAAAAAATGCACCCTTCCTTTAACGGGTGTAAACTGCGTGAAAAAAGTAGTTACTGAATTAGCTGTTCTGGACATAACTCCTGCAGGATTCAAGCTGGTAGAACGAGCACCAGGTGTTTCGGTAGAAGATATTATCAAAGCTACAGAAGCAGATCTGATTATTGAAGGAGAAATTCCTGAAATGCAGTTCTAATCTGTTTAAAAAATATACAAGTTTCGGCCTCACAAAGTGAGGCCGAAACTTGTATATGACGTCGGTAATGAAACGACATAGGAACTCGCAGCGTTAAAAAAATAATTCCAGTGAACGTTAAGAAAATTCTCCTGTCCGAAGCGCAACACGAATTCAGAACCGATTAAGCAATATGGAAATCGCGCAAGTTTAGAATTTTTAGAGAACAGGATTTATTTTTAGCGGAGAGATCCAAGTCTTGAATTTTTGTTTCTTTTGTTTGACTACGTCGAATCTTCGATTTCAAGACAAAAGAAATTAAAACAAAAAAACTGTTTCATCATGAAACAGTTTTTATATCTAAAAAGCTAGAAAGTCAATTTAACCACTTATTTTATTTCCCATCCGCGGCCCCAAATACCTTCTGTAAAATACTGGTAGTTCTCATGGCAGGTGTATTTCTGATTCCGCTTTCTTTATCTGCAACCATTTTGAATACACCATTAATGGTTTCTGTAGTAACATATTCGTTAAGGTCAGTGGTTACAGCCTGTCCGGTAAATGTATTATATTTTGAAATCAGGTTTTTCCAAAGTGTGTCGGCACCTACTTTTCCTAAAGAAGCTTTTACTTTAGGCTGAAAAGCATTGAATAGCTGAGACTGGGTTTTTCCCTGCAGGTAGCTTGTTGCTGCATTATTACTGCCTAATAAAATATTTTTGGCATCTGTAATCGACATGGAAGTAATGGCATTCGCGAAGATAGGGGCAGCTTCTGTTACAGCGTCTTCAGCAGCTCTGTTCAGTAATTTTACTCCCTGATCAGCAAGACTTCCCATCCCGATGGAACGTAAAGTAGTATCAATCTTTCTTAATTTTTCAGGCATTAAAATCTTTACTGCTTCATTTTTGAAGAAACCGTCCGTTACCCCCAGTTTTTTTACTCCATCTGTTACCCCCATGCTTAAAGCCTCTTTTAATCCTGACGAGATCTGAGAAGAAGTAAGATTTCCAAGGTTAGCGGATGAATTATTCGTCTGACCGGCAGATGTAGTTGTTGTAGTGGTAGAAGTTGCAGTACCATTATTTTTTACGGGAAGATCAAGATCTACACCCGTTTTGCTTTTAACGGTAGATTTTATGATATCTAAAAGTTGTGCCTGTGCTGACATTGAGAATAATAATCCGGCTGCTAGAAAAATGCTCTTTTTCATCGTATTTTTTTACAAATTTAAGAGCCTGTTTAAATTTTATTGAGTAATAATTTTATAGCGGATAATTTGGTCATATTTTCGGAAGACTCATGCAGTAGTTCATAGTTCCTACAAAGCCTTCTGTCATTATCAAACCAAGCAAAAGTTCTTTCTATTACCCATCGTTTACTTACGGGTTTAAACTCTTTTTTAGCTTGTTTTTCTTTATCCCGACTTACCACTTTTACCAGGTATGAATAAAGGCTATGAGCTTTATCTAGAAAATCTCCTCTATAGCCTGCATCAGCAAGAATACACTTGAAATTCATCAGCTCTTCCCTGAGTAATCTAAGCAAAAGCAATCCAGCCTTACTATCATGAATATTGGCTACACAAACCATCACTGCGATTAAAAATCCATTCTTATCTACTAGCACATGGCGTTTTATTCCTTTTATTTTCTTATTTCCATCTACGCCATGAAGACCTCTATTATTGCCCCAGCGTACACTTTGGCTATCCATTATTCCTAAGGAGGCTTCTGCTCGCTGACCCTTTTTTATACGAACTTTCATTCGTAGCTTTTCTAGAATTAAGTCAAAATATCCCAACTCCGTCCAACGGATATAATAGTAATAAACCAATTGCCATTTGGGGAAATCTTTAGGAAGCATACGCCACTGGCAACCTGTTTTTATCAAATACATTAAGGAGTTCCAAATCAAAAGAAGAGGATATTTTCTCTTTCTCTCTTTTAGGTTCATCGTTTTCTTTATATATTGCCACTGGTTTTCAGTTAAATCGGTTGGGTATTTCATTTTTTTTTTTCAAATATCCAACCTCTGAAAGCCTCTTAACAAAATTTTCTACGAAAATTTAAACAGGCTCAAATCTTTTAATTTTTAAAGTCATCTAAAATGATCAAAAAGCAAACCATAACTTATTGTTTATTGCAGATTCAATTCAATCATTTAGACGATGTAAAGAAACAATAGGAGCTAAGAGAAAATCATAGATTTTTTTCTATAGAGTTGATCTTACTATTCTTAAACACTGATAACAGGCTGAGGATTACGTTAAATTGTTTTTAAATACCTGTTAATCAGTTAGGTGGAAGTGAGTCATAAGTCTTTAAAAATAATTATCTTAGCTCAAACCTTAACCCCATCCAATGATACGGACTTTTTTAGCATTTTTTATACTGATTTCAAACGTGATTCTTGCCCAAAATACATTAAACTTAATTCCTTACCCTCAAAAAGTTCAACTTTTACAGGGAGAATTTGTAATTCCGGATACTTTTGTATTAAGTGGTGATCTGCCGAAAGAAGAGACCGAATATTTCAAAAAACGAATAGGCTCTCAGTTAGAATTTCAATATGCTCAGAAAGGTGGTGAAATCCACTTAACGAATTCTATAATTCCTTCCGGAATAGATGCAGAACAGAAAAAAGAATATTATTCACTGGAAATTTCTCCAAAGCAGATTCATATTAAGTCATATACCAAGCAAGGATATTTTCTGGCATTACAAACTTTAATTCAGATTATTGATCAGTATAAGGATACTAAGAAAATTCCGGTGATGAAAATCGAAGATCAGCCTAAGTTGGCATGGAGAGGAATGCATCTGGATGTTTGCCGACACTTTTTTACGGTGGATGAAGTGAAACAATACATCGATTATCTGGCAATGTATAAACTGAATACCTTCCATTGGCATTTGACGGATGATCAGGGATGGAGAATTGAGATCAAAAAATATCCAAAGCTTACTCAGATCGGATCAAAACGTAAAGAATCCATGATTGGAGCTTATGTTGATAATACCTTTGACGGTCAGCCTTACGGACCTTATTTTTATACTCAGGAAGACATAAAGGATGTGGTAAAATATGCTCAGGAAAGACATATTACAGTGGTTCCGGAGATTGAAATGCCGGGGCACGCGTTGGCAGCACTGTCTGCATATCCTGAACTGGCATGTACTAAAGGACCTTTTGAACCTGCTACAAAATGGGGCGTTTTTGATGATGTTTTCTGCCCGAAAGACGAAACATTTACCTTTCTGGAAAACGTTTTGGATGAAGTGATGCAATTATTCCCATCCAAATACATTCATATTGGTGGTGACGAGTGCCCGAAAACAAGATGGAAAGAATGTTCACACTGCCAGGAATTGATTAAGAAAAATAACTTAAAAGACGAGCATGGCTTACAAAGCTACTTTATTCACCGAATTGAAAAATACGTTAACAGTAAAGGACGAAAAATTATTGGGTGGGACGAAATTTTAGAAGGAGGGTTGGCTCCGAATGCAGCTGTAATGAGCTGGACAGGCGTGAACGGAGGTATTGAAGCTGCAAAATCAAAACACTTTGCCGTAATGACACCGGGTGCATATTGTTATTTCGATCATTATCAGGGAGATCCACAGTCTGAACCTAATGCTTTTGGAGGGTTTACGCCTTTAGAAAAAGTATATTCTTATAATCCTATCCCTTCTGAGCTGAATGCTGAACAGGCAAAATACATAATAGGGGTTCAGGCTAATCTTTGGACAGAATATATCTTAGATTTTAAACATGTACAGTACATGATTTTCCCAAGATTAATGGCTCTTTCTGAAGTGGGATGGGGAACATCTGACCCTAAAAAATATAAAGAATTTGAAAACAGAGTGATCAGCCAGTTTAAAGTGCTGGATAATATTCAGGTGAACTATGCGAAAAGTATTTATAATATCATAGGAGAAGTAGTTCCTTCCAATAACGGAATTGGGTATGAACTTTCAACATCACAGAATTCGAATGGAATAAGATATACTTTGGACGGAACTAATCCTACCATCAATTCTAAAACCTATCAGAATGCCGTTCAGATTCCTAATTCTTTAACAATTAAATCTGCCTATTTCGAAGAAGGTCAATTGAAGAGTGCCATATCTACACAGGAATTTACGGTTTCAAAAACAACCGGAAAAAAGATAACCCTTGAGCAGCAGCCTAACGAAAATTACTCTTTTGGAGGCGCTTTTACATTGGTAGATGGTATTATCGGGAACGTAAAACAGTTGGGCAAAACATGGCTGGGCTTCCAGGGGAAAGATGTTGCGGCGACAATAGATTTTGGAAAAAAAACGGCTTTTACAGAAGTGTATTTCAATACGCTTGAAAATAAAGGAAGCTGGATTCATCTGGCCAAATCTGCAAAGATCTTTGTTTCCGATGATAACACGAATTTTAAGCTGATCAAAGAAATCGGAACTACAGAAATTCAGGATGCCTATGGAAAAATCAAAGTAAATGTAGGAGCTCAGAATGCAAAATATTTGAAAGTAACAATTGAAAATGCAGGTATTATTCCGGCTGGAAATCCTGGGGCAGATTCCAAAGCATGGTTATTTGTGGATGAAATTGGCGTAAATTAGAATAAAAATGCAGAACGACACCGTACTTTCTTCCGAATTCTCATCATCCCCGGAACTGGTAGAAAAGCTGTATCAATATGGTACAACAAAAAATTATCATGAAGGAGATATTGTTTTAGATGAAAATGCTTCCATCCGTTCTATTCCAATTGTGATGAAAGGAATGCTGAAAGTCATCAGAACAGAAGAAGACGGACGCGAAATTCTGTTATACTACATTAAAGCTGGAGAGAGTTGTATCATGTCTTTTCTGGGTGGAATGCACAATGAAAAAAGCATCGTAAAAGCAGAGATTGAAGAAGATGCAGAAATCCTTTTTCTGCCAATAGACAAAGTGTCTTTATTCATCAAAGAGCATCCGGAATGGCTGGATTATATCTTCAGACTATATCATAAAAGATTTGAAGAACTGCTGGATATTATTAATGCCATTGCATTCAAAAAAGTAGACGAAAGGCTTTTAAATTTTCTACAGAAAAAATACGAGCTTACCGGCTCTGAAACCATTCATACAACCCACGAACAGCTGGCCAATGAACTGGGAACCGCAAGAGTAGTAGTATCAAGACTTCTGAAACAGTTAGAAGAAGATGGAAAACTTAAGCTGGGCAGAAACAAAATCACTCTACTGAAACCCCTGAACTCGTAAACTCCACTTCAATTGAATCAAAGGCACTCATATTACCCACTTTCGGAGGGGTAGCAAAAATTCAAAAAATTTTTGACGGGGTGGTAAAAGTCATTGAGAACCGTAGGTGAAGCAATCTCAAAATATAGCCTCCCCAAAAAACTTATTTGTGTTCTTTGTGAACCTATTCGTGTTCATTCGTGTTAAAAAATCTCCTTATGTAACAAAAGTAGCTGTAGCTTCCTTCTTACATTCCCATTTTTGTATCATAATTATTGGATTGGAAAATGGAAATCATAGGATATACAGCTGCAGTTTTAATAGGAGTTTCTCTTGGCTTAATCGGAGGCGGAGGAAGTATTCTTACCGTTCCCGTACTCGTTTATCTCTTTGGAATAGATGTTTTTATGGCAACGGAATACTCTCTTTTTGTAGTAGGGATAAGCAGTTTGGTAGGATCAATATCGTATTTTAAAAAAGGATTAATCAATTTTAAGGTGGCGTTGATATTCGGAATTCCTTCTGTTATTTCCATCTTTCTGACGAGATTATATCTTCTTCCCTTAATTCCTGAGGAAGTACTAAAAATACAGAACTTTACCGTAACCAAAAATATTTTTTTACTCCTGATTTTTGCGGTCTTAATGATTTTGGCTTCTTATAAAATGATAAGGAAAAGTATTTCAGAAAAGTCTTTAGATTATCAAACAGGTAAGAATAGCGCTTTTGTGGCAGCTGGACAAGGCTTAATAGTGGGCATTTTGACCGGATTGGTAGGAGCCGGAGGCGGTTTCATGATCATTCCGGCATTAGTCAACCTTCTAAAAATTCCGATGAAAATTGCCATAGGAACTTCATTAGTTATCATTTCCATCAACTCTCTGATCGGTTTTCTTTCCTCTGTAAATCATGTACAAATACAATGGAAACTATTAATTTCTATTACAGGTATTGCTGTTGCAGGAATTATTATAGGCTCACAAATATCAAAAAAGATAGACGGTACAAAACTGAAACCCGCATTCGGATGGTTTATCCTTGTAATGGGCATTTATATTATTACCAAAGAAATCTTCCTTTAATTTTCTTATGTAACAAAAGTAACTGTACAGGAAAAAGGAAAGCAGGAGATTTGTATCAGATAACAGAATCAAAAAAATAAAATACAATGAAAATAGAACAGATTTATACAGGATGCCTCGCACAGGGTGCTTACTATATCACCTCAGCCGGAGAAGCTGCAATTATTGATCCTTTAAGAGAAACACAGCCTTATATCAACAGACTGGAAGAAGATGGAGTACAGTTAAAATATATTTTTGAAACCCATTTTCATGCAGATTTTGTAAGCGGACATCTTGATTTAAGCCACAAAACCGGAGCTCCTGTCGTTTATGGTCCCACAGCTAATCCTGAATTTGAAGCGATTATCGCAAAAGATGAGCAGGTATTTGAATTGGGAAATATTAAAATTAAAGTTCTTCATACACCAGGACACACCCTGGAAAGCTCATGCTACCTACTGATCGATGAAAATGGGATTGAAAAAGTACTTTTCAGTGGTGATACCTTGTTCCTGGGAGATGTAGGCCGTCCGGATCTAGCCCAGAAAGGAGCTGATATGACGCAGGAAGAGCTGGCAGGACTTTTATATGATAATTTGTACAATAAAATATTGCCTTTAGATGATGATATTACTGTCTATCCAGCTCACGGAGCTGGTTCTGCCTGTGGTAAAAATATGCAGAAAGAAACCATAGATACACTGGGAAATCAGAAAAGAACCAATTATGCTTTGAATCAAAAGGATAAACAGAGTTTTATCAATGAAGTAACAGATGGTCTTTTGCCTCCGCCAGCATATTTCGGGATGAATGTGATGATGAATAAAAAAGGGTGCAGCAGTTTTGAAGAAGTCCTTTCGCAAGGGCTGCATGCTATTCCCCTAGAACAGTTTGAAGAAATTGCTGAAGCTTCAGGAGCTTTGATTTTAGATGTAAGAACCAGTAGTAAATTTGCCAGTGGTTTTATTCCACAGTCTGTCAATATAGGATTGGATGGTGATTTTGCCCCTTGGGTGGGTGCTTTAGTGGCAGATGTAAACCAGCCTATTCTGCTGGTAACGGAAAATGGAAACGAAGAAGAAGCTGTAACGCGTTTGAGCAGGGTCGGATTTGATCATATTTTAGGCTTTTTGGAAGGAGGTTTCGAAGCCTGGAAAAAAAATGGAAAAGAAACAGACTTTGTCAATCGTATTTCGGCACAACAGTTTGAAGCCGAAATCAAAGAAAAAGAAGCAAAAATCATTGATGTAAGAAAAGAAAGCGAATATCATGCAGAACATATTCATGAAGCCTACAGCAAGCCTCTTGCTTACATCAACGAATGGATTCATAAGATAAAGTCAGTGGAGCATTTCTATATACACTGTGGAAGCGGTTATAGAAGCATGATAGCAGCGAGCATCCTTCAGGCAAGAGGGTACAGGAACTTTTCAGAAATTGAAGGAGGTTTTAAAGCGATCGCATCTGAAAATATTCCTAAAAGTGATTTTGTGTGTCAGACTAAAATTTTAAATAAATTAGATTAAAAAATAAAGAATGTTGGAGATTATAAAAGAACCATGGCCGTGGTATGTTGCTGGTCCGTTGATTGGGCTTACCGTTCCTGCTTTGTTAATTATGGGAAATAAATCCTTTGGAATAAGTTCCTCACTAAGGCATATCTGTGCGGCTTGTATACCTGCCAATTTGAATTTTTTCAAATACGACTGGAAAAAAGAAGCCTGGAATTTATTTTTTGTGCTGGGAATCTTCTTCGGTGGAATGATTGCTGCTCATTTTTTAGTGAACCCTAATGAAATAACAGTAAATCCCAATCTGAAAACAGAACTGGCCGGCTATGGAATTACAGACTACAGCAATCTGGTTCCCGTACAGCTGATGAATTTTGAAAGTCTTTTGACACTGAGAGGATTTATCACAATGGTTGCGGGAGGATTTTTGGTAGGCTTCGGGACAAGATATGCAGGAGGATGTACCAGCGGGCATGCCATTATGGGGCTTTCCAATCTGCAGTGGCCCTCTTTGGTAGCAACAATATGTTTTATGATCGGAGGGTTTTTAATGGCCAATCTTATTCTGCCTGCCATTCTTTCCCTGTAAGTATAATTTTAAAAGAGAATTTGAATCATGATAAAAGAAAAAGAACAGGATATTCATTATCAGGATGCTGTTTGTGGGAACGAAGAAAAGGCTCTTACTCATCAGTGGTATCACAATCTGAAATATCTCGCTGCAGGAATTATTTTCGGGATTATTTTTGTGAAAGCTGAAGTCATCAGCTGGTTCAGAATACAGGAAATGTTCCGCCTGCAGTCTTTTCATATGTACGGAATTATTGGAAGTGCTGTATTAGTGGGCGTAATTTCAGTTTGGCTGATCAAAAAATTCAATATAAAAACAATCCATGGTGAACCCATTACCCTGACTCCTAAAAAGTTTAATAAAGGCCAGATCTATGGAGGGTTGATATTTGGTTTTGGCTGGGCTATTACAGGAGCTTGCCCCGGACCTTTGTTTGCTCAGATCGGAACAGGAGCATTAGCCGTATCCGTTACTCTTTTGAGTGCTGTTGCCGGAACATGGGTATATGGATATTTTAAAGATCAATTACCACATTAGAAAGAATTTGATGATGCTTACAACAAAATAATACCATCAATTTTTGTAATTAAAAATAGATAAAGACTGCAGATCATTTTTCTGTAGTCTTTTTACTTTTCTACCAGCCGGAAAATCGTTAATTTGTAGGCCTAATAAACCTGATATGCAAAGTAGACGAAACTTTATAAAAAAAACCGCTGCAGCTTCCCTTGCATTGGCTGTAAATCCACTAGATTTAATCGCTAAAGACATTCCTGAAACTCCTAAAACGATTAACAAACCCATTGTCCTTTCTACATGGAATTTCGGGCTAAAAGCCAATGAAGAAGCCTGGACAATCCTTGGAAAAGGAGGAAAAGCTTTGGACGCGGTTGAAAAAGGAGTACGTCTCGTAGAGTTGGATCCAAAAGAAAGAAGTGTAGGATACGGAGGCCGTCCGGACAGAGATGGAAGAGTGACATTGGATGCCTGCATCATGGATGAAAATTATAATATCGGTTCTGTTGCATGTCTGGAACATGTTAAAAATCCAATTTCTGTTGCAAGAGCCGTAATGGAAAAGACCCCCACGTAATGCTGGTAGGAGATGGAGCATTGCAGTTTGCCCTTTCACAGGGATTTAAAAAAGAAAATCTTCTCACTCCCGAATCGGAAAAAGAATGGAAAGAATGGTTAAAAACCAGCCAGTATAAGCCAATTGCCAATATTGAAAACCACGATACGATAGGAATGATTGCTTTGGATGCTCAGGGAAATCTTTCCGGAGCCTGTACAACCAGCGGAATGGCATTCAAAATGCATGGCAGAGTAGGAGATTCTCCAATTATCGGAGCAGGTCTGTTTGTAGATAATGAAGTGGGAGCCGCTACAGCAACAGGTCATGGTGAAGAGGTGATAAGAACTGTAGGAACTCATCTTGTGGTTGAACTGATGAGACAAGGCAGAAATCCACAGGAAGCCTGTAAAGAAGCCGTTGAAAGAATCGTAAAGATTACTCAGCGAAGAAACAAAAATCTGAAAGATATTCAGGTAGGCTTCATCGCCATCAATAAACAGGGAGAATATGGCTCTTACTGTATTCAGGACGGATTCAACTTTGCGGTGTATGACCAGAAAGGTAACCGCCTTGAAAAACCTGAATTTGCTTTAAAATAATTGTATAATAGAAGCAATAAATAGCCAGAGTTATAAATAAACTTTATCGGAGATAAAATCCTTGCGCCCTAAAAGAATGCTACAGGAAAAATCTTTGTGTTATTCCAACAAAAAATAGCAAATCAATAGGAATTTAGCCCATTTAAACAAATCAACGACATCTATTGGCTTTAGCCAAACATAAAATAAACATGAAAAGAACGATAATCGCTTCCTTATTTCTCATCATTGCATGTAAGGAAGAAAAGAAGGAAATTAAAATAGCCGTAGAATCACCTCAAATAGAAGAAAAAGTAATTCAGAATAATCAGTCTGATGAAGCTGAAGCTGCAAAAAAATGGCTGGAAAAAAGTATAGTTGATTATTTTAAAGCCAATATTGAAAACGGAGAAAAGAATTTGCAGAAGATCACTACCAAAGACTATTTTGATTATAAAATGGACGCTATGAATGTTGATCTTGATGTAGACGGAAGTCTTACTCAAAAAGAATTTCAGGATAAATGGAAATCTAAATTTGATACCACCAAAGCAGGTATTGGTATAGGATTTCTCATTCCTGCACAGGATTGGATTAATATTGAAGTAGAAAGCTGTGATTTAAAATCCTCCTCTAAAGATGAATATATCTTCAATGTTGTGTTGAGAGATGATGGTTTTAAAGCACATTATCCATCTGTTGTAAAAGTAGTAAAAGAAAGCGGTTCATTTCTTATAGCAGATGTATTGCAGGATGAACCGAAGTAAAATTAAATAAATCATAGAATGTCAAAAATAGAAATAGCTTGTTTTAACCCTGAATCAGCAGTAATTGCGTTTGAAAACGGAGCAGACAGAATAGAATTATGTGACGGTCTTAGTGAAGGAGGAACTACTCCGGATTTCGAAACCATGAAAAAACTTCGCGAAAAAATTACAATTCCGATATTTGTGATGATTCGTCCCAGAGGCGGAGATTTTACCTATTCTGATTCTGAATTTGAACAGATGAAAAATGATTTGATTCATTTAAAAACTTTACAGGCAGACGGTTTTGTATTCGGAATTTTAGATAAAAATGATGAGGTTAATACAGAACAGAATAAAGCTTTAGTTGAATTAGCTGCACCACTTCCATGCACTTTTCACCGCGCTTTCGATCGTGCTGTAAGTCTGGGAGATTCTTTAGAAAAAGTAATTGAATGCGGCTTTACAACGATCCTTACTTCCGGCCAGAAACCGAATGTATCTGAAGGAAAAGAAAATCTTAAAAAACTGATTGAACTTTCCGATGGAAGAATAGAAATCCTTGTTGGAGGTGGACTTCGTTCATCCAATATTGAAGAAATTAGAGCTGTTACCAATGCCGGTTACTTTCACTCTTCAGCCATTACGGATGGCGGTGCTTTTGCCAATCCGGATGAAGTGATTGCATTGAAGAGCAAGTAATGTAACTGTACAATTGCAATAAATTAAACGCAAAGTTTAAAAATAAACTATATTATAATTTGAGAGAGCAAAGAGTTGCGGCAAAGCCGCTGAAAGCTTAAGAATAAATACATTCGCTTAGAGCCTGTTTAAATTTTATTGAGTAATAATTTTATAGCGGATAATTTGGTCATATTTTCGGAAGACTCATGCAGTAGTTCATAGTTCCTACAAAGCCTTCTGTCATTATCAAACCAAGCAAAAGTTCTTTCTATTACCCATCGTTTACTTACGGGTTTAAACTCTTTTTTAGCTTGTTTTTCTTTATCCCGACTTACCACTTTTACCAGGTATGAATAAAGGCTATGAGCTTTATCTAGAAAATCTCCTCTATAGCCTGCATCAGCAAGAATACACTTGAAATTCATCAGCTCTTCCCTGAGTAATCTAAGCAAAAGCAATCCAGCCTTACTATCATGAATATTGGCTACACAAACCATCACTGCGATTAAAAATCCATTCTTATCTACTAGCACATGGCGTTTTATTCCTTTTATTTTCTTATTTCCATCTACGCCATGAAGACCTCTATTATTGCCCCAGCGTACACTTTGGCTATCCATTATTCCTAAGGAGGCTTCTGCTCGCTGACCCTTTTTTATACGAACTTTCATTCGTAGCTTTTCTAGAATTAAGTCAAAATATCCCAACTCCGTCCAACGGATATAATAGTAATAAACCAATTGCCATTTGGGGAAATCTTTAGGAAGCATACGCCACTGGCAACCTGTTTTTATCAAATACATTAAGGAGTTCCAAATCAAAAGAAGAGGATATTTTCTCTTTCTCTCTTTTAGGTTCATCGTTTTCTTTATATATTGCCACTGGTTTTCAGTTAAATCGGTTGGGTATTTCATTTTTTTTTTTCAAATATCCAACCTCTGAAAGCCTCTTAACAAAATTTTCTACGAAAATTTAAACAGGCTCTTAATCCAATCGATTGAAAATCGATTCTTTCTTAGCTCCCTTAAAATAGTGCATAAAAGAAATAAATACTTTGCGTTTAAATAAATAATTAAAATAAAAACACAAATGAATGACCGAAAACGAATTATCCTACAAAATAATAGGAGCTGCTATAGAAGTACATAAAAACCTAGGAGTTGGTCTTTTAGAAAATGCATATGAAACAGCTTTAGCTTATGAATTAAAGATGTTGGGACTGAATGTTAAGCAACAGTCGTCTTTATCTTTAAAGTATAAAGAAATTTGTATAGAAAATGCCTACAGAATTGACTTGATTGTAGAAGATAAAGTTATTGTAGAAGTGAAATCTATATTGGAGCTACATCCTATTTTTCATTCACAGGTATTGACGTATCTGAAACAGACTGATATAAAATTGGGATTGCTTATTAATTTTAATAATGAACTTATTAAATACGGTATCCACAGAATTGTAAACAAAATTATTGATGAATAGAACGATCCTTTTTGCTTTCCTTTTCACACAGAATATCCTTTCCGCACAGTTTTCACAAAGGAATCTGTCTTCCGAGAACTGGCAGTTCAGAAATTCAAAAGACCAAAACTGGCTTCCTGCGAAAGTTCCGGGAACGGTTCATCTGGATTTAATGGATAACAAGATCATTCCCGATCCTTACAAAGATGAAAATGAAAAGAAAGTACAATGGATAGAAAATGAAGATTGGGATTATCAGACTGCATTTACGGTTTCTTCCGAAGAATTAAGAAATGATAATATTGATATTGTTTTTAATGGATTGGATACATTTTCGGAAATTTATCTCAATGGTAAACTATTGAGGAAAACCGACAATATGTTCCGGAAATGGGAAATTCCGGTGAAGCAATATCTGAGAGCAGGACAAAATACAGTTAATATTAAGTTTAAGTCTGCTGTCAATACCGGAAAGGAATTAGCCAAAAAAGTTCCGTTCACCATGCCGGAATCACCAAGAAGTTTTGTGAGAAAAGCACAATATCAGTTTGGATGGGATTGGGGACCAAGACTGGTCACAGCAGGAGTGTGGAAAGATGTTCAGCTGGAATTCTGGAATAATGCCAAAATTATTACCGTTAAAGACATTCAGAACAGATCTGATAAAGGGGTGAATGATTTACATTTTGATGTAGAAATTGATGTGCAAAATGCCGGAAATTATACTTTAGATCTGAATAAAACCCACCAAAAAGTATCTTTAAAAAAAGGAATAAATACAATATCAGTCCCTTATGCAACAGCCGGGATGAAGCTTTGGCAGCCTAACGGACGTGGTGAAGCTAACCTCTATGATTTCGAAGTAAAACTTTCAAAAGATCAGAAAAAGATTGATGCTAAAAATATCAGAATAGGGTTGAGATCGGTTGAATTGGTTCAGGAAAAAGACGAAAAAGGAAAATCATTCTCCTTTAAAGTCAATGGACAGCCATTATACATTAAAGGAACCAACTGGATTCCGGGAGACAGTTTTTCACCAAGAATGACCAAAGAAAAATACCAGAAACTGATCAGGGACACGAAGGAGGCCAATATGAATATGATCCGTATCTGGGGTGGAGGAATCTATGAAGACGATGAATTTTACAAAGCCTGTGATGAAAACGGAATCTTAGTCTGGCAGGATTTTATGTTTGCAGGAAGTTTTTATCCGGCAGATGAAGCCTTTTTAAATAATGTAAAAGAAGAAGTAAAAGATCAGGTCAGCAGACTTCAAAATCACCCGTCAATTGCCTTGTGGTGTGGAAATAATGAAATTGATGAAGCCATTGTCAACTGGGGATATCAGAAACAGTTCAAATATTCAAAAAATGATTCATTACAGGTTTGGAAAGACTATAAAAAACTTTTCCATGATGTAATTCCCAATGCATTGGCAGAAAACCTGAAATCTGATAAAAATATATACTGGCCAAGCTCTCCATCCATTGGTTGGGGGCATAAAGAAAGCCTTACAGAAGGAGATTCTCATTATTGGGGAGTCTGGTGGGGAGAACAGCCCTTTGAAATTTATAACGAAAAAGTAGGACGTTTCATGTCTGAATATGGTTTTCAGGGCACACCCACTCTTGAAACCACAAAATCCATGTTTTCAGGAACTCAGGATTTAAGCCTTCATAATCCAACCATTAAAGCTCACGAGAAACATGCCCGTGGCTGGGATATTATTAATGAATACCTGAAACGGGATTATAAAATCCCGACCGATTTTGTACAATACCATTACGTTTCACAACTATTGCAGGCAAGAGGAATGCAGATTGCCATTGAAGCTCACCGCCGTGCAAAACCCTATAATATGGGAACGTTGTACTGGCAGCTCAACGATTGCTGGCCGGTGGTTTCCTGGTCTTCCATAGATTACCTCGGAAACTGGAAAGCCTTCCATTATCAGGCAAAAAGAAGCTTCGAATCTGTTTTGGTATCAGTAGCCGAGACTGATAAAAGTTATGACGTTTATCTGATCAGTGATTTATTGAAAGAATTTAAAGCAGACACAAAGTTTGAATTAATTGATTTTAAAGGGGAAACACTTTGGGAATCAAATCAATCAGATGTTATCAATGCGGATGTAAGTAAGAAAATTAGAAGCATCAGTAAATCAGAACTGGCTCAGTTTGATTTGTCCGGAGCTGTTTTAAAAATCAGTTCTCAAAAAGATTCAAAATTTGAAAAACTGTTCTTTTTTAATAAGCCGAAAGATTTAAAGCTTTCAAAACCGGAAATTATAATCAAAAAAATATCACCCACTGAAATTGAAATATCAACGGATATTCTGACGAAAGATGTTTACCTGATAGGAGATACTCATTTCAGTGATAATTTCTTTGATCTTTTACCAGGGACTTCGAAAAGAATCCTACTTTCAAAACCTTTGGATAAAATTGAAGTAATGAGTCTTTGGGAGGTAATGAAGAATTAAAATATAAAAGTTCTCAAAACCTATAAGGTTTAAATATCTTATCCCGCATTAGAAATTCTACTGAAAAAATATAAATTTTACCCTTCCAACTCAAAAATCAGCCGTAAATTTGTACCCTATTTCTTTATAATTATGGTAAATTTTGTTCTGATTGCAGTGTGTATCATTGCAGGAATGATATTCAAAGCAACAAAATCTATCCACCCCGATGCCCACAAAGGTATCAACACCTGGATTCTTTATCTTGCTCTTCCGGCAGTTTCTTTTAAATATCTGCCTAAAGTAAAATGGACAACAGAAATGCTGTTCCCGATTGCAGCCACATTTTTAATTTCTGTGTTCTGCTTTTTCTTTATGATGCTGTACAGTAAGAGCAAAGGATATTCAAGACGTTCCAGAAGTACTTTAGAACTGGCAAGCGGCTATAGCAATACATCATTCATAGGATTTCCTTTAATCAGTGCTTTTTATGGCGAAGGATTGTTGAGTATTGCCATTATCTGTGATCAGACTATGTTTTTTTCCCTTTCCACACTCGGAATTATTGCTGCAGTGAAAGGAGGAAGCAGATCAGGAAAAGTAAGTGCACTATTCATTTTAAAAAGACTTATTACGTTTCCTCCGTTAATAGGATGTATTTCCGCTTTGGTATTGTCGCAGTTCATTGATTTTACCGTGGCAGAACCGTTTTTTGATAAATTAGCTGCAACAGTAAGTCCGTTAGCTTTGTTTTCCGTGGGATTACAGCTGAAATTCAACGGATGGAAAAAACTGATACCACAAATGTCGATGTCTATGCTTTATAAACTGATTCTGGCGCCGGCAATTGTTTTGGGAATGGCTTTGTTATTCGGAATAAAAGGAGATGTGGCAAAAATTACAGTCTTTGAAGCAGCAATGCCTACACTCGTTACCTCAAGTATCATCGCAGAACAATTTAGACTAAATACAAAACTGACCAATCTGATCATCGGAGTCAGTATTATTGTCGGATTTTTTACCTCCGCATTTTGGTACGAGATGACTCAAATCTTTTTTTAACCACAAAAGCTTAAGGTTAAATACTGATTGTGTAAAGTTTACATAATGAAAATCTTCATATTTTTGAACTTATATGTACTTTTATACATAAAGATTGGCACTAAAAGAGTTAGATCTTTTGTGGTAGAACAGGCCTTTAGCCCCAAGTTTTAAATGTCACGAAAGAATTTCTGCAAAGTTGCAGTTCTCTCAGGAAAATTCTAATTTTACACTTTAAATATTTCCCTTGCAGTACGCTCAAATTGTATTACCCCTGAACCTCAAAGGATCTTTTACCTATAAAGTTCCCGAAGAAATGATGTCTGAAATCCAGCCCGGAATGCGTGTGCTGGTACCATTTGGCGGAAAGAAAATCTATACAGGAATTGTATTTGAGCTTCATGATAACGCACCGGAAAACTTTGTGGTAAAAGAAGTCATCAGCATGCTGGATGATCAGCCGATTATGCCTGAAGAACAGATTAATTTCTGGAACTGGCTGTCGGAATATTATATGTGCAGCCTTGGGGAAATTTACAGGTTTTCGTTTCCTTCTTCATTAAAACTGGAAAGTGAAACTTATTTAAAATTAAAACCGGGTGCCGTTGTTGATTTTGAAAATCTGGATGTCAACGAAATGTACCTTATTCAGGCATTGGAAGTACGCCAGCTGATCAATCTTACAGACATTGAAGCTTTTATTCCTAAAAAGGATATTATTAAGACTATCAATTCATTAATTGATCTTCAGTACATTGAGATTGATGAAAAAATTGCTGAGAAATATAAAGCAAAAGAAGTAGCTTATGTAAGAATCAATGATGAGGTTTTGGCCAATCAGAATCTTACGGACATACTTTTAAAATTGAACAGAGCTCAAAAGCAAAAGGATTTGTTTCTTCTTATCTTAGAAAAGCAGACAGAAAACCCTGATATTCCTATTAAAAAATCTGAACTTTTTGAAGACGGTTATTTCGGTAGTTCCCACTTAAAACCTTTGGCAGACAAAGGTCTTGTAGAGGAATACTACATGCAGAAGGACAGAATTGAAAGCTATGACGGAGAAATTGAGGAGCTTGAAGAGCTTTCTGAGCAGCAGAAAACAGCAAAAACTGAAATTGATGAAGCCTTTGAAGAAGGAAAGAATGTTCTGCTTCACGGGGTCACTTCATCAGGAAAAACCCATATTTATTTAGAGAAAATTGATGAATATATCAAAGAAGGGAAAAATGTTCTCTTTTTACTTCCTGAAATTTCTCTGACGAAACAAATTACTCAAAGATTAGAAAAAAAATACGGCAGACAGCTTGGTTTTTATCATCAGAAACTGACAGATTTTGAAAGAGTAGAAGTATGGCGAAGAATCAGGCAGAATGATATCCGTATTTTGATTGGAACCCGTAATGCTTTGTTTTTGCCTTATCAGAATCTGGGACTTATTGTGGTAGATGAAGAGCATGATTCAGCATACAGGCCAAGAGAAGTTTCTCCCTATTTTAATGCTAAAGATGCATCATTGGTGCTGGGTGGATTTTACAATGCAGGAGTGATTTTAGGTTCTGCAACGCCTTCCGTTGAAAGCTATTACAGAGCCCGAAAAGATAAAATGAAATATGTTTTCCTGAATGAAAGATTCGGGAATGTTAATCTGCCGGAATATGAACTGATTAATTTCAAAGAAGCCCAGGAATCTAAAAAGGTTTCCGGTAATTTTTCTTTGAAATTGATTGATGAAATTAAGAAAACGGTGGATGAAAAAAATCAGGCGATCGTTCTGCACAATCGTCGTGGTTATTCCAATGTCATAGAATGTGAGAGCTGTGGTTATGTGAATTATTGCTCCAATTGTGATGTCGTGATGACGTATCACAAGGCTGCTAATGAAATGAAATGTCATTATTGCGGACAAAGAGCTTCCAAACCGAGAACCTGCCCGAAATGTAATTCCGAAAAGCTGAATGAAAGAGGAGTTGGAGTAGAGCAGATTCACGAGGAAGTTTCCAAGCTGTTCCCTGAAAATGAGGTGGACAGAATGGATGTAGACTCTATGCGTAAGAAATTTGCCTACGAAAAGCTGTATGAAAAGATTGAAGACGGAGAAACAGACATTATCGTAGGAACACAGATGATTTCCAAAGGACTTGATTTTGACCATATCGAACTGGTAACCATTCCTAAAGCAGATTCCTTATTATATGTACAGGATTTCAGAGCGGAAGAAAGAGCTTATCAACTGATCACGCAGGTTTCAGGTAGAGCGGGAAGAGTTTCCGGGAAAGGGAGAATCCTGATTCAGACCTATAATCCTGAACATTCTGTATTTCAGCTGATTAAAATGAATAATCCTGCCAAGATTTATAAATATATTCTTACAGAGCGTCAGAAATTTCATTATCCGCCCTTTACCAAGCTGATTATGATTGAAATGAAGCACAGAAAGGAAGATAAAGTAGACCGTGCTTCTCAGTTTCTGGGCTCCATTCTTAGAAAATATCTTCCGGAAGATTGTGTTTTAGGGCCGGAAAGAGCTCAGATTGCAAGGCTGAATAATTTGTACCAATTCCAGATTATGCTGAAGCTTCCCCGCGGTAAAAACTATGAGAAATTCAAAAATAGGGTTTTGATAAGTTTGAAAGAATTTGATGAAATCACTGCTTATCAAAGCATTAAAAAAGATGTTTTTGTGGATTTTTAACAATTTTTAACAAACTTTACACTCTTTTATAAGACGCTGGTAGCTCGTTGTATAACAATAATTTCTACTTTTGGACGTTGATTAAGTGTCTGACTTTTTAATTAAATGATTTAACCTCTCATTTTTTATAGAGTCAAAGCTATAGAACTAAAAGAAGATAGATGGTAAATTTCAGAAAATATTTTTCAAGTGCGGCGGTGTTGGCTTCTGGTTTTTTCCTGGCTCAATCTACCGTTTCTACCGTTCTTTATTCTCAGAATTATGACAGTCAGAAAAGCAGCTTAAACCTGCCTTCACCCGTTAGTACGATGGTGGAGAAAACTGTGCTGTCAGCAAAAGAACTGGTAGACATTAACGTAAACACAATGATGGCGGATCCTGTGCTGAAAAACGCAAGCTGGGGATTCGTAGTGTACGATCCGAAAACGAAGAAAGTAATCTCTTCGTACAATGAAAACACTCCTTTAGTACCTGCTTCTACTACAAAGCTCCTTACAACGGAAACAGCTTTAAACCTTTTAGGTGAGAACTACCGTTGGATGACGCAGCTTGAGTATTCAGGAACGATAGATGAAAATGGAGTTTTAAATGGAAATCTTTATGTAATAGGAAGCGGTGACCCGTCTTTGGGAACCAATAAAGCTGGTGCTGCATCTTACAGAGATATTATTTCAGATTTCGTAGGCGGAGTTTCAAGAGAGGGAATCAAAAAGGTAAATGGTGATATTATCATTCAGACAGCGCTTTTCAAAGGCAATATTTCAGTGCTTCCGGAAAATGTTGTATGGTTGGAAAATAATAATTATTATCTGCCTGCAGGAAGTACCCGAGATATTAACCCGGCCAACGAAAAGCTGATTGTTAAAAAAGGAAGCTTCTCTACAGACAAGAAGTTTTTCTATGTTTCTCCTTATAATCATCAGATGGTATATGCTGATAAATATGAAGGAAACGGAGTTTTAACGACCAAAATTCCTGATGCTCCAGCATTTCTCGCTAACTCTTTCAGAACCACATTGGTGAAAAGCGGAATTCCTGTTACCGGAAAAGTAACTCCGAAAATGACAGATTCAGCTCCGGAAGGAAGAAAAATGCTTTCGGCATATAAATCTCCAACTTTAGGTGATATTATTTATTATACCAATCAGCACAGTGATAACTCATTAGCCGAAGCTTTATTAAAAACTGCGGGTTATCAGAAAATGGGTGATCAGACTTCAGAATCTGGAAGAATTGTGGTGACAAACCACTTAAGAGAGGCAGGTTTTGATATGAATGGTCTTAATTATATGGATGGAAGCGGACTTTCAAGAAGCAATAATGTAACTCCTATATCCCAGGCGAAATTTCTTACCTCGCTGATGGATCAGAAGTATTACAGATCTTATCTTACTTCGCTGCCGGTTGGAGGACAATCCGGAACTTTAAAAAGAATGTTCATTGGAGAAGGTAACGGACAGGTTTTTGCAAAAACCGGAACTTTAAACAAAGTAAAAACATTAGCAGGTTATCTGAAAACAAATTCCGGGAAAACATTAGTGTTCTCCTTAATGGTGAACAACTATGCCGGATCGGTAGACATGGTGAAAAAGAGAATGGAAAAAATTCTTGAACCGGCACTGGATCTTTAAAAATATTTTATTTTATATATTATAACAGCCTTTTAATCATTGATTAAAAGGTTTTTTTTATATTTGATTAAATTTTTCTAAACATGACAAAATTGTACCTGTTGGTGTTGGGTTTTGTATTATTTCAGCCATTTTATGGCCAGAAGTATGAGCAAAATACCGATATGAAAGGATTGATCGAGAAAGAGAAAAAATCCTTTACCCAGAAAATGAATATTGGGAATACGAATCCCAATACATTAAATTATGACTTGCAGTATCAAAGGATGGACGTGAGCCTGGATCCTGCGGTATATAATATCTCCGGATCGGTAACTTCGCATTTTAAGCCTAACCAAAGTATGGGAAGTATTTATTTTGATCTTTCCAATTCTTTGACCGTTTCTCAGGTGAAATATCACGGTACTAATATTACCAGCTTTCAACAGCTTCCATCAAAAGAGCTGAAGATTGATTTCCCGGCTTCTATTCCTGCCAATACATTAGATTCTCTTACGATTTATTATGCAGGAGCACCAACTACCGAAAACGATGCATTCAGAACATCACTTCAGGGCGGAACTCCGGTTCTTTCTACTTTGAATGAGCCTTATGGAGCACAGGACTGGTTCCCTACAAAACAAAGTTTGAATGATAAAATTGAAAGATTTGATTTTAAAATTACAACTCCATCCAATTACAGCGTAGCAGCAAACGGAAAGTTGATGTCTGAAACTTTTCCAACAGGATCTACAAAGCTTACTTTTTGGAGAACTATGTATCCTACAGCAGCATATTTGATTGCTTTGTCTATCACTAACTTTGTGAAACTTACTGATACAATGGGCAATCCTCCGTTTCCTTTTATCAACTATATCTACCCTTCTACCAATTCAAATGCAACCAGTGTATCGAATATTAACTGGACAAAGCAGGTGATGGATACTTTTGAAACCTATTTTGGCTCTTACCCTTTCCGTAATGAAAAATACGGCCATATGGAATTTATGTATGGAGGAGGGATGGAGCATCAGACCATGTCCTCAATGGGAGCGTGGAGCAAACAGCTTATTGCTCATGAGCTTACTCACCAGTGGTTTGGAGATAAAGTGACCTGCGGTGCATGGAACGATATCTGGCTGAATGAAGGCTTTGCTACTTTTGGAGAGCATGTTGCCAATGAAAAACTATTGATGCCCAATACAGATTTTCTAAACTATTTACAGGGGCAGTCCAGCTTTATTACGGGAAGTGCAGGTGGTAGCGTTTATGTACCTGCCAGTGGGCTTAACAGTATCGGCAGAATATTTGACAGCAGACTTACCTATGCTAAAGGTGGCTATGTACTAAGAATGCTGAAGTGGATTTTAGGCGATGCCGCTTTTTATCAGGCACTTAAAGATTATCATGCAAGACCAAATCTGGCTTACAGCTATGTACGTACTTCAGATTTTAATGCTTCTTTGCTTCAGTCTACCGGAACAGATTTTACAGAATTTTTCAATGACTGGATCTATGGAGAAGGTTATCCTACTTACAATATAAAATGGATGCAAAGTGGTAATCAGGCCGTATTCAAAGTTTCTCAGACGCAGAGTAGCCCTACAGTAAGCTTTTTTGAAATGCCTTTGCCTATAAAAGTAACCGGAACAGGTGGTCAGACCGCTTATCTGGTTCTTAACAATACTTCCAATAACCAATATTTTCTTCAATCGGTAACTTTTCCTATTGCAAGTGTTCAGTTTAATTATGAATACCAGATTATTGAGAAAAACTCTACAGTTGCTCAGGATAATACGTTAAGTGTTTCTTCCGTTGAAAAAGAAAGCTTTGGGTTATACCCAAATCCAGCCAAAAATGAAATTAATCTGAAAGGTCTTAACAGAGCAGCAGATTATACTATTCATGCTATAGATGGTAAACTGGTAGGAAAAGGGACTTATCAGCCGGGTAAGGCAATTGGGATTTCAGAATTGGTTCTGGGGGCATACTTTATTACCATTAATGAAAAGAATATTAAATTTATCAAGCATTAAAATGACAGAAAGTAAACGATAATTTTTTACTTTTTCAAAAGTCAATTGTACTATAAACAAAGAAGCTTTCATATTTGAAAGCTTCTTTGTTTTCTTGCAGCTCTGGCCCCTCTTTTTCTGGCTGTTTTTACTTTATATTCAAACCATTTTTCTTTGAATATTCTCCGCATGAGATTATCAAAATGCCTGGTAATGACTAAGTTTTTAAAGCCACGCCATTTTTCAAGAGCGCTCGAAGGAAGTGCCCTCACAGATATAGAGTAACCTTCTGTATCATATTGAATATAATGCCACCATCCGGAAGGAATGTAAAGGGTTTCTCCGGGGTGAATAATTGCTTCATAACCATTCAAATAGAGTAGTGCCGGATATTTCCTGTAATCCGGATTTTTTATCTGAGTAAGACTGTGAAAATTATAAGGCAGTTTATACATAAAATCAGACTGTTCCCACGGGAAAAGCCATACCCTTTTGATTCCCTGAAATTGAATGATGAAAACATGTGACATGTCAATATCAATATGATTTCTGGTTACAGAACCTTCACCACCAAAGAACATAAAAGGCAGCCATTTTAATATTTTCCCGTTCGTAACATCGTTGTAGATGATATCATTCTTGAGTTCAGGTTTTATTTTTAATAGATTAAATAAGAAAAGTCTGTGTTCAGTAGGGCCAGACTGGATCAAATCAAGATATTCCGAAAATGTGGATTGTGCTATGGGATCACTCGCTACCCTGTCCAGAGAATCAAGTTCACTGCCATATATACTGACCACATGATCGCCTGCAATTTCTTTGAAATACTCGTAGTTCCACTTTTTGAAAGCTGGACTTTCCGGATGAATAAAGTTCTCAAGAATAATAGGAATTCCTGGCTTCATATGTTTATTAATGAACGTTTCTGAACTTATTTGCTTTATTTTTTGTACCGGCTGTAGTCTCATGCATTAAAATTTTAAACAAATATAAATATTATCCCACTAAATTTGTAGACTAATAATGTTAAAACTGAAATCTCTACTGATTTTTTAGAATTAAACTGATAAAAGGTTTTATTTTACTGCCTTTTTAGTAAATTAGCACATCTAAAAAATTACCAAAAATGATCTCTGAAAAATACCTTCAACATTTACAGAATGAACTTCAGAATATTGAGAATGACGGACTTTACAAACGTGAAAGAATCATTACCTCTCAACAAAGTGCAGAAATAGAAGCCAACGGAAAAAAGCTTTTGAACTTCTGTGCCAACAATTATCTGGGATTATCTAACCATCCGGAAGTAATGAAAGCTTCTCAGGATATGATTCAGTCTCATGGTTACGGGATGTCTTCTGTACGTTTTATTTGTGGAACACAGGATATTCACAAAGATTTGGAGAAAAAAATTGCTGATTTCTTAGGTCTTGAAGATACTATTCTTTATGCTGCAGCATTTGATGCGAATGGGGGAGTTTTTGAACCTTTGTTTACAGAAGAAGATGCTATTATTTCAGATGAATTAAACCACGCTTCAATTATTGATGGTGTTCGTTTGTGTAAAGCAGCGAGATACAGATATAAAAACAATAACATGGCTGACCTTGAAGCTCAGCTGATTGCTGCTTCTGAAAAAAATCACCGTTTTAAAATCATCGTTACAGACGGAGTATTCTCAATGGACGGAATTGTGGCAGACTTAAAAGGAGTTTGTGACCTTGCCGATAAATATGATGCTTTGGTAATGGTAGATGATTCTCACGCAACAGGTTTCATCGGGAAAACTGGTCGTGGAACTCACGAAGCAAATGAAGTAATGGGTAGAGTAGATATCATCACTTCTACTTTAGGAAAAGCTTTAGGTGGAGCTTTAGGTGGATTTACTTCCGGTAAGAAAGAAATCATTGATATGCTGAGACAACGTTCAAGACCTTATCTGTTCTCTAACTCTCTGGCACCTGGAATTGTAGGAGCCGCTTTGAAAGTATTGGATATGATTTCTGATGATACATCTCTTCGTGATAAAGTAATGGAAAATGCAGAATATTTCAGAACGGAAATGAAAGCGAAAGGTTTTGATATTCCGGAAGGAGATGCTGCTATTGTTCCGGTAATGCTTTACGACGCACCGCTTTCTCAGAAAATGGCTGAAAAGCTTATGGATGAAGGTATTTATGTAATCGGATTCTTCTATCCTGTAGTACCGAAAGGAAAAGCGAGAATCAGAGTACAGTTATCTGCAGCTCATACAAGAGAGCATTTGGATAAGGCTATTGCTGCATTTGAAAAAGTTGGAAAAGAGTTAGGAGTGATCTCTTAATCGTTGAATTGGTTACAATAATGAAAATATAATGTTCGGCTCGGGCAGCTTCGCTGCCCCGAGCCGAACTATTTTTTATAGAAATCTGTTTTTACTTATATTTTCCTGATCAAAAGAAAATTATTTTTAACAATTAGATAAAAACTTATCTTTGTGCCTGATTAAAATTGATATGTTTTTAAAATCCAAATATCAGGTTGTATTTTCGAAACCAAAGAAATTGATACTGTATAAAATTGAAGAGAGTATATTTCATGGCTTTCCTGATTATAATGGTAAAAAATTTAAAGGTGAAGTGACTGATAATGGATTTGAAGTAAAAGTAATGGGAAATGAATACTTATCTTTTATAGGAAAGTTTGTTTCAGAAAAGAATGATGAAGAAAATCTTGAATTATCGGTTGGAATAAAATATTTTGATCTGCTTATTCTTGTTCTTCTTTCTGGAATTTTTGTTCCTTTTTATACAGATGAAAATTCAGGAACAAAATACGGAATTATGTTTGTCTGTCTTGGGCTAATTATTTTTATGGGATATTCTTATTATAATAATTCAAAGAACATGAAAAAGATTTTTTTTGATGCATTGAAAAATTTCGACCAGGACTGTAAAATTACTTCTATCAATAAATTTATTTATTAAAATGCTTTATACAATAATCAAAGCGCTGCACATTATTTTTATGGTAAGCTACTTTGCTGGAATTTTTTATCTCGTGAGGATTTTCGTTTACTATAAGGATACCGATGAATTTCCGGAAGAAAAAAGAAAATTCTGAGAGAACAGTATACCTTTATGGCCAGAAGACTGTGGAATATTATCACTGTTCCTGCGGGAGTAATCATGGCAGTTTGCGGATTGGTCATGATCTTTTTAAATCCGGGGCTGATGAAAATGGGGTGGTTTCATTTGAAACTTACTTTCCTTATCGGGCTTGCAATTTACCATTACTGGTGTTGGAAAAAAGTTCTTCATTTAAAAGTATTGAACGGAAATACACTACCCATTGCCAATATCAAACTGAGACAGGCTAATGAAATTGCCACTTTCATTCTGTTTCTGGTAGTATTTACGGTTATTTTAAAATCAATGGTGATCGAATACTGGTGGCAATTAATTGCAGGATTTTTCGTTCTTGTATTTCTGATCATGATGACGGTGAAACTGGTTAATAAAAATAAAAAAAACAAATAATTGTTGAGTAGGACGTATGTCTTAAAACATTCATCCTTTTTATATCTTACAAAAAAACTATGATTGCAATTTTAAAGAAAGAACTTTGGAGTTACTTTGGAAACTGGAGTGCGTGGGTGATTATTGCCGCTTTCAGTCTGATAGCAACCCTTTTCCTGTTCTTTTTCGACAACGATTCTAATATTTTTGAGATCGGAATGGCATCGCTTCAGAGCTATTTCGTATTGGTGCCATGGCTGCTGATGTTTATCATTCCTGCACTTTCTATGAAAACTTTTGCGGAAGAACAGCAAACCGGAACCTTAAACTGGCTTTTTTCACAACCATTAAAAGTTTCAGAACTGGTAACCGGAAAATTTCTTTCTGTATGGATTGTTGGTATCTTATGCCTTATTCCTTCATTAATTTACCTTTATACAGTATATGTGCTGGGTGTTCCTGCAGGAAATATTGACCTTGGAATGACCTTTGGAAGCTATCTTGGCTTGATCATGCTAATTGCAGCATTTTCAGCAGTGGGAATTCTGGCTTCTTCATTATCACAGAATCAAATTATGGCTTATTTGCTAGGCGTTTTCATGTGCTTTATCATGTATTTTGGAATCGAACAGCTGGCAAGTTATAAACTATTGGGAGGAGCAGACTTTATCCTTCAGAATATCGGTTTTTATCAACATTTCTTAGGCTTTACAAGAGGGCTTATTGATTTTAAAGATGTAGCCTATTTTGTACTTGTAATAGGAGCTTCATTAGTATTGTCTAATCATTTTATTAACAAAAAGAAGTAGAATCATGAAGAAGTTCAATGCTAAATCTCCGCTGGGAATTTTCTTAATTGTAATTGTTCCTTTAGTGATTATCCTGACCTATTCGGGAATCAGATTAGATTTAACGAAAGAAAAAAGATATACACTTTCAGATAATACCATCAAAGTTCTGGAGTCCGTTAAAAAGCCTCTGACTGTTGAAGTATACCTGGAAGGTGATTTTCCTGCAAGTTTCAAGCAGCTGCAAAGCGAAACGAAATTTATGCTGGAAGAATTCAGAAAAATTAATCCGAAGATTGATTTTAAATTTATAGATCCGATTAAAACAAAAATGTCTCAGGATACGCTGATGGCAATGGGCATGCAGCCGTCCATTCTTCCGGATGTAAAAGACGGAAAGATCTCACAGATTACCCTTTTCCCATACGCTGTGATCAAATATGGGGATGGCGGAGCTTCTATACCATTAGTAGTACAGCAGGCAGGAATTGATGCGGATCAACAGCTGACAAGATCTATTGAAGGATTAGAGTACAATCTTGTTTCTAACATTAAGAATATTTCAGCAGCAAAAAGAAAAAAAATCGGGATCCTGGTGAATCATGATGAGCTAAATCCGGACGAGTTTCAGGGATTTGTAAAGCTGGCTATGGAAAATTATGATGCAGGACCTATAATTCCTAAAAATCAGACTGAACTTTCCGTAGAAGATATTCCGTTATTGAAGCAGATGAGTGCTTTGGTGATTGCAAAACCAAGAAAAGCCTTTACAGATAATGAAAAGGTAATTCTTGACCAGTACATTATGAATGGCGGAAAAACCCTTTGGATGATTGATGCGGTAAATGCTGAAATGGATACTTTAACAAGGTCTAAAAAAGTAATGCCTTTCCCTGTAGATATCAACATGACAGACTTTTTCTTTAATTATGGAGTGAGAATCAATCCTGCTTTAGTAAAAGACGTTAAAAAGTTTGCCCTTTTAAGACTGGTTACAGGTGAAGTAAGTGGAAATCCTCAGTATACAAGCTTACCTTGGCCCTATTATCCGCTTGGAATTGCTGAAAATAATAACCCGATCACCAAAAATATCAATCCTGTAAAATTTGAATTCCCAACTTCCATTGATACATTAGGAGGAAGAAAGAATATCAAAACAAAAGTTCTTTTCGAGTCCAGCGAGAGAACATTATTGAAACAGGTTCCGAACTATGTAGATCTGAAAGAAATTGCAAGCGTAGACAGTCTTGGACAAATGGAGAAACCAAGTACTCCAAAGATCTTCGCTGTTGCTCTGGAAGGGAAGTTTAACTCTGCATATGCATCAAGAATTGAAAGAAAATCTTACCCTGGATTCAAAGCATCAAGCCCGGAAAACAAAATGATCGTTATTGCAGACGGAGATGTAGGAAGAAATAAAGTGATCAAAGGAAAACCGCTTCCGCTGGGAGTAGATCTTTTAACCAACGAACAGTTTGGAAACGAACAGTTTCTTAGAAATGCTTTAGATTATTTACTGGATGACAGCAACTTAATGGAGCTGAGAAACAGAAATATTGAAGAAAGACTTCTGGACAGACAAAGAATTACTGAAGAGAAATCTACCTGGCAATGGCTGAATTTACTGCTTCCGCTGGTGATTATCGGTCTTATCGGAGGATTGTTTTTCTGGTTAAGAAAAAAGAAATTTGGATAAAATTTAAAACTCCCGGAAGATTTTCTTCCGGGAGTTTTTGTTAATAATATTGAACCTTGTCTTATCGGAATTAATTCAGCTTAATAACTCCTGATGAAGGTGCACCACCACCCGCAGGAGGAGGACCGCCGGCAGAAGCCTGATCGGATAACATACGGTACTGTGATGTTCCTTTTTCAGTTTTGATCGTTCCCGAAACAGTGTACAGATAAAGATCCCCGGAAACAGAATAACTGTTGGCAGAATTGTTTACATAAAAATCAATTTGTACTGTAGACATTTTTTTTGCCATTTCCAGGAAGGTATTCATCAATGTAGTGATCTGAGCTTCAGTAAGCCCTTTTGATTTCATTAAATTCTTTGTTTTTTCATAAGAGGCCGAAGCACCTCCACCACCAAAAAACCAAGTCCATACAGATAGATTAGCGCTCGCTGATGTTTTTTCAAACTCTCTGATTTCTTCTTTGGCGCTGGCATTCAACATACCCATAGCAAGATCATTAAGTTTTTTTACATCCTCGCTGGACATAGCATTGATCTGAAGTTTTGCTTTTATTCTTCCTTCTGTGTGAGCAGGTACCGTGTAAGAAAGTCCTGTAAGCTGGCCCTGTCCTGCCACTTCAATAGAGTAGGACTCTGTGGATGCTCCGGTCAAACTTTCCGGTTGATCAAAAATAACTCTTTGAAAGGGATCGTTAATCCCTACCTCAGTTCTTGTGATTTCAATTGTTTCCATGTTTTTGCTTTTGGTTGTTGATTAGTTTTTACCCGTTATAACGTTATAATGAGTTGGTTTTTTCAGCTTTAGGAAACCAAAGTAACAAAGAAAAAAATAAGAATTTTAGAGTATAAATAACCAAAAACTATTTTGTGTGGAAATACCTAATGATCTGTTTAATAAATGATTGAAGTTGTTTTGTAAAGTAAATAGCAGATATGTTTACAGCTTATCTTGATATTTTCCAACACATTCCAGATTCCGAAAAAAGCATCATTCCCTTTTTTATCAGAAAATTGATATAAGATCATATAATAGGCATTAAAAAAACTGCCCCTAATAAGAGACAGTCAATATTATTTTTCTAAAGATTCAATCTTATGAAAAGATCAATCTTGTAGATATTTATTAAGTTCAGGATTTAATTGCTTCCTGTTTGATAAAAAATAGAGTTCACTTCGATTAATAATTTTTTGAGATAAGTGTTTTTAGTAAAAATTATGACTGATAAGCTTCTTTGGGAAGTAAAGCGGCGGTTCTGTAATAGCTGATGTCAGTAGATATTTTTGCCTGAAGGTCCGGGAAGGTATCGTAATCATAATGGGACCAGTTTTCTTCATGTTCAGGATCTGAAGTTTTGTCTACAGCTAGCTCCAGTTTTCCGTCTTCCTGATAGCTGCATTCTATGGCTGCGTATTTTTCTCCGTTTTCGTCGTGGGTGTACCAGCATTTTATGGTTCTTTCAAGCAGCGGTTCATGGGTTTCGTTGTCTATCACCTGGGAGCAGATGAAGTTTTCAGGGTCGTCCGCTTTGAAAACCGTTTTAGAAATTAAGGGCAGCTCATCTACAGATAGTGAATACAGCTTATTGGTGGAGATCATAAAGCTGTCGGTGGTTTCTTTCTTTTCAATGTCAAAAAAGTCAGATTTTTCCCCGAGGTAAGCCGCTACCTGTGCCTCGTCTTCGTCTTCACTTAGATAGTAATTGATGTTGTAAACACTGTCTTCGTTGATGAATTCAATCTCCTTCAGAAAATCGGAGCCTTCCTCATAATAATACAGATGATATTCATTTAGCTTTACAGCTTTACTTTTGGAGATAACTTCCCCAAAAATGTTTTTGTACACTTTTCTCATTTTTAATCATGTTAGTTTAGTTTCATCTATTAGTTTAAGTGGTGTGGCAAAGATAAGTTTTCTTTTTTTATCTTAAAACTAAGCATGAAATAGTATTTTTTTCGTAAGTATATTAAATATCTTTTATAAAGTCTTCATATTCGTAGTAAAACCTCTCAAAGCCATCCATTTTGTCTATAAAAAACTCGAAAGTTTCCTGCCAGGTATTTTTATTAAAAACAGAAACACCATGTTTTTCTATCCATATTCTGCTGATAACCTTGCCGTTTTCTAAGGTAAAATATTCTTCTTTATGAAAATCTCCAATGAAATCTTTTAAAATATCTTCCAAAGACCAGATCTTCTCGTAGTAGGCATTTCGGAAAATTTCGTCCTTCATTTCAATATCCAGAGAAACTTCTGCTTTTTTGTTGTCTGCAGAAAATTTAAATGCCATATCCTTGATTTTGGTATCATATAGAATCCATTTTCGGGGAAATGATCTTCCAAAAGCAGTCCAAAATTCCTTTTTTAATTGCTGTGCCTCTTGTTTACTGAACATACGGCAAACTTAATGATTTAATGGGAGAAAGACAAAAGTATGGTACTGAAAACCGTAAAATTACGGATAAAGAAATCTGCCTTTTTACCCTTTTATAATTTCATTTTTGTCCTTTTTCAAATATTAAACAATTTTCTTATTTTTGCTGTAATGCTTTCAAAAAAATCTCAATATGCTTTTAAGGCGCTTTCATATCTTGTAGAAAAAAGAAATGATGGCCCGATTCTTATTTCTGAAATTGCGGAACACAAAAAGATTCCTTTAAAGTTTTTGGAAAATATCCTGCTTGAACTGAAAAAAGCGGATATCCTTGACAGTAAAAAAGGAAAGGGTGGTGGATATTTTTTCAAGGAAAAGCCAGAAAATGTGAAACTGGCTAAGATTATCCGCCTTGTTAATGGTCCTATCGCTATGCTTCCCTGCGTAAGTCTGAATTTCTACGAAAAATGTGATGACTGCAATGAAGATCACTGCGGACTTCACGATGTTTTGATAGAAGTTCGGGACGCTTCACTTAATATTCTGGAAAGTAAAACTTTAATGGATCTGGTAGATTAACCTGATCCTTTTTTTTGAATTATTAGTCTACTTATTTTGTAGGATAAATATTTTATCAGATATTTGCACTACTTCAAATGAATAAATTATGATTTCAAAAGAAGAAGCAAACCAATTACAAAAGCTTTCACATTCTGCAATAACAGTAAATTCAGCTGTTGGACTCATTTTATACGGAGAAAAAATGAGATGCTGTTCTGAAAAAGAAATACGGTCAGCTGTTTTTATGGTAAAAACAGCTGTAGATGAAGTAGAATGGGCTAAAAAGATTCTGTGATATGGTGATTTCAAGAAAAATTCAGGTAAGGCTTAATGTCCTTTTTATAACAGCTGCTGTTATATTCATTGCTGTTTTTTCAATGTACGAACTTGGGTATCTGGATGAGCTGCTGAACATTTTAGCAAAAGACAATTATATTTTTTACTGGATGCTTCTGGTAGGTGTTTTTGCAGAAATTGTCGCTGGATCTATGGGAATGGGATATGGTGTCATCTGTACTACAACTCTTATGCTCCTGAATATTCCGCCGCATATTGTAAGTGCCAGTATTCATTCTGCGGAAAGCTTTACGACAGCAGCAGGAAGTCTCAGCCATATAAAACTGAAAAATGTAAGCAAAAGCCTGGTGAAAAAACTGGCAATTCCTGCTGTAATTGGTGCTGTAATCGGTGCTGTATCTCTTACATACCTTGGAGAATATTATTCAAAGATCACCAAAACATTAATTGCCTTTTATACTTTATACCTCGGATTCCAGATTCTGTCCAACGCTTTTAAAGAAAAACAAAGCAAGGCCCTGAAAAGGAAAACCAATCTGACAAGACTTGGAGTGATAGGAGGTTTTATAGATTCTTTTGCAGGTGGAGGATGGGGACCTTTGGTTACCGGGACACTTATAAAAAATGCTTTTACCCCAAGATTCGCGGTGGGAAGTTCTACAGTGGCGAAATTTATCCTTACCATCACTGCTGCGGTTACTTTTTTCTTTACCCTGGGAATTCAGCACTGGAACATTATTCTGGGTCTTTTAATAGGGGGAATTATTACTGCTCCTTTCTCTGCAATGCTTACGGCTAAGCTTCCTGTAAAGAAAATGTTTGTGATTATCGGAACATTGGTGATTGTGATGAGTTCTATAACTATTTATAAATCAGTTTTTAATTAAAAAATAAGTCCGGTGTTGAAAAATAAAGGCATAAAATAGATATTCGGTTTTGAAAATATTTTACTTTTACATCACTAAATATTAGAACATGAATTTACATATCATTGCACTTTTTAAGTTTAATGAAAATTATCTGATGGATGCCGTAGAGCTGTTTCAGAACCTGGTGAAAGAAACAAGAAAAGAAGAAGGCTGCCTGCAGTATGATCTTATTGAGGATAAAGATAATAAAGGAACTTTTTTCCTTATTGAGCTTTGGGAAAGCGTAGAGCACCACAACAGACATAACGGTCAGGATCACCTTTTAGACTTCCGTAAAGATGCTTCCAAAATCATGGAAAGCTCTGCAGAGGTTTACAAAGGATTTAAAATATATTAAAATTTAAAAGAATAAAAGGCGGTTCCAATAGTTTGAAACCGCCTTTTTATTAGAAAAAATAGAAAGTATTAAAATAAAAATATTTTATTTTACGATAAGTTTTTTCGTTTCCGAATGCCCGCCGTAAGTTATTTTTACAAGGTAATTCCCTGAAGTAAGGGTTGAAAGGTTCAGCTCCTGCTTGTAGAATCCTGCCTGATTGGTAAGTTCCTCAGAATATACCTTTTTACCAGTAAGATCATACACTTCCACGCTTCCTTTGTTACTTGCCTTTTCTTTTACATCAAAAAGAACCGTTACTTTTTTATCAGCTGTAGCCGGGTTGGGATAAATACCGAAAGAAGCTTTTTTACCTACTTCAGTAATTCCCAGAGTTTCCGTGATCTTTTTGTATTTGAAATACATATTTCCTGTAGTGGCACCACCGTTGGTTGTGAAGTACATTCTGTAGTAATCGTCGCCTTTTTTAACGTAATATACAACATCATTTTTCACCGTTCCGATACCCTTCCAGGAATGTCCTACTGTCGTAATCGCAGAAGAAAAACTTGTAGTGGCAGGAATTGCTGAAGCTGCTGTTGCCTGGGTTTCCGGCTGAACCATGGCCACTTTTATATTCGGGTTTTGGATGGCTCCTGAAAGTGGATACATCTGTACACCCATATAGAAAGTATAATATTTAGTAAATACAAAATCCCATGCCGCTTTAGATGGTTCTAAACTAGGAACTTTTGCACCTGTATCAAATGAGAAATAATTGAAATAAGAATCATCTGTTCCGTTAGCGATTGTTCTTGTTTCTGTAGCTCCCCATGCGGTACCGTTCCATTTTGAATACCTGAAGGTATATCCTGCAAAAGCATCTTCAATGGCAAATTTAATATAAGTTCCTGAAGCATATTTTAAAACAAAAATAGCCTTCCCCTGAATATGATGATTAACGGGGTTGTATACTCCCCATCCTGTTGATGGAATGTTAGGATTTGAAGAAGTTACAGGGCCTTGCTCAAAAGCACCCTGACTCCAGTCAGTCGTCTGGTCTGGATTATAAAGAGGGGCTCCCCATGAAGCCTCATTGCTGATGCTGATATTATCCCAGTCTGCTAAGTTTGTAGAAGCGGTGAATACTTCAATATCTTTTGCATCATTTACTCTTGATCCGAATGCATAGTTTGAGTTTCTATAAAAAGCAATATCCCAGCTATTGGCAGGTTGAGAAACCATATTACCATCTGCAAGGTTTACAAACACGCGGTTCTGATATCCACCTCCCATTGTCATATTTACCTGTGAGTATCCCAATGCATCAGTTTGTGCCAAAACAGTCTGCTGAACAGACAGTGCCAATGCTGAAGCCAAAAATAGTTTTGTTTTCATAACTTATTTTTTAAATCCTTATTTAGAATGATTCCACAAAAATATATAATTATTTTTAATAAGTCTAAATAAAAACATGATTTTTATCGTGTTTTTATTTTAACTGGCATTTAAAATAGAAAGAAATAGGCACAGGAAAAAGCCGGAAGGAGTAATCCCGCCGGCTTTATAAAGGTCAATAATAGTCTAATAAACCCTATTTCTTGATGAATTTCGACTGAATAAGTTTTCCTTCCGCAGTTTCAATATTCATATAGTAAACCCCTGTCTTAAGGGTGTTGATGTCAAATCTTCTTTCGTTTAGTTTTCCTTCTGCGACTTTACTTCCCGCGGCAGAATAGATCTGGATGTTCTTTGGATCTTTCTTCACGATAAACTCCAATGCACTTTGATCAGCATTCAGTGCAAATCTGAAATTTTCTGTTGCTTTATTATTGTCGGATACCCCTAAAGATGCCGTTGTATTATAAACAACATTATCTACCTGGATAGCAGTGTGTGAAGCTGTTGGGGTAAATTTAAACACAATATATGATCCCGTGGAAGCAGGAATATTTACACTCACATTCTGAACTGTTCCAATAGTAGTTACGCTGATTGGGCTTCCTACAGCAACAAATGTTGCCATATCCGCAGGGTTGGATGCTACTCCTACCTGGATGGTTCCGGTACCCGGAGACTGAACAACTAATGTTGTATCAAAAGTTAATGTTTTATTTCCTGTAGGGGCTTCAATTTGTGGAGTAATCAGATAAGATGATCCGGTAGCATTGTTTCCTGCATAAGACTGAACAGCTCTGTTAGGATCTCCAGCCACAATCATTCTGGGAGGTACAGGAGGAATTTCTCCGGTAATAGGGGCAACGATGGCAGACCATCCAAACTGAGGGAATGTAGTGTTCCCAAGCGTGAAATTGTTGAAATTTTCATTGATGTTAGACACCTGAGCATTTACAGTTAAGGCTGTAAGCATCAGAGTTCCTAAAAGTAATTTTAATTTCATGAGATTATTTTTATTTAGAATTATTCCACAAAAATATACATTTATTTTTAATGAGTCTAAATAAAGTTTTATATTTGTCGAAAATTTGTACCCTTATGAAGAAGAAAGTGCTTTCCGTTCTTTCATTATCCATAGCTTTCTGGATGAATGCCCAAGAAAAGGATTCTCTTAATCAAAAGAAAATTGAAGAGGTTGTTATTACAGGACAGTATATGCAGCAGTCCATTAACAAATCCATCTATAAGGTTGACGTTATTGATGCTGAGCAGATTAAAAATATGGCAGCAACCAATGTTGCAGAAGTTTTGAATCAAAGTCTTAACATACAGATTACACCAGATACCCGTTCCGGGAACTCCACAGCCAATATTATGGGACTGAACGGAGATTATGTGAAAATCCTTATTGATAATATTCCGGTGGTAGGAGATACTGGATTAGGAAGTAATATTGACCTTACAAAAATTACTCTAAGCAATATAGAGAGAATTGAAATTGTAAAAGGAAGTATGGGAGTTGAGTACGGAAATGGTGCTGTAGCCGGGGTAATCAATATTATTACAAAGAAAACCAATACAAAAAAGATCAGTGTAAGAGGCTCATTGCAGGAGGAAACGGTAAGAGATCAGTATGATCTTAAGAAAAGAGGAAACGGAAGACATATTCAGAACCTGAATGTAGACTACAACATCAGCAATGAATGGTTTGCAAGTATCAATTTCAACCATAATCAGTTTATGGGATACGCAGGAGAAAGTAAAGGTTACAAATATTTCGGTCAGGATAACCAAAGAGGGTACGACTGGAATCCGAAAGATCAGTATGATGCCTCTGCATTACTGAGATATACCAAAAATAAAACAACATTCTTTTATAAACTGTCTTATCTGAATGAAAAATTCAACTTCTATAATCCGGAAGTAAGCAGAAATCCTCTTAATGACGGCTTGGGTGGAGTAGCCTACGAAAGCAGAGACAGAGAATACAATACAGACCGTTGGATTCACCAGTTCAATATTCAAACCAATTTGGGACATATCCGCTATATGGGAGATTTCTCCTATCAAAATCAGGATAGAAAATATTTTGACTACAACTACGATATTCCGAACAGAGTAGTGAAAAGCAAACAGGAAGAAAGATCTTATTATAAAACAGATGTGATCTATTCAAGAGGGATGTTCAGCAACTTCCTGGATAGTAAAGTGTTTGACTTCCAACTAGGATATGAGTTAGACTATACCAACGGATACGCCGCACTTATTGCAGGTGACTTCTTTGGTGAAGCGGTAAAGAGAAAAATATTTACCTACTCTAATTTCCTTTCTGCAGAATGGAATGTTTCAGACAAATTTTCTTTGAGACCGGGAGTAAGACTTTCTCTAAGTGAGAATTTCAACAATCAATACAATTACTCTTTATCAGCCAGATATAAAACTTCTGAGAATTCAAATCTGAGAGCTGTAGTAGGATCAGCAAACCGTTTTCCTAAGTATGACGAGCTGTATACCTACTTTGTGAATCTTAACCATGACGTACAGGGAAATCCTGATTTAAATCCTGAAAAAGGTTTCTCCGCAGGGCTTTTCTGGAATCAGAATTTTACCGTAGATAACGGCTGGAAAATCGCTTACGGATTAGATGCATTATATCTGGATGTACGCGACAGGATTGAAATGGTGATGGTGAAGGAACCTTCTACCTATAAATACATGAACCTTGATACGTATAAAAACCTATTGTTCTCCGCTAATGTAGATTTCAAAAAAGATCAGTTTGCCCTGTCTTTAAGAGGATCGGTAAACGGAACATCTGTATCTATGAATGATTTGAAATCTTCTTCCCCTACAGATTTCCAGTATCTGGTTCAGGCAGGAGCTTCCGCAACTTATAAACTGAAAAGTACCGATACCAATTTCGCCCTTTATTATAAATTCACCGGTCCGGACAGAATTTACGTATCAGACGGTGCAAGCGGGTTCCGATTAGGGAAAGTAGACAGCTTTCATATGATGGATTTCATTGTGAGCCAGCCTTTCTGGAACAGGCATTTTGAAATTTCTGCCGGGGTGAAAAATATATTTGATGTAACAAGATTAAACTCTACTGCAACTGCCGGAACAGCCCATACCGCAGCGAATGGTTTTGTTAATTTATACTATGGCAGAAGTTATTTTGCCCGATTAATGTTTCAATTTTAAATAATAAGTTACTGTTATGAAGTATTTAAAAATATTTTCTATTCTTTCTGTTATGCTGGCCGCACAATCTTGTCTTTCTGCTGACGAAGATCCGGTTCCGGTTCCTCCTATGACAGGGTCTGAAGTGAATGCTAAAATAGGAGGTCCTACAGAGCCTAACCAGGTGTGGATAGATTTGAGCGACTATACCAATCCGGCTATTAATAAAAGAACAGATTGGGATCTTGGTTTTTATACAGGAGATGAATTCCGTGTCATCATGAACGGTTCTCTTGCCATGACGGCCATTAAAATTCCCAATACTACAAATATCAGCCAGGTAAAAGAATCTGATATAGCCGCTTTAAAAGATGTAGCCCAAGTAGGAACATTTGATGCTGCAAACATGAAGTACGTTGACAATCCGAACGGAAATTTCTTAACACAGACTACCGGGATTGATGCTGTAAAAGAAAATGATGCAGATAATCCTATCTATCTGATCAATCTTGGAAGAGAAATTCCTTCTTCAAACAATATCGGGGCAGGTTCTGTTTCTTTATCAGGAGATCCGAGAGGATGGAAAAAAGTACAGATTGTAAGAGCTCCGGGCGGATACAAAATCCGTTATGCTGATGTGAATGCTACCGGAACAGATATCAAAGAATATATCATTACAAAAGATACAGAATATAATTTCACATTCTTCAATCTGAAAATGGGAACTCCTGCAAAAATTCAGCCTAAGAAAAAGAGCTGGGATCTTGCATTTACAACATTTACCAATGAAGTGTTCATGGGGCCTACAACCAGCGCGGGAAGTTATTTCTATGCAGATTTTATTACCACCAATACATTGAATGGAGTAGGTGCTTATCAGGTAACGGTTACCGGAAATCTGGAACAGGCTTACGCTGCATTTAAACTGAAAGATGTAGAACCTGCTAAATTTGTTTTTAATGATCAGAGAGCCATTGGTGATAAGTGGAGAACCACTACCGGTACGGCAGCCAATCCGGTTCCGTTTGTGTATGCAGACCGCTTCTTTGTGTTGAAAGATGCTGAAGGTTTTTACTTTAAGCTGAGGTTCAATAAAATGAAAGACGATAACGGAAACCGCGGGTACACCAATTTTGAATTCGAACCTTTATAAATAATCAAATAATAGTATATCATGAAAAAATTCATCCTTGCAGCTTCTGTACTTGTAGCAGTATATTCTTGCAAAAAAGCAGAGGGAACAGCAAAAGAAAATACGACGGAAGCTACTTCTGAAGCACCAAAAACAAACAATAAAATAGTAACATTAAACGGAGGAATTACTGAAATTGTAGCTGCTCTTGGCCACGAAAAAGAAATCGTAGCAACAGATGTTACCAGTACTTATCCTGCCTCTTTAAAAACGACAGCTAAAGATTTGGGGCATATGAGATCCATGACTATAGAACCGATTATGGCAGTTTCTCCAACGTTAATTTTAGCTTCTGATAAAGATATCAACCCTGAATTAATGGGAAAAATCAAATCTTCCGGGATCAAAACTGAAGTTTTCAAACAGGAATATACTGTTGAAGGAACTAAAAAACTGATTGAACAGGTAGCAAAAGCAATCGGAAATACAGATTATCAGAAATTAAATGATAAAATTGATGCTGACTTGAAACAGGTACAGCCTATTGCTAAAAAACCAAAAGTATTGTTCATCTATGCCAGAGGAAACATGCTGATGGTAAGTGGTAAAAATACCCCAATGGCTTCACTGATTACCCTTGCAGGAGGAGAAAACGCTGTTACTGATTTTGAAGATTTCAAACCTTTGACACCGGAAGCCGTAGTAAAAGCTAATCCTGACGTACTATTCTTCTTTGAAACTGGTCTACAGGGAGCAGGAGGAAATGAAGGAGCATTAAAAATGCCGGGAGTATCTCAAACCAATGCAGGTAAAAACAAAAAGATTATTGCAATGGACGGAGGTTTAGTATCAGGTTTTGGACCGAGAGTAGGAGAAGCAGCAGTAGGATTAAACAAACTTTTAATTGAAAGCACAAAGTAAACTATACTTTTATCTTATTATAAGTGCAGTACTGCTTGCCATTATAGCGGTACTGTCACTTAATACAGGAGTTTATGATTTTGGAGAAAAATCTCCGTTCATGGCCCTGTGGCAATTTATAAAAGGAGATTCCGGTTTATCACTCAGTGATAAATATGTGATTTGGGACGTAAGAGCAGCCAGAATTATTATGGCCATTTTAGTAGGAAGTATGCTGTCGGTTTCAGGAACCAGTCTTCAGGGACTTTTCAAGAATCCGCTGGCAACGGGAGATTTAATAGGACTTACATCAGGAGCAACTTTGCTGGCAGCCATTGCGATTGTTTTAGGAGGACATTTCAAAGAATATCTTCCTGAAGCTGTACAATTTTCACTGGTAGGAATAGCGGCTTTTATCGGTTCTTTTTTATCAATGATGCTGGTTTACAGAATTTCAACAAGCGGAGGAAAAACAAATGTAGTCATGATGCTGCTTACCGGAGTTGCCATAACAGCTATTGGTTTTTCAATCACCGGATTTTTGATCTATATCTCAAAAGATGAGCAGCTCAGAGATCTCACTTTCTGGAATTTAGGAAGCCTGGCAGCCGCTACATGGACGAAGAATATCATTCTGGCGGTTGTTGCCGTCATTGCTTACATTATTTTACTCCCAAAAGGAAAAGCTTTGAATGCTATGATGCTGGGAGAAAAAGATGCTCAGCATCTGGGAATAAATGTTGAAAGACTGAAAAAGCAGATTATAATCATCGTGGCTTTAATGGTGGGAAGCTGTGTGGCATTCTCAGGAACCATTGGTTTTGTAGGTCTTATTGTACCTTATATTTTAAGATTGTTATTCAAATCCAATTATACCTTTATTTTGCCATTATCGGCAATGTGCGGAAGCATTTTGTTATTAACAGCAGATACCTTCAGCAGAAGTATTGTAGCACCGTCTGAACTGCCGATCGGAATTTTAACAGCCTTAATGGGAGGCCCTATTTTTATCGCTATTTTGGTTAAATTTAAAAAATCACTTTAATGATCAAGGCACACCAGATTAATTATAAACATAAAGAATTCAGGATTCTGGACGGGGTAGATGTCTCTCTGGAATACGGTGAATTTTTGGCCATTGTGGGACCCAACGGAGCAGGGAAGTCAAGCCTTATGAGTGTATTGGCAGATGAAGTGAAATCCGGCCATAACAAAGTTTTGTTTAAAGATAAACCCATCAGAGAATGGAATATACAAGAACTTTCAAAGCACAAAGCAAAGTTCTCACAGCATAACAGCAATGATATTCCGCTTGAGGTAAAAGATGTGATCATGATGGGAAGGTATCCGTATTTCGATGCCCAGCCCGGAAAAGAAGATCTGGAAGCCATGAATAATATGATGTACGAAACGGATATTTTTCACCTGAAAGAAAGAGAATACAACACCCTTTCAGGAGGAGAAAAGCAGCGAGTACACTTATCAAGAGTCATGGCACAGCTTGAAAATGATATTGCCCATAAGCTGGCTTTTCTGGACGAACCTTTGAATAATTTGGATATAAAACATCAGTATAAAGCATTGGAAATCATCAAGAATTTCACAAAAAAAGCCAACAGTGCTATTGTTGTTTTGCATGATCTGAACCTGGCTGCACAGTTTGCAGATAAGATTTTATTAATGAAATCAGGACAGGTTTCCGCCTATGGGACACCACAGGAAGTTTTTACTGCTGAAAACATCAGCAATGCCTATAATTTTCCCTGTACCATTTGCGAACACCCTATTACCAATAACCCAATGATCATTTTTGGATAACCATGGAAAAAGACGAACTCAAAATCCTCGCACAGAATCTTGCCAATCCTCAAGGTGAAAAAGGCATCGAGATTGGTGAAATGATGAATGCTACTAATATCAGCATGACGTTGGAAAGCATCAAAACATTGGTGATTGATGACGAGCAGCAGATCCTTGAAATAGGACACGGAAATGCAGCCCATCTGAAAAGTATAATGAGTCTTGCCAAAAACCTCAGATATACAGGGATTGATATTTCTGAAACCATGCACAATGAAGCCAAAAGGCTCAATAAAGAATTTGAAAGCGAGGCAGATTTTGTTCTGTATGAAGGTAAAAAGCTCCCTTTTCGGGATAGATCTTTTGATAAAATATTCACTGTAAACACAGTTTATTTCTGGGAAAATCCGGTAGAATTTCTAAACGAGATCTACAGAGTTTTAAAAGACGACGGAACATTCGTCCTTACGTTCGGACAAAGGGAGTTCATGGAAAAACTGCCGTTTACAGAATATGATTTCACCTTGTACAGCAACAGTGAAATGGAAGAACTCATCTCCAAAAGCCGCTTTAAAAGAATGAAAACTTCTGAAAAAGAAGAAGAAATAAAAAGTAAAACAGGAAACGAAACCATACGAAGAATTTATACAATTTTAACCATAAAAAAGTAAAGTAATGAGCACATTAGTTAATGATTTAAAGGAAAAATGGGAAGCTCTGAAAGCAGAAAATCCACATATCAGAATAAGAAATGCAGCAGCACAGTTAGAAGTAAGTGAGGCAGAATTATTGGCAACAAGCATAGGAGAAGGCGTTACTGTCCTGAACCCGGATTTCCAGGGAATCCTTACAGAAGCTGAGCAATTAGGAAAAGTAATGGCTCTTACCCGTAATGATGAATGTGTTCATGAAAGAAAAGGAACTTACCTGAACGGAGATTTCAGCAGTCCTCATGCACAGCTTTTTGTGGGTGAAGATATCGATCTTAGAATTTTCCTTAACCACTGGAAATTTGCTTTTGCAGTATTGGAAGGAGACAAGAAAAGTCTTCAGTTTTTCGGAAAAGATGGGTTGGCACTTCACAAGATTTATCTGACTAAAGACAGCAATGAAGCAGGTTTCGATGTGATTGTAGAAAAATTCAAAGCTGAAGATCAGAATCAGGCATTGGTTTTTGAAGCAGTAGCTCCAAAACAGGCTGAAAAAGCAGATTCAGATATTGATGTGGAAGGATTCAAAAAAGCATGGACAGAATTGAAAGATACTCACGATTTCTTCATGATGACCAGAAAATATGGAGTAAGCAGAACACAGGCATTAAGACTGGCTCCTGAAGGATTTGCTAAGAAAATTGATAATGCGAAAGTAGTCAACATCCTTGAAGATGCTTCTGAAAAAAATACACCGATCATGGTTTTCGTTGGAAACAGAGGTATTATCCAGATCCACACTGGAAATGTGAAGAAAACACTTTGGCACCAGCAATGGTTCAACGTAATGGATCCGGATTTCAACCTACACCTTGATGTAACGAAAATTGCTGAAGCATGGATCGTTAAAAAACCAACTGAAGACGGAGAAGTGACCGCTATCGAAGTATTCAACAGTGAAGGTGACTTCATTGTTCAGTTCTTCGGAAAAAGAAAACCTGGAATTCCTGAACTTCAGGAGTGGAAGGACCTTGTAGCAGCATTAGAGAAATAATAATTAGATGATTTGAATGAGACCGTTTTGTTTGTAAAATTCAAAGCGGTCTTTTTTATTGCATGTGATCTGAAAGTGCCGAATATTTGTGTAATTTGTGATTAAATATAAAATAAAATGAAAAATATTTTCATAGCGATACTGCTTGCCGGCTTCTGCTCATTAAAAGCGCAGGATTTTAAGGCGTATCAGTTTTATGATAAAAAAGGAAAAGAAGTAAAGACCGAAAAGCTGGTAAAAGAACTGGCAGATTATGATGTGGTTTTTTTTGGTGAAAATCATAACAGCTCTATCAATCACTGGCTTCAGCTTAAAATTACAGAAGCGCTCTTTGCCAAAAAGAACGGTCAGCTTATTTTAGGAGCAGAAATGTTTGAAAGAGATAATCAGGCTCAGCTGGATCAATATTTAAACGGTAAATTTGATGCTAAAACACTGAAAGATTCTGCCCGTTTGTGGAACAATTATGCAACAGATTACAAACCTTTGGTAGATTTTGCCAAAGATAAAAAGCTGAATTTCATTGCCACCAATATTCCAAGGAGATATGCCTCTCAAACCGCGAAAGAAGGTCTTGAGTCCTTAAATAAATTAGGCGAAAAAGAGAAAACCTATATTGCTCAGCTGCCTATCAAAGTAACTTTAGACACTCCCGGATATCCGGAAATGAAAAAAATGATGGGAGATCATGCTGAAGGAACAAAAGTGATGAATTTTATCTCGGCTCAGGCTACAAAGGATGCTACGATGGCTGAATCTATCCTGAAAAGTTATCAAGCCGGAAAAACTTTCATCCATTACAATGGAAACTACCACAGCAAAGAATTCGGGGGAATTTATTGGTACATCAAACAGAAAAATCCTAATCTGAAAATGGCGGTTATCTCTGTTTTTGAATCAGATGATCCGGAGCTGAAAGTACCAGCCAAAGATTATATCCCTACAGACTTTAATCTGATTATTCCGGGAGATATGACGAAGACTTTTTAATCTTATAAAGTGTCATTCTGACGAAGGAAGAATCTCACTGTTAAATTATTATGAGATTCTTTACTACATTATATTCAATAGGGTGGGGCTTTAGCCCGACTATTTTTAATTAAAATATTCATTGGCTTTAGCCAAAACTTAAAATTCCACGGTAAATAAATTATTTTTACTCCACAATATTTACCTTTGTATCACATTCAAAAAACATGAAGAAATTACCCATCCTGCTGATCTTTTTTATCGGACTGTTCAATGCGCAAAAATTGACTTCCTATGAGGTTTCAATCATCAATCAGGGAGACGTAAACACCGCTTTACCCGTCTATCAGACCACCGATTCTAATCAGCATAAAACATTATTGAGCATTTCTTCAGAAGCAGACCCTCTTGATCCGAATACAGCTGTTCTGGTAAAAAGAATGAAAGAATCTCTTCTGTCAACAGATGGTGGAGTAGGAATTGCAGCTCCTCAGGTGGGAATCAACAGAAAGATCATCTGGGTACAGCGTTTTGATAAGGAAGGAACACCGTTTGAATACTTCATCAACCCGGTAATTGTATGGCGTTCCGATTTGCAGAATCTTGGTCCTGAAGGCGATTTGTCTATTCCTGACTTCAGAGATCAGTTCTACCGAAGCAAAGTCATTCAGCTGGAATATGTGGATTTGAAAGGACAGAAATATTCAGAAATTGTAGAAGGTTTCACAGCGGTTATTTTCCAACATGAGATCGACCATCTTTTTGGAATTCTGATTTCCGATAAAAAAGAAAAAGAAAAAAACGATTCTTACAGAAAAGTAGATGCCTATCAGAAAAGTGACGTAAATAAAGACAGAAGGTAATGATGAATTATGAATTATAAATGATGAATGATGAATGATGAATGAAATTCTTAAGCATTATATAAAAAAATATCCTCAATCATCTGTGCTCATCTGCGAAATCTGTGGTTAAATCATATAATGAAAAAATTAAAAGGAGCTGTTTCTACTGAAACAGCTCCTTTCGTTATAACTATGCTTAAAAAATTGGATTAATTGTTGTTGGTTACTGAAAGTTTCACCTCCATATTATTTCTGGTAGCATTAGAATAAGGACAGATCTGGTGTGCCTTTTCTGTCAAGGCCTGCGCTTCCTCAAGAGAAACACCAGGAATGTTCACATCCAGTTCTGCTGCCAGTCCGAAACCGCCATTCTCAAGCTGACCGATGCTAACTTGAGCGGTTACTGTTGTTTCTCCGGTTTTTACTTTAGAAAGAGTGATTACTCTGTTCAAGGCACTGTCGAAACATGCTGAATATCCAGCTGCAAAAAGCATTTCAGGGTTGGCAAAATCTTCATTAGCTCCTCCTAATGCTTTTGGCATTCTTACATCAAGTTCTAAAACTCCGTTTTCGCTTTTTACATGTCCGTTTCTACCTCCCTGTGCAGTTACTTTTGTGGTGTACAATGTTTTCATTTGTGTTCTATTTTGTTTAATATTTTTAATACTGTGTCTTTAAGGTGCAGCAGCTCTTCCGGTTGTATTCCCAATTTTTCCTGGATTTTTCCTGGAATTTCACAAGCTTTCTGCTGAAGCTGTTTTCCAGCCTCATCTAAAAATACTTCAACTACTCTTTCGTCCTCTTTTTTTCTTTTTCTGCTGATAAATCCTTTAGACTCCAGCCTTTTCAGGAGAGGGGTCAAAGTTCCACTATCCAGATAGAGTTTTTCTCCGATGTGCGTTACCGTAAGTCCGTCACCATCCCATAATATCATCATCACAAGATACTGCGGATACGTAATGCCCAGTTCATCAAGAAAAGGACGGTAAAGCCCTGTAATCTCTTTGGCAATTACATACAGCGGGAAGCAGATCTGGTTTTCTAATTTAGGTGTTTTCGGATTTTCCATAATGTTTGAGTACGAAAGATTCGATGAAGGTATTACTTTTTTATGATAAATTCATCCATTGGAATTCTGACTTTTTTCATAGAAGAAAGCCAGTCATTAGCTTCGTCACGGTATCCAAGATATAAAAGTGTCACACTTTTTAATCCCAGTTCTTTCAATCCCAGTACTTCATCCACTACAGCATTGTTGAATCCTTCTGCCGGAGTACTGTCAATTTTAAGTTCTGCCGCCTGTGCAAGAGCAATTCCTAATGCTATATAAGTCTGGCGGGCAGTATGTGCAAAATGTTCTTCAGCAGTTTGTGCTCCGTACATTTTTTTGATAGTATCAGTGTAGCTTCCGAAACGACCTCTTGGAAGATCTCTTACATCCGTGTGATAATCGTAAACTTTGTCAATTTTTTCATTAGAATAGCTGTCCCATGCTGCAAAAACCAAAACATGAGAAGAATCTCTCATGACTTCAGGATTTAAAGCACCTGCTACCATTTTTTCTTTCAGTTCCTGATTTTCCACTACAATAATTCTGAACGGTTGTAGTCCGGATGAAGTAGGGGCCAGCCTTGCTGATTCAAGAATGGTATTAAGATCTTCCTGTGATACTTTTTTGGTTGGGTCATACGCTTTTACAGCATGTCTCCAGTTTAGGTTTTCTATTAATGACATTTTTATTTTTGTTTTAAATTAAACTACTTGGCGATTATTAAACTTCATGATTTTATGTTGAAGTAAATTAACAGTACAAATGTACACTCAATTTAATTGTGTGCAATTTAATTTTGAAAGATTTTATTGATCGCGATTATTGATGAAATTTAAAAAGATAAATTATAGCTTCAATTTTGTTGATTTTCACATGATTCGGATTTTTTCAAAGCCTTTGTATTACAATCTTTGCAATAGAAATTTAAACTAAAAACAATGCAGAGATTTAAAAACAAAACCGCTTTAATAACCGGAGGAACCAATGGAATGGGTTTCGCTACTGCTCAGAAATTCGTTGAAGAAAGAGGAAAAGTGATCATCACAGGTAGAAGTGAAGAAACCTTAAATAATGCTTTGGAAAAGCTTGGAGAAATGGCTTTTGGAATCGTATCCAATGCAGGAGATATGAAAGACCTGATGAATCTTCAGCAGGAAGTCAGAAAATATACAGACCATATTGATCTGGTCTTTCCCAATGCGGGGTACGGAAGATTTGCTCCTGTAGAATATGTAGATGAAAATCAGTTTGAGGAACTTTTTAATATGCTGGTAAAAGGACCGTTTTTTACAGTTCAGCAAATATTACCCTTGATGAAAAGCGGAAGTTCTGTTATTTTCAATACTTCTGTGGCAACGGAGATTGCGATGCCTAATTTTTCAGCGTATTCTGCTGCTAAATCTGCAGTGCAGTCATTCATTAAAACTTTTGCTGTAGAACTTACAGAACGTGGAATCCGTGTCAATGGAGTAAGCCCCGGACATATTAAAACCAATATTTTTAATAATACAGGATTAACACGAGAGCAGATAGAAAGTGCCATTGATGCTATTATTCCTACCATTCCTTTTAGAAGACAAGGCGAACCGTCAGAAATTGCCAATGTGGTTCTGTTTCTGGCTTCAGAAGAAGCTTCATACATTCATGGGGCAGAGGTGAAAGTGGATGCCGGAATTTCCGTAATCAGATGAACCTGATTATTTGACCTCTTTCATTTCTTTGATGATATTGGTTTTATTTTCAATACCGATATTATAGATTTTACTCTTTTTAAAGCTCTGGTTAGCTTTTTCCAGGAGATTTTTATAATCTGGTGATTTTTTTGAAAGATAAAAAACCTGAGCACTTATTCCAATGGAAACGCGTACAACCTCGTTCGGTTTGTCCGGATCTTCTGTGATATTTGAAATAGTGGCATTATTATACCATGTTAAATTCTGTGAACTGGAATTACCGGAACAGGATGTAATCATAATAAAAAGCAATAATAAATAGGACCAGGCTTTCATAGCAAAAAGTATTAAGTAAAAAGCTCCTGCAATATAGTAAAATACAGGCAGGAGCTCTATATAAGTTAATTAAAATCCACAGCTTCCTACGCTAGGTGCAGGAGAAGGAGAGCATCCTGAAAGGGATGAGAATATATTCAATACACAATTGGTATTTACATAGTTGTTGTCATATAATAAAGATCCGGACGGACTTCTGTAATATACATTTCCTGCAGTATTGGCATAAGAAGATACAGAAGCAGATCCACAGCTTGTATTGGTACAAGCAGCTCTCCATGCAGCGTCAGTTACAGGTCCGCTGGAGAATAATGAAGGGTCAATGATTCTTTTTTCAACAATTCCGGAAGCATTTTTGAAGCTTACCAAAATTGCCACGTGATATACCCATGATACACAGCATGTTCCTGTAGAAGCTCTAAGGTTACCATAAACGAACTGTTTTTCACAATCGTAGCCTGCGTTCAAAAGAATTTGTCTCATTTTGTGAGCTCTTGCATAGCATCCATCCACAGGATATCTGAAAGTAATACACGGTGAAGATGCCGTAGAAGTTCCGCAAGCCTGGTTTTTGATTTGAGTAAATAAGCTGTTCAGAGTTGCAAGATTTGGAATAACGCTTACGGCTTTTTTGCTGTCACCTCTTTCTTCTTTGTTAAATACAGATTTGAAATAACGGATGTCATCAGCAGTTGCTTTGTCTACCTTTGCAATCTCATTAGAGTTAGCTTTCAGGAAAACCTGAACTGGAGTTTCGTTTTCTACAGCTTCTTTGATCATGGAGATGTATCCTGCATTTTCCTTAGTATCTTTAATATGATACGGCTGAGCAGAAACCATAAAGGAAACTTTAAACTTTCCATCCTCTTTTTCTATCCCTACCGGAACAGTTTTACCGAAATCTTTCATAGCAACGTTGTTTGACTCTTTGGCTACGAGATTAGGATCCTGGTTGGCACTTGAATCCGAACAGGCATTGAATGACAGCATCGTCACGAATACCATCATGGATAACAGAAATTTTTTCATAGTTTTTATATTTTGGTGGTTAATGTTTAGTGAACTTTTTATTTATAATAGTTCACTATTTTGTGATATTAAAATTAATAAAAATTAAAATACCCGCAAGAATTTTTTCAAAAAAATATAATATTCTGCTTTATTTTTGATTTTATGGTATTAAAAATGGAATAAAACCTAATTATTTTGATAGTGAATTAGGAAAAACAGAAAAATTTTAAAATTGTTAAATCTGTCATTTTTTGCGTTTTGGATTCCTGCGGAAAGAACAGGGTGGAGGTATATATCTGTTTTAGCTGACAAACACTTCTAATGTGTGTATGGTCTAACCAATTCCATAGGAATCTAAGCAATCCAAGAATAATAATCCAATTTAAACTAAAAACCCGGTTTCAATTATTGAAACCGGGTTTATTATATGGTAAGTAAACTTTGACTATTTGTAAATCAATTCTGCCTGAAACACATCCGCAAAATGTTTTCTGATTTTTGCTTTCAGTTCTTCCATTTCTTCCGGTGTCAGTTCTCTTTCAAGCTCTCTTTTCAAAGAAGTAACCTGCTTATCTTTTATTCCGCATGGGATGATGTATTCAAAATAACGCATATCCGTATTCACATTCAATGCAAAACCGTGCAGCGTTACCCATCGGGAAGCTTTTACTCCCATGGCACACATTTTTCTGGCGTAAGGTTTTCCCACATCCAGCCATACTCCGGTTTCTCCTGGAGAGCGTTCTCCTTTAATACCGTATTCGGCAATAGTTCTGATGATCACTTCTTCCAGATTCCTCATATATAAATGAATATCTGTGAAAAAATTTTCCAAATCCAGAATAGGATAGCCTACAACCTGTCCGTAGCCGTGATACGTAATGTCACCACCACGGTTTACTTTCACGAAAGTAGCATCAATTTCTTTCAGCTTATCAATACCGGCAAGCATATTTTCTTCATGTCCGCTTTTTCCCAAAGTATAAACATGAGGATGTTCTACAAAAAGAAGGTGATTGGGAGTGGTGCTATGCTGTTCTGCAGGAAGATCTCTGTTTTTTATTTTGGTGTCAATGATGTTTTTCATCAGTTGTTCCTGATAATCCCAGGCTGGCTGATATTCTTTGACTCCTAAATCTTCAAATTCTACTGCTTTATTTTGATTTGTATTCATTTCAATTTTTGATATACAAATTTAGTGAATTTTACGCTTTTATGGAATGGATAAAATCTATAGCGCTTTTCTTCCAGTCTCTATCCTGAAGTAAAATATTCACAAAGGCTGTCCCGATGATTCCGCCATCTGCTTTTTCCGTCACATTTTCAAAATCTTCTTTGGATTTAATTCCAAATCCGATCATCACCGGATTTTTAAGCGGAAGAGATGCTACCCTGGAAAGGTAGTTCTCATTTTTTAAAACAGCATTTTCATTTCCGGTGGTGGAGGAAGAGCTTACGGCATACAGGAAACCTGAGCTTAAGGAATCCAAATAGATCATTCTTTCATCAGACGTTTCCGGAGTGACCAGAAAGGTGAAATTGAGATTATATTGCTTTAGAATATGCTTGTAATTTTTTTCAAACTCAATAGGAGGAAGGTCAGGAAGAATCAATCCTGAAACACCACTTTCCGCACATGCTGCACAGAATTTTTCAAATCCAAAGCTCAAAACAGGATTGATATAACCCATCAGGATAATCGGAATTCTGATTTCATCTTTGATGGCTTTCAGTTGAGATAAAAGCTTTTCGATAGTCATTCCGTTTTGTAAAGCCAGTTCATGAGCTTTCTGGATCACAGGTCCGTCTGCCACAGGATCAGAATATGGCATTCCGATTTCGATCATATCTGCTCCGGAATCCTGAATCAATTTTATAATATCAGCGGTATCTTCCAATTGAGGAATTCCTGCTGTGAAGTATATATTTAATTTTTTCATTTTTTTATTGTATTGATGTATTCACGTAAAATGTATTAATGATCAGTTTTTATATATTAAAATCATTTTACATAAATACTTTTTACATTTTACAGATTTTTCAAATACGTTTCCATATCCTTATCTCCGCGGCCGCTCAGACAAATGACAACAACATCATTTTCATTAAATTTTTTCTTGTCTAAAACTGCCAAAGCATGAGAACTTTCCAGTGCCGGAATAATTCCTTCCAGTTTGGTAAGGTCAAAAGCACATTTTAAAGCTTCATCGTCATTAATACTAAAAAATTCTGCTCTTTTTTCTTTAAATAAATGCGCGTGGAAAGGCCCTATTCCAGGATAATCTAATCCTGCGGAAATAGAATGAGGTTCTATAACCTGCCCGTCTTCTGTCTGCATTACAAGGCTTTTGCTTCCGTGAAGCACTCCAAGCGTTCCTAAAAAGGTAGTAGCCGCAGATTTTCCGGAATCTACTCCTAATCCTCCGGCTTCAGCAGCAATAATTTTCACCTCTTTTTCCTCCACAAAATGATAAAAAGTCCCTGCTGCATTACTTCCTCCACCTACACAGGCAATCACATAATCTGGGTTTTCTCTTCCGATTTTTTCTTTAAGCTGTTCTTTGATTTCTTTTGAAATAATACTTTGAAATCTTGCCACAAGATCTGGAAAAGGATGTGGGCCTACCACGCTTCCAATTACATAATGAGTGGTTACAGGATTGTTGATCCAGTCTCTTAAAGCTTCATTTACGGCATCTTTAAGGGTTTTGGATCCAGAAATAGCTGCTACAACTTCTGCACCCAGCATTTTCATTCTTGCTACGTTGGGAGCTTGCCTCTGAATATCAATTTCTCCCATGTAGACGATACACTCCAGACCTAATAAAGCACATGCCGTAGCAGTTGCAACACCATGCTGTCCTGCTCCGGTTTCAGCAATAATCCTGGTTTTTCCAAGACGTTTTGCCAGTAGAACCTGTCCCAGCGCATTGTTGATCTTATGAGCTCCGGTATGGTTGAGATCTTCCCGCTTTAAATAGATCTGTGTCTGGTATTTCTGGCTTAAGTTTTTAGCAAAATATAAAGGAGTAGCCCTTCCGACATAGTTTTTGAGCAAATCCTGATATTCAGCCTGAAAATCTTCAGATTCTATAATTTCAAGGTAGCTTTTTTGCAATTCTTCTACATTAGGATAGAGCATTTCGGGGATAAAAGCTCCTCCAAACTCTCCGTAATATCCGTTTTCATCGGGGTTTTTATAATTCATTTTTTTATTCTTTAGTAATTAAATAAGCATTGTTTTGTGAGCTTAACTGATTGAACAGTTCTTTTCTTTCCTGTGAGGTATGAAAAATCAAAATATCATCATCTTCAGAATTCACCCAGTCTGAACCGATGCTTTCTTTGATCATTTTGGCTTTGTCATAAAGAATTTCTACATCACATTTTTCATAAAATGGACGAAGATCCGAATGACAAAAGCCTATAGTTTCTATATTTCTCTGAATCATATTTTCTTTGAAATTCTCAACCAAAGCTGCACCATATCCTTTCTTTTTATGAGCAGCCACAAGTCCTACAGCTTCTGCAAAAGTATACTCTGAGTCTGCTATTTTTAAGGTAAAATCAAAATTCACTCTCATAATGGCCAGAATATTGTCTTTCACATCCATCATAAAATGAAATTCCGAATTTTTGAAAAAAGTACGAAAATACGCTGCCTTCATTGTATTCCAGACAGAGATATCCCAAAGTTCCAGGATATGTTCTATCTCAGTTTCCGTTAGATTTTTCGTTTCTTTTATCTGATATTTCATGGGTTCAAACTATTAATAAATATGATGTTGTAATCGTGTTGTTGCTTGGTAATCAGTTTTTTATAATGTAATAATTCTATTTTATGCGTTAAATCAATTAAAGTGGCTTTATCTATTTTCGACTGATACATGGTAATAGCAATCTCCAGGTTGTCAATCAGATAATAAGGATCGGAGTCTTCATACAGCAGAAATATTTTAGCATAAATCTTTCCTAAGTCATATTTGATCACGGATTTTACATGAGCTTCTAAAAACTTATCCGAAATAATAACCAGATAATAACTGTTCCATAATCCGATTCTCTCAAAAAAATACTGGATGTCACTTTCTTCAAAATCTTTAATAATGCTAATGAATTCAGATAATAATCCACCTACTTCCCAATGTTCTATATTACTGTCGTTTTGAGAAACAAAATGGTAGAGGTTCTGGATCTTTTCATTTCCAAATTTAGGAGGAAATAATGTTTTATAAAATGTCTTCTTTAGCAAATGTATATTCATCATTGTGTGTCTTTTTCAGTTATCTGTTTTGCTGGTATAAGATTTTAAACTCTTTTATTCTATTTATATTTTTATTGCCGGGTTCTGTTTCAAATTTTGAATTGATATCTAAAGCGAAAGGCTGTTGCTTCAATGTTTTCATATTCCCGATATTTTCTTCAGAAATACCACCGCTTAGAAAGTAGGGAATGGGAATATGGAATTCATTCAGAATATTCCAGTCGAATTGTTTTCCTGTTCCTCCAAAGGCTTTGCTGTCAGTATCAAAAAGGTAAAAGGTAATAGGTTGCAGGTTGGAGGCTGTTTGTTGCAGATCAAAAATTTGTGTTATTTTATTTTGATTTTCTGTTGTATCATTTCCTATTCTTATTGCTTTAATAATTCCAACTTTCGGATTCAGTTTTTGTCTTAACTCAGTAATAAAATCATTACTTTCATCACCATGAAGCTGCACAAAATTTAAATCCGCCTGTTGAACAATATTTAAAATTTTATCTATTTCTTCATTCACAAAAACACCTACTTTACCCTGATGATCAATCATTGAGATTTCTTTCAGGTTCAAATGATTCAAAACATATCTCGGTGATTTTTCATAGAAAATGAAACCAAGAAAATCTACATTCATAGAAATCAGTTCCTGAATCTGGTCCGGTTTTGTAAGACCACAGACTTTGAGTTGAGGTTGCAGGTTCATTATGATTGATTTTAAATTTGAGAAGTGAATTCTTCAAAAGCTTTTGCCGGATGAGTGTTTTTCATGAAATATTCTCCCATCAGGAAACCGTCAAATCCTTTTTCCTTTAAAAATTTGAAGTCTTCAAGACTGTAAATACCGCTTTCCGCAACGGACAAAACTCCTTTCGGAAGCTGGTTTTTCAACCGAACAGAATGTTGCAGATCTACCTTAAAATCTTTAAGGTTCCTGTTATTGATTCCTACCAAGTCGATTTTTGAATTGAAATGTTTCAGCTCATCTTCCGTGTGGATTTCCAGCAAAATTTCCAATTTCAGCTCATGAGCGAGTTCTGTAAATTCCTGTACCTGCGCAGGAGAAAGACATGAAGCAATCAACAGAACGACATCGGCTCCGATGCTTTTGGCTTCATAGAACTGATATTCATCAATCATGAAATCTTTTCGCAGAATCGGAATGTTAATCTCATTTCTTAACCCTAGAACATCATTTAAGTTTCCTCCGAAGAAATCATAATCTGTCAGGATAGAGATTCCGCTGGCTCCAAAATTTTCGTAAGCAGAAACTACCCCTAAAGGCTCCACACTATTGTTGATAATACCTTTTGAAGGCGATTGTCTTTTGAACTCAGCGATAATTCCGCTTTTATTTTTGATAGATTCTTTCAGGGAATAGGTTTTTCTTCCAAAAAAATCCGTGTTTTTTAAATGATCAAGAGAAATGCGTGATTTTGCCGCTGTAACTTCCTCTTTTTTTCGTTCAATAATTTTATCGAGTATCGTCATTTTTTGTGTTTGAATTTGGTCAGTTGTGAATTGTATTTGAACTTTTTTATTTTTGAAACATTAAGATTGTAGTAAGGTGTTAAGATTATTAAGATGAGCTTCGCTTTAACTTACAATCAGAATGATTAATCTTAACTATTCTTTATTACTTAAAAGTTCTTAATGGTTTAAAAATAATATTACTAATGAATTAAAAGATTAAAGCAATTCAATGCTTTTCTGCTATGTAAACTTTCTTTAGCCAGCAGAAGACAGTCTTCATACGTCCCAAATTTCTGTGTGTTGTAAAGCGCTACTGATGCGTTGGCAAGAATCACAGAGTTTTGTTGTTCCGTACCGTTTCCTTCTAAAATATTCATGAATATTTTTGCTGTTTCCTGAATAGAGCTACCGGCTTTAATATCCTCAAGCGTTACCGGACTGAAACCTAAGTCTTCTGCCGAATAGATTTCTTCCCCATTTTTTGTGATGATTTTGCTGTCGTCAGTAAGGCTTATTTCATCATATCCGTCAAGACCATGTACCAGCATAAATTCACGTTCCTCTTTTTGAAGGAGATACTGATAAATTCTCGCAATTTCCAGATTATAAACCCCAATCATTGAATATTTAGGTTTTGCCGGATTCACCAACGGCCCCAAAAGGTTAAAGAATGTTCTTAATCCCAGGGATTTTCTCAGTAATCCAACCGATTGTAGGGCAGGATGAAAATGAGGGGCATGCAAAAAGCAGATGTTGGCTCTTTCAAGGTCTTCATTCAATTGTTCTGAATTGCTTTTAAACTGATAGCCCAGTTCTTCAAGCACATTAGATGAACCTGTAGTGGTAGAAGCCCCGTAGTTTCCGTGTTTTGTTACCTTCTGTCCGGCTCCGGCCACTACAAAGCTTGCTAATGTTGATATATTAATGGTGTCTTTTCCATCACCTCCGGTTCCTACAATGTCGATGGCATCACTGGCATCAATATCTACAGCAACAGCCATTTGTAATAATGCTTCTCTGAAACCTTCCAGTTCTTTCAATGTGATGCTTCGCATCAGGAAAACGCTTATGAAAGCTGTAACTTCCGCAGCGTTGAATTTATTCTGTGCAATCTCAATCATCATAGCCTTAGCTTCTGATTTGGACAGCGTATTGTGATTGAACAGGTATTGCAGTATTTCTTTCATTTGTGGTGTTTTTATAGTTGTTGAAGAGGTTTCTAAGGTTTTCATGACAACAGAAAGTTTTTAATAATTACTTCTCCTTCCGGCGTTAAAATGCTTTCAGGGTGAAACTGTACTCCATGTACATCATAGGTTTTGTGCTGCAAAGCCATGATCATTCCATCTTTATCTACAGCAGTGATTTCCAGTTCTTCTGGAAAACCTTCCGGATTGACTGCCCAGCTGTGGTATCTTCCCACTTCCAGTCCTGAATTTAAGTCTTTGAAAATTTTGGTATTTTCTTTTACAATTTCAGTAGTAGTTGCCACCCCATGGAAAATTTCAGAAAGGTTAATCAGAGTTCCTCCGAAAGCTTCAGCGATAGCCTGCTGTCCAAGACATACCCCAAGGATACTTTTTGAAGGAGCATATTCTTTAATAAGGTCTAATAAAATACCCGCTTCTTCAGGAATTCCGGGACCGGGAGAAAGGATGATTTTGTCATATTTTCCAATCTCTTCAAGAGTAATTTTATCATTTCTTACCACATCCACTTTCTGATTCAGAATTCTTTCGATAATCTGGACAAGGTTATACGTAAAGCTGTCATAGTTGTCAAAAACGAGAACTTTAAGCTGTGACTGTTGGGAGTTTATATTGTTGTTCATTGCTTTTTTTGTTAGAGAGTTGCGGGTTGTTTTTGGTTGCGGGTTGCAGGTTGATAGTTGGTGGGTTTATTTTATTTCTCAACTATTTTTTCTGCTTTTTCTACAGCTTTTTTCAGGGCGTTCAGTTTGTTATTGACTTCCTGCAGTTCACTTTCAGGGACAGATTTTGCTACAAGTCCGGCACCCGCCTGATAAAATAAAGTGTTGTTTTTGCTTAAAAAAGTTCTGATCATAATGGCCTGGTTACAGGTTCCGTTCAATCCGATAATTCCTATACATCCTCCATAATATCCGCGGGAATCTTTTTCGTATTGATTGATCAGCTGAAGTGCTTTATGCTTCGGTGCACCGCTCAGTGTTCCTTGTGGAAAAGTGGCGGAAACCATTTCCAGAGGATTAATATTGTCTTCAACATCGGCAGTTACTTCACTTACCATATGAATAACGTGAGAGAATAACTGGATTTCCTTAAGTTTAGTTACCGTTACATTTTTTCCAAGCTTTCCAAGATCATTTCTTGCCAGATCAACCAGCATGGTATGTTCTGCATTTTCTTTGGGGTCAGCTTTTAAAACTTCAATTGCTTGAAGATCAGTTTCAAGGTTTCCTGTTCTTTTGGAAGTTCCCGCAATCGGGTGAATGATCGCTTTGTTATTTTTGATAATTAATTGGCTTTCAGGGCTTGATCCGAATAATTTGTAATTTCCGTAATCAAAATAGAATAGGTAAGGAGAAGGATTGATGTTTCTCAAAGCACGGTATACATTAAACTCATCACCTTTGAACTTCTGCTCAAATCTTCTGCTTAGAACAAGCTGAAAGACATCTCCGCGCATACAGTGTTTCTGGGCTGTTTTTACCAGTTCAAGATAATCTTCATCGGTAATATTAGAGGTTTCCTCACTTGTTTTCTCGAAAGGATAAACCGGAGTATTCTGATTTTTAATAAGGTTTTCCAAAAGATGAAGTTCAGATTTTACCCCATCAATGAAGTTTTCAATCATATGCATTTCATCATTGAAATGATTAATAGCAATTACATATTGATATAATCTGTATCTCATCACAGGAATTTCTACTTCCTTGCTCTGCGGTTTAAGATTGATATTTTCAAAAAACTGTACCGCTTCAAAACTTGTGTAGCCAAAAAGACTCTGAGCTGTTTGTTCTATAGGATCATTCGTTTCTTCACATTTAAAAATTTTACGGAAATTCTCAAATATATCTGTAATCTTCTGGTCATTAATTAATTGCTTTACCGGAGCAGAAGCTGGAAGTTTGATTTCATATTCATCAAGGTTTTTCACTTCTATTCCCGCAATGGCATTTACTGCGATAAAAGAAAAATTATTATCAATACTTTTTGAATCCGAGCTTTCCAGAAGAATGGTATCCCGGAATTTATCCCTGATCTTAAGATAAATATTCATAGGAGTATGGAGATCCCCCAGTGTTTTTTTCGAAACAGTTTTTATTGTAATTGTGTTTGTAAACATCTTATTGTTTTTTGTGAGATTAAGGAATAAAAAAAGGCTTTAACGGTATCCGTCAAAGCCTATATATTGTTTTTTGATTATTTCTGCTGTAGTTAACAACATGACAATACCTCCAGACCCGACGAAGAGTTTGAAAGCCACCACCAAATATTGTTGTTCATTTTTAACATGGGACAAATGTAGAAATTTTTTTAATACTAAGACTAAAAAATATCAAAAAATAAATAAACTTAATATGGAAATCCTCTATTTAAGCTGCTTGAGCTCTTGTTTTAATTCCTTGATTTTTTCTTTGTAAGTTTTGTTATCATCATATTCTACATAATTTTCCAGAGCAGAAATATATTCTTCAATAAACTCTTTATTCGTTCGGTCTGCTTCATATTTAATTCTCGCAGAGTTGACAGGAGCCAGTTTTGAGTACTTAATATTGGCTTGTCCTTCATTTGACTGATAGTAGAGAATGACTATGTTTTTTTCATATCCCGGAATATATTTTACAGGAAATGAAACTTCTGCCTGAGGGATTCGGATTGCATTTTCGATGGGATAGATCGCTGCTGAAGTAGTGGAAAAATAAGTTGAAATATACTTCCCGTCCTGCTTTTTTACAATAGCTTCATAATCATGGATATACATATCATTTAATGTGGAGTTGGTCTCTACATCTGAGGTGATAATAGCTGTACTTTCTACTCCGTATTTGTTTAAAAACCATGCATTTAAAAACTGTCCGCCAACTCCATTTAATATAGCCAGTGGAATGATTGGAATTAAAAACCATGCTTTTTTGGTGAGATAGGAGAGAAGCCCAAAGAACACAAACAGCAGAATCACGGTATAAAAACCATGATGACTGGTGAAAAACAGAATTTTTGAAATTAAAATCATGTTTTAAAATTACTATTATCTTTTTAAAATACAGTTAATTAAATGATAATTGAAGTAACTTATTTTACGGGTTCAGACAAAGGGATATCAGGAGTTCCGCTGTAAAAAACGATAAGAGTGGCTCCTTTATCTCCGGTTTTGCCTCTGTGTGCTACATTTACCATTTCCGGAAGAACTTGTCCTTTTCTTACCCACTGCGTTTTACCATCTTCTTTTCGTTCAATCTGGATTTCTCCTTTTTCCACATAAGCAGCATTGATTACAGAATGTTTATGCCAATCTAAAGCTTTGTTTGGGGGGACGGCAATCTTAAGAACAGAAATTTCAGGTTGTGTGGCAGGATAAGCAGGATATGCCGTTCCATCCCATGACTTTGTCGTTTTTAATAACGTCACTGATTCAATTTTATCAGAATATTCTGATTGTGGATCGTTTGATGAGTTGTCACATGAAAAAAGGAGGAAAGGAAGTATAGCAACGAATGCCGCACTTAATACACTTTTTTTAGTTATAAGTTTCATATTATAGATTGATTTGGTTTGGATAATCTGTTATACAAAAATAACAACCCGGTTTAAATTTCCCTGATGTTTGAAATATTTTTTTATTGATTGGATTACAATTCAGTCAGTAAAAAATATTTATCAAAGAAAACATTTGTCATAAGTTTAAAACTTTATTTTTTATATTTTTGCTTCCAAATTAGAAAAAAATGAAAAAAGTATTAGCAATCGCATTTATCGGAGGTTTATTAGTAGCAAGCTGCAAAAAAAAGCCAGATCACTCTTTACAGGATAGCAACACGATGCTTGAAGAGCCAGAAGCAACTACAGTTGTAGACTCTACTGCTAAGACTGCTGCTCCAGCTGCTGCAACTCCGGCTGCACCTGCACCAGAAGCTGCTAAAACAGATTCTACAGCGAAGAAATAATGAAAAAAATACTTTTAGCAGGAATTGTTGGTCTTATGATCATTTCCTGTTCTAAAAAAGAAAATACAGCAGAGGTGGCAACTTCTTCTGAAACAACTGCTGTTTCAGAGCCTGCTAAAACTAATCTTTCGGGTGATCAGATCATGGAAACATTGGATTGTTCAGGATGTCACGCTGTTAATGAGAGAATGATAGGACCTTCTTATAAGGAAATTGCAGGAAAGTACTCTGAAAAGGATACAGAACTGCTGGCTTCCAAAATTATAGAAGGCGGAAGTGGAGTATGGGGAAGTGTGCCTATGGCCGCCCATCCACAGGTATCGAAGGAAGATGCCAAAAAAATGGTAGAATATATTTTAAGTCAGAAGAAATAAAATATGTCCGCTGAAAAATCCAGTCTGCACACAAGAAATCTACATCGTAATCCCTATGATTTTGATCAGCTTATTTCTTGTGTGCCGGAACTGAAACACTATGTTTTCGAAAATGCTTATCAGACAGTAACCATTAATTTCAGTATTCCAAAAGCTGTAAAACTGCTCAACAAAGCATTACTCTTACATTTCTATAAGATTAAAGGCTGGGACATTCCTGACACCAATCTTTGTCCTCCCATTCCTGGACGGGCAGATTATGTACATTATGTTGCAGATCTTCTGGCGGAACAATCAGATAAAATTCCTACAGGAAATTCTGTAAAAGGTCTGGACATAGGAACAGGCGCTAATCTTGTGTATCCATTAATCAGTTACAGGTCTTATGGCTGGACGATGCTGGGAACAGATATCAATCAGGATTCTTTGAAAAATGCTCAGCATATTCTGGATCAGAATGAAGATTTGTCATCTGTTATTCTATTAAAAAATCAGCCAGAAGTTAATCATATCTTTACCAATATCATTAGTCCTGAAGACAGATTTGCCTTCACCATGTGCAATCCTCCTTTTCACGATTCTGAAGAGTCTGCTATGAAAGGAAATATAAGGAAAACGAAAAATCTCAGCAAATCAAAGAAAGCAAAACCTCTTCTTAACTTTGGCGGTCAGCAGTCTGAGCTGTGGTGTGAAGGAGGTGAACTGGCTTTTATTACAAAGATGATTAATGAAAGTGCATTATTTTCATCACAGGTTCTTTGGTTCACATGTCTGGTTTCCAAAAAAGAAAATCTCAATAAGCTTACGCATCTTTTAAAGAAGGTAAACGCCGTAGAAGCAAAAACTATTGATATGGCTCAGGGACAAAAGGTAAGCAGAATGCTGGCCTGGACGTTTATTCCTAAAAAGGACAGAAAAAACTGGTTGATTTAAAATTCAAAGTTTACAGTTCAAGGTTTAAAGTCTATAGCATAATAATTCAGATCTCAAACCCTGAATCACGGAACACGTATCCCAATAGCCCGCATCTCAACCACTTTTTAAAATTTCTGAAAAAAGACATTGATGGTCAGGTCAAAAATGCCTAAATTTGTACGCTTTTAGAAAAATAAGAAATGCAATTATCAGAACAAGAAATCATTAGAAGAGAAAAGCTGAATAAGCTTACTGAAATGGGAATTAATGCGTTCCCGGCGGATGAGTATATAATCACAGATACTACAGAATCTATAAAACAGGACTTCTCTGAAAGTAAACAGGTGAAGATCGCTGGTAGATTGATGTCCCGCAGAATTCAGGGGAAGGCTTCTTTTGCAGAATTGCAGGATTCTAAAGGAAAAATTCAGGTTTATTTCAACAGAGATGAGATTTGTCCGGGGGAAGATAAAGAATTATATAATGAAGTATACAAGCATCTTTTGGATATCGGTGATATTATCGGAATTGAAGGGGAATTGTTTACGACTCAGGTAGGAGAGAAGACGGTTTTAGTGAAAAACTTTACGCTTCTTACAAAGGCTTTACGTCCACTACCTCAGGCTAAAACTGACGAAAACGGAGTTGTACACGATGGGTTTACAGATCCGGAATTAAGATACAGACAGCGTTATGTAGATTTAACGGTAAATCCGCAGGTTAAAGAAATTTTCGTGAAGAGAACAAAACTGTTCAACGCCATGAGGACATTCTTTAATGATGCAGGATATTTTGAGGTGGAAACACCTATTCTACAGTCAATTCCTGGTGGAGCTGCTGCAAAACCGTTTATCACGCACCACAATGCGCTGGATATTCCATTATATTTAAGAATTGCTAACGAATTATATCTGAAAAGATTAATCGTAGGTGGTTTTGACGGAGTATATGAGTTCTCTAAAAACTTCAGAAATGAAGGGATGGACAGAACACATAACCCAGAATTTACCGCTATGGAAATCTATGTAGCTTACAAAGATTACAACTGGATGATGGATTTCACTGAGAAATTACTGGAATTCTGTGCTATCCAGGTAAATGGAACTACAACAGCTACCTTCGGAGAACACAATGTAGACTTCAAAGCACCTTATCCAAGAGTTTCCATGACAGAAGCGATCCTGAAATTTACAGGATTCGATATTACTGGAAAAACAGAGAAAGAATTATACGATTTTGCTAAGTCTATCGGTATCGAAGTAAACGAGACGATGGGGAAAGGAAAGCTGATTGATGAGATCTTTGGTGAGAAATGTGAAGGAAACTTTATTCAGCCGACTTTCATTACAGATTACCCGATCGAAATGTCTCCACTGACAAAGAAACATAGAAGCAAAGAAGGTTTAACAGAACGTTTCGAATTAATGGTGTGCGGTAAAGAAATCGCAAACGCTTATTCAGAGCTTAATGACCCTATAGATCAGAGAGAGCGTTTTGAAGCACAGATGGCGTTATCTGAAAGAGGAGATGATGAAGCAATGTTCATCGATCAGGACTTCTTAAGAGCTCTTGAATATGGTATGCCGCCAACCTCAGGATTAGGAATCGGTATGGACAGATTAATCATGTTCTTAACGAATAATGCCTCTATTCAGGAAGTATTGTTCTTCCCTCAGATGAGACCAGAGAAAGCGGTTCCGCAAATTGAATTGGGTGAGGATGAAAAAGTGATCCTTGAAATCCTTAATTCTCAGGAAGAAGCAATGTCTTTAGCTGAAGTAAAGGAAAGAAGCCAGTTATCCGGTAAAAAATGGGATAAAGCTTCCAAAACTTTAACAAAGAATAATATTGTGAAAGTAGAGAAGATTGACGAAAATCTTTTGATGAAATTGGCTTAAAATTTCTCAGAAAATACAAATAAAAAAGGTACAGAGCTATTCTGTACCTTTTTCTTTTTTCCATTTCCGAAGCTGTAACCTGAAATTCTTAAACGGAGCGACGGTATTGATATGAATCCATTTCCAGACTGGCCATTGAGCTGATGTTGTTGCCCATTTTCTCTGTCCGGGAGTAAATAATGTCTCATCATCAAGGCTTTCTATCCAGTTAATAATTTTATTAACCTGATTTTGCAGAAGTTCTCTTTGCTTTTGTAAACTATGAGAACCATATTTATTATAAAAAGATTGATATAATCCTCCCAGGTTATTCCATTTGTATTCTGGAGTAGGAGTTTTTACATCAATTCCTTTTTGCTCATCAGCTTCCCATTGCAAAAGCAGGTGAGTCCAGCCTAACTGATAAGAAATATTTTGCGATGGAGTTTTGTCAATTCTTAGCTTCAAAAGATCCCTTTCCTCTTCTTTTATATCATTAAATTCCTCATCATACATTATATGTCTTTTCCTGATCTCCTCAATAAGCGCTGCTTTATCTTTATAAGTCTGCATATTTCATCTATTTTCTCAACTTACTGAAAGAAGCCATCAGATAAAATAAAAACGGAAGAATAAATAATGAACCTAGCATTAAAGCCCAGCCCAATGCCGCAATAGTCTTTTCAGGAGCCATATGCTCAAGTAGTGAAAGGTGCTGTCCGTTTCCTAATAAAATAATATCCGGATTATGCTGATAGGTTGCTGCTACCAGAATCATCACCATCTGAAATCCTGCCAATGCACGTACGGGAAGTAGTTTTTGATGGTTCAAAGCTCTTAAAATAAGCAATAATGCCACTGTAGCAAAGGCAATCGCCATAATACCCAAAGGCTTAGAAAATACCCACATCAAAAGAGGAATATCCGAAATATAAGCCGTAAAAAATACAAGTACTCCGGTAATGACCACAAAGATCATGGTCTGTTTTGATTTTCTTATCATTAATAAAAGATCGGCCTTATCACGGGTTTCTCTTAGTGAAAAGATAGAAGCAAGATAAGCACAAAGTGCCACCGTAAATAAACCTACGGAAACTCCAAACCAGTTCAGCCAGCTGAAAACGTACAGATCCAGAAAACCTACTGCATCAGGATTGATAGAATGGGAAACCGTTGCCGCTGCAATTAATCCCAGAAAGAAAGGCGTTAAAAGGCTCGCATAGTAGAAAATATGAGTATATAAAACCTGCCAGTTGTCCTTCACCGCATCATAATGTCTGAATGTAAATGCAGTTCCTCTCGCAATAATTCCCAGAAGCATCAATACCAAAGGAATATGAAGATAAGTAGACATGGTGGTATAAATTTCAGGAAAACCTACAAAGAGAATTACAATCGCTATGATCAGCCACATGTGATTGGCTTCCCAAACGGGCGCTATGGACTCATACATGATTTCCTGGGTCTTATTTCTGGCTTTTTTATGCGTGAAAAGCTCCACAATTCCAGCTCCGAAATCAGCTCCGCCCAAAATAATATAAAGACAGATGGACAGCCATAGAAAACCTATTACAACGTAAATCATGATTTTTTGTTTTTATCGTTAAACTGAGAATCCGTAGGATCGTAAAGTTTCGGTACCATTTGGATCTGTCTCTTTAAAAGGAAAACAAGAATCAATGATAATGAGATGAAAATAGCCGTAAAGAAATAGAATGAATACTGTATTCCCGGCATAGGAGTAACTGCGTCTACTGTTCTCATAATTCCGTAAATGATCCATGGCTGTCTTCCGACTTCTGTTACCGTCCATCCGGCTTCCAGTGCAATATATCCGAAAGGTGTTGCTATTAAAAAAGTTTTTAGCAACCAATGTTTTGTCAGCCATTCTTTTTTGAAGAAGAAAGCATATAAATAAATAGCACCAATAATAATCATGACTACTCCAAAGAAGATCATAATCTGAAAGGCATAATGAACAACCGCAATCGGAGGCCATTCGTCTCTTGGAAAATCTTTAAGACCTTTTACTTCAGCATTGAAATCATTACTCACCAGAAAACTTAAAACTTTTGGGATTTTCACCGCATATTTTACTTCTTCTTTTTCCTCATCGGGAATTCCACCAATCACAAATGAAGCCCCTTTTTCAGTTTCAAAATGAGCTTCCATTGCTGCTAATTTGATGGGCTGTCTATCTGCTACCGATTTAGCGGCAACATCACCACTTAATGGAGCACCAAATGCTCCGATCAAAGCAAAACCTACCGCAATTCTAAACGCTTTGGTATGAAATTCAATATTTCTTTTTCGCATGATCATAAAGGCATGTACTCCGGCTACTGCAAATCCCGTAGCGCAAAATGCAGCAACCGTCATGTGAAGAGCCTGTGGAAACCATGCATCATTAAACATTGCTTTAATAGGATCTATATTAAGATACTGCCCATTGATATAATCAAAACCGGTAGGAGAGTTCATCCAAGAATTGGCTGCCACTACCAGAATTCCGGAAGCAAGCCCGCTTAGCCCTACAAGAAATCCGCAGAACCAGTGAAACCATTTATTGAATCTTTCCCATCCATATAAAAAGAACCCGATAGCAATTGCTTCAATAAAAAAGGCTGTTCCTTCCAAAGAAAAAGGCATTCCGAAAATAGGGCCCGCATGTTTCATAAAACCGGGCCATAAAAGTCCAAGCTCAAAAGAAAGCATCGTTCCTGAAACGGCTCCTGTAGCAAAAAGGATAGCAACCCCTTTGCTCCATGCTTTTGTTAATCCTTTATATACTTCATTATTGGTTTTAAGGTATTTCCAATGGGCAAAAGCCATCAGAAAAGGCATCACCATACCCACACAGGAGAATATGATATGAAAGCCCAGAGAGAGTGCCATCTGAGCGCGTGCTGCTATAAAATCATCCATAATATCAACTTTTCAGTAAATAAATTTACGCATAAATTATTGATGTTGAATATGATTTACAACAGTTGGTATTTCACCAATACGTTTTAATTTTGATTCTTTTATTAGTATACTTTTCCTTATGTTTTCCCTAAGAAAACTCTACATTTTTTTGACACTTTTTAACTTTCATACCTCGAAAAAAATCACGATATTTGTAAGTCTTTGCATAGAGCAGGATTTTTAATATTTAATATGAGTCAAAAACAATATACAGCTAGTAGTATTCAGGCATTGGAAGGAATGGAGCACGTTCGTATGCGTCCTTCAATGTACATTGGTGATGTAGGAGTCAGAGGACTTCACCACTTGGTTTATGAAGTAGTAGATAACTCTATTGACGAGGCATTGGCAGGATACTGCGACACGATCTTCGTTAGCATCAAGGAAGGAAACGGAATTGAAGTAAGTGATAATGGTAGAGGTATCCCGGTTGATTTCCACGAAAAAGAGCAGAAATCTGCCCTTGAAGTGGTAATGACAAAAATTGGAGCCGGAGGTAAGTTTGATAAAGACTCTTATAAGGTTTCAGGAGGTCTGCATGGGGTAGGGGTTTCGTGTGTGAATGCGCTTTCCAATGAGATGATCACTACTGTTTACAGAGATGGAAATGTTTACCAGCAGATTTATTCCAGAGGAAAAGCACAGACAGGTGTTGAAGAGATTGGTCACAGCGAAAAAAGAGGTACCAAGCAGTTTTTCCAGCCGGATGATAGTATATTTACAGAATTAATTTACAATTACGATACATTAGCAAGCCGTTTAAGAGAACTTTCTTACCTTAATAAAGGAATTACCATTACATTAACTGATGAAAGAGAAGCATTAGAAGATGGTTCTTTCAGAACAGAGATTTTTCATTCTGAGGGAGGATTAAAAGAGTTTGTTGCCTATATTGATGGCAGCCGTGAATCTATCATGGAGCATGTGATTTTCATGGAAGGCGAAAGAGATGATATCCCCGTAGAAGTTGCAATGCGTTACAACACTTCTTTCAACGAAAATTTACACTCTTACGTAAACAATATCAACACTCATGAAGGAGGAACTCACCTGGCAGGTTTTAGACGTGCTTTGACGAGAACCCTTAAGAAATATGCTGATGATTTGGGTATTCCACAGAAAGAAAAAGTGGAAGTGACAGGAGATGATTTCCGTGAGGGATTAACAGCTGTGATTTCCGTAAAAGTAATGGAGCCTCAGTTTGAAGGACAAACGAAAACAAAACTAGGAAACTCTGAAGTTTCCGGAGCTGTAGATAAAATTGTAGGAGAAATGCTTACGAACTTCTTAGAGGAGAATCCGGCAGAAGCTAAGTTGATTGTTCAGAAGGTTGTTTTAGCAGCAAAAGCAAGACAGGCAGCTAAAAAAGCTCGTGAAATGGTTCAGAGAAAATCTCCTATGGGAGGATCTGGCCTTCCCGGGAAATTATCTGACTGCTCATCCAAAGACCCGGCAGAATCTGAATTGTTCCTTGTAGAGGGAGATTCCGCAGGTGGAACAGCTAAGCAGGGAAGAGACAGACACTTCCAGGCTATCCTTCCTTTAAGAGGTAAAATTTTGAACGTAGAAAAATCTATGCTTCATAAAGTTTATGATAATGAGGAAATCAGAAATATCTACACGGCTCTTGGAGTTTCTGTAGGTACTGAAGAAGATAGCAAAGCATTGAACATGGCTAAGCTAAGATACCACAAAATTGTTATCATGACCGATGCCGATATTGACGGATCCCACATTTCTACATTGATTCTTACTTTCTTCTTCAGATATATGAAAGAACTTATTGAGAACGGGTATATTTATATTGCTCAGCCTCCTTTGTATCTATTAAAGAAAGGAAACAAAAAAGTATATGCTTACAACGAAAAAGAACGTGAAGAGTTTACTTTAGAAATGGCTCCGGACGGAAAAGGAGTAGAAGTACAACGTTACAAAGGTCTTGGAGAGATGAACCCTGAGCAGCTTTGGGAAACAACGCTTAACCCTGAACACAGAATTCTGAAGCAGGTAAACATTGATAATGCAGTGGAAGCAGACAGTATTTTCTCAATGCTGATGGGAGATGAAGTTCCGCCAAGAAGAGAGTTTATCGAGAAAAATGCGAAATATGCAAAAATTGATGCATAAACCTTTTTTAAAATATAATAAAAAAGCTTCTAATTATTTAGAAGCTTTTTTTATATTTGGACAAACCAAAAAAACTATAATATGTTAACTCTTTTACAAACAGACCCTTACAATGGGGCGGATGCCGCGTCTGGAGCAGTAGCAGCAGGATTAGGAATAGGAACTATGTTCTTTGGCTTACTTTGCTATATTTTTTATGGATATTGTATGTATAAAATCTTCCAGAAAGCAGGAAGACAAGATGCATGGGCAGCCTTTATCCCAATTTATAATACAATCGTATTGCTGGAAATCGTGAAAAAACCAATATGGTGGATCATTCTTTTCTGTATTCCGTTGGTAAATATCTATGCCATCTGGGTTGTGTATGACAGATTGGCTAAAGGTTTTTCTAAAGAAACTCCATTGTACACTATTCTGATTCTATTTTTCGGATTTATCTTCATCCCGGTGTTGGGTCTTGGAAGTGATCAGTTTGATAGTAAACTGGTTCCGAATGATTAATAAGAAAGAAAAAAACTTAAAGACTTCAGAAATGGAGTCTTTTTTATTTCAAAATTGGAAGTATGAATTTAATATGGACGCTAAAGCTTAAATAGATTACTTTATTAATCATAAAAAACTCAGTGATGTATATCTGTTTTGAAATACGTAATTATCTTATTTTCAGTTATTTATTAGTTGTGTTGTGTTTTTGATGTAGCCATTTTATTGGATTTAAAACTATTTTGTTATCTCTTTGCAGCTAAATTTTAGCGATAATAATTTTATTAACGCAAAACTTTAAGATGAAAAAAATGTTATTATTTAACAATAATCTATTTATTAAATTTTAATAGTTAATAAAACTAAGAGGGTTTAAGAAGCCCATCCTGCCTTACTTTTTAATTGAAGCAGTACTGAAGCAAAGAACACAAGGAAAATTCAGGAAGAGCTTAAATGATTACTTTCTTAGTTTAATGAAATTAAAGTGTAAGTGATTGTTAATCAATTTGTTTTGTAGATGTAGCCATAACTAATCAAAATCTATGAATCTGAAAAATCTGAATATTGGATCGCTTATTAAAGATAGTGTTGTTAAAAGTGAGATTGATATGAACCGTATCTGTAATTTTTTGAATTGTACAGAAAAAGAAGTATTAGAAATGTATGTATCAATGTCATTAAATACAGAAGTATTACTAGGCTGGTTAAAACTTCTTGAATATGAGTTGTTTAGACTTTATCCTCAACATTTGATCCTATACGTCCCACAATCTTCCATGGAATATGTGCACAAGAAAAAAGAAGATAGCTCACTTCCTGCTTTTCGGAAAAATCTTTATACTAAAGAAATTGTAGAATTTGTATTGGAAAAAATCAAAAAAAGGAAAAATGACTAAATCAGAAGTGATTACAAAATATAAGATACCTAGGAATACACTTTATAATTGGTTAGTAAAATATAATGAATAAGAAAAACAACAAATCACATGACAAAAAATATCCCAGATTACAAAAAGATCTATATAGATCTTATTAACGAAAAATATCCAGAAAAAAAAGAAGAATTTAAAATTATATTCTCTAAAAAAGACTTTTCCTTACTTGATGTGATGAAGTGCAGTAAGATGCTTGTGGGTAAAGAAGATGAAAATACTTTTGTATTTAATCAAAAACTTCATTCTTTTGATAAGGAATCTATCCTGAAAATACTTGATTACCAAAAGGACCATAATTATAACAACAGTGAGGTTGCCCGATATTTTAAAATAAGCAGAAATACAATTGCTAGTTGGAAAAAGAGATTTGTTTAAATAAACAATGCTATTAGATTCCAAATATTTATATGTGAAATCTTATAGACTTCAGAAATGGAGTCTTTTTTTATAAACTATTTCTTCAATTGTAGAATTTATTGTACTTCCAGTTATTATTAATTCTACATTATCCCGATATCCCGAATTATAATTTATTTTAAATTTGAAATGCAGATAATATGAAGTTTATCCCTTCGTACCGCAGAATATATACTTCCTTCTCCCAATATAGAATGAGTATAAATATTCTGTTTTTAACTTTTCAGAATTTAATAATGAAAAGTTGATAATGTGTTCATAATCTTATAGGTACATTTAAGATGGTACTTTTTTAAGTATTAGGTTAAGGCTTCACATGTTGAAGCCTTTTATATTTTTTTTAACAGTTATTAAGATTTTATTATTTTTGCATAATTTTAATAACTATGATGAAAATACTAGTTCTTGGGGCTATTTCTGTCGCCTCCTTATATTTTGCCCAAAGCTATCCTGCATCGGCAATTCCTGAAAGTTTAAAGAAAAATGCGAACGTTGTTATCCGTAAAGATCTTACAACCGTTCAGATCAATAAAGTAGATGAAATAAGATATCAGTGCAATACAGTTACCACAGTTTTAAATAAAGATGGCAACGAGCAGGCGGTTGCTTATATTCCTTATGATAAAGCAAGACGTATTTCAAACATTAAAGTGACCATTTATGATGAAGCCGGAAAAAAAATTAAAAGTGTTTCAAAGTCTGATTTTCAGGATATAGCCAATAATTCTCAGGGTGTTTTTTATTCGGATAACAGAATGCTTGTCTATTCATATACACCTGCACAATATCCTTATACGGTTGATTTCTCTTACGAAACAAATGATGAAAATACAGTTTTCATACCAGATTTTGTGCCTTTTACTACTGTAAAAACATCATTGGAAGATGCACAGTTTAAAATTATCAATAACTCAGGAATTGAATTGAGAACTAAGGTTTATCCCTCAAAATACAATTATGCATCTGTGACAGAAAGCGGCAGTGCAAATGATAAAATGTATTCTTATAAAAATGTACCCGCTATTGATGATGCTTTTATGATACCACAGCCTGTTAAAATCTTACCTTCAGTCAACTTTGCTCTGGCAAAATTCAGTCTGGCAGGGAAGCAGGGCACTTTAAATAACTGGAAAGATTTCGGAACCTGGATTTATAATGATCTTCTGATACCCGTTTCAGTATCTACACCTGCCATTAAAGCAGAAGTGGCCTCTTTACAGCTGCAGGGATCTGTAGAAGATAAAGTAAAGAAAATTTATCAGTATATGCAGAACAAAAGTCGTTATATAGCTGTATCATTAGGGATAGGCGGCTGGCAGCCTATGCAGCCGGATGAGGTCCAGAAAAAAGGGTATGGCGACTGTAAAGGACTTACCAATTATATGAGAATCCTCTTGACAGAGGCAGGGATTCCTTCTACATATTGTATCATCAATTCTGGCCGTTCACAGGTTTCCTTTGATCCTGAATTTCCTTCTATGGGGGGAAACCACGTTATCCTGATGGTTCCTACTGAAAAAGGAAATATTTGGCTTGAAAATACTTCTCAGCAAATTGCCTTTAACCACTTAGGTTACACTACCACTGATAGAAATGTGCTTGCTGTAACCCAAAAAGGAATCGAATTAATCAATACGCCAGCTTATAAAGCGGAACAGAATAAAGAAAAGCAGGCTTTGAAAATTAACCTTCAAGAGGATAACAGCATTATAGGAACAGGAAATTTTGCCTACACAGGAAATCAATATGATTATAATTTAAGATTTGCCAATCTTAATCCTAAAGAGAAAAATGATGCAGTGAAAGGAACATTTGATATTTTAAACTTTGAAAAGGTTGAAATGAAAAACTTCAATAATGACAGAGACAATGCCATTATAACCTACGATCTGGATTTTAAAACCAATAATTTTTCTAAAAAAGCAGGAAACAGCCTTCTGTTCAGGTCTGTACCTATTTTTTCTGATGTGATTTATAAAACAGACGAAAGCCGCGAGCTTCCCTTTGAAGTTAATATGTCTTTTGAAGATGAATATGAAATTGTCTACATTCTTCCTAAAGGATACAAAATTGATGAAACCCCGGATAACTCAAATATCACTTCAGAATTCGGCTCTTATAAACTAAGTTTTGTTAGAAGTGATGATCAGGTGAAAGTGATCAGAAAAATGCAGATTAATAAAGGATTATATCCCAAAGAAAAATACAATGACTACATAAGTTTCAGAAAAAAAATTCTGAACATGGATAATTCAAAAATCTTAATAACTAAAATATAATCATTAAAAAAATAATAGTATTGGTGCTTTGCTCTGCCGGTACAATCATGCTGAATGCCCAGAAAAAATACGAATTCCTGAATCCTCCTAAATTTAATGATGCGGATCTGTCTAAAGTAAAATCATTGCTCGATGAAAATGCTCCTGCGGAAATTTTGTATAAATCGGCTTACTTTATGGTAGATGCCTATACGGGGAATCTTCACAAAAAATATTTTTACAGAGTTAAAATCTACGATAAAGATAAAGCTGAGAATTGGTTGAATCTTGAGATTCCTATTTATAATGTGGGTACTAATAGAGAAACATTAGGTAAATTCAAAGCATTTACATACAATCTTGAAAATGGAAATGTAGTTCCTGTAAAAGTGGAGAAAAGTTCTCAGTATAAAAGTAAAGAGAATAAATATGTAAGCCTTACGAAGTTTGCTTTTCCCAACGTGAAAAACGGATCCGTCTTAGAATATCAGTATGAAATTGTGTCTCCGTTTCTTTTCACAATCCCGGAAGTACTGATAGAGTCAGATACTCCTTCACTGAATACCGAATATGTATTGGATGCTCCGCTTAATATCGCTTATAATGTAAATTATACAGGTGAAATGGCTCCAAAATACAGAGAGATTGAAGAAAGAAATTTATATGGTTCACAGTATAAAACATATAGATTCGGCTATGAAAATATAAAAGGTTTCAAAGCTGAGAAATTTGTGAGAAATGATAGAAATTTCCGTACAAAAATCAGTGCTGAGCTTAATTCAACCAATTTTCGAGAGCTTAAACTGTATTCTTCTTCCTGGGAACAAATTGGGAAAAGACTCTATCAGAATGAGGACTTTGGAGAAGAGCTGAAAAGAACAAAATTGGCTAAAGAAAATATGCCGGCAGAAATTTCGACAATGAAAACCGATCTTGAAAAGGCAAATGCTGTTTTTTCTTATGTTCAAAAAACTTTTACCTGGAATAAAGATAAAGGTGTTTATACGGAAGATGGCATCAAAAAATTGCTGGAAACTAAAATCGGTAATGCTGCAGAAATCAATCTTTTCTTAGTGATGATGCTTCGTGAAGCTGGTCTTAAAGCAGATCCATTGGTTATTTCTACAGTAGAAAATGGAGTCATTAATCTTGTATCACCCAATATTTCCAATATGAATTTTGTATTGGCAGCCGTTAATCTTAATGATCAGCTTCATATTTATGATGCCACATCCAAACAGTCTTCACTGGATGAGATTCCTCTTAAGAACTGGAATCAGTTTGGAATCCTGGTAACAAAGGATAAAACGCTGCAGATTCAGATGACGAATACCAAATCCAGTAATACATTCCTTACCGCTAATGCAAAGATCAATGATGACGGAACTATTTCCGGTACTTATTCGGACAGGGATACCGGTGCGTATGCAATGTATGTGAAAGATAGTTACGATGATAACGCAGAGAAGTATAAAAAACAGTATAAGGAAAATTTTTCCATGGACTTTACGGATATTAATTCAAAAGTATTGGAAAATGGAGATTTTGAAAGCAGTATGAAATTCTCTTCATCCAATCTTATTGATAGAGTAGGAAAGAAAATGATTATCAATCCGATGTTGTTTTTAAGCAAGAACTCCAATGAGTTTGATCAGACCGAGGTTAGAAGATATCCTATTGATTTTGGATCACCTACCACCAAAGTTAAAAAAGTAACTCTTGAAATTCCTGAAGGATATGTGATTGAAGAAATGCCTAAAGAGAAAAAGATTGTTACAGAAGATAAAGAAATATCATATAGTTATTATATAGAACAAAAAGGAAATAAACTGGAAGTCACCACAACAACAAAGATTAACAGTGCAGATTATCCTAAAGAATACTACCCGGCATTTAAGCAGATTTGGGGAGTCGCTTCAAAATTTGAAAATCAGGTGATCAGCCTTGTTAAAAAGTAGCCTTTCACATGGTATAATGAACGTAAAAAAGACTTCATCTCTGAAGTCTTTTTTTATTTTTATTTTCTTATTGTTTCTTGTGTAGAAACAATAAATTAATTGATAATCATATGTTTATATGTTGTGCTGTATATTTGTTGTAGTTGCTTTTTGGTCTAAACATAATTTTTTGTTGTCATTTTGCACCGCACAAATTTTAAGACACACAGATGAACACAAACAATAATTTCCTGTTAGCATTCTGCTATTCCCAGCATTTCTCAGACAGACTCATATTCCTATTTTTCGATAATTATAAGCAAATAAACCTTTCTGCTTGCTTTTTTTGTTAAACATTAATGATTATTTTACGATAAAACTCATTAATTGTTAATCAAATTAATTAACTTTATTGTTATTGTTTATTTGATTAACAATTAATGGGTTTATGATGTAATAATAATTGTTCAATATTGAATTGATTATGAAAAAAAAAATACTTTTTATTGTCTTTTTTATACTAAGCCTGTCCTTTTATAAATCACAGGAATACAACAGGAAACAATTGGATAGCTTACTTACTCATGCCCAGGATTTTTTTGTGAAGACCCCTAATAACGCTATTCCACTGAACGAAAAGAATTACAAAATATTTCAAAAAGCTGGTTATTCCAAAGGTATGATAGAAAGTTTATATATGCTTTCTATATCTCATTTAGGTTTAGGACATTATCAAAAAGCTCTTTTCTATGCTCAGGAGACTGAGAAACAGGCTTCAGAAGTAGATGATTATAAGTATATTTCTAATGGATTACGAATATCAGCTCTATTGTATTCCCTTTTGGGATTACATTCAGATGCAAAGAAAATGTTTGCTGAAGCCTTTTCTATTTCTGATAAAATAACTGATTCTGATGATTTTTATGAAGCCAGAGGAAACTTATATAATACTAGAATCGAAATGTCAGCCTATAGCACTGCAAATCCTATGACTGTTCCTGAATATTTTGAATACGCTAAAAAAATAGCAAATATTTTTTCAAAAATTAAAAATACTAAAGTTAGAAGCAGTTATTTGGCATTTTCGTATACAACTTTGGGATGGGTTTACACAGAAAAAAAAATGTACGATTCCGCATATCATTATTCAAATAAAGCTTTAGAAATGGCTAAAAATGATGGAAATCTTCATAATGAATGTATTGCTCTGAATATTTTAACCTATACCTCAATGAAACAAAAAAAATATCAGCAGGCGATTGCTTATCTTGAAAAGTTGATTCCTCTTTCTCAAAAAGCAAATGAAGTGAATATGCTGCAATCTTCCTATAAAAGTATGCAAGTGTCGTACAAAAGCCTGAGTAATAAAGAAAAAGAAATGGAATATCTTAATAAATATGATGTAATTACTGATAGTTTGTCCAGAAATGACAAATCACTGAGAGAGACATCTGTCCAAAAAATAGCATTGGAAAGAGAAAAAACTTTCATTGATGAAAAAGACAAGCTTTATCTTCTTATTATTGCTATCTGCTTAATGTCAGCGTTGGTGTCTTATTTTGGTTATAAGTCGTATAAAGGTTATAAACAGGAAAGGAAAAAGATAAAGCATAAAGAAATTGTAATTGAAGAAAAAGAATACCAGCTTACTGAACTGAAATTAAAAGTAAATAATGCCTTTGAAGAAGTAGTGGAGCTGGCAAAAAAGGATGATTCTTCTTTCCTTACAAGATTTAGCGAAGTATATCCTGATTTTATTCAAAAAATGCATCTTGCTTATCCGAATCTTACCCCTGGCCAGTTAAAATTCTGTGCCTTATTAAAACTTAACTTTTCTACTAAAGAAATTGCACATTACACCAATATAACGATAAGAAGTGTAGAAATAAAAAAAGGTCGTCTTCGTAAACAATTAAATATTTCATCTACCGAAGATCTTAATAAATGGATGATGAATCTATAAAAAAAATTAATCAACTGATCTGATACGGATTATCTGGTTGTAAATTTTCTGTACTACCTGTTTTATCTCTTTTATAATATAGAGTAAAGCTTTTATTATGTATAATAAAAAATCTCCTGGCGGCTTCATTGTTTTTTCTAATAGACAATGAAGCTGTCAGGAGATTTTTAAGTAAGTACAACTACTGTTGTTGAATTTAATATATTTTCCGTTTTTTAAAATTACCATTTGATTATCAGTTGCTTAATTCGTTGTTGTAAATTTGTTGTAACTGTTTTTTTTGAAGAATACTATTGTTTTTGTCACTTTGCCAGAGAAAACTAAATCAAAATTGAGCATAGTGAACAGCAGTAATAAAATTTGGATTGATAACTCTGATAATGATTCTATTATATTCTGTGTTCCACAGTAAACTAAATACAAACGGTCTAAAATTATGAATCTGAAAAATCTGAATATCGGATCAAGTATCGAAGATATTGTTGATAAAAACAGGATAGAAATGCAGCGTATCTGTAATTTTTTGAAGTGTACGGAAGCAGATGTTTTTGCAATGTATAAATCTAAATCTTTAGATACGGAAGTGCTGCTTCGCTGGAGCAAACTTCTGGAATATGATTTCTTCAGGCTGTATTCTCAGCATCTGATCCTGTATTCTCCGCCATCTTCCACAGAAGCTGCGCAAAAGGGAAAAATACTTAATTCCCTTCCTGTTTTCCGCAAAAATCTATATACTATGGAGATGATAGAATTTATTCTGGAAAAGATAAGTAATGGTGAAATGACCAAGTCGCAGGTGATCACTGAATATAGGATTCCCAAAACAACTCTCTATAAATGGGTGCAAAAATACAGAAGCGTAGACAAATAGAATATTTAAATGCACAACAATTTATTTGAGGGAGGAAAATGAAAGCTTTTTACATTTAAGTAAAATATAACTGAAGCGTTACAGTTCCAAAATCAATTTTCAAAGCAGACATCATATTATTCCTCAGATAATACTATTATATAATCAGATTTAGATTACAAAATTTCAGAACAATAATTAACTTTAAAATACTTAAAATGAAAAAAAATCTAATTTTTGGATGTTTTCTGCTTATTTCATCATTGGCCTATTCACAAGTGGTATCAATACAACAAGCCCTCAAGGAGTTTTGGATGTTGTAAGTACTACTGGTACATTTATCCCACCCAGGATGACTACCGCACAAAGAAATGCTCTTGCTTCCCCTCCTACGGGAGCTGTTATTTATAATACGACGACAGCTGGTTGGGAATTTAATTATGGTACCCCTGCTTCTCCAACCTGGAAATCGCCTGTGACTGCTACGACGGCGTCTTCAAACATTGTACTGGCAGGAGGATCTACTAATGCTGTAGCACCTGCTGTAGGAAACGTTACTACTGATGGTGAGGGATACTACGAGTTTACATTCTCTCTACCTTCAGCTGCAAAATGTAAGCTTGACCTCTATCCCAGCGCATGGGCTGACACTGCTAGTGGTGTAGGAACGCGGTTATTTATTGATACCTTTGTCACATCATCCACACTCGCTACCGTTGTTACTGCAAATCAATCTCCTCAGAGGCTGCACGTTATAGTACCTTATAGCTATGTAACTCCAGTTAATCTAACTGCAGGTACTCATACTGTCAGAGTACAGGCTGGAACAACTTCTAGGGTAGATAATAATGATAGAATAACATACTCTTATCTATGCTGGAACTAATTTTAGCTTCGGCAAAAATAATTATTTGAAATTTGAAAAAAACATAAAAAATTCTTCTGTTCTTTAGTAACATAAAAATTTAAGAATAGCAAAAAAAATTGGGCAAATATTTAAGATAGAATTAATGCTAGCTCTCTTTCCTTTTTAGGAGAATACAAGGTTAAAAAATAAGAAAGGACAAACAAACAACTCAGATATTTAATTTATATAATAAATAAAAATAATTGCCTCATTTTTGTGAAAATGTTCAAAGAAATCACTGGATTTTATATTGAATTGGCAAAACAAATAATGGTGTCGTACTACCATTATTTTATTCTTGTGTATTGATAATGATAAATTTTCATTATTAACAGTTTAGTTATTTAACCATTCATGAAAATGAATGGTTTTTTATGATATTTTAAAAATTAGCCTTACGAAAAAATTATAATATTATTTTGTTTTTTTCTGAAACTTATCTTTATTGCTTAAAAAGAAAGCGGCAATTTAAATTGTGTATTTATTTAATTTTTTAAAATTTTTTCAACGATCAGTATTCTTTTACATGTTATAATGTGATAGATGAGGTTCAATGTATACAATCGGAAAAAAATGAAAATTAATTATATTTTATTGATAATCAGTTTATTGTTTTTTGTGATGTGCATTTGTTGTAGATTCTTTTTTTGAAATGAAGACTTTTTTTTGTCAATTTGCAGCAGTAATTTTTTATAAATACTAAGCAGATGAAAAAATATTTATTACCCTTATCCTATTGATAACTATAGCCTAGATTAATGTTCAAATAGAACGAAATAAAGCAGATAATAGTCAGTATATTTTACTTATAAAATATGGATTAAGACCAATAATATTTTTTCCTTAGAATCAGGCAAAAATTCTAAAACACAAATGAGAAAAAGCGCTTATACAAATATTCTAATTCCCTCGAAGATGGTATATGTTGCTTTTTCTCTTATTATTAGTATAGAAATTTGTTCATCAAATTATAAAAAATAAAAAATTAACAGATAGTTTCAGATTTACAAGCATTGATATTTCTACCATTAAAAAATGAATTTATCAAAACCATTCAATTTTTGAATGGTTTTTGCATTGACTAATTAAAAAAAATTAGACTTATGAAAAATACGATTGCTGTTATAGCATTATCTTCTTTCTTAGCAGTGATTGCCTGTAAAAAAAGTGAAAAAGCAGAAGCTGCAGATAAAATAGAAAACAAAGCACCTGAAGAATTTGTTGTAGACTCTGTGAAAGTAAATGATTCTGTGAAAATAACAGATTCATTAAAGCTTTCTTTCACTTCAAAACTCCTGGTTTTCCCAACAATAAAAGATAAAAAGCTGCTGGACAGTATCTATTTCCAGAATGAAAAAATTACAGACTTCTCTAAAGCCGGACTTCAGGCTTATCTTGATAGCGAAAAGAATAATTACTTCAACTCTGTGAAAAATGATAATAAAGACTGGGTTTCAGATGTCACTTATGCCCAAAATTGGTATTCAAGCTCACACATGAATTTAATTTCTAATACCAATGGCTATATGCATATACAATATACAGGAAGTGGCTATGAAGGTGGTGCTCATGATAATTATGGATTTTCAGAAAGAGTTTTTGATCTTAAAAACAGTAAAAAATTAGAATTGAAAGATATTACTTCAATGCCTGAAAATAATATTGAAGCTATTCTGATGAAAAATATTGATAAAATGAACAGCGGAACGATGGATGGGGACGGCGAAGTAAAAAATTCGGAGATGTTGTTAATAGAGAAAATTCCGGCATCAGATAACTTCTATTTTGATGATAAAAACCTGTATTTTCATTACAGTCCATACGAAATTGCAGCTTTTGCAGCAGGAGATATTACAATTCCTGTCTCATGGGAAGACCTGAAAGGGACTTTAAATGCAGAATTTAAAGAAAGAATGAAAATTAAGTAAATTAATGCTTCCAGTTTAAGGAAGCATTTTCTATTTTTGCGTTGATGAAAAAAGTAGCATTTATTATCAATCCATTTTCAGCCAAAAAGAATTACCAGCCGTTTTTGAACGAGCTTAAAAATAAGGTTGAAAATCCATTATATTACGTTTCAGAATCTATTCTGGGAACGGATGAGTTCATTAAAGATCATTTTGATGAAGTGGATATTTTTGTCGCTATAGGAGGGGATGGAACTATTTCCACCGTGGCAAAAAATCTTATTAATACTGAAAAAATTCTGGCAATTTTTCCGGCGGGTTCAGGAAACGGATTTTCCAATGAAACACAATTCAGTAAAAATCTGGACGAACTTTTAGAAAAAATAAAAGTCAAGAACTCCAGAAAGATTGATACATTTACGGTGAATGACAGGCTATCAATCAATGTTTCTGGGACAGGATTTGATGGTAAAGTAGTCAAAGAGTTTGAAAAAACGAGTCGTGGATTCAAAAACTACATCAAGGTTTCTCTGAAAACCTTCTTCAATTATAAACCTATTAAGGTGAAGTTTTTTGATGAAGAATACCAACAGTATAACGGCCGTTATCTGATGATGAACATCGCTAATACGCGTCAGTTTGGGAACAATGCTTATATTGCACCAAAAGCAAGTAAAAGTGACGGACTGGTGGATATGGTTTTGGTTAAGAAGTTTCCGCTTACTTATTCTGCACTGTTTGCTTTCAGGATGTTTACCAAAAGGCTGAAAGATGATGAATACGTAACGTATCTTCCGGTTTCCGAAATATCATTTAAAGTAAATACCAAAAACTGGCATCTGGATGGGGAATTCAATAAGATCAAATCACCTGTTCATATAAAAGTACAGCCAGCGAGTTTGAATATTTTGGTTTAAGGTTTTGAGTTGCTGGTTTGTTCGAGTTGCGGATTATACATAACATTGCACTCTGAACCCTGAATTCTCTCCCTAATCCCTGCAACCTAAAACCCACTATCTGCCGCCTATTTACATTTCCAGCTTTTTTTCCACTTCAGCCGGATGATCCAGGCAATATTGAAGCTGCTCTTTGTCAAGCTGTTTTTCCCAGTTGGCAACCACTACTGTTGCTACAGAATTCCCGATTACATTGGTAAGAGCTCTGCATTCACTCATAAATTTGTCAATTCCAAGAATCAAAGTCATTCCGGCAATCGGAATTTCAGGAACTACTGCCAACGTTGCTGCTAATGTAACAAATCCGGCACCTGTAACTCCTGCAGCCCCTTTTGAACTTAGCATAGCCACTAAAAGAAGCATCAGTTGCTTTTCAATCGGAAGATGAATGTTTAAAGCTTGCGCAATAAAAAGAGAAGCGAGCGTCATATAAATATTGGTTCCGTCGAGATTAAAAGAATATCCGGTAGGAACTACAAGACCTACAATGGCTCGTGAGCAGCCTGCTTTTTCCAGTTTTTCCATGATTCCCGGTAAAGCAGATTCTGATGAGCTTGTACCCAAAACGAGAAGAAGTTCTTCTTTAAGGTAGAAAAGAAGTTTAAAAATATTAAATCCATTATACCATGCTACGGCTCCCAACACCAAAACCACAAAAAGAATAGAGGTGATATAGAATGTTGCTACCAGAAATATCAGGTTCAGTACAGAATGAAGTCCATATTTTCCGATCGTAAATGCCATAGCTCCGAAAGCTCCAATTGGGGCAAGCTTCATAAGCATATGAACAATTTTGAAAACCGGAGTAGACAGATCTTGCAGAAAGTCTGTAACTTTCTGGCTTTTTTCTTTTGTTAAAACCAAAGCAACTCCCATTAAAATAGCCACTAAAAGAACCTGAAGGATATTTTCACCCACCAAAGGACTGAATAAAGTCTCCGGAATAATATTCATAATGAAGCCCGTAAGTGTTGATTCGTGAGCTTTTGCCTGATATTGTGAAACATCACCGGAAAGGGTAGAAGGATCAATATTCAAACCATGACCTGGCTGTAAGAGATTTCCGACTATTAACCCGATGATTAGAGCAAGGGTTGAAAAGGTAAAGAAATAGATCATTGCTTTGATAGCAATTCTTCCTACCTTTTTTAAATCGGTCATGTGGGCGATTCCTAAGGTGAGGGTGATGAAAATAACCGGAGCGATTATCATTTTAACCAATTTGATGAATCCGTCTCCCAAAGGTTTCATCTTTTCTCCCAATTCAGGGTAGAACTTTCCCAGAAGAATACCGGTAACAATGGCTATAATCACCTGGAAGTAAAGCTGATTGTATATTTTTTTTGCTTTCAAAGAACAGTCGTTTTGTTTTTTTAAGGCCGAAAATTAAGAAAATTTATCTGAAAACATGACAAAAGTCATTGAAAAATCCCTGTAGAGATAATTAATATAAATTCATCTAGATACTATAATTGGGAAGATTTGAAAAAAATGTCATTCGTTAGGTTTTCAATAACCTCGCAAAAGTATAGAAGGAAATTTTAACACGTCAAGTTTTGTCGCTATTCCCATTTACATTTGTTTTTAGAAGCGTTTCAAAAAAAAAACAAACAAAACACAATTTTATGGAAAATATTTTAGACGATCTTAATGATTTTGACGAAGAAAGTAAAAGAATGCTTCGAGGAAGTCGTATCATACAATTCGGAGAACTAAGGAAAGGGATTTATGGAAATGATAAAGACCCTTTTGAAGACATAAAAAGGAATAAAACATTTGATGAAATCTCTAATGAATATGTGTTGAGTACGCCTTTTGAGAAAAAGAGTACTTTTTATAAACCTACTACTGAAGATTATGATGCTTTATCCAAGGGTTTTTACACGGGTGGGATTAATTATGAACTTCTTGCAAAAGATTTGAAAGAAAAATTAGGACTGATAAATAACTTCTTGTTTGAGCCAGAAAAGTATCTATTGGAAGATAAGACCGTTTATTCAGGTTCTTCCTCGTTTAATGCTCCTGTATTCAGTAGTATTAAAAATAACAAACCCTTTGTATATAAAAAGAATGATACAGAAATTCAGGCGACTTTTGATTTAGCCAAATTAAATACCAGAAAAAATTTACTGAGTAACTCTTATAATTTTGGGATTTATTTTGACAATTATAAAGTGACCTATAATATTAACTTTATCTATAAAGACGGAGAGAATAAGAAGTTTTCTGATGCACAAACGGATGCAACTGAAACTCCCTATGATTTCAAATTGAATGACGAATACATAGCAATAAAACTTTATACAGGAAGTGCAGAAACCTTTATTGAATTTTTGAGAATTATAAAAGGTAATTCACAAGCTGAGCAAATGAAAAATGATATTATCCGATATTATAAACATTTTTTTGCAACCGCTAAAAGCAACCCTGATATTATAGATGCTTTATATGAAAATATCCCTGATTTTGTTTTGGAAGTCCTTACAGATGAAATGCTTTGGAAGGATTTTGTTTCTCTTTCTGAAAAAGCTATTGATACATCTGGTACTAATGAAAATCTTTCAGTCATTAATCTGTTAAAAGGTGTAAAAAATGGTGTTTGGTGGAGCACGCAGGTTAATAACAGTCCTAACGTAGTAAGAAAAGTTTTGAATAAACTCAAAGCCAACTATCTTGAAAATTTCATTATTGCATTGACAAAAGTGGGAATTAATGCATGGAAAGATTCTGATTACCAAAATGCGATAACCTATTCTCTCGAAATGAAAGACACGTTGAAAAATGGTGTTGTTGAAAACAGATTTGTGTATTGGAGCGGATTTTTGGAAAAAGAGAAGAAATTTGAAGTCGGTTTTACCATTCACTCTTATGAAAATGGGAATCAAGCTCCTTCGGAAAGTGGTTCTGAAACATTGGGCATAAATGAAGCCTTTACTCCGCTGAGAATATCAGATGAAAAGGAAGATTATTTTATACCTACAATTGTGGCGAATTATTTCACTGAAAAGCAAATTGAAAATGACAGATGGACAATTTTAGAGAATATTACAGCAGGGTTACTACCTGAATTTGAATTAATTGCCTTTAGGAATTTTTCTTCTTTAATTTCAAAATTAAGATATTCCAGATATTTAAAGGTTTTGGGAGAAAATCCTGCGTTTCAGAAAATATTAGTTGAGCTTTCCAGCACAAGGTATATGGCAAAATATTTATCTTTGGAAGAGGAAACGGCAGTAAGGCTTTATACATCAGGATATTATTCTGGTTTAAACAGAGCTTTAAGAGGAGAAATTGCGATAACAGAAGAATATAAAGTATTTAAAGAGTTACTCAATAATGCTTTGAAGAAATTACCAAAAACAAGTTCATCTACTTTTTACAGGTTAGAAAAAATGTCTCCTGAAATGTTGAGTAAAGAATATGCAATAGGTAAGACAATTGAAAAGAAAGGCTTTACTTCTTCTACTTATGATTATATGGCAGCAGAAGAAATGATGTTTGATGATTCTGGTCTTAATGTATTAATAAAAATTACAGGAAAAAATGGTAAGAACATAGAAGATGCATCATTATTACCAGCAGAAAGAGAAGTGCTTTTTAGAAGTAATACCAAATTTGAAGTAGAAAGTGTAAAATTTGATGTAAGTCCTGTTGATAATGTAAGTCCCATAACAAGAGTAAATATAAAAGAGAGATAACATGGAAGATTTAAACAATAAACTAAATATTTTATTAGAGAAAGAGAAGGTTATTAAAGATGAAATTGAGATTATTAAGAAAGATTACAATTATAATGATGGATTTTCAGATAAAGACGATTTAGAAAAATTCATTAAAGAAAATAGAAAAATCTTAGATGAGTTGACCAATATTAAAAAAGAAATAAGAGTATTAAAATTAGAATTAATGACACCCGAAGAGAAGTTAGAATACTATCGCCAAAAGGAACTTGCTAAAGAAAAATATAAAAAATCTGATTTGAGCTAGTTATGATTTAATTTGACCGTAGGTAAAAAATGATTGGTTCTACCTTAGTATTATGGTAGAACCAATCATTTATATTTATAAAATTTAATTAATTATAAAAGTTTAAACAGCTTTGGTGAATTAGTTAATTATTCCACCGCTACAGAATCATCCCCACGCCCATCTGCCACAGCATGAATATTTCCTTTTTCGTCAAGGACAATCATTTCTGTTTTGCCGATATATTTTGTTTTTTCAATCACATAATTTTTGCTTTTCAGCTCAGAAATGGTACTTTCCGGGAAATTATTTTCCACAGTAATGGTTTCCGGCAGCCACTGATGATGGAATTTCGGTGCATTCACCGAGGTATTGGCATTCAATTTAAAATCTACCACATTCACAATGGATTGATAGACTGAAGTCGGGATTGTAGTTCCCCCCGGCGTTCCCACAACCATAAAAGGCTTTCCGTTTTTAAGAATAATAGTTGGAGTCATAGAAGAAAGCATTCTTTTATTCGGCTGGATAGAATTAGCTTCTCCACCTACAGCTCCGAACATATTCGGTACACCCGGTTTGATAGAGAAATCATCCATTTCATTATTTAAAAAGAATCCAGCTCCTGAAACAAGAACTTTACTTCCGTAATATCCATTAAGAGTAGTGGTTACAGAAGCGGCGTTTCCGTCTTTATCCAATACGGAGATGTGAGTAGTCTGCATAGATTCTTTAGGCTGTTCTATAATTTTACCTACTTCTGCACTTGGAGTTGCTTTGTCAAAACTGAAGCTTTTCCATCTGCCTTTCAGATAGTCATCCGAAATAAGGTAAGTGGTTTTGTCCTGAATAAAATCCGGATCGCCCATATATTCTGCTCTGTCTGCATAGGCTCTTCTTTCTGCTTCCGTCATGATCTGAACTGCCTTTGTAGAGTTTTGCTGGTATTTTTCAAGATTTTCGAAGCTGGCCATTCTTAGCATCTGGGCAAGAAGAACACCTCCGCTTGACGGCAAAGGCATGGTAACTACATCATTTCCTTTGTAATCAAATTCAAGCGCTTTTCTTTCGGCGACTTTATAATTTTTAAGGTCTTCCAGGGTGATAATTCCGTTGCCTCTTTTCATTTCAGCGACCAGAAGATCAGCTGTTTTTCCTTCGTAGAAACCTTTAGCACCTAGTTTTTGGATCAGCTTTAGTGTTTCTGCTAAATCTTTTTGAACCAGAAGATCCCCTGCTTTCCATGGAGTATCTTTTACAAAGAGAATAGAAGATTTATTATGTTTCTGGAATTTTTCCCTTTGGCTGTTCAGCATATCTGCTTCCTTGTCGGTGATGGCAAATCCTTTTTCAGCAAGATCAATCGCAGGCTGGATTATTTTTTCCATAGGAAGTTTACAGTATTTCAGCGTAGCAAAGAATCCAGCCACACTTCCGGGAACCCCTACGGCCAGTCTTCCGTTTTGAGAAAGATCAGTGTCTGCTTTTCCTTTTTTATCAATGTACATGTCTCGGGAGGCTTTTTTAGGAGCAGTTTCCCTATAATCTAATGTGAATTTTTCTCCATTACTTTTTACACCTACCAAAAATCCACCACCTCCGATATTTCCTGCCTGTGGATATACAACAGCAAGAGCATATTGTGTTGCCGTAACAGCGTCGTAAGCATTTCCGCCCATCTTTAAGATTTTGGCTCCCGCTTCACTGGCTAATGGGTGTGCAGAGACTACAACACCTTTATTCTTCACCTGTACTTCTTTGATAATATTGATATCTGTATATTGGGCCCAGCTAAGTTGAGCCGCCAACAGCATCGAAGCAATTAAAATCTTCTTCATATGATTGTTTTTCTTGGAAGCAAAATTATTGAATTTTAAGTTAATCACAGCCTGATGATCATTGCATTTGATTTTTTCTTTTATTGAGATCATCTAATTGAAGTTATATGTAGTTTATCAGTGTGATGTTTTTAAATACACCTTTTTTATTATGGTTGACATGTTTTTTTTACTTTTGTAGAATTCTAAAAAAATCTGAAAAATGGAATCCTATACGGAAAGAATACTGATTACAGGTGCCTTGGGACAAATTGGTACCGAACTTACAAACAGACTTGTTGAAATTCACGGCGCTGAAAACGTGGTTGCTTCAGGATTAGACAGATGGCAGGAAGGAATTACTGCTGCCGGGCACTATGAAAGAATGGATGTTACCAATACCCAATTGGTAAGACAGGTGATTAAAGATTACGACATCACTACTGTGTATCACCTGGCTTCGCTTTTGTCCGGAACTTCTGAAAAGCAGCCTATTTTTGCGTGGAAACTAAATCTTGAACCACTGCTTCATTTTTGTGAAATGGCGAAAGAGGGACTTCTTAAAAAGATCTTCTGGCCAAGTTCAATTGCTGTATTTGGAAAAGGAATTCCAAAGCATAATGTGGGACAAGATGTGGTGCTTAACCCAACCACAGTTTATGGCATCTCTAAAATGGCAGGGGAGAAGTGGTGCGAATATTATTTTGACAAATATGGGGTAGATGTAAGAAGTATCAGATATCCCGGATTGATCTCATGGAAGACTCCGGCAGGAGGCGGAACTACAGATTATGCCGTTGAAATTTTCTACAAAGCCATTGAAGATGGAAAGTATACAAGTTTCATTTCCGAGAATACAGGAATGCCAATGTTGTATATGGATGATGCCATCAACGCAACCTTAAAATTAATGGATGCTCCTAAGGAAAGTGTAACGGTTCGTTCTTCTTATAATTTGGGTGGAATGTCATTTACTCCGAAAGAATTGTCAGATGAAATCAAGAAAGAAATTCCAGATTTTACGATTGATTATAACCCGGATTTCAGACAGGCAATTGCAGATTCATGGCCAGCTTCCATTGATGATTCTGTTGCGAAAAAAGACTGGGGTCTGACTTATGATTTCGGAATTTCTGAGATGACAAAGGACATGATTAAGAATCTAAAAGTAAAATTAGGGAAGGATTAATTAATGTAAAGTAAAACTTTAATTAATTTTCTTTTTAACGTTTGATTTTTAATATTTTATAGAATTTATATAAACTTTAATTTAAATGGTATTATTGACTTTTAACATCACATGTATGGAAGCTGAAGTAAAAAATGGCTCTCAAATTACGGCTGATGAACGACTGAAAATTACAGAAAATAATACCAAAGCGATTCTTAGAATTCTAGATATTCATGATGTCAAATCAAGTTTTTTTGTAGAGATTTCTCTAATCGAAAAGCTTCATAATTTAATAAAAGCAATTTCATCCAAAGGGCATGAAATTGCTTTTTATAATAAAGGTTCCAACCCTGAAGAAATTGAAAATGCCAAGAAGAATATTCAGGATCTGTTGGAGAAACAGATCAGGGGAATTCGTCAGAAAGATGTAAAAGTTTCGCAGGAAATTTTGAAACTGATGGAATTTAACTACGTCTCGAATATTGATAATGCCAATATCCTTTTTCCTTTCAAAAGACTTAAAAGGGATACAGTGATCACGGAAGAGGATGGACTAAGTATTGTACCGGAAAGTATCTCCCCGTACAGTCAGCTGCCTTACAATGATTTTGTATTTCAGATCCTGCCGATGAAGTATTATCAGAATATGGTTCTGGAAACTTTGCAGAATGAAGAGTTTGTTCTAATTTATCTGAACACATGGCAGTTTACAGATTTCAATAAATACCGTTTCGATATTCCTTTTTACCGACGCTTATTTTCGGGCAAAAAAATGGAGGACAAATTAGATGCCCTCCTTACTTTTCTTAATGACAGGGAAATGGCTACTTCCCGCATGAAAGATTATATTTTTTAGGTTGAAGGTGCTAGGTAGCAGCTATTAGGTCAAAGGGATTAGAGAGAATTATTTCTCATGATCAACAATATTCAATTTCTAAACCCCTAACATTAAACTCTAACCCCTAAACTTTAAACTTTACTAGCTCAATTCAAAAAGGGTAATCTCAGGCAATACACCCACTCTTCCAGGATATCCCAATACACCAAAACCTCTGTTTACGTATAATAATTTCCCTTCACTTTCGTATAAATCGGCCCATTTCGGGTAGCGGTACTGTACTGGTGACCATTTTACATTTTTAAGATCTAAACCAAACTGCATTCCATGGGTGTGTCCCGAAAGGGTCAGGTGAATGTTGGAAGGATGTTTTTTTACCACATAATCAAAATGGGTAGGATCGTGGCTCATTAAAATTTTAGTGGCAGATTCCGGTACTCCTTTTAAAGCATCATCTATTTTTCCGAATTGAGGAAATGGTTTCAATCCCCAGTTTTCAACCCCCAGAATATAGAGTTTCTCTCCGTTTTTTTCAATGACTCTGTGCTCGTTTCTCAGCATATCAAAGCCTGCTTGTTTTTCATAACTGATTAAAGTGTCAAGGTTTTCCTTTTTGGCTGCAGGTGATTCCCAGGTTACATAATCTCCGTAATCATGATTTCCTAATACGGCCAATTTGCCGTCTTTAGCTTTAATTTTTGAAAATAGAGGAATGAAGGGTTTGAACTCGTCCGCAACGTTATTCACCATGTCTCCGGTAAATAATACCAGATCAGGGTTTTGTTCATTGATCAGTTCGATAGCGTGTTGTAATTTGCTCGGATCAGAGAAACTTCCACTGTGAACATCAGAAATCTGGATGATTTTGTAGCCTTTAAAGCTTTTCGGAAGATTGGCAAAATTCACTCTGACTCTTCTTACTTTATGTCTGTATTTTCCAAATGTAATTCCGTCTATGAAAAGCGCTGAGAGAACTCCGCTCATCCCAAGACCTGCCAGGCTCAGGAACTTCCTTCTTTCAGGGAAGAAATTTTCCGTGGGTTTGGCAAAGCCTATCAGATAACCTCCCATTCTGATGAGATCATCAATTAATAAAAACAGAACCACGAAAATTTTAGGAAGGATAAAAATCAAAAATAATGAAATCATGATCTGGGCTCTTACCATGCTTCGGTCTGACCTTTGGTAATGGGTGACTTCATAGGCGAAAATGGCGTAAGCGGTTAATGATATTACCCAATATCCGATTCTAATCCAGGAATTATCGGTAAGCGTTCTTACTGCCTGATAGATGTATACTTCCAAAAACAGGAAGATTCCGGCGATGATTAAAAAATTCTTTTGCATGTCTGATCAAAAAAAGCACAAAGAATAAACTTCCCTGTGCTTTTATATTTTTAATGGTTTAAATATTACTTTTTAGGAAATCTATAAACGATAGCATTGATGTTCATTCCGGCACCTACCGAAGTCATCACAATGTTACCATTATCTTTAAACGATTGACCTTCCATTTTTCCTTTAATTATAATATCATACATCGTAGGAATTGTTGCGACGGAAGTATTTCCAAGATCCTGGATCGTCATAGGAGAGATGGAATGATCGTATTCTTTCACATCATAAAGCTTGTGAAGTCTCTCAATCATTGCATAATCCATTTTAGCGTTAGCCTGATGAATTAAGATTTTATCTATATCTTCAATAGAAAGACCTGCATCTGTAATGGTGTCCTTGATAGCATCAGGTACATTTTTAAGAGCATATTCATAAATCTTTCTTCCCAACATTCTTACATAAAGACGTTTCTGATCTGCTTCTTTATTGATAGATGGTTGGTTTTCAAGGTAGTTTAATTCTGGTCCGTTGTCGCAGATGGTGTTGTGAGCAATAATTCCTACGTTTTCTTCGTCAGTTGCTTTTACCACTACAGCTCCGGCACCGTCAGCAAAGATCATTCTGTTTCTGTCATAAGGATCTGTTACTCTGCTTAAAGTTTCAGCTCCCACTACAAGAATTGTTTTGGCAACCTTAGCTTTAATTAAATTATCAGACAAAATCATAGCTTCTACCCATCCTGGACATCCGAAAACCATATCATATGTTACGCATTTTCTGTTTTTGATCCCCAGTTTATTCTTTACTCTCGCAGCCATTGTAGGCATAAAATCTGCATATCCGTTTTCGGTAACTTCCCCGAAATTGCTTGCATAGATAATATAATCTAAATCTTCGCCATCTACTTTTGCATCCTCAAGGGCAATTTTTGCAGCTTCATATCCGATTTGAGAATTAGAAAGATCATCCTCAATGAATCTCCTGTTTTCGATTTCTGTAATTTCTACAAATTTCGCAATGGTCTCTTCCACAGGCTTTTCAATCTTTACTCCGTCTTCAGTGTAGAACTCGGAATTCATGAAGTAATCTCTACCAATAACTCTGTTCGGAATATAAGATCCAGAGCCAATAATGATCGTATTCGGCATTCGTTTATATGATTTTTTTAAAGATGCAAAGTTAATAATTAATATTAATAACAGAGAATTAAAAATATTATTAAATTTGCAAAAATTGTACTTTACAATCTATGAAAAACAACTCGTCCTTAAAAGGCTTACTTATTGCAGCTGTGGCGTTTATCGTTGCCTTTGGGATCTACTTCCTTTTTTAGCCAAGAAGAATTATTATGTTGTAGATAATCCTACCCCGAATACGTATTATTTTAAGATCAATAACGGATCTGAAGGAATTATTTCTGCGGGGCAGTATGTGCATGTGGATTTGAATAAAGGGAAAAACTCTATTCAGGTTTTTGATCAGAACAAAAAAATGCTTTACGATTCAGCATTTGAAGTGAACAAACTTCGTGGTCTGATTAATATTACGCACCAGGATTACTATGTAAATGATCAGTATTACGGATATAATCTTAAAAAAGATTCGTTGCTGACAGCACTTGATAAAACGGTTATTGACGGAAAAGATTATTACGGAGGAGCAAGGCACTTCAATAAGCTTTACACAGAAGATTTTTATTACAATGTAGATGAAGATTATGACCAAGTGATCAAAAATATCCAGCAGGTGGAATCAAGATCTAAAATCTTCAGAAAGCAGGATTACCTAAATTATTACAAAGAATATTACAAGTTTTAAGTTTTGACAAAAGATATCACCAAAGTTACTCCCTACAATTCGGAGGCTACAAAAAAGAGCCAGGTAGAGGACATGTTCGACAACATAGCACCGAAGTATGACCTTCTGAACCATGTTTTATCCATGAAAATAGACGTTTTGTGGAGAAATAAACTGGTAAGATGGATGAAAAATGATAATCCGCAGGAAGTGCTGGATGTGGCTACAGGAACGGGAGATCTGGCAATTACTATTGAAAAAGGAACCGGTTCTAAAGTAGTTGGATTAGATTTATCACAACAAATGCTGAATGTTGGCGTTATTAAAATAAAAAAACTTAAATTAGACGGCAAAATTTCCATGCAAAAAGGAGATGCAGAAAATTTACCTTTCGAGGACAATAGATTTGATGCTGTTTCCGTTGCATTTGGAGTAAGGAATTTTGAAAACCTTACCAAAGGTTTAGCAGAGTTAAGAAGAGTAGTTAAAGATAACAAAAGTGTTTATATACTGGAGTTTTCAAAGGTTGAGGGTTTCATGGGGCCATTTTATATGTTTTATTTCAAAAATATATTGCCTGCCATTGGCAGATTGGTTTCTAAGGATAATAGGGCGTATACATACCTTCCGGATTCTGTAAATGCTTTTCCTTTCGGGGAGAAGATGAAGCAAATTCTTTTAGATACGGGATTTAAGAAAGTTGAATATAAAAAATTAAGTTTAGGTATAGCCACAATTTATAAAGCAACAAAGTAACCTATGAATAAATTTCTATTAAAAGCACTGGTTTTAGCCTCAGTAAATGTTGCCGTTTTTGCAAACGCGCAATTCAGAACCCGAAACAGAATGGATAAGTTGGAAGATTTCGACGAACAGAAATTCAGCTGGGGGTTTTATTTGAACGGGAACAGACTGGATTACCGCATTGTTTTGCATCCGAAATACGGGATGAATGATAATGAAAACCTTGTTACCTCTAAGGAAAGTTATAGTTTTGGTGCCGGGCTTATTGCAAAATGGAGACTGAATGACTATCTTGACGTAAGAATAGAGCCAGGTTTACAGTTTGCACAAAGACAGTTGACTTTTAATACTCAATCCAATGACATTTATGCAGGTGGGTCTCTGACCAATCCTCCTTTTATGCCAATCCCTTTACAGGAAAAAGATAGAGTAAGAGAAATTAAATCTACTTTGATTGACATTCCGGTGCTTCTGGAACTTCACGGTCAGAGATGGTACAATTCAAGACCTTACGTTGCTGCCGGGGTAAACTATGTCGTGAACCTTCAGTCTAACGCAACTTCTACAGATGATAATATGCAGGGAATCTACAGATCCACAACGCATAACTTTGCGTGGTCTGCAGAAATGGGAATCCAGTTCTACTTCAACAAGTTTAAACTGACTCCTGCTGTAAGAGGAACATTCTTCATGAACAATGAGAAAGTGGCAGATAATGCTACTACACCGCCTTACTGGGCATCTGCAATCTCTACATTACAGACAAGAGCCGTAATGTTTGTTCTGAAATTCGAATAAAAAATATTTCATTGAAAAATAAACGGGAGGTGCATTAGCACCTCCTTTTTTGTTGTTATATCAAAATATAGAGTGTTTTATTTTGTTAGTGTTATTATTTTTTTATTTTTGCTTTTAGTTAGAATATACAAACCTGAAATGCTTCAAGATTTAGAAAACAATTTTTCAGAATTAGAGAGAAAGATTTCGACTCTGCAAAAGAACTATAAAAATCTTACGGAAAATTTAAAAGAATTAAGTATTGAGCATGAAGAGTTGAAGAAGAAATATGATGAGGAAAGAAGAAAGAATCAGGTATTAGCAGAAGAACAAAAAAATATAAAACTTTATTCAGCAATATCAGGAAATCCTGAACACAATAGATTAATGAAAAACCATATCAACAGATTGGTAAAAGAAATTGATTTCTGTATTGCTCAGCTTCAAAACAGTGGATTATAATGGAGGTAAGGAGAATAACCGTCAACATTGCAGGAAGAGTATATCCGCTGAACGTACCGGCAGCAGAGGAAGAAACTTTGCGTAAAGTAGGGAAGCAGATAGAGAATATGATTAAAGATTTTGAACAGAACTTCGATGTAAGAGATAAACAGGATGCTTTGGCAATGTGTGCCCTGAAACTGGGAACCAATGCAGAAGTAGTTTCTCTGAACTACGAAAAAAATATTAATTCTACCAACGAAAGGTTAATGCAGATTAACCAGTCGTTGAATGAAATCGGGAAATAGATTTTTTTTCCTGAAAAGTACTGCCTACAATAATTCTAACACATTAAAGGTAAACTCAACGCTAAACAATTACCGAACAAATGTCCATCGAATGGCGTGCCGGATTTCCGGATTACAGACAGTGGAAATCAGTTCAAATCGTGTTGATTAGGAGTTTACTCTCAATCTCTGGATTATTGTGGGCTTTTTTTATTTTAAAAGGATATGAATACAATTAAAACTCAATATAAATTATGATAGAAGTTATAGTAGGTGTTGTTTGTTTAGTAATTGGGGCTGCTGTGGGGATGTTCTTCTCCAGAAGCTCTCTGAATACGAAGGCAAAATTCATCATAGATGATGCTAAGAAAAACGCCGAAAACCTTATAGAAAAAGCTAACGTACAAGCTGAATCCATAAAGAAAGAAAAGAACCTTCAGGCCAAAGAAAAATTCCTGGAACTGAAATCTCAGCATGATGCAGACATCCAGTCCCGCGAAAAGAAAATGCAGGAAGTTGAAAAGAGAACGAAAGACAAAGAGCATAAGCTTAATGACGAACTTAGCAAGACTGGAAAGCTTGAAAAAGATTTAGACAAGCAGATTGCAGATTATGCTAAGAAAACTGAAATCCTTGAAAGAAAACAACAGGAATTAGATACAGCGAACGCTAAGAAAGTAGAAATACTTGAAAAAATCTCTAATTATACGGCGGATGAAGCTAAAGCAGAATTGGTAGAAACCATGAAAGCTGAAGCTAAAACAAGAGCGCAGGCACATGTTCAGAGCATCATGGAAGAAGCTCAGATGAATGCCAAAAACGAAGCGAGAAAAATCGTTATTCAAACCATTCAGAGAATCGGAACCGAGCAGGCTATCGAAAACTCAGTATCAGTTTTCAATATTGAATCTGATGAGGTAAAAGGTAGAATTATCGGTAGAGAAGGTAGAAATATCCGTGCTTTAGAAGCAGTAACAGGTGTAGAAATTATTGTTGATGATACTCCGGAAGCTATTCTTCTTTCATGTTTTGACCCTGTAAGAAGAGAGATTGCAAGATTGTCCCTTCACAGATTGGTAACCGATGGTAGAATTCACCCGGCGAGAATTGAAGAAGTTGTAGAAAAAACAAGAAAACAGATCGAAGAGGAAATCATTGAAGTAGGTAAGAGAACGATCATTGATTTAGGAATCCACGGATTACACCCTGAACTGATCAAAATCGTAGGGAGAATGAAATACCGTTCTTCTTACGGACAAAACTTACTACAGCACTCAAGAGAAGTAGCAAACATTGCTGCAACCATGGCTGCTGAGTTAGGATTAAACGTAAAATTAGCTAAAAGAGCAGGTCTTTTACATGATATTGGTAAAGTGCCTGAGCAGGAATCAGAACTTCCACACGCCCTATTAGGAATGCAATGGGCTGAGAAATATGGTGAAAACCCTGAAGTAGTAAATGCTATCGGAGCTCACCACGACGAAATTGAAATGAAGTCTTTATTGTCTCCGATCATCCAGGTAGCCGATGCGATCTCAGGAGCGAGACCGGGAGCAAGAAGACAGGTATTGGAATCTTACATCCAGAGATTGAAAGATCTTGAATCTGCAGCATTAAGCTTCGATGGAGTATCAAGTGCTTATGCTATCCAGGCAGGTAGAGAATTGAGAGTAATGGTAGAGAGCGGAAAAGTAAACGATGAAGTAGCTTCTCAGCTTTCTTACGACATCTCTGAGAAAATTCAGAATGAACTGACTTATCCTGGGCAGGTAAAAGTAACAGTAATCAGAGAAACGAGAGCTGTGAATATTGCCAGATAATAATCAGAAAAAGATATTTGATAAAAACCTTTCAAGAAATTGAAAGGTTTTTTATTTTTATCAAAACTTAAAAATGCAAGAACTGTCTCTGTCTTCAAAACTGAAGTACATTTTCTCTATTCCCGTTATTATTTCAGCCTTAGGCTATTTTGTAGATATCTATGACCTCCTTTTATTTGGAATCGTTAGAATCCCGAGTTTAAAGGCATTAGGGCTTAATCCTGATGCAGACGGAACCTTTATTCTGAACTGTCAGATGGTGGGACTTCTGATAGGAGGTGTTTTCTGGGGGATCTTCGGAGATAAAAAAGGAAGACTTTCTGTACTTTTTGGATCTATTTTAGTGTATTCTTTAGCCAATATAGCCTGTGGCTTTCTTCCTTACTTTCCTAAAGAGCATTTGGTGTATCAATATGCAGGGTTAAGGTTTATTGCGGGGATTGGACTTGCCGGAGAGCTAGGAGCGGGAATTACACTGGTTTCTGAAAGTCTGCCGAAAAATTTAAGAGCCATCGGAACCTCAGTGGTTGCCGGTTTCGGATTAATGGGAGCTGTAGTGGCTCAGCTTACTGTAGAATTGGCCGGAGGGTGGAATATTTCCTACATCATTGGCGGAATTATGGGAATTTTGCTATTGCTGCTAAGAATAAGCGTATCCGAATCCGGAATTTATAAGAATATTGTACATAAAAACGTCTCAAAAGGAAATTTTCTATCCTTTTTTACCAATAAAGACAGGTTGATAAGATATTTAAAATGCATTGCTGTAGGATTGCCTACATGGTATTGTATCGGAATTCTTGCGGTTTTGGCTAATCAGTTTGCTCCTGAAATGGGAATTAAAGAGATCAACCCGGGAAAAGCAATTATGTGGGCTTATGTAGGGATTTCTGTAGGTGATTTACTGAGTGGTTTTATCTCTCATGCTTTAAAATCACGTAAAATGGCCATTTTTTATATGCTGATTTTTACCCTGATTGGAGTGGCAATAATGTTATTTGGTAATACCAATACAGAAACAAAATATTATCTGTTTTGCGTATGGCTTGGTTTCGGAACAGGATATTGGGCTATGTTTGTGACACTGGCTGCAGAACAGTTCGGTACCAATATCAGAAATACGGCAACAACTACCGTTCCCAATATGGTAAGAGGGCTTGTTCCGGTAATGATTTTTGCTTTTGATTCTCTTAAAGGTCATTTCCCTGTGGTGGAAAGTGCAGCCATAGTTGGAGTGGTGGTATTCGGGCTTGCATTTTATTCTTCACTTACCATTTCAGAAACGCATGACAGAGATCTTGAATTTACTGAATAATTTAAATTGTTTAATAAATAATATACTGGTATTCCTTATTTTGAATATAATAATTAAGTTATAATCAATAATTTATTAATTTTTTCAATGGTTTTTGTTGCAAGTGTTTAATATTTGTTTAACTTTGGAGGGTAACTAAAACTATATTGTTTAATCAAAACTAAACCACATCAACATTATGAAAAATGCTAAAAAACTGAGAAAACAAGACTTGAAAAATATTACAGGAGGAATAAGCGGTAATCCGGATCTGTCTCTTTGTGGATGCAGCTGTTCAGGATCTGTAACAGGACCTTGGTATTGTGTACAGTATATCGGTTGCCCGCAGGTATATACTTGTGGTGAAGCCGCAATCTAAAGAAAATTATTTCAATTAGAAATAAACATTTCCACATTTAATATGCAGAACCCTTTTGATTTCAAAAGGTTTCTGCTCTTTTTAATGAATAATGTAAAGAAGACTGCCAATACTTATCGTTACCCATAGGATAACAGCCATAAGTAAAGGTTTTAATCCAATAGACTTCAGCGTTTGAATAGAAAGCGTAGAACCAATGAAAAATAAAGTCAGATTCAGTCCGGATTTTGCCAAAACAGTAATAGAACTACTGAAACGGTCAGGAAACGGGAAATAAGTATTCAGGAGAATGGCCACAATAAAATAACCGATAAACCAGGGAATCTTTATTTTAGAGTCTTTGCTTTTAAAAATAAACATTGTGATCAGTGAAACAGGAATAATCCATAAAGCGCGGGCTAATTTCACAGTAGTTGCTATTTTTAAGGCTTCATTTCCATATTTGCTGGCTGCACCTACTACAGAACTTGTATCATGAATTCCTACCGCACACCAAAGTCCAAACTGCTCCTGCGAAAGATTGAGAAGATGTCCTATAGCAGGATAAACAAACAGAGCAATAGAATTTAATGTAAAAACAATGGCCAATGCAAGAGAAATCTGTTTTGTACTGGGCTTAATAATAGGAGAGACGGCTGCAATGGCACTCCCGCCACAAATAGCGGTTCCCGCAGAAAGAAGATAAGACAAAGGCCTTTCCAGTTTAAATACTTTTCCCAAGAAATATCCCAAAACCATTACTGTAACAATACTTACAACTGTTAACATCAAACCTGTTTTCCCGGCATGAAGCGCTTCATCCAGTTTCAGCCCGAATCCCAGGCCAACAATTGAAATCTGTAGCAACAAATGAATATAGTGATGGAGATGCTTTTCAAAAGGATTTCCTATGAAAACAGCCAGTCCAAATCCCAAAGTAAGGGCTATAGGTGAAGATATAAATGGAGTAAGGCACAAAATAGCCAATACAATAAAAAAAACTTTCCGTGTCATTTCATTTTGAATGAAATCTTTCATAATGCGAACTTTTAAAATCTGCATCAAAATTCCGGAAAATACTATTACTAAGTAAATCGTATTTTGTTATATTGGATAACTAAAAGTTATATCTTTGCTTATTGCTTATTGCTTATTGCTTATTGCTTATTGCTTATTGCTTATTGCTTATTGCTTATTGCCTGTCACTCTGCAAACCTCAGAAAAAGTTTGATCAGTTCGGATTGTTCACCTTTAGGTAAGATAAAGTGAAAATCTCTTTCAATACTGAAATTTTTAATGTCAATCACTGTAAGGACATTGTTTTTCAGTTCGTTCAAGATGGTGCTGATAGAAAGAAAGGCCATACATTCTGAATGGAGAAGGTAATTTTTAATACTTTCACTGCTTCCCAGCTGCATAACAGTATTGAGTTCATGGATATTGATTTCCTTTTCTTTAAGCCTGTTTTGAATAAATTCCAGTGTCCCTGAGCCTTGCTCTCTGAAAATCAGATCCAGCTGATAAAGATCTTTTAGATTTAATGTTTTATGAGCAAGGGGATGATCTGATTTTGCAGCCAGAACAATTTCATCCGGCTTAAATGTTTTATATTCAAAATAAGAAGACTGTGATTCTCCTTCAATAATGCCCAGGTCAATCTTTTCCTCTTTTAAAAGGGTAGAGATGGTTTCCGTATTTCCCGTAAGCAGCTCAATCTTAATATCTTTATAATAAGAATTGAATTTAGCCAGAATTTCCGGTAAAATATACTGAGCAACCGTTGTACTTGCTCCGATAATCAGCTTTCCCTTATGCTGTTGATTAATCTGACTGATCTCAAATTCCATATCACGATAGATATTTCTGATCTTCTCTGCATGTTCAAACAAAATCTTTCCACTTTGAGTCAATTGGATTGAAGTTCCTTTACGGTCAAATAATTTAGCGCTTATCTGATTTTCAATCTCTTTAATGTGCTTGGTAACAGCAGGTTGAGAAATGTGAAGCTCTTCTGAAGCCTTTGTAAAACTTAACCGGGAAGCAACCGTATGGAAAACTTTTAATCTGTAATCGAACATGTGGTAAAATTACGAATTATAGTTGGAAGTGGAGAAGAGGAGCTGGTGAGTTTGAGGGTGGGAGGGTTTGAGAGTTTAATGTTTAGAGTTTAACGTTATGGATAACTAGTAACTAAAATAACTTGCAACCAGCAACTTATAAAAAATCCGAAACAGATTTATCCTGCTGGCTTTCAAATCTTCTGTTTTTCGCTTCTCCGATTTTCTGTTTGGAATAAATACTGTTGTGACCGGAAAGGAGATAAGAGACAACACAGGCAATCGCTACATACACCCCACATTCAGCTCCGAATAATTCAATTCCCATCAGCATGCAGGCCAAAGGGGTATTGGTAGCTCCGGCAAATACAGCTACAAATCCCATCCCGGCCAATAATCCGAAAGGTAACGGAATAAAAAGTGATAAGGCACTGCCCAAAGTGGCTCCAATGAAGAACAAAGGGGTAACTTCACCACCTTTAAATCCGGCTGAAAGGGTAACGATAGTGAAAATCATTTTTAAAGCAAAATCATATAGCGGAAGCTGCTTTTCAAAAGATTCTAGAATCACGGGGACTCCTAATCCAATGTAACGGGTTGTCCCCATTGCAAAAACTGCCAGAGCAATAATAATTCCACCTACAACAGGGCGAAGCGGAGGATATTTAATTTTTGATTTGAACACTGAGCCCATCCAATGGATAATTTTACTGAAGGCGGCCGCACATATTCCAAATGCTATTCCCGCCAGAATACTGTATATGATTGGTAAAAACTCTAGTTTTGGAATAAAATCGATATGATAATGAGTATGTTTTACATTCCAGAGATTAGTGGCCCAGTCTGCCAGAATTGCGGAAGCAAATGCGGGGAAAATAGCATTGTATCGAATTCTTCCGATCAGAAAAACTTCAAGACCAAAAACCGCTCCTGCCAGCGGAGTTCCGAAAACCGAGCCAAATCCGGCAGCAATAGCCGCAATAATCAGTATTTTTCTTTCGTTTCGGTCAAGCTTAAAAGGTTTTGTAAGCTGATCGGCGATAGCTCCTGCCATTTGAAGTGCTGTTCCTTCACGACCTGCTGAACCTCCGAAAAAATGAGTGACAATGGTTCCGAGATATACAAAAGGAGCCATCTTAAAAGGAATTATTTCCCCGGGTTCATGAATCGTATCTATCAACAGGTTATTTCCTGCTTCCACATCTTTCCCGAAGTAATAATAAAGAAGCCCTATCAGGAATCCGGCTACAGGAAGCAATGCAATCAGCCAGAGATGATTTTCCCTGAAATTGGTTGCCCACTCCAGAGATTGAAGAAAACCAGCAGAAGCTGTCCCAACTAAACCTCCAATAATGGTACTGATACACAGCCATTTTAAAATATAGGGTAAAGCCGGAAATTTTCTGAAGAAAAAATGAGTGTGAAAAATTAATTTTTTACCTGGTGTTCTTTGACTTTTTGACATAATAATCCTGATTAGTTATTTGTTAATAATCTTTTAATCAGGCGTCATCAGCTTTTGTAAAGCGGTTGGGTAAGGAAGAACACCATTTCCTTTGATAATGCAAATATAAAAAGAAGAATCTGTTTTTCAAAAATAAATTCTTTGTTGCTGGTTGTTTTTTTGTTGCTGATTGTTACTGGTTTTACTACAACTTTAAACCTTAAACCTTAAACTTTGAACTTTAAATATTTAACCTAAAACTCGAAACCTGAATCTCATCTCTTACAAAAAAGGCTTCATCTCATCCTCAATCTGAGTTCTCAGCTCCATCAGGCGTTTAGCGTATAATTCCTGTTGCTTTTCTTCTTCTGTTTCTGGGATCCATTTCGGTACAGGCAGTTTTTTTCCATTTTCGTCTACCGCAACAAAAACAATAATACAGTGGGTTTTTTTCTCAAAATTAGGCTGTTTCAGGTTTCTGGAAAAGACATTAATGGCGATATGCATGCTGGATATTCCGGTAAAGATCACCTGAGCGTCTACTTTTACCACTTCCCCGATTTTGATGGGATCGTAAAAACGGATTCCACCAACGTACACCGTGACAGAATAATTACCACTCCAGGTGGTGGCACATGCATAACCGGCCTGGTCAATCCATTTCATAACACTTCCTCCATGTACATTTCCTCCGTAATTAACATCTGAAGGCTCCGAAATAAACTGAAAAGTAATAGGTTTGTTCTGCATCTTTATAAAATTTGAATAAAGTTATTTAATAATTTCCAAAGTTTTAGATTAAATCCTACTTTTGAAAGACGAAACCTTCAATAAAAGGGAACTTTAACCAATAACAGATTTAGAAACAGTAATGAAGAAAGTATTTTATCTCAACACATGTGATACATGCAGAAAAATTTTAGCTCAATTTGACCTTACAGGCTGGGAACTTCGTGAAATTAAAAAAGAGCCGATCACGAAAGAGGAATTGGCTGAAATGCATAAAAAAACAAAATCATACGAAGCTTTGTTCAGTAAAAAATCCACTCAGATCAAATTGAGAGGCCTGGATGTGAAGTCTTTGGCCGAAAAAGATTTTAAAGAATTATTGCTTGATCATTATACTTTCCTGAAAAGGCCTGTTTTTATAACAGATAAGGAGATTTTCGTCGGGAATGATAAGAAGAACGTTGAAGAATTGCAGAAATTCTTTGGTGTGATATAGCGTATATAGGATTTGGATTAGAGATCTATCTCATTTTTGATGTAAAGAACCATTTGAAAAGTATTTGGAGCTTAGAGACCGTTACCATTTTGATCATAGAAATGGCTTAAACTTAATGATGACAGGAGATGGGGATGCAGGTGATGAAGATCGACTGTTAAGGCAAGTTGAAAAAGTTTTAAACGTTGATCTTACTTTGTTGTATTTCTGGGATTACACCGAAGAATATGAAGGTTTTACAAGTATAGAACCTTTACGAATAAAACTGATTGAACTGGAATATGCGCTAGCAGAAAACCCTGAATTTTATAAAAGAATCAGCTGGGGGCACGATGTAGAAGAAGGATATTTGAAAGACAGCTTTATAAAAGATGTCCGCTTTTTCATTGAAAGGCTGAATTTAAATCTTGAAAATGGAGCTTCTCAGGTAAAATATATTTCAGACTGAAAAATTTTATAAAATCAGCCCCGCAATTTTTTGCGGGGCTGATTTTATTATTTCTTATATCTTTTGAACAGATTATACAAAAGGAGCCTTCACCACTTTTGCAGGAATGTTCTTGTTTCTTACCTGAATAAAGATCTCAGATCCTAATTTGAAGTGAGGTTTGTCTACATAAGCAAGACCTAAACCTACTTTCTTCATTGGAGACTGTGTTCCGGAAGTTACTTTTCCAATCACATTTCCTTCAGCATCTACTACAGGGTAATCATGTCTTGGAACTCCTTTGTCTGTCAATTCGAAACCAACTAATTTTCTGCCAACTCCTTCTTCTTTCTGTTTTGCGAAAACATCTTTAGAAACGAAGTCCTTGTCAAATTTAGTAATCCATCCTAAGCCAGCTTCAATAGGAGAAGTAGTATCATCAATATCATTTCCGTAAAGGCAGAATCCTTTTTCTAATCTTAAAGTATCCCTGGCAGCCAAACCGCAAGGAATAATTCCTTCTTCTTTACCCGCTTCCATTACAGCATCCCAAAGTTTTTCAGCACTTCCGTTGTTGAAATAGATCTCAAAACCTCCGCTTCCTGTGTATCCTGTGTTTGAAATGATTACATCATTTTCTCCTGCAACACTTCCTACAGTGAAATGGTAGTAAGGAATTTCGGAAAGGTTTACTTCCGTAAGTTTTTGAAGAATTTCAGTAGCTTTTGGCCCCTGAACTGCCAATAAAGACATTTCGTCAGAAGCATTGGTCATTTTAGCCCCGAAAGTATTGTATTTTGAAATATGATTCCAGTCTTTGTCGATGTTAGAAGCGTTTACCACTACGAAATATTTGTGATCTTCCATTTTATAAACGATAAGGTCATCTACAATTCCTCCATTTTCGTTTGGAAGGCAAGAATACTGAGCTTTTCCGTTTTCAAGTGCATCTACATTATTCGTAGTTACAAACTGTAAAAGATCTTTTGAACCTGGTCCTTCGATGAAAAACTGTCCCATGTGTGAAACATCAAATAATCCTGCTTTTTCTCTTACGGCAAAATGCTCTTCTGTAACCCCTGAATATTGAACAGGCATTTCAAAACCTGCGAAAGGTACGATCTTCGCTCCCAAAGAAACATGTTTGTCGTACAAGGCTGTTTTCTTCATATTTAATTTTTATTTCTTTATTTTAAAACTGTTAAAAGTCTCATTGAATTGGGTCATATAATTTCCGTTCCAGAATTTCTGACCGCAGTTGATGGTAATCAGATACAGATCTTTATCTTTTTGGAAAGCTTTGGTAATCCAATACAGCTTTCCTTTTTCATCAAAATATTCGTAGAAATATTCTGTATACCCTTTTTTGCTTCTGCTTTCTTTTACTTTATTTTCCGGATCGGTAGATTTATTAAGATCCAGAACAAATTTTTTCATTTGTTCCTTCGGAAGTTCCAGCCCGTGGTACTCGGAAATAGTGATTGCTCCTATTTCACTTGTTGGAAAAATATTTACAATTTCACTGTCGTTGGTAGATTTCCAGCCTTCGGGAACATTAATAGTGTAATTGGGGCTTTCATATACTTTTGCTTTTTGGGCAAAGAACAGGCTTCCCGTTATAAGAGCAGAAAAAAACAAGATTTTCTTCATCATTAAAAATGGTGTTTATATTCTTCCAGGATGATTTTGAACCATTCTGTAAAGTTTTCAGGAGTTTCAGCAATTTCTTTATCCAGATCTTCCGGAGTAATGAACCGTACTTCTTCCACTTCATCTTTATTCAAATTGAAATCAGCTTCATGATTTCCTACAAATACATGATCCAGCTCGTGTTCCCAAAGACCACCGCCTACATCTGCTTTGTAAATAAAATTGAATTTTTCTGAAAGCTCTGCCTCAATTCCCAGTTCTTCCTTCAGCCTTCGTACCGCTCCTTCCTTATAAGTTTCCCCTTGTCTCGGGTGTGAGCATACCGCATTGGTCCATTGGTTGGGAGAATGGTACTTTCCTGACGCTCTTTTCTGAAGAAGCATTTCTCCTTTACTGTTGAACAGAAATACAGAAAAAGCACGGTGCAGCAAGCCATTGATGTGAGCCTGCTGTTTCTCCATCAGCCCTAAAACTTCATCTTCAGGATTTACTAAAACGACAAATTCTTCCATTCCTACAAATGTAAGAGTAATAAATGTATTTTGGAAATTTTTAGATAAACATCATGCTTTTTGTAATAAGGCCGATGAGACGGAAGAAGAGCAGGCGGCTTACAGATAAATTGATAATTCACTTATAAGATTTATTTACCCGAAAGGAAATTAAGGCGAAAAATTTTAACTATTTGCAATAAAATGGCTGGTAAATTATTAATATTATTCTTTAAATAATTTTTTTGCAGTAAAATTTGAATATAAACTAAAATTGATATAGCCTCATAATGGGAAAAACGCTAACTTTGTTTTTTAATATTTAGTAATGGAATTAGAATACATTGAACACATTAGTCCTATTCTAAAGGATGGAATAAAAAATTACTTAATAGATATCGACGGAACCATTACTGATGATGTTCCCAACGAAGAACCGGAAAGAATGGTTACCTGCGAACCCTATCCTGATGCACTGGAAACCATCAACAAATGGTATGATGAAGGGCACCAGATCTGCTTTTTTACTTCAAGAACCGAGAATCTGAAACAAATTACTATCGACTGGCTGGATAAGCATGGTTTCAAATACCACAGCGTGCTTTGCGGAAAACCAAGAGGAGGAAATTACCACTGGATAGATAACCACCTGGTAAGAGCTACAAGATATAAAGGAAGATTTACGGATTTGGTTGAAAAACAAGTGACCATTGAGGTATTCAAAGAAGACGGAGAATAAAAATATAATTCAAAGATTTAAAGATTAAATGTGAATCAGTTCCTTTAATTTTTAAATCTTTCATTTTTTAATATACTTGATATTTTATGAAAGTTTTAGCAAATGACGGCCTGGATCAATCTGGAATAGATGCATTGACAGAAAAAGGCTTTGAGGTGATTACTACAAAAGTTCCACAGGAATTTTTGGTAGATTATATTAACGAGCACAAGATTCGCACTCTGTTGGTAAGAAGTGCTACACAGGTAAGAAAAGATATTATTGACCGGTGCCCATCCATAGACATTATTGGAAGAGGTGGAGTAGGTATGGATAATATTGATGTAGATTATGCAAGAGAAAAAGGAATTCATGTGATCAATACGCCTTCGGCTTCTTCGGAATCTGTGGCTGAACTTGTTTTTGCTCATTTGTTTTCCGGTGCAAGATTTCTTCAGGATTCCAACAGAAAAATGCCTTTAGTAGGCGATACTGAATTTGGAGGTCTTAAAAAAGCATATGCTGCCGGTATTGAATTGAGGGGAAAAACCATTGGTATCGTAGGTATGGGAAGAATCGGTCAGGAAGTAGCGAGAATTGCTTTAGGCCTTGGAATGAGAGTGGTGGCAGCTGATAATAATGTAGGAAAAGCAAGCATTAAAGTGAAGTTTTACAACAATCAGTTTATCAATGTTGATATCGAAACCGAACCGTTACAGGAAGTGCTGAAACATTCAGACTTCATTACTTTACACGTTCCGGCACAGAAAGATGGGTATATGATCGGTCAGAATGAGTTTGAAATGATGAAAGAAGGAGTAGCTATTGTCAACTGTTCCAGAGGTGGAGTTATTGATGAAGCGGCTTTAATTCAGGCTTTGAATTCAGGCAAAGTAAGATTTGCCGGATTAGATGTTTTCATTAACGAGCCAACACCTTCTAAGGAAATTCTTAACCACCCTAAAATTTCGCTTACCCCTCACACAGGAGCCTCTACTCTTGAAGCACAGGATAGAATCGGGCTTTCTCTGGCAGAGCAGATTTCAAGTATCTTACAGATTCAGTAATTTGAAATGATATAAAACAAGAAAATCACCTCCGCGGAGGTGATTTTTATTTTTACACTGTAGTGAGGGTACAGATTATATATTTTTGCTTTTTAATAAATCTCTGATTTCCATCAGTAATTTCTGATCTTCTGTAGGTCCTGCCGGAGCCGGAGCTTCTTTTTTGTTCACTTTATTGGCGAATTTAATGATCCAGAAAAGAACCATAGCAATACATAGGAAACTGATTACAGCTGAAATGAAATTTCCATAAGCAACACCATTCCATGAAAGTTTTGCAATATTTTCTGCACCGGCAGCTTTCAAAGCCGGGTTAAGGATCAGAGGAGTAATTACATCCTCTACCAAAGACGAAACAATTTTACCAAATGCAGCCCCAATGATCACACCGACAGCCAGATCGAGAACATTGCCCTTAAAGGCAAACTCTTTAAATTCTTTTACAAATCCCATAATTTATATTTTTTTAATTAGTATATACACAAAAATATAATTTAAAAATGTAAAAAACACTACTTTTTATAGTTTTTTATTCCCAAAACATTGAATTTTAGAACGAATTATTAGAATTTGTTTTAATGAATATTTCAGCTTTTTACAGATACATTATCTCATTAATGAGGTCTCTTTATTTTTGTTATTGACGTGGCATCATAATGAAAAATCTTTTGTAATTTGCTTAAAAGTTTGATGTACCTATGAAAATTTTTACCGCAAAACAGATACGCAGCTGGGATCAGTTTACAATTTCCTACGAGCCGGTTTCGTCAATTCAATTAATGGAAAGAGCTTCAATGGCAGTGGCACACTGGATTTCAGAACACTGTAAAAACCATAAAAAGCTGGCGGTATTTTGCGGTAAAGGAAATAATGGAGGAGATGGGCTGGCAGTAGCAAGAATTCTTTACCTGAAAGGTTTTGATGTAGATGTCTTTGTAGGAGATCCTAAAGGAAAATTTTCAGAAGATGCCTCGGTAAATTTGAAAAGGCTTCGGGATATGTCAGGAATATCCGTAAGAAAATTTGATCAGAGTGGGCACTATAATTTTGATGATAAAACAATCATTATTGATGCTCTTTTCGGAACCGGATTATCCAGACCGCTGGATGGAGAATATAAAATGCTTGTAGAACAATTGAATGCTAAAAAAAGCATTAAAATTTCTATTGATATCCCTTCCGGATTGTCTGCGGATGAAATATTTGACCAGGATGCTGTTATTCTGAATGCGGATTACACTCTGACTCTTCAATGTTGGAAAAGGACTTTTCTTCATCCTGAAACCGGAAAATATACTGGAAAAGTAGAAGTTTTGGATATAGATTTAAGTAAAGCTTATTCAGAAAATACAGAAACAGCATATTTTGTAACAGATGATGATCTGATAGAATCTATTTTTAAACCTAGAAATGAATTTTCACATAAAGGTAGTTTTGGTAAGGCTGCCATTATAGGTGGAAGCTATGGAAAAATAGGTGCTGCAGTTCTGGCTACAAAATCTGCCTTAAAAACCGGGGCTGGCTTAACCTTTACGCTGGCACCGGAATGTGGATATGAAATACTTCAGGCTTCATGTCCGGAAGCCATGTTTATAAAAGGAGGAGAAGAATTTATTACCAATTTTGAGATTGATAATGAATTTACCATTGGCATTGGACCTGGCTTGGGAACTCATCCTAATACAGGAAAAAGTTTTCTGAGTTTTCTGAAAAACTATACGAAACCAATGATTTTGGATGCTGATGCCCTGAATATTATTTCAAAAGATCCAAATAACCTGAAATTAATCCCAAAAGAATCCATTATAACTCCCCATCCGAAAGAGTTTGAAAGGCTTTTCGGAAGTACTGAGGATTCTTTTAAAAGGCTTGAGCTGGCAGGGGAAAAGGCAAAAGAACTGGATATTTATATAATACTCAAAGATCATCATACCCAGGTCATTACTCCGCAAGGAAAGATGTTTTATAATATAACAGGGAATTCTGGACTGGCAAAAGGGGGTAGCGGAGACATCCTTACCGGGATTTTGACCTCACTTTCAGCACAAGGATATTCTCAGGAAGAAACCTGTATTTTAGGCGTTTGGCTTCATGGGAAAGCGGCTGATTTTGCAGCGGAAAGATACTCAAAAGAAGCGATGTTACCTACCGACGTTATTAATGAATTTGGGAATGTGTTTGAAGAACTGAACAGAAAAGTGGAGAGGATTTTATAATAAAGCTAAAAAGCAAAACTGCGAAATCACTCAATAATTCTAAGATAAAAAAGGCAAATCTGTATTGTTACAAATTTGCCTTTTTATTTTTTAGTCTAAAACGGTTTATTCAGGTTTCTCGTTTTCTGCCGGAGTGATTTTAAATTTCTTAGAAACAATCATGATAACAACTCCTGCAATCATAAAAGGAATGGAAAGAACCTGACCTGTATTCAGTCCGCCAATCTGGATGAACTCATCTCCCTGTGGCTCTTTCAGGAATTCTACAAAGAATCTGATCGCCCAAAGAATAATAAAGAACAGTCCGAATAACCAACCCTGCTGATATTTTTTATCCGTTTTTCTATACAAAATCCATAATAAAATGAATAATAGAACATATCCTACCGCTTCGAATAACTGGCTTGGGTAACGAGGTACAGTAAGACCGTATTCACTGCTTTGCTGTGGGAAAAGAAGAGCGAACGGAGAGTTCGGATCAGCTGGTTTACCAACAATTTCAGAATTGAAAAAGTTACCCATTCTTACAAAAGCACCTCCTAAAGCAACTACAATCCCTAATCTGTCATATACCCAGAAAGGATTTTTCTTAATGATTTTAAATGAATAATATAATGTAGTGAAAATCAAAGCGATGGTAGCTCCATGGCTTGCTAACCCTGAAAATCCTGTGAATTTAAAACCATTTTTTGTGCTGATGGGTAAAAATACGCTCCAGAAATCTTCTTTGAATAATTCCGGCTGGTAGAAAATAACATGTCCTAATCTTGCTCCTAAAATAGTTCCAATCAATGTCCATGTGAAAAGAGGTTCCAGGTATTTCTGGTTTACATTATCAATTTTAAAGATTCTGGTCATTAAAACATAACCGAATCCAAAGGCAAACACAAACATCAAACTATAAAAATGAAGGGTAAAAGACCCAATATGAATCCCTTTGGAAGGATCCCATATTTTGAATGAAGTTTCAAGTTCTACTTTATCAGAATCTGTAATAGGTTTTGCAGATTTTACTGCATATTTGAAGGTGGTAACATTCTCAGAAGTAGCAGGAGCATCTATCAGCTTAAAGTTTTTATCAAAAAACTGATATTTGGAATCCTTGAATCTTGATAATGCTGAAACAGCATAGTTATAATAGGCAGGTTCAAGGCTGGATCCGTTAAGAATCACTACTACATTATTGTTGATGGCTCTGTCCGGAAAAGCGCTCAGGTCTCCCATTTCTGTGGTAGAATAGATTTTTACCGGAACATTATTTCCGTTGACATCTAAAGTTCCGTCAGATAAACCTCCAGGGTATTCCTGTGCAAAAAGAAGCTGCGTGGCGAACGCAAAAAGCACAAGATAAATTCTGAAAAAAATAGTATTCATTTTCTATTGATTTAATAGTTTGATTATTGACATTTATGTTTGGGAGGTACAGGATCGTAACCGCTTCCTCCCCATGGGTGGCACCTTAAAATTCTTTTAAATCCCAGCCAAAACCCTTTAAAGATCCCATGAACGCGAAGTGACTCAATCATGTAATGAGAACAGGTAGGTTCGTAACGACAGTTTTTTGGAAGTAAGGGCGAAATAAACCATTGGTAAAATTTTATCAAAATTACCAGTGGGAATGTAATGATTTTATTGAATGTAAGTTTCAAAACAATGCAAAAATAGGGTAAAAAAATGAAAATTAGTTTAAATTTGTTATAAGTTTCGGAGATCAAAAACCCGGAACATTGATCTTAAAAATAGAATTACTTTGAATCAAAATATTCCATTAGCCGAAAAACTGAGACCCAAAACACTGAACGATGTATTGGGGCAGGAACACCTTACCGGCGACAAAGGAACGATCCGGAAAATGATCGAAAATAATACCCTGAATTCCCTGATTCTCTGGGGACCTCCGGGGACAGGGAAAACCACATTGGCTGAAATTATCTCAGAGCAGTCGGGGAGAAAGTTTTATAAACTTTCTGCAGTTTCTTCAGGGGTGAAAGATGTAAGAGATGTGATTGATGATGCCAAGAAACAGAATTTGTTTTCAGGGAAATCTCCTATTTTATTTATTGATGAAATTCACAGATTCAACAAATCTCAGCAGGATTCACTGCTGCATGCAGTAGAAAAAGGATGGATTGTATTGATAGGCGCCACTACGGAAAACCCAAGTTTTGAAGTGGTTTCGGCTCTGCTTTCCAGAAGTCAGGTTTATATTTTAAAAGCTTTGAGCTATGAAAAGCTGGAGGAACTCATTGATATTGCTTCCGAAAGATTCAATAAAGATGAAGAAACCGATTTTAAAATCCTTGAGAAAGAAGCTTTCATTCAATATTCCGGTGGTGATGCCAGAAAGCTGATCAATTCTGTAGAATTGGTTTTGAACCAATATAAAAATTCAGGTACAACGGAAATCATTAATTCCGATGTGTTAGAAGTTCTTCAGGAAACGATGGCTCTTTACGATAAAAATGGAGAACAGCATTATGATATTATTTCTGCTTTTATCAAATCTATGCGTGGCGGAGATCCTAACGGAGCGGTGTATTGGCTGGCGAGAATGATTGCCGGGGGAGAAGATATTAAATTTATTGCAAGGAGAATGCTTATTCTGGCTGCTGAAGATGTAGGATTGGCCAATCCAAATGCTTTAGTGGTTGCCAATAATTGTTTCCAGGCGATTAATGTAATCGGGAACCCTGAAGCAAGGATTATATTAAGTGAAACAGCAGTATATCTTGCAGTTTCGCCTAAAAGTAATTCCGCTTATATGGCAATTAATGAAGCTTTGGCTTTGGTGAAGCAAACAGGAAACCTTCCGGTGCCTCTTCATTTGAGAAATGCTCCTACAAAACTGATGAAAGACCTGGATTACGGAAAAGAATATAAATATGCCCATTCTTATGAGGGGAATTTTGTAGAACAGGATTTTCTTCCTGAGGAAATTCGGGATGCGAAATTATATGAGCCAGGTAATAACTCCACGGAAAAGAAAATTTACGAGGAACTTAAGAAAAAGTGGAACAACAAATATTAAAATAAAAAAGGATGCTGAAAAAACAACATCCTTTTTATATTAAATCTATTTAATTTTTTTATAATCTATATTATTTCAGCTGTTAAAAGGTGAAAATTGGATGTAAATATCTTTAAATCATTAAGAATTTTGAAGAATTAAAGTATAATTAAGACTAATCATTCTGATTTTAAGTTAAAGCGAAACGTATCTTAATCATCTTAAGACCTTAATATAATCTTAATGGTTCAAATTTTATTCGGTAGTGTAGATAAACAATGTCTTCTTACCGTTATAATCTTTTGTTTCTGCTCTTTTCTTAATTTCAGGATAGATCATAGTGCTGGTATCCGAAAATTCATAGCCTTCAATAAATACAGGGTTATCTGCCGGAATGTTGTATTGCGCATTCATATTGGATAACGCCATTCTGTCAAGTACATTGTCTCCGTTTTTGAATTTGTATTCAGTTACTCCTTTTGTAAAAACAGAACTGTATTTTTTTAAACTTTGGGGAAGGCTAGCCGGGGAATTATAGGCTTTAGAAACCTGCAATACGTTCTTTTTCGCATTGAATAATTCTACTGTTCCAATAGCGTTGTCAGCAACTGCAAACTTTACAGCAGGATTTTTTTGCTGTGCAAACAGAGTCACAGAAGACAGTATTAAAAAAGAATAGAGTAATTTTTTCATAATCAGAATATGTAACTGTTAAAAACGTGATAAATATAGTTATTTTTTATAAAATGTGAATGAATTCTTACATTGTTTTACATATTATTTAGAAATAAAAACTTTTATCCTGATTGTTGGTCTGTGCTTTCTTCATCATTATCTTTTTTATCAACCATATTTCTGATAATGTTTTTCAGACGTTGAAAAGCAAAAGAACTTAATAATAAGATAATTCCAAGTGCAATAAAAGCACTGATTCTTGAAACATTGTCCATTTGCCATACATCATAAGCGTAAAGTTTTAATGCCATAAGACCAATCAGCGCAAACCCAATTTTATTATATTCCTGAATATCCTTTCTCAAACCTGTATAAATAAAGATACTGGCAAGAATGGTCCATATAATAGGGAGATAAAGAATGTTGAAATGCTCGCTGGCTTCATAAGAATGAGGAATGTCATTAGAAACCATTAAAACATAGGAATGATGAAGTTCATAACTGATACAGATAATAAGCGCCAAAGACATGATCCAGTAAGAAATCTGACGTTTATGAAATTCAGAAGAAGGAAAAATCCTAAAACAGGTATATATAAAAGGAATCCATTGAAGCAGATGAAGCCAATAAAAACTTAAATGAAGTCTTTTTGTTAAAACTGCCGGAACAATGGACGAGACAGAACCTGATAAATTAAGAGTTGCTAGGATAAAAAGCAGATAAATAAGAGCGGTTTGGATATCTGTCTTTATATTCAGTGGTTTTCTGAAAAGTAATAAGATGAAAATATAATAAATTGTGAACAGTAATCCTATGCTGGTAATCGCTTCCCATGGCATATCTGAAATGTGGTAAGTGATTTCAAGAAGAAACGTAATATAAATAACCCCATAACTGGCAACCGTAATCAGATCTTCAAAGAAATTATTGGATTTTTCTTCAGATTCATGTTTCGTATTTCTTAATAAATATAAATTGGCAATAATAGAGGCTATAGTAAATGAACTGGTGATAAATGGAGGGTTCAAGATAATATTAAAGTTGTTGGTTTCCATATATTCTGTCCAGGTTACAATCTGAGCAATCATAACCATGGGAAAAAGAATATAAAAGAAGACTTTGAAAATATGGTGTCCTGTTCTTTTCCAGATAAAAAGGAGTAGAGTAGCCTCTATTGCCCAAATACTCGTGATGAGGTGGGTTTTAAACTGAATGGCAATGGCCGTTGTGACAAGGCTGGTGACCAATCCTGCAAACACGGAATAGGGTACACCAAAGTTTTTTCGTCCATATTCTCTTAATAACAATATGGAATTTACAGTCGCAAAAATAAGAGGAAATATAATAGGCGGTTCATAACCCAATGTGTCAAAAATATAAAGTAGTCCAAGAATGCTGGAAAAATTAGCTAAAGCAAGTATTAAAATATCAGATGTTGAAAGTGTATTTTTCCTGAAATAATCATGCAGGGCAAAAATGTAAAAAATAGCGTAGCTGATCAGATAAAAAGTAATGCTTAAAAGTTCGGTACTCTCATTCGTCCAGTAAAAAAGATAGGCTGTTGTAAAAAGATAAGCCGTCCATCCCACACTCTTCCAGTGCTGAAGAAAAGAAGCGGTAAGCATTCCTGTATTTAAAAGAGTAATGTATATAAAAAGGAAAAGATAGTTGCTTTGTCCTGTACTGATCATCAGTGGAGCCGCGAAGCCGCCTATTAATGAAAAAATAATCAGGACTTCACTCTTGTAATAATAGGATAGGAGAATAGAAGCTGCGGTTATCAGGGCTGTAATAAAAAACGCAGTGTTCTGTGTGAAGAGATGATATTCGCGGAAAGCAATAGTAGCTGTGAAATACAAAACGGCAATTCCACCTCCGGTTATAATAGAGGCAAATGCAGTATAATTTTTTCTTAGAAAATGTCCGGTGACAATAATTCCGGCTCCAATACAAAAACCAATGGCTGCTCTGGTTGTTTCTCCAATCCAGTTTTTATCGATCGCGTATTTTACAAAATACCCAATTCCAAGAACAAGAGTAAAAATACCAATTATGGTTAATGCATTTTGTTTTAAAAAATCAAAAACAGGAGTGAGCCAATCTTTTTGAACAGGTGTTGGGATTTGTTCTTCTCTTTCTGTTCGTTTTATATCTTCAATAATAATCTGATGAGGTTGTAATGGTTCCTGAATAATAGTTTCTTCTATGGAAGGGTTTTTATGAATAACCTCAGACGGAACCGGAGTCTTACTTATTTTATAGTTAAGATCCGAAATTTCCTTTTCAAGTTTTCTGATTTTAGTATTCAGATTATTGAAAATGATGAAAATTATGATAAGAAGGATGACAGCAACAAATTCACTCATTTCATTAGTTTTTATCAAATATAAAGAAATGTTTGGGAAGCTATTTAAAAAATTAACCCATCACAGTATTAGCGATGGGTTAACGGTATAGATAACTAACAATATGTTTTTACTAGTTTGATACTTTGTAGATGTAGAAAGATGCTACACTGGATCCTAATAATCCCACGTCAATCCCGGAAGTTAAAAGTCCAAAAGAAATCTTATCACCTGCCTGGAAGGAGTACAATGAATGTATGCTTGAGTCAGACATTGTTAAATTGATTGCTAAAGCAAGGTTGATACCGCTAAAAGTACGGCTGTCAATAATAGTAGCTACCCCACCTCTGTTTCTTGCTATGGCAATACCGGGAGCGCCGGATAGCAGAGAGGCTTGTAATCCTGTTCCATAACGGAATGCGTATCCTACAGCGTAAACACCTGTAGAAGGAATATTGTATGAGCCGTCAGAATCTGTAAATAATGTACCTGTACCTATGCTTCTGTCTGTAGCTATAAAGTTAACTGGCTGAAATCCTCCCGGAAAAATTCCTACAGAGATAAGATTTAAGCTTGATGTCTTTTTTGCGGCATAAACAGTGGTATTCGTGTTGGAGGCGCCTATCAATACTGACGGATCCATTGAGAATACCTGAGTAGTTCCTTGGTTAACTGCTAAAACCTGATATCCGGGTAGTGCAGTGGCTGCAGGAATGTCCCTAACTTTCAATGTTCCGTTAACATCTAGAGTAGCAGTTGGATTTGCTGTATTGATACCGACTTGAGAAAACAGCGGTATAGCAGCGCACGCTAGCATTAAGCTGTAAAGTTTAGTTTTCATGATCAAGATTTTAATTAGTTGCTTAGCAAATATACAATAAAAATTACACACATGATTGTGATATTTGTATTTTTAATATTAATATGATGTAATATATTTAAACATATGTTTGTATTTTAATTGATTTTACTTCATAATTTAATTACGAATTATTATATTCTTTTTTCAATTAATATCCTGTTTATAAGGGTTTTAAGAAAAAATAATTCTCCCTGTATAGTGGGTTATTATGAATCGAAATGAAGTTGTTATCCTCCGAATAGTTTATCTTGAATTTTTTTGAAATTTTCATGTTTTTTAGTGGATATAAACGAAAAAACACCGCCTGATGGCAGTGTTTTTTTATCATTTTCCTCTGTTTTCCTAGCTTTCCAGTAGAAATTCTTTGTAGTTTCCAAGAAAATCAACATTTGCTTTGATAGATTCAAGCTCTTTAAGGGCATTTCCATACAGAACATCTTCCCAGGGTCCTTCTACATTGATGAAGAAGAAATAATTACCCAATCCGGTCTTTAGTGTTCTGGATTCAATTTTACTAAGGTTCATTTTTCTCCATGCAAAAACAGATAAAACCTGATGCAGGCCACCGGGATGATCTTCCGGAAGAGTAATCAGCATGCCGGCCTTTTCTCCTAAAATTTCCAGCTTGTCATTTTTATATTTGTTCTGTTCTTTAGAGATGATAATGAAACGCGTATGGTTTTGTTCAAAATCCTGAATGTTGCGGTTAATGATCTTTAGTCCGTATAAATTAGCTGCAAACTGATTGGCTACTGCTGCAATAGGGCTGCCCTGATTTTCCGAAACAAATTTAGCTGCTGCTGCTGTAGAGGAGAAGTCTTGTTTAGGGATCTCTTTATAATGGGTGTCCAGAAAATGAAAGCTCTGTGCCAGCGCCTGCGGATGAGAATATATCCTTTCAATGTTCTCAATAGAATTTGCCGGATGAATCATCAGGTGATGCGCAATAGGCATTACGGCTTCTGCTTCAATTTTAATAGACGGGGTTTTGTATAAATAATCCAGCGTCATAGAAACTGTTCCCTCAATAGAGTTTTCCAAAGGCACTACTGCCTTTACTGCTCCTCCGTTTTCAACAGCCTTAAAACAATCCAGAATACTGGCTTGTGGCAATAACTCTTCATCAGGAAAAAGCTGCGCAGCGGCAAGCTGAGTAAAACTGGCATGAGGTCCCAAAAATGCAATCTTCATAATATAATATATAAGGGATAATTAAAATAAAGGTACAAAGGTGCGAATTAATTCATAAATAGAGTAGGTGTTGCGGGAATGTTTTGTTGTGAGTTTTGAGGTGCTGGTTATTTGGTTGCAAGTTTCGGGGTATGAATTGCGGGTTGTTTTTGTTACTGTTACCCAAAACGTTAAACTCTTAACTTTAAACCTTGAACTTTAGACTCTCAAATCCTCAAACACTCCCACTCTCAAACTCAAGACTCCTACTTCCTTTCCTCCCAATTCTTCTCAATCATTTCCATCAGAAAATCCGGACACTTGATTACTTTGCCGGTTTTTGCATCCAAAAAGAAAAGAGTAGTGGAAGCTTCTGTTATTTTAGTATGCTCTTCATTGTAAATTTCATATTCAAATTCAATTCTTACTCCCGGAATTTTTTTTACATAAGTATGAATTTCTAATTTTTGATCATACAAAGCCGGGCGGATATATTTGATTTTATAGTCTGAAACAGGGAGCCAAATTCCTTGGTTTTCAATTTCATCGTATGAAATTCCTATGCTTCTGAAGAGCTCAACTCTCGCTACTTCGAAGTAGGTTGCATAGTTACCGTAGTATACATATTTCATGGGATCTGTTTCTGCGTAACGTACTCGTATTGAGTGTGTTGTGTGTATCATTTTAGGCGTTAAATTATACATACAAATATATTTTTAAATAATCAATACCTGCAATATTTTTTTTGAAAAGAAAAAATTAGACCTTTGTCTTCCTTCTAAACACAGTACAAACAAAGAATAATCGGGGCTTAAAAATGGATGACAATTTAATGATGATATGGCAGAAATGCCTTCAGTTTATGCGCGATAACCTGAACGCTGCTGAAGACAATTCTGACCTTAAAAAACTTGAAAAATCTTTCGATATGCTATTCGATAAGGTTCAGCCGCTTTCATTGGTGGCCAATAACCTTACGTTGATCGTACCGAGCGATTTTTACAAGGAATATATAGAGGACAATTACCTGTCCTTACTTTCTGCTGCCCTGAAGAAAAATATTGGAAAAGGAGTGAAATTATGGTATTCTGTGATGGAAAACAGACCAAAAGGCGAAGAAAAGCCGGTTACCATGAACATCAAGGGACAAAGCGTTCCTACTCCAAAAACACAGGAAACAATGCCGCAAGGTTTCTCTGCTAATATTGTAAACCCGTTTGTAGTTCCTGGAATTAGAAAAGTAAATATAGATTCTAACCTGAAGCCGGACTATTCATTTGATAGTTATGTAGAAGGAGAAAGCAATAAATTTGCAGCCACTGTAGCCAGATCCATTGCAAAAAGACCTGGAGCAACAGCTTTCAATCCGTTATTCTTATATGGAGGTTACGGAGTTGGGAAAACACACTTAGGACAGGCTGTAGGTCTTGAAGTAAAAAATCAGTTTCCAGATAAAGTAGTTCTTTATCTGTCTTCCGAAAAGTTTATCCAGCAGTTTATCTCTGCAGCAAAAGCTCATAAGCAGACTGAATTTGCGAATTTCTATCAAATGGTAGATGTACTGATTATTGATGATATTCAGTTTCTTTCAGGAAAATCTGCTACACAGGACAGCTTCTTCCATATTTTTGATCACCTGCATCAGAACGGAAAACAGATTATCCTAACTTCAGATAAAGCCCCTGCGGATATTATGGATATTCAGGACAGAATTGTTTCCCGTTTCAAATGGGGACTTTCTGCTGAAATCAAATCTCCGGATCTATCTACAAGAAGACAGATTATTGAAGATAAACTGAGCAGAGACGGAATTGTTCTTCCGGGTGATATGCTTGACTTCCTTGCTGTAGAAACGAAGACCAACGTAAGAGAACTTATCGGGGTAATTAACTCGGTGATTGCTTACTCTACTGTATATAAGAGAGACCTTAGTCTCGAATTATTGAAGGAGACCATCAACAGAATTGCAGCTAATCAGAAAAAAGTGATCAATATTCCTTACATTCAGGAAGTGGTTTGCGATTATTTTGGAATTAAAAAAGAACAGCTGCTTTCAAAAACAAGAAAAAGAGAGATTGCATTGCCGAGACAGCTTGCCATGTACTTCTCCAAAGAATTTACCAATTCTACATTTACTAAAATTGGTGAGGAAATGGGAGGAAAAGATCACTCTACTGTAATGTACGCTTGTGATACTATCAAAGACGTTTCGAAAATTGATAAAGAAATCAAAAAGTACGTAAAAGACCTTACAGAAAGAATCAAACAATAATAGTGTTGAGCTGAAATAAATTAAAATGAAGGATAGTTTTATTCTTCATTTTTTATTTAGTTTTGTCAAAACAAAAGGCTCTTTTTAAATAAACAGGATATGAAAATATTAATGGTTTGTCTGGGAAATATATGCAGAAGCCCACTGGCAGAAGGAATTATGAAAGCAAAGCTGCCGGATCATTATACAGTAGATTCTGCCGGAACCATTTCCATGCATGAAGGCGAACATCCTGATAAAAGAGCTGTTAAAACTGCGGCTAATCATCATATTGATATATCAAAGCAAAGATCAAGACCCATCACCAGAAAAGATTTTGAAACCTTTGATAAAATCTATTGTATGGATATTGATGTATTGGAAGATGTAGTTTCTAAAACTAAAAATGAGGAAGAACGCCAGAAAGTATCTTTGTTTTTAGAAGTATTGGGAGATCATAAAAATGCTGAAGTCCCAGATCCTTACTGGGGTGATATGAAAGATTTTGAAAATGTTTTCCAGCTTTTGGATAAAGGATGCGACGCTATCAGAAACCAAATATCAAAATAATAATCATGAAAAAGCTGTTTTTACTGCTTTTATTAAGCATTAATTTTTCCTTTGCCCAAACCAAAGATGAAACAGAGATCCGTAAAGTAATGGATGACTTCATGGGATGTATTAAATCCAGGGATGAAGCCAAGTATCTTACATTGTTCCAGGAACCGGTGCTCTGGACCGGTATTTATAAAGACAGAACACAGGCCAAACGTCTTGAGAAAAATCCTAAAGCGTATTACTACTTTGCAGATGATTATAAAGCTTTTATCAAAAGTTTTAAAGATGATAAATCTGAAGAAAAATTTGACAATATTAAAATTGTGGAAGATGGAGCAATAGCTTCTGCTAATTTCGATTACAGCTTTTGGTATGACGGTAAAATGGAAAACTGGGGAAAGGAGATTTGGACATTAATGAAGATCAACGGAACCTGGAAAATCACTTCCGTAACCTTTTCTATGGATCTGACAAAATACTTCCCACAACCTACACTAAACGAAAGAACTAAAAAATAATACAATGCTTTTTTTACTCCCTGCTTACTTATCAGAAAATACTTCTATCAACCACTTTTCACCTGTTTTGAAGGATTATATCATGCAAACGGATTATTTCTTTGTGGAAAACGAGAAAACAGCACGAAAGGTCGTTAAATTTTTTGCTCCTGAAAAAAAGCAGGCTGATCTGAAGTTATTTTTATTGGATAAATACACGGAAAATGCAGATATCAAAGAAGCTCAGGAATTGATGTTGAAAGGGCAGGATTTCGGATTGCTGTCAGAAGCCGGATTACCATGTATTGCAGATCCCGGAAATTTGATTGTAAAATGGTGTCATGAGAAAAATATCAGAGTGATCCCGGTTTCAGGTCCTTCATCCATTATTCTTGCTCTGATTTCCAGCGGATTCAACGGGCAGGAATTTACCTTCCATGGCTATCTTCCTATTGATAAAGGAGAGAAGAAGAAACAGATCATGAATCTTGAAAGTCTTGTTCAGAAAACAGGATATTCTCAGATTTTCATGGAAACTCCTTACAGAAATAACCCGCTTTTCGAAGATTTGTGTAAGTTTTTATCACCCAATACAAAGCTTTGTATTGCGGCCAGTATCAATGATCCGGAACATGAATTTATCAAAACAAAAACAATAAAAGACTGGCAGAAACAAAAGCCTGAACTCCATAAAATTCCCGCAGTGTTTGTCCTTGGCAAATAAGCTTTATTCTTTTTGATTAAATATTATAATCTTAAGAATCTTTAAAATTTACAGGCTGAGAGAATATTTAATTCTCTCAGCCTTTCTTTTTTTGATTTAAAATAGTTTTGGTAATTTATTAGCAATCACGTAGCTAACAATGCATTACATCTTTATTTTTCTCTCTTTGCTCTATTTAATATTGATTCAGATAAAATTTATTTCAATAATATGTGATTAATTTAGTTAATTTTTACTATTTTTATGCTTTAACATGTTGTAAGTATATGTTAACAATAATATGTTATGAATTGTTATTTTATGTTTTAATTTGAAATATTAACTAATTGTTTTTTATTAATTTGATTCTTATTGAAAATTTTATAATTCAAATTATTTAATGAATGTAAGCTAATACTTTTTGTATTTCTTTAGTTATTTAGAGTAGAAGGGTTTGAAAAATTAGCTATATAAAAATAAATCCGATACAATCAACACCAAATATTTAAATATGAAGACACGTAAAATTTTTTTTCCGGTATTGCTGATGTTGGCGATGCTGGTACCTTCTTTGATCCATCTGTCCGCACACGGGTATGTAATAAGCCCGGCTTCACGAGGATATCAGGGAAGTCTGGATAAGGCTGCACTTGGCTATTCTGTGGCGTTTGGAAAATATGGTTCTGTAATTAATGAACCAGGCTCTCTGGAAGCACCAAAAGGGTTTCCTGCAGCAGGTCCCGCAGACGGAAAGATTGCCTCCGCTAATGGAAGCATAGGGGGAGACACTACACTGGATCTCCAGACTGCCGACAGGTGGAAGAAAACAAATATCTCTACGGGTGTGAATGCCTTTATCTGGAAATACTCGGCGTATCATGCAACTGCAAAATGGCATTATTACATGACCAAGCAGGGCTGGAATCCTAATCAACCTCTTTCCCGCCAGGATCTTGAGCTTATTGGTACAATTACACATAACGGGACACCACCACAGGATAATGTTTCTCATCAGATTACTGTTCCTGCTAACCGCACTGGTTACCACATTATTTTAGCAGTTTGGGATGTAGCAGATACCACTAATGCATTTTATAATGTAATTGACGTTAATGTAACCTCCGGAACAGGAGTTTCTGCACCTGCCATTCCTACAGGATTAACGCAAGTAGGAGTAACAAGTTCTTCTGCTAAAATAAGCTGGAACCCGCAATCTGATGCAGTATCCTATAACGTTTTCCGTAATGGACAGAATATTCAGCAGGTGAACGGGGTTTCATTTGAAGATAATGGTTTAACTGCTAACACAGTTTATACATATGAAGTGCAGGCGAAAGGTTCTTCAGGGCTTACTTCAGGGAAAAGTACGCCACTCAATGTAAAAACAAACAGTGAGGGGACACTTGAAAAACCTACGGCACCATCCAACCTCCATTCAATGGCGGTTACTGAAAACTCAGTTTCACTTATGTGGATGGCTTCTACCCATTCGCAGGGAATTAAAAATTACCAGATTTTTGAAAATGGAATCAAGGTAGGAGAAACTGTACAAACAAGTTTCTTACGAACAGGTTTAGCACAGGACACAGAATATCGTTATACAGTAAAATCTGTTGCCATGAACGATCAGTTCTCTGATGCCAGCAATGAATTAAAAGTTAGAACTAAGAAAGTTACTCCAGGCAATGGACAATCCTATTGCGGAGCAGAACAATATAATGCTGCTAATGCATATCCTACAGCCGGAGTGAAAGTTTTTTACTCTTGCAAAATCTGGAAAAACAAATGGTATGCAAACCCTGGAGAAATACCGGGAACCAATATGGTATGGGAAGAAGTAAGTGTATGCACTGAAGGACCTGGTTGTGAATCAAGTGGTCCGGTTACTTACTGCGGCGCGCAGGAATATAGCCCAACAAAAACTTATCCAACAGCAGGAACAAAAGTATTCCATGCTTGCAAGATCTGGGAAAACAAATGGTATGCAAATCCGGGAGAGGCACCGGAAAGTAATGCCGTTTGGAAAGTGGTAAGCGACTGCAATGAAGGACAAAGTTGTAAAGTATCGTCTCTTACTAACAAAGAGAATGATCTTTCAATCATCGTATCTGAGCATTTGATCAATTTAGCACCAGAAAGTTATTACGGTAAAATAAGCAGAGTAGATGTCGTTACGCCTCACGGACTTCAGATCATGACATTTATGAATCCGGGGCAGAACAGTATGAATGTCAGCCGACTTCAGCCCGGAATCTATTTTGTAAAGATTCTTTATAAAGACGGAAGCAGTATGACCAAAACCATCAGAAAGTAAATTTTCGAAAATATTTAACAGCTGTTAACAAGACTATTGCATTGTTATTGATTTTAAACAAGTACTGGAAACAGGATAAATTGTTGATAATGCAGTAGAAATCCGGGCATCGAAGATGCCCGGATTTTTAATAAATTAATTCTGATTTTTCTTCTTTGATCTCCATTTTCTCCACAGAACAATAATAACGGGAATAAGCAAAAAGAAAGGCCATAATGAAACCATTCCCAGCAGGAAGCCTACAAAACTGTTCCAGCCCTCCGTCAGAGAATCCATAAAACGGCTTCCAAAACCAATTTTTGAAGTGGTTGAGCTTCTTACTTTCTCTTTGTATAAGTTTAAATTCAGAGTACTGTAATTTACCCTATCATCAATAAAACGAAGTCTGCCTTCAGCCACATCTATCTCATCTTCCAGCTCACGGATATTTTCCTGAATTTCCAGCATATCTTTCGTGGTCGCTGCACTTTTAAGCATGTCACGGTATTTTTCAAGATATATCTTTTTGTTAGCCAGTTTTATGGCGATGTCAGTATATTCTTCTGTGACGTCATTAGAGGAAATGTTTTTAGACAAAACAGTTCCTACACCATTTGAAAAGGAATTGATTAATGCATCAAAATTTTTATGAGGCACCCGAATAATCAGAGTAAGATTATCATCCATATCCGTATTTTGAAACTCTTCTTTCTGGATATAAGCATTGTTTTTTTTGATGATCTCATTCACCTGGTTCTGTGTCTTTTTAATATCACCCACCTGAATCTTCATATCTCCGTTTTTGATGATTTTTTTGGAGATCGTATCAGTTTTCTTTGGGGTGTAAACATCTTTGTTGGTTCCGTTCTCATCAGAAGCCGGTTTTTCGGAAACAAAAGCTGGTGGAGGTAAGGGTGCTGCTGCAGAAGAAGGTGCTTTATCCTCGCTTATAACTTCCATCAGGTCTGCTTTCAGTTCCTGTTTCTCACCATTTGATTTGCTGCAATTGATCAGGATAAGACCTGATAATAGGAAAATAATTTTTTTCATGGGTAAATTAGTTTTTTATGGTTATGATCAAAAAGTGTGCTCAAAAATGAGCATTTGTAAAATTGATTACTATTTTAAAATATGAAAATGTTTAAAATAACCCAATCAATAAAAGAAATAGCTGTAAAACCTACCTTGAAAACTGCCGAGACTGGGAAATTATTTCTATTTTTAATTCATGAAAAAAAGTCTTTTAGCATTTGTGTTTTCTCCATTTCTGATGTACGCCCAGGAAGCTCCGAAACTTACAGACGAAATGGCCATGAAATTATCTGATAAACCTCTTCACTGTATCAACCAGGAATATCCTAATAAAACAGCCCATATCATTAATAATGCCGGCGAAGTTCCTTTGACTCCCAAAGATCTTCACCCTAGTTTTTATGGATGTTTTGACTGGCATAGTTCTGTTCACGGACACTGGATGCTGACTAGACTTTTGAAAACAAAACCTAATCTGTCTAATGCTAAAGAGATTGAAAAAATTCTGGATGAATCATTTCAAAAAGAAAAACTGCAGACAGAAGCAGATTATTTTACAAAATATGAGCTAACGGGAACTTTTGAAAGAACCTACGGCTGGGCCTGGATCTTAAAGCTGGATGAAGAACTCACGAATTGGGATCACCCAAAAGCTAAAATATGGCATCAAAATCTGAAACCTCTTACAGATCAAATTCTGAAATCCTGGAAAACTTATCTTCCAAAACAAACATATCCCAACAGAACTGGAGTTCATGCTAATACTGCATTTGCTATGGCTTTTGCTATAGATTGGGCAAGAGCCAATAAGGATAAAGAGTTTGAAAACCAGCTGATGGAAAAGGCAAAATACTTTTTCTTAAAAGATCAGAAAACGCCTGCTTATCTGGAACCGGACGGCTCCGATTTCTTTTCGCCAAGTCTGGAAATTGCAGATCTGATGCGCAGAGTTCTTCCTCAAAAAGAATTTGTACAGTGGCTGAATACTTTCTATGAAAAGAGAAGCTTGGAAAATGTTGAAAAAATCCCTGTCGTAAGTGATCTGAGCGATTATCAGACTGTTCACCTTGTAGGATTATCTTTTTCTAAAGCATGGTGTATGAAAGGAATTTCCAACGCACTTCCTGCCGGTCATCCATTGAAAAAAGACTTTAGAAAAACAGCAGATGTATTTCTGAATAATGGATTGCCGCTGCTTTTTCAGGGTAATTACGGCGGAGACCACTGGCTGGCAAGTTTTGCAGTATATGCGTTAGAAGATTAATACTTGATTCCTGCTTTTTTCAGAATAAAGCCTAAAAGCCAGATTGGTCCAATGAGGAGAAACTGAAGATCTTTAAGGAAAGTCGGCTTTTTTCCTTCAATTTTATGCCCTATAAACTGAAAAATCCAGGTAATGATGAATACGGAAAGATAAACCATCCATGATTGTCTTCCCATACTGATATTGGTAAGGTAGATGAAATGTTCCATAATAAGCATGATCACAATCATCATGATAGCGATCAGAAAAGACAGTCTTAGATAGAACAATGTGATCAGAATAATCACCACAATGCTTATGATACTGGCACATGCGAAATAAGATGCGCAGAAATGCGGGGAAGGAATCAAGGAAGTAAAACCGAGAATTGTCCAGAAAATTAAAGGCACACAAATCCAGTGAATGAACTTGTTGGTCGCATTTCTATGACTTTTACTGTATTCTGCAAATAAGAGATCAACCTTTCTCATACTGAAGGAAAATTGGATTAATGCTAAAATAATAAAATTTTGTAATCACTGGTAAGATTGCTTACATTTGTCTTATGTCTGCCCTGGAAAAATTTGGAGTCGATATTTTTACGGAACGAAATATTTTCGAGAGAATTGCTGTCGATAAGCCTTTCCGTCCTGATAATCCTGCTTTTATCTTCATTAAATCTGGAACTATAAAGCTTCGCCAGCACTTCAGTGATCTGGAAGTTTCTGCCAATATGTTTATGGTAACCGATCCGCAAACCATTTATGAAGTAGTTTCTGTGACAGATGATTTTCAGTCGAGGATGGTTTCTTATAAAAGAGAATTTATCTCTGCTTTATCATTGAAATTTAACCGCCTGATTACATATCGCTATTTCAGACAGCAGATGAATAAAGGAGTTCCTTTTCCTGAAGATGAAATGGAAGTCGTCTGGAAAAGCGTCAACTTCCTGAAGTATATCTTGGATTCTGAGACCGAAATGCTTTATAAAAAAGAAATGGTAGAGCATCTTTTCTCTGTTTTCTGTTATCAGATGGCGGGAATTATTTCCAAGGAAGATAACAGCTCTATGAATCAGATGTCCAGGCAGGAAGAAATCGTTTTTGTATTTCTTACTGATATTGCAGAACATCATCTTACGGAAAGAACTGTCGAGTTTTATGCCGAACGGCAATCCATTACAACCAGACATCTTTCTTCTGTTGTGAAGAGCATTACAGGCAAGTCTGCAAGCCAGATTATTGCTTTAATTGTGATCAATGAAGCAAAAGTACTCTTAAACTCTTCCAATAAACCGGTTTCAGAGGTTTCTTCTATTCTCGGATTCAGTGATCAATACTCGTTTTCTCACTTTTTCAAGAAACATCTGGAAGTAAGTCCCACACAGTACAGACATCAGTTTGAAAATTGAAATCTTACATTTGAACATCTTTTTCCAAAAATCAAACATTTGATTGATTTTGTTGTTGACCTAACTTTGCATCTGTAAAACAAGGTAAAATGACAAAGAAAATAAAAACAGCACTATCTGTACTGATAGCAGCTTTTCCTGCGCTGTTTTTTTCCCAACAGATCAAACAGATGACCGCAGGTGAGGTGGCGGAGCTTGCTGTTCGAAATCACCAGCAGCTTAAAGTTTCTGCACAGAATATTGATATTGCAAAACAAAATACGAATGTTGTTAAGCTTCAGAAGCTTCCTGTCATCACAGCTTCTACCAGCCAATTCTATTTAGGAGATGCAGTTGCTATCGACAAAGACTTTTCGAATTCTACAAATGTTCCGATGCCACACTACGGAAGTTCATATGCGGTACAGGCAACACAGCTTATCTTTAAAGGAGGACTGGTAAATAAATCTATTGAAATGGCGGGGCTTCGTGAACAGCTTTCCGAGCTGGATTTAGAGAAAAATAAACAGGATGTAAAATTTTTAGTGATTTCCAATTATCTGGATGTCTATAAAATCATCAACCAGGAAGAGGTGTTTCAGAATAACAAAAAACTGGCTCAGGAACGTCTTAAAAACATTCAGAAGTTCTATCAGCAGGGAATGGTGACCCGGAATGAAGTGATTCGGGGAGAACTGGCCATTAAAAATCTGGATCAGGGAATTGTTACTCTTACCAACAATAAAAAAATCCTTAATTATAACCTGAATATTGTTTTAGGTTTATCTTCAGACACGGAGATTGTTCCCACAGAAAGTTTAGAGAATAAAGAATCTGGAATAGGCATGGATTACTATACGGATCTTGCCCATGATAACAATCCACTGCTGAAATCAGCTCAAAAAAATATTGCGGTTGCAGATAAGAATATTGAAATCATAAAAACAGATAATGCACCTACGCTGGCTGGATTTGGAGGGTATACACTGCAAAGACCTATCACGACAAGAAATCCTGTTTTGGATATGTACTCAGGAGGTTGGCAGACAGGAGTTTCTTTGAGCTACAATATAGATACTCTTTATAAAACGAAGGAAAAAGTGAAACTGGGTGAGCTGCAAAAGAATCAGGCGAATGATGCAAAGACTCTGGTACAGCAGAATGTAGATATGGGAGTGAATGCTGCCTATACAAAATATCAGGAAGCGATTCAACAGGCTGATATTCTGAATGATTCTAAAAGACTGGCGGAAGAAAACTATAAGATTACAGAAGCCAAATATCTGAACCAATTAGCTGTACAGGCAGAAATGATTGATGCACAGAACCAGAAACTGCAGTCAGAGCTGGATTATGCCAATGCTGAAATCAATGTTTTGTATCAGTATTACAACCTTTTGAAATCTACAGGAACACTTTAATTTTTAAAACTGACAATCAACACAATGGAAAACAAGGAACAAACTACTCAAAATACGACACCAACTCCGGCAACATCTGCTGCAGAAAATAAGAAAAAGAAAAATAAAACCAATAAAATCAGAGCCATCATTTCTAATATCATCGTTTTTCTGGTGATTGGATTCGGATTGTTTTGGTTAATCCGCGAATATTTCCATATCGGAAGCAAAACCTATACGGAAGCAGCGCAGGTAGAGGAATTTATCAATCCTATCAATACACGGGTTTCAGCATATATCAAAGAAATTAAGTTCATAGAACATCAACGTGTGAAGAAAGGAGATACTTTGGTAATCCTTGACGAACGTGAAATTCTTACCCAATTGGGACAGGCAGAAGCAGCTTATCAGAATGCGATGGCACAAAGAACGGCAACAAGTTCTTCTGTGAACACGGTTTCCAATAATATCAACGTTATGCAGTCTAATATCGCAGGAGCAAAAGCCAGATTATGGAATGCTGAACAGAATTTAAACCGATACAAAAATCTTTTATCAGCCGAAGCCGTTACAAGACAGCAATACGATCAGGTGAAGACGGAATATGATGCTCAAAAGGCAGCATATGAAACCCTGGTGAATCAAAAACAATCCGCCAATCTTTCCACTACTGAAGTGAAAAGCAGACTGGGAATTAATGATGCTGAAATTAAAAGAACGAAATCTGCTCTGGATATGGCGAAAATAAATCTTTCATATACCGTTATTACGGCGCCTTATGATGGAGTAATGGGGAGAAGAACCATTTCAGAAGGACAATTAATTCAGCCGGGGCAGCAAGTGGCAACCATCGTTCTGAACGGTCAGAAATGGGTAACAGCCAACTTCCTGGAAAGCCAAATGCCGAATATTAAAGTAGGTGAGAAAATTTTCATGACAGCCGATGCATTAGGAGGTCAAAAATTTGAAGGAGTAGTAACAGCAGTTTCTGCAGCTACCGGATCAAGATATTCAAGCGTACCTACTGATAACTCTACTGGTAACTTCATTAAAGTACAGCAGAGAATTCCTGTAAGAATAGAATTTACAGCTTCCAACAAAAAAGAAGATCTGGATAAGCTGAGTGCGGGAATGAATATGAACGTGAATATTAATAAAGACTAAAAGACGGAAGATATCAGATTCCAGACATTATGCGTATGAAAAGCTAAGGCTGAATGTTGAAAGTCTGCCATCTGATATCTATTACCTAAAAAACATGTACAACAAAGGATTATATAGCGATTGGGTACCAAAACCCGTACAGCTTCTGCTGATTGTATTGCTGCTTGCTGTGGTGATGCCAATTGGTGGGGTGTATACGGGAAATATCAGTTCTCTGGTAAGCGGTACCGGTGCCATGACAGAATATTTTATGTGGGCTAACTATGCGACTACCATTGGTATGGGAGCCTGTATGCCTGTTGTTATCAGAATCAAAATGAGGTTTAAAGTAAGGGATAAGCTGGTTTTACTTCTGGTACTTTTAGGTTTGCTTAGCTACATAAACGGAACTACTTTACAACCAATGGTTTTCATATTTACTTCTCTGCTGATTGGTTTTATGAAAATGATGGTCACCATAGAGTTGTTCCTGCCATTAATGGTGATGATTGGAAACCGCGGAATGTTTTATGGAGCTTTCTATACCTTCGTTCTGGTAATGAATCAGGTAGCAACCTATTATGCCGCTGAATTTGCTCTTATGTACAACTGGCAGCAGTTTTACCTGTTTACAGCTGTTTTATGCTTTATTTTAGCTTTAATACACTGGATTTTTATGCATGATAAATATTTTGCGCTAAAAGTTCCCCTGCATTATATTGACTGGTTAAGTATTTTACTTTTCATCTCCACTTTTATGTTTTCGGCGTATGTGTATTCATTTGGGAGACAGCAGGATTGGTTCAATTCGAAGAATATCATGAATGCAAGTATTGCAGCTTTTGTGAGTTTTGCATTGCTTTCTATCCGTCAGTTAACTTTAAAACGACCATACCTTTCATTCAAAATTTTCACAAAAAATAATGTTCAGCACGGTTTGTTTATGCTTTTCTGGCTGGGAATGTTTCTAGGAACAGCTTCTATCCAGAATACCTTTGCAGTCGGAGTATTGGGGTATGATCAATTGACCAATACCAGACTGAGTCTGCTGATGATTCCCGGAATTATCCTGGCCGGAATCATTGCCATTTTCTGGTTCAAAAAAGAAAAACCTTTGAAAATGTACATTTTTTCCGGTTTTGCAGCAATGATTGGATATGCCATTATCATGTATTTTTCGATGGTACTGGAGTTCAGTTATGACAACTGGTATCTGCCGATGTTTTTGAAAGGTTATGGAATGTGTTCCCTGTTTATTTCCGTATGGTTTTATACGCTGGATAAACTTGAAATGGATGAAATGCTGGCAGCCATCGGACTTGTATTGGTTTGGAGAACTTTCCTTGCCGTAGGAATTTTTTCAACACTCTATTCATGGTTTCAGTATCGTTTTCAGGTTACAGCAATTGGTGATCTTGCTGTTTATATGGATGGAATGACCGTTACTCCTCAGAATGTAGCTGCGAATATGAAGGTGATTCAGCTTAATGCCATCATCATTGCCACCAAAAAGATATTTGGATATATTATTTTAGTCGGATTTGGAGTGCTGATTTATGTTGCGACCCATCATTTCGGAGCAAAGCGTTTCCAGTATTTCAGGTTTATAAGAGTGTTGGGAGGTAAATCCGTTATCGCAAGAAGAAGACTTCGTGAAAGAAGAAAATTGTTAGAAGAAATAAAAGATGCGGCAGGGCCTGCATTATAAAGAATACCTTGTTTTTCACTAGTAAAATCCTGATCCTTCATTGGGTCGGGATTTTACGTTTTTAAGAAAATGTCAAATTTTAAACTTTTTGAAACATTAAGATGGTGTTAAGATGTTTAGAGCATTAAGATGAGCTTCGCTTTAAGCTTGAAATCAGAATGATTGATCTTAATTATACTTTACTCCTTAAATCCTTCTTAATGGTTTTAATATACATCCAGATTTTGAAAACTTTTCTGTAAAAAGATGTTTGCTATCATAAAATAAGGGAAAATCTCATATTTTGTTATTTTTATTCTTTCTAAATAAGAATTATATTTGTGAGATTATAAAACGTTGAGTAGAAAGAATGAAAAAGCAGTATGCATTCATAGGTCTTTTAGCCTCGGGAGTATTATTTTCCCAGACAGCTAAAGATTCTATAGCCTCTAAAGGTATTGAAGATGTGGTGATCGTAGCCTCAAGAAAACCCACAAAAATCTCAGAAGTTCCGGGAACGGTTTGGGTAGTACAGAAGGAAAAGATTCAGGAACAGGCTAAAAGTGGAGTTCCCATCAAAGAAATGTTGTCTATTCTGATTCCTTCCATGGATATTGGCCCGCAGGGAAGAACCAATTACGGTCAGAATATGAGAGGGCGTTCTGCGCTGGTGATGATCGACGGAGTTTCCCTGAACAGTATTCGTGCGATAAGCCGTCAGCTGGATGCGATTGATCCCTTTAATATTGAAAGAATAGAAGTACTTTCAGGAGCAAGTTCAATTTATGGAGGTAATGCTACGGGTGGGATTATCAATATTATTACAAAAACACCTTCCAAAAAAGGAATCAGCGGTGAAACAGAATTGGGAGTACGTACCGGATTTATGGGGAAAGATGACCATGATTTCCGAGCTGCTCAGTCTATTGCAGCAAAGGGTGATAAATTTTTTGGAAGGTTGGGAGTGGCTTATCAGCAAAATGGAGGAGTGTATGGAGCAGATCAGAAGCAGCTTTTTACAGATATTACCCAAACAGATCTTCAGTATAACCAGTCTATTGACATACTGGCTACAGGAGGATATCAGTTTAACAATAAACATAAGATAACAGCTTCTGTTCAGTATTACAACTCTAAATTTAATGGAGATAGAAGCTTGTTTTTAGGTCAAAACCTGAGTGCATTTACTACAAAAAATGCTTCATTATTAGAAATGAGAGATGGTTTCTCATCTGATAAAAATGTAGGAACAGAGCGTTATATGGCAACCGTAGCCTATAACGGAAACGGAATTTTAGGCGGGCAGGATTTGTATGTACAATTGGCTACCCGAGGTGAAAAATTAGGATTCTATCCATTCCCGGGAAATGTGACTTTACAGTCAGGGAAAATACCTTATATGTCCTCTTCACAGCAGGATACTTATTATTCCGGGATTAAAGCTTTATTATCAAAATCATGGCGGGGATTGAATGTTACCTATGGAGCAGATTTTTATTTTGAAAAATTTGAAGGAACACAATCTGTTTATGATATTGCAAAAACAATGTCCAGCGGAGGTTTAGTGAATGAAACAAAATACAGCTTAGGAAGATATCCTACCAATCACTCACAGAGTTATGCAGGATATGTTCAGGCAAAATACAATATTCTTCCTAAACTACAATTGAATGCAGGAATCCGTTATCAGCATATTAATGTGAAAATGGATGACTTTGTGGGATCAGAACAGCAGACACAGGTTGCTATGGGGTATGGAAGCTCAGCATCCGCAATTCCCGGAGGTGAAAGTTCTTATAATGTGACTTTGGCTAATGCAGGATTATTATACAAATTCAATGAGCAGCATCAGGTTTGGGGAACTTTTTCCCAGGGAGCAAGTCTGGCTGATCCTGCCAAATTTTACGGAATCGGGCAATATAAATTAGTGGGTACAAACTGGGATGTAGTGTCCAGTATCAACGTAAAAGAACAGCCGCTACAGGCTATCAAAACAAATCAGTTTGAAGTTGGATATCGTGTCAACAGAGGTGGTTTAAGAGCTCAGATTGCCGGATTTTTGAGTAATTCAGACAAAACTGTTGCTGTAGACAAAAAGACATTCCAGATCCTTGTGAATGATTTGAAATTAAGAAATATGGGAATTGAAGCTGAGGTTTCTTATGCCCTAAACAATGGAGTTTATTTCGGGGCAAGCGGACTTTTGATCAAATCTGAGGTAGATAACAAAGGAGAATGGCAGAAACAGGAGATTTACAACGCTTCTCCATCAAAACTGGTGACTTATATTGGATATAACATTAAAAGCTGGTCATTCAGATTCCAGTCTTTACAGAATTTCAAACAGAAGGACGAGCTTAATAATGTGATAGAAGGCTATAATACTTCAGATTTGATGATCGGATATAAATTCCATTTTGGAAAAATCAATTTAGGAATCCAGAATCTATTCAACACAGATTATCAGACGATATGGAGCAAGCGTTCGCAGGTTCTGTATTCTACATACGGACTTCCGGAACTATTTAATTATAAAGGAAGAGGGAGAACATTCAATCTTTCTTACACTTTTGAATTTTAAAAATACGATGAAGGTAAAAATGCCTTGATCTGAAAAACATATTGTATTTCAAATCCGGTTTCTGAATTAATCGGAAACCGGATTTTAACTTTAAAAAATCAGTTATGGCTAAAATTTCAACAGGGCAGATTGTTGCCGAAGTCACCAGAAAAGAATACATTACTGACCATTTTATCAGAGTGTATTTATACTCCCCAGAAGTTCCGGTGTTCAAGAATACGATGGTAGGAGATAATAATAAGATTGCCGTTCCTCTGGCAGGACTGAACGAGATTCATTTCCCGACACTTGACGAAAATCATCAGTGGGTGTATCCTCCAAAAGAAGTAGCTCCGGCCATCAGAACCTATACCCATAGAGGAATTGATCTTGAGAAAAATGAGCTGATCATTGATTTTGTAGATCATGGAGACGGTGGCCCCGCTTCCAGATGGGTGAGGGAAGCTGAAGTAGGCTCAAAACTGGGAGTGATGATGCGTTTGGAAGGTAAAGAATTGTATCCTGCTGCGGATTGGTATCTGCTGGTAGGAGATGCTACGGCCATTCCTGTAATCAGTGTAATTCTGGAAACGCTTCCTGAAACAGCAAAAGGAATATGTATCATCGAAGTTCATGGAAAAGAAGATGAACAAATGCTTGAGACCAAAGCTCAGATTGATTTTAAATGGCTCCACAATGTCCAACCTCAAATCAGCAGCGAAATTTCAAACACAGTAAAAAGCATTGAGATCCCTGAAGCTGCAAAATTTGGCTATGTTGCCTGTGAATTTTCAAGTGTGAAAGAAATCCGTACTTATCTGAGAAAAGAAAAAAACTGGACTTCCCAGGAATTATACGCTTATTCTTACTGGAAAGCAGGTGTAGCAGAAAATGAATCTCAGGCAGACAGACATAAGGAGAAGGATTCGATGGAATAGAAAGCAGGGATTTTGAATTTGAGAGTGGGAGGGTTTAGGTTTAAAGTTGTAAGTACTTTACATCTCGTACCCCGAAGCCCGCGTAACATTCAACTAAAAACTTTGAACATTGAACATTGAACTACTATCTTTGCACTATGAAAGATTTAATGGGCAGAGCGATCTGGGATTATTACCACAATGATAATCCTGAAGATCTGCAGACTGAAACGTCAATTTCTGAACTGGATGAACTTCCGGTGGATTATTTATTCAGGGATTTTGAAGAGATGAATGATATAGAGCAGAAAGCACTGCAGTTATCCGAAGGAAAAGTTTTGGATATTGGGGCAGGTGCTGGTTCTCATTCTATGTATCTTCAAAATGAAAGAAATCTTGATGTAACTGCATTGGACATTTCACCAAAATCTATTGAGATTTGCCAATTGAGAGGAATTAAAAAAGCAGTTTGTGAAAATATGCTTGATTTCTCCGGAGAAACTTTTGATACCATTGTATTACTGATGAACGGTACCGGAGTTTTTGAAAGTCTTGCTAAAATTGATACCTATCTTCAGAAACTTCATACATTACTGAACGATGACGGACAGGTTTTAATAGACAGTACAGATATTCTTTATATGTTCGACCGTGATAAAGATGGCGGAGTCTATATTCCGGCAGGTGGATATTACGGAGAACTGGAATATGTGGTTCATTATAAGGGGGAATCTGAAGAACCGATTACCTGGCTGTATCTAGACTTCAATACGCTGAAAAATGCGGCTCAAAACAACGGCTTCAAAATAGAAAGAGTTTTAAAAGACGAAGATTCTTACCTGGCAAAGCTGACTAAAAAATAATTAACAATAAGTCATTGCGAGCTGAAAGCGAAGCAATCTCATGAACTTATATATGGTCATTCTGTACACCGGAATGACTTTTTTGTGTTTCTCTAGCCCCGATAGAAATGGTTACCCCACAGCACGCATTGGGATTCCTTCGGCGCGAGGAGTAATAATGGATAGCGGGAATGAGCTTCTAATCATGATCTGAATAAATGAATGACCGTCGCTAACGGATAATAAGAAAACCATTCCTCGAAATAAAAGTACATCAGAACAGCTGTTCCAGCACACAAAATTACCGGAAAAACATAAGATTCTGCACGATAAGGAAGTTTTTTTGGAGTGGCTAAAACGCTTATGACAAGTAAGCCCAAAGCTCCTACTGAAAGAACTCCCATTTCCGGACTGTATCTGGATGTTGTACCAAAATCGAAATGGGAAAGCAGAACGTATTTTTGAAATACGAAAAAAAGAGAGCCAAATACCAGTGTAAAAAGGGCTGCAAGGTATTTTTTGAGTTTGATTAAATTCAGAGATAATAAAATCGCGCCGGGAATCGGGCTAAACAAAATACTGCTAACAAAAATAGTTGACCTTGAATAAAGCTTAATGGCATCAGGATCTTCTGTAATATGATCTCTCCAGACTTCTGCCTCTTCTGTACGTTTCGCTTCTTCTGCTTCCTTTTTCTGTTGGATTAACTGCTGAACAGCCGTTTTTTCCTGTTCACTGAAAACGCGTCTTCTTTCTTCCAGAATTTCAAAAGCCATCTGAACGGCTTCCGGAACAAAGCGGTTGCCTTCCTGTAAATATTTCTCTAATTCTGAATCGGAGAGTTTTCTCAAAACATTTCTGTTCACCATAAGCTGTATACTTTCAAAAGAAAGGCTGCTTCTAGTGAAACAGCCTATAATCTTTATAAGGATTTTAATTACCCGATCTCAATACCGTTTTCAACATTACTGTCATCCGGTGTTACGAAAGATAATTTTCCGTCTGGTTTTGTTGTTAATAATAACATTCCCTGAGATTCAATTCCTCTGATCTTTCTTGGAGCAAGATTCAGAAGGATCATTACCTGCTTACCGATTACTTCTTCAGGAGTGAAACTTTCTGCAATACCAGAAACAACAGTTCTTACATCTACTCCTGTATCTACAGTCAGTTTTAATAATTTATCTGCTTTTTCTACTTTTTCAGCTTCTAAAATAGTAGCTGTTCTAAGGTCTATTTTAGTAAAGTCATCAAACGTGATCTCTTCTTTCATAGAGTTTGCGTTAGGGTTTGTTTTTTTATTGTTTTGTTTTGTATTTTCCAGCTTTTGGATCTGAGCTTCGATGACATCATCCTCAATTTTTGAGAAAAGGAGTGATGATTCATTGATTTTATGTCCTGTTTCAATTAAAACTGATTGCGTTTCAATTGTGTTCCAATCTTTCTTCTCAACATGGAACATGTTTAATAACTTTTCAGAGCTGAAAGGCATGAAAGGTTCACATAGCTGAGCCAATGCAACAGCTATTTGAGCTCCAACGAATAAAGACTGAGCCGCTTTTTCCGGGTTATCTTTAATGGTTTTCCAAGGTTCCTCTGTCTGTAGATACTGGTTTCCAAAACGGGCAAGGTTCATTAATGCCGTTAATGAATTTCTGAACTCATAATTTTCAAGGAATCCTGAGATTTCTTTTGCAGACTTACTTATTTCCTGTAGTTCAGGACTGTTTACATCTCCTTGTGGAACAACTCCATCATAATATTTATGAATAAGAACCGCAACTCTATTGATGAAGTTTCCGAAGATACCTACCAACTCAGAATTATTCTTAGTCTGGAAATCTTTCCATGTAAAGTTATTATCTTTAGTTTCCGGAGCAGATGAAAGAAGAGCATATCTTAACACATCCTGCTGTCCAGGGAAATCTTCTACATATTCATGAGCCCATACTGCCCAGTTTCTTGATGTTGAGATCTTATCGTTCTCAAGGTTCAGGAATTCAAAAGCAGGAACGTTAGCCGGCATAATATAATCTCCGTGCGCTTTCATCATAGACGGGAAAATAATACAGTGGAATACAATATTATCCTTTCCGATAAAATGTACCAGATCACTGTCTGTACTCTGCCAGTAGTCTTTCCAGTCTTTTCCGTTTTTCTCTGCCCATTCTTTAGTGAAAGAAATATAGCCGATAGGAGCATCAAACCATACGTATAATACTTTTCCTTCCGCATTCGGAAGAGGAACCGGAACTCCCCAGTTAAGGTCTCTGGTCATCGCACGAGGCTTTAGGCCATCATTTAACCATGATTTAACCTGTCCGTATACGTTAGGCTTCCAGTCATCTTTATGACCCTCAATGATCCATTCATTTAAAAAGTCTTCGTATTCGTTTAATGGAAGATACCAGTTTTTTGTTTCTTTGAGGATAGGAACATTTCCGCTAAGCATTGATTTCGGATTGATCAGCTCTGATGGAGAAAGGGTAGAACCACATTTCTCACATTGGTCACCATAAGCATTTTCGTTACCACAGTTAGGACAAGTTCCTACAATATAACGGTCAGCAAGGAATTCTCCTGCCTGCTCATCAAAATACTGCTCAGAAATTTCTTCCGTGAATTTTCCTTTTTCGTATAAAACCTTAAAGAAATCCTGACTGGTTTCATAATGGTTTTTGGAGGTTGTTCTGGAATATTCATCAAATGAAATTCCTAGGTCAGAAAAAGATTTTTTAATGATCTCATGATATTTGTCTACAATATCCTGAGGAGTTACTCCTTCTTTTTTAGCTCTTATGGTAATAGGAATCCCGTGCTCATCTGATCCACAGATAAACGCTACATCTTTTCCTAATCTTCTCTGAAATCTTGCGTAAACATCCGCAGGAATATAAACACCTGCCAAATGTCCTATATGAACCGGCCCGTTTGCATAAGGCAAAGCTGCCGTAATCATCTTTCTGTTTGACATTTATAGTAAAGTTTAAATGCAAAGATAAGGAATATCTCTTGAATACCGCTATTGGTGGAGTTATTATGATCAAGATTGCCATTTTGAATGGCTGAATAAGAAATTGAGTTAAACAAACGTTTAACAAATAGTTAAATTAAAACAAATATTATGCAAAGCATAAGACGTTGTAAAATATTGGATCCTAAAAAACTAACTAAAATCCGTTTCGTAATATACATAAATTTAGCTAAAATTATATTAAATTTATGATAATTCTAATTTTTTTATAAATTGCGAGTCTGGCTCTAGGCCAAAGAATGACTGAAAAAAACGAAACTATAAAAAAATATGATTGTGAAGAACTTTACAACAGTTTTGAAAATTGCGCCCGCTTTTTTATTGGCAAGTACAGTAATGCACGCGCAGAAAAAAGATTCTCTTCCTCAGGAGAAGAAAATTGACGAAGTGGTTTTGATCGGGTATGGGAAACAGAAAAAATCTGATCTTACCGGTTCTATAACTTCTGTTACAGCAAAGGACTTTAACGGAGGAGCTACTTCCGCAGGACAGCTCATCCAGGGTAAAACTCCCGGTGTACAAATTACCAATAACAGTGGAGCGCCAGGTTCTGGTACAAAAATCAGAATCAGAGGTACGTCTTCTTTAAGTGGAGAAAACTCACCATTGATTGTAATTGACGGAGTTCCTCAGGATTTCGTAGGAATGAATGGTGTATCTGATCCTTTATCCTTAATTAACCCCAATGATATTGAAACATTTGATATCCTTAAAGATGCTTCTGCTACGGCAATTTATGGTAACAGAGCTTCCAATGGTGTTATTCTCGTTACAACTAAGAAGGGAACTGCAGGAAAATTTAAATTAAATTTCTCAACAGTTGCTTCGGTTTCTACTAAAATGGGTAAAGTAGATGTATTAAATGCCCAAGAGTTTAGAGACTTTGTTAATGCTTATGCGCCTGCAGGTTATAAAACCAAACTTGGAAATGCCAATACCGACTGGCAGGATCAGATTTATCAGGCAGCATGGGGTACAGATAATAATGTAGCATTATCAGGCGGAATAAAAGGTTTGCCATATCGTTTGTCACTAGGTTATAATGAGCAGAATGGTATTGTAAAATCAAACTCTTTCAGAAGAACTTCCGTAGGTTTGAACTTAAACCCTAAATTTTTGGATAATCATTTATCTGTGAATGTGAATTTGAAGGGAACATTTACAGACAACAGATTTGTGGATGGTGAAGTAATCAAGGCGGCTACTTATTTTGATCCTACTCAACCTGTTTACTCAGGAAATTCCAATTATGGAGGCTATTATGAATGGCTGGATCCGGGATCAGCAACAGGATATAATGTTAATGGTAATAAAAACCCGGTTGGACTTATTAATGGTATCAGGGATGTTTCTTCAGTAACCAGAGGATTGGGAAATATCCAGTTAGATTATAAGCTTCACTTTCTTCCGGATCTTCATTTTAACGTAAATGCCGGATATGATTATACAAAAAGTGATGGTCATAAATTTAAAGATGGTAATCTAAGAGCAGGTTTTGAAGATAAAGGAAGCTCAAATTTCTATTCTATGGAAAAGAAAAATAAGCTTTTGGAAACCTACTTTAATTATGTAAAAAATATCAGTGCAATTGATACAGGAGTAGATATTACAGCGGGTTATTCTTATCAGGATTTTAATATCCTAATTCCGGGAGCTGTAACGTATAGAGGAACAGGTATTAACTCGCAGGATTTAGATTTTGAAACCCGAAATACATTAATTTCCTTTTATGGAAGGGCTATTTTTACGATAGCTAATAAATATGTTATTTCAGGATCTATACGTAGAGATGGTTCATCAAGATTCTATAACGGAACCAGAGATAATGTATGGGGTGTTTTCCCAGGAGTTTCTTTGGCATGGAAGCTTAATGAAGAAAACTTCATCAAAAATATATCCTCTATCAGCACCTTAAAACTGAGAGCAGGATGGGGTAAAACAGGTCAGCAGGAACTTCCTGCATTAGATGGGAATAAACCAAACAATTATCCTGCATTTGCTGCTTATAATCCTAGTTACCAGGGAGCAGGATATCAGTTCGGAAACGAATTCTACTTTATGTACAGACCTGCTAACTATAATCCAAATCTTACCTGGGAAACAACAACTACTAAGAACTTAGGATTAGACTTTGGTTTTAACAAAAATAGAATTACAGGATCTATAGATGTCTTCAGAAAAGATACGAAAGACCTTCTTGTATATGCTGACGAACCTGCTGGAGGTTTAAGTAATGCAAGCTGGCAGAATGTTGGAGATATGAAAAATGAAGGGATTGAAGGAAGTATTACGGTAGTACCTGTTAAAAATCAAAATACAACCTGGGAAGTAAGTTTTAATGCTACCCACTATAAGCCGATTATTACTAAGCTTAAAGACAGAGCAGATGAATCATTTAATATGGAAGTAGGTGGTATAGAAGGAGCAGCAGGAAATAAAATTCAGGCTCATGCCGTAGGATATGCTCCAAATTCATTCTGGGTATACCAGCAGATATATGATACTAATGGTAAGCCTGTTGATGGTGCTTTTGTAGACAGAAATGGTGACGGTGTGATCAGTACGAAAGACATGTATTATTATAAATCTACTACGCCAGATGCAATTTTAGGATTTTCAACTAAAGTTTCTCACAAAAACTGGGATTTTGCATTAAGTGCAAGAGCTGTGCTTGGTAATTATGTATATAATAATGCTGCGTCAAATAGCTCCATTCAGTCTGCATCTACAAATGAATACTTACAAAACGTATTTGCAACAGCTCCTCAGTACCAATTCTCAATCCCTCAATATAAATCAGATATTTATGTTGAGAATGCATCATTTCTGAGACTGGATAATATCAATATCGGATACAACTTTGGGGAGATTTTCACTAAAGGAAGTAACCTGAAAGTATATGCAATGGCGCAGAATGTTTTTGTAATCACTAAATATTCCGGAGTGGATCCTGAAGTTTTTGGTGGAATAGACAATGGTTACTACCAAATGCCTAGAATTTACTCTCTAGGTTTTAACTTCCAATTTTAAATACAAATTCAAATGAAACTAAATAGAATTACACTTAAAAATATAATATTGCCTCTTTCAGCAGGATTTTTATTGACAGCAACTTCTTGTGTAAAAGATCTTGAAAGAGAGCCTATCACCGATGTTACTTCAGCCAGTATTTATAAAGACTTTGGTAATTATAAAAACGTTCTGGCAAAACTTTATGGTGGACTTGCTATGGGAGGCCAGGTAAGTGGAGATGGTGATCAGCCCAACAGTGATATTAATGGAATTAATGGAGGCTTTTCCCAATATACCAGATTAATGTACGACTTAAACGTAGTGACAACTGATGAAGCTGTTATTGGGTGGAATGATGGGAATCTTCATACCCTTCACAAAATGACATGGGATGCTTCCAATGAGTTTATCGCTGCTATGTATTATAGAGTGTTTACAGAAATTGCTTTTTGTAATGAATTCTTAAGAAATGTAACAGATGAAAAATTAGCCTCCAATAACATTACAGGGGACAATCTTACTCAGGCAAAATTAATGAGAGCAGAAGCCCGTTTCCTAAGAGCACAATCGTATTATCATGCGATAGATATGTTTGGAAATGTTCCTTTTGTAGACGAATCATACTTGCCGGGATCTATCAACCCGCCTCAAAGAATAGAAAGAAAAGCATTATTTAATTATATTGAGTCTGAATTGCTTGCTATAGTGGGAGAACTAAAAGATCCTAAAACCAATGAATACGGAAGAGCAGATAAAGCGGCCGTATGGTCTTTACTGGCAAAATTATATTTAAATGCTGAAGTTTATACAGGAACTCAAAGAAATACAGACTGTATCACATACTGTAATAAAGTAATTGCGGCAGGTTATTCTTTAAACCCTAAGTATGACAATCTATTCCTTGCAGATAATAATATCAATAATCCGGAGCAGATTTTAAGTGTAAATTTTGATGGAATCAATACACAGACCAATGGGGGAACTACTTTTCTGGTACATGCTGCAATTGGCGGAGATATGAAAGCAGTAGACTTCGGAGTAAATGGTGGATGGAGTGGTTTAAGAACTACAAAAGCATTTGTAGGGCTATTCCCGGCTAACGGAAGTGATGGAAGAGGAAGATTCTTTACTTCAGGACAGAATTTGGAGATTAATGATTTAGGTTCATTCACAGATGGTTATGCTTTCATCAAATTTAAAAATGTTAAAAGTAACGGTTCTGCTGGTGCTCATACCAACTGGGTTGAGGCAGATATTCCGTTATACCGTTTAGCAGATATCTATCTGATGTATGCAGAAGCAGTACTTAGAGGTGGAGCTGGTGGAAACCAGGCTACAGCAATTGGTTATATTAATCAGCTGAGAGAACGTGCTTATGGAAACACAAGCGGTGACGTTGCCTCTATCAATCTCAATTTTATTTTGGATGAAAGAGCAAGAGAATTATCTTGGGAAATGACCAGAAGAAGTGACCTTGTGCGTTTTAATAAATTTACAACAGGAGATTATCTATGGCCATGGAAAGGAAATGTAAAAGATGGTAAAGCTGTAGAAAACTACAGAAATCTTTTCCCGATTCCTGCTAAAGATATTGTCGCAAATCCTAATTTGGTTCAGAACCCTGGATATTAACTTTTAAACACAATCTGAAAATGAAAAACTTTTTTAAAATTTTAGCAATAGCATTTATTGGAATTTTTGTTATTTCATGTGAAAAAGATGAGGACCAGGCAGTTATTACAGAAACTGTAAAAAGTAAGGTTACACCAGATAAGACAACTCTTGTTTTAGATAAGGCTAATCCTGACAAGGTTGCTCTAAATATTACTTGGAATAAATCAACCTTTAACGTACCTGTAGTTTATACACAACAGCTTCAATTTGCAATCAAAGGGAAAAATTTCAAGGATGCCTCTACTATGGAAGTGACAACTTCACCTCTAACCTTTACTAATAAACAGCTTAATAATATAGCATTAGGCTTAGGAGCTGCTACTAATGTAGCTGCTGAGATTGAAGTTAGGTTAAGAACTTTGGTGGGTGCCGCACCTTTCTATTCTGATGTGAATACTTTAACAGTAACGCCCTATCTTTTAGGACCTACTTACAATTATAATGATCTATATCTGATTGGGGATGCTACAGCGGCAGGATGGGATAACACCAGTACAAATACGAAATTTCTTCCATTACAAAAAACAGCTGCAGCAGGAGTCTATTCTTATACCGGATATTTTGCACAAGGCGGTTTTAAAATGATTAAAACTCCGGGATCCTGGAATACCCAATATGGAATGGGCTCTGTAGGTACATTAAGTACAAGCGGTTCTTCAGGAAATATTTCCGTGTCTGCTGCTGGATATTATAAATTGACAGTTGATGCCAATACTTTAACGTATACCTTTACTTCAATTGGATCTCCAACGGTTACCTATAATACAATTTCAATGATTGGAACTGCATCAGGAGATTGGAGCACAGATTTGGATCTACAGAAGTCAGATTTTGATGCTCACATTTGGGTTAAGAAAAATGTTACTCTGAATTCAGGTGAATTCAAGTTCAGAGCAAATCACGATTGGGGAACAAACTGGGGAAAAGCTCAGGAGTTTTTTGGGGTAGCTGAGCTGGGCGGAGGAAATATTCCGGTAAGTGAAACCTTTAAGTATGATGTATATTTCAATGATATTACTGCGGAATATTCGGCAATTCCACTATTTTAAAAAACAATTAGAAATCAAACTAAAATAAAGCAAAGTGCTGTTTTACCACAGCACTTTTTATCTATTTTTAAGTTAATTAAATAGTCATTATGAAGAAAATTACAGTTGGAGCACTTTTGCTCTCAATGATGTTTACAGGTTTGAAAGCCCAATCTTTAAAATCTCCGGACGGAAAGTTTGAAATGAATTTTCAGCTGAAAAGTGGAGTTCCCTACTATAACCTGAAATATAACGGTGCGGTAGTGGTAGAAGATTCTAAATTGGGATTGAGATTATTTAAAGACACAGCCATAAAGTTTGCTTCTGAAATAGCCAAACCAGAAGATGCAAAATTCGATCTGAACAACGGTTTTGCAAAAACAGATGAAAAAAGAGATTCCAAAAATGAAACCTGGCAGCCGGTTTTAGGAGAAAAGAAAAACTATATCAATAACTACAATGAGCTGGCAGTTACCCTGAACCAGGCTTCTACAGACAGAAGTATTGTAGTGAAATTCAGATTGTTCAATGATGGTTTGGGTTTCAGATATGAGTTTCCACAACAGAAAAATCTTAATTATTTCGTAATCAGAGAAGAAGATTCTGAAATTGATTTCCCTACCGATATGAAAGCATGGTGGATTGTTGCAGATTACGACTCTCAGGAATATCAGTATCAGGAAACAAAAGTTTCTGAAATTCCGGCAAAATGGGACAAAGCATATGATGCCAACGCTTCACAATCATTGGTGAAAAATGCAGTTCAGTCTCCATTGATGCTTAAAAAAGAAGGAAAAGAACCTTTGTATATCAACGTTGCAGAAGCAGCGGTATTAGATTATCCGGCTTCACATCTTGAAGTAGATGCTCAGAATTATAAATTCAAAACACATTTAACTGCTGACAGACAGGGAGCGAAAGGATATATCCAGACACCATCAGTAACGCCTTGGAGAACCATTATTGTAGCTCCGAAAGCAGAACAGGTGATGGATTCTAAAATGATATTCAACCTTAACGAACCTACAAAATACACAGACACTTCTTACATTCATCCTACAAAATACATGGGAGTTTGGTGGGAGATGATCATCGGAAAATCACAATGGGCTTATTCTACAGCTGAAAATGTTCATTTAGGTAAAACTGATTTTGCGAAATTGACTCCAAACGGAAAACACGCAGCCAACAATACAAAAGTTAAAGAATATATTGACTTCGCTGCAGAAAACGGATTCCAGGGATTATTGATCGAAGGTTGGAATGTAGGTTGGGAAGACTGGTTCGGGCACTCTAAAGAATTTGTTTTCGATTTCATTACCCCTTATCCGGATTTTGATATCAAAATGTTGAATGAATATGCCCATTCAAAAGGAATTAAGCTAATCATGCACCATGAAACTTCAGGTTCTGCCACGAACTATGAAAGATGGGCAGACAAAGCCTTCCAAACCATGAATAAATATGGTTATGATGCGGTGAAAACAGGATATGTAGGAGATATTATTCCTAGAGGAGAACACCATTATTCTCAATGGATGATTAATCACTACTATAGAATTGCAGAAAAAGCAAATGACTATAAAATCATGGTCAATTCTCACGAATCTGTACGTCCTACAGGAGAAAGCCGTACCTACCCGAACTATATTTCTGCAGAAGCAGCCCGTGGAACAGAATATGAAGCATTCGGAGGAAATAAACCAGATCACCAGACTGTTCTTCCGTTTACAAGATGGATGGGAGGTTCTATGGATTATACGCCGGGAATTTTCCAAACGAAATTAGACTATTATTTCCCTGGAGATAACCGTTCTGTGAAAACTACTTTGGTAAAGCAGCTGGCACTTTATGTAACGATGTATATGCCGCTTCAGATGGCTGCAGACCTTCCTGAGAACTACAAAAAGCATATGGATGCCTTCCAGTTTATTAAAGATGTAGCAGCAGATTGGGATGATACAAAGATTTTATCTGCAGAACCGGGAGATTATGTAATCACTGCAAGAAAAGCTAAAGGTACTGAAAACTGGTTTGTAGGAGGTATTACTGATGAAAACAAACGTGATTATGCATTAGACTTCTCTTTCTTGGACAAAGGAAAGAAATATGAAGCAACAATCTATGAAGATGGAAAAGATGCTGATTATATTGATAATCCTCAAAGCTATAATATCTATAAAAAAGAGATTAGCAGTAAATCAAAAATTAATTTTAAAATGGCAAGAAGTGGCGGTTTCGCAATTTCTATTAAACCCGCGAAATAATTAATTTGAAGAGACACTAAGGTGCCCCGGTTCATCAAAATTCTGATGTCCGGGGTATTTTTTTGACAGATTATTTATCTCCTGCCTGCTGATTCAGTGATGAATACTGGTATTCAGCTTCTGAAACCGGCTCTTTTGCAGGTAAGGGTCTGTTTTTTATCTTTTCCTTATACTCTTTCTGATACTGCTTTACCGTTTTTCCGGTACCGTCATGTCTCCATCCCGGTGAATAAAAAAGATATTGTATGCGGTTTTTAAAGGAAATTCCCGGCTGTCTGATATCCTTTCCTATTCTTCTCCATTCATAGAATAGAGTAGTTGCCGGATCTTTAGACTCCATTTTAGGATAGATACCATATTTCACAGGAACCTCAGGATCTTCTTTCTCAAAAGTTCCGAAAATTTTATCCCAGATAATCAGCCCCATTCCCATATTACGATCCAAGTATTTGATATTACACGCATGATGTACTCTATGGTGAGAAGGTGTAACCAGAATATATTCTAAAAATCCCATGCTTTTAATGGATTGGGTATGCACAAAAGTACCATAAATCTGTATTGCGGAATATGCTACAAGGATATGCCAAGGATGAAATCCCATAAATGCTAAAGGAGAGAAAAACAGATATCTGTACAGCGGCTGAAACACCGGACTTCTGAACCCTGTACTGATATTGAAATAATCAGAATTATGATGGGTAATATGTACCGCCCAGAAAACCCGTGAATGATGATCTACATAATGATGAACATAATAAGCAAAATCCTGAGCCAGAAAAACCGCAATCCAATACCAAATTCCCTCTTGCCAGTCGAAAATACGGTGATGGTAAAAAAACATCATGACAAACAAAGAAAAGCCTTTCATAATAATATCTAACCCATAATTGAGCAAAGCAAAAAGAACATTGGTTGCTACATCTTTAGTCTCGTAAATCTTTTCCTTATTAAAATGACTGTAAGCCATTTCTATAAAAATAATCACAGCAAATACAGGAATCGTCCAGCTGTAAACAACATCCGGTCCCTCAGTTTTGAACATATTACTGAAATCAAACATTTCTTTTTTTCTGTAAAACTAGAAATAAAAAGAATGAAAAATCAACTTTCAGAATGAATTTTTTATGAAAAGTTTAAGTTTTTTTAATAAAAATCTAAATAAGGATGTTAAATTTTGAAACTTTACATTAATGGTGGTAAAAAAAGATACCTTGCGCTATATTTTTGAATGTATATATGAAAATTTAATGCTAAATTGAACACTAATATGAAGACAATATATGCCGCATTAGCCCTTTCAGTAACTTCAGTAGCTTTTTCCCAAAAAACATTGGAAAAAGTAGAACCTGCTTTTTGGTGGAAAGGGATGAAAAATCCAGAACTTCAGATTCTTGTTTACGGGAAAGATGTTGCCCATAACGACATTGTACTTTCGGATGGAATTCAGATAAAAGACATCAGGAAAGTGGATAATCCGAATTATGTTTTTATTACAGTCAATACCAATGAAATAAATGTTCCGAAGTTTACCATCAATATTAAAAAAGATAAAAAAGATATCGATGCTTATACTTACGAACTGAAGCAGAGAGAATCTGGATCTGCCAATCGGGAATCTTTTACTTCAAAAGATGTGATGTACCTGATCATGCCGGATCGTTTCGCCAATGGGGATGAAAAAAATGATTCTAGTCCTGATCTTACGGAGAAAATGGATAGAAAATTACCTAGAGGAAGGCACGGCGGAGATCTCCGCGGGATTATCAATAATCTTGATTATATTCATAACCTGGGAGTTACAGCGGTATGGCTTACCCCAGTGAATGAGGATAACGAAAAAAAAGATTCCTATCATGGTTATGCCCAAACTGATCTGTATAAAATAGATGCCCGATACGGAACCAATGAAGAATACAAAACATTATCTCATGAGCTGAATAAAAAAAATATGAAACTGGTGATGGACTATGTGACCAATCATTGGGGTTCTTCACATTGGATGATCAAAGATCTGCCCTCAAAAGACTGGATACATTGGTTTGATGAAGGAGAAAATGGTTTTAAACGTTCCAATTATAAGACAACAACACAATTTGATACCAATGCTTCGGATATTGATAAGAAATATGCGTTGGACGGGTGGTTTGATAAAACAATGCCGGATATCAATCAGAAAAATCCATTGGTTTTAAAATACCTTACTCAAAATGCGATCTGGTGGATTGAATATGCAGATCTGGGAGGCATCCGTGTAGATACCTATCCTTACAATGATAAAGAAGCCATGGCAAAATGGGCTAAAGCAATTACTGATGAATATCCGAAATTCAATATCGTAGGCGAAACCTGGCTGTATACAGCCGCACAAATTGCAGCATGGCAGAAAGACTCCAAAGTTGGAGAAATCGCAGGATACAATTCAAATTTACCATCGGTAATGGATTTTATGCTGTTTGAAAATATGCCTAAAGCCCTTAAAGAAAAAGAAAGCTGGGATAAAGGGATGATAAGAATTTATGATACTTTTACCAGTGATTTCCTGTATCCGGACCTCAATAATCTTTTGGTTTTCTTCGAAAATCATGATACAGAAAGATGGAACGAGATCTTTAATGCAAATCCTGATGCTTATAAAATGGCACTCACCCTGATTTCAACCGTGAGAGGAACTCCACAAATTTATTACGGATCAGAAATAGGAATGCGTGGAAATAAAAAGAGAAGGGGAGATGCAGATATCCGCAGAGATTTTCCGGGTGGCTGGAAATCTGATAAACAAAATGCTTTCCTTACATCCTCTCAGACTTCTGAGCAGAAAGAGTTTTTTCAGTTTACTCAAAAATTACTGAATTGGAGAAAGGATAAGGATGTAATTCACAATGGGAAAACTAAAAATTTCGTTCCTCAGGATGGTGTCTTTGTTTATTTCAGATATAACGAAAAAGAAAGTGTGATGGTAGTCATCAATAATAACAAAAAAGATCAGACATTAGACCTGAAACGTTTTGCCGAATCCCTTAACGGATTTACAAATGGGAAAGAAGTAATTTCAGGAAAAGAAATGTTATTACAAAACAGTATAAATATTCCTGCAAAAACTCCGTTGATTATTGAACTCAAAAAATAACTATTATACATGAAAAGATTAACAAGTGCCTATACATTAATCCTTTTTTTACTGGGATTTTCTTTACTTACAGCACAGTCAAAAAATACATTTAATAAAGAAAAAGCAGAAATAAGTGCAATGCTTGATGATTTCAATGCAGCTGCGGCAAAAGCAGATTATGCCACTTATTTTAATTTCTTTGCAGATGAATCTATATTTATTGGAACAGATGCTACCGAAATCTGGAATAAAAAAGAATTCATGGTATGGGCAAAACCTTATTTTGACAAAAAGAAAACCTGGAATTTTAAAGCCATTAAAAGAAATATCTACTTCAGCAAAGACGGAAAACTGGCGTGGTTTGATGAGCTATTGGATACCCAAATGAAAATATGCAGAGGTTCCGGTGTATTAGAGAAAATCAATGGAAGCTGGAAGGTAAAACAATACGTTCTTTCCATGACGGTTCCTAATGAAGTGGTAGATAAAGTAGTGCCAGAAAAAACACCTATTGAAGATTTATTAATTCAAAAACTGAAAGCAGAATGGCACTAATAAACGGAAGATATGAAAGCAGTACATCTGGCAGAAAAATAAAACCAAACTTATCCATGCTCCAGATCATCAATATGAGTATGGGATTTCTGGGAATTCAGATGGCATTTGGTCTACAGAACGGAAATGCAAGCCGTATTCTTGGAAATTTAGGAGCAGATGTTCATGAGCTATCCTGGTTTTGGCTGGTAGCGCCCATCACAGGGTTGATTGTTCAGCCTATTATTGGTCATATGGGTGACAATACGTGGAGCCCGCTGGGAAGAAGAAAGCCTTACTTTTTAATTGGAGCTGTTCTGTGTGCCATCGGATTGGTGCTCCTTCCGAATGCCGCCTCTGTTACTCAGATGTTTGCCGCTAATGCCCTTTTATTAGCAGTAATATTCCTTGCTATGATGGATGCTTCGGTGAATATAGCAATGGAACCTTTCAGAGCCCTGGTAGGAGATATGCTCCCAAAACATCAGGGTACCATAGGATTCTCTGTACAAACCATTCTGATTGGAATAGGAGCCGTATTAGGTTCTTATTTACCGGATTGGCTAACAAAAATGGGAATCTCCAATGAAGCACCAGCTGGATTTGTTGCCGATAATGTCATTTACTCCTTTTATATTGGTGCGGCTTTGCTAATCATATCTATTTTGTATACTATTATCACAACCAGGGAATATTCTCCACAGGAGTTCGCTGATTTTGATGATAAAGAAGAGGGAGAAAAACATGAGTCTAAGTTTTCGGATATATTCAAAGATTTTGCTGCGATTCCTGAACAGATGAAAAAGCTGGGAATTGTTCAGTTTTTCTCATGGTTTGCATTATTTACGATGTGGGTATTTACTACGAGCGCATTGGCAACCCATCATTTTGGGCTTTCCCCGGAAGATACCCATTCCAAAGCATTTAATGATGCAGGAGACCTTACAGGAAAACTTTTCGGAATGTATAATCTTTGGGCCATTCCGTTCGCTTTTCTATTGACACCTATTGCCAAGCAGATTGGTAAAAAGCAAACCCATGCTTTAGCTTTATTGTGTGGAGGTTTAGGACTGGTTTCAATGTACTTTATTAAAGACGTTAATAATCTATGGATCTCAATGATCGGATTAGGTTTTGCGTGGGCAAGTATTTTAGCAATGCCTTATGCCATGCTTATTGAAGTTATTCCACAAAGAAAAATGGGAGTTTATATGGGAATATTCAATTTCTTTATCGTAATTCCTCAGATTATTAACGGTTTATTCGGAGGACCTATTGTAAGTAGTATTTTCGGAAAACAGGCTATGGATTATATTGTAGTAGGAGGTGTTTGTATGCTGATAGGAGCTGTAGTAACCATGATTTTTGTGAAATCAGAAGATGAAACCCCTAAAGAAATTGAAGAGGAGATCAAACAGGTGCATTTTTAACAGGAAGTTAGAAGTTGTACCCAAAATTTAATTGAAAAACTGATAAAAATTCAATAGGAAGGGCTTTAGTCCGCTTTTTCCTTAAGTATTGATCAATTAGCTTTAGCTCAACTTAAAATGATTTATAAAAAGAAACGAGGCTGTCTCAAAAGGGCAGCCTCGTTTTCTTTTATTGTCTGTTATATATTGTAGTAAATTCATCTTTTATACCATCACCATCGGTATCAAAAAGTTCTTCTACAAGCTCTAATTGTGTATCTGTTAATTTTTTCACGGTATATACATCAGTTGTTCCGCTAGAATACTTAACCTGAAGCTTTTTAGAAGCCGTATCGTAGGTATAATCATAAGTTACATCTACATCAAGAGTGCACTGTCCTCCAGTATTTCCATAATAACCTATTTCATGCCATTTACCAGCAGAGCTGATATCCACCGAACCTTTTTTATCGCATACATTAGCATCAGAAGATTCATTAGCAATGATGCTTCCATCTTTACCTGAATATGCCATAAATTTGGAAGGCTGCCATTTACCAACAATGCTAGGTTCATTGGTTATTGTTGCTGTATCATCATCACTGCTGCATGAGAACAAACCTAATACAGCAATACTTAAAAATAGAGTTTTTTTGATCATTTTTTTTATTTGTTTTAAACGGGGGCAAATGTAATTATTTTATGAATCCAAAGTCAGAGTAATTTATAGATATATTTCCATTGTTTAAATGATTGATTTTTAGTATCTTATTTTTTTTATACCTACTTGAGCAAAATTCATAATAATGTATTTCAAATGGTTAATCAAAATTTAAATTTGTGCTAATATTTTAATCTAATTACATTCAATAGGTTATAAAAATATTACCGGTATTAATGTTTGTACATATAATCTGCTCAGTCCTTAAAGGATATCCGGTATAAAGCGCCATAAAAGCGGATGAGAATTTAAAGATCTCTTCACATCATTGTGTGATCCAACCTCTCAATATTCATAATTTATAAATAATCCTTTTACCCTTTTGCTTCTCCAGCTTCCTTTCTTACCCTACATCAACTTTTAAAACATCCGCATCCCGTACATTTGTACTATAAATAATCACATAAAATGAAAACAGTATATCATAAAGCAGATTCAAGAGGTCACGCTAACCACGGATGGTTAAACTCTTACCATACATTCAGTTTTGCCAACTATCAAAACAGAGAAAGAACGAACTTTGGGGTTCTAAGAGTGTTAAACGATGACACCGTTTCTCAGGGAATGGGCTTCGGAACACATCCGCACAGGGATATGGAAATTATTTCAATCCCTTTGGAAGGCGATTTGGAACACAAAGACTCAATGGGAACTACAGCGGTAATCAAAAAAGGGGAAATCCAGGTGATGAGTGCGGGAACTGGTGTGCAGCACAGCGAATACAATAAAAATAAAGATGAAGAAGTAAAATTCCTTCAGATCTGGATTTTCCCAAAAGAGCAGAATGTGGAACCAAGATACGATCAGAAAAGCATTAAAGAAGGTGAAAAAATCAACGGATTCCAGCAGATTTTATCTCCCAATAAAAATGATGACGGAGTTTGGATTCACCAGGATGCATGGTTCAACTTAGCCAATTTTACAAAAGGAAACGGTAAAAATTATATGCTCAACAAAAAAGGAAACGGAGTCTATGCATTCGTATTAAAAGGAAGTGCAAAAATAGGAGACCGTGTTCTGAATGAAAGAGACGGATTGGGAATTTGGGATACGCAGAGTTTTAATATCGAAGCCGTGGAAGACACCGAAATATTATTAATGGAAGTCCCAATGGAACTGCCTTCTTATCTTAAATAAAAAACTAAATTTGTAATCTTAAAAATAAACCTCACATATGAAAATCTTAGCAATAGCAGGAAGCAACTCAGAAGTTTCAATGAACAAGCAGTTGGTAGCATACGCATCCACATTATTTGAAAATGCAGAAGTAGAAGTAGTAGATCTTAATCCTTTCGAAATGCCCATCTATAAACATGAAAGAGAATTAGCAGGTGGTGTTCCTCAGGAAGCTCACGATTTTGCCGCTAAAATTGACGGAGCTAATGTATTGTTGGTAGCTTTGGCAGAACATAACGGAACATATTCTACAGCATTTAAAAATGTGTTCGACTGGGTGTCGAGAATCAAAGACAGAACAGTTTGGAATGAAGTGCCTATGTTATTGATGTCTACGTCTCCGGGAGGTAGAGGTGGAGCAGGTGTTTTGGAAGCTGCATCAAAGCGTTTTCCTTTCCACGGAGGAAATGTGGTGGAAACTTTTTCACTTCCATTCTTTAATGATAATTTTGATAAAACAACTCATAAAATTTCTAATGAAGAGAAAATCAGTGAGTTGAAAGAGAAAATAAAGAAGATTGCGGCTATTGAAACCATCCTTGAAAAATAGAATTTGAATATTCATTTAAAATTACTATTTTTGCAAAAAGAAAAGAGATGAAAATTCAGACCTCCTATAAACAATGTTTTTCTCATAAAGGGAAAATTGTGGGCTCTGAAATTCTGAGATAAAATAACGGCCGATAATCTGAAAAGATTGTCGGCTTTTTTGTTTTCTAAAATCAAGTATAAAAGTAATTGAAATATTAAAAGATAAGAAGACTCCAGAAGCAGTTACTAGATCATAAATAGTATGAAATCTGAAATCCGATATCTAAAAATCTAAGCAGACATGAGCAACACTTACAAATCAGCAGGAGTAGACAAAGAAGAAGGATACAAAACGGTTGACAAGATCAAAAAAGCGGTCGGTGAAACCCATAATTCCAATGTACTGAACCACTTGGGAAGTTTTGGTGCTTTCTATGAGATCGGTGGATACAAAAATCCGGTTCTTGTATCAGGAACAGATGGAGTAGGAACAAAGCTTAAAGTAGCTTTAGATACCAAAAAATATGATTCTATCGGAGTAGATTGCTTTGCAATGTGTGCCAATGATATTCTTTGTCACGGAGCAAAACCTTTGTTCTTCCTTGATTATCTGGCTTGCGGAAAGCTTGATTCAGAAATTGCTGCAGAAATCGTTTTAGGAATGGTTGCCGCTTGTAAGGATAACAACTGTGCATTAATTGGTGGAGAAACTGCTGAAATGCCTGGAATGTACCAGCCGGGAGATTATGATGTTGCAGGATTCTGTGTAGGAATTGTAGAAAAAGACCAGATTATTGATGGTTCTACCATTAAAGCAGGTAACAAAATTATTGCATTACCAAGCTCAGGATTCCATTCAAACGGATTCTCTTTAGTAAGAAAAGTATTTCCTAATTTCGAAGAAGAATTTGAAGGAAAACCTTTATACGAGACTCTTTTAGTTCCTACAAGACTATACTACAAAGATATTCACAAAGTATTGGAAGAAGTAAAAGTAAGCGGAATTGCCCACATCACAGGAGGTGGTCTTTACGAAAACGTTCCAAGAATTATTCCTGAAGGACTTTGTGCTTCTATTGATGAATCAAAAATCAGAATTCCTAGCGTAATGCTTGAACTTGAAAAGAGAGGTGAAGTAGCACGCGAGGAAATGTACGGAACATTCAATATGGGTGTAGGGATGGTAATCGTTGTAGATGCTGAACATGCTGAAAAAGTATTACACCTTTTAGATGATGCTTACGAAATCGGGGAAATCACTGAGGGAGCAGAGAAAATTGATTTGAAATTTTAAATGACATCAGATTTCAGACCCTAGACATCAGACGGTAAGTCTGTAATCTTAAATCTGGCATCTAACATCTGAATAATGAAGAACATCGTTGTACTCGTATCCGGTTCAGGAACCAATCTGCAGAGAATCATTGATACTATTGATTCCGGAGAAATCCAGAATGCAAAAGTAACATTGGTGGTAGCAGACAGAGAATGTTTCGGACTGGAAAGAGCAAAGAATCACAATATAGAAAGTATATTAATTCCAAGAGGAAAAAATTTCAGCAGTGAATTGGCGAAAGTAATCCCAGAAAATACAGACCTTATTGTATTGGCAGGATTTTTATCCATTTTAAAATCTGAATTCTGTGAAAACTGGAACGGTAAAATAATCAATATTCATCCTGCTTTGCTTCCGAAATTCGGAGGAAAAGGAATGTGGGGAATGAACGTTCACAATGCAGTAATAGAAGCTAAAGAAGTAGAGAGTGGGGCCACTGTACATTTTGTAACGCCGGGCATTGATGAAGGAGAAGCTATTCTTCAGAAATCTTTTGAAGTAACAGCCGAAGATACTCCTGAAACCCTGGCTCAGAAAGTTCACCAGATTGAATATGAAATATTTCCGATAGCGATCAATAAGGTCCTGGGAAATAAATAATGTCAAAAATTTTTGACAGGAAAATAGAAAAATCTAAGTAAAATAAAAGTAAGTTCGGAGGTGAAAGACCCGGACACAGTTTGAAATAGCTGTAAAAAGTAAAAAATCGAAAGTAAAATGAGTAAAAAGAGAGTTTTAATCAGTGTTTCTGACAAAAGTGGATTAATAGAATTCGCGCAGTTTTTGGAAGCTCAGAATTATGAGTTGATCTCTACAGGAGGAACGTTCAAACATTTGAAAGACGCTGGTTTAAATCCTATTCAGATTGATGAGGTAACCAATTTCCCTGAAATGCTGGACGGAAGAGTGAAAACTTTACACCCGAAAGTTCACGGCGGATTGCTGGCTGTTCGTACCAATGAAGTGCACATGAAAACCGTTCAGGAGCACGGAATTGATCTGATTGACATGGTGATCGTAAACCTTTATCCTTTCTTTGAAAATGTAAACAAAGACATTTCTTTACATGAAAAAGTAGAGTTTATCGATATCGGAGGTCCTTCAATGCTTCGTTCTGCAGCTAAAAACTTTGATTCTGTAACAGTAATCACTGATGTAGAGGACTATGCAGCCGTGAAAATTGAAATGGAACAAAACGGTGATACGTACATCGAAACCCGTAAAAAGCTTGCAGGAAAAGTATTCAACCTTACCTCTGCGTATGATGCAGCTATTTCAAGAATGCTTTTAGATGAAGAATATCCTACTTATCTTAATGCTTCTTATAAAAAAGTTGCTGACTTAAGATATGGAGAAAACCCTCATCAGACAGCAGCTTACTATGTTTCTACTTTCGAGAACGGAGCTATGAAAGACTTCGAACAGCTTGGAGGTAAAGAACTTTCTTTCAACAATCTTCGTGATATGGATCTTTGCTGGAAAGTAGTCACTGAGTTCAAAGAAGAAATGGCTTGTTGTGCCGTAAAACACTCTACGCCTTGTGGCGTGGCGATTGGAACTTCAGCTTTGGAAACGTACCAGAAAACTTTCGAATGTGATCCGGTTTCTATCTTTGGCGGAATTGTTGCAATGAACTATAAAATAGACGCAGCAACGGCTGAAGAATTGAATAAAACTTTCCTTGAAATTGTAATGGCTCCTGAATTTGATGAAGAAGCCCTTGAAGTTTTAAGAAAAAAGAAAAATCTGAGAATCATCAAAATCGTAAACCCGGTTTCAGACAAACAAACTTGGGTGAAAGTAGACGGCGGTATCCTTGTTCAGGATAATGACCTTCACTTTTCAGATGATATCAAAGTGGTAACTGAAGTACAGCCTACAGAAGAACAGAAAAAAGCATTACTTTTCTCTCAGAGAGTTGTGAAATATGTGAAGTCTAATGCAATCGTAGTTTCCAACGGAATTCAGGCATTCGGTATCGGCGGCGGACAGGTAAACAGAATCTGGGCGACTCAGCAGGCTATCGAAAGAGCAAAAGAAAAATTCTCCGGAGATTTGGTATTGGCTTCAGATGCATTTTTCCCTTTCCGTGATGTGGTAGATTTCTGCGCTCAGGAAGGTATCAAGGCGATTATTCAACCAGGTGGAAGTGTAAAAGATCAGGATAGTATTGAGGCCGCAAACGAGCACAATATTCCAATGATGTTTACAGGTGTCAGACACTTTTTCCACTAATTAAAATAGAATTAAAAAATAATTAGGGATTGTATTTTTTAGCATTCAAAATTATATATTTGTAAAATAAGACTAGATAATAATATAAAGTATGAGAATATTAATCATAGGTGAAGGCGGTAGAGAATCTGCTTTAGCGGCAAAGCTTCAGAATGACTCAAGAATTTCTAAAATGTTTTTTGCCAACGGGAATGCTACTACCGATGTAATAGGGAAAAATGTTCATTTATCGGAAATCAAAGAACTTAGAGATTTCGCCATTAAAGAAAAGATTGATCTTACGATCGTAGGTCCGGAAGCTCCTCTTGTAGCGGGTATTAAGGACGAATTTAAAAAACACGATCTTAAAGTTTTCGGTCCTACTCAGAAAGTAGCGAGCCTTGAAGGTAGTAAAGCTTTCTCTAAGAAATTTATGCAGACCTATGATATCAAAACAGCTAAAGCTGTGGTATTTGATTCATATAACGAAGCTATAGAGTATGTGAAGACCCAGCAGTATCCTTTAGTAGTTAAAGCAAGTGGTTTAGCTGGAGGAAAAGGTGTTGTGATCTGTGATACTCTGGAAGAAGCTGAAGCTACAATCCATGATTTTATGATCAGAAGAATCTATGGAGATGCTGGTATTCGTTTAGTTATTGAAGAATATTTACAAGGTTTTGAAGCGTCTATTATTGCTTTCTCTAACGGAGATAAATTATTTCCATGTGTAGCAGCAAAAGATTATAAAAAAGCTGGAAACGGAGATACAGGACCTAACACAGGAGGTATGGGTTCAATCGCACCAAGTCCGGAATTTACTCAGGAGCACTATGCAGATTTTGAGAAAAATATCTTAGAACCTACCATTAAAGGTCTTAAAGCTGAAGGTTTCGGATTTAAAGGAATCATCTTCTTCGGATTGATGGTAACGAAAAACGGAGCTTACCTTCTTGAATACAACATGAGATTCGGAGATCCTGAAACTCAGGTATTGATGGCGTTGATGGAAAACAACCTTCTTGATGTGATCCAGGATTGTATGGATGGAAAAGATATTCAGCTTAAATTTAAAGACGAAAAAGCAGTTTGTCTTGTAATGTGTTCAGGAGGTTATCCAAGAAACATCGAAACAGGTTTCGAAATTACAGGAGAAGATAAACTAAAACATAGTAAACTATTATATGCAGGAGCAATCAGCAAAGGAGACAAAGTGGTTTCCAACGGTGGTAGAGTTCTGAACATTGTAGCTACCGGTGCTACTTTCGAAGATGCCCGCAAAAAAGTTTACGAAGACGCAAGTCACGTACATTTCGATTACGGCTTCTACAGAGACGACATCGGAAAGTTTTAATAAAAATCACGAAAAAAGATTTGGAGCCATTCCAAGTCTTTTTTTGTAAAACAGTTAATAATTAGAAGTTAGAGGCTAGAGGTTAGAAATGAGTTGGTTGAAGGTATATTTGGAAATGATCTCCAAGCCAGAAGCCATTAGCCAGCGGCCATTAGCACTATCATTTATCAATCATCATTTATCAATTATCAACAATGAACAACGGTATTATTATTTTAGATTTCGGATCCCAGTACAACCAGCTTATCGGAAGAAGAATCCGTGAGATGGGTGTATATTCTGAGATCTTGCCTTACAATACACCATTACAAGATATTTTAGCAAAACAGCCAAAGGGAATCATCCTTTCCGGCGGACCAAGCTCTGTAAATGCAGAAAATGCCCACCTGGTTGAAAAAGCTTTATATGAGCAAGGAGTTCCTGTGTTGGGAATCTGTTACGGAATGCAGATGACTGCTCACCTTTTAGGAGGTAAAGTAAACAAAGGAGAAAAAGGAGAGTATGGTAAAGCAAACCTTGAGATCGTTAAAGAAAGCTCTTTATTGAAAGGAGTTACTCAGAACTCTGTAGTTTGGATGAGCCACTTTGACGAAGTAGGAGAACTGCCTGCAGGGTTTGAATTAAATGCGAAATCAGGCGTAATTGCTTCTATCTCTAATGAAGAAAGTAAAATCTACTGTGTTCAGTTCCACCCGGAAGTTTCTCATACAGAAGAAGGAGGAAAAATGCTTGAAAATTTTGTTTTCGGAATCTGTAACTCAGAGAAAAACTGGAAACTGACGAACTATATTGAAAAAACAGTTGAGGAAATCCGTGAGAAAGTAGGAGACAACAAAGTAATCCTTGGACTTTCTGGAGGGGTAGACTCTTCTGTAGCCGCAGTTTTGATTCACAAAGCAATCGGTGATCAGTTAACTTGTATCTTCGTAGATACAGGATTATTGAGAAAGGATGAAGGTAAAAAAGTAATGGATCAGTATGGAGAGCATTTCCATATGAACATTAAAATGGTGGATGCTCAGGATAGGTTCCTTTCAAAACTAGCTGGAGTAGACGATCCTGAAGCGAAAAGAAAAATCATCGGTAATGAGTTCATCCATGTATTTGATGAAGAATCTCACAAAATTGAAGGCGCTAAATTCTTAGCTCAGGGGACTATTTATCCTGATGTTATCGAGAGCCAGTCTGTAAACGGACCTTCTGCAGTAATCAAGTCTCACCACAACGTTGGAGGACTTCCTGAAGATATGGAATTCGAATTATTAGAGCCACTAAGAGAACTTTTCAAAGACGAAGTAAGAAGAGTAGGAGAAGAATTAGGTATTCCTCACCACATGGTATACAGACACCCTTTCCCAGGTCCGGGACTTGGAATCAGAGTATTGGGAGCGGTAGATGCCGAGAAAGTAAGAATCCTTCAGGAAGCTGATGATATCTTCATCGAAGAATTATACAAAAACGACCTTTACGAGAAAGTATCTCAGGCATTCGTTGTTCTTCTTCCAGTAAAATCTGTAGGAGTAATGGGTGATGAAAGAACTTACGAATACACCGCTGTAGTTCGTTCTGCAAATACCATCGATTTCATGACAGCTACATGGAGCAGACTTCCTTACGAGTTCCTTGATACTGTTTCAAGCAGAATTATCAATGAAGTAAGAGGAATCAACAGAGTAGCTTACGATATTTCAAGCAAACCACCTGCAACGATTGAGTGGGAATAATTTTTGACTTGAATTTAAAATATAAATCCTGCCCGTTTTGGGTGGGATTTTTTTATTACCAATCTTGCCTTAAAATAATTCCAATGCTTAAAAAATAGATCAATATTAAAAGGATTATACCATTAATAAGATATAAGATTGTCTTTTTATTATACTGATGAATGATATAAAAATTAATAATTAAAATAAGCAGGATCACCGGCGTGAAATTAAGGGAAAATTCTGTCTGAAAATACATTGATAATAATAAGTAAATCAATGATATTACTAAATTAATTATTGAGATTTTTTTCATGAATTACTACTTCTTTCCAATTTCCTTTACAACTGTCTTTCCAGGCTTTAAGAAATTTATCATTATTAAAAGTACGCTCGGGAATAAGTGTAAAAATATATTTTCGGGAATTACCTTCATTATTGATAGCAAAAAAGAAAGGTGAATTTTCTTTTTTAGTTATTCTTTCACCAATACTTATACTATCTACATATTCACCTAGAGAAATTAATGTGTCAAATTTATTTTTCCGTGATATTTTGACATGAAAAAAAACATTCTTTTTTAAATCAACTTTTTTAATAATTGTTCCATCAAAGGATGCTTTAATATCAGCAATGGTAAATTTATCACCATAATCATCAGGTCTTGTAATCTGATAAATAAAAAAGATGAGAAATAAAGCAGAAAATATTAAAAATAAATTTATTTTCTTCTGATCAGAAAGGTTTTCAAACATACATTACTTATTAAAATTGTTTTAATGAAAAAATGATCAGTATAATATTGATAACAATTAGCAGGCAATATATCAGTTTGAATAGTATATGCTTATGGAAAATAACATAGTTTAATAACATTGTGATCATTAAATAAAAGTAAATAAAACTTTTTGCTTCCTGAGGATTTATTTCAGATGCAGAAAACAAGTTTAAATTATGTGAAACATGGATTGATGAGTCTGCATAAAAAATTCTTAAAATAAAAATAATGGAGATACTTATAAGTAAAGTTATTGCGTATGGTTTCATTTAAATGAAGAATAGAAATAAATTGGTTATTGTTTTAAGCAGTATTTGTTTAATATTTTCACTAAATTTAAGTAAAATTACATCAAATGCAAATAGAAACAAGAAACCTGACCCTTCAGGATTATAATGAGCTGGCGGAAACGATGAAAAGGGCCTACCCGCAAATGTCGGAATCCATTTGGTCCAAAAAAAGTATTGATAAGCTTACAAAAATGTTCCCCAACGGACAGATTTGTATTACGGTAGATGGTAAACTGGCTGCTGTAGCGCTTTCCATTATTGTGAATTACGATGAATTTGGAGATGACCATACCTATAGCGATATCACTGGAAATTATACCTTCAACACTCATACTTCAACAGGAAATGTTCTTTATGGAATCGAAGTCTTTGTAGATCCTGAGTTTCGTGAATTACGTTTGGGAAGAAGGTTATATGATGCACGAAAAGAACTTTGCGAGCAGCTAAACTTAAAATCCATTATCCTTGGAGGCAGAATTCCAAGCTATCACAAATACAGCCATGAGCTCTCGCCCAGAGAATATATCAGAAAAGTAAGAGACAAAGAGATCTATGATCCGGTATTGTCTTTCCAGCTTTCCAATAATTTTCTTCCGATAAGAATCCTGAAAAAATACTTGCCGGAAGATGAAGCTTCCAGAGAAAATGCGGTTCTTTTGCAATGGAACAACATTTATTACAGCAGAAAGCCAAATACGATGCAGGACAGTATTATCCGTCTTGGATTGGTGCAGTGGCAGATGAGGCACTTTAAAGATATAGAAGCCTTTTATGAACAGGTGGAGTTTTTCGTGAATGTAATGGGAGATTATAAATCAGACTTTGTTCTTTTCCCGGAGCTTTTCAACACGCCGTTGCTGGCTCCTTTCAATAATCTGTCCGAAAGAGACAGTATGATAGAACTGGCAAAGCTGACTGAGGAGATTAAAAAGAAAATTTCAGAACTGGCCATCAGTTATAATGTGAATATTATTTCCGGAAGTATGCCTGTTTTTGATAATAATGATTTGTATAATGTCAGTTATCTTTTGCACCGTGACGGGCGTGTGGATGAATACAGAAAGATTCACATTACCCCGAATGAAAAGAGATATTACGGGATGAAAGGAGGAAATGAAATAAGGGTTTTTGATACCGACTGCGGAAAAATAGGTCTCGTCATCTGCTATGACGTAGAATTTCCGGAATTACCAAGAATTCTGGCTGATCAGGGAATGAAAATTTTATTTGTTCCTTATCTGACAGACACTCAAAACGCTTATATGAGAGTACGCCACTGTGCTGCCGCAAGAGCTATAGAAAACGAATGCTATGTAGCGATTGCCGGATGCGTTGGAAACCTTCCGAAGGTAAATAATATGGATATCCAGTTTGGGCAGGCTGCCGTATTTACCCCTTCTGATTTTGCTTTCCCATCCAATGCCGTAAAAGGAGAAGCTACTCCCAATACAGAAATGACCCTGATTGTGGATGTAGACCTTAACCTGTTAAAAGACCTCCATCATAACGGATCTGTTCAGGTAATGAAAGACCGCAGAAAAGACCTGTACGAAACCTATCTTAAATAACAAAACAGAATGCAAAAGCATTCTGTTTTTATTTTACCTAAAATTTCTTTGAGTGGGTTACATGTACTCAGGACATACTACAGCAGGGCAAATAAGTCTTGGACATCTTGGTCTTCCGTCTTTAGGGCAGCATTCGTTGGAGCAGTTTCCGATAATGATTCCGCTTCCTGCAATCCCTTTTAATTGCGCTCTTGAAAGTTTGTTGTTACGTAAATTTTTCATGTTATAATACTTTTGGTTTGTTTTATTTGTACGCTGTAAATATATTAATTTTTACAATATATGATGGTTTTTATTATTATGATGGTATTTTATTCTTTAAAATATTGATTATGTATTGTTATTTTTAATTTTTATGCATTGATGTGGTTGCAATAATTCTTTTGATAAAGGAACAATTTTTGGAGTAAATTGCACTTACTATTATACACTATGTTTGACAAGCAGCAAAGAAAACTGAAAAGATCCGCAAGACTGATTTCCGTATTGAGTAAATATGGATTCAAAGATATGCTGGCAAGAATGAACGGAGGAAATAAACAGGAAGATACTTCCAATTCTGATGAGATTATTTCAAAAGGAACAGTTTATGAAAGAATAAGACTGGCGCTGGAAGAGCTGGGTCCTACGTTTGTAAAGCTTGGCCAGTCATTCAGCAACAGGGAAGACCTTTTACCGCCGGAATTGATTCAGGAACTGCAGAAGCTTCAGGACAAAGTGGAAACAGTAGATATGGACGTAGAAGAAGCGCTGGAAAGTGAATTCAATATTTCCGTGAAAGATTATTTTCGTGAAATCCAGAAAGAACCTATTGCCACAGCTTCCATTGCCCAGGTGTATAAAGCTGTTTTGAATGATGGCAGCCCGGTAATTTTAAAGCTGAGAAAACCGGATGTACAGTCTGTTATTGAAGATGATTTGCTTTTAATCAAAGATATTGAAAAACTGATATCTGCCTATTCGGAAATAGGAGAGAAGCTTAATATGAAACAGGCCATTTCCACTTTTGAAAAATCATTGCTGGAAGAGGTTTCTTTGACAAATGAAAGAAATAATATTCTACAGTTCCGTCTTAATTTTAAAAATAATAAAGAAACATATGTTCCGAAAGTCTACGAAGAATTTTCCAATAATAATATTCTTTGTATGGAATTTATTGACGGGATAAAGGTTACGGATAAATCACTTCTCCTGGCCAATAATATAGACCCCGTAAAAGTTTCTGAAACAGGATTAAGACTGTTTGTATCACAGATCTTAGATTACGGATTTTTCCATGCTGATCCTCATGCCGGGAATATCCTGGTGAAAAAAGACGGTAAAATTGTTTTCATTGATTTTGGGGCGGTAGGAAAAATTCAGCCCAATGATAAAGAAATCCTGGAAAATCTTATCGTAAGTTTTGTAGCCAAAAACTCCCATAAAATAGTACGTTCACTCAAAAAAATGGCGATAAGCTATGAGATTCCGGACGAAAGAAGATTCGAAAATGATGTGGATGATATTCTGAATTTCGTTCACAGCTCATCATTGCAGGATATCAATGTACAGGTGATCATCAATAAAATGAAAGATATTCTGAAAGATAACAGGCTTTATATGCCGGATTATTTCTATCTTTTATTTAAAGGAATCAGTCTGATAGAAGGAGTTGGAAGAAATATCAATCCGGATCTGGACATTGTAAAAAGTCTTCACCCTTACACCAGGAAAATTTTCACCAAAAAGATAAGTCCTAAAAATCTTTTAAAAACGGGAATGGATCGAATGATGAATTTCACAGATAATGTAGATGAAATTCCGAAAGAACTTCGTTCTGTCCTTCAAAAACTGGATGAAAACAAATTTACAGTTTCCAGTGAGATCAAAAATATAGAAAAAACCAACCAGCTGATCAAATCCAGTGTGGTTAATCTGATTTTAGCCATGGTTTTAGGGGCTAATATCATTGCCACGGCTATTGTTTTTTCTTCAGAATCCGGACCCAGAATAGGAGAATTGTCCTTGGTAGCAGTCTTAGGTTTTATCTTTTCAATTCTTTTAGTCGTAATCCTTTTATTGAGAGTAACCAGAAAATAAATATAATTTAAAGTAACTGATTATCCATTCCAAAACTTCACATATTGCATCCCGTAACTTATAACCCCACAATGAAAACACTTATTATAACAGCAATCACATTATTTAGCTCATACTGTACCGCCCAGCAAGGAAATGAAGAGAAAATTCAGGGCGATTTTGACGGAAACGGAACCAAAGAATATGCCTACACCAAAGTCAGCGACTGCGGTGAAGAGTGTGAAGGAAAATGTGAAACTACTATTTACTTCAGTGATAAAAATATAAAACCTATCACCATTTCACCTGCCAATCAGGGAAGTGTGTATAATTTGGGAGATCTTAATGGAGATGGAAAAGACGAGATTGGTTTTTACCCCAACTGGTGTACCAGCTGCTGGCATTCATTTTATGTGTATACGCTCAACAAAACCAATTGGAAGCCCTTATTACCACCTATTTCCACCCATTGTAATCAGTGGGAAGAAGATAAATTCCCTATCAGAAAAGATCCGAAAAGGAAAGGATATGTTATTGTGACCTCCAGTAAATGGGAAGATGATGATATTAAAATCAAAGTCAATAGTATAAAAGTAAATTAAAGAGTTAATTTGTTGCTGGGTGCTAGTTAATCAGTTATTTTCCGGATAACTGGAGTTTTTTGTTTTTTTTATCTTCAGGAAAATTGACAATTCACTTGCGAAGCAAAATTCACTATTGACCAATTCCTTACCTCTAATTTTTAACTTCTAATTAAATACCTATCTTTGCAAAATGGAAAAACTCACTTTTGCAGATTTTGACCTTCCGGTTAAAATTCTTGATGTTTTAGCGGATCTGGAATTATTTGAACCTACCCCCATTCAGGAAAAAAGCTTGAAGCCTATTCTTTCCGGAAGGGATGTAATGGGAATTGCACAGACCGGAACCGGGAAAACATTAGCTTATCTTTTGCCCGTTTTGAAAACATGGAAATACAGCAAAACAGGAAATCCAACTGTTTTGGTACTTGTTCCTACAAGAGAATTGGTAGTGCAGGTAACTGAAATCCTTGAGAAACTGACAGAAAATATTACTGCAAGAGTAATCGGAATATACGGTGGGAAAAATATTAATACGCAAAAGTTACTGTTCAATGATGGCTGCGATATTTTAGTAGGAACACCGGGAAGAGTGATGGATCTTGCCATAGACAATGCCATTTCTCTGAAAGAAGTTCAAAAGCTGATCATTGATGAATTTGATGAAATGCTTAATTTAGGTTTCAGACCACAGCTTACCCATATTTTTGAAATGATGAAAGAGAAGAGACAGAATATTCTTTTCTCCGCCACCATGACGGAAGCTGTAGATGATATGCTGGATGTGTATTTTGCCAGTCCGGTAGAAATTTCACTGGCAAAATCAGGAACACCGCTTGAGAAAATTGAACAAACGGGCTACAAAGTAGAAAATTTCAATACTAAGATCAACTTACTTGAACATTTATTGAAAAATAATGAAGATATGTCTAAGGTGTTGATTTTTAACAATAATAAAAAACACGCAGATCTGCTTTTTACCAAAATTGATGAGCTTTTCCCAGAGCAGTTTGATGTGATTCACTCTAATAAATCTCAGAATTACAGATTAAAGGCTATGAAAAGCTTTGAGAATGAAGAGATCCGTGGTTTGATCACAACAGATGTAATGGCAAGAGGTCTGGATATTTCAAATATTACCCACGTCATCAACTTTGAAACGCCTGATATTCCGGAGCAGTATATCCACAGAATCGGTAGAACAGGTAGAGCAGATAAAGAAGGAAAGGCTATTACTTTTGTTACTAAAAAGGAAGAACCTTTGATTCTTGACATTGAGCTATTGATGGATAAAGATTTGAAGTTTAATGAATTCCCTGAAGAGGTTAAGATCAATCCTAAGAAGATTGCTGCTGAAGAAGATCAGGTGGTCATGAAAAATCCTGCTCAGGTAAAGCTGAATGACGGAGGAGGAGCATTCCACGAGAAAAAGGCTAAAAATACAAAAGAAAACTGGGGCGGACCTTCCAAAAGAAAGGCACCTAAGAAGTTTGGAGCCAACAGGGCTCAGCAGAAAGCAATTTCAAAATCGAAAAGAAAGAAATAAAATAAAAACTCCCAGACTAGATCTGGGAGTTTTTATTTTTAATCAAATTGAATGTTATTGCTCTTTAAAATTTCTTTAAACTTATCTGTCTTGCCTTCCTCTTTCATACCTTTATAAATCTGCCCAATTACAGCTTCTGCATCAGAACGGTAAGGAGATTTCTGTTCATTGTAAATTCTGTATGCCTTGCAGATATAATCAAGTCCTTTTTCATTATCTTTCAAATGAGCGAAGTAGATTTGCCCTATACCATAATAAACCTCAGGGTCATTGGGATATACCTTATCAAAATCATGATAGGCATCAATAGCTTTCTGATATTCTTTTTTATAGATATAGGCTATAGCGATATTCTGTAAAGGCATTTTACCTTTAGGATCTACAGCTAATGACTGTTTATAAGCATTCAAAGCCTTATCATATTCTCCAACTCTTCTGTAGCAGATCCCCAGATTATCCCATGCGTAAATAAATTTTGGGTCAGCTTTTACAGCCTGCTCATAATTCTGAATGGCATCCTTCCAGTTTTCCTGTTTGGAGGCATCTACCGCTTTCTGATAGAAATCAAGAGCCTTTTGATTTTTTGAGAACTTATCATTACTGGTTTCTGAAGTGATGGTAGCTCTTTTTACGCTCTCACAGTGTTGCATCAAATAGCGCTCAATATCATTATAGCTGTCCTTATACTGCTTTGAATTCTTATTGGTATTAAAAGTCAGATTAATCTGCTTTTTCCCGTTTACTTCTTTTACATTTTCAGACTGTTTTTCTGCTCCTTTCAAAAGGGTTGAGATCTGAAGTGCTCCTGTGTATTTATCAATACATCCGTGAACATCTTTGATGATATCTTCTTTCTTTCTGTTAGACAGAGAAATAGAATCAGCACATTTGCAGGCGTTTTCCGAAAGTTCCTGAAGAACTGTTTTTTCATTCGGCTTTTCCTGAGAAAATGAAAGGGAATACAGTAAAACAGAGCATAAAATGGTTATTGTTTTTTTTATCATGGGTTATAGTTTATTTCAGGTAAGGAGTAATCACCTTCGCCCAGATTCTGTATCCTTCCGGCTTAAAGTGAAGCATATCTTCCACAAAAATATCTTTTCTTACGTTTCCGTCAGCATCTTCCATTGCTTTTGTAACATCAATGAATTCAGCATTGGGTTCTTTTTTCATAAAAGCAGCGATCTTTTTGTTGGCTATTTTTATTTGAGGCCAGATCACTTCTCTGCTTGGCGAATATTTGATCGAGATATAATCTACTTCAATATTAGGAAATTTTTCACGGATTTTTTTATAGAAAGCTTTATATCGGTCAACTACCATTTTGGCTTTTAGCTGATGATTGTCTGCAAAATCGTTTTCACCGCAGTAAATAATGATCTGCTTGGGTTGATAAGGAGCTAAGAGATCATTTGCAAAATCATTAAGGTCTGTAAGCCTTGATCCTCCGAATCCTCTGTTGATAATTGTTTTGCCGGGAAAGTAATCTGCTACATCAGTCCATTTGGTGAATGATGAGCTTCCCAGAAATAAAATAGCATCCTTTTGTGGCGGGTTTTGCTGATCCAGTTTTTTGAATCCCTGGATATCCTGCCAGAACATAGGTTTATTTTCCTGAGAAAAGGCAATAGTAAAGAACAGCAATAGAAATGCTGTTAGAATCTTCTTCATTATATTCAGTTTTAAATTAGATATAAAATTAATAAAAAACTCCCGATTAACGGGAGTATTATGATTTATCTTTTGTAAGTAACGTAAGTAACTTCAGGGATTTTGTCTCCATCCAGATCAAAGTTTCCGAACTGCTGGGCAAGCCTCAGATCTTTGCTTGTCAGCATATCCACTCTGTAATTTGCTGTTCCTTCATTGTCAAGTTTAATTCCCAAGACTTTAGAGTCAGCATCATAGGTGTATCTTCCTTCAGTTTTTTGATCCATTTGACAGTCTGCACCTATTCCTGTATATGCGGTATAGCTTACATAATAATCCGTTCGGAAGAAAAGAGTATTTTTAGCTGCACATCCGGTGTTTGGATACGATTGAAGCACTGTTTTATTATCTTTTCCGGAAATAATTTCTCTTTTAACTTCCTTCCAGTCTCCCTTCATGATATCCATATCATAAGCTTCGAGATTGTCATCTTTACAAGAAGTAAGCGCAAGGGCAGAAAAGGCAAATAAAAGTAGCTGTTTTTTCATTTTCACAAATTTAAGAATATGCTAAAATATAAATAAATTTGAAATATTTGTAATGAAATAATGAATTTTTAAACGAATGTTTGTAAATTAAATAATTTCAGGAATGTAATCAGCATTTCCAAGCAGATAAGACGCTTAAAGAATAAAAAATTGATTTAAAACATGAAGATATTATCTCTCAATCTAAATAGTCATTCCTTAAGAAATGCTATTTTCTAATTTATTTTTAAACATAGAATTAGAAAATAGGATAATTTGTATTTGATAAAAAAATAAACTCAATTCTTTTTTCAGTATTTCCATCATTTTCTTCATATTCCAGGCGGTTGCTGATAATAATGCATTGATTTGTGGCCCCATTTCTCCCATGAAATAATTTTGAGCCAGCCTAAAATCCGTCTTTAAGTGTCCGATGATAGGTTCGATCGCTGCTCTAGTTCTGAATTTCTTGCGTTTTATTTGTTTTTGATAAGCGGTGTCTGTTTTTCTTGGAGTGCTTGGAATAGAGATTTTTACGCCTTTGATCTCCGATTTTCCTCTGCCACCTCGATCGTAAACGAGTTCTTTTGGAAGTTGCTGACCACTGTTTTCCATTTGCTCCAGAAGCGGCTCAATGGTGTGACCATCGTATGGTGTTTGTAAAAATGCCTTAATCCCAAGAATGATTTTTTTGCCTTTGCCCGAGGTCGTTATCAAGCCCACCTTATTTCCAAATTCATACTGTTTATGAGCTTTTCCTTTCGCAATACATCGGGTAAATGGTTTGTGAATGCTGTAAATTTTATCGGTATCGTTTCTTTTTTGAGTAACCGCTTTGGCGTAAAGTGTCAGTGTATTTTTGTAAAACTCTTTCTGTTCTGCCGTAAAATTGCGTTCCAGTTCTCGTATCAGCCTCATGGCGATGGTTTTTAATTGTCTTTGTGACTTTCTTGCCATTTTAGCTCGCTTAGGATGTTTGCCGTTGTAGGTGTTGCGAACCAGTCGTTTGCTGACTTTCGTGTAGCGCTGTCTCTGCTTTAGGCCTTCTTTTTCGGCTATTTTGTTGCAATAATCAATTACTTTTTTACACAATTTCGCATCCGTAGGAAAAGTAGTGTTATTCTCTTGAACCGTGGTATCTGACAAAACAAAATGTGAAGTATTGACCTTTGCATCATGCATCCTTACACTGTAGGCAAAGATTTTTTCAATACCGTTTTCGCCAATTCTTTTTCGGAAATGCACAAAATTACTTGGGTCACACGGGAATTCATGTTCAAAGAAAACTCTTCCGCAAAAATACTGCATGTAAGGATTCATAATCCACGCTGAGGCAAGGGTTTCATCGCCCAAATTGTACAGGTGCTTCAAAAGAAGGCAGCCCACCATAAACCGAATCGGATGACTTGGATTGCCTACTTTAGAATACAATGGAGAAAATTCTTTCTCGAAATAATTCCAATCAATTTTTTCTGAAAGCAATACAAGTTCGTGCTTCTCATCAATAAAATCCACCAACATCGGGCGAAATAATTCTGGCAGTTTTTCTGGATTTTTTCCCAACATATTTGCAAGGTTTTAAAGCTCTAAAATACAAAAACCTGCAAGAAAAAACAAATGAATCAATATTTAGAATACTAATATCCAATGTTTTAAATGTATTTTAAGGAGTGACTAAATAAAAAGAAGCGAGCTTTAGCCCGCTTCCTATATAAATAACAGCCGCTCTGGCTTTAATTAAAATTTAAAAATAAACATTAAACTTAGAATTTTAAACCTTAAATTTCTAGTAGCTCATCTCTACAATCTTATAAGCATCCTGTGGAGTCAGTTTTTTATACTCTCCAAGACCTAGCCAATTTCTGTCTGTAAAAGCTTTTTCAACTTTTTCAGCTGTTCCTTTGAAATCTTCCGTGTATTCAGAGAGTCTTGTTTTAATGTGAAGACTGTGGAAAAATTCTTCCATTTTTTTGATACCCAGTTCTGCTTTTTCTTCTACAGTGCCGTCTTTGATTCCCCAAACTCTTTCAGCATACTGAGCCAGTTTTCCTTTTTTATCTTCGAAATTATAACGGTAATGTGAGGGAGCAATGATAGCCAGCGTTCTTGCATGATCAATTCCAAAATAAGCCGTCAGCTCATGTCCCATAGCATGTACAGCCCAGTCTGTAATGACCCCTTTCTGGATTAATCCGTTCAGCGCCATTGTACAGCACCACATGAAATTTCCTGCAGCATCGTAATTGAAATCATCTGCCAATACCTTAGGAGCCGTTTCCTGTAGGCTGATCAGAATACTTTCTGCAATTCTTTCCTGAAGATCGGCAGAAGAAGGAGCCGTCATATATTGTTCCAAAACGTGGGTGTATGCATCTGTGATTCCATTCACAATTTGATTTTTGGGAATAGATCTGATCACTTCCGGATCCAGTACGGAAAACTGCGGGAAAAGTCCGGGACCTCCTGAAGACAATTTCTCATTGGTTTCTCTTCTGGAAATCACATAACCGGAATTCATTTCCGAACCCGTCGCAGGCAATGTTAAGATACTTCCGAATGGCATTCCCTGACCTTCAAATGTTCTTACCGATTTTCTCAAAATTTCCCATGGTTCTCCATCATAATTGGCCGCTGCGGAAAGGAATTTTGTTCCGTCAATTACAGATCCTCCACCTACAGCAAGAAGATAAGTGATATTTTTTTCTTTAATAAAGCTTAGAGCATTAATCAGGATTTCATATTCCGGATTGGCTGGCACTCCACCGAATTCATATACTTCATGGTCTGCCAAAGCCTGTTTTACCTGGTCATAAACACCATTGTTTTTGATGCTTCCGCCACCGTAAATCATTAATATTCTTGCGTCTTTGGGAATTTCGTTGGAAATTTTAGCAATTTCACCTTTCCCGAAAAGTATTTTTGTTGGATTTTTAAACTCGAAATTAAGCATGTTCTAAATTTATTTAAGATCAAATTTACGGAATGGAAAAGGAAAATTGAGTTAATGAAATTTTAAAATTACTATAATTCATTTTTATGAAAGCTATTGTTTTTTGCTGCTTTGATTTCTTTCTAATCCGAACACTATTCTTCAGATGAAAGATAGGCTTTTGCTCTTTTTATAAAGGCTTCCTTATCATTTTTAATCTCTTCCAATAGTTTTTTTCTGCCATCAGGAATAGTAAGATATCGATCGCCCCAAAGGTTGATTTCTACGATTATCGGAATAAGATCAACCCCTTTCTGCGTCAGAAAATAAAGAATTTTCAGTTTGTTGTCCGGATGGTCTTTTTTATCAATGATCCCATTGTCTAAAAGGTTTTGAAGTCTTGTTGCCAGAATATTGGTGGCTATTTTTTCATCTGCCTTCAGGAAATCACCATAGGTACACTCTTTTTTCAGCATAAGATCTCTTATGATGAGCAGAGACCATTTGTCTCCCCACATTTCCAGTGAACAGCTGATAGGACAGTCTGATCTTTTTTTATTCATTTTGTTAATTTTATAATAACGCTTGCAAATTGAAAGTGTTTGTTTTAATTTTGCTTTTATTTTGCAAGTAAATTTAATCATAAAAAATTAATTAATCAAATGAATCATTATGACATTGCCGTAATTGGCTCAGGACCTGGAGGATATGTAGCAGCTATACGAAGTGCTCAGCTGGGATATAAAACAGTAATTATAGAAAAGTATGATACATTAGGAGGAACATGTACTAACGTGGGCTGTATTCCGACTAAGGCTTTATTAGATAGTACCCATCATTACTTGGAAGCACAGCATAAATTCAATGAACATGGGATTAAGCTGGATACTATAGAACTGAATTTTTCTCAAATGTACAGAAGAAAAGCAGAGATAGTTTCAAAAAATACCGGAGGGCTTGACTTTTTAATGAATAAAAATAACATTACAAGGTTAAAAGGTACAGCAACCTTTGTCAATAATTCTACCATAAAAATTGTCAACGATGCTGAAGTTAAAGAGGTTACTGCTCAACACTATATTGTTGCAACAGGCTCAAAACCATCGACCATTCCGGGAGTGGAGATTGATAAGAAAAGAATTATTACCTCCACAGAAGCATTGGCTTTGCAGGAAAAACCTGAATCTATGGTAATCATTGGTGGGGGAGTGATTGGAGTGGAAATGGCTTCTATCTTTAATCGTATCGGAACCAAAGTAACTATTCTGGAATATGCCGATCATTTGATCGCAGGTATGGATCATGAATTGGGAAAAAACCTTCAGAAAATTCTGAAAAAAGAAGGGATTGACATCCTTCTTAACCATGCTGTTTATAAAACCGAAAATACAGGTTCAGCAGCTAAAGTATTTTTTAAAGATAAAAACAGGGAAGAAGGTGAGCTTGCAGCAGATTATATTTTGGTAGCAGTAGGAAGAAGCCCTTATGTAAAAGGTCTCGGTCTTGAAAATACAGATGTACAGCTGGACGGGAGAGGTTTCATTAAAGTGAATGGAAATAATCAAACTTCAGCGTCCAATATCTACGCCATCGGAGACGTAATTGGTGGAGCAATGCTCGCTCACAAAGCGGAAGAAGAAGGTGTTTTGGTAGCAGAAACAATCAATGGACAAAAGCGTCATATTCATTATAACCGTATTCCTTCGGTAGTGTATACATGGCCGGAAGTAGCTTCTGTAGGATATACAGAAGAATATCTGAAACAAAATAATATTGCCTACAATGTAGGTAAATTCCCATTTTCTGCCAGTGCAAGAGCCCGCGCCTCAATGGATATGGAGGGTTTTGCAAAAGTATTGGTAGATCCGAAATATGGAGAAGTTCTGGGTGTTCATATCATTGGTGCCAGAGCAGCAGATTTAATTGCACAGGGTGTCATCGCACAGGAATATGAAGTGACTGCCGAAGATATGTTCCGTATTTCGTATGCTCATCCCACTTATTCTGAAACCCTGAAAGAAGCATACCTGATTGCATCCGGACAGGGCGCGATTAATATATAAAGAAAATAATATTCAAAATTAAACCATTAAGATCTGTGAGGAAAGTAAGAATAATTAAGATTCATCTTACATGAAAAGATAAGGAATACTGCTGAAAAAATAGCTTTAGCTATTCCCTTAACTATTCTTATCAACTTAAAAAATCTTAATGGTTTAAAAATGTCAGTTTATCAATTTTACCGAGGATAAAATTCTTGCGCTATTGTGTGTTTTTTTAAATCAGTTACAAAGAAGTACAGTTCTCATCCTTCGCATAAACACCATTACTTTTCGTTTCAAGTTTTCCGGTTTTTCTGTTGATTTTGATGAAAAAAGATTCTTTCACAGCCGGACAACCCTTAGATTGCATGAGGTACATGGAAATATGACGGTCTTCAATTTTATAGGCTCCGGTAAAACGGTTACCTGTATCCACAGAATAACCATATGTTTTTGCCAGTAAAATAGCTTCAGGGAGATTATCAACTGTTCCGATAAAATCTCTCAGCTGCTGTTCATTGGAAAAATAAACAGATCTTTCATTTTTACAGGCCAAGATGTATGAAAAACAATTATTACCTATACATTTCTGGAAAAAACCTTTTTCAGGAACAGGTTCATTAATGGTCATAAAATCAGGAGCCTGACTTTCGTAAATTATTGCTTTTTCATCATCTGAATCGTTGCTGAGAACGCGCCAGTAAGCATAATCTTTATCTGGTATAACGAACGGATAGAGATATTCTACATTGTCAAGGATATCAGGAATTTTTTTATAATCATCGGGAACCTTAATCTGGCCGGAAAACAGATTAGAAAAGATCAGGGACAATATGACGATTACTTTCATAGAGAATGGGTTTTTATGACAAATGTTAAGAGAATTACTGCAAAACAATTTTATAGTATCCTTTTTCATCAGTTACATCAATACCTATGCCTGTAAATGTTAATTTATTGATTTGATAACCATCACAGCCTCCTTTAAACTCTGATGATTGAATGGAAAAGTCAAGATCTTTGATATTAGAATAAAATTTATATTTTTTTGTTCCGTTATAGGCACCTACATTTTCTAAAAGAATCTTGTTATCAGATGTTTTGGATAGTGATATACTTACGTTATTCTCATCCTGAATAGAATAGCTTGTTAATGTCCCGTTGGTAATAAGATTTTCGTTGCTGGAATTGACAAACTCAAAGATGATGGGCAATGGAGCATTATAACAATCTTTCTCACAAGAGATGAACAGAAGCGCGATAAGTAAAAAAGTAAATATTTTTTTCATTGTATTTCTGATTTAAATCCAAATTTCCTATGCATGAACGTTTTATAAAGATAAGAAAACTGGTGTTTATACCAATTTTATAAGAATTTCCGGATTTCCTTTCTGTTTGTAAAAGCTATCAGGAATATACCTGAATCAGTTTACCATATGCTCTATAAACGGAATAATTTTTCCATTTTCAATTTTCCCTTTGATATAGATAGAATCTCCGTTCTTAAAGAGATACTCTTTCACCAGCAGGTTGGTTAAACCATAAGGTTCAAGAAATAAATTTACCCAAGGATGCTGATTTTTCAGAACGGATATTTTTGCGTTTTCTGTTGGCTGGTACCTTCGCAGGTAAGCAGGTGTTTTATAATTGGTAGCATAAGCGCTTTGTGTAAGATGCTCCTTTCCACTTACATTATCTGCGATACACAATGAAAAATGAACAGGATATAACTGATTATTGATTGAAAGTTGGGCGCCTTTAGGATATCCTGCAATAACACTGTAGTCGAACTCTTCGTAAATATTGGACGGACGCTTGGTTTTTAAATCTGTGTGAAAATTAGCAAAACCAATCCGCAGAAGGTACATGGCAGACTCTTTTCCTGAGATAGGTGAAGTGATTGTTTGATCCGTGTATATTTTACATTTCAGAACGGGTAAAGAGGCAATTTTATCCAGTTGTTTGTTGTGGTCGTCTACCGCTTCCTTCATGGAATTAATACTGTTGAAAATAAAAAAACCAAATCCTATAAACATAGAAATGCAGATAAATATAAAAACGCCGAATAGGATAAGAATGGTTTTAATTCCTTTTTTATCAACCTTTGTTCCGTTTGATTTGATATTGACATCGGCATTGAAATTGAATTTGATCATAGAGTTAACATGGTTGCCAAAATAATCAAATTTTAAACAGAAATTACTATTATTTTTTTGAATTTCTGTCTTAATTTTTGTCATTTGTCAACTCAACTCATTTCAAAATCACTTACATTTGTTAATATGATACATGACCAACGCGCAGAAAAATTCAGGCAGATTGTGGAAAATAAGTTCCAGATCTACAATTCATTATTTATGAGCCTGCCTTATGATAAAATGACGAATATCGGAATGCTGCTTCCGTTTCTTTATGAAGAAAGCAGAACCGGCTATGAAGTAGGGAAAACTCCCGAAGATATCGTTGAAGAATTTTTTAAAAACCATACCGATCTTCAGAACGAAGAGCAGAAACTGGAACTGCTTTTCAAGATCATTCAGTATATAGAAAGACAGGTTGTTTTGTTTGACAGTATTGAAGATGCTGCATTTCCCAACCTTCATTCCGAAAGTGATAACGGTACAGTGACTAATCTCTTTGAACGTTCTTTTCAGGATCATAAAATTGAAAAAGTACGCGAAAAATTAAAAGATTTCAGTGTAAAGATTGTATTTACGGCTCACCCCACTCAGTTTTATCCAAGTTCGGTACAGAGAATCATTCAGGATTTGAGAGGTGCCATTACCGGTGATTCGGTGACGCAGATTGATATGCTTCTGCAGCAGCTTGGGAAGACCCCATTTGTCAACAAAGAAAAACCTACTCCGATAGATGAAGCACTGAGTATTATTTCTTATCTGAGATATGTATACTATGATACCATTGGTGAATTATTTACGAAGATCAAGAAGACTTTCGGGAACGGGAATTTTCACCTTCATGAAGATATTATCCAGCTTGGTTTCTGGCCGGGAGGAGACAGAGACGGAAATCCTTTTGTAACAGCAGAGGTAACAAAGAGAGTGGCTGAAGAACTTCGTTCAGCTATTCTTAAATCATACTACAGCCATTTGAAATTTATCAGAAGAAGATTAAGTTTCAGAGGAGTTTCTGAAGTATTAACCCAATTAAGCGAAGAACTGTATGCTGCCATTTTTGATGGAAAAGACATTAAAGCAGAAGATATTTTAAAGAAAGCAGCTGAAGCAGAAAAAATACTGATCAACGAACATAACTCTTTGTTTTTAGATCTTTTGGTAAATTTCAGAGACCGTGTAATGATCTTCGGAACTCACTTTGCAACACTGGACATCCGCCAGGACAGCAGAATTCATCAGAAAGTGATTGATGAGGTATATGCAAAAATGTATGGAAATGAAGAGGCTGATGATGACCAGAAATTCAGCAAGCTAATTGAGGTTTCAGAGAAAATAAATGCCGATGATTTTGAAGATATTGTAAAAGATACTTTGTTAACGGTTTCTCAGGTTACAGAAATCCAGAATCTGAATGGATTGCGAGGAATGAACCGCTATATTATTTCAAATTCTGATGCCGTAAAAGACGTTATGAATGTTTATGCATTCTTTAAAATCTGCGGTTATAAAGACGAAGAGATCAATATGGATATTGTTCCGCTTTTTGAAACTATGGAAGGTCTTGCCAATGCGGAGAATGTAATGAACGAGCTGTATCATAATCCTGTTTATAAAAAACATCTTGAAAAAAGAGGAAACCAGCAGACAATCATGCTCGGATTCTCGGATGGAACCAAAGACGGAGGGTATTTAAAAGCCAACTGGGAAATTTATAAAGCTAAAGAAGCATTAACAAAGCTTTCTGAGCAAAATAATATAAAAGTGGTATTCTTTGACGGCAGAGGAGGCCCGCCAGCAAGAGGAGGTGGAAAAACCCACGATTTCTACGCTTCACAGGGAAAAACGATTGCCAATAATAAGATAGAACTAACCATTCAGGGGCAAACCATTACCAGTATTTTTGGAAATAAAGAGCAGGCAAAATACAACTTTGAACAGCTTCTGACCGCCGGAGTTGAAAATGACGTATTCAAAAATGCCAAAAAAGAACTTACAGAAAAGGAGAGGGCGTTGATTATTGAGCTGGCAGATATCAGCTATCAAAAATACTCAGACTTGAAAGCACACCCTATGTTTGTTCCTTATCTTCAGGAAATGAGTACACTTGAATATTACGGGAAAACCAATATCGGAAGCCGTCCTTCAAAAAGAGGAAACGGAAGCGAACTGAAGTTTGAAGACCTGAGAGCAATCCCTTTTGTAGGATCATGGTCACAATTAAAACAGAATGTACCCGGATTTTTCGGTTTTGGATATGCGATGCAAAAGATGAAAGAACAGGGTAGATTTGAAGAAGTACGAGAGCTGTACAAAGGTTCAGATTTCTTTAAAACTTTAGTTTTGAACTCCATGATGAGTATGAACAAATCTTATTTCCCTTTGACGTATTATATTAAAAACAATCCGAAGTTCGGAGAATTCTGGAATGTTCTTTTCAATGAATATGAGCTTTCCAGAGATATTATGCTGGAACTGACAGGATTTAAAATGCTTCAGGAAGAAGATCCGCTGTCCAGAAAATCCGTGAAAATCCGTGAAAAAATTGTACTTCCATTGTTGAGTATTCAGCAATATGCTTTGATGAAAATTCAGAAAGGAGAAGGAAATAAAGAAGCGTATGAGAAGCTGGTGACCCGTTCTTTATTCGGTAATATCAATGCGAGCAGGAACTCCGCATAAAATAATGAATAAGATTCAGCGTTTTAAGATAAAAGCTATTCGTAATTTCGGGTAGCTTTTTTATCAATTATTTTAAACTAATTAAAACATTTGAATAAATAAAGAAAAAGAGGCTGTCTCAAAAGTGTCATTCTGAACACAGACTGAAAGTCTGCGAACAAAGTTCTGAAATGTAGTGAAGAATCTCATGAATTTGGTTATCAGTAAGATTCTTTCTTCGTCAGAAATCGAAGATTCGACGCAGTCAATGACAAAAGCCAGATTGTTTGACTTCTGAGACAGTCTCGCTTTCAATTATTCTTTTAAGAATTTTTCATACAAAATCTTATCCTTCGTCTGGATTTTCAGATAGTAAGTTCCTTTTGCAAAATCCTCCACTTTTATAGATTTCTGGTTGTTCGCTTTTCGGATTAATCTTCCCAGATTGTCATAAACTTCCAATGAGAGAATTTCCTGTTCTGATGCAATGTTTAAAATATTTTTAGCAGGATTCGGGAATATAGAGAACTTCTCTTTCTTTACCATCTCAGAAGTATTCAGAACAAGGTTATATAAACTACCGAAATTAAGAATTCCATATCCTGTCTGATCCGAATGAGCCGGATAAAGTGAAGCCGTTTGCCTCAGCTTTGTTTTCATCTGTTCCCTGTTCATCGTTGGAAATGCCTGTATAAGACAAGCTACACCTCCCGCAGCAATGGGAGTTGAAATAGACGTCCCGTTCACAATTAAAGTTGCACTGTCAAAAACTGATGTAGTACCAGTTCCCTGAGCACTTCCATCAGGTTTTACCACCCCAAGAGCGTTAGGCCCGAAAGAAGAAAAATCAGAAGTGTTTCCTGCGGAATCTACAGATCCAATAGAAAATACATTAGCATTATCAGATGGTGTCATAAGATAATGCCAAGGCTGCTGTCCGGAATTTCCCGCAGCGGCAAGAACAAAAATACCTTTTTCGGCAGCAATACCTGCTCCTCGGGCAATAAAGGAAGTATTGCCATCCATATTGGCATACGTATAATTGTAACGGCTGTCATCAAAAACATTATATCCCAATGATGAAGTAATGATTTCTACCCCTTTTCTGTCTGCCTCTTCAGCAGCTTCAATCCAGTACATTTCTTCTTCGGGAACTTCTACACTTGCATTTTCACTTCGGTAAAGATAAAAATCCGCATCAGGTGCGGCCCCCACGAAAACATCTTGCAGATATCCGCCGATAGCGCCTAAAACAACAGAACCATGACCATTGAGGGCTGTATTGTAAACGTCTCCGGTTTTGGTCACAAAATCATAGGTCGCCTTGATATGGTTGCCTGTCCATAATCTTGCAAAAGCAGTTCCTGTATTCACTGTTGGAAACCCGGAATCAATCACCGCAATGGAAATTCCTGTTCCGGTAAAGCCGGCCAGATGAAGGGGACGGATGTTGACCTGATCAATTTGTCCTGAACCTGAACCATAATTAAAAGTGGTAAGTGTTTTGTTGATGCCTGCATCGTCTTTCCACTTTCCGGGTGCAATTTTTACTGTAGTTGATGAACTGTTTCTGGCAAAACTTTCAACAGATAATACAAAAGGCTGAGCCTGTAGTACTGTTTTTTGAGCTGGTGTCGCATTTACCGCTGCTCCGTTAAGCCATTTTGAATAATCTGTAACCGTAAATCCTAAATTTTGAAGATTCTGAAGATAAGCCTGTTCAATAGGCGCATCCTGATCATTTAGAGGAATTCCCAGCGTGGTACGTCTGTTGAGTGATTTCTGGCTGAGTTCTGACAACGGATTGGCATAAAAAGCAGCTTTATTGGGCTTATCCGTAAAGTAAACAAAGACAAGTTCTGTCTGAGCAGAAACGTGAAGATAACCCGTTAGGAAACAAAAGAGTAAAAGTTTTTTCATAAGAATAATTTCTATAAAGATAAAAACAAAATCAATAAAATTTTTGATCGGATATTAAATTCCTTATTTTTACAGAAATATTTATTATATGAAAAAAATTCAGATGGTTGACTTGCAAAGTCAGTATTACAAAATAAAGAATGATGTAGACAATGCGGTTTTGAATGTAATGGATTCTGCGGCATTTATAAACGGTCCTGAAGTAAAGTCTTTCCAGAATGAATTGGAGTCTTATTTAGAAGTAAAACATGTGATTCCATGTGCCAATGGTACAGATGCATTACAGATTGCCCTGATGGCTTTAGATCTGAAAGAAGGAGACGAAATTATTACAGCTGATTTTACTTTTGCCGCAACCGTAGAAGTAATTCATTTGCTTAAATTAAAATCTGTATTGGTAGATGTGGATTATGATACATTCACAATTTCTACGGAGCAGATTAAAAAAGCGATTACACCAAGAACAAAAGCGATTATTCCGGTACACATTTTCGGACAGTGTGCCAATATGGAAGAGATTTTGAAAATTGCTGAAGAGCACAATTTATATGTTGTTGAAGACAACGCCCAGGCAATTGGTTCAGAATATACATTCTCTGACGGAACAGTGAAGCAGGCAGGAACAATGTCTACTGTTGGAACAACTTCTTTCTTCCCTTCCAAAAACCTTGGATGCTACGGAGACGGAGGTGCTATTTTTACCAATAATGACGATCTTGCACACCGTTTAAGAGGAATTGTAAACCACGGAATGTACGAAAGATACTACCATGATGAGGTAGGAGTAAATTCTCGTTTGGACAGCATTCAGGCTGCAGTTTTAAGAAAAAAACTTCCTCACCTTGATTCTTACAACGAAGCAAGAAGAAGAGCGGCAGATTTTTATGATGAAGCATTCGAAGGAAACCCGAATATTCTTACTCCGAAAAGAGCTGAGAATTCTACTCACGTATTCCACCAGTATACTTTAAGAATCCTGAACGGAAAACGTAATGAACTTCAGAAATTTTTAACGGAAAAAGAAATTCCTGCAATGATCTATTATCCGGTAGCACTAAGAAAGCAGAAAGCTTACTTTCAGGAAAGTAATGCCGCAGACTTTGTGAATACCGATAAGCTTTTGGATCAGGTAATTTCTTTACCAATGCATACAGAATTAGACGAAGAGCAGCTGAAGTATATTACGGATGCCGTGCTTGAGTTTATGGGGTAAAAATAAGTATGAAGGAATTTTTTTTAAAAGGTAGAAAATATAAATTCTTTTTAGGATTTCACCTTTTTATTGTAGGAGTCTATTCAATATATGTAATAAACACATTGAATTCTTATCATTCCTCCTCTTACTCAATATATTATAAAGAGAGTATTTATGAAAACATCGCGAAATACTCTTTTTATATTATTATAAATTCAATTTCAGGGGCTATTATTTACTTCAAAATAAAACATGCAAAGGTTATTCTCAATTTTTTTGCTGTAATGATCTTTATGTTGGTTTGTTATGCAGAGTATACCCTGATTAAAACTTATATTAATAACTCATATTACAATTTTGTAATTATTTTTAATACAGGAGTTATTGGTTTTATCGTTTTTTATATCTTTTATCTTAATAAGGTTAATAAGAAGGAAAATATAGAAATAAGCGAAATAGAAAATATAGGAAAACACAAAGAATAAAAATAGAATGACAATACTTGTTACCGGGGGGCTTGGATATATTGGTTCTCACACTGTTGTAGAACTTCTTAATAATGGTTTTGAAGTCATTATTGTAGATGATTTATCCAATTCAGAAAGGTTTATTTTAAAAAATATTGAGGAAATTGCAGGAAAGAAACCTGTTTTTTATCCTTTTGATTTGAGAAGAAAAGAACTTCTTACTCAGGTTTTTGATGCCCATCAGATTGATGGTTGTATCAATTTTGCAGCTTCTAAAGCAGTAGGAGAGAGTCAGATCAAACCTGTAGATTATTATGAAAATAATTTATTCTCATTAATTAATATTCTTCAGGAGTTTAAAACAAGAGGAATCTCCAATTTTATTTTCAGTTCATCCTGTACAGTATACGGCCAGGCTGAAGTAATGCCGATAGATGAAAATACACCGTTGAAAATGGCTGAAAGTGTCTATGGAAAGACCAAACAAATGGGTGAGCAGATTCTGATTGATTTTGCAAAGGCTTATCACCGTAAAATTTCGGTATTAAGATATTTTAACCCGATCGGAGCACATCCATCTGCAAAACTGGGAGAACTGCCAATCGGAGTTCCGGATAATTTGGTACCTTACGTAATGCAGACAGCTGCAGGAATACGTGAGAAATTAAGTATTTGGGGAGATAATTATCCAACACAGGACGGAACAGCCGTTCGTGATTATATTTACGTGGTTGACTTGGCGAAAGCACATGTTGCAGCATTGAAGAAGCTGATAGAAGACTCTTCATCTGAAGCAGTGATAGATACTTACAATCTGGGAACAGGAAAAGGTTCATCTGTGCTGGAAGTGGTAAAAGCATTTGAAAAGGCAAACAATGTAGAAGTACCTTACCAGATTTGTGACAGAAGAGAAGGAGATATTACGATTGCTTACGCAAACCCTGAAAAAGCAGAAAAGGAGCTCGGCTGGAAGTCTGAAACATCTCTGGAAGAATCTTTAAGAACCGTTTGGGAATGGCAGAAATATCTGAACAGCAGAAATATATAGTTTCAGTGATGATATTATTTTTCTCCCGGTATGAAAGAACATTTAAAAAAAGAATATAAAAACAAATTACAAAACACAACTTTGCTAAATTTTCCATCTTTTATCTTAATTAAAAGAACATTTATTTCAGCGGGGTTTTAATTTTAAATTAATATGAAGACACAAAGAATAGGTATTACATTTTCCTCATTTGACTTATTACACGCAGGGCACATCAAAATGCTTGAAGAAGCTAAAACGGTATGCGACTATTTAATCGTAGGACTTCAGATTGACCCGTCTCACGACCGTCCCAACAAAAATAAGCCAAGCCAGACTATTGTTGAAAGGTATATTCAGCTAAAAGCAGTGAATGCGGTAGATGAGATCGTTCCTTATTATACAGAAGAAGATCTGCTGGACATTTTAAAATCTTTTGTGATTGATGTAAGAATCATTGGAGATGATTATATGGACAGAGACTTTACAGGTAAAAAATACTGTGAAGAAAAAGGAATTGAGCTTTTTTACAACAAAAGAGATCACAGGTTTTCCACCAGCGATTTGAGAAGAAGAATCTATGAAGCGGAAAAAGAAAAAGATTCAAAAGCAGAACCTGTAAAATAACATCATAAAAAAATCCCGAAAAGTAATTTTCGGGATTTTTGTTGTATTACATTGGGCCGCCACCCTGTTCTTCGTCTCCCTTAGTATTGGAGTTAATATCTTTTTTAATCTTTGGTTTGGTATCAACCTTTTCGCCCTGTTTAAATTTGTAAGTGAAAGACAATGCGAATTGTCTCGGCTGCCACTGCATCTCCATTTCTCTGGTAAACTGAGCATTATCAGAGTAGTTTTTCATCTTCCTTGTATTAAAGATATCTCTGATATTAAATCCGATAATCCCGTTTCCTTTCCAAATAGTCTGGCTTACCCCTAGATCTACACCATACATTGCTTTACGATTATTCATCGCTGTTTTTTCTGCACCTCTGTAAAAACTTTGAATTTGTAAACTTAAGTTTTTGGTAGGCTTGAAGGTATTGTTAAAACGTAGTCTGTAGGAGAAACCAGTACCTGAGAAGTCATTTAAAGTTTTTGGATTATCAGGGAATAAGTTATAGCTTCCGGTATTTTTATAGCCATAAAGGTCCGCAGAAAGCATGATCTTCCACCAGTTGAATGGATCATAAGTTCCATTTAAATCCAAACCGTAGTTCGTTTCTGTACCTACGTTGAAAGGAATTGTATTAACAGCTCCGGTCTGATCTACATACTGATATCTGTTTTGTTCATCCTCAGACTTTCTAAAATATAAAGTAGGGTTGAACGTAATCTTTTTATTTGAAAGGTTATATCCTAGCTCAAAAGAGTTTTCATAGGTTGGGTTAAGGTTAGGGTTTCCTCTGAAATAGTTTCTGTCATCATCAAAAGACATGAAAGGAATCAAAGAGAAAGCTCTTGGACGATTGATTCTTCTTGAATAATTTAACAAGATCTGATTGTTCTTGGCCAGGTCATAGCTTAAAAATACAGAAGGGAAGAATTTAGTATAGTTTTTATTGACTTCCGGAGTATTTGCAGGATTTCCATTTACATCATAATTCTGGAAGTTGACATCAATTTTTGAAGTTTCACTTCTTAATCCTAACTGATAAGCAAACTTTTCTCCAATTTTACTTTTAAATTGTGCATAAACTCCCAAAATCTTTTCAGAATATACCGTGTTACTAGTGAAATCGAATCTCGTAGTTGCAGGTTGTTCGTTCAAGCTTTGATCTACAAAATAATTATAAGTATTTTTGTTATAATCATAACGAGCTCCAGCTTCTAATTTAGACTTTTCACCTATTGGAAGCTCATAATCAATTTTTCCAATGAAAGTGTCTGTTTTTGAATCTGTACTTACATTATTGGTGATATTACCATTTGGTTGTAAAATATTTTCAATAAATGTTCTTTGAACAATTTTATTGATTCCGTCTGTTTTATTCGTCTGATAGCTTGCAGATGCAGATAATAGTTGTCCGTTATCTCCAATTTTCTGATCAAGTCCAAAGTCAAATTGAGTGGCAAGGTTTTTATTGTTTCCGTAGCTGTTTCTTTCTCTTAAAACATTGCTTACACCAGAAGTAGGAGTAGTGTATTGTCTTTCATTATAAGCATTAAGACCTGTTTGATCCGTATCAAAACTTCTGATCATTCCAGAAAAATTGATGGAAGTCTTATCACTGAAATCATGTGTAAAACCTGCTGTAACATTATAGGTGTCACTTTCTCTTGTCGTTTTACCATTTTGTTGAGAATACTGTGTAAAAGGAAAAGCGTCAGAAGAAAGACTGCTGATGTCATCTTTTCTTGTAGTGGTATTCTTCATGGTGCTTTCGTTTTTCTGATAGCCGCCACCACCATTTAGGAACCATGTCCAGTTACCTTTTCTCCAGTTAAGATTGGCATTCAGATTCGTTCTTGGAAGGTAACCTAGTGTTCCGGTCACAGTACCATTGAAGCCCATCTTTTTATCTTTTTTAAGAATAATATTCAGAATACCTGCTGTTCCACTTGCTTCAAATTTGGAAGAAGGATTGGTTATTACCTCAATTCTTTCAATCTGATCAGCAGGAATACTTTGCAATGCATTGGCTCCGTCATCTATCCCAAGAAGAGAAGAGGGTTTTCCGTTGATCAAAAATTTTACATTGGAGTTTCCTCTCATAGAAACCGTTCCGTCTGTGTCCACAGAAACTGAAGGAACATTGGTTAAAACATCCTGAAGATTTCCTCCTTTACTTACAATGTCTTGTGAAGGATCATACGTTTTTTTGTCAAGCTCTACTTTATAAGGCTTTGTTGCTGCTGCAGTAATAACAACACCTTGTATTTCATTGGTTTTGCCATCAACTGTAGAGGTAGGTTCTGCTTCAATAGATAATGCTCCGATATTGCCTGCTGCTGCAATATTTTTACTGACTACGCTTTTTTTGTAGTCAATAGCTTCTACGGTAATGTCGTAATCTCCCGGCATAAGCTGTAGCTTGTACTGTCCTTTTTCGTCTGTCAGTACAGCGTCACTTAATGTCTTGTTGGCTTTGTTGCTGAAAGTTACAGAAGCATAAGGAACCGGCTGATTTTTTTTGTTGACAATCGTCCCGGAAACATCTGTTTTCTCCTGTGCAAAAGCCATTGCTGCCGCTGAAAGTACTAATGTAAGTCCTAAAGTTTTTCTTGTGAAAATATTGACAATTTCTGTCTTATTCTTCATAGGTCATTTTTTTGTATAAAATCGTGAAAGAATAACCCTTACTATTTTGAATATCCATATCGATTTGATTGTCAAAATATTATGGTCGTATATTGTTTTTCTAACTGTATAAATTTTTAGGTGCTTTCTAAGCTTATTTTATATTTTTGGAGTTCAGCCAGTCCTGATAAGCCTTTGCATTCACGGCATGTTCTTCAGCGTTTGCCGTAAACTTATGGTACCCAAACCTTGCCGGATCTGCACACATAAATATAAAATTGTTGTTTTCAGCATTTAAAACAGCATCTATTGAATTCTTATCCACTACACAGATAGGCCCCGGAGGAATACCTGCATTGGCATAGGTGTTATAAGGTGATGGTGTAGACAAATGCTTATATAATACTCTTTTTATAGGTTCTTTAAAATTGGTCTGCTTATTAATTGCATAGATTACCGTAGGATCAGACTGAAGTTTCATGCCTTTTCTGTAACGGTTCAAATATAATCCTGCAATTGTTTTCATTTCATCTTTTTTTCCTCCGGATTCTTTATAAACAATAGAAGCCAGCGCATAGATCTGATCTCTTGTAAGACCAGACTGTTGCTCTTTAGTTTTTCTTTCGCTCGTCCAGAAATCATTATACTGATTTTCAAATTTTGCAAAAAACTCTCTTGGGCTTACCGTCCAGAAGAATTTATAAGTATCAATGAAAAAATATTTTTTTAAATCTTCTACATTTTTATAGCCTTTCTCTTGTGCAACAACATCCAGATCATTAATGAAATGCAATGAATCAATTTCCGTTTTTTTGGTAACCTTACCGATCATCTGGTACATGTCTCCAAAATCTCCAATTCTGTAAGAATTTGCTGTTTGATTACCTGCTTTGATCATATTCACAAGGTTTTTGTTTCCCGTTCCGCTTGCTATGTGGTATCGCCCTGCTTTGAAATTGGTGTCAAGCCCTTTTTCTTTAGCCACCGCTTCAAAAGATTCCTTGTCTTTAATATAAGGAGCAATAGAATCCATGATCTGCTTAAAACCTGCTCTGTGAGGAATTAGAACATAACCATCCTTTTCTACATTGTTTCCTAAATATTTATTATAAAATCTAAAACCAAAAAATCCTGCCACTACAAAAACCAGCAGAATGATAATGAGAATAGCTTTTTTCATTCTTATTAAATGTTGATTAAAAGTTATTTGTTTTTAAAGAAGATCTGTTTTACCTCTAAAAACCTGCTTTGCGGGACCCTCCAGCCAAATGTTCTGGAATGCGTTACCGCTTTTTTCAGCATATACCTTAAGGTTTCCACCTAAAGTTTTAACTTTTACAGAGGTTAGATTATGTTTTTGAAGAAAAGTTAAAGCAGAAGCTGTAACTCCTGTTCCGCAGCTGTAAGTTTCGTCCTCAACGCCTCGTTCATAGGTTCTTACAAAAATTTCATCATCAGAAATTTTTTCTATAAAATTCACATTGATTCCTTTTTCTTTATATTTTTCTGAATTTCTGATTGCATATCCTTCGTCATATACGTGATAATCTTTTAGATTTTCCACATATTTTACATAGTGGGGAGATCCGGTATTCAGAACAAAATCATTTCCGTCATGTGAAATTGTCTCCACATTAATCATTTTTAATTTTATAACTCCGTTATGGATTTCGGCTTCATGTTCTCCGTCTGTTGCAATGAACTTGCATTTATCTTCAAAAATGTCAAGGAAAAAAGCAAAAGCTACAAGACATCTTCCCCCGTTTCCGCACATGGTGCTTTCTCCACCGTCAGAATTATAATAAACCATTTTGAAATCATAGTTCGGATCGTTTTCCAGTAGAATAAGACCATCAGCACCTATCCCAAAACGTCTGTCACATAATTTCTCTATACTGTTTTTATCTTTAGTAAACTGCAGATCACGGTTGTCTACCATCACAAAATCATTCCCTGTTCCCTGATATTTATAAAATTCCATATTTTTTTGTTAAATGAAGAAGCAAAATTACTATATTTTAAATGAAAAACGAACAGTGTTAGCTGTTCGTTTTGTTATTTATAATCGTTTTATCTAAAGCCGCCTCCGCTGCTCTGTTGTCTGCTTGAACTAGTGCTTTGGGTACCACTCGAACTGTTTCTGAATCCGCCGCCGGAAGACTCTGATCTTGTACTGCTTTCAGAATTTCTGAAACCGCCGCTGCTGTTTTGGTTTCTGAATCCACTGTTATTTTGTGTACCCTGGCTTCCCTGGGTATTCTGAGAACCGCTGCTTTGATTTCTGAATCCGCCGCTGTTTTGGTTTCTGAATCCTCCGTTTTGGTTATTCTGATTTCCCTGGTTGTTCTGATAGCCACTGTTTTGGTTTCTGAATCCTCCATTGTTGTTTCTGGTACCATTATTGAAACCGCCTCCGTTATTGTAAGAACCGTTACTATTGGTAGTACGTGTATTCTGGAATCCGTTTGCAGGTCTTGAAGAGCTGGAAGATCTTCTTTCTACATATACTTTTCTTCTGGAGTTGTTATAAGTTTCATAATAATAAGGCACGCCGCTATCATAGTAGTAATTAACGTTATTTCTGTAATAATAGCCGTCATTACCATAATATCCTCCGCTTCCGTAATATCCGGAAGGAGCATAGTAATATCCGTTGTTATAATAGGGATCTCCATAACCATAACCTCCGCTATTGCTACCGTATCCATCGGTATATGCTAAACAAGATGTTAAACTGGTAATAGCAAAAATACTGACTGCTATTTTAAATAAATTTTTCATGACTTTATTGTACTTTTTTTTCTTTAAAACTTTTTTTCCAATTGACGTATCCTAAGATAGCCATTATAGTAAATACCAAATATTGAACCGAAGTGATACCAAGTCCCTTAAAAATCATCATTGGTATACAAATAAGGTCTCCGATGATCCAAAAAATCCAGCTCTCAATGCGCTGTTTGGCCATAAACCACATTCCTACTAAAAATATTGAAGTGGTAAAAACATCCATCCAATTGGCCCAGTCCAGATGATATAATCCAAGACTGGTTCCTTCCATGGAAAATTTATTATCAATATAAGGTTTGTAATAATAAATGAGAGTAACAAGTGCGAGGCTTAGAATAAAAAGTATGCTGGCATAGATCCATTCTTTTTTAGAAGCCCAATTAACATCCACATGAATGTTGTCTTCAGAATTTTTAGCCCATAAAATCCATCCATAGATACTCATTACTGTATAATAGACGTTAATCATACAGTCTCCCAGCAGCCCGGCATTGAAAAGAAGATATACATAAATCAGCGTCGAGATAATGCCGGTAGGGTAGACCCATATATTTTTCTTTATGGAAAAAAATACGCTCAGTATTCCGAAAATTGCACCTGATGTTTCCAACGTAATTTGTAAAAAATCATAGCTTTTATAAGGCTTTACAAAAAGATTATATAAATTCATGCAATCAAAAATAAGCAAAAATATGGACTTTTTAAAATGGATTATATAATGTGTTGTTCAGGTTTTAGAAGTTTTAATGTAAAATAAATGATGAAAGTTTAACGATTAAAGTGAAAGTATCTAAATTTTTTATACTTTCGTAAATTCTTAAAATAAAAAAAATTATGTCGAAAATTTGGGTCAAAAAGCCACTCAGTGCCTATGAGGCAGATATGAAGAAAAGTGAGCTGAAAAAAGTCCTTGGAAAATGGAGTTTAACAGCAATTGGAGTAGGTGCTATCATTGGTGGTGGAATTTTCGTTCTTACCGGAACAGGAGCCTATTATCATGCAGGGCCTGCGCTTGCAATTTCCTTTATTATAGCGGGTATTGCCTGCGTTTTTGCTGCATTGTGCTATGCCGAGTTTGCATCCATTATTCCTGTAGAAGGTTCAGCTTATGCTTATGCGTATGGAACGGTAGGAGAAATTTTTGCATGGGCCATGGGGTGGTGTCTCATCCTCGAATATGCTATGGCGAGTATGGCGGTCTCCGTGAGCTGGTCCGGATATTTTAATAAATTTTTGAAAATTTTTAATATTCATTTGCCAGCATATCTTACGTCAGATCCGGCAAGTTATACCGGAGATGGTTTTTCAATGAACCTGCCTGCATTTATTCTTGTTCTTTTAATTACTGCACTACTGGTAAAGGGAACTAAAGAAGCTGCAGGAGCAAATAACCTGATCGTTTTAATGAAAACATCAGCGGTTATCTTCGTTATTATCGCCGGGGTCTATATTATTTTTTCTAATACTGATCTTTATAACGCTGTAGATGGTGTTAAAAACTGGAAACCTTTTATTCCGGATCAGGTTCAGATTAAAAATTCTGAGGGAGATATGGTCTCTGCCTATGGTATTAAAGGAATTATTTCCGGAGCAGCAGCTATTTTCTTTGCTTATATTGGTTTTGATGCTGTTTCTACACAGGCTGGAGAGGCTATTAACCCTAAAAAAGATGTGCCTTTCGCGATTATTGCTTCATTATTGGTTTGTACTGCTTTATACATCTGTGTATCTCTTGTATTAACAGGAATGATGCATTATACAGACTTTAACCCGGAAGGTAAATATCCTGATGCTATCAAGGCTCCTGTAGCGTATGCTTTTGAAATTGCAGGAAAACACTGGGCGAGTAATATTGTAACAATCGCTGCTACTGTAGGATTAATTTCTGTAGTAATGGTAATGATGATGGGACAGTCCAGAATCTTCATCGGTATGGCAAAAGACGGATTGATTCCTAAATTCTTTGGTGATCTTCATCCAAAAACAAAAACACCTTACAAAGGAATCATTTTGTTAGGAATTGTTGTAGCATTAATCGCGGCATTTACACCTATTTCAACATTGGCTGATATGACAAGTTTCGGAACTCTGTTTGCATTTACACTGGTTTGTATTGCAGTTTGGGTAATGAGAAAAAAAGAACCGAATCTGATCAGACCTTTCAAAGTTCCTGCTTATAAAATTGTAGTAGCATTGGGTGTATTTATCAATATTTATTTGATATTTAATTTAAGTGCTCATGCATTGGAGCTTTCCGCGGTATGGTTATTCTTAGGAGGTTTGGTATATTTCCTTTATGGAAAATCAAACAGTAAACTTAATAATCCTGAAAAATATCAGAACCAAGATTAATAATAATATAAACCGCTTCGGCGGTTTTTTTTGTCTTATAATTACAATATGTATATGAAAAAGATTTTCTCCATTTTATTGATGTCTTTAGGACTTACAGCGTTTTCTCAGCAGGTGGAAAGTATTGAAACTATTCTTAATGATAAAATCAGTATCAGGGCTATTGAGCTGTATGATCATAAAGTGTGGTACAGTGGTACAGATTCCAAATTTGGGTTCGTGGATCTTCAAGATTATAAAAATCAGAAACAGATAAAGCTGTCGGAAGATAAGCTTCAGTTCAGAACATTGGCACAGGACAAAACTTCCTTTTATGCAATTAATATCGAAAGTCCCGCATATTTTTTTAAAATTGATAAAAAAGATCTGAAATCTCAGGTTGTTTTTAAAGATACTGCCAAAACCGCTTTTTATGATGCCTTACATTTTGTAAAAGACGGATATGGTATAACGTTCAGTGATCCGGATAAAAATCTTTTGATGAAACTGGCATTATTGTTCCCGCAAAAGAAAATGTATGAGCTATGGAATCCTCCCATCAGCAATCATGAAAAGTTAAAGCTGAAAGAAGGGGAGGCCGCATTTGCTGCCAGCAATACCAATATTGCTTCCTACAAAGATATCCTTTGGATTGCAACCGGTGGAAAAGCTTCCAGAATTTTTAAGCAGAAAGGATTAGATTGGAAAATTATTGAAACTCCTTTTATCCAGGGAGAATCTTCACAGGGAATGTATTCTATAGATTTTTATGAAGATAAGTTCGGGATTGCGGTTGGAGGAGATTATACCAGACAGGAAGCTAACGTCAATAATATGGCAACCACTTATGATGGCGGAGAGACATGGCAGATTCAGGCGTCCGGACAGAATGCGGGCTACAGCACCTGTGTAAAAATTAAACCCGGGTCCAAAGGGAAAGAGATCATTGCAGTAGGAGACAGGCACATCAGCTATTCTTCAGACTTTGGAAAAACATGGAAGAAAATTTCCGATGAAAAGGGTTTCTTTGTCTGCCAATGGATTGATGCTAACAATGTAGCTCTTGCAGGAAATAACAGAATTGCGGTGATGAAATTAAAATTTTAAATATCAGATATAGAATTTATCACTATTTGTCAAAAGCCTGATCATACGTATTTAGACTCATTATAAAATAGAACCTAATATAATTCATAGGCTAAAATTCATAACTAATGGTTAATTTTGTAAGGTGAAATTTTAATTATGTTAAATTTCATACCCCTATAAAATTTAATTTTCAAAATGAACTCTTTAATAGATAAGTATAATATTCCCGGACCGCGTTACACTTCTTATCCTACCGTTCCATATTGGGATGAATCTACATTTTCACCGGAAAAGTGGAAGGAAACCGTAATCAGGTCTTTTCATGAAAGCAATGCAGAGGAGGGAATTTCTATTTATATCCATTTGCCTTTCTGTGAGGCATTGTGTACGTTCTGTGCATGTCATAAACGTATTACGAAACAGCATAGTGTGGAAGTACCTTATCTGGAAAGCGTTTTGAAAGAGTGGAAACTTTATCTGGATCTTTTCAACGAAAAACCTAAACTTAAAGAATTACACCTTGGTGGAGGTACGCCTACTTTCTTCTCTCCTGAGAATTTAAGAACATTGCTGGAAGGTATTTTTTCAACAGTAGAGATTGCGGAACATCAGGAATTTTCTTTTGAAGGACACCCAAACAATACTACGAAAGAGCATCTTCAGACTTTGTACGACCTTGGTTTCAGAAGAGTAAGTTTCGGAGTTCAGGATTATGATCCGAAAGTTCAGAAAGCGATCAATAGAATTCAGCCATTTGAAAATGTAAAGAATGTTACAGAATGGGCGAAGGAAATTGGTTACAGAGGAATCAGCCATGATCTTGTTTTTGGGTTGCCGCACCAGAATTGGGACGCAATGGAACATACAATCAGAAAAACTATGGAGCTGAAGCCAGACAGACTGGCATTCTATTCTTATGCGCATGTTCCATGGGTGAAAGGGGTTGGACAGAGAGGTTTTGATGAAAATGACCTTCCAAGTGGAGAAGAAAAGCGCCGTTTGTATGAAGATGGTAAAAGACTTCTTCAGGATTTAGGATATATTGAAGTGGGGATGGATCACTTCTCTCTTGAGCATGATGATCTGTACCAGTCTTTGATTCATAAAAAACTTCACAGAAACTTCATGGGCTATACTTCAAGCAAAACCCAGTTAATGGTTGGCCTTGGAATGTCTGCTATTTCAGATTCCTGGTATGCTTTTGCCCAGAATATAAAAACCGTTGAAGAATATCAGAAAATGGTGGAAGAGGGAGAAATTCCTGTTGTAAAAGGGCACGTACTGAGTGAAGAAGATCTTATTGTAAGAAGACATATTCTGAATTTAATGTGCCAGCTTGAAACAACATTTGACGTCAATAATTCTTTCCCTGAACTTGAAAATGCACTGGAAATGCTGCAAGAAATGGAAAATGACGGTTTGGTTGAGATCAACGGAACCGAAATTAAAATTACAGAAGAAGGAAGAGCTTTCACAAGAAACGTAGCTATGGTCTTTGATCTGAGAATGATGAGAAACAAACCGGAAACGAGGATTTTCTCCATGACAATATAAGCAAAAAGCGGTTCAGATCTGAACCGCTTTTTTATTGGCTTTAAGATTTTAGTTGAAATACTTTATTGCTCTCCGGATTAGAGGAACACTTATGCATGCCATGTTAAAAAATAGTGCTATTTAATAATTAATTTCTGGCTATAAGATTTTAATTCCCCTGATTTTAGATTGATAAAATATACTCCGGCAGGTATTCCTGAAATATTGATGCCTTTACCGCTTGTGATCTGATCTGTTTCCAATACTTTTCTCCCTTCTGCACTGATAATTTCCAACGTTGCTTTTTTATCTTTCACGCCATCAATGAAAATTTCTTTTGAAGCAGGGTTGGGGTAAACTTTGATACTTCCTAAAGTGTTTTCCTGAGTGCCTAAAGTTCCTGTTGAAATTTTAAATATTTTTCCGCTGTTGACGGCTGCTACATACAATCCTTTTTGATAGTCCTCTCCAAAAGTAGAAAAGTTGTTTCCGGAATAAGGAGAAGTCCATGTTATTGCATTGTTGCTGTCCAGAACTCCGATTTGGGAAGAACAGTAATCCGCGAAGAAATATTTCCCCTGCAGTGTAGGATATTGAGTTCCTCTGTATACATAACCGCCCGTGATGGAACATTTTCCTCCCGAATGATCATATACCGCAATAGGAAAAGTCATTGTAGCCTGTGCTGCACATCCTGTGGTATTGTAGGTGTTATTTCCTTCATAGCAGCGCCAGCCATAATTTAATCCGGCAGTAGTAATGGGCATTTTGTTGATTTCTTCAATGGCTCCTTGTCCCACATCTGCAATCATAACATTTCCTGTAGTCAGGTCAAAGGAAAATTTCCATCCGTTTCTAAGACCATAAGCCCAAATTTCGTCTGAGCCATCCACATCTGCTCCTGCAAAAGGGTTATCAGGTGGAATATTGTAAGGCCCAGTGGCATCTACATCTATTCTCAGCATTTTTCCCAGCAGCGAATTTTTGTTTTGGGCATTATTATTGGGGTCACCGCCACTTCCTCCGTCTCCGGTGATGATCCAGAGTTTTCCGTCAGGAGCAAAATGAATGCTTCCTCCATTGTGATTGTCGAAAGGTTTGGGAATGTTCAGCAAGATTTTTTCGGAAGCAGGGTCGGCTACGTTTGAATCTGTGGAACTTACACTGTATCTGGCAACAATAATGTTTCCCGAAGGATTGTTATAATACACAAAAAAATACCCGTTGGTAGAGTATTGTGGATGAAATGCAAGTCCCAAAAGGCCTCTTTCGCCTCCAAAAACAATTTTAGAACTGATGTTCAGAAAATTGGTTGCGTTAATTGTCCCGTTAGGTTGAATAATTTTAATGATACCGTTCTGCTGTACCACAAAAAGCCGGCTGTCATTGGCATTCGTAATCTCTACAGGACTCGTAAGCCCTGTCACAAATTCTTCCAAATTAATGCTTTGAGAATTAACAATTAAGGAAGAAAAAATACTGATGCTAAAAAGTAGTTTTTTCATAATATTTTGAGAGTTAGAGTGTTGAAGAAGTGAATGAAAATTTTATACCAATCAGATTTTGAAGACTTCACTATGATAGCAAGAAAAAATTGTTAAATCTTAAATAGAAATCACAATACCAATATATCTGAAAATAAACCATTTCTGTTGTTAAAAATTCATAAAATACAAGAAAATCATTATATTTGCCGACTTAATTTAACGTAGTTATAACAAAATGCAAGGAAAAGGACTTATTACAATTGTCGCTATTGTACTAGGGTTGATTTGCTTAAACGAGCTATTACCAACATGGTACGCCAGCAAAATTGAAAAGCAGGCAACTGCTATTGCAGGAGACAATCCGGAGAAGTATCAGAAAGAAATTACAAGACTTTCTAAGGATACTTTGAATTTAGGATTCACTAAACTTTATTACACTAAAGCCAAAGACAAGGAAATGAAACTTGGTCTTGACTTAAAAGGAGGGATCAACGTTCTTTTGGAGATCAACCAAAGAGATCTTGTGAATGATTTAACCAATTATTCTACCAATCCTGTTCTTATTGAGGCTTTAAACAAAACTGATGAAGCACAGAAGAATTCTACAAGACCTTACATCGACAACTTCTTTGACCAGTTCGATGTAGTTAACAAAGCTAAAGGAACAAACCTTAAGTTGGCAGATCCGGAAATTTTCGGAAATACAACCCTTACTGAGGTGAAGTACAATACTCCTGATGAGCAGGTGAAAAGCATTGTTAAAAGAAAAATTGATGCGTCTGTAGGAACAGCTTTCGAGGTGATCAGAACGAGAATTGACAAGCTTGGAGCCATCCAGCCAAACGTTCAGAGAGTACCTGGTACCGCTAGAATTTCTGTGGAAATGCCTGGTATGAAGGACATCGATAAAGTGAAGAAAATGCTTCAGACTTCTGCAAAACTTCAGTTCTGGGAAGTACAGCAGGTTCCTGAAATTGCACCTTATTTCCAGACTTTGACCACTATGGTTGCTGCAAAAGGAGATTCTATGGGAGTGGCAAAGAATGTGAACTTCATGAACCTTTTACAGCTTGACAAATTAAGAACGAATGGTGTTGCCAACGTAAAACTATCTGATACTGCAGTTGTAAACAAGATTTTGAACAGCAAAGTAGGGCAGTCTTTACGTCCGTCCAACATTAAATATACCCAGTTCATGTGGGGATACAAACCTGAAGCTACAGATGCTGAAAGCTTAGTATTGTATGCTATCAGAGGTAACATCAACCAAAAAGCTCCGGTAGACGGTGCTGTGGAAACTGCAAATATCAGCTACGATGAACTAAGCAGAGTAGTGGTAGACATGCAGATGGACTCTAAAGGAGCTAAAGAATGGAAAACATTAACGGAGAAAAACGTTGGAAAACCGGTTGCAGTAACTCTCGATAACAGAGTATATACAGCTCCGAATGTTGTAGGTGCTATTCCTAACGGTAGAACTCAGATCTCTGGTAACTTCTCTCAGGAAGAAGCTAAGGAATTAGTAGACGTATTAGGTGCTGGTAAATTGCCTGCAGGTGCAAAAGTAGTTCAGGCTACCGTTGTAGGTCCGTCTTTAGGACAGGAGGCTATTGATTCAGGTTTAATGTCGTTCATTATTGCATTTGCTATTATCATTGTGTATATCATTTTCTACTACGGTGGAGCTGGGGTATATGCGGTAATTGCAATGGTGATCAACTTATTCTATATTTTCGGTATTATGGATTCTGGTGACTTTACACTTACACTTCCAGGTATCGCGGGTATCGTTCTTACCATGGCAGTAGCGGTGGATACGAACGTTATCATTTATGAAAGAACTAAAGAAGAATTATTTGCAGGGAAAAGTATTCTTGAAGCTTACAAAGATGGTTTCAAACATGCATTGAATGCGATTATTGACGGTCACACTACGACTTTCTTAACGGCAGTTGTATTGTTCTTCTTCGGAACAGGACCTATTAAAGGTTTTGCACTGACGTTGATGATCGGTATTCTAATGACATTATTTACCTCTGTACTTCTTTCAAGAGTAATGATCTTCTCAAGATTAAACAAAGGAAAAGGTCTTTCTGTATGGACTCCGGCTACGAAGAACCTGTTCAGAAATACCTGGATCGATTTCATTGGAAAGAGAAAATATGCATACATCGTTTCTGCTGTTCTTACAGTAGTGTGTATCATTTCAATCGCAACTCACGGTTTCAAATACGGTATCGACTTTACCGGAGGGAGAAATTACGTAGTTAGATTTGATAAAGATGTAAAAGCTGAAGATGTAGAAGATAAATTAGTAGCTTTATTCAAAACTGAAGATGGTAAAAACTCTTCTGTAGAAGCTAAAACTTTCGGAAACAACAAGCAATTAAAGATTTCTACAGATTACCTTATTGAGGACGAATCTTTAAAGGCTGACCAGATTATTGAACAAAAACTATTCGAAGGTTTAAAATCAAACTTACCGGCAGGAACTACACTGAAAGATTTCAAATCTGCTGATAAAGACCACGCAGGAATTATTTCTTCAGAGAAAGTAGGACCTTCTGTTGCTGACGATATCCAGACTCACGGGATCTATGCCGTATTGGCTGCATTAGCAATGATCTTTATCTATATCTTAATAAGATTTAGAAAATGGCAGTTCTCTCTTGGAGCGGTTGCTGCCCTATTCCATGATGCGGTTATTATCTTAGGAGCCTATTCATTGCTTCACAAGTATATGCCATTCAACATGGAGATCAACCAGGATTTCATTGCTGCGATCCTTACCGTATTAGGATACTCAATTAACGATACGGTAATTATTTTCGACAGAATTAGAGAATACCTGAGAGAGAAAAAATCTTTAACATTAGCAGGTCTGTTTGATGACTCTATCTCAAGTACATTGGGTAGAACATTCAACACCTCGTTCACTACGATTTTGGTGATCCTTGCGATCTTCATCTTTGGGGGGGATAACCTGAGAGGATTCATGTTTGCAATGCTAATCGGTATTGGATTCGGTACTTACTCATCCATATTTATTGCGTCTGCAATTGCTTATGATTTCCTTAAAACAGGAAAAGAAGATGAAGTACATGGGAAATCCACTTCTGCTAAAGAAGAACTTGCTTCAAAGTAATACAAACTACAATAAATTAGTAAAGACCGTTTCGAAAGAAACGGTCTTTTTTTGTTCATATATGGATTAGTCCATTTTTAGATAATTTGTATGCATTACATAGCATAGCTTTTGATTAAAGTTAATTTAAATAATCACCATATGGTAGAATTATGTTTAATAATTCCAACTGTTTTGATTAATTTTTTATATGTAATGCATTGGTAATGAGTCTTTTGTTATAGGTTTGGAAGTGATTTTTTTACGATTAAATGACAATTTATGTAGTAGAATATTTTATCTTTACATTAACCAAAACAAAAAACCAAAATGAAAATCGAAAAATTATTCATTACTGTGGCATTACTTGCCGGCAGTTCTCTATTCTCGCAAATCGGGATAGGAATTCCCAACCCCGATATGAGTTCTGCATTAGATGTTTCTGACCCCAATAAGGGAGTATTAATCCCTAGAATTTCTGATCTGTCAACAATTACTAATCCGGCTAACGGTTTGCTGGTGTATGATCTCACTAGACAGGCATTGACACAAAATATAGGAATACCAGCCAGCCCGAATTGGGTACCGATCAGCGGTAATATTGTTAAATTTTTCTACATGCCTTCCATTAGTATTGATACTTCTACTATGGGTACGGGAAGAACCAAAAATTTATTCCAGCTTTATCAGACTCAGTTTTCCACTCCTAAAGTATCGAGTACTGGAGCTCCGGCAGGTATCCCTTTCTTTACCAATGCATCAGATTTGTATTATTATGTAACTGATTTTGATAATACGGTTTTAAGTAATGTAAGTATTGATGCTAACGGAATATTAAGTTATGATGTGATAGGATCAGCCACTGCATGCTCTTTTGTTAATATTGTATTTGTAATCAAGTAGTTTTAAATGACATACTGTTTTGTGATCATCCTTACTGAAGGATGAGTATTATCTCGTACACAATTAACTTTTAAAATTTTTGGTGATGAAAATAAATTCAATATTACGTTGTGCTCTTACCATGATATGTTTTGTGGTATCCGCCCAATTGTTGTCCCAGGAGATGGTAGTTCTACCCAATGGCGGATGTGGAAGATTGCTGGATACCAATACTTCAAGCTCAGATGATGGAGGGCTTCTTTGTATCAGGCTGGGGAAAGAAACCATTAATCCGGATAATATGACGGATACGGACGTGAATTCATACGCATCTCTGAAGCCAGGCACAGGTGTTGGAGTCTTTTGCAGTATGTCTTTAGGAGTAGGGACTACCGGAGCCGATTTCCAGGCCAATAAACCTGTTTATATTGACTTTGCTTCGGATGGTTTTAATTTGTATGCCAGCTTTAATGCAGGAAATTTTGTTTTCTATAACAATGGGCAGGAAGTTTATGTCACTGGAATTAATGAACATTTTTTATTAGACCTTGGAGACAACCAGCAGCGCAGGCTCATTAAAGTAACTCCACCGGCAGCTTGGGATGAAGTACGGCTGGTTTTTAATGAACTTTTAGGTGCAGGTCTTGTATTCAGCCAAATAAGAGTATATAATATTCTTTCAGAGTATTACCTTGCTCCTATGACGTATCTGTCTCAGCCTACTGATAAAACTGTAGCTGCCGGGGGATCTGCAACAATGACTGCTGTAATCAATAATATACCTACAGATGAAACTCCTGATAATATTACGTATCAATGGCAGGTTTTTAACGGCAGCACATGGACTGATCTTACAGATGATACCCATTACAGCAATGTTAATTTATCCACCCTTACCATTAGCAATGCTCCTGTAAATTTTAATAATAATCAATACAGAGTGGTGGCGAACTCCAGTTTCAATACCTGCTTCTTCCAGGGAATTTCTGCTGTGGGACGACTTTTTGTCAATTCTGTGAATGCTCCTGGAACAATTGCAGCAGATCAGACCGTGTGTATGGATATCAGCAATGATCCTGCCCTGTTTACTCAGATTACGGGTGAATTGATATCCGGTTTGGCAGAATATCAGTGGCAAAGCTCTACAGATAATATTACATTTACAGATATTACGAATGCTACATTCGCCACTTATGACGCTCCGGCCGTTATGCAAACCACTTATTACCGGAGAGGAGTAAGATCTGTACTGAATGGTAATATATCTGCCTATCTATATAGTAATGTAGTGAAAGTGATCTTAAAACAAAATTGCCAGATTAACGGTATCGTCACCAACAGAGTGATCTGTGCCAGAATGACTCACAATTAACAAAAACGAATTTCTTGTTCATGATAAAATCCTGTTTCCAAACAAATATGAAGCAGGGTTTTGTTTTCCTGAATGTTTTAATTTACGAGTTTATATTATACTTCTTTAATACACTACAATTTAGAACCATTATTTTCCAGATTTGATTAATTTTGCACCATCATGGAAAATTCAAAGAAAAAAGCGGCTATAGGCTTCATATTTATTACTTTACTGATCGACATTACAGGGTGGGGTATCATTATTCCTGTGGTTCCTAAATTGATTGAGGAGCTTATTCATGCAGACATCAGCGAAGCTGCAAAATATGGCGGCTGGTTAGGATTTGCCTATGCATTTACACAGTTTATTTTCTCTCCGCTCGTAGGAAACCTGAGTGATAAATACGGACGAAGACCTATTATCCTGATTTCACTCTTTGGATTTGCAATAGATTATATCTTTCTTGCTTTGGCTCCTACTATTTGGTGGCTGTTTTTAGGAAGGGTTATTGCCGGGATTACGGGGGCCAGTGTCACCACTGCCAGTGCCTATATTGCAGATATTTCAACGGATGAAGACAGGGCTAAGAATTTTGGACTGATTGGTGCTGCCTTCGGTCTTGGATTCATTATAGGGCCTGTTCTGGGTGGAGTTCTTGGCCACTATGGTGCCAGAGTACCTTTCTATGCAGCTGCGGGATTATGCTTGCTTAATTTCCTGTATGGATATTTCATCCTTCCTGAAAGTTTGGATAAAGATAAAAGAAGGGAATTCGACTGGAAGCGCGCCAATCCTATTGGTTCATTTAAATTTTTAGGTAAACACCCTGAAATTTCAGGACTTATCGTTTCACTGATATTGATTTATATTGCTGGTCATGCTGTACAGAGTAACTGGAGCTTTTTTACGATGTATAAATTCAGCTGGACGGAAAGAATGGTGGGAATTTCACTAGGAGTAGTAGGTTTATTAGTAGGCCTTGTACAAGGTGGACTTATCAGATATACGACACCAAGGCTGGGAGAGCAGAAAAGCATTTATTACGGACTGGCTTTCTATGCTTTAGGAATGTTGTTATTTGCTTTTGCTTCCGAAGGATGGATGATGTTTGTATTTTTGGTGCCTTACTGTTTAGGAGGAATTTGTGGTCCGGCTTTGCAGTCTGTTATCACGAAAAGCGTTCCTTCCAACGAACAGGGAGAGCTTCAAGGGGCATTAACGAGTTTAATGAGTGCTACATCTATTATCGGACCTCCAATGATGACGAACCTGTTCTACTATTTCACGCATGATGAAGCACCTTTCAAATTTTCCGGAGCACCGTTCTTTTTAGCGTTTGTTCTAATGGCGATCAGTGTTGTGATTACGTATTCTGCTTTTCAGAAAAAAGGAAAAGATGTCGTAGATGTAACCTCGAAAAAAGATCTTCATTAACAATAGATTTGTTCTATTCCGAATATATATGCTGTTCCGGGTTCAATCTATTCAATAATTTTACAGAAGTAGTTTTTACTTACTTTTGAAACCCAAAAAACAAATTATGAATACATCAGAACTGGAAAAGTATTTCGAAAGAATTCATTTCTCGGGAACTCCGGAATTGAATATGGAAACGTTAAGAAAAATACACCAGCTTCATCCCAAATATATTCCTTTTGAGAATATTGACCCTTATACAGGAACAGTTCCTTCTTTAAAAGTTGATGATATTTTCAAAAAACTGGTTCTCGAATCCAGAGGTGGATATTGTTATGAACAGAATCAGCTTTTGAGTGAAGTTTTAAAAGCTTTAGGTTTCAATGTAAAACTTCAGCTTGGAAGAGTAGTATGGGGCAGGCAGGAAGACAGCATTGCTGCACAAACCCATCTGTTGCTTATTGTAGATTTTGAAGGGAAAAAATATGTGGTAGACTGCGGTTTTGGAACGGCAACTCTTACAACACCCATTCTTTTAAATGAAGAAGATCAGCAGCAAACCCCCAACGGAATATTTAAAGTTTCTAAAAAAGAAGAAACCCATACACTCTGGATGTGGAAAGAACAGTGGCTTCCGGTGTACCGCTTCATAATTGAGCATGTAGAGCCAATTGACCTTGATATTTCCAACTGGTATTTGTCCACCCACCCGGATTCTCATTTTAAAAACAGACTGATTCTTTCAAAAGTAGATGAAAATGCCCGTTATACTTATACTGACGGTGTTTTGAATATACGGTCCAATGATGGTGAGAAAGAATCTATATCTATAGAAAATGACATGCAGCTGTATGAAATTCTGGTTAATACTTTTGGGCTGAAAGAGAATGCAATAGAAGCCTTGAAATCTAAAGTAAATGCTTAATAAAATTTAAAAAAAATATCATTTTTGAAAATAAAAAACGGGAAGCTCGCAGAGCTTCCCGTTTCGTTTAAAATCAGATTTTTATTATGAAAATAATTATGGGTAAAGGGATTTTGTCCCGTTACTTACAATATTACTGCCTAACCCTGAGAATGATACCGTGAAATTACTTGAATTAAAGCTTAAAGAACCTGTAGGAGTACACATTCCTAATGCATAACGGCATTGCCCATAAGCACCTGTTTTCTTAGTGATTTTGCTCTCGCTTTTTGCTTTTCCTAAGCTGATATATCCCCAGTCGCTTACATCCGCATTGGAAACGGTAGACCCGGAATAATAAATCGTAATTTGGTATCCAGCTTCTCCTCTCTTGGATCCCCATAGCCAGTTGGCCGTCCACCATTGTTTATACCAGGTAGAAACCACTTTCGCAGCCTGATTGTTAGAAGCCTCCGAATTTCCACGGGTGTCCATCATGACAAGTCCCCCGAAAATATTATCCCAGATAATTCCTGAATCATTATAAAAACAGACAGTGGTAAATTTTCCATCTTTGCTGTTCCATGTAATTTCCATGACATTGGTATCGGATTTTACTTCTTCAGTAATAGCATCTTTTAATCCCTGTTGCGCTGTTGTAAGATCTTCACCAGTATACAGATCACCAATTTTCCCAATTTTTACGGAAGACGGATCCATAATGTTTCCAGAAGCAATGTACTGGTCTTTATCAGTAATCAGGCTTTTGGAAAGCTCAATTCCTTTTGGAGTAATTTTTCCCAAAACAGCTACTCCTGCAATCTGTAAATCATTTTTCAGATACGTTTCAAGATTTTTTTGAGATTCATTCAGTTGAAGTTGAACGGCATCAGGAACCACTTTTGATGGGAGAGGAATAATTTCCTTTTTCAGATCATCTGCGGTTATTTTTGCCTGTGTCGTTTCCTGTTGGTTCATTTCGTTGTTTTCGTCACGGCAGCTTTGGAGTGCCAGTACTGAAAGTACAGCGAAAACTTTAAAAGTAGTCACTAATTTTTTCATATTAAATATTTATTAGGTTGTGTATCATAAATATACAGAAATGTTACGTAATTCTCATTGTTTTGAATTAAGTATTTGTTAATTAATAGGTAGGAGGTGGTAGATAGCAGGAATTAGGGATTAGGGATTAGGGGTGAGTTTGAGAGTTTAAGGTTATGAGTAACCCGTAACTTGCAACATCCAAAAAACCAACAACAAATTAAACTCGTACCCCGAAACCCCAAGAACTTTATAAAATCTTAAAATTTGTTTAAATTTTTAGTTTACAGTCCGTAAATGCAATAATCTTTTGTAATTTTACGCCATGGAATTAAGCATTGGAGAAATGGCACTCATTGCCATTGCAATCGTTGTATTATTCGGTCCGGATAAACTTCCTCAGATTGCGCGTGACTTAGGTGCAGGCGTTAGAAAAATGCGTGGAGCAGTAGAAGATATTAAAACTGAAATCATGAAGGAGACAGATAACCCTGTTTCTGAAATCAAGCGTGAGATTGAAAAGGTAAAAGATGCTGCAAAGGATTTCAACCCGATGAATGATATTAAGAAAGATATTCTTACGGAGCCTTCTTCTGTAGCTTCTAATGAACCTCCAAAACCGAAGCCGGCGGATGATGATACTTACGAAGGACCTGTAAGCAGATAATCATGGAAGAGATTATTCAGGAAGATAAAGCGGTATTTCTTTACCTTAACAATTTGGGCGATTCATCTTTCGACCAGTTTTGGATGCTGATTTCCAGTACCTGGATCTGGGTGCCTCTTTATATTATATTCCTTTATTTTTTATACAAAAGTTATAAACTAAGATCTTTAGTTTTTATCCTTATATTTTTGGCTATTGGTGCAACGGTTTCTGATCAGTTGGCCAGTGTTTTCAAATATGGTGTGGCAAGGCTGAGGCCGTGCCATGATCCTACTTTGGAGCATCATATGAGAATCGTGAAATGCGGCGGACAGTATGGTTTTTATTCTGCCCATGCTTCCAATACCTTCTTTTTGGCTTCTTTTTTAAGTATTTTATTGAAAAATAAACTTAAATGGTTTCCATATGCTATATTTGTATGGGCTCTGGTGGTTTCCTACAGCCGTATATATTTAGGAGTGCATTTCCCGATAGATATTTTGGTGGGGGCGTTTGTTGGATCTTTATTGGGAGTGATATTTGGTGCACTCGCCAAAAAAGTGATCAATAAACAAGCTATAACCTTATGAAAAAAAACTTATTACTAGTAACTTCCCTCTGTGTTTCCCTTAATTTCTATGCCCAGGATAAAAAACTGGCTGAAGAATGTTTTAACAAAGCCGATTATAAATGTGCCGAAGAGCAGTATTTAAAGCTGGCAGAGAAAGAACAGATTCAAAAATTTCAATCGGAATATTACGATTATCTTGGAACATCTCAGAGAAGACTCGGAAAAAGCACCCAGGCTTTTAAATCTTATGAATCTGCCCTGAAAGCAAACCCTTTGTCAGTTTCTGTGTATGCCAATCTTGCATCACTTTACAGCCAGAAAGGAAATAAGGTGAAAGCGCTGGAATATATTGAAAAAGGACTTCAGGTGAATGCCGAAACTCCGGATTTATACCTTACCCGTTCCAAAATTTACGACAGCCAAGGGAAAAAAGATCTTGCCATTAAAGATCTTAATCAGATTCTGACTTTTGCTCCTGACAATCTTTTTGCCAAAACAGGATTGGCCAATCTGAAAAAGAATAATGGCGATCTGGAAGGTGCTTTAAAAGATTATAATCAACTTCTTTCCGAAAAACCGGAATCATTGCTTTACAACGGACGTGCAGATGTTTATTTTAAAATGAAAAAATACAAGGAAGCGCTTACAGATGCCAATAAAGCAATTTCCATAGACCCGAAATTTGCACAATCTTATGTGAGCAAAGCAATGATCCTGTTCGATACTTCCAAAATTAAGGAAGCCTGCGAAAATCTTGATAAGGCTGTAGCTTTAGGCTATGAAAAAGCAGTGCTGACAGATGTTTATGCTAAATGTGTAAAGAAATAAATTACAAAATTCCAATCCAGATCATATAAATAAATCCATACTAAAAAACGAATAAAGAGATAGAGAGATGTTGAATATTGTTCTTGTAGAACCCGAAATACCCAATAATACAGGAAATATCGGAAGACTATGTGTAGGAACCGAAAGTAGGTTACACCTAATTCATCCGTTTGGATTTGTGATTAATGATAAAAACCTGAAACGTTCCGGATTAGACTATTGGGTACATCTCGATGTTACTGAATATGCAGATGTAGAGGAATGGGTTAGCAATATTCCAGATCTGTCACGCGTTTTTTTAATGAGTTCACATGCTGAAAAATCATATCTGGAAACTGAATTTCGGGACGGTGACTGGCTGGTATTCGGAAAGGAGAGTGTAGGGCTTAGTAAAGAGGTTCTGGACCGTTTTGAAAACCATTTAACCATTCCTATGTCGAAGCTCATCAGAAGCTTTAATATTGCCAATTCCGTTGCTTTTGTAGTAGGGGAGGCAAAGAGACAGATCAGTCTGAAATAAAAAAGAGGTTGTCTCAAAAATGTCATTCTGAATACAGACTGGAGATCTGCGAACGTAGTTCAGAAATGTAATGAAGAATCCCATACTTTTGGTTATAATGAGATTCTTCCTTTGTCAGAATGACAAAAGCCAAATTATTTGACTTTTGGGACAATCTTTTTTGTTTTAATCATTATGATAAGGTTTTCCCTGCAGAATCTGATCAGCGCGGTAAAGTTGTTCAACAATAAAAAGGCGGATCATCTGATGGGTAAAAGTCATTTTAGATAAAGACATTTTTTCATTCGCTCTGCTGTAGATTTCTTCAGAAAAGCCATAGGCTCCTCCAATCAGAATATGTACTTTTTTCACAGAAGAATTCATCCATGTATCTATTTTCTGCGAAAATTCACGGCTGGTAAACTGTTTTCCTTTTTCATCAAGAATGATAACCAGATCGGTTTTATCAATGTGGTTTAAGAATAACTTAGCTTCCTCTTTTTTAAGAAGGTCAGAAGACAGATTTTTAGCATTTTTAACATCCGGTATTTCAGTAATTTCAAAATTCCAGTGTTTGGGTAAACGGTTAAGATAATAACTGATTAAAGACGTAATTTCCTTATCATCTGTTTTACCGATACAAAGTAAACTGATTCGCATTGTGTGAGAAGTTTCAGAGTGCAAAGATAGGGTTTCGTGGTGAATTTGTTGCTGGTTTTTTGGTTTCGAGTTGCTAGTATATTTTGTTGCAGGTTTTGGGGTGCTGGTTCTTTTTGTTGCGGGTCACCTTGAACCTTAGACTCTAAAGCCCTTCGACTCTCAAACTCTCAAACTCAAAACCACTAATCCCTAAAACCTGCCACCTACTACCTAACATCTGCCGTCTATCTTTTCCCTATTTAATTTAATTCCCCTACCTTTGTATAAAGACAAACAGATCGATGAGTGTAAAGGTTCCTAAATTTATTTTGAAGATTCAAGAGTTTTTTGACAGCATCCATATTCCTGTTTTGGGAATATCGCTTTGGCAGATGTTTCAGATCTATATCTCAGGGATTTTCAAAGGTAAAATAGGAAGAAAGGCTGCTGCCATTTCCTGGAGCTTTACCATCAGTTTATTTCCGTTTATTCTGTTTTTGCTTTCCGTTTTGCCTTATATGCCGCATTATGACAAGCTTCAGTTCTATATTTTTGATGTTTTGATGCACAATGTTTTCCCTTCGAATATGGAAGGTGATGTGAGAGGTTATATAGAAAAAAGTATTATTCCGAATATGAGGGGAATCAGTAACCTGACCATCGTTCTGGCACTTGTTTTTGCTACAAATGGTACATTTTCTCTGATTAATGGTTTTAATGAAAATTCGGATGAAAAACTGAGCGATGTAAAGGAGTTTATTCTTTCATTTTTTATCACCATAGGTTTTATTACTATTGTCTTCCTGGCACTTTTCGGAGTGTATTATGTGGAGGTTGTAATGAAGCTCTTTACACCGGCTTATGATATCACCTGGCTTGTAGATAATCTTTCCAGCATTATTGGATTTGTTTCTTTTCCTCTTTTTTATTTTATACTGCTTACTTTATTTTACTGGCTGGGAACGGTGAAAATTTCAAGATTCCGTCAGGCTGTTCCGGGTGCTATTTTAACTACTATTCTGTTTGTGGTGACTACCTATATTTTCGCCATTTATGTAAAGGATATTGCAAGGTATAACGTACTGTACGGATCCATCGGAAGTATGATTCTGCTGATGGTTTGGGTAAATGTGAATGTGTATCTTCTTCTATTTGGGAATGAGCTGAACATGGCAATCAGAAAGCTGAGAATAGAAAAGCTGCTGTCTGATGAAATTCAGAAAGAAACCATCCATTATCATTCTCAGTTTACAGAACCTAATTTTGACAGTGATGAGGAACATCAAAGAAAACTGGATAATCTGAAGAAAAATTAATTTTCTTCCAGATCTGGATTTTCTTTTGAACTTACACTCAATATGGTAAACCCTGCAATGGCCGCTACAAAAGAAGCAATCAGGATAGCAAATTTCGCTTCATCCTGAATTTCAATTTCACCTTTAAAGGAAAGCAATGCAATGAAAATGGACATGGTAAATCCGATTCCGGCCAATAAACCTACGCCAATCATTTGAAGCCAGTTGCTGTTTTGAGGCAGAGAACTGAGTTTTAATTTGATAGCGATTAGTGAAAACAAATTGATTCCTATTAATTTTCCTAACACCAGACCACAAATAATTCCCAATCCTAATGTACTCGTAACCCCAGCCACCATTTCACTGGAAAAAGTGATATTGGTATTAGTCAAAGCGAATATTGGCATAATGAGAAAGCTTACCGGAATGTGAAGCTGATGCTCCAGTTTTTCCAAAGGCGAAATTTCTACATTAGACGCGTTGGTTGGAATGGAAAATGCCAGTAAAACCCCTGCTATGGTTGCGTGAATTCCGGAATGATGAAGGAAATACCATAGAAATAGTCCCGGAATAATATAAAATATCGTTTTGGTTACTTTTAAAAAATTTAAAACAAATAGGAGAGCCGTTACTCCAAAAGACAATAGAAGATAGCTCCAGTGGATTTGCTCTGTATAGAAAATGGCAATCACGAGGATGGCTCCAAGATCGTCTACAATAGCGAGTGCCGCTAAAAATATCTTGATAGAATTAGGGATTTTTTTTCCAAGCATCGAAATGATAGCCAGCGAGAAAGCAATGTCTGTAGCCATAGGTATTCCCCAGCCATTGCTGTATTCTGTACCTGTATTGAAAATGCTGTAGATGACGGCCGGAACAAGCATTCCGCCTACGGCAGCAAAAATAGGAAGGGAGGCATTTTTAAAAGAGGAAAGCTCGCCTTCCACAAGTTCGCGTTTTATTTCAAGACCTACTAGAAGGAAAAATATGGCCATTAATCCGTCATTGATCCAGATGCTGACAGGATATTCCAATCCGAAAAGGTGAGTGCCAACCTCTTTATCCAAAAAATGCTGAAAGTTCTCTGCAGCAGATGAATTGGCAATAAGCAATGAAATAAGTACACAGAAAATAAGAATAATTCCTGAAGACTGGCTGTTGTTGAAAAATTTTTTAAAATAAAGAGATAAATTCATGTTTATGATTGTAGTCGCCTCACTATGGAAACACCATTAATACTTTTAAGTTTTTTAAAGGTCTCTTCCAGCTGACCTTTATTTTTGACTTCGAGATTGATATTTCCTGTGAAAACACCATTGTTGGATTCAATAGACATGCTTTTCATGTCCATTCCCATACTTCCGCTGATAACGGTAGTGATATCATTAATCATTCCCATTCTGTCCAATCCTTCAATTTCAATTTTTACTCTGTTTTTGAAGCTTTCAGCATTCACCCATTTGGCCGGAATGACACGGTAATCATACTGTGCTCTCAAATTAATAGCATTCGGGCAGGTATCACTGTGAACTTTAATTCCGTCTGAGATGGTGATGAATCCGAAAATTTTATCACCCGGAATCACTGTACAGCATTTTGCATAGCTGTAGTTCAGTTTTTCTTCATCTTTTCCAAAGACAATCATGTCAAGGTTTTCTTCTTTATGTTCCTCGAAATGCTGGCTTTTATTAGGTGATTTTCTGAACCTTGAAAGTAAATTGTTGAATACATTTTTACTTTCAATATATTTTCTTAAGCTGCTAACATCCAATTCGTTAGTTTGAAATTTAAGAAAGAGTTCCTGAGAAGATTTTAAATTAAAGAACTTCTGGAGCTTATTAATTTCTTCATCATTAAAATTGATTTTCGCATGACGAAGTTTTCTCTGTAAAATTTCTTTTCCTTCCTCTACCAATTGGTTTTTTTGAGAATTCAGATAACTTTTGATCTTGGATTTGGCCTTCGAAGTTACTACGAATTCCAGCCAGTCAGATTTTGGTTTCTGATTCTGTGAAGAAAGAATGTCTACCTGATCTCCGTTTTGAAGGATATAGGAGATTGGAACCAGCTTTCCGTTGATTTTAGCTCCTAAGCACTTCATTCCCAGATCAGAATGGACTGAGAAAGCAAAATCTAAGGCTGTAGCATTGGTTGGCAGAATTTTAATTTCTCCTTTCGGGGTAAAGACAAAAACTTCTTTAGAATATAAATTAAGCTTAATATTATCCAAAAGTTCTGAAGTGGAAAGGTTCTGCTGCTGTTCCAGTACTTCACGGATTTCTGTTACCCATTTTTCAAAGTTTCTGTCGTCCGAACTCTGTTTGTAGCCTTCTTTGTATTTATAATGGGCAGCAACCCCTTTTTCGGCAATTTCGTCCATTCTTTCAGAACGGATCTGTACTTCAATCCACTTTCTGTCTGGTCCTAAAACCGTTAAATGCAGACTTTCGTATCCTGTAGAACGGGGTTGGGTAATCCAGTCACGCATTCTGGAAGGATTACTGTGGTAAACATCCGTAACGATAGAGTAGATTTTCCAGGCAAGGAATTTTTCATTTTTCGCATCCGATTTATAAATAATCCTGATGGCATAGTTATCAAAAACTTCCTCAAAAGAAACTCCCTGTTTAAGCATCTTTCTGTAGATGGAAGAGATGGCCTTTGCGCGGCCTTTAATTTTAAAGTTTAAACCTTCTTCACCAAGCCTTGCCGATACTTCTTTTGTAAACTCATTGATATATCGCTCACGGTTTTCCTTGGCAAGTTCCAATTTTTCCGTAATCTCGTTATATACTTCGGGGCTGTTATATTTTAAGGAAAGGTCTTCCAGCTCAGATTTGATGTTGTACAATCCAAGACGGTGAGCCATGGGCGCATAGATATAAACCGTTTCTGAGGCGATTTTTTTCTGCTTGTCCGGAGCCATGCTTTCCAAAGTCCTCATATTATGAAGACGGTCTGCAATTTTGATCAGAATAACCCTGAAATCCTCGGATAATGTGAGTAACAGTTTCCTGTAATTTTCGGACTGTACAGAAATATTCTGGTGATTCATAATGGAAATTTTGGTCAATCCATTCACGATATTTGCAATTTTTTCACCGAAGATTTTTTTCAGATCATCGTAGGTATAATCGGAGTCTTCAATCACATCATGCAAAAGCGCACAGGCAATAGAAGTTGCTCCCAGACCAATCTCTGTAGCTACAATTTTAGCAACAGCAATAGGGTGGTAGATGTAAGGTTCTCCGGATTTTCTCCTTTGATCCTTGTGGGCATCCAGAGCAATGTCGAATGCCTTTCGGATGAGCTTATTATTTTCCTCATCCAACGTTCTGTATGTATTAGAAATCAGATCCTTATATCTTGCTAGGATCTCTTTATTCTCTTGTTCTAAATCGTAACTCATTTGTGTGCATGCCTATAATATCACGAAAATACGAAATTTTTTAATTTTTTCAAAGATAAAAGATCCGCAGTATGCACTACGGATCTCCGGCTATTAGATTTTTATATCGATTAGAATTTCACTTCAGAATTCATTCCGTCACTGGACGTTTTGATTTTAATATCAGGGCTGTTCTGAATTTCAGCTCTGTTTCTAGCATCAATATACTTTTTGATGGTATCGTAATTGGTTTCATTGATGTTCATGTTTTCAAACAGGTATGATTTCAAAGCAGCATTCTGAACAAAGGCATTCCGTGCAAGGTCAATCTGGTTAATATCTTTTACAGTAACGCTGGCCAGATATTGGGAATTATTAGAACCTTCATTAAGGTATACAATGTAATCTGCATTTTCAAATCCTGAGTTCTCCAGATCACTTTCCAGTTTTTTGTAGTCGCTGTGATGAGCAAATACTCCAGCTAATATATGTGACATAGTTAATTGGTTTTAAAGTTATGACTAAAGTTAGTAATAATTTTCTAATTATTATTGTGGTTAAGGTAATAATATTTGTTAATTAACATTGAGTTTTCAATAGAAAATGATAATATTTAAGAATAATTATTGAACATGTGTTTAAATTTAACAATTGAGTAAATTCATTTATTCTGATTTTGGAAAAATTAGGGAACTTTAATCAATTTAAATAGGTTATCTATGATAGTATTGTAGTGCAATAAAAAGCCCCGAAAATGACTTTCAGGGCTTCTATTGGTTAAAAAATTGATTAGATTTAGATTCTTTCGTTTTTAATCTCCTCTACAATTTCAGGATTTAAAAGCGTACTGATGTCTCCGAAATTACTGAAGTCACCCTCAGCAATTTTTCTCAGGATTCTACGCATAATCTTTCCTGAACGCGTTTTTGGCAGTCCGGAAACAAACTGTATCTTATCCAGCTTGGCAATCGGTCCAATCTGATCTGAAATAAGCTGGTTGATTTCCTTCTTTAGGTTTTCTTTATCACGGCCTTCGCCAGATTCTTTAAGCATTACATAACCATACAGTGCATTTCCTTTGATGTCGTGAGGATAACCTACAATAGCAGATTCCGCAACGGCAGGATGCTGGTTGATACTGTCTTCAATTGGTGCTGTTCCCAGATTGTGTCCGGAAACAATGATCACATCATCTACACGACCCGTAATTCTGTAATAGCCGACTTCATCTCTCAAAGCACCATCTCCTGTAAAATATTTCCCTGGGAATGCTGTGAAATAAGTCTCTTTATATCTTTGGTGGTCACCCCAGATGGTTCTTGCAATTCCCGGCCATGGAAAGCGGATACAAAGATTTCCTGTAACCTGATTTCCTGTAATTTCATTTCGCTTATCATCCATCAGAACGGGCTGTACACCTGGAAGTGGAAGGGTAGCGTAAGTTGGTTTGGTTGGTGTCACAAAAGGTAATGGTGAAATCATAATTCCTCCTGTTTCCGTCTGCCACCAGGTGTCTACAATCGGGCATTTTTTCTTTCCTACATGATCATTGAACCAATGCCATGCTTCATCGTTGATAGGTTCACCTACGGAGCCAATAACTTTCAGAGAGCTGAGGTCATGTTTATCTACCCATTCTGTACTTTCTTTTGCTAAAGAACGGATGGCAGTAGGAGCGGTGTAAAACTGAGTGATTTTATGTTTTTCAATCACTTCCCAGAAACGGTCTGGTTCAGGATAAGTAGGAACTCCCTCAAAAATGACGGTGGTAGCTCCATTCAATAATGGTCCGTAAAGAATGTAGGAATGTCCGGTGATCCATCCGATATCTGCTGTACACCAATAAATATCATTTTCTTTATAATTAAAGACATTTTTGAAGGTATAGGCGGTATACACCATATAGCCAGCGCAGGTATGAAGCATTCCTTTTGGTTTTCCTGTAGATCCGGAAGTATATAAAATGAAAAGCGGATCTTCAGAATCCATAATTATGGTAACGAAATCAGGAGAAGCTTTCTCATACAGATCAGCCATCCAGTAATCTCTTCCTTCTTTCATAGTAATTTGGTTGTGGGTTCTTTTTACAACAAGAACTTTCTCAACGGTTGGAGTTTTCTCCACAGCATCATCTACAATCGTTTTCAGATCCAGAACTTTATTACCTCTATAGCTTCCGTCTGAAGTGATCACCATTTTTGCCTCACAGTCATTGACTCTTGAAGCCACTGCCGAAGCTGAGAATCCTGCAAAAATAACAGAGTGTACAGCTCCCAGTTTTGCACAGGCAAGCATAGTAACTGCCAGTTCAGGAATCATGGGAAGATAGATGCAGACTCTGTCTCCTTTTTCAATACCCATATCGCGTAAAACATTGGCCGTTTTATTAACGCGGGTATACAGTTCATTGTAAGAAATATGCTGTGCTTCTTCTTTTGGATCGTTAGGTTCCCATATGATTGCTGTTTTTTCTCCTCTTATGGTAAGGTGTCTGTCGATACAGTTTTTGGTAATATTGAGTTTTGCGTTCTTGAACCATGTAATCTTCGCTTCATTCATATCGTACTTAACAACCTTGCTCCATCTTTGGTACCACACAAAGTTTTGATCTGCTACCTTATCCCAGAATTTTTTAGGATTTTTGATAGACTTTTTATAATCTTCAAAATATTGTGGTAAATCTTCTATTAAGTAATTTCTCATATCCCTTTCGTTTTTATTGATTTTATTTTGATAAATTTTTTATGTTTTGATTTTTAAGCTACTAAATTTTAATGGAACTTGTTTAAACTTTTTTGAACCATTAAGATTGCATTAAGATGTTTAGAGTATTAAGATGAGCTTCGCTTTAAGCTTAAAAATCAGAGTGATTGATCTTAACTTAACTATGCTTTACTGCTTACATCTTTCTTAAACCATTAAGAAAGATCCAATATTTTTGATAAGTTTAAACAACTCAATGATTTAATATCATTAAGTAAGCTATTTATTTTATTCATCTTTGATGAACTTAACCTTTCTTAACATCTTTACTTCTCTTAGTGGTTTAATTTTTATATTGAATTAAACATGTATTTAAATTTAAGTTTAATTTCCCGTTTAACCCCTATATTCCTTGATTTTTTCCTGAATTTCATCAATGATTTTCTCATCATCAATAGTCGATGGAATTTGGAAATCCTTCCTGTCAAGAAGCGTTCTGATCAGCTTTCTTAAAATTTTTCCTGATCTTGTTTTAGGTAAACGTTTGACAACCATTACATTTTTCAGAAAGGCTACTGCTCCAATTTTGTTGCGGACCATCTGAATGATATCTTTTTCAATGTCTGTTTCAGAAATAGCTGAGCCGTTCTTCAATACAACTGTAGCAAAAGGAATCTGACCCTTTAAATCATCATCAATCCCTACTACCGCACATTCTGCAACATCAGGATGTGAAGAAACAATTTCCTCCATTTCAGAAGTAGAAAGTCTGTGTCCTGCAACATTAATTACATCGTCCACTCTTCCTGTGATGAAAATATAACCGTCTTCATCCTGTATCGCACCGTCTCCTGAAAAATAATATCCTTTGTACTGAGACAGATAACTGTTTTCAAAACGTTCGTAGTCTTTCCATATTCCAAGCATAGCGCCGGGTGGAAGTGGAAGTTTGATCACCAGATAGCCTTCGTGATGAGGATCGAGTTCCAATCCGTTTTCATCAAATATTTTAATGTCATATCCTGGAATTGGTTTCCCTGCGGATGCTCTTTTAATCTGATAATTTTCATCATGAGTCAATAATCCAAGCATTGGCCAGCCGGATTCTGTCTGCCACCAGTGGTCTATAGCCGGAACTCCGATATGTTCTGCAAACCAGTCCAGAGTTGCCACATCACATCTTTCACCCGCCAGAAACTGTTTTTTGAAATGGGTTAAATCATATTTTTTTACCAGCTCTCCGTTCGGATCTTCTTTTTTAATGGCTCTGATCGCAGTAGGTGCTGTAAACATCACCGAAACTTTATATTCTGAAATAATTCTCCAGAAAGTTCCTGCATCAGGAGTCATGATGGGTTTTCCTTCAAAAATTATCGTTGTATTTCTATTGATTAAGGGTCCATACACAGAAAAACTGTGTCCTACAGCCCATCCAAAGTCTGAAGCGGCCCAATACGTTTCTCCTGGCTCTACACCATAAACATAAGTCATGGAGAATTGTAATGCAGTGGCATAACCTCCGGTGTCCCGAACAATACCTTTGGGTTTTCCGGTAGTTCCCGAAGTGTAAAGCAAATAAAGCGGATGAGTAGATTCCACAGAAATGCAGTCTGCCGGAGACGATTTTTCTACTAGCTCCTCATAATCAATAAGTCCGTCAAACATCTCATCCTGATTATCGACTAACTTTCTGTTATATACGATGATATTGTCTACTTTATCCTGTGTCAGTTCAATTGCTTTTTCTACCAATGGCAAATATGGAATTCTTTTGGCGATTTCCACACCGGCTGTGGCTGTGATGAGAACTTTAGGCTTGCAGTCGTCAATTCTCACCACAAGTTCATGAGGTGCAAATCCTCCAAAAACAACATTATGAATGACTCCGATTCTTGCACAGGCAAGCATGGCAAAAAGTGTTTGTGGAATCATCGGCATATAAATAACGGCTGTATCTCCTTTTTTTAATCCCAGAGAAACCAATCCTCCTGCCAGTTTTGCAATTTCCTCTTTTGCCTGATGGAAAGTGTAAGTTTTCTTCTGGTTGGTTACAGGAGAGTCGTAAACAATTGCCACCTGATCTCCGAAACCGTCTTCAATGTGTTTGTCAATGCACAAATAGCACATATTGAGCTTTCCGTCCGAAAACCATTGGGGGTAATCATTTTCGTCTTTAGAAAGAATCTGTTGCGGAAATTCAAACCATTTGATTTCTTCTGCTTGTTTTTTCCAGAAGTCTTCTTTGCTTTCTATGCTTTGTTTAAATAATGTATCTGTTTTCATGTCAATATCAAGGTCAATAGTTGTGTTTAGTGTCTGTATGTCATTGCGAGCCGAAGCCGAAGCAATCTCTTAATGGTTTAATCTTACCGTGTTAAAACATCTCCTCAATCTGCTGCATCAGTTTCTTAATCGAGTAGGGCTTTGTGACGTAGGCATCTGCTCCCATTTCCAATCCTTTTTCAATATCTCTGGGATTGTTTTTAGCACTCAGAAAGATGACTTTGGTGTTTTTCAGTTTTTCATCCTGTTTGATAAGGTCAAGGGTGCTGTACCCATCAAGATTAGGCATCATAATATCGAGAAGGATCACGTCAGGAACCATTGTTTTCAGGAATTCAAGTACCTCTGTTCCGTCACGGGCAATATAGACATCGTATCCGTTTTTCTTAAAGCTGTATTCCAGCGACATTAATATTTTATGTTCGTCATCCGCAATGATAATCTTTCTCATAAGAAGGTTTTAATGGTGTTCAACTTCATTTGTAATCTCTTTTTTAGTTTTTTCGGGAATGCTGATGGTGAAAGTTACGCCCAGTCCGCTGTTTTCGGCTTTTATACTTCCTCCGTGTGCCTGTACAATTTTTTTGGAAATGGCCAGCCCCAGTCCGCTTCCCGTAGGCTTTAAAATATTTTGGTTTTTCGACTGGTAAAACTTGTCAAAAATCATTTCCAGATCCTCTTCCGGAATATGTTTTCCGGTATTGAAAATGGTAATGACAAGCTCCTGGTCTTTTTCAAATAATTTAGTCTGAATGGTTCCCTGTTCTTCGGTAAATTTTAACGCATTTCCCCAGATATTCTGAAACAGCTGAATCATTCTCGCTTCATCATATTCAAAGATAAACTGATTCAGGAGATTAACTTCACTTAAATGAATATTTTTCTGCTGTATCAGATGAAGAAGTGGGTTTAAAGCCTTTTTATACGTTTCAATAATATTATTTTCCTTAATGTGTAGAGAGATTTCGCCGTGCTGTAATTTGTCCAGATAAAGAATATCGTTGATAATTTCGCTCAATCGGTCAGATTCTGTAACAATGTTGTTTAAAAACTCCTGTTTGATGTCAAAAGGAATATCATCATCATCGGCTAAGATTTCTCCGGCAGAACGGATGGCTGTAATTGGAGTTCTCAGCTCATGGGCAACCGAATCAAGAAAGTCGTCTTTTTGACGGTCTTTGACGATCAGGCTTTCATTGGCTGTTCTTAAGTCATCGGAAAGTTTTTGCAGCTCCTCAGACTGTTCGGTAAGTTTTTTATTTAAACTGATATTTTCCTGTGATTCTTCAAGGATATTCAAAACCTCTTTTAAAGATATTTTATCTTCTTTGGTAACGCCTTCTATTAATATTTTTGCGGAAGCGGTTCCAATTCTTCCGGCTAAAAGATTTTCTGAGAATTTGATAAATCTTGAGTCGGCAGTTTCAGTTTTGGAATCAATATTATACTTTAAATTAAAAATTCTTAATGCCTGTTCTGTTTTATTTTTGCCTAAAAAACGTTCCAGAATATTCTGGATATCTGAAATATAAGCCGTTCCGCGCCAGATGAAAGCATTTTCATGATTTTGAATGTATTTGTCTATATCCACATATAATTCAGCAAAGTTTCTTTCGCGGTAATTTCCTTTTGAGCTCACAGAAACAATGGTAAACAGACTTGTATTTACGAGCATTGACCAGAAAAAGATCTGCGGAATTCTTCCTAAATAAGGAATAGTGAAAAAGCCGAAAGCGTCATACATTTCCCTGATAATTCCTTTAAATTCCTGATTGTACGAAAAATAATATTGCGGAATAATCAATCCGAAATAACAGATTATTAATCCAGCTAAAAGTCCTGTAACAGCGCCTTTATAACTTCCTCTTCTCCAGAACAAAGCGCCGAAAAATGCAGGGGCAAGTTGTGCAATCACCACAAATGAAATCAATCCTACAGAATCCAGCGAGGTCTTCAGAATGAAATATTTATAAAAGGCAAAAGCCATGATGATCAGGGCAAAAATGCTGAATTTTCTGATGTTGGTAATACTTCTTGTATTTTTTTCTTCACTTTCAGACTTTAATTTTCCCAGCAATCCGTATGGAATGATGAGGTTGTTGGAAAGCATGATGGATAAAGTAATGGCAGAGATAATGATCATAGAAATACATGAGCTTAATCCGCCAAGAAAAACAAGCACAGTGATCAAAGTATTGTCAAAATGCTGCGGAATGAGAATAGAGTAGAACTCCGGATTTACTTTTTGTCCGTCAAAAATCAGTCTTCCTCCCCATGCAATCGGGAAAATAAAGATGGTAAAGATTAAAAGGTAAAGCGGGAAAAACCAGATGGCTGTTCTAATGTGCTTTTCCTGTCTGTTCTCAACAATTGCGGTGTGAAATTGTCTTGGAAGAATGCAGATTGCTGTTGCAGAAATCATACACAGAACCATCCAGTTCATAGCACCTTCAATTCCATTGAATGTATTTTTTTCTTTAAAATCTTCGAATTTGCTGGCCTTCTCATAGATATCTGAGAACCCATCAAAAGCATAATAAATCACGAAAAGTCCAAGAATAATAATAAAAAATAGTTTTAAAAAGCTTTCCAGTGCAATGGCAGAGATAATTCCCAAACGTTTTTCTGAGGCATCTACGTATCTTGTTCCATAATAAGAAGAAAATAAGGCAATTAAAACGACTACAAAAGTCGCGTTATCAGTCAGAATATCTTTAGACATCGGTGTTTCCGTCACCAAATGAAAGGTTTCAGAAATAGCTTTAATCTGCAGCCCAATATAAGGAACAATTGCTAGAAGACAGACTACAGTGATAATGGCACTCAGACTTCTGCTGTTACCGTATCTCAATGAAATAAAATCGGCAAGACTGCTTATTTTATTCACTCTTGAAATTCTTACAATCCGGGTATTGATGTAGATCCATGCCGGAATGATCATAATAGGACCGATGTAAATCGGAAGATAGTTTAATCCGCTTGTAGCTGCCACACCAATGCTTCCATAATACGTCCACGCAGTACAATACACCGCAAGAGACAAAGCGTAGATGTAAGGATTGTTGATCCATATTTTACTCCTTTTCTTCTCTGCCAGATAAGCAACTAAGAAAAGAAGGGCAAGATAAAACAGAACTACAAAAAATAATGCGAAACTACTCATCATACCTTTTTACAATTACAAAAGAAATCACAATGGAAATCATCCAGACCGCGAACAGATAAATCAGGATCATAGGGTAGCCCAAAACTTTCCTTTCACTGTTGAAAAGCAATGAAATAGGAATACTGAAAGCGATCATAAGCCCTACACTCAATATGATAAGTTTTTGTTCGTGTCTTTTTTTCATAAATGATTTGATAAAAGATAATTGATGAATGCAGCATTCATCAATTATCCATATTGGTTTTAAATTTTATCGTCAGAATATTCTCCTTTTAAAGCATAATAACCGAAGATAGCCATCCCGCCTGAGATAATCGGCATCAGTACAAAAAGAATGATGATGCCAAAAACCAGATCTTCCTGTTTCCCGGAAGCGATTTTAGGGATTCCCAATACCGTAATTCCGAAATATCCTACAATCACCGCGATAGCGATCCAGAGAATGCCTAATATTTTTTTTAGTCCGTTCATTTTTAGTTGTTTTAAAATTAATAAAAATTTGAGTGATTAAGTGCCTAATCGTGAAGATTGTTGTTCTTATTTTTAAGATAAAACAATCCGATCACCAAACATACTGTGGCAACTCCAATCGGGTACCAAAGTCCTTCCAGATACCATGTCGCATGTCCTGCTTCTTTTCCAGTGGTTACCAGATAAGTTGCTACTGCCGGAAGAAGCCCTCCAAATACTCCGTTTCCGATGTGGTAAGGCAATGACATTGAGGTGTATCGGATTCTCACAGGGAACATTTCAACAAGGAAAGCAGCAATAGGACCGTATACCATAGTCACAAATATCACCTGAATAAATACAAGGAATACAAGATACCATTTGGTGTCATCACTTAATTTTAAACTTTGAGAAACTTTAGCTTCCTCAGCTTTCCCGTCTTTCATGACAACTCCTGCAGGTGACCAGTGAACGATACTGTCTTTTTTGATTAAAGTTCCATCTGTGTAAAGAGTTTCTTTGTGAAAAGTAACCAGACTGTCCGTTGCAATATCACTGTGGATTTTTGCCGTTCTTTTTTCTGTAATTCCATTCGCTGCAACCGTTTTGTTTTCAAGGTTGACACTTTTAAACATGCTGTCGTAAATAGGTCTGTAAGCTAGAATAGCAACCAGCATTCCGGTCATCATCACTGCTTTTCGTCCGATTTTATCAGACAGCCATCCGAAAAATACAAAGAAAGGAGTTCCTAAAAATAAAGCCGTTGCCATCAATGAATCTACCTGTGCAGATTCTACATTCATTACTTTTTGAAGAAAACTCATCGCGTAGAACTGTCCTGTATACCAGATAACCCCTTGTCCCATTGCAGCCCCAAATAAAGCCAGTAAGACAAACTTGAAATTATATTTGTTTCCAAAGCTTTCTTTTAAGGGGTTTTTGGATGTTTTTCCCTCACTTTTAGCTTTCGCAAAAAGAGGAGACTCCTTCATATTCTTTCTGATAATGTAAGATACAGCTACCATTAGAATTGAAATCCAAAACGGGACTCTCCATCCCCAATTGTCAAATTCTTCCGCAGAAAGTGTTGTCTTGGTAATTAAAATAACGATTAATGAAATGAAAAGTCCGGCTGTTGCGGTAGTCTGGATCCATGAAGTCCAGTATCCACGGCGATGAGGTTGGGCATATTCAGCTACATAAGTGGCAGCACCTCCGTATTCACCTCCTAAAGCAAGTCCCTGAAGTAGTCTCAGGATTAAGACTAAAACCGGAGCCATAAAGCCAATGGTTTCATAACTTGGAATACATCCAATCAGGAACGTAGAAAATCCCATGATCAGCAAAGTAACAAGGAAAGTATATTTTCTCCCGATAATATCTCCCAGTCTCCCGAAAAATAATGCTCCGAAAGGTCTTACAACAAATCCGGCAGCAAATGTTGCTAATGTAGATAAGAATGCTGCAGTAGGATTATCAGCAGGAAAAAATTTGGTTGCTAAAACGACGGCTAAACTTCCAAAAATATAGAAGTCATACCATTCTATTAATGTTCCGAGAGATGAGGCGGTGATCACGCTCCAGATGGTGCGGTTCTTCTGCCTGTCGGTCATATTTTCGTAGGTTTCGTGATGATTTTCGCTCATATCGATTAGTTTTTGATGTTATTGGAATAGGATTTTAATTTGTTTTAAACCGTTAAGAGATTTTAAGGGGTTAAGAATAATTAAGATTATAGCTAAAGCTATTTATTCAGATGAATGCTTTATCCATCTTTGATGGAGCTTAACTTATCTTAAATTCTTTACTCTTCTTAATGGTTCAAATTTTACAAGTAGATTTGAAACTGCACAATAAACTCCCCTTTAGAAGAAGGGTTTTCCGTAGGACTCGTGTAAACCGGTCTTGTTGAATATTGCGTTGTGATTTTAGCATGATGCCCGTCTATGAACCAGTTGGCTCCCACATCAAACTGTGATGAGGATTTATCGAAAGCCTCAAAACTTTTATGAGTATAAGCTGCAAAAGGCTGTATTCTGATTTTTGGTTTTTCGGCCTGACTTGGTAACAGTAATCCAGCCTGTGCATAGATAATATTACCTGTTCCGATAGTCGGTTGCAGATTTCCTGGTCCTGCAATGGCTTTATTGCCGATAAAATTAGGATCAGAAGCTCCAATATTCATAGTTCCCAGGTTTCTTACATAGTTAGGCCCGAAATTGTAGTTATAATATCCGGCATAGGCAGAAACAGCCATTTTGTTTTTTGCTTCTCCCAAAGGAATATCTGCAAAAGCATCTACTGCAAAAAGCGTAATGTCATGTTTTTCAATATTCGAATTAACGGAAGTTCTTGTTCCGTCAGCCTGATGATAAAAACCGGCACCTACATTGAAGACTTTTTTCGTTCCAAGGTAAGACCCCACTTTGAAAGGGAGCGCGTTGGATTCCTCGTCAAGAAATTGATACTCAACATATCCTGCTTTTGAAAAGCTTGGATTTCCGTTGTTGTCTACAGCTACAGCCTTCGAAGGATCTGTTACATTCACAGGGATAAGATCTGTGGCAAAGGGTTTATTTAAACTGAAACGATATTCCAGTTTTCCGTATTTTCCTTTTGCAAACATTCCCAGCTGTCTTGCAAACTGGTCTGAATTGTCAATCAATGGCCATGAAAAAACGGGAGAGTCTAATGTGAGAAAATTAAGCGTAGAAGCCATCGTCATACGGGAAAGTCCCATGTAATAATGCAAACCTGCCCCTAAAGTTAAACTGAATTTTCCCGCTTCTCCAGGTAAAATAACTGCATATTCATTCCACGCATCATGAAAAAATAACTGCGTTTTCTTTCCATTTCCATAACCTCCTGTGCCTGAAGTGCCTGTAGCGCCACCATTGATGAACGTCTGATTGTTAATCCCAAAATGGAGTAGGATCATATATCTTTTAGAAATCTGCGCATAGGTTAAAGCGCGTAATCGTCTGTTTCCCAGGCTCCATGAGTTGTCAGTAGGTTCACCACCTACCATTGTTCCGGGATTCATGGAAGTGTTTCTTAACCAAAACTGGTCCCATAAAATAAATCTGACGAATTTATCTCCGTTTTGGTTAAGGTTTATTTTTAAGCCATTACCATAATCTTGAGAACCCTGTGAATATAAGGAACTGCTGATTAAAGCTAATCCAATGAATGTAAGTAATTTCTTCATAAATTATCAATTTTTGGCGTTGTTTTTTGTGAATGCCAAATTGTAATTAATAATTTATTTATGAAAATTTAATATATATTAGTGGTAATAGTATATATATGATGTGAATAATATGTCAAATGTATTATTTATCAGTCTATTATCTCTTAGTCTAATGCACTCATTTTTCTACTTATTTCTTAAATCTTTCCCACTTAATCAGCATGTATTTATCAGCAAATTGAGTGATAATAATTCCAGAATTTTTAATGTTTTCTTCCTGTGCAATGTATTCTATAAGTTCATTCTGCTTTAATATCTTATAAACAGGATGGAATTCAGAGTGGGGAGGTCTGGTGATATTATATTTTTTAATCCATGAGCTTATCGTAACGTGGGAAACCCCGATGATTCTTTCAATTTCACGATAGCTTAAGCCCTCCAGATAGAGTTGAAGAGCCTTGGTGACATAATAGTCATCAATTTGTTTTCCCAGTTTTTTAACGGTAAAATAATAGTTGCAGTCTTTGCAGTGGAAGCGTTGTTTCTCATTAATGATGCCGCTTTTTACCACTTTGATACTTTTGCATTTAGGACAGGTATTTTCCATAAATATATTATTTTAGCAAATATATAATAAATTAGCAAATATACATTTTTCAATAAAGATAATTTTACCTGTATAAAATTTTAAAACAAAAAAAATATCTTTTTTATTTGGATTTAAAAGAAATTATATTTTAAATTTGCCAAAAAATTTAGATAAATAAATGGAAATAGAAATTTCCTCATGCGAACATCTAATGTATGTGAGTGAAATACAGCAGGAAATGTACGATTCTGCACAGCGTAGAGGAACGGGTATCGCAAAACGTTCTATAGAATATTTGAGTAAGAAGATTTCAGAGGGCAATGCTGTGGTAGCCACTGAAAACGGTGAGTGGGTAGGTTTCTGTTATATAGAGACCTGGTCACATGGGAAGTTTGTAGCCAATTCGGGGCTTATTGTGTCACCGAAATTCAGGAACGGGGGAGTCGCTACTCAGATTAAGCAGAAGGTTTTCCAATTATCTAGAGACAAATATCCGGATGCGAAAGTATTTGGATTAACAACAGGTTTGGCAGTAATGAAAATCAATAGTGATTTAGGATATAAGCCAGTTATTTATTCTGAACTGACTCAGGATGAAGAATTCTGGAACGGCTGCAAAAACTGTGTAAACTATGAAATTTTAATGATGAAGGAACGCAAAAACTGTCTGTGTACAGCGATGTTGTTTGTTCCTGAAAATGATAAAAAAAAAGAGGAGGTAGTAGATAATCTACCTGAAAATAAATATAATGGAACGAGTCAAGGTGATTTTGGGTATTCTGCCCAGAATTCTATTGGAGAGTTCCATTTGACCATTAATAAAAATAAAAAGAGTCCAGATGAAAAAGAAAGTCATCTTAGCGTTTAGCGGAGGTTTAGATACTTCCTACTGTGCTAAATATCTTAGTGAAACACTAGGATATGAGGTGTATGCAGTTACTGTAAATACCGGAGGTTTTTCAAAAGAAGAAGAAAAAGAGTTGGAGAGAAAAGCTTTAAACCTTGGAGTAAAAGAATACAGGTGCGTAGACGCTCAGGAAGATTATTATAATTCATGTGTGAAATATTTGATTTTCGGGAATGTACTGAAAAATAATACGTATCCTCTTTCTGTGAGTGCCGAACGTACTATTCAGGCGCAGGAAATTGCAAAATATGCAATTGAAGTACAAGCAGATGCTATTGCTCACGGAAGTACGGGAGCAGGAAATGATCAGGTTCGTTTTGACTTGATTTTCCAGGTGATGTGTCCAAATATTGAAATTATTACGCCCATTCGCGATATGGCTTTGTCCCGTGAAGAAGAAATTGAGTTTTTGAAAGAACATGGTTATGAAATGGAATTCCAGAAAGCGCAATATTCCGTCAATAAAGGACTTTGGGGAACTTCGGTAGGAGGAAAAGAAACATTGACTTCAAGAAATTATCTTCCTGAAGAAGCTTTTCCGTCTCAAATCAAAGAAACTCAGCCTTCAGAATTGGAGATCGAGTTTAAAAACGGAGAAGTGGTAGGAGTAAACGGAGAAAGCTTTGAACATTCAGTATATGCTATTCAAAAAATAGAAACATTGGCTTCGGCATATGGAATCGGTCGTGACATCCACGTAGGAGATACGATTGTTGGAATTAAAGGAAGAGTAGGATTTGAAGCGGCAGCCGCATCAGTGATTATTAAAGCGCATCATCTATTAGAAAAGCACACCCTTTCAAAATATCAGCAAATGATGAAGTCGCAGTTATCCGACTGGTATGGAAACTGGCTTCACGAGGCACTTTTCTTAGATCCTGTCATGAGAAATATTGAATCTTTCTTAGTAGATTCTCAGAAAACAGTGAGTGGAAAAGTATTTGTGACTCTTCACCCATACAGATTTATTCTTAATGGAATTGAATCTGCTCATGACCTGATGTCTGATAAATTCGGAAGCTATGGAGAAGCGAACAGAGCATGGACAGGAGATGATGTGAAAGGATATACAAAGATTGTAAGCAATTCTTTAAATATATACCATCAGATTAACCAGAATATCAACTAATTCCGAAAGGATGATGTAATGAAAGGCAGAACAAAAATCTGTCAGAATCAAAATGAAGAAAACAGTAGGAATCATTGGAGCCAACGGTTATACAGGAAGTGAGCTGATACGCTTACTGGCTTTTCATCCCCATGTGACATTGAGTTTTTTATATAGTCGTTCGAATTCGGGAACAAGAATTTCGGATCTGTACCCGGATTTAACGACAGTTTGTGAAATGGTTTTGACGGACAAATCTGAAGATGTAGATATTCTTTTTCTGTGTCTTCCCCATAAAGAAAGTCAAAACTGGTTAACTCAGAATCCAGTTAAAGATGAAACGCTGGTGATTGATCTTGGAAACGATTTCCGTTTAGAAGGAAACTTTGGAAACAGAAATTTTATCTACGGATTGCCGGAAATCAATAAAAAACAACTGGCAGGCGCAAAAAGTATCGCCAACCCTGGATGTTTTGCTACAGCTATTCAATTGGCTTTGTTGCCATTAGCGAAAAGAAAAGTGTTAAATGAAGTTTTTACTACAGGGATCACTGGTTCTACCGGAGCTGGGCAATCTTTGCAGGCAACAACTCATTTTACCTGGAGAAATGATAATGTTTCAGCCTATAAAACTTTAACTCATCAACATGTAGATGAGATTTTGCAACAGCTGATTTCATTTAATAATAAAGAAGTAAACCTGAATTTTGTTCCATGGAGAGGAGATTTTGCAAGAGGAATTTTTACAAGTTCCACCATGAAGACAGATTTGACGTTGGAGGAAATAGAACAATGGTATCAGGATTTTTATGCGGAGGAGCCTTTCGTTACGGTAAGTAGCAGGGCAGTTGATTTAAAGCAGGTTGTCAATACCAATCGCTGTGTGATTCAGATCGAAAAGAGTGGAAATGTTGTCGTTATTCACTCAGCGATTGACAATTTGTTAAAAGGTGCTTCAGGGCAGGCAGTTCAGAATATGAATCTGGCCATGAACTGGGAAGAAAACGCAGGACTGAACCTGAAACCGATCGCATTCTAATTTATTAATAAGGTAGAAGGTTGCAGATGATAGGTTGCAGTAGTGCGAAGAATAACTTTTAGACCTGCAAACTTTCAACGATCAACCATCAAACTAACAACTAGCAACAAAAATGAATTTATTCAACGTATATCCATTATTCAATATAAATCCGGTTAAAGCTCAGGGATCTTTTCTTTGGGACGACAAAGGAGAAAAGTATCTTGATTTTTACGGAGGTCATGCTGTAATTTCTATTGGTCATAACCACCCACATTATCAGAACAAACTGAAAGATCAGCTGGAAAAAATATCTTTCTACTCAAACTCTGTTCAGAATGCATTGCAGACTGAATTAGCTGAGAAATTAGGGAAACTTTCAGGATATGAAGATTACAACCTTTTTTTATGTAATTCTGGGGCGGAAGCCAATGAAAACGCATTGAAGCTGGCTTCTTTTCACAATGGAAAAAGCAAGGTGCTTTATTTTTCCGGTTCATTCCATGGCAGAACTTCTGCAGCGGTTTCTGTGACAGATAATCCAAAAATTGTTGCTCCGGTTAACTTTTCTGAAAGATTTATCAAATCAGAATGGAATGATGTGCAGCAGCTTGAAGAAACCTTTGAGAAATTTGGAAGTGAAATTTCATCCGTAATCATCGAAGGAATTCAGGGAGTGGGAGGAATTATGATTCCTACACCGGAATTTTTATCTAAAATTAAAGAACTATGCGAAAAATATGATGCTGTTCTTATTTTGGATGAAGTACAGTCCGGATACGGAAGAAGCGGATATTTCTTTGCCCATCAGGAATTTGGTGTAGAAGCAGATATCATCACTACAGCAAAAGGAATGGGGAACGGATTTCCAGTGGGTGGAGTTTTGATTCATCCTAAGTTTCAGGCAAGCAACGGTTTGCTGGGAACTACATTTGGAGGAAATCATCTGGCTTGTGCAGCTTCCATTGCTGTTCTGGATGTTATGAAAGATGAAAATCTTATCGAAAATGCTCAGCAGATGGGTGAGTATATTGAAAATGAAATTAAAGATTTACCACATATTGAATCCATCCGAAGGAAAGGATTGATGATCGGAATAGAACTCGACAGAGACTGTTCGGAAGTAAGGAAAGAATTACTGTTCGGTCATCATATTTTCACTGGAAACTCGAATGATAAAACAGTACTTAGGATTCTTCCGGCGCTGAATATCAAAAAAGAGGAAACTGATCTTTTCATCAATGCTTTGAAAACAGTATTGGAAGGGATCTAAAGGATTAAAAACAAAATCTTTAAAATCAATTTTAAAATGAAAAAATTTACCTCTGTAAGTGATGTAGAAAACTTACAGGAAATCATAAAAAAAGCTTTACAGATAAAAGCAGATCCCCTTACCGAAACGGAAAAAGGAAAGGGAAAGACAATCGGACTTGTATTTTTAAATTCAAGTTTAAGAACCCGTCTGAGCAGTCAGATTGCAGCTCAAAATCTTGGTTTAAATGTTTTGACATTAAATGCAGCACAGGAAGCCTGGAATCTTGAATTTGCTGACGGAGCAGTGATGAACGGTGACACTGTAGAACATATCAAAGATGCCATCGAGGTTTTAAACCAATATTGCGATATCATTGCGGTACGTTGTTTTGCAGGGATGAAGAGCAAAGAAGATGATGTGAATGAAAGTATCTTAAGTCAGTTTGAAAAACATGCAAAAGTTCCTGTCATTTCATTAGAATCAGCAACCCGTCACCCGTTGCAAAGTCTGGCAGATTGTATCACCATTACAGAAAACTGGAAAAAAGACCACAAACCCAAAGTGGTGTTGACGTGGGCACCACATATCAAACCTATTGCCCATGCTGTTGGAAATTCCTTTGCAGAATGGATGCAGGAAATGGACGTTGAGTTAGTGATTGCAAACCCTGAGGGATATGATCTGGATAAAAACTTCACAAAAGATGTGAAAGTAATTCATGATCAGGATGAAGCGTTGAAAAATGCAGACTTTATTTATGTAAAAAACTGGTCTTCTTTTGATGATTATGCTGCAATGCCTGAAGTGGAAGGAGACTGGATGCTTACCAATGAAAAATTAGCCCATACCAATCAGGCTAAAGTAATGCACTGTCTTCCGGTTCGCCGTAATGTGGAGTTGAGTGATGAAGTAATGGATGGAGATCATTCTATCATCTACCAGCAGGCAAAAAACCGAATTTTCTCTGCCCAGGCTGTATTCAGTGAAATTTTAGATGAATTAAAAGCTTAAAATAATCCTTGTCAAGGTTCAAAACCTTAACAAGGATGAAAAAGGATCCCAAAAAGTTGACAAATGAAAGAAAAGTTATACATCATAAAAATTGGCGGAGCTTTGATCGATGATGAAGCATTATTAACCCAATTCTTAGAACAATTTTCTGAAATTCAGGAAAAGAAGATCCTTGTACACGGCGGAGGTAAATTGGCAACAATACTTGCTGATAAACTGGGAATCGAGCAGAAAATGATCAATGGAAGAAGGATTACGGATAAAGAGACATTGGATATTGTAACGATGGTGTATGCGGGAGGAATCAATAAAAATATTGTTGAAAAGCTTCAGCAGAAAAAATGTAATGCTATAGGCTTTTCCGGAGCAGATGGAAACTTAATCAAGGCTAAGAAAAGAGAGCATCCTGAAATCGATTTTGGATTTGTAGGGGATATCAGTAAGAAAAGTGTGAACAGGAAACTGGTTTCAAAACTCATGAAACTTAATCTTGTTCCGGTGTTTTCAGCGATCACCCACGATAGAAAAGGAAATCTTTTCAATACCAATGCGGATACCATTGCTTCTGTAATGGCGCAGGCTCTTTCCGAAAAATATGAAGTTGAACTGTTGTATTGTTTTGATAAAGAAGGAGTTTTGGAAGACGTAAACGATCCCGAATCAGTGATCAAAAGTGTTACTGAAGAAGATTTTACCACACTGAAAGAAGAGGGAAAACTTCATAAAGGGATTTTGCCTAAACTAGAAAATGCTCTGGGAGCCATAAAAAATAATGTAAATAAAGTGTTTTTGATCAAAGAAACAGAACTGAAAAATCATATAGAAAATCATCATGCAGGAACTGAAATCTGTTTATAATAAAGAAGAGCTATTGAATAATGCGGTCGGATTGCTTAAAAATTTGATTGAGATTCCTTCATTCAGCAAAGATGAGTTTAATACTTCGGTGGAAATTGAGAATTTCTTCAAAAAGCATCAGATTCCTACCAAACGTTTTAAAAATAACATCTGGGCGGTGAATAAACATTTTGATGTTTTTAAACCTTCCATTTTACTGAATACACATCATGATACAGTAAAACCTAACAAAGCTTACACGCTGGATCCGTTTGTTCCTATTGAAAAAGATGGAAAATTATTTGGATTGGGCAGTAATGATGCCGGAGCTTCTTTGGTTTCTATGGCGCAGGTTTTTTTACATTTTTATAATAAAGAAGATTTAAAATATAATTTAGTTATTGCTTTGACGGCAGAGGAGGAGATCTCAGGATTTGATGGGATAGAAGCTCTGTTTCCGCAGCTACCCAACGTAGAACTCGCCATTGTAGGAGAACCCACGCAGATGAATCTGGCGATTGCAGAAAAAGGACTTCTTGTGATTGATGGAGAAATGAAAGGTACTCCTTCTCATGCCGCTCATCCTAATGATGACAACTCGATTGTAAAATGTATGCAGGATTTGCAGAATATTCTTGTCTTTAAATTTCCAAAGGTTTCAGAATATCTGGGAGAGGTGAAAGTAACTTTATCCGGAATTCATGCAGGAGTACAGCATAACGTTGTTCCGGAATCATGCAGTTTCACACTGGATGTAAGAGTGACAGATGAATATTCTAATCAGGAAGCATTCGATATTATTCAGTCTCAGATGAAATCTACATTAACGGCAAGATCGTTCAGGCTAAATTCTTCAAAGATCGAAATGGATCACCCATTCGTAAAAGCAGGAATTGAAATCGGAAGGACAACTTACGGTTCACCTACCTCTTCAGACCAGGCGATTATTCCATGTACATCCGTGAAATTAGGACCTGGAGACAGTAGGCGCTCTCACACAGCAGATGAATTTATCTATATCCATGAAATAGAAGAAGGAATAGAAATCTACATCAGAATTTTAGAAAAAGTGTTATAAATAATGGAAGAATGAAGCGGGAAGATGGAAGTTATTATAGTTTGTAATTCGCTTCCAGCCTCAGCCTCAGGCTTCCAGCTCAATATATGTTTTGACTCCGCCCGGCAGGCATTGAAGTTTAATTTTTAATAAGATTTATGCAAAAAGAAAATTAGAAATGAAAGCTTTACATAAGGAAATGTTTTTTTATAGTTAATAGTAATAAGGATTGCCTTGCCGGGTATGTCAAAACCCATCAGTATTTTAAATCAGAATATTATGAAAAAAATATGGCAGAAGGATGACCTTGCCACCAATATATTAGTCAATAACTTTACAGTCGGTAAAGACCTTGACTTTGATGAACGTTTAGCGAAATATGACGTGAAAGGTTCTATGGCACATTGCAAAATGCTGGCAGAAACCGGAATTATCACTCAGGAAGAATCAGAGCAGATGTTATCTGTTTTGAATACTATTTTAAATAAAATTGAAGAAGGAAGTTTTGAAATTGATAAAGATGCTGAGGATATCCATTCTCAAGTAGAAGCTATTCTCATTGAAGAATTAGGAGATACAGGCAAGAAAATCCATACCGCAAGATCAAGAAATGATCAGGTTTTGCTGGATATAAAATTATATTTATTGGATGAGATCCGTGAAATTACAGCACTTACAGATGAATTTTTCCAGATTTTAATTCAACTGGCGGATCAGCATAAAAATGTTCTGCTTCCGGGATATACCCATCTGCAGATTGCAATGCCTTCATCATTTGGATTGTGGTTGGGAGCGTATGCAGAAGCACTTTTAGATGATGTGGAAATGCTGTTTTCTGTAAAGAATATCATCAATAAAAATCCACTGGGATCAGCTGCTGGCTATGGTTCATCTTTTCCGATCAATCGTGAAAGTACTACTTATAATCTGGGCTTCCAGTCGATGAATTATAATTCGGTATATGCTCAGATGACCCGTGGAAAGTCGGAGAAAATGTTATCAATGGCAATGGCAACTTTAGCAGGAACGCTCGGGAAGTTTGCTTATGACGTTTGTCTGTATCTGAGTCAGAATTTTGATTTCATTAGTTTTCCAAAGGAATTTACTACAGGAAGCAGCATTATGCCTCATAAAAAAAACCCGGATATCTTTGAGCTGGTTCGTGCACGATGTAACAGAATTCAGTCGCTTCCGAACGAATTGATTCTTTTGACAAACAATTTGCCATCAGGATATCACAGAGATGTACAGTTGACCAAAGAAATACTTTTCCCGGCGATAGATTCTTTAAAGGAATGTTTGGAAATTCTAAATTATACTTTACCGAATATTCAGGTAAAAGACGGAATTCTGGAAGATGAAAAATACAAATATCTGTTCAGCGTAGAAAAGATTAATGAAGAAGTGAAAAACGGAAGTTCATTCCGTGATGCTTATGTAAAAGTAGGGCAGGAAATTGAAAACAACGAGTTTGAATTTGAACCCGGAAACCTTGAACATACCCACCAGGGAAGTATCGGAAATCTTTGTCTGGATAAAATAGAATACCAGTTCAATAAACTGAAAAATAAATTATTGGGTTAGAATCTAAGCCATTAAGGTTCTTAAAACTTAGGCAATATCAGTAGAATTCTAAATTTTTTTTAGCCTGCTGTCTTTTCGTTGTGAACCTTAATCTTTAATAAATCTTACTTGCTTAAGTGATCTTAATGGCTGGATTGTAATTCCGCTCTTTGAATTTGATGATTGATTATCTTGAACCATTAAGGAAGATGAAGGTTTTAAGGTAAGTTAAGAAAATCTACGATTTTTTAGCCTCATAGTTTTAAAATTCGCCTGCGAATTCCTTAATTATTCTTCACCTCTTAAAAGCTCTTAATGGTTAAAAAAATACAGGGATTTTGCTCCAAGTCAATTTTGAACTGAGTAGATTGTTCAACTTGTGAAAATCTGCTGCATAAAATTTTATCGGAGATAAAATCTTTGCGCCTTACAGCATGAAGTTTATAAATTTATTTTGTGTCTTTGCGTTTTCTAACAAATAAGATATTAAAAATAAAATGTACTGGTAAGCGCAAACGCGCAAAATGAAGACGCAAGAAAATCAGAGATTTTCAGCAAGTAAAACCGGGATAATAATGAGTTTAAAATAAAAGAATTATTCCAGGTCAATTTTAAACTTGGTAGATTTTTTTACCTCATGAAGGACGATAGAACTGTGGTATTGCCCAATATTAGGAATGTTTGAAATAACATTAACCGCAAATTCGTTATAAGAATTGATGTCTTTGGCAATAATCTTCAGCATATAGTCATACTCTCCGGAAAGACTGATGATTTCCTGTACTTCATCATAGTTTCCAATATGTTTCTCAAAAGTCTCCAATACTTTCTTGGATTGTTCCTTAAGACGAACATTACAGTAGACTACAATATTTAAACCCAATTTTTCACGGTTTAAAAGCCCCACATATTTCTGGATGATACCCTGCTTCTCCAATTGTTTGATTCGCTCATACGTAGGAGTAAAGGTAAGACCTATCTTTTCGGAGATTTCTTTAACCGATAGTGTAGAGTCTTCCTGAATAATGCTGAGAATCATTTTGTCTTTTAAATCCATAGAATAAAGTTGTGCGTTAACAAAAATATTAATTTTAAATGAGAATAAGGAAAGACTGGAGTTTTTAATTTATTTTAAACATAATTTTTGTAGGTTCATAAAATTGTTATATCTTTGCACCTAATGAATAAAAAAGCATTTATATCATTAGATTTACCGGGCGAAAGCGCCCTTTACGATATTTATTGTTATTAAGCGAAGATTGTTGTCTTCGCTTTTTTTATGCCCAAAAATTAGAATTATGTTTACGATTACAGAACTAAGCACCGAGAGAATCAACAGTATACTGACAGAAGCAATGGCTTTTGCAAATGGTAAAACTGCCAAAATTGAAGGAGAAGTTTTTTGCTCAAACCTTTTCTTCGAAGACAGTACAAGAACGAAAACAAGTTTTGATCTTGCAGAAAGAAAACTGGGACTTCAGGTAGTACCTTTTGATGCATCGCACAGTTCAGTAAACAAAGGAGAGAGTCTTTATGACACCGTAAAGACGATTGAAAGTATAGGAGTAAATCTTGTGGTGATCCGTGATAAGAAAGACAGATACTTCGAGGAACTGAAAAATATTAAAATTCCGGTAATCAACGGAGGAGACGGTACAGGAAACCATCCTTCACAATGTATGCTGGATCTGATGACCATCTACCAGGAATTTGGAAAGTTCGAAGGACTGAAGGTAGGAATTGTCGGAGATGTAAAGCACAGCCGCGTTGCCAACTCAAATGCAGAAGCATTAAGAAGGTTAGGAGCTAAAGTATACTTCTCAGGACCAGAACAGTGGTTTGACGAAGGAGCTCTGATCAACGGAACATATATGTCAGTAGATGAACTAATCGCTGAAGTGGATGTTCTGATGTTATTAAGAATTCAACATGAAAGACATGATGATGCAATGAGTTTCACTGCCTCAGAATATCACAGAAGATATGGCCTGACTAAGGAAAGAGAACAAGCCATGAAAAAAGAAGCAATCATTATGCACCCAGCTCCAATTAATAGAGGAGTGGAAATAGACTCAGATCTTGTAGAATGCGAAAGATCAAGAGTTTTCAAACAAATGCAGAACGGAGTATTTGCAAGAATGGCTATTTTGAAAGAGGCGTTGGAAAGTAAAGGGTATACCTTTAAATAAGTGCCAAGGTAAAAGAGCCAGATTAAAAAGTAAGAAGTTGAAAATTAAAGAGCCCCGGAGGGGCGGCCTGTTAATAGCAATGGGAGAGAACCCCACAAAATAAAAGGATTTAAATAATCCGAGCCCTGTAAGGGCGACCTGCTAATTAAGATATAAGTAAAATAATAGAGATAAAAGTTTAAAATGAAGAAAAAATTAATACTGGAGTCCGGTGAAGTGTTTCATGGAGAAGGTTTCGGAGCAGAATTGGAAACTGCAGGAGAAGTAGTTTTCAATACCGGAATGACAGGGTATCAGGAATTGATTTCTGACCCATCGTATTGCGGTCAGATAGTTTGTATGACCTATCCGCTTATCGGAAATTATGGTATTAACCGTGATGATTATGAAAGTATTGAGCCGGCAATCAAAGGGCTTATCGTAAAAGAACTTTGCGATCTTCCTTCCAATTTCCGTACTCAGATTACTTTAGATGAATTATTTAAAAAGAAAAACCTTTCAGGAATTTCAGGAATCGACACCAGAAGACTAACCAGAGTTCTTCGTAACCATGGAGTGGTAAAAGGAAAAATAGTGAACGCTGATGCTGATGAAACGGCTGTAGCTTCTGAGTTGAAATCAACAACTTTCCCAACCAACCAGGTAGAGGAAGTTTCTACAAAAACCCCTTACGCTAACCCTAACAGAGGTTTCAAAGTAGTATTGGTAGACTTCGGTGCAAAACTGGGAATTATCAGAGAACTGTCTCAAAGAAACTGTGACATCATCGTGGTTTCTCAGGATACAACAGCAGAAGAAATCCTGTTGATGAATCCGGACGGAATCATGTTGTCAAATGGTCCTGGTGACCCGGAAGATGTGCCGCACGCTTTAGACATGATCAGAGGATTATTAGGAAAAGTTCCCATCTTCGGAATCTGTTTAGGACACCAATTGATCGGTCTTGCTTGTGGAGCAAAAACTTTCAAACTGAAATTCGGACACAGAGGAGGAAACCACCCGGTATTGGATCTGGAAAAAAATACAGTAGCTATTACTTCTCAAAACCATGGATATGCTGTAGATCAGGAAAGTTTAAAAGGAACAGATCTTATCGAAACGCACATCGCTTTGAATGACAGAACAAACGAAGGATTAAAACACAAAATCCACCCTTGTTTCTCAGTTCAGTATCACCCTGAAGCGAGCCCAGGCCCGGAAGATGCAAACTACCTGTTTGACGAATTCATTCAAATGATGGAGGACTTTAAAAAGTAAGATTATAGAACCAAGAGCCTAGAATCAAGATTTAAGACTTAAGAGAAAAAGGACATGCATAACTTTGAAAAATTACTTTTCTGGCAGAAATCAGTTGCATTGGCAAAACATGTATACATTATTTGTCCAGAGATCAGTAATGATGAAAAGTATGGATTAATTTCACAGATTAAAAGGTGTACTATTTCTATTCCGTCCAATATTGCTGAAGGTTCTGGAAGAAATAGCAATAAAGAGTTTAATCATTTTCTTGCTATCGCTTTAGGTTCTGCATTTGAATTGCAAACTCAATTGATTTTGGTAAAAGAGTTGAATCTTTTAGCTGAAGAAAAAGTAAATGTTTTACTCAATGAAGTTTCTGAAATTCAAAAAATGATTTACTCATTTAAAAATAATTTAAAATAAAGTCTGGAAATCTTGGCTATTGGCTCTAGGTTCTTGACTCTAATTAACAAAAAGAAAAATGGCAAAACGTACAGATATAAAAACAATTTTAGTAATCGGTTCAGGACCTATCATCATTGGTCAGGCAGCTGAATTTGATTACGCAGGAACGCAGGCTTGTCTGTCTCTGAAGGAAGAAGGCTACAAGGTAATTTTGATCAACTCAAACCCTGCAACGATCATGACCGATGTGGAAATCGCAGATAAAGTATACATCGAGCCGATTTCATTACAGTTTGTAAGCCACATCATCAGAAAAGAACGTCCGGATGCATTATTACCAACTTTGGGAGGTCAGACAGGACTGAACATGGCGGTAGAATTGGAAAAATCAGGAATTCTCGAAGAATGCAAAGTGGAAGTATTGGGAACAAAGCTTTCTGCCATCAACAGAGCAGAAGACAGAGACCTTTTCCGTGAGCTGATGAGAGAACTGAACGAGCCGGTACCGGAATCTGATATCGTCAATACGGTAGAAGGAGCACTGGCTTTCGCAAATGAGATCGGTTATCCTGTAATTGTTCGTCCTGCTTTTACAATGGGTGGTACCGGAGGAGGTATTGCTTCTACAGAAGCTGAATTGAAGGAAATTGCTGAATTAGGACTGAAACACAGCCCTGTTACACAGTGTTTGATTGAAAAATCAATCGCAGGTTTCAAAGAAATTGAATATGAAGTAATGCGTGATGCAAACGACAACGCCATTGTGGTTTGTAACATGGAAAATATTGATCCGGTAGGAGTTCACACAGGAGACTCTATCGTAGTAGCACCTTCTCAAACGCTTTCAGACAGAGAGTATCAATTATTGAGAAATGCTTCCCTGAAAATCATCAGAGCTTTAGGAATTGAAGGTGGATGTAACGTACAGTTGGCTTTAGACCCACATTCATTCGAATATTATATCATCGAGGTAAACCCTAGAGTTTCCCGTTCATCAGCGTTAGCAAGTAAAGCAACAGGATATCCGATTGCAAAGATTGCTGCAAAGATTGCTGTAGGATTGACTCTGGATGAAATTATGAACCCTGTAACAGGAAAAACATATGCATGTTTCGAGCCGGCTCTTGACTATGTGGTAACAAAATTCCCAAGATTCCCATTCGATAAATTTGAAACAGCAGACAGAAGACTTTCCACTCAGATGAAAGCAACTGGTGAAGTAATGGCGATCGGAAGAAACCTTGAAGAATCTTTACAGAAAGCAATCCGTTCATTAGAAACAGGAATCAAACATTTAGGATTAAAAACAAAACAAGCCCAGGCACTTACTGCTGAAGAAATTGAAAGAAGAATCAGAGTGTGTGATGATGAGAGGTTATTCATCATCGGAGATGCTTTAAGAAGAGGATACGACTGGGAACAGATTGTAGAATGGAGCAAAATTGACAAGTTCTTTATCTGGAAACTGAAAAAACTAGTTGACTTCGAAAAAGTAATCGCTGAAAACAAATTTGACAAAGAAACTCTGATTGAAGCTAAGAGATTAGGGTTTGCAGACATCAATATCGCAGTTCTTTGGGATGTAAAAGAGCGTGAGGTTTTCAACTTCAGAAAAGAAAGCGGAGTAATGCCGGTTTATAAAATGGTAGACACCTGTGCTGCTGAATTTGAATCTGAAACCCCTTATTTCTACGGAACTTACGAAGAAGAAAATGAAAGCGTAGTTTCAGACAAAGAAAAAATCATCGTACTGGGTTCAGGACCTATCAGAATCGGACAAGGAGTTGAGTTTGACTACGCAACCGTTCACTCAGTATGGGCGATCAAAGAAATGGGTTACGAAGCGATCATCATCAACAACAACCCTGAAACAGTTTCTACAGACTTCTCTATCTCTGATAAACTATACTTCGAGCCGCTTACAGAAGAAGATGTAATGAATATCATCGAGCTTGAAAAACCAAAAGGAGTTGTAGTACAGTTCGGGGGGCAAACTGCGATCAACCTTGCAGATAAATTAGCCTCTCACGGAGTACAGATCTTAGGAACTTCATTGGAAGATCTTGACAGAGCTGAAAACAGAGATAAATTCGAAAAAGCACTTCAGGAATTAGGAATTCCTCAGCCAAAAGGAAGAACTTCCACTTCGAAAGAAGAAGCGATCAAAATCGCCAACGAAATCGGATATCCGGTATTGGTACGTCCAAGCTACGTTCTTGGTGGTAGAGCGATGGAAATTGTATACGCAGAAGCAGAACTGGCTCACTACATGGAAAATGCAGTAGAAGCAAGCCCTGAGCACCCTGTATTGGTAGACAAATACATGGTAGGAAAGGAGATTGAAGTAGATGCCATCTGTGACGGAGAAACTGTAGTGATTCCAGGGATTATGGAGCACATCGAAAGAGCAGGAGTTCACTCCGGAGACTCAATCGCAGTATATCCGCCGCAAAATATTTCTCAGAGTGAGATTGATACTTTGGTAGACTATACACAAAGACTGGCAAAAGGATTAAAAGTTATCGGATTAATGAATATCCAGTACGTTCTTTTCGAAGGAAACGTTTATGTAATCGAAGTAAACCCTCGTTCTTCAAGAACAGTTCCTTTCTTATCCAAAATCACAGAAGTTCCAATGGCTAACCTTGCCACAAAGGCGATCCTGGGACAAAAACTGAAAGATTTAGGGTACGAAAACGGATTGGTTCCAAACAAAGAAGGAGTATTTGTAAAAGTACCGGTATTCTCTTTCTCTAAACTAACAAAAGTGGACATCTCTTTAGGCCCGGAAATGAAGTCTACAGGAGAAGTAATGGGGAAAGATACCACTCTTGAAAAAGCACTTTACAAAGGATTGGTAGCAGCAGGAAGAAAAGTTCCAATGCACGGATCTATCCTTTTCACGGTAGCGGATAAGCACAAAGATGAGGCAGCAGCTCTTGCAGCAAGATTCCATGAGGTAGGATTCAGAATCTGGGCTACAGAAGGTACTGCGAAGTTCTTTGAAGAAAAAGGAATCCCTTGCAAAATCGGATACAAAATCGGAGAAGAAAGTGTAAATCTTATTGACCTGATCCAGAAAGGAAAAGTACAGTATGTTGTGAATACCACTACAAAAGGTAAACAGGCAGAAAGAGACGGGTTCCAGATCAGAAGAATGAGTGTGGAAAACGGTGTTCCTTGTTTAACTTCAATGGACACAGTAGAAGCTATTCTGAAAGTAATTGAAAGCATGAGCTTCAAAATGGAAACGATGTAATAATCAAACCAGATAATATATTTCAAACCCCGTAAGAAAACTTACGGGGTTTTTGTTGCATCAAAAAAGCTTTATCATCTATAGTAACATAAAATATCAAGTTAATAGGATAATTAATATATGAAAGCTGGCTCAATTTTAATACGTAATAAATAAATTATTTGTTGATTTATATAATTTGTATAAATTCGCTTAAAAATTAATAGAATAATTTTTGGTGACAGATATCTTTCATGATAAGATATGTCGAAAATTATTTTATACTAAAAAAACAAAAAACACACATAACCATGAGAAAAATATTTTTTCTTTTGATAAGTACGATGTGCTTATCACAAAGTACCAATTTTACCTGGGTACAAGGAGGAAATCAAATTGAACAAATTGCTGAATTCGGAATATACGGACTGGAGAGTAACGAGAACTGGCCGAATATTTTAAAAGAAATGTCCTATGTTGTAGATAACGACGGCACTTTCTGGATGTTCGGCGGTTACAGCACCGGATGGGTAGGTAATGCAACCAGCCTTTTGTGGAGCTACAACTATCAGAATAACAATTTTACCTTCAGAAAAGGCTGGCTTTACCACGATTTTAATGGTTACAATAAAGGGATAAATGTAGATAGCTATAGAAATGTACCTGGCGCTGTAAGGCAGTCTTCCATGTGGGCTTCAACAAATAAAAATTTATATGTTTTCGGAGGAGCGGATGCTTCTGGTAAACAAAAAAACGACCTGTGGAAATTCAACAGCCTTACTAATAACTGGACTAAGATTTTAAATGGAACACCAACCGGTGAAGCTGACTTCGGCACAAAAGGAGTTGAAAATAGTACCAATATTCCGCCTGCACTGATCAGTACAACAACGTGGACCGATTCGTCAGGAAATCTCTATTTCTTCGGAGGTAAAACATCAAATGGGAACGAATACAATACCGTATGGAAGTATAATATCTCCACCAATATGTGGTCTTGGATCGGAGGATCAGATCAACCCAATACAAATGGTGTATACAACAGCATAGGGCAGGAAAATACCCTGAATACTCCAAGTGCAAGGTTTGGAAGCTGCAGTTTTAAAGATTTGCAGGGGAATATCTTTATTTATGGAGGATATCATAGTTCCGTACCTCAAAGCTATAATTACAATGATATATGGAAGTTTAATCCTATAAACGGATTATGGACCTGGATGAAAGGAAGCCAGACAAGTACCGAAAACATTGCCGGCGGAATAGGAGTGGAAAACACTAATAATATGCCGGGAATCATTAATTATAATTATGACAATCCCAAACCCAACAACTGGACAGATAAAAATGGGAATTTCTGGATTCAGGTAAATTATTATATGTGGAAGTACACACCATCCACTAATTCCTGGACATTAATGAAGAAAAACGGGAATCCTCCTGTAAATCAGCCTCCTGTTTATGGGATGTTGAACGTGGAAGATACACAAAACTTTCCGGGATTCAGAAATACTTCAGCCTGCTGGACAGGAAATGACGGAAACCTGTATTTGTACAACGGAAATACCAATGATTCAAGTACATATGCAATTGATCTTTGGAAATATAATACAATGACCAATAACTGGGTACAGGTGAAAGGACCGGGAATCACAAGCGGTGGTAATTCCTATGACTTTACTGCCTATGAAAAACTGGCAGGGCTTGTTGAAAGCGAAAATACTCCCGGAGGAACTGCCAAATATGGTGCTCAATGGAGAGATGCTGACGGAAATTTATGGCTTTACGGAATTTGTGGGAAATATGGTAATGAAATAAATGGTACAGGCTATTCTTCTGTTGATTTATGGAAATTTAATTCCTCTCAAAAGAAATGGCAATGGATCAATGGTAATGAAAACAGTTTCTTTAAATCTTATACAAACGATTTGCTCAATTATGGAATCATAAACGTTGAAAACAAGAGAAACGCTCCGGGACGCCGAATCGATGCCATGTCATGGATTGATAATAATGGAAACCTCTGGATGTTCGGGGGCAGGTACCGCTGGTGAATTCTTATTACCAGGATTTATGGATGTACAACGTTGCATCCAACAACTGGATTTGGAAAGGTGGAACAAAAAATCCTAATACTGTTTCTAACAGACATGCCAATTATGGAAGCCAGGGGATATACTCTTCAGCTAATATTCCGGGAGCAAGAGTAAGAGGAAAGACATGGACAGATGCCCAGGGAAATTTTTACTTATATGGAGGTTATGGTTCTGATGAAACTTCTGCAAATGAAGGATATTTAAATGACGTATGGAAATACGATATTGCTCAAAACCAATGGGTATGGCTGAGTGGGGATAAAACCGTTAATAACTTCAGCAGTACCAGTTATCCTGTAGCTGACTACGGAACCGGCATCAGCTGGGCCGACGAAAACAAAGACTTCTGGTATTTTACCAATGCCAAAATGTGGAAATATCAAACCAATACCAACAGCTGGTCTGTAGTTGGTACTCCTCCTCCTTACGGAAATGCCAGCTATGGAACTATGGGAACAGAAAGCTCGTCCAATTTACCCGGAGACAGAAACAAAGCATTAACATGGACAGGTAAAAACGGAGATCTGTGGCTATTTGGCGGAAATAGCACCTATCAGCAAAATTTATGGAAATACAATATCTATACAAATAATTGGACCTGGATGTATGGCCCTCAGTCTTCATCTTCTTATGATTATGGTCAGTTAAATGTTCCTTCCAATATGAATTTACCACCATACAGACGCTATTCTGCTACCTGGAATGATACGCTTGGAAATTTATATTTCTTTGGAGGTACACAGACAGAAGCTTATGATCACCTGAGTTATAATGATGTTTGGAGAATAGATATTGCCAATTATACCCTGAATACCAATGAATCTATAAAATCAGATGGAAAATACAAGGTTTATCCGTCTCTTTTTTCAAACGAGATAACGGTAGAATCGGCTGAAAGTTTTGAAAAAGTAACAATTTCTGATTTTTCCGGTAAAAATGTAAAAACATTAAATTTCTATCCAGATAAAAAAAGGATGATTAATTTATCAGAGCTGAATTCCGGAGCTTATATAGTAACTGTTCATGGATTGAAAAACAAAGCTCTGTTTTCAGCAAAAATTATAAAAAAATAAGAAAATTTATATAAGCCTTTAAAAAGATAATAATTTAAAAAGTATCTGACAACGGCTATTCAAATCAAGTAAGGGTTTTCGGATGCGGAAACCCTTTATTTATGGTTTTTATACAAGGTTAGTTTTGTGCTATGTTTAAATGAAGTTTTCTTGCGGATTTTTTATAGTATAAACTCTTACATTAAAGTAATCTGATTATTTTTACAAAACCATTTAAACCTCAGTACATGAATGCAAAGTCAATTACGATAGGATTTTTATGTTGTATTTTTGCAGCAGTTCTTTCAGGATGTTCATGGCTAACAGATTTTTATATTCAAAACCTGACTGACTCCAAAAAAATAATAAAGATCAATTACAGTTATCCCATATCAAAAGCTATGAATAATGAATCCGGCAGCTTTGGATTTAATTATGAGCATGGAATACTGTCACCAAGGTCTTTTTATAAAATTAAAAATCCAAAGTCTCTTGAAAAAATAGAAGTGAAAGATTCATCCATTGTTCTTGAGCTTTATCCAAATTCAACAACAAAAATTTACAAAAGCCATAATGGCAGCTGGAGATATAGGATTAAAAGTGTTGAGATTGATGGAACAATATTTTATCCTGAAAAACTGAAGGATAAAAGCAGGTATATCAGTAATCATTATGTGTATAAAATTAATTAGAAGTTTAAAAAATAATCTGTAAAAGATATAAGCCTCATGGATTTCAAAAATCTATGAGGCTTTTTTTATGAGCCAAACTAATGAAATAAATACCACAAAAGGGTAATTGATAATTATTCTTACAAAGAATAATTTTGATATATAATAAGCTTTATTGATGAAGCAGCTAAGGTTGAGGCAATGTATGATTTTGAAAGTTACTGATTACTAAAAATAGTATTCAAATATTTTAACCATTAAAACTTAATAAAATGAATGTACAAGACGCACACCTATCCTTATTGGATTTCAGCAGACAGAATGCTGGAATAGGAATTTCAATCGAATTGATCAAAAGATTAATTAATGATCAGTTACAAAGATTATCAGGTCACTTTAGCCATCTTGAATCCAATCAGCGATTCAAAAATACTTTGAAGGTATCATTTACAGGGGATTTTGATACTGCAGAGCTAGCATTTAGATTTGTAAATGTATTTAATCCGGCAGATGCAAATGAATTTTTTCCTCAGGTTCAACTCAGCGGTTTAAAATTAAAAATCAAGGGATTTTTGGAAGAAAAGCAAGTTGTTGAAATTGAAGTCGAATATGCTGAAATTAATGGCATAATACAATTGATAGATAAGCACATTAAAATTTCGTTATTTAATGAAGTACATAATGAGATCAATTTTGTGAAAAACTGGGAAAATAATGATCAGTTGAAGCAATTTTTTGAAAATGAACCTTACAATTTTGTAGCTGATGACTGGAACCAGCTTGCTGTTTACTTTAAAGCAACATCCCTTTTCTCAGGTCGGGATATCGCAGAAGCATTTATTGACTCTCTTAGACTTCCGGATATTTTTAGAACTTTTATTGGAATCAAGTTTGGAGAAAATGCAAAACTAGGCGCTGATCAGTCCGGAAATTTACTAATGTTTACCGCTGATTCATCTATTAACTTTAATAATTGCCCAACTTTTAATGCAACAGGACGAACTCAGGTTAATTCAGTATCAAAAGTAAATAATGGAGATGACACAAGCTATACCATTGGTAATGCTCCGGAACATAGTAATCTGATTGTTGAAACTACAATAGATCAGAATTCTCAAACATTGCATTATCCAGTTGATGATGGTAATATTGAAAAAATTAGTACAGGAGATATTTTCCTGTTTACACCTATTAATCTGCTTAGAGTTAATTTTGATGTAGTTAAACCTTCTGTTACAGCCTCTGATAACGGAAGTTTTGGACCCGTATATTGGCACTATTCTGTAACTGCTGCCGTTAAATCAATAAACTTAGATCTTACCAGCAGCTGGCCTATTGAATTTAAGCTAAGCTTACCTACTGAAGTAACGGGGCAGGCAGGAGCAGGCATAAAAATTGGCTGTATTAGATATGAAGCATTGGGAGCTATGTTTGATGGACAGGTAGATCCCTTTGATATAAGCTTTAAAATTTATTTAGATTGGGGAAGTAAACAGATTGTTTTTATTTCAAAAATAGAAAATATTAGAGGACATGATTTTCATTTTAGAACATTCCCGGATCTTTCCTTTCCAATAAGTAATATTGTAGATTCTATATTGGCAAAAGCTTCAGAAAATGTGATCACTGAGCAGGCAGGTAAAATTTTGAATGTTACCAGAATTCCAATTGCCAATCTTGATTTAGCAAATAGATTTGCAACATTAGTTAATGCTTTAGCAGGAGAATCAGACGGTTTAGGAAATGTAACAATGGGTGTGAAATTCCAAAGTAATTAGATTTTTTAGGATAAATTCTTTATAAATTCACCCTGTAAGTATTTTCTTACAGGGTTTTTACTTTATTGAATTAAAAAGCTATTAAATTATACCGAATTATTTATAAATTAGAGCGTTAAAATTCAAGCTGTTATTATTATTTAAAAACTAATAAAAATTCCACCAAATTACAATATAACCATGGCAGAATATTACGCAAAATCAAGCAATTCTTTATCTTTTGAAGTCAAAAGAGAAGAAAAATTAATTGGAAAACTTACTTATACAAGCTGGTTTAAATTTAATGCTGTCATTGAAATTGCAGATGATAAAGCCTACCAGGTGGAGCCAAAAGGTTTTTGGGGAACTACCATTGAGCTGAAAGATCACGAAAGAGTCCTTCTGAAATTCAGGATGAACTGGAATGGGGAAATTGTGGTGCAGACCTATTTTGATGGGATTAAAAATGGCTATCTTTTTAAGCACAGAGGTATTTTTAAAGAATCATTTGTTCTTACCGATCAGGATGGTGTCGAGCTGATGATTATAAAACCGCACCTGAAATGGACCTCCATGAATTACGAATATCAGATTACCACCTCTGATGCCTTTGAAACCTTTCCGGAAAAAGAAATTGTTTTAATCAACGCATTGCATTGTGCCAATTATTATATGTCAATGATGGCTGCTGCCGTGATATAAAAGATAATTTTAGATTTTAACAGCGATGTCATTCTTATGAAAGAATCTCATTAATAATAAACTTGTTTTGCACTTTTTTGAACCATTAAGATTGCATTAAGGTGTTTATAGTATTAAGATGAGCTTCGCTTTAAGCTTAAAAATCACAATGATTTATCTTAACTATGCTTTACTGCTTAAATCCTTCTTAATGGTTTAAGAAATATCCAATATTTTTTGATAAGTTTAAACAACTCTAATGTATGTTATTATCAATAAGATAAATAATCTTTAGCCTACTTATCCAAAGCCTTTGAAACAGCCAGACTGTCTTCCAGCAATCTGTAGCGTATAATCTTATTATTTTGAATACGAATCTGAATGCAGAATAAAGACTCTGCAATATGGCCTGTTTCAAGCATTTTTGTTACAAATTCTCCCGTGATCACAGCATTTTCATCATCGTTGAAAATATGATCAATTTTTGCAGAAACAGGTTCCGTATTTTTCCATAACAGTTCAAAAAATCGGAGATTTCCTGTTTATTGTTTCTTACTCCCAGCCAGGGCGCTTTTTGCTCATCACCAGGTATATACCAATCTACGGTGTCAGAAAAAAGGTTCGTTAATGCGGTCAGATTTCTTTCAGACATAAACTGTAGAAATTGCTGAATAGTTTCTTGAATAGTGCTGTTCATTTTTGGAAATTATAATCAATAGTTAGCCTTACTTTGAGTTATGAAGGTAAGAAAAATTGAATTTTAATTATTATTTATTTTCTGAAAATCCTTTATTGAAGGGCTTTTTCAAAAAGTTAATTTTATGATTTGTATCATGTTTTTATTTAGAATTAATAAAAATAAGATAATTTTGCAGAACTACTTAATTATAAACATGAAAAAAACTATTATTTCTGCAGCTCTATTAGCCGTAACAATGCTGAGTGCCCAGGAAACAGATACTGTTAAAGTGGCTGAGATCCAGTCCGTATCACTTCAGGGAACCCATAATTACAGAACCAAAAAATCTGAATCTATTGCAAGACTTCCTCTGGAAAACCTTGAAAACCCAACTGTTTACAATCTTGTTCCCAAAGAAATCATCAGCGAAATGGGAGCAGCGGACTTCAACACAGCCATGGCTTCTGCTCCCGGAGTAGTGGTAAGCAATAGTGTGAATGACAGCGGAAACGATATTTTTATGAGAGGATTCAGTTCAAACGCCAGTTTCAGAAACGGATTGATTCAAAACCCAAGAGTACAGTCGGAAATCGCTAATATTGAGAGAGTAGAAGTAATAAAAGGACCCTCCGGAACCTTATTCGGAGGAACACTTGCCAATTATGGAGGTGTTGTAAATATTGTGACTAAAAAACCACAGGAAAATTTCGGAGGAATTATCAATTATACCACGGGAAGCTGGGGAATGAACAGGATCACAGCAGATGTGAACACTCCTTTGAATAAAGAAAAAACAGCTTTGGCAAGATTCAATGTCGCTGCTTATTCTCAGGATTCTTTTCAGGATGCAGGTTACAATAAAGGATTGTTTTTCTCCGGAAGTGTTTTGTACAAAGTAAGTGACAAAACCACCGTAACGCTTGATACCGAGTTTCACGCTCCGGACAAAACATTGAATGCTTATGTAAGGAATTCAGAAAAACTGACTCTGCATTCCATGAAAGACCTTGAAGTAGCTTACAAAAGAGCATTTACAAGTAACGATATCGGTTCCAAAAGAACCAATTTCGTAACCATGGCTGAGGTGACTCACAAATTTAATGACCAATGGACGTCAAGAACCTCCTACCAAAGAGGAGAAGCCAATGAGAACGAATCTATCTTTTTAGTACTTAGATATTTGAATAACAATCAGGTTGAAAGAATGATCCGTCCTTTCGACAGCTTTAAAGTAACCACAGACAATATTCAGCAGAATTTCACAGGAGATTTTAAAATTGGAACTTTAAGAAACCGTCTTGTGGTGGGGATAGATTACTTCCAGCAAAGAACAAAATATCAGTTCCCTTATTATGAAGCCAACGGATACAGCAATGTTTTCATGCCTTATGATAAAGTGAATCTGGATAGTTCTTCAGCATGGGATCCTATCTCAAGAAACAAATTTATGAATAAGGAAAGAAAATCTACCGAATCAGATATCACCACATTCAGAACAATCAGCGGATATATCTCTGATGTTTTGAACATTACAGATAACTTACTGGTAATGGCAAGTTTGAGAGTAGACAGCTATAAAAATGATGATACAGTAGTAAACGGGGTAGAAATTTCTACCCAAAACGGATATCCTGAAAATAAAGTTACAGGGTACAGCCAAACGCAGTTTTCACCCAAGTTTGGATTGGTCTATGAAATTGTAAAAGAACAGATTTCATTCTTCGCCAATTACGTAAATGGATTTAAAAACTATGCGCCGTCACTGAATGAAGTGGGTATTTTGACGAAATGGGATCCGGAGCAGGGAAATCAGATTGAAACAGGTTTTAAAGTAGATCTTTTCCATAAAAAATTACTGACAACGGTGAGTTATTATAATATTAACGTTAAAAACAGACTGGTAGCAGATCCGGGCGGAATTGGAAGTATTCAGGATGGTAATATTAAAAGTCAGGGATTGGAAATAGGGATCATTGCAAACCCCTTCAAAGGATGGAATATCGTTGCCGGATATGGATATAACGACAACAAATATGACGACCGAAGCAAAGACAGCGGGAAGAGAATCGCATGGACTCCAAAACATGTAGCCAATCTATGGACAAGCTACAAAATTATGGATGGAGCGTATGAAGGACTTGGTTTTGGGGCTGGATTTAATTTTGTAGATCAAACCTACATCAATATTACCAATCACTTCCTTGCTCCTTCTTACACTACAGTTGGTGCTACTATTTTCTATGACAAGAAAAAATACAGAATCGGTCTGAAAATGAATAATGCATTGAATGAAAACTACTGGAACTTCTACGGGCAGCCACAGAAGCCAAGAGAAATCCTTGCCAATTTTGCATTCAAATTTTAACACCTGAAAAACAAAAAATAACCTCAAAGAAAATATAAGAATGAAAACCGCAAAGGTGCAAAGCTTTAATTTATAATACCTATTTCTGAAGCCTTCGAATATGCTAAAGTAAACGGCAGCAGGAATAACTCTTTTCACTTTACAAACATGCCATTATAAATACTATTGCGCCTTTGCATTTCTACACTTCCATTTTTTGAGGATGAAAACAGATATGGAGAATAAAAAAATTAATCCTAAAAAAAGGCAGGGAAAATCTCTTACCAAAAGGATCACCGGCTGGCTGCATCTCTGGCTCGGACTGGTTTCCGGGATCATTGTGCTTACAGTTACCCTTTCGGGGACGGTATTTGTCTTTTGTGACGAAATCATTGATCTGTGCGGAGGGAGCGCTAAATACGTTGAAACTCCGATTCATGCTGCAAAAATGACACCTGAAGAATTGCTTGTCAGGTTTCATCAGCAGGTTCCGGACAGAAAAGCATTTTATTTTGATACTTATAAAGAAGCAGACAGAAGCTTTAGGGTAGCTTCAGCCACAAAACCACCTAAAGATAAAAATGCCGATAAAGCAGAAAAGTCAAAGAAAAAAGGGCGGGGACCTCGCGGAGTATTTGCCTATCATTATCTCGATCCTTACACAGGAAAGGTAATCGGTTCTACAAAAAGCTATGAATTTTTCTATATTGTTGCCCATATTCATGCACAGCTGCTGGCAGGAAAGCTCGGGAAAACAGTGGTTGGAATTGCCTCAATCATCTTTTTTATTCAGCTCATCGGCGGACTGATTCTCTGGTGGCCTAAAAAATGGAACAAAACAACAAGAACAACCGCTTTTAAAATCAAATCCGGAACAAAATGGCGCAGGAAAAACTATGATTTTCATAATGTTTTTGGCTTTTATTCATTGCTTCCGGCCGTATTTATTACCATTACAGGTCTCATTATGGCTTATGAAGTCTTAACTAATCTTACCCAGCAGACTTTCGGAGGAGCTGTGGATGCTCATGCCATTGCAGAAAAATATGAACCTAAGTTTGATCCGGAGAAAAAAGCGTTGTCTTATGTTGATTTTGTAGACAGAAAATTTAAAGAGTTTCCCAATGCAAAGCAGTTCAGAATGAGTATTCCAAGAAATGATTCGGCAACGGTTTATCATATTGGAGTTGCTCAATTTATTGGATTGAAAAGTCTTGTTAACGGTAAAAGTATGGAAACCAACAAATACACCGGAAATGAGATTGATTATCCTAAAGAAGTTCAGATGCATGAAGTGATAGAACACATGAATTTTGATCTTCATGTAGGCTATTGGGGCGGAATGTTTGGTAAAATATTCACCTTCATTATCGGAATTATCTGTACAAGTCTCCCGGTTACCGGATTCCTGATCTGGTGGGGCCGAAGAAACAAATCCCCCAAAAAGAATAAAGAAATTAAAAATATTCATCAACAAAGAAAAGACTCACACCATGAACAACTGGTTTAAAATGATTTACCTTCCCTTATTTTTATTGTTTTCTTTGGGAAAAGCCCAGGAAAAACTGACGATAGGAGAGAAGCAGAACTTATTTTCAAAAGTTTTAAACGAAAATAGAGAAATCTGGATTCATCTGCCTAAAACTTATAACGACAGTACCATCAATCCCGCAAAATATCCGGTCATCTATCTTTTAGACGGAGAAATCAATTTTGAATATTACACAGGATTAACAGATTTTATTGCCAGAACACCTTATGCCGATATCCCGGAATGTATTGTGGTAGGAATTAAAAATACAGAAAGAACAAGAGATCTTACACCGACAAAGTCTGAAAAGAAAAGTCCCGTAAATCCTACTCTTACTCTTTTTACAGACAGTGGCGGAGGTGAAATTTTCCTGAAATTTATGCAGGAAGAGTTGAAGCCTTTTATCAATAAAAACTATAGGACTCAGGATTATTCCGTATTGGTAGGGCATTCTTTCGGGGGATTGTTTGCCATTAATACTTTTCTTTTACATCCGGATTATTTTAATGCTTATGTTGCCAATGATCCGAGTTTATGGTGGGATAATAAAGTAACTATTTCAAGAACAAAAGAATATTTAGGAAGAAATAAGAAGTTTCCTGCAAAAAAATCTTTATATGTTTCCCAGGCGGACAATGAAGAACAGCAGAAAAACTGGAATTCTGATATGACACAGGCAATTGAAGAATTTAAAACAATAATAGAAAAGAACGGATCTCTGAACTATAAACATAGTTTTTTCGAAGGAGAAACTCACGGAACAGTTTCTTATCCCGGAAATTATGAAGCTTTAAAATTTATATTTAAAGGTTTCCGAACAGATATAAAACAATTGGCTAAAAATCCCAAACTCCTTGAAGAAAATTATAAAAATTTTTCCGAAAAAATGGGTGCAGATTTTGAACCCTCGGAAGCTTACCTGAATGTAGTCATCAAATTCATGAAAGGCAATGGTTTCAAAGACTCCGAAACGTATTTTATGAAACTGAAAGACCAATATTATCCTAAGAAATAATGAAATAAAAAGAAATTTTTATAATCGGTAAAACCGAATATCCCGGTTAAAAACCAACTATTAAAAACAAAAATTCGCTCTTTGGAGCGATTTTTTTATGAAATAGATATAATAAAGTCAAATCCTGCATTGGATGATATAAAGAAATCTTAAAAAAAGCTTTGGAAATACGGATTCCCGTAATGCATAATTAAAATAAGGTTGTAAAATTGAAAAAATATCAGATTCAAACAAGTAAGAATTGTAAAAAAATGTAAAACAAAATCAATAAAATGTAAATTAAAAACTACTTTTTTTTGAATTACATTTTATATTTTCATGAAAAAATAAAATTTTAAAAAAATATTATGTCCTTTGGAATTTCATATATGGATTAATACAGAAGGGCAGATTCATCATATTCAAGAAAATTCAATGCAAGCACTTAATATAAAAAGATGTGGCAAAGAAGAAGTTTTTATTGATGAAGGAGCAGTAAGTAGAAAGACAAATTTTTCTTACTGGAAAAAAATATAACAATATGCCAACATTGATTTTTCATTACATAAGTTTAATTCTAATAGCAATTCTCTTTTTGCTGACTATTTATTTTGCTTTATTCCGCTCTAAAAATAAATTCAAATAGATTGAAATAATTCCTGCTGCCTTAAAGTAAGCCTGTGAATCTTTTTACAGGATAAATTTTCTTTTAGATAGTGGAATGCTATGGCTTATTATTACGTTGAAAAAGTGAAATAAGCTTAAAACTCTATTATAAACAGGATGGATCCGATATACTGCAAGAGATTGGTTTTTCATAAAAAATAATAGGAAAGAATAAACGTTAGATATTTTCCAGGTTTGAAAATTATTTGTGATAAAGCATCCACAAAAAATACAATTGTAAATATAACAAACCGGGCAATTTTCTTAAAAATTGCCCGGTTTTTATTTCTTTGGTATTCATTTTTTCCGGAAGGAGCACATAATTTTTCAGATACTCATTAAGCCTGTTTTTTTATAGCCTTTTACCGTTTCGCCTTTTAACTTCATTAATGTCTGTTATCACAATTTATCGGGAGATTCTTCTCTTTTTTATCTAAAAAACTAATAGAAGGACAACCAAAAGATAGTGCGGTAAACCCAAAAATAACAGGAGGTTTTCCTTTGAAAAGATGACCTGTCCATTGGTAAATATTGGCTTCATCGGCATCTATCCCATAAAGAGGGAAGAATTCCCCGCCATCACTTCCTGCAAGAGAAAATGTTTTCTCCGCAATCTTTTCTTTTTGATTGTTGATGACAATGAGTTTACGCTCCACAATATTTCCTTCTTCAAGATAATCCTGTAGATAATATGTCATATTTTCATACTGAGATTGGTAGGTTTTTCCCTGAATTAATTTTGAATGGCTAAAATATTTTTTTGAGATATCAGTATTAGCTTTTTGCCATTTCACAGCCTTCATTTTATTGTCTACGAAAGGATTTTTGTTTCCAAAATAAGCGATAGCATTATTGTATCGGTCGTATTCTGTTGTTTTTTGATGAGTGGCAACCTGAAACCCCATCATATAAGAATCCGGATCTAAATCCTGATCATCGGAATAAGGACTTAAATAGGCTACAGCTTTTAATTTGCTGATCGGCATTTTTTGAAGCTTGTTTGAACCATATTCATAAATGTACAGTGAATCATTTTCAGTAAGATGAATTCCGTTAAGTAATTTTTTTCTGCTGGGAGCATCCAGTTCAAAATGCTGGAGCTGTTCAAAAGACATTTGCTTCTGGTTTTTGATAATATCTGCAGGAATAGGCTGAACATCTTTATAGACATCCGAAACAGAGATAAAAACATCAATATCAGAATCTTTTTCCGCAGATGAAATGGTAGACAGACTGAAAATATTAAAATTGGAATAATCTATTTTCTCCTCAGGGTTTGCTGTTTTTACAGAATCATTCGTAGTTTTTGTTTCTGTGGTAACAATTTTCTTTTCTTCTTTCCGGCAGCTTACAATAATCAGTTGAAAACATACGAGTGCTGCAATAGGTTTGATCTTCATCATCTTCTTAAAAATTTATAGTATTCTAATTACATTTTGTAATAAGGCTCCGAAAAGTATTTGCTGGGTTTAATGTAGGCCGTTTTTCTCTCAGCATCAAAGATCCAGATAAATCTGCGGAGCATATCAGCACCGAGATAACTTACATTTTGGGTCTTAAGTTCTCCGGAGAAAAATCCTACCGAAACATCTTTAAATACACTGTTGCCCAATTTAAAATAAGGAAGAATAGCCTGTTTGGTAGTTAAAGTTTTGCCTTCAGAATTTTTTAGGGTTCTCTCTCCCGTTATTTTTAGTTTTTTGTCCAGATTTTTGGCTTCTGCAAACTCATTGCTGTACAAAAGTGCTCCGGAAAATCCGGATTGTAACACAAAATAAGCCTCTTGTTGTTGGTGTCCGTCAATGATATTATCTGCGGCAAGATAAAACCCATCATCTTCTAAGATAATATTGACAGGTTGGTAACCTTTCAGATCCGGCATTTTGTCGTAGATTACAAACTGGTTGTTATCATAATCAATTTTAAATGCTTTCCCTTCAAAAATTCCGGTTCCGATTTTTCCATCTGCTTCATATCCTGTTAACTGATTATCAAAAAAGCGAACATTTTTCTGGATAATTTTCCCGATTTGCACTGTATTGTCGTCGCTGAGTTCTTCTTTGTTAAATATAATATGACCTGCTTTCCGCTTGCCATCAGGAGAAATAGAATAATCTTTCATTGCGATCTGAAACATCAGGTCCAAAGAATCCTTTTTGTTAACAAGGCTTTTGACAATGATATTATGGTGTTTTGTGATCCGGAAGGGGATAGTCTGCTGTGCTTTTATGCCACAAAATCCGGCAGAAAGCAGCATGAAAAGAACTGTTTGTTTGAGCATTATTGGTGATTAGTGTTTTAAAACTTTAAAATTACCTATTATCTTTGGAAAAGCAAATAATAAAATGAAATGGTTGAAAAATTGCTTCAAAGTGGAATCCATTGGGAAAGAAAAGAATTCAGGAGAAATGAATTTCTTAAAATTTCCGGCAGTACAGATACCAGCATTTATTTTATTGAAAACGGAAGTGTCCGGATCTTTATGATGGATGAAAATGAGGAAAGAATTATTCGTTTTGGGTATACTGGAAATATTATTGTAAGCCTGGACTCTTTTTTATCAGGAAAACCTTCGAATCTTTACATTCAGGCGATTAAGAAAACAACAGTAAAAATGGCCTCAAAAAAGGATTTTTATGAATTTGTAAAAGCTGATGAAGAACACATGAAATTCTGGATGAATGTTTTGGAAGATCTCGTATTACAGCAGCTTGAAAGAGAAAAAGATCTGCTGATCAATGCTCCGGGAGAACGTTTTGAAAGGGTTTTAAAACGAAGCCCGAAACTGTTTCAGGAAGTTCCCAATAAATATATCGCCAATTATCTGAGGATGTCTCCGGAAACTTTATCCAGGCTTAAAAAATCTTGAGTTCAGTCAAGATTTAAGAACATTCGGATTAGGATATTTGCATAAAAAACGTAATGAAATTTTCAACCTCAGAATTACTGGATGAGTTAAAAAACAAAACGAAACAGCATTTGCATTTTGCTGAAATATTGTCATTGAAGCCGGAGAATGATCTGAATTTCAGAACTTCAGCGGACAGCTGGAGTACATTGGAATGTCTGGAGCATCTTAATCGTTATGGAAATTTTTATATTCCTGAAATCAGCCGCAGTATTTCTTCTGCCAATAAATCTCCGCAATCTTATTTTAAACCCGGAATTCTTGGGAATTATTTTGCTAAAAGTATGCTTCCCAAAGAGAAACTGAATACAATGAAAACGCTTAAAACAATGAATCCTATCCATAGTCAACTGAATAAAGGTGTCATAGATATATTCATGAAGCAACAGGAAAATCTGCTTGAATTACTGGAAGAAGCGCAATACATTGATCTGGGAAAAGTAAAAACAAGCATAAGCATTTCAAAAATGATAAAACTGAAGTTGGGAGATACCTTCCGTTTTGTTATTTACCATAATGCAAGGCATATTGAGCAAGTAAAAAGAATTTTAACGGATTAAAGACAAGTTATGATTTCCAAAAAGCTTAATTTTAAACTAATGGAAATTATACACCAAAAAAACATATCAACCCCGCTGGGAGAAATGATTGCCTGTGCTGTAGATCAGGGCATCTGTCTGCTTGAGTTTACAGACCGGAAGAATATTGAAAAACAACTGAAAACTTTATCAAAAGTGTTTAAAGCAGAGATTGTAGAACAAGAACATCCTCATTTTGTACAGCTTGAAAACGAACTGAAAGAATATTTTGACGGTCAAAGGAGCCATTTTGAAGTTCCAATATTTACCACAGGAACCGAGTTTCAGGAAAAAGTATGGGAACTTCTCCGTGAAATTCCGATGGGAGAGATAAGAACTTATAAGCAGCAGTCAGAAATATTGGGAAATCCAAAAGCAATACGTGCCGTAGGAACAGCTAACGGAATCAATAAAATTGCCATTTTAATTCCCTGCCATCGAGTGATAGGCTCCAATGGCGAATTGGTAGGCTATGCAGGCGGTATCTGGAGAAAACAAAAACTGCTGGAGCTGGAAAAGGCTATTTTATTTTAGAATATCCCTATCTTTCAGCATTTAAATAACTCTTTCCTTCTTTATGAAAGCTAAAATCCCGGCTGTTTTAATTTTTTCAAGACTGATTATTGGATTTATTATTATTTCTTTAAGTCTTCTCAAGATAGAAAACGATCAGACAATCATTGTCACTCTTTTATCCATAGGATTATTGACGGATATTTTTGATGGAATTATCGCTAGGTATCTGAATATTTCAACACAAAAACTCAGACGTTTGGATTCTACAGTTGATCAGATATTTTTCATATCAGTAGGAGTTGCGGCTTATATACTATGTCCTGAGTTTTTCGAACAAAATATTTATAAAATAATTATTCTTGCAGCAGCCGAAGCTCTAATTTATCTGGTAAGTTTTTTAAAATTCAAAAAAGAAGTAGCTACACACTCTATTGGTGCTAAGATCTGGACCTTATTACTTTTTGGAACATTGGTTCAGGTTATTTTACAATGTCAGTCAATTATTTTATTTAATCTTTGTTTTTGGATTGGCCTGCTTACCAGAGCAGAAATTATTGCCATCCTTTTGATCCTGAAAACCTGGACTAATGATGTTCCTTCTGTTTTTCACTCAATCCAGCTCAGAAAAGGGAAAACAATTAAGAAAAATAAGATGTTCAACAGTTGATAATTTACTTTTAAAAGTAGTTGATTTGAAATAATTTACCAGTAGAAAAATATTGGAAAAGCAAAAATTAATAAATTTTAAGAAAGCTATTTCGTTTTGATTTTTGTAATTTTAAGCAAAAATTTACACGTGAAAAAGTTAATATTAGCAGTTTGCATTTCAGTTTCAGCTTTCAGTTTTGCTCAGGATTATTCTGTGCCAGCAGCAAGTCCGCGTCAGAAGGTTGAGCAGCAGTTTTCAATGTCTAAGATCTCCATTGACTATGGAAGACCAGGAGTGAAAGGACGTAAGATCTTTGGAGAACTGGTTCCTTACGGACAGGTTTGGAGAGCAGGAGCTAACTCATCTACAAAAATTACTTTTGGACAGGCTGTTAATTTCGGAGGGAAAACAGTTCCTGCAGGAACATACGGATTATTCATTGTTCCTACAGAAAAAGAATGGAAAGTAATCCTTAATAAAGACTTCCAACAATGGGGAGCTTATACTTACGATCCCAAACAGGATGTAGTAGACGTTACCGTACCGGTTAATAAACTGACAGACAAACAGGAATGGTTTGAGATTACCCTGAATCCTACAGACGAAAACTCTGGAAACCTGGTGATCAAATGGGATATGGCTCAGGCGGAAGTTCCATTGAAACCATCAAAATTAGATACCGTAATCAAGATTTCTGATAAGTTGAAGGAAATCAAGAAAATAGAATCAGATTCTACTAAGAAGAGCTAAATAATGAATTTTTCTGTTCAGCCTGTTTTAGAGAATGAAGAATTTCAATTAATCCCCTTACAGCAAGGGGATTTTGAATCTTTATATGAAGTAGCATCCGATCCTAAAGTATGGGAACAACACCCTAACAAAGATCGTTACAAGAGAGAAGTTTTTGAAAACTTTTTTACAGGAGCTATGGAGAGTAAAGGAGCTTTTAAAATCATAGAAAAAGCTACCGGAGATGTATTGGGAAGCAGCCGTTATTATGATTTTGATAAAGAAGATAACCATATTTTTATCGGGTATACTTTCTACGGCACAAAATCATGGGGAAAAGGCATTAATCCTCAGGTTAAAAAGCTGATGCTGGATTATATTTTCCAGTTTGTAGATAAAGTTCATTTCCATATCGGGAAAGAGAATTTCCGTTCGCAGACCGCTTTGGAAAGATTGGGAGGAAAAAAAATTGCTGAAGAAGAAGTAGCTTATTTTGCAGAACCTTCCAGAACCAATTTCGTGTATGAAATAAAAAAAGAAGATTGGGCATGAAAAAATATAAAATTCAACAATCACCATTTGTAGTGCCTACTACAGACGGAAAACTGATCGAAGAACACTGGGGAAATTCCACAGGAAATTCTAACGTTTCTATCGCTCATATGGTAGCCCCTCCGGATTGGAGAGAACCTCACCAGACCCCTGAATTTGATGAATTTACTTACATCATTTCAGGGAAAAAGCAATTTGAAATAGACGGTGAGATTGTTGTTCTGGAAAAAGGACAAAGCATTCTTATTGAAAAAGGAGTAAGAATCCGTTACAGCAATCCGTTTTCAGAACCTTGTGAATATCTTGCGGTCTGTCTGCCCGCTTTCTCAATGGAATTGGTGCACAGAGAAGAATAAGGATAGATTAAAAGAACGATAAAGAATAGAAAAAGCAAATCTGCACAACGCCGGATTTGCTTTTTTTTGACTATTTTTAAATCTAATGTAACCGGATGTTATTGAGCACTTTGAAATCAAATTTCAATATGTTTCTCTTACGAAATGCCCATGAATACGATATTTCAAAGATGTTTTTTTCTTTTTTTAAGCCTGATAGTTTTAAATTATTTCGTAAGTTCGCGGACTTAAAAAAATGAACTAATTAATATCTATGAAAAACAAATTATCAATTGTACTCATGCTGGGAATCACCCTTTCTACCACTTCATGTGCAACTATTTTTACCGGAACTCAGGATTCAATAGCTTTTTCTTCAAGCCCAGAAGGAGCAAAAGTATTTCACAAAGGAATAGAAAAATGTACAACACCGTGTACAACTAAGATTCCGAGAGGTCTAGGCAAACAGATGATTACATTTGAAAAAGAAGGATTTGAGAAGAAAGAAGTAAAACTGACCAAAAACTTTAATGCAGTTACTTTACTGAATATTATTCTTGGAGGAGCAATAGGAGTAGGAATTGATGCTGCTACAGGTTCTTTAACCAAATATTCTCCAAAGAAATACGACGTTGAACTACAGGCTAAACCAGAGTAAGGATAAATTTATAAAAGTAAAAAGGCAAATTCAATAATTCGAATTTGCCTTTTTTATGTTATTTCAGAATTTCTTTTAAGAACATCAGCGTATGGTTCCAAGCTCTTTTGGCCATTGTCGGATTATAATCCGGAGATTTCGGATCTGTAAAAGTATGTTTAGAATGAGCATAGGTGATAATCTGCCAGTCGGCATTTCCTTCATTCATTTCTTTGATGAGGTTATTGTAATCATCAGGAGTTACACTTTTATCATCAGCGGGATTTTCAATAAGAATTTTAGCAGACAAAGCTTCATTTTTTCTACTCTGATCTCTGGCAAGACTTCCGTGGATAGAAACAACACCAGCTACAGGCAGATGCCCTCTGGCAGATTCTAATGCTCCTGTGCCTCCGAAACAATATCCAATAACAGCTATTTTATCAGAAGTAGCTCCGTTTTTCTTCAATTGTTCCAATGCCAGCGAAATTCTTTTCTGGTATTCCTGATAGTTTTGTTTATAATATCCTGAAGTTTTTGCAGCAGACTCATTGTCAGCCGGAATTTTTCCTTCACCATAAATATCAGCGACAAAAGCAATGTAACCTTGCTTTTCCAGTTCGATAGCAGCTGTTTTAGCTTCTTCATCAATACCTTTCCAGGCAGGAAGAATTAATACTCCCGGAAGTTTTTTTCCTGCGTTGGAGGTAATAAGACCATTCAGTTTCTGTGAACCGTCCTGATAGGAGACCGTTTTAAGTTTTTGACTGAAAAGACTTCCTGAAGCCATAAGCATTGTGGTTAATAAGATGGAACGTATCATAATTAATTATTTGTGAATTAGTAGATTACAAAACAGTATTAAAAGTAAGAAAATATTGAGAAGTGTTACACTTCAACTCCGGATTTCTTTAATTCTTTTGTAAGATCAGTATCCGGAAAAACCTGAATGGTAATAAATCCAAGTGATTTTGCCATTTCAATATTCTTCATATTATCATCAATGAAAACCGATTCTTCAGCTTTGATATTATATCTTTCAAGAAGCACATGCCAGATTTCAGGATCGGGTTTGATCAGTTTTTCTGTTCCGGAAACCACAATTTTACCTTCAAAAATCTGAAAGAAATCATAATTTTCCAATGCATAAGGGAATGTTTCTTCCGACCAGTTGGTTAATCCAAAGAGATTGTATTCTGTATTTTTAAGCTTTCTGAGCACTTCTACATTTTGGGGAATATCGCTTTTCAGCATTACTGTCCAGTTGTCATAGAAAGCGCGGATTTCTTTTTCCCATTCCGGGAATTTTTTTACCTGAATTTCTGTTCCTTCGGCTAAACTTCTTCCTCTGTCCTGTTCAATATTCCATTCATCCTGGGCGATATGTTCAAGAAAGTATTCCATTTTTTCATTATCATTAAAATAGTCCCTGAAGTAATATCTCGGGTTCCAGTCCATAAGCACACCCCCGAAATCGAATATAATGTTTTTAATAATTCCCATATTTTAAATTATACTTTAAATGTAGTGATTTTAGTCTTTTTCTATGTTAAAATAGCTTTATATAAATAATAAAAACCGGAAGTTTTTCTCCGGTTTCAATTATTGTTTTTTTATCTGTGATGATCATCATGATGGTCTCTGTCATTGAATCTTTCATCATGTTTCATTTGGTATTTATCATGATTCTTTTGCGGTTTACCATGATGTTTTTTGTACTCATTATCAAATTTTATTTTTGGATTCTGACCCTGATAATACTTTGCATAAAATCTTTTGTACTGCTCAGGCGTCATGATCTTTTCCATTGCAGAATAACGGTCTGTATACCATCTGTTGGGCTGCTTGCTATAAGCACGGTTCCATGCATTTTGATCAGGATAACGGTTGTTCAGTACGGTAAGCTGGTTAACCTGATTATTATTTAATCCAAGATAACTTGCTACCTGACCCCAGTTAATGGATGAGATACTTCCTTGGTAATCATTATAGTCATTGTAGCCATTTTGATAATTTTGTGAAAAGCCTAGAGTAAACATACCCAGTGCTGCCACTACTAATAATTTTTTCATAACTAAAATTGTATTTTTTTAAAACTAAAGATAGATGCTCCAAAAGTGTACCATTTCAGTTTTTTTTATATACATTTTTAATTTGCCTTTGTACAGGGCTATTCCGGCCTGTAAAATTGATATTGCCCGTCCTGATAATAAGCATTAATATGCTGAAGCCCATTCGTAAGAATAATTTCTTTTGCTCCGATGATAGAGTTGTATCTGGCGGTCTGTTCGAAGGTTTTTTCCGTTAATTTGATTTGTGGAGCTTTGCACTCAATCAGAATTACAGGTTCTGTCTTTTCCGTAATCAGGAGGTCAATACGTTTGGTAAGGCCATTCAGAACAATCTTTTTTTCGGTTATCAGAGCAGATGTAGAATAGGATTTTACAGTAAGGTAATAGTGTATCCAGTGCTGTCTGACCCATTCCTCAGGAGTGAGCAGAAGATAAGTTTTACGAACCAAATCATAAATAAAAAACTTATCTTTGTCTTTCTTGAATTTAAAATCAAAAGTTTCCTGAAAATTCAGTTTTGGAAGTTCCATTAATAAGATGAAAGAATTAGATTTAATCCTCAAAAATATTAAAAATAAAGAAGTTTTACCTATTTATTTTTTCCACGGAGAAGAAGCCTACTTTATTGATGTTGCGGTAAAAGCCCTTGAACACAACTTTTTGGAAGAAGATGAAAAAGCTTTCAACCAAACGGTTACTTACGGAAAAGATACGTCTTATCAGGAAGTTCTTTCCCTGGCAAGACAGTTTCCAATGATGGGGGATAAGCAGGTGATTATTGTAAAAGAAGCTCAGGATTTAAAACTTAATGATGAAGAAAACAGAATTCTGGAATCCTACGTAGAAAATCCGGTGCCTTCCACTGTTTTGGTCTTTGCTCATAAACATAAGAAGCTGGATAGCAGAAAAAAAGCGGCCAAGGCCTTAGATAAAGCGAAAGCTCTTTTCCTGAGTGAATCTGTAAGGGAAAATAATCTTCCCAAATGGATTTCAGATGAGTGTGCAAAGCTTAAGATTAATACAGCCCCGAATATTTCTCATCTTCTGGCAGAATATCTGGGCAATGATTTGTCAAGAATTTCCAATGAGCTGAACAAACTAAAGATTATCCTTAAAGAAGGGGAGCTTCTGGACGGAGCAATTGTTGAAAACCATATCGGGATTAGTAAAGAATATAATGTTTTTGAACTTCAAAAGGCTTTAGGAACCAAAAATGCCAATGCAGCATTTAAGATTGCACATTTTATGGGTAAGAATCCGAAGAATAATCCTTTTGTAATGATGCTGGCCAGCCTTTATAATTATTTTTCAAACGTCATTATCTATCAGACGATGGCAGGGCAGTCTCCGCAGACCATTGCGTCACAGATGGGAGTAAATCCGTATTTCATCAAAGATTACGCAGAAAGTGCAAGACTTTATCCTCTAAAACATGCTACAAGAGTCATTTCTATTCTGAGGGAATTTGATATGAAAGGAAAAGGACTTGGCGCAGTGAATATGGGAGAAGCAGAACTGATCCGGGAGTTGGTATACAAAATTATCAATGTAGATAAGATAAAAATGAAGGTATGATGCCAGTTGCGGAAGCGTATTGTGAGATAGCGAGATACGTGATTCGAGGTTAAAGGAAAATGTTTTAAATTTTATACCGAACCCGATTTCCTGTAACTCAAATCTCGAAACCTGAAACTCACATTGCAATAACTACCATCGAAATTCAACATATCAGATATTGACAAGTATCATTAAAATAACTTTAAGGAGAAATTAAAAATTCCGAAATTAGCAGTCTTAATTCAAATTAAATCTTTTCGAACAAAGTAAATTATGGAGCAAAACATTTTAGATTGTGTGATCGTTGGATCTGGGCCTTCTGGCTTCACCGCTGCTATCTATGCAGCAAGAGCAGACTTGAAACCTGAATTATATACAGGTCTGGAGCCGGGCGGACAATTAACAACCACTACAGAAGTTGACAACTTCCCAGGGTATCCAGCCGGGATTACAGGTCCTGAAATGATGATGGATCTGCAAAAACAGGCAGAAAGATTTGAAACCAAAGTTCATTACGAAATGATCACTAAAGCTGAATTCTCTAAAGAAGTAGGCGGTGTTCATAAATTATATACAGGAAACAAAGAAATCCTTGCCAAAACAGTTATTATCTCTACAGGAGCTACTGCAAAATATTTAGGTCTTGACGATGAGAAAAAATATGCAGGAGGCGGTGTTTCAGCTTGTGCTACATGTGATGGATTTTTCTACAGAGGAAAAGATGTGGTAGTAGTAGGAGCGGGAGATACAGCGGCTGAAGAGGCTACTTACCTTGCAAAACTTTGTAAAAAAGTAACTTTATTGGTAAGAAAAGACGTTTTCAGAGCTTCCAAAGCAATGGTTCACAGAGTGGAAAGCACTCCGAATATTGAAGTGAAATTCCACCATGAATTAATCGGGATTGAAGGAGAAAACAGTCTGGTAGAAAGAGCCGTAATCATCAATAACCAGACTCAGGAGAAATCTACAGTGGATGTTGAAGGAATCTTTATCGCGATTGGTCACAAACCTAATACAGATATCTTCGTAGGTCAGATAGATCTTGATGAGAATGGATACATCGTTACTGAAAAAGGTTCTACAAGAACGAATCTTCCGGGAGTATTTGCTGCTGGTGACGTTCAGGATCATATCTACAGACAGGCTATTACAGCTGCGGGAAGCGGATGTATGTCTGCAATGGATGCAGAAAAATACTTAGCTGAATTACACTAATCGTATTCAACTTATATAACATAAAGCGTGCCCGATGGGTGCGCTTTTTTTATCTATTCATTTTGAACCATTAAGGATATTGAAGTTGTGAAGGGAAGTTAAGAAACATCAGAGATGTTTTAGAAAGTGTGGAGTTTCTTCTTAATATCCTTGCGTTTCCCCAACAGCATTTGTATTTTTTGTTGGGTAATCGCAAGGGCGCAAAGTTTTTCTAATCTTTATGTAGTTTTAAGGCGTAGGAAAATGGAAGATTTTCAGCAAAAAGTATAGGTTATCAATTTTATCGGAGATAAAATCTTTGCGCCTTATAACATTCTTTTTTTAATATTACTTGCGTCTTTGCGTTTTCCAACAAAAATATTTCTTCATATCAATTACCCAATGAGAAATTAATGAAATATCTAATGAAAACATTAATATATTTGTGAAATTGCAAAACGATCTGAATTTGCACATAAGAAACTATCAACTGAATAAAAACGAATAAAAAATGAAAAGAGTAACTGCTATTGGAGGAATCTTCTTTAAGTGTAAAGACCCGGAACAAGTAAATGAATGGTACAAAACCCACCTTGGATTACCAACCAGCCCATATGGTGCCAAATTCGACTGGAAAGATGAAGAATCTGATAAAAAAGGATATACCTTATGGAGCCCTTTTAAAGAATCAACTCAGTATTTTGAGCCCTCTACTAAAGAATTTATGATTAATTATCATGTGGAAAATATTGAAGCACTGGTAGAAGCACTGAAAAAAGAAGGGGTAACAGTATTGGATGAGGTAGCAACATACGAATACGGAAAGTTTGTGCACATCCTGGATCCGGAAGGAAATAAAATCGAATTATTCGAACCGGTAGGAGAGTAGTGCTTTTCTGTAGAATGACAAACATTATAACTGAAGACGCAATCATTCCCCTCCCCTGGAGGGGTGGTGAAAATTCAAAGAATTTTTGATGGGAGGTCTATACACTTCTATCCATCATTCAACTTTGCATGGAGCTGCACAAGAGTAAATTTTAAATAAAGCTTCTAAAATACCAGTATCAGGTGGCTTCCAGAAAATAATTCAACAAAAATAATTCCCCTGATTCCTAGTATATTATTAAGTTTTGTTAAAATTTGTGATGCAAAAGTTTTGCAGAAAATAAAAATCGTTCTATATTTGCACCACTGAAAACAACGGTATAGCCGGAGTTTAAGGAGAGTTGGCAGAGTGGTCGATTGCGGCAGTCTTGAAAACTGTTGACTGTAACAGGTCCGGGGGTTCGAATCCCTCACTCTCCGCAAAAAAGCCTTGAATCAAAAGATTCAAGGCTTTTTTTATATCTGGATGAACAGAATAACATTTTAGTAGAAATTATTAGGAGTAATTGAATAAAAGGCTATTGATCCCCTTTTCAATTATATTTATTATTTTTGATATAAATATAATTGAATGAAAAATTTAGAAAACAGAAAAATTGAACAAACAAAATTAAAAACTATCAAAGGAGGAACTTTAGTTTATACTGAAGATCCTAAGCCAACGACGTCTCCCCAAGGTGCTGGAGAAGTTATAAAATAGCAATTTTGTCTAATACAATAGTGTTAGTGTTACATAAAAAAGCCTTGAACCAAAGGATTCAAGGCTTTTTATTGTTGCATATTTCTTTATATAGCTTTTACTCTATCCAAAAGTATCCCACAGAATAAGTTCTTGCCTTTCCTGCCACAATTACCCTTTCATTTTTATTCTCACAATAAAGCTGGCCGCCTCTTTCAGAAATCTGGCGGGCAAAAAGGGTATCTTTTCCTAATCTTTCAGACCAGAACGGAATAAGTGAGCAGTGTGCAGAACCAGTAACAGGATCTTCAAGAATTGAAGATTGTGAAGTAAAATACCTTGAGACAAAATCGCTGTTTGTACCTGTTGATGTTACAATAACGCCGCCCGGATCCAGATTGATAAGATCAAAAATAGACCTTTCAATCTCAATGTTTTTTATATCCTCCTCAGAATCGTATACCAAGACATAGTCTCTTGCTTTGAAGACTTCTTTAGGCTGCATATTCAGTGATTGGGCTATTGTATCCGGAAGAGCAGCAACTTCGGGCATTCTTGATGGGAAGTCCATGTAATACATCCCGTCTTTGACATCTACAGTTAGCTCACCGCTTTTGGTGTCAAATGTTATTCTGTTGCTCTTATAGTTTAAGATGGTAGCTAAGCAGTGCGCGGTGGCAAGGGTAGCATGTCCACATAAGTCCATTTCTATTTCAGGGGTAAACCATCTCAGGTGTATTGTATTGCCATTATCAATGAAGAAAGCTGTTTCTGCTACAGCATTTTCACGGGCTATTTTTAATAGGATCTCATCAGGTAACCAATTTTTTAATGGAACTACACATGCAGGATTTCCATGGAAAATCTCATCTGTAAAGGCATCTATTTGGTATAATTCTAACTTCATGACTGATAATATTTCATTTGTATAAAGATAATCTATTTCCTACAGGGAGATTTATAATATTTTTTTTAAAAAATCATTTTGTACTATTCTCATTCGTATGCAATATATTTGAATATAAAATTTATACAGCTGATCTTATATGACAAAGCTTTTACTTTTCTTTTCAACCGGGTACTTTATTTATCTTGGACGCGCTGTTGATACCGTAGTTCATGAGCATCATGCGATACAGATTGCTCTAAGCCTTGAGGATAAGATAGAGGTGATTTCATCAGGCTCTGTGATTAAGTATAAAGCTGTAATTATTGATTCTGATGAACCTCATGAATGCAGAACCTATGATAATACATTCTTATTGATCAGCATTGATCCTGAATGTAAAATTGGGGCAGGTCTTAAAAAATCTTATCTATCCGGGCAAAAAATAACCACATTGCCTGAAACAATGGTGGAAGAATTGTTGGAAGATATCAAGCCGCTGCTGGAGAGCAATACATCAGCTGATCCTCTTTTCAATACGATCCTTCATTTTCTCCAGAAACTATCAAACACAGGTGAAACTGAGGAAATGGATGAGAGAATCATGAAGGTTCTTGATATTCTTAAGCAACCTGGAATTGAGCCTCTGAAAATTGAAAGTTTATCAGCTGTAGTCTATCTTTCTCCAAGCAGACTCATACATTTATTTACAGAACAGGTGGGTATTCCGATAAGGAAGTATATTCTGTGGGCAAGACTGTTAAGAGCATTACAATATATCTTTGATGGCTATCCTTATACAGATGCGGCTCTGGAAGCTGGTTTTTCAGATGCTCCGCATTTCAACCGTACTTTCAAGAGGATGTTTGGACAGTCTCCTTCATTTTTATTGCAGAATAGCCAAATCATACAAGCCCATGTAAAATAACCAACAGATCTTTGCCTATATAAAATTGATATTATGTATGCAATAAACCACGCTGCAACGGCTCTGCTGATTAAAAAAAATAATCCGGAAGTCCCATTGTTTCCACTTTTGATTTCCGTACAATTTGTAGAAGTGTTATGGGTGTTTTTTAATTATTTTGGTTGGGAGCATTTTTCTGTTTATGGGGGTAGGGTACATCTGGATTTTCTGCCTTATTCACATTCTGTTTTTTCAGGAGTGGCAGCAGCCGTACTTTCGTTTTGTGTCATCAACTGGGGCTATAAAAACAAAAAAATGGCCATAGCCTTTGCCATTGGGGTTGTGTCCCATGTTATTATTGATGTGATCTTTCATGAAAAGGATATTCAGCTGTCACCATTTTCTGCCAAACCTGTTTTAGGGCTTGGAATTCTTGATTATCCTATGTTGAATTTTATTATTGAGTTTGCATATGGGATCTTTTGCTGGTGGTATTTTAAAGGAAGTAAATCTTTGCTTTGGGTAATCATTATTTTTAATATTCTTGATTTACCGATGATGCTGGCACACGGTGATGCATTGACTCCTTTTGTCAAGTACCCTTTTATTCTACCTTCGGTTATACTATTCCAGATCCTTATTACATGGTATTTTGTGTACCGTTATGCCCATTCAAAAAACGATAAAAATGGTTCTGTTATGGAAGAAATTTAATGCTGGTGTAAAAATTATTCCCTTCAAAATCAGTATAGTATAAAGGCATCACTGTTTTTTGTGATGCCTTTTTTATAGAAGATCTCAGATTATTCATAGTACCATTTCCTTTCAATAATAAACTTATTTTTACGAGAAGTAGTAATACCATGATTTTTATTAAAAGGCCAATGTTATCTGGAAAAATCTGCGGATAATGAATAAACGGGTAAGAAATTTTAATTTGGGCTGCATAATTATCTTTTGATGTTAGAAAAAACATAGAACATTTCTTTAGCAATTTCTAAACTTCTTTCTGCATACACTTTTTCCTGTTCCGAAGTATGGTCTGAAATTTTAGGATCGTCAAAAGTGATGGGGATTCTTTTATCTGCACCTGGAATGAACGGGCATCCGCCATCTGCCTGTGAGCAAGTCATAATTGCTGCAAATCCCGAAACTGGATTGTAGAGATTGTCATATTTTTTAGAAAAGCCAATAACGGGTAGGCTATTGTCATCGTATCTTATTACATACACCGGATTGGCTGTATCGGCAATGCTGAAAACTCTGAACCCTTGATCATTCAGGGTTTCTGCAACTTTAGGAAATAAAGCTGTAATTTCTGTTCCTCCCGAATAACAGTGAACTTTCGGAATCGCAAAGAAAGAAGCCGCTGCCTGTGCCCAAATCTGAGCCAAATGACTTCGGCGGGAATTATGGGTGCAGATGAAATTCAGATTAATTTCTTTGTCTTCATCTACTTTTTGCCTGATGAAGCTGATCAATGGCTCCAAAACCTCTTTTCTGTTGGAATTTATAGTATCCAATCGTAAAGAATGAATAATATTTAATATTTCTTGATACATAAGGTTTTGATAAGTTTAATTAACAGCAGCCTGATCCCGGAGTACAAGCAGATGTTGGGTTTGCAGATAATTCAGACAGGTTTCTCTTTTGTTTTTCGGATGGAATACCACAGGCTTCCTGTGCAAGGCAGGCTGTCGTTTTGTTTTTCAGGACGAAGTTTTTACCGTTAAATTCCAAATCATACTTGCCAATAGTCTCTCCCTGATATTCTACTTCAATTTCTGAGTCTTCTATTCTCAGTTTTTCTTCAGAAAGCTGGATGATATGAATTAGCTTTCCCGGTTTCAGGCGATGTTCATAGTCATCAGCGTTCCATAACTGGAAGTTGACCACTTTTTCATTTCTGATTACTCCTCCGCAATCGATGAATTTTTTTATAATTTGTCCTACTTCCGTAATATGGAAGTGTTCAGGAACAAAGTTTCCGTTTTCTAATTGAAATTCAACATTTTCCAGCGTTGGGAGAATTTCTTTAATTTCTGATAGTCTCATAGTAGATTAAATTTAGTTAGTGTTATATTGCAATATTACGATGTGTTTATTTAAAAAAATGCCTTAACAGCATTGCTTTATTATGACATCCTGATTAAAAAACAGGTTGAACTCATTTTGAAATTGTTTCCAAATACTTTCATTAATGCAGTAGCATACAGATTTTCCCTCAATTGAACCTTTTATGATTCCCATATTTTTTAGTTCTTTTAAATGTTGAGAAATTGTGGCCTGGGCAAGTCCGAGCTCTTCAACAAGATCATTACAGATGCATGCTTTTTGATTGATGATATATTGTAAAATGGCTATTCTGGCCGGATGTCCCAAAACTTTAAGCAGAGAAGCCAGCTTATTTTGTTCTTCAGTATAGATATCTGTTTTAGTAACACCCATTATTGTAATTTTATATTGCAATATTACGATGATAAATTAATTTAGCAATGAAAAAGCATAATTAATTTTAATGAGTTGTAGTTAAATATATGAATGTTAGTTGTTTATAGCTGTTCTGTTGAGAGGGAATCTGAAATAAAAAAGATGAAGCAAAATTGGCTTCATCTTTTAATATATCTTATGGTAAACTAATCTTTTTACCCTGTTCCGGAAAAACATAATTTACTTTCAGAGGATTGTTTTTCAGTAATTCTTTTTTAATCAGTTCAGGATTATCGCCTGTAGGTTTTCTATGAGTGACGACAATATTGAGTCCCTCAAGGTTGCTTTGTCCGGTTTTTTCTTTCAGCTTACTTAATTCCTCAGTCAGCAGGTTAGGAGTAAGGTGTCCGAATAACAGATTCTCAGGCTGGCTGTTTGGAAAAGAAACTTCAATTAATATAGTATTCAGCTGTCTTTTTTTAACAAGAGGAGCTATTGTACTCCAAAGATGGTCCAGACGGTCAGATTTTTCAATGCGGTCTGCCCCGGTATCTCCCAGATAAAGCAGATAGTGGTGGTTTCTTCTTACCAGTGCAGCACTGCTTTTATAAGGATTTACATGGCTCAGCTCGTAACCTGTTATAAAAAACGGAGTTTTAGGTGCAGGAATTTCAGTTCCTTCCTGAAGCTCATTATAATGGTATTTTCCAAGGATAGGTTTTTGTCCCTGATCTGCAAAATTGATCCACGTATCCGTAATAAAGTAATGATTCTGCAAAATCTGAATCACAGGAGCTATAGCAAAAATATCTTTTTTAGAATCCGCCGGAGAATTGATGATAAGTCCTGATAAATGATCAAGGTGGCCGTGCGACACGAAATATCCTTTTATCTGATCTTTTAGAACCGTTTCTGCCGAACCATCAAGGCTTTTCAATTCAATCGCTTTTCGGATTCCTGTATTTACAGTTCCGGCATCAAGACATAGAAATGCATTGTCTTTTGGAGCACCTACCAGATAGGCAGATAAATTATCTTCCTGCTCACCACCATATATTCCTAGAGGAATGACATCAAAGTTCTGTGCTTTACAAACAATATTCAGAAGAACCAATAAAGAAAGTGCTGTTTTTTTCATAATACTTACAATAGAAAATCATCCTTTTTCAGGATGGGCAGAGCAAATTTACGCTATTTTTTGGCGACTGGCATTCTCTATCAGAAAAGCCTGCTGAAAATGAGCAGGTCTTTCTTTTAAGACTATTATTGAGGCTGTTGTTGGGTTACACAATGTACCATTCCGCCATTAGCAAATAAGTTACGGCAGTCTATTCCAACCACTTGCTTACTAGGGTAGAGCTGTTGAATAATATTATTGGCAACCGCATCATTCGGGTCATTGTAATTAGGAACCAATACACGGTTATTGGCAATATAATAATTAATGTAAGAAGCTCGGCCTACATTTTTTCCGTAAGTAGTGATCACATCGTTTCTTGTTAAAGGTACTTTTACAAACTGGTAAGCTGCTCCGGTTTTGGTAGTGGCATCGTACAGATTATCAATATCTCCGTTAGGAACCTGCCAGTATTTAAGATCATCAGGGCTCATTGTGATAATGGTAGATGAGTTGGCGAACCGGGCAAAACCGTCAATGTGCATATCTGTAATATCCAGACCTGCTTTTCCGTTCAGCCAGATAAACTTCGTTACGCCTAAATTTTTAGTAAATATAGCTTCTGCTTCCTGTTGGGTCATTCCTGGATTCCTGTTATTATTAAGAATAGAACTTTTACAGGCCATTAATACTCCATTTCCGTCAATTTCCATACTACCGCCTTCATTAACCATCACTGAATTAAGATTGATTTTTGGAAGATTGGTATCAGCGGCTATTTTGGAAGGAATTGCATTACATTTGCTGTAATCGGCTTTGTTTCCCCAGCCGTTAAATCCCCAGTCCTGAATAAATAACTGGCCATTTTGATCTTTCACATAGATTGGTCCGTTATCTCTTACCCAGAAATCATCAGTCTGATAAAGTTTAAAATTAATATGGGTTAGCGGAACTCCGGCACTGTTTAAAAGTCCTGTAATACGGCTCTTTTCTGTGTTGTCATAAGCAATAATATGAACTTTTTCACTTTGTACCAGTTCTTTGGTCATCGCTACCCAGGTTACATCCAGACGGTTACGGTAGGTTATTCCGTATTGATACTGATGCGGCCATTGAAGCCATGTTCCTTCATGTTTTGCAGATTCTTCCGGCATTTTGTAAACAGGCGTTACCGGAGTGGTAGTCCCTGGAGATTCTGGTGTATCTGTCTGTGAACATGAAAATAAAAGAGCAGGTAATAGCAGGAATAAAATTTTCTTTTTTTGCATAATTGATCTATTTTTTAATAGGGCAAAATTAGATCTGCGAAAATTTTTAAAGTTGTCCCAAATTGACAACTTATTTCAGAGGTAACAAAATATAGGTAAGCTGTTCTTCCTGATCATCTTCATGTTCAGCATGTCTTTCATATTTTTCTATGATAGGAGTGTGCGAAAATTCAAGTCCGGAATTAAAAATCCAGCGGGAATAGATTTTTGTGTAGGTATCATCTATTGTTTCGTAGCTTCCTTTATGAGTAAACCGGGCATATTTTCCGCCAAATATTGTTTTTGAAGGAAGGATTTTGCTGGCAGATTGAACAGAAGCACATGCATCATACCTACAGTTGATTTCCGTTTTAATCAAAGGTTCATCTGCTATAACTCCAAAATATTCTATTCCGGAATGCGGAAACTCATTTTCCATGAATTTTCCCCACAGTACTTCAATTTCTTCGTTGTTATAATAGGTTTTAACACTTTGATAATACACCTGTAATGGCTTAAGATATACAATTTCCGGTTCCAACAATACATCAGATGCAATTGGGATGATTTCATCTTCACAAAGAAGTTTTTCTTTAGTTAATCTTGCTGCTTTGGGGAAATTCCAAAATGGAGTTTAAAAGCTTTTGAAAAAGAAGCAATATTGGCAAAACCCACCTCAATGGCAATGGTGGTAAGGTTTTCCTGGGTATAAAGAATTCGTTTATAAGCATTTTCTACCTTCAGTCTTTGCTGGAAAGCACCTATTGTTTCTCCACAGCTGTATTTAAAGATGCGTTGAATATTTCGGTAAGAATAATGGGAAATATCTTCCAGTTCCTTCACAGAAACAGGCTGATCGTAATTCTTTTCCATGAAATTGATAACTCTGTAAATACAATTCAGGTTGTCTTCCATAAATTTTGAAAATTTCCGAAATAAATAGTGCAAAATAAAGTTACAAATAAAAGAAATAAAAAAATGTCTCGGCAATATTGTATTTTAGCTTTCGGTTAAAATAGATTGTAAAACAATAAATTTTACTGATTTAAAACCCAAAATAACCGGAAAATCTTAACTAAACCATGGAGAAAGAATTATCGGAATTAACAGATCAGGAACTGTTGGAGAAAAAAAGAACAATTGAAGCCCGCAATATCTCCAATGCTGTTATCCTTGGAGTATTAGTTGGTATAGCTATTTATAGTATGATAACCAAGGGACTTAGTTTGATGACTTTCATCCCTGTATTATTTGCTTTTTTTGTGGCAAACAGCTGGAATAAAGATAAGAAAGCATTGAAAAAAGAATTAAGTTCAAGAAATCTAAAATAAATAATCATTTAAAAATAAAAAAACCTTCAGGGTAAATCTGAAGGTTTTTTTATAGGTAATTTACTGAATGAAAACTTGTTAATTGCGTAAAAACTGACCAATACCAGGAGAATCAAAAGTAAAAGCATTCTGATTTTCAGATTTGTCAATTTTATTACTGATCGTTAATGCCCAAAGAACTAATTCTTTACAGAAATTCTGGTCTTCTGCACTCAGATCTGATGCATTTTCTTTTATTACAGTAGTAAGTGGTTCTATCTTATTCAGTTTAGCGTAGAATTCTTCATCCGTATCATTGTAATTGAGCTCCAGGTGATTTTTATTGAACCATCTGATCAGGTCAGTATAAGGTGTTTTAATTCCTTCTTTCTCCAGTTTGGAAATACGTGGAAATATGCTTTCAAACTGAGTCATTACCGCTTTATCAATTAAGATTTTAGCTACATAATCTGCACCTTCCTGTTCTCCTTCATACACCAGTTCAATTTTTCCGGTGATGGATGGAATGATGGACATGAAATCCAGCAGACGGACCGTTGTTTTTCCGGCACCAGACTCAATCAAACGCAGTTTGGCCGCTGCCATTAAGTTTTCCATAGCGCTGATGGTAAGGCGGGCACTTACACCGCTTTTTGCATCTACATATTCACTGATACGGGCTGCAAAGGCTACTTCTTCCAAAAGATCTTTCGCTAGATCAGGAATTTGGATCTGAGCTTTATCTTCAGCAGAAATTAGGGCTTCCTGTTCTGTAATCTGTCTTGCAAGGGCAATGGTTTTTGGATAATGGGTGAAAATCTGTGACCCGATCCTATCTTTTAGCGGCGTTACAATACTTCCTCTGTTGGTATAATCTTCCGGATTGGCGGTAAATACAAACTGAATATCCAACGGCATTCTCAGCTGGAATCCACGGATCTGAATATCTCCTTCCTGCAAAATATTAAACAGGGAAACCTGAATTCTTGCCTGCAGATCCGGCAATTCATTCAATACAAAAATAGAACGGTTCGCACGGGGAATCATTCCGTAATGTAAAACACGTTCATCAGAATAGGGTAACTTTAAGGTTGCCGCTTTGATGGGATCTATATCTCCAATTAAATCAGCTACATTTACATCCGGAGTCGCCAGCTTTTCGTAGAAACGTTGGGAACGGTGTACCCATGAAATTGGAGTTTCGTCTCCTAATTCTTCAATAAGATCTTTGGCAAATTTTGAAATAGGGTAGAATGGGCTGTCGTTGATCTCGGAACCTTTTACAACAGGCATATATTCGTCAAGCAGATTGACCATACTTCTTGCAATTCTGGTTTTGGCCTGGCCACGAAGTCCCAGCAAATTGATGTGATGACCTGCCAGAATCGCTTTTTTCAATTGAGGGACAACCGTGTCTTCATAGCCCCAAAGTCCTTCAAATACGGGTTCTTTAGCCTTAATCCTGACAATTAAGTTGGCCTGGATTTCTTCATTAATCGTCTTATGGGTATAACCGGAGTTTTTTAATTCTTTGAATGTAATATCGTTTTTCATTTTCTTGTAATACTAATTATCTGGTAAGATTTTTATTTTGAATGCTTTAAAGTAACAATCTGACTTTTATATTCTTCTTATTCTGTTTTTCTCGTAATCTTCAAAAATCATTTGTCCTAAACCTGAAAGTCCCGTTAGAAAGGCTTTACCTTTGTTCTGAGCTGTAAATTCTTCTATAAACTGACGCAGGTAAGGATCTTGGGCAATCATAAATGTAGTGATTGGAATTTTCAGTTTTCTGGCCTGTGCTGCCCTGTTGAGACATTGGTTAACAATTTTCTCATCCAACCCGAAGCTGTTCATATAAAATTCTCCGCTGGGTAGCTGAATACAGCTTGGTTTCCCGTCTGTAATCATGAAAATCTGCTTGTTGGTATTTCTTTTTCTGCGGAGAATATCCATGGCAAGCTCAAGTCCGGCTACAGTATTGGTGTGATAAGGACCTACTTTTAAATAGGGAAGGTCTTTGATTTTGATAGGCCAGGCTTCGTTTCCGAAAACAATGATGTCAATGGAATCTTTAGGATATTTCCTTTTAATTAACTCCACGAGAGCCATAGCCACTTTTTTGGCCGGGGTAATACGATCTTCACCGTATAGGATCATGGAGTGGCTGATGTCAATCATCAGAACGGTACTCATCTGTGCCTTGTGTTTGGTTTCCTCTACTATGAGGTCTTCCTCTGTTAGGCGGAGGTCTGAAATTCCGTTGTTGATCTGGGCATTTTTTAAGCTTTCTGTCATGTTGACGGCTGCCAGATCATCTCCGTATTGAAAAGAGCGGTTTTCGCCATCTCTTTCATCCCCGATTCCTGTTTTGTTGGTACGGTGATTTCCTGCTCCGTTTTTTTTCAGTTTTCCAAAAATCTGATCCAGAGCATATTCACGAAGAGCGGCTTCCAGCTTTGGTGTTAAAATATTTTTCCCTTTTCCGCTTCCCGTATTGCCTTCCTCGGGATCTTCTTCTTTAATATAACCTCTTTTTTTCAGGTCTTCTTCAAAATCCTGAAGGGTATATTCATCACTGAAGATATCATATTCTTTGTCCAGCATATCAAGCCACTCGAAGGCTTCCTCAAGATCTCCTGAGGTATGGGTAAGCAAATCTTTGAAAACATCAAAGATCCGGTCAAAATGAGAGATTTCTTCCGGCACATGCTTACTGAATATAAATCCTTTATGAGGATTGAAATTTTTATCTGTCATAAGATGATAAGCTGTTTTGCTTGTTGTTTTACATTTAAATATATCAGATTAAACGATGATTTATCTGATGTATTCTTTATTTCGTTTCAATCTGAAAAGTTAGCAAAATATCATCTTAAGATTTCCCCGGATAAATAGAAAAAACTAATGATAGTGATATGGAATCGAAATACAATATCAAATTATTTATTAGTTTAATAATTGGAATAAATAAATTTATTTAAAATAGCTTCATAACTATATATTTTTTGAATATAAGAGCCTGTTTAAATTTTCGTAGAAAATTTTGTTAAGAGGCTTTCAGAGGTTGGATATTTGAAAAAAAAAATGAAATACCCAACCGATTTAACTGAAAACCAGTGGCAATATATAAAGAAAACGATGAACCTAAAAGAGAGAAAGAGAAAATATCCTCTTCTTTTGATTTGGAACTCCTTAATGTATTTGATAAAAACAGGTTGCCAGTGGCGTATGCTTCCTAAAGATTTCCCCAAATGGCAATTGGTTTATTACTATTATATCCGTTGGACGGAGTTGGGATATTTTGACTTAATTCTAGAAAAGCTACGAATGAAAGTTCGTATAAAAAAGGGTCAGCGAGCAGAAGCCTCCTTAGGAATAATGGATAGCCAAAGTGTACGCTGGGGCAATAATAGAGGTCTTCATGGCGTAGATGGAAATAAGAAAATAAAAGGAATAAAACGCCATGTGCTAGTAGATAAGAATGGATTTTTAATCGCAGTGATGGTTTGTGTAGCCAATATTCATGATAGTAAGGCTGGATTGCTTTTGCTTAGATTACTCAGGGAAGAGCTGATGAATTTCAAGTGTATTCTTGCTGATGCAGGCTATAGAGGAGATTTTCTAGATAAAGCTCATAGCCTTTATTCATACCTGGTAAAAGTGGTAAGTCGGGATAAAGAAAAACAAGCTAAAAAAGAGTTTAAACCCGTAAGTAAACGATGGGTAATAGAAAGAACTTTTGCTTGGTTTGATAATGACAGAAGGCTTTGTAGGAACTATGAACTACTGCATGAGTCTTCCGAAAATATGACCAAATTATCCGCTATAAAATTATTACTCAATAAAATTTAAACAGGCTCTAAATATTATGTTAGTTTTTTATCATAATTTTAAATAAGTTATAATGTATAATAAAATATAAACTATGCCATTACAAAAATCACTTAATGAAAAGAATCAAGAACTTTATACATCACTTTTGAAGCAAGGTTTTGAAATTAATTTTGAAATTGATCCTTCAGTATCATCATGGTATGCTCAACCTAAGTTTAAGTATGTCATTGGTGCTCCTACTGATGAACTTAATCATACAGCTATGGCTCATGAATTGCTACACATCAAACTTGAAGGAATGGGATTTGAAAATTCTATTAATATTTACAAATATTTCAACGAAAAAACTAATGAAATATTTGATGCTAATTTTGTGGGAAATTTGAATAATTCACTTGCTCATTTTAAAATGTTAGATGATTTTATTCAGATGGGGTATAGTATTGATGATTTTTTACAAGATACTCCAAGGGAATATTTTGTAAAAGATATGATTGTAAGATTAGCTTTTTTAATTCAAGATGAACTTAATCATGATAAGGTAGCTTTATTAAAGGAAATAATACTTATGATTTCAACGGCTAAATTATTTAATCTATATAAAATTAAACAAGACTCAACAACAGAAGGTGTACATGAAGATATCATTATTATAACTTTAAAAAAAATTAATGAAAATATTATTAATGAGCTGAATAATTTGTTTCAGGAATGGATTGATACCAATACTTTAACCAATCAATTTTTTTTTCAAAAATTAACTGATTTAATTGAATCATCAGAATTTATGAAGACTTAGTTTTATGAGTTTGAAAACCAATTATTCAAATTTAACGTCAATACTATACAACAAAAGCTCCGACATTATCCGGAGCTTTATTGTTATTCTAGAAGTGGTTTACCAGCCTAAGTAATACTCGGTATCCAGCCAGTAAGGCCAGTCTAAATGATAATGGGTTTGAAGCATTTTTTCAGCTTCACAGAACGCTCCTTCTACCCAGCCCTGCTGATCAGAATACGCTTCCCCAATAATATGAATCTGTTCATCTGCCAGAGGTTTTCTCATATAAGGCATTACATCTTTTACGGAAAAACCTGCTTTCCAGGCATGATATCCTGCACCGTAAGGATCATCTGTCCAGTCTCTGAAATAGGTTACATAAGGCTCAGGAATATCTACACCATGTAATTCTTTCAGCTGATTCATCAATTCATTGACCATAAACTGAGTGGCCTGAACGTCATCAAACTTGTGCAATTCTTCCAGAGATGCAGATCTGGCAGCTCTTACTTTAAACAAAACTTTATCATCAGAAAGCGCTTTCCAGAAGGTCTCGGTTTCCATATCACCATAGCTTCCCAATAGCATTGAGTTTTTGGTCTCATTATCTGTACCAAAGTAATAACACTGTCTCATCGGCAAATCTGTAATAGAATGCCCGGATTCAATTCCCATTTCTCTCCACCATGGTCCTTCAAAGCCCATCAGGATTTTAAATGCGGGTTCCATAATGATAGAGCGTATATTTTTATTCAGTTCCTGATGTCTGCTGGCATCAAAAAAGAAGTTATTCTGATCCAGAAGCTCAAGAGATTTTCTTGGCATACCCAATACGATTGAATTGGCATATACTTTCCATGTTGTGTTGCTTTGGATGTTCAGGAAAGTAAGTTCATATTTGTGAGTTGCCATTAAATGATGATCTTTGGTGAAGGTAATCAGTTTATTTTCAGACCAAATGCGGGCGCCTTCATATTCCATATACGTGTTGGCAACTGCATAAGCAATGCTGTCATAACCTTCTTCAATGGTTTTGTAAGTAGTATCGGCAGAAAAATCTCCTACCATATAAGGAAATGCCTCTGCAGAATTCCAGTTGATTGTATTGGAATAATACCCTCCGGCATTGGCTAAGAATTCATAACCTTCCTGAGAAACCTGGTCTTTGATTAAGTTCCAGAAACCGATATCGTTTACTAAACGGTTATCATAAGGAGAGCCTGGAAAATTGTAAACCATTCTCGGCTTTATAGCATCCCAATCTTTGCTGGTCAGTTTGAATGTATAATCATAGCCGTTAGGATCTGCAATAATAAGATCTTTATAAGTTGCAGCCACCCATGGATCTGACATGAGTACATTATAAATGATTTTATTGAATAACTGGTCAGAACTGAAACCCTCATCATTTTCATTCAGGAAATAGCGGGTAATCAGTTTATTGCCCTGTTTTTGCTCTTCTGTCCATGCGTTTTGTTTGAAGCGTTCTTTTCTGATATACATGAATAGTTTGTCCGGCTCACCCATAGGAAACTCAACAGGGGTCATTTTATCTTTTAATACCGGTGTTCTTTTGTTCAGATCTTTTTCTTTTAACGGATAACCTTCTATCAGAGTGGTTACGATTTCCTGAGAAGTCAGATAACGCATTCCGCCAAGCTCACCCCAGAAATTCATTCCGGGCATGATTACGGATTCCAGTCTTCCGCCTAATCTGTCGCTCATATCGAAGATCTGAACTTCATGACCTTTATATTTATTAGCCGTTACCAAACGGAAAGCGGTGTATAATCCGGAAGTTCCGGCACCTATAATGGCTACCTCTGTTTTCAGGTCGGGCTGGATCCCCGGATATAGCGGGGTATTTTTGTTTACGTTTTCTTGATTCATGGTTTTATAATTTTAAAGTGCTAAGAAATATTTATATCCTAATCGGAAAGGGGTAATGTCGAAATCAGTATGACCGTCTAATGCAAGATCAGACATGATTTTACCTAAAAATGGAGTGAATTTGGCAGCCCATCCTGTAGCATATACCACAATATTTTTATGGTTGGGAACATAAGTTGGAGCAAAATCTATCAGCAGTTCTTTATTAGGAATTGTACTCAATGCAATAAGGCATGTGGAGGTATATTCCGGAACGATGCTGAGGCCGTTCATATGCTTTTCTATCCATTCTGAAGTATAAGCCAGCTCCTGAGGATTAGGAATTAATGTTCTGTCGCTTGGCTCTTCCAAGGGTTTGATGACAAAATCCGGTGCCACACGGATGTATTCCGGGTGATCCCATTCCACAGAAGGGAAACCGTAAAACTGATTGCCGTTTTCTCCGGCTGCATTCTGAAATACAAACCAGGTTGGATATTGTATCGAAGGATCGGTCTTCTTAAAATAGGCGGAAGACATATTCCAGTAAGTGGCTTCTATTTTAAAATCAAGAAGATTAATAACACTATTAATATAAGGTCCTGGAATAATAGCCAGTTTTTTTGCGATATAAATTCCATTGGGAGTGGTAAGCTCAAAAAGTTCACCGTTCTGTTTGATTTCCAGCACCGGAGAATCTTCTCTAAGCTCAACGCTTTCTTCCTTTTTACAAAGGTCTAAAAGCGTTTCAATAGTGGCTTTAAAGTTGATGCTGGCACCATCCGGCTGAAATAAACCGGTATAATTATCCGGAAGGTTTTTGAAATGATATTGTTCTTCAATTTCCTTTGAATTCAGAGTGGTGTAAGGAACTCCTAAAGCTTTCAATGCTTTTTCTGCTTCTGCAATATTTCCTTCGGTGGAATGTACTTCAGGATCTCCAAACCAGAGTGTTCCCACTTTATCAAGTAATTGGGTGTCCGTCTTTTTTTGCAGCTCATCCCAATAAGGCTGTGCGTCCAGAGCCATTTGTGCCATATAATCATCCGGATAAGGAATCCTGAATTGTCGGGATACTCCTGCGGAACTGCCTAGTTGGTTTACAAAAGTGTATTGTTCCAAAACCAGTGTTTTAGCCTGGCGCTGACCGAGATGGTAAGCTGTAGCCAGACCTATTGCCCCTCCGCCAATGACGATTACGTCGTAGTTTTCTGTAATCATAGGTTATGTATTTTATTTTTTATAATCGTATTGAAGAGATACAGAAAAAGTAAAGTCAGCCTAGGAGGAAATGTACCACTATTACTGATTTTCAATAATTTCCTGAGTCTTATCTATATGATAGATTAAGTATAGAAACAAAACTGCCGGTACATGTAAATATCCTGGGATATTGTCACTATTAATAAGCATTTCAAAGTAACAAAGAAGGGGGTATATGTTCTTAGAGTGTAAATAACCAATTGTGGTATTGAGTAGAAATACGGAATAGCTGGTAAGCCATCTGCAGATGAGAGTTCCGGTTATAAATGTGGTAGGTGGGGTATACAGTCTCAGATGCTCTCCAACTATCCTTTTTTGAATAATTATTTACTATTTGTAATAAAATAAAGAGAAAAATAATATTTTGCTGAACTTCAACTTTTTGCACTTGATTTAAAAAAATGAGTTTACGTAAAGAAAACTTAATGTTTACTGAGCATTTTTATATAAAAAAAAATTAATATTTGTGGGTTTTATCAAATATTCATTATTCCAAGAAGACAAAAATTACTTTAACTTTGCAGATTGGATGTTATTCAGCTATTGCAGAATAATTGAAAATAATGGTATATTGTTGAAAATTAATATCAAACAGATCTATGACATCTGAGAATTAATTTAACAGATAAACAGATATGAGAAATAAATTCTTAAATTTTAAATTGAGAAAAGTTGTTCATTATTCAATGATCCTTTGTATTTTGTTAATACAAGTTATCATTGCCATATTTTTTTACAACGAATTTGTCAACGGAAAGAAGCTGAAGTTTATCAAAGACCAGCTGGAAGAAAGCCGTGCGTTGGGAGGATTGACGGATAATTCGCGGAAAGATTTTATGGAGGCGCAGGATCATTTGCAAAAATATATGACTACTCAGAATAATAATGATTTGCAGCTTTATTTTCAGTCGTTGAGAAACCTTAAAATCAATTTTGATAAGATTGGAGAATATGAAAACACCAGTCCAAAGCTGAAAAGAAGTCTGGATACGTATCGCCAGGATCCTCAGAAGACCACAAAACTGGAAACTCTGATAGATTCTGTGTACAAAAATTCTCTGAAACCACCTTCTAATATTGAAGATGAGCCGTTTGAACCTGCAAAATATAAAAATGACTTTGAAGATTTCAAGATCCAGACCCGTACGTATGCAGATACTGTTAAAAAGAAAGGCTTCTTTGGACGTATAAAAGATGCTGTAAAAGGGAAAGTGGATGTTCAGAAGGAAAGTACAGTGATTACAATGACCAATAATAAAACCATAGATATTTCCCAGGTAAAATCCAAAATGGACAATACCATAAAATCTATGGATAAGCATTATGTGGCTGAAGTAAAGAAAATGCAGCAGCTTGCCGCTCAAAGTCAAAAGAAAAACTTACAGTTCTACAGTAATTTCAGCAAATTATTGGTATACAGTAACAGTTTGATAAACGTGTACGAAAATGCAATAAAAGACTTTAAAAAAGAACTTGAAAAGGAATATAACGAACAGAGCTCCAATAATAACAAAATCAGAACGAACCTTGTATTGGGGCTGATGATTTTGATGTTTATTGTTTCCATTCTGATTATGTACTTTACAAGAATGGCTTTTGTTTATGAACAAAAACTGAATGCTGCCAATAAAGAGATTAAAAAGAATCTTAATTTCAAAAACAGAATTCTGGGAATGCTGAGCCATGATCTAAGGTCTCCGCTCAAAATTATCAATATTTTTATAGATAAGATCCACAGAACAACAAAAGATGAAACCATAAAAGATTATCTGAAATCTATAAAATTTACAAACAGCACATTGCTTCTGCAGTCTAATCAGATTTTAGAATACACCAAGAATGAAAATGCAGAAAAAGAACTTATAAAATCTAATTTTAACCTGAAGGAAGAGATTGGTTCTATTGTAAAAGTGATTACTCCTTATCTGGAAACAAGAAACAACAGATTTGTGGTTACAGACAGAATTCCGGAGAATGTAGAAGTATTTTCGGATAATATCAGAATCAACCAGATTTTTATGAATATTATTGGGAATGCCAATAAGTTCACAGAAAACGGACAGATAGATCTTGTAATGAATACAGAGCCGGCAGGAGATAACAAAATTTGTCTGATTACAACTGTAGGAGATACCGGAGTAGGAATATCAGAATCTGACCTTGGTAAAATTTTTGATCCATACTATCAGGGGATGGTTTCTGATGAGGTAGATAATCTGGGAGCAGGGCTTGGGCTAAACCTTGTAAAAGAAATTGTAGAGCTTTTTGATGGTAATATCTCTGTGGAAAGCAAATTGCATAAAGGAACGAAAGTGACATTCAGAATTAATTTAAATATTAATAATAATGGAAATATCAAATCAAAATAAAGAAATTATATTCCTACTGGCAGATGATCACAGTATTGTACGTCAGGGAATGGAAATTGTGATCAGCGATATAGTGCCTGAGGCTAAAGTTTACCAGACTTCAGCCTTGAATCAGGTATTGGAGCTGATAGAATCTAAAGGAGTAGGAATGGTGATCATTGATGCCCATTTCCCGGATGGAAACAGTCTTCATATTCTGCCTCAGATAAAAAATATAAATCCTGACATTAAAATTTTAGTTTTTACAGGATTAGAGGAGGATCTGCACGGACTTAAATTTGTGAAGGCAGGTGCTAACGGTTATTTGAGCAAACTGAGCGAAGAGGAAGAAGTAAGAAATGCTGTCACAACTTTTATAGAGAAAGGAGAATATTTTTCTGAGCATCTGAGAAACCTTATGGTACAGCTGGTTCATAACCCGAACCTGATAAGCCCTCTTATGAGTTTAACCAAGAGAGAAATGGAAATAGCAGAGCTCTATGCTGAAGGATACGGGAATCTCGAAATTTCTAATGAATTGAATATCAAACAAAATACAGTAAGCACCATTAAAAAAAATATCTTTGAAAAACTGAAGATAGAAAACATGGTAGAGCTTATAGACCTTGTCAAAACTCACCATAAACTATAGAAAAATCAGTAGAAGATTCACACTTCTTATCATCAAAATATTTCTTATAGATAAATATCGATATAGTAATCGAGATGTATCGATGGGGTTTATAGAAGATTTTATTCCGGAATGTTGTTCCTTTGTACTGTGAAATTTAAGTAATGAAAAAGCCAATGAGAAATAATGGTTTTGATTTTAAAAATTTCATATAAAACACAAATGACTATAGCTGTCAAATAACACATGATAGTTGTAAGAATGCAAATGATGGAAAAAAGCAATTGATGAAAAATTAGAAGTGTATGAATAATCCTATAAACAAGGCTTCTTAAAACCAAATTAAAAAAACACAAACACATATAGTGAGGTTCAGTTGATAGGTTACAAGTACAACAAAAAGGAGGCAGTCTGCCTCCTTTTTTGTTTTTTATCATTTGATAAACAGATACTGGAATCTATACTTTAGTTTTGTATAAAAAATATGTCAGGAGAAAAAGATTTAAACATTCTGCTTCAGAATATGGAACCGGTACTGAATGCCGGAGAATATGTTTTTTGCACCGTTGAAAATCTGAACCAAGTTCCGGATTTAGAAAAAATTTTGTTTTTCTTTCGCGAATCTGAGGCTGTTACTATTGTTTTAGAAAAAAACATTGCTGATGAATGGTCTTTGAACTATAGCTATATTTCTTCATGGATCACTCTGAATATTCACTCTTCTTTGGAAGCGGTAGGGCTAACGGCTGCTTTTGCCAATGCCCTGAAAAAGGAGAATATCAGCTGTAATGTAGTGGCCGCTTATTTTCATGATCATATTTTTGTAGCAAAGAAAGATGCTGAAAAGGCGATAGAAGCTCTTTATACTTTAAAAAATAATTGATGTAAGCTTATATTTTAAGTTTAATTTTTAACTTTATGGTAAACTTAAGCCATATCTCTTTTAACTTTGAGTAATTCCATTATGAAGAATTTTTTTATCCTTTTTTTTATCGTAGCTTTTCAATTGTGCCTGGGTCAGTCGTTAATAGAACAAATAAAATTTGATAATCTCGGTAATGATGAACGGATAAAAATTGAAAAAATCAACCAGCTGTTACCCCAAAGTACAAAACTCAGAGAGCAGAACTGCAACAGGTATGCAATGAAATATTATGGCTGTATCTTGGAATACAGAATGATATATTTATATAATAATGAACCAATCGCTATGGATGAAGCCAATTTCAACCGGATTACTGCGATGAGATCAGATGGCACTGAAAAAACAAATAATTATATGACCAATACCAGAACCTATATTCTTAATTGGAATGATAAGAAATTTGTATCAAAGAGTGCTACTATCAGTGAAAATGGAATTTCTATGACAGACAATTTCTATCTGGATAAAGCTGAGATAGAGAGAATGATGAAAAAAACTGAATAATGTGAAAAATGATACCAGAATATTAATATGAAAACTCGCTGAACATTACGGCGAGTTTTTATTATCATATGAATGATAAGGCTTAACTGAATTTTTTAACTGCTTCTGTACTCACAGGCGTAAAGAAGTTAATCATATTACCATCCGGATCACAAAACAGGAGTGATCTGTTTCCCCAAGGCATTGTTGTAGGTTTCTGGATGATTTCTGGGGCAATATTTTTAATTTTGTCATATTCTTCATCTACGTTTTTTACCAAAAATTCAATAATCGTGGATTTTGTTCCTGCAAAACCGGTAAGGTCTTCCGAAAACAGCTGCATCGTTCTCGTACTTCCGATAGCGATGGTGATAGAATCTGTAGAGAGTTCTGCGAAATCTTCTGTGTACCAAGTGGAGGTTATTCCAATAATTTGTTCGTAAAATGATACTGTTGCTTTAATGTCTTTGCTGATAATTCTTATTGAAGTAAGTTTCATGTTGTCTTATATTTAAACAATTATAAGACAAAAGTAGGACAGAGTTATGACAACAAGCTGTCAGTAGGAATGGAGTTTTTTTAGCGAAATGAAAAAGAGGCTGTCTCAAAAGTGTCATTCTGAACACAGACTGAAAGTCTGCGAACAAAGTTCTGAAATGTAGTGAAGAATCTCATATGTTTGGTTATCAATGAGATTCTTCCTTCGTCAGAATGACAAAAGCCAGATTGTTTGACTTTTGAGACAACCTCTTCTTTTTTATGGAGTTGTCGTCTGTTGGATAACAAAAGTTTCCGTATCAGTGGTATGGGCTGAAAAATACCCCAAAGCTCCGTTGCTGATATTGCTTGGCGGATTGGATGGAGTAGCGGTTCCTCCATTGCCTCCTGAAATCTGAATCAGTGAGCTGTAATACGTAAATACATTGTTGTCAATACACTGCATTTCCACATGAATTTTATCTCCCACTGCCACTTCATGATCTCTGCCTTTATTATCATCATTAGGAAGAATCAGGGGCTGCTGATTGACTAATCCGTTATTCACATTGTCTGAAAAAGTATTCATGTATTTTTTAGTCAGATCATTGATTGTAAAGCTGAAAAGATAACGGTTTCCCAATGGCATTGGATCAGTAAAAATCGGTAAAAGGGTGTACGTGGTTTTATCGCCAAATTTAAAAGAACTTTGCTCTAATCCGTCAAAATAAACTACATTGGGCATTTTGCTCTGTGCGGTATACTGTTTTCCTTCAGCCTGTACTTTTAAAGTATAGGTTCTGCCGGGCTCTCCAGTGAAGGCAGAGGTTTGGTAGATTCCGTTTCCTGTATACTGAAGCGTTTCGGTTTGTCCTGTATCATCGCTCAGAATTACCTGAGCTCCGGTTACTGCCGGATATTGATTCGGTTCTGAAAACCCTACAGATTTCGTAATTTTCACGATGTAAGGGCCGGGTTTATTGGTTACATTTCCTTCGATGACGATGTTTCCACTTTGGTCGTTCAGATCAAGGTCGATCTCTTTTTCACAGGAAGTTAGTGCAAAGAGCGATAATATAATATAAAAAGTATTTTTCATGATTTAGAATTTGAAATTATAAGTGATGTTCGGTACCCAGCGAAACAGGGAAGTCTGCATGGCACGGGTTGTTCCTGGTTGGTCAGGGTTATCTTCAAAGTTGATGGTATAGGCATTTTCCCTGCCATAAAGGTTGTAAATACCAAAAGTCCATGAACCGCGGAATCTTTTATTGGAAGCTGGTTCGTAAGTTGCACTCAGATCCATTCTGTGATAGGCCGGCATTCTGTCTGCATTTCTGTTGCTGTATTGGAATATGGTTTGTCCGTTAAGTTCATATTTTCCGGTAGGGAAGGTAACAGCATTTCCTGTACTGTATACAAACAATCCTGAAAAACTCCATTTAGGATTAAGCTGATAGGTGGCCACAATGGAAAGATCGTGAGTTTTGTCCATTCTGGCATTATACCACTCATTATTATTAATTCCATTGATTTTTCTTTCTGTTTTAGAAAGGGTATAGGAAATCCATCCTGTTAGTTTTCCGCTTTTCTTTTTGGCAATAAGTTCCAGACCGTAGGCTCTTCCTTTTCCAAATAACAATTCACTTTCTACATCCGCTCCTGTATCAAATCCAATCTGAGCTCCGTTTTTGAAGTCGATCTGATTCTTCATGTCCTTATAGTAAATCTCAGCATTCAATTCATAATTGTTATTATTGAAGTTTCGGCTGTATCCAAGACTGATCTGATCTGCAATTTCCGGTTTTACCGTATAACTGCTTCCAATCCATTGATCTGTAGGATTTCCACTATTGCTGTTGCTTAAAAGGTGAAGATTCTGTGTATTACGGGAATAACCTCCTTTTACACTGCTGACTTCATTAATGCGGTAATTAGCACTAATACGCGGTTCAAGATTCGTATATGTTTTCCCGAATTTTCCTTTCTCTAAGAAATTGCTGTCGGTAAGAACTCCATTTTCATAAGTATTGAAAGTATCTCCACCCAATACACTGAACATAGAAAGCCTTAAACCATAATTGATCGTCAGCTTTTCTGTTGCCTTATAATCATCATTAATGTAAACTGCATTTTCCCATGAATATCTTGGGTTTCTTGTAAAACTGCTCACCGTGGTACCGGAAGCACTGCTTGGGGTAAGCGTATGATAAATAGATTGAAGACCAAAGCGTACAGAATGCTTGTTTCCAGCAAACCAGGTAAAATCCTGCTTAAGGTTCCAATCCCGTATTTTTGAATTTAAATCAAATACAGTATCATCATTTTTCAGACTGATTTTATAATCATAGTTGCTGTAGATGAAAGACGTATTGGAGAATAGTTTACTGCTGATAATGCTGTTCCATCTCAATGTTGCCGTAGTATTTCCCCAGTCTGTATTGAAGGTATCTCCCAATCCCAGAACATCTCTTCCAAAATATCCGGAAAGGTAAATACGGTTGTTTTCATTGATCTGATAATTGGCTTTCAGGTTCAGATCATAAAAATATAATTTGTTGTCTTTATAGTCTTTATTGGTTTTAAGGAACAAATCGGCATAAGTTCTTCTTCCCGAAACAATGAATGAAGATTTTTCCTTCTGAATAGGCCCTTCCACACTCAGCCTGCTGCTGATAAGACCAATTCCTCCGTTAAGGTTATAGTCTTTATTGTTCCCATCTTTCATTTTTACATCCAGTACAGAAGAAAGACGGCCTCCGTATTGAGCAGGGCTGTTTCCTTTAATGATACTGGCATCTTTCAGGGCATCACTGTTGAAGGTACTGAAAAACCCAAGAAGGTGAGACGCATTATAAACAGGAGCTTCGTCCAGTAATATCAGGTTTTGGTCGGTAGCCCCGCCTCTTACGCTGAATCCGCTGCTTCCCTCACCGTTGCTTTTAATACCCGGTAAAAGCTGTATGGTTTTCATGACATCTTTTTCCCCGAAAAGAACAGGCAGTTTTTCTATATTCTTAATGCTTAACGTTTCCGCTCCCATCTGGGCTGAGGTTAAGTTTTTGTCCTTTTTAATACCGGTGATCACCACCTCATCAATGGCTTTTTCTGTAGTTTCTGACGGCAGCAGAGGAAGATCAAGCTTTATATTCTGATCCACTTTAATCTGCTGTTCAAAATCTTGATATCCCGGATTGGAAATAATGATGGTGTAATTGCCTTCAGGTAATGATAGCGAATAAAATCCATATTCATTGGCAACAACGTTGATGGTGGGATCTTCACTTACTTTTACCGATACTCCTATCAGTAGTTCTCCGTTCTTTTTGTCTTTCACGGTTCCGCTGACAGAATAGGTTTTTTGAGCCATTGCCAGGGTGCTGAAGCAGAGCGCAGCGGTGGCAGCGGTAATTTTTAAAAAGGATGTTTGCATTAGTTTATTTTAAAGTAGTAGATCTCTGTTATATGAATTAATATTTAAGTGGTATACGATTAGTTAGATGAATAGGGGATTTGTTACACGTAACAATTTAATTATGAAATAAATCCATGGAAAGAACAGGTTTTGGGAAATGGTAAAAGCAAGGATAGAATAAGAGTGTTACATAAAAAATAATATTATGCATGGTATATTGTTTTATTGATGTTTTTCAATTGATTTTGTTAGAAAACAAATTATTAACGCTTATGGATTGAATTTTATTATCATCATGTATTAAAATAAAAAAATAACCTTTCAGCAGGCTATTACCTGTTCCTGATTTTACTCGGAAGAATATTGAATTTTCTTTTAAATGCGGATGAAAAATGTCTCGGATTTTTATAGCCAATACTGTCGGAAATTTCACTGATATTCAGATCACTGTCCAGAAGCATTCTTTTTGCCTGTTCCATTTTGAGATCATTCCAGAAACCAAAAACAGTAGTTCCGAAAAGCTCCTTAAAACCTTTCTTTAAAGTGAATTCATTGGTTCCTACTAGATGGGCAAGATCATTCAGAGAGTTGTCTATAGCCAGATTATTCATAATATAATCTCTTACGGCGTACATCTTTTCTATATCTTTTTTCTGAAGAGAAGAAGGTAAGATTCCATTATCAAAAAACTGTTCGAGCTGCAGCAAAAGGAGTTCGCTCACTTTAGCCTCAAGGTAAATCCGTTTGAAAGTACCTTTTCTGTTGCAGTGGATGATGTCATTCAGAATGTGATACATTTCCTGAGTGATGCGGTTATGCTCAGTCTGAATGAGGGCTGAATTTTGCCTTTCAATTGAATTTCTGAATAGTTCAAACAATCCGGAATGTTCCGGGAGAAACTTTTTAAAGAATTCCGGAGCGAGATTGATTTCAAATAAATACATTTCCGGACCTTCAAACTCCATTCTGCCTTCCATATGATGGGCATAAATAATATTATGCTGATAACTGTCGAACTCTACAGTTTTCTGGAAGTTTCCTGAAATGGCTTTACTCTTTCCCTTTAATGTAAAATGCATTTCTACCGAATCAAAATCACTTTCAAGATACAATTCAAGCCGATTGGACAATGAAATATTCCCGAAACTGATATGAACATTGGCAAAACTTATTTCATGATAAAAACCATTTCCATAGGGAGGATAGAGCTGCGTGATGCATTCCTGAAGATCTCCGTCATTAAAGAAATAAGGACCAGAATAATTTCTTTCCATCAATATATTTCCAATATTTCCATCATACAGTCTTAATGTCATTATGCTTCATTTTAGAATTTCCGTTTGGCGGAGTTTTTATTCCGTTTTGCGTACCCGTCCTGAAGAATATTTAGGGTAGTTTTGCACAAAGGTAACTATTATTTAGAATTATTCTTAATAATAAAAAAATGATTTTCACAATTCATTATTAATAATATAAAAATTGCTAATCCATTAATTATATATAAATTATGAAATTTTCAGACAAAATAAACTGGTCATTCGCAGCTGCAATAACGGTGTCGATATGTTGGATCATTGGTGATATTTATGTTGCAGGATTTGATCCGAACCCTTCAGAGTATCCAATGTTCTCAAAGACTTATGCTGATCAGGTGAATGTAGAATTTGCGACTTTAATGTTGGAAGGTTCTACCTCAAGATTGATGTTTGGCGCACTGATAGGGGCTCTCACAGGTCCTTTGCTGCTTCCTGCTACATGGCTGGTCTATCAGTTTTTTAAAGATACCCAAAAATGGTATGCAGTTTTTGTGTATTGGGTCTTACTGGCAGGTGCTGTTTTATCACCTTTAGGTCATGCCGGATTTTTCTATGTTGGAGAGATTTATAAAGCGGTTTACCATACAGATTCTTCTTCTCATCCTTATCTTCTGGAGACGGCAAGAGGTTTTATGAAAATGCTGAATATTGCCTGGGGAACAGCTATTGGCGTACTGGCAGTCGGATGGATTTCTTTTGCAACCAGCATCCTTTTGAATAAAACGCTGCTGCCAAGATGGATGGCTCTGCTGACTCCATTTGTACTGACTTTGTTTATCATTCCTATAAAAAGCCTTTTGCCGCTTCCTTATTCCGGATGGGTTGGGGGAGCAATATTCAATATTGCGTATCTGACATTTTTCAGCTCACTGCTTTTTATGTTCAGAAAGAAACTGTTTAATAAAATTTGATTTTTAAAAATTTTACCATGATAATAACTTGAAATAAATGAAGAGGAAAGTCTTTAAATCTTAGGATTTAGAGGCTTTTTGTATTAGAGACCATCATTTTGGGAATATTAACCTTATATTGGCTCAGAATTAAGCGGAAGAATATGGAAAATCTGAAAGTCTGGCTAAGGAAAAATGCCTCCACTGCAATACTGACTGTATTGTTTATCATTGTACTGGTGAATAAAGATGCAAAAGCCTGGCTGATGAGACAGGTTGCCTCCACAGGAATTCTCAATTCCAGTATATCTGATTCAAATGAAACGAAAAATATTCTTGCGAAAGCTTCCTATGCTGGTTTTACCCTGAAAAATGAAGATGGAACGGTTATTAATTTATCAGATTTACAGAATAAAGTCGTTTTCATTAATTTTTGGGCATCATGGTGCCCTCCCTGCCGTGCAGAATTTCCGTCAGTTCAGGAATTGTATGCTCGGTACAAGAACAATCCGGACATCGTATTTCTTACCATCAATCTTGATGATAATCCAGAACTTGGAAAATCTTATTTAAAAGAAAAAGGCTTTACGGTTCCTTTTTGGGTTCCGGCAGGTAATATTCCGGATACAATTTATAATGGATCTTTACCCACAACAGTGGTATTGGATAAAAATGGGGAGATCCGTTTACACCATAAAGGATTGGCAGATTATAGCAAAGATTCATTTTATAAACAGATTGATGAACTGCTGAAACAAAAACTTTAGCGGTTTAAATTGTACTTTTATATCATAAAAACAAAGCATGCCGGATCAGCTGAGAGCCCACATCGAAAAAATAATTCCACTTAACGATGATGAATTTGAATTCATATCATCCTGTTTTGCCTATAAAAAATATAAAAAGCACCAGTTTTTAATACAGGAAAGAGAAGCGGTTCCTTACAATTATTTTGTACTGAAAGGTCTTCTGAAATTGGTATATACAGACGAAACGGGAAAAGAACATATTATCGGTTTTGCTATGGAAGACTGGTGGGAGACAGATTTTCCTGCTTACTATCAGCAAAATACAGCAACAATGTCGCTGGAATGCCTGGAAGATACAGAAGTGCTATGCCTTAAGCTGGATGATTATAAAAAACTCTGTTCTCAGATTCCTAAACTGGAACATTTCTTCCTTGAAAAAGCCTACATGGGATTTATTACTGCCCAGCAGCGTACCATTTCCATGATGACAACCGGAATAAAAGAACGCTATGATCAGCTTTTAAAAAAATATCCTTCTTTGGTTCAACGGGTTCCCAAATCTCTTTTGGCTGCTTATTTAGGCGTATCCAGGGAAACTTTAAGCCGCTTACCGTTATAAATTGTGATGGCGCTCACATCATAATCGTGATCCGCATCACATGAATCTGCAGTATCTGTTCTGCAATTTTGCATGGTAATAACAAATTCAATACAATGGAAAAAAGAACAGTTAATCCATGGAAATGGCAGAATGAGAGAAGCTATTCTCAGGCTGTAGAAGTTAAAAACGTTGAAAGTACCCTATACTGCTCAGGACAGGCTGCAATTGATCCTGACGGCACATCCAGTGATAAGGATATGAAATCTCAGTTGGAGCAGGCCATTGCCAATCTGGAAGAAGTGATCTACTCAGCAGGATATGAATGTGAAGGCATTGTAAGATTAAATATTTATACAACCTCTACTGAAGAACTTTGGCCTCATTTTCCTATTCTTCAGGAATGGATTGCCAAGCATAAGATTCAGCAGGCGGTAACAATGCTTGAAGTAAATGGCTTATTTGAAACCTTAAAGGTTGAACTTGAAGCTACCGTAGTGAAGTAAATCACAAACAAAATTTAAAACAGGCCTTCAAATGATCTTTGAAGGTTTTTTCATGCAGTTAACTTTCCGTTCTGATATCTCATTACTGATATTGAGTTTTTATTAAAAAATAAATGATTCTATTCTTAATTTTATAAAATATCATTTATGTATTGATGTGATTATATTTTTTAATATTCTTTAAAGTGCCATGCTTAATAGATTTTAACAAATAATGTATTCGTAATTGGGTATTTTTGTCTGTATATGAATGATTTTTATTGTTAAATATGTTTCACTTTTGTGTGATTTTTGTTATATTTGATTTAGCAGAAAGTGATTATTTTAATTGAATTTATAATTTTAATTAAATAACTCTACTTTCATCTTTCAGAAAAGTATTTAAATATTAACTAAAAAAAGAATCTATTATGAAACGTAAACTCGTCTACTTTTTTTTACTTCTTTTGACAAGCAATTTTATTTCTTTGAGTGCGCAGGTAGGTATTAACACAACTAATCCACAGGGAGTATTTAATATTGATGGTGCAAAAGACAATCCAGCTACTGGGATTCCATCAGTAGCACAACAAGCTAATGATGTAGCTGTTACTGTTGGAGGAAATATGGGAATAGGAACTACAGTTCCCACCAATAAGCTCCATATCAATGGGACAGACCCATTGCGTCTGCAGGGGGTAGGGTCTGGAAACAGTGCAACAGATCCTCTGCTGGTCATTGATGCTAACGGCGTTGTAAAAAATATTGGTACGTTAGGTGCATTATCCATTCCTAGCCCAGCGGTTTTCCGTTTGGAAACTGCACAGACCAATTTTTTGCAGGCACAGGGATCTGGAGGATCGCAGGTAGTACCTATGACTATTATAAAAAATTCTATTCCGGGGCTTACCTATAATGCGGGGACAAGTACCATAACTTTTCCGGCAGGTACTTATCAGATCACATTTGTTTATGAAGCAACACATAATGCTACAGGATGTACAGTCAGTTCTTATTTTGTAGATTTTCCCCTGAATGCCGGAACTTCAAGAATCCACAATACAGGAGCCCATTCGGAGGGAGCCCTTTCCAATCATGGAGGAACAATTACCTATGCGACTACAGTTCCAGCCAACAGAAACTGGACGATCGCATTGGGAAGAGGGCAGTCAGGTAACTGTTCAGGCGCAGGAATGAATCTTTCTGCAACCTCTACCCAGGTACTGGTCTTCCGAATTGGAGATTAATCTTTTTAATGTTCCCCAAAAAATAATTATCCAAGGAAGATTCTAATAACACAAATACTAAAGCACTGGCTTATGCTGGTGTTTTATTGTATTAAATAAGTTGTTTCCGGATTTTTTTTAAACTAAAGCTTTTCATACATTTATTAGATCAATTCATAATCATTATTAAGATGAATATTCAGCTTTTTTCAAAAAATGCTTTAATAGGGGGTGCTACACAGGGAATAGGTGCCGGAATTGCCATTGAACTGGCAAAATGTGGAGCCAATGTTACCGTTATGGCCCGTAATGAAACAAAACTTAAAGATTTCGTTTCTGCACTGCCAATTATCAATCCTGATCAGAAACACGATTATCTGGTAGCAGATTTTTCGGATTTTCAAAGCTATAGAAAAATTATAGCCGAATATTTGAGTAAGCATTCAATTGATATTCTGGTCAATAATACCAATGGTCCGGAACCAGGTTTAGCAGTAGACAAACAAACGGATGATTATCAAACAGCATTTGATCTTCTTTTTAAAACCGTTTGCGAAACAACGTTATTGGTTTTACCTCATATGATCCAGCAGAAAAGTGGACGTATCATTAATGTTTCTTCTTTGTCGGTAAAAGAACCTATTGGAAATCTGGCTTTGTCCAATTCTATCCGTTCTGCAGTAATTGCGTGGGCAAAGACACTTTCCAATGAAATTGCACAGCATAATATCACGGTAAATAATGTTTTAACAGGATATTTTGATACGGAACGAATTCAAAAACTGGTAGCTCATGAAGCTCAGCAAAGTGGTGCTTCGGAAGAAGAAATAAAAAAGACGAGGGAAAATAAAATTCCGATGAAAAGATTCGGACAGCCGGAAGAATATGGTCATTTGGTTGCTTTTCTGGCTTCAGAATATTCAAATTATCTTACAGGAACAAGCATTCCTCTGGACGGAGGGCTGAATAATACGTATTGAAATTACCATGTAAGAAACAAATACTTTTTTAACCACAAAAGTCACAAAAGTTTTTGAAGCTATTTCTAAACTCCCAACTTTGCATATTAAAATACACTTAAGCTTATATAAAGCTTCGATTTCTTACTTATATGAACTTTTTACGATATTATTTTAACTTAATTAAATTAGGTTAGAACTTTTGTGACTTTTGTGGTTTAAAAAATACTGAGTTAAATGTAATAAAACCTTTTCGTCAGTTGTCATATACATATTGGAAAATAGTATATGAAAAACTGGTCTTTTAAAAAATGGAACACCATAGTGGGATGGTTCCTTTTCGCTGTTGCACTTATTACCTATCTGTCAACAATAGAACACTCATTAAGTTTTTGGGATTGTGGAGAATACATTTCTTCCGCCGCAAAACTGGAGGTTACCCATGCTCCGGGAGCTGCTTTATTTCAGATAACGGGAGCGGTAGCGAGTATTTTTGCTTTAGGAAATGCTGAAAATTATTCTATTGTGATCAATGCTATGTCTGCATTATTCAGTGCTTTTACGATTTTGTTTCTATTCTGGACGATTACCCATTTTTTAAGAAGACTTTTACATAAAGATTTTGACGAAATTACAAAACATCAGGAAATCTCGATTCTTTTTGCGGGCGTAATCGGTGCTTTATGCTTTACATTTTCAGATACATTTTGGTTTTCAGCGGTAGAAGGAGAAGTGTATGCAATGGCTTCTATGTTTATTGCGTTGCTGGTATGGCTGATCACCAAATGGGAGAACGAATATAAAGCAGCTGACAGCGAAAGATGGATTATTCTTATTTTCTTCATTATAGGGCTTTCTGTTGGAGTACACATGATGTGTATGCTGGCTATTCCGGCGATATGTCTTGTTTATTATGCCCGGAATTATACTTTTTCCTGGAAAAGCTTTATGATTGCGAATTTGATTACACTGGGAATTCTTGCCTTCGTATTCAAACTTATTTTTCCATTGATTATGACACTGTTCGGGAAGCTTGAAATTTTCTTTGTGAACGGATTGGGGCTTCCTTTCCACTCAGGGACAATTGTCGCATTTATTCTGATGTCCATAATCAGTTATCTTTTAATTAAATATTCCCGAAAAACCAAAAGAAAGGTGTATGAGACCATAGTTTTATCCCTTGTTTATATGATCATTGGATTTTCATGCTGGCTGGTGATTCCGATCAGAGCGAATGCCAATCCCCCGATGAATCTGAATGATCCGGATACAGCTATCGGAATGAGAGATTATTATAACAGAGTACAGTATGGCGACTGGCCTACCATTTACGGACAGAACTACACCGCATTCCTCGACAGTAACGGTTTGGAAAAGGATGAAAATGGGAATTACAAAAAAGACATCACCGGAGATATTTACGAAAAAGATGAAAAAACAGGTACTTACAGAAAAGCCGGAGAAAGATTCAATTATGTATTTAATAAATCTCATATCAGCTTCATGCCGAGGATGTTCAATGAAGATAAAGAAGTAATGGCGAATTATATTGCTTTATACGGAGCTCCTGATTTTACCTTTAATGATGATAATCAAGAAGCAGCAAACAATCCGGAAGCTAAAAGGATTTTCGAAGAGCTGAGAGCAAAATATGAAGGCGATTCCATCACTGCAGAAGATTATCTGAAGGTAAAGCCATATGATATTATCAAGGTAAAACGCCCTTCCTTAGCTCAGAATATGGATTATTTTTTCTCCTTTCAAACCGGATATTATTTTGTAAGATATCTGATGTGGAACTTTGTAGGGAGACAAAATGATCTTCAGGGACATATGGAAAATACAAACGGTAACTGGATCTCAGGATTTTCTTTTATTGATAACGCGTTATTGGGAGATCAGGATCATATGCCCGCCAAGTTTAAAAATGAAAGTACCGTAAAGTTTTTCTTTTTGCCATTGATTTTAGGTCTGATTGGTTTCTTTTTCCAGCTCAACAGAGATTTTGGAAGGTTTTATGCCATGCTTTCGCTGTTTATTCTGACCAGTATGGGAATTGTTTTTTATACCGGAGTAAAACCGTTTGAAGTAAGAGAAAGAGATTATGCCATGGTAGGTTCATTTTATGCCTTTGCCATTTGGATTGGTTTGGGAGCAGGTGCACTTCTCTGGCTGATTCAGTCTAAGGTTAAATCCAATGCAGCTAATAGTATTCTTGGGATCATATTATTAGGAATTCCTTTTATGATGGGGTTTCAGAATTATACCTCGCACGACAGAAGCAAAAAGACGGCAGCCCGTGATTACGCCTATTCGTTCTTACGTTCGCTGCCTAAAAATGATATCATGTTTATTTATGGTGATAATGATACTTTTCCGGTGTGGGCTATTCAGGAGACGGAAAGATTCAGGGATGATGTGAAAACGGTCAACTTTACACTTTTAGGCACGCCCTGGAATATTGATCAGGTGAAAAGAAGAACCTACAATGCCATGGGAATTCCAAGTGAACTGACTCATGAAGAATACAGAGACGGAGCGAATGACGCCGTATATCTGATGACAAAACAGGATTGGGAAAAGATTTTCCAAATGTTGAAAGAGCAGGGAGCACCGGACACTGCTTTTCAGGAATTCAGAAAATACCTGACTCAGGATTCACTTACTTTAAAAGAGGCTATGAAATTCCTGAAATTAAAATCATCCGAGAAAGACGAGTTGCTGAAAATGTACGTTGGGGAAAATTATGAAAAATACAATATTCTTCCGGTGAGCAAATTTATTCTTCCTGTAAATAAAGAAAATGCCGTGAAATCTGGAATTATTACTAAAGCTGATCTTCCTAACGCTGTAGATCAGATCATGATTAATTATGAAGCGAGCTTACTTTATAAAAACAATCTGATTATGTTGGATATGCTGGCGAATTTTGATTGGAAACGTTCCATCAACTTCTCTTCAGGCGGAATGTACGACAGCGAAAATATTTTTTATCTGGATGAATATCTTCAGTTTGACGGTTTCAGCTACAGGCTGGTTCCCATTCACACTCCTCAGAAGCCTGATGGAGACAAAGGAAGGGTAGATGCCAATTCTCTTTATCAGGTGGTGAAAAACTTCAGATGGGGGAATTTTAAAGACCTGAGTATTTATTATGATGAAACGGCTACATCTAACATTCTTGGTTACAGAATGTCTGTTAGCAGAGCCGTGTCTGCGCTTGTAGTAAGCGGGCAGAAAGCTAAAGCATTAGAATTACTGGATCTTGCAGCTAAAGAAATTCCTGTGGAAAAATATAATGATCCGCGTTCATTAAGTGCCATGGTAACCGGATATATTGCTGCCGGACAGGAACAAAAAGGTCTTCAGCTGGCAGGGACACTCAAGCAAGGGGTATTTGAGGAATATGATTATTACCAAAACCTTGCTCCTTCATTTAAAGCAATGGCTAAAAGACAGATGAGGTCAAAACCAATGGAATATGCACTTGTTGTTTCAGCGGTTACGGATGGTTACAAAACCTTGGGAGAGAACGAAAAGGCAAGAGCTTATCTCTTAAAATCAATGGAGCCTATTGATAAGAAATTCAATGTATTTATAAATGGACTTCAGCAAATGGGCAAAGAAAAAGCAGCCAAAGAAGCTGAAAATGTCCGTCAGATCGCTCCTTTTTATCAGTATTTATTCAATGTGATGGAGCCTTTTGATTCCACGTATTCCAGAAAAAAAGAAGTTGAAATTACCAATGTGCTAATGAAAGTGACGCAGTAAATCTTAAATAAAAGCCTTTAAATTCAATATTTAAAGGCTTTTTTAATGTAAGTGGAATATTATTTTATAGACGCAAAGAATTAAATGCTTGATTCTATATATTGAGGGAGCAAAGAGGTTTGATCAATTTCATTGATCATTTTTAAGCGAATGTATTACCATAAAGTTTAATCTGCGACAAAGCCGCTCATCTTTACTCTCTTAAAATTATAAGAATCACAGATGAAACTTTGCCTTTAATAAAATAAGTTTGATCAGATTTGAATCATTTATCATTCATAAATAATTTTGAATAATACTGTGCAAGCTGTTTCTGCACTTCAGTCCTTTCAAGAGAGAATACAATTTCATTTTTACTCTCGTTAAAAGTATTGGTACGGAGCTCTTTTTTCAGCAATACCTTATATTTTGCCTGTTCTTCATCCTGAAGATCTTTATAAATCTTCCCGTCCTTTTTGGCCAGTTCATTAAGCAGGAGAACAGATTCGCGGTGAAGGTAATCTGTTGTCCAGTCCGGAGCAATACAGGCACCGTGTCCCCAGATACTTCCCACCGTTTGTCCACCAATAGTCTGCCAGACGTTCTGTCCGTCTTTAATATCCTGTGCGGTTGCAATCAAGGTTCTGTCTGTGCTTACTACTTTGTCCGGAATTGGTGGTATTTTTCTGTAAATTTCAGTTCCATAGAAGATCAATACAGCAAATGAAGCAATCATTACTACAGCAAGCCATATCCAAAGTTTTTTAGGTGTCATTCTGTATTAAATTTTAAGATTCAACGGCAAATTCTCTCTCCAGTCGGATGGCTTTTGGGAAAAGGATGTTATTCTCAAGGTGAATGTGTTTATGCAGATCATTTTCGAAATCCTTAAGCATGGCAAAAGCTACTTTATAGGTGTTGCAGGCATCTGCCGGCGGAAGATATTCATTGGTGATTTCTTCAATCCTTCTGAAACGGTCGCCTTCTATGGTATGATCATGTTCCATCATATGAACCGGATTTTCTACAGTTCCGAAATGAGGTTTTTGAAGGGCACTGCCGGATAGTTTAGCTTTTACCATATTCTTTACAAATGGGAACAGTATCAGTTCTTCTTTTTTCATATGAGCAGCCAGATCGCGTGCTGATTCATTAAATAAAGAATTGATTTCAAACAGCTCGGGATGTCTTCCTCCGTGTACTTTGCACAATTTATCAAGAAATGCCTGCAAAACGGGCGTTTTTTCTTCTACGTAACGGTGATGGGTTTTCTCAATATAGTCTGTGAGAAGATCCAGCGGCCAGCTGTTGAAATCTATTTCAGAACCTTCATTTTTGGGAAGGGCTTCCAGTTCTTCATAAATTTTTTCGGGAGCAAGTTTCTTATTGCTGCATGCTTCCTCAATGGTTCTTCCGCCTTTACAGCAGAAATCAATACCATGTCTTTTAAAAATTGCGGCTGTTCTGAAATCTTCAGCAACCATATTGCCTATAAAGTCTGTTTTTGTATTCATAATATAATACTTTTTTGTCTTTTATTATTTTTTGAGGGATAAAATATATTTTACCATCTGTTTGGCATTTTCTTTACTTAATCCTTCATGAGGAGCCATGGGAATTTCTCCCCAATTGCCTTTACCACCGTCAATGATTTTCTGTGCCAGCATATCAAGATCCGCATCCGTATACTTTGCGGCAACTTCCTGATAAGAAGGACCTATTAATTTGGAATCTATTGTATGGCAGGTAAGGCAGTCGGTTCCTTCTATTAATTTCAATCCTTCGTGTTTCGATGCATCTGTGGAAGCAGGAACTTCCGGCGCTGTTTCTACTGGTTGTGGCTCAATATTTTTTTGTGCAGAATAAGATTCCAGTTGTGGAATAGGAGTGGTTTCTGTTTTGGAATATGAAAATAATATTGCGATTATAATTAATGTGTTTATAGTTTTGATAATTAATGTTTTCATAATGAATCGTGCTTGTTATTGAACTGTACTTTTTTTGAATTGTAAAGTGATGGCTATGATAAGCAACAATGCTTTTACGGTTTCAGCATAAATAAAATAGTTGTGCAATGGAGTAGGAGATACTATTTTTCCTGATGAAAGCAAGTCGACACGAGAATCCAATACAGGAAGCATCCAGAAATGCTCTAAAGCAAGCAGGAAAAATAAAACAGCCAGAATTATAAAATCAATTTTCGTATAATTTCTTCGGCTGATGAGTATCAGAGCGAGTATTGCAATAAGAAATCCCCATTGTATTTTTGAAGAGAGTCCAAACATAAGTTTTCCCAGTCCTAGCGCTGTTGGAAGAGTAATCCCGGGAACCTGAAACTTCAATGGAGTTTCCAGAAAGCTGATGGTCATAAACATTCCGGTCATTAGACAGAATAACATTAGTACAAGTGGATTTTTAAGATATAATTTCATGATAATTTATTTAATATTAAAAGATCTTTTTATCTTTTATTAAGTTAAATTTTTTTTAAGCCTTCAAATGGGTAAGCTGCAAGTCCAGATTATCAACAAACATTTGAATTTTTGAAGTTTCAAGCATGATTCGCAGATCCTGTCTGATGCTTTTGAACTGATCATGAAGCGGGCACGGATGTGTTTCAGAACATTGGTCAAGCCCAAGACCACACCCGATGAAAAGCTTATCTCCATCAATTTCTCTTACAATATCAGCAATGGAAGTATTCAGGTTTTTCTGATCCATATAAAAACCTCCATTAGGGCCTTTGGCTGATTGTACAAATCCTTTTCTGCTCAGATCCTGTAAAATTTTAGCAATAAAATGTTCCGGTGAATGGATACTTTTTGAGATGTCTTTAATCCCGACCCTGCTGTCATTTTTAGACTGCTGGGCAATATAGATCAAAGCTCTTAAAGCATATTCACAGGTTTTTGAAAACATTTTACTGGGTTTTATGAGACAAATATAGAAAGATATTTTTAATAAAAGATAAATTAGTCTTTTATTTTTTTCTTAAATCTGATGAAGATCATTTCTAAGCTGTCTATCCCAACATGTTTTGGGTCGCTTTATTACTCTTTCTCAAATCCGATGGCCTCGATTGCGTAAATTCATGAAAAGTATCACTAAAGGCGCTGATAGAGCTGTAGCCCACATCATCAGCAATTTCATTGATAGGCTTGTCTGTATTTAAAAGCAATTCAATGGCTTTGATGATTCTTAATGTTTTCAGATATTGGAGAAAAGAAATGTCCATATCTGCTTTGAAAAGTCGGGAAAGAGAGCGCTCACTCAGTCCAAATCTGTTGCTTACACTGGCTAAGGTTAGTTTTTCTCCTATATTCCATTCCAGATAAGATACAATTTTCATCATCTGTTTATTATGGGTGGCAGGAAGAATAATAGGCAATGGCTGTTTATGAGTTTTAGGAAGTATCTTTTTTAAAGCCACTAAAAATTCAAAATTTTCATCTCTTGCAGTCACATGCTTTTCATCCCAGATTTCAGTATACTTAATCATCTGAATCAGAAGTTCTGATGCCGGATAAATTCCCAGCCGGTTATAGAAAGGATCTGCGGAATCATCATGGGCATAAAAATAAAGCGATCTCAGGACAGTGGCGGTATATCCGATCTCTAAAATATGTTCCATCCCCTGTGGAATCCAGAAGAAATGTCTTGCAGGAACCACATAGGTTCTGTTATTGATCGTAATATACGCAATTCCTCCTTCTACATAGCTCAGCTGTCCCTTTGTATGTTTATGAAAAGGGATCAGTTTTTCCGATTTTTCGTGCATTACAAATACACTTTTATCGTCTTTATCAATGTCTGGAAGTGCGGCAATTAATCCCATAAAAGTTTAAAGTTTCAAATAAAATACAAATATAATCATTTGGCCGGAATCATGTAAAAGTTGACTATTTTAGATAAATAAAATTTACGGATTACCAATAAATTTGCAGTGCAATAATTCAAAAATTCAAATGAAAACTTATGTCGCCGGATTGCTGATGGTTGGAATTTCCTACACCCTATCAGCTCAAACCGGCAGTCCAGCAAAGGATACCATACGTCTCTCCCTAAAAGACGCGTGGCAAAAAGCGGAAGAAAACAGCCGTCATATCAGAATCAATACCATCAGTGCAGACATTGCCGAAGCCGAAGTAAAAGATGCTAAAAGAGAGCGTCTGCCGGAAATTGATGTAAAAGGTTCGGTAGAAAAAGCATCCAACATTCCTATCTATGAAAACGGAATTTTTTCCAAACCCACACAGCATGAAGTGATCCATACGCTTTACAGGGCTGGCGCAGATTTTTACCTGAACATTTATAACGGAAATAAGCTGAATCTTAAGATCAAAGAAAACCAGACGCTTCAAAAGATTAAGGATATTCAGAAGGAACAGTCAGTTTCTGATATTCATTACAAAACGGCAGGGCTTTATCTTGAACTCCAGAAAACTTTAATTTTCAGAGATCTGATAAAACAGGATATAGAAGATCAAAAGACACAACTCAAAGAAATACAGTCTCTTTATAAAAACGGTGTGGTTTTAAAAAGTGATGTTTTAAGAATTGATCTGGAACTTTCAAAAAGAAAAATGACTCTCATTACTATAGAAAATGATATTCTGATCGCTACCCAAAAACTGAATATAATTCTCGGAATCCCTGATGACCAGGTGATAATTCCCGAAGCACCCATTAATCAGTGGAATGAAAACACTACCTACAATGAATATCTGAAACTGGCACTGGATCACTCTTTCAACTATCATGTCTCTGAACAGCAGACAGAATTGAGTAAACTGAAAGTAAAGCAGGTAAAAGCCAATGTACGCCCTAAAATTGGGATGTATGGCGAATTTTATTATGCCAATCCACAGATTTTCCTTTATCCCTATAATCCCTATTGGTACTCATTGGGAATTGTAGGAATTAAGGCTTCATTTTCCATTTCTTCCCTTTATCATAATACAAATAAACTAAAAGCGGCACAGCTGGAATTTGAAAAAGAAGAAGAGGCACACAAGAATACGGAAGATCAGGTAAGACAGCAGGTGAAAGAAGCTTATTTAAGATACCAGGAAGCCCTTGAACAGATAAAAGTAGCAGAAGCGAATGTCATTCAGGCCAAAGAGAATGCGCGTATCATTAAAAATACCTATTTCAGCCAGACTTCTCTTATTACAGAACTGCTGGATGCTGATATACAGCTGATTCAGACGAAATTTGAACTGGAAGCGGCCAAAATTATGGCTCAAAACAATTACTATTTATTACAAAACATCACAGGCATTTTATAATACCATGAAAAAAAAATATACACCCACCGATAGATTAATCACCAAGATAACAGGATGGATTTCAGTTCTGATTGTAGCTGCACTTGCCGTTTGGGGTGGTTTTACCCTCAAAAATTACTATGCTTATGAGCAGACTAATGATGCGCAGGTTCAGGAATATGTCAATCCGGTTATTTCGAGAGCCGGAGGGTTTATTGTAGCGGTAAAGTTTGAAGAAAATCAGGAGGTCAAAAAAGGAGATACTCTTTTGATTATTGATAACCGTGAATATATTCTTCAGGAAAAGCAGACTCAGGCAGCCATTCAGAAAGCCCGTGCCCAATTGAGAGTGTTGGAAAGCACTACAGGAACTACAGAAAAAGAAGCCGCCGCAGCAATGGCTCAGGTAGATGCCAGCAAAGCGAAAGTCTGGAAACAGCAGCTTGATTATAACAGGTATAAAAAGCTTTACGATGAAGAATCTGCCACCAAACAACGCCTTGAAGACGTAAAAGCAACACTGGATGTAAATGAAAGCGATTATAAATCTTCACAGGATAATTATGCAGCTTCTGTGTCTAAAATCAAAGATATTCAGGCTGAAAAAACGGTTGTTTTAGCCGAAATTGCAAGACTGGAAGCCTTACTGGACCGCCATAAGCTTGATGTAAGCTATACCGCTGTAACGGCAGCTTATAACGGAAGAATGGGACGCAGAACCGTTGAGGTTGGGCAAATGATTGATGCCGGAGAAACACTGGCATTTATTGTCAATAATGAAACTGATAAATGGGTAGTGGCCAATTATAAAGAGACCCAAATCAAAGATATGCACATTGGTGATCATGTGAAAATTGTTGCAGATTCGTATCCGGACAGAGAATTTAAAGGGACGATAATCTCACTTTCTCCCGCAACAGGATCAAGTTTTTCATTGCTTCCGCCTGATAATTCTACCGGAAATTATGTGAAAATTGTACAGCGTATCCCTGTAAGAATTAAAGTAGACGGAATAAGAAAAGATATTGATATTCTGAAAGTAGGAATGAACGTGAATGTATATGCTGATAAAAAGCATTCCAATGGTTAAAAGACAAATGCCATATTTTAAAAAATGGGCTCCGGAATGGCTGGTGAAGATTATTCTTTTTTCAATGACACTTCCGGGAATCATCATCTTTTTTCTTCCCTTGGCGAATGTAAATGCGGCAGCGGGATATTATGGATGTGAACCGGCTGATATTCAGTTTTCTGTAGCATTGTTTTATGCAGGATATGTAGGGTTTTACAGTCTGGAAAGAAGGTTTTTCAGCTTTCTGGCCGCCAAAGAATACTTTCTTCTTTTCACCACATTGCAGATTCTGGCTTGTTTGATCTGTTATTTCACCCGTGAAGTGTATATCCTGTTTCCGGTTCGTTTTGTACAGGGAATGCTGTTTGCAGGAAATGTGAACCTTTCACTTACCCTTATTTTTACAAGGTTGAGCAGTGAAAGAGGAAGGGAGATCAGTTTTTCTGTGTTCTTCGGAATCTTGCTCTGTGCTTTGCCATTCAATAACCTGATTACCGCAGATCTCATAGATTCCTATAATTTTAATATTGTTTATAAAACCGCCATATTCTCTTACCTTCCGGGACTTATTTTCCTGACTCTTGCGATGAGCAATTACAGAACACATGCAAGGTTTCATCTCTATAAACTTGATTGGCAGAGTTTCGGACTGTTCAGTACCATATTGGTTCTGATAGGGTATATTACCATTTTTGGTCAGGAATATTATTGGCTGGAAGATCAGCGGATTCTGGGAAGTGTAATCGGTATTGTGGTTTTGACAGGAATATCCATATTCCGCCAGCAGGCTATTAAAAGACCCTATATTGACCTGCGGGTTTTCAGATACCGAAACTTTAAAGTGGGTTTACTGATTCTTTTTGTAATGTATATCTGCAGGTTTGCATCAGGGATTGTCAATACTTACTTTACTGCGGAACTGCATTTAGATCCGTTTCATATTTCTCATATCAATATTTTTAATCTGGCAGGGTTGGTTACTGGAGTCATTATTGCGTGCTGTATGGTTTTGCAAAAGAAAAATATACGGTTTATTTGGGTTCCTGGCTTTCTGATGCTTTTGATCTTTCATGGATTAATGTATTATTCTTTTGATGTTCAGGCAAATGAGTTTAATTATTACATTCCATTATTCCTTCAGGGATTGGGAGTGGGATTGATTATGGTTCCTACCATTATTTTTATTATTTCGTCCGTTCCTGCTACAATTGGTCCTTCTGCTGCGGCAACGGCTTTAGCAATCCGGTATCTTGGATTTTGTGTAAGCATCGCTCTGATCAACTTTTTTGAACTGTTTGAAAAAAGCCGTCATTATAATGCTTTTCAGGATCATTTAAGTGCTCTGGATCCTGCTGTCAAAATTTTTCTTCACCAGCAGACGGCTAAACTTGTTGCGGGAGGAATGCCCGAAGGTAAGGCTGCAAAAGCGGCTAATAAGCTATTGGTCGGAAGAATGAATGTTCAGGATCATGTCCGTTTTGCCATGGATTATTACGAAATGATGGTTTGGCTTCTTGCTGCTTCATTGCTGTTGATCTTAATTTTTCCTTATCTGAACCGTACCGCCCTTTATTTGAAATCCCGCAGATTATCACCTGCATAAAGGGATATTTAAATTTTTAATCAACCAAAAAATATAGCTTGTTAGCTAGTTTTATAGTAGAGTGCTGAGGCTGTCTTATTTACAAGGCAGCCTCTTTTTGGGTTTGAATCTCTTATTTTGGCCGAAATCGTATGTTTTTTGTCATTGCAGACAAAATGCTTTCTCTTTACATTTGTATTCATACAGAACGAGATATGAAGAAAGAAGGACAATCTGCTGGAGTGAAAAACATAGTGCTTCTGGCATTGCCACAAGTACAGCTGCTTGATATTGCAGGCCCCTTGGATGTTTTTACAGCTGCCAACCGATTTTTGAGCAGTCATAGTCATGATGGTGGTTACCGTGTTTATCTGGTCTCCGGAACTTCGGAGAAGGTCATCTGTTCCAGTTCAGGAATGTCATTGTCTTGCAGCCATAACATTTATGATATTGATTTTCCTGTAGATACTTTGCTGGTGGCAGGGACAACCTTGTGTGTATTAGATAAGATCAGCCCCGATCTTTATCATTACCTCCGGAATGTAAAGCCGGAAGTAAGACGTTTAGGGTCCGTTTGTGTAGGTGCATTTGTTCTGGCCAAAGCAGGTCTGCTGGATGGCAAACAGGTAACAACGCATTGGAAATTTGCAGATACACTGCAGAAATCTTATCCAAAGCTGGAGGTGAATGTCAATCCTTTTTTTATTTGTGACAAACCTGTCTATACTTCAGGAGGCGTTTCTTCGGGGATGGATCTTGCACTGGCTCTTTTGGAAGAGGACTTTGGAAAACCGTTGGCCACAGAAGTTGCCCGCCATCTTGTACTGCATTTAAAAAGATCCGGAATACAGTCACAGTTTGGAAATGTTCTGCCGGAATATGAAGTAATGTCACCTTTTACAAAAGATGTCCGGGATCTGTTGAAAGATAAGCTGGGTGAAATAATAACAGTAGAGTATATGGCTGATTCACTGAATATGAGTACCCGCAATTTTTCCAGAGTATTTGTAAAAGAATCAGGAATGACTCCAGGAAAGTTTCTTGAAAAAATGAGACTTGATCAAGCTAAAAACATGTTGGAATACACCGATATGAGCGTGGATATGATTGCTGATAAATGTGGTTTCAGCAGTTCAGTTTCGCTTCGAAGAATATTTCTTAAAAATATTTCACTTTCTCCGGCACAATACCGGAAAGCATTCAAAACTACAGAATAACTGTTTTTTTCTTATTGATTTAAAATAAAACTGATCATCCTCAATGAGCAGTAGGGAAGTCCCATGCCTTTGTTCAAAAATAATAATCTTAAAAATAACAGCATTATGAAACAATTTCAAAACACTAAAACAATGAATATCGCATTTTTAATCTATGATCAGGTAGAAGCCCTTGATTTAAATGGTCCTTTGGATGTTTTTGTAAAAGCAAATGTCATCCATCCAAACTCCTGTCATTGCTTTACAGTCGGAAAGATAAAAGAGCCTATCTACATGGAAGCCGATACAATGGCCATCATTCCTACTTATGATATCCATACGTGCCCTAAACCGGATATGATTGTTGTTCCAGGAGCCAGTCCGGAGCACATTATGAAGTATATTCAGGATAAAGACTTTCAGGAAACAGTCCTGGAATGGATTAAAACTCATTATGATACCGGAACTGCTGTATTTACAATATGTACAGGAAGTATGCTTTTATCCGGAACCTGTATATTGGCCAATAGAGATATTACAACACATAGTATGTTGTTAGATGCTTTGGAACAGCATAATCCTGAGGCTAACGTAATCAGAAATGTCCGTTATGTGGATCAGGAACAGCTGATAACGACAGCAGGAATTACTGCCGGAATTGATGCTGCATTATATCTGGTGGGAAAACATCTTGGCAAGGAAACAATGGATACCATTATCAATATTTTTGAATATCAGAACAGAGAATCTGAAAGCTTAGCTTAAAACAGAAAAACAGATTGATTTAAAAATTTACGTCAACCGTAAGAATTGACGTAAATTTTATTTTTAATTGTGTAGCCATTGATTCTGTATTTTTTATTGAAAAAAATAACAAACGTAATTAATTTATAAACAGGTGTTTGACTTTTTAAGCTCAAATTTTATCATAAAAAAGCCCGGAAAAATTTGGATTTGATGAGGGTTTTCCTATCTTTGCAGTCCCTTAAACAAAGGGATTTACTTAAAAAAGTAAGTGGCCGACTCGGTAGCTCAGCTGGTAGAGCAATACACTTTTAATGTATGGGTCCTGGGTTCGAATCCCAGCCGGGTCACTATTTGAAAGATGTGAAAATAAAACTTTTCAAAGCATCAAAAAAGTATTAAAAAAACCTGCAAAATTATAATTTGCAGGTTTTTTGTTTATAGTTTTTACTATAATGCTTCAAAAATGGCCGATTAATATAGTTGAATTGACGGACCATCTTGATTTTACTCGTTCTCAATTGAAATTCAAGAATATCTTTTATTCTTCGTTTTTCGGTTTAAAATTTTTCCCAACTCCCTGACGGAGAAATGTAATTTTTCCCTGTACTTTTTTTGCTTTTTCAAGGACTTCCAGTGCTTTTACTCGTTCGTTAACTTTGCCAGCATGGGTTATATTGTCCTGACGTTCATTTTTTTTCATGTCTTAATATAGTGAATTTATTTGAAAAAAACAAATTATTGCTCTGAAAATTAATATAAAAAAATTTAAGGAAAGAAAATTTTTGTCTGGTAGAGATGATTTTAAGTAATAAGAGTAGGGGTTTGTATTCATTTTTACAATATTCAAAATCCAAATCACTGAGCTTGCTCCAATGTGAAAAATTTTTCTCTCTGATTTTGTAAAAGTTAGGGTTTTCCAGATTGTAAAATCTCAGTAAACTATTGTAAATAAAGAAAAAGTTTCTATCTTTGCAGTCCCTTAAACAAAGGGATTTACTTGAAAAAGTAAGCGGCCGACTCGGTAGCTCAGCTGGTAGAGCAATACACTTTTAATGTATGGGTCCTGGGTTCGAATCCCAGCCGGGTCACAAAAAGCTTCAACATCTGTTGAAGCTTTTTTTATTGTATTTTATCCGCTTTTATTCAGTCATGTATTTCATCATGATGAATTTATTCAGCTCTTCGTGAGAAGGATTTTTTATTTCTTCAAATCCTGCCTTTTTGTACAATTTGTAAGCCTTTTCATTTCCAGGAGTAACTTCCAGATGAATTTCAATGCCAGGAAATTGTTGATGGGCTTCGTCAATAACAGCTTCAATGAGCTTCAAGCCAATATTTTGCCCCTGATATTCTTTTTTTACATACATCTGATAAATAGCTCCTATAGTATTTTTCTCTTTCACAAAGGCACAAATTCCAATAAGCTTTTTATTATCAAAGGCTCCTAATACAAATCTTTCGGCGGTTTGCTGCTCAATATCATTTTCCATTCGGAATTTGTCAATTTTTAAAGCTTCCTGATAATGGGTTCCAAATGATTCAGGAAATTTTTCCAGACTTTCCAGCCGGATAGTTCTATATATTTTACTTTCTTCAGGAAAAATTTTCCTATAATTAATATTCATGATGTATTACTAATTTATTCTTTTTATTAATTTTTAGATTAAAATGTTAGAATTATTTTCACTATAAATTTAGTATATAGGATTTGTTTAGTTGAAATAATTGGTAAGAATTTTTAGTACTTAAAATATTTGTAACAAATTTCATTTCAGATAGTCTTATTATAAACAAAACATTCATTTTTTTGATCGGAAAATCCTGCATAAAACATTCCGGAATAATAAAAAGTGCCTGTTTAAGGGGGAATCGTATTACTTTATTTAAATGTTATATTTTTGCAAAATAAACTGCTTATTTCATAATAAGCATGATATATTATGTATATTTATAACACATATTGGGGAAAAATAATAGAATAACAGTAGAAAATTCTAAGCATATTTCAATGAAGTATGCTTAGAATATATAGGGAAAAGCTGTGGTGATGAGAGAAAAAAATTGGATCGATTTTAAGGATAAAAAGAAACGCATCAGGAAAATAATAGTCTGTACAATCTGTATGGGATTATTTTTCGGTATGCTTTCCTGCAGCCAGAATTCTCATGATAAAGAAAAAGAAAAAGAGAATTTCGATGTTTCTTTGTTAACCCAAAGTTCTGATCTTCAGTTATCCGGTGAATATGAAGCTTTCGTCCGCCTCAATATTGCATTCCTGAAAAAGGCTGCTAAAATGAAGTATAGAGAAGGAAAAGGGCTGTGTTACCTGAATATGGCCGGAGTGAATGTTTCGGCAGGAAACTACGAAAAAGCCCGTTGTTTTTTCAATAAAGCAGAAAAAGATCTGGAACATTCGGACAATGCCTATCATAAAGCTACCTTCTATGATGATTACAGCCTGTATTATTCGCATCTTAAACTCAATGACAAGGCTTTAGAATGCAATAATAAAGCATTTCAGTTTTTAAAACAGGCAAAAAAATCAAAACTTGCTCAGAGGCTTCTTCCAAGACTTTATGTAAACCGAGGAATTTATTATGCCTGGAAAGGATGGATGGGAACTTCTTTAAAATGTTTTAAGAAGGGAAATACGCTGGAAAACTCAGCCTATACGAACTGTATGGTGGCACAATACTATTTATTTAACCATAAGCCCGATTCTGCCGGAATATACATCGCGAAAGCAGATGAAAAAATGGTAAACCAAAAAACAACAGATGTAGAATCTCTCTGGGTGTACTATACCATGGGATATTATTATAACGAGGTTGATAATCGTGATGAAGCAGAAAAAGCCCTTAAAAAAGCGCTTGAAATTAATATTAAAACAAGACATACCTATTCTTCACATATAAAAGACGTCTACAAAGCATTGGCAGAGCTGTATAAGAAGAAAAATGACGGTGGGAAGGCTTACTTTTATCTGAAGAAATATATGGAAGAAGAAGGAAAGTCTGATGCTGAACGATTTGCCACCATGAATAAAGCTACCGAAGATTTTATTTTGGAAGTCAAGCAGGAATCTGACTGGCATAAGAATGATCTTCCATTATTTATTGCCCTATCCATAACGGTTCTTACTGTTTCAGGTATATATGTCCGAAAGATGATCAATAGATTGAAACAGAAGAAAAATACGCTGAAAGAGCAGACTGATGCATTGAAAAACCGTGTTCAGACGAAGCAGCTGGAAGAAATTACAGACCTTGCCAAACGAAATGATTCTTCTTTTCTATTAAAATTTAAAGAGCTGTATCCCGAATTTATAAAAGCACTTCTGGAGATCAATCCCGATCTTGAAAATTCTGAACTTACATTCTGCGCTATGCTGAAACTGCGTTTTTCATCCAAAGAAATTGCAGACTATACTTTTGTACAGCACAGATCTGTTCAGCAGAAGAAATACAGGATCAGAAAAAGACTGAATATTCCCGGAGAAACAGATATTTATGACTTTTTTGAAAATTTAACCGAATAAAGAATCCCATCACAATAAAAGCACTCAGATTCTGTTTTATGAAAAGATTTTATGATTGATCTCAACAGAAATAACCATTGAAAATTAAAAAAACCTTAGCATTCATTCTAAGAGATTGCTTTTTAATTATAGTTTATACAGAAATTTAGCTTAAATAAAGAAACGTATGACACGTATTTTTCTTGCTTTTTTATTGATCATTTTAGTTTCCTGCCATTCTCATTCAAAAAAGGAGGCTGAACAGAAATTTGATGTTTCTTTGCTGAGACAGAATGAGAAATTCAGAATTGCCGGGGAATATGATTCTTTGATTAATCTTAATAAAAGATATTACAAACAGGCCGATAAAATGAATTATGCCGATGGTAAAGCATTATGCTATATCAATCTGGCTGAACTTAATATTTCACTAGAAAACTTTCAGAAATCACAAATTCTTTTTGATAACGCAAAAGAAATACTTGATAACTCGGAAGATAATATCCATAAGGCAAGATTTTATAATGTGTATGGCCGTTTCAATGTAGAGCTCAAAAGAGTAGATAAAGCTTTTCAATATAATAATGAAGCAATGGGCTTTATACAGAAAAGTGGTGTTTCAGAACTTAAAAATGATTTACTTTTTAGTATTTATTTCAGACAGGCTATTTATTTTATCCAAAAAAAGAACTACGAGAAAGCACTAGAATATTTCCATAAAGCAAAAAAATTAGATAATTCAGGTTTAACGGATTGCGCCATAGGAGATTATGTCTATATGCATAAAGATAAAGATTCGGCTTATAAATATGTAACGGTTGCTTATAATAAAGCCAATGCAAGAGGGAAAGAAGATGGGATTGCTTTGTATGCCAATACCATTATGGGCGAGTATTATCTTACCTATAAAGAATATGGCAAAGCTGAAGAGGCTCTTAAAAAGGCCCTGAAAATCAATGAGAAAACAAAACGCGTCTATGCTTATTATGGTAAGTATATCTATAACGATCTCAGGGTATTATATGAACGTACAGGTGATAAAGAAAAAGCATACCTTTATCTGAAAGCATATACCGATGCTTATTATAAAACCAATAGTTCTTTACTGGCCACTATTAATCAGGATATGGAAGCCTTTATTACAGGTGCTCAAAAAGATGCAGATGAGCATAAAAGTAAAATATACTGGATTGTCCTTTTATCACTGGCAGGTCTTTCTTTATTAGGGTTATATGCGTGGAGAATTATCCGTGCTTTGGGGAAAAGAAAAAAGGTGCTTACCTTGGAAGCCGAAGATCTGAAAATAAGGATGAATGACAACAAGCAGGAAGAGATCATAGAGCTGGGTAAAAAGAATGATCCCGAATTTCTGGATCGTTTTAAAGAAGCTTATCCTGAATTTATAGATCAGCTTCTGACCATTAATCCTGGCCTTGAAAATTCCGAATTGGTTTTTTGTGCCATGCTGAAACTGCATTTTACGTCCAAAGAAATTGCAAATTATACTTTGGTTCAGCACAGGAGTGTTCAGCAGAAAAAATACAGAATCAGAAAAAAACTGAATATTCCCAGCGAAACAGACATCTATCTTTTTTTCGATACGCTGAAATAGTTCCAAAAAAAAACTGTCTGATTCATCAGGTCAGACAGCACTCGAAATATTCTCTTTTCACCACTTGTATTTTTTTCGTGGTCTATGGCTCAAATATGAAAATTTTTAACGGAAACAAGAAAAAATGTTGTACTACATGTGTACTACACGGTGTGTTTTATCTTTTAAATAACTGATATGTAGTGTTTTGTGTTTTTGCGTTATTTTGTGGGTTTATTGATGAAAAAAAGAGCTGGCAACTATAAACGGTCTCATTTTTTCAATTTTATTTCTTATAAAGCATCTCATTTGAGACTATTTAAGGATCAATTTTAATTTTGATTTTCAAATTACTTTCAATTATGATTTTTATTGAAAAATTGTATTGACCTTTTATCTCTAGAAATAAGTGTGATAAAAGGTAAAAGTAATTTGAAAATGTAACATGTTGACATCTAAATAATTATGAGCTTGTTGTACGTGTGTAGTATCATCTTTTTTTGTTTTTTATTCAAAATATATAAGTTTTGCAATGAGTTCTGTTGAGAATATTGTACGATAAGTTTTGTTTTGTTGAATTTATGATAATGCTTGTCTGAATCTTATTAAGATGGCTTAAAATCAGAAAGTGAAACGGACTTTGGATAGTATTTCAACAGGCTTCCCACAATAACTTTAAATTAATTTATGAAAAAAAGAATTTTATTAGTTTGCGCGTTAGCATCTTGTTTTACCGTTTTCAATGCTCAGAGATGGGAATCTGTTTCCCAGAAATCTTCGCAGATAAGAGAAGGTGTGGTAGTACAGCAGTCTTACAGAGTAGACCTGAAATCTCTGAGAGACCTGCTTAAAAATGCTGAAGAAACAGGTAAAAATGCCAGACCTGTTGTTATTTCTTTACCAACAGCAGAAGGAAAGATAGAGAAATTTTCCGTGTACAGTAATCCTGTGATGGATAGATCGCTGGTAGAAAAATATCAGTTGGGATCGTATGTAGGAGTAGGGATAGATGATCCTTCTAAATACTTAAGATTCAGCATATCCCCGAATGATATGCAGTCTATGATCATTAAAAATGGTATATTTCAGTTTATAGAGCCCATCAGTAAAGATAAACAGACATATGGTGTCTTTTATAAATCTAATGAAACCGGAGAACATGGTTTCAAATGCGACACAGGAGAACATCATCTAAATGATATTAATAAATTGGTGGCAAATGGTAAAAATATGCTTTCGGGAGTAGGAATTACTAACAGACCTACTAATACAAAATACAGAAACTTCAGAATGGCATTGTCCGTTACCGGAGAATACAGCCAATATCAGCTGACAGCGGCAGGAACACCGGCTAATGCAACAGATGATGCAAAAAAAGGAGTGATTTTAGCAGCAATGAATAATACAATGACCCGTATAAATGGCGTCTTTGAACGTGATTTCGGTGCTCACTTAACTGTTCAGAACTTTCCGGATCTTATCTATCTTGATGCAGCTGCTGATCCCTATTCAAACGATTTAAATACGCAATTACAGCAAACCCTTACTACCGTCGTAGGAAATGCCAATTATGACATAGGGCATGTTCTTAATCAAAATGCAGAAAGAAGCGGAAACGCAGGCGGAATTGGAATTGTATGTACAGATCCTGCTAATAACACAGATAAACAAAAAGGATCAGCATTTACACAAGGTCCTGTACCTGTAGGCGAAGTGTTTGACTTTACTGCTGCTCATGAAATGGGGCATCAATTGGGTGCTAATCACACATTTTCAAATACTTCCGTTACAGATGCCAACAAAGGAGCCAATGTAGAACCTGGAGGAGGAACTACCATTATGGGGTATGCGGGGATTACCTATGATAATGTACAGGCTAATGCAGATGGCTATTTTCATTACAAATCAATTGATCAGGTATTAACCAACCTGGAAAATAAGACTAACTGCGGAACGTCTTTGGACATCAATAATAACACAGCGCCGGTTATTAATGCTTTGGTGGCTTACAATATTCCTAAAGGGACAGCATATTATCTTGATGCTTCGGCTGCCGATGCAGAAAGTGATCCTGTAAACTATACCTGGGAACAGAATGACAGTACAGATGAATTTTCTACAATTTCAGGAGACAGCGGATGGGGCTATAATCCAAAAGGAGCTTTAACAAGATCATTACCCGGATCACCAAACGGAAGAAGATATTTTCCTAAACTGGAAACGGTGGTTAATGGTGCTTTAACCAATAAACAGGATTGGGAAACCGTATCTTACATTCCTCGTGTATTGAACTATGCTGTAACGGTAAGAGATCAAAATCCGCAGCGTCCAATGGTTTCCACTTCTACAACCACTGTTACTGTAGGAAATGACGGACCTTTCAAATTCAATGGGCTTACTGCATCATCAGTATTGTACAATAATGCAGCAAACACTATTTATTGGGATATGGCTAATACCAATGCAGCTCCTTACAATGTGGCAAGTGTAAAAATTGACTACACCACCAATAACGGAACTACATGGACGGATCTTGTAGCGGCAGCTCCTAATACAGGAAGTTATAGCGCACAAATGCCTGCGAATCTAAGCGGAGCGATAAAACTGAGAGTATCTGCGGTTGGAAATGTATTTTATGCAGTATCACCAGCTATTAATGTAGGTGCTGCTCCTACATCGTCTACTTCAGCGCCTACAGGTATTGCTACAATAGATACCGAAGTTTTCAAAACAACAGCAAGAGTATCATGGAACAGTGTTCCTGGAGCTACTTATTCCATTAATTACAGGAAAGCAGGAACAGTAAACTGGTCTAATGCGGTAAGCCCGGCAAATTCAGTTGTACTGAATAATCTGGAAGATGAAACCGACTATGAAGTACAGGTGGCTGCCGTAGTTAATTCAGCTGCAGGAGCTTTTTCTAATAATTATACTTTCAAAACAAAGGGATTAAAAACAGGAGCTGATTATTGTATATTAAATTCAGGATCACCTTATTATGCAGGAATTGTATCTGCTAAAGTAGCGAATCTGGATTATTTCAATGGCGTTGCAAGGTCATATATAGATTTAAGTGAGGATACTTCTAAAATAATTAATCTTGTTCAGGGCAATTCTTATACACTAAAGCCTGCTGTTGTTAATTTACTTGCTGCAGCAAATGAAAATGTTTCTGTTTGGATTGATTATAACAGAAATGGAGTTTTTGAAAGTACAGAGAGAGTGAGCAGTATATCAGGGGCAGCACCGAAAGGACTTGTGAATTTTGGAGATCATACCTTTACTGTTCCAGCTACATCATATGCCGGAGATAAATTATTAAGGATGAGGATTATTGGTAAGTTTTCAACGGCTGCTCTGGCTAATACATGTGGCGAACTGGCAAGCCAGGCGGGTGGTATTTTGGATCTCCCGGTAAAAATTACAGCAGGTACGCTTGCTGTGAGAGAAGCGGTAGACACAAAAACATCAGAAGTATCTATTTACCCTAACCCTGCAGATACATTTGTAGAAGTGAAAAACCTTAAAGGTAAAGCAGATTACAAAATCTACAGTGCAGACGGAAGACTTGTTCAGGAAGGTAATATTGAAGGAAGAATCAACGTAGCTTCTCTGGTAAAAGGAATGTATGTGGTTACCATAAAAGATGAGAAAAATACTTACAACACCAAATTAATCAAAAAATAAATGACACTAATGAATCTCCGTATCAGGATCTAAAAGCGGAGAGAAAAAGAATTATTTCAAGAGGGAAAAAAGGCTGTCTTCACCAGAAGGCAGCCTTTTGATTATCTAGGACTTGACAGACGAATTACGTCAGGTGACCATTAAAAAAGTCAAGCATCGTGTTTAATGAGGTTTCAGAATGCATCCGTTCTCCATTTTCAAGAGATTCTTCCGTGGCAAGAGCGGCTCTTTTTCGCATCACCTGTTCGTAACTGGAAATAGCTTCCTGTAAAGTATTGTAACGGTTATCTGTTAAATATTCACTTAGCTCAAGAGCGTCCAGCATGGCCATATTCGCACCTTCTCCCGCAAATGGAGGCATTACATGGGCTGCATCACCTATCAGTGTTAAATTAGATTGAGACTCCCAGGTCTGATCCAAAGGCATATAGTAAATCAAACGAGGAATAAAAGGTGTTTTTGCATTTTTAAAAAGTTCCTCCCAGACAGAGCTCCATTCAGAATATTCTGTATTAAACCATTGCAGCATCTGTGCATTATCAGAAAAATCAAGACCACTGGTAGCTGCCCAGTTTTCATCAGCTTTAAAGCTTGCATAAAATCCCAAATCTCCATTCCCTTTCTGACCGAGCAGAATATTTTGGTTATTTCCAAATGCCATTATTTTGCCACCTTTTATTATAGAATCAATCTGAGGAGCATTCTCTTTGGACACATTGCCTTCCAGCATAATAACTCCAGAATAAACAGGTTTAATATCAGTGAGATAAGGTCGGATTTTAGAATTGGCTCCATCCCCGGCAATGACAAGATCTGCATACGCTGAGCTTCCGTTTTTAAAATGCATCAGCCAGCCTTCACCCTTAGGTTCCATCGATAGAAAATGACTGTCCCAGACTACTGTTTCAGGATATAAAGAATCCAGCAGCATATTTCTTAAAGGACCACGATCTATTTCCGGACGGAAATGCTCATGACCAAAATCCTCTTCAGGCTTAGTTTCATGATCGTTAAAAAAAATTTCAGCCTTTTCATTCATGATCAGAGTTCTGTCTGCACCAGGACGGAAAGTCTTTTTGAATTCCTCCAGTAATTCTGCCTTACGAATGGCTGCCAACCCGGAATCTTCATGCATATCAAGAGGAGAGCCCTGTACCCTTGCATCTTTATTAAAGTCTCTTTCATATACTTTTACTTCAGCACCTTTCAGTTGTAAAAGTCTTGCCAGTGTAAGTCCTGCAGGACCGCCACCAACGATTGCTATTGATTTATTGTCTATCAGCATTGTTTATTTAAATTTTACAATGCAAAGTTATTTTCCTTTCAATACAGATAATAGTACAAATCGGTCGTTTTTATTTTTGGATAATTCTTTGGGAGCAACCCCTGAAAATTTCTTCACTTCTTTGATGAAGTGATTCTGATCAGTATAATTAAGTTCCGGGAAAAGCCTTCCCTGTGCAATATGTTCCAATGATGCTCTGAAGCGTAAAATAGTAGAATAGGCTTTTAATGATAAGCCGAGCTGTTTGGTAAAATAACGGTTGATCTGTCTGCTGCTCCAACCCGTTTTTTCAGAAAGTTCCTGCACACTCATTTCGCCCTTTGAAGAATAAACCAACTCGAAAAGCCGGAGTTTTCTCTCATCTGTTTTTTGAGGAAGAAGCTCTTTTATTTTGTGAATGGCTTTGGTACAGCAATGATTAAAATCCTTTAAGTCTTCAGCTTTAAAATTCCAAAAATCGGAGGGAAGCTCTTTTCCGATATTCAATAAATCGGCAATGGAAGTATTCAAAATATATTCTACCGCAAGAGGTTTGAAGCTGACGATAAAAGCAGTCGTATGAGGAGCAATATACCTTTGCTCCGGATAAGTTTCCAGCCCTAGAAGGGTAATATGAAAAGGTTCTGAAGGAGATTTTGAGAAAAACAAATCAATTCTTCCGTCAGGAATAATCACCACTTCTTTAGCCTCATCCGAATGGTTCTGAAAAGTGCCCAGATTTTCAACAAAATCTGCCATCTCTTCGTCTGGTTCTATGAATGTATAAGTGAAATCGTTATCCATACTTACGGCCTTTTCAGGCTGGTTTTAACAGAGAAAATTACGAAAAATCAATAAATCATGAAGTGTGCAGACAAAATAATGTCTGAAACCGCGATGATAAGACCTTAAATATTATAACTCTATTCGGTTTTTAGGTTTAATAATTATATTAAAATATCTAAATATCTGTAAAAATTGGATTCTAATTAAATTTTGTACAATTTTTTGAAAAAAGTATTTGTTAAAGTACTACTTTTATGTTGATAAAATAAAACTATTCAACCCTTCTTATTTTTATTTTATACAAATGCATTACTATGAAAAAAAATAAATATATCCTTCTTATTCCGGTTATATTATTTTCCTGTGCTAAAAAGAAAACAGAAAAAAAACAGGAAATTCAAAGCTATCAGGTTCTTACTCTGAGCCCTCAAGAAGTTACCGTATACAATGATTTTCCGGCATCTGTTCAGGGACAGAATGTTGTGGAAATAAAACCCATGGTGTCTGGTTACCTTCAGGATATCTATGTTCCGGAAGGGGCATCAGTAACTAAAGGACAGTTATTATTCAGAATAAAAAATCCTCAGTATGAGCAGGATATCATTACCGCCAAAGCAGCCATAAAAAGTGCAGAAGCCAATGTAAATGCCGCCAGGATGAACGTTGAAAAAGCACGTCCACTGGTACAGCAGGAAATTGTAAGTAAATATGAATTGAGCGCAGCTCAGTATACGCTACAATCCCAACAGGCAGCTCTGGCACAGGCAAAGGCAAACCTTGCGAATGCTCAAACCAATCAGGGATATACCTATATAAGAAGTCCTCAGAGCGGTACAATTGGCCTTATCCCTTATAAAATTGGAGCTTTGGTAAGCAGTACCACTACAGATCCTCTTACAATACTTTCCAATACTACCAATGTATTTGCTTATTTCTCTCTCAATGAGAAAGAATTACTGAATTTTATGAACAGTATGAAAGGAAATACCACTGCAGAAAAACTGCATAATATGCCTCCGGTTACTCTGGTATTGGCTGATGGAACGGTATATCCTGAAAAAGGAAGATTAGAAACCGCAGGCGGAGGAATTAACAGCAGTACAGGAACAGCTACTTTCAAAGCGATATTTAATAATGGACTGGGGATCATACAAAATGGAGCAAGTGCAACAATCCGTATCCCTTCAAACTTGGATAATGCGCTGCTGATACCGCAGACCGCAGTATATCAGATGCAGGATAAGTCATTTGTTTATAAAGTCACCCACGGAAATATGGTAATGAGCGAAGCTGTAACCACTTCACCTACAGATGACGGAAATTTTGTGGTGATAAATAGCGGAGTGAAAGCAGGCGATCAGCTTGTTCTGAACGGTTTAAATATCAGCGATAGTACAGTAATAAAGCCGAAGAAGACTAATGCCGCAGACCTCTATCGTAATATGAAATCTAAAGCCAACTAACAGCCATGCTTAAACTATTTATTCGAAGACCGGTATTGAGTACGGTAATTTCCGTAATCATTGTGGTGTTGGGTATTCTCGGGATTAGCAGTTTACCCGTGGCACAGTATCCTAATATTGCCCCGCCTACCATTCAGGTTTCGGCCTCGTATCCGGGAGCCAATACTACAACATTGATCAACAGTGTTGTTTTTCCACTAGAGCAACAGATTAACGGGGTGGAAGGAATGACTTATATGACTTCTTCTGCCAGTAATACGGGGTCTGCCAGTATCAGTGTTTATTTTGATGTAGGAGTAGATCCTAATCAGGCTGCTGTAGATGTACAAAACAGAATCAGTACCATATTATCTAAATTGCCACAGGCTGTAACACAGGCAGGGGTTACCGTAAGAAAACAGCAAAGTAGTAACGTGCTTATTTTAGGCTTGTTTAGTGAGCGGGCACAATATGATCAGAAGTTTTTACAGAATTATGCTGCCATAAACCTTGTTCCCCAGCTGCAAAGAGCAAAAGGAGTAGGAGGTGCCACCATATTTGGAGGAGCAATGACTTACGCCATGCGTATTTGGCTTCAGCCTGATAAAATGGCAGCTTACGGATTGGTTCCTTCTGATGTAACAGCAGTTTTGAATGCCCAGAATTTTAATGCAGCTCCCGGTAAAATAGGAGATAATCTGGCACAGGCATTTCAATATGATATTACGTATTCCGGTACGTTGGTTTCAATAGAACAGTTCAAAAAGGTTGTTGTTAAATCTATGGGGAACGGACAGTATCTTTACCTGAAAGATATTGCCCGGATAGATCTGGGGACTCAAACTTATACCAGTGCCACGGCTATCAATGGAAAACCCGCAGTAGCAATTGCAATCAGCCAGACTCCAGGTTCTAATGCCCAGCAGGTAATTGTAGGAGCCCAAAAAGTAATGGCAGACGCTTCAAAAAATTTCCCATCCGGAATTAAAATGATAGAACTGGTTAATATCAATAACTTCCTGAGTGAGAGTATTTCCAAAGTACTGCATACCCTCGTGGAATGTTTTATATTGGTATTTCTCGTTATTCTTATCTTTTTGCAGGATGTACGTTCTACTATTATTCACGGGGTTTCCGTTCCTGTATCTATTATTGGAACATTCTTTTTCCTGTATTTGTTTGGCTATAGTCTTAACTTGCTTACCTTATTTGCTTTGGTATTGGCCATCGGAATCGTGGTGGATGATGCTGTAGTGGTGGTAGAAGCAGTACACAGTAAATTGGAACATGGCTATACCTCACCCCGAAAAGCAGCCATTGATGCAATGGGAGAAATTGCCCCGGCAATTGTTTCTATTACATTGGTGATGGCGTCTGTATTTCTTCCCGTAACATTTTTGGGAGGATCTGCCGGAGTATTTTATAAGCAGTTCGGAATTACACTTGCCGTAGCTATTATGATTTCGGCAGTCAATGCACTTACCTTAAGCCCAGCTCTGGCTGCAATGTTCCTTCGTCCTCCAAAGCATGAGCAGGATGAGGAGAAGAAAGGATTCTTGCAAAAAATAAAGAAAGGATTCAATGCAAATTATGAAAAGCTGATTAATAAATATATCTCCAGTGTTGGGTTTCTGATCAGAAGAAAATGGCTGACGTTAACCTTAGTAATCTGTTTTGGCGGTTTGTTTTATTTCACTATTAAAAGTGTGGCATCCAGTTTTGTCCCTTCTGAGGATATGGGAACCATTTTTGTGAATGTTACTCTTCCTGCTGCGGCAACCAAAGAAAGAGTACAGGCTATTAATAAACAGATTGATAATATTGCCCATACTATTCCGGAGATACAGGCATCCATGACGACATTAGGCCAAAATCAGCTTGGAGGAAGCGGAAGTTCCTATGGAATGCTTATCCTAAGACTTACTCCATGGAGCCAAAGACCGGGAGTCACAGATAAAGATGTAATCCAGCAGCTCACAGAAAAAACAAAAAATATTGAAGGTGCTTCCATCAACTTTATGCAGCAGCCTACTATCAGTGGTTTTGGAACCAGTGGTGGGTTTACATTCCAACTGGAAGACAGAGGTGGACATAGCATAAGCGATTTTTATGGTGTTTCTCAAAACTTTCTGGCAGCATTGAACAAGAGAAGCGAAATTCAGTATGCAGCCACAGCGTTTAATCCCAACTTTCCGCAATATGAAGTAGATGTAAATGTGGCGAAATGTGAAGACAACGGCATACAACCATCAGAAATACTTAATTTGATGAATGTATACTACGGAAGTTCTTATGTAAGTAATTTCACAGAGTTTGGGCAGCAGTATCAGATTATTCTTCAGGCAGACAATCCTTATCGAGGTACTGTTGAGCAAATGAATAATATTAAAATAAGAACGGCAAGCGGAACAATGAGCCCTATCTCGGAATATATTACCATGAAAAAGGTATATGGTCCTTCCTCCGTTTCAAGATTTAATATGTACAATGCTATTTCTGTGAGTGGTTCTCCCAATACCGGTTACAGTACAGGACAAGCGATGCAAGCTATTAATGAAATTGCCGCGCAGACGTTGCCGCCTGGTTATAGCTTTGAATATAGTGGAATCAGTAAAGAAGAGCAAAGCTCCGGTTCTCAGGCCGGAATTATATTCCTGTTAAGCCTTTGTTTTGTATATCTGCTTTTGAGCGCTTTATATGAAAGCTATATTCTTCCTCTTGCTGTAATTCTTTCTTTACCTGTGGGATTAAGCGGAATTTTTGTCTTTGTGAAACTATTCGGGATAGATAATAATATTTACATACAGATCTGTATGATTATGCTGATAGGACTTCTCGCAAAAAATGCCATTCTGATGGTAGAACTTTCCCTTGAAAAAAGACGTGAAGGAATGGGGTTACTGGACAGTGCTCTGGCAGGGGCGAAGATAAGAATCAGACCTATTCTGATGACCTCGCTGGCTTTTATTTTCGGATTAATGCCTCTGATGTTTTCAAGTGGTGTAGGAGCCAATGGAAACAAATCTATTGGAATAGGCTCTATTGGAGGGATGTTGTTTGGAACCATCCTGGGAATCTTTGTTATTCCGGGGCTATATGTCATTTTTCAAGGCTTGCAGGAAAAAGCAGGAACCAATAAGTACGATGAAAATGATGAACTTATTGTTGAACACAAAAAATAATCCTACGATAAAAGTATGATACACTGGAAAAAACAATATCAATTCTATATACAAATCACTGCTGTTTCTGTGATGCTTTTCAGCTGCAATGTTTCACAGCCTTATACCAACAATCAATCTGTTCCAGATCAATTGTATGGCGATGCAGCTGCAAATAAGGCCGACAATATAGCAGTCCTTTCGTGGAAAGAAATTTTTAAAGATCCTTCATTACAGGAGCTAATCTCCGAAGGAATTACAAATAACCTGGATTTAAAAACAGCGGCCGCCAATCTTAAAGCCGCTGAAGCCAATTTTATACAAAGCAAACAGGCATTTTTCCCTTCAGTTTCAGGGAATGCTTCTGCCGGAGCTTATCACCCTTCCAATTCTCAGGCTTCTGCTTCACAGGTATATCAGCTGTATGCATTATCATCATGGCAGGTAGATATCTGGGGAAAATTAAGCAGTTCCAAAAGGTCTGTGTATGCTTCCTATCTGGCCAGTGAAGCTTATAAACAAGCTGTGCAGACACAGGTTGTCGCCAATATTGCCAGTACTTATTATCAATTGCTTGCTTATGATGAGCAGCTAAATATCGTTCAGCAATCTCTGGAAGTTTATTCTAAAGATACGGAGACCATGAAGATTTTGAAAAACAGTAACGTAGTAACAGGTGCAGCAGTTGTACAGAGTGCCGCGAATTATTATGCCATAAAATCAACCGTTCCGGATATCAAAAATAATATCCGCCAGGCAGAAAATACCTTGTCTTTATTGCTGGGAAGAACTCCGGGCCCAATTAAAAGAGATTCTCTTTTTAATGAGCAGGTCTATAGCGAATTATCAGTAGGAGTGCCTGCTCAGCTATTAGCAAACCGACCAGATGTAAAACAGGCAGAACTTCAGCTTAGAAGTAATTTTGAACAGATCAATGTAGCCAGAACCGCTTTTTATCCTGCTTTAACGATTACAGGACAGGCTGGTTTATATGCTACACAGCTCAGCTCATTTTTTAATGCCGGAGCATTCTTCGCCAATATTATCGGAGGCCTTACACAACCGATTTTTAATAACGGAATTAATAAACAGAAACTAAAAGTAGCCCAAGCCACTTATGAAGCCTCTGAGTATAATTACAGTAAAGTATTGCTGACAGCAGGACAGGAGGTTTCCAATGCATTATATCAGTATCAGATGGTGGATGAAAAAGTTTCTTCCCGTAAAGAACAGATTGCAAATCTTGAAAAAGCCGTTCATTTCACCAAAGAATTGCTTAAATATACCAGCGCAACCAATTATACGGATGTTCTTACCTCGGAACAAAGCCTTTTGAGCGCCAGACAAAGTGCGGTTACTGATAAACTGCAGCAACTTCAGGCCGTTGTGAATCTTTATGCCGCTTTGGGAGGAGGATGGAAGTAACCGTTTCCTAAATCTCTGATATGATGAAGTTCTCACAGAAGAATAGCTTTTCTACCAAAATAAAAAACCTTTAAGCCTAAAGTTTAGAGGGTTCTTTATTTGTAGAAATATCATTTCATATGCTGTGAAAAATTCCCTTCCTCTGGAGGGATGACGAAAATTCAAAGAATTTTTGACGGTGTGGCTATCTGGTTTATAATTAACCAAACTTCCACAAATTATTGTTACTTTTAGTGGCTCAAATAGATCTATGACAATAATGTAATGGACAAATCATCACTTAATACCTACTTTCATTCCTTATTCAGTATCAACGCTGAAGTGGTGGAGAAAATCACTGAAAAATTCAGTCATTTTGAGTTAAAAGCAAATACTGTTTTGCTGGATAAAAATGCCATTAGTACCAAAACATATTTTTTGGAAAAAGGATATGTGCGTTCGTATATATTCAATGAAGATAATGAGGAGATCACCACTAATATTTATAAAGCTCCCTGCTTCGTTAATGATTTCCTGTCGTTTTTCAGACAGCAGCCAACCAAAGAAATATATCAAACGGTAACCGAATGTGTTTTCTGGGAAACAGGGTTGGAAAATGTACAGCATAATTTCCATAATATTCCTGAATTCAGGGAGTTTAGCAGACTTCTTTTTGTTCTTAATTATTATAATATTCATAACAGACTGATAGAGATGGCAAGTCAGAAAGCCTCCACAAGATATTTTAATCTGATGAAGAAAGATCCTGATGTTTTCCAACACGTCCCTTTGAAGGTGATTGCTTCCTATCTGGGAATAAAAGACAGCTCTCTGAGCAGGATAAGAAGGGATATTTATAAATTGTAATTTCTTTTCATTTGTCAAGTGATAGTTCAAAGATCATCCCTGATATTTGCTTAAAAATAATTTCATGAACAAAAAGCATATTGTTATAATAGGATTGGGTGGTGTAGGCGGTTATTTTGGTTTTAAAATAAATCAAACCAATGAAACTTCAGGAAAATATACTGTTTCTTTTGTGGCACGCGGAGAAACTTATGAGAAAGTGAAACAAAACGGATTGACTCTTTTATCTCCAGAGCATTCTAATTCACAGACTCATCCTAATGCTATAGTGCAGAACATTAGTGAAATCAAAAATCCTGACTTGGTTTTGATTTGTGTAAAAGAATATGATCTTGAAAATGTCTGCAAACAATTATTGCCAGTCATTAACAAAGACACGATACTGCTTCCGATGATGAACGGAGCAGATATCTACGACAGAATACGTACCATAATTCCGGATCATACTGTACTTCCGACTTGTGTTTACGTTGCCTCTCATATTAAGGAAAGAGGAATAGTAGAGCATAAAGGAAACCCGGGAAAAATTATCGTAGGAAGAGATCCTGAACATTTTTCTGCTCCGGTGGAATGGGTTACAGACCTATTAAATGAAAGTAAAATTGAGTTTGATTTTAAAGATAATTCATTAAATGCAATCTGGACGAAATTTATATTCATTGCGAGTTTCGGATTGGTAACTGCCAAGCATAATTCGTCTATGGGAGCTGTATGTAATGAGAAAGAACAAAACGATGAAGCTGCTGGTATTATGAATGAAATAAAACTCATCGCGGCTAAAAAAGTAATTGATCTTCAGGAAGATATCGTTAGTGCGACTTTCGAAAAAGCTTCTACTTTTCCTTACGAAACTCCTACTTCTTTACAGCTTGATATCAATTCAGGAAAGAAAGATAATGAACTGGAACTGTTTGCGGGCGCAGTGTTAAAATATGGTTCTGAAATAGGTGTAGAAACACCTTTTACTCAAAAAATCTACACTGAGATTAAAAATAAAATAAGTTTAGGCTAAAGCCAAATGAAAAGAAATATAAAAAGGCGGGTTAAAAACCTAGTCATGGTCGGAAGAAATTTCCGACCATTTTTTATGTTTTAAGTTTTGAAGACTTTTGCAGGATCCCCCCCCGCAAATATTATTAAAATTGCGGTAATCATATCCCGAAGTTCCATAGCGATGCGTCTTTTAGCTGTTTTATATCCTAAATTGTTTACTTTTTTGTAAATCAAGAGCAGCATAGAAGCAATCATTGTCATGTAGAGCATTACTTCAATTCCGTTTTTATTGAGCGAAACAAGATGGCTTAAATTCAACTCTTGTTTCATAAATCTGAAGAATACCTCAATATCCCACCTTTTACGGTAATAATCCGATATTTCTTTGGCAGAAAGTTCAAATTCGTTGGTTATGAACCAAAGTTCTTTAGCTGTTTTTTCATTTTTGATAACGATCAACCGAAAATATGTTTCTACTTTTTCTTCACGATGATGAATATTTCCCCGTTTGTTTTGGATGGGTTTTCCGGTGTAAAGCTTCACTTTGCTGTCTTTAATAACTCCCCAATCATCCCATTTTATTGGGGTTTCTGTTTTAATAAAAGATTCAATCTCTTCATATTTCCTGTTTTCTTTGGAACGGATAATAAATTTCAGAAGCTTTTCTTCAAAATCTTTCATCGTCCTTGTAGACTGGATCCCTCTGTCTATGATATAAATATTATCATGATGATCTTCTTTTTTCACCTGGTTCAGAACAGCCTGGGCAAGAGCATTATCTTCTGTTGAGTATTTTTGCCCCGTAAAAACATCTACCGCTGATGGCAAAATTCCGTCAAATGAAAAACTGAATTTCACTAATTTTTTTCCACTTTTCTGATCAATTCCTTCTTTAAGCTTGTTACATGTATCAGCTACAATGGTACTGTCAACTCTGATTAAGTTGTATTTTTCGATTTCTGTCTTGGAATAAAGTTCCGAAAATCTTTCGTACATCTGTTCGTAGATTTCTAGGAAATAATTGGAATCAATTTTTGAAAGCCTCTCAGAAATTGAACTCCTTCGAATCTTTTCCTCTTCCCCTAAGCCAAATAACGCTTTGAATCCACTGCTATTAAAAGTATCTTCGAGTGTTCTTTGACTTAATTTTTCATTATCAAATATGCAATACAAAAGCAGGTAGAATATTTTTCTTCCATGCAAAACTTTACTATAATAATCCACTTTTGTACTTGCGGAAAGGTGACTTAAAAGTGCTTCGGGAATAAATTCTAAAACATCTTTAAGTGATATTTTGTGATCTTTAAAAACTGACATAAACAATTGATTATCAGCAATAAAGATACAAAAAATGAAAAAATGAAACAATAAAACAAATTAAATAGTTGATAATCAATTAATTACAATAATAATATTGAATATCTAAAAACAAAAAGTCGGAAGAAAAAATCTTCCGACCATGACTAGTTAAAAACCCGCCTCTATTGAAATTAAATATAAAATATTGAAATTTTTAATTCTTTGGTTTCTTCTGCACAAATCGGCCGTTTAAGCACTGTGCATAAATTTTTGCCGATCCAATAGTACTTCTTCTGTTTCCCGGTGGTCAGGGTCATCCACACAGCAGTCCACAGGGCATACGGCTTTACATTGAGGTTCATCATGAAAACCTTTACATTCCGTACATTTTCCGGCAACGATATAATATACTTCATCCGCGACTGCTTCATGGTAAGCATCGGCATCACCTTCAGTACCGTCAGGGAATATGATGTGTCCTGAAAGTTTGGTTTTGTCTTTCCAGCGCCAGTCGATGGCACCTTCGTAAATGGCTGAGTTGGGGCATTCAGGTTCGCAGGCTCCACAGTTGATACAGGCATCTGTTATTTTTATCGCCATATTGTTTGAATTTAAAGGGTTTAAAAAAGGGATTTCTTCAACGTCGGACGGCTAGGAAATCCCCGCTAAACTTAATTACAGCAGTTCAACACTGTTCTTTGAAAATAAGCAGCATAAAGTGTGCTAATTTCTATTTTTAACTCATTAATCTGCAGCAATTTCCACTGACAGCCCATTCATCTGGGCAGTAAGATAAATCTGGCAGGCTAATCTGCTGGTTGTTGTTGAGGTAAACAATTCTGATAACAAAGCTTCTTCAATGTCATTTTTTTCAGGTAAAGGAACTGTTTCACTCAGAATATAGCAGTGACAGGTAGCACACATGGCCATACCACCGCACATTGCTTCCATAGGTAATTCGTAGGCTTTGCAAATATCTTTAAGGGTAAGTCCCATTTCTAAAGGACATAATAAAGTATGTACAATACCGCTTTGGTCAATAACAGTAATCGTAATTTCGTTCTCCATAATTCTTAGTCAATAAGAGCTACTTTTTTAGACGTTGCAATACTGATAAGTTGATCAAACTTACCGGAATAAAGCTCCGAAATTTCAGTTGAATTGTCACCTGCGAATAATGCCGATCTGAGAACAGGTACACTGAATGGCAATGGCCACGCACGTAATGATTTGGCAATAGAATCCATGGCATTGATTCCCTGCATAGCCTGCAGACCGTCAGCCCAGCAAACCAATCCGACTGTTTTATCGGTAAGATAAGGCTCTTTCCTGTTGGCAGTTACTTCAAGCCAGTCCAGACAGTTTTTCATCACTCCAGGAATACTTCCGTGATAAAGAGGAGCAAGCCATATGTGCAGATCTGCATCCGTGAACATTTGAGTCATACGTTCTACTGCCAAAGGAGTTTTATTCAGGGTAACATCGAATAAAGGGATACCGGAATCTGCAAGCGTAAAAATATCAGTATGAATTCCCAGCCTTTTCAGACGTTCTGAAAAATAGTCCGAAATCAGGCCGGAAGTAGATAAAGTTCTTCTTTCCAGAGATCCGTTAAATATGATAGCTTTCATTTTTATTGTTTAAATATTACTTTGGGTAATCCTATCTCACCGTACATCAATGTTTTCACCAGAGGTTTCAATAATCCTGCTGCTAATAAGTACAATGCAGGATCATGATTCGTACTTGCGCGAACAACTACTTTCTGGTTTCTGTAGTGTTTCAGGTCAGCATAGATGAGACGGCGTTTCCAGAGATCGAGCAGAATAGTTTCTGCATTGTTTAAATCGGCATAGGAAGCATAAGGAGACAATTTTTCCATAATCAGCATGTAAGCCCAGGGAGGGATAATGGCATCTGTAGAACAAATGATTCCTACTGCTTTTTCATTGTATACAGAAAAATCCACCGAAGCAATTGATTCTTTAAACTCTTTCTCCTTCACAATCATTCCCATGAAAAGATGATCTTTGATATCCAGTTCTACAATTTCCGTAGTCGGTTTGTAGTCTGAAAGGTCAAAGGCAATAATGCCTGAAGCCTTTGCTTTATTGATAAAATTTTCCTCAGTCATAGTTTATTACATTCAGAGTTCATTATCTCACTTTTAATAAAGCTTCTTCATATTTTCCTTCTACAGCAGACCAATCCAGTACAGACCAGAAAGCATCCAGATAATCTGCACGTTTATTCTGATAATTCAGATAATAAGCATGCTCCCACACATCTATTCCAAGAATTGGAAAACCTCTGTTCGTGGAAAGAATATCCATCATCGGATTATCCTGATTAGCAGTTGAACTGATGGCCAGTGATCCGTTGAATTTTACAAAAAGCCATACCCAACCGGAACCGAACTGAGCCAAACCTGATTTTTTCATTTCCGCTTTCAGATTATCAAGACTTCCAAAAGTAGCAGTGATATCATCATGAAGCATTCCTTCAGGAGTAAGTTTAGGTTCAGGAGAAAGAATTTCCCAGAATAAGGAATGATTATAGTGACCACCGCCATTATTTCTTACGGCAGGACTGTATTCACTGATTCTTTGCAATAAGGAATCCAGATCCGGGTTGATCTCATCGGTTTGTGCCAAAGCTGCATTCAGATTGTCTACATAAGTCTGATGATGCTTCTGATGGTGAATGGTCATTGTTTCTTTATCTATAAAAGGTGCCAAAGCATCGTAAGCATAAGGCAGTTGTGGTAATGTAAATGGGTTCATCGTCTTTATTTTTTTGATTAATGTAGGACAAAGGTAGAAATATATTTTAATAAAACAACTTTTTAGTTGTTTTATATGTTTTATGATTTGAATCGATAAGGTATTGTAAATGTTTTATTTAAGTATATTTTTTTGAAATTATAGAAAATGGCTATATTTGTTGTTGAAAAATAAAACAACCTAAATATTGCCAAATGAAGAAACCGGCTGCAGATCGTATTCTGATGTTCTTAAAGATGAGAGGGGAAGCCACATCTCTTCTTATTGCTGAAGAACTGTCGATTACCAAAGAAGGAGCGAGAAAGCATTTACTGAATCTTGCCCAGGAGGGATTAATCCGGTCTTCAGTGAAGAGCGAAGGAGTTGGCAGGCCATCTACTTACTATACGCTTACAGAAAAAGGGTTGGCTCAGTTTCCGGATACGCATGCAGATGTGACGGTTCAGATTTTGAAATCTGTGAAAAGTCTTTTAGGTGAAAATGCTTTAAATTTATTGATCAGTGATCGTGAAAAAAATACCCATGACCGCTATGAAAAGATACTTTCCAGGACAAAATCTCTTGAGCAGCGCCTTGAATCCCTTGCAAAAGTGCGTAGTGATGAAGGCTATATGGCAGAATGGAAAAAAGAAGGTACAGATTATTTTCTGATTGAAAACCATTGCCCGATATGTGCCGCTGCAACCGAATGTCAGGGTTTCTGCCGTGCCGAATTATCCAATTTCCAGTCGTTGATAGGGAAGGATTACAAAGTAGAAAGGATAGACCATATCATTTCCGGAGGACAGCGCTGTGTGTATAAAATCAGCCAATAATTCATCATTTATAACTCATAACTCATAATTCATCATTCAGAAAATGGCTTTACAAGCAGTAATATTTGACATGGACGGTGTTCTGATAGACTCAGAAAAATTCTGGACTCAGGCGGAGCTTGATGTTTTTTCATCATATGGCGTACAAGTTACAGATGAATTGGCGGCACAAACCAAATATATGACGACTCAGGAAGTCACAGAATTCTGGTATGAAAGATTTCCATGGGAAAATTTTGATAGTTCTGATTTGGAAGATAAAGTGGTTACAAGAGTAATTGAAATGATACAAAGCCAGGACTGCACGATGTCTGGTGTACAGGAATTTATTCAAACTCTTAAAAGTAAAGCATACAAAATAGGATTAGCTACCAATGCTCCTTTGCGTGTGGCACATGTGGTTCTTGAGAAGCTTCAGGTTCGTGAACTCTTTGATACCGTTCACTCATCGGAGTTCGAAACTCAGGGAAAACCTCATCCTGCAGTGTATCTTACTTCTGCAAAAAATCTGGGTGTTTCTCCTGAGCACTGCATTGCAATTGAAGACAGTCATTCTGGACTAAAAGCAGCAAAAGAAGCAGGAATGCGAACCATAATTTTCACCAATAATGATGAAAGCATACATTCAGATCTTGCAGATTTTAAAATCTTAGACTTTAATACAGACTTTCCAGCCGTATTTGGTGAATAATAAATAGTGAATAGTGAATCCGCTTCGCTGTGAATTTTTGATAAATGTTGCAAAATTGACTATTGGTGCAACCTGGTAACCGAACCCACACCCGCATCTCAATACCTCGTCAAAACCTCCATCAGTAATAGAATAGACACCAGTTTTTTAGAAGACTGATACTCAGGATTCAATTGTTCACGGATTTCTCCCAGAGCCTTGCTTAATTTATTGCTTACCGTTTTGTTACTGATTCCTAAAGCTTCTGCGGTTTCGTTCACCGACATATTTTTCCGGATTCTCATATCATATACCTGCTGTTCTGTTGAAGGAAGTTGGGAAACCACTTCATCAATCATGGATAATAAAGTACTGATCTCATTTTCTTCAAGGATTTCAAAATATTCTGAATCTGCAATTTCAATTTCATTCGGAATATCGAACTCATCAATACTAAGCGTAGGAGGTGCTTTTTTGTAGCTGTTATAAAAATCAATAATCCGGTAATGAAGATGGCGGAGAAGGTAGCCTTTGGCACTTTCTGTATCATCGGTTTGTATAAGGTCTGTATTTTCAAGAATCCTCATCCATAGGTTCTGAAGAATTTCCTCAGAGACTTCTTTATCCCTTGTCCGCACAAAAACAAAGCGATATAGACTATCCCAGTATCGGTCATACAGCAGCATAAATGCAGGGCGGTCGCCTGATTTTATTTTCTTTAATAATGTATAGTCTGTTGCGCTCATATTGTTGTCACAAAATTACCTAAAGGAAAATTAACTTTTTGTGAACTTTGGGTATGGTAAGATTAAATATTTCTGAAAAAGTCGGGTAAAATAGGATGTTAATGTTTAGTAAATGTGAAAAACAACGAAAATTATTAACAATTTGGTCTTAATGTGAATATAATATTAAGAATACCTTGGGGAAGTTTTTCATTTTCAAAGTCTTATAGATAGAAGTATCTGTGAATACGATGAAAGACTCTATGAAAAAACGCTTAACCTATAAAAATATTGAAGCCTTTGTTTTCAGACTTTGGGAACGGGAAGTTTCGGAAGATAACATTTCTGAAAAGGAAAATGAATTGTTAAAACAATGGAAGACCCTTGCAGAAAAAGATCTGGATATTACTCATCTTAAAGAATCCAAAGAAAGGATATTATCCGGTCTGGAACATTTTTTTCCTCAAAAGGATATTGTTTCTATACAACGGGCGAAAAGCTTTAAAACCTATTTCTATAAAATTGCAGCGGTCATTATTCTGCTCTTATCATTAGGAGGTATTTTTACTTACACGATGCTTATTAAGCCGGATGTATACCTTGCAAAATCTGAAAAAAGAACTGTTCATCTTGAAGACGGATCTGTAATTACCCTTTTACCGGGTGCTGAACTGACTGTTGCAAAATCTTTTCCTGCTTCTACAAGAGTTGTGGATTTAAAAGGAGATGCCATCTTTTCTGTAGCCAAGTCGAAGATACATCCTTTTATTGTTCGTGCGGATGGTTTCAGTACTAAAGTATTGGGAACGGTATTTAAGATTTCACAGTCGGGGAAGAGAAAAGCAGTTGATCTTTATGAAGGGAAGGTAGCAGTATCATCTCCGGGCGTTCCGGTTTCTTTTCTTACCCCTAATCAGAAGTGGACCAATTTCGGGATTGCTCATACTACAGCGGTTGTTTCATTAAAACCAGTAAAGAATTCATCCGGCAAAGTTCCTGCAATATTGTCTTTAAGCTTTAATGATGTTCCTTTAAAAGAAGTAGTTGCTGTGTTAGAAAGCAGTTATAACACGAAGGTTTTATATCCTAAAGAAGCCGAAGACAAAAAGATCACCGCAGACTTTACCGGAGGAACTGTGGGCGAAAATATTGAATCACTGGCTTTCATCCTAGGATTGGAAGTACAGAAAAAAGAAAACACCTATATCCTTAAGAAATAAATCATTATTCAAAAAATTAAATAATCATAATCAAGAGAACACTATTAAGTATGAAAAGTTTGAAATGTGGGATAACCATAGCAGCCTTATTTTTTACTGTAGCCGCAGAAGCTCAGGAGTTGGTTCAGAAAATAACATTTTCTGTACCTGCCAACAGACCGTTGATTGAAGTTTTAGAAGAATTTGCCGGAAAAACAGGGATGAGGCTGGCTTATTCAAAGGTAGATATTAAAGAGCTGAAGGTAAGAGGAGTGAAATGTGAAAATACTTCCGTGAACAACTGCCTGAAAGACATTACTAATGGACTTCCTGTGATATACCGACTGCATGGTGATCTTATTTCGATAAAATATGAAAGTTCTAACATCTCTGTACCGGGAAACGGAAGAATTTCCGGTAAAATAGTGGATGAAGTAGGAAATCCCATTACCGGAGCCGAAGTGAATATTGCTCAGAAAACCATCATAACAGATAATAATGGGGATTTTACGGTAGATCTCCCTTCAGGAACTTATAATCTGAGCATAAAAGCTCCCAAATACAATACGCTTAGGGTTGAAAAACTCTCTGTTACCAATAAAGAAACCAATTCCGTTTCATTTGCATTAAACAAAGCTTCTGACAAAATTACAGACATCAAAGAAGTGGTGATTACCGCAACCCGTAAAGCAGATACACAAGCCGGACTTCTTGCCCAGCAGAAAAAGGCGGCGCAGATGAGTGATGGTATTTCAGCAGAACAGATTTCCAAAACTCCGGACAGCGATGTGGGAGGAACACTGAAAAGAGTAACAGGAATCACTACCATTGATAACAAATATGTGGTCGTAAGATCCATGGGAGAACGTTGGAACACTGCAGCTATGGACGGCATCAACCTGCCCAGTACGGAAGCCTACAGCCAAAATTTTTCGTTTGATATCATTCCGACAGCAATGGTAGAAAGCGTGGTAGTAAGCAAATCAGCAACACCTGATATGAATGCCAGCTTTGCGGGAGGTTATGTGGAAGTGAGGACGAAAGATATTCCCAATGAAAATTTTACAACAGTAACCATGGGAACTTCTTATAATGATCAGTCGGCATTCAAAGAATTTCTGACCCGTAAGCGCGGAAAGTATGATTATTTCGGATATGATGATGGAACAAGAGATTTTCCGAAAGGACTGGAAGCCATGAACTGGACAGATCCAAGGTTTTTTGAGCAGTCTAAACAGTTCACCAATGACAATTTCAGCACCTACAAGACAAGAGGTGACATGGGTTCTAATATACAGCTGGCACTAGGAAGAACATATGCCCTTAAAAACAATAATAAATGGGGATTTGCAGGAGCATTTGTCATCAGAAATGAGCAAAATAAACTGGATATTGACCATACAGGAAGAGGGAACTGGCTGGATACAACAGGAATGCCGGATGCTAACGGACAGATTCCATTCTATAATTTCAAAAATAGCGGAGCTTCTTACAATTACAATTCTACGTTGGCAGGAATGTTGAATTTCGGATTTCAATTGGGAAAAAACAGAATCTCATTCCGTAATTCTTACACCCATATTTTCGACAATACACTGACAAGAGTAACAGGATGGAATGAATACTCAACCGGAAGTGGAATGGCAGCCAATGCAGAATTAGCCTATAATTATTTCTACAATGGAGTTGTTCCTAATAATGATCCCGCTCAGATCAAAAATTTAGACAGACCTTATACTGATAATACCAATTACCCGATTTTTCAAACCCTTTTACAAAATAAATTAGAAGGAAACCATAAAATAGGAAATGCAGAAGTAAGCTGGTTTGCAGCCCGTACAGGAGTAGCTTCCGATACCAAAGATTACACACAGTATATTACCCGGTATGATTTTATTGGAAGTGAAATTCTGACTTTTCATAAGATCTACAACTCCGGAGCAGACTTCTACAGAGGATATATTGAAAACAGAGAAACGGATTACAACTATGGTGCTTCTGTGAAGTGGGATATGGACGCAGGAAGTTTTAAAAATACCATCAAAACCGGATATGCCGGAGCTATAAAAAACAATACCAACCAACAGCAGAAGTTTTTTCTTCGTGTTGACGAAAACCGGAACGTTCCGAATAGCGAGAAGAACTATTTGACGATGTATGGTTCTCTTGCTGACTGGTTTAATGGTTCCCATTATGTTCCGGGCGGTATTGGCTGGGAAACCAGAGGATTGTATAAAAATGACAAGTATGAAGGGGAAGTTAATCAGCATGCCATTTTTCTGATGTTTGATAACCGTTGGAAGAAATTAAGATTAGTCTGGGGACTTCGTGCAGAATATTTTAAGTACGATATGATTTCCCAGCAGTTGGATCCTACTGATTCCAAATACATCATGAGAACAGCTATAGATGATAAACCTTGGCAGTGGATGCCTTCCGTGAATTTTACGTACAGTCCTACCAATAAAATTAACTTGAGGCTTGCCTACAACAAATCTGTTATCCGTCCTCAATTTAATGAAAGAACAGGATTGCCCTATTTCGATCCTATTGCTAATGGGTTGATTTATAATACAGAATTAAGCTCTTCAGTCATTAATAATTATGATTTCAAATTTGAATGGTTTCCGGGGCTTGGCGAGATATTTTCTGCAGGATTGTATTACAAAGATATTGACAGGCCTATTGAACGTGAAGGTCATATTTCAAGTGAAGGAAATCTTTTCCTATACAACGGAAATTCAAAAAATGCAAAGCTGATGGGAGTGGAGGCAGAAGTAAGAAAAAGCTTAGGCTTTATCGCAGACGGAACTTTTCTTGAAAAGCTTTTCATAAGCGGAAATTTTACCTATAACCATACGAAAGTAGTGGCTTTTAAAGACTTGTATAAAACAGGAGATAATGACGATACCTACGAAGTAAAACGACCGCTTTACGGACAGACACCTTATGCTTACAATCTTGGACTGGTCTATGACGGAACCCGTTTTGGGATGAGTTTTTTGTATAATGCAAAAGGAGACCAGTACATCACGGTAGGATATGCATACAAAGGAGAAGAAATCCAACGTCCTTATGCAGTGGCAGATGCTCAAATCTCATATAAATTTCTTCGAAACAGAAATTTTGAAGTGAAATTTAATGTAAGAAATCTCTTCAACAGGGTAAAGGAATATTACAACAACTTCAATTCTTATCTCGCTGCAAAAAACGGAGGCGGAAGTAATGTAGGAACAGAAAGAGAAGCTTGGGATCTTCTTCCGGGAGCAACAGATAAGTACGATAAAAATATTGATAAAATCATGTTCAGAGCGTACAGCGGAAGAATGTTCAGTCTGAGTGTGAACTATACTTTTTAAAAATAAGACACCAAACAAGATAATATAAAGAGCTCTTAGATAGAGGCGTACAGGTTTCGGGAACCTGATTAAAGACTGAAAAAATACTGATGATGCGCACAGCAGTACAGTTAAGAAAAAAACCGGACGTTAACAGCTTTTCCCAGGCGTTAATGGATCTCATGGGAACTCCCGCAAAGCAGCTCCTCCTGCGGCGATGGGATGAACACCAAAAAACAAATCGAAGGAATAAAGAGGAAGATATTCCTGAATATTAAAAAACTGATCTGGTATAAAAATAATATGACCGGATTGTACTAAAAATTATAACAATGAAAAGACTAACTCTAATTGCAGTGGCAGCATCTCGCTGCAAAAAACGGAGGCGGAAGTAATGTAGGAACAGAAAGAGAAGCTTGGGATCTTCTTCCGGGAGCAACAGATAAGTACGATAAAAATATTGATAAAATCATGTTCAGAGCGTACAGCGGAAGAATGTTCAGTCTGAGTGTGAACTATACTTTTTAAAAATAAGACACCAAACAAGATAATATAAAGAGCTCTTAGATAGAGGCGTACAGGTTTCGGGAACCTGATTAAAGACTGAAAAAATACTGATGATGCGCACAGCAGTACAGTTAAGAAAAAAACCGGACGTTAACAGCTTTTCCCAGTCGTTAATGGATCTCATGGGAACTCCCGCAATGCAGCTCCTCATGCAGCGATGGGATGAACACCAAAAAACAAATCGAAGGAATAAAGAGGAAGATATTCCTGAATATTAAAAAACTGATCTGGTATAAAAATAATACGACCGGATTGTACTAAAAATTATAACAATGAAAAGACTAACTCTAATTGCAGTGGCAGCATTATCTCTTACAGCTTGTCAACACGATCAACTGGCGGATTCATCATCTCCATTCGAAATGAAATCTACTTCTGCTGAATACCTTACCGCTTCGGCGCTTCCGGTAACCAGCGTAAGTGGTGCTATTACTTCCAATACTACATGGAGTGGTGTAGTAGAATTAGATGGAGTTGTAACCGTAAAAGATGGTGCTACATTAACAATCCAGCCGGGTACATTCATTAAAGCAAAACCAAACACAAGCAATACAGCTACAGGAGTTTTGGTAATTGCTAAAACAGGAAAAATCAACGCAGCAGGTACAGAAGCTCAGCCAATCATTTTCACAAGCTACAAATTGTTAGATGGAAATGAAGATACTACTGCAGCTCCTGGTGATTTCGGAGGGGTTATTATCTTAGGAGATGCTCCTACCAACACTCCTTTCACTAAAACAATTGAAGGATTATCTGGTCCTGATTTCTATTACGGAGGTACAAATGCTTCTCACAACGGTGGAACATTGAAATATGTACGTATTGAGTTCGCAGGATATGATCTTTTAGCTCCAAACTCAGGAAACGAAATCAACGGTCTTACTTTAGGAGGAGTAGGAAACGGAACTACTTTGGATCATATTCAGGTATCTTTCGGAAAAGATGACTCTTTTGAATTCTTCGGTGGTACTGTAAACGCTTCAAACCTTGTTTCTTTCGCTGCGGATGATGATAACTTCGATTTTGATAACGGATATACAGGAACGATCACTTGTGCATTAGCTTTGGCAGATTACCACTCTACACACAGTCTTAGCGGATCAAGCCCGGATTCTAACGGTATCGAGCTTGATAACAATGCAGACGGTTCTTCTACATCATTGTTGACTCACCCGGTAATCAACAACCTTACGATCATTGGTACTAAAAATTCTACTCAGGGAGCTTTGTATGAAAATGGTATCCACATCAGAAGACACGGAAGATTAACATTAAATAACGCTGTGGTTACAGGATATCCTGTGGGAATCAAAGTAGAAGGTACAGGTTCTGAACTTTCTTCAGCTTCAGCATACAACACGATCCAGATCCACGGATTTGGTACTTCTGTGACAGGTACAGGAACTGCGGGAATCCCAGCTGCTAACCTATTAACGGGTACTCCTGCATCTCTATGGGGGATGAGCCAGCCATTCTTCAACGAAGGAAGCTGGAATGTATCTCCAAGAAACTGTGGAAACTTCCAGGGACTTTGGACAAAATACAATTTCACGATTGTAGAATAATAAAAACTTTAAAAAGCAGGGAACAGCGAAAGCTGATTCCTTGCTTTTACTTCAAAAACATTAATAATCAGCATTATGAAAAAAATAATTTTATCATCTGTTCTGTTTTTATCCCACCTGGCTGCAGCGCAGACTCTGGTTTGGGGAAATTCTTTTGATACGCCTGCTGACCTTCAGGGATGGACTTTCCATGATCTGAACGGTAACAGCAACGGATGGACGCAGGGACAGAATATCTACCATAACGGAACGGCTTTAACCTATGGAACTTCAGGTGTTCTTCGTCATTCCATCAGTTTGGTACCCACTGGTAATGCTACAGGATTTGCTACGGAAAATGACTGGATCATTTCTCCTCAGATTGATCTTACCAACACTGCAGGTACAGTTACTTTAGCTGCGAATATCGGAAGACAGAGAACTACCCATACCATTGTTGCCAGAGATCTTTTTATCTATGTAAGTACTCCGCAGAAAGAGGTTCCTACATTAGCTGATTTCCAGGCCATGACGGTAGATGCAGGAGGTAATGATGTTCAGAGTCTTTATAAAATACAGGTAGGAGACTCAGCCAATCCGTTTCCGGCAGATCTTACCGAGTTTGTACAATCTCTTGTAGATCTTTCTGCTTTCGCAGGAAAGAAAATCTATATCGGAATGTGGGCGAACAGAAAAGCAAGCGGAAATAATATTCAGAATATCAATATTGATGAAATAGGAATTTATGCTACGGCATTTTTAGGAACTAAGGATGTAAAAGGAAACAAAACACTTACACAAATAGCAGAAAACCCCGTAAAAGAATCGTTAGTACTACAGCTTAATCCTGCATTGAAGGAAAATACAATAGTAGTGAATATTTACAATGCTGCCGGGCAAAAAGTGCTTACCGCTCAGTATTTAAAAGCTATTCATGTAGCTAATCTTACATCAGGAGCATATATCGCTGAAATTACAGACGGAAAGACTACAGAAAGGCTGAAATTTATTAAAAAATAAAACTTTTACCCCTTACAAACTGATTTTAGAAACACCAGAAATTTTAAATACAATAATGGATAGCACCTGAAAAACGTTATCCAGAACATATCCAACTAGTTTTTTTATAATTATATATTGCCCGGCTGATGGGTTGGGCAATATTTTTAAGTGTTACCATCAAATAATTAAATAAAGATGAATAAAATCTTTGCATTACTCCTATTTTTCACCGTACTTTTTTCATGTACAGACAGCAACACGATGGAGTTGTATGATAAAGTACAGAAACCCGGAGAGATTACTATCAAAGGATTTTCTAAGCCTGATGCTGTTCAGCTTAGGTTCAACGGACAGCCTGTATCCATTGACGGAAAGACGTCCTATACCAATAAAATAGAAACCCAGCTTCAGTTTGTACTGGATCAGGGAGAAACCAGTAAACTGTCTGTTTACAATAGTGAAACAGGCATTGAAATCGCAAAATACAATATTACCTATGACAACATAAATGATTTTAAAACCCTGAACTTTTTTAATCTTCCCGGAATTTATTTACAGACTTACGCCGTAAAACCTCAGGTTAATCTTGGGAAAGTCGGTTTTGAATTTATTTTTCCTAATCTGGGCGAATTGTCCGGAACCTCACTGAAAAATGTGAAAGGGATTTTGAAAAGAGACAACGGAGTAGTGCTGGCTGAATTTGACAACATCGGGAAAGATAATTTTACAGCAGTGAAAATCTATAACTTTTACAGCTCTACTTCTCCGGTATATCTTGAACTGTACAAACCGGGAACTACAGAGCCTTATGCCGGATCTAAAATGATTCAGGTGAAAATAAAACAGCACACAGGTGCCAATATGATTGTTCTTCAGGAAAAAATGGAAAATGGAGAATGGGTAGTCAAAGGAGATATAGATGTAGCAGAATATCTGTAATTGCGTATGAAAAATTTTTTAAAACTTCAGTGCATTGCCATCGTGGCCTTTCTCATTTCGTGTACAAATAATAATGACGAAAGCGCTCCCGTTTTTCCGGAAGGGAGCACAGAATCTGTGAATCTCTGGGTTCAGGACAGCATGAAACGGTATTATTATTGGGCAGATGAAATGCCTTCAAAGCCAGATTATCAGCTTCCCATTAAAGATTTTTTCAAAAGTCTGCTCTCTTCCAAGGATCGGTTTTCTTTTATGGTCAATACTGAAGATTCTTCTACCTATCCACGTTCTATAAGAAATATGTACGGGTTTGATTACTCTGTTGTTCAGCTTGCCAATAATGAAGTGGTTACCGTAGTAAAGCTGGTGCTTCAAAATTCTCCGGCCTTCAATGCAGGGCTGGAAAGAGGAATGATCATCACAAAAGTTAATGGAAAAGTAATGACGGCCACTAATGCCGAAACAATGGCTTCGTCTATTAAAGATCAGACTGTTGTAGAACTTACGGTCGGGAAGTGGCAGAACGGAGCTATTACCAATGAGAAAAATATCACGGTTTACTATGGTTTTTCTTTTGAACAGCCCATTTTATCCAATATTTTTGAGAAAAACGGTAAAAAAATAGGATATCTGTATATCTATGATTTTCCGGACGGAATGACTCAGACTTTAAATCAGAAGTTTGGGGAATTAAAAGCTGCCGGAGTTCAGGAACTGATTCTCGATCTCCGCTACAACTATGGAGGTTCGGTATCATCTGCGGCTGCACTTTGTTCACTGATTCCTTCAGGTTTATCATCCGGATCGCCATTCATTATTTTTAGAGGAAATAAAAATGGAGGTGAAGTAAAAAGAACATTTGCCCAGCAAATCGCTTATGATCCAAAAGCTTTGGACTTTACAACTTTGCGTGGGAATGCATTGGGATTACAGAAAATATTTATTCTCACATCGAACAGTACAGCATCAGCGGCAGAAATTGTGGTGAACAACCTAAAATCTTACATGCAGGTAGTTCAGATAGGAGATGTTACACTCGGAAAAGATATGGCTGGATTTGTAGTGGAAGATAAACGTAAACCGAGAAAAATTTCATGGCAGATTCATCCGGTAATTTATAAAGTATTCAATGCCAATGGAGCCGGAGAATACAGCAGCGGAATTTCTCCGCAGATCAGTGTCAATGAATTTGCAGGACTTCCATTATTACCTTTGGGCAATCCTGATGAAACCCTTATTTCTGCTGCCCTTAACGGAGGTTATTTCAAATCTGCAGGCCAGCAAAATAATGGGAATGTTAAGATTTTATTCCAGAGTGATGTACCTCCGGTTATGATGGAGAAATAGAATTTGGATAGAAAAGATAAAAACTCGTTACATTTCAGCTATGTGAAAATGGATATCTTTTTTTACCATTAAGAATTTTAAAGAAGTAAAGTAAAGTTAAGGTCAATCATTCTGATTTTAAATTAAGGCGAAGCTAATCTTAACACCTTAGTACAATCTTAATGGTTTAAAAAAAGAAATTTAAAAAGGTTATTTAATAATAAAAAAGTAATATATCGAATAGTAAAAGATAAGACTTCTTGCCGTTTTACTTATTCAGAAAATTAATAAAATAATAAGATCATGCAGGGAATAGAGCCAAAACTTCATATGAACCTGACCAGCCGTGTTGAATATTACCGCCTGCTGATAGAAGCTGCGGAAGATCCTGAAAACCAGCCTTCGGATGTGATTAATCAGATTTCAGAACTCAGACATTTGTATGATGAGTATCTGCTGAATAAAAAGAATCTTGAGAACAGTATCAAAAACTATCGCGAATACCATAATGATTTAAGAAAAAAACTGACATCAAGACTTCGTGAGCTCAGAAGAAAAGCAAGACAGAAATAGTATGTGGAATGCACTTTATCGGTGGATTTTACAATGAAATTCATACCTTTATGACATCAAGCTGAAGGATGAAGGACTTATGAATTTTAATCAGACAGAACTTTCCGGTTATTTACACATATTTTGGCAGTTTTTCTGGCCAGAATGGATTATATTCAGTCTGATCATTAATATTGTTCTGTATCTGTTTTCTATAGGCTTATATGTTTTTATTGATAAAACTTGCCGTAAAAGCCAGTTACAGGAGAACAATCATCCTGTCACCAGACCTGATTTTTATCTCAGTCTCCTTACTGTATTATGTAACAGTCTGGTACTTTTGATAGGGGCTTTCCTATGGAAAAACGGATGGATTGTGCTGGGAGAAACTCGGTCTGCATTTGGAATCGTAGTGGAAGTTGCTGCTTTGCTTCTCCTAATGGATCTTCTGATGTATTTCTTTCATTTTACAGCCCATTTACCTTTCATTTATAAAATTCTGCACGGAAAACATCATGAGCATGTCAGCACCAATTTTTTGAGTCTTTTTGTGCTGCATCCTTTCGAAACCATAGGATTTGGACTGATGCTGCTGGTTTTACTTATCGGCTATGATTTTTCTGTGATTTCCATTTCTATTTATCTTTTGCTGAACCTTGTCTGGGGAACGATAGGACACCTGAACAGAGAGTTTTTTCCTGCTTCTTTTGACCGTTTCTTTGTAGGAACAACAAGGTTTCATAACCAGCATCATTTGGATGAAAGTAAAAACTTTGGATTTTATACTTCGGTCTGGGATAGATTATTCGGAACCTATAAGTAACCGCTGAGTTTTACAGTTTTATGTGATTCAGCATTTTGCCCAGCAGATAATTAAAATTTTCCAATTCTTTAGACGTAAATATAGAAGCAGCCTTACGGGTAATATTCTTACGGAATGTTTCCGAATTTTCTACAATAAACCTTCCTTTTTCCGTTACCGAAAGATTGAATTTCCTGTTATCTGTTTCCACCTGTTTTCGGATAATGAAATCATTACTGATCAGAAATTTCAATTGTTTTGAGATGGCAGCCTGGCTGATGTTAAATGCTGTCGATATCTCTTTTCCCGTTGTGATCTCTTTCCTCATGATAAATTCAATGATATTATAATGAGTTGCGGTAACGCCGTTAATATCCCCGCGGTTCATATGAGCCAGAATAAGACATTGAAAATCAGTAAAAGTGTTAAAAAGCTCTTTTTCAATTGGTTTCATAAAAAATATACTTAACTTAGTTAATTATTAACAAAGTTAAGCATTTAAAAATGGAAAATATAGAAATTACCAATGCCCGGCAAAATAATCTCAAAAATATTTCCATAAAAGTTCCAAAATATAAGATTGTAGTTTTTACGGGTGTTTCAGGATCCGGTAAATCTTCACTGGTTTTTGAAACCATTGGAGCCGAAGCGCAAAGACAAATCAATGATACCCAAAATAGTTTTATCAGAAACCGTTTGCAGCATTATGGATTGCCGGATGTAGATAAAATTGAAAATCTGAATGTTCCTATTATTATCAATCAGAAACGTCTGGGAGGAAATGCCAGGTCTACAGTGGGAACAGCTGCCGATGTATCTGCTTCTTTAAGGCTTCTGTTCTCGAGAATGGGGGAACCGTTTGTAGGATATTCCAATGTTTTTTCTTTTAATCACCCACAGGGAATGTGCCCTGAATGTGAGGGGCTTGGCTTTATTCAGACTCTGGACGTGAATGCATTAATTGATCCTGAAAAATCTTTACATGAAGGAGCTGTCCGGTTCCCGACCTTCCAGCCAGGAGGGTGGCGGTTAACAAGATATACACTGTCCGGTTATTTTGATAATGATAAAAAGCTGAAAGATTTTAGTACCAGAGAATGGGAAACTTTGCTGTATGCGCCGGAACATAAACCCAGGCACCCACACAAAGACTGGGGGAAAACTGTACAATACGAAGGAATTGTTCCAAGGATTGAAAAAGCATTTCTGAAAAAAGATTCCAAGGAAAATATTACCAGAAAAGATGCCCTGAAGCATATTGTGATCACGAAAACCTGTCCGTCATGCCAGGGAAAACGACTGAATGAAAAGATATTATCCTGCAAGATTAAAGGAAAAAATATAGCAGACTGTATGGCGCTTTCTGTAGATGAGCTGCTGGAATTTATCACTTCTTTGGATTCAAAGGCATATGAAGTAGTTCTAAAGGAAGTTTCTGCAAAACTACAGAATATTATTACCATTGGGCTTCAGTATCTGACCTTGGACAGAAGCACCAATACACTTTCCGGAGGAGAATCTCAGCGTATAAAAATGGTACGGAGCCTGGGAAACAGCCTGATCGATTTATTATACATTTTTGATGAGCCCAGTATTGGCCTTCATCCGAAGGATCTGCAAAATATTGTAACCATTATAGGGCAAATCAGGGATAAGGGAAATTCTGTCTTAATTGTAGAGCATGATCCTGATCTGATAAAAATGGGAGACTGGGTTATTGATATAGGTCCCGGTTCAGGAAGAAATGGTGGAGAGGTAGTATATGAAGGTACATTTAAAAACTTAAAGACCTCATCTGGAAAAACAGGTTCTTATTTTGCTGAGAAAGCATCTGTAAAACAAAAATTCAGAAAGCCTGATGGTTATCTTGAGATTAAAAATGCCAATAAATATAATCTTAAAAATGTAACGGTAAATATTCCAACCGGAGTTATGACGGTAGTAACCGGAGTGGCGGGGTCAGGGAAAAGTACGCTGATAAATCGTGTTTTACCGGATCTCTATCCTGACGTAACCATTATAGATCAATCTTTGTTTGCTGCAAGTGCCCGCTCCAATCTCCTTACTTACCTGGGAATATCAGATAAGGTACGTAATCTTTTTGCCCAGTTTAATCATGTTTCAGATAAACTGTTTAGCAGAAATAGCGAAGGAGCCTGCAAAAACTGTAAAGGATTGGGAATAGAAAAGATTGATCTTGCTTTTATGGATGATATAGAGCAGCCTTGTGAAGTTTGCGGAGGTTCGGGGTTTGATCCTGATGTACTGCTGTATACATACAACGGAAAAACAATTGCGCAGGTCATGAATATGACGGTTTCTGAAGCCGTTTCTTTTTTTGAAGAAGAATCTGTTCTCAAAAACTTTGATCTGCTGATACAGCTAGGCCTCGATTATCTGACGTTGGGACAAAGACTGGATAGCTTTTCAGGAGGTGAAAGGCAACGTCTGAAGTTGACAAGAGAACTGAAAAACACCCATCAAATCATTATTCTGGATGAACCAAGTACAGGGCTGCATCCAAGTGATACCCAAAAACTGCTGAATTTTTTTAATGGTCTGGTGGATAAGAATAATACACTGATTGTCATAGAGCACAACCTTGATATTATTGCACAGGCAGACTGGATTATTGATATAGGCCCTGGTGCAGGGAAATTTGGTGGTAAAGTTTTGTTTGAGGGAACTCCGCTGGAGCTGTTAAAAAATAAAATATCGTTTACAGCAGAGTTCTTAAAGAAACATGTTCAGTAAGAAGAGTATTGTGCCAAGATTGCTTCACCTTTGGTTAGCAATGATAGTTTAGCTTAAATTATTATCTAAAACGCAAAGTTTAAAATGTAAATAATTTATATTGAGGAGGCAAAGTATAGCAGTAAAACTGCTTAGAAAGCTTATGGATAAACACCAGCTTCATCAGTCGACTGCAAATCGATTATTTCTTAGCACCCTTAAAATATACGTAACATAAAATAACCTTTGCGTTGAAGAATTGTAAAATTATATAAAACCTAATCGGCCTTAATGGTTTAAAGATTAATTTATTTAACGGCTTTCACAGCAGATTTAATGGCTTTCTCAATCATTCTCCAGTCATAAAAGTGAAATATTCTGCCGTTGCTCATCGCAACAAAAACTCCTTTCGGGAATTTCGGACCTAAGTTAACATTCGTTACCTCAGAACCATCACTTTCCAGTGTAGAAACCGGAATTTCTGCGATTCTTCCTTTCGACTGATCTTCTCTTAAATAAACATTGAAGGTATCATTCTGCTGATTTGAAACCAGAACATATCCTTTTCCTTTAGAGGTTGGATAAATTGAAATTCCTTCCACATCAGATTTAAAATCGCCTTTGCCGAAAACGGATAATTCTTCATTGCCTTTCTCTGGATCTGCATAGTACTTATGAACTCCAAACTGTTCATCAGAATAGTAGATATAACCCATTTCGTCATCTACAGCAATGCTTTCAATCTCTTTTAAGCCACTGTATTTCCCGAATTTACGGACAACTTTTCCTGTAATGGAACCATTTTTTTCAGAAAGTTGATACTGCCATAAATAACCGTCAGAGGGACCGGATTTTCTTCCAACAATCACAAATATATCTCCCGTTTCCGGATTTTTGTACATTGAGATTCCCATTGGACCACGTTCTGATTCTCCTTCAAATACTGAGATTTCTCCCACTTCTTTTAGTTCAGGAAGCGAGTATAATTTTACTTTGTTGGTTTCCCTTTCAGTTACCGCCGCGATATCTCTTTTTTGTCCATTTAAAATAAAACCATATTCAAGATCAACATTGTTTGGACGCTTCAATCCTAACACTTTATTGATAATTTTCCCGTTAAGATCAAAGGCATACAATCCGCCATCAGTATCTTTATCTGTCCCGATGATGATACTTTTGGAAGCATCCTTAGGATTGATCCATATAGCAGGATCATCTGTATCATGAACCACCGTTTCTGTAATAACGGCAGGTTTTAATTTTTCAATTACTTCTTTCTGCCCTGTACAGTTGATCACCAAAGGAAGAACTGAAAGAGCTAATATATAGTGTATGTTTTTCATGTTTATTTTAAAAATCAAATTTCACCCCCATTGTAAACCTTGGTCTGTAATATTCAGCCTGAGCGGTTCTGCTTTGGATTCCCTGATAATATCTTAACGGCTGATTGGTCAGATTATTGGCTTCTGCAAAAACTCTCAGCTGGCTTGTAATTTTGTAGGAAGCATTAGCATCAAGGAAGAATTGTTTATCATAATAACGGTCATCAAATGCTTTACCGCCAAGCTCATCAATATAATGAGAAGCATAGTTCATGGAAACTCTGGCTGAAAAACGTTTGTTCTCCCAAGAAAGCGATCCGTTGAACATATGAGGAGCTGCTCCCGGAAGTCCTACATCTGTTCTTTCCACACCATCTTCATTGGTAATTCCTTTTGCTTTGGATTTGGTATAAGTATAGTTTACATAGACACCAAGACCTTTCCAGAAGGCTCCGGGGATAAAATCAAGCTGTCTTTGTAAAGCGACTTCAAAACCATAGATATCTACATTGTCACCATTACGCTGCTGGGTGAATTTCCAGTTACTTTCTCCGGCAGGAATCGGGTTGGTTTGCCCTGCAAAATCATTGGCGAAGTCATTGGCTGTATAATTTCTTTTGGAATAGGTGTAAATAAAATTGTTCAGGTTTTTATAAAAAATACCTCCGGAAAGAATCCCGACAGACTTGAAATATTTTTCTGCCATGAAGTCAAAATTATAAGCATAGGTCGCTTTCAAGTTTGGATTTCCGGCTGCAACAATCTCATCTTCTGAGATAACATTCAGATACGGAACCAGTGAATAGTAATTCGGACGGGCAAGGGCTGTAGTAAATGCTGCACGAAGTACAAGGTCCTGCATTGGAACATATTTGAAGGAGATATTCGGAAGTACATTGGTGTACGTATTGGTGTTATTGATTTGTCCTACCAGATCTTTCTCATTCATCACATAATTTCCGGTATAATCAATCTGGGTGATTTCAATACGAGCTCCAACAATCATTGATAATTTGTCATTAAAATCCTGATCCCAACGGATGTAACCTGCATAGATCTGCTCCTTTGCGTTGTAGTTGCTGGAAAGATATTCTTCTGGTTTCAGGGTACCTTTAAACAAATTGGGATTGAATAAATCCAGACTTCCAAGAAAAGCAGGATCAACAAAAGTTCCCGGAACATAATTTCCAGCCTGGAAGTTTTGGCCGTCAAGATTGATCGTTGGTACAGATAAAAGGCTTCCCAAACTGTTGATTGGTGTAAAAGCATAGAAATCATTCTCTCTTTCCTTTTTCTTCAAACGCATACGGAAACCTGTACGAAGACGTCCTTTCTGGCCATCAATCACCGAAAACGGAAACCTTACATTCACTTTTGCTCCCAATTCTTTTTCCTGTGTAAAGTTGTTGGCATCTGAAAGATCGCTCAATTTATAACTGCCCAGATTGTCTGCTGCCAGAAGGTTGAACATTGGTTTTTCAGGATTGCTAAGGTCTGGAGAAAAGTTCATCTTGCTGTTTTCAAACTCTATATAACGCTGATGAGGCTTGTCTTCACTAGCAATAGCATAGTTTACGGACCAGTCCAGATCTACTTTGGAACCTAATAAATGTTCTCCTCTTAAAGCATAGTTCTGAACTCTTTGTTTTTCCAGACGGGTATTGTCGTTATCAGCATCACCACCTTTATTTTGTCTTGTAATACTGCCTTTCCAGTCTGTAATCTCCGTTTCATCGGCATTATAAACAGGTTTTATTTTATATCCTAAAGCCAGTCTGGTTTCTTTATCATTTCTGAAATTGTACATGGCAGAAGCATAGATCTTGTTTTTGGAATTGAATTCATAATCCATATTGAGATCAAAACTGTGTCTGATACGATGTTCATTATAATAACGTACACCCATTTTGCTTACATAAACAGTTTGTGCAAGATCATTTGCCTGGCTCCATACAGGTTCTATATTATCCGAACCAAAATTGTTGTTGTTATAGGAGAAACTGAAAACAGCTCCTAATTTTTTGTCTAAAAATCGGTTTCCGTACACAAATCCGGCGGTGTAATTTCCTTTTTCACGGATAGGATTATAACCACCTGCAACAGTTGCAGAAATTCTCTGCCCATTCGGGAAGCCCTTGTAATAAGGTTGACAGAACCACCGATAGCATCAGCATCCATATCCGGAGTCAGGGTTTTATTAACTTCTATGGTGGAAATCATATCAGAAGGAATCAAATCCATCTGTACATTACGGTTATCTCCCTCCGCAGACGGAATTCTGTCACCATTCAGCGTAACTGAATTAAGATTTGGGGCAAGACCTCTGATAATAAGGTTTCTGGCTTCACCCTGATCGTTTTGTATTGTTATTCCCGGAACCCTCTTCAAAGCATCTCCTATATTCGCATCAGGAAAACGGCCGATCTGATCCGAGGAAATCACATTGGTAATATTGGCACTGTTTTTTTGCTTGTTTAAAGCTCTTGCCTGATTTTTCAACGTAGCTCCGGAGACTACAACTTCTGCAATAGACGTTTCTTTTTTATCGAAAACGATATTCTGGCGGGTATTTTTCTCAGGCTCTACCGTAACGTTATATTCATGCACACCATACCCCAGATAATCAATTTTCATGGTGTAGCTTCCAGGGGGAACATTGAGAAATACGAAATTTCCGTGTTCATCTGATGTGGTATAAATATTTCCCGGACTTAAGGATATTTTGGCTCCTGGCAGAGCAATTTTAGAATCGTCATTGATGTTTCCGGAAAGAGATCCGGTTTGTGCATAGAAAAACAGGGAAGCACAAAATAAAACAGATGTAAAAATTTTCTTCACTTTCTTTGGATTAGATTAAAAAACGTAACAAAATTAAACGTCTGTTTGGACAAGAAGTTGAAGAGAAAATTAAGGTTTTCTTAAGAATTGTTAATATAGAAACTGTTTGTTAAAAGGAAATACGTAGTGATTCATTACCTTTCGGATCCTAAATTTTTTGCAGTTTTATCTCCTTCCACGAGTAAAGTCAATTCATCACACCGTATAATCTGATGATTGTGGATGGTAAATTCTGCCAGTACCTTGTGCACAACTTCACTTCCATCTTTTAGTGCGGATTTTGCTATGTGGTTGGTAAATATAATATTGCCGTTTTCAGCATAACTGATGATTTCAAGCTTTTGTTCTGTCACTTTTTCTTTGAGTTTCTTGATATGTAGGACAAACTGATCATAATTCAGTTGAGAATGATCTACAAGCTGAATATATTCTTTTGAAAAATATTTCTCAATTAATAATTCATCAAATACCGGATTTTCTAATACCTCTTTAAATACCTGTTGGATAAAATGTTTCATAACTTTATTATTTTGAAACAAAATTACCTTACAGATTGATGACTGAACGATAACAATTGTAAAGAAATTACCTACGGTTGCGTATTCTGCTCAATGAAACACTTGTTATTCCAAGATAAGAGGCAATATAATGCTGTGGGAAGCGGAGCAGAAGCTCTGGCCTGTTTTTGAGAAGTTGTTCATATCTCTGTTGAGGAGAATCTTTAATGAAGGAGATGAGCCTTTTATTGATTTCGCTGAAACGTTTGTAAAAAAGTGGATGAAAAGCATGCTGAAATTCCGGATTTTCCATGAGTGTGTGAAAAGTATCAGTATGAAGCTCATACACTGTAGTAGATTCCAGTGTTTCAATGACAAAATCGCTGGGAATACCATTCAGGAAACTATCAAAGGATGAAACAGCCTGGTTTTCTGTTATAAAATCCAATGTAAGTTCTTTTCCATCCTGATAGAAAAATACTCTTAAAGCTCCATTTTTTACAAGGAACATCTTATCTGAAACTTTTCCTTCTTCCAGCAGGATGGTTTTAGCAGGATAAATAACTTCAGTTAATAAATGAAGATCAGTTTTTAAAAAAGAATGAAGATCAGGAATATGCATAGCTGAAGGATTAATAGGAGACGTTCAATATATCCTGTACAATAACTTTAGATTTTTCGATGAGTTCATTCGATCTGTAAAGCTGGCTGGTAAGTATGGCGCTTTCAAAAAGAAGATAAATATGAGCTGAAACCATATCATTTTGAAGCACTTCATTAAAGCTTTCTCTCAGCTTATTTTTATGAGTACGGATCACATGGTGAACTTCTTCCTTCTCTGCAGGAATTTCTGACAAAATATTCAGAAAACTGCATCCTCTGAAATCTTCTCTTTCATTCATGTAAATCAGGAAATCAAAAGATTTTTGAAATTTCTCCTGTACGGTTTTTGTTTCTGCTGTGAATTGTTCCAGCCCGGAAACCCAATAGTCATATCTTTTGTTGAGGAATTCAATACAAAGATCATCTTTAGATTTAAAATGCTGGTAAAAACTTGCTTTGGAAACACTGGCTTCATCAATAATCTGGTTGATGCCTGTATTGTTGTAACCTTGCTTATGGAAGAGAACCATTGCTGTATTTAGTATTCTTTCGCGAGGTTTGAGCATTGTATAAAATTTTTACAAATGTAAAAAATAAACAGACTGGTATGTTTGAAAATAGAATTAATTTTAAATAAACCCCCGGGTATAATAAAGCTGTATCACAAAGAAAAGTACCGTAAAAAACCATACTACATAAGGATGGTAACTGAAATTGTTCTTCAGAATATAATGTAATGCTTTGAAAAGTTTAAAAATCCCGATGATTCCAATGATGAGAAAGACCATGAAGACCAGAAGAAACACATAATCTCTTGTTCCATATTCAGTTGCCTTGCCAAGGTGATCCAGATAAGATTCTACATTTAAGGTTTGACCTAAAAACATAGCAGAACTGATTAATATAAAAAATGGAGTAGAAGTATACACGGTTGTATAAATGAAAGAAAACAGGAGGGTTCGGAAAGCTGCAGTATTGATTTTCTCTTTTTTGTACCATAATAGAGCAACACTGAAGAGGACTGCAGTAATATTATTCATCAGGAATATAAACAGAGCTTTTTCCACCATGCTTAGCCCCTTGATCTTCGAAATAATATTGTGTTCACCACCATAATCCATTAAAAGTACGGAGACAATCACAGAGGTATAAACGGAAAGCTTGATAGGAGAGAGGTAGTCTTGAAAACGTTCTGTTTCCTCTTTTTCCATCTCGTGTACAGAAAGATCATAGCAGCGGCGGGGATCCTGAAACAATTTGAAAATAGTTACCGGAACCAATAATATTTCAATAATAATCTGCAGACACAGCTTCTCAAAGCTATCGATCAACTTTTCAAACATATACACGGGTATTGGGGAACGTATGATGCAATTTAATTAAATTTTGAATGATATTTACAAAATAAATCCACGAATAAAAAAGAGCGAATGATTATCATTAACCATCCGCTCCTTGTTTATATAAGAATTGCTTCCTGTTATTTAGGAAGTCCTCTTTTTAATGCATTATTCGCTATTTCTACCGCTTTTCTTTCTTTCCAGTCCATATACCTTTTTTTGTATCGTCCTTTCATGAAGTTATCAAAGTTGCGCTGTACAGCAAGGTTCCAAAGAGAATGTGCTTTTACGGCCCAGCTTTTGTCCCATGCACGCAGAGAAATAGAGAAAGAACCGTCCAGATATTTCATCCAGTGCCACCAGCCGGTAGGCATGAATAATGTGTCTCCGTGTTCCAGAAAGCATTCGATGCCTTCGATACCATCCAATGCCGGGAATTTCTCAAAATCAGGATTGGCAATATCATAATCTTCCAGTGCATAAGTAGCATAAGGAAGTTTATAAAGTCTTGATTTCCATTTGTATTCAAATAATAAAACATGCTTTCTTCCATTGAAATGGGTATGGAAAATATGTGGCATATCAATATCATAATGAAGGAAAGTCACAGAGCCTTTACCTCCAAAAAACATACTCGGGTATTTATCTAAAAATCCTCCCATCAGATTCTTTGGCGGAACATAATCGTCCAGAAGTTTGGGTGCAAATTTTATAGGATCGAAGAAAAAGATTCTCAGATCAGTAGGCTCTCTTTGAATCAGGTCTACATACTCGCTAAAAGGCATTTTCGTCGTTGGAGTATTAATAGGAGCGGCAGGATCTGCTTTGGAACTGTCGTAAAGGGGAACTTCAACGTCTCCTACTACTTCTTTCATATATTCCATCGTCCATTTTTGGTAGGCAGGCCATTTTCTTGCCATATTCTTGATTACCACTGGCTTACATGGCTTTAGATATTTTTCACGGAAATCTTCTTGTGAAATGTCATCTACAATATCAATTGGTTTAAGGATTATTCCCATTCGTTCAAATTATTAAGCTAAAGTATTAAATATTTGTGACAATAAAATGGAAAGAATTAAAATTATTTGGAATTGATATAAATAAATGATAAAATACATATTTTAATTCCTTTTTGTTGGAGTTATTAAGCTGGTTTTGCCGTCTCTAAGCTTTTAAAATGAGCCGTGTTTACGCTATAAAATGAGGGTTGCAAAATATAATAATTGTATGTATCATTGTGGTATTAAAAACAATCATGAAACACCTCTCATCACTATTCCTTTTACTTACTTTTTCAAGTGCTTTTTCTCAGAAACCGGCCAAAATTTTTACTTCGGATATTGATCATTTTTGGGTGGCTTATGACAGTATTCAAAAGACAGACAATCACTCCCAGAAACTCGATCTGATAAAAAGACTTTATACCGATAAAGCTACAAAAGGATTAAAAGCTTTTATGAAAGCCAGAGACTATAATGATAGTGTATACGTAAAAATCATTGATAAATATCCAAAATTCTGGAATTCCGTAAGACCCAATACTTTGACGGTAAAAACCAAAACGAAAGAACTGGAAGCCAGTGTTGTCAAGCTAAAAGAAATATATCCTGAACTTAAAGATGCTGAAATGTATTTTACCATTGGCGGTCTGAATTCCGGGGGAACAGTGAGTGGAAATATGGTATTGGTAGGAGCTGAACTTGCTACAGGACTTCCGTCTACAGATGTTTCAGAATTCAAAGATGAATGGTTGAAAGGAGTATTTGCTGAGCAGTCACTGGATGATATCGTTTCTCTCAATATCCATGAATATATCCATACCCAGCAGGTGGGGGACCGCAGAAGGGTTTTAAATCAATCTATAAAAGAAGGATCATGCGACCTGATTGCTGAGCTTGTGATGAATAAACCTATGGAAAGGAAATATTTATCTTATGGAACCGCTCATGCAGATAAAGTGAAAGATCTGTTTAAAAAAGAAATGTTCACCGGAAATTTTGCCAGCTGGCTTTACAATGGAAGAGATAAAGGAGAAAGTGCAGATTTAGGATATTACGTAGGATATGAGATCAGTAAATTGTATTACCAAAATGCTAAAGATAAAAAGCAGGCCATCAAAGAAATCATTGAGCTGAACTATAACAATGATAAAGCGGTAGAAAATTTCCTTACGAAATCTAAGTTTTTTAAAGAAAAAACAAAAGATCTGATGAAGGAATACCGTAAAAATTCGCCAGCTGTTGTTAAAATGGATCCAGCCAATGGTTCTGCAACGGTAAACCCTGATACAAAAGAAATACGGATTACTTTCTCAAAAGAAATGGTACCGGAATATTATTCTTTCGATCTTTCAGAAAAAGGAAAAGAATATATGCCGATCACCAAAGTTATTGGAATGGAAAACAATGATAAAACATTGGTCCTGGCTGTAAATCTTAAGCCTAATAAAGAATATGAATTTTTTCTTACCAATAAAAGTTTCAGATCCAAAGAGGGCTATTCTCTGAAAGACGAGAAGCTTCTTATCAAGTTTAAAACTGGGAACAGATAGTTTGATTGTAAATGAGTGATAACCAGCTTTTATATACCGCTTCCATAGTTTGTCTTTTGCTTATTATTGTATCTTTTAAGCATAATAAAAAATTCGGCATCGTCAATATGATATTGTTTTGCATGTACAATTCTGTATTATATTATCATTTTATATTCGACAGTAGTGGAGGTGCCGGGCTTGTATGGTGGTTTTTTCTACTGGTCTTATCGGCCTTTCAGATGTTGATAGTATTGATTTATTTGGGTGTCAGAGCTTTTCAGAAGAGACGTAAAATATGATTTTTAGAAAACTTTAAAAATAGAGTTATGAAGAAAAATATACTCAAAGTGTTCATCATAAACATCATGATACTGTCTTTGTTAGCCTATATTCTGGGGCTTACAGATTCTGCCTTCAGACAGGTTTATCCTTCGGAGAATATGTTTTTCTATCTGGTTAATTCCATACAATATTTTGTACTCTGGGTTTTGCCTTACTGGTGGCTGATCATTATGGGTGGAGCTTTATCACTGACTCTTTTATATTATATATTAAGAAAAATAAAACTTTAACAATTGGAATCAAACCTGTTCAATGATTTTTTTATTAAATTACTTTTTCAAACTAATAACTTATTTATTATGAAAAATCTAAAGAAAATCGCGAGACAAAGTTTAAAAACAATCACAGGAGGTCGTCCACCAGCAGAAAGTGATTGTATAGCATGTGGATGCCCTACATCAGCATGTTATTACAAAAACGGAAACGGAGGTGGTGGCGGTTGTGCTGATATCAGATGTGCATAATCATCTTTATAAAGTAAGAAACCTTCCGGAATAAGGAAGGTTTTCTTTTTTATATTAAAGTTTAGTTTCTGTATACTTCCTTTTGATAAGTACCAGTATAAGAGCGAGAGTCAATCCTATAATGCTTGACCAAATTATGTGTTCTATCCCATAACGGCCAATCCAGAATCCTCCAAATAAAGTACCCGCTGTTACAGCAAAATTCCCGCAGGAAGTAAAAATACTATTGATAAACTCCGAAGAACCGAAAATGGAAGAAGTGACATTCATATTACTGATCAGAAAGCCTCCGGAATGAACCAGCCCCCAACATCCGATAATCCATATCATAGGTAGAAATTGATTTCCATAATGTCCTATTAACAAATGAATTCCTGATAATAGAATTAAAAACAAAAGAGTTGTCTGGAAAGGAAATCTGCTCATATATTTTCCCGCAATTTTGTTTCCCGCAATTCCAACCGTTCCAAACAGGAAAAACATAAGACTGGTTTGTTTGCCGTCCATTTGGGTTATATTCTTTAGATAGTCAGCCATATATCCATAAGTAGAATACATAGCAGCAATAGTGAAAAACGCTAGGAAGAGCCTAATCCATAATTGTTTGTTGTGAAATATTTTAGTTGGGAAACCCTTTGAATCTCCACTTATATTTTGAATCTCCGGCAAATAGATCCAAACCCCTGCCAGCGCTACTACATTAATTAATGCAGTAAGCAGGAAAGAGGACTGCCAGGAAAAGAAATCAGACATAAAAGTAGCCAGCGGAACTCCCATTACCGTTGCCAGCGTAAGACCGGAAAAGATAATGCTTACAGCCCTGGATTTGTCTTTAATATTTGAAGCTTGTCCTGCGACCGACAGTGCAATAGACCAATAAACCGGATGAAAAAATGCAGGAATCATTCTTACGATAAGAAGCAGATAAAAATTGGTAATACAGGCAGAAAGAATATTGGCGGCAACAAAAATAAATAGAGACAAAAGTAGCAGATTCTTTCTTTTGAATGAAGATAATATCATCAGCATAAAAGGCCCAAAAACAGCAACAATTAATGCAAAAGTACTGAGCAGCCATCCTGCTTTTTCGATTGGGATATGGAAAACTGAAGCAATTTCTGGTAATACTCCAATAACTCCGAATTCCGTAGTGGTAATTCCGAAAACACCCAGTGCCAGCACATAAAGATTTTTGTTCATTATCATTATTTTTTTGCAAATTTGCAGAATAGACTATCAGAAAACTATATACTTACCTTTTAGTTCTATACTTACCTTTTTGAAAGGTTATCTATAAAAAAAGATTTCTATGCCTCAATTTTTCCATGATAAAAGACTGTATTATACGCCTATTGAATTTGCTTTAAGTCATATCGGAGGAACCTGGAAGATGCCTATTCTGTGGAGATTGCAGGAGAAACCTCTCCGTTTCAGTGAGCTTAAAAAAGATATTCCGCATATTACAGATAAAATGCTGACCAGCCAGCTGCGCGAACTGGAAGCTAAAGACATGATCCATCGTGAAGTGTTTCCTGTAGTCCCGCCGAAAGTGGAGTACAGTCTTACAGAGAAAGGGAAAAAAGCAATTCCTGTGATTGAAACCATTATGAATTTTGGTTATGATTTGATCAAAGAGGGGGGAATTGTGTTTCCGCCTAAAGAATGATAAACGGATATTTCACCATTCAATAAAGCTTTATTTCATACCTTCACCTAAAATTGATTCAACAGTATGAAGCTGAAATTAGGGATATTAGACCAGTCACCCACCACCATGGGAGGAAGTGCAGCAGCTGCATTGGAAAACAGTATCAATCTTGCTTTATTAGCTGAAGAAATGGGCTTTCACAGTATCATGTATTCTGAACATCATGGAGTAGAAGCCTATGGAAGTTCCAGCCCTGAATTATTAGCTGCTATTGTACTCAGCAAGACCAACCGGATTAAAATAGGAACAGCCGGCATTATGATGCGAAACTATTCTGCCTATAAGATCTCGGAATGGACCAAAATGCTGTCAACCTTATATCCCGAACGCTTTATCCTTGGATTGGGTAAAGCCCCCGGAGGATTGAAAGATGCGGTGATGGCCCTGAATAATCATAAACCTGTCATTTTATCCAATATGGAAACGAAACTTGAAGAGATTATTCAATTTATAAAAGATGAAAAAGGTGTTTATGACGGATTGATTGCACAGCCCACCCATGTAAAACACATCCCTGAAATCATGTGGCTTGGTTCAGGAATGACCTCTGCTACAGAAGCTGCAAAACATGGGATTGGATATTCTTTCGCCGCTTTTATGAACAGCGGGAACGGAATAGAAAACACGGAAGCTTATCTCAGAGAGTTTAATGATACTCAATATTTTTCTCAGCCTTCTTTACAGATTGCAGTGGCGGTATCGGTGGCAGAAACTTTGGATCAGGCCAAACGGAATGCTTATGGCATGGCATATCAGTTTTTACAGTCACGGCAGCTAGCCAGCCCCAATGCCGTTCTTCCTGCTGAAGAAATAGAGCAAAGGATTTTGGGAACTCATGATGAAGAAGAGTTTTTCACCATTTTGGAAAGGATTATCATAGAAACTCCAGAGTCAGTCAATCAAAAATTGCAGAAGGTTTCAGAAAAATATAATACGGATAATCTCCTGATATTATGTAATATGCATCGGGAAGAAGACCGTATCAATACTTATAAAAATGTCATTAACAATAATAAATAAGGCTGCAGAATATTCAATTATTTTAGAAAATAAATCAAGTCCATCATCCTCATCTATCAATTATCATTCCTCATTCATCAATTATCATTTATAATATGAAACATCTTCCTTTTGAAAAAGAACTCATTGAATTGGCTGACAAAGATCTGTCAGTCAGAGAAAAGCTGTTAAAAGCAGGAGAATTATCCGGAGGTTATCATCCTGAAATGGAAAGTATTCATAGGGCTAATGCACAACGCCTTCGGGAAATTATATCGGAAATAGGGTATCCTACCATCTCAAAAGTGGGTGAAAAAGCAAGCAATGCCGCGTGGCTGATTATCCAGCATGCCATTGGTGAGCCTGAATTTATGAAAAAGTGCTGCATTATGATGGAAGAGAGTGTTGGTGATATTAATCCTGCTAATAAAGCCTATTTATATGACAGGATTCAGGTTTTTCAAAGCAAGCCACAGAAATACGGAACACAGCTGACTGCTGAAAGAACCATCTATCCTGTAGAAAATAAAGACAACCTAAACGAAGAACGCAGCAAGGTAGATCTGCCTCTGCTTTCAAAAGAGGAAATCAACAACATTCCGGAGCCTGAAGAGATTCCGGAAATAGACCAAAAAGATCCTGAGTATACGGTTTGGAGGAAAAAAACAGGTTGGATTTGAAGTGTGTATTCCAATCTCTGATCACAAAATATTTCAAATTATAGATTATTTTAAACCAGGAATTCTGCCTTTAGCATAAGCAATCTGCTCTTTTTCCTTTTCCTGATCAGGATTGTTTTTAAGATAAAGCTGATAATAGGTTGAAGCATTTTTCGGCTGTTTCAGATTGAGATCATAAAGAAGTCCCAAACGATAATAAATAATATTGCTTGTCCCAAAAGTTAACCCTCTCTTATAAGCCGTCACCGCATCATTATACTGATTTTTAGCTTCATAAATCCCCGCCAGTGCAGCGTAATAGAGAGTGGTATGATCAGAAATAGCTTCATCAATTGTCTTTTGCGCATAGATCGCAGCATTATTGTAATCTTTCAGTTCGCGATAGCTTAATGCCATGAAGTATAATGTACCTTCGTTTTGTACATCCATTTCTTCCAGCATTTTATAAAGGCTGATACATTTCTGATAATCTTTTACATAAAAATAAGCCTGTCCCATATCATTCATTACATTCACATCAGCATGGTTTTTCAGAAGTTTTTCCCCAATTTCAATGACCTCTGTATAATTGCCCAGCTGATTGGCAGCCGGTAATAAAGCCTGCTGTAAAATGAAGTTTTCAGGATCAGAAGCAATGGCGGTTTTCAGCACATCATAAGCAGGTTTAAACTGTTTCATACCGCTGTAGGTCAGAGAAAGATCATAGGCTACATCAGAATCTGTGTTGTTCAGGGAATTGGCTTTTTTCAGATAATTGAGTTTAGATTCAGGAGTGTCTGCATAGGCAGCAAGCTGCTTATAAGCACTGAAATTGAGACTGTCCAGCTCAATAATCTGTTGAAGATATCCTTTGGCATTAGACGCATTGCCACGCCTGGAGTTAATACTGGCAAGGCTGAATAGAGTAGACACGTTATTTGGTTGTATGGTATTGATTTTCTGATAATTATTTTCTGCTTCCGGCAGTTTACCAGCCATCATATTACAGTAAGCTATTTGTGAAAGGGCTTTTATATCCTGTGTGCCTCCCGGATAAATACTCTGAAGATATTTTGCAGCATCAGCATAACGTTGTGTTTCATAATATTCAAGAAGCTTTTCAGAATCAATTTTTGCCGACTGAGCATTGATCTTGTTAAAGCACAATAGAATAATGCACAAACAAAGTCCTGGTTTCATCATGGTTATTTTTTAACTAAAATATTGGATATTTACTAAGTTTCCAAATTTTATACTCACTTATTCGGGATTTTTTTCGGTTTTATGAATCATTTATAATGAAAACCAAAAAGTTCTGTCTTTAGAATTCTTATATTCACTCTACAAAAAAATCAGAAAGCCTAATAGATATGGAAATAAAAACTGTACAATCATTCCTGGATTATTATGAAAAAATAAGAGAAAGAACCAACCGGATTATAGAAGTGGTCCCTCCTGAACACATTGATTTCACCTATAAACCGGGAAAATTTACCATTGGAGATCAGATCAGACATATTGCCACTATAGAACGGTATATGTACGGAGAAACCATTTCCGGAAAGCAAAGTGCTTATCCGGGATGTGGAAAGGAGCTGGCTGGCGGTTATGAAGATACCGTTAAATTTTTCAATGAAATGCATTGCCAGACCTTGGAAATCATTGGCGGACTTTCTGATGAAGATCTTACCCGCAAATGTTTAACCCCTGCCAATCATGAAATTTCTATCTGGAAATGGCTTCGTGCGATGATAGAACATGAAATTCATCACAGAGCGGAAATCTATATTTACCTGAATCTTCTAAATGTGAAAACACCCCAGATTTACGGATTTTCCGCAGAAGAAGTCCAGAAAATGAGTATAAAATTATAGTAATTTGATGAATTGTCGTATAATTTTCAGTCGGCTGAGGTTAATTTGTATATTAGCCCATTCAAAAAATAATAATGGCCAGACCTTTCATCATTCCTCTTTTACTGCTGTTAAACAGTACATATGCACAAACAAATTCGGAGCTGAAACCGGGAGATACTTTAAAATATATTCCTCAGTCTCATAAGCCTTCATGGATTTCTATACAATCCGGAGATGCCAATTTAGGAGTTGCGTTGTTCATAGATGGAAAAAAGCTGAAAGAACAGGATGATTCCAGAGGGATAAAAAGTGTTGAACGATTCTATTTTACGCCAGAAAAAGGAAAAAAATATGAACTGAAAGTCTGGGCTAAATCCTATGTTGAGAAAAGCAAAACAGCTAAAGTTTCTATTACAGAATCTAAAAATGCAGCTGTTTTGGACGGTAAGTTCAGTCCTGATCAGTTTGTGGAAGACCTTAGAACATTCCGGTCTATCAGAGAAAAAGCAAATTCAGGATTATATGTCTACAGAACTCAAAAACAGATTGACAGTATTTACCAGCAGGCAGAAACAGACGCCAGAAACAGCAAAAATATTTTCGATTTTTATAAAGTAATAGCCAATGTTACAGGATTTGAAGGAAGCTGTCACAATTACACAGATTTACCCAACCACGCTTCTTATTACCTCACGCAGAAACCTGAATATTTACCTATTACCTTAAAGAATATTGACGGCCGTCTGCTTCAGGACTCAAAAGATGTAGCACTACCTTTAGGTGCTGAAATTCTTTCTATCAACGGAATTCCTGCGAAAGAAATGATCAGCCGTTTTTCAGAATACTATTTTTCTGACGGATTTTCCATGCCTTACAGAGAAACAGCAGGCTTTGAAAGAGGTATGCTGGATAAATTTTATATAGAATTCGGAACCCACAAAAACTATGTCATCAGCTATCAATGGAACGGAACTGTAAAAGAAGTTTCATTGCCAGGAATCTCATTGGAAAATTTTAAAAAGCTTCAGGATTCCAGACATTCACTTGCCTTTGATAAAAAACTGCTCTCCGAAAAATATAGTTTTACTAAAGAAGGAGCCGGAATATACCGGTTATCTGTGAGAGGTTTTGATTTTGCAACCGGAAAAGAAGATCCGGCTTACAAAAAATTCAGTGCTTTTCTTGATCAGATGATGGATGTGCTGGAACGTGAGAAAATAGAAAACCTGATTATAGACCTCAGAGGAAATACCGGAGGAACAGGAGCTCTTTATGAAAAAGTATTTTCTTACCTTACTCAAAGACCTTTCCGCGACAGTCATTATGCTTATACCCAATTTAATGAAGTTCCTATGGAAGAAAAATTGGTAATAACTCCACTTTTTCTTTCTAACGGAGTTAAGGATAAATACGGATTGAATGCTTATCTGAAACAGCTTTATCCAAAAGACGTTCAGGGAAAATATTACTGGGCAGATGATAAAAACCCATCCATTATGCCCAATGACAGAACATTTAAAGGACAGCTTTATCTTCTTGTAGACCAGCGTGTAGCTTCAGCAGCTTCACACTTGGCTTCACTGATTAAATCTTATACCAATGCAATCGTAATCGGAAAAGAAACAGTAGGAGGGTATTATGAACACAACGGACACTTGCCGTTGGTTTATGAGCTTCCCAACACGGGAATTCAGACAGGATTTTCTATTGTTCATGTGATTCAGGATGCACAAAATCTTCCGGACCAGAAAAGGGGGCAAGGCATTATACCTCATATTAAAATTCAGCAGACCGATCAGGAATTTCTGGATCACACCGATGTTTATCTTAAAAAAGTTTCAGAACTCAGAAAGCAATAAAAAACATTTCGTCTATTGAATTATTAGATATAAACCAGCTGTAAATTATGAATTTATAGCTGGTTTTTTTATTGTTAAAATTTAGCATTGTTTTAAATTATTTCTATTAAAGGTGATAAATTTATTGTTTTAATCTATTAAAAGTTGTTGAATATTGGTCTGGTAAAGAGGTATTTATTTCTTTTATTTAATCATTTGTTTTAGAATTATAAATAAAAAGTCGTAGAACTACTACAAATTTTCAGATTGGCTTCTGAAAATTTTTTGAATAGAGATTACCGTTTTATATTTGTAATACCACCAATCTAATGACAAAAAAATTAATAATGATTAAAAATTTCATCTTATAACGATAAATACAGGAGAAATCCCGGAATTCAACAGGGGTATAGCGGATGCATTTTCTGCTTTACATTTTTACAATTACTATTCATGCCCTGTTTTGAGCTCATTATCTGCATTATATTCTTTGGAATAGAATCGGATAACGAAAATGTATCTGATGTATTTCAGATAGATTTTAGCCTTTAAAAAACTTGACACCCAATCAATCAAAATACTACAATTATGTTTCAGGACGATCATTCACCCAAAATGCCTGTTTCTAAAGATAAAATCCCAGCTGCAAACAATATAAAAGAAACGCTGAAAGATCAGGCGGTAAGCAAAGCAGCCAAGGAAGTACAGGAAAAATCGAGCGGAACCGTTAAAAAAGCAACCGAAAAAATGGTTCAGGCCCAAGCCTATACAGGAATGGTTCAGAACGGTTCCCAAATGTTTATGAATCAGGTTAAGCAGCCTAACCCACCCACATTGGTAGAAGACAAAGTATGGTCCAAACAGCCCACTTCCGGAATTTACAATGCCAATACCATCCCCGGCAATCAGGTAGCGGGAATCAACCGTGTAGTAAAACTTGAAATTGTAATTGACGGAAAAGTGATCAAACATTTCAAACATTTTCAATTAAAACAAAGTGCGGTAAAACATCATGAGTTTGATCTTATGCTGGCTCATGATACTTTAGGAAGCTCAGAAAATCATAATCTGGAAGAAGCTCAGAATTTTCTGGGAAAAAGAATTACCGTGATTTTCAGATATAAAGACGTTGAAGACGGTCCGGAAAGAAACTTTGTAGGGGTAATTACAGAAGTAGGTTTCAGCCAGGAAAAAGGAAGCCTGGGAAATATTGTTCTTACAGGATCAAGCCCAACGGTACTTTTAGATGCGGCTCCTCATATTCAGAGTTTTGGCGGAGCACAGGAAATTAGTCTTAACAGTATTGCAGATCAGGTAATTAAAGAAGGTTTAGGACAAAGCTCCTTTGATTTCAGGGTAGATGCAGCACATGGAAACGTTTCTTACAGTTCACAATACGAAGAAACCCATTACAACTATCTCGCAAGAATGGCAGAAGCCTATGGAGAACAATTTTATTATGATGGGGAAGTCCTTCATTTCGGGAAACTGCCTCCTCAGGAAAAGCCAGTGAAACTGACTTACGGAAGCAGTGTAAGTGATGTTAAGATAAAAATGAAAGCCCAGCATGTAAATCCGTCATTTTATGGATATAACAGCAGTAAAAATGAGAAATTAACCACAGGAAATTCAAAAATCAATCATACTTCAGATATTGCTAAACGCGCATATGAAATTTCAGAGAAAACCTTTACAACGCCTTCATTAAGAGTAGCTCCGATAAAAGCATCATCTTTCATGGATGTGGAAAATTCCCAGAAAGGAACCGCAGGAAGTAAAGCTTCGGAAGTGTTTGTTATTTCAGGGGTTACAACAGTGCCATTCCTTTATCCGGGCTGTATTGCTGATATCGAAATGAGAAAAGCAGAAAGCAGTGAAACTACGTATTTCACGAAGCTGATGATTGTAGATATGTGCCATGAAGTAGATGCAAGAGGATATTATACCGGAACCTTTGAAGCCATTGCTTCTGACACAGGATTTATTCCCCGCCCGGAATTTCATTTTCCAAAAGCAGATGCACAGTTTGCCAAAGTAATTTCCAATACAGATCCTTTGAATCAGGGAAGAGTGAAAGTTCAGTTCGACTGGCAGAATGGTTCTACCACCACAGAATACATCAGGGTAATGACCCCGGATGGTGGCGGAAGTGAGAAAGTAAGCAAAAACCGTGGATTCATGGCCATTCCGGAAGTGGGTGACCAGGTTGTAGTCAATTTTGCCCATCAGCATCCTGACCGTCCGTTTGTGATGGGTGGAATGTTCCATGGCGGAGTTGGCGGTGGCGGAGGTGCCGGAAATAATATTAAAAGTTTAAGCAGTAAGAGCGGTCATACCATGAGTCTTGATGACGGCGGAGGAATTACCGTAAAAGATAAAGATCAAAACTCTGTTTTTCTGGATGGAGCTGGAAATATCACGATAGACAGTAAGATTTCCATCACCCTCAACTGTGGAAGCAGTTCTCTTTATATGGATAAAGACGGAAATATTCAGATCAAAGGAAAAGAAATATTTGTACAGGGAATCAATATTGGAGTGGGAGGAACATCCAGTATTGGAGTTGGTGTAGGCCCTGAAGACGGCGATCCTACTTCAGGAATCGGAATTAAATCAGATACCCTGGATGTCGGAACCAAAACCCTTTCCATGAGAGGTGACACCGAAGCCAATCTCAGCAGTGGAGGAAAAATAAATATAGGGGGCGGAAGTGAAACAAATATTGTAAGCGGAACTGTAAAACTGAATTAAAAGCAGATGAATCCAGTAGATTTGGAGTTGGTAAAATTGAAAAGACAATGGCAGAAAGTCGTTTCAAAGAACGAAGAAAAACCTATGCTGATCTGTACAGGAGAAAAGCACGAAACAGATCTTTTTGACGGATTTATCAAATCCAGACTTTCGGAAGATGAAGAAAGCGATGATGTCTTTTTACTTCACTATCAGGAATTTAACGGCATGAATTCTTATGGGCAGATCTTATTGGATGAATGGACCGAGTTCTACGAAATGCTGAAAAAAAGCGAAGAAAATATTCCGGAATGGAATTTAAAGAATCCGGAAGAGACCTTTAAAACAGATGCCTACAAAGCATTTTATCCTTTACTGGAATTAAAGAAAAACTTCCCTAATATTCAGCACTCCAAGATCTATCTCTATATTGCCCCGCTCAGAATCAGTGATAAAGAAGAGCTGGCTCTATGGGTGAAAGAATGGTGCAGAATCTGTGAAGCATTGGAAAATAAGGATATTAAGCTGGTCTGGGCAGAGCATCATACCCATAGAACATTGCCACAGATCTCTTCAGCACACAGTTTCAGGGTAGAAGTGGATATTCATCAGCTCATGCAGAATACCGCAGCACATACCAACCGGAAGAAAAACAGTCCGGATACGGATTTTCAGCAGCAGATTCTTGTAGCGAGTAATCATTTAAGCAAAGAAAGATTCAAAGAAGCAGAACATGCCCTTAAAACAGCGGTGAAACTTGCCAAAGAGCAAAAGAATAAACAGGGGGAAATCTCTGCCTATTTTATGCTTACCCAAGCTTACACAGCAGATAAGAAAAAAGATCGTGCAGAAGATACTTACAGAACGATATTAGAAGAACTAGAACAGGATTCACCTTTGGAAGTTCAGATGTTGATGAATTATGGAAGCCACCTGTTAGGAAATTCCAAAAAATCCAAAGCAGAAAAAATATTTGAAAAAGCTGCAGAAACAGCACAGAAAATAGGAGAGTATGCAATGGCTATTGAATGTTACAGGATCATTGGAACCCTGAATGATACTGTTCTGACAAAAGATAAAATGATAAGGTATTTCGAAAAATGCCTTGATATAGCAAAAGTAATGGAGCCTTCAGCCAGAGAACAAAGCAGCCTGCGGTTCGTAGCCTCAATGCTGATTCTCAAATATGAAGGTGATCAGGATAAAAAAACAAAACTGGACAATGAAATGAAGACGTATTTTGGTGATGACTGGAAGGTAAGTGTAGAAAGACCAAAAGCTGGGTAATCTCAAATTAAAAGAATCATGGCAGATCTGAATAAAAAAACAGTAAAACCCATCAAGGTTGAAAAACCGGATATGAATCCGGAACGCTCCCTGAAGGTGAATGCGGACGTTACCTCGGTAAGTTGGGACAAAACCACGCAAGGCTGGAAAAACGGGATGAAAAATAATTTCGATTCCCTGAATCCGGTTTCTATGGCTGAATCCATTGTAGGAGGAGACAGCGCTCAGCCGGCAAAAAGTAGTGGCGGAGGTAGCGGAGACAGTGCTGTAACCGCAGAAAAAGCCACTCCAGAAAGCAAAGTGAAGCTGATTAAAGTCAATACTCCCGCAATGCCTTCTACTGCCATTCAGCATACAAGTAAGCATTTTGATATTGTGCTGGCGATTGATATTCACTGGACACTCATCCCGCCGCCACCTTCGTTCATGCTGATTCCACTGCCGTTGCCGCATCCGTTCATCGGGATTGTTTTTGATATCATGGATTATATTACCATCAACATCCCGATTCCTCAATTTGCAAGAAACCTTATGCCATCCCTTCCGAAAAGTATTCCGATGGGAGGCTCAATATATGTTCATGGAAGGCATAAAGCAACTACCACAACCAGTGTAATGGGAGTGGTGATTCCGTTCAGGCATATCACCTCACTCATTCCAGTGTATCTCATCCCTTTTCCTCAGGAAGCTCCACACGAAGGAGAAGTATATTATGGTGCACAAACCGTTTTGGCGCAAGGAAGTAAAATGAGTGGAAACCAGCCGCAGCAGGTGCTTACCTGTATGGGATTTCCTTTTGGAATGACCATGCTGCCTGCAATGCCGGATAAACCGAAAAAGAATCCACTGGCCTACTTCGCTTTCTATAATAATTTTTCAAGTATGTATATTCAGATCAATACGGGTGGTCCTGTATTGGTGGGAGGAGCTTTTGTTCCGCATGTTTATACCCCCGGAGAAATGCTGATGCGTCTTGCCGGGATGTTTTTAATGAGAAGTCTGACCAAGAAAATAGGGAAAATGGGAGCGAATGGCTTAAAGAAACTGAATAACAACGTTCTTAAAAAAGCTCCATTCAATAAATTCAAATTTGCCAATGCTTTGTCTAAAAAATTATGCAAATGGGGATTGGAGCCTGTAAATTTCGCTACAGGTGCCATGGTTTTTGAATGGGATGATTTTGAAGTTCAGGGAAGCACTCCTTTAAAATGGAGAAACATGTGGCACAGTGACAGACCTTATGATTTTGGTCCTTTAGGAAACGGAGTCTTTAATAATCATGATCTGTTTATTCTTCCTGAAGAAAATAATAAGTTTGCCGGATGGATGCATCCTTATGAGAATATTGCCATGCTGATTCCTGCACCGGAAATTGGTGAAGAAATGACCTATTTCAGAGATCAGAAAATATGGCAGTACAGACCAAGCAGCAGCATTTGGGTCATTCGCAAAGGAACCGATATCTATACCTATAAACGCTTCCATCATGTTACAGAAGGCCCCATCTATAAGGTAGTTCGTATTGAATATGGTGACGGAACAATCCGGGAATACGAGTATGAAGACCGTAATATTGTCCTGAAAAGTATCAGAGACCTTAAAACAGGTAATAGCATAGAAACTGTTATTCATCCGGAGCATAAAAAAGTTACAGAAGTTTATTATTGTTATAAAAAGCAGAGAGATCTGCAGGTTCGTTATGAGTATGATGACCGCGGAAATCTTATCCATGTCTGGGATATTCACAAAAAAGCAATTGTATTTGAATATGATGGAAAAAACCAGGTGGTAAAAAGAACCAACCGAAATGGGATGAGCTACATCTGGAACTATGATAAAGAGGGAAGAGTAGTTCATACCAAAGGAGTGGATGGGTTTATGGAAGGGTATCTCAATTATAATGAAGAAGAAGGTTTTACAGAAGTAATATATCCTAAACAGAACAATAAAACCGAACGCTATTATTACGATGAAAATTTTCTTGTCTACAAAAAAATAGATGGGGAAGGTGGGGAAACCTGGTATGATTTTACGGCACACAATGAGTTGAAAATGATAGGAACTCCGGAAGGAAGAGTTCAGGGATATACTTATGACGAAATGGGAAATATCAAAATTTTCCACAGTCCGGATGGAGAAGAATATCATTATCAATACAATGAATTCGGACAGGTGACTGCACGCCTTTCACCATCCGGAACTTCTGAAATGTGGAGTTATGATGAGGATGGAAGGCTGATAAGTCATACAGATGCTGCAGAAGATACCGTCTATTATGAATATGCCGAAGGGGAAAGACTTCCCGAAAAAAATATAAGAGAACACATTACAATATTTTACGAATATAATCAGAGAGGGCAGCTTATTCAACTGACAAATACTCTCGGAGCTGACCAATATTGGAAGTATGATGAGTATGGAAGATTGTTGGCTTTCAGTCCGAAACCCCTAAAAAGGACTCTTTGGAACCGGGATAAAATGGGTAGGGTAGTAGAAATAAATGAACAGGGACAATTGCCATTGAAGTTTCGTTATGATGCTTATGATCTTCCGGTGTATGTCACAGATGGCCGTGCAGAATGGCTCGTGAGTTACACCCCTATGGGAAGCCTTAAAAGACAGGTTCGCAGGAATGCACTTACGGGTAAAAAAGAGCAAACGCTGGCTTTTGGATATGATGCTTATGAAAACTTAATGAGCATTACCAATGAAAAAGGAGAAGTCTATTCTTTTGAAAGAAATAATAATAACGAAATCATAGGTGAAACCGGCTTTGAAGGCCAGAAAAAATTCTTTGTTCGTGATAAAGACGGATTGGTTACCCAAAGAAGAACCCCTCACGGGAAGAATATTTTTTATGAATATGATTTAGCAGGAAGAATAACGCAGACCCATTATCCGGACGGAACCTGGGAAGCTTACCAATATGACACTTCAGGATTATTGATCAAAGCAGATAATGAAGATAATAGTGTTAGTTTTCAGAGAAACAGGCTGGGGCAGGTAACCAATGAAAAGCAGGGCGAACATGCTATTCAGTATGAGTATAATGATCAGGGAAAACTTATTGGTCTGCAGAGTAGTTTAGGAGCAAAAATTGATTACTCTTATACTGATCTGGGGCAGCTTAGACGTATTTCTGCAATAGCTGAAGATGTTGCCTTACCTTGGCAGATGAACCTTGAAGTCAGCCGAAACGGACAAATGCTTTCCCGTGAAATGACAGGTGGTTTGGAAAGTACTTTTGAATTCGATCATCTCGGAATACCTGTAAGCCAGAAAGTAACGGTTAATAAGACAACTCTCAACCTTCATAAAGAGTATAAGTGGGGAGAAGGAAATCGTTTATTGAATATTCTGGACAGAGTGACAGGCGGCAGAACAAGATTTGATTATGATGAATTCGGAAGTCTTGTTGCAGCAGAATATTCCAACGGAAAAGTTCAGTATAAAAATCCTGACGCAACGGGTTGTCCATACGAAAGTACCAGACGTACTGACCGTATTTATGACAAAGGTGGAAAACTGATGCGGGACAAAAATTGGTTTTATCATTATGATGAAGAAGGAAATTTATTACTAAAAAGTAAGAGACCAATTAATAATGTTAAATCTGAACATGCAGAAGAACAAAATGATAAGCATTCTTATTATAAAAACATTGCTTCGGATTGGTTAAACAGTCCGAAAATGCCGGACGAACCCCATTTACCTAATGTAAACGAAGATCCTTCAATAGAATTACAAAATCCTGAATGGGAGTCAGGAGATTGGGCTTATTTCTGGAATGCCAACGGAATGCTTGCCAGAGTAAAACGTCCCAATGGTAAAGAAGTGAGCTTTGAATACGACGCGCTGGGAAGAAGAACATTCAAAATTGGTTCAAATAAAATAACTCGTTATATTTGGGATGGTAATGTTCTTTTACATGAATGGAGCTATAATGCTGAAGATCATCCTGTAACAGTTGTGGATGATGACGGGAATGTCATTGCAGGCAAAGAACCTGTAGAGAATATAGTGACATGGGTGTATGATTTGGCTAACTTTAATCCCTCAGCTAAAATTGAAAATGGTAACACTTATAGTATCATTTCAGATTATTTGGGAACTCCCATATTAGCTTATGACGAAAAAGGCGAAAAGGTTTGGGAAAGAGAATTGGATATTTATGGTAAGATCATTCATGAAACCAATCATTTTATACCATTTACATACCAGGGGCAGTACTATGATGAAGAAATTGAACTTGCCTATAATCGGTTTAGGTATTATAGTCCTGAAAGTGGAAGATATATCCAGAAAGATAAAATAGGGATAGTTGGAGGACTGCAGCTTTATTCTTATGTATGGGATGTTAATAAATTATTAGATAAGTTTGGCTTATTTCCCGAATACTATGATCTTGATGAACTGGGAAGACCTACCGGAGGTTTTGCAGAAGTGACACAATCTTCAATAGGTACCGGTTCCTCTGCATCCAATTCAATAAGTCCACCAGGTTGGTTGGGTGGAGAACATCCATATCACCAGCAGAGAGGGCATTTAATTGCCAATAATCATGGGGGAAGTGGTACAGATCCTAAAAATTTAGTGACCATTACGGATGGAACTAACCATCCTGGGATGACTAAATATGAAAATATAATTACAAACCATGTAAATGCAGATCCTAATAACAAGGTATTGGTAGAAGTAACACCAATATATAACGGAGATGAATTGATTCCTGAGAAAATTAAAATGTTTGCTATAGATCAGGATGGAAATGTAATTGTGGATCAGGAAATAAATAATGGACTAAGACAGAATACAAAATGTTGTGTATAATTTAACTATGGAAAATAAAGAATTTAATTTAGAAATAATAGGGACACCTACAGAATTTGGGAATATTACAGAACTGGAAAGTTTCAGATTTTCAAACGGAAAAGGATTTGCAGAATCTTATAAAAGATTTGTGAAGCAGTATGGGTATGGGGTAGCACTTGAAGAATTCCATATTTATCTGCCAATGGAAAACTATGGGGATTCCATATTTGTAAGAACAGAAGGGATCAAAAACACATACATAGATGACGTTAATAATGATGATATTTGGTTTAGTATTGCTCCGGATGGTTCTCCTGAGTTATTAAAAAGGCTATTTCCTTTTGCTTCAAGTGATAATGGCTTGTACCTTTTTTGGGATCCGGAATCAGGAACGGATAATGAGTTTGATATCTATTTAACTGATTTTAGAGGAATTGGTTTTAGAAAAATTGGACAATCTTTGTATGAGGCTGTAGATAACTTAACCGGGAGCAATTTCAAAGAATTTTTACGATTTTCTAGTGAACCCCTGGCAAGAAATTTTAAATGCTTAAAAAGAATTTAATGCCGGAATAATATTTTTCACCAATAATAAACCACCAGATGGTCAGGTAAAAGGGGAAAAATGTTTAATAATAACCTCAAAATTTCAAAAAACAATGATACTATTACCATTTATGTAGCCTTCCTTTATAAACTATTTAATCCAAATCCAATCCAAAAAATATGAAGAAAATATTCTCTGAACTTAAAGGGTTCGTGGTATTCAGTCCACAGCTTTTAGCAAAATATCTGGAAGAAAATCATCTTCAGGGCAATAATATTTTAAAATATTTTGTAGAAAATGAACATGGGGATGAAATTACAAAATCAGGAATTGCTATTCCAATAATTGGTGTAGAAGAAGACTATTATGCATTCCGGATTTCCGTAAATGAGGAAAGAATCCTGAATGATGATGAGGTAGAAGTGGAGTCAGGAGGCTGGATATTTCAGACTGCCAATAATGAAGTTAAAATTGTGGGGATCGGTTATCTAAAAGATATTGCCTCTATTCATGATGAAAATAGTATCACTTTTTCCTTGGAAAACGGATGGTATACTTTAAAAATACGGGGCGGAAATAAGAATGGCGAAAGATTATTTGAGCTGAATATGCAGAAACAGGATATGCATCCGGCCTTTAGTGGAGATGTTACCACTGAATATTACTATGGCTGAAAATATTTGTAAAAAATAATATTCAAGACAGAATATTCCCTGTTTAAGGATAAGTTACTGAGGTTGAGTTTTTAATATTCTTATTTTGAAAAGCTGGGAAAACCGAGATTTCTTTAAAACAACAGAAATATAAATTTTATTGAAAAATATTTTGTCAGTAATAAAAAACTTTCTATATTTGCACCACTGAAAACAACGGTATTACCGGAGTTTAAGGAGAGTTGGCAGAGTGGTCGATTGCGGCAGTCTTGAAAACTGTTGACTGTAACAGGTCCGGGGGTTCGAATCCCTCACTCTCCGCTAAGAGGGTCTTTTATTAAGATCCTCTTTTTTTATGTCTAATATTAAGGTAATTAAACAGGTATAGGACATTTAAAAGATACCTTATTAGTCTTACCAAAATTTTAAGATTATTGCTAAAATTTAATCCCAAACCTAGGCTCGGGATTAAAAAATAAAGTTCTAAAAAAACTCTAATATATTTTTTAAATATTAACAAAAAATAGTCTTTTCCATTTGGTTATCGTATTTCGGCTTAAATTAAAATGCTTGGCCAGCTGAATGTTATTCAATCCTTTTTTCTTCTGATATGCCAATATTTCTAATATTGAATTTTTATCATAGGAGCGCAGCCGCTGATTGATAATTTTGGAATCTGATAGTGTAGAATCGAATAAAAGCTCATTCAGATGGATAACATCTAAAATACTTAGATTTTCTTTCTCTAAAATATTTTTACATAATGTTAATTTATCAGGATATTTCATTATAATCATATCCTTATAGATCTTTTTGTAATCGGGGGGCATGCTCATAGTTTTTATCATGAAAATATTTATGTTTTATGAACCAAGCTTATTAGAACTGTTTTTGCTGATCCATTTGTATAAAGTAGTCTTTGGTATTTTATAATCATTGATAATTTCTAGTTTTGTCTTTTTACCACTTGATACTAATTCTAATATAAAGTGTATGACTTCCCGGGTGTAAATATGCTTTCTGAAATCTGGAAGTCTTGACTTTCTACTCTTAGAATTTTTTTTATTTATATTGGTGGGAGGAGAATACAATATCAAATGCTGGCTGTAAAGTCTGAAATAATCATATTCCAGCAATTTACTCCACCGAAGCAAAAAGTAAGTATTGATTTCTTTACTTTCATACATTTCTGAAACTTCCAGCTCGTTTATATCGAGAAAATTACAAATCCGCTCTATACTGATATCCAGATCATTAACACGCAATTGAATCAGCTTTCCTATATGTATATCTTTAAAATCCATTTATTATAATTTTTTTGAGGTAAACAAACTCTCTCGGATCACCTTTATTATAAATTAAAAAAGAGAAAAGAGAGAGAGTTTGTAAAAGGAAATATTTAAAAACAATATTTATATACGCAGAATTAAAAGTTCCTTTTGATAGAATCAATGTGTTTATAAGAATCGTTTTTTCAAAATAATTTCTAATTGGTATTTCTGGAACACATAGCATTCAATTGATACAAAGGATGCTAATTTTTCACATGATATTTGGATTTTAGAAAAATTAAAGACTGTATAATTAAAGCTATTATTATATAAATTGATTGAGTTAAATATTCTGATTAATTTTATAATCCTGATGGAGCAGGAGCACTGCCTGCTGTTGTTCCTCCAAGATTTGCTGTCACATCTGAAAGTGACTTAACCTGTGAATTATTAAGCACAAGACAATATATAGTCCATGTTCCATTATTAGCAGATCCACCACCACTATAATCTGCTGTAAGTCTCCAGGTTCCACCAGAGATAAATGCATTAACATTAACAGGATTGTATGTGTTGGCATCAGTACTGGCTAAAAATTGCTCACTAAAGCTGCTTCCAACAACCACTACTGTGTAATTGGTTGTAGAAATATTAGTATTAAAGTTGCTTATCCAATCTTTATCAACATTGCTTATTACATACTTTACATAGTTAAAAGGTTTAGTGTTGGTGGATGTACCTGCCACCATTACCTCTCCGGTACTGTCGTCCCTTACCAATGTAGATACAGCAGAAGAGGATGTTGAGCTAACGGTTCCAATCCTCAGTTTACCATTTACATCCAGTTTTTGTGTTGGGGAATTGGTTCCCACACCAATCCTGTCGTTTGTGGCGTCAACACTAAAAGTATTATTGTCAAAATTAATGGCATCAGTTCCTGTAGCCGTTACAGTAAATTTATTAGTCGCTGTAACTCCTGAAATAGTAGTAGCTTCGATAAGAGTACCACCCAATTTTATGTTGTTGCCTGACATTGTAAGCCCGTTATTCGCGCTGTAAACAGGTGCCGTGTTGGAGTTTATAACTTTCTGCCAAATAGTTCCGTCAAAATAATAATAACCTGCAGCAGTGATGTTGACGGTTTTAGCGGTTGATGAAGACACCGCAGCAGTTGCATAAACTAAAGTTCCTGTCTGGTTTGATCCGTACTGCGCATCAGCAGCCTTAATCTGGTCTCCTGTAAGTCTTGGAGCAATTACACCTTCCGGTGTACTGCCGTTTGTAGTTTTGGCAGTGACATCTAAAGTAGCCTTTGGGCTGGTATTGTTAATTCCTACTTGTGCAAATACAAGTCCTGTAAAAAGCAGACTTGTTATTAAAATAATTTTCTTTTTCATTTTTTTCATTATTTAAGTTTGATGCCATAGGCATTCTATAACAGTATTGTTTAATTTGATATTCGATTGTCGGCAAGGCAGGATGTCATTGGTGGAGGTCGTGAGGAATAAGTAAAATTAAAATTGACCAATAACAGACTTCTATTTTTTGTTTTTGTGTTAAGTGGTTTCTCAAAGAAAGCCCATTGGTAAATATTCCAAAGTTGTATTTTTATACCATTTTTATATTGTGTTTGAGGGAAATAAAGCTGCTGTATCGAATTATTCCAGAAAGAGAAGAAATTGATTTTTTTAAGCGGTTTAAAAAGAAATGTATTATAATAGACTGAATCTTTAGTTAAGGTCTTGATTTTTAGATGTTTTTTAGATATTTTATTAAGCCTTTTTAATTTTCTGCCTATGGTCTTTTCTAAGTCCCTTTTATTTTTAACATGAACAATAATAGAATTAGAATTTTCTTCTAATCCCCAAACTTTCACATCGTCTGAGACAAAAATCAATTCTTTTTTATCATCAGGTACTATTTTAAAAAAAGAACCATTTTCTTTTAACAAGCTGTCTTGTTGTGAGAATATTAAATTGGGATTAATCAGTAAGAAAAATAACAGAATCATTATACCTTTAGATTCTCTCCATAATGAAGAGATTTTATAGTTGGGATATAGGTATAATGTTTCCAAAAATTGCGTTTTTTTTCATATTAGTCAATATCAGACTAATGTGAAAAATTTAAATATCTGTAATAAAATAGGTTACTTGGAAAAGGTTTGGAAAAAGTAAAAAACATCAGTCTGAACTTGTGCATATTATGGGTAATTTCAATAAGATGAACTCTTATTCAAATGTTGTTTAAATGTTTATTTTACAATAAATTACATAAATTGTTTTTACAGTTAAATTTAATTACTACATTTGCAATGTTAGTCTGATATTGACTAATTATTTGTACTATTTTTGGCAAAAAAATAAATATCAATGTCTAATTTTGCCAGCCTAAAATTCTCTTTAAAAGAAAGTTCAGATCATATTTTCAGTAAAATCATTCTCATTATTCAAAAAAAATCTGAAAGTCATCATAAAGAAATGGTTTTTGAAACTCCATTTTTTATCAGTGAAGGAGACTGGGATTACGAAAGACAACGTCCAAAGAATATTTACTGCAAGAAATATAAAGAATTGAATTTTCTGCTTAATGAAATTAAAATTGAAATACAAAAACTCATTCAGTATTATACGAGACATCATAAAAATTTTCCCCCAAAAAAATTCTCCTCTCATATTGAAAATATCAGTAAATCGAAAATTTATTCTTATGAAAAAGAGTCATTACTTTATCTGGCATCCAACTATATTGAACAGAAAAAGAGTTCAATACAACTGTCAACTTATAGGAGATACATTGTCTTTATAAGACTTTTGCAGAATTTTGAAGGGCATCTGATGAAACGTCTCACTCTGCAAGATGTTAATGCTGAATTAGTAAAAAAATTTCAACATTTCGGTGTTTTGGAAAAATATACCCAAAGTACTGTTATAAGAACCCTCCATTTTGTGAAAACCATATTAAATTTTTCTGAAAGAAATGGATATCAGATTCCTGTTAGAAATCTTGATATTCCTAAGATAACCGCAAGAAAAAGATTATCTATACTTTCTGAACAGGAAATTGTAAAGATTAAAAGGGTTAAGCTTCCCCAGGAATTTGAAAATGCCCGAGACTGGCTGGTAATCAGTTGCTATACCGGGCAAAGAATATCAGATTTTATGAAATTCAACCTTGATCAGGTTTTAATGATAGATGGAAAAGCATGCATCTCTTTTATTCAACAGAAAACAGGAAAAGAGATGCTTATACCGCTGCATCCCATTGTTCTTAAAATTATTAAAAAGAATGGCGGTGTTTTTCCCAAGCCTATTGATGTAACTCATTATAATTCATTTATTAAAAATATTGCTCGGGCAGCAGGTATTAACAATACTATTAATATCCGTAAACGTAGTGGATACAGAAGTTATGAAACTATAACAGAGAAATGGGAAACGATGTCTAGCCACATTGGGCGAAGAAGTTTTGCCTCTAATTTCTATGGTAAAATTCCGACCCCTTTATTGATGCAGGCAACAGGACATAGTTCGGAGAAAATGTTTTTACACTACATTAATCCGCTCAATCATGAAAGAGTTCTTTCGTTAGGAAATTATTTTGAAAAAATCTATGAAGAAAGATTATTATGATTCAGTATCCCAGAATGTTCTATTTATAGTAATTGAGAAAAGGAAATTTCTCATTAACATTACAGCCTGAAAAACGATATTTTGCCAGCCCGTTGCGCAGAGCCTCATGACATTGAGCTTTGTGAAATTTTTTCAATCTGAATTTTGGCTTGTATTCATAAATAAATGAAAGCCATTGCAGATGCAATGGCTTTATGTTAATAAGAAATTTCCTTTTCTTAACTTAAAATCTCACATGGTGCTACACAGTATATCCATGGACATCTTTTGATTCCCGGAGGAGGACAGCATGCTTCAGAGCAGGTTGCAGCTCCGCCATTGATGCTTTTCAATTGGTCTCTTGAAATTTTTTTATAATTTTTCATAGTCAAATTATTGGGTTACACATAAAATTATGGCTGATTTCCGCCACCACATCCATCATAGGGCATACATTGCCATTTCCCTCCGATTAAACATAACTGGCCACCTCTGCAGTCAATTCCACCCTTAATTGTTTTCAATTCCTGTCTTTCGATTTTCTTTAAATTTTTCATAATATTTTTAGATTTAGTTGTATTCGAAATTAATCAAATTTTATCAACTATTATAGAATTATTGTAAAAATATTTATTATAAATAATTAATTTAATCTTTTTTTACATTTATTTTATCGAAATAATTAAAATTTATCATATGTAAATAGGCTTTGAAGATAGCTCAGAATATAATTTTTTAAGAACTGATTTTGTTTTTATAATATCTTGTCCTGTGACAAGTTAGATTTTATTGTAACTTGGTAATTTTGGCTAAAAGTTTAATTCACAAATCTGATAATATTATGAAAACTTTATTTAAATTCTCTTCCTTACTGGTTTTGATTCTGATTCTTACCACAACCCAGCTTTATGGCCAGAAAGTAAAGCCTTCTGAAAGCGGTTATGCATCTGTAAATGGTATAAAAGTGTATTATGAAGTCTATGGCAAGGGCAAACCTATTGTATTGCTTCATGGAGCTTTCATGACAATTGATATGAACTGGGGTGAATTGATCCCCGAACTGTCTAAAAATAGAAAAGTAATAGCTCTTGAATTACAGGGACACGGACATTCCCCATTTTCAGAAAGAAAATTATCTCATGCTACTTTGGCAAGTGATGTTACAAAAGTAATGGACTATCTGAAAATTGATAAAGCAGATGTGGTGGGTTACAGTTTTGGTGGGGAAGTAGCTTATCAATTGGCTATACAAAGTCCGGAAAGACTTAATAATCTGGTCATTATTTCATCAACCTATAAAACAAATGGCTGGCTGCCCGAAGTAAATAAGGCATTTGAAGGAATGAAACCAGATCTTTTTACAAACAGTCCTCTGCATACTGCCTATAATGCCGTAGCACCGGATAAAACAAAATGGACGAAATTTCTGGAGCAGATGATGGCTTCTGCCGGACAGCCTTTCTACCTTGGTGATGATCATATTTCTAAAATCTCGGCTCCCGTTTTAATTATAGCCGGCGATAATGATGGATTGGACAAAATAGAACTGGCAAAGACCTATAAACTGTTGGGAGGAAATGTTTCTGCAGATATGGCTCCTATGCCTAAATCTCAATTGGCTATTGTTCCCGGGCAAACTCATGTGAGTCTAATGATGCAGACGGCAACAATTTTGAATTACCTGGACAGTTTTTTAAAATAGTATGTTCTACGGGATTCAACCTGATAAGAAGATCAATAGATTTTATTTACAGAAGAGGTACAGATCAAAAAATCTGTACCTCTTAATAATCAGAATTTCATGGGATTTTAGATCAGGATTTCAAAATCCTTAAATCCTTCCGAAGTATTTTTAGAAAGTTCTACTTTTATAGTACATACTGAATTGATAATATCCAGCTGATTTGGGTTATTCATATGAACGAAAACACTTACAATGTTGTTATTGGTTATAACTTCAACATCTGCAGTAAATAAAGTGTGGAATATCTCCCTAATATTTTTATGAAACATAATAGGATAACCACTTTGATAAGGCAACAGGATATCTATTTCATAATCATCGCTGAACGTGAAACCACCATTGGTGAATGTGTAGGAATCAATTTTTATTTTTCCGCTGATTTGTTTAAAATTTTGTGCTGCAACACCATCATTAGGGATCTTAATTTTGAAAATTTCAACTTTATTAGTGTTGGAAGTCAGTTTTTTATTCCCGATAATAAACTCAGAAACCTGAGAACTGTTTTGCAGGACCTGCGTGGAGCTTTGTCCTAATGTTTTTTTTGTATCTCCGGTTTGTACACCGCCTGTTAAGGTAAATTTAGAAACAATGCCGTCTACTTCTCCAAAATAAGGATTAACAAAATTAACCACTCCCTCAGATAAAAAATGAAAATCGGCCCATGGATTGCCTTTTGCACCTGTAAAATGACAGTCATCAAAAGTAACTCCATTTCGGGATTGTATCTCTTTTAGAAGGTTTTCTCCGGTAGATTCAAAATAACATCCGATGAATTTCAAATTCGTAGCATTTTCAACTTCAATAGTAGGCGTTGCATCTCCTGTTATTCCTCCTCCTTCTGATCTGCAGGAATAAAAAGTATTAGCCTCACTCTGGTTCTTAATTATTATTGTTCGTCTGCCTCCAAAATTGCAATTATGGAAAGCATTGAAATTGCTGGTCCATCCTGTTAATTCAATAGCCGTATCTACATTGTAAAAACCTACATTTTTGAAAATATTGATCTGAAAAGGGATATGGCAGACAAATCCTTTCCCATTTTCTATATTATGAACATCAATGTTTTCAAATTCAAAAAAAGCCTGTGCGCCTTGAGAATTATCACCGCCTACATCAAACCACTGATCTACTTTTGCCCCATTAAAAGACATATTTCTTAATCTGATATATTCAGGGCTCGGATTTGAGGTTTTAAGCATGATTCCTCCCTCTACAGGGCTCCAGCCATTATTAATTACTGTTTTACCAGTTCCGTCTCCTATAATTTCAACATTATTGGGAAGTAGTAAAGCTTTAGAAAGTGCATAATTTCCTGCGGGGATGTATAGAGGAACATGTAATTTTGCTGCCATATCTACCCCTTTTGTAAGGGCATCCCATCCATCTGTTTGATCCTGAAGCCCAAACCATCTTGCGTCCAGAGGACCGGAAAATTGAAGTTTATAATATTTATCGCCAAATTTTCTGTAAATAACTCCATCTAAAATGGTTGTGGGAAGAATGGGATTATCATCATACCATACAGTGGTTTCTCTGTAATTTAAATCAATTCCTGACTTTAAATCTGTTCTTTTAAGGATGTCTTGTACCAGAATATCATTGGTGTATAGATATTCAACGTCGCTAATTGGAATACTCATATTATTTTGTTTTAAAAATTATTGTGATTGTTGGTGAATGGATAAATGGATAATCTACTTTTTGGAGGTGGGTCTTTCATAAATTAAAATTTGAATATTGGTGTTTCTGTTCTTATTTCTGAAAACAAATTTATCCCGTCACAACGCCAAAACTCGTCGTATTAAAATGGAATTGTAAAAAACTTTTCCAAAAAGAAAGACTGAGAAAGATATATGAAGATGAAAAGAAATCTATTTTTAAGATGATTTAGGAATTGGAGGGATGGGATCGTGTATTTTTTAATACCTTTAGCCATCAAATCATTTAAAATTTTAAAATATTCCCATGCAGACGAAACGATTTACTTTTATTGTAACTATTTTTTTTCTGGTAGTAAGCTCAAACATATTTTCACAGAAGACAGCCACTTTGAATTCCTTATTAGACAAAAATTCAGAATTTGTTTTCCCTCAGACTGCCGATAAAATCTCAAAAGCATTGAACGTAAAAACTGTTTTTTATGAAGATGCCAATGAAGAAAAATATGCAAAATGGCCAATGAAGACAGGGCTGGAACTTTATTCCGGTCTGGGAAAAGATAATATGATTAATGAAATGTTCTTTACGACTTCAGATCATAAACCTTTAGTGGTAGAAGGACTTCCTTTTGGTCTTATTCTAAATAAAACTACATTGCAGGATAGCAAAACCAGATTCAGTAAATACCATGCGAAAACACAGAAATTAGGTGCCAATAGTGAGTTTCCAGGAGGTTCAAAACTCGTTTTTAAGAAAGGAAAACATTATGCAACACTGTTATTTGATAACAAAAACCTGTTGAAATCATTGGGTTTAACAACAGAACTTATAGACCCGGCAGCCAATTAATTATTGGAAAAGCCTCAAAATACTACAAAATCCGTCAAGCTAATGACGGATTTTTTTATTTCATAGGATGAATTCATTTTATTTTAAAGGAGCTCTATATCGTTAATCCATGATTGTTTTTCACTTCAGCCATCACAAAAGTACTGTGAGTACTCCCGATGGAATCTACAGATCCAAGCTTATTGAACACAAAATCCTGGTAATGTTTCATATCCCTTACCTGCACTTTCAGAAGAAAATCAAAATCACCGGAAATATTGTAGCACTCGGCAACTTCTTCAATTTCTAAAATCTCTTTTACAAAATCATAGCCCACAGATCTGTCGTGAATTTTCAGCTTAATCTGGCAGAAAACCGTAAAACCGCGGTTCAGCTTTTCGGCATCAAGAACCGCAGCATATCTTTTAACAAAACCATCCTGTTCTAGCCTTTTCACTCTTTCAAAAACAGGAGAGGTGGAGAGATTGACTTCTTTTGCCAGTTCTTTAACGGTCAGTTTAGCATTTTTCTGGAGCAGTCTGAGCAGCTGTAAATCCTTATCATCGAGTTGTTCCACAGAATATTATTCTTTTAAATGATTAAAACAATCAAATGTAAAGAATTTTATGCTTTTACTTATAATTTTTAAAGTTTAATTTGCTTAATTATTTTATTTTTATTGTGTTTTTATTCTGTATTGCTAATTTTACACAAAATTAAAAACTTTTACTGATGACAATGGTTAAAGGTAAAAGTACAGTTCTTTATAGATACTTCATCAAACAGGAAAGGTTTTACTTAAGGTAGATTAATAGGGAATCGTGTGAGAATCACGAGCTGTCGCGCAACTGTAAGTAACACACCAAAAGTTTCTGTCTTTGCATATCCACTGCCAAAAGCGGGAAGGATGACGGAAACTGTTACAAGCCAGGAGACCTGCCTTTACTGAATTGACAATGCTTTCGCGGTCTGAAGCTTTTAGGTCAAATAGATGATAGATCAGATATGTATTTTCTCTTGAAGGGAAATGCACTGCCTGCTATGTCACTATATTCCTGAAACTTCTTCTGCTTAAACATAACGAAGCATTTTAAAGCACTTTCCCAATAAGTTTAACTAAAAAGTTTAAAAAAATGCAAACTCACATCCTTGGCTATCCGCGTATTGGTAGCAAAAGAGAACTTAAAAAAGCCTGCGAACAGTATTGGTCAGGTAAAATCCTTTTGGAAGAACTTCTGAATACAGGAAGAACTATCTGTAATCAAAACTGGAATATCCAGAAAGAAGCCGGAATAGACCTTATTCCGTGTAATGATTTTTCCTATTATGATCAGGTATTGGATATGAGCCTTGTGGTAGGAGCAATCCCTACGCGCTATCATGAAGTTGTGCTTAAGAAGAACAATTCTGAACTGGATCTTTATTTTGCCATGGCAAGAGGATATCAGAAAGATGGACTGGATATCACAGCCATGGAAATGACCAAATGGTTCGATACCAATTATCACTATATTGTTCCGGAATTTTATAAAAATCAACAGTTTAAGCTAAGTTCAGATAAAATTTTCAATGAATTTGCAGGAGCAAAGCAGGCTGGAATCAATGCTAAACCGGTTATTATCGGATTGGTTTCTTATCTGTTATTAGGAAAAGAAAAAGAAGAAGGGTTTGATAAGTTGGATCTTGCCGGAAACCTTCTTCCTGTTTATACAGAAATTTTAACCAAACTTCAGGATCAGGGTGCAGAATGGATTCAGTTTGATGAACCTTTTCTGGCATTGGATTTAACCGAAAAAGCAAAAGAAACTTATATTTCCGTATATGCTGAAATAAGAAAACGTTTCCCGAAACTGAAATTTATTATTGCTACTTATTTTGACGGATTAAAAGATAATACATCCCTTGTTGTTTCACTTCCGGTGAATACATTGCATATTGATCTGGTTAGAAACCCTGAACAGCTGGATGGTATTCTGAATAGTATTCCTGAAAGTTTAAGCCTTTCATTAGGAGTAATTGATGGTAGAAATATCTGGAAAAATGATTATGAAAAATCACTGTCTTTCATCAGAAAAGCTGTTGAAAAATTAGGATCTGAAAGAATTTTCATCGCTCCATCATGTTCATTACTTCATTCACCGTGTGATCTGGATTTTGAAACCAGTCTTAATCCTGAAATTAAAAACTGGCTGGCTTTTGCCAAACAAAAAGTAACAGAAGTGGTGACCCTTAAAGAACTGGCAGCAGGAACGGAAAATGAACAGGTTCTTGAAGCATTCGAAGAAAATAAAAATGCTATTGAAAGCAGAAGAACTTCTTCTCTTATCCATAATGATCAAGTGAAACAAAGAGCAAATGCTGTTACTGAAAAGGATGCTCAGCGAATAAACACGTTCAAAATCCGAAAAGAAGAACAGCAGGAAGTATTGCAGCTTCCTTTATTCCCAACCACAACCATTGGATCATTCCCGCAGACAACAGAAGTGAGAAGCTGGAGAGCCCAATTCAAAAAAGGAGAGCTTACCGCAGAACAATATGATACTTTACTGAAAGAAGAAACTCAGAGAACAATCCGCTGGCAGGAAGACATCGGAATTGATGTATTGGTTCACGGGGAATTTGAGCGTAATGACATGGTAGAATACTTCGGAGAACAGCTGGAAGGATTTGTATTCACCAAAAACGGATGGGTACAAAGCTACGGAAGCCGTTGTGTGAAACCTCCTGTAATCTTTGGTGATGTTTCCCGCCCAACTCCTATGACAGTTTACTGGTCTCAATATGCACAATCCCAGACTGAAAAATGGGTAAAAGGAATGCTTACAGGTCCGGTTACGATTTTGCAATGGTCTTTTGTACGTGATGATCAGCCTCGTTCCGAAACGTGTAAGCAAATTGCTTTGGCGATCCGTGATGAAGTTGTGGATCTGGAAAAAGCTGGGATCAGGATTATTCAGATTGACGAACCTGCTATCAGAGAAGGACTTCCCTTAAGAAAAACAGACTGGCAGAATTATCTGAAATGGGCTGTGGAAGCCTTTAGAATTTCAGCAAGTGGAGTAGAAGATGCTACCCAAATCCATACCCACATGTGCTATTCGGAATTCAATGATATTATTGAAAATATCGCCGATATGGATGCAGACGTGATTACCATAGAATGCTCACGTTCTCAGATGGAATTGCTGAATGCTTTTGCAGATTTCAAATATCCAAATGAAATTGGTCCCGGAGTATATGACATTCACTCACCAAGAGTTCCGTCAAAAGAAGAAATGATCGAATTGTTGAGAAAGGCTCAGAATGTAATTCCTGCGAACCAGCTTTGGGTAAACCCAGACTGCGGACTGAAAACAAGACACTGGGATGAAACCGAAAAAGCTTTAATAGCAATGGTAGCCGCTGCTAAAGAAGCTTCGGTAGAATATGCACTTTAGAAAACTTTAGAAATAATTAGATACAATCACAGAATCGTGCCATGACTTTCATGGCACGATTTATTGTAATATTCCTTGAAAACATTGATAGAATACTGAACTATTTAGCCTGCAATGTGCTTGGAGGATAACCAAACTGTTTCTTAAAAGCAAATGAAAAATGAGATAAATTTTCAAACCCCAGATCCAGATAAATATCAGAAACAGATTTTCCTTTTTGGGTAAGCAGAAAATGAGCTTCTTTTAATCTTCGAAGCTGCAGCCATTGTCTTGGTGGGGCACCAAATATCTTTTGAAAATCTCTTTTGAATGCAGATAAACTTCTTCCCGTTAAGTAAGCAAAACGCTCTACATTCACATTGAAATGAAAATTTTTATTCATAAAAGCTTCAATATCTATCTTATATGGCTCAGAAAAATCAAATAAAATATCTTTAAGCCCCGGATCATACTTCAGCAGCAAAAGCAGCGCTTCTTTCTGTTTTAGCCGAAGAATTTCCTCTGAAGCAGAAAGATCTTCATAGGCTAATAATGAATACATAAAAGATTGTAATGCCTTTTGGTCAGGTTTTATATAAGCGGGAACATGTTCTTTCTTTTCTGCCTGATATCCATATTCACGGCTGAAATCATGAAGAATAGCGTCATCAAAATAGATGGATATGGTTCTGATCTCTCCATTTTTAGGAGGATATTTTGCAAATTTTAATAAGCTGTTTTTCCTGGCGGAATAAAGCTCGCCTTCTTTGAATATTGTTTTTGTAATACCGTCATTCAGTTCCATTTCTCCGGAAAGAACCAATCCGAGACTGTTAATTTGCGCAAACTGTTCTCCTTCCCGGAATTCTGAAAAGTAACAGGAATAATTAATTGGAAAAGGAATTTTATTTTCACTCATATCTCAGACGGGTATTTCTTGATAGATTCTTATTCAAACTTACAAAACTTTTTTATGATCAAATATTTAAATTCCGCAAAGCCCAATATTCACGGACTTTGCGGAATATAATTTTAAGCAAGGATCGCTTTGGGTTCCAGGTAAGCTTCCAGGCCAAATACTCCAAACTCACGTCCGATACCGCTTTGTTTAAAGCCTCCAAAAGGAGCGTAAGGATCATGCGAAAACCCATTAATACAGATCCTTCCGGCATCAATCTGTGCAGCTACACGTTCTGCATGCGCTTGATCAGCAGAGCTGATATAAGCAGCAAGTCCATACGTAGTATCATTAGCAATAGAAATGGCTTCTTCTTCATTGTTATATGGAATGATGGATAGTACGGGTCCAAAAATTTCCTCCTGAGCGATTCGCATATCATTTCGAACATTGGTAAAAATGGTTGCTTTTACGAAATTACCGTTTTCTAGACCTTCCGGCTTCCCTTCACCACCTGCAAGCAGAACGGCTCCCTCTTCCTGACCAAGGCGGATGTAGCTTTGTACTCTTTCAAACTGTTTGGCACTTACCATTGGGCCCACAAGAGTGTCTTCATCGTTAGGATTTCCTACTTTTACCTGTTCGGCAGCTTTTTTAGCCAGTTCATTCACTTCATCCAGTCTGTTTTGGGGAACAAGAAGTCGGGTAGGAGCGATACATGCCTGCCCGTTATTCATATAAGCTCCAAAAACGGCCATTGGGATCGCTTTATCAAGATCAGCATCTTCCAGAATAATATTTGGTGATTTTCCACCAAGTTCTAAGGTTACCCTTTTCATGGTATCTACAGCTCCTTTGGCAATCGCTTTTCCAGTTATTGTAGATCCGGTGAAAGATATTTTTGCAATGTCCGGATGTTGTGTAATTTCATTTCCGACCACATTTCCTAATCCATTGACAATATTAAACACTCCTTCAGGCAAGCCAGCTTCATGAAAACATTCTGTAAGCAATTGAGTTTGTACAGCACTCATTTCGCTGGGTTTGATTACCGCTGTACAACCGGCAGCAATAGCAGTCGCAAGTTTATTACAGATAAAACTGTTGCTGGCATTCCATGGAGTAATAATTCCTACTACGCCTAAAGACTCAAAACGTACTTTAGAATGTCCTACAGTTCTTTCAAAGTCATAAGATTCTAAGGTGTTGATGGTAGCTGTGAAAGAGGAAATGGCATTTTGAACACTCATTCTGCAGAATTGTAATGTTCCTCCATATTCATTTACCATGGCAGAAACCAGCTCATCCTCTCTTTTGCTTACCGCTTCATGCAGTTTTTTAAGAAAGTTGATTCTTTCTTCTTTTGTTGTTTTTGAAAATGTTTTAAAAGCTTTCTTTGCGGCTACAATAGCCATTCGGGTATCTTCTTCATTTCCCAGCACTACTTCTCCGGTTTTCTGATTGGAGGTTGGGTTTATAAGATCAAAAGTCTCTGTCCCTTTTGGGGTAACGAATTTTCCGTTTACGTAAATTTTATTAATCTGTATCATTTTGATGATTTTAATACCGCAAAGTTCGGCAGAAACTGAAAAAATAGGTTTGTTGTACAGTTCAATTTTTATTTGTTGTATGGTTCATTTTACAGACCGTAAATTTTATTTTTTTTGATTTTAAATGTGGAAAGACTTTACCATTCAATAAAATTGACTACTTTTATCATAACCAAGTAAATAACTCGTTTTGAGAACAACTCTTAAACTTATTTTGGCTTAGTATCAGTCTCCGTAACCACAGGCTGATCGTTCTTTCGTTTGGGTAACTCTGCCCAAACAGGTTTCATTTTATCATATTATTTATCGTATTACCCTAAAATGGGGTTTTGTCTGCTGTTTTGTTTTTGACCATGGTTATTGATCAAAACTGAACTTTCCAGCAAATTCTGGCTTAAGAAATAATCTTGAAGCTCAAAACGGATGTTAATAATCTCCTTGTAATGCGTGATAGTATGGAAAAAAATCCAACAAAGAATAATAAACACGATTATAAGCTATGAGTACCCAACATATCTGGGAGGTAAAAGCGAAAAATACTCCCTTACTCAAAAAGAAATGCAGCCATTGTAACAGCGAAAGATTTCAATGCAGCGATAAATTCAGACTGAATGCTCAGAAAAAGAATATCGACATATGGTTGATTTACCGATGTGTAAAATGCAATAACACCTATAACATGGCGGTGTTTTCAAGGATCAGAACAGAATCCATCAGTAAAGAAATATTCAATCAATTTTCAGAAAACGACACAGAAATTGCTTGGAAATATGCCTTTTCACAGGAAGTCATAAGAAAAAATAATGTGGAAGCAGATTGGGAAAGTGTGGCGTATGAAATTCTATACCCAAACTTTTCGGTAGAAGATCTTATCAATATGAATGAAGAGATGATTTCATTTCAAATACGCAGTTCCTTTGATTTTAATATGAGACTTTCAACGGTAACCCGGACATGTTTAGAACTTTCATCATCTAAATTGAATCTCTTGTTTGAGTCTGATGCGGTTTATTGTAATGAAAAACCTTTTCAGAAGATGTATAAGTTTAAAAATGGTGATGTGATTAAAGTCAACAGACAGATATTGATCAATACTTATCTTATCGGAAAAGAAAATTTATTTCTCAGTACTGTAGATGGTCAATAACCATAAAAAACCTCCTGATCAATGATCGGGAGGTTTTTGTTGACTGAATTTTTTAATCAAACTGTTTCAACTTATTAAAAATTGCTCCATATATAACCATTAAGGAATGATATAAGACATAAAGAGTATTAAGTTTAATCATACTGATTTTTAGACTTACAGCGAATTTTATCTTAATATTCTCAAAACCTTAATACCATCTTAATGATTCCAAAAAAGTTTAAATAAGTTTAATATCTGCTGTTAATCCCACTTATTTTGAATAGAAACTGCATATTTCCCGGCTCCGGAAAAGAAAAAACTCAGGCTTACAAGCATGTAGATCACAAGCAGTTCCAAAGCCCAGCCCCCAAATTCATTAAGTTTGAAAATATTGGCTGTTTGGGCAAGAATAGTTGCAGTAAAGCAATTGGCAGCAAAGATCAATCCTGCCAGACGTACCCGAAATCCTATGATCAGCATCACAGGAGCTATAATTTCTCCTGCAAACACCCCATAAGCGAAGAAGGATGGCAAACCATGCATGGTCATCATATTTTCAATAAACCCAACTCCATGAACTAGTTTACTGATTCCGTAAACCGACATCGGAAATCCGATAGCTATTCTGGTGATAAGTAATCCTAAATCAATGTTCTTTTTCATTTCTTATAATTATTTAAAAGTTATATTTTACAAATGCCCCGATATTTTCCAGTGTCTTTTTTCCATTATTAAACTGATCGAAATTGGAAGCCAGTCCGTAGATCATTTTATCTTGTTTTATACCCAGTCTTACGAATTGAAGTCCTCTTGGATATCCGCTGTCATCAATATTTCCAATGGCCAGGACACTGAAATACCCTTTAAAATTTTCTGTCAGATACGGAGTATATTCAAACGATATAGACTGTTCAAGAGAAAATCCTTTCTGGTAAGTAGTTCCTATAGAGTAGGAGAGCGAATAGGAAGGCTTGATGATCTTATATTGCAGATAAGCGCTGAAAAATGCTCCCGGGTTTTTCATTCCAAATGCAGCATTGGCACTCAATCTTTTGGTAAAGCTATAGGCAAGGGTATTTCTGATAAAGAATATATTCTCTTTGTCTTTGGTATATTCTGTATCAAACAGGGTAAGATTATTCAATTTCAGCCTGTCATTCAGCTGATAATTGATATTGTGAATATAAGTATAGGAACGGTGTCCTACAACAAGATCCGGGGTATAGGAAAGTTTCTGTGCACTCAGATCCAAAGAAACTGATGCAAGAGCTGTTATTGCGATAATTTTTGCCTTCATATTTCACTCATTAAATTTCTTTGAGCAAAATTATTCGGGCTGGAGGGGAATAAACTTAAGAAATCTTAAGAAACATCAGACAGGTGCTTTTTTCTCAGATAACTCAGATATTCTACCGTGATGCCAAGGTAAGAAGCAATCATATACTGAGGAAAACGCTGTTCGATATTACGGTAAGTAGTGACAAATGTGCGGTATTTGGTGTAAGCATCTACGCGTGAATGTTCAAAGGTTCTTTCCTGCAAAGTAACATAGGCAGACTGCATTTTCAGGCGCCAGAATTCGGAAATCGCCGGAACTTCTTTGTATAATAATTCCAGGTTGCTTTTACTGATTTGTATGATTGTGGTATCTTCATTCGCCTGAATAAACATTCTTGAAGGCAGCTCGCTCAGGTAGCTGTAAAGATCATTCACCCACCAGTTTTCAATACCTAGCTGAGTGGTGTTTTCTTTTCCTTTTTCATCAATATGATAAGCATACAGGCTTCCTTTTGCAATGAAGCGCATATGTCTAGAAACCTGTCCTTCACGAAGCAGATATTCCCTCTTTTTAAGAAATGTAATTTCGAATTTTGATGTGATACAGTCAATGTCTTTATCTTCCAAAGAGACGATTTCTTTAAAGTGTTCTATGAGTTGCGAAAGTATAGTATGTGTTTCCGTCATGAGAATTTGTGCTTATAGCATACAGATACAAATTTACGCAAATATTAAAAAAATGCTTTAATAAAGCAGGATGAACAACAATCAAAGAATGATAAACAGAGTATTTATCTGTTTTGTCCAATGTCTAGTCTGTCAAATTTGCCTTCCGCATTTTTATGGAATTTGAAATAAGTCTGAAATGTTCCCCATTTTCCAGCTTTAAAATTACCATAAATATTTTTTCCATCATTTTCTACGCGGTCTATGCTGAGAAACATCTCATTACCCAGAGCATTGGAGAAGAAAGATTTGAAATCTATAGAGCGGCCGTCATCGGTCATTGCCGGATTTTCCGTAAAGAAATTGTACCAGCTTTTATCACCATTTTGTAAAGCTTCGATGGCTTTTTTTACTTCCGGATCTTTTATTTTTGCTAAGTCCATTATTTGTTGTTTTTTTGAAGATTGTGGTTGAAGATTTTGTTTCCTTGTGTTTGCATTTTGTCCGCATGCTATACAGGAGAAACCTATCAGAAATACGATGATTAACTTATAGGTTTTCATTGATTTCAGCTTTTAAGAGGATGTTGCAGATAAATAATGAGCAGATTTAAACAAAGAAACGGAAGTTCTATCATAGCACCTTTCATGTCTTTATTTAAAAGCTGAAAACAGATAATCAATAAGATGCCGGCTGCCATCAGAAAATTACCCCAGACAAATGTTTTTGGGAATAAAATCATTACAGAGGCCAGTATCGTAACCACTCCGTTGATCATAAGGCCAGTTTTATCAAAACCCCATTTTCCGAACATTTCTGTCATTTCAGGTTTACCGGAAATCATGGCAATTCCCTGTTTGAAGCCCATAAAGACAGCAAATAGAATTAATACGGAATTAATAACCTTTAGAATCATTGATGTGTTTTATATTATTAATACAAATATCAATGAAATTAATGATATATCAATGGTGAAGTTTTCGGAATTTATTGTAAATGAAAAGGATGATGGCTTTTACCAGCTTTATTCTAAAAAAAGAAGACCACAATTTACGGGATAAATTGTGGTCTTCCTCAACTAAGAACTATTTAACTACGATTCTGTTTTCAAATAACCATAATGTAGTGCAGTTTCTTTTCCGAATAAGCTTGAGAAAATATTCTGAAACTCATGAATATACCTGCATTTTATGGCGTTCCCGTATATTTTAAGACCCTCCAGGATCTTTCTGGAGCTTAAGTCTATATCGTATTTTATAAAAGATTCCGGCCTTTCATACCGGATGCTCTGTTCCGAACTGTATGTTCTTGAAAACCCTAGCTTTTCAAGCCATTCTTCCGTTATTTTAATAGGTTTGATGGATGCTGCCGGAACGGAAATACTTTGAACATCGTTTTCAATTTTAACAAAATAATCCTGTTCGACATTGTGAAAGATCTCTGTAATGGTATAAATCTGATTTTTGTACTCGACTAAGTTCTTGATTTTTAGATCTGCTACGTTCATAATATTTTGAGTTTTAGTTGATGATATGATTTTAGATAAATATCAAATAGTATGCCCGGCATTGGATTATTGAGTCCTATTTTGATCAAGGTTAGGTTAAATTTTTACTATAAAAAATTAACAATGTGTTAAAATACTACATGTAAAGGCGAATTATCATATTTACCGGAAAAATAAATGTGGTATGCGTGTGGTATTAGTTTTTTATTCTTGCTTTGGGAATGGGATTAAACGTTGTGAGAAGAAGGGCTGTAATAATGGCTATGATAAGGACTGCTATGAAAACATTCCAGGAATAGGCATGTAATAAATATCCTGTGCCACTTCCCAGAATACTTGAACCAAAATAGTAAAACAGCCAGTAAATAGAAGTGGCTGAAGATTTTCCTCTTTTAGCATATAATGCAGTCATTTGGCTTGCCATAGTATGAGCAGCAAAAAATGATAGCGTAAAAAGTCCAAGCCCGAAAATAAGGATATAAATGTTTCCAGATATCAGTAAAGCTGCCCCGATAATCATGGACAGAATGGAGGCTTTAAGAATATTGTTCATGGGAAATATTCGGGAAAGCCGGCCTACGATCATTGTTCCAAATACTCCAAAAATATACATCAGGAAGATAAAAGCGATAACAAAATGACTTAAAGAAAAAGGTTCTGCTTCTAATCTGAAGGTCAGATAATTATAAACACTCACAAAAACACCCATCAGTAAGGCGGCGGTGAAATATAAACGAAGCATATAAGGGTTGGTAAGAAAAAACTTCATCTGCTTTACCTTAAGATGGTAATCCGTTTTCTGTGGATTGAAAAACCTGGACTCCGGAAAGAGTTTCCAGAATACAGCACCCAGAATGAAACTTTCCACCCCAATCAGAAGAACAGCATTACGCCACCCAAATTCTCCGGCAAACAATGTTGCCATTATCCTTCCGCTCATGCCGCCAATTGTATTTCCGCTGAGATACATACTGATGGCTGCCGGAACTGCCAAAGCATCCACTTCCTCAGTAAGATAGGCAAGAGCAACCGCAGACACCCCGGAAACCAAAAAACCTTTCAATATTCCTATTGTAATCATAAGACTTAAGTTAGGAATCCAGGTTGAAATAATGGTAAGAAGCGCAGAAGAGATCAATGAAAAGACCATCAGGCTTTTTCTTGAATAACTATCTGCCTTAAATGCAAAAAATAATAATCCCAGTGCCATACCTATTGTGGAAGACGATACCAGAAGGGAAGTATCCCCTACAGATACTCCAAACTGTTCTGCAGCCATGGGAAGCATGGGCTGGAAAAGATAAAGCTGTGCAAAAACAGAAAGTCCGGAAAAGAAAATACAAAGTTTTATATATCGGAAACGTGAGCTTCCCTGAATAGCTTTTTCAGATGAATTCATGATTTTTTTGCAATTAAATGCAGTGGTTTGACAGAAAATTAAGTCTTACAAATTTCCTGATTATTTTCCGAACGTAAAAATCATTATCTCAATGATATTTATTGGTGAAACAAATCAATGAAGCTGCAGGCCGCTGATGTATTCGGAAGGTGTAATATTTTCCAACTGTTTAAAAACTCTGTTGAAGGTAGACTGATTAGAGAATCCTGCTTCTGTATAGATATACATAAGAGTTATCTTTTCAATATCATTTTCATTAAGAAGTCTTTTTACGCATTCAATTCTATGTCTATTCAGATAATTATTGAAATTGGGATATCCTTTTGTGCGGATTGATTTCGAAATATAGCTGCTGTTGATCTCCATTTCTGCAGAAAGCTTTGAAATATTAAAATTAATATCTTTATACAGCTGCTTTTCCGTCATTATAAGTTCTATTTTATCAAACAGCTCATCTGCAAATGGTGCTTTCTCTGATACAGGGACTGATTGTACTACTGTATTCTGTTTTTTTTCTTCAATTTCATGATAGATTTCCACCCTTTTTATTTTATCCTTAAAATAAACCAGAAGTGATATTACGGCCACATTGGAAATCATAAGAATCGTGTCAGTAATTCTCACATCTTCAGGTCTGTGCTTAGGAAAATTAAAGCTGAAAGTTTTGGAGATGAGATATCCCAAAATAATATTCAGTAATATAAATGCACTGTAAATAAAAACATATTTTCTTTGAAAAAAGACATAGGCCGCCAGTGGAATTGGAATAAGCCATACAAAGCTTGCTATAGAATTATCCCAAAAAGCAAGCATAATATAAAAATTATAAAGTACGGCAATAATAATGTAGGAGTGTACCAATACATTCACGGAGTAGGTTTTCCGAACAATCATGTAGGTATAATCCAGTAAAAAAAGTCCACCGAAAAGATACCAGGCCATAATTTTATCAGGAATGATAAAAACAAATATCAAACCAAATATGGCAAGAATAACAGACATCAGAAGATTATAATAATAAATCAGCTGTCTTTTGTACTGTTCAATTTTTATGTCTTTTTCAGCAGTCATTTGTGGTAATAGATAATTTTAAATCATTCCAATACTTTTTACAACAGTCAAATATTCAAAAATGAGTTATTTAATGTATTGATTATTAATTGTTTGTGTTTTGTTGAGCCGTTTCCGGTTTTTCATTGATTGTTCGCGAATTTGATTGATCAATGCGGATAACTTTGCACCAGCTAGCTCAACAAAGGCTGATTGATGAAACGTCAATTGACCCACATGATTTATTCAATTTTTGAATAAGTCAAATAAATTTTAAACAAATATACTAAAATGAAGAAAATAAAATTGACTCTTGCCAGCATAATGATGTGTTTTTCAATAACGGCATATTCCCAAGTGGGGATTAATACAGATTCTCCTAAAGTAACATTGCATGTAGAAGGTAAACCAGACGTGGCTACGGTGCCAGATGGGGTGATGGCTCCAAGAGTAACCGGAGATCAGCTGAAAGCAAAAGATGATGTCTATTTAGCAGCACAGACCGGAGCTTTGGTGTATGTAACACAGGCTGTAACCGCACCATCTGTAAAAACGGCAAAAGTAGATAAAGCTGGTTATTATATGTTCAACGGAACCACTTGGAAATTTGCATTTGGTGGTAAAGATGATGATATAACTATTGGTGATTTAATTTATTATCATGGAAGCATTCCTGCAGGGACTTCAGGGGCAAATACGCTGGCGAGTACTTATCTTACAGATCTTCCCGTGTTGGGAGGTTTCTTAAGGCTTGATGCTCAATTTAACAGCAGCTCAGCAGGTACAGGAGCGGCAACTACTTTTAATCCAAGACTTTATAATGTAGGAACTTCAGATGTAAAAATATGGGTTTCAGAAATGTCTACCCATACCGGAGATTCTGATAACGGAAATATAAAATTGTCACCAGGTGCCTACAGACAGTTTGATGACGGTGTTTACCTTACCCAAACGAATAATGAAACGGTAACCTTCGATATTACCATACAGGAACCGGAACCTAGATGGTACAGAGTGTATTACGCATTCCGTGTAGACAACAAATCTGCTACAGGAAGCAGTGATGCTACAACCACAGACTCCAATACGTCAGATAACACGAGAGAATTGTTTCTTTCTGTACAAAGGCTTTATTAATAAGCTGCCTGACGATTCTAAAAATACGATGAAATAAAAAAAATATCTACGGGCTCAATAGGTTAGCTGTTTAAAACCTAATGAGATTTGTGTTTTTTCAGGGGCTGGAATTTTTATGATTCCGGCCCAATTTTTTTAATGCATCATTTCATAAACCTTAATTAGCTCTGCAATATTTCCCACATTCAGTTTTTGAAAAATCCTTTTTTTGTAAGTGCTTACCGTAGACATCTGGATATTAAGCCTGTTGGCAATTTCCAGATTCCCGTTTCCATCAGCAAGAAGCTTGAAGATTTCATATTCACGGGAAGAAAGCTTTTCTACAGGATTGTCTCTTTTGTTTTGAATAATAAGTCCAATAAGATCTGCAGGATAAAAATAACCCTTTTCAATGACCGTTTTTATAGCATTTTTAATTTCTTCCTCGCTGCTTTGTTTATTCAGATAGCCTTCTGCACCTTCTCTGATGTATTGAATGGCAACATCTTTGTCATATCCTGAAAATATGAGGATTTTAAGGTCGTTTTGTATATCTTTCAGTTCCGGAATCATTTTTTTATACTGAGTTCCGGGCATATCAATATCTAAAATAAGAAGATCATAACGGGAAAAGCTAATCTTTTTCTTCACCTCATCATAATTTTCTGCAAAATCTATTTTCAGCTCCGGATATGCCGTTTCAAGAACCAAAGAGGTACCGGCCCTTACTACATAGTGATCATCAGCAATTAAAATTCTTTCATTCATACAAATTAGTTTTTATTGAGTGTTATTTCTACCACAGTCCCCTGAGGTTTGTTTTGCCTGAAACCGATTTCAGCATTGATCTTTTTCACCAGATGAATCACCATATGCAGGCCAAGCCCTTTTCCCTTGAAGCTGGGAGTTTCAAGCTTAGGATTTTTAAACAGGCTCATATAACTTGCAATCTGTTCTGTAGACATTCCAGTTCCTGTATCGGCAATTATTATGGTAGATTTTTGTGGAGTTTCTGTAATATTTAAAGTTATATTTTCCTCAAAAGTGTTTTTCACTGCATTATCCAGGATGTTGTGAATAATAGCGGTTAAGATACTTTCATTAACTCTGGAGTATACTTTATGTTCAGTGAGATTGGTAATAACAGTTCCTTTTTCCTTAGCAATTTCACAGAATAATCTGTTCTTGATTTCAAGGATTCTATTGATAGGATATTCTTTTTCTTCAAAGATATTTTCAGCTTTGTAAAGCTCTGTGTATTCCTTTAAGTTCAGGGTAAACTGATACAGCTGCTCCGACGATTTATAAATGCTGTCAAAATATTTCTTCTGAAGCTCTACATCATCAGACTCATGAATTTTTTGAGAAAGCATCGCAATAAACCTGATGGGTGTTGTAATATCATGGCTGATAGTTTCTACCAGCTTTTTCTGATATTCTGTTTCCTTTTGCAAATTACTCTTTACCAGTTCCAGGTGGAGATAAGTTTCTTTTAGCTCAGAATTTTTATTGTGAACAATTTGTTTTAATGTTTTATTTTTTATTCTTAAAAAATTAGTCGTTAGCTGGAAAATAACGGTAATAATAATCAGAATAAGGATGGCTGCAGACACTCTGAACAGGATTGTCTGATAAAAAGGAGGCTCCATTGGTGAAACTCCGTTGTCTATATTGTGCCACGGGGAAATGTGGCGCTGTCCGGAAACAGTTAAAGATATAAAAGCAAAAATAAATGCCCAAACTCTCATAGATGTGCAAAACTGATCTATGCCTCCTGCTAACGCAATAGGCGGTTAATATTAGTATTTGTACAAGTCGAAGTTTTTTTAATGATCGGGAACGATTGAAAATAAATTTTTATCATTGAGGTTTTATGGTCTATTGTGTTTTATTTTTTTTGATCGTGTAAAAATAGTGAAATTATGGAGATAAATGACATTATATAATCTGTTTTCTATAAGTTTTATCATGGTTTGCGGATAGTAAAGAAGAATGTTTTTTTTAAAATTATTTAGTATTTCAATAATAAGTGATAAATTTATTTTAAAATATCTCGTTTCAATCTCAATACTATATTGAATTTTTGATTTGATTTAGAATTTTATAAATGTAAAATATCTTTATTTAGGTATGTTTTTATGAAATTATATTTTAATGGTTTAATATTTACTGAGTAGATGTTGTAGTAAAAGTTTGACAAAAAGCTGAGGTTAATTCTACAGAATGTCTTTGTCACCACTGATGAATATTCATATTTTTGCAAAAATATTCTCAGAACAATTAAGACATTTGCCCGTCTCAATAATGATTCTAAGAACACAAACGGTTTTATCTCAAAAAGCAAAGGGTCTCTTTAAGGAGATCTTTTGATGTTTCTATTCCTTTTTATTCCATTAAAAAATATAAATTTATCATAGAAATATTACTAAAACATGCTGATTTCTAGCTAAATGGCATTGGTTTTGTTAAGAACTGGCAAACACAATGAAATGAATAAAGATGATTTTAACCATCTTATTGGAAAAACACGCCATGAAGTGAAAGCTGAAATGGGTGATGGCTTCAATATTTTTAAACACAATATTTGGACTTACCATGTGGGTGAAACTTGGTTTGGAAAGAAAGTTATCCTGTCGGTTCTGTTTAATGAAAATAAAGCTGTCAGTATTACTTTGCATAAGACTTTTAAAAACTGCTGATTCCTGCTCTGTTGTTGACATTACAAAAAACCTCCCGGAAATGATGGGAGGCGAATAAAATTGACTGTATATTGAAGTGTAATTCAATCGTTATTTATGGGTTTCAAGCCACTTTAGCCTGCGCTCGTCCGGAAGATGGTTTACTTTAAAGTTTTCAAAAACAGCATTGAATCCCTGTCCGTCTGGGCAGGCTGCCATTAAACCAACCATTACAGGAGTGTTGTCCTGTAGGGGAGCATTTCTCATCATGATATAATTTTTATCATCAAAAGAGTAAAATATTTCTACAGCGTCCAGCCTTCTTACTGCTTTTATCCATATGGCAGGAGGTGTTTTGTCTAAAGTGATAACACTCCAGTCGCTTTTGCTGTGAGTTACCACAGTGCTGAGATTATATTTTCCATCCACAAATTCCACTCCGGCTTTGATGTAATGTTCTTTGTCTGTTCTCAGCATAAGTCCCATCTGATCGAATCTTGCCTTGTAATTTCCTGTGATTTTTACTTTGGCTTCAAATTCACCTCCGTAAGTAGTGTAATAAAAAGGTGCATCATCTACCGTAAATCCATAATGCGAAATCCTCCAGTAATCACTTTGAGGTGTTACAAACATAGTCAGGCTATTATTCTTGATCTCCCATTTTTCAGGTTCGTTAAACCATGTCATTTTCTCAAGAGTCTGGGCAGAAAACTTTTGAATCAGGAATAAGGTGCAAAAACCTAAAAGCAATTTCTTCATTCTATTTTGAATAAGTTCTAACTATTTTGAATAAGTTCTAATGGTAATTATTATTTTAGCAAAAGTATAATTAAACCCTAATCGCGTCAATACTGATAAATAACCATTATGGAAATCCGTGAACAGCTCAGCGATAAATTACTGGATACAGTCTCCCGAAAATGCTTGCTTGATATTGAAATCTATAAGCAAAGAGCACTTGTATATTCTGAAATGGAAGGTGCGATATCTGTATTAAGTGATATGCAGGCCAATAAAAGTTATATTTATAAATCCGGAGCAGCTGTTGAGCTCGGGCTCAGTAAAGGAGAAAACCCAATAGAAATAAACACCATCTGGGAGGAAGAAATGCTGAAAAAGATACATCCGGATGACCGCCTGAAGAAATATATTCATGAGCTGCGTTTTTTCAAATTACTGGAAGGTATAGAAAAGGAACAGCGTACAGCATACAGTGTTGTTTCAAAAATAAGGATGAAAGATAAAAATGAAGAGTATCGGTGGGTAAAACATCGTATGTTCTATATTTATTCTCCATATAACAGGAGATTGAGGTTTGCTCTGTGTCTTTATAATATTGCTCTTTCTTCATCTTCTGCACCGGATTTTATGATTATTGATACTGTAAAAGGAGAGATTATAGTAAAAGATAAGCTTGATTATAAAAATATTCTAAGCCCAAGGGAACTGGAAGTCCTAAAGTTTGTAGGAGAGGGTTATGCAAGTAAAGAGATTGCAGATTTACTCTCTATAAGCATCAATACTGTAAGCCGGCACCGTCAGAATATTCTGGAAAAGCTGAAGGTTAAAAACTCTACACAGGCATTCAAAGACAGCTTTTATTAAAGATCCAGTTTTCAAAATCCGAAAAATTCACCTTGCTGTTTTGTATCTTAATGATTAAATTTATATCTTGAATATAGATTAGCAAGAAGCATACATGATGAAAAGAAGCGAAGAAATTACCCACCAGTATTTTACTTTTTTAGATAAGCATATCCAGGATGTAATCTCAGGAGATGTTCCGGAATTCCTGGAACTGAATGAAATTGCCGGAGAACTTGCCATTTCCCATAAACACCTTACGGATACCATTAAAAAGGAAACCGGACAACATCCTTGTTCTTTTTATGATGAAAAAATTATTGATCAGATCAAACAAATGCTTATGGAATCTGACCAATCTGTGGCAGAAATTGCCCGTATTTTTACTTATGATCCTTCTAATTTCTCGAAATTTTTCAAAAAAATGACCGGCTTTACTCCCGGAAATTTCAGAAATTCCAAAAAAATTTAAATTGACTGCTTTTTTTGTTTAATATTGTTGTAGCAAGAGATTGGCGGCGGTTTTTGCTTCAGAGTAGGGATTTGGCCTTTAAGATTGCTGTGTTTAAGAAGTTGTTTAGTGAATTAAAATGTTAAAATAGCAAAAAAATAATCTTTTATAAATGAGTTGTTTGTGAAAAATAATTGCATTTTTTTATTATTTGTGTATTAATATTTCTTTATTGTTTGTTTTTTTTATTAAATTTAGGTAATAAAAAACTAATTAATTCAAAAGTAGAAAACGTTAAAAAAATAGATGTATATTTAAATACTTTGGTTTCCAGATGATAAGAGTAAAATATTGTGTCTTTAATAATATTTAATCTTAATTGAGGCATTTAAGCCTTGTAAATAGTTATATATTTGTTTCTTTTAAACCACAACAAACAAGATTAAGGATGAGCATCAATTTCACAACAGCAACTATTAAAGACTTTGAGAATATACCAGACAACAATATGGCTCAAAGAGCTGAAATTTTTTATGAATATTTAGACTTTGTAAAGTCTAACGGACACATGAACTACAGGCTGAAGAACACTTCAGGAACCAATGCAATACTGAATGTAAATATTGCAGACCAAAACAGAGAATTTGTTAGTTTTGTATCAAGTGATTATTTAGGATTTACACAGCACCCGAAAGTAAAACAGGCAGCTATCGAAGGAATAGAGAAGTATGGAACAGGAACAGGAGCTACACCTCTTATCGGTGGTTACTTTGATTATCACAATGCTTTAGAAAAAAGAATTTCAAGTTTTTTTAAAAGAACAGAAGATGAAGCCGTAGTGTTTACTACCGGCTATACCGCTAATAGTGCTAGTTTACAGTGCTTAATGCAGAAAGAAGATCTTGCTATTTTAGACATGGCAGTGCATGCCAGCGTACATGAAGGATGTGCTTTTACCAATAAAAAAACATTTCCGCACAATAATTTGGAATCTTTGGAACACATTTTGAAGGTATCTGAAAATCTGTACCGTACGAAACTCGTTATTGTGGACGGAGTGTATTCCCAGGATGGTGATACCTCCCGTATTAATGAGATCTACAATCTTGTGAAAAAGTATAATGCCTTTCTAATGGTAGACGACGTGCATGGCGTTGGTATCCTTGGAGAAACAGGTAGAGGTACTTTGGAAGAAGCCGGATTATTGGATAAAGTAGACATCATCACAGGAACATTCAGTAAAACGTTTGGAAACCTGGGTGGATACGTCATAGCTGATAAAAAAATAGCAGCCTTTATCAGATTCCATTCCCGTCAGCAGATTTTCTCAGCAACAGCTCCACCATCATCCGCAGGAATTGTTAAAGCCATTGATTTAATAGACGAAGAACCTATCTGGAGAGAAAAACTCTGGAATAATATCAATTATTTCAAAAAAGGTCTTGATAATTTAGGATTAGATACAGGAGTGACCTGTTCCGCAATCATTCCCGTGAAAATTGGAGATCCCTATGTAACAGGCGAAGCCGGAAAACTACTAATAGAAAAAGGAATCTATACCAACCCGATTCTTTATCCGGCGGTACCAAGAAAAGATGCGCGTATCAGGATGAGTGTAACGGCAAGACACGAAAAAGAACATCTCGACAAAACGCTTAACGCGTTTGATGATATTAATAAAAAATTGCATATTGCGAAAAAATAATAATTATGCCTAGAAAAGTAGTGCAGGGTCCCATTAGGGACAAAGAAAAAACAAAGCAAAAACTGCTTGCTGCAGTTGGTAAAATTTTAAGAGTAAAAGGATACTCCGGACTAAAAGTAAGTAAAATTGCCGCCGTAGCTGGATTTGATAAAAAATTGATCTATGAGTACTTTGGAAGTACTGATAAACTAATCGATGAATATATCAAATCTCAGGATTATTGGAGCCAGGTCAACCAGGATGTTGATATGGATTTCTCCGACGGTGGACATGAACTTACCAAAATGGTTGTACTGAACCAGTTCGAAAACCTGAAGAAAAATAAAGAACTTCAGAAGATTATCCTTTGGGAGCTTTCAGAAAGCAAGCCTATTCTTAAGAAATTAGTTGAGCAGCGCGAGGAAGTAGGAGAAGTTTTATTTGGAAATATCTCAGATCCTTATTTTGGTGAAGGAGTAGCTACAAGACACAGAGCAATTATGGCTTTGATTGTTTCAGGAGCTTATTACCTGAACCTTTATACAGGATATAACGCCAACAAGTTCTGCGGTATCGACCTGAAAACGGAAGAAGGTAGAAAAGAGATTGAAGGCGCTATAGTTGAGTTAATTGACTTTGCATACAGCAAAAAAAAGTAGAGGTTAAAAGTTTTCCTATTTAAACAGAAATATTTTTTTGTTGATATTTGAAAACTTTTAATTTTCAAATTAAAACTATATTTCTTATTTTTGACCAATGGAAAATTTTATAGTATCTGCAAGAAAATATCGTCCTCAAGAGTTTGATACAGTTGTAGGGCAATCCCATATTACAGATACTTTAGAACATGCAATTGAAGAAAGTCAGTTAGCTCAGGCATTACTTTTTTGTGGTCCTCGTGGTGTAGGTAAAACTACTTGCGCAAGGATCCTGGCAAGAAAAATAAATGAGAAAGATGGCTCGGTTTCAGAAGACGGCTTTGCCTATAATATCTATGAATTGGATGCTGCATCCAATAACTCTGTAGATGATATCAGAGAACTGATAGATCAGGTAAGATTTGCCCCTCAGGTGGGTAAATACAAAGTATATATCATAGATGAGGTTCATATGCTGTCTTCTGCCGCTTTCAATGCCTTCCTGAAAACGCTGGAAGAGCCGCCGGCTCATGCTATTTTCATTCTGGCTACTACGGAGAAACATAAAATTATTCCAACAATTTTATCCCGTTGTCAGATTTACGACTTCAAGAGAATTACGATTGAAGACATCCAGAGCCATCTCAAAAATATTGCCCAGAAAGAAAATATCCAGTATGAAGACGATGCATTGTATCTGATCGCACAAAAAGCTGATGGTGCATTAAGAGATGCGCTTTCCATTTTCGACAGGCTTTCTACTTTCTCCCAGAAAAATATTACGCTGGCAAAAGCAGCTGAAGTATTAAATATCCTGGATTATGATCAGTATTTGAATATTGTGGATCTCGCCAAGGAAAACAAAATTCCTGAAGTGCTTTTCGCATTCAATGAGATTGTAAAAAAAGGTTTTGATCCTCATATTTTCATTGCCGGATTAGGGAATCATTTCAGAGATCTGATGATGGCACAAAATACTTCCACCATGGAACTCATTGAAGTGGGAGAGAAGACAAAGACTAAGTTTGTAGAACAGGGACAGAAATGGGCCGCCCAGCAGTTAATTGATGGTATTGAAATCTGCAACCATGCGGATATTAATTATAAGAATTCCAAAAACCCAAGACTTACGGTTGAAATTGCATTAATGCAGCTGGCTTCACTGACAGCTAATTTAGGCGATACTAAAAAAAAAAGTTCCTGATCCTGGCTCCGTTTCTCAGTGAGAGACAGGAGGTGAAAATGCCGGCAAAAGCTCCGGAGAAAAAGGAAGTTAAAACGGAACATACTACTGCGGTTTCGGATAAAGTACAGGAAAATCCAGTAACAAAAACATCCAAACCATTATCAAGACCGGGAATCTCTTCCGGTTTCAGCATCAACTCTTTCCTGAATAAAGAAGATAAAGTAGAAGAAACAGAAAATGTATCTGTAAGAACCGAAAATCTTCCCCAAAACCATTTTACAGATACAGATCTGCAGATGGAATGGAAAATTATGCTTAAACAGCTTCAGGTGAAAAACAACTTTGTATTTAATGCAGTAAAAACCTTTAAACTGGTAAAAGCTGAAGAACATAAAATCAAAGTTTTGTTCCCTTCAGATTCTGCCAAAGTAGAATTTGATAAAATAAGCGGAGAATTTTTTAATCATTTTAAAAGAAAAATTCAGAACCATATTATCGAGATAGAATACGTGAGAGACGTTGAAAATCTGAAGATTGAAGTGGTGACTAAAAGAAAAATGTTTGAAAAATTTATAGAAAAAAATCCACTTTTAAAAGATCTTGATGATTTAATGAAGTTTGATTTGACATAATTTTTATATATTTGTCAAATATTTCTGTCGAAAATAAGTTTTTGACAAAAACAAATTACAACCAGAAACGCTAAAACAAAGACATTTCCAGAATAAAATGGAAAATTTGACTAACACATATCAGTCTTTTTTTGCACCCGCTAATTACTTTTTTAGCGGTTATTTTAGTTTTTCTGCTTCTTATTATAGAAATTTCAGAACGTATTACCGATTTTATTGGTACTGTTAACTGAATTTCTTTCCAAAAAATACAGGAGAAGTAGAGCCCTATTATTTTCCTGATTCCTTTAAACAATTTTGAACGGCATTTTTTGAAAAGAATTATAAATTAAATTTTATAATCCAAAGGGCTATTGCTGTTAACGAAAAAATGATATAAAAAAACAATAAAATTTAGAATAATGAATTTAAATGATTTGAAAAATGAGTGGATCAATGAGCTTACACAACCTCTAATGATCGCAGGACCATGCAGCGCAGAAAGTGAAGCTCAGATGCTTGAAACAGCTAAAAGGATTAAAGAATCCAACGCAAATGTATCCGTTTTCCGTGCAGGAATCTGGAAACCACGTACAAAACCAAACGGTTTCGAAGGAGTAGGAGTGATCGGTTTGAACTGGCTGAAAAAAGTAAAAGAAGAGTACGGTTTTAAAACAGCTACAGAAGTTGCCAATGCTCACCACGTATTTGCAGCATTAGAAGCAGATGTGGACGTTCTTTGGATCGGAGCTCGTTCTACAGTAAACCCATTTACAGTACAGGAAATAGCTATGGCTTTAAGAGGAACAGACAAGCCGGTATTCGTGAAAAATCCTGTTAATCCGGATCTTGCTTTATGGATTGGAGCTTTGGAAAGACTTTTAGGCCAGGATATTAAAAACCTGGGGGCAATTCACAGAGGATTTTCAACGTACCAGAAAACAAAATACAGAAATAATCCGAACTGGCAGATTGCCCTTGATTTCAAAAGCCAGTTCCCGAATATTCCAATGCTGATTGACCCTTCTCACATCTGCGGAAACAGAACAGGTCTTGCTGATATTACACAGGAAGCGCTTAACGTAGGATACCAGGGAGCTATCATTGAATCTCACTGCAATCCTGATGAGGCGTGGAGTGATGCTTCTCAGCAGATTACACCGGAAGTTCTTGCGGATCTTATCGGTAATTTGAAAGTAAGAAGCTCTAATCTTGCAGGTTTTGAAGGTGAAATGGGAAGACACAGAACTTTAATTTCAGATCTTGACTTCCAGTTAATTGAACTGCTTTCTCAAAGAATGAAAATTTCTGAAAAGATAGGTAAGCTTAAAAAAGAGAATGATATTGCAATCTTCCAGCCTGAACGTTGGAAAGTCATCACGGAATACGCTAATCAAAAAGCGAAAGAAACAGGAATGTCTCAGGAATTCATTGAAAAAGTATTCAAAGCGATTCACGAAGAATCTATTGAAGTTCAGAATAATATTATGATCGAAAGATAAATTGAAAAGGAAGCTAGGGTAAAACCTACACTCATTTTCAGTTAAAAAATAAATTAGGGCTTAGGCATCAGTATTTAGTGTGACAGAAACATGTGTTTTTAAACCTATTTCCTGAATGCTAAGCCCTAATTACGTATATTTGCACCAGCATTATCTATGAAAGGAAAAATCATTAAATCTACAGGCAGTTGGTACCAGGTTTTGGAATTGGAAACAAATAAAATTTTCGAGGCCAGAATCAGGGGGAAATTCAAATTAATAAAAACCAGACTTACCAATCCACTTGCTGTAGGAGATTTTGTTGAGTTTCAACTGGAACAGGATGATATTGCCTGGATTACGAAAATCGAGCCACGCACCAATTACCTGATCAGAAAATCGGTAAACCTTTCAAAAGAAGCTCACATTATTGCTTCCAATATTGATTTAGCATGTTTTATCTTCACACTGAAGCATCCCGAAACATCTTTAGGATTTCTTGACAGATTTTTGGCGTGTTGTGAAGCCTACAATATTACACCCGTTATCCTTTTTAATAAAATGGATGTTCTTCATGAGGAAGAAGCTGAAATTGTAAAAGACATAGAATTCCTTTATCAGGAAATAGGGTATGAGACTTTGGAAATTTCTTCTTATTTAAAATTGAATCTTGACCAGCTACAGGAAATACTTAAAGACAGAACGTCCGTATTCTTTGGCCATTCCGGTTGTGGAAAATCTACTTTGGTGAATGCTTTACAGCCCGGATTAAACTTAAAAACGTCCGAAATTTCAGATACCCATCTTAAAGGGAAACATACAACAACCTTTGCACAAATGCATTTCTGGCATTTTGGCGGAAATGTTATTGATACCCCTGGTGTTCGTGAATTTGCTATGATTGATATTGAGAAAGAAGAAGTACAGCATTACTTCCCTGAGATTTTCAAGAAAAGAGAAGAATGTAAATTCCACAACTGTCTTCACATCAATGAACCAAAGTGTGCCGTTATTGATGCCCTTGAAACGGGTGAAATTCAGCATTCGCGCTATGCTACCTATATTAAACTGATGGATGAAGCGGAAGAAGCTTCCCAGAAATAAAATTTACAAAGAGACTATCACTGGATAGTCTCTTTTTTTTTGTTTTAAATTTTTTTTGCTGGTCGCAAAGGGTGCGCTTTAATAGAACCTTATGCTTTGCTATTCTATTATCGTAATTTCAGTAAGATATTTTGTGGGTTTATTGATTTTAAGAGTAAATTCAATGTGATGGTTATTTTCAGGTTTTTTAATGTTTTATTTTTTTGAATTTTGATAAAAAAATACGTTTTTAAATAACTCTACTTTTTGGCATCGCTATTTTGGCAGATAACTCCACTTTTGTCACATTTTGATTGATCTTAAAAATCAATTTTGAAAAAGTCGAATTGTTTTATCAATTGAATTGAAACAGATAATATCATTAAATATGATTCGATATTGTTTTAAAAATTATATAATTAATAAAAAATACCCTTATTTTTTGAAAATAAAAAACCCAGCCGAAGCTGGGTAAAAACTAATAACCATGAAAACTCAAATTAAACATGAGAATCGCAATAGAATAAACAATTACTATGCCAAAGTTTGGTTCATAATTTCTTAATAAAAGTTATTTTTATGTTAAAAAAAATTAAAATAAAAATCAAAGATATTTTTTGTAATTTTGCGCCATTAAAAAAATATACATTTATGTCTAACATTACATTCACTATGATTAAGCCTGATGCTGTTGCAGACGGACATATCGGTGCTATATTGGGAAAGATTGCTGAAGGAGGTTTCAAAATCAAAGCTTTAAAATTAACTCAGCTTACAGTTGCTGATGCAAAAAAATTCTACGAAGTACATGCTGAAAGACCATTTTATGGAGAATTAGTAGAATTCATGAGCTCTGGCCCTATCGTAGCTGCAGTTTTAGAAAAAGACAATGCAGTTGAAGACTTCAGAACATTAATCGGTTCTACTAACCCTGCAGAAGCAGCAGAAGGTACAATCAGAAAAATGTTTGCAAGAAGCATTGGAGAAAATGCAGTTCACGGTTCAGATTCTAACGAGAATGCATTAATCGAAGCTCAGTTCCATTTTTCAGGAAGAGAGATTTTCTAAGAAGATTATCTTACAAAATAAAATATCCGGAGAGAAATCTCCGGATATTTGTTTTTTATGGGGTCGCTTTAAAGGTTATTCTCAATGGCTCCTACGTTTTCTCTGTACAGTTCCAGAGGTTTATTCAGTAAAACAGCAATTACAGTCATTTGCTTGTCAAGTTTTTCCTTTGGAATATCAATATAAATAATACCGGGTCTGTCACTCCAGTAAAGTTTATTGTAAATGGTATGAGACAGCATAGTGCCTTCACCCACAACTCTTATTCTGGCAATCCCGTTTTTTATACCTTTTAAAGCAATAGGGCCGGTAGGTGTTCCTTCAACAAAAAGATAAAGCGTCTGTTTGTCTTTTGATAATGCACTCATTCCGGAATAATGCCCATTCGGGAGTCCTTTTTCGGTTTCAAAAAGAGCTTCTGCATGCTTACTGATCCATTGTAAGGTTTCAGGATTTGTTTTAGGTGTTTTTCTGATCGTCATGTCAAGTCCATCACTGGTTAATCCTGAAGAAGTCAGGAGATTATTTCCATTATGAAGCATATTGGAAATATTGTAAACAGCTTCCAGGGTCTTCTTATTGTCTAAAATTTCGGACAGAGAACGTTCTTCTGTTTTAAAATCCTTCAAAAATATCGGTGGAGCATCAAAAGTGAGCTCAACAACAGTGACATCTTTGTCAAATTTCATATTGGAAAAATGAACAGTCAGTGTTTTTTCACTATTGTAATCCATTGTAATAGCAGCAGTAGGATCTCCTATAATTTTTGCAGAAATAGGCTTAGTTGCCAGTCCATAGATCTTTGTAAAGTTTTTAGCTTCTTCCAGATAAAGAAATAATGATTTCTTAGAGGTAGAAAATGAAGATTTTCCTTTATAATTTTCAAACGGAATGCCACGGATCGTTTCATAAATGGCGCGCTGATTTTTAGAGGTCCATCTTCCAAGGTTTTTCAGAATCTCCATTTGTTCTTCCGGAATAGTGCCGTCTGATTTCGGTCCAATATCAAGCAGAAGATTTCCTCCCATGCTGATGACATCTGCCAGGGTTCTGACAATCATATTGGGTGTTTTGTATGCTTTGTCATAAGGTTGAAATCCCCAGGAATCATTCATCGTATAGCAAAGTTCCCAGTAAGGATTTTGAGGCGGAATAACCGGAACTCCTTGTTCAGGAGTATCATAATCTCCATGGTTGTTGAGCCTTGAATTGATAATAATATTGGAATTATATTTTTTGAGTAAATCAAGGGTTTGCGGGGCTTTCCACTCTTCGGAAGTATGCTCCCAATCTCCATCAAACCAAAGAAGATCCGGCGAATATTGAGAAGACAGTTCATTAAGCTGAGTTTGATAATAATTGATGAAATTCTGCCAGCGTTTCGGATCATTCTTAATGTCGTAGCGCTTTTTTGTGCGGGTATTGATGTCGTAATACGGATGGCTCCAATCCGGTAAAGAAAAATAGAGACCGGTTTTTAATCCTGATTTTTTCAATGCAGAAACAAAAGGGCTTAAAACATCTTTTTTGGCTAAAGACTGTTGAGGAATAGTAGTCGCATTTTCTGCTTTTGAGTTCCACAAAGCCACACCATCATGATGTTTGGTGGTAATAACAGCATATTTCGCTCCGGATTCTTTAATCAGAGCTGCCCATTGTTCGGGCTGGTATTTTGAAGCTGAAAAACCATTCAGCTGTTTCATGTAATTTTCGTGATTGATATAATTGTTGAAAAATGACCAGGATTCTGAAATTCCATTCACGGAATAAATTCCCCAGTGAATAAAAATACCCAGTTTGGCATTTTTAAACCATTCCATTTTTTTGCTGTTGTCAACAGTCTCCACTTGGGCATCAATACTACGTGCAGATAATATTAATCCAAGGAAAACAGCTTTAATCAGACTGTTTTTCATATAAAGATTTATTTTAACATTAAATATAAATAAAGAATGCATTATAGCATAAAATAGTTTCTGATATTTATTGATAAATGGCAGTAAAACGTTACTTATTATTGTATTTTTATAAATGGAACGCTTATTGCAAATTTTATCTGAAAAATATTGATTATGAAAATTCCCATAGTATTAATGACGAGTTTGTTGGCAGTAGGGGTTTCTGCACAAACTAGCAAGCCAGTCAATAAAACGAAGAAACCCATAAAGAAAGTTAAAAAAGAGTCAGTGGTTAAAACACCGGAAAAACCAAAACCAGACAAGCCTGCAGTTATTGTGAAAAGAGACAGCGTTATTCCTCGTGGACATGGCTGTCCGGCTTGTGGAATGGGATAAAATATGAACAAACCGCTGTTAGGAATATCAATGATGGCAGAAACAGATTTTGTTTCTGCTGTTTTGCCATTGTTACAAAGCAATTCGGTGGATGTGCTGGAATGGTCTTTTGATACGCTTTATCACTCCCATGAACCAGACTGGCTTCGTGATCTTCTGAATTTTTATGCAGAAAATAACCGATTAATAGGGCATGGTGTTTATTATTCCCTGTTTGATGCAAGATGGACAGGAAGGCAGGAAGAATGGCTGAAAAAGCTTAAAGAAGAAGTCAGCCTGCGGAAATACAATCATATCACGGAACATTTTGGTTTCATGAATATCGAAAATTTTCACCAGGGAGTGCCGTTGCCTGTATCTTTGAATCCCAAAACCTTAGAGATAGGAAAAGATAGGCTGTACAGACTTCAGGAGGCTGTAAATATTCCTGTAGGTATAGAAAATCTGGCCTTTTCGTTTTCTGTTGACGATGTTAAAGAACAAAGTGTTTTTCTGGATAAACTGACAGAAGATACCAATGGTTTTCTGATTCTAGATCTTCATAATATCTATTGCCAATCGTATAATTTTGAAGTAGAAATGCAGGAAATAATTGATTTATATCCTTTGGAAAAAGTCAAAGAAATTCATCTTTCGGGAGGAAGCTGGCAGGAAAGTGCTTATGGAAAAAAGCAGGTGAGAAGAGATACGCATGATGATGTTATACCAAAGGAGATTTTTTCTGTTTTACCCAGTGTACTGACACAATGTCAAAATCTTGAATATGTCATTATTGAAAGGCTTGGGCATACTTTGAAAACAGAAGAAGAAAAAGACGATTTTCTGAATGATTTTAATCAAGTTAAAGGCATTATTGAAGCTTCAGACTGGAAAGAAAATGAAAAAAAGAGCTGGAATAAAAAAGAGATAAAACTTTCAGAGAAACCTTTGGAAGATCTTGTTTTGTTTGAAGAGCAGTCAAGACTTACACGACTTCTTTTTGACAATGTAGATGCGGAAACTATTAAAGATCAGGATTTTCATTATTTTAAAACCGAAAAATGGGATCCGGAAATGATTCTTACGGCTCAGAATATCATTAAAAAATGGAATCCTTATTAATTCATTTTTACCTGATAACCAAAATCAAATTATATGAAAATGACAACACTCGTATTGATCATTACCGCTGTTCTCACTGCTTTGATTGGAGGACTTTTCTATGCTTATTCATGCTCGGTTGTTCTTGGATTAGGAAAACTTTCCGATGCTGAATACCTAAAAGCAATGCAGAACATTAACCGGGAAATTCTCAATCCGGTCTTTTTTATGAGTTTTATGGGAACAGCAATTCTTCTTCCGGTATCTGCCTTTTTATTCCGTGGACATCAGCCTGTTTTTATTTTTCTTTTATTGGCAACGCTGGCTTATCTTATTGGAGTTTTTGGAGTAACAGTTGTCGGAAATGTTCCAATGAATGATACTCTGGATAAGTTTGATATCTCGGGCTCTACAACAGAAGCAATCAAACAGATGCGTGATAATTTTGAAAACAGATGGAACTTCCTGAATAATATAAGAACGGTCTTCTCCGTCATTTCAATCATTTTTGTAGTCTGTGCCTGTATGTGGAACAAGGATATTTAAAAAAGAAAATTAGGTAGAAATACGCAATAATTATATTCGGTATTTCTACGGATGTGTAAGAATGGTTTTATTCAGATATTTGTGTTGTTAGCAAGACAAAACAGATTTTAACATTTTCAATGTTGAAAAAAGATTTATAACCAAGAAGACTTCAATTTCAAACAAGAGAAAAGGCAGCCAATGGCTGCCTTTTGTTTATTATTAAGATAAGCTGACCTGTTAAATCTTTAGAAGTTCAATGGTTCTTTCAGGGCTTTCTGTTGAGAAAACAGCATTTCCAGCTACAAGAACATCAGCTCCGGCTTCAAAAAGTTTAGAAGCATTGTCAAGATTTACACCGCCATCTATTTCGATAAGCGCTGTAGAGTTATTGCTTAGGATCAGATCTTTGGTTTCAGCAATCTTTTTGTAGGTGTTTTCAATGAATTTCTGGCCTCCAAATCCTGGGTTTACGCTCATCAACAATACAAGATCTACATCTGCAATAATATCTTCAAGCATTAATACCGGAGTGGAAGGGTTTAAAACAACACCTGCTTTTGCTCCCTTGCTCTGAATATGATGAATAGTTCTGTGAAGGTGAGTACATGCCTCATAATGTACAGAAATAAGATCTGCACCATGATTGATGAATTCATCAACATATTTTTCAGGTTCCACAATCATCAGGTGAACATCTACGAATTTTTTGGCATGCTGCTGAACAGTTTTCATCACCGGAAAACCAAATGAAATGTTAGGAACAAATCTGCCGTCCATTACATCAATGTGGAACCAGTCGGCCTGAGAGTTGTTCAGCATTTCAATGTCTCTTTGCAGGTTCCCAAAGTCTGCAGATAAAAGGGATGGAGCAATAAGCTTCGTTTTCATTTTTACTTTATATTAGATATTTAGAGTCAGGAACCAAGAATCAAAATAGGTTGAAAACAAATGTTTTATGGTCATACTTTAATTGTCTTGAATCTTGTGTCTTGCATCTTGATTCTACTAATGATACTTCAGTTTCATTTCCGGCTTGATCTTAAGAATGGTTTCGTAGATGAGCTTAATTACATTACCTACATCTTCTTTAGCAACCATCTCTACTGTAGTATGCATATAACGCAAAGGTAAGGAAATTAACGCACTTGGTACTCCGCCGTTAGAATGAGCAAAGGCATCTGTATCTGTTCCTGTAGCTCTGCTTGCGGCCGCTCTTTGGAAAGGTATTTTTTTAGCTTTTGCAGTGTCAATAATCAGTTCTCTGATGGTGTGATGAACACTTGGGGCGAAGAAGACTACCGGTCCTGCACCACATTTCTGATCTCCCTCTTTTTTCTTTTCGATCATTGGGGTAGTGGTATCGTGGGTAACATCCGTTACAATCGCGATATTAGGTTTGATGGTATCAGCAATCATGTCTGCTCCGTATAAACCAACTTCTTCCTGTACAGAATTGGTAATATAAAGCCCGAAAGGAATAGATTTTTTATTTTCTTTTAAAAGTCTTGCTACTTCAGCAATCATAAAACCTCCGATTCTATTGTCTAATGCTCTGCAAACGAAATATCTGTCGTTCATTTCAAAGAATTCATCAGGGTAAGTAATCATGCAGCCCACAAAAATTCCCATTTCTTCAACTTCTTTTTTAGAAGTTGCACCACAGTCGATAAAGATATTTTCGATTTTTGGAGTAGGCTCATTTTGATTGGTTCTTGTATGGATAGCCGGCCATCCGAATACTCCTTTTACAATTCCTTTTTCTCCGTGAATATGAACCACTTTTGAAGGAGCAATTGTCTGGTCTGAACCTCCGTTTCTGATAACATAAATTAATCCGTCATCTGTAATATAATTAACGTACCACGAAATTTCATCAGCATGGGCTTCAATCACTACTTTAAATTCGGCTTCCGGATTAATGATCCCATAACAGGTTCCGTAATGGTCTACTTCTATTTTGTCTACATAAGGTCTGATATAGTTCATCCAGACTTCCTGTCCTTTGTGTTCGTAACCTGTTGGCGACGAAGTATTTAAATAATTTTCTAAAAATTTCAAAGATTTCTTTTCAAATTTCATAAAAAGGAATGATTTTTGCGTTTAATTTTTGTTCTTATAAGTGTAAAAATAATGAATTTTAGTAAGATTATCTGCCTTTTTATATTCTTTTTTGGAGTCAGTGTTTTTGGTCAAAAAGATGGGATAGTGGCAAAACCGCTCAATCAATATCCACCTGAATTGCTGAAAGTGGATGAATTTGGCAATAAGTATTATTACGACGAACAGCAGAAGATCAAAGTTTACGAGATCAATGGTGAACCTGTAGTAGTACTGGATGAACTGGTTTTGGTGAATAAACCGAGATTTAATAATCAGCTGGATAAGAATTACTATTATTTTCTCAATAAAAAGCTGTACAGGGTATATCCGCTATTTGTGACTGCATTACAGCAATATAGGGACATACAGGTAGATATGAATGATATGGACAGCAAAGCCAAAAGAAAATTTGTAAGAGAAAGACAGAATATGCTTGCTGATCAGTATGAAAAACAGCTGAGAGATCTTACCACAACCGAAGGACAGGTTTTTGCCAAGCTGATGAACAGGGCTACCGGAAAAAATGTATATGAAATTATTAAAGAACTGAGAGGAGGATGGAGCGCTTTTTGGTGGAATGTAAAAGGAAAAATGGCTGATATTGATTTGAAAGACCGCTATGATCCCCACAATAACAGAACCGATGAATTTATAGAATCACTGCTTCAGTCCAACTGGAATTCAGGCTATCTGCAGCCTTACCCGGGAGCTAATGATTTTAAAGTTAAGAAATAATATAAATTCCTGTAAGGTCACTTACAGGAATTTTTCTTTTAATTTATCGAATACAATCTTATCTACTGGAAGAGGAAAAGGATTGTCTGGTCTGTCTATGTCAATCCATTCTGTTTTTTCAATGCAGGGATCCAGAATAATAAAATCTTCCTCATTTGCTATATCTACTATATAGTAAATAGTAAGAAGCTGCTCATTTTCTTTGAAACGCGATACCAGAAAGCTTTCCTGAGTATAGAAATGTTCCAGAATATTGATCTTCACATTCAGTTCTTCATCAAATTCACGATGCAGACACTCCAGAACTCCTTCACCATATTCCAACCCGCCACCCGGGAATTTCATTAAAGGTTCGCCGGCATATTCTTCAAATAATGTAAGAACCTGTTTGTCTTTTACCGCACATGCATACACTCTAATGTTGATCTTATCTATCATATATATAATGTATAATATTTGTATAGCTAATGTAAGGAAATTTGTTGAGAAAAAGCTGGAAGTTGGAAGTGCGAAGCTGGAAGTTTAATACGATCTATTTTTAATAATCTTGAATCAACATATCTTATATATTGATTATTATTTTGAAATAAAAAATCAAAATTAATTAAACAGTCGGTTGTAAATATCCAACTTCCATTCTATAATTTAATGGCATTAATCATCTCTCTTTTTCCCGGAGGTCCCTGTTTTTTCTCAACCTGGAAATTCAGTTCCTGAAGGATTCTTCTTACACTGCCTTTAGAAGAGTAGGTGGTTAATAATCCGTTAATAGCCATTTTGTCAGATACCAGTTCAAATAAGGGCTTTTCCCAAAGGTCAGGCTGCACTCTGGCTCCAAAACAATCAAAGTAAACAAGATTGATTTTGGGCAGATCTATGTCTTTCAGGTCAAAAAATCACATTCTATCTTTTTTAAGTTGAATCCACTAATGATTTCTACTGACTTTTCCCAATCTGCCAGATGAATTTTCTGATAAATATTTTTAAACTCAGGATTGTCAAAAAGCTCAAAGTAAGCTAAATCCTTAACTTCGGATTCATTTATGGGGTATTTTTCCAGAGAAAAATAATTAATGACATGATTTTTGTCAGTTTTTAAATATTCATTAATTGTCACCAAAACATTCAAACCTGTTCCAAAACCGAGTTCTAAAATATTAATTTCGTAATCATTTATCAAATTTAATCCATTTTTAATAAACACATGTTCGGCTTCCTGAAGTGCTCCATGGTGAGAATGATAATTTTCATTTAATTCATTGATAAACAATGTTTTACTTCCGTCGTTTGTGGTCTTAATCTCTCTTTTCAAGCTATTTTTTTGTCAAATTTACTCTAAAATTTTTATATTTAGAAAATTATGTTAAATTTGTAGAACATCGTAAAAATTTTAAAAAATGATAATTCAAAAAACTGAAAACTCCAGAATTTCTACATTTGACCCTAACAATTTTTCATTTGGTGGTACTTTCATTGATCATATGATTATATGTGAGTACGAAGACGGAAAATGGGGAGATGTAAAATTAGTTCCTTACGGTCCAATACCATTTACACCTGCCATGATGGGAGTAAACTATGGACAAGCTTGTTTTGAAGGTATGAAAGCCTATAAAGACAAAGACGGGCAGGTTTTCCTTTTCAGGCCTGAAAAGAATTTTGAACGTATCAATAAATCGGCAAAGCGTCTTGCGATGCCTGAGGTAACTGAAGAAATGTTTTTAGACGGATTAAAAGCATTGGTAGATATCGATAGAGAGTGGATTCCACAGGGGGAAGGAATGTCTCTTTATATCAGACCATTGATTTTTGCTACGGAAGAAGCTTTGAAAGCAAGAGTATCTAATAAATATATGTTTGCCATCGTTGCAACACCAGCAAAGAGCTACTATTCTGAGCCGGTATCTGTAAAAATCTCTGATCACTATTCAAGAGCGGCAAACGGAGGCGTAGGTTCTGCAAAAGCTGCAGGAAACTATGCTGCTTCTTTTTATCCGACTCAATTGGCAATCGAAGAAGGTTACGAACAAATCATCTGGACGGATGATGCTACCCACGAATATTTTGAAGAGAGTGGTACAATGAACGTATTTGTAAGAATCAATGATACGATCTATACCCCTCCAACGTCTGAGAAAATTCTGGACGGGGTAACAAGAGACAGTTTCATCCAATTAGCTAAGAAAAGAGGAATCGAAGTAAAAGTAGAACCAATTCCTGTGAAAACAGTTATTGAAGCTTTGAAAGGAGGATCTCTTAAAGAAGTATGGGGAGTAGGTACAGCGGTTGTTACTACTCAGTTCCAGGCTTTAGGATACCAAGGAGAGAAATTAGAGCTTCCGAGATTATCTGATGAAGAAAGCTTTGCTGCACTTCTTAAGAAAGATTTGGTAGACCTTCAAAACAACCTGTCTGAAGATCCTTTCGGATGGAGAGTGATTGTAGACCACGCTCTTGAAACAGTTTAACAGTATTTAAATAATGATATGAAAGCCGGGATTTTTCCTAGTCATGGTCGGAAGATTTTTTCTTCCGACTTTTTGTTTTTAGATATTCAATATTATTATTGTAATTAATTGATTATCAACTATTTAATTTGTTTTATTGTTTCATTTTTTCATTTTTTGTATCTTTATTGCTGATAATCAATTGTTTATGTCAGTTTTTAAAGATCACAAAATATCACTTAAAGATGTTTTAGAATTTATTCCCGAAGCACTTTTAAGTCACCTTTCCGCAAGTACAAAAGTGGATTATTATAGTAAAGTTTTGCATGGAAGAAAAATATTCTACCTGCTTTTGTATTGCATATTTGATAATGAAAAATTAAGTCAAAGAACACTCGAAGATACTTTTAATAGCAGTGGATTCAAAGCGTTATTTGGCTTAGGGGAAGAGGAAAAGATTCGAAGGAGTTCAATTTCTGAGAGGCTTTCAAAAATTGATTCCAATTATTTCCTAGAAATCTACGAACAGATGTACGAAAGATTTTCGGAACTTTATTCCAAGACAGAAATCGAAAAATACAACTTAATCAGAGTTGACAGTACCATTGTAGCTGATACATGTAACAAGCTTAAAGAAGGAATTGATCAGAAAAGTGGAAAAAAATTAGTGAAATTCAGTTTTTCATTTGACGGAATTTTGCCATCAGCGGTAGATGTTTTTACGGGGCAAAAATACTCAACAGAAGATAATGCTCTTGCCCAGGCTGTTCTGAACCAGGTGAAAAAAGAAGATCATCATGATAATATTTATATCATAGACAGAGGGATCCAGTCTACAAGGACGATGAAAGATTTTGAAGAAAAGCTTCTGAAATTTATTATCCGTTCCAAAGAAAACAGGAAATATGAAGAGATTGAATCTTTTATTAAAACAGAAACCCCAATAAAATGGGATGATTGGGGAGTTATTAAAGACAGCAAAGTGAAGCTTTACACCGGAAAACCCATCCAAAACAAACGGGGAAATATTCATCATCGTGAAGAAAAAGTAGAAACATATTTTCGGTTGATCGTTATCAAAAATGAAAAAACAGCTAAAGAACTTTGGTTCATAACCAACGAATTTGAACTTTCTGCCAAAGAAATATCGGATTATTACCGTAAAAGGTGGGATATTGAGGTATTCTTCAGATTTATGAAACAAGAGTTGAATTTAAGCCATCTTGTTTCGCTCAATAAAAACGGAATTGAAGTAATGCTCTACATGACAATGATTGCTTCTATGCTGCTCTTGATTTACAAAAAAGTAAACAATTTAGGATATAAAACAGCTAAAAGACGCATCGCTATGGAACTTCGGGATATGATTACCGCAATTTTAATAATATTTGCGGGGGGGGATCCTGCAAAAGTCTTCAAAACTTAAAACATAAAAAATGGTCGGAAATTTCTTCCGACCATGACTAGGTTTTTTCCTGGCTTTTTAATTTTCCTGTAAACTAAAATTTAGCTTAAATATTTAAATCATTTTCCAGAAGTTAAGCAGGTATTTTTATTCTCACTAAATTGTTCCTGTAAATCCTAGATAAGTTTTGTAATTAATTCGCGAAATGTGTATTTTCGCAGAAGTTTATGAAAAAAATACTCTTCATATCAGCCATAAGCCTGTTAAGCTGCAACAGAAATGCACAGACGGCACATCCACCTGTAGGTGGTGTTTTAAGCCAAAAAGATCTGGATGTTTCTAAAAACAGGATGAAAAACCTCAATGTCATAGAAAGAGGCCAGATTCAGGATTGGATCAGTGGCCAGTCTGTGAAATATTATCCTACGCAGCTTAATTACTGGGTAACGGTAGAAGGCTATGATCAGAGAGAAAGAAGAAAAGATGAATCTTTAATTTCTTATTCTTATGATCTGTATGATTTTGACCAGACTAAAATCTATGACCAGCCTTTTGAGAGAAGAGATGCTAAATTCGGGCACTTTGATGAATTGAGAGCAGTGGAAAACGCTTTGCGTTTTATCCATGATGGAGAGGAAGTAACGCTTTTGGTGCCGTCTTCTTTGGCCTACGGAACTTACGGAGACGAAAAGAAAATAGACAACGACATTCCATTAATCATAAAATTAAAAGCCTTATAATACATGAAATTGTTTAACAAGAATATAATTCTGGCAGCGGCAAGTATTTCGCTGATGAGTTGTACCCCAATTTATAAAAAAATGAACGTAGACAAAGAAACTTACGAAGGTCTTAATGACGGACTTTATGCCAATCTTCAAACTACAAAAGGTAACTTAATTGTAAAATTTGAAGACAAGAAAGCACCAGTAACTGTAGCCAACTTTATCGGTCTTGCAGAAGGGAAAATCGACAACAAAGCTAAGGCTAAGGGAGTTCCTTACTATGACGGAACTATTTTCCACAGAGTAATCAAAGATTTCATGATCCAGGGAGGTGATCCTAAAGGAACTGGAGCAGGTGATCCTGGATATAAATTCGAGGACGAAAGAAATGACCTTAAACACACAGGAAAAGGTATTCTTTCTATGGCAAACTCAGGACCTAATACAAATGGTTCTCAGTTCTTCATTACTGAAGTGGCTACACCTTGGTTAGACGGAAGACACACTATTTTCGGAAAAGTGGTAAAAGGTGATGATGTAATTGATGCTATTGCTAATGTAGAAAAAGGAGCTCAGGATAAGCCTAAAACAGATATCGTTTTAGAAAAAGTTTCTGTTTTCAGCAAAGGTGACGAGTACAAGCACTACGATGCAGCGAAGACTTTCAATGAAGGAAAAGCTAAAATCGCAGAAAACAATAAAGCTTTCATCGCTAAAGAAGAAGCTGAAAAGAAGAAAAAAGAAGAAGAATTCAAAGCTAACCAGGAGAAATTAGTTGAAAATCTAAAAGCTGGTATGCAAAAAACTGAATCAGGTCTTTACTATAAAATCACAAAAACAGCTGACGGTAAAGCTCCAAAGGTTGGTGACAATGTATCTGTACATTATGCAGGTAAATTGGTAGACGGAACTGAATTTGATTCTTCATTCAAGAGAAACGAGCCTATCGAAATTCCAATCGGAATGGGAAGAGTAATCAAAGGATGGGATGAAGGTATCCTATTGTTGAAAGAAGGTGAAACTGCTACATTATTGATCCCGCCGGCAATGGCTTACGGAGAAAGAGGAGCAGGAGGAGTGATCCCGCCAAACTCTTGGTTAGTTTTCGATGTTGAGCTTGTAAAAGTAAAATAATTGAATATTTTTAAGATATGAAGCCGTCCGATAAGGACGGCTTTTTTATTTGGCTCAGATATATTCTGTAACGATCTGCATAAATGTTGCGACCCATTTTGAGAGCTGGAGAGTTTAATAATTTTCTGGTAAAAAATAATCTTAATTTATAACACCATTTCATAATGAAAACCAAATCACTTCTGTTTCTGTTCTTTCTGTTGTCATTTATGGCTTTTTCGCAGACCAAGGCCAATGCTGACGATGCAGCAATAAAAAAATCACTTACTTACTTTATAAACAGTATTAAATCTAAAAATATCGATCAAGCGGTAAGTTGTATATATCCAAAATTTTTCACCATAGTTTCAAAAGAGCAGATGACACAGATTTTGAATATGACCTACAATAATCCATTCATGAAAATTGAAGTGCAGGATTTAAAGTTTGGAAATATTGAAAAGTCCGAACTCATTACAGGTGAATATTTTTCTATTGCCCATTATTTTTTGAAACTGAAATGCAATGTCAGTTCATTAAATGATGAGATGAAACAAAAGATGAATAGCGGTTTAACAGCTAAATATGGCGCGAATAATGTAAAATATTTAGCCAGCGAAGGTTCTTACCTAATCAATGCCAGTATGAAAGCCTGTGCTGTTTCAAAAGATAAAAAGACATGGAAGTTTGTTATCCTGGAAAAAGAATATAAAAAAGAACTTGTGAAAGTCTTACCGAAGAAAATTCTGGATAAATTTTAAAAGGTTAAGCAGTAAGCATCAATTTTTTGTTTCCCGTAAATACCGTAGAAATACGGATTTCGGTACGGGTTTATTACTTCTATCTTTATCCAGCACTTATAAGAAACAAAATAGAAAATATGTTTGATCTGAATTACGACCTGATAAAGAAAGAAATAGAATCGGAAGTTTGTAAAGAACACGGTCTGCATCCGGAATTGATAAAAACAGATGAAGGGTTCGGAATCAAAGCCTGCTGTGAGCTGTTCAGAGAAGAACTCGTTGAAAAGTCCGGAAAAATGATTGAGGAAGAAACCAAAAAGATTCTCGATGAAATGATGAAGGATTTATTATAAAGAATAAATTTTACGATGTGACGATAGCACTTGTTGCCGTCGCGAGGGCTGCTCCGGATGGGGTGGCTTTTTTGTTGGAAATATCATAGAAATACGGTTTCCCGTAAAGTGATCTGAACTTATATTTATAAATTTAAAAGTTAACATGAAAACTATTGAAAATGAAAAAAAGAACAAAAGGAGCGTGGATTATTAATCATACAAAAAAATTACAGGATTATAGCACATCTAATTTTGATGATTTGCAACTTGCTGGGAAAAGCGGTATTTTATTGGCTAATTTAGCTGCGTCTAATGAAGAAAGTTCTTTAAGCAAAGACAAAGTGGATGCAATTGCAATTAATTCAAAAATTAATAAAAAATTAGAACTTCCCTCAATTACGAGCTTTCTAAAAAATGCGCAGTTGATTGATTTTGATACGAATGGGAACTTGGTTATTCTTGGATTAACATCATCAAATATTTTAGAACATACAGCTGATTTGTTTGAGGAAAATGAAGAAACTAAATTTCAAAGTGCTTCAGTGGAATTAGCAGATAAAATATCTGATAATCCTTTAGAAGAAAAATTTTTAAAGGAATATATTTCGGATTCTTTTAAAATTAGTGATAAATCAACCAATGAATTATTTATTCAGGCAGAAGAAATAGGTATATTAGATTTTGAAAATATTGATAAGAAAAAGACATATTTTAATGGAAACCTTTTCAAGAGAAATGATTTAAATAAAGCTAGAAAAATTTTTGATAGTTTGAGTGATGTTGATCAGACCAATTTAAAAGAAGTTGATAAATTGATCTTAGATGAAGGTTGTATTATATATGAGAGGGCAGAAATGATATTAGGGAAAATACTAATGGAGAAGCTAAAAGTAATAGGATATTTTGATTTTAACGAGGTGAGTAACAATACTCATAGTAAAGTATATCTTACAAAACCATCAGCTTTTGCAAAATATGGCAATCCATTTGAAGAAGATATTTTAGATTTAGCGAAAGCATTTATATCTTCGTTAATATATGGGTTGCAATTAAGTTCTTTATCTAGAGGAAAAATTCAAGATTACGTTATGTTAAAAAATACGTTAAGAAAGCTTTTGAGAGGTGAGAAGGTTGGGCCGTGTACAGCAATTGGAGAAGATTATAAAGTATTAGAGGTTAATAGGGTAATAGAATTAGAAAGAGCATTTAAAAATACATATTATATGAAACTTTTAAAATATGATGTAGCTTTAGTTGCCCTTGAGGTTATCGAAAATGGGGAGTTAGCAGAACAACCAACACTGGAAGGATTTAGTTCCTCATCAAATATTTCAACGTATAAAGGACCAGAAGAAATAAGAAGTGATATTAGATTAAAGAAGAGGAGTAGAGTAAATGCGGATATAAGTGATTTGTTAAGAACATTAAGGTATTAGTTATGGAAAAAAAAATACAACCAGAATTATTTAAAGGTGAATTGATGGAAGAAAAATTAAGAATATATTTTTTAAATAATGGTTATTATGTTAGCAGAGGAATTAAATATAACTTTAAGGGTAATGACATCACAGATATAGATTTGTTTTTGTATGGGCGTATATCAACATTGTCTAGAGAGCTAACAAATGTTGATATAAAAAATAAAAAGTCACCAAAAGCATTTGAAAGAATATTATGGACAAAAGGTGTACAACAACTATTAGGTTTTGATAGTTGTGTTGTTGCAACAATGGATAGAAAAGAAGTAATAAGAGAGTTTGCAAATAAACATAATATTACAATATTAGATGGTAATTTTTTGCATAAATTAACTTATGAGCTATCAGATAGAATTAGTGAAGAAGAAATTTTAAAAATATTCTCAGAACATTATAGTTATAAAACGTTCGGTAAACAATCATGGAAAGATTTATATGAGCAATCAAAATCTCGACTATTGGATGAACTAGATTTTAGTGGTTACAATACAAATTTAATTTTCCTGAAATACTTAATATATAAAATTTTAGATCCCCAAAAACAAATTGCTGGATTAAGAATGCTATACATTTTTTTATCTCATAATTTATTGACTTTAGATTACATTATGAAAGATATTTCATTTTTACAACCAGATGAAAGAAAATTAGTTTTAGAAAATGGGTTAAAGTATGGAAACTTTGGCAAAGAAGGTGTTCAAAGAACAATTGAAATGGCAGTTAAAATAGCTGGATCTAATAAGACTGTATCACAAATAAAGAGTATTATTGATAATTCAGATGTAGATATTTTAAAAGAATTTTTTCAAGGCAAGATGTTATTAAAAATTTATTTAGACTTTCATTAAAGTTTGAGAGCTTAGCTTTTAGTCAAATAATAATGAAACCTAATGATTTGGAGCCTGAATTAAAGAGCATAATTGCCATATTTATAGATTATTTTGATTTGAATCGAAAGAAATTTTTTGAAGCTTAATATAAAAATAACAAAAAAACCGCCCCAAATAGGGCGGTTTTTCAGTAAAAGTAAATTGAAAGTTATGTTTTCTGTTATCTTTTCTTCATCTCTTTTCCGGCAAGGGAACTGATGAATACAAGGCCAAAGCCTAAATAGGCGGCAAATGCCGTTAGGTATATAATTAAGCTATTGAAGCTTGGTTTTGAAGCGTATACCAATACAGAAAACGCAGCAAAGCTCAGAACCAATAACAGGCTCCAGATATTCAATTTTGCAGCATCTTCATTTCTCTTAAAAATCATTTCAAAAAAGGATCTCATCATTACTTACATTTTAAGGGTTATACAATTAATTAAAAAATAAAGGCGTACTCATCACGGTAAAAAGAATAAACATTCCTTTACTGGGCTAAGGTTCACGATGACTTTGCCGTTTATCTATATCGTTATTCCGGGCTAAAAGTCCGGGAAATTTTTGTTTTTTTTGAATCTATAAAGATTCTTGGTTATTGATGATACCAGTTAGATACGGGGTGCAAAATTGCTGTGAAAAACCAACGGGGGAGTTAGTTAATCACGAACCCGTATCTTGTACGGCATCGTAGAAAAAAAAGGATTCATATACTAGATATGAACTTGAATCGGTGGAAAAACTGAAAATCCACAGAAAACCTTTTTTCTCATCCTTAGTGTCTTTTTATAATTTTTTTCTCATTATCTTACATGCTAATTTCATGCCAAAGTTTTGATTTGCCGATTAACACTTTGTTTTTGGAAATTATGAAAGTGCGTATTGGAGGGTGTTTTGGGTGATTATTTCCTTAAACGTAGAAAAAAATCGAGATCGGTATTCGATAATTTGAAATAGGATAATAATAGCGAAATGGTTAATTTTTTTCATATCTTAAAATTCTTTACCAATCATTTGAAGAGATGAATCAGGAGGATTTAAAAAATAATATCGAGTTTTGTGTTGCCAGTGTTTTAAAACTGGCAAAAGTTCATTGCTGGAATATTGTTTCTGATAATCTCTTTTTTATCGTATCTGATTTTAATGAGTTTGAATCAGGATTCCGCGAGTATAGAGCCTCCCGCAGCAGGATTAATAATTCAAAAATGGTATTGGATTTAGATTCTGCCATAGAAATTTTGCACAGGGAAATGGAAGACCTTTACGATGTTATTCTGTATATTTTTCGAACCAATAAGAACGAAACGATTCTCGAAATTCAATATTACAGGAAATCAAATCTTAATCCTGATTACTTGGCTTTAGTAAAAGATAATATGCCCATGTTTCATTCAAAGATTCCTATGCCTGTATATGCATGGGAAGGTGGAAAGTTTGATGCAAATTGGGAATCAGGAGGCGGGATAGATCACAGATGGAAAATTTTTTGGTGGCGGAATTTTTTGTATAAACGTAAAATCAGAGGTAAAAAAATCAGATAAGTTAACGTCGGAAAGAGCTATAAATTATTTTATTGAGTTTGTGTTATTGGTGAAATTATTAGTGTAATTTGTGTTTAATTTTAAGAACCATTAATACCACAAATATTTTTCACAAATGGAATACGTGAAATTTATTGATTAAGAAATATGCAACTATAGGTCAGAGACTATTCCTATTGAAAAGTAGTATCCGTGTTTTAAAAACAAAAACCGCCTCTAGAGACGGTTTTCTATTTTACCAGTTTTTATCAATCATATAAATGATTTGAGTCAGGGCTGTAGCGCCCAATAAAAGCTCTCTTCGGTTCACCTTTTCAAAAGTGTCTTCTTCGGTATGGTGAATGTCAAAATAACGCTGAGAATCCGGCATCAATTCAGCGGCAGGAATGCCCATATCGTGGAGTGGGTAAAGATCTGTTCCTGAAAACCGCTCTTCAAAATTATAAACTCCATAAGGAAGGAATAAGTTTGACCAGCCTTTAATCTGACTTCTTTTTACATCATCCATATCCAGCGCAATACCTCTCGGCGCAAAACCTCCGGCATCTGTCTCTATGGCAAAAAGATGTTTTTCATTTTTCTCTTTTACTGTTTTACCATATTGAATTCCGCCTTTTACTCCGTTTTCTTCATTCGCGAAGCAGACCACTCTGATGGTGTGATTATTCTGGATGCCTAGCTTTTTAAAGGTTCTTAATACCTCAATACTCTGTACAATTCCGGCTCCGTCATCATGAGCGCCTTCGCCTACGTCCCAGGAATCCAGATGTCCGCCGACAACAATAACACTTTGGTCTTTTTTACCTGTGATTTCTCCGATCACAGAGTGGGAGAGCTTTTCGCCTTTCATTCCACAATTTGAATTAAGTTTGGCAGTAATTTTCTGGTTCTTTAACAAAGCTTCCAGCTCATCTGCTGTGGTGCTTCCGATGGCTACAGCGGGTATTTTGGAAACTTTGTCTTCATAACGCATCGCTCCGGTATGAGGAACATCGTCAAAAGCAGAAGATAATGACCTAACAATGGCAAATTTACCTCCTTTTTTTGCTGTTAAAGAAGCTGCTGTAGTTCTGTATTTGGCGGCATCGCCATATGCTTTGAAAGTTTCTATGAATGACTGGCTGAAAGGGTAGTTGAAGAATACAATTTTATCCTTCACCTTTTCAGCAGGAAGTTTATCATACTCTTCCATGGATTTTACCATAATAATTTCTCCGGAAACATCTTTTCCTCCTGTTCCTTCAGAATTTCCAAGGGAAAGCATTTTTAGGCTTTTCCACTTTCCGTTACCGATTTGGATTTGTAAAGACTCTTTTCCTCTTTCCCATACCGGAATCATGACCTCCTGAAGCCATACTTTATCAGCTCCGGCATCACGAAGTTTCTGTTCTGCCCATTTTACGGACTTTTCATAGGCTTCAGAACCGCTTAAACGATGACCTATGTTTTTTGTAAGCTCTCTAAGCTCTGTATATCCTTTTCCGTTGTTCAGAATTTCTGTTGAGATTTTTCTGAACTGGATAGAATCTTCTTTAGACTGGCCAAAAGCGACCATTCCAAAAAGGAATAATGAAGTTCCTAATATCTTTTTCATTGTTTACCAATTTTTATCAATCATATAAATAAGTTGTGCCATCACCGCAGAACCGAGTAACAGTTCTCTTCGGTTGACTTTTTCAAAAGTGTCTTCTTCTGTGTGATGAATATCGAAATAACGTTGCGGATCGGGTACCAGCTCTGCCGTTTGGACTCCCATTTCATGGAGGGGAGCAATATCAGATCCTGAATATTTACCTTCAAAGTTGTAAACACCATAAGGCAAAAATAAATTCACCCAGCTTTTGATCTGGTTTCTTTGAGGTTCATTCATTTCAAGGGAAATTCCTCGTGGTGAAAAGCCTCCTGCATCCGATTCTATGGCAAAAAGATGTTTCTCGTTGTTTTCTTTGGCAACTTTACCGTATTCTTTTCCGCCTTTTGTTCCGTTTTCTTCATTGGCGAAGCAAACAGCACGGATGGTATGGTTGTTTTGGATACCCAATTTTTTAAAGGTTCTTAAAACCTCAATACTTTGAACAATTCCGGCTCCGTCATCATGAGCACCTTCGCCTACATCCCAGGAATCAAGGTGTCCGCCGACAACAATAACGCTTTTATCTTTTTTACCCGTGATTTCTCCGATCACAGAGTGGGAGAGCTTTTCTCCTTTCATTCCACAGTTGGAATTGAGCTTAGCAGTAACTTTCTGATTCTTCAATAATATTTCCAGTTCATCAGCAGAAGTGTTTCCTATTGTGATGGCCGGTACTTTTGAAATATTCTCGTCATAGCGCATGTTTCCAGTATGTGGAACATCATCGAAAGCAGAAGAGAGGGATCTGATAATGGCAAATTTACCCCCTTTTTTAGCGGTTAGTGAAGCTGCGGTTCGTCTGTAAGCTCCTGCATCACGGTAAGAGATGAATGTCTGTACATTTCCTTGGTTAAAAGGGTAATTAAAAAATACAATTTTATCTTTTATCTTTTCAGCGGGAAGTTGGTCATATTCTTCCAGTGATTTCACCATGATAATTTCTCCGGAAACATCTTTTCCTCCGGTTCCTTCGGAATTTCCAAGGGAAAGCATTTTGATACTTTTCCATTTTCCATTAGAAGTTTGAATGTGGAGCGATTCTTTTCCTCTTACCCATACCGGAATCATTACCTCCTGAAGCCATACTTTATCAGCTCCGGCATCACGAAGTTTCTGAGCTGCCCATTGGACGGATTTTTCATAAGCTTCTGAACCGCTTAAACGATTGCCTATTGTTTTGGTAAGCTCTCTCAGTTCATTATATCCTTTGCCATTGTTCAGAATTTCTGTAGAAATCTTTCTGAACTGAATAGAATCTTCTTTAGACTGACCAAATGCAGCCATTCCAAAAAGCAATAATAAAGTCCCTGTTATCTTTTTCATCGTTACCAGTTTTTATCAACCATAAAAATCATCTGTGTTATTGCAATGGCTCCCAGAAGAAGCTCTCTTTTGTTCACTTTATCAAAAGTATCCTGCTCAGAATGATGATAATCAAAATATCTCTGTGTGTCTACCACAAGCTCTGCTAAAGGGATATCCAGTTTTTTTAAAGGAGAAATATCCTGAATGGCTTCTGTCTGATCAAAATCATAAACTCCATAAGGCAGAAAATACTCCTTCCATGGATAAACCAATCTTCTTCTCTGCGGGGACATATCTAAAGAGAATCCTCGTGGAGAATATCCTCCTGCATCAGTTCCTAGGGCAAAGACATGTTTTTCGTCTTTCTTTTTTACATAAGCGGCATACATCTCACGCCCTTGTCCGCCATTTTCACTGTTGGCATATAGAACAACGCGGATAGTGTGGTTATTTTCATAGCCAAGTGCTTTCAGCGTTCTTAAAACTTCGATACATTGCACGACACCTGTTCCGTCATCTACCGCGCCTTCACCCACATCCCAGGAGTCTAGCTGAGCACCTAGAACGATCACTTTAGAATCTTTTTTGCCCCCAATTTCAGCAATGATATTGGGATTAGTCGTGTCGCCTTTTGATTCGGCGGTCATGTTGATTTTAGCTGTAACTTTTTGCTTCTTTAAGATTTTCTCCAATTCATCTGCAGATCTTACTCCAATTGATAAAGCCGGAATTTTAACTTTATCGTCCGGTTCGTAGTAAATCATTTTAGCATGAGGAGTGTCATCATTAGCAGTTGTCAGTGATCTTATAATTAAAGCTTTTGCTCCTGTTTTAGCAATGACAGAAGCAGAAATTAATTTTGATTTTGCCGTCTGTAGATAAGAATCACTCGTATTGATAATTTTCGGATCCATTGGGACGTTTACGAAAACTATTTTGTCTCTTAATTGCCCTACTGACATAGCATTAAGCTCTGAAGTGGAATTAATTAAAACAATTTCTCCTGTCAGGTCTTTTCCGCCTGTTCCTTCAGAGTTTCCGAAAGAAAGCATTCTGATATTTTTCCAGTCTCCATTTCCGGCCTTGATCTGTAAGGATTCTTTTCCTCTGATCCAGACAGGTGCTTTAGCTTCCTGTCTCCAGATCATATTGATGCCGATTTCCTTGAATTTCTTTTCAGCCCATTCTACAGCTTTTGTATACCCTGGAGTTGCACTGAAACGCGGGCCTATGCCTTTGGTAAGTTCTCCAAGATTATCATAGGCAGTACCGTTGGTCATAATTTCGTCTGAAATTTTTTTGAACTCATCGTGATAATTGAATTTGGCAACAGTCCCTTTTTTTGCCGGGTTTTTTTGTGGCTTTTTCTGAGAAAATAAAAATCCACTCAAAAAGAGTGGAAGTATAATGAATATTTTTTTCATTTTTTATTTACCTTTCTTTTTCCATTGATAAAAGTAGGGAAAAATTAGTAATTTATTAAGGTTTCATATCGTACATTAACAGGGCGGTAATCAATTTTGGCTCAATGAATGTACATTTCGGAGGCATGCTTAATTTTAAGTCTGAAATTTTAATCATATCATTAAAACTTACAGGATAAATTCCGAAACCTACTTTTCCTTCACCGCTGTCTACTTTTTCTTTTAAAAGATTGATTCCGTTAATATTGGAAGTTCCTTTTACATAAGAAATAAGCTCGGAGCTGTCCGGATCTTCAATTTTCAGGATTTTTTTAAAAATATATTTGTCCAGAAGGTGGTGATCCAGATTGTCCAGAGACATTTCTTTGGAACGAAGATCGTGCTTCACGTGAAGAGAGTAGAATTTACCATCCATATACATTGAAATATGGAATTTCTGAGAAGGGTAGTATGATGTTTCTCCTTTTTCGTGAATAAGGAAATATTTATCAAGTTCCTTCAGGAAATCTTCAGGAGAGATACCGTTCAGGTCATGTAAAATTCTGTTATAATCATGAATCTTAATCGACTGGTTGGAGACAATAAAGCTGTATACAAAGTTATAAAGCTCTGTACCATTATGCTTTTTGTTTTTCTCTTTATGATATTTGGCATTTATTGCTGTGGAACCAATTCTGTGGTGTCCGTCTGCAATATAGAATGAATCAATCTGATCTATTACTTCTTTAAACTGCTGTAATTTCAGACGGTTGTCTATTCTCCAGATTTTGTGTCTGATACCAATAGAATCCACATGATTGAAGATAGGGACATTTTTTTCCTCATGATTCATCAGCAGCTCAATTTTTGAATTGGCAGGATAGGTAAGAAGTACAGGTTCTGCCTGCAGATTTACTTTTTCAAGGTAATGAGCAAGTTTTTCCTTTTTCTGAGGAATGGTACTTTCATGTCTTTTGATTTTTCCATTCCAGAAATCTTCAATACTTGCCAATCCCAGAAGTCCCCTGAACACCTGTTTATTGGGATAGATCTGCTCATAAAGATAGTAGGCAGAATTGTCCTGGACCAATTTCTTCTCGTCCAGAAGTTCTTCAAATGTAGAACGGATCTTTCGAAGATTCCGGTCAATATCTTTAGATTTACTTACAACATAGGGTTTAATCATATTGATGTAAGTATTTTCAACTTGAGCTTTCTCTGCGATCTCTTCCTGGGTGAAATTATCCAGTGGATGGGTAGGGAAAGTACTCTCAAAGTCTCTATGAGGTCTAATTCCACGGAAAGGTTTAAAAACAGGCATATTTATCTTATAGTTTCTTTTTGTAGCTTAATAATTTGTTCTGCAAGTTCGATACCGATTTTTTCTTGCGCATCCACTGTATTGCCACCTACGTGAGGTGAAAGTGATAATGCCGGGTTCATTAGTAAAGGCAGTTCCGGGCTCGGTTCGTTTTCAAAAACGTCCAGTGCCGCTCCGGCTACTTTTCCTGACTCGATATAGTCAATAAGGGTCACTTCATTAATGACACCTCCTCTTGCAGTATTTACAATATAGACCCCATCTTTCATTTTTTCAAACTGAGGCGTGTCTATGATATATTCATTCGTTTTCGGCGTATTGATACTGATGAAATCTGCATCTTTAAGAAATGCATCCATATCATTGGTGGAAGTGATTTCAAAGTCCACAGACTGCCCGTTGAAGAAATTCAGGGTAAGAACTTCTGTTTTAGGGCTTCTTGTAAGAACGGTTACTTTCATTCCTAAAGCAATTCCAATCTTAATGACTTCCTGACCAATGCTTCCAAAACCGATTACTCCTAATGTTTTTCCGGAAAGTTCATACGCATTGCTGAATGACTTTTTCATAGCGTTGAAATGAGTTTCCCCTTCCAAAGGCATCAGTCTGTTCGATTCGTGAAGGAACCTTGCCAGTGAAAGAAAATGTCCGAAAACCAATTCTGCCACTGATTTTGAAGATGCTGTAGGAGTATTGATTACTTTAATCCCTTTGCTTCTGGCATATTCCACATCAATGTTATCCATCCCGATACCACCTCTTCCGATGATTTTAAGACCCGGGCATGCATCAATCAGATTCTGTCTCACTTTCGTTGCACTTCTTACCAGAAGAACGTCCACATTATTATCGTTGATAAAATTAATAACGTGATCCTGAGCCACTCTATTGTCCAGAATTTCAATTCCGGCTTCTTTTAAAGTGCGTTCTCCTGCTTTTGAGATTCCGTCGTTTGCTAAAACTTTCATGAGTTATTTTATTACAGATGTTAGATAGAGATGTCAGAAGCAAGATTTTGAGGTCCGTTATCCGACATCTGTTGTCTGATATCTTTTTATTTTTTGGTCGCCTAATATAAGCTATTTTATTGACTTCATTACATCCACCAAAACCTGCACACTTTCAATAGGTAAGGCATTGTATAAACTTGCTCTGTATCCGCCTAAGCTTCTGTGTCCGTTTAGTCCACTGATTCCTGCAGCTTTCCATGCGTTGTCAAATTCTTCTTTTTTGCTTTCATCTGTGATTTTGAAAGAAACATTCATTAATGAACGGTCTTCTTTTACGCAGAAAGTTTCGAATAACGGGTTGCTGTCTATTTCATCATACAAAAGCTTTGCTTTAGCTTCATTTCTTTGTTCTGCAGCTGCAATTCCTCCGTTTCTTTCAAGATATTGAAGGGTAAGCAAAGAGGCATATACAGGAAATACCGGTGGAGTATTGTACATAGACTCTTTAGAAATGTGCTGAGAATAATCCAGGATAGAGAACATGTTTTCTCTTCCTGTTTTTCCAAGAATTTCTTTTTTAATCACCACTAAAGTAACTCCGGCAGGACCCATGTTTTTCTGAGCTCCGGCATAGATCACATCAAATTTAGAGAAATCCAGCTGTCTTGAGAAAATATCAGAACTCATATCGCAGACCATTAGCGTATCCACTTCGGGGAAAGATTTCATCTGAGTTCCGTAGATCGTGTTGTTGGAAGTACAGTGGAAATAATCGTATTCTGCACCTACCGTATAATCTTTAGGAATAAAAGAATAGTTTTCTTCTTTTGAAGAACCTACTACATCTACTGTTCCTACTTTTTTTGCTTCTTTAATGGCTCCGGCTGCCCATGTTCCTGTATCCAGGTAAGCTGCTTTTCCACCTACTTTCATCAGGTTATAAGGAACCATTGCAAACTGCAGGCTGGCACCTCCTCCTAAATAAAGTACTTCATAATCATCACCAAGATTCATTAATCTTTTTACAATCGCACGCGCTTCGTCCATTACCGCAACGAAATCCTTACTCCTGTGAGAAATTTCAAGAAGAGACAATCCGATACCGTTAAAATCAAGGATCGCCTGTGCTGATTTTTCAAATACCTCTTGTGGTAAAATACATGGTCCTGCGCTGAAGTTGTGCTTTTTGTTCATATTTTTATTTTTTTGGTGCTTCAGGATTAGAAACTCCTTCTGCTTTATTTTTGATTAAATGTGCTTTTTGATCAAAAAATTCCGCCTCACAGATCATGAGACGGAATTTTTTTATTCTCCGTGTAAGAATGCTTTTTTGTCAAGAAGAGCTTCTTCAGATTCTACGTGATCCTCGTCAGGAACACAGCAGTCTACAGGGCATACCGCTGCACACTGAGGTTCTTCGTGGAATCCTTTACATTCTGTACATTTATCTGTTACAATGAAATATACATCATCACTTACAGGTTCCTGTGGTGAATTAGCATCTACAGTAAGTCCCGACGGCATTGTAATAGTACCTTGAAGCGCCGTACCGTCAGAAGCTTTCCAATCTACAGCTCCTTCATATATTGCATTGTTTGGGCATTCCGGTTCGCAGGCTCCACAGTTAATGCATTCATCAGTTATTTTAATAGCCATCGCTAATTTTTTTTAAATTTGCACAAAATTACAAAATATTCCCCAATTTTAAAGTAATTATGAATACCGAAAATCAAGTTTTAGGACTTATTAAATTAAGTGATTATATAAAAGCGTTTTTAGCGAAGAAACCGGAAGATTACAATGAAGATGATGTAGATATTGAATTATTGTTAAAAAGATCTGAAATAGAGAATCCGTGGTTTACCATTGATAATCAGAAATTTGCTTTACAGCAATGGGCAGATCTTCTGACTGAAGAAAATATCAAAAACTGGCTTGGAAATTATTCAATCTCTAAAATTTCAAAGAGAGTTGGACTTATTTTAGCCGGAAATATTCCTCTAGTGGGCTTTCATGATGTAATATCCGTTGTTTTAGGCAATCATATTCCTGTCATTAAACTGTCTTCAAAAGATAAATATATGATTCCGTTTTTATTAAAGAAGTGGAATGAATTTTCTAATGGAAATGTAGCTTTTGAATTTGTAGAAAAATTAGAAAATTTTGATGCCGTTATTGCTACAGGAAGTAATAATACTGCCAGATATCTGGAATATTATTTTAAAAATCATTTAAGCATTATCCGCAAGAACAGAACCTCTGTTGCGGTGTTGAAAGGTGATGAAACGCAAGAAGAACTGGAGCTGCTGGCCAAAGATATTTTCCAGTATTTTGGATTAGGATGCAGAAATGTGACAAGAATTTTTATTCCGCAGGATTTTGTGATTGATAGATTATTTGAGAGTTTCTTAGGTTTCCAGGATATTATCAATCATAATAAATATGCCAATAATTATGATTATAACAGAGCAGTTTATCTTTTGAATCAGGATAAATTCTGGGATAATAATTTTGTGATGCTGAAGGAAGATGATAAACTGTTCAGTCCACTTTCTGTAATCAATTTCAGCAGATATAAATCTTTGGATGATGTGAAAGCATTTATTGCTGAAAACGAAGAAAATATCCAGTGCGTTGTGGCAAAGGAGGAGACTGGACTGGATGCAATTCCGTTTGGAGAAGCACAAAATCCGGGACTTGAAACATATGCAGATAATGTAGATATAATGAAATTTTTAGAACTGGTCTGATTTTCGTATCTTCCATCACTTATTTCACCAGATAAAAATGAATACTATGAAAAAATTATTGCTGGGACTTGCTCTTGTGGGTGCGCAGTTAGTGTTTGCGCAGAAGGTAGCAGGTGTAAAGGTAGAAAATGGACAGAAGAAAGAGCAGCCGGCGACTATCAGCAAGGAGAAAGTCAGTTTGTATAATGATAACTTCCTTAAGTTTGTAGATGCTTTACAGGCTTCTGACCGTGCAACTATTGATGGGTTACTTTCTGAGAAAGTGAAGGAAATTGTAACGGATAATGTCCTTAAAAAGGTCAAGGACGGTATTGACCCCAATAAAAAGCTTGAAATCTTAAAAGCAGGATACTATAAGACAATGGATGGCACCAATCATCCAAGTATTAAGTATAAATATGCAGGAGAATCGTCTTCCAAAGAAGCTATTACTGCGGTATTTGAGGATGATGGAAAAATCCTAGGTGTATTGCCTGCGAAATAGAATAAAATTTATTTTCGATTAATTAAAAAAATATTAACTATGATGACAGATGTTTTAGTCGCTCATTCTTCGGACGTGGAGAAAGCGAATTTTTACAAGAAGACGTATTTGCATGTTGCTTTATCTATTCTTGCGTTTATTGGGGTGGAAACGATATTATTGAAAACAGTTCCAGCAGAGCTTATTGCAATGATGTTCGCTCAAAGATATATCTGGCTGCTGATTATCGGAGTTTTCTGGCTGGCTTCTGTTTTAGCCTCCAAATGGTCTCTTTCACAAAGTAAATCCACTCAATATTTAGGGTTAGGATTTTATATCTTGCTGGAAGCAATTATTTTCATGCCGCTACTTTTTATTGCAACTAATATTGAAGGAGGAGCTAATGTAATTTTCCAGGCTGCTACTTTAACGATTGCTATGTTTGCGGGTATTTCCGCGGTTGCATTTACTTCTAAAAGAGATTTTTCTTTCTTAAGAAATATCATTGTAATCGGTGGATTTATTTCTATCGGACTGATTGTAGGAGGGATGATCTTTGGTTTTAATCTTGGACTGTGGTTCTCGGTTGGAATGGTAATTTTAGCTTCAGTTACAATTCTATATCAGACAAGTAAATTGAAAGATTCGTATGGAACGAACCAATATGTAGGAGCTGCATTACAGCTTTTTGCTTCCATTATGCTTTTGTTCTGGTATATTCTAAGTATTTTAATGAACAGAAGAAGTTAACTGATAAGTTATTTTAGCTTTAAAATAGAGTCCCGGTGATTTTTCATTGGGATTTTTATTATTTAAACACGAAATTTAAACACAAAGTTCACAAATGTTTTCACGGATAACACGAATCCAATAAGAACGTGCCTGATCGGGGAGGGAACCTGTTTTTATCTTTAAAGATTTATTCCAATAGGTTTAGCCTAAAGTTATAATGATTTTAAAGCAATATTTTTTAACCACAGATTTCACGGACTGACACAGATGATTGCATATATTTATTTGTGTTATTTGTTAAAAATATTTGTGCTATTCGTGATTTAAACCGTAAACCCAAAAAATCCTGATGAAAATATCACCGGGATTTTAATTGGTTATTCCTTAAAATTTTTCATGCAACTTCCCGCCTCATGTGACTGGTTGAAGTCCTTTGAAGTACATTTTACAGTTGAAATAAAAGATTCTTAAAGAATAGAAAAAAGTATAGTAATGAGGAAAACCTCGAGTATTGTATTTTGTGCTTTTACAGTCTTTTGGTTAAAAATAACCGAAAGATGTTATTTGTCGATTGATCCTAAAACCTTCTGAGCAAAAGAGTTTAAAGCATCTTTTTCGCTCATTCCGTTTTGTACATTGCTATGAACTTCTAAAGCTCCGCAAATATTGGTGATCAATTCTCCTGCAACATTCAGATCTTCTTCACTTGTTCCTCTGAATTCGCAGAAACTTTCCAGTACTTCTAATGTTTTTTCAAGGTTTTCAGGAGTCTGATTCTGATAAAACTGTCTGATTACGGGTAATTTCATTATGCTAATTCGTTAAAAAGGTTAATTAAACTTTCTGCCTGGTTAGATTGAACCTGGTTCACTAATTCTCCGTTTTTAAAGATGGCGAAAGTAGGTAAGTTGTCTACTTTTGCTAATTTTCTGCTTTCAGGAAGCTTTTCAGCATCTACATATAAAAATGGAATAGAGTCATTTTCAGAGGCTAATTTTTTGAATTTCGGCTTCATGATTCTGCAGTTTCCACACCATGTTGCGCCATACTGCACAACTACCTTTTCGTTGTCGTTAACTATATTTTGTAATGTATCTTCGGTTAATTCTGTGTACATGATTGTAATTTGAAAATTTGTTAATTTGAAAATGTGTCAATGCTTTATAAAGAAGAAAATGAGATAATTTTTGATAATTCTCAAATTATCTCATTTTCAAATTAACACATTATATTAGTTCTTCGCTAAGTATTCTGCTGTAGAAGTTCTGTCAGCTTTCATAGCGTCTTTTCCTTCTTCCCAGTTTGCAGGGCATACTTCACCGTGTTTTTGTACGTGTGTGTAAGCGTCAATTAATCTTAAGAATTCTTTTACATTTCTTCCCAGAGGCATATCGTTTACTGCTTCGTGGAAGATTTTTCCAGTTTCGTCGATAAGGTAAGTTGCTCTGTAAGTTACGTTAGAACCTGTGAAAACTTCATTTCCATCTTCATCATATTCGAAATCCTGATCAACAATTCCCAATGTGTTAGCCAATTGTCTGTGTGTATCCGCTAAAAGTGGGTAAGTTACTCCTTCAATTCCTCCGTTATCTTTTGGTGTGTTCAGCCAAGCGAAGTGTACTTCGTTAGTATCACAAGATGCACCGATTACTTTAGTGTTTCTTTTTTCGAATTCACCTAAAGCCTCCTGGAAAGCGTGAAGCTCAGTAGGACATACGAAAGTGAAATCTTTAGGGTACCAGAATAAAAGAACTTTTTGCTGGTTGTTTACTGCTTCATCAAGGATGTTGATTCTTAAATCGTCACCCATTTCAGACATTGCGTCGATTGTTAAATTTGGGAATTTTTTTCCTACTAAAGACATAATTTTTTCTGTTTTTATATTTAAATTTCTAATGCAAATATATGAATGATTCATCTATCAAACAAACTAAAATCGATAAATAAAATCTATAATTGTTTTTGGCGGGTCGTTAAATAAAAAAGCCCTGATATCAGGGCTTTTTGTTTATTTTAATAACCAAATATTTCAGTTAAATTAAGTTTTTTTACTTCGCCTAACTTTTTCATATCGGCCTCATTCACTTTATCTTGAGAAGCCACCAAACAGTAGGTGTAATTTTTATCTTTCATTTCCTTATCGTGGAAGGAGTTGATATCTGTGAAAGACAGTTTTGGTGCCTGTTCGTAGACATTCTTTCTCATATCAAAGTTGTTTCCAAGTCTTTGGGATTTCAGATAAGAAAAGATGATTCCGTCCTGAGTGATTCTTTCAGAAGCAATTGATTTTTTCAATCCGCTTTTGGCTGTCTCGAATAACTGCTCAGATTTTGGAAGGGTAGTCAGAAGCTCGTTCATTGCCGTTGTAGACTCATTGAATTTGTCTGCCTGTGTTCCTACATAAGCCATAACCATATCCTTGTCTGTTTTCTTGCTTGGAAGGGCAAAATAAGAATAGGTAGAATAAGCCAGTGCTTTTGATTCTCTGATAGTCTGGAATACAATAGATCCCATTCCGCCCCCGAAATAATTGTTGAATAAACTTACCGTAGGAGTCATAGAAGGATTGTATGGGTCAGAATTTCTTACCCAGAAAACTTCTGCCTGTACCATGTCATAGTGAGCAAATAGTACTTTGTTCTTATCCGTTGGGATCTGAGCAAAAGTTTTAGACTTAGGAAGATCTTTCAGAGTTGCAGGAAGCTTGTGAACAGGTTTTAAAGATGCTACTACTTCGTTTCCTGATTTTGGACCGTAATACAGTACTTTATGCTTGAAATTAAACAAATCGTGAAGCACATTAATCAGATCTTCTGCTTTTAATGCGTCTAGTTCAGCATCGCTTAGTACATTGTTGAAAGGATTCTGTGCACCATATTGAGCATAGCTTCTCAATCCTGCCATGATGGTTCCTTTGTTTTGCTTAGCGTTCGCTCTGGCTTTCTTCAGTCTTGTTTTATAAGCATCAAGAGCTGCCTGATCTGCCTGGCAGTTTTTAATCAGATCTTCAAATAAAGCAATTGTTTTATCGAAGTTTTCATTTAAACCTTCAAGAGATACATACGTTTCTTCGTTTCCGGCTCCTACATTGAAGCTTGATGCTAACTTGTAAAACTCTTTACTGATTACCTCAGAAGATTTGTCTTTTGTTCCTAGATACTGAAGATATTCTGCAGCCAATGGAAGAATTTTGTTGTTCCATTTTCCTGAATCAAAGTGGTAGTACATTCTGAATAATGCATTGTCTGTATTTTTTACAGATAGTACATCTACATCAGCTAATTTATTTTTAGCAATGTCTTTATCATAGTTCAACCATACCGGAGCGATAGGGTTTTCTGGCATTGCATCAATTTTCTTAAGGAAAGGCGACTGATCTTCTCTGTTAACGGAAACAGGAGTGATAGTCGGTTTGTCAACTTTTACAATGCTTTTATCTTCTCCTTTTCTTTTGTAAACTGCAACGTAATTGTTGTTCTGAAGATATTTGGATACGAAATCCATGATATCTTTTTTCGTCAGTTTTGAAATTTCATCCACATATTCCAACGATGCTTTGTGGTCAACATCTGAAGTGAATTCATCCATCAAAATACTTGCTCTTGACGAATATTTCTCATCTTTCTGAATAATTCCTTTCTTTTCGTTGTTCACGATAGACTGGATAAGGTCATCAGAAAAATCTCCTTTTCTTAATTTATCAATTTCCTGTAGAAGAAGATTCTTTACTTCATCCAGAGACTGTCCTTCAGTAGGTTTTCCCTGTAAAAGTAAAACGGAATAATCCTTTAAAGCATAAGAACCTGCGTAAGCGCCCAGTAACTTTTGTTTTTTTACCAAATCAAGGTCAATTAATCCGGCTTGTCCGTTGGTAAGCATATTTCCGACAAGGTTCAGCATTCTGGCATCTTTGGTAGAAGCTCCCGGAAATCTGAAACCTAGCATTACGTTTTCAGGATTGGGTCCTACAACCTCTTTTACAATCGGAGCAGTGATCGCTTTTTCCTGTCCTACTTTATATTCAGGAATCGCTTTAGGCTTCATATAAGAGAAAGCCTTGTCAATCTTTGCAATTACTTCATCCGGATTAAAGTCTCCGGACATAATGATTCCCATGTTGTTAGGAACATAATAATTATTGTAGTATTCTCTAATCGCGTGCAGAGAAGGATTTTTCAGGTGTTCAATGGTTCCGATAGTGGTTTGCTTTCCGTAATTGTTGTTAGGGAAAAGATTGGCAAACATCGTGTCGAAAACTTTATCTCCGTCATCATCAAGAGATCTGTTTTTTTCTTCATATACAGCCTCAAGTTCTGTGTGGAATAATCTTAAAACAGGCTCTCTGAATCTTTCAGCCTGTACAGCAAGGAATTTGTCAAGAACATTGGCAGGTACATCTTCCGTGTACACCGTCTGTTCAAAAGAAGTGAAGGCATTGGTACCGTCAGCTCCCATACCAGCCATCATTTTATCGTATTCGTTTGCAATGGCATATTTGGCTGCTTCTCCGGAAACCCTGTCAATTTCTTTGTAGATTTCTTTTCTTTTGGCCTCGTCCTTCGTCTGATTATACTTTTCGTAAAGAGCATCAATCTGGTCTAAAAGAGGTTTTTCTTTCGCCCAGTCTTTAGATCCGAACTGATTCGTTCCTTTGAAAAGCATGTGCTCCAGATAATGGGCAAGACCTGTATGATCTGCAGGGTCGGTTTTGCTTCCGGCTTTTGTGGCAATATACGTTTGTATTCTCGGATCCTTATTTGTAGGACTCAAAATAACCGTTAATCCGTTTTTCAGCGTGTAATACCTTGCGGAAGTAGGGTCATTGGTTACGTATTTGTACTTGTAGCCATTAGAATTAGCTTCTTTCCACTGGAAATCCTGGCCAAAAGCATGTCCTGCGAAACTTGCGGCGGCAATACTGGTAGCGATGGTTAGTTTTTTTAACAGATTCATTGCTGTTGCGTTTTATTTTTGATTAATATAGGTTGATATTAATTGAATGAGTCTAATAAATCTTTAATTCGTTTCATAGCTTCTCTTAAATCTTTCTCAGAAGCTGCATAAGAGAACCTGATACATTCCGGGCTTCCGAAAGAGAATCCGCCTACGCATCCTACATGAGCATTTTCCAGAAGGAACATGGCAAAGTCATCGGAGTTTTTAATTTCTGTACCGTTCAGCGTTTTTCCGATATAGTGTGAAATATCCGGAAAGAAATAGAAGGCAGCCTTTGGAAGCACTACTTTGAATCCTGGGATTTCTTTCATCAGCTCAAATACAAGATCTCTTCTTTTTTTGAAAGCATCAATCATGTATCTGTACTCAGAAGGATCTGTTTCCAGTGCGGTGATAGACGCTCTCTGTGCTACTGTATTAGCCCCGCTGGTCATTTGTCCCTGTACTTTTTCACAAGCTTTTGCCAGCCATTCCGGACATGCAGAATACCCGATTCTCCATCCCGTCATTGCAAATGCTTTTGACATTCCGTTGATTACAGCTGTCTGTTCATATACTTCCGGAAACTGAGCAATGGAAGCCGTTTTTGTTTCGTAATTGATATATTCATAAATCTCATCGGAAATGATGGTTACCTGAGGGTATTTAGCAATCACTTTTGCGATAGATTTTAATTCGTCATACGTATAATATCCTCCTGAAGGATTACATGGTGAACTGAAAAGTACCGCTTTAGTCTTCTCCGTTATCGCTTCTTCAAGCTGTTCTGCAGTCACTTTGAAATCGGTAACGTAAGAGGTAGGAAGGATTACGGAAGTTCCACCCATCATTTTTACCATTTCATCATAGCTTACCCAATAAGGGGCAGGAAGAAGAACTTCATCCCCATCATTAATAATAGCTGCTAAAACATTGATAATAGACTGTTTTGCACCATTGGAAACACAGATCTGAGTAGGTTTGTATTCCAGGTTATTATCTCTTTTTAATTTATTTGCAATAGCCTCACGCAGTTCCAGAAATCCCGGAACAGGAGAGTAGTGGCTGTAATTTTGATTGATAGCATCGAAAGCTGCCTGTTTGATATTATCCGGAACATCGAAATCCGGCTCGCCAAGAGTTAAGCTGATTACATCTATTCCGTTCGCTTTCATTTCTCTGGCTTTGTTTGACATAACAAATGTCTGTGAGTATCCTAATCTGTTTACTCTATCTGAAAGTTTATCCATTGTATTTTTTGAATTTTAACAAATATATAATAAAAACGCCTTGTGAGGATAATAAAAATGGGTTTGCTTTAGAGATTTTTATCAGGTTTTGGACAAAAATTGATAGTGAAAAGGGATACAGTTTCATTAAGAAATAGAATCAATTGAGCAAATAACAATCGGAACACAGGAGCCCAGGGAATAAAAATGATTGATGAAACGAAGGGTTTTGTATCTTTAAACCATCTAAGACTGATTCTATGAAATATTCCGTTTTTTTATTGCTGGTTTCCTGTACTGTTTTCGCACAGAAACAATCAAAAGATGAGGAAGTGAAAAAGTATGTTTCACAAGTAAACGAAGATTCGCTAAAATCTTATATCGGAAAAATGGTAAGCTTTGGAACAAGACACACTTTAAGTACAACAGATGATCCCAAGCAGGGAATAGGTGCAGCAAGAAACTGGGTGATTAAAAAATTCAACGGTTATGCTAAAAATTCCGGAGGCAGAATGGAAGTCTATCTTCAGCAGGAAGACATTCAGCCTGATGGAAAAAGAATTGATAAAGCAGTAAATCTTGGAAATGCCGTTGCTTTTCTGAAGGGAACAGACCCTAGCGACAAAAGGATTTTCCTGATCGGAGGACATCTTGATTCAAGAGTGACGGATGTGATGAACAGAACTTCCATAGCACCCGGAGCTAATGATGACGGAAGTGGTGTAAGTGCGGTTATAGAATCCGCAAGAATATTGAGTAAATCTTCATTTCCTGCATCCATCATCTTTGTGGCTTTTTCCGGGGAAGAGCAGTCGTTATTGGGTTCTAAACAATTGGCGGAAAAGATTAAAAGAGAAAATCTACAACTGGAAGCCGTTTTGAATAATGATATGATTGGTAATCCTAAAGCTGGAGAAACAGGAGAAATCAATACCCGTATCCTTCGTGTATTCAGTGAGGGGATGCCTTATAAAGATCTGGACAAAAGAGCAATGACGATCAGGAATCTGGGTTTCGAAAATGACAGCGAATCCAGACAGCTAGCTCGTTATATCAAAGAGATCACAGAACAATATGTTAAAGGGCTTGAAATAAAATTGATCTACAGAAATGACCGATTTTTGCGTGGAGGAGACCATACCAGCTTTGTCAATAACGGATTTCCTTCCGTAAGACTCACTGAATATTATGAAAACTATGATCACCAGCATCAGGATATCAGAATAGAAAACAATAAGCAGTACGGTGATCTTCCGGAATTTATAGATTTTAAATATCTGAAAAAGAATGTTGCAGCCAATGTTGCGGTACTGGCAAGTCTTGCAAAATCCACTTCAAAGCCGGAAAAAGTAGAAATGGAGGTGAAAGAACTGACGAATTCAACAACTTTGCATTGGGAAAAGCCAAAATCCGGAACACCAATTGGTTATTACGTGCTGACAAGGGAAACAGATAGTCCGGTATGGCAGAAAAAAATATTCACAACAGGACTTTCCATAAAAGTTCCGCTTTCGAAAGACAATTATATTTTTGCGGTACAGTCCGTCAATCAGTCAGGAAACCTTAGTGTACCTGTAATTCCGGGAATTGCAAAGTAACGGATTGTACTGAAAAGCTGAGTTTACACCCGGATCAGGAAAGTAGATTTGAATACAAGAGAAATAAAACTTATTTTTGCGCTTTATAATAATTCACATGTCTGCATCGTTACTATTAAAATATTTCCCGGATCTTACTGAAAAACAGAAAGAACAGTTCTCCAAACTGGAAAATCTGTACAACGAATGGAACGAAAAGATCAACGTAATTTCCAGAAAAGATATGGAATCGCTGTATGAAAAGCACATTCTGCACTCTTTGGGAATTGCAAAAGTGATGGAATTTGCACCAGGAACCAAAGTGTTGGATATCGGGACAGGAGGCGGTTTTCCGGGTATTCCTTTGGCGATCCTTTTTCCTGACACAGAGTTTACTCTAATTGATTCTATCGGAAAGAAAATCAGTGTAGTACAGGCTGTAGCGGACGGAGTAGGATTAACCAATGTAACAGCTATCCATGGAAGAGCAGAAAAGCTGAAAGAGAAATTCCACTTTGTAGTCAGCAGAGCAGTAACCCAAATGCCGGAATTTTTAAGATGGCTGAAAGGGAAATTTGAAAAAGAACAGTTTAACGCTAAGCATAACGGGATTTTATATTTGAAAGGCGGAGATCTTGCAGAAGAGCTTGCCGGACTTAAATGTGAAATTTTTAATCTTAAACACTATTTTGATGAAGAATTTTTTGATACTAAAAAAGTAGTTTATGTATCAAAAGGTAATTTTAATTCCTAATTTTATGTAAATAAGGAATAATTTTTGCTAATATTTGTTAATAATCAGAAAAGTAAAGGTTATGAAAAAACTTTTAAATATTGGATTTTCAGTATTCGTGTTGGGCGTGCTTCTGGTTTCATGTAATGATGATGATTACCAAACCATCGAATCTATTGATAAAATCAAGATAGACAGCGTCAGGATCGTCAATGATACCATGGACGTTTTTGGCATACAGAGCATAAAGACTTATTCCACCTATCCGTCTCACTGCGAAGGTTTCTACGGATATGATTATATTTACAATAATAACCTGGAAAGAACGGTTACTTCCTATAAATATATCACAAACGGACCCTGTACACAGGGAAATTATGTAGGAGCAAGCCAAATCAACTTCAGTCCTCAGAAAAAAGGAACCTATACTTTTAAATTCTGGAATGGTGGAAATAATTGGATTACCAAAACAATTGTAGTGGAATAATGAGATTGACTTTTGTATTGTGTGTATTGGCAGCTCAGGCTGTGGCCGGACAGAAAATTTTCTGGGAAGAGGGCAGGAAACTTACGTGGGATAATTTTAAAAGTCCGGTTAATAAAAAAAATAACCCTGATATAGCAGCGTACACGCATTGTGGCTGGGAATTTTATTCCGTAAAATCCTCCAATCCAAAAGAACCGGTTAAGATCACCATTACGTCGCTGTTTCACGAAGAAAAATCCTGGAAAGATGTCAAAAGAATGGATGATTATATCCTGCTGCATGAGCAGAAGCATTTTGACATTGCAGAATTATTTGTGAGGAAATTCAGGAAGGTCGTTGCTGAAAAAATCAGAACATCAGGAGATTATAATAAATATTTCCAGACTATTTATGATGGGATTTCCGCAGAATATAAAAACTTCCAGATGGCTTATGACAGAGATACCCGCCACGGAATTGACAAAGAAAAACAAACAGAATATAATAACACGATTTCAGAAGAACTAGACAACTTAAAAAGCTACCAAGCCAATTGAAATTCCTCAATAAGATCATCCACGAACTGCTAGCCCAAAACACGGATCTTTCTGCGTTTAATATCATTCTGCCCGGAAAACGTCCCATTGTGTTTATCAGGCAGATCTTAGAGGAAAATAATTATTCCGGGTTTCTTCCCAACTTTTTTACTGTAGAAGAACTTATTAATAAAATTGCCGATCAGCAGCCCATTCAGGGAATTCCGCTGTGGCTCTTTTCATTTGATGTATACCGAAGTCTGAATCTTATTCCAAGAGATGATTTTTCAGACTTTCTGAAGTGGTTTCCTACACTCCAAAAGGATTGGGATGATATTCTCAAGTTCTCAGACAGTGATCAGGCCGTTCTTCAGTATATGTTTGATGAAGAAAGGATCAAAGAATGGGCTCAGGACCTTGGTGAGGACGATGATGTCCCAAGAAAGAAGTTTCTTAATTTCTGGCAGAATATGAACGTTTTTCTTCCCGTTTTAAAAGAAAGGCTGCAGGAAAAAAACTGGGCTACTTCGGGAATGATTCATGAAGCCGCCAAAGCTAAGATTGTTGATTTTGCTAAAAATACCAAGGAACAGTTCGTTTTTTGCGGATTCAACGCCTTTACTCCGGTAGAAGAAAAGCTGGTAAGAAGTCTTTTGCAGTGGAATAAAGCGCAGTGTTTTTTTCAGGCAGACCGTTATTATTTCGATGATGAAAGACAGGAAGCCGGAAAATTCCTGAGGAATCATAAAACATGGAAAGAATTTGATGATAACAGAGCTTTTCAATGGATAGAAGACGATTTTAATCAACCTAAAAAAATTAAGGTATATGAAGTCTCCGGGAATGTAACCCAGACCAAAGTACTGCCTGAGATCTTTAAAGAGATCAATAATAAAACCTATTCCAATACTGCAGTGGTACTGCTGGATGAAAACCTTCTTCCTGCCAGCCTTGACGTAATGCATGGTGTTGATAATTTGAATATTACAATGGGATTCCCATTGAAAAATTTATCTTTCTCTAATGCGGTTAAACGTCTTTTCTATCTGCAGAAACAACTGGAAAAAAACAAATCTTCCTATTATTACAGAGATGTTTTCCCGATTCTGGAAGAACTGCCGAAATCTGTGGAAGATGAACAGATCATCAATGATTTTAAAGCCAAAGTAGAAGAGAGAAATATCGTTTATATTTCTAAGAAACTTTTGCATGAATTACTTGGCGGGCTGTCCTATATCGGGCTTCTTCAGAAAGCTGCCAGCACCAATATCTATCTGGATATGCTGATTGAATTCTGCCAGCAGGTAAAATGGCTGGAAATAGACGATATTCAGTATGAGAATGTCTCTCACTTTGAAAATGCGTTTAGAATCATTAAAAACCAGCTGACTCCTTACAATATTGAGATCAAAATGGAAACGCTGGAAATTCTGATCAACCAGTATATCAACTCTGAGAGTATTGACTTCCAGGGAGAGCCGTTGAGAGGGTTACAGATCATGGGATTATTGGAAACGCGTCTCCTGAATTTTGAAAACGTTATTCTCCTTTCCGTAAACGAGGGGAAACTTCCTCTTGGAAACTCGCAGAACACCTATATTCCTTTTGATATCCGAAGGTTCTTTGACCTGCATACTTTCCTTGAGAATGACAGCATTTATGCCTATCACTTTTACAGATTGATTCAGGATGCCCAAAACGTCCATTTGTTGTACAATGCATTAAGTTCCGGAGTAAATACCGGAGAAAAAAGCAGGTTCATTACACAGATCGAAATGGAAAGCTCCCATGAAATAGAGCATTTGATTATTGAAAACTCTTCCGAGCCCATTACAACCAAACCGATAGAAATTACAAAGACACAGATTGTACAGGATCGCCTTCAGAAATGGAAGGGGAAAGTATCAGCTTCCCACCTTACAAGCTACCTCTACAATCCGATTGATTTTTACCTTTCCAAGATTTTGAATACTTCGGAAACAGATGAAATTGAAGAAGAATTGTCTGTAAAAAACTACGGAAATCTGGTGCATTATTCACTTCAAGAAGTGTATGAGGTTTTAAAGGGTAAGGTTTTAAAAGAAAGTGATTTAAAGAATTCAGTTAAAGCGATAGATCAATATATAAATATTGCCATTGAAAAGCTGAAACATCAGCCGGAATTCTATGAAAAAGGGATGAATTATATCCATAAAGCCATTGCAAAAAAAGTAATTGAAAATGTTCTGAATCATGATCTTGAACTCATAAAGCAAGGTAACAAACTGGAGATTGTAGACATCGAAAGAAAGTTTGAAAACATAGATTTTCCTCTTGATGGAAATGATAAAATTTCCTTCATGGGATATATTGACAGGATTGATAAACTGAACGGAACGCTTAGAATTATTGATTATAAAACAGCCAAAATCAAAAACCTTACGGTAAAAATTGATCAGGATAATGTAGATGAATATTTTCATAACAGCGACAGAAAACAGGCTCTTCAGCTTTGTATTTATCATTACGTAGTACAGCATCTTCCTGAGTTTTGGGGCTTCCCGATAGAAACAGGAATCTGGAGTTTCGCTGATGCCAAAAAAGGAATGGTTTCTCTGCAGTTTGACAAAGGAAATATTGATGATGCCATGAAATCTGTCAGAAGTCTTATTCTTGAAATCCTGAATCCGGATATTAATTTTGTTGAAACTATAAAAACGTATTAAAGAGATTTAACGTTGATGAGGTGAGTTTTTTTGTCTGAAAATCAGATGGTTATTTATTTTTAATAACAGGTGCAGATTCAATTTCTTATTTCATAAAAAGAGCCATTTATGCAGGTTACTTTTTGTGTATCTTTACTCCTTCATAAACTTTTAAAGTTGTAATAGCACACACAAAGAATCACCAATGAAAAAAATCCTGATATTTTTAGCGATCGCTATTTCTCTTATTGTTCAATCTCAGCAAAAAAATGATTCCCTGAATATTGCTCTTAAAAACGTGACCAAAGACACTAAATTTGGGCTTGCTCTCAGTGGAGGCGGTGCAAAAGGGTTTGCACACATTGGGATTTTAAAGATGATCGACTCCCTGGGAATAAAAGTGGATTATATCACAGGAACCAGTATGGGAGGAATTTTGGGTGGGTTATATGCGATGGGGTATAACGCTGACGAGCTGAAGCATACGGTCTATAAAATGGACTGGAACAGAATTCTGAGCAATAAAATCCCTTACAATAAAGTCAATATCAGCGAAAAAGATGAGTACGACAAATATATTCTGGAATTTCCTGTAGTAAAAGGAATTCCTACGCTTCCAAGCTCTTATATTGAAGGGCAATATATGGGAGAAGTGCTTAATACTCTTACTTTTAACGCCAAACATATTAATGATTTCAGCCAACTAAGAATTCCTGTTCAGCTTACTTCATCCGATATTGAGAACGGAGGACTTGTAATGCAAAAAAAGGTTCATTACCATTGGCTATCCGTTCTACACTGGCCATTCCTGCGGCTTTTGCACCTGTTTATATTGACGGAAAGCTTTTGGTAGATGGTGGATTAGACCGTAATTATCCGGCTAATGAGGTTCGTGAGATGGGTGCCGATTTTGTGATTGGAGGATACACCGGTTTCAGACTTTTTACCAAAAAAGAAATTGAGAATCCGATGAAGATGATCTATCAGACCCATGCTATCCGTTCCGTAGAAGATTTTAAACATCAAAAAGACCTATCTAATATCCTTGTAGACTTTGTAGATCCGTTAGGAGATATTACAACAAAAGATTTTGCTAAATTCAGAAAAATCATCAAAATAGGAGAGGTTGAAGCAAGGAAACATCTCCCTGAGTTTGTGGCCTTGGCAGAAGCCCAAAGAAAATTGGGAATCAAGTATGAGCATACGATGATCGAAGAGGTAAAACTGCCTACCACAAAATTCACTTTTAACGAAGAAGACGGAACCCCTATTACAGATTCGGCAGAGATTGAAGTGCTGAAAAGACAGATGGGACTTACAGAAGGGAAGTATTACGATGCAAAAACGGTTAATGAAGCCATTGACCGTGTATTCGGGATGCGCCAATATGTAAAGGTATATTATACCTACACCAATGTAAACGATGGGCTTGTGATGAATATCTTTGTGAAAAGAGCGAAAAAAGGTGCGTTTAAACTGGCTCTGCACTATGATACAGAACAATCTGTGGGAATTATTGTAAACTACACTTACAGAAATATTCTTCTGAACAGATCAAGATTTCTTGCAACGGTAGATATTTCCGAACGTTTCAAAGCTAAGCTGGCTTACCAGCAGTTTTTAGATAGTGGAGAACGTTTATGGCTGGATCTGGAAGCCAAAATGGTGAATCTGAAAAGTAATGACTTGAATTTCAGGCTATATGATGTAAACGAAGATGGCAGTGACCGTTTTCCGAACCATATGTACCGCAATATTACCGGAAAAATTGCCCTGAATTATAATATCAGCCCCAATGCATATTTTTCTGTGGGAACGGAATTCAGCACAGAAAGAATGTACAGTTTACTGGACAAAGTAGACCAGTCTAAAGTAGATAATTACAGTAAAAAACTATATAACCACAGCAATTTCAATACTTTCCTGAAATTTGAACAGAACAATCTCAACAAAAGATATTTTACAACGAAAGGGAATCATCTTCAGGTGAGCACAAGATTTTATTATGGCGACCGATATCAGCTTTATGACCTGGAAACGGTGCAGCCTCTTTTGAATCTGATTCTTAACCCGAAAGATCCTTATTATTATGAACCTAAAAATCTGATTTCTTTTACTTTAAATGAAAACTTTTACCAGCCGATCACAAGAAGGCTTACTTTAAAAGCTAATGTGTTTCTGGGAGCAAGTTTTGGTGCAAAAAGAGATGATCAGGTTCCGTATTTGTTTCTGAATCAGAAATATAATTTGGGTGGTAGTGAATACAATTATGATCTGTTAAGTCCTGAATTCAATGGTCTTCGCCAGAAAGAGCTTCCGATGACTTCGGTAGCTAAGGCTTCGGTTGCATTTCAGTACAGAATTATGAAAAAACTGTATCTTACCCCTTCTTTCAGCTATGGAAAAGTGAGTGAAGAGCTTTCCCCTTTCAACAACAGTTTTGATATGTTCGGGTATGGGATAAACCTTGGATATGAATCTCTTATAGGCCCTATCAGTATAAATCTTTCCAGAAACAGCCAGCTTGATTTTTCAAGGATTTATTTCAGCGTTGGATTTAAATTCTAGGAAAGTTTTGGTTATGATTAATAAAAAAGCACTTCATTGCTGAAGTGCCAAAAATTAACTTGAAATGAGATTATGAAGAGGATTGTTGTTAAAGTTTTACTTTTTTATGGATGACTTTTCCGTTAGAAAGAGTGATTTGTACAACATAAACACCTGTTTCCAGGTTTCTGGATTCAAAAAATGGTTTGTTAACTTCCTGCTGAACAATCAAAGCCCCGGAAATATTGTAAATGCTTATGTTTTTGATATCATTGGCAGATTTAGCTACAATTTGCTGTTTTTGAGCATAGATATCAGTATTGTTTTCTGCTGATGGAGTTCCGTCAACTGCCTTATTGAACTGAAGATTATAGTATGGCGTAACAACTTCAAACGTATAGTTTTTATGTTCCAGATCCTGTAGATTGATTCCTCCGGCTTCATGATATTGTTTCGGAGAGATACTTTTGATCAGCGTTTTATTTTCGTCAAAAATATTTACGGCAGTAAGTTCTTCCTGATTCACTTTTAACTGTAAAACGGATGCGTTCGCAGATTGTACGATTTCGTTTTCAGCAACTTCCTGAGGCGTATTTTTGATGTATGGGATTGTTTTGTTTTCATTGTTTTCCGTTACTTTCAATAAATAAATTCCGTCTTTTAAAGCCGATAAATTATGGTCAATAGCTGCTCTGCTCTGTATTTTTTCTTTATTGAAATCTGTAATTTCTATCAGCTGCATATTTCCTAGATCTGGTTTGATCTGTGAAGAGAGAAGGGTAGGTTTTTCAGAAGTTTTCTGTGGTGACTGCTTCCCAAAAATTGATCCTGCAATAGCCCATTCATTCAAAAGGCCACCGCTCCTCAGCGTATTAAATTTAGCATTGGAAGCTAAAGTGAACGGAAGAATTCCTCCCACATGCCCCAATGGTCCCCAGTAGAAAGAATCCAGCTTGTATTTGTTAAGATCCCACCAAGGATAATATCCACGCTGAACATCAATGGTTTTGGAAGTATTTTCAGGCGGAATGGCTAAATCTATGGTAGAATGGCCTAATGTCATTGGGGTTTTATTGTACCAGTCATACACATCCTTCGGTTTCATACATAATCTGAGCTTGTTATTGGGATTATTGGTGACATCATTAACAAAGCTGGTAGTAAAGAGTTTTCTCCATATCACAGGTCCCCATAACAGCCCGCCATTATCCTGAACAACATGATAATTGTATTTATCAAGATATTCTGCGGAAATAACTTCAGAAATATTGTTATTATAGGTTTTATAGCCTGTGTTGTTGCAGGTATGAAGAACATTCGCAAGGAATGACGTAAACGGATAAATATCTTTTTCCAGAACGCCTTTATTTAAAGTAACTCCGGAGAAATCATACGGTCCGTCTCCCATGTAGGCATATTTGAATTTTATATTATTAGGATTCGAAATGCTTAATCTTTTTAACGTAGACATGGCTGCATGAGCGCCTTGGGAATATCCTGCTAAGAAATATTCGTCATAACGTTTAATGTTCAGTTGCGCCAATACTTTATTCGCTGCTGTAATAAAATCAATGGTAGCTCCGGCTTCTGTAGCGTAGTCTACATAAGGATGAACTCCTTCTCCTGTTCCCATCCCTACATAGTCGGGCGCCATTAAGATATAACCATTGAGTACATAAGATAGCTCAACAACAAATCCTGCGGTTAAAGCGCCTTTGAAATTAGACGGGACATTATTTCTGCTGTCTGTTGTTCCATGGTCAGAAACCACTGTAGAAAGCTTAAAAGGGACATTAGGATACATAAGAAGTCCGGTAGCTTTTACTAGAACGTTGTTTTCATTTTTGGTGTAATACGTAATTTTGTATCCTTTCAGGCCTACATTGAAGCTGTTGAGGTAGCTGGCAAATTCCGGTGCATTCTGATCACCAAGATTATTGGCAATGAAATTGATAACTCCCTGAGGAGTAAGATCCAGTTTCTGTTCGGCGCTTACCACATCACCGGCTTGTTGAGCGAAATAAAATGGTGCGGTAAGACCTAGTAAAAAAGTCGTAATTTTTTTCATATTGATGATTTTTTGTGTTCATTAAGGTAATAACTTTAATAAATAGACAAAAACATTACGGCATCAATAATTATTCATTGAATATCAATTCTCTGCAAAGTGAGTAAAATAAAAGAGTCTGACCATTGGCCAGACTCTTTATTTATAAGTTTGTCTTATTTTAGAATGCGTTAATTCCTGTAATATCTAAACCTGTGATTAACAAATGTACGTCATGCGTTCCTTCATAAGTAATTACAGATTCCAGGTTCGCTGCGTGTCTCATCATTGGGAACTCACCCATGATTCCCATGCCGCCAAGGATCTGTCTTGATTCTCTTGCGATGTCAATTGCCATTTTCACGTTGTTACGTTTTGCCATTGAGATTTGAGCCGGAGTTGCTTTGTGGGCGTTTTTAAGGTTTCCTAACTGAAGACATAATAACTGAGCTTTTGTGATCTCTGTTAAGAATTCAGCTAATTTTTTCTGCTGAAGCTGGTAAGAACCAATTGGTTTTCCAAACTGATTTCTTTCTTTAGCATATTGAACAGCTGTACAGTGGCAGTCAATTGCCGCACCAATTACCCCCCATGAAATTCCATATCTTGCAGAGTTCAGACAAGAAAGAGGTCCTTTTAGTCCTGTTACTCCAGGAAGAAGGTTTTCTTTCGGGACTTTTACATTATTGAATACCAGCTCTCCGGTTTTGGAAGCTCTTAAGCTCCATTTATTGTGTGTTTCAGGAGTAGTGAAACCTGCCATTCCTCTTTCAACGATTAATCCCTGTACTTTTCCTTCCTCGTTTTTTGCCCATACTACTGCAATGTCGCAAAGAGGAGAGTTGGTGATCCACATTTTAGCCCCATTCAAAAGATAATGATCTCCCATATCTTTAAAATAAGTTTCCATAGAACCCGGGTCTGAACCGTGGTTAGGCTCTGTTAATCCAAAAGATCCGATCATTTCTCCGGCAGCAAGCTTAGGAAGATATTTCTTTTTCTGTTCCTCAGAACCGAATTCATTAATAGGGAACATCACCAAAGAGCTCTGTACCGAAGCAGCAGAACGTACTGCAGAATCTCCTCTTTCCAATTCCTGCATAATCAGACCGTAAGAAATCTGGTCTAATCCTGAACCGCCATACTCAACCGGAATATAAGGCCCTAAAGCTCCAATTTTCCCCAATTCTCTCATAAGATTAGGTAAGTCTGTATGATTTTGAGCGGCCTGATCTATCTGCGGCATTACAAAACTTTCAACCCAGTCTCTTACAGATTGGCGGATTAGTTTGTGTTCTTCAGTAAGTAAAGCATCAATTCCGTAATAATCAGGGATGCTCGTAAGAGGATAATATGACATGATTTTTTGATTTTGTTAAAAATAGCATTTTTCGTGGTGTCTGAAAAGTTTTTTTAGAAACTTATTTTGATGTTGGTTTTCAGATATATAATGTTATTTTATTGGTGATTTTGATTAAATTTATATTTTTATGACTCCTCATCATTTGAGATGGGATACTGATTGGTAGAATTATGAACTTCAGTTTTAAATTTATACAGATAAGGCGCTTTATTGGCAGAGCCGTCATACAGCTTTTCCATTCTGTCAAGGATATTTAAACTTAAAATTTTTCGCTGAAAGTTATTTCTTCTGAATTTCTGACCTAAAATGGTTTCATAAAGAGCCTGAAGATCCTTCATTGTAAACTTTTCCGGAAGCAGGTTACTTGCTGCCACTTCCGTATTGATGTTCATTCTCAGGTATTCCAGACCGGTTTCTATAATTCTGTCATGGTCGAATGCCATCTTGGGTAATTTATTCACTTCAAACCATTCGCAGCTTTCATTGAAAGCATCAGGAAAAGTATCTGTTAATGAAAAATCAATAAGGCTGCAGTAGCCTACCGTCACAAAGCGCTGAAAGATCCAGTGATCTTCAGGAACAGTGATTCCTTTATTTTGAAGAAGAATCTGATGAACGTTGTTTTCTGTACGGTCTATCCTTCCAAATGTATGAAACTGTTTCAAAAATAAACCTTTAAGGTGCGTTCTTTCATACAAAACTCTTTCAGCAGCTTCTCTGAGGTCTTCGTCATTGAAAACAAAACCACCGGGAAGCGACCACAGGTCAAGATCATGATATTTTAAAAGCAAAACTTTCAGAATATTATTATGAAAGCCGAATATGGTACAGTCAACAGAAATATGCGCTACGAAATCTTTAGTATCGATAAGTTCCCGAAGCGTTTCTTTACTTTTTGTGTCTTTGATTTTCATGGTAGTAAAAATAAAACTATTTTCTATTTGTGACAGTAAAATATATTAAACTAATCACAAAAAGCAGAATTACAGAGGATAAGATGTATAATGGATAGTAATTTAATAATTGTTTTTCGAATAAAATGGCCATAATAATTGAACTTACAGAGCTGCCCAGAGATGAAAAAATCACAATTAGGGATGTAAACAGGTTAATTTTATCTTTATCCACCTGCGCAATCATTCTTGAGTTGATGACAGGGTAGAGCGGCGAAAGGAACAGGCCAATAACCGGAAATAAAAAAAGAAGCAGTCTGGAATCTTTGGAGTCAAAATACTGTATGCCTACTATAATGACGAGCAGTGCGATAATCAGAGTCATGCATGTGATATAGTATCTTGGCAACGGAAATCTTTTGATAATATTGGCGGTAGCCGTTCTTCCGGCATAAGAAAAAATGGAGAGGAAAGAAGTTGCCTGAAGAGCAAAAAAAGAATTGACTTTCAGATGGTTTTTGTAAAAAGAAGGCAGCCAAGAATTGAATCCCTGTTCTACAAAAACAATAAAAAAGACAACACCTAAAAATAAAGCTACAGCGGGTGTTGTAAATCCGGATAACTCAGAGAGGATACTCTTGTTTTCTATAGGCTTAGACTCCACAATTTCCATTTTCGAAAGCAGAAAAATGGTAAATACAGATAATAAAGCAATCAATAAAAAGCCAAATTTCCAGAATTCCGAGTACTGGCTGGAAATTACCCATCCGAAACCAGTGTTTACTACGAAAATTCCAATCATAAAAGAAGCTTCCACATTATTCATTGTCTTTGCCAGAGATTTCTCATCCGAAATATTATTCCTGATGATTCCAAAAACACAGATTTTACCAATGGCAAAACAAGCTCCTATAATAGCAAACCACAGTTTATAAAACCAAAAACCTTTACAAAAGGAAGCAGGCAGGAGCATAGGGCCACAATAGTAAGAGCCAGAATTAATGCTTTTTTGGGTCCTGTTTTGTTAATAAAGCTCACCGCAAAAAGTGAAATGAAAGCAATAGGTAAATCTTTAAAAGACTCCAGCAGCCCCAGTTCTCCATAAGTGATTTTCTCCTGAGACAACTGCAGAATCACGAGTCCCATACAGTTTAAAACCATTGAAAAAATAAGGAAAGTAAGTTTTAAAGGAAGAGAAATTTTTGAAGGCTTGAAGATCATTTTGGGAGATAACTTTATTGGATTTTTATGATATTTTATGAAATATTGATGCGAAGATAGGGCTTCTAACCCTGAAAAATAAAAGAAAAATTAAAATATTTATGAATAGAATGTTAATTAATTAAAAAAAAATATATTTTTATTGTCTCAATTTGAGAATTAAACAATAACTGTATATGAATGTAAGAATATCAAGAAGCGTAGGAGTGGTTGCCGTCCTCTATTTTACGGCCAACTTCAGTGCCCAGACCACCAAGGCGAAGGACACACTTGCTAAAGAAAACAAAATAGACGAAGTTGTAGTCATTGGTTATGGTACTCAGAAAAAGAGTAATGTAACCGGGGCTATAGCAAGTATTAAAGCCAGCGACATAGAAAACATTCCATCTGGTAAGCCGGAGCAGGTATTACAGGGTAGAGCAGCCGGTGTTTCTGTTGTGACTAATTCCGGGCAGCCCGGTGCTGCAGCTACTGTACGCGTAAGAGGAATTACCAGTTTTGGAGCGGGAAGTAACAGTCCTTTGTGGGTAGTAGACGGTATTGTTGTAGACAATATCGGATGGCTGAATCAGTCAGATATAGAAAGTATCGAAGTCTTAAAAGATGGAGCATCAGCTGCTATCTATGGTGTTTCTGCTGCAAAAGGGGTAATTCTGGTAACTACTAAAAAAGGAAAAAAAGGAAAACTTACCCTTTCTTACAACGGATTTTATGGTTTTTCAAATGCGTCAAAAAAACTGGATCTTCTGGATGCTACGCAATATGCTAAAATCATCAATGAAGGTTTCGTTAATGACGGAGGAGCTCCAAGATTCACCAATCCGGAATCTTTAGGAAAAGGAACAGATTGGCAGGATGCTATCTTCGGAACTGGGGAAAAATCTTCTCATGAAGTAAGTATTACCGGAGGTAACGAAAAATCTACGTATTATACATCATTCGGATATTTTGATCAGTCTGGTATTGTAATGAGCGATATTTCATATTACAAAAGAATTAATGCCAGATTTAACTCAACACATAAAGTTACAGATTATCTGACACTAGGTCAAACTTTTGCCTATACTCACGTAAAGTCTCAGGGAGTAAGTGCAAATGAAGAGTTTGGAGGACCATTAGCTTCAGCGGTTAACCTTGATCCTACAACTCCAGTTGTTGTGACAGATTGGTCTATGGTAGACCCAAGTGGTTATACAAATCCATATATTATTCGTGATCCAAACGGTAACCCTTATGGAATTTCAAAATATGTAAATCAGGAAATGACTAATCCACAGGCTTTCCGTTATTTGCAGCAAGGAAATTATAACTGGTCAGATGATTTCGTAGGAAATGTTTTTGCAGAACTAAAGTTTCTTGAGCATTTCACCTTTAAATCCAGTCTGAACGGTAAGAAATCTTATTGGGGAAGCCGCGCTTTTACACCAAAATACTATTTAAGTCCTAACTATAACAATACCAGCTTCAATAGCCTGAATAAGGTGGACGAAAATAAATTTGAATGGAGTATGGAAAACACCCTAACCTATCAGAATAAGTTTGGAGATCATAATATCAATATCATGGTTGGTCAGGGAGTTTACCGATACAATATTGCTGGAGGGGCTAGCCTTACCTATAGTAATCTGCCTGTTGACAATTGGCAGGATGCTTCTTTTAACTTTAATATTCCGCAGGATAATATTACTGCAACAGGATGGGACGGGATTCAGACCCGTAAAGCATCTTATTTTGGTAGGATTATTTATGATTATGCCGACAAATATTTATTCACAGGAACAATTCGTAGAGATGGTTCTTCCAAATTTGCAACCAACCAGCATTGGGGAACTTTCCCATCTATGTCTGTTGGGTGGAATGTTCATAAAGAAAATTTCTGGCCAGAAAATAAGGTGATCAATAACTTAAAGTTAAGAGGAGGTTATGGAGTTTTAGGAAATGATGAAATGGATAATTTCAGATTTGCAAGTTTCATGGTTTCAGGAAGCAACTATACCAATTCAGGAAATAATATCATTATTGGATATGCACCCAGTACACTGGAAAATCCAAATCTGAAATGGGAACAGACCAGCCAGCTGAATATTGCAGCAGATTTGAAAGTATTCAACAATTTTACCCTTACAGCAGATTGGTACAAAAAGAAAACAACCGATATCCTTAGACAAATCAATATCCCTGGTTATGTAGGAGTTCCGAATTTACCTTGGTCAAATGTAGGAGATATGCAGAGCAGCGGATTAGAGCTTGAACTGGGCTACAAAAAGAATTGGGAAGATTTCGGGATTTCGGTTAATGGTAACTTCTCAGCTATAAAGAATGAAGTTCTTAGATTGGAAGATGATATTCAGTATTTCAATCTGGCTTCTTTCCAAACGATGGGAGCAATATCCAGAGTAGCAGTAGGACAGCCTTACGGATCGTTCTACGGGCAAACATATAGTGGTGTTTTCCAAAATCAGGCACAAATTGATAATTATGTAAATGCGAATGGAGTAAAATTACTACCTGATGCAAAACCGGGAGACTTTATCTGGCAGGATAATAACGGAGACGGAAAAATTGACGACAATGATAAAGTAAACCTGGGAAGCTCTATACCGAAATATACTTTCGGACTTACCGTGAATCTTAATTATAAGAATTTTGACCTGATGATGTTCGCACAGGGACAGGCTGGTAACAAGATTTTCCAGGGACTTAGAAGACTGGATATGCTTGATGCCAACTATCAGACAAGAATTTTAGACAGATGGACTGGTGAGGGATCTACCAATGATAACCCAAGAGTTACCCGTAATGATCCTAACCATAACTATTCATGGATGTCTAATTATTATCTTCAGAAAGGAGATTATGTACGTTTGAAAATCGTTCAGTTAGGCTATACCATTCCTAAAGATGTTACTCAACGTTTCGGAATGAGTAAAGTAAGGCTGTACATTACAGGAGAAAACCTGATCACTTTTACAAAATACACAGGGTATGATCCGGAAATTGCAGGAAGAAATAATTCTGAACAGGATATTGTGGGTGTAGACAGAGCTTACTATCCACAGGCAAGAACATTCCTGATAGGTGCAAATATTCAATTTTAATGACTAACAAAATGAAAAATAAGAATTTTATATATAAAGGACTTGCGGTAGCATTTTTGACAGGTCTGAGTTTTACCAATATGGGCTGTAGTGATTCCTATCTGGATGATGTACAGAATTCAGGATCTTTTAATACTGATTTGTATTTTCAGAATGAGCAACAGTCTTTCAGTGCTTTGGTTTCAGTATACGATCTATTAAGAAAATATTCCGGTGGATTCGAAAATACCGTTACTTTCTTTAATGCAGGTTCTGATGATTTCTATTCCGGAGGAGGAAACTCAAATGATGGGGCAGGTATTCAGGGACTGAACAACTATATGATTAACCCGAATACAATGCCAGCCAGCTACTGGAGAGATTATTATCAGGGTATAGCACGTGCTAACCTTTTAATAGAAAGAGTGCCGGGAGCTAATATGAGTGATGATCTTAAGAAAAGATATATTGCAGAAGCAAAAGTTCTTCGTTCTTTATATTATTTCGAATTGCTAAGAATGTTTGGAAATATTCCTTTGATTCTTAAGTCCGTAAAATTTGATGATAACTATTGGAATATTCCACAAGCTAATCCAAGTGATGTATATACTCAGATAGAAGGTGACATCAATGCTGCCATTCCGGATCTGATGATGGTATCAAGCGGGAATGATAGAGGAAGAATCACACAGGGAACAGCCAGAGCTATTTTAGGTAAAATCTATCTTTATGATAAAAAAATGCCTCAGGCAGCAGCACAGTTTGCTGAGGTAAACGGTACTCCTGGTGGAACCAGCCAATATGGATATAAACTGGTAGCCAATTATGCAGACTTATTTAAGGTAGGTCCTGAATTATCAGATCCCTATAAATTTTCAACAGAATCTATCCTGGAAGTAATGCATACCAATAAAGGAAACTCCGATTGGGGATTCTGGGGACAGGGAAAAGATGAGGGGAATTCTATTAATGTAATGGTAGGGCCACGTTCTTATTCATTAACCAATATTCCGAATAATGATGCACCGGATATCTATTCTGGCTGGGCGTTTAATACCGTTACAGAAAACTTTGTTACTTTTATGCAGGGTGATCCAAGGTTAGATGTGACAGTTTTCAATGCAAAAAAACTGGTAACAGAAGGTAAGGTTACTTACAGCCCGGCTTTTGCAGATACAGGATATTTCTTAAATAAATATTTACCTACGAATGCTTTAAAAAGCTCACTTCCAGGACCAGCAGAGCTTAATTTCCGTCAGAATTATATTGCGATAAGACTAGCAGATACTTATCTCATGGAAGCGGAAGCTTTAGGGGGAGCAGGGGCTAGAGCTCAGGCTTTATTAGATGCAGTAAGAACAAGAGTTGGATTAGCATCGGTTCCGGTTTCATTGCAGGCCATTAAAGATGAAAGAAGAAGAGAACTTGCAGGAGAGGGGCACAGATGGTTTGATCTTGTAAGATGGGGTGATGCTCCATCTAAGCTTGCTTTCAAAGGGTTTAAAGCCAATAAGAACGAAATTCTTCCAATTCCGTTCAATGAATTGCCGAATACAGCTTTAAAACAAAATCCTGGTTACTAAAATATGAAGTTTCACAACTTATATAGTTTCTTTAGAGGTGCCGCACTACTTAGTGGTGTGGCACTTTTTCCTTTATCATGTACATCAGTAATGTCCAATAAAGGAAATGAAGTACAGTACTGGCTTACAAAAGGCGATGAAAGTGTAAAATTACAGCAGCAGACTCCGGTTAAATTTGTAAATAATGCCAACAGCTTTCAGAATATTGAAATTGATGATGCTCAGAAGTTTCAATATGTTGATGGTTTTGGATATACATTAACAGGAGGAAGTGTTGAGGTAATTAATAGGCTTTCTCCTCCCAAAAGAAAAGCACTGCTTGCCGAACTTTTCGGAAATGATAAAAATTCAATCTCCATCAGCTATCTGAGATTAAGCATAGGTGCATCTGATCTTGATGGTGAAGTATTTTCATACGATGATCTTCCTGAAGGACAAACCGATGCCTCTCTTTCGAAATTCAGTCTGGAAAAAGATAAAGCGTTGATTGCTATGTTGAAAGAGATTTTATCAATCAATCCTAAAATTAAAATCATTGCTGCTCCGTGGTCCGCTCCGGTTTGGATGAAAGACAACGGAAAATCAAAAGGAGGCAGCTTAAAACCTGAATTCTATGGAACCTACGCACAATATTTTGTAAAATACATTCAGGGAATGAAAAAAGAAGGCATTACCATTGATGCCGTAACTCCTCAGAATGAGCCTTTACACCCGGGAAATAATCCTAGTTTATATATGCCGTCTGAGCAGCAGGGAGATTTTATCAAAAATCATCTTGGTCCGGTTTTTAAAGCCAATGGAATTGCCACCAAAATTGTTGTTTATGATCACAATTGCAGCAAACCTGAATATGCTATTAATATTTTAAAAGACGCAGAAGCCGACAAATATATAGACGGTTCAGCTTTTCATTTGTATGAAGGAGAAATCTCTGCATTAAGTACGGTACATGATGCCTTTCCCAATAAAAACTTATACTTTACTGAACAATGGACAGGATCAAAAGGAACTTTTACTGAAGACCTGAACTGGCATACAAAAAATGTAATTATCGGTTCTATGAGAAACTGGAGCAAAATTGCTCTGGAATGGAACCTGGCCAACGATCCGAAATTTGCACCACATACAGATGGTGGATGTACAGAATGTAAAGGAGCCATTACTGTTTCCGACAGTGAGAATTTCACCAGAAATGTTTCCTACTATATTATTGCCCACGCTTCAAAATTTGTTCCTGCAGGATCTCAGCGTATCGCTTCCACACAGACGGATAAACTATCCACAGCTGCTTTTAAGACTCAATTTGGGAAAATAGTCTTAATTGTTCAGAATGACAATAAAGAAGATGAAAATTTTAATATTAAATTTGCCGGAAAAACCGCTGCTGTAACAATTTCAGGACGTTCTACAGCAACTTATATTTTTTAATTTGATACTATGAAAAGAGTTTATTTTTTACTTGCATTTTCTGCTTTTGGACTGAACGTTTACGGGCAAAAGACAATTGATCAGAAAGTAGCAGAATTGTTGTCTAAAATGACACTGGAAGAAAAAGTGGGGCAGATGGTTCAGTACAGTGGGTTTGAATACGCCACAGGACCACAACATTCTAATTCCGCTGCTGTTTTGGATGAAATTAAAAAAGGAAAAGTAGGCTCTATGCTGAATGTAGCAGGATCTGAAGAAACCAGAGCATTTCAGAAACTGGCAATGCAGTCTAGGTTGAAAATTCCTTTACTGTTCGGACAGGATGTTATTCATGGATATCGTACTACATTTCCTGTAAATCTGGGACAGGCCGCAAGCTGGGATCTGGGAATGATTGAAAAATCAGAAAGAATTGCCGCTACAGAAGCTTCGGCATATGGTATTCACTGGACATTTGCTCCAATGGTGGATATTGCCAGAGACCCAAGATGGGGAAGAGTAATGGAAGGCTCAGGAGAAGATACTTATCTGGGTACAAAAATCGGATTGGCAAGAATCAAAGGATTTCAGGGTAAAGGATTAGGAAATCTGGATGCGGTGATGGCCTGTGCAAAGCATTTTGCTGCATATGGCGCGGCTATAGGAGGAAGAGATTACAATTCCGTAGATATGAGCCTCAGACAACTGAACGAAACGTATCTTCCGCCATTCGAAGCTGCTGCAGAAGCAGGTGTGGCTACTTTTATGAATTCCTTCAACGATATTAACGGCGTTCCGGCTACGGCCAACCAATATATTCAGAGAAACCTTCTAAAAGGAAAATGGAATTATAAAGGCTTTGTTGTTTCAGATTGGGGAAGTATTGGCGAAATGATACCTCATGGCTATGCTAAAGATGGTGCTGAAGCTGCAGAAAGAGCAATAAAGGGAGGTAGTGATATGGATATGGAAAGCCGTATTTATATGGCAGAACTTCCAAAACTGGTTAAAGAAGGAAGAGTAGATCCTAAATTGGTAGATGATGCAACGGGAAGAATCTTAACCAAAAAATACGAAATGGGACTTTTCGATGATCCTTACAGGTTCAGTAATGAGAAAAGACAAAAAGAACAGACAGATAATCAGGAAAACAGAAAATTCGGAAGAGAATTCGGTTCCAAAAGTATCGTTCTGCTTAAAAATCAGGGAAATATTCTTCCACTCTCAAAAACGGTAAAAACTGTTGCCCTGATTGGTCCTTTCGGTAAAGAAACGGTGGCTAATCACGGCTTCTGGTCTATTGCTTTCAAAGATGATAATCAAAGAATCGTTTCACAGTTTGACGGAATTAAAAATCAACTGGATAAAAACTCTACTTTATTATATGCCAAAGGCTGTAACGTTGATGATCAGGACAAAAGTCAGTTTGCAGAAGCTATAGAAACGGCAAAAAAAGCTGATGTTGTCATTATGACACTGGGAGAAGGCCATGCAATGAGTGGAGAAGCAAAAAGCAGAAGCAATATTGGGTTTACAGGAGTTCAGGAAGATTTATTGAAAGAAATTGCTAAAACTGGTAAACCAATCATTCTGATGATCAATGCCGGAAGACCTTTGATCTTCAATTGGGCTTCAGACAATATTCCTGCAATTGTGTACACATGGTGGCTGGGAACAGAAGCCGGAAATTCCATTGCGGATGTTGTATTCGGTTCGGTGAATCCTGGCGGGAAACTTCCAATGAGCTTTCCGAGAACAGAAGGTCAGATTCCAGTGTATTACAATCATTATAATACCGGAAGACCGGCAAAAAATAATACAGACAGAAATTATGTTTCCGCCTATATAGATCTTGATAATGATCCGAAATATCCGTTTGGATATGGCTTAAGCTATACGGATTTTAAATATTCTGACATGACTTTAAGTTCCACAAACCTTACAGGAAATCAAGCATTGAATATCAGTGTTACCGTTTCCAATACTGGAAAATATGATGGGGAAGAAGTGGTACAGCTTTATATCCGAGATCTTTTCGGAAAAGTGGTGAGACCTGTAAAAGAATTGAAAGGTTTCCAGAAAATATTCATCAAAAAAGGAGAAAGTAAAAAGATCGAATTTAAACTTACCCCGGAAGATTTGAAATTCTTTGATGACGAGTTAAATTTTGACTGGGAAGGCGGAGAATTTGATATTATGGTCGGAACCAATTCTCAAAATGTTCAGACCAAAAGAATTAACTGGACGAAATAAATTGAAGAAAATTCAATAGGATTGGGCTTTAGCTCACTTATGAAAATATAAAAAAGAACGGCTTTAGCCAAAACTTAATACACATGAAAATCAAATTCAGGAATATAATCAGTATCTGTGTAGGAGGAATATTCTTTCTTTCGGCTCTCAATTGCGCTTCAAATAAACCAGATGCCGGCAGAACACTGATTTGGAGTGATGAGTTTAATGGCAAAGGACTTCCGGATTCATTAAAATGGAATTATGATACAGGAGGAGACGGTTTTGGAAATGATGAAGCTCAGTTTTATACCAAAAACAGGCTTGAGAATGCCAGAATGGAAAATGGAAATCTCATCATTGAAGCCAGAAAAGAAAATTGGGATAAGAATAAATACACTTCTGCAAGACTTTTAACCAAAGGGAAATTCTCTTTTCAGTATGGAACAATTGAAGTGAGAGCAAAACTTCCCAAAGGCCGTGGAACGTGGCCTGCCATCTGGATGATGAGCGAAAATATGAAAAAATGGCCGGATGATGGAGAATTGGATATTATGGAACATGTTGGGTTTAATCAGGGATTTATCCATGCTTCTGTTCATACCAAAAAATACAATCATATTCAGGGAACGCAGAAAACGGATACTCTTTTTGTGAAGGATGCCAGCGAAAAATTTCATGTTTATAAAGCAGACTGGACACCGGAAAAGATAGATGTTTATATAGATAATCAAAAGTTCTTTACCTACGAGAATAAAGAGAAAACCAAGGAAGCATGGCCTTTTGATCAGCCTTACTTTATTCTTTTAAATCTTGCAGTAGGGGGATTTTGGGGAGGAAAAGAAGGTATTGATGATACTGTTTTTCCACAGAAGTATTATATAGATTACGTAAGAGTCTATCAGAATAAATAATGAAAATGGGGACGATAGGTCCAAAAACAAAAAAATCATGAGAAAACTAATTGTAAGTTGTTTTTTAGTAGGCGTTGTCATGAATGTCAATGCTCAGAATTATTGGAAAAAAAATGCAGGAAAAACAGCTAAAGTAGTCCTTACCAACTCGAAAGCGAATGAGAAGATGGTGGATAAAGGAGCCGTTACATTTGCACAGTTCGGGCAGCCTAAAGAAACAGATGCCTGTATTTTTGTTGCTCCGAATTTTAAATATCAGAAAGTGATAGGGATAGGAGGTGCCATTACAGATGCCTCAGCAGAAACCTTTTATAAAATGCCAAAAAATAAGCAGAAAGAAATTTTGGACGCTTATTTCGGAAAAAACGGATTGGGATATACCGTAGTTCGTACCAATATGAACTCCTGTGATTTTTCCAGCGATTCTTATACGTATGTACAGGATAATGATACGTCTTTAAAGACCTTCAATATTGCTCATGATGAGAAATATAAAATTCCTATGATTAAAGAAGCTCAGAAAGCGATAGGAAATGATTTTACCTTTTATTTCTCTCCATGGAGCCCGCCGGCATGGATGAAGTCAAATCAAAGCTTATACAAAGGCGGAAGATTGGAAAATCAGTATTACCAGACGTGGGCAGACTATTATATCAAATTCATTAAAGAATACGAAAAAAGAGGAATCAATATCTGGGGATTAACCGTTCAGAATGAGCCGATGGCTACCCAAAGCTGGGAATCATGCATCTATACTGCTGAAGAAGAAGGAGAATTCCTGAAAAAGAATCTTGGTCCAACCCTTTGGAAAAACGGATATAAAGATAAAAAAGTTATGATCTGGGATCATAACAGGGACCTTATTTATCAAAGAGCAACCACCACTTTAAGCGATCCTGAAACTGCAAAATATGCCAGTGGTATCGGCTATCACTGGTATGAAACATGGAATAACAAAACTCAGCTTTTTGATAATTTAGCAGAAACTCACAGAGCATTTCCGGATAAATTCCTGGCTTTTACAGAAGGATGTAAAGAACAGTTTAACATGGATAAAATCTATGATGTAAGCCTGGGAGAGCTTTACAGCAAAAATATGCTGAACGATTTCAACAAAGGAAATGCACTATGGACAGACTGGAATATTCTTCTGGATGAAACCGGAGGACCTAATCATAAAGGAAACTTCTGTTTTGCCCCAATTATTGCAGATACCAAAACTGGAGAAGTGTTCTACACGTATGAATACTATTATATAGGCCACGTGTCAAAATACATTAAGCCAAATGCACAGAGAATCGGAAGTTCTTCGAACAGAGCAGCTCTTACATCTTCTGCATTTATAAATGAAAACGGACAGCTGGTAACGGTTATTATGAACGATTCAGATAATGATATCGAAACCAATCTATGGATTGAAGGAATGGCTGCCAAACTGAATGCTCCGGCACACTCTATACAGACCGTAATTTTATAATATCATATTAATATTATTTTTGACAGAATCGGCGGCCTCGAAGAGGCCGCCGATTCGCATTTAAAATATCTTTAGAAACAGGTAAAAGTTATTGCACCGAAAACTTCCCGGAAATCATCCCGTTACTGTTTTGAGCATTATAGAAATAAATCCCGGTTCTCATTCCTGAAGTTGAGATGATTGTTGTACCCGCTTTCGCCTGTTGGGATTTTATTATTAATCCTTCTGCGTTAACGATCGTCAATTCATAGTTATTTCCGTTTTCTGGAAGGCTGATGGTAAGGTTTTCACCTTGTTTTACAGGATTAGGATAAGCAGTAGAAGACATTTCCTGTTTTGCAGACATCGTTGATGTTGTAACCTGTTCAAGTATCCATTGATGATTTAACCCAGCGGTACCGTTTATATCCTGATCCCAGATGTTGATATTGGTACCTGAAGTTTGTGAATTGCCAGGATTATCAATGGCTTTCATATTGGATAGTGCAGTTCCTATAACAAAGTTGCCTGAGGTATAAGGTCTTAATACCCATTGCTGATTATTACCACCATGTTTTGAATACTGTATCAATGTAGTACCATTAGTTGTATTGGATCCTGGAACATCAATGGCTAAGCCTGAAGCACGGTTGATAATGATATAATTATTTCCGGTTTTTTCCAGTTTCCATTGTTGGGCAAGGTTGCTGTTAAAATGATATTGAACCATTTTAGTATTAGATGTGGTACTGTAATTAGCAGGGCTGATGTATTGACTGCTTCCCACACATTTTATCCGGTAATAAGCATTCGGATCAATAGTTGGTGCCGTTACAATACTGCTGATCGTTAAATTATTATACCCGAAATTAGAAGTTTGTTTAAAAATATCTTCCAAAACTACACTCACATAATATTTCCCCGGCTGGGAATTCGAAGGAAGCGGTACCTGAGCATTTCTCTGGTCAGGACGAATACCCGTAACCACGGCTACCGGAGTGTAAGAATTTGCCCAGCTGGCTTCCGTATATAACGAAACTTTATAGGAAAACTGAGGACTTGTGGTTTCTGAGTTGGCCCAATTTACATTCACTGAATTATTAGAGGTATTATAAGATGGAGTAACGGTTGTTACAGTAATAGGAGTAGTGGTGGCAGGTTTTGTACCATCCTGAGTAATTCCGTTAAAAGTTATCGAACTGCCGGCAGGCGCCGGAGCCGTTCCACATGAAGTTACCTTAATTGCTGTGTTGTTGAAAGCTGTTTCCGCTCCCCACGATCCAGTTCCCGCCGAAGCAGTATATCGTGAAGGTTTAGACCAGTTTCCTTGTGCATTCATGCTCCAGAAGTTTCTGAAATATCCACAACGGGTTGCTTTACTTGCTGCTGAATTCCAGTTTTCTACAAAACCTCCCAATTTGGTTCCTGTGAATTTGGCATCGTTTTCTGGAGTTACAATCGTGACATAATGTTTCCATTTTCCAGTACCGTAATCAAACATAAAAAATCCTATTCTGGTTTTTCCGTCACCAGTTGACCACCTTCTTACAACAGTGGCATACCAGACTCCTGGTGTCCATGGCATAGGATTATCTGTGTGAAGACCTGTTCCTTCTCCTCCGAAACCATCTACAAAAGTATTGGGAGCAGTATATTCTGTAGTACACTGTGGTACATTGGTATCCTGCAGATCCCACATTGAAAAAATGTTGTTATAGATTTCATTCTGCTTATACTGAATTCCTGCATATCCGCCTCGCGGACCTAAAGAAAAATTCAGTGTAGAGTAGTAGGTATTAACCTTTTTACAGGTATTATCTGCCATTACTTCAGAATACCAGAGTTCACCGGAGTTGGCCATATCAAAACCTTCAAGATACGGACCCCAGCTTGGACAGGTCTGGGCATTTAATGCATTGAATAACGAGCTTACAGCAATACATAACATTGCTGTACAGGATTTAATTTTTTTCATATACAATTTATTTGGTAGTTGATAAGTTATGAATATTTAATTTATTCTTAAAAATAATAATTAATTATATTTTTTTATTTTTAAATAATAAATGTTTTATGTTGTTTTTTTAATTAATTTTAATTATGTTTTTTAACAAAAATAAATCCCATGAAAACAACATCAAATGAAGAATTTTATGCCGGCTTGCAGCAACTTCCCAAGCCTCGCTATCCTTTCCCGCATTTTTTTCATCCTGATATGCAGGAACAGAGAGAAGAATATTATCATTGGATTGATAAAGAATATGCTTTTCACAGTAAAGAGGCTCGCGAAAAACATAAATTGCATAATCTTACAGATATCGCAGCAAGAGGCTGCCCTTTCCTTAAGAGTCTTGCTGAACTCCGGCCATTAGCCAATTATACAGCCAACGGAGCAATGATGGATGATTATTTTGACCGTTGTTCCAGAGATGAAATGTATCAGATCATGCATCGGATCATTGATCTGCTATCAGGAGCTAACCCTGAAGAACCTTCTGAAAATGGTGTTTTTCATTTATTTTGGGTATTGAGACAGGATGCCATTCAATGTGGTATTCCCGAAAACATATATAAAAGATTTGTAAAATCAATACAGGATGTACTGATAGGCTATTCGGAAGAAAAAACCTATTACCGGGCAAATATTGTCCCGCCATTACCGGTATATCTGCTTATTAGAGAAGCAACAAGTGGTGTACAGCCGTACTGTGATTATGCAGTGCTACAGAAAGAATACCGCCAGCTGCCGGATGAAATTTTTGAGCACCCTCATATCCGGCGTATCTACACTTTATGTTCTTTAATAATTGGTATACACAATGATATTATCTCTTTACCCAAAGAAATTCATCGTGACGGTGACACAATGAATCTTGTAAAAGTTTTGCAGAAAGAAAATGGATCATCATTATCTGAAGCTTATATGAAAGCTCTGGAAATTCATGATCAATATTTAAAAGAATTTTTAGTGCTGCAAGACCATCTTCCTCCTTTTGGAAACTGGCAGAGTGAAGTATACAGTTATGTGCAGGATCTGGGGATTATGATCGCCGGGGTATATGCCTGGCATACTCATGATACATCCAGATATGTGAATGGAGGCTATGTGGAAGGGGAGTTTTAAAGACAGAAATAATTTCCAGTTTAAAATAGGGAAACAGAAAAACCCATGAAATAAAATTCATGGGTTTTAGGTATGTTAAACGAAACTTTAATTCGCTATTTTTTAGATGAATAGTTATTATTCAGCATCATATTTACTGATTACTCTCTGAGTAACTCCTGAGCTGCTGAAACCTCCATCATGGAAAAGGTTCTGCATGGTTACTTTTTTAGTAAGATCAGAGAATAGCGTTACACAGTAGTCTGCACACTCAAGAGCGGTAGCATTCCCTAGTGGAGACATATCTTCTGCATACCCAAGGAATCCTCCGAAACCTTTTACACCACTACCCGCAGTAGTCATAGTAGGAGACTGAGAAACCGTGTTTACACGTACTTTTCTTTCACCCCAATAGTTTCCGAAAGTTCTTGCGATACTTTCCAGATACGCTTTATTGTCAGACATATCATTATAATCCGGGAATGTTCTCTGCGCAGCAATATAAGTAAGTGCCAAAATGCTTCCCCACTCATTCATACAGTCTTTTTCCCAAGCTACACGCATTACTTTATGGAAAGAAACAGCGGAAATATCCCAGCCCTTTTCTAACCAGTCGTAGTTCATTTCTGTATAATGTTTTCCTTTTCTTACGTTGATAGACATCCCGATAGAGTGAAGGATAAAGTCGATTTTTCCAAATTTTGCAACAGCGGCATCAAAAAGTTTTTCAAGATCTTCTATAGAAGTAGCATCAGCACCTATTACTTCAGAACCTGTTTTTTCTGCTAAACCATTAAGTTCTCCCATTCTCAAAGCAATAGGAGCATTAGATAAAATGAATTCAGCACCTTCCTCATGGCATCTTTCAGCAACTTTCCATGCGATAGATTGTTCATTAAGGGCTCCAAAAATAATTCCCTTTTTGCCTTTAAGTAAACCGTATGACATAATTTTTTAATGTTTATTATACTACAAATGTAACAATAATTGTGCTTATGGCATAATAAAAAATGGAGCCTTATCAATTTAAGACTCCATTTTATTGAAAATATTTATATGACTGAAATACTAATTGGTTTTCTTATTCCATTCTGCCTTTACATCTTCAGCCGCATCTTTGGTTTTTTCCCATGCCTCATCTGCTTTATCTTTAATATCCTCCCAGGCATCAGATACATTAGCTTTTACCCTGTCTAACCAGTCTTCCTGGCTGGCCTCCTGATCATTATTCCTTTTCTCATTGATATAATCTTTGGCCTTGTCTGCCAATTCATTGATTTTCCATTTGGTTTTGTCTGTTGCATTCTGTAAAGAATTTCCTACATTGTTTACTGCATTTTCCGCTTTGTTATACTCTGAATTGTTCATAATACTATAAATTTTAGTTTGGTAGTAGTAATTAAACAATAACCATTCCTAAAATCAGGATGGGTTGTTAAACTTTTCATAATATTTTGTTATCTTTTTCCAAATCGGTAGTATCTTTAATAGACAAAATTTGATAAGTATGGAAAAAATTCGTTGTGGATGACTGTAGTAATAGTTTCTCCGGCAGGAGATTTTATAGGAAATTCCTCATTCTCCATTTCAAATCCAAGGTTGACTTCTGCTTCCAGTATTACAATTAATCTCACTAATATTTCAGGAAATGCCAATAGTTTGTACTCCGGACATTTTTATGTGATGATTAATGAATTTTAAATAATAGGTTTTTTATTATAGTTGATATGGCGTGAAGGACTTCTGGACTGGGAGTCCTTTTTTATTTCCATATTATAAGTATATATTTAATTAAAATTTCTTCTGTATAAAATGCTTCACACTTGTAAATAGGCTATTTTTGTACTATTAAAAATGAATATCTCTTTCAAAATATGAAGAAAATAGGAATTATAGGGTATGGCTGGCTGGGGGAGAGAATAGCTTCTTCCTTCTCAGGGAAATATATCATATCTGCAACGACTACCACGGAAAGCAAAGTAGATCAGCTTCATCATAAAGGAATCAATGTTGTAACAGCTTCTTTCCCAGATTATCAACTGACAGAACTTTATTCCCCGTGGTCTGAGATTAAAGATTTTGATGTTTTGATTATTACCATTCCTGTCTCTGAAAAGAGCTGTTGTGTAAGTTCTTTATACAACAGGATTCAAAATTTATCAGCTTTTATCGGAGATTTTAAGGGGCAAATGTTTCTTATGAGCTCTACAGGGGTTTATCCTGATCTGCCTCAGGAATTTACAGAAGAAGATATCCCGTTGGAAAAAGTATCGGGTGAAAGAATGCTGAGAAATAAATATCCTCAGCTTAATATTCTAAGACTTGGCGGTCTCATGGGAGACAACAGGCTTCTGAAAAACTATAATGTGAGTAATCTGGATCACGCTGTCAACCATATTCATTACGCTGATATCAGTGGTATTATCTTAGAAATGATTGAAAGAAAAACTGAATCAAAATTATATAATGTAACCGCGCCGGTTCATCCAGCAAAGAGCCAGGTGATTAATGCACAGAAAAATATAGCAGATAATAAAGAATTTGAAGTGAAGGGTAAGAAAGTATTATCTTCAAAGCTGGTTTCAGAGCTGAAATATGTATTTCAGTATCCGGATCCCAGGATATTTCACTTGTAATAAAAAAACCTCCGGAAACTATTCCGGAGGTTTTTATCTGTATGTAAAAAAATAATTACTTAATAATTCTTTCCAATACCCATTCAATAAGGTTTTTCTCAGAGGCATGGTGGTCTGCAGAGAATTCTCCACGTCTTCTGTTGGCGATAACGTTATTCACGGTAATGGCTTTGTGTCCTAATAATTTTGAAAGGGCATAGATTGCAGAAGTTTCCATTTCAAAATTGGTAATTCCAAGATCATTCAAGGTTTCTAAGAATTGGTCATCTACTGCTTTCAAACGAAGCTGTCTTCCCTGTGGAGCATAGAATCCCGGGAATGTTGCTGTATTTCCGTGGTATTTAGCATCTTTATAATAATCACCCATTTCTGCTGCCCAGTCTGAGAAATAAAGCATCGGTTTGATTTTTTCGTAAGGGAATTTTTCTAAGAAGCTTTTAGAAAACTCATTTTCGAAGTTGTAGTCCTGATAGAAATGCATCAATCCATCTAAACCTACAACGTTCTGGGTAACCAACATGTTGTCTACCTGTACATCCGGGTTTACGCTTCCACAAGTTCCCATACGGAATAGTTCAAGAGCTTTGTGCTCAGTTTTGAATTCTTTGTTTTGAAGATCAATATTCACCAAAGCATCCAATTCGTTCATGACGATGTCAATGTTTTCAGTTCCGATACCCGTAGACATTACAGTGATTCTTTCTCCACGAAGGGTTCCTGTATGCGTATAGAATTCTCTTTTATTTTTTTTGATCTCTACCGTGTCAAAGTATTTTGAAACTTTAGCTACTCTGTCTGGGTCACCTACAAGGATGATTTTGTCAGCAATATCTTCAGGGAGAAGATTCAAGTGGTATACACTTCCGTCTTCATTCAGAACAAGTTCTGAGGCAGCAAGTTTGTTTAGCATAATATGTATATTTTTGTTTTTTTAGTTAATCATAATAGCTTCTTTATAAGGAGATGCCATAACCTCGTAGATGTCATTATATTCTTCTACAATTCTCTTCTGTCCATTCATTACCTCATATACCGTAATGACGGTTTTTTCAATGTTTTTAGGATCTTTCCTCTGTGAAGTAATTTCGTAGAAATGATCATCTTTTTTAAGAATAGAAATCAGTTCTTCCTTCGTAGAATTGTTGGAAGTCATCATTCCGGGGAATTCTACCACAATATCCTTCAGATCCGTATAGTTTTTATAAGGTTTGGTAACCCCGTTGGAATATACATAAACATTGGGAATATTTTTATCCTTTTCCAGGCGGACCAAATAATAATCAGAACCTCTTTTCTCGGCATATACAGCCATTTCCTGCTGCTTTCCTGCTGGTTTTTCCGGTTGCTTCTTTTTCTGCGAAAATGCCGTCACAGAAAGGAAACTTGCCGCAACAGCAAACCATAGTTTTGTTTTCATAATTTTATTTTAGTTTTTTTGATGTGTTGAATTTAATTTAAAAAAATCCTCTCCCAATAATCTCCCGCCATTATTTTTCCGGTATTTCGAAGAACCGTCTTAATTTAGAATAATGAATTTGATTTCGGGGTTTAAAATTAGTGAAAAATATTGTACCGGAAATATAAACATTATTTAATCTGCTATTAAAACTGGGATAACATCAGATGAATACTTTTGCCGCTAAAAATTCATGAGATCTTATCCACTGCTTGTAATTGTCCTTCTGATAGGATTTGCAGTAATGTCTTTTAATCCTGTTTATAAAGGAAAAGAAAGCGAAAATACATTTGTCAATAAAGGATTGTCCGACTTTAAAAATAAGCTTGAACAGCTGAAATCAGATGTTGATAAGTTCTCAGAAGACCGTATTTCCCTGGCAGAATTACAAAAATCTCTGAGCAGTACAAGAAATTCATTCAAAGAAATAGAATTTTATATTGCCTATCATTATCCCGAATTCACCAAAACACACCTCAATGCAGCACCTTTGTTTCATATAGAGGCTGCAGGTACCTCTTCATATACACTTCCTCCCGAAGGGTTGCAGGTGCTGGATGAGCTTATATTCTCAGACGAAGCAGAAAATGAGAAAGAAAAGATCAAAACGATTACCACCTTTTTATACAATAGCTATTCCGGGTTTTATTTAAGTGCTTTAAAAAATGGATTGAGCAAAGGAAACAACAAAACACTGCCTTTACGTATAGAATTAATCCGGATCTACTCCCTTGGTGTTTCTGGTTTTGATACCCCAGGTTCACTGAATATTTCTGAGGAAACAAGCCATGCTCTTGCGGGAATGCAGAAATACATCAATGATGATCTTTATTTTAAAAATTATAACACGCAAAAAGCTGACAAGATTTTGACAGAAGCCATCAGCTATCTTTCAAAAAATACAGATTTTGAAACTTTTGACAGGATTGAGTTTTATAAAAAATATATACAGCCTTTGTATGAAGAATTAGGGAATTGGGATGGAAGACCGGATGATCTTAAAGAATTTTCAGGATGGAATGTTGGTAACAAAAACTTTTTCGACAGCGATTTTCTGGATCCCTATTTTTATACTTTATTAAAATCTTCAGAAGATAATCCGGATCTCAGAAATCTTGGAAAATCTATTTTCTATGATCAGAACTTAAGTGGTAACGGAAAAATGAGCTGTGCCACATGCCATCTTCAGGAAAATGCTTTTACAGATCTTAAATCTAAATCACAAAGTAATGTGGAAGGAAAAACAGTGCTGAGAAATTCTCCGTCTTTATATAATGCTGTTTTCGCCAAGAGGTTTTTCTATGATCTTCGTGCTTTCTACCTTGAACAGCAGGCAGAACACGTTATTTATAATGAACAGGAATTCAATACAAGCTACGAAAGCATTATCCAGAAATTAAAAACAAAGCCTGAATATAAAAAGGCGTTCCGAAATGCATTTAAGGACGGTAAAATCAACAAAGAAAATTTTTCAAAAGCATTAAGTTCTTACGTAGCTTCACTATACTCATTTGACAGCGATTTCGACCGTTTTATGAGGAATGAAAAAAATGTTTCCGATGATGTGAAAAAAGGCTTCAACCTGTTTATGGGAAAAGCCAATTGTGCTACCTGTCATTTTGCTCCTCATTTTTCCGGATTGGTACCGCCGTTTTTTAATGAAAATGAATCCGAAGTTTTGGGAATAACTACAAGACCCATCAAACAGCTTCCTGTAGAGCTTGATCAGGATTTGGGAAGAGGAAACAGTCCGGTGAAGAAGGAGAAATCATGGATCTATGATTACTCTTTCAAAACAGTAACGGTGAGAAATATTGCGCTTACAAAACCCTATTTCCACAATGGAGCCTTCAATACATTAGAAGAAGTTCTGGATTTTTATAACGAAGGTGGAGGAGAAGGATTGGGATTGAAAATGAAAAATCAAACTTTAGCTCCTGATAAGCTAAACCTTACCGAAACAGAAAAAAAACAGATTATTGCCTTTCTGAATGCTCTTACAGATGTGAGTAAAGCGAAGTAGGCGAGTTGCGGAGTGTGGGGTGTTGGGTTTGAGTGCGTGAGAGTTTTAGAGTGAGAGGGTAGAAATTCTGGTTGCGAGTTTCGAGTTATTGCGTGATTCAAGTTATCTATCTCCCATATCTTACCCCGCAACTTGTACAGCGCAACTTCAACACACCAAGTCTAAAACCCTCCCACACTCAAACCCCACACCCCGCATCCCACATCATTTAACACAAAATTAATTTCCTTAACATTAGGTTTTTGATAAGTTAATATTCGATGATTTAGATTTAAAATCCTATTAACAGAGAAAAAGCTCTAATGAAATAGTTTTGCAAGGTCTAATAAATCAAATAAAAATGAAGAAAAAACTACTAACAGTGGGAGCTTTGGCTATATTGGCCAGTTCCGGTATTCAGGCGCAGACTCTGATATTCGATAAGAACGCGTCATGGAGCTACAAAGATAACAATCAGGCTCAACCAACAGGCTGGAATGCCAAAACTTATGATATTTCAGCATGGGCGGTAGGAAATGGGCCTCTGGGATATGGAGATCCTGTAACAACAACCATCAATTCCGGATTAACGACAGCTTATTTTGCTAAAGATTTCACTATAGACCTTTCAACACTTTCCGATACTATGGAACTTGGAGTAATGAGGGATGACGGTATCATTGTATACCTTAACGGAGAGGAAGTGGTAAGAGATAATATGCCTGCGGGTACTGTTACTTTCAATACTTTTTCTAGCACAACCATTGATGGAGCGGCAGAGAATGTTTATAATATTTTTTCTATTCCGAAATCTAAATTTACAAACGGTGTCAATAGATTTTCTATTGAATTGCATAACAGAAGTACTACCAGCTCAGATTTAAGAATTGATGCTTATCTGAAAACAACCACTAATACAACGATACCTGTAACCTGTAACGGAACACACATCAGCTGTTTTACTTCTATTGTGCCTACAGCACAGACTAATAAACTGATTATCCCTGCTGAGCATAAATACCAGCTTATCCTAAAAGAAGGAGACAGCTATACAGAAGGCGGAGGATTTGTTGGAGGGCAGAATGACTTTACAGGATATGTTGCAAAAACGGGAAGCAGTACCAACGGATATCTTTCTGTAAACCATGAAACCAATCCCGGAGGTGTTACCATGGCGGAAATCAATTATAATGCGACTTCCAAGCTTTGGCAGCTGACAAAATCCAGAGCGGTAAATTTCTCGGATCCAAGTTTAGTGCAAACCATCAGAAACTGTTCAGGAGGAGTTACTCCTTGGGGAACTATAGTGACAGCAGAAGAATCTGTTACCTCTAATGATGTGAATGCCGACGGATACAAAGACTACGGCTGGCTGGTAGAAATTGATCCTGCAACGGCACAGGTTATTTCCAAGAATACTGACGGTTCTAAAGGTAAGCTATGGCAGATGGGAATCATGAACCATGAAAATGTAGTAGTAAATAATGCCGGAACTACAGCGTATTATGGAGAAGATGGTGGTACACACATGGTGTACAAGTATGTATTGGATACTCCAAATGACCTTTCTTCAGGAAATCTTTACGTTCTGAAATTAGATCAGGGATTAACTGCTTCAGGAGATCCGGTAGGAACTACAGCAACATGGGTTCAGGTTCCGAACAAGACAAAAGCAGACCAGAATAATACCAATACAAATGCGCAATCAGTAGGAGGAACAAAATTCAACGGTGTAGAAGACGTTGACATCAGCCCGTTAGATGGGAAGATCTATTTTACAGCTAAAGGTTTAGATAGGGTATACCGTCTTCAGGATAACGGAACTACCGCTTCTCAGGTAGAAACATTTGTAGGGGGAGCTTCTTCTGTATATTCTTTCAATACCGCTCAGGGAGTAAAATCTGAAGCTTGGGGAGACGGAAATGACAACCTTACTTTCGATGAGCTTGGAAACCTTTGGGTACTTCAGGATGGAGGTAAAAACTATATCTGGGTAATTGCTCCTGATCATACTCAGGCTAATCCGAAAGTAAGATTATTTGCTTCTATGCCGTCTGGTGCAGAACCTACAGGGTTGACATTCACCCCTGATCATAAATTTGGTTTCTTCTCTATTCAGCATCCGGATTCAACTATTTCTACAGATGTTGATGCAACAGGAAATACCATTGATTATAAAGGAAAATCCGCAACGATCGTAATTGCCCTTAAAAATAACTTAGGAATTGAAGGTTCTTTAGGAACTATCGAAAATAATACTGCCGAAAATACAGTAACGGTAGCACCTAACCCAACTTCAGGAATCGTAAAAATCAATTCACCAAAAGGATTGAAAGATATTTCTGTAACAGCTTACAGTATGGACGGGAAAATTGTTTACACGAAGAAATTCAACGGAACCAACAAAGTATTGGACCTTGATTTTACACAACAGTTAGAAGGATCACGAGTTTTAGTTTTAAATATTGAAGCTGAAGGTGGCTTCCAGAAAACCGTTAAACTTTTAAAGAAATAAATTATTTATAATTCTTGTCTGTCGGTGGTTTCGGCTGCCGGCAGATCTTTTATTTTATGAAAAAGCTGTTCTTATTCATTTCCATTCTTTCAATCTCTCATATCAAAGCTCAGATTGATCCGGTGAAATATCCCACTTTTACTAATATTGAAGAAGCCTTAAACAGTAAAAAAGCCGTCTACAGTATGAGTTTCAGAGAGAAAGGGCTATTTAATATTCCTCCTCAGATCGTGAAACTGGATTCACTGTTCTTTTTGAATATCATGGCCAATAAGTTGGAGAAAATGGATCAGGAACTCTTTGAATTAAAACAACTGGAAATTTTAAACGTTAATGAAAACAGCATTAAATATATTCCTGATGAGGTAAGTAATCTTAAGAAACTGACCACTTTTTCAATGAATCTGAATAGTCTTACAAGCATTAATCCTAATCTTGCAAAGCTTCAGAGCCTGAAAGTAGTCCATTTTGATGCCAATAACCTGAATACTTTTCCTGAAGCCCTCATGGAAATTCCGTCACTGGAAGAAATTAATCTTCAGGGAAACCAGATCAGCTTTATTGCAGACAAACTAGATCGCATCAAAAACCTGAAATTTCTGAACCTTTCAGATAATCAGATCAACGACCTTGGAAACTTGTCTTTTCCTGAAAATTTAAAATATCTGGAATTACAGCAGAATGCCATCACAAAACTTCCCGAAAACCTTTTCAAATCAAAAAATCTTGAGTTTTTGAATGTAAGTGGAAATAATATCACAGAAATATCACCCAAAGTAAAAGGGTTGAAAAATATCGTCAGCATGAATCTGGCCAACAATAATCTGAAAGATATTCCTGTAGAAATCAAACAGCTGAAAAACCTCAAAACATTGATTCTTACAGGAAATCCTATAGAAAAATCTACCATTGAAAATTTAAAAACCTTACTGCCGGAAACCCAGATCTATTTCTAGAGCTATCCGCCAACCCGTTTGGTTTTATATCCCATTTCTTTAAGGATATTCATTATTTTATCACGGTTATCCCCCTGAATGATAATCGTTCCATCCTTCTCAGAACCGCCTATACCCAGGGTGGTTTTTATTTTCTTTGAGATTTTTTTAAGATCCTCTTCACTGCCTTCCCAACCTTCAACTATTGTTACAGGCTTACCGTTTCTTCCTTTTTTCTCAAATTTGCATACCAAAGGCTCTTTCTGCTTGAATTGCTCTTCAGGCATCTCAAAATCCTGCTCGTCATGATCAGGAAAAAGATTCTTCAATTGATCTCGTAAATCCATAAAGCAAAATTAAAAAGTTTTACGGATTAATGAACGGAAATAGAGGCGAAATTTTCATTTTCCGGCATTTTAAGATTTTAAATCTTGACCCGGTTGAACCAATAATCCATAAAATTCGAGTCTTCAAATTCTTCTATTCATAGGAAATTAGGTAAATTTGTCTAACAAAAGTTTTACAAAATGTCGAAAAAAGCAATACTGGCCATTCTTGACGGATGGGGATTGGGAACAAACCCTGACGTTTCTGCAATAGATAAAGCAAATACACCATTCATAGACAGCTGCTACCAAAACTTTCCACATACTACGCTTGAAGCGAGTGGATTAGCGGTAGGTTTACCAGCCGGACAGATGGGGAATTCTGAAGTAGGTCACATGAATCTGGGAGCCGGAAGAGTAGTTTACCAAAATCTGGTAAAACTGAATATGGCCGTTGAAAACGGAACATTGGGACAGGAAAAAGTAATTCAGGAGGCTTTTGAATATGCCAAAAAAGAAAATAAAAAAGTACACTTCATCGGATTGGTTTCCAATGGAGGAGTACATTCACATATTAATCACCTAAAAGGATTATTAACAGCTGCAAAGGAATTCGGATTGAATGAGAACGTTTTTGTTCATGCATTTACCGATGGCAGAGACTGTGATCCACATTCAGGATTAGGGTTTATTGATGAGCTTCAGAAACATATGAATGCTACTACAGGAAAACTGGCAACAGTAGTAGGAAGATATTATGCAATGGACAGAGATAAAAGATGGGAACGTGTAAAACTGGCTTATGATGCCCTTGTAGAAGGAGTAGGAGAGCCATCAACAGATGCTTTAGCTTCTATTAAAGCTTCTTATGATAACAACGTTACCGATGAATTCCTGAAACCAATCATTCTCATGAATACTACCGCTACAGGAAATATAGTACCAGTGGCAAAAATCATTGATAATGACGTGGTGATCTGTTTCAACTTCCGTACAGACAGAGGCAGAGAGATTACAGAAGTGCTTTCTCAGAAGGATTTCCCGGAATATGATATGAAAAAACTAAACCTTTATTATATCACATTAACGAACTATGATAAAACATTCCAGAATATACAGGTAGTTTTTGATGAAAATGTACTGACGGAAACCATGGGTGAAATTCTTGAAAAAAATGGGAAATCCCAGATCAGAATTGCAGAAACAGAGAAATATCCACATGTTACTTTCTTTTTCTCAGGAGGAAGAGAAGAAGAATTTAATGGGGAAAGAAGACTGTTGTGTCCAAGTCCGAAAGACGTTCCTACCTACGATCTGAAGCCGGAAATGTCAGCCTATGATATTACCAATGCCATCGTACCGGAACTGGAGCAGGGAACAGCAGATTTTGTCTGCTTAAATTTTGCCAATACAGACATGGTAGGGCATACAGGAGTTTTTGAAGCTGCTGTAAAAGCTGCTGAGGTAGTAGATCAGTGCATCGAAAAAGTAGCAACCGCTGCCTATGAAAACGGATATGCAGTGTTTATTCTTGCTGACCATGGAAATTCTGATGTAATGATGAATCCGGACGGAACACCTAATACACAGCATTCTACGAATCTTGTTCCATTTATCGTAATGGATAAAGACCACACATGGAATTTAAAACCAGGAAAACTGGGAGATGTAGCTCCTACCATTCTTAAAGTAATGGGTGTTGAAATACCAGATGCAATGACAGGAGACGTTTTAGTTAATTAAAATCCAATAATATTGTCTAAAAAATGCCGTTATACCTTTGTAGCGGCATTTTTTTATGACTTATGTCAGATAATATATGACTTGCATACTTTATTATGCGCCAAATAATAAATAAATCTTATCTTTGTAAATTAAAACTGAATAGTAAAATGTATCAAAAGCTTGTAAGGAAAGAAGTAATGGGATTATTGGAAAAGGAAGTAGGTTCTTTTCTTGATAAATTTTTAACGCCAATTGAAAAAATCTGGCAGCCTTCCGATTATTTACCAGATCCTTCAAGTGATGAATTCAAACATGACTTAGAAGAAATTCAGACTTTTGCCCGTGAAATGCCTTACGATCTTTTTGTAACCCTTATTGGGGACTGTATCACGGAAGAGGCACTTCCTTCTTATGAATCTTGGTTAATGGGAGTTGACGGAATCAATCAGGAAGAAAAAGTAGGCTGGGCGAATTGGGTAAGAGCATGGACTGCTGAAGAAAACAGACACGGAGATTTATTAAACAAATATCTTTATCTGTGTGGAAGAGTAAACATGAGAGAAGTGGAAATCACCACTCAATATCTTATCAATGACGGTTTCGATTTGGGGACGAGTATGGATCCGTACAGAAACTTCATTTATACAAGCTTTCAGGAAACAGCTACCAATATCTCCCACAGAAGAGTAGGTACATTGGCTAAACAGTCCGGAAACGGGAAATTAGCAAAAATGTGTGGGGTAATTGCTGCAGACGAAGCAAGACACGCCAAAGCATACAAACATTTCGTAGCGAAAATTCTTGAAGTAGATGCTTCAGAAATGATTCTGGCATTTGAGGATATGATGCGTAAGAAAATTGTAATGCCTGCCCACTTAATGAGACAGTCCGGACAAAAAGCAGGAGAGCTTTGGGGACATTTCTCAGATGCTGCACAAAGATGTATGGTATACACAGGTCATGACTATATCAATATTATGAAAGACCTTTTAGATGAATGGAAAATTGAGCACGTAAAAGGACTTACAGAAAAAGCAGAAAAAGCTCAGGAATACCTGATGAAGCTTCCTGCAAGGCTTCAGAAGATCACAGATAGAGTGGCTACTCCGGATCTTCAGTTCCAGTTCAGCTGGGTAAAAAGTTAATAAGTATCTAGAATATTCTTTAAAATATAAAAGTATTGAGTGCCTTTCTTTGGCACTCTTTTTTATTTCTTATCTTTGCAAAGCTAAAAAAAGAACAAAATGTTAAATAATAAAAAGATTGCTGTTGACTTTGACGGAACTATTGTGGATGACGCTTACCCGGCAATTGGTAAACCGAAAACTTTTGCTTTCGAAACATTGAAAAGACTTCAGGCTGAAGGTTTCAGACTTATTCTTTGGACATACAGACACGGAAGAGCTTTAGATGAAGCAGTAGAATTCTGCCAGAAAAACGGGATAGAATTTTATGCCGTGAACTCAAGTTTTGAAGGAGAAGTTTTTGATTCTGAAACTCAATCCAGAAAATTAGATGCAGATTGGTTTATTGATGACAGAAATTTAGGAGGATTCCCGGGATGGGGTGAGATCTACAACATTATTCAGGAAAGAATAGAATTCCGTGTAGAAGGAAAAGAAGTTCTTGCCTATTCAAAACTTAAAAAAGAAAAGAAAAAAGGACTTTTCTGGTAAGATATAGAAATGAGAAGCCAGATATTAGAATTTAGTTTTTTAATATCAAATCAAAGCTTCTGTTTTTTATCAGAAAGAGTTTATAGATTGTTATAATATAGAAATACACATCATGCTGTAATCTAGTTTCTAACATCTAATATCTAACATCTATATACAATGATTCAATTAAAAACGATAGACGAATTACGTCTGATGAAGGAGAGTGCCCGACTTGTTTCTAAAACATTGGGAATGTTGGCAAAAGAAATCAAACCGGGGATTACTACCTTATATTTAGATAAACTGGCTCATGATTTTATCAAAGATCATGGTGCTGAACCTGCATTCTTAGGATACGGAGGGTTTCCAAATTCTCTTTGTATCTCTCCGAATGAGCAGGTAGTTCATGGTTTTCCTAACAATGACATAGTGAAAGAAGGAGATGTTCTTTCTGTTGACTGTGGAGTTATCCTGAACGGTTTTGTAGGAGACCATGCCTACACTTTTGAAATTGGAGAAGTGAAACCTGAGGTTAAAAAATTACTGCAGGTTACCAAAGAATCTTTATACAAAGGAATTGAACAGGTTGTAAGAGGAAAGAGAATAGGAGATATCTCCCATGCTATCCAGACACATTGTGAAAAAGAAGGATATGGAGTGGTAAGAGAACTGGTAGGACACGGATTGGGTAGAAAAATGCACGAAGATCCACAGGTTCCTAACTATGGAAGACAGGGAAGCGGAAAAGTAATCAAAGACGGTTTAGCAATCGCTATCGAACCTATGGTTAACATGGGAACTGAAAAAGTGAAGTTCCATAATGACGGCTGGACAGTAACTACTTTAGACAATATGCCATCTGCTCACTTCGAACATGATGTAGCAATGATCAATGGTAAACCGGTATTGCTTTCAACATTTGATTATGTATATGAAGCGTTAGGGATTGTAAGTGATGAAGAAAAGCAGTTCCAACTGGATTTTTAATGAAAACGGTAACAAAGCTTTTACTGAATAAAATTCCACGTCCAATGCTTATTAAAATAAGCATCTGGGCAAGACCGCTTATTTATCAGTTTTTCAAAGGAGATCAGTTCTTTGACCCTATTGATGGAAGATCTTACAGGAAATTCCTTCCTTACGGATACGGAAAACAAAGAGAAAATGCGCTGTCTCCGGGAACATTAAGTCTGGAGAGACACCGCCAGATGTGGCTGTACCTTCAGAACGAAACTGATTTCTTTATTAAAAATTATAAAGTTCTGCATATTGCTCCCGAACAGGAATTTCTAAGAAAATTCAAGAGAATGAGCAATCTGAATTATATTTCAGCAGACCTCTATTCTCCCATTGTGGATGTGAAAGCAGATATCCTGGCTTTACCTTTCGAAAATGATAGTTTTGATATTATCTTTTGCAACCATGTTCTGGAACATATTGAAGACGATGCGAAAGCAATGAGCGAATTGTACAGGGTAATGAAGCCAGGCGGATGGGGAATCCTTCAGGTTCCGATGAAAAATTCACTGGAGAAAACCTATGAAGATTTTACCATTAAAGATCCAAAAGAACGCCAGAAACACTTCGGACAGTATGATCATGTTCGCTGGTACGGAATGGATTATTTCGACCGCTTAAGAAAAGCAGGCTTCGAAATAGAACCCAACTTCTATTCCCAGAAATTCTCCGAAGAAGAAATAAAAAAATACGGATTAAGACAGAATGAGATCTTACCTGTAGTTTATAAAAAATAAAATAAAACCCGTTTCAACTGTTGAAACGGGTTTTTTATATGATAGATCCTATTTTATTCTTTAATAAAAGGATAGGATTTATAATTTTCTACTGATACAATATATTGTCCTTTCGGCAGATTGCTTGTGTCAATTGATATTTTGCTATCATTGGTTTTAGTTTCCAGTACCAGTTTTCCAGACAGATCAAAAATTTTAAGGAGAAGGTTTTTCTCAATATTTTCAATATTTAAGACTTCTTTTACAGGATTAGGATACGTTTTGAAAGTTTTCTTTGTCGCTTCAGTTTCTTTGGTACTCAGCTGTGAAGTGTTGTTGTAGTATATTTTGTTTCCTGAAGGATCTGTGATCACCAGTGTTTTTACATTACCATTGGTTGTAATCTGGTAACTGTATATAGACCCATAAGCTCCTAAAACATATGCATCACAGTTTTTTTGATCGTAGGCACGAACAGGGGTGGCATTTCCTCCATTATAGAATAAAAGCGTGCACGAACTTGCTGTTTTAATAAGGTTATTACCTCCGGGCATGACTCCAAAGCTCATCATAGAGGTATTATAATATCTGGAATTAATCACATAGCTTGTTCCCCCCGCTGAATTGAAAGTAGTTGCAGGAACTCCGTTGTCAATTAAAGGAGTATTCGTTGTCTGCCCGCTGCTTGTTACCATTTTGGAAATATACCAGCTGTTGGAAAGTAATTCCGAAGTTTGCTGGGCAGTCATTAAACTACCTGCTAAAAGAAATAGTAATTTTTTCATGAGTTAAAAGTTTACGGCAAAGATATAAAACAATTTCTTTTACCCTGTTAAATTCTGTCAGAGCAATAAAATAGTAAAAAAAACCGCCTTCATTACGAAGACGGTTTCCATTTTTAAATATAGATAGAAGTTTATGCACTTTCTAATGTGAAGAAGAAACAGCTTTTAAGCCTACCACAGAACCAATAAGTGTTACAATAAAAAATACTCTCCAAAAGCTTACAGGATCTTTAAAGAAAATAATTCCCATTAAAGCCGTTCCTACAGCCCCAATTCCTGTCCAAACTGCATAAGCAGTACCGATAGGCAGCGTTTGAGTAGCTTTGATCAGCAAAAGCATACTGATTGTCATTGTTATCAAAAAGCCGGTATACCACAGGTACATCTCAGTTCCTGATGTTTCTTTTGCCTTTCCCAGACATGATGCGAAGGCAACTTCAAATAATCCCGCGATAACTAATATTAACCAATTCATTTTTTAAAATTTTACTACTGCAAATTTCAGAATTTGATGTGAGAAAAAATTTTACAATTGTTAAAAAATGAAGATGTGGAGAGGCTAAAGAAAAGAAGCTGGAAGAAGTAAAAAAACAATACTGGTCTATCAATAGGGGCGGACTTTAGTCCGCTCGCTCTCAATATAAATACATATTCCTCCGGCTTTAGCCAAAGCATAAGAATTTTTAAATCCTTCAATCTTTGAATTTTAAATTCATTTTATCTCCGCCCGAATTCTACTTAAACTCACCTGCGTAATCCCAAGATAAGACGCAATATAACCCAGCTGAACCCTTTTCAGCAAGTCCGGTTGATAGGTGATGATATCTTTATAACGTTCCAGTGAAGTCTTGAACTGTCGGGAAATAATTAATTCCTCAGATTTTATCATCTCTGCTTCTGCCAGTTTTCTTCCCCAGTTAGCAATATGAATGTCTTCGTTGAAAAGTTTTCTGAGACTTTCTGTTTCCATTCTATACAGATCGCAGTCTTCCAGCAATTCAATGCTTTCATATCCCGGTTTGTCCTCTACATAGCTTTTCATTGAGAGAATGCATTGTCCCTCACTTCCGAACCAGAAAGTAATATCATTATCAGCCGTTGAAGAATAGGCTCTTGCAATTCCTTTTCGGATAAAATACAGATAAGGAATTACTTTATCGGCTTCCATCAGACAAAAGCCTTTAGGATACGAAACCTCTGTGATATGCTCTTTTAAACTGTTTTTTGATGCTTCAGGAAGAAGGTAAACCTTATCAAGAATCTGGTCTATATTCATAAAGATGAATTCTAATAGTCAAAAATATTAGTTTTAAGTAATGCAATACAAAATTATCAGGTAATTTTTATAAGAAATATTGCAGTCCATATAATCAAAATTCTTCCGAATTCAATTTATTTATCGTCAATATTACAAAGGAAAGAGTAAAATTCCCCTCCACTGGAGGGGTGGCGAAAATTCAAAGAATTTTTGACGGGGTGGTTTAAGCTTTTACAATCCTGTATTTCACAATATAACTCTCTTTTTTCTTTAAAAATTAAGATTAACTGTAAAGACCAATTTTGTTTTACTAACTTTGCAGTTCGTAATATTATTTTTATGCACAAAGCAGGATTTGTAAATATAGTTGGAAAGCCCAATGCGGGAAAATCGACCTTACTCAACCAATTAATGGGAGAGAAGTTGGCGATTGTAACGCAGAAAGCTCAGACAACCCGTCACAGAATTTTTGGAATTTATAATGAAGATGACCTTCAGATTGTATTTTCTGATACTCCCGGAGTATTGGATCCTAAATACGGACTGCAGGAAAAAATGATGGATTTTGTGAAGGACTCTTTGCAGGATGCTGACGTTTTTCTATTTATTGTAGATGTTACCGATAAAGCAGAACCGTCAGAATTTTTAATTGATAAACTGAATAAAATCCCTGTACCCGTACTTCTTCTATTAAATAAAGTAGACCAGACGGATCAGGCAGGTCTTGAAAAACTGGTTGAAGACTGGCATGCCAGAATTCCTAAAGCTGAAATTTTACCTATTTCTGCATTGAACGCCTTTAATACAGAGATTATTTTACCTAAAATAAAATCATTACTTCCAGAGAATCCTCCTTATTACGACAAAGATCAGTATACGGATAAACCTGAAAGATTTTTTGTAAACGAAGCAATTCGTGAGAAAATTCTTCTGAATTATGATAAAGAAATTCCATATTCTGTGGAAGTAGTCACTGAACAGTTCAAGGAGAAAGAAGGAATTATCTTTATAGATTCTATTATTTATGTAGAAAGAGATACCCAGAAAGGAATTATTATCGGGCACAAAGGGGAAGCCATCAAAAAAGTAGGAACTGAAGCAAGAATGGACCTTGAGAAATTCTTCACCAAAAAGATTCACTTAAATCTATTTGTAAAAGTGAAAAAAGATTGGAGAAAGAACGACAGAGATCTGAAAAATTTCGGTTACCGTTAAACTAAAACCGCCGGAATCCCGTTGTATTAAAAGATTTTTATTACCTTAGTATAAATTTTTAGTACATGAACTATAATAATTCAAATTCGAGCTCAATACCTAAAGATATTGTTTTGTTAGTGGTAAGAGTGTTTGTAGGTTTTGCGATGCTTTCTCACGGCTTTCCAAAACTTCAGATGCTATTGGCAGGCGGTAAAATCGAGTTTTTCGATTTTATGGGGCTTGGCCCTCAGATATCACTGATTCTTACAGTTTTTGCTGAATTTGTTTGTTCAATACTCCTTATACTAGGCCTCTTTACAAGAGTTTCTTTAGGATTTCTGATCTTTACAATGATTATTGCAGGTTTTGTAGTACATGGTGCAGATCCTTTTGAAAAAAGAGAAATGGCTCTTGTTTACCTTTCCGTTTATCTTTTATTGATGGTAATCGGAGCCGGAAAAATCTCAGTAGATCATATGATTGAGAGAAGAAAAAGGGCCTCAGAATGGTAATTTTAGAATAAGAACAATACAAAATAAAACAAGGCGCTTCAGAGATTGAAGCGCCTTGTTTATTCTTAATAATTGCAGTGAGGTAAGCAATCCCAGATCAGTTTTCCGTTTTCGTCTCTTACTCTGCAAGCCATAAAGCCTGCATCACATAAAGGAGCACTTCCGCCATTGATTGTTTTTAAATGTACTTTTGATAATTTTTTTAAATTTTTCATATTATTTTAATTTGTAAGGTAAATGTAATAAAAAAACGAATATAACACTTAAAAGTGTCTTATTTATTTAATTTTATAAATCTCTTAAAATTCACTACATTCGTAAAAAATGAATTTATATGAAGATAAAACTGACCATCTGCCTTCTGGCATTTCTCAATTTTTACGATGCACAGGAGAATATCACGTACCAAAAGCCATCAGCTGAAATCCTGAAACTGGCAGATTATCAAAGACCGCCAAGTGTTCTGATGAACAGTAAAAAAGATTGGGTGGTCTTCACTTATCGTCCAACATATAAAACACTGGAAGATCTCAGTCAGCAGGAAATGAAACTTGGAGGACTAAGAATTAATCCGGTTACCAATATTTCAAGCAGTACAACATACTCAAATAATCTGAAGATCAGAAAAATCAATGATAAAAATGAGATTCAGGTAAAGAACCTGCCTTCCAACCCGAAAATTACCTATGTTTCATTTTCTCCGGACGAAAAAAAGTTGGCATTTACCAATACAACCGCTAAAGGAGTAGAACTTTGGGTAGTGGATCTGGAAACTGCTTCCGCTAAAAAAATTACGGCTGATAATCTGAATGCTAATTTAGGAATGCCTTATGTTTGGTATAATGACTCTCAAAACTTCCTGATCAGAGCAATTCCGCAAAACAGACCCGCTCTTATAGATGCAAGCAAAGACCTTCCAACGGGTCCGATTGTTTCTACAGCAGACGGTAAAGTTTCTCAGAACAGAACATATCAGGATCTTTTGAAAAATCCTCAGGACGAAAAAAACTTTGAAACTCTTACTGCTTCGGAAATCTACAACGTGGATCTTACAGGTAATCTTAAGAAACTGAAAGATCAGGATATGTACGCCGGATTAAGTTTTTCTCCGGACGGAAATTATCTGATGGCTACAACCATCAAAAAGCCATTTTCTTATATCGTTCCGTTGAACAGATTCCCATCAACAACTGTAGTGTATGACATGAAAGGAAATGCTGTAAAAACAGTAAATGAAGTTCCTTTGAATGAAATCATGCCGAAAGGATTCTCTTCCGTAAGAACCGGAAAAAGAGATATGGGCTGGAGAAGTGATGCTCCTGCAACGCTTACTTTTGCTGAAGCTTTGGATGGCGGAGATCAGTCTAAAGCAGCAGATTACAGAGACGAAGTATTTACATGGGAAGCTCCGTTTACAGCAGCTCCTAAATCTTTCTTCAAAACAAAGCAGAGATATGATGATGTAACCTGGACCAATGATCATTATGCCATTGTTTCTGAAGGCTGGTATGATACAAGAAACACAAAATCTTATCTGATAGACATCAATAACGGAGAATCTAAGGTTTTCGATGATAGAAATTATCAGGATGTTTACAGTGATCCGGGAAATTTCAACACCACGAAAAACCAGTACGGAAGATATGTAATCGATATGAAGGGAGGGAAAGCCTATCTTATCGGAGATGGATTTACCAAAGATGGTCAGCACCCGTTCATTGATGAAATGGATGTAAAATCACTGAAAAAGAAAAGACTTTACACGTCTAACGTAAAGAACGGTAAAGAAGAGATTATTGATATTCTTAACGCTTCAAAGGGGGAAATTCTTACAACTCAGCAGTCGCCGAGTCTTTATCCTAATTACTTCAAAAAGAACATCAAATCTAATAAAGCAGAAGCGGTGACCAACTTTGCAAATCCTTTTGAAAGTATCAAAGACGTTTATAAAGAAGTAATTACTTATAAGAGAAATGATGGAGTTACCTTAACCGGGACCCTTTATCTTCCTGCCAATTATGACAGAAAAGCGAAAAAAGAGAAGCTTCCATTATTAATCTGGGCTTATCCTACAGAATATAAAGATAAAAATACAGCAGGGCAGAATACTCAAAACCCGAACGATTTTACGTTCCCTTACTACGGATCTTTCGTGTATTGGACAACGAAAGGATATGCTGTTCTTGATGATGCCGCTTTCCCAATTATTGGTGAAGGAAAAACAGAACCTAACGATACATTTATTCCGCAATTGGTAGCCAATGCTGCAGCGGCAATTGATGCTGTAGATCATTTAGGGTATATCGACAGAAAGAAAGTAGCTGTAGGTGGGCATTCTTATGGTGCATTTATGACCGCAAATCTTCTGACACATTCTGATCTTTTTGCATGCGGAATTGCAAGAAGTGGAGCTTATAACAGAACTTTAACACCATTCGGGTTCCAAAGCGAGCAGAGAAACTATTGGGATATTCCGGAAATCTATAACAAGATGTCTCCGTTCATGAATGCAGACAAAATGAAGACACCACTTCTTCTGATCCATGGTGATGCAGATAACAACCCGGGAACATTTACTTTGCAGACGGAAAGATACTTCCAGGCATTGAAAAATCTGGGTGCTCCGGTAAAAATGGTTCTTCTTCCAAAAGAAGCCCACGGATATCAGGCTAAAGAAAACATCTTCCACCTTTTATGGGAACAGGACCAGTTCCTTGAAAAGTGTTTGAAGAAATAAATAACAAAAGAGACTGTTTACCATAAACAGTCTCTTTTGTTGATTAAAAAATATAATAAGGAAGTTGTATTAAAACTTAATGGTTTAAAAAATTAAAGATGCTTCAGAATTTCATCAATACTCTTAAGCTCCATAAAATTTGGATGTTCCAGATTAACATCATGCTGTTCATGGCTCCATGTCACATGATAAGGAATATGTGCCGCATATCCTCCGATTTCTAATACCGGTAAAATATCCGATTTGATAGAATTTCCGAGCATCAGAAAATGTTCAGGTTGGCAGTCCAGATGTTTCAACAGCTTTTTGTAATCATGTTCTTTTTTATCACTCATAATTTCAATGTGGTGAAAATAATCCTGTAATCCTGAATTTTTCAGTTTACGCTCCTGATCCAGAAGATCTCCTTTTGTAGCGACAACAAGCCTGTATTTTCCCTTTAAGCTTTCAAGAGTTTCTGTAACGCCATCCAAAAGTTCAATAGGTTTCTGAAGAAGGTCCTGACCAAGCTGTATCGCTTTGTTGACCAAATCTAATGAAGCTGTATTATTGGATACTCTGCCAATAGTCTCAATCATACAAAGTATAAATCCTTTCACTCCGTAACCATACAAATGAAGATTCTGCATTTCCGTTGTAAACAATTCCTGTGATACTGAATGTTGTGGAAGGTAATCTTCAAGAAGTCTGCAGAATTCTGTCTCCGCTTCCTGAAAGTAAGGTTCGTTGATCCAGAGCGTATCATCTGCGTCAAAAGCAATCGTTGTAATATGATTATTCATTTTTGTTTTGTAATTTTCTGTCCGCAAAATTCAGTATAAAAATTAGATAACCAAAGGACATTTGTCCTGGTGAATATGTTAAGGACCAATCATACATTTTTAAACTATCTTGATGAGCTGTATACAAAGCAAAATGGTAGTGGTGATATTACAATAAAATCTTTTTCTGAAGGAGATAAAATCTTGGTACAGGATCATCAGCCTTCCCATGTTATGCTGATTAAAGAAGGGATTGTAAAATGTTATTTTATTGAAGAAAATGGGAAGGAATATATCGTAGAATTCCTGGGAAGTGGGGAAGTAATAGGGGAAGTGGAATTAATCAAAAATATAAACTGTCTGTGCAGTATTGAAGCGCTTACGGAAGTTAAGGTGTATGCAGTAAAAATTCCAGCTTTTAAGGCTTTGATTAAAAATGATCTTGTTTTGAATAATCTTCTTTTAGAATCTTTTGCAGAACGGATTATCAATACTTCCAGCAGAGCATCCTATCAACAGTTATATACGGTAGAACATACCTTAAGACAATTATTGCAAATGCAGTCGAAGCAGAATATTCAGATCTCTAAAGAAGATATGGCCGCTTATCTCGGAATTGCAGTGAGAAGTTTAAATAGAATTTTAAGGGATTTGAAATAATTTTGTTGGGAAATCGCAAAGACGCAAAGTTTTTTTATTCCTATCTGTAATTTTAAGGTGCAATCAAATCAAAGATTTTCAGTAAGTTATGGCTCTGGATTTTTCTATAAGTTGAGGAAATTGCGTATGTTTTTTTTAAATTATAATCTACTTAACCAGCATTCAATTTTATCAAAGATAAAATCCTTGCGTCTTAAAAATACCAAAAGCTTAAATCTATAGCGTCTTTGCGATTTTCCAACAAACAAAATATTAAAATCAAGTTAAATAAAATTTATAACTGTTATTTAAGGGGTGTTTATTTTTTTAATGTGAAAATTTGAATAAAATATTTAAAATTAATAGGGGGGATTTTAAAATTCAGTATTTTTGCGTGAGAATAAGTTGAATTACAATATTCATGGAAACATTAAAGTTCAGAAATGCTGAATTGGCAGATTTAAACAAAATCGTAGCCATCTACAACTCAACAATTGCCTCAAGAATGGTAACAGCAGACATGGAAGAAGTCTCTGTAGAAAGTAAGCTAAAATGGTTTGAAGAGCACAATCCTCAGACAAGACCACTTTGGGTAGTTGAAGATGAGCAAAATGAAACTGTTGGTTGGGTGAGTTTCAGTTCATTCCATGAAAGAGCGGCCTACAATGGTACGGTAGAAGTCAGTATTTATCTGGATGAAACCTGTAGAGGAAAAGGATATGGAAAAACCATTCTTCAGTATTGTATTGATAACGCCGGAAAATTTGGAGTAAAAAACCTTGTAGCGCTTATTTTCCTTCATAATGAGCCAAGTTTGAAGCTGTTCAGACACTTTGGATTTGAAGATTGGGGAAGTCTTCCTAATGTGGCTATTCTGGATGGAGTGGAAAGAAGCCTGAAGATTTTAGGAAAGAGGATAGATTAATTGTAATTGAGGAGAAAGAGAAAAGGTAACCTTGTAAAACAATTTTATGAGCATTTAATCTATAAAAAAATTATACAGAATCATCTGTGTTCATCCGTGAAATCTGCGGTTAAGGAGCAAAACGAAAGAATATAAAAATAGCTGTCTCAAATTTGAGACAGCTATTTTATTTTATGAATTCTGCTTAACTCTTTTAGCAGACATATTCAGGAATCGTTTCACCAGGAAAACGGCTGAGATAGTTAATCCGAGCCCGAGTGCGATCCACATTCCAAATGCTCCCATTTCTAAAGTAACACAGAAGAAATAGCCCAAAGGAATCGTAATGACCCAGTAAGCGATAAAGGTGTAGATAGATGGAATTTTTACATCCTGTAGTCCTCTCAGCATTCCTAAAGCCGTTACCTGAATTCCGTCTGAAAGCTGGAATAAAGCTGCAATAATCATCAGTTTTGATGCCAGACTGATCACTTCAATCTCTTCTTTTTTCGTGAAGAATGTTGGAAGTATATTTCTGCCTAAAATAAACACCAATCCGCAGATGCACATGAAAATAAAAGCAATCTTTAAATTGTTGATTCCTACTTTTCTAAGTTCAACAAAATTTTGCTCTCCAAGCTTTCTTCCGATCATTACAGTAGAAGCCACACTGAACCCAACACACAAGTTGAAGGTGAAAGAAGCCATACTTAAAGCGATCTGGTGAGAAGCAATATCATGAGCGGAAATCAATCCGCAGATAAATGCAGCTCCGGCGAAAGCTGTTACTTCAAAAAACATCTGTAAAGCAGTAGGCAATCCCAATTTTACCATTTTATCAAACATTTTCTTTGAGAAAACCTGGATCTTTAAAGAAAAGTCCTTAATATAACGTCTTGTTCTTTTTTCTTTAAGCAATACAAAATAAAGGAAAACTACCATGAAAACTCTGGAAATCAGGGTTGCTAAAGCAGATCCTTTTACGCCCATCGGAGGAATTCCCCAAAGCCCTTTGATGAAAACATAGTTTAAAACAATATTGATAATATTGGCAATAATAGTAGCTTTGGTAACTCCGATCGTGTAAGATAATCCCTCAGAAACCTCACGAAGCGTCTGAAATGCCATAAACGGAATCATGCTGACCACCATTATACTTAGGAAACTTACCGTATCCGGAATGATCTTGGCCGGCTGTCCGGAATGATAGAGTAGTGGCATTCCTAAAAGAAGAATCACCATCAGGATAATCCCGACAGACATATTAATAATAAAACCGTGGCTGAATACCGAATTGATTGTAGCATGGTCCTCTTTCGAGTGTGCTTCCGAAACCAATGGCGGAATGGCGAATGAAAAGCCCAGAGCTAATACAAATATGGAGAAAAACACTGCGTTCCCCAATGAAACAGATGCCAGTGCATCGGCACCCAAAAGTTTTCCGACAATAATATTATCGAATAAGTTGACCGAAACCTGCCCTACCTGGGTTAGCATCACAGGCAGAGCCAAAGTCAGGCATTCTTTCGTATAGTTTTTGTTTAAAAAGTTCATAATATTTTAAGATTCATATAGTTTATCATTAATAGGGCAAAAAAAAATTTGCAGTGGTAACACTGCAAATTTTTATAATATGGTAAATAATAGCTTATTATTTCCTTACAAAACTTGCAACGTCACCTTCAGAAACAGTGTTTCCACCAAGAATAATCAACCTCTCAACAACGTTTCTTAATTCTCTGATATTTCCAGTCCATGAAAGCGCTTTTAAAGCATCAATAGCTTTGTCGTCAAACTTTTTCACAGCTGTACCATGCTCATCCGCAATCATACCTGAAAAATGTTCAACCAACAATTTGATATCTGCTTTTCTTTCATCCAATGGCGGAACGTAGATTTCAATAACAGAAAGTCTGTGGTAAAGGTCTTCTCTGAATTTCCCTTCCTCAATTTCTTTCTGCATATTTTTATTGGTAGCCGCAATTACTCTTACGTCCACTTTAATTTCTTTATCACTTCCCACAGGAGAAACCTTGCTTTCCTGAAGTGCTCTCAATACTTTAGCCTGAGCAATAAGACTCATATCACCAATCTCGTCAAGGAAGATTGTACCCCCGTTAGCCTGCTCAAATTTTCCCTGCTTATCTTTAATGGCTCCTGTAAAAGATCCTTTTACGTGTCCGAAAAGTTCAGATTCAATAAGTTCAGATGGGATGGCAGCACAGTTTACCTCAATCATTGGGCCTCTTGCACGGTCACTTTGGTTGTGTATAGCATGAGCTACCAATTCTTTTCCGGCACCGTTAGGTCCTGTAATAAGAACTCTGGCATCAGAAGCTGCCACTTTTTCGATCATATCCTGAATCTTCTGCAAAGCAGGAGAATCACCAATCATCTGATATTTTTTGCTTACTTTTCTCTTTAAAGTTTTGTTTTCGGTCTGAAGATTTTTATTTTCTTTCTTCAGAGTTTCTTTAGCCAAAGCATTTTTCACACTTGTGATCAATCTGTTGATGTCAATTGGCTTGGAAATAAAATCGTATGCACCTTCTCTCAAACAGGAAACGGCAGAATCAATATCTGCGTGGCCTGAGATCATGATAAAAGTAGTTTCTGGTTTTAGTGCGAGACTTTGCTTCAACAATTCGGTTCCTGAAACTTTAGGCATCTTAATATCAGAAATCACGAGTGCGAAATCTTCTTTTTCTACCTGTTTGTAACCTTCAAGGCCGTCTTCGGCGATAACAAATTCATAATCGGTGAGTTCATCCGAAAGAATACTGTGAAGTACTCCCGAGATTGCTTTTTCGTCTTCTACTATAAGGATTTTTTGCATAGTTGCAAATTTAAATTTTTTGTTTCAATTATTAGCAAAAACTGTACCTAAATATCTATTTTGAATAGTCTCTTCTCCCAAAAATGGCAGATCCAACTCTCACAGAATTAGCACCACACTCAATAGCTACAGGAAAATCATCACTCATTCCCATTGATAGGGTATTTATTGTTTTTAATTGATTTAATTCATTAAAAAGCCCTTTTAGTATTAAAAATTCTTTTCTAATCTGTTGCTCATCATCTGTAAAAGTGGCCATTCCCATTAATCCGGTAATTTCTACATGAGGAAATTTACCTTCAATATATTGCTGGAAAAGATCTTTCACTTCAGAAATTTCAAGCCCGAACTTAGTCTCTTCCGCAGCAATTTTTACCTGAAGAAGAACTTTAATCGTTCTGTTGTTTTTCTCAGCTTCTTTATTAATTTCTGCTAATAATTTTTCAGAATCTACACTTTGTATGGTGTCAATGAAAGGAGCAATGTATTTTACTTTATTGGTCTGTAAGTGGCCAATAAGGTGCCATTGGATATCCTGGGGAAGAAGAGGCACTTTTTCCAGCAGTTCCTGGACCTTATTTTCTCCAAAGACTTTTTGCCCTAGATCATACACTTCCTGTACTGCAGAAACCGGGTGTGTTTTTGAAACAGCAACCAGCTGGACATGGGATGGCAGCTGGTTTTTTATAGCGTTATAATTTTCTTTAATACTCATAGATGCAAATTTCCGAAATTTCCCTGACAGTTGCCAGTTATGAATACATTTTATAAAGTGCTTTTTACTTAAAGATTAATTCAAAACTTCATTCATCTTCGGATATTGAGAAATTTTCCTGAAAACAAACTTATTGCTCTTCTGTAACTTTTCAATAAAAAGATCAAGTTCATTGATAGAATCTGCATCTCTCAGATATTGATCATGAGTAAGGAACACAAGGTGTCTTGATGTTTTTTCAAGATCATTAAAGAAAATACTGTCCACTTTCTTAATCATTGCCTCATGGCTCCCTTTTAAAGTCATTTTCTGAGAAGGTCTCCATTCAAGATCCCAGCCGATTACTTTATAGCCGGCTTTTTTAAGACCGTCTGCCGCGGCAGTGGAACTTTTAATATCTGTTACATTAATATTATTGAGCCTCCAGATATTTCTTCCCGGAGTTCTGGCAATTTTATCAGTAAGCTTAAGGCTGTCTTTGGCAATATCAAAATCGTGTACTACAGCGTCTGCATTTCTGTAAAAATCTGTGTATTTATTGTGGGCATGGGTGAAACTGTGGTTGGCCAGCTCTACAAGAGGGTTTTGCTTCAGGAGCAGTAGATCATCTTTCTGTCTTTTACTTCCATAAGCATGTTTACCCACCAGAAAAGCGGTTGCACAAACGTTTCTTTTGTCAAGGATTTTTAAAAGATTTTCGGTTCCCTGGTTGGGACCGTCATCGAAGGTAAGGTAGATCACTCTTTTATCCGGGTCTATGCTTTCATCATCCATATCATTGGGGACTATTTCTGCGGAAGGATGTTCCTGTGAACTGACGACGGGGTCATTCACTTCTTTTTTGAAATTACAGCTGTTCAATAAAACTGAAGATGCACTCACCAATGCAAACATCCCGAGAAAAGTCATGTTTTTTGACTTTCCCGCAAAAATTTTTCTCATAAAGATAATGGAATTTAAATTGTTAAAAATCGTTAAAAATAACATGTGAAAATTAACAAATTACATGCCATGCTGTACAGCTTTTTTCTTTTTAAGGTTATTTTAAGAACTTTATTTTAAAGGATGTTTTTATAAATAGCTGGATTGTAAATTTATGATTTGTGTTTAACTGGATTTTAACATTTATAAATGTGAAAACGATAGTATTTTTCTATATTTGTTGAAGTTTTATTATTCTTCATGTTATAGAGAATTATTTTATTTTAACAAAATCAAATGATTTTATTCTAAAAAACTTTTTAAGTATAATGAATTTTGGATGGCAGCAGTTCCCCACGTGTTATTGAAAAATACATAAGCCGTTTTCCCGCTGGTTTTAATTTTTTCCGCAAGTTCATTCATAAAATCCTCGCTATATTCAGATTTGTAAAGAATGGGCTTGCCATGAAGTCTGTAATAAAGAATATCCGGATGATTGATAATTATATCTTCAGGAAGATCACCGGGAAAGCTTACCCCTGAAAAGACCGTATTAAGATCTTTTAAAAGATCAAAGATTTCTTTTTGCCACCATGAGTTGTGACGGAATTCTATGACATTCAGAAAACTGTGATCAATATTATTGACAATGCGTTCTATATTTTCCGGAGTGTTTTTAAAAGAAGGAGGGAGCTGATATAGAAAACCGGAAAGCTTATCCTTCAAGCTGTTTTGAATATGACTGCAAAAAGCTGAGATTTCTTCTTTGGAATTTTCAAGCCTGTTTTGATGGGTAATGGATTTTGGGATTTTAATAAAAAACCTGAATGATTCAGGAGTGTCTTCGTACCATTTCAACAATGTTTTTGAAGTTGGTTTTCTATAAAACGTAGAATTGATTTCTACAGCATTGAATTTTTTTGAATATAAAGAAAGAAAATCTTTACTGTTGGCATCTTCAGGATATAAAGACCCTTTCCAGTCGTTATTATAAAATCCTGAACAACCTATGTAAAGATTTTCTTTTTTCATGATAATTATTTTATATCCAGATCCACGGAATTTAATCTTAATGAATTCAGAATCACAGAAAGAGAACTGAAGCTCATGGCTGCGGCCGCAATCATTGGTGACAGTAGAATTCCAAAGAAAGGATACAATAATCCTGCCGCAACCGGAACACCTAAAACATTATAGATGAATGCGAAGAACAGGTTTTCTTTAATATTTCTAAGGAGCTTTTCACTGAGAAGCTTTGCCTTTGCAACACCTAAAATATCTCCTTTTAATAAAGTGATCTCTGCGCTTTCAATGGCAACATCTGTTCCTGTTCCCATGGCAATTCCTACATCAGACTGGGCAAGGGCAGGAGAGTCATTGATCCCATCTCCGGTCATTGCTACAATTTTACCCTGTTGCTGCAGCCTTTTTACTTCATTCAGTTTGTCTTCAGGAAGGCAGTTGGCTTTGAAATGTTTGATGCCTAATTCATCAGCAACGGCTTTTGCGGTATGTTCGTTGTCTCCTGTCATCATGATAACGTCTATACCTTCACTCATCAGTTGTTTCACTGCTTTTTTGGAGCTTGCTTTGATTTTATCCGTAAAGCTTATGAATCCAAGCACCTGCTGATCCTGTGCAATGTAAGAAATGGTGTGTGCTTTTGACTGTACCTCTACAGCTTTCTGTTTTAAATTTTCAGGAATAGCAATTTGATGTGAGATTAAAAGGTTTTCATTTCCTAAGTAAGCTGTTTTACCGTTGATATTTCCTTTCACTCCTTTTCCGGAAATATTTTCAAACTGATCTACTTTTTCAGCCGTTACATTCTCTTCTTTTGCTCTTTTTATAACAGCGTTGGAGAGTGGGTGTTCAGAATTCTGATTCAGAGAAAAAGCGAGTTTTAAAATCTGGTTCTGATCTTCGTTTACCACTTCAATATATTCTACTGAAGGCTTTCCTTCCGTTAAAGTTCCGGTTTTATCAGTAATCAGAACATTTACTTTGTTCATTTGTTCAAGGGCTTCTGCATTTTTAATCAGGATTCCGTTTTTAGCTCCTTTCCCGATTCCTACCATTAAAGACATAGGTGTTGCGAGACCAAGAGCACATGGACATGCTACTATTAAAACAGCTACAGCATTCACGAAAGCAAATAAACTTTTTTTTCCTTCCGGCCCGAAAAACTGCCACAGAATAAAAGTAAGCACAGCAATAAGGATGACTACAGGAACAAATACTTTTGAAACTTTATCGGTAAGCTTCTGGATAGGGGCTTTACTTCGGCTGGCCTCATTCACCATTTTAATGATTTGCGAAAGTAGGGTTTCATCACCTACTTTTTCCGCTTTCATGATGAATACCTGATTGCCGTTTATAGTTCCGGAAGATACTTTATCGTCAATATTTTTTTCTACAGGAACGGGTTCTCCCGTGATCATACTTTCATCAACGATAGAATTACCTTCAATAATTTTTCCATCCACCGGAATTTTTTCGCCGGGTTTTACTTTTAATAAATCTCCTATTTTTACCTGAGAAAGCAGCACTTTCTTTTCTTCACCGTTTACCATTAGGTTCGCTTCATCCGGAGAAAGATTCATGAGTTCTTTGATGGCATTTCCTGTTTTTTTATGAGCGGCAGCCTCCATCAGCTGGCCTAAAATAACAAGGGTTAAAATAACACATACCGCCTCAAAATATAATGGAATCTCATGATTGTGACCACGAATTTCATGTGGAATAATATCAGGGAAAATCAAAGCCACAATGCTGAAAATAAATGCTGCCGCCACACCCAAAGCAATAAGACTGAACATATTCAGATTCCATGTTTTGAAAGAAACCCAGCCTCTTTTTAACAGAAACCATCCTGAATAAAATAGTACTGGAAGTGTTAAAGCGAGCTCAATAAATCCCTGAACCTGATGTGAGAAGGGGAAATTGATGAACATTCCACCCATTGAAAGAATAAACACCGGAATGGTAAATGCTAATGAAGTAATGAACTTTCTTTTTAGTATGTTGTAGGTTTCATCTTCCTCATCATATCCGCTGTCAGGCATTCTTACGAGATCCATTCCACAGATCGGGCAGTCTCCGGGTTCATCACGAATGATTTCCGGGTGCATTGGACAGGTGTATTTTGCGGTTTTCTTTTCAGGATATTTTACAAGGTCCATCCCACAGACAGGGCATCCTACATTGGAATCATAAGTTTTGTCACCTTCACAATACATGGGGCAGTAATATTTGCCTGCCATCTCATCAGTAACTTTAGGGGCTTCATGATTATGGCCATGGTGGTGATTATGATGGTCGTGAGCATGGGAATGAGAATGCTGGTGTTGTGAAGCCGCTTTTTGTACGAGTTCTTCAGTAATTGGTTCCAAATCCATATGACAAACTGGACAGTCTCCTTTTTCATCATACACTTTATCACCCTCGCAAAACATAGGACAATAATGTTTTCCTATACTGTCTTTAAAATTTTCCGGAAGATGTGTTGATAAGTAAGTGGTTTTATGATTGGGATCTTTAGCCATTTTTTCTTCAATAGGAACCAGGTACATTTTGCAGACAGGGCATCTTTCTCCCTGCTTGAAATAGACTTTATCTCCTTCACATTCCATTGGACAATAGTATACTGAAGAGGGAGATACGCGGTCCTGAGGTTTTACAAAAGCTTTCTCAGGAGTATTAGGATCTTCAATTCTGTATTTTCCTATTTCTGCCAAAGCATCATTTAAATCTGAAAGCTTTACTTCGTGATCAGAAGTAATGGTTGCGGTATTGCTTTCCAGATTTACGTCAGCGATAATTCCGTCAATACTGTTCAGTTGGTTGGATATTTTTTTCTGACAGCCGGAACACGTCATTCCGAGTATTTTATACTGTTGTTCCATGATTCTTAAATTAATACTACAAATTTCCAAAATGGAAAACTAAGGCTGTTATAAATTTAAGGATAATAGTTATAAAATTAGGCTAGTGTGAGAGTGTTAGAGTGGGAGAGTTGTAGGGTTTGAACGTTTGAGTGTTTGTAAGTGAAATAGGAATATTTAACTTTTTTACTCTCAAACCTTCAAACTCTCAAACTTATAGATTATCGAGTGCTTTGCGGTTGTGCTCTTTCAGTTTTTTGAATTCAGTGGGGGTGAACCCGGTTACATTACGAAATTGGGAAGAAAGATGCTGTACACTTTTATAGCCAAGTTTTCCTGCAATTTCAGTGAGATTAAATTCATTATACAGAAGGAGCTCTTTAACCTTTTCAATTTTCTGAAGAATGAAGAACTGTTCTAATGTGATATTTTCGTTTTGTGAAAATGTTTTTGAAAGTGCGCTGTAATCTTTATGAAGTTTTGAACTTAAAAATTCCGAAAGGAGAAAATCTTCCGGGATATCAAGTTCGCTTATTTTTATAATAATCAGGTTTTTGATTTTTTCTACAACCTGATGTGCAGAATCCATAATCCTTTCAAAGCCTGTATTTAACAGCTCTTTTTCTATGATATGCATTTTTTCAGGGGAAACTTCATCTTCTGTTTCTACTTCACCTAACAGAATAGTACTTATCCCTACATCTGCATTCTGAAAAATGTTTTCCACCGCCGCAATGCACCTGTTGCAGACCATATTCTTTATGAAAATTTTCATAGACTGTTGTTTAACCTGTCTTTTACGAATTCAATCTGGGTTTTGCCATGAGGAGCAGGATTACCCTCTGCATCAAGGTTTACCATGACGATTTTTTCTACCGTAATAATAGTTTGATGAGTCATTTTATTTCTCACATCACATCTTAAAGTAATAGAAGAGGATCCGAAATGAGATGCTTCAATTCCTATTTCTATAATATCTCCCTGTTTTGCAGAACTTACGAAATTAATTTCCGAGATAAATTTGGTGACTACTTTTGTGTTTTCCAGCTGAATAATGGCATAAAGTGCTGCTTCTTCATCTATCCATTGTAATAGTCTTCCTCCGAAAAGAGAGTGATTAGGATTTAAGTCTTCGGGTTTTACCCATTTTCTGGTATGGTAGTTCATATCTTTTAATAATTTGCAGTACAAATTTAGTGTTAATAGCTGATGTTTTCAAAAGAATCGTATTTATTGATCTGAAAAGAATCATTCATTTTCTCAATCATTTTCTTTTGGAACGCATTGCTTTGGTTTTTGCAGTTGAAGTATCATTCAGCAGTTTCTGATATTCCTTGCTTTCCATAGGAAATAAAGCAACCTTTCCTTCTGAATTATGATGAAACCCAAATCCGTATTTCTTGGCTAAAGGAGAACGACGAAGACAAGGTTGCCCTTTTGAAAAGAATTTTTCTCTTTCTTTCTGTCTTTCTTCTTCTGAAATCTCATTTTTAATGGCATAACACTCAAAAATAATATCATCTGAAGAAAAAGTGTAAGGGTTTTTTAGAGCCTGTTTAAATTTTATTGAGTAATAATTTTATAGCGGATAATTTGGTCATATTTTCGGAAGACTCATGCAGTAGTTCATAGTTCCTACAAAGCCTTCTGTCATTATCAAACCAAGCAAAAGTTCTTTCTATTACCCATCGTTTACTTACGGGTTTAAACTCTTTTTTAGCTTGTTTTTCTTTATCCCGACTTACCACTTTTACCAGGTATGAATAAAGGCTATGAGCTTTATCTAGAAAATCTCCTCTATAGCCTGCATCAGCAAGAATACACTTGAAATTCATCAGCTCTTCCCTGAGTAATCTAAGCAAAAGCAATCCAGCCTTACTATCATGAATATTGGCTACACAAACCATCACTGCGATTAAAAATCCATTCTTATCTACTAGCACATGGCGTTTTATTCCTTTTATTTTCTTATTTCCATCTACGCCATGAAGACCTCTATTATTGCCCCAGCGTACACTTTGGCTATCCATTATTCCTAAGGAGGCTTCTGCTCGCTGACCCTTTTTTATACGAACTTTCATTCGTAGCTTTTCTAGAATTAAGTCAAAATATCCCAACTCCGTCCAACGGATATAATAGTAATAAACCAATTGCCATTTGGGGAAATCTTTAGGAAGCATACGCCACTGGCAACCTGTTTTTATCAAATACATTAAGGAGTTCCAAATCAAAAGAAGAGGATATTTTCTCTTTCTCTCTTTTAGGTTCATCGTTTTCTTTATATATTGCCACTGGTTTTCAGTTAAATCGGTTGGGTATTTCATTTTTTTTTTTCAAATATCCAACCTCTGAAAGCCTCTTAACAAAATTTTCTACGAAAATTTAAACAGGCTCTTATAATTTTCTCATATTGAAGATTGGCCAATGTTTTTTGTTTTTTTTCAGGAGGAATCTGTGCCTGGGAGACAGGACAGTCTTCGGCAACTTCAATGAGTGTGTTGGTATAATTTGTGGTGTGTGGTTTCATATTTTGGCTTGGAATTTAAGATTTCATGAAGAACGGGACAATAAGGAAGATCGTAATAATAATATTTTCAATCTTATCAGCTTGATTGTGAATGGTTAGACTTGGGTTTTGTTGTTAATTTTTAACTAATTTTATGATAAAATGTTTTCATGTTTAACTAATTGATAGTTAGTGTATTAAATTGATTTTATTTCCCATTTGGGTATTTGGATTCAACATAATGTGAGAAATATTTAAAAAAAGCTTTGATTTGAAATTTTTAATTGTATCTTGCATACGTTTATATTTGGAATCAATATTTGTTCATTAATTTATGTTGTTTTTCTTTTATATACCAAATTTTTATTAATTTTTTAATTTATTTTAAAATGAACATTTTTGTTTCAAACATCAATTACGCAACTAAAGAGTATGAGTTGCACGATCTATTCGCAGAATTTGGTGACGTATCATCAGCTAAAATCGTTACAGACAGAGAAACTGGTCGTTCCAGAGGTTTCGGTTTTGTAGAGATGGGTGATGAAGAAGGACAGCAAGCTATTGAAGCTCTTAACCAAAAAGAATTTAACGGAAAAACTTTAAACGTATCTGAAGCTAAGCCAAGAGAAGAAAAGCCAAGAAGAAGCTTTGACAACAACAGAGGTGGTGGTTACGGAAACAACCGTGGAAACGGTGGTGGATACGGTGGTGGAAACAACCGTGGAGGTAACGGCGGAGGAAACCGTTGGTAAAAAATACGAAGCGGCTTAAAAGCCGCTTTTTTATGGAATTTATTTTAGGAGACTATTTCTCCAATAGATAAAAACAAAGTAAGGCTATCTCATCGATAGCCTTATTTTATTTCAATCTTATCAATATATAAACACTTTCGTAATAAATGCTGGCTGTATCTTGTTCAGAATATTTCTCCCGGGTAATTTCACTGAAAATAAGTTTAACATGATATTTACCCAAATCAGATTCCATAGTTATCTCAGGAACTTTTACATTTCCGGTTTTGTTTTTATTTTCTTCAAACAGTTTTATAATCTGTGGTCCGAAATCTACTTCTTCTTTAGAATTTAATGTTAGCTTTAGTGAGGACTCATCAGTCAGCTGATCTTTAAGCTCAAACTCATCGTTATTCAGTTTTTGCGGATCTCTGCTATAGCGGTGGTAAGAAATTAAATATTGATAATTTCCGAGCTCTACAGCCTGTTTTTCTGGTACAAGAACCAGTCTGTTCATTTCGTATGCCCTGTTTTTTACAGTGACGTTTACATCTGAGAATTTATTCTGTATATCATATCTTATACTATAAAATGCTCCGATTGCAGTATTGTTTGCTAATTCGGCCTGATCTTTTTCGTTGAGTAAGGTAGATAAAAATTTATTTTGTTTTCTTTCAGCCAGAAATTCAAATTTATCGGCAATTTCGTTACGGATGGTATCAGTAACTTTTTTATTGAAATTAATTGTACCGGCACTCATAAGCTGATTCTGGTTTAGAATGTTCATTAATTGCGTTTTCTGACTTCTATTTGCGACACTGAAAGCATTCAGATAGGGGAAAATCAACGCAAAAGCTCCAAACAAAAATAAGCTGATCGGAATAAACTTGATGCTTGGCTTTCTGCCAAAAATAAAATAAACGACAATACTCAGCAGCCACAATGCAAGCAGAAGAACAAAATATCTTGGTTCTGTATAACCGTATTCTAAAATTCTGGTAAAAATAGCTGTGAAAAGTAATACAATTAAAGGAACAATGGTATAATAGAATGCCTTTGAAAATATTTTAACCCAGGATTTCGCATTTTCTTCTTTTAACGGATGTACCAGCAATAATGCCAGAATTCCCACAACACTGTAAGCTAAAACAAGGTAAGAAACCCAGCCTCTTGGCAGCTGCCAGTTGATTAATATTTTAGCTGAATAGAAATAAAGAATAGCTACATAAATAAGCAGCAACGGAATTAGAATAAACTGAGTGAAAAACTTTAAAACAACAGGATAGGTTCCGTCTTTTTCAAGATTGGTAAGTCCTTTATCATTAAATAAAAGAAAAATAAAACTGCTCCCGAAAATAGCCAGAACAAAGAATGTATCTCTGTAAATTCTGTCATGGAAATTAAAATCAAAAAGTTTATCAATAGCCAGAATTGCTAATTCAACACCACCTGTTAAAACTCCTGTAAATACAGCAGTAAGAAAGATATTGACAAAAAGGTTTTTGTTATACTGCCAGAAGCTAAGCTCTCTGTTTTTCTCCAGAAATGGAACAAAAGAAACCAATAAATGGGAGAGTAGCGCGGTAACAGCAATGGTATAAGCGTAAACTTCCGTGAAATTATTTTTTTTATCCGGCAGAATAAAATAGAATCCGATAAGAAAGAGAATACCACCGAGATGTAAGAGCAATTCTTTTCCTATTCTCTGTGAGAACATCTTTAGGGCAAACATCAATGAAATCCCGAGACAGCTGCAAATGGTGAATTTTATATAGGACATAGCATCATTCTGCTCGGTTTCAATAATGCATATAGTACCTATAGAAGCTAATAAAGCCATTACCAGAATCATAGGATATCGGAAAATGACTTCATTGGCCCGGCTCAGAGTTTCCTGGAATTTTGTTTTCATGATTTGGTGTTTTTAAGATTTAGACTAATCCTTTTTCTTTTTCTTCTTTTTATCCTTGTCCTTTTCTTTTACTTTAGTTTTCTTTTCTTTTTTCGGACTTAAGATTTCTTCGGCAATTTCAAATTTAGGTACTTCAATTTTTGCCGGTTTTATTTCAATTTTAAGATCAAAATGACCTTTCATATCTTCCTGGGAAATTAATTTTTCACTTAATAAAAGCTCCAGGATTTCCTTCCCGGAATCATTAAAAAAGTTGTGTGAAAGTTCTTTTAACAGGAATTTTTTATACCCCTCCAAAGGAACAAGTACAGTATATTTGAAGATTCTTCCTTCTTTTACAGTAGACAGATAGCCTTTTTCAACTAATATTTTCAAATAAGTGGAAACGGTATTCTGGTGTGGTTTCGGTTCCGGATGCTGTTCCATAACGTCCTTCAGATAGAAAGATTCCATTTTCCAAAACAGTTTCATAAAGTTTTCTTCTGCGGCAGTAAGATGATTTATTTTCATAGAGTATTCTAATGTTGAAATTGAATATTGCAATAAAGATAGATAAAAGATACCAGAAAAGCTATTCCAGCCCCCATAAATACTTCTTTTACGGTATGTCTTTTTAAAATAATACGGGTAATTCCAACTAAAATAGCAATCCCCAGCCATGCCAGACCCATTTTCCAATCTAGGGTAAAAAATAATGCTGCTACAAATACATTGAACGCCGTATGCATAGAACTTTTGATAAAAAGATTGCTGATCTGAAGGGCAAAGAGAAGAACCAAAATAAACAGCATGACCAGATCAATATATCCATTTTTAATATAATTAAAGGCAAGATAAGCGATCACGCAAACCGCAATAAATATATATAATGTTTTTCTCTGAACCCGGTTAGAGACATCCATATTGGTATATCTTCCGGTTTTCACATTCCATATCAGCCATATAACAACTGGAACAATGACCATTAATAATATAGGAAGAAAATAAAGAATAGAATCTTGGAGACTGTATTTCCTGATACTCATGTACACAAAAAATATGATCAGAGAAACCAACGGATTAAAAAAGTCAGAAATGACTTTTGAAACTTTATGAAGTAATGAAGACTGCTTTTCTTCCATAATCTAGTTTAAAAACCAAATATACCATTATAACCTCAAAAAACAAGCAACAGCAGAGTAATGGAATGAATGTATGAATGAATTAAATAGTTGTCCATTAAGTGTTTTCTGAAAAAAGCATATTGGTTTTAATGGATGATTAAATTCTTTTATAAAGTAGAAACGAAGCTGTAAAAAAAGAAACTTTTCTCATAAAAATGAGCTGATAAAATACCCAAAAGGTATGTTAACAATAATTAAAGATAAAAGGAGAAAGGGGAAAAGTAGAATGAATTTGTGATATTTCTGGTTCGCAAATGGTATTGTAAAAGTCAGATAAATAGGCCTTTTCAATATGCTTTATAAAAGAAGAATAACAGTAGCTAAGCTATTTTGAAAGCCTTCCGAAGGCTCGAAAATTAAGAATAATCCGTTCAGCCCGCAAATAGATTTTACAGAAAAAACGAAAAGTTATATAGGTATAGAATAAAAACAAAGTTTTTTTCATAATTTTGCTCAACTATTTCATCATAAAAAAGCAAGAGCTAACACATGAAAGAATTTTCTAAAGAGGTATACCTGCAGTGGTATGAAGATATGACAATGTGGAGAAGGTTTGAAGACAAATGCCGTTCTCTTTACCTAAAACAAAAGATCAGAGGTTTTTTACATTTGTATAACGGTCAGGAAGCTATCCCTGCCGGATTTACTCATGCAATGGATCTTACAAAGGATAGTATGATTACTGCTTACAGATGCCACATCCATCCAATGGCGATGGGAGTAGATCCTAAGAGAATCATGGCAGAACTTTGTGGTAAAGCTACAGGTACATCCGGAGGTATGGGTGGATCTATGCACATTTTCAGTAAAGAACACCGTTTTTACGGAGGACATGGTATCGTTGGAGGACAAATTCCTTTGGGAGCTGGTATTGCTTTCGCAGATAAATATTTCGACAGAAAAGCAGTGAACATCTGTTTCTTTGGGGACGGAGCTGCAAGACAAGGTTCTTTACACGAGACCTTCAACATGGCAATGAACTGGAAACTTCCTGTAGTATTTGTTGTAGAAAACAACCAATATGCAATGGGAACTTCTGTAAAAAGAACTGCCAACCACGAAGATATCTATAAATTAGGATTAGGATATGAAATGCCTTGCCTTGCAGTAGATGCAATGGATCCTGAAAAAGTGGCTGAAGCTGCTTATGAGGCTATTGAAAGAGCAAGAAGAGGAGATGGTCCTACATTCATTGAAGCAAGAACGTATCGTTACAGAGGACACTCTATGTCTGATGCTGAGCCATACAGATCTAAAGAAGAAGTGGCTATTCATAAAAATGATGATCCAATTGAGCTTGTAAAACACAGAATTTTAGAAAACGGATGGGCTACAGAAGCAGAATTGGAAGCTATGGACAACAAGTCTAGAGACTTCGTTGAAGAGTGTATCGAATTTATGGAAAACTCTCCATATCCTGATGCTGAAAAAGTTTACGAGTATGTATATGCTCAGGAAGATTATCCGTTCCTAGACAAATTAGAAAACTAAAAAATAAAAATTAATTTGAAATTTGACGTTTGAAATTTCTGAAATCTCAAATCTCAAATCTCGAATCTCAAATCAATATAGATTATGGCAGAAGTAATTACGATGCCCCGCCTGTCCGACACTATGACGGAAGGTAAGGTGGCAAAATGGCATAAAAAAGTAGGAGATAAAGTAAAAGAAGGAGATATTTTAGCTGAAATTGAAACTGATAAAGCAGTTCAGGATTTCGAATCTGAAATAGAAGGTACCCTTTTATACGTAGGTGTAGAAGAAGGAGGCGCTGCTGCTGTAGACACTGTTTTGGCTATTATCGGGAATGAAGGAGAAGATATTTCAGGATTAACAGGTGGAGCTGCTGCAACTGAAGAAAAAAAATCAGAAGAAGAGCCTAAAGCAGAAACTGCTGCTCCTGCTGCAACAGAAATTCCGGCTGGAGTAGAAGTTATTACAATGCCTAGACTTTCTGATACAATGACAGAAGGTAAAGTAGCTAAATGGCATAAAAATGTAGGCGATACAGTAAAAGAAGGTGACCTTCTTGCTGAGATCGAAACAGATAAAGCAGTACAGGATTTCGAATCTGAATTCAATGGAGTACTATTGAAGCAAGGGGTAGAAGAAGGAGGTGCTGCTCCGGTAGATTCAGTATTGGCAATTATTGGCCCTGTAGGAACTGATGTTTCCGCTGTAGGTGCTCCAAAAGCTGCTGCTCAGTCTGCTGAAAAACCAACTGAACAAAAACCAGAAGCTAAAGCTGAGGAAAAAGCGGCTCCGGCTGCCAGCTCTTCATCTTCTGACAGAGTTGCAATCTCTCCACTGGCTAAGAAAATGGCTCAGGATAAGGGGGTTGATATCAACAATGTTCAGGGATCTGGTGAAAATGGAAGAATCGTTAAAAAAGATATTGAAAACTATCAGCCGGCTGCGAAATCAGCTGCTTCAGCTCCTGCAGCAAGCGCTGCTCCTGTTGCAGTGAACTTCGTACAGGGAGAAGATACAGAGACTCAAAATTCACAAGTAAGAAATATCATTGCAAAACGTCTTTCTGAAAGTAAATTCTCTGCACCTCACTACTATCTGATGGTGGAGATCAATATGGATAAAGCTATTGAGGCAAGAAAAGAAATCAATTCTTTACCAGATACTAAAATCTCTTTCAACGATATGATCATTAAGGCAACTGCAATTGCTTTAAGAAAACACCCTCAGGTAAATTCAAGCTGGGCTGGTGATAAGATCATCCACAGAGGGAATATCAACATTGGTGTAGCAGTAGCTATTCCGGACGGATTGGTAGTTCCAGTGTTGAAAAATACAGATCAGATGACGTATACTCAGATTTCTGCATCCGTAAAAGATATGGCTTCAAGAGCTAAGAGCAAAGGTCTTAAGGCTAACGAAATGGAAGGATCTACATTCTCTATTTCCAACTTAGGAATGTTCGGAATCGAAACGTTTACAAGTATCATCAACCAGCCAAACTCTGCAATCCTTTCAGTAGGAGCAATTATCGAGAAACCAATCGTTAAAGATGGTCAGATCGTAGTTGGAAATACCATGAAGCTTTCATTAGCTTGTGACCATAGAGTGGTAGATGGTGCTACAGGTGCTCAGTTCCTGCAAACATTAAGAACTTATTTAGAAAGTCCATTAACATTGTTACTGTAATTTTTCTGAATTTGAAAATAATAAAACCTCCCAACTCGGGAGGTTTTTTACTTTCTGGCAAGCTGAAATACAGATAGCTACCTCAAACCTTTTAGGTTTAGAAAAAGAAAATATCATTTTTTACCTAAAAGATAAGACCGAAATAATTAAAAAAATTAACGGAAAAGACTAATATAAATAGATTAGGAAAATCTAATACCAATAAAAGTAAAATAAAATATAAACCGCTTCAAAAAGCGGTTTTTTATTTGAAGGCAATTTAGTATTTTTGAATCATGATTAAAGCAAGAAATATCCATAAATCTTATGGGAATTTAGAAGTACTGAAAGGAGTTGATATTCATATCAAAATGGGAGAGGTGGTTTCTATCGTAGGAGAATCTGGAGCAGGTAAATCTACGTTGCTGCAGATTTTAGGAACTTTGGATCATCCAAGCCAGTCAAATAAATATGATACTGAAATTGAAATAGCAGGAGAATCATTTATTAATATGAATGATAAGCAGCTGTCGAAATTCAGAAATCAGAATATAGGTTTTGTATTTCAGTTCCATCAGCTTCTTCCGGAGTTTACAGCACTGGAAAATGTATTGCTTCCAACAAAAATTGCCGGAGCCAATGAAAGAGAAGCTCTTGAAAAGGCATATGCTTTATTTGAAGATTTAAAGATAGAACAAAGGCTTAATCATAAACCGAATCAGCTTTCGGGTGGAGAAGCACAAAGAGTAGCTGTAGCGAGAGCTTTAATCAATTCTCCAAAAATTATTTTTGCTGATGAGCCTACAGGAAACCTGGACTCTAAGAATGCAGATGATCTTCACAGATTGTTTTTTGATCTTAGAGACAAATACAACCAAACCTTTGTGATTGTAACCCACAACCCCAATCTTGCAGAAATTACAGACCGCAAATTAGTAATGAAAGACGGAATGATTATAGAATAAAAGTATACAGCACCAGATGATGAAACACTTTATTTTTCTTTTTTTAGTTTTAATTTCCTGTTCAAAAGCTGAATCCCAGCAGTTGAACACATTAAATTTGCCTCAGGCTAAAGTCTCGGAAATAAAAAACTATATAAAAGGGAAAGAATACAATCAGGAACTGGCTGTTTTTATCAATTTTAAGATACCTTCTGGGAAATACCGTTACTTTATTTATAACTTGAAAAAGAATACCATTGTACAACAGGCTGTTGTATCTCATGGCTCAGGCTCTGTTATTCCGGAATCGAATGTTTTGAAATTTAGTAATGTGGAAGGTTCCTACCAGTCATCCCTTGGAAAGTATGCCATTGGGGAAAGCTACGTAGGGAAATTCGGAAAAGCATACCGCTTAAAAGGTCTTGATTCTAGTAACAGTAATGCCATGCAAAGGGCAATTGTTCTTCATTCTTACGGATGCATTCCGGATGTAGAATCTCAGACACCGGTATGCCTGAGCTTAGGATGCCCAATGCTTTCAGCAAATGCTTTTAAAGAAACATCAAAATACCTTGATAAGTCCGAGAAACCGATAATTCTATATGCTTTTTATTAATAACTTTCATCTATAATTTTTTTCCCATGGCCATAAAACTCCTTGCCGAAGATGACAGACCCAGAGAAAAGTTTTTGCAGAAAGGCAAAAGCTCACTTTCTGATTCTGAACTGCTGGCTATTATTATGGGAAGTGGAAATAGAGAAGAAGATGCCCTGGAGCTGGCACGGAAGATTTTGGCTTCTGTGAATAACAGCTGGCATCAATTGAGCTTACTTTCTGCTAAAGATCTGATGAAATTCAAAGGTATTGGAGAAACAAAAGCCATTTCAATTATTTCAGCTCTGGAAATCGGAAGGAGAAGAGCAGTACAGGAAATTCCGGAAAAAACAATCATTGGTAACAGTCATGATGCTTATGTTGTTCTTAGAAACCAGCTTTCTGATTTAAGAACAGAAGAATTCTGGGCTATTTTCCTGAATAATAACAATAAAGTGATTCATTTTTCTCAGTTGACACACGGAGGGATAAGTCAATCTATTGTAGATATAAGAGTTCTCTATAAAACAGCACTGGATCATTTTTCAACGGGTATCATCATTGCCCATAATCATCCTTCTGGAAGTTTAAAACCTAGCCGGGAAGATATTAACATCACACAAAAAATAAAAGAAGCAGGAAATACTTTAAATATCCAGCTTTTAGACCATATTATTGTGACACAGGATTCCTATTTTAGTTTCTCGGACGAAGGATTATTATGATTAGAAGATTGAAATACCATGAAATTGATTTTGTAAAATATGCTCAATGTTTAGAAAATTCCGAACAAAGAAAATATTCTGCTACAAAAGATTTTTTAGATACTACTTCAACAATGCCGTGGGAAATTCTTGTCTATAAAGATTATGAAGCTGTAATGCCTGTTCCGTTTGTAAGAAAATACGGAATGAAAATAGTTCACAATCCGAAGCTTTGTCAGCAGCTTGGTGTGTTTTCCGGGAAAGATAATCTTGATCTTAATGAAGCATTTTTAGAATATCTTAATAAAAATTACATGATCAGGGCATATCCGTTCAATGATGTAAATCAGCTTCGTACCAAGATCAGAATCAAGAAAAATTTTATAATGTATCCTGATACTTATGAAAAAGTGTACGCCAGATATTCTCCCAAAAGAAAAAGAAAACTTAGGCTGGATGAAGAAGTTTTAAAACAGTCAGAAATTAGAACGATTTGTTTTGATAAAGGGAAAGCTTTTATTGAAAGAAATACAATAGGACTTAGTAAAGATGATGACCTGGGAGAATTCATGAGAATTTTTGAAAGTTTTCACAAGTCGAATTATCTGAAATTTACCGCTTTTTATTATCAAAATAAGATCATCAATGTTATTGCAACGTATACAGACTGTAATATGGTAGCACTTCTGGGTAATTTTAACGATAAAGATTACGTGAAACTGTCAGGTGCTTCTGTATTGATTGATCATATTCTTAAAGAAAATATAGGAACTCATATTTTCGATTTTGAAGGAGGAGAACTACCCAATATTGAAGAGTTTTTCAGAGGATTTCGTCCGGAGCTGAGACCTTATGGAATTATTGAAAATTCAAAAAAAAACCTTTTTAAAAAGTTAGGGTATCTTATTATCCGAGGGAAATCCTTTTTATGATGAAAAGTATTGTTTAGATTGGTTCTAATTAAGTATTATTCCGTAACTTTATAACATCCTTAGTAAAACAGTTATGTTACAACAGATTCGTCAGTACAAACTATCATACATGCTTTATAACCTGTTTAAAAAGAATAAGTTGAAGCATAATATTCCATTATATAAAAAATACGGAATCAATAAAAACTATTTTTCAAGTATTTCAAGTAAAGATTTTGCCCATCTTCCTGCAAGCAATAGAGCAGTAGATTATTCAAAACTTACAGAAACTCCCTTTTTTAAAAAGTTATCAGAAGAGAATAAAGAAAGTGCTCTTCAGTATGACGATCAGGGCTATATGATTCTGAGAAACTTCCTGACACCGGAAACGGCAGATCAAATCAATACGGAAATTGATAATCTGATGAAAGATGGTACATTAAAGTTTATTTACGGAGGAAAGCTGATGTTTGCCATTCATCACTCGGAAATTATTAAGAATATTGGAAGCGATAAAGAATTACTTGACTTTTTATCTGTTTTACTGGACGGAAAATCCAAGCTTTTCCAAAGTATCAACTTTATTAACGGAAGCCAGCAAAAAACGCACTCAGACAGTATTCACATGACGACTTATCCTTTGGGAGGGCTGCTGGGAGTCTGGATAGCTTTAGAAGATGTAGATGAGACCAATGGGGCGCTGCATTATATTCCTAAAAGCCATAAACTACCGTATTTCCTGAATTCTGATTATGATAATGAAGGAACAGCCTTAAAAATCGGAAAGAAAAGTTACAGAGCTTATGAAACATTCCTTGAGGATAAGGTAAAAGAGCTGGGCTTGAAAAAAGAAATCTTTAAAGCCAAAAAAGGAGATTTACTCATCTGGCATGCCAATATTCTTCACGGAGGAGAACCTCATACAGACAAAAACAAAACGAGAAAGAGTCTTGTATATCATTTTTTTGATGAAAATAGTGTCTGCTATCATGAAGTGACCCAAAGACCTGCATTATTTGAACTTTAATAGAAGTTTTGCTTTATTATAAAAGCTTTTTATAAGAATAGAGATTTAAAAGATAGTTTTTTTACATTTGCATTCTTATAATACCATGTATGAAAAAAAGGGGAAATATTCTTGTTTTTATATTTTCAATCTATGTATGCTTTATGTCATACTATCTGTATACCCACCATTATTACAATACTGATATGGAAGCGTATATGGGGCTTATTTATAAAACGGAATATCCCGATATGAAGATAGAAGAAATTCATAAGACGGTATATGATGAGCTGCGTGAAAAGAATCCTGATTTTGCAGGATTAGGCCCTGTAGATCCAATGGTGGAAGAAGTAGCAAAAGGGGAGAGCACTTACTATAAAATTATATCACAAAATCCCAAAGCCTACGAAGAAGAACTACAGCTTTTTGTAGTAAAACCTTTTTATAATTTTATCAATTGGTCATTCTTTAAAATGGGTTTCAGTGCGTCTGCTTCAACCTCTTTAATCTCAATTATTTCTTATGCGCTCATCCTGATCTTAATTTTCAGCTTTCTGATAAAAATCCTGAAAAATTATAGCCTGGCCTTCATTATAGTTATTTTAATTTCGATGTTCAAACCTCTTCCGGAATCCACAAGACATGTTTCTGCCGATACTTTATCATGTCTTTTGCTTCTTTTGAGCTTCTACGTATTTTTAATCAGAAAAAATTTCTTTCTTGCAGGAATCTTCGCCATGCTGTGTATACTTACAAGACCGGAATACTTTATTTTCTATTCATTCCTGTATGGTCTGATTTATCTTTACAGAAACAAACTAGAGGTGAAAACAGCTCCATTATTGCTATCATATGGATATCTGTTTCTCTCTTTCGCTTTAATACAGGCCTTTAATCAGGTGGCATGGTCTACACTTTTTATGAACCAGTTTACTAAAGTTCAGATTTATCCTGTTTCAAATCCGGATCCGTTTTCCTTTTCAGAGTATATTCATTTTATTAAGAGCAATATAATGCTGGAGTTTAACGGTTCATTCTTTCCGCTTCTGCTGATCTTTATTGTTATTATTCTGGCTAATAAATTTTCCCTTTACAGCAAAAAGAACCAGGCTCAGGTATTGTTTTTTGCAATTATTTATGTCACAGTGATGCTAAGATTTCTTGTTTTTCCGTCTCTGGTAAACAGAATGATGCTGGGCTTTTATCTTATCATTATACTGGCATTAATATATATACAAAGTTCTAGAGTGGATATATTTAAAAACTCTTTAGAAGACGGAAAATAATTAGTAATTTTGCAGTCTAAAATTATGACGAGTCTTTCAGGATATTTACCATATGCATTTGCATTAATTATTGCAATTCCTTTTCTGGTTTTGCTTAGACAATTTGTACACTCATACATTACCCTTAAGAATCAGGAAATCAAATTACTCAGTGTGAAGTCAAATTCAGAGAATAAAGCGCATTCTTATGAAAGGATGACCTTGTTTCTGGACAGAATGAAACCGTCAAACATCATTCAGAGATTTGACAGGGATCTTGCCGTTCATGAGTTTATTTTCCTTACAGAAAAGACCATTAACGAAGAATTTGAATATAACTCTTCACAGCAGTTATACATCACAAAAAATTCCTGGAAAAATATCGTAGACTCGAAAAACGCAATTATAGACCTTCTTCACAAAACCTATGACGGGCTGAAAGGAGAGGTTCAGCTGGATGAATTCAAAACGATTTTCATCATGAACTATATGGAAAGCAACGATTATATTGCTGAAACTATAGAAGATCTAAGAAAAGAAATTTTAATAATAACTTAAAAAATAACAGATAAATAATGATTCCAAATTTTAAAGCACATCCATGGCACGGAATTTCTGCAGGAGAAGATGCGCCAAATGTTGTAAACGTATTTGTGGAAATTGTTCCTTCAGATACTATTAAATATGAAGTAGATAAAGAAACAGGATATTTAAAGGTAGACAGACCGCAGAAATTCTCTAACATTATCCCGGCTTTATACGGTTTTGTTCCAAGAACATACTGTGATAAAGAAGTGATGAGACTGGCTGTAGAATCAGGAGCTACTGATGTTACTATGGGAGATCATGACCCGCTTGATATTTGTGTTTTAAGTTCTCACAACATCCACGCAGGAGGTTTATTAATGGAAGCTATTCCAATCGGAGGTTTCAAGATGATTGACGGAGGTGAAGCTGATGATAAAATTGTAGCAGTAATGATTAATGACCACGCTTTCGGGCATTTCAGAGATATTACTGAATTACCGGAAGCAGAAGTAAAAAGATTAATGCACTACTTCCTTACATATAAAAACTTACCGGATGAACCAGCAAAATGCAGAATCCAGGAGGTTTACGGAGCTGAGCACGCAAGAAAAGTGATTAAAGCTTCTCAAACAGACTATGCAGATAAATTCGGAGGATAATATTCTCTTAATTCAATATAAAAAGGGTAGACAGATTTCTGTTTACCCTTTTTTAAATGTCATTGCGAACACAATGTGAAGCAATCTCATCTCTGAAAGAACTCTTTATTCGTTTATTACAATCCCACAGTTTAAATTATTCAAAAGATTTTATTGTCGGTAATTTCTCTGAAACCTTTATTCAGTACCGTTTTTAATAGATTTAGATCCCTGTTATTCCATTACCGTATTTTTATTTTTTTTGATGATAAACGTCATACTGTTAAAATTTTTAACGCTTTGATGGTAATTATTTATTATATTTAATTTTCTATTACCAAAAAAATATTAAACTATGGATCTATTTATGTTAGTGCCAATTTTTGGTGTCGTAGCTTTGCTTTATACATTTCTTCAGAGCAACTGGGTTAATAAACAGAATGCCGGAAATGAAAAGATGAAAACAATCAGCGGCCATATTGCAGACGGTGCAATGGCTTTTCTAAAGGCTGAATACAAAATCTTAACGTACTTTGTTGTAGTAGTCGCCATTTTACTGGCAGTGATGGGATCTACAAATGCTAACTCGCACTGGAGTATCGGAATTGCTTTTGCTGTTGGAGCTATTTTCTCTGCATCAGCAGGTTTCATCGGAATGAAAATCGCAACTAAAGCGAATGTGAGGACCGCAGAAGCTGCAAGAACGTCACTGTCAAAAGCCCTTAAAGTCTCTTTTACTGGAGGTTCCGTAATGGGAATGGGCGTTGCCGGACTAGCTGTTTTAGGTTTAGGAGCTTTATTTCTGATTATTAAACAAATTTTTGCCCCAGAAGCCACAGTAGACTCGCACGAAATGGAACAAACAATTGAAATTCTTACAGGATTTTCTCTTGGAGCAGAATCTATCGCGCTTTTTGCAAGAGTAGGAGGCGGTATTTATACAAAAGCTGCAGACGTAGGGGCTGACCTTGTGGGAAAAGTGGAAGCAGGAATTCCGGAAGATGATCCCCGAAACCCTGCGACGATTGCAGATAACGTGGGAGATAATGTAGGAGATGTTGCAGGAATGGGAGCCGACCTTTTCGGATCTTATGTGGCAACAGTTTTGGCAACGATGGTGTTAGGTAGAGAAACAATTTCTGATGATGCATTCGGAGGTTTTGCCCCAATTCTTTTACCGATGTTGATTGCTGGAACAGGAATTATATTTTCCATGATCGGAACTTTGTTTGTAAAAATTAATGATAATGAAGGTTCATCCACTTCCAGTGTTCAAAATGCTTTAAACCTCGGAAACTGGGGAAGTATTGTGATCACCGCCATTGCCTCTTACTTTCTTGTAACGTATATCCTTCCTGAAAAAATGGTTCTCAGAGGCCATGAATTTACTAAAATGGGAGTATTCGGAGCTATTATGGTAGGATTGGTAGTAGGAACTTTAATGAGTATCATCACAGAATATTATACCGCAATGGGGAAAAGACCGGTTTCCAGTATTGTAAGACAGTCTTCCACAGGGCATGCAACTAATATTATCGGCGGCCTTTCCGTAGGAATGGAATCTACTTTACTTCCAATTATTGTGCTGGCAGGAGGAATCTATGGTTCTTATCTGTGTGCCGGACTTTACGGAGTAGCTATTGCCGCAGCGGGAATGATGGCTACTACAGCAATGCAGCTTGCCATTGATGCTTTTGGTCCCATCGCAGATAATGCAGGAGGAATTGCCGAAATGAGCGAACTTCCTAAAGAAGTACGTGAAAAAACAGATATTTTGGATGCTGTAGGAAATACAACTGCAGCCACTGGAAAAGGATTTGCAATTGCTTCAGCTGCTTTAACGGCATTGGCTTTATTTGCAGCGTTTGTAGGAATTGCAGGTATAGACGGTATTGATATTTACAGAGCGGACGTTCTTGCCGGATTATTTGTAGGAGGAATGATTCCGTTTATCTTCTCATCATTGGCAATTACAGCAGTAGGGCAGGCAGCCATGGCGATGGTGGAAGAAGTGAGAAGGCAGTTTCGTGAAATTCCCGGAATTCTGGAAGGAAAAGCACAACCGGAATATGAAAAATGTGTAGCCATTTCTACAGATGCATCCATCAGAAAAATGATGTTACCGGGTGCTATTGCAATCATTTCACCACTATTAATCGGATTTATCTTCGGACCTGAAGTGTTGGGAGGGTTCCTTGCTGGAGCTACAGTATGTGGTGTATTGATGGGAATGTTCCAGAATAATGCAGGAGGTGCCTGGGATAATGCCAAAAAATCCTTTGAAAAAGGTGTTGATATCAATGGCCAGACCTATTACAAAGGTTCAGAACCCCATAAGGCATCCGTAACAGGAGATACGGTGGGAGATCCATTTAAAGATACATCAGGGCCTTCTATGAATATCCTGATCAAATTAATGTCAATTGTTTCTTTGGTTATTGCACCTACTTTGGCCGTTTTACATAAAGATAAGATTGAGGCGAACAGAAAAGCTAAAATTGAAAGTCTTACAGGAATTACTACTGCTGCAACAGGTATAAATGGAGATACGAAAATCATTACTGTTGTTCCGGGAGAAATTAAAGGGCACCTTAATGAAAGCGGAGACTTTGTATATGAAACTGGAAATATTCAGAAAATAAAACTGGACGGAGGAAAAACAATTGCCGTTGGAGACGGAAGCCAGCTTTACCAGCTTTATAATGTGGTTAAGCAAAAAGACAAATCTGCATTAGATCCTAATAAATGGTATACCATTGAAAACCTTTATTTTGAAACAGGCTCAAGTGATCTGAAAGCAGAATCAGCACTTCAGTTGAATACATTGGCAGAAATTTTAAATGCTTATCCGGATCTGAAAATAAAGCTGGGCGGATATACAGATAATAGTGGTAATGAAGATAGCAATATCAAATTATCCAATCTGAGAGCACAAACAGCAAAACTTAAACTTCTTGAGCTAGGAATTTCCGGAGACAGAATAGAAGCAGAAGGATACGGATCACAGCATCCTGTATGTGAAGCGAATGATACTGATGAATGTAAAGCAAAAAACAGAAGAATTGATGTGAGAGTACTTGCTCTTTAAAATCAAATAAAAAAGTAGAAAAGCATCGCCTTGGCGGTGCTTTTTTTATTGATTATCCTTAAAAATAAAACCTGCACAAATAAAATATCCACAATCATCTGTGAAAATCTTTGCGATCTGTGGGAAAAACAACAGCAGAAATATCAAAGATTCCTTTTCAAGTAGTCCAAAGCCTGAATAATCAACTCATCTTTTTTAGCAAAGCTAAACCTGATATAATCAGAACTGTTTCTGGAATTATAAAAAGCAGAAAGAGGAAGGCACGAAACCTTTTTTTCAATCGTAAGCCATTTTGAAAACTCTACATCTGTCATCGTTTTAGAAATTTCCCTGAAATTAACAACCTGAAAAACACTTCCTTCCGATTTTTGTTCTACCTGTAAAGGAGTATCTTTAATCAGTTCATTAAAAATATCTCTTTTATGCTGCATAATTTCTTTATTGATTACGGGATCAAATACATCAAGGTATTTGGCAATTGCATATTGAGCAGGAGCACTGGCACTGTAAGAAATATACTGCTGATGACACTGGAATCTAGCCGTTAAAGCTTCAGAAGCCAGCATATAGCTCACTTTCCATCCGGAAGTATGAAACATTTTACCAAAAGAAAAAATACAGAAAGTCTTTTCCCTGAGCTCCGGATGAATAAAAGAACTGTAATGTTCTGCTTCATCATAGCAGTAAGTATCATATATTTCTTCGGAAATTAAATAAATATCACGGTCTTTAATCAATTCATACAACTGGTTCCAATCTTCTTCTTTCCATACTTTTCCGGTTGGATTTTGGGGAGAATTGACGATGACTGCTTTGGTTTTTTCTGTGATGCAATTTTTGAATATATCCCAATTGATCGTAAAATCTGTTTCCAGATCATAATAGACCGGAATGCCGCCATTCATTACAACAGAAGGTGCGTAAGTATAATAGGAAGGTTGTAAAATAATAACTTCATCATTCTGATTCAGAATTGATTTGAGGGAAGTATATAAAGCAAAGGTTGCACAGGGAACAATCGTAACTTCTTTATTTGTGACGCTGATGCTGTTAGTTCGTTTGGCATTAAAGTGTATGATACTTTCAATAAGAAGAGGGTTGCCGGCAAGCGGTTCATAATGATGAGTGTTATTTTCAGCGGCTTCTTTTAAGAATAAGGTAAGACGTTCATCAATATCGAAATCAGGAAGGCCAAGGGAAAGATCAAAACTTCCGTGCCTGATTGCCAGTTCGGACATTTCCGTAAAAAAGGAATAATGAGTAAATCCGTAAATTTTATCCACCTATTTTGTATTTTAATCAAATATAATAAAAATTAAATATCATATTTAATTTAAAATTAACGAATTGTTAGTTTTGTTGTGAATTTCGCCATTCCTTGTCTATTTTATAGATGCTACTATTCAATAAAATTTGTTATTTTTAAGAAATTTATTCTTTATGAAAAAAATACTTATACCGTTATTTACTATGGCTGTAATGACCAGCTGCGGGACGGCAAATATATCCAATGGTAACACTTCTCATCCTGTATCTACCAAACACAGCAAAGCATTTAACAATGCTTATAAAGAGATTAATGCCGCAGATTTAAAGAAAAATCTCTATGTGATTGCGGCAGATGATATGGAAGGCCGTGATACCGGAAGTAAAGGACAGAAAAAGGCGGGTGAGTATATGATCAATTACTATAAAAACCTTGGAATTTCAGCCCCTAAAGCATTAGGCTCATATTATCAGAAAGTACCATCTGAATTCATGAAGCAAAGAGGAGGTGGCAATCTTCCGGATTCAGAAAATATTTTAGCTTTTATTGAAGGAAGTGAAAAACCAGACGAGATTGTGGTGGTTTCTGCACATTATGATCACGTAGGAACCAAAAATGGAGTAGTATATAACGGAGCAGACGATGACGGAAGCGGAACTGTAGCTGTAATGGAAATTGCCAAAGCATTCCAGCAGGCTAAAAAGGCAGGTAAAGGCCCTAAAAGATCTATTCTTTTCCTTCACGTTACAGGAGAAGAACACGGACTGTTTGGTTCAGAATATTATTCCGAAAATCCTGTTTTCCCACTAGCGAATACTGTTGTTGACCTTAATATTGATATGATCGGGCGTGATGATCCTGCCAACAGAGGAAAACAATATGTCTATGTGATTGGTTCTGAGATGTTAAGTTCTCAGCTTAAAGTAATTAACGAAGCCGCAAACAAAAGAACCAATAATCTGGAGCTCAATTATAAATATGACGATTTGAATGATCCTGAACAATTGTACTACCGTTCAGATCATTATAATTTCGCCAAGCATAATATTCCTGTAGCATTCTTCTTTGATGGTATTCATGAAGATTACCACAAACCAGGCGACGATCCTGAAAAGATTGATTATCAGCTGCTGGAAAAAAGAACTCAGCTTGTTTTTACAACCGCATGGGACATTGCTAACAGGGATGAAAGAATTGTGGTTGACAGAAAATAATTAAATTTTAATAATAATTTAACTATAAAAAAATGGAATGTTCATTCCATTTTTTTATTTTTGTAGAGTGAATAAAAAAGAACAGATAATTATTGCTGCTATGAAACTCCTTATAGAGAAAGGAGTACAGTCTACACCCATGTCTGCAATCGCAAAAGCTGCTGGTACAGGAATGGGGACTATTTATAATTATTTTTCTACCAAAGAAGAGCTGATTAATGCTATTTATTTGTATATAAAATCTGTTGAAGTACAGTTTGTTATTCAGGAATCTAATGAATCTTCGTTGAAAATTACCTTTCTGAATTATTACAAAGCTTTCATTAATTTCAATATCCAGAATCCGGAGTTCTTCTTTTTTATGGATCAGATGCAGAATTCTCCTGTTATTACTGAAAAAACAAGAGAAGAAGGGCGTATAGAATTTTCACCTGTAACAGAACTTATCCTGAAAGGTCAAAAAGAAGGGATCATTAAAGAAATAAGTATGGAAGCTATTATACAGTTTCTGGGAGGCACATTGACCAATTATGTCCGCTGGGTACTCAATATGAACACTGAAGATCAAAAGAACGGGCATTTGGAGCAACAGCTAAGAATGGTCTGGGATGCGATAAAAGAATAAAAAAATTTAACACTAATTTGGAATGAACATTCATTCTAAATAATAAAATGTAAACAAATGAGAACAATTTTTATGACCGGTACCTCTACCGGATTAGGAAAAGCAGCTGTAAAACTTTTTTGTGATAAAGGATGGAAAGTAATTGCAACCATGCGTAAACCTGAAAACGAAGAAGAGCTGGGTAAGTTGCCTAATGTGACTTTAATGGCTCTTGATGTGACAAACAGTGAACAGGTAAAACAAGTTGTTGCTGAAGTCAATGGAAAATTTGATGTAGATGTTGTGTTCAATAATGCCGGATATGGTTTGGCAGGTCCGTTTGAAGGAGCAGATGAAGATCAGATTTTCAGAAATATCAACACTAATTTATTGGGAGTGATGAGGGTTACGCAGGCTTTTATTCCGCATTTCCGTAAGAAAGGGCAGGGAATGTTTATTTCTACAACGTCTATTGGGGGATCCGTTACTTTCCCGATGAATTCTGTATATCATGCTACTAAATTTGCAGTAGAAGGATGGAGCGAAAGTTTGGCATACGAGCTTGAACCTTTTGGTATTACTGTAAAAACGGTTGCTCCGGGCGGTATCAATACAGATTTTGCGGGTAGAAGTCTGGATCTTTCAAAACATGAAGCCTATGAGGAGATGTTTGCTAAAATATATACTGTTTTTAGCGATCCTGAGAGACGCGCTTCTTATTCAAGTGCAGAGCAGATTGCCGAAGTAGTGTACGAAGCTGTAACCGATGATAAAGCTCAGTTAAAATATATTGCAGGAAATGATGCGAAAGACCTTTTTGCCTTAAGAAATGCAGTAGGGCAAGACAGCTTCCATAAAGAAGTTAAAAATATTTTTCTGGGAAAATAATCACGAATCTCTGAAATTCTGAAAGCCTGCAATTTAATTTTGCAGGCTTTTTCGTTAGAATTAAATATCTTTACTGTTTATATAAAATAATAATGACCATTCGAGAAGCAAAACCGGAAGACATTCCACAGATACAAATTGTAAGAAATGCTGTGAAAGAAAATAGGCTGTCAGATCCGGGGTTGGTAACCGATAAAGATTGTGAGGAATTTTTATTTCAAAGAGGAAAGGGCTGGGTATGTGAGGTAGAAAATCAGGTTGTTGGTTTTTCTATTGCCGATCTGAAAGAAAATAACATCTGGGCACTCTTTGTACATCCTGATTTTGAAAACCATGGAATCGGTAGAAAACTTCATGACATCATGTTGGATTGGTATTTTCAGCAAAATAAAAATTCAGTATGGCTAGGCACATCACCAGGAACAAGAGCTGAAATATTTTACAGAAAATCTGGCTGGATTGAAACTGGAACCCATGGTAAAGGAGAAATCAAGTTTGAAATGACCTCTGAAAACTGGAAAAATAAAAAACTATGACATCAAAACTGAAATCTATCAGACCTTTTATCGGAGCACAAAACTTTGAAATCAGCAGAAGCTTTTACAGAGATCTGGGGTTTGAAGAAGTTATTCTGGAACCTAAATTATCACTTTTTAAACGAGAAGAAACAGGCTTTTATCTTCAGGATTACTATGCAAAAGACTGGATTGATAATACCATGATTTTTATGGAAGTTGCCAATACCGACGAATTCTGGAAGGAACTTTTGTCTCTGGGACTTACAGATAAATATGAGAATGTAAGACTTACTCCTGTAAGAACCATGGATTGGGGAAAAGAATGTTTTGTACACGATCCGTCTGGAATTTTGTGGCATTTCGGTGAGTTTTTTTAAGAAAGAGAAATATGATTTACGCATTCGATACCTATTATTATGAAGATTATGCCAATACCGTGTGTATTGCCTTTGAAGACTGGACCTCTGAAAAAGAAGTGGAAATTTTTATAGAACATACCTCTGTAAATTCAGCATATGAAAGCGGAGCCTTTTACAAAAGAGAGTTACCATGCATTGTAAGCCTGTTGAAGAAAATAACATTAAGACCAGAAGACATTATCATTGTGGACGGATATGTCACTTTGGATAATGACGGCAAAATTGGCTTGGGCGGGCACCTTTATGAAGCTTTAAATGAAAATTGTCCTATTGTCGGAATTGCAAAAAATGAATTTACTACTCCGGATTCCCAGCGAAGAAGTGTTTTTCGTGGTGAAAGTAAAACACCGCTTTTTGTAACAGCAAAAGGAATGAATGTAGATGAAATTCAGCTGAAAGTAGAAAAGATGCACGGCACTTACAGAATACCCACGCTTCTGAAAAAACTTGATCAGCTAAGTAGAGCATAAAAAAACAAAATCTTACAGAAGAGTAAGATTTTTTTAAAACAGTAATATACCGATCAGTATATTGTAAAAATAAAATCTATGAAAGAAGTATTTATAGTTTCAGCAAAACGAACTCCGGTTGGAGGTTTTATGGGAAGCCTGTCCGGATTTACAGCGCCTCAGTTGGGAGCTCTTGCCATTCAGAATGCGTATGAAAGTATTGGGCTTGCTCCGGAGCATATCGACAGCGTTTATATGGGAAATGTACTGAGTGCAGGACTAGGACAATCGCCAGCAAGGCAGGCCGCTATTTTTGCTAAAATTCCTGTTGATAAAGATGCTACAACTATCAACAAGGTTTGTGCGTCCGGTATGAAATCAGCCATGATTGGAGCCCAGCAGATTCAGCTTGGACTTGATGATCTCGTTATGACAGGAGGTATGGAAAGTATGAGTAACGTTCCCCATTATGTAAAAATACGCCAGGGAACAAAGCTGGGAGATACCAACCTTACTGACGGAGTGATCAAAGATGGCCTGTGGGATGTGTATAACAATTTTCATATGGGAAGTGCCGCCGAATTAGGCGTGAAAAAATACGGACTTTCCAGACAGGAACTTGATGAATACGCCTTGTTTTCATATCAGAGAGCTCAGAAAGCCGCTGAAAATGGAAAATTCAATAATGAATTGATTCAGATATCGATTGAAGGTAAAAAAGGGACTACAATCGTTGACAAAGATGAAGATATTGATAAACTCATTCCTGAGAAAATCTCTCTGTTGAAACCTGCATTTGAAGCAGACGGAACACTCACCGCTGCCAATTCCAGTAATCTGAATGACGGCGCAGCAGCAATACTATTAGCATCTTCTGAAGCTGTAGAACGTCATAATCTAAAGCCTTTGGCTAGAATTATAGCCTATACAGATGCTGCCCAATCACCAGAATGGTTTACCACTTCTCCTTCTATAGCGATTCAAAAACTTCTGAAACAAACAGGTCTTAATCTTTCGGATATTGATTATTTTGAAATTAATGAAGCGTATTCTTCCGTGATTTTATCCAATCAGAAAATCCTTGGATATGATCTGAATAAAGTAAATGTGTATGGAGGTGCGGTTGCCTTAGGACATCCGATTGGCGCTTCAGGTGCCAGAATTATAGCCACTTTGGTGAATGTTTTACTCCAGGAAAAAGGAAGGTACGGGATTGCTGCCATCTGCAATGGTGGAGGAGGAGCTTCCGCAGTTCTTATCGAAAATATAGGTTTGAAGAGCTAAAATATCTTAGATTTCAATGATTATAATAAAAAGATCTTTCTTGAAGTTAAATTTGAGAAGGATCTTTTGCGTTGGTAACAGATTGATTATCCATTGATAAATCAAAATTTTTAATAAATACTATAAGACTGAAAACAGCTTATTTTTATTAAACTGACAAATATCATCACATTGTTATTTTTATTCATTCTAAATAAATATAAATTTGTCCCAAGAAATTAAACGAAGAAAATGAAGAAAATAACTACTCTTTCCGGCATTATACTTGTTTCGCTGATGAATGCACAGATGCAGTATTGTATGCCAACCTTTCAGTATGGAGCTGACAGCAACATGATCAGTAATGTGACTTTCGGAAGCATTAATAATACCTCACCTGTACAATCGGGGAATACACAAATCTATGAGAATTTTACGTCAATGTCAACAGATTTGCAATCCGGAAGTAATTATACAATATCTGTAAAAGGCCCTTCAAGTACATTTCCGAGTGACGTAGCAGTTTTTATAGACTTTAATCAGAATGGAAATTTCGATGATGCAGGAGAAAGCTTCTATATCGGAAGACTGGAAGCTGCCAATCCAGCCAATGCTTTTACGATTAATAATACGATAGCAATCCCTGCAAATGCTGCCAACGGGAGTACCAGAATGAGGGTTCTTAAAAATACCAATGTTCAGGCATATTCAAATCCTGCAGCAGCAAACTCCATCAGTTCAGCCTGTGACATCAGTTTAAGAGCAGGGCAGACAGAAGATTATACAGTGAATATTATAGGAAATACAGCCAATTTCCCGGCTCCTTACTGTGGTACTGAAAATATTACAAGCCTTACGGTAAGCGAAATAAGCACCGTAGAATTTGCAGGAACAGTTAAAAACAGCGTGCTTGACGGAAACTCTGATGTTCTTGAAAACTTTACAGCAACTGTTTTCAATGTGAACCGAGGAAATACCTATCCGATAACGGTAACAGGAGGCACTCATGGTCAGGCTACTGTATCAGCCTATGCTTATATTGATTTTAACCATAATAATCAGTTTGATACTGATGAAATGTTTAATCTGGGATATCTGGATAATTCAAATCCGGTGCCTGGTCAGCAATCTGGCGTTACAACCGGCAATATCACCATACCGGCAGGTGCACAGCTGGGAGATACCCGATTCAGGCTGGTAAAAGCTTATGAATCTAATTCATGGATGGGAACTTTAGAAAATCTTCCATGTCCTTCAGGTTGGTTTATCGGTCAGGTAGAAGATTATACCCTTAAAATTCAGCCTGAAAATCTTTCAACATCAGAAGTTTCAAAAGAGGCTTCAGCCAATGTGCAGCTATACCCGAATCCTACATCAGGTTCAGTAACGATCAAGATGAAAGAAGGATTGGAGAAATATGAAATTTACAGCATGTCCGGACAAAAGATGCTGGAAGGTAATTCTATGACGGTTTCTATGGACAGTTTTGTTCCGGGGACTTATCTGATCAAAATCAAAACAAAAAATCAAAAAACAGTCATAGAAAAGATTATTAAAAAATAGACACATCATATCTAAATCATATCCATATCAATTTTTGTTTTTTAATCGACAGGTCGCTACCTGTCGGTTTTTTTTATTGTAATGAATTTTGACGGTATTATGAGCCAGATTCCAGTAAATTCATCAGATCCTGCTTAGAAAGTCCCTGAAGTTTCTTCCCGTCGGTGGTAAGCAGATTCTGAGCCAGTTCTTTTTTCTTTTTCTGAAGGGTAAGTATTTTTTCCTCAACAGTATTGGAACAGATCATTCTTACAGCAATTACATTTTTGGTCTGTCCTATGCGGTAGCTACGGTCAATGGCTTGATTTTCAGCTGCAGGATTCCACCACGGATCTACAAGATAGATATAATCTGCCTGAGTAAGATTAAGACCAACTCCTCCGGCCTTTAAGCTGATCAGAAATACACGGATGTCTTCATTGCTCTGAAAATGAGCTACTTTTTCTCCTCTGTCTTTTGTTTGCCCTGTTAAATACTCAAACTGAATGTTGTGACGTTCCAGCTCAGTTTTAATCAAATCCAGCATTCCTACAAATTGTGAGAAAACAAGGATTTTATGATCTTTTGACTTCCCAAGGATCTGTTCCATCAAAATTTCGATTTTAACAGCATTTTCACCGGAATACCCCTCTTTCATCAGAATTGGGGAATTACATATCTGTCTGAGCCTTGTAAGGCCTGTAAGGACATGCATACTATTTTTGTTCAGATCATCATCATCATTAGCCGCAATGAATTCTCGGAGTTCTTTTTCATAAGCATCGTAAATCTTGCGCTGTTCGGTATTCATTTCACAGTAGATTACTGTTTCTGTTTTTTCCGGAAGCTCTTTGGCAACCTGTTTCTTCGTTCTTCTGAGGATAAATGGTTTTATCTTTTGCTGAAGCTCCACTGCACGCTTACTGTACTCAAATTTATCAATAGGAATGGCATAAATATCTTTAAAATACTGTTTGCTTCCCAACAATCCGGGACAGGCAAAAGAAAGCTGGCTGTAAAGGTCAAATGTGCTGTTTTCAACAGGGGTACCAGTCAGTACAATCCTGTTTCTCGATTGAAGCAGGCGAGCGGCTTTATATCTTTCTGAATTAGGGTTTTTAATCACCTGTGATTCGTCCAGAAATACATAGTTGAAATTAAAATTTTTCAAAAACTGAATGTCCGAAAGCAGCATTCCATACGTGGTAAGGACTACCTCATAATCAGGCATATGAGCTGTTGTTTTCGGTCGGTCTGCCCCATAATGAAGCAAAACTTTTACAGAAGGTGCAAATCTGCTCATCTCTTCCTGCCAGTTGAAGAGCAGGGAAGTAGGAACAACAATCAGATTGGTGGTATGCCCTCGCTTCTCCCTTTGCGAAAGGATAAAAGCAATAATCTGGATGGTTTTTCCAAGCCCCATATCATCAGCCAGACATCCGCCGAATTTGAATTCGTCAAGAAAATTTAACCAGTTCAGTCCGTCATGCTGATAATCTCTCAATTCTGCTTTCAGTTCAACAGGAATAGTCACTTCCGGAATGTCTTTTACCTTTGAAAACTTTGTGGAATAGGAAGTAAGTTCTTCCTGAATTTCTTTGCTCAGGATTTCTTTTTCGAACAGTGACGTCACCTCCGTAAAATTGATTTTCGGAATTTTTAAAAGTTCTTCATCAATTTCTCCTGCACGGAAGTAAGCGGAAATTTTTTCCATCCATTCCTCAGGGAGAATTCCCATGCTGCCATCATCCAGCTGAACAAATTTACTCTTATTCCGGATGGCACGGTGAAGCTGTTTCAAAGAAGCTTCTTTGGGGCCAAATCCTACTTTTAGCTTTGCATTAAACCAATCCAGTCCGCTGGTGATCTGAATATTGATTTTAGCACGGTGAGAATTTAATTTATTGTTTTTCAGTTCGTTAAAGCCGAGTATGATGATTCCTTCATTTCTCCAGGTCTCAAATGCATCAAGAAACCAGTTGCTATCCAGGAACTTATCTCTGTGAAGATAAAAATACTGATAGCCGTCCATCTGCTCTTCAAAATCAGGATGCTGCTGCATTACTAAAGAAGTAAAGCGCGCTTCAGCTGATTCATTTCTTTCTATTTTAAACGGATTTCCATTTTGATCCGTATCAAAAAGCTGCCTCCTGGAATACACAGGAACTTCTATATCTCCGTATTTCATAACGGGAGTAATTCCTATATAATTTTCCTGCTGACGAAGATAAATGACTTTTTCGGTTCGATAATTCTTATCTTCAAACTGTACTTTTGTTGCAGGCTGTATGTATTTGTAATTGATGTGAATACGTTCTTCTATGGGAGATAGGATATTCTCCATAAACGCATCATATTTTGAAGAATGGATCAGTAAAATCTCATTATTAGCTTTAAAAAACCGAATGATTCTGAGCACATCCGGGTCATCTACAAAGCTGAAAATGTTGCGGTTATAGACAAAATATTCATTTCTGAGTACAATATTTTTAAAAGGAACAGAAATGTCATTAAACAACAGTTCTCCTGTTATTTCGAAAAACGGATCTTTCTTAAATACAGATAATTGAACCTCCGCATCTAAAGTATTTAATTCAACCTGATAAAGTGACTTGGCCGAAACAGTTTCTGCAATTTCACGGTCATGATAATAGACTTCCAGTTCAAGAGGATTCTTTACAATGAGTTTTAAAGCTTCCAGTTCTGCCGGATTGTAATCTTCATTATAATTATTCTGAAAAGAGGTAATGGCTGTGTAAAATTTGATGTCTGCCGGTTTCTCGGCTTTCCATATCAGCTGCATGGCATCTACAGGAGTGACCGGATTTTTTATTTTCCCTGTCTGCGTTATTTCTGCCTCCATCAGAGAGAAGGTCATATGATTATAATAACGGTGTTTGCCGATAACTAATATTTGTTTTTTACCATTTTCCAATACTGCCAGTTCATCCAGTTTAGAAGGAAGCTGAGGAAGAAGGCTTTTTGTAAGCATCACATCATCTATAGGAAGCATTTCCTTGATTCTGGGGTGTATTTCAATTTTGCCATCAGCATATTCCAGTTGGAAATATTGATCCAGATCCGGTTCATTTTCAAGGCCGTATACTCTGGCTTTTGGAATAAGAATCTTTTTACGGAGAGCTTCATCAAAAAACAAACGGTAATTTTTATCCTCAATGATGCAGTGGATAATCTCTGCCTGATGAGAGCAAAGCTGGTCTTTTGGATTGTCACAAGTACAGGAGCACATTAACGAGCTTCCGATTTTACTGATGGTAACCATCGGAAAATCCTGTAATGAAGATTGTTTTGTAAATATTCCTGTATTAATTTCAATAGCAGCGGGATAGATCTCACGAAAATCCCTGATCCCAATGAATGTACTGTCTGAAGTATGTTTCAGCAGGTCATATACGGATAGTGTACTGATATTGATGTTGTCAAGAATATATTCTGCCATAAAAATAGATGGAGGCAAACTTACAAAAAACAAATGTATTGAAGAATCCGTTTTGGCTACAGCTTACCCCATTTTGGCAACTTCTGCGTTTGTTCTAATGCTGAACTTTGTCCTGTAATTTTAAACCAAGAAAAATGAAAACAATTTTTATAACAGGTGCTTCTACAGGATTAGGTAAAGCAACTGCCCAATTATTTCAAAACAAAGGATGGAGAGTAATCGCAACGATGAGAAACCCTGAAGCTGCGGCTGATCTTGCTGCGTTGGAGAACGTAACGGTACTTCCTTTGGATGTTACCAATCCGGAGCAGATACAATCTACCGTAAAAAAGGCTTTGGAGCTTGGCGATATTGATGTGGTGTATAATAATGCAGGATACGGCTTAATAGGACCTTTGGAAGCGCTTTCTGATAACCAGATCGTAAAACAGCTTGACACGAATTTATTAGGGGTTATACGTGTTACACAGGCCTTTATTCCTTACTTCAGAGAACAGAAAAAAGGAATGTTCATTTCTACAACGTCTATAGGAGGACTGGTTGCTTTCCCGTTAAGCTCTACGTATCATGCTACCAAGTGGGCGCTTGAAGGATGGAGTGAAAGTCTGGCTTTTGAGCTTAATACATTGGGAATTGATATTAAAACCGTTTCTCCTGGAGGAATTAAGACTGATTTTGTAAGCCGTTCTTTAGACTCAGCCTCAAGCCCGGCTTATGAAGACATGACCAATTCTCTGTTTTCTAAGATGGAAGGGATGATGGAAGCCGCTTCTACACCGGAGCAGATTGCAGAAGTAGTGTACGAAGCAGCTACAGATGGCAAAAAGCAGCTGAGATATGTAGCCGGAGAAGATGCTAAAGCAATCTATGCACAACGCCTTGAATTAGGTGATGAAGCTTTCAGAGAGCAGTTTGGAAAGCAGTTTATTTAGTCAGGTTTTTAAAAGACAGGATAAAGTAATTCACACTTATACTGTCTTTTTCAACAAATAATTTATAATTTTATATCATGGAAAAGAAAGATAACATCCCTTTGAAAATTTCATCCATATCCGAACTGCATAATATGCTGCAGCTCCCTAAACCGCTTCATCCTTTGGTAAGTCTTGTGGATAATACAAAGATGAATATCAAAAAAGATATGCTGAAGAGAAGCTTTATGATGAATTTTTACAAAATCTCATATAAATATTCTACTGTTGGAAAAATGGGTTATGGACAGGGATATTATGATTTCAATGAGGGAGGAATGATGTTCACGGCACCCGGGCAGGTTCTTTCTACCGATGAAAATGCAGAATACTGTGGGTATACTTTGCTGGTGCATCCGGATTTTATCAGAAGTTATGATTTAGCAAAGAAAATCAAGAACTTCGGTTTCTTTTCTTATGATACGAATGAGGCTCTGCACCTGTCTGATCAGGAAAAAACAACAATTACAGGATTGCTGGACAATATTGGAAATGAACTCAATACTGCCATTGATGAAGTAAGCCAGGACGTTATTGTTTCTTATATTGATGTTCTTCTCAATTACAGCAACCGTTTTTATAAAAGACAGTTTATTACCAGAAAGGCAGTAAATAATGATTTGCTGACCAAAATGGATGTTGTGCTGGAAAACTACTTCAATCAGCAGGAAACATTAAATAAAGGGCTTCCTACGGTAGAATTTCTAGCTTCCACACTCAATCTGTCTCCTCATTATCTGAGTGATATGCTCCGAAATCTTACCGGATTAAATGCTCAACAGCATATTCATGAGAAACTGATTGAAAAAGCAAAAGAATACCTTACCACTACTGGTTTTTCTGTATCTGAAGTGGCCTATGCCCTTGGATTTGAGCACCCACAGTCATTCAATAAGCTGTTTAAAAAGAAGACAGAGAAAACTCCTCTGAGTTACAGACAGTCTTTCAATTAGATATATCACCCGATTTAAATATCGGGTGTTTTTTATTTACTGCTTTTCTTTTATAAGTGTTTCGATTTTAAGTTTTGTCGTATTCCACTCATCATCTAAAATACTGTAATAAGCAGCATTTCTTGTGCTGCCGTCACTTAGAACTTTATCTTTACGTAAAATACCTTCAAATACACCACCAATTTTTTCAATGGCTTTTCTTGATCTGAAATTATTGTCTTTTGTTTTTAATTGTACTCTGTTGGTTTTCAAGCAGTTTACATTCAATATTGATGGCTGTTCCCCAGAATTCTTTAGTAATCCATGTCCATCCGATTTCCAATTTTTTGTCTGCAGGGTAAATTTCAAAAAAACGTGTGGATCCAATTAGTTTTCCGGTTTCTTTATGACGAATTACAAATGGGTATTGATTTCCCGTCTCTCTTTCGGATAATGCAGATTCATAGTTTTTATAAAACAGGGTTTTGTCTGAACAGTCTGTAGGAACCAGTGCCCAGAGTTCTTTATCAGCAGCAGCGGTATATAATTCTTCAAAATGTTCTTTTTCAAGAGGAATTAATTCAATGGTTTTTCCTTTCAGAATTGTTGGGTAAGCAATCCACTTTTCTTTCATGGTTTATTTTTGTAGATCGAAATTAATGAAAAATGAAAATCTAAGTTCAAAAAAATAAGTGATTTTATACCATGTTGATGACTGTATTTTTGTTATTGGTTAAAATGGAACATAAAAATGACAAAAACGGACTAGATTTTAATGCACAAGCATATCTAAATTTGCACAAGGAATTTTTATCAACTGTTATAATGAACGAGAGAGAATCTTTTAATGCCAAAATGCCGACAGCCTGTTTTTTACTTTTCTTTGCCCACGGACTTGTTTTTTCTTCATGGGCGAGCCGGATTCCAATCATTAAAACAGCACTTTCCATTAATGAAGCACAATTGGGAACACTTTTGCTTCTTATGCCGATAGGACAGCTTTCCACCATGGTTTTGGCCGGAAAGCTGATCAGTATTTACGGAAGCAGCGGCATTATTAAAAGATGTTTTTTGCTGTATCCTTTTTTTCTGTTATTAATTGGTTTGTCACCTTCTTATTGGACGCTGGGAGTTGTTCTGTTCTTTTTTGGAGTTTCCGGGAACATGTGCAATATCGCCATCAATACACAGGCTATTGAAATAGAATCTATCACCAAAAGAACACTTCTTTCTTCCTATCATGGAGCCTGGTGTTTTGCAGGTCTTACAGGAGCCGTCATAGGTTTGCTTATGATTAACCTCCATGTGGGAACTTTTTACCATTTTGCTGTTATTTTCATTTTGGTAGGAATCCTTTGGTACTACAGTAAAAGAAATCTGACGAATATTATTCATAAGGCAGAACCTCAAACCCGTTCCATATTCAAGGCTGTGAATCCAACATTGGTTGGTTTGGGAATTATAGGATTCCTGAGTATGGCGATTGAAGGAGCCATGTTCGACTGGAGCGGAGTGTATTTTCAAACAATAGTTAAAGCACCTGAAAATCTTGTGATACTGGGATATACGAGTTTTATTTTAATGATGACTTTAGGCCGTTTTATCGGAAACAGAATCATTGAAAAGTATGGGAAAAAGATTGTTCTGCAATGTTGCGGTATTTTGATGAGCGGAGGACTCTTCCTAAGTGTTTTCTTTCCGCAACTGTGGATCTGCATCATTGCTTTTATGATTATTGGTCTTGGAAGTTCACTAAGTGTACCTTCTGTTTACAGCACGGTAGGAAAGGTGAGTACGGTAGCTCCGAGTATTGCTTTGTCATTTGTTTCCAGCATCTCGTTTTTAGGATTTTTGATGGGTCCGCCTCTTATCGGATATATTGCGGAAAGCTTTGATCTCAGATACTCTTATGGCCTATTTGCCTGTTTTGGAATTTTACTGGCTATTATGGCAGGGCAGATGAAAGTATTCAGGAAATCGTAATGAATTTTTCTGTTATTAATAAAATACAGCCCTGAATTCAAGGAATTCAGGGCTGTTACTCTATAAAATTTAAATCCAGTTTTCTATAAGATGAAGCCACAACGCTTTTTCTTTATTAAGCAGAAAAACAGCAGATGATTTCCTTTTGGTTGTGATTTCTCCGGTAACCTGTGTTTCAATATACGTTGCCAATCCATGATGCTCAGAATGATTGACAACCATATTTTCAACCTGAATATTTCTCTCCGGAAATTTTCCAAATACGGCCGGAAGCCATTCTTCAAGCATAGATAGGGTAACGGTCTCTCCGTTTCCGTTTATCATTTTAAAATCTGGCGAGAATCCGGCTAACAGTTCCTTATAAAGACTTTTCTGATTCTCCGCTTTACCCTGAAACCATTTTTCAATATTTTTGTGGAACTCTTCTATTTCCCAAATGATTTTTTCTGTATTTTTCATAATTAAATGTATTTATTTTTGATTTAAATTTACCTTTTAGTCAATGATTTTTCATTAAAATTTTAATTGATTTAATAAAATATAAAGTTAACTATATAGTTGACTTTATATTTTGTATATTTACAACAAATATAGTACAAATGGATTTTGATTTTATTAAAGAATTAAGATATAAAGCTCTGGACAGCAGGCTGAAAAGAATCAGCGACAGGATGTCTCATGATGTACGGAAATTTTATAAAGAATTCGGGATTGATGTGGAGCCCAACTGGTATCTGGTTTTTATGCTGCTGCAAAAGAGGGGTGAAATCTCAATTACTGATATTGCTGAACCATTAGGATATTCGCATCCGTCTGTGGTAGTTATCGTTAAAAAAATGAGTGAAAGCGGTTATCTCATCATCAAAAAAGATAAGGTGGATAAACGCAAACAGATTATTTCATTATCTCCAAAAGCTATTGAAATGCTTCCCCGGCTTGAACAGATTTGGGACAGTTGTGAAAAAGCCATTCTGAAGGTATTATCAGAAGATCTCTCAATTTTCACTTATCTGGATCACATTGATCAGGAATTAAAAAATGAATCTTTTCATCACAGGTTTAAACAGGAATATTTAAAATCAATCCAATCATGAAAACATTAATTCTCATCACAGCGTTTCTTTTTTCTCATAGTTTGATTTCGGCAACGGAAACAAAAGTAATGGTCAGAGCAAAAGCAAGAGATGCCAAATTTATCGGAACTTCATTGGGAGGAGCTCATATTATCATCAGAAATAAGCTTAACCAAAGAATTCTGGCAGAAGGAAATACCACCGGAAGCACCGGAAATACAGATCTGATTATGAAAACTCCCAAAATCCGTGGAAACTCCATTGCAGATGAGCAGACAGGAGGCTTTATGGCAGCAGTGGATATTGATGAACCTACATTTGTGAATATAGAAGTCATTTCTCCTTTGAACAGCAAGCAGGCGCAAGCCGTGGTAAATACAGAACTATGGCTTATTCCGGGCAAGCATATTTTAGGAGATGGAATTATCCTGGAGATTCCGGGATATATTATTGATATTCTGAAGCCCAGAACCCATCAGTATATTGCTTTGAACAGCATTAAAGATAAACCCTTTCTGTTTCAGGCTAATATTGTGATGATGTGCGGATGCGTCATTGATAAAGGAGGTCTATGGAATTCCGATGAAATTGAAGTAAAAGGAATTCTGAAAAAGGACGGAAAATTTGTAAAAAATGTTGAAATGTCTTTAGTGTCAACCAATCTGTTTGAAGGAAGCCAAATGATCATTTCTCCGGGAAATTATGAACTCACTCTGTATGCTTATCACGAAAAAACCGGAAATACAGGGGTAGATAAGGTAAATTATGTGGTTTTTGAATAAACGAAATAAAATATATTCGAATGAAAAGAGACTTCTGTGAGGTCTCTTTTGCATTATAAAACCTGAAGTTCTTTAAAAACCTCAATAATGGCCTCAATTAGCCCTTTATCTATATTTTTTTCCGCAGCAGCGTCCGGAAGGAGAGCCCTTAAGTCACCGTGATCATCACGTTCAATAACCACTTCAGTTCCATCCACATCTACGTATAATTTGTATCCATAAGAGAAGGTGGCAAGTTTTCCATTGAAAAGCAGTTCTTTACCCTTATACGTTACGGGTACTTCAAATTCTTCCATTGCTGTAAGTTTATATTCAATTTAAAATCCGGGCAAATGTCGGAAAATTTTCATTCATATTCTCATACAAGTTTTCCTGATAAAGCTAAATAATCCGAATCACCAGGAATTTTTCCGGGTTAAAATCTGTATATTTATCGATAGTTATGAAAGCATTTCTAAAAAGAAATGATCAATGCAATTGAAACAAACCTTTATGAAAAATACAATTACCCTTTTCTGGTTCAGACGTGATTTGAGGTTAGAAGATAATGTAGGGCTTCACCACGCTCTTCAGTCTGAAGCTCCGGTAATGCCTGTTTTTATATTTGATACGGATATTCTCGATAAGCTTGATGATAAGGAAGACAGAAGGGTAGACTATATTCACCAGGTCTTGGAAGATATTAATATTTCATTGAAAAAGCACCATTCAAAGCTCAGTACTTATTGCGGAAAACCTATAGAAATATTCAGAAAACTTGCTGAAGAATATACTATTGAAAGTGTTTTCTGCAACAGAGATTATGAACCTCAGGCGATTGAGAGAGATAAGGAAATTTATTATTTTTTTAAAGAAAACAATATTCCTTTTAAAGCTTATAAAGATCAGGTAATTTTTGATAAAGACCAGATTATTAAAAAAGACGGCTCTCCTTACACTGTTTATACTCCTTTTGCCAGGAAATGGAGGGAAACATTGACTCCTGAACATTATCAATCTGTTGAGCTAAACTTTAAAAACCTTTTTCCACAGGAATATTCTGACATTCTTACTTTAAAGGAAACCGGTTTTAAAAAAACGGATTTTGATTTTAAAAAACCGATTCTGAATGCTTCTATTATTGATAACTATGATCAATTTCGGGATTATCCGGCATTACAGCATACTACACAGCTCGGAACTGCTTTACGGTTCGGAACCATCAGCATCAGAAAATGTGTGGCTTTTGCATTGAAACATAATACGGTATGGCTTTCGGAACTGATCTGGCGGGAATTTTTTATGCAGATTTTATATCATTTTCCTCAGGTGGTTCATCAATCATTCAAAATTCAGTACGATAATATTCATTGGCGGAATAATGAGGAAGAGTTTAAACACTGGTGTGAAGGAACTACAGGTTACCCAATTGTAGATGCCGGAATGAGAGAGTTGAATCAGACAGGTTTTATGCATAACCGGGTAAGAATGATCGTTGCAAGCTTTTTATGTAAACACTTACTGATCGACTGGCGTTGGGGAGAAGCTTATTTTGCCTTAAAACTCAATGATTATGATCTGTCCGCAAATAATGGAAACTGGCAATGGGCGGCAGGTTCGGGCTGTGATGCAGCTCCTTATTTCAGAGTTTTTAATCCGACCGCTCAGATGGAAAAGTTTGATAAAGACTTACTGTACATCAAAAAGTGGCTTCCAGAATGGAATACACCAGAATATCCTTCTCCAATAGTAGAACATACCTTTGCCCGTGAAAGATCCTTATCCGAGTACAAAAAAGGGTTGGCATCATCATGATCAACACCGGGCTTCGGGAGAACAGCAGAAATAAAATAGCCGGAAGTAATTTACTCTCGGCTTTATATTCTGTAATTTGTTGTATTCTGGGATCAGAACGGCTCTGCCTTTAATTTTTCCGTTTCTCATTCGGTCATATACCTCATTAGCCTGATCCAGGTTATATTTTTCAATTTCAATATGAATTTTTTTATGTCTTGCCAATCCTACCACTTCCATGAGCTCAACTCTTGATCCCCAGTAAGGATTTGTTATGCTCACTCCAAATGGCAGACCAGACATGCTGTATTGATAATGCCCACCGCCTAGTCCAACGATAGTAAGGTCACCATCCAGACTCACAATTTTACTTCCAAGTTCAATGGTTGATGTAGCCCCTACAAAATCAATAACTACTTTAGCTTTTTTAATTCCAGTGATTTTTTGAATCTGTTCCGCAGCATCTGCATCTTTCGAGTTCACAGTAAAAGTAGCGCCTAGTTCTTTGGCGAAGGCCAGCTTTTCATTTGTCACATCACACGCAATGATCGTACTGCCACTAACTTCTCTAAGGATTTGCAGGGCAACGTGTCCAAGTCCTCCCACACCAATTACTACAACGTATTCATCCGGGGTTAATTTAGACAATGATCTTTTAATCGCAGAATAAGGGGTGAGGGCTGCATCAGTAAGAGGAGCTGCAATCACAGGATCCAGATCATAAATAGGAACTAATAACCTAGAAGAGGGTACAAGCATATACTCAGCCATTCCTCCGTCTAGTCCCAAACCGCCTCCATAAGCCATTTCTGACTGATGATCACAATAGTTTTCTTTGGATTGCTGACAAGGTTTACAATGACCGCATCCCCAGGGACCATACACCAAAACAGCATCTCCTTTTTTATATCCTTTCACATCAGGGCCTACTTCTTCAATCCAGCCCGCATTTTCATGGCCTAATGTGAATACTGAACCTGCTACGGTTCCTTCATCAATAATGTGAAGATCAGAGTGGCATACGCCGGCGCCTCCAATTTTCAATAAGACTTCATCACCTTTAGGAGTGGGTTTTTCCATATCATTTACAACACGGACATCTTTGTGCCCGAAAAAACGTACTGCTTTCATAACTTAATATTTTAAAACTTATATCTTAAATGTACGAAAATTGATCCTGAATAACGAGTGATTTAATTGGTAATAAACTAATATATCTCATAGAATTAAGAATGAAATTCAAGAGCTATTTACTTGAAATTGATTAAATTAAACAAAGTGTAAAGTTTTTTATACGATATGATTGAGATCATACTCGGTGGTATAAACACTTGGTTATATTTGGGCATAGAAAATTTCATATTTCTGACAAATTACAGTATAACCTTCCGATAATTCGGGAGGTTTTTTATTTATCTGCAAATCATTGTTTTAGTCTGATTGTGCAGGTTTTTGAACTGTAGCCCCACCAGGGATCGAACCTGGATCTAAAGTTTAGGAAACTTTTATTCTATCCATTGAACTATGAGGCCTGGTTTAACTCATAAAATTACAAATTATTTGCGGGAATAGATTAATGATCAGGATGTTGAGCAGAATATTACTTATAAAATATTCTATGCTACTTCCCGTACATGGATTATTCGTCTTTATATCGTCTCATTAAATGTTCATTTATATACCTTATTTTACCTTATTTCATTTTTCTGATGAAAATAATTAATTGTAAAACAATAGGTTATACTTTTGTTTGAATTTTAAAGGTATATTAATGTACTTTATTTATATTTATAAGTATATTTGTATACTAATTTGTTTGATATGAATTTTGATCTTATAAAATCAGTTGTAGAACTTGTTCAGCAATTTGTGGAGCAAAATGAAGCGAAAACTATATATAGTAATGACCTGAAAGGATTTACAGAATGGGTCAGCGCTTCCCCGAAGGCTTATCCTGAGATACAAAATCCAGATTGGGTAGGGAAGGAATCAGGAAGAAGTTCAGATAGTGTAATCAATACTTTATTGATAAGAATAAGCAGATATGCAAAATCTTATTCCAGATCGGTCATGAGTAATTCAGGCTTTTCAAGCCAGGATGATTTCATTTATCTTATAAGCCTGAAAACCATGGGGGCCATGTCAAAAATGGAATTGATAAAACATAATGTGCAGGAAAAATCTTCAGGTATAGTGGTCATCAACCGCCTCATCCACAATGGCTGGGCTGAACAGACGGTCTCTAAGAAAGATAAAAGAGCAAAGCATATTAAAATAACAGACAAAGGGCTCACTGTATTGAATAATCATATGGATGAAATTCGTAAAGCCTCTCAGGTAGTAACAGGAAATTTAAACCCATCAGAGAGAATGCTGCTTATTTCAATACTTTCCAAACTGGATGAGTTTCATTATTCTGTTTATCAGATGAATCTTGAAACAATGGATATGTTAGAAGCCGCTTATAAAAAGCTGAACTGATCCATAAGCTGCCTTATAAACTCTTGTAAAACTATTAATTAAATAATGATGAATACCGGAAACCCAACAAAAAAAATTGCCGTCATAGGATCTGGATTTTCAGGTCTTTCAGCCGCTGCTTACGCCGCTAAATCCGGAAATGAGGTGCATGTATTTGAAAAACACGATCAACCCGGAGGCAGGGCAAGACAATTTAAGACAGAAGAAGGGTATGTATTTGATATGGGCCCAAGCTGGTATTGGATGCCTGACATTATTGAAGGTTTTTTCAACGATTTTGATTGCAAAGTATCCGATTTTTTCACCCTTGTTTCCCTGGATCCACAGTTTGAAATGGTTTTTTCGGAAGAAAAAGTTTCTGTGCCTGAAAATAATGATGCAATAAGAGAACTCTTTGAAACAATAGAAGATGGCGCAGGTAAGCAGTATGACAGATTTATGGAGTCTGCGAAATTCAAGTATGAAGTAGGGATGAAGGATTTTGTGACCAAACCCTGTTACAGCTGGCTTGAGTTTGCTTCATTAAAAATAGCAGGTAGCGCTTTTAGGCTTGATCTTCTCAGTAATTTCCGAAAATATGTATCAGGATATTTTTCTGATGAAAAATTAAAATCTCTGATGGAATTTCCGGTAATCTTTTTAGGGGCTTCCCCACAGAATATTCCGGCTCTTTACAGTCTTATGAATTACGGCGGCTATGTTTTAGGAACCAAATACCCAATGGGAGGATTTTATCAGCTTGTTCTGGCAATGAAAGACGTCGCGCAAAAACAGGGCGTAACCTTCCATTTTAATCATGAGGTTCAGAAAATCAATACAGGAAATGCAGAAGTTGTTTCGCTCACAGTAGATGGTAAAGAGTATGAATTTGACGCAGTTATTGCTTCATCAGATTATCATCATACCGAAACATTAATTCCCAAATCTCTCAGAAATTATAATAATGCCTACTGGGAGTCTAAAACGTTTGCTCCTTCATGTTTGATTTATTATCTGGGAATTAAAGGAAAAATTCCTCACCTCAAGCACCATACCCTTTTTTTTGAAAATGAGCTGGATGATCATATAGACTGCATTTATCAGAATAAAAAATGGCCGTCTAAACCGCTTTTTTATGTGTGCTGTCCTTCAAAAACAGATCCGGATGTTGCCCCTGAAGATTGTGAAAATCTTTTTTTGCTGCTTCCTCTTGCGCCGGGAATCCATGATGAAGAATCTGTCCGTGAAAAATACCTGACGGAAATGCTTGGAAGAATTGAAAAGCATACGGGAGAAAGCAATCTCGCTTCAAGAATTAAATATAAAAAAAGCTATTGTGTAAGCGATTTTATTTCAGACTATCATGCGTATCAGGGAAATGCTTACGGTTTATCCAATACATTGTCCCAAACGGCAGTTTTAAAACCTAAAATCAGAAATAAAAAGATCAGGAACCTCTTTTATACCGGGCAATTGACGGTTCCCGGGCCAGGAGTACCGCCATCGGTTATTTCCGGGAAAATTGTAGCATCCGAAGTCAATAAACTAAAACTAAATTAATATGAAAAAATTGTTTGATGAGTTGTCTTGCGAGGTAAGCAAGTACACTACACGGAAATACAGTACCAGTTTTTCATTAGGCATATTGGCATTAAAACCATCCATAAGATCCGCTATTTATGCCATTTACGGTTATGTGCGGCTTGCAGATGAAATTGTAGACAGTTTTCATGGCTATGATAAAGAAAAACTTCTGAAAAGATTAAAAGTGGAAACCTATGATGCGCTGGAAGATGGTATTTCCATCAATCCTATTCTGAACTCATTCCAGGAAACTGTTCGCCAGTATGATATAGATGTGCAGCTTATCAATCAGTTTTTGCACAGCATGGAAATGGATCTTCAGAAAATAGACTACAATTCTGATTTGTATAATGAGTACATCTACGGTTCAGCTGAAGTGGTAGGGCTTATGTGCCTGCACATATTCACAGGCGGAAATAAGCAGCAGTTTGAGGAGCTTAAGCCATTTGCCATGAAACTAGGCTCTGCATTTCAGAAAGTTAATTTTCTCAGAGATCTGAAAGATGATTATCAGGTGTTGGGCCGCACCTATTTTCCCTCTCTGAATATGTCTGTATTTGATAATACAGTGAAGGCTCAGATTGAAAAAGAAATTGAAAATGAATTTAAAGAAGCATTGCAGGGAATTAAAAAGCTGCCGGGTTCTTCCATTTTTGGCGTATATCTGGCTTACAGGTATTATCTGTCTCTGTTTGAAAAAATAAAGAAAACCAGTTCCCAGCGTATTTTGCAGCAAAGAATCAGAATTGCAAATTCACAGAAGCTCCTTGTAGCATTCAAAAGTTATATACGGTACAAATCTGCTTATTTCTAATAGTAAAATCTATTTTTTTGAAAGGTTTAAGAATGAATTAAAAAAAAGAAATAATGTACAGATTATATAGAGAACAGCAGCTTAATTGTGATAAGGAAACCGCCTGGAAATTCTTTTCATCTCCGCATAATTTAGCAGAAATTACCCCGAAGAGTATGAATTTTGTAGTTCTTTCAGATATTCAGAATAAACCTGTTTTTGAAGGAATGGAAATAGATTACAAAGTCTCGCCCGTATTGGGAATTCCGATGGGTTGGAAAACAATTATAAGCCAGGTAGACGAATACAAAAGTTTTACAGACTTTCAGAAGGAAGGACCCTATAAATACTGGAATCATTTTCATGAGTTCATCCCTAATGAAAAAGGGATATTAATGAAAGATACAGTAGACTATGAACTTCCGTTGGGTATTCTGGGAAAAGTTGCCCATCAGTTATTTGTGAAAGAAAAGCTTAAAAGCATTTTCGATTTCAGATACAGGATTTTGGAAGATCTTTTTAACAGCAAAACACAATTATCATGAATTTTCTGATTGTTTTGGGTGTTTTTATAGCTATGGAAGGTGCTACATGGCTTATCCACAGATATATCATGCATGGCTTTCTCTGGACCCTGCACCGGGATCATCATGATCACAGCCATGACGGAAAGCTTGAAAGGAATGATCTGTTCTTTTTTATTTTTGCAAGTCCTGCTATTGCCCTGTTATATCTGGGAGTTAAGCAGGAATTCAGTCATTGGTTTTTTATCGGCCTGGGAATCAGCCTTTACGGAATGGCTTATTTCTTTGTGCATGATATTTTTATTCACCAGAGAGCAAAAGTTTTTACAAAAACAAAAAATCCCTATTTCCTTGCCATAAGACGGGCTCATAAGCAGCACCACAAACATTTGGGTAAAGAGAGGGGAGAATGCTTTGGCTTTTTGTGGGTTCCTGTTAAATATTTTAAAATGTATTTCAAAAAATGATGCCCTATACCTACATACTGATTAATTTTTTCACTGTCATTATTTGCTTTGCAGCATCTTTTGACAGAAGAATACAGTTTAACAAACTTTTCGGAAAGTTTCTGCTGTCATCCACCATTGTAGCGGTTCCTTTTATCATTTGGGATATATGGTTTACCGCAAGAGGAGTGTGGTGGTTTGATCTCAAATATACCCTAGGATTTAAAATAGCGGGACTTCCTGTGGAAGAATGGCTGTTTTTTTACTGTATTCCTTTTGCCTGTGTTTTTACCTATTACTGCATTGAAAAATTTTATCAGCTTGAGTGGGTTGGCGCCTTTAATAATCTCATCGTATTTACATCTGTTATTATCCTTTCTGTAATAGGGTTTCTTTATTATGAAAGAATATACACCTTGCTTACGGTAATCGTCACCCTGTTTACGCTTTGTTATCTTCATTTTATAGCTAAAAAAGGATGGATTGGAAAAGCCAGTTTGGTATACTTGATTCTGATGCCTGGGTTTTTCGCGGTAAATGGATTACTGACCGGTTCATTGATACCGTCGCCTGTTGTAAACTATAATCCTGAAGAATTTCTTGGGATAAGGATGATCACCATTCCTGTTGAAGATGCAGTATATGGCTACAGCCAGTTTTTACTTAATATTTACTTCTTTAAAAAAATAACGAAAAATGAAAAATAAATCAATATTAAAAATAATGGTTGCCTTCGCTTTATTGTGTTTCACCGTATCCTGTACTTCCATGCCTGAAAAAGCGCAACCCGTTAATCAGTTTGATGTTAATAAATACCTGGGTACATGGTATGAGATCGCAAGATTCGATTATCGTTTTGAAAAAGATCTGGACAACGCAATCGCTCAATATAGCCTGAATAAAGATGGAAGTGTCAATGTCATCAACAGCGGATACAATATAAAAAAGGATAAATGGGTGTCGGCAGAGGGAACGGCAAAATTCAGAGGTGATAAAAATACAGCAGCTTTGAAAGTAAGCTTTTTCGGACCTTTTTATGCAGGGTATAATGTCGTGGCACTGCAAGATTATCAATATGCATTGGTAGCTGGGAAAAATTTAGATTATCTGTGGATCCTTTCCCGTGAAAAAAGTATCCCTGAAAATGTAAAACAGAATTTCATCTCCAAAGCCCGGGAAATAGGATACGATACTTCTAAGCTCATCTGGGTGAAGCAGGATAAGAAAAGTCCTTTTGATAAATAGACATTTAATTTTAAAATCGAAACATATGCTAAAAATACAGGCACAATCAAAAATACCTACAGATTACGGATTATTCACCGTATATGCATTTTCAGAACATGAAGAAGACTGGAGCCCGCATTTGGTTCTGGTAATGGAGAATACAGATTTTGAGAAGACAGTTAACGTCCGTTTTCACTCAGAGTGCATTACCGGAGAGGTTTTTCATTCCAAAAAATGTGAATGCGGTCAGCAACTTGATGCTGCCATGAAATATATGTCTGAAAATGGAGGAATGATCATCTATCTCCGTCAGGAAGGAAGAAATATCGGAATCATCAATAAGCTCAGAGCTTATGCGCTTCAGGAGCAGGGTATGGATACCGTTGAAGCTAATCTTAAGCAGGGACTACCGGCTGACGGAAGAAACTTTGACGTAGCTGTAGAGATGCTGAATCTTTTGAACGTCCGAAAAATTAATCTCCTAACCAATAATCCTGACAAAATAAAGTCCATTGAGAACAGTGAAATTATTCTCAACAGCAGAATTCCACTGGAAATTGATTCCAATGAAATTAATGAAAGCTATCTTATCAAGAAAAAAGACTATTTTGGCCACCTTTTAGAAAAAATTTAATGGCTGCCAGGCAGAGACAATGATATTAACCTGTCAAACCCAATCATCATGGAAAAAATACTTCTTACGGGAGCTACCGGCTATATCGGTAAAAGAATGATCAGCGTAATTGCTGCACAGGGATATAAAGTTGTCTGTTGCTGCAGGGATGTCAGCCGTTTTACCAGGAATATGGATGTCGATGAACAGCTCATTGAAGTCATTGAAGTCGATTTTCTCAAACCGGAAACCCTGAAAAATATTCCTGAAGATATTTCGGGAGCTTATTACCTGATGCATTCCATGAGTAATTCTGCTGATTATGAGGATTCGGAAAAAAAGTGTGCCTCCAATTTTTCCGGTTATATAGAAAAGACACAATGTAAACATATTGTCTACCTTTCCGGATTGGTGAATGAAAAAGAACTGTCAAAACATCTGAACTCCAGGTACGAGGTCGAAAAAATCCTGATGGATTGCAGGGTTCCCGCAACGGTTCTTCGTGCAGGGATTATCATTGGATCCGGAAGCGCTTCTTTTGAAATTATCAGGGATCTCGTTGAAAAACTGCCGGTGATGGTAGCTCCGAAGTGGCTGTACACTCAATGCCAGCCGATAGGCATCGCCAACGTTCTGGATTTTCTGATTTTTGTGCTCTTCAAAGAAACTGCTTACCAGAAAAACTTTGACATCGGATGTGATGATGTGCTGACCTATAAAGAGATGTTATTACAGTTTGCAAAAGTAAGAGGTCTGAAAAGGACAATTTTTACATTGCCTGTGATGACCCCCAGATTATCCTCATACTGGCTTTACTTTATTACCTCCACTTCTTACAATTTAGCAAAAGCACTGGTGGGAAGCATGAAAATTGAAGTAGTCTGCCGCCCGGAAAGTCTCATAGAAATCAAATTGATTACCGGTATTCAGCCATTCTCGTATGATACAGCATTAAAGCGGACTCTTGCAAAAATTCAGGCCAATGAAATTATATCCAGCTGGAAAGACAGTTTTATCAGCAGCCGTCATGATTCCACACTGAAACCATACCAGGATGTCCCAAAATACGGTTGTTTTACAGATCTCAGAAGTGAAGAATATGATGACAGGGAAGCTTGCATGGAACGTGTTTTTCAATTAGGAGGCACTCATGGCTGGTACGGACAGGATCTTTGGAAGATAAGAGGACTGTTTGATAAACTGGTTGGCGGGCCAGGATTGAGAAGGGGGCGCAGACATCCTACAGATCTTAAAGAAGGGGATGCACTTGATTTCTGGAGAGTACTCTATGCCAATCGTAATGATGGAAAGCTTATATTATTCGCTGAGATGAAACTTCCCGGAGAAGCCTGGCTGATGTTTAAAATTTACAGGAATAAGATCTGGCAAAAAGCTGTCTTCCGTCCAAAAGGTCTCTGGGGAAGGCTGTATTGGCTGATGGTACTGCCGTTTCATGGATTTATCTTCAAAGGAATGATCAGAAGGTTAAGTGGAAAGCAAAAATGAAATTTTTTAATAAAAAAATCTATAAATTTAAATTTTAAGAATATTTTAACATAGTGCAGGTTTTTTAGGCATTAATATTGTTTATTTATATACCAAATACTTAAATATTACATTATGAATAATTCAGATTACAACAAAGCAGAAAAAGCGGTAAACGAAACAGAAAATACGCTTAAAAATGCAGCTGATGATGCAAAATGGAAGATCAGTGACTTAGCAGATAAGGCTAAAGATTATATCAATGAAAAAAGAGACAATGATCAGGAAGCAACTCAGGAAGACTGGATGGAAAGAGTGAAATCTAATATTTCTGACGCTTGGGATGATATTAAAGATAAAGCAGATGAGGCCTGGGAAAAAACAAAAGATGCTGCAGAAGATGTGAAGGCAGAATGGAGAAAGAAAACAAATTAATGTTAGTTTGATAAAAGACCAGAACTTTTAAAGTTCTGGTCTTTTTATGATTATTCATTTTTTGTAGTTTATTTATATTCTATATTGAGATGTGCTTTATCTCATTTAAAGTGTTCATTCACCAAGGTTATAGTTATATTTTTTAATCATCTTAAAAAATTGAAATAAGAGTCTCTACTTAAAAAATTACGCTGTAATCATACCTGTCTGCAAAGAAAATACCAATGGCTTCTGAAACATTTCTATGAATTTTTTCTTAAAATTTTTATAAGATCAGTAGTTTGTAAACTTATCCCATTTTTCATCAATATATAATTACATATCATATTCTTTATAGAATTAATTTTTCCTGAAATTTTTGCCTATATTTTTAAATAGTATTGATCAATTAATTGTTCGTGTTATTAATATGGGGAATAGTAAAAATGTGGTATGAATTTGTTATTCATAATACTTTAAAAATTGCTATGTTTTGAAATATTGTGAGTATTTTTGAGGTTTAAATATCTGTAACTAATTATTGATTTTAACTTCTATGATTTTAATTGTTGATGACAATCAAAGTAATCTTTATTCACTGCAAAAATTACTTGAATCCAAGGATTTTCAGGTGGAAACAGCCAATTCCGGTGAAGAGGCTCTGGGTAAAGCCCTCAAAAATGACTATGCCCTCATTATTCTGGATGTTCAGATGCCAGATATGGATGGCTTTGAAGTAGCAGAAACATTGGCAGATTACAGTAAAACAAAAGAAGTTCCCATTATATTTTTATCTGCTGTCAATACAGACAAAAAATTTATAACGAAAGGCTATGCTTCCGGTGCTAAAGACTATGTAACCAAACCTGTAGACCCTGAAATTCTTTTACTCAAAGTAAAAACGTTCTATAATCTTCAGGAACAGAATATAGCCATGAAAAAGACTCAGCAGAATCTTGAGCTGGAGGTTAAGGGAAGGCGTGAATCACAAGTGACGATGAAGTCTCAGATAGACCATTTCCACTTAATGCTGGAGTCGCTTCCACAAATTGCATTTACCCTGAATGAAGCTGGAGCTGTGGATTTTGTTAATGGTAAATGGTATGAATATTCCCTCTCAGAGCAGGATTTTCCTGAAATACATCCGGATGACCCTGATATTACAGAAGAATTTGAAAGATGCCGTAAAAAAGGAAAAGCTCTTGAGCTGGAAATCAGAATTAAAAACGTAGCTTCAGGTAATTACCGCTATCATTTGCTTAGAGTAACTCCCGTATATGACGAAGACCGTATAAAAAATTGGGTGGGAACTTTTACTGATATTGATGATCAAAAGAAAGTTGAAAAAGAAAAAGATGAATTTTTAAGCATCGCAAGCCATGAACTGAAGACTCCTTTAACGAGTATAAAAGCTTATGTACAGCTATTGGAAAGAAAACTGAAGCTAGACAAAGAAAGCTCTGAAGCAGGGTTTGTAACGAAAGTTCAGGGACAAATTGAAAAGCTGAATACACTGATCACTGACCTGCTGGATGTTTCCAAAATAGAAAACGGAAAACTGAAAATTAATAAAAAACCCGTTAACCTGGAAAATGTAATCAGTAATGCCATTGAAACAATATTACAGACCCATGATCAGCGTGCAGTAAAAATTGAACGTCATGGTACCAAACCTGATATTTTGATTCCTTTAGACGAAATCCGTATAGAACAGGTGCTCATCAATTTTCTTACCAACGCGATTAAATATTCACCCGATAATAATCAGGTTATTGTCACCACTTTTGTAGATAAAGAAGCAGAAGAAGTAAGAGTGAACGTAACCGACTTTGGAATTGGGATCCCGGATTTTAAACAGGATGCTGTATTCAAAAAATTCTATCGTGTAGAAGAATCTTCACTTCAGTTTCAGGGAATGGGAATCGGATTGTTCATCTGCTCTGAAATTATCAAACAGCACCATGGAAGCGTAGGGGTTTCCAGTATAGTAGATGAAGGCTCTACTTTTTATTTCACATTACCACTAAACTAATTTTGATGCCGAAAAAAATAATAAGAAATCTTCAGTTTGGAGTAGGTCTTTCACTTTTGATTTTAATAGCCAGCTCACTGGCCTCTTATTGGAGTATCCAAAATCAGATGAATCACCGTGAAAGTCTTTCTAAAAGCAGACGTTCTGTAACAGCCGTTAAAGATGTGCTGGTTGCTTTACTGGATGCAGAAACAGGAAACAGAGGTTATCAGCTTACCGGAAGGGAAGATTTTCTTGAGCCTTATAAAAGAGGGTTAAGAGAATATCCTAAAGCTTTGGTGCGTGCTGAATCTTTAGATATCAATGATGAGAATCAATTACAAAGACTCGCAGGTTTAAAAGCAGCAGTAGATCAGGTAATGCACAATCTGAAAAGTCTGGTTGAGAACAGACGAAGAGGAATTATCATGACTCAGCAGCAGATTACTGAAGGTAAAGCCTATATGGATCAGTGCCGGAAAATTGTTAATGATTTTGTTCAGTATGAAGAAAGCCAGGTTGAAATTAAAAATAACGATCTCAACCGTTCATCTGGCACAACTGTTATTTTTATTCTCTTTTCCGCAATTGCTGCAGTAGTAGTAACTACATTTTTCTATATAAAAATGCGTGCAGATCTTATCCGAAGAGATAAGCTGGAGAAGATGCTTAAAGCAAAAGATGAAGAAATGACACGCCGTGTAAGTGCTATTCAAAAGATTGCCAACAGAGTAGCTAACGGTGATTACAGTGAAAAAGTAGTGGATAATGCTCAGGATGATCTTGGAGACCTTGTAGAATCTCTTAACAATATGACAGAGTCTCTCAAAACCTCCTTTGATAAAATTAACAAGAGCGACTGGCGCCAGAAAGGGCTTGCTTTACTGAATGAATCCCTGGTAGGGAATAGGACTGTACAGGAAGTTTCCGACAAATCTTTACTACAGCTTATTGAATATGGAAAATGTATTAATGGCTCCGTATATTTATATGATGAAGGTATTCTGAAGCTCAATAAAGCATTCGGATTGGAATCCAATATGAAAAAGGCTTTTGAGCCGGGAGAAGGAATGGTGGGACAGGCTTTTATTAATGCTAAGACTCAGGTTTATAATAATCTTCATGAGGATGACTTTGTCGTGACTTTCGCCAGCAGTACCATACAAATTTATGGAATCATATTGCTCCCGCTTTTTGCAGATGGTCATATAATAGGAGTGTTGGAACTTGGTTCCACTTCTAATTTTGAGGAAGACAGAATAAGCTATTTTGAGGAATGCTGTACAAATATAGGAATTGCCCTGAGCGCTGCAAAAAGCAGAGAAAAAGAGCAGCAGCTACTGGAAGAAACCCAGGCTCAGTCTGAAGAATTGCAGGTTCAGCACTCTGAGCTTGAAAATCTGAATACCGAGCTGGAAGCACAGACACAGAAACTCCAGGCTTCTGAAGAAGAGCTGAAAGTACAGCAGGAAGAGCTGATGCAGGCCAATGCAGAACTGGAAGAACGCTCGAGATTGCTGGAAGAAAAAAATCATCTGATTGCTGAACGTAATAATGAAATTCAGAAAAAAGTAGAAGAGCTGGCATTAAGCACGAAATACAAATCTGAGTTTTTGGCCAATATGTCCCACGAATTGCGTACTCCGCTGAATTCAATTCTTCTTTTATCCCGATTAATGACAGAAAATCCGGATGAAAATCTCAATGAAGATCAGATGGAGTCTGCCAAAGTCATTCATAGTTCAGGCACAAGCTTATTAACTCTTATTGATGAAATTCTGGACCTTGCCAAAATAGAATCCGGTAAAATGACTCTTGAATATCAGGATGTGGCCATTGAAGAAGTGGTAAAAGATCTGAAGAGTCTCTTCAATCCGGTATTTCAGGAGAAGAATCTTCCGTTTAATATCGAGATTGATGCAGATGTGCAGAAAGTGATCGAAAGTGACCGCCTTAGAATTGATCAGGTATTGAGAAATTTATTATCAAATGCCTTAAAATTTACTACAAAAGGAAGCATTGGTTTGCACATCAAAAAACATTCTGAAAAACCTGATTTTACTATATTTTCAGTGAAAGATACAGGTGTTGGAATAGCAGAAGATAAGCAAAAAATTATCTTCGAAGCATTCCAGCAGGCTGATGGTTCTACAAAAAGAAAGTTCGGAGGTACAGGTTTGGGTCTGTCTATAAGCCGTGAAATTGCAAGACTCCTTGGAGGTGAGCTTGTTCTGAAAAGTGAAGTAGACAAAGGAAGTGAATTCAGTTTTATTATTCCTGTACATGCCGTATCAGAAATTATTCAGTCTGAAACAGATCAGGATCTTGTAGAGGTGATTCTTGAAGACGTAGAAGAAATTCAGCATATTCTTGATGAAGGAGAAACAAAAGCAGTTTCCGTAAATACCCTTGAAATTCCTGAAGATGTAGCAGACGACCGGGAAAATATTCAGGAAGGAGATAAAGTAATTCTGATCATTGAAGATGATATCAATTTTGCAAAAGCTTTATTGAAATACGCCCATATGCAGACTTATAAAGGAGTGGTTGTGGTAAGAGGAGATCATGGGCTTTCAGCGGCTCAGAAGTACCATCCGCATGCCATTTTACTGGATGTTCAGCTTCCTGTAAAAGATGGCTGGGAGGTGATGGATGAACTGAAATCTGATCCTTATACTAAACATATTCCGGTTCATATGATGTCTGTTCTTCATCTTAAAAAAGAAAGTTTGATGAAAGGTGCCGTAGATTTTATTAATAAACCGGTAGCTTTGGATAAGATGACTGATGTTTTCAGAAAGATTGAAGAAGCTTTGAAAAAAGGATCTCAAAAAGTCCTGATTGTAGAAGAAAATGCTAAACATGCCAGTGCATTGTCTTATTTCCTGAGCAATTTTAATATCTCTTTATCCGTAGAACATACAGTAGAAGATAGTGTAAAAGCCCTGACTTCTGATCTTGTGGACTGCGTTATTCTGGATATCGGAAGTACAAAAGGGAATGATTATCACGTAATAGAATCTATCAAAAGTCATGAAGGACTGGAAAACCTTCCCATTATCATCTTTACAGAACATCACTTATCTAAAGAAGAAGAACTTAAAATAAAGCAGTACGCAGATTCAATTGTTGTAAAAACAGCACACTCATACCAAAGAATTTTAGATGAAGTAGGCTTGTTCCTGCATCTGGTAGAAGAAAAAAACAATTCTCCAGAAAATAATACAGGCAGAATGCTGGGATCTTTAACCGAGGTGCTGAGTGGCAAAAAAGTACTGATTACCGATGATGATGTCCGCAATATTTTTTCTTTAACCAAAGCATTGGAAAAATATAAAGTTGAGGTTATTGTAGCCATGGATGGAAAGCATGCTTTGGAACAGATTCACCACAATCCGGATATAGATGTCATCTTAATGGATATGATGATGCCGGAAATGGATGGCTATGAAACTATAAAACAGATCAGAAAGATGCCGCCATTTAAGAAGCTGCCTATTATAGCGGTCACCGCAAAATCAATGATTGGAGAACGTGAGAAATGCATTACAGCAGGAGCTTCAGATTATATCTCAAAACCTGTAGATATCGATCAGCTATTGTCACTGCTTCGAGTTTGGTTATATGAAAGTTAAACAGATAAATTTCTGATGAAGAAGAAAATTTTAATTGTGGATGATGATCCACGCAATATATTTGCATTGAAACTTACCCTTAAGGCTCGTGGGTATGCTGTAGAAACCTCTACAATGGCTAGGGAAGCTTTAGAAATGCTAAAGGCTGATCCTGATTTTTCAATGGTGCTTATGGATATGATGATGCCTGGAATAGACGGCTATGAAGCTGTAAGAATCATAAGAAATACCCCTGAGATCAAAGATATTCCAGTTATTGCAGTAACCGCACAGGCTATGCCTGAAGACCGTCAGAAATGCATTGAGGTAGGCGCCAATGATTATGTTTCAAAGCCTATTGATGTAGACCTTTTACTAATGGCAATAGAAAAACTTTCATAGATGCTGGAACCAAGTATCGTAAAAGACGAAGAAGTAGAATATCTGATCAATGATGTCTATGAAATGTACGGCTATGACTTTTCCGGTTATAGCAGGGCTTCGTTTAAAAGAAGAGTAAACAGGATATGCCTTTTGGACAGGTTTACCAGCTTCGCGGAACTTAGATATACCCTAATGAATGATACAGAATATTTAAAACGTTTTGTAGAAGAAGTAACGGTAAACGTCACAGAAATGTTTAGGGATCCTTCTTTTTTTAAAGCATTGAGAGAGAAGGTTTTTCCTCAGTTAGGTACTTATCCGCTGATCAGGATCTGGATTGCGGGCTGCTCTACAGGAGAAGAAGCGTATTCTATAGCCATTTTACTGAAAGAAGCAGGGTTATATGATAAATCCCTGATATATGGTACAGATTTAAATCCTGCAGTTCTTGAAACAGCCAGAGCCGGGGTTTTCCCACTATACCAAATGAAATTGTATTCTGAAAACTATATGCTTTCAGGTGGCAAAAGAGATTTTTCTGATTATTATACAGCCAATTACGACAGTGTAAAATTTGATAAAAGCTTACAGGAAAAACTTATTTTATCTACTCATAATCTGGTGTCAGACAGTTCTTTTAACAGTTTCCAGCTGATTATATGCAGAAATGTTCTGATTTATTTTGACAGAGAACTGCAGGAAAGGGTATTCAAGCTTTTTGACAACAGTCTTGAAAATTTAGGTTTTCTGGCTTTGGGAGCAAAAGAAACACTTAGGTTTTCCACTATTGAAAAGAATTATCATCAGATCGAAGACCAGAAAATCTGGAAAAAGCTTGATCATCATTAATAACTAATGCTATGGAATCACAGAAGAACATTGAATTAATTGTTATAGGAGGATCAGCAGGCAGTTTACAGGTCATTATTGAAATGATCAAAAACCTGAATGATAGCCTAAAAATTCCAATTGTAGTGGTGGTTCACCGTAAAGCTCAATCAGGAGATATTCTGAGAACCTTATTGCAGCAGTTTACAAAAATACCGGTGATAGAAGTAGAAGATAAAACTGAAATGGAAAATAATGCCTTATATATTGTTCCGGCAGATTATCATTTGCTGTTTGAGAATAAGAAAAATATGTCGTTAGACAGCTCAGAAAAAATGAATTATTCCCGCCCTTCAATAGATGTTACCTTCAGGTCTGCAGCAGAAATTTACGGAGAGAATATGATTGGAATTCTTTTATCCGGAGCCAATGCTGATGGAGTAGAAGGACTGTGCTATATTAAAAAAAATAACGGACAGGTCTGGATTCAGGATCCTGAAACGGCCGAGGTGGAATACATGCCCAGACATGCTGTAGAAGAAATAGATTATGACCTCATTATCAAACCTGATAATCTGGCAGAATATATCAATCAGTTGTAATAGAATAACCTAAATAATATGAACAAAAAGAAAATTTTAATTTTTGATGATGATGCTGCTATTTTGGAAGTGATTACCATCATATTTGAAGAGAACGGCTATGATGTCGAAATCTCGGAAACTTCACATGATATCCTGGAGAAAGTAGCAGAATATCGTCCGGATGTTATTCTGATGGATAACTGGATTCCTAAAATTGGAGGAGTGGAAGCCACAAAACTTCTTAAAAACAGTGAAGAATTTAATCATATTCCTGTCATCTATGTTACGGCAAACAATGATATCGCAGCTTTAGCTTCCGAGGCGCAGGCAGATGATTATGTATCAAAACCTTTCAATCTGGATGATCTTGAGGAAATGGTGGCAAAGCATATAAAAGAAAAGGTGTAAATCTTACGACTTTCCAAATAAAAATCTCTCAAACTTTGAGAGATTTTTTTATTTATTTTTCAATACAGAAATCATTTGATTTTTTGTTACATGATAACTGTTAATGTTATGAATTAAAGAGCGTAATAAAAGATAAAGCTGTGGATTTTCAACAATGGTATCAGAAAATGTCTGCACCAGAATTAATTTTTTTGAAACAATATTGTGGGCAGTAGTGTACTCGTTGCTAAGATCAATGTCAATATTAAATTCAGATTTTACTTTGAAATTAAAATATTCATCTATTAAATGTTTATCATTAATCAGGTCTAATGGTTCTGTTTTCGTTTCGTCCATAATGTTGATAATTAAATTTTAAAATACAAATCTTATACCGTACATAGGAAAAGCAAAGGAGATTATTAAAAAAAAGGTATATTTGTATACTATTTTAATTGAAATGAATTTTACCCTCATTAAAGATTGTATGACGCTCCTTGAGCAGTTTGAATCGGATGCCAGTATATCCCCCAATTCATATGCCAACACTATTGAAGGCTTTAAATCCTGGATTTCTGATCAGGAAAATGCTCAGCAAACGATTGTTGCTGGTGAAGAACCGTACTGGGAAGGTAAGGAAAACGGCAGAACACCGGAAAGTGCTATAAGTACATTACTTGTACATCTTAACCGATACGCAAAAACTTACTCAAAATCTGCTATATCTGATTCTGAATTTTCTACCCAGGAAGACTTTATTTATTTAATTAATTTAAAGGCTTTTGGTGAAATGACTAAAATGTCTCTTATTAAAAAAAATGTTCATGATAAACCGGCCGGTATGCTTATTATAGCAAGATTGCTACGCCAGGGGCTTATTGAACAGACAGATTCTGACCTGGACAAGCGAAGCAAAGTAATCCGTATTTCTGAAAGAGGACTTATGATCCTGGAAAAGCAAATGGAGAAGATTCGCCAGGCTACCAATATTGTTGCCGGAAACCTCAATCATAATGAGAAGATGGACCTTATCCGTATTCTGAATAAACTGGATCGTTTTCATTATCCTATTTTTTCAAGGAATATTAATCCTGATCAGCTTATCAATACAGTGTATGATGAATATGCTTTCAAAATTTACAGCAGCTAAAAATAATCCAAAGGTTACTGTTTCAAAAAAATAGATAAATAAAAGAATCTACCCTTTAGGGGTAGATCCAGTAGATAATACATCTCATTTTTTTAATTAGACAACAATAAAAAGCACAGCCGACAATGCTGTGCTTAAATTTTTATTTCAAATTTAATTGCAATTTCAAGAGTAGTAAGAAAAGCAAATAAAGTTTCCACTTCGATGTTTATTACATAGTAAATGTAGTAATAATTTTAATACAAAATATGAATTTAATGTTAAAATTCACAAGTTATCCACAATTTGTTGTGGATAACTTGTGGGATCTTTGGAACTACTGCTCAGAAAGGTATCTTAATACAAAATCGTTCAAGGTTTTTTTCTCCTCATCCGTTCCTTTATTGTCCATATGCCCATGATTGATAAGAGTAGGCTGTACCATCATATGATACTTTTTCTGTTCTTCTCCATTGGGTAATACTCCTTCATCAGCCGGATAATCATTAGAGCGTAAAGTATACACTCTAGGAACAGACGTTCTAGGCAGAAACATTCTCCGGTTATCCATAGTGATCAGTTTATACACCAGATTAGGATGCTGATTGGTGAATAATGCCGCCATATCACCTCCATTAGAGTGTCCTATGAGAATCAGATGTTGGTAATCCAGTTCCGGTTTTGTCTTTTTAAGCTCATTCAGTACAAACAGAATATTATCCGAACCATTTTGCCAGAAAGGTCTTCTTAAGATCTGCAAATTCCCTTCTGTCGGTAAAAGACTGTCTGTGGTAAGCTCATGCTGAATGCTTACGGTAAAATAGCCTTTTGAAGCCAGTTTTTCCGTTAAATACGAATATACAAAATAATCTCCGCCCTTATTAAAGCCATAACCATGATTGAATATAATAATCTGTTGATTAGGAATTTTCTTATTTGTTTTAGGATAGTAAAAAGCAACCGGAATCTTACGGTTTCTGCTTTGGTCAAAGAAGGTTAAAGTATCCAGCTTTACTTCATAATCTCTATTTTCAGTATTTTTCTTTTGCAGGGTGCAGCCTGTCATAAAAATAGAAGCTGCAATAAGAACGGATAGAGTGTACTTCATGAATTGGTTTTTATGGGACTGAATAAAAGAATGACCTTAATTCTTCCGCAAATATATGAGGTAATTCCAACGCGGCAAAGTGTCCTCCTTCATTCATCTTTTTAAAGCTGGTCACATTCAGAAAACGTTCTGCCCATTCTTTTGGAAATTGAGCCTCGCGGGGAAATACAAGTATTCCTGCAGGAACATTGCTTTTTTGATGAACCTGTGTTCCGCTCCATAAAGCGGCTGTATCTTCCTTATACATTCTGGCAGAAGAACCTATAGTTTGAGTTACCCAGTAAATCATAATATTCGTTAGTAATTCATCTTTTCCTCCAAATGCTGTTTCAATCAGTTCCGGTGGCGCGCCTGCATTGGTAAAGCTTATGATCCAGGCTGCCAGTCCGGTAGGAGAGTCATTGAGACCATATGCTAGAGATTGTGGTTTGGTAGACTGTACCATGGCGTAAGCTCCTTCACAGTACCACCATTGCTGAACGAATTGTGCGAAAGCCTGCTCCTCTTCACTCATTGTTGTGAAATCTTCCTGACCGGTAGGATATCCTACATCGGTAAGGTGAACGGCTTCCAGTACTTCAGGGTATTTTGAAGTCAGTGCTTTTACTACGCCCATCCCGATATCTCCACCTGCAGCACAGAATTTTTCATAGCTAAGCACTTCGGTCATCAGTTTTTTCCAGAGATCTGCCACCTTTTCACTGCTGACTGCTGTTTTATCAGAAAAACCAAATCCGGGAATGGAAGGAATAACGAGATCAAAACTATGTTCTCCCTCTATAAGCAAAGGAATAATTTTATGAAAACGATAATAGCTGTCCGGCCAGCCATGAGTAAGAATCAATGGTTTTGGATGGGGGCCTTTTCCCCTTATGTATTGAAAATGAATCAAAATTCCGTCTATCAGTGCGATATACTGAGGATATTGATTCAATTGCTGTTCATGCATTCTCCAGTCATAATTGTTGATCCAGTAGTGGGTAAGTTCTTTCAGATAAGTTTCGTTTGTACCGTAGCTCCACCCGGAATTTTCGGGTTCTCCGGGCCAGCGGGCATTTTGTAAGCGATTTTTAAGATCAGTGATAACCGATTCGGGAATGTTTACTGTAAATGGTTCCATATTTTTTATATTTTATTGGTGTGTGTTGGTTTTGTAAAATACTGTTAGTAAGATGGTTATCAAAGTTAAAAACTTTCTCTTTTAATAAATGTTGTCAAAATCATAAATTTTTTGATTTTTTAATGAAGAAAAATAGGTAACTTTAATTCATTAAAATCTCGTAATACATATTACTATGAGTCAGGTGTTATTTTTAACCCTGAACATCTTAGGTTCAATTTTCTGAACCCAATACCTAATTATATCATATTTAAAAGGAAAGACAATATGTCGTTTGCAGTATCAACGGTTATTAGCGGTTAATCTGTTGTTGATTGTTGATATTTAATATTAAAAAAATCATTATGGAAATCTATACAATAGCCATCATTGGCGGAACCGGAAAATCCGGAAAATATCTGGTAGAAAATCTTCTTGAGAAAGGATATCATCTTAAACTTTTAGTAAGAAATCCTGAAAATTTCACCCTTCAAAACCCACTCATTGAAGTTGTAAAAGGAGATGCAAGAGATGAAACGGCGATAGATAAATTGATTGAAGGGACTGATCTTGTTATGAGTACTTTAGGTCAACCAAAAGGGGAGAAGTCTATATTCAGTGATGCTGCAAAAAATATCATCTCTGCAATGAATCATTATGGGATTAAACGTTACATTGTAACAACTGGTCTGAGTGTAAATACAGCATCTGATCATAAAAATGAGAGGGTAAATATGGCTACAGACTGGATGTATCAGAACTATCCAGAAACAACAGCAGATAAGCAAAAAGAATATGAAATTCTTCTGGAAAGTAACCTCGACTGGACTTTAGTAAGATTACCATTGATTCATCTTACAGAAGAAAATTTTTCAATAGAAACAAATCTTACGGACTGCAAAGGTGAAGGAATCAATGCAGGAGATCTGGCTGAGTTTCTGGCTTCCCAGATTGAAGATTCTGAATACATACAGAAGAGTCCGTTTTTGTATAACCTGAAAGGGTAAAGAATATTTAAAGAAGAAGCTGTCTCAATAATCTGGCTAGTGGATTTTTGTCATTCTGACGAAGGAAGAATCCCGTTAATAATCAACAACATGGGATTCTTCATTACACTTCATTTCATTCAGAATGACAATTTCGAGACAGCTTCTTTTAATTCTTATAAGAGTTTTATTTTTTTCGCCCATACATCAAAATGCGCTTGAATGCATAAATGGCCGGATATTTTGTAAACCTTTTTGCAATACGAGATTTAAATTCAGAGATGAATTTTTCTTTCTGTTCTCCTTCTAAACGTTCTAAATAAGGCAGTAGTGCTGTTCCTGAGATAAAAGCGTATAAGGCTTCGTGATCGTCTGCAATAATAGGATAGACCTTCTGCAATATTTCAATATCCTGAATTCCGTTGTCAAATAATATCTGTGCATAATCATCCATAGACAGTACGGGAGAATCTCGGTTGAAGTGATTTAACTGTGATGCATAAGGCTCTTCATCTGCCATTTTCGTTAAAATTTGGTTCAGAATATTTTCTTTCTGAACGGGCATTTGGATGGCTAATTGTCCGTTTTGTGAAAGCAAGCCAATGATTTTAGGAAATAAAATTTCGTGATCATCAGCCCATTGTAAAGCGGCATTACTGAAAACAAGATCCCATTTCTGGTCAGACTGTGCTGTTTCTTCAATAGTCTGAAGCTTAAAATGCAGATTTTCATTCTCGTACTTCTTCGATTTCTCAAGCATTTCTGCCGATGAATCTATTCCGAGAAAGGTGGAGCCTGTCAGTTTTTCAGCCAGAATAGAAGTCTGTTCTCCGGTACCACAGCCTAAATCAATGGCTTTTATATTATTTTCAGGTTTGATTAATGCTGCTAAATCGTAAAAGGGTTTGTAACGTACATCTTTGTACTGATCATATAATTCAGGGTTCCAGGGCATAAAAATAATTTTTGTAATGGTTGAATAAAGATAGGAAATCTCAATAAAAAATCGGCTGTTTTTATAACAGCCGATTGTATTTATTGTTCCAGTTTTTCTTTGATATATTTTGCGGTGTGAGACTTCTTATTTTTTGTCAGATCTTCAGGTGTTCCTGTAAATACGACTTCTCCACCATGTTTTCCGGCTTCCGGACCGATGTCAATAATATGGTCGGCACATTTGATGATATCAGGCTGGTGCTCAATAACAATCACGGAATGTCCAAGATCAATCAATGCCTGTAATGATTTCAATAATTTCTGAATATCATGGAAGTGAAGTCCTGTGGAAGGTTCGTCAAAGATGAATAACGTTTTATCTGTTGTTACTCCTTTTACAAGGAATGAAGCCAGTTTCACACGCTGTGCCTCACCGCCGGAAAGGGTAGAAGAGCTTTGTCCCAACTGTAAATAACCTAAACCTACTTCCTGTAAAGGTCTCAGCTTCGTTACAATTTTGTCTTCATTATTATCTTTAAAAAACTCCAATGCTTCATCTACAGTCATGTGAAGAATATCAGAGATGTTTTTCTCATCAAATCTTACTTCAAGAATTTCATTCTTGAATCGTGTTCCTTTACAAACTTCACATTCAAGCTCAATATCTGCCATAAACTGCATGGACACATTGATTACACCTTCTCCTTTACATTCATCACATCTTCCGCCATCTACGTTGAAAGAAAAATGTTTAGGCTTATAACCCATCATTTTAGCTACTTTCTGCTTGGCAAAAAGATCACGGATATCATCGTAAGCTTTTAAGTACGTTACAGGGTTTGAACGGGAAGATTTCCCAATTGGATTCTGATCAATCAGTTCAATATTTTTGATCAGTTTTTTCGGGAATTCTACAGAATCATAGTCTCCTTTTTTACCCCCCATTCCGAGCTGAATCTGGATATCATTGGTAAGGATTTCTTTCATCAAAGTAGATTTCCCACTTCCTGAAACTCCGGAAATGACTACAAGACTTTCCAAAGGTACGTCTACATCTATATTTTTAAGATTATTCTGACGGGCTCCTTTAATGTGAATCCATTCTTTTGCTTTTCTTCTTTTCTTCGGAACTTCTATTTCAAGTCTTCCGGTAAGATACTCTGAAGTAAGGGTATTGGCTTTTTTCAGATCTTTGTAATCTCCTGCAAATACCAGTTCCCCACCAAGATAACCTGCTTCCGGACCAATATCAATAATATAGTCGGCAGCTCTCATTACATCTTCATCATGTTCTACCACAATAACGGTATTTCCAAGGTCACGAAGGTTTTTCAATACTTCGATCAGATTTTCTGTGTCTTTGGAGTGTAACCCGATAGAAGGCTCATCTAATATATAAATGGAACCTACCAAAGAACTTCCCAGGCTGGTTGCCAGGTTGATTCTCTGACTTTCCCCTCCGGAAAGGGTATTGGACGTTCTGTTTAATGTTAAATATCCTAATCCTACTTTTAATAAGAATTCCAGACGGGTTGTGATTTCGTAGATCAGTCTTTTGGCGACTTCTTTGTCGTGATCTGAAAGCTTTAATCCATTGATTACAGGTGCCAGTTCATCTAAAGGAAGCTCAATCATGGACTGGATGTTGTGTCCGTCTACTTTTACCCAGCTTGTTTCTTCACGAAGTCTCAATCCTTCACAGGTAGGACAAAGAGTTTTTCCTCTGTAACGGGAAAGCATTACTCTATACTGGATTTTATAAAGGTTTTCTTCAAGCATTTTGAAGAAATTATTGATACATGGGAAATTACCTTTTCCGTCACCTTTCCAAAGGAAGTTTTTCTGTTCTTTGGTTAGCTGATGATAAGGCTTGTGAATAGGGAAATCACCTGCTTTTTTGATGAAATCTTTTTTCCATTCGCTCATGGTTTCTCCTCGCCAGCATACAACGGCATCTTCGTAAACAGACAACGTTTTGTTAGGAACTACAAGATCTTCGTCAATCCCGATTACTTTTCCATATCCTTCACATGCCGGGCATGCTCCATAAGGGTTGTTAAAGCTGAAAAAATGAACGTTGGGTTCCAGGAACTCCATGCCGTCCAATTCAAATTTATTGGAAAATTCTTTTACTTTTTCAGTATCGGTGTTTTTTAATGAGCAATAGCCGCGTCCTTCATAGAATGCCATTTGAATAGAGTCTGCAAGCCTTTGTAAAAAACTTTCGTCTTCTTCATAGGAAAAACGGTCAATCACAAGATTGATGGTCATTCCCTTTTCAGGAGTGAATCCAAAGCTTTCCAGATCTTCAATTCCGGCCAGATTTCCATTGATTTCAAGCCTTGTGAAACCAGCCAGTTTTAAAATATTCAGGGTTTCTTTAAAATTGTCTGCATCGTATTCTAACGGAGCTGTCAATAGAAAAGAAGTATCCTTTTTAGAAGCTTTGATGAAATCAACCACATCAGAAACCGAATCTTTTTTCACTTCTTCTCCGGAAACCGGTGAAAAGGTTTTCCCGATTCTTGCAAATAAAAGCTTCATATAATCATAGATCTCCGTAGAAGTTCCTACAGTAGAACGAGGATTGGAAGAAATTACTTTCTGCTGAATGGCAATAGAAGGTGCAAGTCCCTTGATGTCATCTACTTTTGGCTTTTCTAATTTTCCCAAAAACTGACGGGCATAAGAACTTAAACTTTCAACGTATCTTCTCTGTCCTTCTGCATAAATAGTATCAAAGGCCAAAGACGACTTGCCGCTTCCTGAAACCCCTGTGATAACAATCAGTTTGTTCTTCGGAATCAGGACGTCTATATGTTTCAGATTGTTAAGATGTGCATTCTTAACGAAAATCTGTTTTTTTATATCTATTTCTGTTGTATTAGCCATATTTTGTTTGTTCATATAAAAAACTGTACAGCATTCGGCTGTCAGTCATGGTGTTCTGCCTCAGAATATTCCGGGGCTGTCATCAATTGAACTTTTATCTGTATCCCTGCATTCATCAGATATTCTGTGTCTGCATTTCTTAATATTACCGACAGAATTTCGGTTGAAAAAGGAATACTTTCATCGTAAAATTTAGACCCACAAAATTACGAAATTTTAGCGGAAATTTTATGTTTATATTATTGTTAAAAATTATTATTATAAATGTAAAATAAGAAGACAAAAGTGGAAATATTAATGATGAAAAGAGAGAAAAGTAACTGTTTTTTGTGGACTTATTATTGTTTTATAGCTTATAATACAGGATTTTATATGACTTTTAAAAATACATTGTATTTTTTTACTCAAGTATTGTTTTATGTTGTAAAATTATTTAAAATTGTATCCGTAAATATGTAATATAGAAATGAGAAAATTATTCAGAGATCTAGTTACACATTTAATGAGAAAAAGATAGAATTACTCCCTCACACAGATGCAGCTTTACGCTGCATCTTTTTTTATGACAACTATCATTTGCCTGTCTTGGTGAACTCCCTTACTTTTGACCCTGTTAAAAAAACTACGGAAACAATTATGATCAAAAAGATAGGAAGTGCTTTTTTTCTGGGATCTTTACTTTGGGTAAATGCACAGGAAAAGACAACGGATATTGAAAGCATTGAATTTCAGGGAAAATTTATCTCCACTCCTTATAAAAGTGCCAATCAGAACATCAGTGTGATTACCAGAGAAGATATTGTAAATTCTCCGGCTAAAAGTATTGATGAAATTCTTCAGCAGGTAACAGGAATGGATATCAGAAGGAGAGGAACTAATGGGGTACAGAGTGATATCAGTTTCCGTGGAAGTTCTTTTGAGCAGGTTCTACTGCTTCTGAACGGAATCAGAATGAATGACTCCCAGACCGGACATAATAATATGAATATTCCGGTAGATCTGGATGACGTAGAAAAAATAGAAATCATAAAAGGGCCGGCTGCCAGACGTTTCGGGCAGAATGCTTATGCCGGGGTTATCAATATTATTACCAAAGCTACACCTGGAAAAAGAGTAAAGATCAGTGCAGATGGAGGAGATTACGGTACTTATGGTCTCGGGTTCAATGCCCAGATTGGAAATGAAAAATTCACAAACTCTCTTCAGGCAAACTCTGCTTCTTCAGAAGGATATATGTTTAATACGGATTATGAGATCAGAAATGTATTTTATCAGGGAAAACTGAACATCAAAAATGGAGACGTAAGGGTTCAGGCTGGTTTTTCTGAAAAGAAATTCGGGGCTAATGGCTTTTATGCTTCTAGTGCCGCAACGAAGCAGTATGAGGAAACGCAGGCTTCTATCGTAAGTGTGGCACATCAGCAGACTTTTGGAAAACTTAAGCTTAATTCTAATGTGTATTGGAGAAGAGGACAGGATATGTACCTTTATGACAGATGGAACCCGGATTTTTACCGAAATATGCACATTGGAAATAATGTGGGTGGAGAAGTGAATTCCAGCTACCAATGGGGATTGGGAACCACCGGAATTGGTGTTGAATTGAGAAAAGAATTTTTAGCGAGCAGTAATCTGGGCGACAGAAACCGTTTTGTATCTCAGGTTTTCTTTGAACATCATTTTTCATTACTGGATAAAAAACTGAACATCAGTCCGGGAATTTCTTGGGCAAACTATTCGAAGGAAGGAAATTTCTTTTATCCGGGACTGGATGTAGGGTATAACTTCAATCCTAATCATAAAGTATACGGAAACATTGCAAAAGTACACCGTATCCCGACTTTTACGGATCTGTATTATATCAGTAAAACAGAACAGGGAAATCCGGATTTACAGCCTGAAAATGCTTTGTCATCAGAGGTTGGCTACCAATATCAGGATAATAAGATTTTAGCTAAAGTAAGCGGGTTTTTAAGAAATTCCAGCAACTCTATTGACTGGGTGAAAAAGGATATAAACGATAAAGTTTGGTATGCCCAGAATGTAGGAGATATCAAAACCAAAGGGATTGAAGCAGAGTGGAGTCACAGACCGCTGGACTGGTTAAAATATACAGTCGGATATACGTATATCGACAGTAAATATGATGAAAAGAATGGATTGGTTTCAAGATATATATTGGATAATCTGAAGCATCAGCTGGTTTCTAAATTAGAAGTGAAATTCCTGAAAAACTTCACGAATGAGCTTGTTTACAGGTATAATGAAAGGGTAAACTTAGGAAGTTATAATTTACTAGATGAAAAGTTGAGCTTTGCTAAAAAAGACTACTCTGTGTATGTGCTGATTAACAATATTACGAACACACAATACACGGAAGCGTTTGGGGTAGCCATGCCGCAAAGGTGGTTCCACATTGGTTTTTCTTATACAATTAATATTAAGTAAATGTTAATTTGAAATGAATAAAAGTTAATATTAACAAATTGTTAAAAAATATACATTTGCAAAAATTTTTTATGAAACGTCTTATAGGCTTAGGTTTACTCCTTGGAATTTCTTTTTTTAAAGCACAGGAACACATTTCCAGCTTCAATGCAGTGACTCTGACCTATAAGTTTCATCCTAAATTTTTCCTTTATGCGGAAGGGCAGATGCGTGGTAACGAAGATTATACCTACCCGGATTATTATGAAATAAAAGGGGGCTTAGGGTATAATCTTACCAAAAATCATAAACCTTTTGTAGGGCTTGGAAGATATGTGAATTATAAAGACCACAGCTTAAGCAGAGAAGAATTCAGGGTATGGCTGCAGGACGTTATTGATGTCAAAAAAGGCATCGTAAAGTTTGAAAACCGTTTCCGTGCTGAGAAGAGCTGGTTTTATGAGCCCAAAACAGATCTGACTTCCCAGAGAATGCGTTACAGATACCGCCTGAATATAAGTGTTCCTTTAAACTCCAAAACCATCGAAAAGGGAACTGTTTTCGCTAATGCCTATGATGAGGTTTTCTTTGTAACTCCCATGAAGCCTACTTTTGCCAGAAACAGAGTCTATGGCGGTTTCGGCTATCAGATTGATGATTATTTTGGTATTGTGAGCGGATATCTTTGGCAGCGTGAATTTGAAGCAAAAGGAAACAAAAATTTACATTTTATTTATCTTGCTTTAAACATCAACATTGATGGTACAAACCACCACACAAAGACTTACGATTTCCCGGGTGCGGATTAATTCTTGTTTAAATCTGCCTGAAAATTTAGCAGCTCCAGTTTAGAAGTAAGATAATGGTCATTCAATAAGGCCTGATATTTTTCAATGACTACTGATATAGCATTTACTTCATTTTCAAGGTATTTGTCCTTATTAAAATAAATATATTCAGAGTTTACAAATTCCTGTAAGAGGGTTTTATCTTCAAGCTTTAAGCCGTCTTTATAAGCTGAATTTTCAATCAGTTCCTTAGTCTTGAGCTTAAACGGTTCTTCTGCTTTCAATAGTTTGGCTCTATGTTGTCGGATTTCTTCAAAAGGTAGTGTAACAGCCATAAACTGCAGGTATACCGTAAAATCATTAAGGCTTTTCTGGAATACATCGAACTCCCTGTCTATTACAGCAAAATTTCTATATTTGCTAAGAAGTTCCTTCTTAATATCTTCATTGGAAAAATGATAATAATGCTGAAAAATAGCTTTATCATTTTCCAGGAGCTCTTCTTTTACTCTTTTCAGTTCACTTTCCAGTTTAGGGATAAGACCTGAGGCATCCTTTGCTTTGTATAAAGTACCGTCAAATCTGAATGTTTTTATCTCTTTCGGATAAGAGGCCAGATACTGCAGCGTCTGAATATCACCTTCTATTCCTGATTTTTCATAGACTAAAGATACTTTTTTGTCACTGAAAAAATCTTCATCATGGTGAGAAGAAGCATCAGAAATTACAGATTCAATATTTTCTATAATAGGATTGTGTCTTTCGTAATATCCATTGAAATTTGAGCTGAAGGTTTTATAGATATTATTATCCTGGTACAGTTGGATGAAAGTTTCATCCTCAATCATTTCTCCTACATTTTTGACGGTACGTAAAGTCAGGTATTTTGAGGTCATGATTTCACAGATCTTATCAAATCCACTGATGATTTCTTTGGCGTATCTGTGGTCTGTAGCTGTATTTCTGGTTTCGTTTGTTTTAATCCTTTCAATTCTTTTTAAGATATCGGGATGTGAAGTCCACTGATCTTCAATTTCTATTCTGGATTTATTATAGCGGGTAAGATCTTCAGCGTCTATTTTTGGAAGTCCGTTTACGTAAGGATGATTATTTCTTTCAGATATAATTTTCATCAAAGAAAACTGGTTGCTGTAAAGGTCTTTCGGAAGATACTTTTGATTGCTTTCAATATAAAAATTAAAAGAACTGTTAAAAGCAACATCGCTTAGTTCCAGCCTCAATAAAGATGAAGCCTGTTCCTCTGGATTCGTAATATAAGTTGAAATAGCATCTGCATGGTATTCCATTTCTCTTTGCAGCGAAGCATGATTTTTGAAAAGGAAATTAGACATACTTTTAAGAACAGACTGAAATGCATTGATAAAGCTGACAGAAATTAAACCGAAAATCTTAAAAATAGCATTCCCTCCAGAAAATTCCATGATGAAGTTTTCGTAATCTTTATTGTTATATACGGTTTCGAAAATTATTTTTTCAGCCTGATTTACATATCCGCCCACTTTCATGCTTTTTTGAGAGAAATGCCCGAACTCATGAGCCAGAATAGTTCTCAATTCTCCCACACTGGTAGTGTTGATGAGTCCAACGCCAATGGTCAGATTTTTCTTTACCGGCAAAAACATACTCCAGAAAATAGAATTATAACTTACACTGGCGTTTACATCCGGTGAAAGAAACACTTTTTGCGGAGCTTTCACTTTTGTTTCAGCTACAATTTCATCAATGATCGCAAACAGATCTGGCTGCTGAGACCTGTTAACTTCCAGTAAATGCTTTGTACTGTAATGGTTTTTTCTGAAAATGAACTTAACAAGAAATATAAACACAAAAATACCGACACTCAGGAGTCCTCCCGCTCCTAAGACTGTAAAATAATTGACAGAAATACTCAGCACTTTTATGGCTCCATATCCTAATAAGAATACCATGAGCAAAGAAGCAAGTATAAGAATCAGATAGATCAGGAAAAAAACTGAAATGGATACAATAGCAGATACCAGCTTAGACTGGTAAGCCGATGAAATTTTGGGTAGGTTATTAGTCATGTGTGTTTTATTAATATTTCTCTATCAGGTAACGATAGGCTTTCAGGTATTTATTGAATCTTTTGATGTCTTTAGGAGTAAGCTCTCTATTTACTCTTCTGAGGTCCATATTGTCACGAAGGTCATTCATTTTTACCGCAACAGAAAGGAGGGATCTTTCTGTTCTTTTGATAAATTCATCATAATCTTCTTCAGGATCAAATTTGGTAAGACAGCTGATGGCGAAAATAATATATTCAGGAAATCCTTCAGATCTTAAATAATCAAGACTGAACTCTTGTGGATGATCTTCTACTACATCATGCAGTACTCCTACAATTTTTTCGTCCAGTGTTTTACCATAATTCATCACACGCATTACGTGGCCAATGTATGGAGCATGGTATTTGTCGGTTTGTCCTTTATGAGCCTTATCGGCAATTTTGATTGCTTTATTCAGTAATTCTTCTTTTGTCATTGCTAATGAAAAATAGAATACAAAAATAGAAAATGCCTTAAAAACTAAGGCATTTTTATTAAAATTATTTCAGGTGATTTTATGAATTGCTTTCATCCTCTACAGGTGCGTGCGGAGCATTGTTTTTTACGGATTCTATGCCATTTTCCATTCCGTTGTCAGATTCATACATCTGGCTGGTTCCTATGATCTGGCCGTTTCCAGCTTTAAGATTAAAATAACATCTGCCGTCATTGGCTTTATTTCTTTCAAACTTTAAATCTTCCTGAGCGTTGATTTTTACAGACCCGATTCCGTTTTCGCAGGATGGCTTTGTGCTGTAACCCTGACTGGTTAAAATAACCTGTCCGTTTCCTGCCTTAAGGTTAAACTGAAAGTCTCCGTTTGTTCTTTTAGAGATGATAAATTTTCCCATGGTAATAGTTTTTGTGATTATTTGGATGGTATTAGTTTTTTAGGATCTGCCTGAATTTTCTCTGGGGTAATGACATTTAAAATTTTGTATTGTGAATGATCTTTTGAAGGTTCTTTCAGGGCAAGATAGATAAGGGTATCATCAGGTTTTTTTATCAGCATTTTATACAGTCCTTTTTGCTGATCTTCTTTCAAACCAAACGATCCGGATAGTTTTTCTGTCTGCAGTTTTTTTATAGTATCTGTTTTAATAAGCGATCTGAAAAGATCCTTTTTTTGAGCCGTCAGTGCGACAGAGATAAGGAGTAGGGGAAATAATATAATTTTCATGTGTTATTTAATTTAAAATAAAAATAATATTTTTTTTTGAATAAAACCATTGAATATCAGGAAATTCAATGATCATGACAATAAACACGGGAAAAACAAAAGCGTCTCAAAAACTGAGACGCTAAATCAAATTTATGTTATTAAAGACTAATAAGCTCCTTTTTCGATATAGTGAGCTGCCACTTTTTCAGTTAAAGCTACTACATTTGGATGGTTGGTATACTTTGTAAATCTTCTTAATCCGGAAAGCATCATTCTCTGCTCATCTCCTTCAGCGAAAGAAATGATTCCTTCTTTAGCGGCAGTGATGATTTTCTCAACAGCTTTGTAAAGGTTCAGCTGAGCCATAGCTGCTTCTACAGATTCAGGAGAGAAGTGTTTCTCTGCTCTTAGTACTGCAGATTCTGCCATGTAGATCTGGTTAAGGATTTCAGAAGCATTCAGTAATAAATGCTGCTGTTTTTCAATATCCATCATATATTTCTGAAGAGCAGCACCGGAAACCATTAAGAAAACTTTCTTAAGGTTAGCGATAATTGCTTTTTCCTCACTCATGAATTCTGAATAATCAGGAACTTCAAATGAAGGAATACCCATCAATTCTTTGCTGATGGCCATTGCAGGAGATAAAAGATCTAATTCACCTTTCATTGCTCTCTTAATAAGCATTCCTACTGCTAGCAATCTGTTGATTTCGTTGGTGCCTTCATAGATTCTTGAAATTCTTGAATCTCTCCATGCTGCTTCCATAGGAGTATCTTCAGAGAATCCCATCCCTCCGTATACCTGAATTCCTTCGTCTGCAGTGTGCTGTGCAAGATCAGAAACGAATACTTTAAGGATTGAACATTCTACCGCGAATTCTTCAACACCTTTCAGTTCTGCTTCCTGGTGGCTTAATCCAGCTGCTACCAGTTCATCAATTTTATCCTGAACGTCTTTAGCTGCTCTGTAAGAACCTGCTTCACTTACGAAAACTCCGGTTGCCATTTCAGCAATTTTCTTTCTGATCGCTCCGAAAGTTGCAATAGAAACACCAAACTGTTTTCTCTCGTTAGAATACTGGATAGAGTGGTTTAAAATTCTTCTCTGTGCATCAAGACAAGCTGCCGCCAATTTGATACGGCCTACGTTCAATGCGTTTAAAGCGATTTTGAAACCATTGTTTCTTTCTCCTAAAAGATTTTCTACAGGAATCTTCATATCATTGAAGAAAACCTGACGTGTAGAAGAAGCACGGATACCCAATTTGTGCTCTTCCTCACCGAAAGTTAAGCTTCCCGGATTTTCAAGTTCAGACCTGTTGATGACAAATCCTGTTATATTTTTATCATCATCAATTTTAGCGAATAATGTGAAGGTATCTGCAAATCCTGCATTAGAGATCCACATTTTCTGTCCGTTGATGATATAATGCTTTCCATCTTCGGAAAGTTTTGCTTTTGTTTTTCCTGAATTAGCATCAGAACCAGCATCCGGCTCTGTCAAACAGTAAGCTCCGAATTTTGTTCCTGCCGCTAAATCCGGAAGGTATTTTTTCTTCTGCTCTTCAGTTCCGTAAAGAACGATTGGAAGCGTACCGATACCCGTGTGTGCTCCATAAGCAGTCGCTAATGAACCTGTAGTTCCGGAAATATAATCGCAGGCAAGCATTGTTGTTACAAAGCCCATTCCAAGACCTCCATATTCTTCAGGAACTGCGATGCCCAGCATACCCATTTCTCCTAATTTACGCATTGTCTCTTCAGTAAATGCATAGTCTTTCTTCTCAAAACGTTCTTTTTGAGGAACGACCTCTCTGTCAATGAATTCTTTTGCAGAATCACGAAGCATCTTTTGCTCCTCGTTCAGTTCTTCAATACTGAAAATTTCGTTTGCAGGAATCTGTTTGATCAGGAATTCCCCTCCTTTTAATGTAGCCATATATTATTTTGTTTTTATAACGATTAATCATTTTGTATAGGTGTATTCATGTAAAATGTATTAATGATTTTAATTTGGATTTCATGAATACATTTTACGTAAATACATCAGTACATTTTTTAAAGTAGCTCAAAAATAGAAGCCGCACCTTGTCCTGTTCCTACACACATAGAAACCATTCCGTATTTGTTACCGCGTCTTCTCATTTCGTCAAGAAGTTGAACAGTAAGTTTCGTTCCTGTACATCCAAGTGGGTGCCCAAGAGCGATAGCTCCTCCGTTTACGTTTAAGATATCAGGGTTTAGTCCTAATTCTTTCTTGATAGCCACTGATTGAGAGGCGAAAGCTTCGTTAAGCTCGATCAAGTCAATATCTTTTAATTCTAAACCTGCCTGTTTCAAAGCTTTTGGAATAGCATAGATGGGACCCATTCCCATGATTCTTGGTTCTAATCCGGCAGCAGCATAAGCTACTAATCTTGCTTCAGGCTCCAGTCCTAATTCTTTTACCATTTCCTCACTCATTACCATTACGAAAGCTGCTCCATCACTCATTTGAGAAGAGTTTCCGGCAGTTACGCTTCCTCCGTTGGCAAATACAGGTCTTAATTTTGCTAAACCAGCTAAAGAAGTATCTGCTCTAGGCCCTTCATCTACTGAAAAATCAAACTTTTTAGTCTGCATTTTCTGGTTTTCGTCCAGAAAATTATATTCTACAGGAATCGAAACAATCTGGTTGGCAAATTTTCCTTCCTGATTCGCTTTTAAAGCTTTCATATGAGATTCAAAAGCAAACTGATCCTGTTCTTCTCTTGTAATATTATATTGTTTTGCAACTTCTTCCGCAGTATAACCCATTCCCCAATAGTAATCAGGGTTTGTTTTTGCGATATCCGTTTCAGGAACTGGCTTATAACCTCCCATCGGAATGTATGACATAGATTCAGTACCACCCGCGATGATACAGTCTGCCATACCAGCCTGGATTTTTGCAGAAGCAATAGCAATCGCTTCACTTCCTGAAGCACAGTATCTGTTCACGGTTACTCCCGGAACTTTATCGGTATTTAACCCCATCAAAGAGATCAGACGTGCAACGTTCAGCCCTTGTTCAGCTTCTGGCATTGCATTTCCTACGATAAGGTCGTCAATTCTGTTTTTATCTAATTGTGGTAGCTCAGCCATTAATTTTTCAATAACGGTAGCCGCCATTACATCAGGTCTTGTAAATCTTAAACTTCCTTTTGGAGCTTTTCCAACGGCAGTTCTGAACCCTTTTACTATGTATGCTGTTTTCATTTTTTTTGTTTAATTAAATTGTTTTAAGAATTTTTGCCTCGTAGAGGTGTAAACTGTTCATAGATCTTTGTTTTTGCTTTTTGTGGAGCTCCGTAGGAGCGATCTGTTAATCATTAATCCATTCAAATAAATATTTTGGATCGTATTCTATCTCAAACTTTGACATAAAATCCAGATATTCTTCTCTAAAAGATTTCTTTTTATGATGTTCTTCCTGATTTAAAATATATTTTACAACGGAATCAACACTGCTTTTAGAATAAGAAAAAGCTCCATACCCTTCCTGCCAATTGAATTTTCCATTAATCCATCCTTTTTCATTAATGAATTTTGAAGAACCCGCTTTAATATCTCTTACTAAATCTGAAACCGAAAGTGTCGGATTCATACTTACAAGAATATGTACATGGTCCGGCATTGCAAAAACTGCGAATAATTTTTGGTTTCTATTGGAAACAATACCTGTAATAAACTGATGTAATTCTTCTCTGTTTTCTTTTGAAATCAGATTTTGTCTTCCTTTTACAGCGAAAACAATTTGAATATAAATCTGAGTGTAGGTATTGGCCATAATTAGCAGGTCGCCTCTACGAGGCTTTCCAATTTTTAAAATTATTCATGCTATTAACAGTTCGCTCCTACGGAGCTTCCTATTAGTTTCTCAAAGGTTTACCATTTTGTAACATATACTGAATTCTTTCCAGAGTTTTTCTTTCTCCGCAAAGCTGAAGGAAAGTTTCTCTTTCAAGGTTCAATAGATACTGTTCTGTTACTACTGTTGGTTCAGATAAGTTTCCGCCTACCATTACGTTGGCCAGTTTATCAGCAATTTTCTTATCGTGTGCAGAAATAAAGTTTCCGGTTAACATCTGGTCTGTTCCTACGTAGAACATTCCTAATGCATCTTTACCAAGAACTTTTACTTTTTGCTCGATAGGTTGTGTATATCCTTGTTCTGCCAATAGTTTTGCAACTTTTTTAGCTTCAGCAATCTGTCTGTTTTTGCTTACGGAAACAATGTCTTTCCCTTTTTCAAGGATTCCCATGTCGTAAGCCTCATAAGCGGAAGTAGCTACTTTACCCATGGCGATGTTCATGAAAGCATCACGAAGTCTGTTATTTTTAACATCATCATTGTGGAATTCTCTGGAAGTTCTTAAAGTCAGTTCTTTAGTACCACCACCACCAGGGATTACACCCACTCCGGTTTCTACCAATCCAATATATGTTTCTGCTGCTGCAACCACTCTGTCAGCATGCATGGTCATTTCGCATCCTCCACCTAAAGTCATTCCGTGAGGAGCAACCACTACAGGAATAGAAGAGTAACGTACTCTCATCATTGATTTCTGGAAATAAGCGATAGCCATATTCAAATCATCCCAATCCTGCTCAATAGCCATCATAAGGATCATAGCAAGGTTAGCTCCAACAGAGAAATTAGCACCCTGGTTTCCAACCACTAGTCCGTCATATTCTTTTTCAGCTAAATCAATGGCTCTGTTTAATCCGTCAAGAACTTCGCCTCCAAGAGAGTTCATTTTTGAACGGATTTCGAAGTTGATGATACCATCTCCTAAATCTTCAATAGCAGCACCGGAATTGCTCCAAAGCGTTTTATTTTTTCTGATATTATCTAAGATGATGAATGCATCCTGACCAGGAATTTTGTTGTATTCTCCTGAATTTTTGTCAACATAAATGCTTTGACCTTCGTCGTTAACTTTGTAGAAAGTTTCTACATTTTTCACCCAGTCTGAAACTTCATATCCTGCATCTTTTGCCAGTTCTATACCTTTCTGAACACCTACAGCATCCCAGATTTCAAATGGTCCGTTTTCCCATCCAAAACCGGCTCTCATAGCGTCGTCTATTTTGTAAACTTCGTCAGAAATTTCAGGAACTTTGTGAGAAACATAAGCGAATAATGCTCCTAAAGACTTTCTGTACAGTTCACCAGCTTTGTCTTTTCCACCGATCAGCACTTTGAATCTGTCAATTGGCTTATCAATAGATTTTGTTAATTCTAAAGTAGGGAAGGATGATTTTCCTTGAAGTTCGTATTCTAAAGTATCAAGGTTTAATCCGTGAATTTCAGATTTTCCTTCTGCGTTTTTCACTTTTTTGTAGAAACCTTGTTCGGTTTTTGAACCTAGCCACTTATTATCCATCATTTTCTGGATATAAGGAGGGAGGGCAAATACATCATTGAAATCATTCGCTTCAGCACCGCTTTGACGAACTCCGTTGGCTACCATTACCAAAGTATCAAGACCTACCACATCAGCTGTTCTGAATGTAGCAGATTTTGGACGCCCGATTACAGGTCCTGTTAATTTATCAACATCAGAAACGGTAAGTCCTAATTTCTGAACGTTGTGAAGAAGATCCATCATAGAGAATACACCGATTCTGTTAGCGATGAAAGCTGGAGTATCTTTAGCTAAAACAGTAGTTTTACCTAAGAATTTTGCTCCATAATTCATATAGAAATCGATGATCTCAGGATCAGTATCGTTAGTTGGGATAATCTCTAAAAGAGGAAGGTATCTTACCGGGTTGAAGAAGTGCGTTCCTGCAAAGTATTTTTTGAAATCCTCACTTCTTCCTTCTGTAAGAAAATGAATAGGAATACCGGATGTATTAGAAGAAATTAAGGTACCCGGTTTTCTGAACTGTTCAATCTTTTCGTATACAGACTTCTTGATATCAAGTCTTTCTACTACTACTTCAATGATCCAGTCTGTATTTTTTATTTTCGGCAAATCATCATCGAAATTTCCGATTGTAATTCTGTCTGCAAACTTAGGTGAATAAAGAAGTGCAGGACTTGCTTTTTTAAGTTTTTCAAAGTTTTCGGAAGCAATTCTGTTTCTTACTACCTTGTCATCTTTGGTCAAACCTTTTTTCTGTTCAGCTTCAGTAAGTTCAAATGGAACAATATCCAAGAGTGATACTTCCACACCAATATTGGCGAAGTGAGCAGCGATACCGCTTCCCATAATTCCTGAACCAAGAACCGTTACATGTTTGATTCTTCTTTTCATATGTAAATTTTTATTTTTTAAAAGATTATATGAACCCGAAGGTGTCATCATAATTTACTTTCTGTTATTCAATAATTCGTTGGCTATTTTCATGATTTCGGTCATCACGTCTTTGAAAGCTTCCAGTTTTTCCGGAGCTATTTTCTCCATTACCTTTTTGTTGAAGTTCACAACGACTTCCTTAGACATGTTTCTGGAGTTTAATCCTTTATCTGTAAGTTTAATGATGACCTCTCTTTTATCAGTAGTGGTCTTTTCCTTATAGATATATCCGTTATCTTCCAGAAGTTTTATGATTCTCGTTAACGAAGTGGGCTCAATAGCCATCTTCGGACCAAGATTGGTACTTCGGGTTCCTTCTTTGGGATCAATTTTTAGAAGAGTTAGTGCCTGTACCGCTGTGGAATCATGTTCCTGGGCTAATTCTGTGTACATTTTAGAAACAGCCAACCAGGTCTGCTTTAAAATTAAATCTACGTTTTCTATTTTTTCCTTATTATTATCCATCATTTTTGCGCCAATGGTTTTACCCAAATTTAATAAATATTATGCATGCATAATATTTATTAACGTTAAATTTTGTTAACAGGCTGTAAATAAACGAATTAAATTATATGATTAGCATAATACTATGCATGCATAGTATGTGAATTAATCAACAGAAAACGTGTATTAATGAATGTTTGTGACTAAATTGATGATTTCTTCAAAAGATTCACATTGATAAGTGGTGGAATCTTTAGTAATTACCCAAAAAGTGTTCTGAAACTCGAAATTGAGGTCAGACAGGTCTTTTTGGAAGTTTTTTTGAAGCAGAGAATACAGCATTTCCTTGTGAAATTGCGGTGCTGAGATAAAAGGTGGGATAAAGGTTTCGTTAATTTGAAATAACGAAGCATTAGTAAGTTCATCATGCTGCAACAAAACGTCCTCTACAATCCCTGAATACAGATGATTTTCCTTTACATACCATATTTTATCTGCAAACTCTTTGGCCAGTCGCCAGTCGTGGGAAGAAAACAGGATAAGTTTATTCTGCTCCTTAGCCAGCTTTCTTAAGGTTTTAAGGATAATGATTTTATTTTTTTCATCCAGATGGGTAGTAGGCTCATCCAGAATAATGATAGGTGAATTTTGAGTAATAGCACGCCCGATAAATGCTTTCTGAAGATTTCCGTCTGACAGGTTTTTTAAAAGAGTATATCTGTACTGAGTAAGACCGAGCTCCTCAATAATATGGGCAACTTCTTCACGGTCTTCTTTTTTTAACTCAAAATAAAAAGGGTAGTAGATGTATTTTCCCAGAGAAATAAGATCCTCAACCGTATAATGCTGCGGGATAACCGATTTGGAAAAGACAATAGCAATATTCTCAGCGATTTCTTTTACAGACAGATCTTTTACATTTTTTCCATTAATGGCGATTTCTCCTTTTAATAAAGAGGTTTGATGCAGAATAGATTTGATTAATGTTGTTTTTCCTACACCGTTATTACCAATCAGCAGACAAACATCCCCAAGCTTCAAATCTGCGCTAGCATTGGAAATTAAAGTTGTGTTGTAGCCAATATCTGATTGTTTAATCTGTAGGTGCATGTTTTTATTGGTTATACGCAAAGGCGTAAAATTTTTTACAAAAATAAGGTTTTAAGGCTCAGGGAATCTGACTTTTTTAAATTTTTATCCTATAAATTGTTTACAATTCTTATTACTCCGTTTTTGAAAACATCAGATTGAAAGTTGAGCAGCATACCTAATTTGCAGTTTGACATTTTTAAATAGGTTAGTAATTGAGCTTTATGAGTGGGGCTAATGTAATCAACTGCTTTTATTTCCAGTATTACCTTGTTTTCAATTATCATATCAAGTCTGAAAGCATTTTCTATTCTCAAATCTTCATAAACAATCGGAAGTAATTTTTGTTTTTCTACATGAATACCGGATTTTGTTAGTTCATAGAACATACATTCTTCATATACATGTTCAAATAATCCTGCTCCAAGCTTTTTATGAATTTTTAAACCGGTTTCAAAAACTACTTTTGATAATTCATTTTCTGTCATTTGTTGTGTTTTATTGAGTTTAAATATATGAATAGTTGCTTAACTATTATTAATGATGTACATTTTAAAACGTAGTAAATCTATACCTATTGATGCGAAATGTTGGATAAACGCGAAGGCGCAAAGGCTTTTAATCTGTTAGGTATATTTTAAGGTGCGAGAAAATCGAAGATTTTCAGCAAGGGGTTGGGGATATTTTTTGTTTAGAATATTTAAAATATGCAGTACTCAATTTTATCGGAGATAAAATCTTTGCGTCTTAAAAATATGTAGATTTTAAAAGTTTCTTGCGCCTTTGTGTTTCCAACAAAAAAATCTAAACTCTATTCTGCTTCAAAAGCATCATCAGAATCACAGGAATACCGAATACAGAACTGATTACATTCAAAGGGATCTGTGTTTTCTCAGCAATTATAGAGAAGAATAACATGATCAGTATTCCCAGAAACATATTAAGAATCCATTGCTGCCATAATTTTGAAGGATTATAAACGAGTCTGCAGAAGTGAGGAACAATAATTCCGATAAATAAAATAGGGCCTAAAAATGCCGTAACAGACGCTGATAGGAGAGAAGATGCAACAATGATTAAAAGCTTTAACTGTTTCAGGTTAACACCTAAACTTTGAGCATAGGAATTACCCAGTGAGTTTCCAATAAGTGGTTTTATAGCTTTGAAACAGATAAACATACCAATTGAGACTAAGATAAAGAGCACATAAATCTGGTTTCTCGTCACCATATTATTCGCTCCGAAAGACCATAAAATATAGTTTTTCAGGCTTTGATTTTCTGCATAAAACTGAAGAAGAGATACAATGGCACCGGCAAAAGCAGATACCAGGAATCCGAAAATAATAAGATAGGATTTGTCCTGAAATCTATTCGACATGGACAGTAGTATCAACATTAACAGCAAACTTCCTCCAATGGCCGATAGGCTAAGGAAGCTGTTCTGTAAAAATTCAGGGAGTAAAATATGGTGAGAAAAGAAAATATAAAAGGCAACCGACAGACTGGCAACTGAAGTAATTCCCAGTATATCAGGTCCTGCCAGCGGATTTTGGAAATATTCCTGCATCAGAAAACCTGAAGTGGGAATTGAAATTCCAGCCAGCATCATGACCAGAACCCTGTTAATACGGATTTCGGCAATCTGGCTATGAGCAGACTCCTGAAAGAAATCCTGGAAGCTTAAACTTAAAAATCCTGTGTTCAGATTAATGACAGCGCTTACAAGAATGGCAATCACAAATAACAAACACAGGATTTTAAATCTTTTTGACATGATTCAGAAAGAGTTCAGTCTATTTTTATTTTAAGAAAGAATCGATTTTTGAATTCAATACATCTTCCGTCATCATTCCCAGATACTCATCAGTTTTATCTCCTTTTCTCATGAAAGTGAAAGGAATAGAACCACCGTCCCATTGTTTGAAATTATGATGGAAGAAGTTTTGATCTAATTTTTGTCCGTCCAGTAAAATAATGTTTCCTCCCAGTTTATTTTCTGTAGCAAAATTTTTCACAGCACCAGCCCATTCTGCCTTATCATCAAGGTTTACGAAAGTGAATTTTACAGGTTTCCCCTTCAATTCCTCCATTTTACTTTTAAAACTTGGAATTTCTTTCATACATGGCCCACACCAGGTTGCAAAAAAATTAGTTACGTATAGAGTATCATTATTTTTTGCTAAATGCTGACTTACACTTTCAGGAGAAAGTTCTTTAGGAAGAGCCGTACTTCCTTCCGAATCTGTAGTTTGAGATACAGAAACAGAGTTCGCACCTGCTGTATTTTCAGTTTTCTGACCTTCTTTTTTACAGCTGTACAGTGCAGTAAGAAGTAACGTGGATAAAATTATCTTCTTCATAAATTATTTTTTATCTATTTTTGAATTGAAGTTATGGAACAACAAATCTATAAAGGGAAACTGATACAGTTTCATCCGTTAAAAATAGCGAAAAAGGAAGAGCTGACCAAAAATACTTTTTCTCTGGAGTTTGAAATTCCTGAGAATGTAAAGGAAAATTTCAAGTTTGAAGCAGGGCAGTTCGTCAGTATACGATTTCAATCACATGGAAAAGAGGTTATTAATGATTATTCAATGACTTCGGCTCCTTATGAGGAAAAAATATGTTTGGGGATAAAGGTTAATTCTCCTGATGGCGCGACTTCGCAGTTATTTCATAACTATAATGAAGGCGATATGCTGTGGGTGAGTGAGCCCGCAGGAAGATTTACCATTGTATCAAAACCCAGCGAATTCAGGACCATTGTGGCCTTTGCTGCCGGTATAGGGATTACTCCTATTTTAAGTCACTTTAAAAATATTCTTCATAACGAACCAAGAACGCGGCTGTTTTTATTCTTTGGGAATAAAAGCTCAGATGAGCTTGTTTATCGTGATCAGCTGGATAATCTTGCCAGAACCTGTGGTGACAGACTTCAGATATTTTATTTTTTTTCAAGGGAAAAAACAGCAGACCAGTTTTTTTATGGGAGGCTGGATGAAAAGAAACTGGCTCTCATCATCAATCAGATCCTTCATTTGGATGATACAGACGAAGAATCTACCATTTGGGATGCAGTAGATGAAGTGCTGATCTGTGGAAAAGGGGAAATGATTAAAACATTAGCTAATGCCTGCTATCACCATGGAATTCCGAAAAAGAATATTCATTTTGAGCTTTTTGAAGAATTTAATGATGATATTTATCCTGTAGAAAAAGAATTTCCTTTGATTGAAAATATTGAGGTGGAATTTACCATGCTTGGAAAAAAATATACTACCCAGCTTGCTGATAATAAGGATAAATTGTTGCAACAGCTTCTTATTCAGAAATTTCCGGTTCCTTATTCATGTAAGTCAGGGATTTGTGGAAGTTGTGAATGTTCTTTAGAAGAAGGGGAAGTGGAACTGCTGGAGAATGAATATCTTACCGAAAAAGAAGAAGAACAGGGACATATTTTAGCTTGCATGTCTATTGTGAAAAGTAAAAAAATAAAGCTTAACTTTGATCTTAGTTGAGAATTATACGGAACATATTTAACCTGGGTTTTATATCATTGGAATTGGGAATTCTGATGATATGCTTCTGTAATGTGTGGGTTTTTGGGCTTACCAACGGAAGAACGTATACCAAAATCTCAAAAATTCCGCCCAGGGAAATCGCTTTGGTTCTGGGAACATCCCCTAAAATGAGATCCGGAAAATCTAATCCTTATTTCACGAAAAGAATGGATGCTGCGGCCCTTCTTTACCATCATGGAAAGATCAAGAAAATTATCGTAAGCGGGGAGAAAAGTAAAGGCTACAATGAACCGGCAGCTATGAAAAACTATCTGATCAATCAGGAAGGGGTTCCGGAAGATATTATTGTGGAAGATCCGAAAGGCTTCAATACCTATAAAAGTATTCTTCGCTGCAAGGATGTTTATAAAAAGAAAAACGTGATTATCGTATCTCAGGGATTTCATAATCTGAGGGCGCTGTTTTTTGCAAGAAACAATGATATGAATGCATTAGGTTTTGATGCACAGGATGTCTCGAAGCCGGAAAGCTTCTACAGAAACCAGACGAGGGAAATCCTCGCCCGGGTAATTGCTGTAGTGTATTTTATTTTAGGCGTTTCTCCAGATTAGAAAGGATATCCGAATGCGATATTAACTGTAGGTTTGAATGGCTGGAAATACTTGAATCTCCATCGGTCTCCATCAGGTTTATTCGGGTCATAGATCTTGTAAGCAAGGTCAATTCTGGCCGTTACATAGGCAATATTTAGCCTTAATCCGAATCCACTTCCAATTCCCACCTGTTTCAGGAATTTATTGAATTTAAACTCATCTCCGTATCCATCATTGTAATTACGAAGGCTCCATGTGTTTCCGATATCGGTAAATAAAGCTCCTTCATAGGTTTTGTTGAATGGAATTCGGTATTCAATATTGGTGGTAAGCTTTAAGTTGTCCGTCATATAAGTACGCACTCTTTCATCTACCTGAGAATCTGCAGGACCTAATCCTCCAAATGCAACCCAAGCTCTGATATCATTAGAACCTCCATTGAAATAAGACTTGATAATCGGCATGTCCTGAGAGTTTCCATACGGAATTCCAACCCCGATAAACTGACGAAGCACTAAGGTTTGGTTTCCATTAAACTTGAAATATTTTCTGGCATCAATATCAAACTTTACAAACTGTGCATAAGGTAACCCGAAAATAGTTTTTTGAGGACTGGTAACAACTCCACCGCCATTATCTTTTTTGTTGAATAAGCTTAGAATATTACCGGCTAATTCAACTTTCCCGTTGAAGTAAAATGCATTGGGATATTCTTTTTTCCCGATTTCGCTGTATACAAAGTTGTAAATCATGGAAGAAATTAGAACGTCCTGTGTCTGTCTATCTTTATTAACCAAAGTTCCTCTGAAGGCCGTTAAAAGATCTTTTCCCTGCTGATTAAGGCTGGCCTGATAACTTTCATTCTGAAGAATCCTTTTGGAAACTTCGTCCACGGTAAGTTTTCCGTCTTTATAATCTTGCCCGGTTTGCTGAGTTTCCGGATTAAACATAAAATAATTCCCGAAAACTTCATCTTTTACCTTTCCGTCATTCACAAAATAATCGTAGTACGCATCTTTATTTTTAGTTAAGCTGACCTGGGTGTTGAATAAAGTAAGCTTATGATATACCTGATCATTTACGCTGGCCTGATAATTTAATCCGGTATTGAAAATAAGTCTCCCCAAACCGATATTGTTCTGTATAGACGCTCCCAGCAAAATAGAAGAAGTTGGGGTATATCTTTTAGGAATTAATTTGTAATAATTAATAGGAAGCAGCAACCTTGGGAAATTCAAAGATGCCTGAGCGGATATTTCGTAAGCAGCCACTCTCTTATCAATATCTTTTGTACTTCTGATGGATCCAAACGTTCCTGAAAGGCTGGTAGAAAGGTTTTCTGCCCCTCTGAAAACATTTCGGGTAGTAAGGTCTACTGAAGGAGAGATCCCCAGATTCAGGATCTGAGAATAATTGATATCTGTTCCCAGTTTAAATTCATACTTAGGAAGTGGTTTCAGTACATATAAAACATCCACAATACTGTCGTTAGGAGCAGTAATTCCGCCTTGTCTCAGAGAGTCTCTTGCTTTAACGATGCTAAAGTTGTTCATCGCCAAAAGATTTCTCTTGGTAACATCCAGTTTGCTTTGGTCAAATACTTTTTTGCTGTCCGGAATAATAGCTCTCCATATTGATGAGATTTTATATTTATCATTCACCGTATGGAATCTTATTCTTCTTAAGCTGTCTTTCTTTGTATTTTTAGGATAATCTCTGGGTTCATCCACAATGGCAACATCAATATTTCCAAAAGTAGCAATTTTATAAGGAGTATCCAGAGAATCTTTATGAATTTCAAGCGTTAAAGGAATCTGCTTTCTGCTTTTAAGAGAATCTGCCACGAAATACACTTCATCATTCAATGCATTAAACCTGTAGAATCCAAACTCCCTCATCTGTTCGGTAATTCTGGTTACCTCTCTTTCAAGAACAGTCTGGTCAAGAATCTGCCCGGATCTCACAAGACTTTTATTTAAGAAAGAACTGTAATATCCTTTGATCCCCTGATCCGGAATATTGTAAAAATAATCTTTAATACGGGTTGGTTCGTTATGTTTGATGGAATAACTTACAGACGCTTTTTTAGAAGCAGAATCCAGAGAATGCTTAAAGGTCACATCAGCATCCCAATATCCTCTGTAGGTAAGTCTTTTCTTGATAGATTCAGCACTTTTTTCACTTCTTGTCTGATCCAGAATGACAGGTGCTGTGCCCCAATTATGCAATAAACGATCAAAAAGCAGACTTTTTCCAACACTGCTTTTCATATTATATTTAAGGAATAAAGAATCTCTCAGTTTCTGATTTCTCATCTCACCGGGATACGTCATATACTCATTCAGTATTGTGTCATATTTTGTATCCGCCATGTTATACAGAAGTAAACTTAATGGCATGAAAAGAAATTGCTTTTTATTGGGCTTTTGCTGAATATAATCTTTCAGTTCTTCATCGAAAAATTCTCTCTTATCCTCGAACCCTAAAGTGTTCTTAGTAAGCAGATATTCGCCTTCCGGAACTTTTTTTGTCGTACTACAAGCATAAAGGAGACCAACAAATGTTGCAAATGAGATAATTTTATAATATTTTTGAGGAGAATTCTTATAATGCTTACAGCTCATACAATAAAAGTTTTACAATCTTTAGATAAAAAGAAGTTCAGACAAAAATACAATTTGTTTTTGGTTGAAGGTAATAAAATCATTTGTGAACTTTTTAATTCTAACATTAAAATTAAGGAAATATTGTCAACGGATCCACAAAAATTGGACCGTACTGATATTCCTATTACCCATATCTCTGAAAATGAATTAAAAAAAATTAGTTTTCTTAAAACCCCAAAAGATTCTGTAGCGGTATGTTATCTTGTCGAAGAAGAAAAACTGGAGGATAAGAATATACAGCTGGTTTTGGATGGGATACAGGATCCCGGAAATTTGGGAACCATTATACGTTTGGCAGACTGGTTCGGAATCGAGCAGATTATTTGCAGCGAAGATACCGTAGATGTTTACAACCCGAAAGTGATACAGGCGACAATGGGTTCTTTCACCAGAGTAAATATGGTTTATACTGATCTTGCAGCATATCTTTCTGCAACAGAAAATGTAAATATCGGAACAGATATGGAAGGGGAGAACATCTATACTTTTCAGAAACCAGAAAAGATCAATCTTATTTTAGGAAACGAAGGAAACGGAATGAGGCCGGAAACAGAGACGCTTCTACAGAAGAGTATCAGCATTCCAAGGTTTGGAAAATCCCAGTCTACAGAAAGCCTGAATGTATCAATGGCTGCAGGGATTATTTTAGGACAGTTATTTTCAAAATAGAAAATTAGAAACCAGAGGTTATAAATTATTGTAAAATATTACTGAATAATCTAGCGTCTGGTTTCTAATATCTTATTTTTAGATCAATTGTTCCAAACTTGAAACACTTTTGTTTTTCTGATATACTTCCATCTTTTTTCTGACATATTTCAATGCTATAGGAGCAAGATAGATTAATGCAGCGCCAATCAGTTTTTTCTTCCAGTTGGAGCTTTTCATATTCTTTTTGGCATAATTTCCTACGATAGCCGTAACGCCCAGCTTTACAAGACTGTCTGTAATATTCCCGCCTTTGAAAGCAGAACTGGCAAGTCCTACCGCTGTGTTTTTACTAATCAGAAGGTCTTTTACCTCTGAAGTAAGCTGTTTGGCAATGACATCCTTTCTCAGAACTACTTTTTCATCACCGTCTTCATCTATCTTTTCCTGAAGATACTGATCACTTAAACCATTGGTAAATGCACTTAAGCTTTCTTTTGTATTTTTGAAGGTAAGAAGATTTTCAAGATCACTTATTTCACCCTGAAGCAGTTTTTTCTTTCTTCTTAATTCTTCTATGCTCTCGTATTTTCTGCCCATAGTTTAATGATTTAAAAATTTAATAACCTGATCTGCAACAGTATTCACAATCTTATTTTTGAAGGCAATCACAAACGCCATTACCAGTGCATAAAATGCAGCCACAATTAAGAATCCGTATGAGTAATTATCCAGTGCTTTGCCAATAAGAAAAGCAATTCCAAAATTGAAAAGGATAATAAAAAAAGCAAAAGCAACAAGCAGTACTACAAAGTAAGTGATGAGCCCAGCGGAAAGGGACGACTTTTCTGTCGCTTCAATTTTCAGAAGATCTATTCTCTTGGAGGCATATTCTTTAATAGTTTCTATCATTGTTTTTTTTTAAAGTTACAAAAAAAGGAACTTTTGCACAAAAGTTCCTTTCTGTAATTTACTTAAAAAAGATAAATTACTTATTTTTTTAGATCATTCAGTTCCGCTTCTACATCTTTTGCCAAATCTGCAGTTTTAGAAACAATCTGATCTTTGTATTTATCATATCCGTCTTTCACAGTATGTGCTACGCTGCTTGCCGTTTCTTTGAAAGTAGAAGAAATATTGCCATATTGGTCTTTTACTTTTTCAGAAACCTCTCCGTATTTATTTTTAGCCTGATCTTTAAGATCATTTGCTTTAGTTTTGATTTTTTTTCTGGTTTCTTTACCTTCTTCCGGTGCGTATAACATTCCTAAGATTACACCTGCTGCAGCACCTGCAAGAAGTCCTGCCAATATACCTGCTGTATTATTTCCTTTTCTAGACATTTTAAGTTTTTTAATAATTAATAATAAATTAGTTTTTACAGTAATAAAACTTACAATTTGTATACCAAAGGGGGCTTTAAGCCTATTAAAAATTGTTAAATCTTTTTGATGTGAGATAAAATAAGTTCTATAGTTTCCTCTTTGGTTAATTCCGAATTATCAATCACAATAGCATCGTCAGCCTGCTTCAATGGGGCTATTTCACGCTCACTGTCGATTTTGTCACGTTCTATAAGATTTTGCTTTACCTGATCTTTATCTGCTTCTATTCCCAGTCCTTTCAGTTCCAGAAATCTTCTGTTGGTTCTTTCGTCTATGCTGGCAGTAAGAAAGAATTTATAGTCCGCATTTGGCAGAACTACTGTCCCAATGTCACGTCCATCCATAATTACACCTCCTTTTTCTGCCAAAGTGCGCTGTGACTGCAGTAAAAAATCTCTTACTTCTTTCTGTTTGGCCACAAGACTTACGTTGTCAGAGACAATATTGGTACGGATTTCTTTAGAGATATCGGTGTCGTTTAGGAAGAGAATAAGTGTCCCTTCATTGTTTTTGAACTCGAGTCTGATCTGGTCAAAAGAATTGAATAATGTATTCAGATCAATTTCGCCATTTGTGTTAAGGCAGTGCTGCAGTGCATACCAGGTAACTCCTCTGTAAAGAGCCCCTGTGTCCATATGAATAAGTCCCAGTTGATCAGCAATGATTTTAGAGATAGAACTTTTTCCGGTAGACGAGTACCCATCAATAGCAATTACAGGTTTTTTCATACTGCAAATTTCAAGATTTTTTCTTAAAAATCAAGAGTAAGTAAGAAAATTTAAGAATAATTACAAAAATTTCAGCCGGAGAGATTATTCTCCTCTGTGGCTGGAAAGATCCATAGAAATACCTATCTGATTGACATTCGAAGAGTTGTGATATCTTATGTGGGCGTAATCTATACGGAATCTGGAAACTTTTACTCCAAATCCTGCAGAAAGTCCCGAGAAGTTTCTCTGATCTGCTACAGCCAGTTCATTTCCTCTTTTTACATTATAGCCCAATCTGATATTGAAATTCTTTTCCGGAAACAATTCTGCTCCCAATGAAAAGTGGTCTGCAATCTTTCTGCCGGCACCTACTTTTTGCCCGTCCAGATTCTCTTCTGAAGAAATATCAAACTTTTGGAGATCGTGTGCGGTAATTGTGATGGCAAGAGGGAAGTTCTTAATAATTCTGGTGTATCCAAGATCTACTCTGAAAGGAAGATTTTCCCTTGTCCCGTTAAAAGATTTCAGCTGGAAACCAAAGTTTCTCATCACAAGAGAAAGCACTTCTTTATTCTTTTTATTATGATAGGTAATCCCCGCTGTTCCTGAAATAGCGGAAGAAGTGTAATTATCAATTTTTGAGGTAATGAAATTAATGCCTCCACCAATTGTCCAGTCTTCCTCAAACTGGTAGGCATAGCCTGCACCAATGGCTACATCCGAAGCTTTGAACTCTCCGTTTTCAAAACCGCTTTCATCCGTTCTCGGAATACTTCCATAGCTCATATACCTGGCATTGATGGTAGCCATATGGCCATTTTCAAAGTCTTTGGCATAAGCAATAGTACCGTATTTCGAATCTGCAAGATAAGCTGTTGCGTTTACGGAAAGCTGTTTGTCAGAATCTTTATTTAACAGGGAAGGGTTTGCAATAGCAAAGGAAACATCATAATCTCTCACCGAAATTGCATCTCCACCCAAAGCAGCCTGTCTTGCAGATACAGGTACATTTAAGAACGGATATACATTTGTTCCTGTTTGCGCATAAGAAACAATTCCTGATAGAAATAATGAAAAAATGATAATTTTCTTCAATTCAATTTATAATTAATGCAAAAATAATCCTTTTTCGTACTTTTCAAAATATTTCTTACATTATTTCTATTTAAATATTTTTCTTTTATCAATATCATTAATGATTATATTTGCAAAATCAAATTCTGGGGAAACCCTTACTAATAAAAAGTTACTAAAAATAAAAGATGAAATATAAAAGAATCCTTCTGAAGCTAAGCGGTGAGGCCTTAATGGGAAACAGACAATACGGTATTGATACTGAAAGACTGCAGGAATATGCATCTGAGATCAAAAAAGTAGTTGAAAAAGGCTGTGAAGTAGCGATCGTGATTGGAGGAGGAAATATCTTCCGTGGTGTAGCAGGAGCTGCAAAAGGGATGGACAGAGTGCAGGGTGATTATATGGGAATGCTTGCCACTGTAATTAATGGTATGGCACTACAGGGAGCATTGGAAGATGCAGGAATCAAGACAAGACTTCAGTCTGCTATCGAAATGGATAAAGTGGCTGAACCTTTCATCAAAAGAAGAGCGGTAAGACACCTTGAAAAAGGAAGAGTCGTAATCTTCGGAGCCGGTACAGGAAACCCTTATTTTACTACAGATACAGCAGCTACACTAAGAGCAATCGAAATCGGAGCTGATGTGATCCTAAAAGGAACAAGAGTAGACGGAATCTACGACAGTGATCCTGAAAAGAACGCTGATGCCGTGAAATACAATTCATTATCTTTCGATGAAGTATTCGAGAAAAACCTTAAAGTAATGGATATGACAGCATTTACTTTAAGCCACGAAAATAAATTGCCAATCATTGTATTCGATATGAATAAAGATGGGAATTTAGAGAAAATTATAGACGGAGAAAATGTAGGTACATTGGTTAATTTATAATCATTTTACGACTAAAAAATATACAAAACACCTGTTACAGTATTTGCTGTTACAGGTGTTTTTGTTTTAACATTAATCTTAATTATTTATCTGCACTAGCATTTTGTGTGACGTTTTCCTTTTCAACCAAAACATAATTGGAAGAAATCCACCCAATGATCTGATCTATTATTTTCAAAATCATCTCCAATTCGGTGACAGCAGTTACTCCCGGTACCAGTTTCACAGCTGGTTTTGGTAATGGCTGTGGCAAAATAAGACCGTTCACTTGTGGATTAGACCCTGCTGCAGGAATACCATTATACATTCCCACATGCTGTACTGATAACTGGAATATATAGTCCTGCAAAGTCTCAGGAGGTGTTTTGATGCTGACAGATCCACTAGAGTGTTGGAGCTGACCTGGAAGCGATTGGTTTTGTATTCGTGTATAGCTGGCCCCCGATTTTGAAGAATCATCGATTGCCATCTTTTGTAAAGCGTTTAATAAACCGGCCGTCATAAATGTAGGAGCCTGACCATATATAGTTGCAATTTTCCCCAGTTCTGAGACCGGCCATGCATGAGGAACAACGTCCAGATCATTCCAGTGCATGGTATTCCAGCTTTGGTAAGTACCTGTTTGTTGCTGCCATCCTGGAGGTAATGGTGGAAATTTGCTATTGAACAGATTGGCAAATGCTGTTTCTCCCGGTGTTGGTCCGGCTGTAGGATATACAAGCGTTACCCCGAAAGCATTTAGATCTTTATTTTCTTTCAAATAAAGAGCAAGAGTAGGAGATAATGCGCCTGCAAGACTGTGTCCACAGAATACGATGGCTGTACCCGGGTCTGGATTTAAACCAGCAAGGAACTGCTGAAGTGTAGTATTGGGTGAAGCAGCATTATTAGGGCTTATCAATCCCAGAAGGATACTTATACCGGTAGCAGTACCTTTTGAAATATAAGGATCAGTACCATTATAAGGTGATGGAGCAAAATTCGAAGGGTTATAAGTTGTCCAGTTTACGACTTCTGCAACTGAGAAATCTTCTGTTTCCCAATCGTAAAGAGAGGAAGGATTGGTAGCAGCAATGGCCACAACATAAGTAGGCAATGTAGGACCTCCTGGAAATGCTACAGCATTAGACTTAACGACATATAATGCATTATCTGCAACACCTGTAGGAACTCCTTTTTCATTTTTTTCTTCGATCAGGGCAGGTCCCCAGACCAAATCCCAGCTTCCTAATTCCGATACAACTGAAGGATCAGCTGTGGAAGGTGTTTTCTGATCCATTATTTTAACCGGGGGAACATTGTTAAAATAAAAGGATAAATCATATTGAAGCTGTTGCTGTAATTGGATACCAAAACCGTTGTAGCCTCCTGCACGGTTAGCAAGACCTGCCATACCAAATACTTGTTGATAGGCATCTAAAGATGGATTTGTCATGATGTGATTGGTTTAAAATTAGTTTTAAATTTTCAATTAATAAGAAATGTCTTCGCTAAGACTTTCCCGTTTATTATACCTGGCATTCTATTAAAAAAATCTGCTAAAGTTTCGTTTAAAAGAATAGAGTAAAGGAAGCTATTAAAAATGATATCACACTAAGTAGAAATAACCAAAATAAATGATAGGTATTTGTACCTGAAGCCTTTTTATGCATTAAAAAATAACCTTCTTTTTTTTGAAGCAAAACCAAGTACACAAAATCCATCTATGGAAATACCTATTATTCGAAAACAATCATTATTTTTGCACCACTGAATAACAGAAAATAGTTTAAAAAACAATTATAAAATATCCATTTTAAAAGTTTTTTTAAAAACTTAATTAATTGATATTCAGTATGATTAATAGATGTGTAATTTATCAAACTTTAATATAATAATGGAAGAATTAGATCTTATATTAGAATCTGTAAAACAAGACATGGATGCAGCTGTAAAGCACCTGGATCACGCATTTCAAAGAATTAGAGCAGGACGTGCTTCTACGGCAATGGTTCAGGATGTAATGGTAGAATACTATGGAGCAATGACTCCTATCAACCAGGTTGCGAATGTTTCTGTTCCGGATGCAATGACCATCTCTATTCAACCTTGGGACAGAACTGCCATTAACGCGATTGAAAAAGCAATCATCAACTCCAACTTAGGTTTTGCTCCTTCTAATAATGGAGAAAACATTATCCTTAATGTTCCGCCTTTAACAGAAGAAAGAAGAAAAGAGCTTGCGAAACAGGCTAAAGTAGAAGCTGAGAACACTAAAGTAACGGTAAGAAATGCAAGACAGGATGGTTTGAAAGAACTTAAAAAGCTGGACGGAGTTTCTGAAGATGTTGTAAAAGGAGTGGAAGAAGAAATTCAGGCTTATACAGATAAATATGTGAAGCTTTGTGATGAGCATCTTAAGACAAAAGAGGCTGAAATTATGAAAGTATAATTTTCAGTTTGAAAAAATACAGAAGAGGTTTCCTGTGGAAGCCTCTTTTTTGTGATCTTATTTTTTAATCTTTATAATGCAATGCATGGTTGTTCCATACTATATTGATAAATATTTACGTTCACCTATTATATTATTAAAACTATTCTTGTACTTTTATATAAAATACAAAGAGCTTAAACATTAAAGTGATGACAAAGATTATCGGGGTAGGTAACTACATCCCATCGGAAACAATAACCAATCTATTTTTTGACCAACATATTTTTCTTAATGAACAGGGCGTATTATTAAAAGAAAATAATGCTTCTATTACAGATAAATTAAAAAAGATCACAGGGATTGAAGAAAGAAGGTATGCGCATAGTACAGAGGTTACTTCGGATCTGGGCGTAATCGCAGCCCGCTCCGCAATAAAAAATGCAGGCATAGATCCTGAAACATTAGACTATATTATATTTGCCCATAATTTTGGAGATGTCCGTTTCGGGACAGTTCAGTCTGATACGGTACCCAGTCTTGCAGCAAGAGTAAAACATGTATTGGGGATCAAAAATAATTTTTGTGTTGCCTATGATGTTTTATTTGGATGTCCGGGATGGATTGAAGGAGTGATACAGGCACATGCATTTATTAAGTCAGGGATGGCGAAACGTTGTCTTGTTATTGGAGCAGAAACGCTTTCGCGTGTGGTAGATATCCATGACAGAGACAGTATGATTTATGCTGATGGAGCCGGAGCTGCAGTTTTGGAACTAAATAATGATGACGATGCCGGAATAAAGGCTCATTTATCTGCATCCTACACCCTTGAAGAGAAAGACTATCTGTATTTCGGAAAGTCCTATAACAATGAAGGATGTCAGGATACAAGATACATCAAAATGGATGGCAGAAAGATCTATGAATTTGCTTTGGTAAATGTTCCTGATGCCATGAAAAAATGCTTGGATAACAGCGGCTATTCCATTAATCAATTGAATAAAATTATCATTCATCAGGCTAATGAAAAAATGGATGAAGCTATTGTTAACAGATTTTATCAACTGTATGATATGCCAACTCCCGAAAATATAATGCCTATGGTGATTCATAAACTTGGAAACAGCAGCGTAGCTACCATTCCGTCTTTGCTCACAATGATTTTGCAGGATGAGCTGGAACATCATAAGATTCAGAAAGGCGATATCGTACTTTTTGCTTCCGTAGGTGCCGGGATGAATATTAATGCTTTTGTGTATCAGTTTTAAAAATAAAAAAGGTTTCCAGAGGGAAACCTTTTTTATGTATTTTATTTACAATTCTCATTATAATCGTAGACCACTTCATTGATGATAGAAAGTTTATCTACCGTGGCATTGCTGATTTCATCACGGATAAATTTCCCAAAACCTGACCTTTTCTTTTCTTCATTTTTAAGAGATCCATATTCCCCTTTTACAATTTTTGATTTTACATAAGGACAGTCTGCAAGAATGATTTTTGCTTTTGCCGGAGTCAGTTCTTCTACTTTACCTCCTTTTTTAGAAAAAATATAATTCGGGTTTTCTCTTAACCGGTCTGTTTCCGCCTGGGAAATAGCCTGGGTACTGTTAGCTGAAAGAGCAGTAGGATAACCATAAAGCTTATAAACGGTTACTTTCCCTTCTACCACTACTTCTGCAAACTGTTCCGTTCTTGAAAGATTGTTAATTGCCTTAAAACCTGCTGCCAGTCCTGTAGAACTCTCAGAGCTGTTTAAAGCTTCTCTCATATTCGAATATTTTACAGATTTAAAGATTCTTGGAGTATCACCCTGATAAAGCATATATTCTTTAATATCGTCTGTATCATAGGTTTTGAATTTAATCCTATTCTTTGCTTTATCAATATCTGCAATGGCTGCAAATTTTACCTTTAGCTGATTTTGCCATGGACTGGAATATCCTCCGTGCAATTGTACAACACCTTCAATTTTCTTTCCGGATTTGTCAATAATGTAGCCGTATTTTTCGCCGTTATACGTTCCGTTGTCATCCTGATCCTGGGCATAGGCATTCAGAGACAGAAGGCCGAACAGGCCAATAAGTAGTAATTTCTTCATGGTTTTATTTTAAACTTCAGCAAATATAATTTTTTAAATTCAAAATAGTATAAAACAAAATATTTTACCTCAATCCACAAAAAAGCTCCGAATTTTTCCGGAGCTTTTTATTTTTAAATCAGAATTATTGATACCTCTGATGTTCTTTATTTTTTGCAAACCTTTTGGTAATCGGTTTGAATAGTGCTTTGTATTTCTCTGCATCAAACAATTGAGAGTCTGTAAGAGCTTTATACGTCATCCATACTCCGAATGGAAGAAGAATCAGGTTAGGAAGCCAGGCTGCCAGATAAGGATTCATTTTTCCGCTCCAAGAAAGGTTTTCTACTCCTACATTCATTACATAAAAGACAATGAAAATAACAATAGCGATGATGACAGGAAGTCCCATTCCTCCTTTTCTGATGATGGAACCCAAACTGGCACCAATAAGGAAGAAGATAATACAGGTCACCGAATACGCTATGATCCTCTGCTGGTAGATCACTACTTTGCTGAAATATTTTACATTGGAACTGTATTCATTCTTTTTAGATTCCAGCGTAGACTTCAAATTATCTAATCTGTTATAAGAGTTGTAGATGATATCAAGCTTTTTATCACCTTTTACGGTGTCCAGTTTAATCTGGGTTTTTGGAGCCACTTTATGTTTGTTGCCTTTATCCATATAAGTAACCACAGAATTGGTCTGGTTAAGAACCTCAGATCCGATATTATCAAAAAACTGTTTATTGTCTTTTTTACTTTTGCTTACCGTTTCGTTAAGCTGATTATAAGTCTGGAAACGGTAGTCGTCTGTGATCTGTTCTTTTTCGATCGCTTTATTAATGATCTCACTGATATCGAAATGGGAAACCAATGTGTCAAACTTAATAGCCTGATCAGGTTGTTTTTGTCTTACATTGTCACCTTTTCCGGCGAAAGCATCTTCGAATACATATCCGTTATACAAAACAAGCTTCAGGAAGTTTTTATTAACAGCAGGAACAAATTTTCCTTTTTCTGCTACTACAGATTGCTGGTTTTCGTAAGCATTGGCTTTCTTGTGTACAAAAACTCCTTCAATATTTTCTCCGTTTTCACCATATATCTTATCAAACTTCACCATATAGCCAGGAATCTGATCAATAAACTGTCCCGGAGTAAAGTTGATAGCCGGTTTGGTCTGGGCAATATTGAAAAGCATGTTTTTCGCCTTTTTCTGAAAATCCGGGATAATATTGTTGGAAAAGAAAAACAGCATGATGGCAAGTGCCGTTGAAATTCCCAACAGGGGAGTCATCACTCTGGTCAAAGGAATTCCTGCCGCTTTCATTGCCGCCAGCTCATAGCGTTCCCCAAATTCCCCGAATGACATGATGCTTGCCAGAAGAATTGTAAGCGGGAGAACCATACTGATGACGTTTACCCCAAGATAAAATAGAAGTTTAAGGATTTGCCAATAGCTTAATCCTTTTCCCATAAACTGTCCTAACTGAACCCAGATAATGTTTACAATAAAAATGAAAAACAATACGCTGAATATAAAGAAAAACGGTCCAAAGAAGGTTTTTATGATATATCGGTCTAGTATTTTTAACATGCGCCAAAATTAATCAAAAAGCCACAAAGTTTACTTGTGGCTTTTTATATTTTGTTATTTTTTTAACTTAAAAAGTGAATTTGCGGAGTTGTGAATTCACTTTCAGCTTTTTAAAGTTCTGTAATGACGTAGTTTTTAAACTTGTTCTTGTCAAAAACAAACATATTAGGATCCAGTTCCTGATTTTCTTTGTATTCTTTAATGGCAATTACTGCAACGTCTTTGTTGTTTCCGTGCTGTTCAAGTTTTACCATCTGTTTTTTCGCAGAATCTACGAAAAGATACACGAACTGTATTCCGTTTGCCTTTACGGGAGTCAGCTTAATAAAATCAGCATTCACGCCGTTGACCATTTTCTTACCGTTATATGTTACATTATAATCGTTTCTGTACGTGGTAAGGTAGTTGATGGGGGAGAACATAGTGCTGCTTCCGTTAGGTTTAGCAATTGTTACTTCCATATCATCAGCATTGATGTTGTAAATTTTGCTTCCGTCAAAGATCTGCTCTGTATCCATGATCTTTAGTTTATACTTCTCTCCGGCAGCGTAATAAATACCCGGTTCGGTTTTAGTCACCTGTCCGTTAAGACCGCTTCCAAAAGAAAATTTGAAGTAAGAATTCTTTTTAGAATTATAGTTGGCTGTAATATCATCCAATATCTTTTTAGCTTTAGCATCAATCTTTTGAGCATTCGCCATACCTACTGCACCTACAACAAAACTTCCTAATATAACTTTTGAAATAATATTTTTCATTTTTTTATTTAATAATCTTTAGACATTTTCAATTTTTAAAGGTTAAATCTTGCAATTTTCCCCTTAACTACGCAGATCTTCCAAAAACTGTTCCAAAGAATGAAGGTCACTGATAATGACTTCTCTTGCTTTAGCTCCATTGAAACCTCCTACAATACCACTTGCCTCAAGCTGATCCATAATTCTTCCGGCTCTGTTGTAACCCAGTTTCAATTGTCTTTGAAGCATGGATGTAGAACCCTGCTGAGTAGAAACAATAATTCTTGCCGCTTCTTCAAATAAAGCATCTTTTTCGTTAGGATCAAAAGCACCTACTGTACTTGTAGAATCTTCAGAAACATATTCAGGAAGTAAAAATGCTGATGCATATCCTTTTTGTTCTCCGATAAATTCTGCAAGTCTTTCCACTTCCGGAGTATCCACAAACGCACACTGGAGTCTTAAGATCTCATTTCCGTTGAAATAAAGCATATCTCCTTTACCAATCAGCTGATCTGCTCCCGGAGAGTCAAGGATCGTTCTTGAGTCTACACTGGAGATTACTCTGAAGGCAGCTCTTGCAGGGAAGTTGGCTTTAATCATCCCTGTAATTACGTTTACAGAGGGTCTCTGTGTTGCTACGATTAGGTGGATTCCTACGGCTCTTGCAAGCTGTGCAAGTCTGGCGATTGGTAATTCAACCTCTTTTCCTGCGGTCATGATCAAATCTGCAAACTCGTCTACTACCAATACGATATATGGTAAGAAACGGTGTCCGTTTTCAGGGTTTAATTTTCTTTCAGCAAATTTCTTATTGTATTCTTTTAAATTTTTACAGAACGCATTTTTAAGAAGATCGTATCTTGTATCCATCTCAATACACAGAGAGTTCAGGGTATTGATTACTTTATTGGTATCTGTAATAATCGCTTCTTCCGCATCCGGTAATTTTGCTAAATAATGTCTTTCAATTTTTGAATATAATGAAAGTTCCACTTTTTTAGGATCTACCATAACGAATTTCAGTTCGCTTGGATGCTTCTTGTAGAGTAGTGAAGTAAGGATAGCGTTAATCCCTACAGATTTACCCTGACCTGTTGCTCCCGCCATCAGCAGGTGAGGCATTTTTGAAAGGTCAGCCATAAAGATCTCGTTGGAAATTGTTTTTCCGAAAACTACCGGAAGATCCATATCCGTATTCTGGAATTTCTGGGAAGCAATCACAGAACGCATAGAAACCATGGTAGGATTTTTTCTCGGTACTTCGATACCAATGGTTCCTTTCCCTGGCATTGGAGCGATAATTCTGATTCCTAGTGCAGAAAGGTTCAGTGCAATATCATCCTGAAGTTTTTTAATCGCCGCTACTCGGATTCCTGCTTCCGGAACAATCTCATACAGCGTAACTGTTGGTCCAATGGTTGCTTTGATTTCTGCAATTCCTACGTTGAAATTCTTCAGAAGACCAACAATCTTATTTTTATTTTCTTCTAATTCTTCTTTGTTGATAGAGATTTCTTCACTTCCATAGTCTTTCAGTAAATCTACAGGAGGCATTTGAAATTTAGCCAGATCAAGCTTGTGGTCATACAAACCATGTTTTTCTACCAATTCCTGTGACTGTTTCTCAGAATCGTCCAGAATATCAATAACAGGTGCTACTTCCACATTGAATTTAATATCTTCCTGTGTTGGTGCTGGTGCAGTTGCTACAGCCGGAGAAGGTACAGATGGTCTAATGTCAAAAGCGTCTTCCGGGCTGGAAACCGGAATGGTAGGTTTTGATGAAAGATTTAAATTGACCGGTTGAGAAACCTCTCTTGGTTCCGCTTCAAAAGAAGTGTGGTTAGGAGTCGTAATGGTTTCTATATTGGTAGACACCGGAACTTCAGGGAATCCTTTCGGAACGCTCACAGGTTCTGGTTCTCTTACTGTATTGATTGGAGTATTTGGAGAGTTTTTAGTCACATCACTTACCGTAACCCGGGATGCTGTTTCTTCTTCCGCTTCCTCTGCTTCTTCCTTCAATTCTTCATCTGCCTCGAAATCATCATTAGAATCGGGCATCATAGATTTTACTTTTCCAATGGTATTTTCATTGATCTTGTCCAGTTTTGATTTGATAGAACTTGGACGAAGATTAAATTCAAGAATAAAATATAAAAGAATGCTTGCTGCTAAAACAGTCCACAAGCCCACAGTCCCAATGATAGAATTAAGGTAATCCATAATCTGATACCCATAAACTCCTCCTAAAACTCCTTGTCCTTTAGTAAGTGCTCCCATGAAAATAGGAAGCCAGCAGATAAAAAATAAAGAGTGGCCAATAGTTTTCCATGGTTTGAAGATTTTCTTTTTAAGAATCAGCGTACCTACGACCAGAAGTAAAAAGGCAATTATAAATGAGGCAATACCAATACTTTCAAAAATGAAAATATTTCCCAGCCAATCACCTATCTTACCAAAGATATTTGAAGATTTTATAGTCTTGTCCAGCATGGTTCCTGCCTGGCTTTGATCAGCTTTCCAGTTCATTAAATAGGAAATGAATGAAAGTGCCATGACAGCCGAGAAAAGGATAAGAGTAAGCCCGGAAAAAATACGTGGCTTAGATAAAATTCTGCCTTTTTCAGGCATTTCAGTCGGTTTTTTTTGTGTCTTTTTGTCCATAATATCAATGTCACAAATTTAATGTTTTTTCAACACTAAAAGAATCTTTTTTTCTCCAAAAAATGTTTTGGAAATCCCGCTTTTTACAACGATTATTTAAAATTTAATTAGAAATATTTTCAGCAGTTGTGGAATAAAATAATGCATTCATTTTTGTTTATCCAAATCTGATACCGTTAAATTATATTAACAGATTGTTATTTGTATTTCTTTAAAAAAGATAATAAAATTTCTTGTTTAAATATATATAAATGAAAAAAAATAATAATATTTGAAATCTGATGAATATTTTATATGTCTGTGGTATTTTTTTGAACTAGTTCAAAGGTCAGGGTTGGTAGCCTGTGTAATTTTGATCCATACAATTTTATACATGAAAAATACTTTTAAAAAAATCATGATCTTAAGTCTGATTTTTATTTCACTGATTACAATGAATGCACAACAAAAACAAACAATGGAAAACACTGCATTATTAATTATTGATGTGCAGAATGATTATTTCCCGGGAGGAAAAATGGAACTGGAAAAAGCAGAACAGGCAGCCAAAAATACTAAGGAAATTTTAGAATATTTTCGGAAGAATAATCTCCCAATTATTCATATCCAGCATATTTCTACCAATGAAGGGGCTACTTTTTTCCTGCCAGATACCGAGGGTGCTAAAATCAACACTCTTGTTTTGCCCAGGGAAAATGAAAAAGTAATTGTCAAGCATTTTCCCAACAGTTTCAGAGAAACTGATTTATTGAACTATCTGATGTCAAATAAAATTAAAAATCTCGTGATTACAGGAATGATGACGGATGTTTGTGTAGAAGCCACTACAAGAGCTGCATTCGATTTTGGCTTTCACAATACAATCATCGGAGATGCTACGGCAACTAGAAACCGTGAATTAAATGGAGAAGTCATAAAAGCAGCAGATGTACAAAAGTCCTTTTTGGCAGGAATATCTGCTCTTGGAAATCTTTATGCTCGTGTCGTAAATACTGATGAACTTTTAAAATAATGTTATTTTGAAGCTGGAAAGGCACAACGATTTTTAAGATAAGATTTTTGGAATCATCTAAAAAGTCTTTTTCATCTGTTAAAGAATTAAAATAAAAGGCTATTTTAAAACGCGATGGCGCTAAGAATTTTTAGAATATCAGGTGTTTTTAAGGTCGCAAAGATTTTATCTCCGATAAAATTTAAAACAGTTCATCTTGCTGAAAATCTCACATTGAGCGAAGTCGAAATGTTCTTGTGTCTTGAAATAAATAAAATGTATGATAAATTTTTGCGTCTACCCAACAAAAAACCAGAGTTCTATTGCTTAAATACAGAAATAACTTAAAATAACTTAATTCCGCAAAGGTGTCAATAATTTTGATACCTTTATTTTGCTTAAATAAACCCATGTCCGATTTACTTTTTAAAAATATCAGTCAATGCATCAACCTTTCAGAAGAGGACTTTCAACATTTTGTAAAGCCTTTTAAGCTCAAAGCATTTAAAAAGAAAGATATTATTCTCAAAGAAGGAGACCATTGCCTCTTTGAAGGATTTGTTCTGAGTGGCTGTTTTAAAATTTATTATCTGAACGAAAACGGATTTGAGCAGACTTTATACTTCGCCGTAGAAGGCTGGTGGATTACAGATATTGACAGTCTTATTAATAATGTACCCAGCATTCTTAATATTGAAGCTCTTGAAGATAGTGAAGTAATGATGATTGCTAAAAAAGATAAAGAAAATCTGTATGAGACAATGCCTCAGATAGAAAAGCTTTTCAGGATAATGAACCAGAAATCTTCGGTAGCACTGCAGAGGAGGATTCTTTCTTTGACAGGTAAAACTGCAGATAAACGATATCTCGAATTTCTTGAAAAGTATTCGGGACTGGAACAAAGGATTACCCAACAACAAGTGGCTTCTTATCTTGGAATTACGCATGAGTTTTTAAGTAAAATAAGGAAGAAACTATTGAAAAGATAAGTAAAATAATTTTTAGGTTTCTTTTTTGGTTATAAACCAATGCTTTATAGAATTTTATTCGGCTTGCAAATAGAAGGGTTCAATCATTGGAATAGTTTTTATGAATCCAATTTTGTCCAGAATTAGAAATTGAATTTTTCCCAATGTTTTCAGGCTTATTAAGAATGTTTCAAAATAAGCAAAACCGAGGCCAAAGTGACAAAAAACAGCTTTTTTTAAGCTCTTTGTGGTTTATCATGCTTATTTTTGCATGTCAAGTACAATAAATCATGAAGAAGCTCCAAGATATTCTTATCTCAACCAGGACAATGGCTGTATTGCTGCTGGTTTATGCATTCGCGATGGCTTATGCAACGTTCTTAGAAAACGACTACGGAACTCCTACAGCAAAAGCGTTAATTTATGAGGCCAAATGGTTCGAACTGATCATGGTCCTGCTTATTCTTAACTTCATAGGAAATATCGGAAGATACAGGCTATGGAAAAAAGACAAGTGGCCGGTTCTTGTTTTCCACCTTGCCTTTGTTTTTATTTTTATCGGTGGTGCTATCACAAGATACATCAGTTTCGAAGGAACCATGCATATCAGAGAAGGTGAAACTTCAAACGAAATCGTAACGGATAAAAATTTCTTTAAAATTCAGGTAGAAGAAAAAGGTGACGTTCTTAATTATCAGGATGTTCCTTATCTGATGTCTCCATTACACAAAGATTTCAAGGCTACTTATGACTTCCACGGAAAAGAAGTAAAAGTATTTGCCAAGGAATACATTCAAAGAAAAAAAGACAGCCTTGTAGCTGAACCAAATGGTGCAGAGTATCTTCACCTGGTTTCTACAGGGAATACCGGAAGACAAAACATTTACATCAAACCGGGAGAGACAAAATCGATCAACGGAACTTTGGTAACGTTCAACAGAGCGATTGAAGGAGCTGTTGAATTCAAAAATGAAGGTGGAAAATTATTCATCAAAACTCCTGTAGATGCCAACTATATGACGATGGCAACCCAGGCAACAGGAACTACGGTGAAAGATGAGTTCCAGCCTTTGGCATTAAGAAGTTTATATACCATCAACGAGTTAAAACTTGTAGTGCCGGAAGGTCTTAAAAAAGGAAGACTGATGGCGATTGAAGGTGACAGAAAGAAGGATGCTAATGTTCCTGACATGCTTCAGATAGAGCTTCAGGGGCCAAAAACAAAACAACTTGTAGACCTTTCTGTTGAAAAAGGAAACCCGAATGCTTATAAGCAGGTAACTATGGATGGCCTAAACATCATGGTAGGATTCGGACCTAAAGTATATAACACGCCTTTCGCATTGAAGCTGGATGACTTCGTAATGGAAACATATCCGGGAAGTTCATCTCCAAGTGCTTACGAAAGCCATGTAAAAATCATTGATGAAGGTAAAGAGACTCCTTATAAAATCTATATGAACCACGTTCTAAACCATAAAGGATACCGTTTCTTCCAGTCAAGTTTTGATCCGGACAGAATGGGAACTGTTCTTTCTGTAAATCATGATTATTGGGGAACTTTAATTTCTTATATCGGATATACTCTTTTGTTCTTAGGAATGTTTGTGATTTTCTTCTGGAAAGGAACTCACTTCTGGAAACTGAATAAAATGCTGGCTGATGTCAACAAAAAGAAAGCTGCCGGAATACTTTTGCTGTTCTTAAGCTTAGGGTTAAATGCTCAGAAAATAGAAACTCACGGAACTACTGACGGAAGCAGAGAACATATCCATGTGGAAGGAGATAATCATTCTCATGCTCCGGCTCCATCTGCCCAGCCGCTTGACGGTGCTGCTCCAAAGCAGAACTCTCTGGCAACGCCAATGGGTAAGATGAGATCTATTTCTCCAGATGAAATCATTGCGAGAAATAAAATAAGCAAAGAGCATGCTGATAAATTCGGATATCTTCTGGTACAAAGTTTTGAAGGAAGAATTATTCCTATCAATACAGAAGCATTAGATGTTTTAAGAAAATTATACAAAAAAGACGAATTCAAAGGAACAGACGGAAAGTCTCTTACGGCTAACCAGTGGTTCCTTTCAATCAATACAGACACGCCAAGCTGGACAATGGTGCCTATGATCAAAGTAGGACCTAAAGGAGGTGATGAACTGAAAAATAAAACAAAGGCAGATGAAGATGGCTATACTTCACTGATGAACCTTTTCCCGGCAGATGCTAACGGAAATTTAACTTATATTCTGGAGCACGACTACAATACGGCATTCCGTAAAAAACCGGCTGAACAGACCAATTATGATAAAGAAGTAATTGCTGTAAACGAAAGAGTACAGATCTTCAATGAGTTTTTCAGCGGTCAGTTTATGAGAATTGTTCCTGTGAAAAATGATGCTAATCACACTTGGAATTCATGGTTAGACCAGAAATTCGAACCGGATATGGAATCTCAGCAGGTAATGGGTCCTTATCTTGCAGAAGCTCTTACGGCACAGAAAACAGGAGACTGGAGCAAAGCAGATACAGAATTGGCGAAGCTTTCAGAATACCAGCAGAAATGGGGTAAAGCTGTTGTTCCTGCTAAATCTAAAGTTGATCTTGAAGTATTCATGAATAAAGCAGATATCAACTTCAAATTGTTGATTTTCTACACACTTGTTGGTGGTCTTCTTTTGATCTTAGGTTTTGTTGAGTTATTCAAATCAAATAAAGTACTAAACAAAGTAATTAAAGTAATTATTGCGTTTGGTTTAGTTGGATATCTATTACATTTCTTAGGACTTGTTGCAAGATGGTATATCTCAGGACACGCTCCTTGGAGTAACGGTTATGAAGCCATTATCTTTATCTCTTGGGTAGGTATTACGGCTGGTTTAATTCTGTACAGAAATGCCAATGCATTAATTCCTGCAGCCGGATTTATGGTGGCAGTTATTATGATGGGATTTGCTCATGGAGGTTCGGCTCTTGACCCACAGATTACGCCGTTGGTTCCTGTATTGAAATCTTACTGGCTAATTGTTCACGTTGCTATTATTACCTCCAGTTATGGATTCTTTGCACTGTCGATGATCATTGCTGTAATTTCATTGGTGTTCTATATTATCTCCAATAAAGAAACCTATAAAATTCATCACGATACTACTTTAAAGGAATTGGTAATCGTTTCTGAAATGTCATTAACCATCGGATTGTTTGCACTAACAGTAGGAAACTTCTTAGGGGGAATCTGGGCAAACGAATCATGGGGAAGATACTGGAGCTGGGATCCGAAAGAAACATGGGCTTTCATTTCCATCATGGTCTATGCATTTGTACTGCACATGAGATTAGTACCTGGATTGAGAAGCAGATGGGCATTCCACGTAGCAACAATGTTTGCATTCTGCTCAATGGTAATGACGTACTTCGGAGTAAATTATTATCTAAGCGGACTTCACTCATACGCAGCAGGAGATCCGGTACCGGTACCAGCTTGGGTATATATCGGAATCTCAACAATGATTATTTTATCAGCTGTTTCTTATTGGAAGTTTAAAACTCTTACAAAGAAATAGACTTTTATACATATAAATTAAAATCCTGGAATTCACTTTCCGGGATTTTTTTGTTCATACTGTTTCTGACTTTGGATTGAGCTGTTCTAACACTATGTTCGCAATGATATATATATTGCAATAAGATATCGTTCATAAAAGCGTTTCACTGAGCAAAGAAAAGAATTGTTCGTTGCTAAACGAAGTGGCCTTGCGAACAAAAAATAAAATGCATTATAAAATAATTGCCCTCGCGAATTTTACATTAGCTAAAATACTTAAATCTCGAAACTCTCCCATCATTCAAAAAAACAAAATTCATAATTTATAATTCATAATTCATAATTAATTAGTATCTTTATGATATCAAAATAATATCAAATTAAAAATTCAATCATGGAAAAAACATTAAAACCCATGTCGGGTTATCTTACCTTAGTTATCTGCCTTGCATTATTTGTGGCAGCAGTTTATTTCTTTGTGAGCGGTGTAGATCAAAGTATAGCTTATGTGGTTATCGCAATGCTTTGCTTTCTTCTTTCGTGCTTTTTTTTAAAGGGGCTAATGATTATTCAGCCTAACCATTCAAGAGTATTAAATTTCTTTGGGAAATATGTGGGAAGTGTAAAAGAGAACGGATTGTTCTTCATCAATCCTTTGTATTCGTCACAGAAAATATCTTTACGTTCAGAGAACTTGCAAGGCCAGACTTTGAAAGTAAATGATAAAATGGGTAACCCTATTGAAATTGCGGTAGTCATCGTATGGAAAGTTGGAGATACTTATAAAGCGGCTTTTGATGTGGAGCGTTATTCGGACTTTGTAAAAATGCAGAGTGAAGCGGCGGTAAGACACTTGGCGATGAGCTTTCCTTATGATAATTTAGAAGATGATCATGCTCCGATTACGTTGAGAGAAGGAGGAGATAAAATCAATTCCATCTTGGAGCAGGAACTTACAGACCGTCTTTCGAAAGCAGGAATTGTGATTCAGGAGGCTAGAATTTCGCACTTAGCGTATGCTTCAGAAATTGCAGGAGCAATGCTCCAGAGACAACAGGCTACAGCTATTGTTGCGGCAAGAACCAAGATTGTGGAAGGGGCTGTAGGAATGGTAGACCTTGCTTTGAAAAAACTTTCAGAAGAGAATATCGTAGAGCTTGATGATGAAAGAAAAGCGGCTATGGTAAGCAATTTAATGGTGGTTCTTTGTGGTGAAAAAGCAGCGACACCAGTATTAAATGCCGGAACACTTTATAATTAAAAGTGGAAAATTAACAATTCGATTTTAGTGCAGGGTATTTCTACACTAAAGCAGTAAGAAATAATGTAAGAGAATTTTAGAAAAATGAAATCAGAAAAAGCTCAAAACTCATCGGAAAGCAAAGGCAAAAAATCCTTTGTGATAAGAATAGACGAGTCTACTTATAAACTCCTTGAAAAGTGGGCCAATGATGAATTCAGAAGTGTGAATGGGCAGATAGAATACCTGCTGCATCAGAGCCTGGTGGATGCGGGAAGGAAAAAGAAAGAGTGATTTTGAAGAAATCAATTTTTAAGGAATAATGGTGCTTTTGGGGGAATTTATTCATAAGAAGCCTCTGTTTATTCAGGATTTTACATTAGAGAAAATGTAAAAAAGGCCACTTTTTTGAACACTTCAATACATAAATAACAATTTGGTTAACCTTATACCAAAAAAGAAAGCAGAGAAATTTTCTCTGCTTTTTTATTTTATACAACTCTGAAGACTGTCTGCTCCAACGTAGAATATGACGAGCCAAATCAAGCCTTTTATGGTAAAGAAAGCTAATCCTGCCCATCCCACACGCTTGAACCACTTTTTAAGCTTTGAGTTATTTTCTTGTGAATTTTCCATTGGCGATTATCAAAATGATTACCCTGCAAAGATAAGCATGTTTATAATTAGTCCAAATAAAAAGCCTGTTAAAAATTAAAGTTTTGAGGTTCACATAATATTTTTATCTTTAGAGAGAACGAAAAGTAAGATTTTATGTCAAAAAAAGTAAAGGATTTCGGAATTGAAAAAACACTTAGAAATCTTGGTATCAAAGAAGAGAACAAAGGGACTTCAGTGGGCGGAAAATATTTCGCTTCAGGAAAGGTGATAGAAAGCATTTCTCCTGTAGACGGAAAGTTGATCGCTAAAGTAAAAACTTCCGGAGAAAGTGATTATGACAAAGTAATTGAAACTGCTCAAAAGGCATTTCAGGAATTCAGGCTGATTCCGGCTCCTAAAAGAGGAGAGATTGTAAGACAGCTGGGCTTAAAATTAAGAGAATATAAAGATGATCTTGGTAAACTTGTTTCTTATGAAATGGGTAAATCATTACAGGAAGGACTTGGTGAAGTTCAGGAGATGATAGACATCTGTGACTTTGCGGTAGGACTTTCAAGACAGCTTCAGGGGTACACGATGCACTCTGAAAGACCTGGACACAGAATGTACGAGCAATACCATCCGCTGGGAGTAGTAGGAGTTATTACTGCTTTCAACTTCCCGGTAGCTGTTTGGTCTTGGAACACTGCATTGGCTTGGATCTGTGGTAACGTTACCATCTGGAAGCCATCAGAAAAAACACCACTTTGTGCTATTGCATGCCAGAATATCATGATGGAAGTTATCAAGGAAAATAATCTTCCAGAAGGAGTTTCAAGTGTATTGGTATCAGACCACGAAATCGGACAGAAATTAGTAGATGATAAAAGAGTAGCCCTTGTATCTTTCACCGGATCTACAAGAGTAGGAAGAATGGTTTCTTCTAAAGTGGCAGAAAGATTCGGGAAATCTATCCTTGAATTAGGTGGTAACAATGCTATCATTATTACAAAAGAAGCAGATATTGACATGTCTATCATTGGAGCTGTTTTCGGAGCTGTAGGGACGGCAGGACAGAGATGTACTTCTACAAGAAGACTGATCATCCACGAAAGTGTATATGATGAAGTGAAAAACAGATTGGTAAAAGCTTACGGTCAGTTGAAAATCGGAAACCCATTGGATGAGAAAAACCATGTAGGACCGCTTATTGATACCGATGCAGTAAATCAATACGAAGAAGCCATCAAGAAATGTAAAAAAGAAGGTGGAAAATTCGCTGTTGAAGGTGGAGTTTTAACCGGAAAAGATTACGAATCCGGATGCTATGTTAAGCCTTGCGTTGCAGAAGTGAAGAACTCTTACGAAATTGTTCAGCACGAAACATTTGCACCGATCCTTTATCTGATCAAATACAAAACATTAGAAGAAGCTATTGCTATTCAGAATGATGTTCCTCAGGGATTATCTTCTGCGATCATGACCCAGAACCTAAGAGAAGCAGAATTATTCCTTTCTCATGCAGGTTCAGACTGTGGTATTGCCAACGTAAATATCGGAACTTCAGGGGCAGAAATTGGTGGAGCTTTTGGTGGAGAAAAAGAAACCGGAGGTGGAAGAGAATCTGGTTCTGATGCATGGAAGTACTACATGAGAAGACAAACTAATACTATCAATTATACTGCACAACTTCCTTTAGCACAAGGAATTAAATTTGATTTATAAAAGCTTTACTTAAAGCACCCAAAAAACTTAAAACTTAATAACCTGAATGGTTAAATGTTTCCCTATTGAGGAACATTTAACCGCTCACTTATTAAATCACACTACAAATTTATTATGGAACAAACATTAGATATAAAAGCAAATAAAGTAAAAGAAACAGTAGGAAGACACGTTCTTGCAGACGGTTTCGATTTTGTGATGGACATTGAAAAATCTCACGGATCATGGCTTTATGATAAATTAACCAACAGAGAATATCTGGATATGTTCTCCATGTTCGCATCAGCATCCATTGGATACAATCACCCTTATCTTTTAGAAAGATCAGAATGGTTGGGAAGAATGGCGGTAAATAAACCTACTTTGGCGGACGTTTACTCAGAAGAATACGCTCATTTCCTTGAAGTATTCGAAAGAGTAGTGATTCCTGAAGAATTACAATATGCTTTCTTTATCGAAGGCGGAACTCTGGGAGTTGAAAATGCGATGAAAGCATGCTTCGACTGGAAAACCCGTAAAAACTTTGCAAAAGGATTAGACACGGAAGCAGGAATCTGCATCCACTTCAAGCAGGCTTTTCATGGAAGAAGCGGCTATACTTTGAGCTTAACCAATACTTCTGATCCAAGAAAATACCAATATTTCCCAATGTTCAACTGGCCGAGAATTTTAAATCCAAAATTAAAGTTCCCAATTACAGATGAGAACCTGGAAGAAACCATCAAAAACGAAAATCTTGCTTTACTTCAGATTGAAGAGGCTATCCTGATGAACCCTAATAAAGTGGCGTGTATCATTATAGAACCTATTCAGGCAGAAGGAGGCGACAACCATTTCAGAGACGAATTCCTTTTAGGATTAAGAAGAATCTGTGATGACAACGAAATCTTACTTATTTTTGATGAAGTTCAGACGGGGATCGCTATTACAGGAAAAATGTGGGCATTTCAGCACTTTACAGCAAAGCCGGATATTATTTCTTTCGGTAAAAAAGCTCAGGTTTGCGGTGTTTTAGCCAATAAAGAAAAGTTTGATGAAGTTCCGAATAATGTTTTCAGAGAAAGCTCAAGAATCAATTCTACATTTGGAGGAAACTTTATTGATATGCTTCGTTTCCAGTTGGTAATGGAAGTGATTGAAAAAGAAAATCTTGTGGAAAACGCAAGAGTAGTAGGCGATTTCTTATTGGAAAGTCTGAAAACCCTTGCCGAAAAATATCCTGAAAAAATTTCAAATGCAAGAGGAAGAGGTTTGATGTGTGCTGTTGACCTGCCATCAGGAGAACAGAGAAATGCCCTGATGAGTGAGCTTTACAAGGATGGATTAATCATTCTTCCATGTGGAGATCAGTCACTTCGTTTCAGACCTCATCTGAATGTGACTAAAGAAGAAATCAAGCTGGCTTTAGACAAAATTGAAAATAATATTAATAAAATTTAAAACTCAGGATTTGTAATTGTAAAAAAAACATTGTATATTTAGATACTCAAACAGTTAGAATATGGAAAGAAGTACGAGAGTATCAGTTTATGTAAGTGATAATCCTTCAGAAATTCAGTTGGTTAAGTCTAAATTGGATGACGCTCAAATTACAAATACCGTTGAAAATAACTATCTTACGTTTACTACAACGCCTACAGCAACTTCGCTGAAGCTTATGGTAGACTTAGAAGATGAAAAAAAAGCATTTGATGTTATTGATGCTTACCTTCAACAAAGTGAAAATCAATAAAACAATTTCATAATTTTAAATTTTACTACTTCAAACCGAAAATTAATCTACATTAATTTTCGGTTTTTTAATTAATTACAAACTATTAAAAGATGTAACAATTCATTACGTATTTCATCTTTTAATCAAATCTTACAACATGAATCCAGAGATTAAATTAAGACAGGCAGAAATTGAAGACAGAGACATTATTTGGGAAATTATCCAGCAATCCATAGAAAGAAGAAGACAGGACGGAAGTACCCAATGGCAGAACGGATACCCTAATCTCGGGACAGTAGAAAGTGACATTGCTAAAGGATTTGGCCACGTAATGACTGTAGACGGAGAAATTGCAGTGTATGCAGCACTTATTCTGAATGATGAACCTGCTTACAGTACTATTGAGGGAGCTTGGCTGAGTGACGGTGAATTTGTAGTAGTTCACAGAGTGGCTGTAGATGAAAAATTTGCAGGGCAGGGTATGGTGAAAAAGCTTTTTGATCAGATTGAAGAGTTTACCAAATCGCATGGTATTCAGAGTATTAAAGTGGATACCAATCATGATAATATGGCCATGCTGAAAATCCTTGAAGGAAGAGGTTACTCCTATTGTGGAGAAGTTCTTTTGAAAGACGGAATGAGAAAAGCCTTTGAGAAGATTATAATTTAGGCAAAAAGTTAAATCCTCTTTCATTGAATTTTTAAACCGCTGTCTATTTATAAACTCTATCAGGTTTGTTCGTTTGGTTCTGAACTAATTTTTACTTTTGTTCAAATTTTTATATTATGCATAAAAGTATAGAAATTGATGAAAAAATTTTTCAAGATGCCGTAAAATTCTACGGTGTCGTGTTCAGCTTACCCCCTTTAGCATCTAAAATTTATTCCTACCTTCTTTTCGACTATGAGAAAGTAGGAATTACTTTTGATGAATTTGTGGATGTACTCTCTGCCAGCAAAAGTTCCGTTTCTACCAGCATTTCGCTGCTCTTAAATGCAGAACTTATTGTAGATCACAATAAAATGGATGAGCGAAAACGGTATTTTTTCATCAATGATGAATACAAGAAAATACGATTTGAAAAAATTGTCCAGAAAATGCAGGACGAATTAAAACTATTAGATGATTTAAACAATTTTAAAAAAAGTAAAGACGATGGTTACAATGAAAGAATAGAAGTTTACAAAGCACTCTTAAATAAAAACATAGAAAATATTCAGGAATCTCTTAATAAACTATAAAATGAATAATAAGCTAGTTATACTTTCCATTGCAGCGTTTTCACTGACGGCCTGCAAAAAAGAAGCCCCGAAACAGGATGGTGCCAAACCCTATCCGGTAGTTTCTGTGGAGTCAAAAAATATAGTGGGTTATCAGACGTTTCCGGCTACCATCCAGGGTAGGGTAAACAATGATGTACGTGCAAAAATACAAGGGTATATTACCCAGGTATTGGTAGATGAAGGACAATACGTTACCAAAGGACAGCCTTTGTTCCGTCTGGAAACCAATATTCTGAACGAAAATGCGGCCGCTTCCAAGGCAGGAATCGGGGCTGCGGAATCCAGTATTGCAGCGGCTCAGGCTTCTGTAAATGCAGCACAGGTTGAAGTAAACAAATTAAAACCACTGGTTCAGAAAAACATCATCAGCAATGTACAGCTGCAGACCGCTCAGGCTCAGCTGGCACAGGCACAGGCACAGTTACAGCAGGCCAATGCTGCCAAAAGACAGGCAGAAGCCAATTACAAAGGAGTAGAGGCCAACATTGAATATTCCATCATTCGTGCGCCTATTTCAGGGGTAATAGGAAGACTTCCGCTAAAAGTAGGAAGTTTGGTAGGACCGTCTGACCAGACCCCTCTTACCACAATTTCTGATACTTCAGAGATCTATGCGTACTTTGCCATGAATGAAAAGGAATACTTCAATTTCCTTGAAAAAGCACCAGGAGCTTCTATGCCTGAGAAAATCAAAAACTTACCTATGGTAGAGCTTCAGCTGGCCAATGGAAGTCTTTATCCTGAAAAAGGAAAAATTGAAGCCATCACAGGTCAGATTGATCCTACAACGGGAACCATTCAGTTCAGAGTAGCGTTCTCCAATGCTCAAAAATTATTAAGCAATGGTAACAGCGGAACCATCAGATTCCCTCAAAACTATGACAATGTATTGGTAGTTCCTGAAAGTGCCACTTACGAACAGCAGGGAATTGTTTACGTATACAAAATAGAAAAAGGAGATACTGCAAGAAACGTTGTGGTAAACGTTATTGACAGAATCGACAATTTAGCTCTTATCAAATCAGGAGTTAATAAAGGGGAAAGAGTTATTGCTGCCGGTATCGGAGGTCTGAAACCGGGAACAGCAGTGAAGCCTAAACCTATTAAAATGGATAGCCTTGTTCAATCAATAAAACCGAAATTCTAATGATAAAAAACTTTATTAACAGACCGGTTTTATCTACCGTAATCTCAATCCTGATTGTGATTCTCGGTGTGCTAGGGCTGATCTCGTTACCGGTTACACAGTATCCGGATATTGCACCGCCTACAGTGAGTGTTTCCGCCAACTATACGGGAGCCAATGCTGAGACGGTAATGAAGAGTGTAGTAGTACCTTTGGAAGAACAGATCAACGGGGTGGAAGGAATGGATTATATTACTTCTTCTGCAGGTAATGACGGTTCTGCGCAAATTCAGGTATTCTTTAAACAAGGAATAGACCCGGACATTGCTGCGGTAAACGTACAGAACCGTGTGGCCAGAGCGACACCGCTTTTGCCGTCTGAAGTAACCCGTTCAGGGGTTGTAACCCAGAAACAGCAGACCAGTGCCCTGATGTATATGTCTTTCTATTCTGAAAATAAAGATTTGGATGACGTATACCTTCAGAACTTTTTGAACATCAACATTATTCCAAACCTTAAAAGGGTAAATGGTGTAGGGGATGCCAACGTTTTCGGGGGTAAAAATTACTCCATGAGAATCTGGCTGGATCCTGCAAAAATGGCTGCCTATAGTGTAACTCCTACAGATGTTACCAATGCGATTAACGAGCAAAGTAGGGAAGCTGCTGCAGGTTCTATAGGACAAAACAGCGGAAGCTCTTTTGAATATATCATTAAATATGTTGGTAAATTCAACGATAAAGAGCAGTACGATAATATCATTATTAAATCTCTTGCAAACGGGCAAAACCTGATGCTGAAGGATGTTGCCAAAGTAGAACTTGCAGGCCAGTCTTACACAGGAATCGGGGAGAACGGGAATAGTCCTTCCATCAGTATGGGGATCTTCCAGACACCGGGTTCCAATGCACAGGAGATTATTAAAAATATCAAAACTTACCTGAAATCGGCAGAAAGTACTTTCCCTAAAGGAATTAAATATACTTTTAACTTCGATACGAACGAGTTCCTTGATGCTTCTATTGAAAAGGTGGTTCACACCCTTATTGAAGCCTTCATTCTTGTATTTATCGTAGTATATATTTTCCTTCAGGATTTCAGATCTACGTTAATTCCGGCTATTGCGGTTCCGGTATCTATTGTGGGAGCGTTCTTCTTCCTGAATCTGTTCGGGTATTCACTGAACCTCTTGACATTATTTGCATTGGTACTTGCAATCGGTATTGTGGTGGATGACGCCATTGTGGTCGTGGAAGCCGTCCATGCGAAGATGGAACACGGTATTTCTGATGCTAAAAAAGCTACGGTAGAAGCGATGGATGAGATTACAGGGGCTATTATTTCTATTACGTTGGTAATGGCGGCAGTATTCATCCCGGTAACTTTCATTACAGGACCTACAGGAGTATTCTACCAGCAGTTTGGTATTACGCTGATTATTGCCATCATCATTTCAGCTATTAATGCATTAACGCTGAGCCCGGTTTTATGTTCATTATTCTTAAAACCTCACGAGGCGCATCATGCAGAGTACAAGAACTTAAACATTCTGCAGAAGTTTTTCTATAAGTTTAATATTGCTTTTAAAACAACTACTGAACGTTACGGAAGAGGATTTGTATTTCTTTTAAGACATAAATGGGTAACCCTTGTTATTTTCGCTGTTACCGGAGGTATCTTATTCTGGGCAAGCAGCAGTATGAAGAAAGGATTTGTACCTACAGAAGACCGAGGGATTATCTTTACAGATGTTCAGCTTCCTCCGGGAGCTTCTATGGAAAGAACATATAATGCTCTGAAAACCCTTCAGGCTAAAGCATTGAAAGTTCCGGGAGTACAGAACGTAACCATCTCTACAGGTAGAGGATTCTTATCAGGAAACGGTAGTAATAACGGTCTTGCATTTATAAAGCTGAAACCGTTTGACGAAAGAAAAAAAGACGGACAGACTTCTGAAGATATCACCAAACAATTATTTGGAATTGTAGGAGCTGTTCCTGATGCCAAAGTAGTATTCTTCCAACCGCCAAGTGTGCCGGGATTTGGTAACAGTGCCGGTTTTGAGATGGTACTGCTGGATAAGGCAGGAGGTGAATATGCTGATCTGGATGCTAAAACCAATGAATTCATTGGTAAACTAATGGAGAGACCGGAAATTCAGTTTGCTCAAACATCATTCAATACGAAATATCCTCAGTATCAGATGGAAATTAATGTTCCGCTGAGCAAACAGCTTGGAGTTTCTGTAAATGACATCCTGGCTACCATGCAGGGGTATATCGGAGGTATCTATACTGCCGACTTTACCAAGTACGGAAAACAGTTTAGAGTAATGGTTCAGGCACTTCCTGAAAACAGAAAAAGTATTGAAAATCTGAATGAACTTTATATCAAAACAGGTTCAGGGGCAATGTCTCCTATTTCACAGTTTGTAACGTTAACAAAAGCATACGGACCACAATCTGTAAGCCGTTATAACTTATTTACCTCTGTGAAGGTGACAGGAGCGAACTCAGAAGGATACAGTTCCGGGGATGCTATTACCGCTGTTCAGCAGGTGGCCAGTGAAACCCTGAATCAAAACTACGCAGTAGAATTTACAGGATTAACAAGAGAAGAATTGAATTCAGGATCTCAGACGCTTCTGATCTTTGCATTGAGTTTAATCTTTGTATACTTTATTCTTTCCGCACAGTATGAAAGTTATATTCTTCCGCTGGTGGTGGTAATTTCTCTTCCTTTAGGGGTAATGGGAGCTTATTTCGGACAGAAGGTTATGGGCTTGGAAAACAATATTTATTTCCAGATCGCCCTGATCATGCTTGTGGGGCTATTGGCAAAAAATGCGATCCTTATTGTGGAATTTGCTGTTCAGAGAAGGCATCACGGTGAAACCATTGTCATGTCTGCCATCAATGCAGCTAAGGCCAGAGTAAGACCTATCCTAATGACATCATTCGCCTTTATCTTCGGTTTATTACCGCTGGTACTGGCAAGTGGAATTGGGGCAGTAGGTAACAGGTCTATTGCTACGGGTGCTGCCATCGGACTATTGATAGGAACTATTCTAGGATTATTTGTAATTCCTGTACTGTATGTGATCTTCGAGACACTTCAGGAAAAAATTAAGCCTATCAAAAAAGAAGAAATCAATTTAGCAGAATAAAATTAATTAGAGAAGTTAGAAGTTAGATATTTAGAAATCAGTCTGAATCCTATCTAACTTCTAGCCTCTAACATCTAATTTCTAATTTTAAATAATGAAGAGTTTATTAAACATCATAAAAGGAATTACTTTTTCAGTTTTCATACTCGGAGCCATTTCATCCTGTATGGCAAGAAAAGAATATGAAAGACCGAAGAACGTTGTAGATGAAAAGCTGTTCCGTACAGATATGCTTCCTTCAGACAGTGCCAGCATCGCGAATGTTTCATGGAAAGAAATATTTACCGATCCGATACTGCAGGGGCATATTTCTAAAGCGCTGGAGAACAATCTTGATATCAGAATTGCTTTGGAAAGTATCAATTCTGCGGAAGCTTATCTGAAACAAAGTAAAGCAGCTTACCAGCCAACCCTTTCTATCGGGCCCAACTATACGTTCCAGACACAGTCTATCAACACTCAGTTTGGGCAGATCATTGGATCAAGACGTTATGTGAACCAGTTTGACATTACGGCAAGTATCGGATGGGAAGCAGATATCTGGGGAAAATTAAAGGCACAGGAGAAAGCACAGTTAGCCACATATTTAGGGACTGTTGCTGCTCATAAAGCCGTAAAAAGCAGTTTGGTGTCTTCCATTGCTTCTGCATATTATCAATTGTTGACTTTTGATGCACAGAAGAGAATTATTACAGAAACCATTGCGGTAAGGGAGAAAAACTTAGAAGCTACAAAAGCTTTGAAAACTTCCGGAACCGTTACTGAAGTTGCAGTACAGCAAAGTGAAGCACTTGTTTTCAATGCCAAATCATTACTGATTGATATTGATACCCAGATTCAATTGCTTGAAAATACCATGAGTCTTCTGATGGGTGAGCCTTCTCATTCTATCGAAAGATCTACACTGGAAGGGCAGAATCTTCCAATTGATTTAAAATTAGGCTATCCTACTCAGCTTTTGGCCAACCGCCCGGATGTTATGAGAGCAGAATATAACTTAATGAATGCTTTTGAGTTGACCAATGCTGCCAAAGCTCAGTTTTATCCAACTTTGAAACTGACAGGAAGCGGAGGAGTACAGTCGGTAGATATTGACCATTTATTCAGTGTAAATTCATTGTTTGCAAACGTAGTGGCAGGACTGGCTCAGCCGATTTTAAATAAGAGACAGATTCAGACCAACTATGACGTGAGTCTTGCCAATAAAGAAACAGCTTATTTAAATTTCAGAAAAACAGTTCTGACTGCAGGGAAAGAAGTTTCGGATGCCATCAGAGTTTTCTCCGTTCAGGATTCATTTATTGAATTAAAACAAAAAGAGCTGGATGCCTATAAAAAATCAGTTGACTATTCCCAGGAATTGGTGAACTATGGTATGGCGAACTACCTAGAAGTATTGAATGCCAGTGTGAATTCACTGAATGCAGAGCTTAACATTTCTAATGCACGATACAGTAAAATGAAAGCAGCCGTAGAGCTTTATCAGGCTTTAGGCGGAGGCTGGAAATAACCGTATTTTACAATTTAAATAGAATAAAAACGTATGTCAGTAATGGCATACGTTTTTTTATTATTGATCACGCTAAAATAATGTAATAGGTAAAATCAATTTGCATTTATGTATTTAACTACGTAGTTTTATACTTTGAAATTCAGACACAATGAAATTACAGATTCAAACCATAGGAAATTCTTATTCCGAACAGGCCATTGACTTGATTTTGACGATCCAGCAGCAGGAGTTTAATATTCCGATTACCATACAAGACCAGCCCGATCTTTTGCAGATTGAAAGTTTTTACAGAGAAGCCGGTGGTAACTTTTGGGGAGCTTTTGTGAACGGAGAATTGGTAGGTTCTATTGCTCTAATTAAATTTGATGAAAGGGCAGGAGCCATCAGGAAAATGTTTGTGAAAAAAGAATTCAGAGGAAAAGAACTGAATATTGCCCAGGAATTACTGGAAGTTTTACTTTCTTTCTGCCGGGAAAACGGAATTGATGATCTTTATCTCGGAACAGTAAACGTATTGAAAGCTGCCCAGCGTTTCTATGAAAGAAATCATTTTGTAAAGATTGAAAAAGAGAATCTTCCTGTGAAGTTTCCATTAATGAGTGCTGATGATGTTTTTTATCATTTAAATCTTGACTGAATATGAATGTAATCAACGAAGCAGGAATTCTTGCCATATCCACCAGACTGCACCGTCTCAGTGAACAATTGAGGAAAGACGGAGCACTGATCTATAAAGCTTTCGGAATTGATTTTGAACTGAAATGGTTTCCGGTGATCTTCACCATTTATAAAAAAGAAATTGCCAGTGTAGTAGAGATAGCCAACGAAATAGGATATACCCATCCCTCAACCATAACACTCCTGAAAGAACTTGAAAAGCTGGAATTGATACAATGGGAAAAAGACAAGCAGGATGAAAGGAAAAGACTTTTTAAGCTGACTTCCAAAGGTAATGAGCTTATTGAGAAAATGAAACCTGTCTGGGAGCTGATGTCACAGATTCTGGGAGATATTTCCGATAACAAAAATAATCTGCTTACGGCCATTAATGAAGCGGAAGAAAAAATTGCAAGCCAGTCTTTTTATCAACGAGCATTGCAAGTGAAGAACAGGAAATAATAAACCGGCTAATAAAATCGGCCGGTTCATTTACACACTTAGATGACTTGGAAAGTAATAAAATACTATTTTTATCAAAAGTAAATACATTTCCCTATGATTACTGAGATATTGTACAATATTAATTGATAAATAGTTAATATCATTACGGGTTCCAGTAAGGTAATTAAATAAATTATTTTATATAAAGTTTAAAAATGAGAAACCCCACCAGAACATGGTGGGGTTTCTCAGTCATTATTAAAATGAAATTTTGTTAGAATCTTAAAGTAGCCGCAACAGACCAGGTTCTTCCAAAACCAAGGAATCCTGTATTACCATCTGCTACACCCTGATAAACTCTACCGGCATCCTGATACGTTTTTCCAGCATCCGGACCGTTAGCAATTTTATCACCTGCGAAAATATTGGAACTTAATTCAGAAATATAATATTTGTTGAATAAGTTGTAGACGTTCGCTCTTAAGGTTAAAGATTTTTTGGCATCAAGGGTGAATTTGTAAGAAGCCCCCACATCAAATAAATGATAGCTTGGCAATTTTACAATTCCTTTTTCTCTTGCTGCCTCCGTAAGAAAGTTGATCGGGTTGAACTGAGCATACAGTTTGTCATAATATTCCCAGTTAGCATCGATACTGAATGCTTTTGTGATGTTATAATCAGCCCCTATGCTTGCTGTGGTTTGTGCAGCATCTCCAACTTTTAAGTCTTTGATATTGATCACTCCTGTAGCTCCGGAAATTTCCTGGTTGGTCTGAACATCAAGGATATTGAAGTTGGCGTTTCCTTTGTACTTCCAGTTACCTAATGATAGCATCCCTCTAAGTTTAAGGTTGGCAAAAGGTCTCGCTTTAGCTTCCAATTCAATTCCCTGGTGTACCTGTCCTACGTTCAGTGCATTATAGAAATAAGCATTTCCAAGACTTAGCTGAGAGAATTTTGCAACATCTGCCGCAGTTGCATTGAATGTTCTTGAAATAAATCTGTCATCCCACTGCGTTCTGTAAGCATTAATGTTCACATCTACATAACGGGATTTGAAACCATATCCTAATTCTACAGAGAAAATTCTTTCATTCTTTGCATCGTTATAAATATTCTGGTTGGAAGGGAATAAAGCGTTAAATAAAGGCTGTCTTGAAATAACTCCTGTATTGAAAAATACATTATGATGGTCATCTATATTATAGTTGGCACCACCTTTTACGATATACCCCGTTTTGTGATACCATTTTGTCTCCTGGTTTCCTGGTGTATACAGCATATAATCTACTCTCTTGTAGTATTGCTCGGAAACGGATCCCTGAACGGATGCACTTAGTTTGTCTGAACTGTATTCAACCATTCCGTATACGCCTGCCCATTTTACCAGTCCTTCATTATAAATAGATACTTTCTGAGCATCTTTAAGCTTAGTAAGTGGCTCTGGTTTTACAGTTTGATTAATATAATATCCTTTTGGAGCGTTGGCCGTATTGGGAACATATAAAGCATCAGATCCTAACATATCCGTAACAATATCATACAACGCACCTTTGTACGTTTTAAGATCAATCCCTCCGTTAAAAGTCCAGTTATTTTTTTTATAATTAAGGTCTGCAATTACTCCATACCAGTCATGAGCATTGATGCTCTGTTTTCTCACAATACCATTGGTACCGTTAAGAGTTGCTACATATTGTCCGTTATAATCAGTGGGAGAGCCTGCAGGAGCAGTAAAAGTTGATTTCTGGAAAGTATTTCCATTATAATCCGTTACCATGCCGCCTCGGTTATAGCGATAAATCATATCCCAGTTGATGGTACCGTCTCCGCCAGCACCATAATTCATAAAGTTCATGGTCTGCCCGGCTGCATTTTTGATAGAGCCATTAAGCCCGGTGCCACCGCCGCCACGTCCCCAGGAACCGTAAAGAACAGTAGATAATTTCAGATTATCATTCATATTCCAGTCCCAGTTTAAGGAAGCGATAGGTTTGTGGTAAAAGTTGGGAGCTAAATTGAATTGAGAACCATTCAGCATTCCTGTTTGAGGATTATATCTTCTTCCATAAGTTTCAAACTGCTGTAATGTGGCTACATTCGCTCCGGTAGCAGAAGATCTTCTTGTATCGTGTACCTGTGGTGCTCCGGTTGCAATAAAATTGAACGCATGTTTTTCATTAGGCTTAAATCCTGTAGAGAAAAACCAGGAATAACCTTCTCCCTGGGTTCCGTTGATGTATCCGTCACCTTGCCAGCGGGAAAGTAATACCGTAGTTCCCCATTTGTTTTTTAATCCTGAGGAATACATCGCAGATATTCTGGAATAGTTGTCATTACCAACCTCTCCTTTGATCATTGCTTTCTGCTCAGAATCAGTGGCTTTGGTTACAATGTTTATGGTACCTCCTACAGACGGAACCACAAATTTAGAAGCTCCCAATCCTCTCTGGATTTGAATGTTGCTCGCAATATCAGCCAATCCCGTCCAGTTAGACCAGTACACCGTACCTCCCTGCATGTCATTTACAGGCTGTCCGTTGATGATCACTGCAATGTTGGCTCCGTCAAAACCTCTCATGTTGATTCTGCTGTCTCCGAATCCTCCACCTACTTTAGTCACGTAAACGGATGGGGTAGACTTCATAATTTCAGGGAATTCTCTGTTTCCCAGTTTCTCCTGAATTTCTGCTGCTTTAATGTTGGAAACAGCAACAGGTGTTTTTCTCTCTTTGGCTGTTTGGGAAAGGTTTCTACCTACCAACATAACCTCATCAATAGATTTTGATTTGTCTAAAGAATCCTTCGTACTCTGCCCATAATATATGGCGGCCGTAGGTAATACAAGCGCTATAATAAGTCGCTTTTTAAAAGTAATGCTCATGAAATAAACTAGCGTGTTTGATTTTAAGGCTGCAAAGATGAATATTTATTTTTGAATTAAGTATTAAATCTTCAATGAGTGATTTCATATAGGGTGTAAATCATGCGCTGGTACTCATTTCTTTGACTGTATTAAATTACTTCATACCTTTAATTTACAATTTGTTAAAGATAAAATATGAAGTAAAAAGAGATCTTTTTAACCATAAAAATAATTATGCTGTTCTTATGAAAAATAGAACTGAAATCCTTTAACAAAAGGCTTTGCTGAATGATTTTCATTTGTTTGATTGTTTTTGTATCATTTTTAGTAATTTTGTGGATATTATTTGTATCAAATCTGTTTCTTTAAATAATACTTTCTGTTACCCAAAAAATTAAAAATATGACCCAGCTCAGTTTGTTCGATTCAGAAGAATTATATGAATTTCCAAAAGACCTTCTGGAATACAAAGAACATTTCCTGAGCCTGGAAGAAGCAGATCATCTTAAGAGCCGTTTGCTTGAAACTGCTCCCTGGAAACAGCGTACCCAAAAAATGTATGATAAAATGGTGTTGACGCCGCGTTTAACGGCTTGGTATGGAGATCCGAAAACGGATTATCCGTTGGGAAATGGTGAGGTGGAGAATAATCTATGGACTCCTGAGCTGTTTTCTTTAAAACAGAAAATAGAAGAAACATTCGGGTATCGTTTCAATTCCGTATTGCTTAATCTTTACAGGGATCATAATGATTCTGTTGCCTGGCACCGGGATAAAGAAAGCAGATATGGAAACCGTCCGGTAATTGCATCCATCAGTTTAGGACAGACCAGAAGTTTTGATTTCCGCAAAAAAGATCATCACCAGAGCAAATACAGCCTGCCTCTTCCTCATGGTTCATTATTGATTATGAAAGGAGATCTGCAGGAAAACTGGGAACACCGGATTGCTAAATCTGTAACGTCTATGAAGGAACGTATTAATCTTACATTCCGGTTGGTTCAGGGAGGGTAAATATGCATTCTTAGCAGATAGGTTTTGAGACGTTCTATTTCAAAATAAAAAGCCGATGTATTTTCTTTTTCCATAAAAAAGCTGCACCTTTGCCCCAACAATGGGGTGCTACAGATAACAGTGGCTGAGATGATACCCAGGAATGTACTTCCACACCTGATCCGGATAATGCCGGCGTAGGGATTGCTTACTGATCATCTCATCATTTGATTTCTAATAATTAATATGATGCAGGACATTTTAAAACAAATTACCTTACCGGAATGGTTCGGAGTCTTATTTTCAGTCATTCAGGTTTTGCTGGCTCGTAAAAACAATGTCAACAATTATCTTTTCGGAATTGCAGGGATTCTGCTAACGTTGTACGTGATGCTTACCTCAAAGCTTTACGCTGAGTTTACCTTAAATCTTTATTATCTGATCATGAGTATCTATGGATGGATGTATTGGAAATTCGGGAAGCAAAAATCCGAAATGGAAATTTCTTTTACTACCACCACAGAAAAATGGATTTCCGGAGGAATTGTTCTGGGAACTTTTATCTTATTCTGGTCATTTCTTACACATTTTACAGATTCGGATGTTCCGGTCTGGGATTCTCTGGTAAGTGCTTTTGCATGGGCAGGAATGTGGCTGATGGCGAGAAGGAAAATTGAAAACTGGGTGATACTGAATGTCAGTAATATTATTTCTATTCCTTTAATGATTCATAAAGAATTATATCTCTATGCTGTTTTAACGTCATTTTTATTTTTAGTGGCTATTTCCGGATATATAGAATGGCAGAAAATTATTAAATCCAAAGCCAATGCTCAGTACTAAAGACATCAGACAACAACTTCACGGAACTGCTGTCATTTCTGATGAGGTAATACAACATATTCATGAAGAAAGATTGCTTACAATTTGGGTTCCCAAAAAATACGGAGGATTAGGCTATCGTTTTGAAGACGGATTGAAAGCATTATTTGGCTGGGCTGAAACCGATGGCAGTTTTGGCTGGATGCTGACGCTTTGCGCCGGAGCCAATTATTTTTCCAGAAACATCAAGCCGGAGATTGCTCAATCACTCTTCTCCCAGTCTAAAACCTGTTTTGGAGGAAGCGGAATGATTGGCGGAACGGCAGAAAAGCAAGATAATAATACCTATCTGATTAATGGTTCATGGAATTTTGCAACAGGAGCGCCACATTTGACGCATTTTACACTGAATGCCGGAATTACAGAAAACGGACAACCGATAATTGATCACAACGGGAATGAAATTATTCACTCATTCATCGTTCCGAAAGAGCATGCTGAAATTATCCCCAATTGGAAATCTATGGGAATGAAAGCCAGCGGCACCTATTCATTTACGATTAAAGATGTTATTGTAAATGAAGATTACAGCTTTGTTTACGATACGTTTTACACGAATGATATTCTGGACAGTATTCCGTTCCGGGTTTTTGCGGATCTGACGCTTTTGGTCAATTACCTTGGAATGGCTTCTCATTTTATTGAAGAAGCGGAAATTATTCGTCCCGAGATCAACTTCAAAAATTTTGCGGCGTCTGTTGAAAAACATTTGGAAAAGGTTTTAATTATTGCCAGGGAAGTGGAAAATATCTTGAGTGAAAATAAAGAGATTTCGGAGGATCAGCAGAATGAAATTCACCAATATGGAGTAGGGCTGGTGGAAAAATTATCCCATCAAATCTTAACGGTCTATACACACCTTGGAATACGGGCAACGGATAAAAATTCTGCTGTATATCAGGTTTTCTGTGACTATTTTACAGCAGCTATGCATTCCAATTTCAGACCTTCTGCTGATGATTTGAACTTTTCTTTCTGAATGAAATATGACTATATAAAAATTAGAAATACCAATTTGAATAGGTAAAAGCTTTATAATTAAATAAAACTACCACGAAGCAATTCATTGTATTATTGTTTAATTTCACATTTTGGAAGTTTTTTTTTCAACTTTTCTAAATATATTGTATCAATATAATTTCCTCTCAGATCTAATTGTTTTAGAGAAGTCAGATTAGAAAAGCTGTCGGGAAGATATTTCAATTTATTGTTTTTTAATTCGAGTCTGTATAATTGGTTTAATTTGCCAATCGTTTCAGGCAGCGAGCTGAGGTGATTATCATTCAGGAGGAGTACTTCAAGGCTTTTTAAATTTCCCAGTTCTTTCGGAAGTGATTCCAATTCACAATGATTGGCCGCAAAACTTTCTAAGCTGATACATTCAGTAAGTTCGTGAGGAATATGTTTTATAGGATTGTTATTAATGGTAAGTATTTCAAGCTTCTTTAAAAGGCCTATGGATGTTGGTATTTCGGAGATCCTATTGTGATTAAAATAAACCTCTAATAATTTTCCAAAATTTCTGAAAATATCCGCAGACAGATGCTCAATCTTGTTATAACCAATTTCCAGGCAGGTAATGTTGGTATACTCAATAATATCTTCAGGCAGGCTAACTGCATTGCCACGCCAGTTTTCATCATTGCCTAATTCAAACGAAAGTATTTTTTTATAATCTGTACTCATGGCTGTCTGATCAAATTTATTAACCCCGTTATCTATCTTTTTAGCCATTCTTCACGGAGAACAGCGTAGATAACATCATCTACCCAGTTGTTTTTCCAGAACAGACTTTTTACGAAATGTCCTTCTTTACGTAGACCAATTCTTTCCATAAGCTGAATGGAAGCTGTGTTATCAGGATCTACGGAAGCTGTAATTCTGTGTTTGTGTAAATCATTAAAAAGGTAATCAATAATCCTTTTTATAGCCTCAGAAGCATAACCTTTTCCCTGAAAAGAGGTATTTAATGTAATTCCGAACTCTGCCTGTACGTTTTCGTCTCCAATAAAATGAACTCCAATATCTCCAATGACTTCTTTTGATTCTTTATCAGTAATTAACAGCTGATACCAGCTTTCAGGTTGATTGAACTCTTTATTGTTTCTTTGAATAAAACTTTCTACATCTTCCAGTGTTTCAGGAATCCAGCCTTGAAATTTATTGGCTTCTGCATCTGAACGGTAATTGAAAATATCCTGTTTGTCATCAAGAGTAATATCCCGAAGAAGAAGTCTTTCTGTATAGAGTTGCATGATTGTCTTATTATTTCACGCAAAAATAAGATTAATTGGGAAGTTTTTCAATGAGGAATGGGGGCTTTTATTAATTTCAAGAAATAAAAAACTCCTATAATCATCAAGAATTATAGGAGTTATAATGTTTTAATGTATTTTGAATATATTTTCAGCTACATCTGTGGAGAATACGGGATTCGAACCCGTGACCTTTTGACTGCCAGTCAAACGCGCTAGCCAACTGCGCCAATCCCCCGTCTTTATTCTAAAAGCGCTACAAAAGTAAGTATTTAAATGGTATTTGCAAATGTTTTGTAGATTATTTCTCAAAATTGACTGTCATTTTTTTCAACCTTGGTTTCTAATTCAATCTTTTGGAGATAAATTGATAAGCTAACCTAGATTCTCTGGAGTATTATATATTGAATTATTCCCATTTATATAAAAAGATTTTAATTGTGCAATAATTATAGTTACGGATTTCCGTAAAGTATCGTATTAAGAATATTTCATTTTTGTAAAAAAGAATGAAAAAAATCTTATACCTAGTATTACTAATGTCATGTTCGAATAAAGACAATCATGAATAATATAGGTAAGTAAAGCATTTAGTAGACTTATATTAAACATAAGAATCTTTCTATAAGTTTTAATTTTTTTCTCAAAATAAAACCAGATAATCATTTAACTCGTATATACTGTTAAAGACCTTTTATCATAAAAACTAATGCAACTATACAGAATGAAAACAGTGAATTTTATGGTTCCTTTTCTACTGGCCGGCTTTTCAATGATTAAAGCCCAAATCGGAATCGGAACTTCTTCTCCTAATGCCAATGCCATGCTGGATGTAATCAGTACAAATAAAGGTGTTTTATTTCCAAGAGTTGCTCTTATTTCTACCAACAGCGCATCTCCACTTTCTGCCCATGTTGCCGGAATGACGGTTTACAATACAGCGACTAATACTTCTGTGGCTTCTAATCCTGTATATCCGGGTCCTTATTATAATGACGGCACTCAGTGGTTAAGAAAATCTACATGGAATGACGTCAGAACAATTACGGGGGGAAGTATCAATGACCCTATTTCGCTCATCACTGCAGATGCTGTAGCAGAAACGGCATTGAGTACAGTTTTGAGTACTATTTCTTTTACTTTAGACAGACCTTCAACGGTAGAATTCAGTGCGAATGTCTCTACCCGATATACTGCTTCCGGAAGCAATACGACTCCATTATCAGATGGATCCGTAAAATTATGTACGATTAATTTTCAGTTTACCACAGCTCCGGCAGGAGTATCTACAACAGCTTTTTTTGGGGATCATTCAACCTCTTATACCAATTTACTTTCGAATGCGGGAACAACAATTGGAGATGTTTATCTGAATCCATATGCAGTAGTTACCTTACCTGTAGGCAGCTATGTTTTAAATTTACGAGGCTCTGTTTTAAGCGGGACAGCTTTCAGAATAGGATATGGGGGTGGTACCCGTGATTTGATTATGATCAAAGCAACTCCATTACAGTAATCAGAATACCTTTATATTTTAAGCACCTCTAAAAATCAAAATATGAAAAAAAACAAATATATTACTCTGATATTCATGGGTTTTTATTTAGTTACAAATGCACAGGTTGGGCTAGGAATTTCAAATCCAAATACCAATGCACAATTGGATATTACAAGTACTAATAAAGGTTTTTTACTACCCAGAGTTGCATTGATAGCCACTAATAACCCGGCACCGCTTACCAGCCATGTAGCTGGAATGACGGTGTACAATACAGCAACTAATACTTCTGTTGCAGCCAACCCGGTATATCCTGGTGAATATTATAATGATGGAACACAATGGCAGAGAAACTCAGCTTTAAATGATGTAAGAATGATAGCAGGAGGCACTATTGCTGATTTACTTTCACCTATTCCTGTCGATGTTTCGGCTGGGAGTACTGTCACTACAACTTTAACATCTTTTTCTTTTACTCTGGACAGACCTTCCAGTGTAGAGTTTGGAGGAAATATTTCGATGTCTTTTACAGCAAACGGAGATAGCAATACTCCGGTAGGTGATTCGTCTGTAAAATTAGTTACTGTAAATTTCCTGTTTACTTCTGCACCCAGCGGAATAGCTGTCAATACACCATTTGGAGACAGTACAATGAATTATATGAATACCACAACGGCTAATATAACCACCATTACAGGTAATCTTTATACAGCGCCTCATGCAGTACTCCAATTGCCGGCGGGAAATTATGTTGTCAATTTAAATGGATCAGCATCTGGAGCAGCAGCTTTTAGGGTTAATTATGGATCGGGTATTCGTGATCTTGCCCAGATTAAAGCCACACCAACAAGATAAAGAGTATACATTGATTAAAACAGGACTAATGAAAAATTTATTATATACATTAATTATTTTTTTAGGGGTTTCATCCCCGGTAGTGGCACAGGTGGGAATAGGTCTAGCTTCACCCAACAGTAATGCAATGCTGGATATAAGCAGTACCAATAAAGGCTTGTTACTTCCCAGAGTAGCTCTTACCGCAACCAATAATCCTTCACCCCTTTCAGCCCATGTTGCCGGAATGACGGTATACAACACAGCAACAAATAATTCTGTAGCAGCAAATCCCGTTTATCCGGGAGAATACTATAATGACGGAAGCCAGTGGCAGAGAAAAACACCCTGGTCTGAAAAAACAATGACTTCAGGGGTACCATAGGCGGAGATGCACTTTCTGCTACAGTTTTAGATGTTCCGGCAGCTACCACCAGCGGATCGATATCCACTATTACTTTATCTACCATATCATTTACGCTCAATAAGACCTCTTTAGTAGAGTTTAATTCTAATATTTCTGCAGTTTTTACCAATTCAGGTATTTCCCAGGGATCTCCAGGAGCTGGAATAACGGATAATGTGGTAAAATTATGCACTCTATATTATTCATTTACTACTGCACCTACGGGTATTCCTACTAATACTGTGTTTGGATTATCCTCACTTACTTATATTAATAGCTTCGCAACTTTTGCTGCAACAGGTAATTTTTATCTTGTTCCCCGTTCTACTTTAACTTTACCTGCGGGAAACTATACCCTTACAGTAAACGGTGCCGGAGGAAGCGGAACAGCTTTTAGGCTAACGTTTGGCTCGGGTAACCGTGATGCTGTTAATATTAGGATAACACCAATCAAATAGATGGTTGTAAACTCTACAAATCTAAATTTTGTAGAATTTTTTATTGTCATTATTGTTTTTTTAAATCTTGGAATCCCATCAGAATAAGTTAGCTTTGAGAAAAAATAAAACATGGAATTTTCCCCTTTTAATCCTGTGGTCAAGCTTTGCCTTCAAGGGATGAGTTTTGAAGATAAAGGAATACCTGAAGATGCGGTTCAATTATTTTTACAAGCATGGGAAGAAGCTTCGGATGATCATGAAAAGTTTCTGGCATCATATTATATAGCACGTCATCAGAAATTGGCAGTTGACCGTTTAAAATGGCTTGAAACTTCTTTAGAATTTGCCTTAAAAATAAATAATGACACGGTTAAAAGTGCGCTGCCTTCTCTTTACCTGAATATCTCTAAATGTTACGAAGAGTTAGGAGATACGGAAAAATCAAAAGAGAATGCCGAATTATCGGTGTTACTTAAAAATCAGCCGTCTGATAAAGGCCCTTTTTATCATGGAACAAAAGCAGATTTACAAATTGGAGATCTGCTGACAGCAGGCGGAAATTCTAATTATCAATCAGAATTAAAAATGAATCACATTTATTTCACAGCTTTGACCAATGGAGCAGGACTTGCTGCTGCACTGGCAAAAGGAAATGGAGTAGAGCGTGTATATGTTGTGGAGCCAACAGGAAATTTTGAAAATGATCCCAATGTAACCGATAAGAAATTCCCGGGAAATCCTACCCGTTCTTACCGCTCCGAAATGCCTTTGAAAATCATCGGCGAAATTACAGAATGGACCAGGCCAAGTGCTGAAGACCTTCAAAGATTCCGCGAAAAATTAGAGAATAGTAAAGGAGAAATCATTAATTAGTTTTAAAATGATAATGAAAATATCTGTTTATGACTATACTCATAAAGTGCCGGATAAATGTTTTCATAGATTTGAAACAAGTTTTTCATTTATCCAATAGTCTTGGTCTCTCGGTTGGACACTTTCTATTGGATATTTTTTTATTTCTCTATTTAAGTAATATTGCTATATTTGGAGCGAACTAAAAATTTTTAACCATGAAAAATTTAAAGAAAATCTCAGACAGCAATTAAAATCAGTAAAAGGTGGAGCGACTCCGGTTGTTCAGTGTAAAATCGGATTTCATTATGAGTGCAGATCAGTAGGAGTTTGCGATGATATGCAAGATCTTCATGACTGTTCATGCGAATGTGTTCCCAATAAAAAATAAATTATTTACCCTCTGAAAAAGAAGGTTTTATTGAGTAAAAAACAAAAAACAGCCACAATTCATATTGTGGCTGTCTTTTTTGAAATTAAATATCAACTCTTATAAAGATCTGGAGCGGGCTATATTAATAAGGTACACAAGGTGTGCGTACATGTTTCGTTTTACAGATTCCACTTTTATATCTCCAGTGGTTTGGTTAATGGTGGTAACAATATCCGTATTACATTGTCCCCCAAAAGTACCACTGCCCAGATAATTTACTGTATTGGCTGTTGGATAAGAAATTCTGGGATAATCAGGTGCTGTTTGGTTAGCAACAGGAGCGGTACCGGCAAAACCTTTATTATCAACATATCTGGCTGTCCAGGTACCTAAAAACTGCCCATTTCCTGTATTGATTCCTTGTCCTACCACAACTTGAGTATCTACAGGATTAGTGAATCCGGTACAAGAGGTATAATGATTGATAGAAACGGTACAGGAAGAAGCATTATCAAGAGGCTGAAAGCATTTTCCTTCATAAATAGTCAGTCTTTGATCGGCAGAAGACATAGAGGTGTTTAATAATGCCTTGGGAGCAAAAATCTCTTCCGGTGAAATCAGGGTTAAAACGCCTTCTGCATCAGCTGCAACAATTTTTTTTTCGGCATTAGAAAGGGCTCTTACTCTTACCAAACCATTAACGTCTAACGTTTGAGTAGGAGAGGATGTATTAATCCCAACCTGTGCTGCTAAGCTTCCACTCATGGCAAGAACTGCCAAAAAGAATGTTTTTGTTTTCATGTTATTTTTGAAAAGGTTAAATTTTTCACTAAGGTAAGAAATATCCTCAAAACAGAAAGAAAAATAGCCTGAAATCTAATATAAAGTAATTGTAAACGAATATTGAATATAATACTATCCGTTTTTAAGTTTATTTTTAAAATAACTCAAAATTTAAACAGCTTGTAATTGTTTGAAAAATATTTGTATTTTAGCCGAAATATGTTGTTTTTTAATAAACATATTGGTCACTAATTAAAATTCAGATAATTTGAATAAAAAATTAGTAGATTTGCACGGAACAAAAAAATAATAAATATTAAACACTATTCTCTGTGAAGGAACTTTTAAGAAGAACATCATAGAGAATAACAGGATTTTAGGTTATAAAACTACTGAAACTATGAAGAAACTTTTTTTACTTTTATTTACGGCGTTTTTATTTATCGGTTGCAGCTCAGATGATGATACCATCTATGATTATGTAGGAACATGGTCTGGTTCTTATGAAGGAAGTGACAAAGGAGTTTGGAACTTTGTGATAGATGAAAATGGTAAAGTGGTAGGAACAATGCATTCCGATGTAAATGATGAAAACTATAATATTTCCGGAAATTTAAGTGAAACAGGAGATCTTACAGCAACATTGGGACTTCCTTCAAAAGGAGAATTCAAAGGAACATTATCTTTTAAAGATAAAAATGGAAACGGAACCTGGTCTAACTCACTTCCGACGCCTCCAAAATCAGGAAGCTGGAAAGGACAAAAGAAATAAAATAAAAAGTCTGCAGTAGATTCTGCAGACTTTTTTATTTAAACAAACCCCATATGGGTAATTTCATTCTTCTTATTCTTTAATACCATAAAGTGGAGTAGAAGGTCATCTTTAGAAAAATACTTTTTAAAAAGACTTTCCTGTTCTTTGTTCCAGGTAATTATTTCTTCAGCAGATTCTGTTATGTATTTTTCAGAATCTAATTTTATGATGATGAATAATGTCTGATCCGAGAAACATTTCTCATTCTTATAAAGCATTTGATCCTGAATTCTTACACAATCCGAAACATTTTGGATGGCACCCATCTGAAATTCTCTCAAAAGCTTTTTGCCTTCTTCTGTTTTTAACCCATTTCCAACCGTCCGTTTTCCTCTTTCGGAAATCTTGTCCAAATCCTTAATAGACGTCATCAATTTTGCAAACTTCTGATAGAGGAGTGGATCACCTGCTTCTTTGATGTAGCTTTCCAGACTCTTACGAATAATCTTTCCCATTTTTGAACAATGCCCAAATTCCGAACTGTTTTGGCGGACTTTCTCATATGATGGACTCTTTTTAAAAGCCGTTTTATTGAACCCGCTTTTCTTCCGAACCACATTTTTCCCGTTCAGATTATAAAACACCAGGTCGCCCACAGCTCCGGTGATCTTGATTACACTTTCATAGGTTGCCATATCTTTAAAATAGAAGTCAAATATACCAATAAATAATGAAAATCAAAATTTTAACATATATTTATAATATAGTTGTAGTATAGTTATACCGTAATTAAAATATAAAATGTATATTTGTGATGGGTTTTGTTAATTAATTATAAATCAGAAGAATATGGGAACGGAATTATTTCAACAAAAAATGAAAGTAAAGCACATGGCTGTTATACTGGCAGCATCTGTTTTTGTGGTTTCCTGCGGATCGTCTAAAAGAGTATCCGGTAACAAAAAATCAAATACGAAAACAATAGCAAAAGCTGAGAATCTCAGAAAGCTGGATTCAAAATTTAATGGTAATGTTTCCCGATCGATCAATGACATTCTGAAAGATGCTGAAAAATACATCGGAACTCCTTATAAATTTGGAGGAAATACATCATCAGGATTCGATTGTTCCGGATTTACCGTAAAAGTATTTGAAGAAAATGATTTTAGTCTTCCGAGAAGATCTTCTGATCAGGCCGAGGCCGGAAAAAACATTGATATCAAAGATGTAAAACCTGGTGATCTGTTATTCTTTGCAACAGCAGGAGGGAGCAGAGTATCTCACGTAGGAATTGTTCACGATATTGGTCCAGATGGAGAAGTGAAATTCATTCACGCTTCTACCTCAAAAGGAGTAATGATTTCTTCACTGAACGAAAAATACTGGAATAAGGCCTACCTTCATGCCCAAAGAGTTTTGTAAAATATATTCTTAAAATGATAGAGACCCGGACATTTGCTTTCATTAAGACAGAGAAAAAGCTGATCAAGCTTTTCTTTGACGATATCAGTGTCATCAAGGGACTTGGGAACTATGTAGAAGTTCTTACCATAAATAAGAATAAATATATTTACTATAAAACGCTTAAAGATCTTATTGAAAACCTTCCGGACGAATTTATGCGTGTCCACAATTCATACATTGTCAATCTGACGAATATCGAATCTTTCGAAGACAATCACCTGATCAGCGGTGATTTAAAAATTACAGTGGCTAAAAGCTACAAAGAATGTCTACAGACAGCTCTTGGTAAAATGATGCTTTAGAAAACACATCACATCAGAAAAATGTTCAGTTGCATCATATTTCTGACAGTATACATAAATAGTTTTTCATTCTTCTTTTTATGTTTTAGTTTCACAGAAAATTAAGACAATGAATAAAGATGCAGCATTAGATTACATTCAAAACAACACAATCATCGGAATAAAAGCAGGATATCAAAGACCAGAATTTCTGGAAATATGGATGGTTGTAGTCCAAAACCGGATTTTCGCAAGATCCTGGGGACTCGCTGAAAGAAGCTGGTACAATACTTTTTTGGAAGAGTCAGAAGGAGAAATTCAATGTGGTGAAACTATTTATTCTATAAAAGCAATCATTCCGGAAGATATCAGTAATCTTACCGAAGAAATTAATCAGGCGTATCCGGCAAAATATAATTCCGGACATAATATCCCATATTCACAAGGGATTATTCAGGAAAAGCATATTGCAAAAACGATGGAGTTTATTATTTTGGATTAAGGAGATTAAAAAATCTGCGGAATCTCTTAATCTGCGAGATTATAGTGTAAAAATATTAATAGGAAGGGGTTTTAGTCTGTTTAATTGAAAACAAAATTTAATTGGCTTTAGCGAAAACTTATACAATTATACTCTTTAACCACCCCGTCAAAAATTCTTTGAATTTTCGCCACCCCTCCGGAGGAGGGGAATCCTTACGTTTCCAATAATAATCTTTCTGTAATCCATCATTGCAATAGCATTGCATCACAAAACCTGGCAAATTTGCTAAAACTATTATCCTATGGCAGATTTCATCAGATTTTTTATCCCTTTATATTTCATAATTTTCTTTAACGTTTCCTTTGTTGGCATTAGCTATAAAGTTGCCAGGCAAATTGGTAAAAGCCCTAATGTTCTTCCTAGAGACGACTCAGCATATGCGCTTGTAGGAAAGTATTTCAAACTGATTTTACTGGCATTATTTGTATATACAATACTTTTGTTGTTTTTTCCTGAAGATATTTTTCCCGCTTTTAAAATCGATTTTCTGGAAATTAATTTCCTTCAATATATAGGAATGACTTTAATGATCTTTGCATTGATTTGGGTGCTTATAGCACAGCTGCAAATGAAAAATTCATGGCGGATTGGAATTGACAATGCAGCTAAAACAGAATTGGTAACTCATGGATTATTCAGATTTTCAAGAAATCCCATATTTTTGGGGATGACCATCAGTCTTGTCGGATTTTTCATTGTTTTCCCGACTGTAATTGCTTTTTCTTTTCTCCTGATTGGATCTGTTTTGATGCAGATTCAGATAAGGCTTGAGGAAGAGTATCTGTTAAAAGAACACGGAGAAATCTATCTGAGCTACAAAAAGAGGGTGAAGCGCATGCTGAGACTTTATTAAAAGCGTTATGTTAAAACCGTTTTGCTGAACTTTTTTGTATCTTTGGCTGGTATAATTTTTCAAACTAATTTAAATAAGAAACATGTCATTACAACAAACTATTGAAAATATCTGGGATAATAGAGATTTATTACAAAATGAAGACAGCCAAAAGGCGATAAGAGAGGTTATTTCTTTAGTTGATAAAGGTGAACTTCGTACTGCAGAACCTACAGAAAACGGATGGCAGGTAAATGAATGGGTAAAAAAAGCAGTAGTAATGTATTTCCCGATTCAGAAAATGGAAACTATTGAAGTAGGTCCGTTTGAATTTCATGATAAAATGCCTTTGAAGAGAGGGTATGCTGAAAAAGGAGTGAGAGTTGTACCACATGCAGTGGCAAGAGAAGGAGCTTACATTGCTCCGGGAGTAATTATGATGCCATCTTATGTAAACATTGGTGCTTATGTAGATTCCGGAACTATGGTTGATACCTGGGCTACAGTAGGAAGCTGTGCACAGATCGGTAAAAATGTTCACCTGAGTGGTGGTGTAGGGATCGGTGGTGTATTAGAACCATTACAGGCTGCTCCGGTAATTATTGAAGATGATTGCTTTATCGGTTCAAGATGTATCGTTGTAGAAGGTGTTCATGTAGAAAAAGAAGCAGTATTGGGTGCCAACGTAGTATTGACCGCTTCTACAAAAATTATCGACGTTACAGGAGATGCTCCAATTGAAATCAAAGGAAGAGTTCCTGCTCGTTCAGTAGTAATCCCTGGAAGCTATACAAAACAATATCCGGCTGGAGAATATCAGGTTCCATGTGCACTGATCATTGGTCAGAGAAAAGAATCTACAGATAAGAAAACATCTCTGAATGATGCATTGAGAGATAATAATGTAGCTGTTTAAGATTAATATTTTAAACTAATACTGAAATCTTGAAAGAAAAATTTCTTAAAATACTTTTAAACCCTAAATATATATTTGGGGTTTATCTTATTATATCAGTCGTTACAGCCATTTCCAAATATCTGAGAGGAGATTATGCGATTAATAATTACCTGATTTTTAAAAACGTATTCTTTAATACCCTTCATCAGAAGAACTTATTTATCCATTATCCTGACCTTTATTTTGATCTTAACCATTACGGCGTATTTTTCAGTGCATTGATTGCCCCTTTCGCTATGATGCCGGATTGGCTTGGGATTTCATTATGGAATATTGCCAATACCTTCATCTTTATCTACGGAATTTATAAACTGCCGTTTTCAGACAGTAAAAAAGCAATTTTCGGACTGCTTTGTCTTCAGGAATACATTACCGCAGCTTTAAGTTTGCAGTTCAATGTAGCGCTTACAGGTCTCTTGCTGTTATCCGCAGTCTATATTTACGAAAGAAAAGAAGTAAAGTCTGTAACCGCCATTTTAATAGGAATCTTTGTGAAAATCTACGGAATTGTTGGATTAACACAGTTTTTCTTTATTAAAAACAAGACTAAATTTATTCTTTCAGGAGTTGCCATTGCCGTACTATTTTTTGTACTTCCTATGGCATATTCAAGTCCGCAGTTTGTAATTCAATGCTATACAGACTGGTTTCAGTCTATTGTAGAAAAGAATAATGAAAATCAGGTTTTAGGGAATATGCAGGATATCTCACTAATGGGCTTTGTAAGAAGAGTTTTAGGAGATGCGTCTATTTCTAATCTTGTATTTTTAGCAGGCGGATTGCCGCTTTTTGCTTTACCTTATATCAGAATTAAACAATACAAACATTATGCTTTCCAACTGATGATTTTGGCTTCAACATTGCTGTTTTTGGTATTGTTCAGCTCCAGTTCAGAATCTCCAACATACATTATTGCGGTGGTAGGAGTGCTGATCTGGTTTTTCCTTCAGAAAGAAAGAACACCGCTTATCATAGGATTGCTGGTTTTTGTCATTATTTTCACATGTTTCTCCACTTCGGATCTGTTTCCTAAATTTGTAAAAGAGAATTATATCATTAAATATTCATTAAAAGCCGTACCTTGTATTGTAATCTGGTTGAGAGTAACTTATGAGCTTCTGACTAAAGATTTTGAGAAAAATTATAGCCTGAATTAATAAATATGAAGAAAATTTCAATTGTAATTCCCGCCTATAACGAAGAAGGAAACGTTGCCATGATCCATCAGAAAATTAAAGAAGTTTTTGATGGCTTAAATAATTATGACTTTGAAATCATATTTGTGAATGATGGCAGCAGAGATAATACTCAACAGAAATTAGAAGAACTTTCCAGTCAGTATGAAGAAGTGAAATTCATTGAGTTTTCCCGTAATTTTGGACGTCAGCCAGCTGTAAAAGCAGGAATGGACAGTGCCCATGGAAATGCGGTTATCTCTATGGACGGGGACCTTCAACATCCGCCGGCTCTTATTCCTGAAATGATTAAGAAATGGGAAGAAGGATATGATGTAGTTTTTACCTATAGAACTTATCCCAAAGAGATTTCTTTCTTTAAAAGAAAAACATCAGACTTGTTTTACAAGCTTTTATCAAGCCTTTCAGACGTTAATTTAACGAAAGGTGGCGGCTCAGACTTCAGACTGTTGGATGCAAGCGCTGTTGAAGTCATGAGAAATTTTAATGAAGACGACTTATTCCTGAGAGGATTAACGAGTTGGATGGGTTTCAAACAAACAGGCATCGACTTTACCGCAGCAGAAAGACTCTCCGGAAAAAGCAGCTACAATCTTAAAAAGATGTTTACTTTTGCCTTTACAGGAATCACTGCTTTCAGTGTAAAACCGCTTTATCTGGCGGCGTATCTGGGTTTTTTGTTTTCAGCGCTTTCCGTAATCGGGTATGGAACGTATGTGATTCATTCATTTATTGCAAAAACTGAAATATCAGGTTGGGCATCTTTGATCATGACGATTGTTTTCTTTGGAGGGCTTCAGCTGATCATCCTCGGAATCATGGGAATTTATTTAGGTAAAATATTTAAACAGGTGAAAGACAGGCCTAATTATATTATTAAAAGCAAAAATTTTTAGAATGGTTTTATTGAGTTTTGATATTGAAGAATTTGATATGCCATTAGAATATAAGGGTGAAATTCCCTTTGAAAAGCAGATTTCAATTTCACAGACGGGATTAGAGAGAATTCTCGATATCCTTAAAAAACATAATGCCAAAGCTACTTTCTTTTCCACAGTAGTCTTTGCAGAAAACAGTAAAAACCTTATTGAAAGGTTATTAAAAGAAGGCCATGAACTGGCTTCGCACACTTGGTTTCATTCAGAATTTGAAGAGAAACACTTAAAGGAATCAAGAGAAAGGCTGGAAGAATTATTCTCCACAAAGGTTACCGGATTAAGAATGCCGAGAATGATGCCTGTAGACGAAAAAGAAGTGGAAAGAGCAGGATATTCCTACAATTCCTCCATCAATCCTACATTTTTACCGGGAAGATATAATAATTTAAAAGTATCCAGAACGTATTTCAAAGAAGGAAATGTAACGCAGGTTCCGGCTTCTGTTTCTCCTAATTTCAGAATTCCTTTATTTTGGTTAAGCTTTCACAACTTTCCTTTATTTTTCTATAAAAAACTGGCTTCGGACAGTTTGAAAAAAGATAAATATCTGAATATTTATTTTCATCCGTGGGAATTTGCAGAAATCAAAGACGAAGCTTTTAAACTTCCTGGATTTACCGTAAAAAACTCCGGAAGAGAGATGGTAGAAAGATTTGATTCGTTTGTAGGCTGGCTGAAAGAAAAAGGACATGCATTCGGAACATTTCAGGAATTTCAAAAACAGATAGAACGATGAAGATTGCCTTTGATGCAAAACGGTTTTTCCACAATACATCCGGTTTGGGAAATTACTCGAGAGATCTGGTAAGAATCCTTTCAGAATACGGACCGGAGAATGAATATCTGTTACTGAATAAAAACAAATCGGAGAGGGGAAAAGATATTCTGAACCGACCTAATGTTCATTTTGTTGAAACTTCAAAAGGAAGCCTTTCCCGCCAATTGAAAATGGGTAAAGATGCCCAAAAACAAGATGCAGATATTTTCCATGGCTTATCCGGGGAACTTCCTTTAAAATGGGATCCAAAACCCATTAAAAAGGTGGTTACCATTCATGATCTGATCTTTGTAAGATATCCGCAGTATTATTCTTTTTTTGACAGGAGAATCCATTTCTGGAAGTTTAAAAAAGCAGCTGATTCGGCTGATAAAATCATCGCTATTTCAGAACAGACCAAAAAAGATATTATCCAGTATTTAAAGGTTCCCGAGACGAAGATTGAAGTTATTTATCAGGGGTGTCATCATGCTTTTAAAGAACAGCAGTCTCCGGAACTCATGCAGGCTGTAAAAGAGAAATTTAAGCTTCCGGAAAGGTTTATACTGAATGTTGGAACCATCGAAGACCGTAAAAATCTATTGAATGTTGTAAAAGCAATCAACGGAACTGGAATTCCATTAATCGTAGTGGGCAGGAAGACCAAATATTACCAGAAAATAGAAAGTTTTCTGAAAAAGAATAAAATGGAAAACCAGGTGCTCTTCCTTGAAGGAGTTTCTATGGATGAACTGGCTTGTCTCTATAAACTTGCAGATATTTTTGTTTATCCAAGTTTCTTTGAAGGCTTCGGAATTCCTGTGATTGAGGCACTTTTCTCCAAAACTGTAGTAGTTACAAGCAACACAAGTTGTCTGCCGGAAGCAGGAGGAAAAGATTCTGTATATGTAAATCCTGACAATGATCTCGATATCCGGGCGAAAATTAAATTTCTCTGGGAAAATGAATCCGAGAGAAAACGCCGTGAGGAAAAGGGTTTCGAGTTTGTTCAGAAGTTTAATGACGAACCCATTGCGAAAGAATTGATAAAGTTCTATCAAAAAATTATCTGAAAAAAGTTTGCATTTTAAAAATAAATCCTACATTTGCATCATAATTCAATACAATGAAACCAACATTTTTAGCATTACATCATTATCATCATCTCTGCTAGACGGAATTGATTGATATAAGTATATGCTAAAATCAAAAATAATTAAAACCGTCTGAGTAAATTGACGGTTTTTTTGTTTCCTGAATTCTCCTCAGAAATTTCAATAGATCAGTTTTTATTTGCTCGGACCCAAAAAAGGCAAAATGAGTAAATTAAAAATTGCGATCCAAAAAAGCGGCCGGCTTTATGAAGAATCTCTTCAGCTTCTCAAAGACTGCGGAATCTTCGTCAACAACGGTAAAGACCAACTTAAAGTTTCAGTAGATAACTTTCCGATGGAAATCATGTACCTTCGGAACTCAGACATCCCTCAATATCTGGAAGACGGAGTGGTGGATGTTGCCATTCTTGGTGAAAATCTCCTGATAGAAAAAGGTAAAAATATCAAGACTGTTCAGAAGCTTGGTTTTTCAAAATGCCGTGTTTCATTGGCTGTTCCCAAAGAAGTAGAAACCGATGAACTTTCTTATTTTCAGGGTAAAAAAATTGCTACTTCATATCCCAATACCCTTAAAAGCTTTTTGGAAAAAGAAGGAATTGTATCAGATATCCACATTATTTCCGGTTCTGTAGAAATAGCTCCTAATATAGGCTTGGCAGATGGAATATGCGATATTGTAAGTTCCGGAAGTACTCTATTCAAAAACGGATTAAGGGAAACGGTTACTTTGCTGAAATCGGAGGCTGTTTTGGCTCAAACGCCTCAGTTAACACTCGAAAAAGAAGCTATTCTTGAAAAATTCGTCTTCAGAATCAAGTCCGTTTTAAAAGCAAAAAATTCTAAATACATTCTGATGAATGTTCCCAACGAAAAAATCCAGAAAATTGCTGATGTTCTTCCCGTATTAAAAAGCCCCACAGTCATTCCGCTTGCAGAAGAGGGCTGGAGCAGTATTCACTCCGTGATTGATGAAGAACGTTTCTGGGATGTCATCGACGAACTCAAAGAAAATGGTGCTCAGGATATCCTAATCATCCCAATTGATAAAATGGTTATTTAAAAAATGTAATTAATCATCAAGATCATTAAGATATGAAGAATAGTTAAGGTTCGTCAGAGATGAATGAATAAACAAATCTTAATAAATAGCTTCAGCTATGATCTTTATAAAACTTAACAACTTAAAAGAATCTTAATGGTTCAAAGAAAAAATTAAAAAGTACAATGAAAATATACAGATATCCCACAAAAGACACCTGGACAGACCTGGTAAAACGTCCTGTTCTTGAGCAGAAAGAAATTTCAGGTCTGATTACAGAAATATTCGTAGAAGTTGAAAAAAATGGAGATAAAGCTTTAATAGAATTCAACAAAAAGTTTGATAAAGCAGAAACTAAGAGCATAAAAGTTTCTGATGCTGAAATCCAGGAGGCTGAAAAGCAGCTCAATGATGAATTGAAACAGGCTATTCAACAGGCTAAAGAAAATATTTCAGTATTTCACGCCTCTCAAAAACAGGAAATTCAGAAAGTTGAAACGACAAAAGGAGTTGTTTGCTGGCGTGAAAACCGTGCTGTAGAAAAAGTGGGAATTTATATTCCGGGAGGAACGGCTCCTTTGTTCTCTACGGTATTGATGCTTGCAGTTCCTGCGAACCTGGCCGGATGTAAAGAAATAGTGCTGTGCACACCACCGGATAAGAATGGAAATGTCAATCCTGCAATTCTTTATGCAGCAAAGCTTTGCGGAGTTTCGGAAATCTTTAAAGCAGGTGGAGCGCAGGCTATTGCAGCTATGACTTTTGGAACAGAAAGTATTCCCGCTGTTAATAAAATTTTTGGCCCCGGAAATCAGTTTGTGGTTGCAGGAAAAGAATATGCACAACGTTACGGAGTTGCTATTGATATGCCTGCCGGACCGAGTGAAGTTCTTGTGATTGCAGATGAACAGGCCGTTCCTGATTTTTGCGCTGCAGATCTTCTTTCTCAGGCAGAACACGGCAGTGACAGTCAGGTTGTGTTTATTACTACAGACCTTAAAGTATTTGAAGAGACAATAGAGGCAGTTGGACAGCAAATCAAAGAATTACCGAGAAATGAATTTGCCGCTCAGGCTTTGGAAAACAGCTCTTTTATTTTAGTGAATTCTCTGGAGGAAGCGCTAGATTTCAGTAATCTTTATGCTCCGGAACACCTTATTCTGGCAATTAATGATTTTGAAAAATATATTCCGGTGATTCAGAATGCTGGCTCCGTTTTCCTTGGAAACTATTCCTGTGAGAGCGCCGGAGATTATGCCAGCGGAACAAATCACACGCTTCCTACCAATGCTTATGCAAAAAATTACAGCGGAGTATCGCTGGATAGCTTTGTGAAAAAAATAACATTTCAGCAGCTTTCAAAAGAAGGTCTTCAGAATTTAGGAAAAACAATAGAGCTTATGGCAGAAGCAGAAGGTCTGTTTGCTCACAAAAATGCAGTGTCAATAAGATTAAGGTAAGAATGTTGGAAAACGCAAAGACGCAAAATAATATTGTAAAACATATTTTTTAGGACGCAAAGATTTTATCTCCGATAAAATTGAATAATGTATATAAAAACACAAAACAATGCCTATACTCTTGCTGAAAATCTTAGATTTTCTTGCGCCTTAAAAAAGTGTTACAGAATTAAAAAACTTTGCGCCCTTGCGTTTATCAAAAAAATTGAACCATTAAGAAAATGAAGCTTTTAAGTAATGTTAAGATTTAAATACATTTGAATTTAGCTCACTGCTTAATAAAAATCGCAAGATATTTTCTTCATTATTCTTAATCACTTAATCCAGCTTAATGGTTTAAAAACGGTTTTATATTAAATCATTTTTTTAAAGAAAATCAATACAATGAAAAATAGCAGTATCAAAACACTCGTAAGAGAAAATATATTACAATTACAGCCCTACATCAGTTTCAGGGATCATAATGAATTCAACGCTCCGGTAATGCTGGATGCGAATGAAAGTCCTTTTGGAGAATGTAACCGTTATCCGGATTCTACCCAAAAAAGGCTTAAAAGCAAGCTTGCGGGGCTTAAAAATGTTTCACCCTCACAGATTGCCATAGGAAACGGAAGTGACGAGCTGATAGACCTTATCATTAAAATTTTCTGTGAACCTAAAAAAGATGCCGTTCTGATGATGAATCCGTCATTTGCGATGTATGGTTTCTATGCAGCAATCAATGAGAATAAAGTTTTGAAACTGGATTTGAATGAAAACTTTGAAATCGTAAAAGACAATTTCTTAAAAGCGGCAGAAGATCCTTCCCTGAAGATTTTCTTTTTATGTTCACCTAATAATCCTACAGGAAACAGTGTAGATGATATTGAATTTTATCTTCAGAATTTTAATGGAATCGTTGTAGTAGATGAAGCTTATATCGAATTCTCTGGTAAAAAATCAAGTCTGGAACTGTTGGATCAATATTCTAACTTGATTGTACTGCAGACTTTTTCTAAAGCATGGGGATTTGCCGGAGCAAGAGTAGGTATGGCTTATGCATCCGAAGAGACTATTACCCTGATTAATACCGTAAAAGCGCCTTATAATGTGAATGTTTTGAGCCAGGAATTGATTTTAAAGACATTGGAGGAAGAAAATAAGCTTCAGGAGAACGTAACTCGTATTCTGGAAGAGAGAACATGGTTAAAACAGCAGTTTGAAGGAATTACATGCATTAAGAAAATATTTTCAACAGATGCTAATTTCTTTCTGATCAGAATGGAAAATGTTGACAATGTCTATGCAAAAATGTTGGATGAAGAAATTTTAACCAGCAGAAGAGACCCGGCTATTCCTGGATGTATCAGGATTAATGTGGGTAACCGTTCGGAAAATGAAAAACTAATTAACCTTTTAAAAAGAATATAATATAGCTTGTTAAAATATAAACCATTAAGAGAAACGAAGATAATAAGAAAAGTTAAGATTCATCAGGATGAATAAAATGCAACGCTAAATTAATAGCTTCAGCTATGTTCTTAATACTTCTGAATCACTTAAAAAAGCTTAATGGTTAAAAAAATAAAAAAACATATGAAAAAAGTACTCTTTATAGACCGTGACGGAACATTGATCATTGAACCGCCTACAGATTTTCAGGTAGACTCTCTGGAAAAGCTTGAGTTTTATCCGGGAGTTTTTCAAAACCTGGCAAAAATTGTCAGTGAGCTGGATTACGAGCTGGTGATGGTAACCAATCAAGACGGGTTGGGAACGGATAGTTTTCCTGAAGAAGATTTCATAAAACCCCATGCAAAAATGTTGCAGGCATTTGAAAATGAAGGAATCATTTTTAGTGATATTTTAATTGATAAAAGCTTTGAATCCGAAAATCTTCCTACCAGAAAACCAGGAATCGGAATGCTGAGTAAATATATTTATGGAAACTATGATCTTGAAAATTCCTATGTAATTGGCGATCGAAGTACGGATGTTCAACTTGCTAAAAATCTGAAATCTAAAGCTATTTATCTTAATCAAAACTTAAATACAGAAGCCGAGTTATCTACAGCACAGTGGTCAGAGATTTATCAGTTCTTAAAATCAGGAATGAGGAAAGCCAAAGTCTCCAGAAAAACCAATGAAACTGATATTGAAATTGAAGTCAATCTTGATGGAAATGGTAAGTCAGATATTTCAACCGGACTTCACTTTTTTGATCACATGCTGGATCAGATTGCGAGACACGGAAATATGGATCTTACGATTAAAGTAAACGGAGACCTTGCTGTAGATGAGCACCACACCATTGAAGATACAGGGATTGTATTGGGAGAAGCCATTTTAAAAGCATTAGGAAAGAAAAAAGGAATTGAAAGATATGGTTTCCTGCTTCCGATGGATGATTGTCTCTCTCAGGTGGCTATTGACTTTGGCGGAAGACCATGGTTGGTTTGGGATGCTCCGTTTAAAAGAGAAAAGATAGGGGATATGCCTACCGAAATGTTTTATCACTTTTTTAAGTCCTTTACGGATGCCTCAAAATCCAATCTGAATATCAAAGCAGAAGGAGATAATGAACACCACAAAATAGAATCCATCTTTAAAGCCTTTGCAAAAGCCGTTAAAATGGCGGTAAATCAATCGGATACTAATTACAGTTTACCTTCTACAAAAGGAAGTTTATAAATATGATTGCCATAATAAAATACAACGGAGGAAATGTGAACTCTGTCCAGAATGCCCTCAACAGGCTGAATGTTGATTCTGTGATTACAGATGATCCTGAGCAGATTTTAAAAGCTGATAAAGTGATTTTTCCAGGCGTTGGAGAAGCTTCGTCTACCATGAAACTTCTGAAAGAAAGAGCACTTGATCTCCTGATTCCAAGTCTTAAACAGCCTGTTTTAGGAATATGTCTGGGAATGCAGTTGATGTGTAAAGGAAATGAAGAAGGGGATACCGAAGGAATGGGAATTTTTGATATCAAGGTCAGAAAATTTCCGGCAAAGGATATTGTTCCGCACATGGGCTGGAATACACTTTCAGAGCAGAAATCACCATTGTTTTCAGGAATCGAAAAAAATAATGATGTCTATTTTGTTCACAGTTATTATTGTGAACTCTCAGACTTTACCACTTCTGTTTGTGATTATATCCTGCCATTCAGTGCTTCATTACAGAAAGACAATTTTTTTGCGGTACAATTTCATCCTGAAAAATCAGGAATCGTAGGAAATCAGATTGTTAAGAACTTTATAAATTTATAATGATGAAAATAATTCCGGCTATTGATATTATTGACGGCAAATGTGTCCGCCTGTCAAAAGGAGATTATAACACAAAGAAAATATATAATGAAGACCCTGTAGAAGTGGCGAAAGAATTTGAAAGTTTCGGCATTAAGTTTCTTCACCTGGTGGATCTTGATGGAGCAAAATCAAAGCATATTGTCAATCAGAAGGTTCTTGAAAATATTGCTCAGTCTACTTCGCTGCATATTGATTTTGGGGGAGGATTAAAAACTCAGGAAGATATTGAAACAGCTTTCAATTCTGGGGCAAAACAGATTACTTTAGGAAGTATTGCGGTGCAAAATCCTGAGTTCTGCTATGAAATGATCCAAAAATATGGTGCTGAGAAAATTATTCTTGGCGCTGATTGTGACAACAGAAAAATTAAAACTTCCGGATGGCTTGAAGAAAGTGATAATGACATCATTGATTTTATCCTTCAGTATCAGGAAAAAGGAATACAATCCACAATATGCACTGATATTGCAAAAGATGGGATGCTGGAAGGTCCGTCAACCGGGCTTTATATTGAGATTTTATATAAAACATCAGTTCAGCTTGTAGCAAGCGGTGGTATTTCCGGTATTGTTGACGTGTATAAAATGAAAGATATCGGGTGTACAGGGACAATCATCGGAAAAGCAATTTATGAAGGAAAAATAAGCTTACAACAACTTCAAAATTTTATTGAAAATGCTTAAAAAAAGAATTATTCCATGTCTGGATATCAAAGATGGGGCTACGGTGAAAGGAATCAATTTTGAAGATCTTAAAAATGCAGGAGATCCCGTAGAGCTTGCCAAAAAATATGAACAGGAAGGAGCAGATGAGCTTGTTTTTCTTGATATTACTGCAACTATTGAAAACAGAAAAACCTTTGTAGATTTGGTAAAAGATATTGCAAAAGAGCTCAGCATTCCTTTTACCGTGGGAGGTGGAATTTCGTCTGTGGAAGATGTCAGAAAGCTTCTGGAAGCAGGAGCAGACAAAATCAGTATCAATTCCTCAGCGGTAAAAAATCCGGCACTTATTTCTGAGTTAGCTCAAGAATTCGGTAGCCAATGCGTTGTGGTGGCTATTGATACAAGGATGGTGGCTGATAAAGACCTGGTTCACATCAAAGGCGGAAGAGAAGCCACAGAACTTTCTACAGTAGAATGGGCAAAAAAAGCTGAGTCCCTCGGAGCAGGAGAAATTCTGCTGACTTCTATGGATGGCGATGGCACAAAAAATGGCTTTGATCTTCGCATTACAAAGCTGGTTTCTGAAGCGGTAGGTATTCCGGTGATTGCTTCAGGCGGTGCTGGTGCTGTGGATGACTTTGTTAAAGTATTCAATGAAACAAAAGCTACAGGAGGATTGGCAGCCAGTATTTTCCATTTTAATGAAATAGGGATTCAGGATTTAAAACAAGAGTTAAAAACTCAAAAAATAGAAGTACGATGAAAATAGATTTTAATAAAGATAATGGGCTTGTTCCGGTAGTCATTCAGGACAGCAGAACACTGCAGGTTTTGATGCTGGGCTACATGAATGAAGAAGCTTTTGAAAAAACAGAAAAAGAAGGAATTGTTACTTTTTTCAGCCGCTCCAAAAACAGGCTCTGGACAAAAGGTGAGGAATCGGGTAATTTTTTAACAGTAAAAAGTATTGACATTGACTGTGACCAGGATACCATTTTAATTAAAGCTGTTCCGAAAAATGTAGTTTGTCATACGGGAAGTTTCAGCTGTTTCGGAGAAAAGAATGCTAAAGGTTTTTTGTATGAGCTGGAAGAAAAGATTTCACAGAGAATAGATACCAAAGCTGAAGGCTCTTACACCTATTCACTTTACCAGAGAGGAATTAATAAAATGGCTCAGAAAGTCGGAGAGGAAGCAGTAGAATTGGTTATAGAAGCTAAAGATAATAACGAAGAACTCTTTAAAAATGAAGCTGCAGATTTGCTGTATCACTTGCTGATTTTATTGAAAGCCAAAGGGTTTTCTTTGGAGGAGATTGAAGAAATTCTTAAAAACAGAGATCAATAAAAATCTGGTTCGCTGTTTGGTTGTAAGGCAGAAAGCACTTTGGTAAATGAAAAATGCTATTTTAGATCAGATAAAATAAACTTTCAGATGTATGATTAATGAGTTACAGAAAGCTCTGGATCTAATGAATGATGGGCAATATATGCCTGCTGTTACTATTTTAAATTATTTAAATGGATTATCTCCAAAGGCTGAAAACTATAGACTGTTATTCATGTCAAATTGTTGGTATAAAATAGGAGAATATCAATGGGCTATTGATATTGCTGATAATTTATTACAGAAGGATGAGCACAATGAATTAGCTTCTCAGATAAAATATTTATCCTATTGTGAGCTTAAAGATTTTGATAATGCTTTAGAAGAAATTATACGTTTTCTATCATTTAATGAAGCGGATGTTTATAAAGTAACTCTGGAGGAATTATTAACAGATATTAAAAATGGCTTTATTAATGAACAGGCTATTGTTTCTAAAATCAAAGAACTGGCATTAAAAAATAACTGTTTAAAATGACAAATATTTAAACGTATTTTCCAAAATAAAACAGCAGGAATATTCCTGCTGTTTTATTGATATAAATTGATTGATCTCTTATCTTTCAATCATAATATTCTTAACAAGAGTTTCTTCTCCTACTTTTAATACACCGATGTACACTCCGTTTTGTAAACTTGAAACATCAATTTTTCTTTCATTATTTACTTTCAGAAGAGATCTTCCCAGAGAATTACTGATTTCAAAACTGAAGTTGGCTTCTTTAGAATCAGGTAAGTCAATATTGAGAACATTATTGGCTGGATTTGGATAGATTTTGACCGCTTCTAATGAGTTTTTAGCAGTTGCTTTGCTCATTGTGGTAGTTGCCGTTGCAAAATGCTGTAAAGCGCCTACAGTAGCCTTCCCGATATTATAAACATAAACAGGATCCATATTGGTAAAAGTATCTTTTGAAGAGTGTGGATAGGTGCTTCTTATTCTTTCAAAATATCCGGTAATCACTTCACCTTTCTGCTCAAAAGGAATATAATCTGTATCAGCAGCCGGATCTACAGCTGTCTGAAGAGGAGAGTAGAGCGCCGTACAGTTTCTCAACTGCTGAGTTACTGCTGCAGAAGCTGCATTATTGCTGGAAACCCCTCCCTGGTCTTCATCACAGTACACGGTATTGTTATTATTTCCTTTTACACCACCTACCTGATCCAGATTGATGACCAGTTTGATATCCAGTTTACGGACACCTCCCTGATAGACCACATTATTTACATAGTGGCTGCTTCCTCTTAGACCTTGTTCTTCACCGGAAAAATGGATGAACTTGATAGAATATTCAGTTGGGACATTTCTTAAAATTCTTGCCGCTTCCAGAATAATGGATGTTCCGCTGCCATTATCATTCACCCCCGGACCATTAATGGTATCGAAGTGTCCGCAAATAATGACATACTTGTTAGGATAAAGCGTCCCGGTTTTGGTAATAATTAAATTTTTGGAGCTTGTAGTCCCGAAAGTAAAAGGACTTTCTACGATTTGGCTGGCGCTATAACCATAAGAAGTGTATTTGTTTTTGATCCAGTTCAGCGTGTTGGTATTAGCTACAGAGCCTGTAGTTTTTACACCTAAATTGCTAAACTCCTGAAGATTGGCAGTAATGTTAGCCTGGGTAACCATATCCGCTCTGTCTTTGTAAGCCTGAATAAAGCTTTGAGCCCCAATGTACTGCATCACAAATGCAGTGCACAAAAGTGTTGTGAATTTTTTCATATAAATAATATTATTTTGGTGACACGAATGTAGTAAATAAATCACAATAAAGTGTTTAATTTGTTAAAATAATAGAAAATTAATTATGGATATCATATTGATTCATTATTCTGTGTTGTGAATATTTTAATTGGGTATAAAAAACAAAAAACCTCTGAATGACTTCAAAGGTTTTTATTTAATTAAGTTTAATTGTCAATTATCTTTCGATCATCACTTTTCTAACTACAGTTTGATCTCCTGCTTTTAAAATTCCAAGGTAGGCACCATTTTCCAATCTTGAAGTATTGATTTTTGTTTCATTGATTCTCTTGAAAATAGAGCGTCCTTGAAAATCGGTAATTTCAAAAGTGAAATTCTTAATCCCGGAATCCGGAAGCTCAATATTGATCATATCCTTTGCAGGGTTTGGATAGATTTTTATATTTTCAAGAGTATTTTTTATAACCGTTTCATAAGTACCCAGTGTTCCTGTGGCAACCGCGAAATGCTGTAATGCTCCCACAGATGCTTTTCCTATTTTGTAAATGTATACAGGATCCGTATTGGCAAACGTATCATTTACCGTATGTGGATAAGTACTTCTGATTCTTTCAAAGAAACCCGTAATGACTTCACCTTTCTGCTCAAAAGGGATATAATCCGTGTCTTCCGCAGGATCTACAGCCGTCAGAAGAGGAGAGTAGAGTGCTGTGCAGTTTCTCAGTTCCTGGGTTACAGCAGCAGAAGCCGCATTATTGGTTGAAAGTCCACCCTGATCTTCATCACAATAAACGGTGTTGTTATTATTTCCCATCACACCACCTACCTGATCCAGATTAAAAACGAGCTTAATATCTAAAACACGGTTACTCCCCTGATAAGCAACAGTATTGGCATAATGAGTGCTCCCCAAAAGTCCTTGTTCTTCCCCGGAAAAATGAATAAATTTTATGGAATATTCTGTTGGTACGTCTTTCAGAATCCTTGCTGCTTCAAGAAGGATAGAGGTTCCGCTGCCGTTATCATTAACTCCCGTCCCGATAATACTGTCGAAATGTCCACAGATGATCACATATTTATTCGGATATACGGTTCCCGTTTTAGTAATCACCAGATTTTTTGAAGTGTATCCTCCTAAAGTAAAAGGGTCTTCTACAATCTGGCTGGCAGTATAGCCATAGGAAAGGTATTTGGTTTTAAGCCATTCCAGAGCATTGTTATTGGCTGTAGTACCTGTTTTTTTTACACCCAATCCTGCAAATTCCTGAAGAGAAGTGGTAATATTGGTTTGATTCACCATATTCGCTCTGTCCTGATAAGCCTGAATGAAACTTTGAGCATTCACATTATAAATAGCAATAGAAGCGAGTAAAAAAGTAGAAATTTTCTTCATTGTATGATTCTGATCCATGAAATACTGATGGAATGTCAACTTACATCAATATTTAGAATGATATTATTTATTAATGATTATTTTTTTTGTCGTATTTCCTTTTTCGGTCTTAATGGTAACCATATAAACTCCATTTTTAAGACCTGAAGTGTTTATTTTTTCTTCATTTTCAACATTCAGAACTGAATTTCCTACCATGTCATTGATCTCAACTTTAAATTGCTTTACCTTTTGTTGAAATTCTATAGTCAGAAGATCTTTAGCAGGATTAGGATACACTCTTACTGCTTCTGCTGAATTTTGTATAGTTTCTTTAGTGCCTAGAAGATTACTGGTTGTAGTGGCAACAGCAAAATGCTGCAATGCTCCCACCGCGGCTTTTCCTACATTAAAAACATAGACAGGATCAAGGTTGGCGTAGGTATCACTGACCGTATGCTGATTATTGCTTTCAATTGTTTCATAAAATCCAGTTATGGTATATCCTTTAGCTTCAAAAGGCATATAATCTGAGCTGTAAGCATGAGAAAGATTAGTTTGAAGAGGAGAGTAAAGGGTAGTGCAGGTCATTAGTTCCTGAGTCATCGTATTAGAGATTGCGTTGTTGGAAGATATTCCGCCCTCATCTCTTTCACAGTTGATTGTATTGTTGTTATTTCCTATAAGACCTCCTACCTGATCAATATTTAATACAAGTTTTATATCCAGAACACGGGTGCTTCCCTGGTAAGCAACATTATTTACATAGTGGTTACTTCCCACAAGTCCCTGTTCTTCTCCGGAGAAATGAATAAACTTAATGGAATATTCTGTAGGAACATCTTTCAGAATCCTTGCTGCTTCAAGAATAATGGACGTTCCGCTGCCATTGTCACTTACTCCGGGACCTATAATGGTATCATAGTGTCCACAGATAATGACATATTTGTTGGGATACACAGTCCCGGTTTTGGTAATAATGAAATTTTTTGATGCATTACCTCCGTAAGTGAAAGCATCGTCAGAAAAATCACTGGCTGTATATCCGTAGGACAGGTATTTATTTTTAAGCCAGTCAAAAGCATTGTTATTAGCTGTTGTGCCCGTTTTTTTTACACCCAATCCTGCAAATTCCTGAAGATTGTTGTTGATATTGGTTTGGGTTACCATATCAGCTCTGTCTTTATAAGCCTGAATAAAACTCTGTGCACCAATAGTTTGCAATGCAACGGAAGTCAGTAAAAAAACTGCAACTTTTTTCATTATAGATACTTTCTTTAGAGATTGCTAATATAATAATAAATCACTATTTATTGTTAGCAATTAAGGCTGTATTAATGATATTATTTGTTGTTTTAATAATTATATATCTTTTTCTTGTATTTGGGTTGTTGTTTTATTTTTATTCATTAAATACGTCTTGTTTGTTTATATTTTACCGTAGTGTGAAGTATTTTATGTGTAATTTTTATAAATTCATTGTGGGAATTAAAATGTTGTAATGTTGAGATGATAAAAACTTCTGAAAATTGCAATCAACTGAAAAGGAGATTTACGTTAATAGGAAGGTGAAATCGGGGAGTATAGAGCAAAAAAAATCCCGGATAAATCCGGGACTATATTGATAACAAAATCTATTCTACATTATTTTACTTGATCTACAACAGCTTTGAAAGCTTCAGGGTGATTCATTGCTAAATCTGCTAAAACTTTTCTGTTAAGTTCGATGTTGTTCTTTTTAAGAGCTCCCATAAATTGAGAGTAAGACATTCCGTGCTCTCTAGCTCCCGCGTTGATACGAGTGATCCAAAGTGCTCTGAAATTTCTCTTTTTCTCTTTTCTACCACGGTAAGCATATTGCATTGCTTTTTCTACCGCGTTTTTAGCTACAGTCCAAACGTTCTTTCTTCTTCCGAAGAAACCTTTAGCTTGCTTAAAAATTTTCTTTCTGCGAGCTCTTGAAGCTACGGCATTTACTGATCTTGGCATAATTTAAATTGTTTTTTTGAAAAGGGCGGTAACAGATGTTACTCTTATAGGCACCGTTCCAGGGTTAAATTGTTGAATTTGTTTTGAATTCTTATAAACCGAATATAGATTTATAAAAACTACTTAATTGCTAATTGACGTTGAACGCTTTTTTCGTCCACTTTAGCTACGTAAGAAGTAGTAGTAAGATTTCTCTTCTGCTTAGTTTCTTTCTTAGTTAAGATGTGGCTTTTGTAAGCATTTTTTCTTTTGATCTTACCAGAACCAGTAAGAGCAAAACGCTTTTTAGCACCTGATTTCGTTTTTAATTTTGGCATTGTTTTGCTTTTTTATTGTTTTTGTTATCAATATCTGTTTTGGTTACTCCTAAAGACATTAGGAATAATAGTGTGCAAAGATACGAAAAAAAATCAATTCGAGCTTTCATAATCTTTGGTTTTATCCTATTTATATAAAAAACCGCCTCTGTAAAGAAGCGGCTATATAACTTAAAATTGTTTTTTTATAAGAAATCTTCAACAATGATGTCGTTTCTTTCTTCATTATTTCCTCCTAAAATAACTTTAATTCTGAAACCTGAAGGAATTGCTGCTCCTGTTCTAGAATAAAGCTGAAGTTTAACGTGAGGATTAGCTACATAATAATTAACCGCAGTATTAGAACTCCAAAGCGGGCTTCCGTCTCTATAGATTACCATATTTCCGTCATTTTGTACGATAAGAGATGGAGTACCCGTACTTCTGTACGTATTGGAATGCCATAGCACAGTATTAAGTCCCGGTCTTTCTCTGTATAAAACAAGATTGTTGTCTGTTTGCATGATGAATCGGTAAGTACTTCCGTTGTATTCCATGCTGATGGATTGCCCTGCGCTTAATGTCTGAGGGTGATTTGTAGATTCTTTTAAAAGAGTGTAACGTGTAAGGTCTATAAAACGGGATGCGCTCTTTCCGTCTGCAGTAGTGCTTTTTTCAATCTGTGTGTTCGCATTCACATTGTCAAGATCATTATCCTGAGCACAAGATGCAAGAAGCATCGGAAGACTTAATAAAGTCAGTAATTTGGTTTTCATAAGTATAATTTAACAGCACGAATTTAATAAATAAAACTATTAAATCACAAATTTGAGATTAAAATTATATTGTTTTATCCTTTGTTTAAAGCAATTTTTAATTATATTTAAAACACCTTTCGGTGTATTGAATTGAAAAATCATCACTTTAATAAATGATGATTTTGGGATATTTTAATGCAAAGTAATTATGATTGAAAATGCGTGAAATGGTATTGTTGGTTGATTTTGTTTCTATAGTTGATGAAAATCATGAAAAATATTCATTATTTTCTTTCCAGAACAATACTTTCTAAAGACATTTTGTTGTTTGGGGTAATAGCAATACTTAGTTGCCCGTTTCTATGGGAAATACTAGTCTTAATATCTATATTTTTCCCTGCTAATCTTTGTATAGTCCAGTTCCCTTGTAAAACAGGATCAGCAGATAAAGTATATGTTTTTCCTTTATCCATTGTTTTTATAAGTTGATGTTCGGAAAATGTGCATATATCTTCTGAAGATGCATTGAAAAAATATCCGGGAATCGTTAAGGTGTTTTCATTTTTTTTAATCCCTGTATTCTTTCCATATTTATTGAAGAATAGAATGTATTCCAACTCCCCAGCTTTCGTTTTTACTTTAACATAGTCTTTGTTAAAAAACTTATTGGCTTTCATCTGTTCACCAATATTAAAGTTGGGCTCATCACCTACATGGAAAATCATAATGTCAGGATTTCTTTTTATGACATAATTGGCATCTCCCAGTTCATGGGCTAGAGCTCCGTTTCCAAAGTTTTTAGGCGGGTGCCTTGGAATATAATAATCATTCAGACCAAGCATATCTATGGCTGGTAGTTCTGAAGAATAGGGGATACATCCGGCAGACGTTACAGCAATAAGGGTTTGATGAGGAAAAGTTTCCTTTAAAATTTCCCCAAGTTTAATTCCTTTGAACTCCCATCTTTCGTCAACTGCATTTTTATTGTCTGTTATTGTAGACTGAATAAAAGTATTGGCAGCTAAAAGAATAATGACGATAAAGCTTACTTTCTTTGATTGCAGATTGATCTTTTTGACATATTGTAATCCAAAAATAATAGAAAAAACAAATAAGATAAGGACTACATAATAATGTCTGAATGCTGGAAAAATGTCACCTCCAACTGATGTTACATATCCAATCCAGGCTGTAATGACCAATATCAAATAATATCCAAAAAGTGATCTTTGTTTTAAAAGATAATAGAGTGAAACCAATCCCAGTCCGGATAAGAACAAGGTACCAACGAATGCTTTAAAATTATAAAAACCACCCCGAAGTATATGATGAATAGTCACCTTCACCTTTACTAATGCTGTATTGGGAACTAATTCTCCATAAAAATTATAACGAAAAGCAAGCTGCCCCAAAAGAAATAATGTGGGAATTACTGCCGTTGCTAATCCTATTTTGATGAACTGTTCTTTATTTCTCCCCAGAGTAACCAGTAAAAACCCGGATGTTAAGATCGTAAACAGGAAACCGTCCGGTCTGGTAAGCGCTAAAAGTCCAAGCCAAAGGGATAAAAGATAGATTGTTCTGAAACTTTTGCCATTGATGATTTTGGATACTTCAATCAATGTTAAAGTCAACAGGAAAGTATATAAAGGCTGTTCCAGCCCTCCGATAGCCCAAACCAGAAAACATGGCGTTGTCACCAATAGTAATAGCGCAAGGAAAACAGATTCCTTTTTTATATTTTGACTTTTACAATAATAAAGAATAGTGCCCAAAGTTCCCAATGAACATATAATACCTAAAATTCTTGCGGAAAGAATCAGATCTATGCCCAGTTTTCCCAACGCAGAAACGCCCAATACCCAAAGCAGATTAGAATAACCTTCTACAGGATGGCCGTCATTCCAGGTAAGACCTTTTCCTTCTATAAAACGCTGTGCATAGCGTAGTGATATTAAACTGTCATCTGAAAAAAAAGGATAGTAATAGTAGCATCCAAAACAAAAGATTATGGCTGCAAGAAAAAAAAGGATAAATATCCTAACTTCATAAATGATTGTGTTTATACCGGAGTTTCCTAAGCTTTTTAGGAATAGCAAATGCAAAATAACAAAAATAAAAAAGCTACAGACAAATTTATCTGCAGCTTTTCCTTTATCTGTAATAATGTTACGACTTTACAAACTCAAGAAGGTCTCTGTTAATAGTTTCAGCCTCTGTTGTCGGCATACCGTGAGGAAAACCAGGATAAGAAATTAATTTTCCGTTTTTAAGCAGGGTAGCAGCTACCTTACCTGTTGTTTCAAAAGGAACAATCTGGTCATCTTCACCGTGCATCACCAATACAGGTATATCTACACTTTTAAGATCTTCTGTGAAATCTGTTTCAGAGAAAGCTTTTACGCAATCATAATGAGCTTTGATAGAACCGTTCATACCTTGTCTCCACCAGTTTCTCTGGATTCCTTCGGAAATCTTAGCACCTTCTCTGTTGTATCCGTAAAAGGGGAAAGTAATATCAATGAAGAACTGTTGTCTGTGCTTAGCCGTATTATTTCGGATATCATCAAAAACAGAAATTGGAACCCCGTTTGGGTTGTTCTCATTCTGAACCATAATAGGAGTAACAGCACTTATCAGAACAGCTTTTGAAACTCTTCCGTTACCATGTTTTGCTGCATATCGGATCACTTCACCACCTCCTGTAGAATGTCCTACGTGGATGACATCTTTTAGGTCTAATGCTTCCACTATTTCTGCTACGTCAGAAGCGTAAGTGTCCATGTCATGTCCGTAAGGAGTCTGTTCAGATCTTCCATGTCCTCTTCTGTCATGAGCAATTACTCTGTATCCCTGTTCTAAGAAGAAAAACATTTGCGCATCCCAGTCATCACTAGATAATGGCCATCCGTGGTGAAAGAAGATTGTTGGTCCTTTTCCCCAGTCTTTGTAGTAAATTTCTGTTCCGTCTTTTAATGTAAGTGTGCTCATTGTTTCTTTTTTTAATGATTAATAAATAGTGTATTTGACTTTTTTATATTCACAAATGTAGATAGAAAATCTTCATGATATCTTGATCTAAGATAATAATTGATTAATAATTTTAAATAAATAATAATATATGCATAATATTATTTATTTAAAAAAGAATCTGAAAATCTTTATATTATAATAATTTTATAGTTATTAAGCCTTCTTAATTTATTCTTACCAGATCTTCAAAATGAAATCATCTGAAAAACCACTATTATCAGGGATATTTTTATTTGATGTCTTTAATTACCTTGCACAAAATAAAGCAGGGAAAGATTTCCTGATTTTGACTTCTTAATTTTTATAACTTTTATAGCTTTCTTTTTCACACCCAATTCAATGATAAATTCTTATTTCGAACAAACACCACGGTAAAAAGTATGGGTAAAAACAGTAGCCAAATAAAATGGAGTGAAGAAGAAGCTGTAAAAGTAATCGTTCATTATACTGAAGAAAACAGCTCCGAAATCAATTAGCAGGTATTTACTTATATTTACATCTTTACTATACTACAACTTCATAAAGATAAGGGTTTGATGCACAGGTTACTATTTATATTTACTTTACTTATTTGTCCGTTGTTTGTTAAAGCACAAGATGTTTTAAGCAAATTAGAAAGAGAATACAGCCATGCTTCAAACAATGTGACAGATCAGTTGAGCTTTGCACCCAAATATGCTACAGCCTTATTTTTTCATAATCGAAAATCCCTGTCTTATCAGATTTTACAAACCAATATTGCTACTGCAGCGAAGCAAACCGATGGGAAGTATGCTGCTATTTTATATGCCGTGCAGGCCATGAATTACCGGCTGGATAATAAAAGTACGGAATCTGCTAAAAGTTTGGAAATGGCAAAAGCGTATAGCGTAAAAACAGCCAGCAACGAAGCAAAAGGCTATGTACAATACGCAAAAGGCTGGATTCTGACCCGTGATAATAAAACAACTGATGCTGTGGCCGCTTATCTGAAAGCTATTGAGTATTATGAAAACTCACCAACAACTTCTACACTATATGGAAGATTGGGTAATGCAGCCAAGGAATTATCTGCCATTTATTCTGACCTGAATGAATATCAGCTGGAAGAAAAATACAGCAAACAGTTTCTATTGTTAGCTTCCAAACAAAATGATCCCAATCTTATCTTTGATGCCTACATGCGGATGGGATATGTATATGAACAAAAATATACACAGGACCCGTACAATACAGTGTTTAGAAATAAAACAGAACAATATTATTTACAGGCTATTGCTACTTTCAATAAAAATAAGGATGTTATGCTTAGCCGAAATAGCCTTTCATATGCTGCCATCAATTTAGCGAATTTATATACTGGATTTGACAGCAATAAGGCAATGCAATATGCTCAGCTCGCTAATAAGGTGAGTCTGGAAATTGGCGATGCTATTCACATTGCTTCCTCGTTTGGGATTTTAGCAGAATTGGCATTACAGGATAAAAATTATGATTTGGCTAAGTCTTATTTTCTGAAAGCTTCTATGGAAATTGGCAAAAGCCCGGTAAGAAATCATATGGTAGAATTGTCTATCCTTGAATCTCTATCCAGAATTAGTGAAGAACAGGGGAATTATAAAGAAGCGCTCACTTATTATAAAAGTTATGTTGACAAATATAAAAGTGTTTACGATCAGGAAAAACTGGATATTACCAAAAGACTGGAATCTCAGTTTGATAAAGAACGGCAGAAGCAGAAATATATAAAGCTTCAGCTGGAAAGTGATAAAAAAGCACAGGAAATTAAATTGATCAATATCCTTCGGGCACAGCGTGAACAGGTATACAATAACTTAAAACTGGTAGAAGAAAATCAGCGTGAAAGACTGAAATTTTCAGAACTTGAATCGGAGAAAAAAGAACAGCAGCTTCGTTTGGCAAAATTAGAAACTCAGCAGAAGAATAATGATATTAGCAACTATAAAAAGCTATTGGCGTTTAAAGAAAAGATCAATACCTACTACATTTTCTTTATTATATTCTTCATTGTTTTGATCCTCTTATTACTTTATGCCTATAAACAGCGTGCAAAATCTATCAGGCGAAGAGACGAACTGCATGCTTTGGCTTTAGAAAAAGAGAAGCAAAACTCAAAAATATCTACGCTTACAGCATTGTTGGAAGGGCAGGAGCAGGAGCGTGGCCGTCTGGCCCGTGATCTCCATGACGGATTGGGAGGGCTGCTTTCAGGAACGAAACACCAGCTGTCTTATTTAAATCCACATCATTCTGAAAATATAGAAGAAGGAATTTCTAAGTCAATTGAACAAATTGATGGAGCGGTGGAAGAATTAAGGCGTGTAGCACACAATTTAATGCCGGATTTATTAATGAAATATGGTATGGAAGTGGCTATTCAGGAGTTTGCCTACCGTATTTCCAATAATGCATTAGAAATCCACACAGAATTTATTAACTACAGTAATTCTATATCTCGGGAAAAGCAATTAATTATTTACAGAATTATTCAGGAATTGGTTAATAATGCTATAAAGCACGCTAATACTTCCGAAATTATTATACAAATCAGTGAGGAAGAAAATGTATTAAATCTTACAGTAGAAGACAATGGCCAAGGCTTTGATCCTAAAAGCTTAGGCATAAGAAAAACAGCCGGTTTTCATAATATAGAACTCAGAGTCCAATTTTTAAAAGGAACAATGAATATCACTTCCGAACGGAATATTGGTACCAGTATAGAACTTCAAATTCCTATTCATTAAACATGATAAAAGTAGCCATAACAGATGATCATCCACTTCTCTTAGAAGGATTGAAGAATATTTTAGGAAACAGCAGTACCATAGATGTGGTAGATTGTTTCAAAAATGTTTCAGAAATGAATGCAGGTCTTGCAAAACAAACCATTGATATTTTATTGCTGGACATCAATCTGGCAGATACCAACGGCATTGAACTCATAAAACCTTTAAAGAAAAAGTATAGCAATCTTCAGATTATTATTCTCAGTGTTCACAATGAACTGCCTGTCATTAATAGTTCTTTGGCTGAAGGTGCCTGTGGATACATTCAGAAGAATGCTTCAGTTTCTGAAATTCTGGAAGGGATTACCAGCGTGTATGAAGGGACTCAATTTTTATGTTCGCAAACTAAGTCTGTTTTGGAGAAAAAATCAACTGATGGGTTAAATCATGTACCCAAACTGACCCGAAGAGAAAAGGAAATTCTTGGGGAAGCTGCGAAAGGACTTACCACCAATCAAATGGCAGAAAAACTGTTTATCAGTCCGCATACCGTAGAAAGCCACAGAAAGAACCTTATTGAGAAATTCCAGACATCCAATCTTAGCTCAGCCATCAAATTAGCAATAGAATACGGCTTGATTATCGAATAAAATATTCATCTGCAAAAAAGGCCTGCTTACATCGTAAAAGCAGACCTTTTTCTTATATAATCAAATAATTGGTGTGTTTTTTAATCTTTGAATTTCAACGCAGCCTGAAACAGGTTTTTCTTTCCTATTAAATCATACTCGTCGTTATATTCCGGTTGATACATCAGGATGAATACCCGGTCGTTAAAATCTTTTAATGCGATGGGCTGGTCTATCATGATGTCATAAAACCTTGTAATGGTACGTGTGGCAGTCCATTGTTTTGCATTACCCTTTGGATTTTTATCAAACCTGTGATCTTTCGCATCTGTATAATACCAGTATGAAGGCGCAGAATCCATCAGAAACATTTCCTTGTCTTTGTTGTACAATTCCTCTGCCATGCCCGTATTCTGAAACCATGGAACCTCTTGTGTGCTTAAAAGTCCCAGGGCTCCGGCATAAATATCCTTATTCGTAGTGGCTCCCACTAGAAATCCTTCCAGATTGGCAGACGTAATTTCGAACTGGAAAGTTGATTTTTTCAGTTCATAAACATCATTTACAGGCTTAATAACTTTTCCATCCTGCTTGATCACTACTTTTAATGATTGTGCGAAAGCCATAAAACTTAATAAACAAAAAAGAATCGTCAAACTTAATTTTTTCATTGTATCTCTTTAAATAATTGCAGCAAAGATATTAGACTTTATTCCCTTATACACTGGCTGTTTTCAGGGGTTTTTTATCTTATTAATAGGTTAAAACAAATCCGCCTTTAACTGGATCTTTATATAAGCTGTTTTCTGCTTTTTACCATTTACCGCAGCAGAATTAAGTGGAAAAACTTCTGCATAAAAGGTATTGTTACCTGTCCAGAATGCCTTTTTATCATCAGCTATTTTGAAGTTGGTGAAATTCACGTATAAAAGATTGTCCTGTTTCTTGGTTTGCGGTAAATATTTAGCGATAATAAAATTACTCCCCACATCATTATTAGATGAAACAAAGGTAACCCAGCTCTTGGTTGGAAGAATTTGTGGATAGCCATCAGTACTTAACTCAAACATCACTGCATTTTTTATATTGTAAAAAGAATAGAAAGAACCTGCAACTTCATCAGAGTTTTCTTTGAAAACCTCCAGATTTAAGTAAGGTGACCGTCCTACATATTCATTAGCAAGCGGTCCGGTCTCTGTAGAGATGCTTTCATGTTGTGTAATCACATCTTCTCTGCCATTTTCAATATATACCCAGTTATCATCATGTAGTTTTATATTCGGATTTTTTACCAATGGTTCATTCATTCTATTTTTTGAACTGGTTTTAAATTCCTGCTCTGAAATCTCTGCAATAGTTCCAAATTTCTTAAAAGATTTATTTTTAAAATCATCAGATTGTTTAAATGTGCTACTTCTGATCTCATAAAGATCTACGCCAGTTAAAGTTAATTCAAATGACGGAGTGAATTCTGACTTCAAAACAAAAGCTTCAATGCTGTTCGAAATATTGTTATTAATGCTGTAATGAATAGAGTAAAAGTCTTCAAACTCTTCAAATCCATAATAATTATCCAGTTTATGATAAGCAACTTTCAGATGAGCTGCATCTTTATTCGGGGTCACAAAAAACTGTATGGAATCCAGCTTGGTAAATAATTGAAACGGCACCTCCTGAACATTATCTACTCCTTTTATTTTTTTAAAATCGGCAAGTGTTATCAATTTTTGCTTAACTTCAGTTCCTCCCATATTCGTTTCTGATGTTTTGTTGTGTTGATTGCATCCCACAAGGACCACTATTGATGATATAAAGAATTGATTGATGAGTTTCATTTTTATATTTTGGGGCAAATGTATCAGTATTAGAACCGGCAGCCAACAAAATACCTGAATATGGGCAATAAATGGCTGGAAACAGGGATTTATGAAGTGACAGAATTTGGACAATTTTACAAAATGATAAACCCAATAGTGTAATTTACTTTATCAAAATGAAAAACTTAATAATCAGCCTTTCAGTGGTGACTGCTTTATTAGCATCCTGTTCACCCGCTACAGACAAAAAAATGGAAAAAAATATTTCTGCGGGCACCCAAAAAGAAGTTGCAGTGTCTACACCGGAGCCAGTAAAAAATGATCCGGCAACATTAGAAATACCAGGTGATTTTTCAACATTAGTGCCTATTGATCTGCTAGATAGTAAAAATACCAATGTGCATGCTAAATATGGAATAGAATTTTCCGGAAACTGTTATTCATGCGATTTGACAAGCCTGTCTATAACAAAGAAACAAATCAGATGGACGAATGTCTGTGATGAAAAAGATACTTTTGAAATTGATGATTTTTCATACTCTAATGAAGGAAATAAAACCATCTTTAAAACACCGGAAAGAACTTATATTTTAACTCAAATAGATAAAGCTCCCGTTTACGAACTTGTTATAGAAGGTCAGAAACTGGAATTAAAAGACAAAAGAATATCCAGATATTTTACTACCGAAAAAGCGTTGCCCCTTTTTACAGAGCATGATTGCGGTAATTTTGGAGGATAGAGTAGTCCGACCATTTTTTTTAAAATTTAAACATAAAAAAACCTCAAAGTAATTTGAGGTTTCTTTATATTAAAATAATGACTTAATTATTTTGCTGGTTTTTTAGGACTCATCATCATAATCATCCTTTTTCCTTCAAGTTTAGGAAGCTGGTCTACTTTACCTACATGCTCCAGTTCCTGAGCAAGTTTTAAAAGCAAAATCTCTCCCTGATCCTTAAAGATAATCGAACGTCCTTTAAAAAATACGTAGGTCTTTAATTTAGAACCTTCTTCAAGGAATTTTTCAGCATGCTTCTTTTTGAATTCGTAATCGTGGTCATCTGTCTGAGGTCCGAAACGAATCTCTTTTACAACTACTTTTACCTGCTTAGCTTTAAGTTCCTTTTGTTTTTTCTTTTGCTCATATAAGAATTTCTTGTATTCTAATATTCTTGCAATAAAAGGTTCTGCTTTATCAGAAATTACTACCAAATCCAATTCTTGTTCTGCGGCAATTTGTCTTGCTTTGTCAATTGGATAAATTCCTGGCTCTACGTTATCGCCCACCAAACGAAGCTCTCTCACACGAATTTTATCGTTGATCAAGTGTAAGTCCTCTTGTACCGGACGTCTTTGTGGGCCCCTGTTGTTAAATCTTTGTGCTATTGTATTATAATTTTATTGGTTAATTACTTATTTTAATTGATTTAAATATGTAAAACTGAAAGAGTTTTCATTAATTTTCGAATCCTCCAATCTTATTAATTTAAATTTATATGGCTGCTTCTTTTTTGAAGTAAGCAACGAAATCCTCCATCTTCATCACTCCAAGATCTCCTTCACCACGTCTTCTTACAGAAATAGTGCCTTCTTTTTCTTCATTTTCTCCTACAACAAGCATGAAAGGAATCTTGTTTAATTCTGCATCACGGATCTTTTTACCTGTCTTCTCGTTTCTGTCGTCAATCTGACCGCTAATATCGTGATTTTCCAAAAATTGTGAAACTTTTTTTGAATAATCTACATATTTTTCACTGATCGGTAGAATAATAAACTGATCCGGGCTCAGCCATAATGGGAAATCACCAGCAGTGTTCTCCAGCAAAATAGCGATGAAACGCTCCATAGAACCGAATGGTGCCCTGTGGATCATTACCGGTCTGTGTTTTTCATTATCATTTCCGATATAATGAAGATCAAATCTCTCCGGAAGGTTATAATCTACCTGGATAGTTCCCAGCTGCCATTTTCTTCCTAAAGCATCTTTCACCATGAAGTCAAGCTTAGGACCATAGAATGCGGCTTCTCCGTATTCAACTACCGTTTTTAAACCTTTTTTCTGAGCTGCATTGATGATCGCACTTTCTGCTTTCTCCCAATTCTCATCAGAACCGATATACTTTTGTTTGTTTTCGGGATCTCTCAAAGAAACCTGAGTTACAAAATCTTCAAAACCTAAAGATTTGAATACATAAAGCGTAAGGTCAATTACTTTTTCAAATTCTTCAGAAAGCTGATCCGGAGTACAGAAAAGGTGAGCATCATCCTGAGTAAATCCACGAACTCTTGTTAATCCGTGAAGCTCTCCACTTTGCTCATATCTGTATACTGTACCAAACTCTGCATATCTTTTTGGCAAATCTCTGTAGCTCCATTGTGAAGTTTTATAAATTTCACAGTGGTGGGGACAGTTCATTGGCTTCAGCAAGAATTCTTCTCCTTCGTTCGGAGTTTTAATCGGCTGGAAGCTGTCTTCCCCATATTTATCCCAGTGTCCTGAAGTTACATATAATTCTTTTGCCCCGATGTGTGGAGACATTACAAATTCATAACCTCCTTTTTTCTGAGCATCAGAAAGGAAATTCTCCAATTTTCTTCTTAAAGCAGTTCCTTTTGGCAGCCAAAGTGGTAAACCTGCACCCACTTTTTCAGAGAATGCAAAAATTCCAAGTTCTTTACCTAATTTTCTGTGGTCTCTTCTTTTAGCTTCTTCTAATCTTTCAAGATATTCAGTAAGATCTTTCTGTTTAGGGAAAGAAATACCATACACTCTTGTCAGCTGAGGGTTCTTTTCATTGCCTCTCCAGTAAGCTCCTGCTGCATTTAATATTTTAACAGCCTTTACAATTCCTGTGTTAGGAATGTGACCACCACGACATAAGTCTGTGAAGTCATCGTGCGTTACAAAAGTGATTTCTCCATCATTAAGATTAGAGATCAATTCTACTTTGTAAGGGTTGTCTGCATATGTTTTTAAAGCATCTTCTTTAGAAACCGGATATAGAGAGAATGTAGATCCTTTCTTCGCGTTTTCTAAGATCTTTTTCTCAATCTTTTCAAAATCTTTTTCAGATAAGCTTTCATCCCCGAAATCTACATCATAGTAGAATCCGCTTTCAATAGCTGGACCGATCGTTAACTTAGCATTAGGATAAAACTCAAGGATTGCCTGCGCCAAAAGGTGGGCAGAAGAATGCCAGAAAGCTTTCTTTCCAAGATCATCATTCCAGGTCAAAAGCTGTACCGTAGAATCCGTGGTTATAGGTGTGGTGATTTCTACTTGTTGATCATTAACAATTGCGGAGATGGTGTTTCTTGCCAATCCCTCGCTTATAGATTTTGCCACATCTAGAGGAGTCACTGCTCCTTCGAATTCTTTGACGCTATTGTCTGGAAGTGTAATTTTTATCATTGTTTACTAAGAAATTTTAAGATGCAAAAATACGGAAATTTTAGATAAAATACTATATTAGCCTATATTTAAAATGAGAATTAATATTTAAAAAGAAAAAGATGAAATAGTTTTTGTCTCATTGAATTCCATATTCAGTGTATCTAAGAAAAATACTTCATAATTTTTGGTTATTTATTTCATTAATAGTAAACTCATTTTATTTTCGGAAGTATTTAAAAGCAAACACATTACAATTCAGTATGAATACTATAAATATTGATCTGCACTGCGATTTATTATATTATCTGCTAAGACCTGATGCAGCTATTGATGACAAAGAAATTGGCTGTTCACTGCCTTATTTACAGGAAGGAAATGTAAAACTTCAGATTATGGCAATGTATGCCGGAACAGGAGCAAACAGTACCGTTTATGGTTTGGAACAGAGTAAGTTGTTTTCAAACCTTATTAAAAATGAAGATTTTTTCTTTTTTAATCATGATAATTACCAGGCTCCGGAAAATAAAAATCGGGTAGGAGTTCTTGCTTCTATAGAGAATGCATCCGCTTTCTGTGATGAAAACCAAAGTCTGGATTCCGGATTTAAAAATCTGGAAACAATAATTGAGAATGTGGAGAAAGTCTTTTATATTGGGATTACGCATCATCTGGAAAACCGTTTTGGAGGCGGAAATAATGCAACAGCAGGTTTAAAAGAAGACGGAAAAGTACTGATAGATTATATTGCCGACAGAAAAATTGCCATTGATTTAGCACATACAAGTGATCAGCTGGCCTATGATATTTTCACCTATATTGAACAGAAAAATTACTCAATTCCTATTCTGGCAAGCCACTCCAACTACAGGTCTGTTTATAAAAATAACAGGAATCTTCCTGATGAACTTGCGAAGGAAGTGATTAACAGAAAGGGGTTAATTGGTCTTAATTTTATCAAAGACTATGTTGATGTCAATCATCCTGAAAGAATTTACGAACATATTCAATACGGTTTGGATCTTGGAGGAGAAAATAGTTTAGCATATGGAGCTGATTATTTTTACTGGAAAGATCATCCGGATACATCCCGTCATCCTTTTTTCTTCCCTGAACATGCCGATGCATCTGCTTATGTACAAATTAATAAAGAAATTGAAAAACGTTTTTCTTCCAGATTGTTAGAAAAGATCAGTCACAAAAATGCATTGGATTTCATAGAGAATATGTATAAATAAAATCATTCTTATCTGATTAAATCAATGCATAATTATAACAGGTCGCTCCTATTGGAGCTGGATTTGATCCCATCGGGATCTACTGTTAGTAGAAAAAAATGAAGTATCTTTAAAAAGAAAGCTTCGTAGGAGCGACCTGTTAATACCTAAAATCTGTGAAATTATATTAAAAAGAAAATAGATTGTATGTTTTATTTTACATGAAATTAAATACAATAAAATGCTGTAAAATAACTTTTTATGTATTTTTATTTAATGCTTTCTTTTATACTTTACTTTCTGCTTAATGATTTCAATAACGTCAACATTCTGTACTTTAGATTTGATCCACCCGTGGATATCAATATAGAATAATGAGCGTCTGTAATATTCATTGGCAGAATATTTCTCCAGTTTTCTGTCGAAAGTCTCAAATGCTTTCTGTCTCTGATCCAATACCTGATCATTGAGGTTTTTGAAAAACTGAATACTTTCAAAATGGAATTCTTCCGGCTTTTTCATTTTTCTGGCAAACTTCAAAGTAGAAGCAATAAATTCATCATAATCTTCATCATTTCCCGACTCGTATTTTGCCATTAGAATCAAAATTCGCGTATGAAATAACAGATCTTCCTGTACATTTCCTTTGGATTCTATTACCCTCATAGAATATTCAATGGATTTATCAAACATCTTGCTGCCGAAGAACATAGCCGCCATTTTAAGGTAAAGAATCATAAAATGGTGCTCATCAATTCTTTCTCGGAGTCTTTCCATTTTTAATTCTACTTCAGGAATAAGCTTCGTTCCTGTAAAAAACTCACCTTTTACAAAATGAATATTCATCAATGTATTATACTGAGTAAGGAAAATAAGCGACTGAAGGTTCTCATTCTGAACAAAATTTTCTGCATGTACCATTTTATTGAAATTCTCAAAATGTTCTTCCAGAATATCAATATTTCCATACAAAAACAGGATTTTCAACAAGTAAGTATTCCCTTTGATATACCAAACCGGGTGGCTGTAGATCATTTCCGGCTTTTTATGAAAAAGATCCACCCATTGATAGGCATATTTCAGAGTGTATTTGTAATCCTGTAAAAGCTGATTTTTCCAGACATGGGCTTTGTAATACCAAAGTTTTTCCGTGAAATTAAGTTTTTCAGGGTTGATGTTTTTAATCTGCGCATTGAAAACATCCATCACTTCCTGCCGGTCTGTATCATTTTTTACATAACCGTGAGTAAGCATTTCACTGTATAATTTCAATGAAAGATTAGATAATTTTGTAGTATAACGGTTTTGTTTGCTTATCTCCTGAGATTGCTTGATCAGTTCTTCGGCACGGCCTTCGATACTTCGGGTAATAAACTGTGATTCAATTACTTTTTCCAGATCTATGATTTCCGAAGCGATACTTTTTTCATCCAGTTCCAATGCAGTTTGCTTGGTTTTATCCAATATCTTTAATGCCTGCTTATAAAGTCCTTTCTGATAGAGAATATTGGCAAAATCCAACTGTTCACGAAGCTGGATTCTATAATTCTGGTGGCTCGGGTTCATTCGTAAGCTTACCAGAATCTGTTTGTAAAGGTGGGCTTTAAGATTGGAAAGCTGCTGTTTTGTGGAGATTTTTTTCTCAATAACAATACTTTCATCATATTCCTTCATCTTGTCCATTTCGGAAAATAACAATAGAAATTTAGCATCTACATTAATTCCCAGACGGTTGACGTACAGCTTAAACTGTCGTTTTTCAGAGGTGGTCAATGACTTTACCAATACAAACAAAAAATCTTTCTGCAATTCTGCCATTGTAAATTTTTAAAAATTAAAACATTGATTAATAGATTAATACGGTCATTTTTTCAACTGTTGAATATTGTAATTTTCAAAAAAAGTGAAAATGGAAAAATATTGCAAGCTGTAGTTTTGAACCAAAATTAAATAAAAAACTTCACTTATGAGTTCTGATAAAATTGAAATTTTTGATACCACGCTGAGAGATGGGGAGCAAGTCCCGGGATGCAAACTGAATACGGAACAAAAACTCATCATTGCAGAAAAACTCGATGGGCTGGGGATTGATATCATTGAAGCAGGATTCCCAATTTCAAGTCCGGGAGATTTTGAATCGGTTTCAGAAATTTCAAAACTGGTGAAAAATGCAACGGTATGCGGACTGACAAGAGCGAACAAAAAAGATATTGATGTAGCGGCTGAGGCATTGAAGTTTGCAAAAAAACCAAGAATCCACACCGGAATCGGGACTTCTGATTCTCATATTAAATACAAATTCAACTCAACCAGAGAAGATATTATTGAAAGAGCCGCAGATGCAGTAAGATATGCAAAAACGTATGTAGAAGACGTAGAATTTTACGCTGAAGACGCCGGAAGAACGGATAATGAATATCTGGCAAGAGTATGTGAAGCCGTTATCAAAGCTGGAGCAACTGTTCTGAATATTCCCGATACTACAGGATATTGTCTGCCGGAAGAATATGGCCAGAAAATAAAATATCTGCGAGAAAATGTAAAAGGAATTGAAAAAGCAGTCCTTTCATGCCATTGCCACAATGATCTTGGATTAGCTACAGCAAATTCTATTGCCGGAGCCATCAACGGAGCACGCCAGATTGAATGTACCATCAATGGATTAGGAGAAAGAGCAGGTAACACAGCATTGGAAGAAGTCGTCATGATTTTAAAACAGCATAAAGACCTGAATCTGCATACGGATGTAAATTCCAGAATGCTGAATGAAATGAGCCTAATGGTATCTGATCTGATGGGAATGTCCGTTCAGCCTAACAAAGCAATTGTAGGGGCTAACGCTTTTGCACACAGCTCAGGAATTCATCAGGACGGCGTGATTAAAAACAGGGAAACCTATGAAATCATTGATCCTGCAGAAGTAGGAGTGAATGCATCTTCCATTATTCTTACGGCCAGAAGCGGACGTTCAGCATTGGCTTACCGTTTCAAGCATATCGGTTATGAGGTGACTAAAAATGAGTTGGATTATCTGTATCAGGAGTTTTTGAAAATTGCTGACCTTAAAAAAGAAATATGCAACGATGACCTGAGCATGATGATGGACTCTTTCAACAGAAAAATAGGATAGGTTTGATGTAAAATCAAGATAAAGTAAAAATGAACAACAGTAAAAAGACACTTTTTGATAAAGTTTGGGACGCTCACGTGGTAGAAACTATTCCGGACGGACCTCAGATCATTTATATAGACAAGCATCTTATTCATGAGGTAACCAGTCCTCAGGCTTTTGCTGAGCTTGAATCCAGGAATCTGGAACTCTTCAGGCCGGAACAGATTGTTGCTACTGCGGATCATAATGTTCCTACTTTGCATCAGGAGCAGCCGATCAAAGATGAGCTTTCAAGAAATCAGGTAGAGCAGCTTACGGAAAACTGTAAGAAAAATAATATTGAGCTTTTCGGACTGGGACATCAGTATCAGGGGATTGTTCACATCATTGCTCCGGAATTAGGGATTACCCAGCCGGGAATGAGCATTGTGTGTGGAGACAGCCATACTTCAACCCATGGAGCATTCGGATCTATTGCCTTTGGGATTGGAACCAGCCAGGTTGCTCAGGTGTTTGCCAGCCAATGTTTGTTGCTGAACAAGCCAAAATCCATGAGAATTACTGTGAATGGTAAACTGAATGAAAATGTTCAGCCTAAAGATGTTATTCTTTATATCATTTCAAAAATTGAAACAGACGGAGGAACAGGATATTTCTGTGAATATGCAGGAAATGTATTTGAAGAAATGTCAATGGAAGGAAGAATGACAGTCTGCAACATGAGTATTGAAATGGGTGCCAGAGGAGGAATGATTGCTCCAGATGAAACCACTTTTGAATATGTAAAAGGGAGAAAATTCGCCCCTGAAGGAGAAGACTGGAATGAAAAAGTGGCCTATTGGAAAACTCTAAAAACAGATGAAGGAGCCATTTTTGATGAAGAATTAAGCTTTGATGCTTCAGATATTTATCCAATGATTACTTATGGAACCAACCCGGGAATGGGGATTTCTATCCGTGAAGTTATTCCGGTGCCCCAGAACGAATCTGAAGAAAAAGCATTGAAATATATGGGACTGAAAGCCGGACAGACCGTTAACAGCATCAAAGTTAATTATGTCTTCATAGGAAGCTGTACCAATGCAAGGATAGAAGATTTCCGTTCTGCAGCACAGTATATCAAAGGAAAAAGCAAATCAGAAGCTGTAAAAGCACTGATTGTTCCTGGGTCTCAGCAAGTGGTGAAACAGATTTATGAAGAAGGATTGGATAAAATATTTAATGATGCAGGATTTCAGATCCGTCAGCCGGGATGTTCAGCATGTCTGGCCATGAATGATGATAAAATTCCGGAAGGAGAATATTGCGTTTCCACATCCAACAGAAACTTTGAAGGCAGGCAGGGACAAGGTTCAAGAACAATTCTGGCCAGTCCGCTTACTGCAGCAAAAGCAGCCATAGAAGGTAAAATCTCAGCTTTTGAAAGTTTAAACTAAACAGATTAAAAGTACATGCAAAAATTAGTAGTTTTAAAATCCCGCGCAGTTCCGCTGCCGGCAGAAAATATAGATACAGACCAGATTATTCCGGCAAGATTCCTGAAAAGTATAGACAGGAAAGGGTTTGGGGAAAATCTGTTCAGAGACTGGAGGTTCAATATCCATACAGGAGAGCCTAATCCTGATTTTGTGTTAAACAATCCTAAATTTGAAGGGGAGATTCTGGTAGCGGGAAATAACTTCGGTTGTGGAAGCAGCCGTGAACACGCAGCCTGGTCTTTAACAGATTATGGATTTAAAGTCATTGTTTCCAGTTACTTCGCTGATATTTTCAAAGGAAATGCCCTGAATAACGGACTTCTTCCCGTAAAGGTTTCCGAAGAATTCTTAAAAGAAATTTTAGAAGGAATCACCGAAAATCCAGACAATGAAATTGCCATTGATGTGGAATTGCAGTCCATCAGCTTTAAAGATACTACTGAGACCTTTGAGCTTGATTCTTATAAAAAAATATGCCTGTTAAACGGCTATGACGATATTGATTTTTTAATCAGCAGAAAGCAGACGATTACAGAGTTTGAATTAAAAACACAAAAAGTAAATGAGCGACAGTTATTTTAAAATTGCGGTTCTTCCCGGAGATGGGATAGGCCCGGAAATCATCAGTGAAAGCATTAAAATATTAGATGTTATTGCTGAAGCTTTCCAATGCAAATTTCATTTTGAGTATGGATTAATAGGCGCGGAAGCTATTTTTAAAACAGGAAATCCTTTGCCTGAAGAAACTTTAAAAATCTGTAAAGAGTCTGATGCTGTGCTTTTCGGAGCAATTGGTGATCCGGTTTTTGATAACAATCCGGAAGCAAAAGTAAGACCGGAACAGGGATTACTGAAACTTCGTAAAGAACTGGGTTTATTTGCCAACATCCGTCCTTTGAAAACTTACGCATCTTTGATTGACAAAAGTCCATTGAAAAGAGAAATCATTGAAGGAGCAGATATCCAGATTTTCAGAGAACTGGTGAGCGGAATTTATTTTGGTGAAAAATTTACAGATCCGGAAGGCGCTTATGCTTATGATATCTGCAAATACAGCCGTGAAGATATTATTCCGATAGCCCATATGGCGTTTCAGGAAGCTCAGAAAAGAAAGAAAAAACTTACGCTTATTGATAAAGCCAATGTTCTGGATACTTCAAGATTGTGGAGAAAAACATGTCAGGAAATTGCACCGGAATATCCTGATGTACAGCTGGATTATATGTTTGTAGACAATGCTGCCATGCAGTTGATTCTTAATCCTAAGCATTTTGATGTTATTGTAACGGAAAATATGTTTGGTGATATTATTTCAGATGAAGCCAGCGTAATTGGAGGGTCTATCGGATTATTGCCATCTGCATCAGTAGGAGAGAATAACGCCTTGTTTGAGCCTATTCACGGGTCTTATCCACAGGCAAAAGGTAAAGGAATTGCTAATCCTATTGCTTCTATTTTAAGTGTGGCCATGATGCTGGATCATCTTAATTTAAAAGCTGCCGCAGACAAATTGAGACAATCTGTAGAACATGCTATTGAAAACAAGTATGTGACAATTGATCTTAATACCAAGCAATATTACTCAACAAGTGAAGTGGGAAGCTTTATTGCTGATCATATCAGATATTCCGAGAAGTCGTATTACAATTTTGAAAATGTGAAGATCGGAAAATCAACCATTGTATAGAAAAAAGTTCATTTAGATAGTTAGAAAGAAAAGTTCCGCCTCGTATGAGACGGAATTTTTCGTTTTCTTTACCATTGTAAATAAGCCTTTAAGGCTCTTTTGTTATTTCGTATTATCCGTTTTTCCTGATTTATTTTTGGAAGACTTTTGGATGTCTTCCTTATCAATATCAGGTGGATTGGTCTTTTTCGAAGCGGCAGGAATATCCTGGAAATCCTGATTTTGCTTTTGGGTTTCTGCGGTATTGGCAGATTCTTTCTTTTTGGTGTTTCCTTTTTTATCCATGACTTTGAATTTTAACAGTATATGGTGTTATCATTCAAAGTCTTTGCCAAAAAGAAGAAAAACCATAAACAATTATCCTCCCCGTGTTCCGGATTTAGCTGTTGTTGACGTAGGAAATTTTTCTTTTCCCGCATCCGATTTTTGAGGAGAGTCATTTTCTGAAATTTCCTTTTGTGGAGTTTCTTTGGGTTGAGTCTCTGAGGTTTCTTTAGGGTTCATAGTATTAAGTCTTATAGACCTAAGATACCAATTTTCCCGGTTTTATCCTCTATTTTGTAATTTAAAGCTTTGGCCAGAACAAAAACATTATTCAGATTTTCCATCAGCTGTTTACGGCCTTCCGATCTCAACTGATTCTGATCAATAGATTTTTCTGCCGTTTCTTTAGCTTTCTGAGTAACATTTTTAATGTCTTTTTCCGAAATTCTGTTGATAAAAGAATCGTCCAAAGATTGAATTTCAACGCTTGGTGTAATTCTTATCTCAGCATCAGGAAGCTCGGTAATAATGAGTTTTTTGTTAATGGAATCTACTTCGATCTTCATTTTGTTAAGATCATAAGAAACCTGGGCATTGGTCTTGGTATAAGTAATAATGCTGTTGCTGGAAATTTCTTTCCCAAAAACTTCATAACCCATCTTGGTTTTCTGCATGCTGGAAGTATTCTGCTCCATAACCACCATCTTGTTCATCTTGGAGATCTGATTGGTCAGGATATAATAATCTGACTTTTCTGTTTTATTTCCAAGGTTCAGACAGGATTTCAGGCCGAAAAACAGCAGCACCATCGCACCGGCACCAGCTACAAAAGATAATATGGTTTTATAATTTCTCAAAATCTATTTAAAAATTTCTTTAATGACAGATGAATCATTCTTTTTCAGAATTTGAACTAAATCTCTTTCAATATATCCTGTAGTAGGCATTTCTATGATTCTGCCAACCTCTTTTCCGTATCTTTTCAGGATAATAGTAGGAACTTTCTGAATATTATAAAGACCTTCTTCTCCGGCAGGAGATTCTTTCTTACGGTTTACCGCAATAATAGTCAGTTTACTTTCGGGGTAATTGGCTTCTTCCAGTATTTTCATTAATCTTGGGAAGTCTCTGTGACTGTCTTCGCACCATGTTCCCATGAAAACAATGATATCATAACTCCCGAGTTTTCCTTTTTTTAATTCACTTACAGCTTGTTTGTCAATAGCATACTCATCATGTTCTTTCACATACCAATCGGCATAAGGAGCTTTCAGAAACTGCTCTTTTAGCTGGGCACCTAAAAGCATTTTGCCGTCTTTCTGACTATCAACCTCACGGTTAACCACTACTTTTTGAGCGCTAAACTGTTGCGTCGCTATAAATAGGCTTGAAAAGACAACAATATTGGTAATAAATTTTTTCATATTTTATTTTTCGATAATTGATTTTAAATCAGCAGGAGAGTAGTATTTGTTTTTCAATACTTTATGATCTGCCTGTCTGTAAACATTGAATTTTTCTCCGGACTTTTCATAAAAAGATTCTACTTCCTTCTCTTTGTAAAATTCAACAGTTTCTTTTGCCTGTTCTTCATTATCACATGCTTTCGACATATTGGAACGCTGAACTTCGTTGAATAGCTCTACAAATTTGTTGCCAAGTCCGAATTCCAGCACAGCACCACTCAAAACATACTGAAGATCACACAATGCGTCTGCAATTTCTACAAGATTATGATCTGCAATGGCTTGTTTCAGTTCGTTTAATTCTTCCTGTAAAAGTTCTACTCTCAGATTGCATCTTTCCGGAGAAGGAATTTGTGGGGCATCTAAAATAGGGGCTTTGAAAGTAGTATGGAATTCTGCTACTTGGTTCAGACTATCAATTTTATCCATGAATTTTTTTATTTCCCACAAAGATAGAAAAGGATTTCTAAAATGTGAAATGTACAGCAGGAAATGTATGAATAAAGCTTTAGAGAAAATGGTTTAAATAAAGAAGATATAATCATCTCTTAAAACATAAAAATCTGTGAAAACCTGTGCGGTCAGCAGAAAAATTTCATCAAAAAACCACAACTGTAAAAATTGTGGTTTTATTTTGGAATGATTTAATTCAATTATTTTAATTCTTCATATTTCCAGATCCCTGAGATATTCAATATCATCAACCCGGGTTGTTTTTCTCCGTAGCTGAATACGCAGAGATATTTTGAATGACAGGAAGAGCAGTCTGTCCCAAAGTATAAAGTAGGCATATTATTAACAGTCAATTCTCCGAAATGAAACATGCTTTGAGAGGTTCCGTTAACGATTCCATGTTGTAATAATGCATCTTTGGATATTACTTTGTCTTCATGATAGAGTTGAAGGATAGGGAATCCAGAGGCATAAGGTTCTATTCCAAATGTGTTTTTGTGACCGCAGTCACAGCAGATAAAAGTTGTTGTTGCAGATGGAAGAGCTTCATCATTAATGAAAGTATTTTTTTCAATGGAAGCTTTTCCGGTAATGTTTATTTTTTCTGATATTGAATACATCTGAGTTGATTTATGGCTGAATAACCGTGCCTACTAAGTTAGGATATTTTCCGCTTGGGCTTTTCTTAATGGTAACTTTTATATAGCCTTCTTCTGCCAGCTTGTTCCAGGTTTTCTGATATCCTGTGTTAATATCAATAGGAATTTTCCACATAGTCTGTTTTCCTTTTCCTGCCTGGCTGAACCAAGGAATAATATCTGCGGTCTGGGTTTTAAACTGCATGGAGTTATTCAAAACATCAATTTCATAGTAGAAGTCGTATTTGTCTTCAGCTTGGTTTAAAGCTCTTTGTGTGAAAGTGTATACATATCCGTTGATGATCGGGCTTGTAAAGCTTCCACCCAACGTAGGAACTCCGGTTCCGTTATAAGTGCCGACAGCTCCACTGTATCTGTCAAATTTCTGTCCAAGCTGCAAAGGAACATCATCAACGATATTGTAGCCTCCATTAGCAGGCGGCCAGCCGCCGTTTAAACCATTGGCCTTAAAAAGCGATTCCAATTCGCTCCATTTTCCCCGTTTGTACAGATCATAAGCCTGATTTCTGATGACCTGGCTTACAGAATTGTTGTTGTCATACGTTGCAGCCAATTCATCCGCGTTTTTGTAGAATACCGTGGTTACGTCCGGATTGACGTCCATTACCTCATCATTGTCTGAGCTACAGGCTACTGAGAGCGTAGTAATGGCTAAAAAAAAGAAGTACTTAAATAAATGTTTCATATAAAAAATTTTAAATTATTTTAAAATTATCGAGGTATTAGAGGGATACCTTTTTTGAAACATCATTTTTCTTTACAAAAATCTTAAGTGAAATACTGATTACGAATATTATTAATGTTTTTCCAGTCTATATTAGAAATTTCCAGGGTTGGAATTGGTTTAATAATACACTTTTCTGACAGTAAATGGTGAAAATATCAATTCATGTCAAAATAGGATCAAAAGAAGCAACTGCATCAGGCGTGAAAAAACGGCTTGGAGTTCCCTCAAATACAATCTGGGTAAACGGTACAATAAAATATTGTTATGCGATAAATTTAAATTAAAAAACTCAAATATTGAATATTTTATTTAAAATAAAACATTATTGTGGAATTTATAATATTTATAAATGGTTTTATATTAATATTAAACATTTTATGCAAATAAAAAAGCTGCCCAAATAAGCAGCTTTGATTGAATTGTATTCTTTTTACTTTTTAATAAATTGTTTCGCAAATCCTCCGATTTGGATGACGTAGGTTCCGTTAGTCAGTTTATTAACATTTACGGTTCCGCTTTCCAGATTTCCTGTGCTTACAAGCCGGCCGGACATATCGTAGATTTTATATTCTTCATTGCTGGTATTGGTAAGAGTAAGAATACTCTTTACAGGATTCGGATACAGCTTTATTTCTGTGGATGATGAATTTCCACTTATAGATGTGTCGTCAGATGTTTTTACAGAAATATTGGCATTATTGATGTCAAAGAAAATATGATTGCTTCCTTTAACCATAATTCTTCCGGAATCTGTTAATGTATCAGGAATTGTAATAGCCTGTGAGCCGCTGTTAGGTACTCCGGCTAATAATGTGATCCATGTATTACCATTGTCTGTAGACCATAAGATATCTACATTAGCTGTATTGATACCGTTGGCTGTAGTTCCTGCTACATCCCATGTAACCGTCTGTGAGCTCCCCTGAACGTAAGAAACAGCATTGTTTTGTGAGGTTATCATAAAAGGTCCTGCGGCAGGGTTAACTGTTATTTGTGTATCATCAGAATTATTTCCGCCACCTCCGGCTTTGTTATCCCGAACGGTGAATCTGAAATTTAAAGTTCTGGCAGCAGAAGGGAGTGCTTCAACATCTATTTCTGTTCCTGAAGTTTTGAGAGCTCCTGCTAAAACAGAAGACATTACAGGGAAATATCTTACAGCAGAACTTGAAGGTTTCCATGATCTGAATATTGGGCCTGAAACCTTTGTGTCTTTGGCAGCAGAATTAGCTCCCGTTTCAGAAGAAGTTCCTTTATCCATTTGTTCCCATATATAAGTAAGCGGATCTCCATCTGCATCAGTTCCGGATCCGGTAAGCATAAAAGGTGTGCTTTTTGGAATAGTATAATCAAGTCCTGCATTTGCTGTAGGAACTGAATTTCCGGTAGGCGTATTAACAGAGCAGGTTTTTGTTTTAATATTATTAGTGATTTGGTCAATACTTAAGGCATGAAAAAAGGGATCAGAGTTGCTCTGAACATCATAATTGGTAATCCCTGCATATCCCATAATGGTAGATCCTGAACCTGGTTCTACAGGTTGTAGTCCGGGTTGAGGCTCATATGACCAGGTGTGGTTTCCACCGAACTGATGTCCCATTTCATGCGCCACAAAATCAATATCAAAAGTATCTCCTGAAGGATTGCCATTGGCTGGTGATGTATATCCGCTTCCTTTATAGCTGTTAGGATAAGTTACCCCCTGGTTTACAAAGGTTGACATGTCGTTATCGCAAATACACCCAATACATCCTGCATTCCCACCGCCGCCATCTCTTCCGAAAAGGTGGCCTATATCAAAATTATCATTCCCGATGGAGGTGCTCAGGTTATTCATAAGCTCCATATTCCAGTTGTTCATCTGTGAAGAGGGTGAATAAGGATCTGTATTTGCATCGGTATAGATAATATTGTCATTATTGGCAATCAGTGTCATTCTTGCTGCAAAATCGTTTTCGAAAATACCATTTACGCGGGTCATTGTATTGTTCATCGCGGCTAAAGCCTGGGCTTTTGTTCCTCCAAAATAAGAGGCATATTCTCCTGTACATGAAAGAGCAAGCCTGAACGTTCTTAATGTGGCATCATCTGCATTTTTATGAGTTAATGCATTTGAGTTTCCTTTTTGAGCAACATCTAGAACTTTACATTCAAGTTTATTTAAATTATCTTTACTGTCAGACTTTTTATAAATAATATAAGTAGAAAGATCTTTTGTATAAGGCTGAATAAAAACAGCTGATCTGTCGCCATAGATTTCCATGGAAGATAACCCTAAAGAAGAAATGCTGAAATAAATCTTTGAAGCATGATTTTCTATTCCTTCACCAATGTAAGACTTGATATCCGGATATTTAGCAGCCAGCTCCGGTTCAAAATTAGAATTTTCTGTTACCCTGAAATTTTCCATTTTTCCTGCTGAATTGGGAAAAGAGATGATGATTTCAGATTTCTGCGTTGATCTTTTGGGGGCTTTTGTCAATACATTTTTTAATTCGCTTATATTCAAATGATAAAGTTTGGGATTTTCAAAACGTGACATGTTTTCCAGAATCGGAGAGAATCCTCTTAATGAGGTTGAAGTCCATAAGCGATTTGTTTGTGCGAAAGAAATACCCGACAATGCGAGCATTCCCGTTATCAATAATTGTTTTTTCACGTCAAATGTATTTTCAACAAAAATAATAAAAAAAATACCCTTTAAGCATTTTAACTGCATGTTTTTTATCAGCTCTGCCTTTTAAACAAAAAGTGGATGATGTGAAAAATATTATATAAAATTTGATAAAAAGGAAAAACTGTTCTATGCAGAACAGTTTTTCACATCGTTTAATTTTAAAAAGTCTATTAGTTACTAATTTTTAATGAATCTCTTAGAGGATTTTCCAATTTGAATCATATAAGCGCCTTTTACAAGGTTACTTACATTCACAGAGCCTCTCTGAAGTTTTCCTGAGTCAATTAGTTTTCCACCCATATCGAAGATTTTATAATCTTCTGATGTCGTATTTGAAATGTAAAGTTGATCTCTCACTGGGTTTGGATAAAGCTTCACATCTGTGATCAGGTCTTTGGTGTTCTGAAGCTCTCCTTTTCCTGAAGAAACAATGTTAAGGGTATAATCTTCAACCTGACCATAAGTGAACGCTTCACATGAAGAAGTAGGGATAGAGCTATACTTCATCATTACTCTCATTCTTGTAGATCCAACAGTTGCAGTAGATGGAATAGTGATAGATCCTGTAACCGGGCTGGTCGTAGAACCTGCTTTTGTCCATGCTAATTCTCCGCTGTCTGTAAAGTCTCCGTCTCCGTTGTAATCAATATAAACTGCATATGCTTCGCTATATTTTGTAGACGTCCAGGTTGGAGTAATGGAAATGGTATAAGCATTTCCTCTTGTAACATTCGTAGAAACTGAAGTGAAGTTTTCATAACCTGCAGTTCCTGTAGATGTATTGTTAATAGATCCGAATGTTACGTTTCCGATTCTTTCATCAGCAGTGTTGGATGCTGAAGAAGAACAGTAAGAAACAGTTCCTCCTGAAAGCGTAGTCACGCTTACTGTATTGCTGGAAACAGAAGCATTTCCTGCGGCATCTTTTGCTTTAACAGAGAAAGAATACGTAGTCGCCGGGGAAAGTCCTGTTACAGTATAAGTAGAAGCAGCTGTAGAACCAATTAATGAAGCCCCTTGATATACATCATAGCCGGTAACTCCCACATTGTCTGTAGCGCCTGACCATGAAAGATTAGTTGTAGTAGCGGTAGTTCCTGAAGCAGCAAGGGTAGGAGCTGTAGGAGCCACCGTATCAGGAGTTCCTGAACCAGCATTTACAGAGATGTTGGCATTGTTAACATCGAAGAAAATGTGGTTTGATCCTTTTACCATAATTCTTCCTGTAGTGGTAGTAGAATTTGGAATGGTAACAGCTTGTGAACCGTCATTTGGGGTTCCTGCCAATAGAGTAGTCCATGTATTTCCGTTGTCTGTTGACCAAAGAATGTCCACATTAGCAGCGTTTACACCATTTGCAGTAGTTCCTGCTACGTTCCATGTAACGGTTTGAGAGCTTCCTCCTGCGTATGTTGTTGCTGAATTCTGCGAAGTTATGTTGAATGGTCCTGCAGTTCCGTTAACGGTGATTACAGCATCGTCAGAATTATTTCCTGAACCTCCTGCTTTGTTATCACGAACAGTAAATCTGAAGTTTAATGTTCTTGCCACTGAAGAAAGTGCTTCTACTGTGATTTCAGAACCTGCTGTAGTGGTTGCTCCAGTTAAAACAGAAGCCATTCTTGGGAAATATCTTACAGGTGCAGTGGTAGGAGTCCATGACCTGAAGTTAGGCCCTGAAGCTTTTGTAGCACTTGCTGCTGAACTTGCTCCTGTTTGGGAAGAAGAAGCATTGTCCATTTGTTCCCAGATGTAGGTTAGAGAGTCTCCGTCTGCATCTGTTCCTGTTCCTGTCAGTACAAATGGAGTCCCTTTTGGAATGGTATAGTCTAAGCCTGCATTGGCTGTAGGAATTGAGTTTCCTGTATTGGTATTAACAGAGCAGGTTTTAGCTTTAATGTTGTTAGTGATCTGCTGAATGCTTATCGCATGGAAGAATGCATCAGAGTGAGGCTGAATATCCTGGCTGGTAATTCCTGCATATCCCATGATGGTTGATCCGGATCCAGGTTCCATGTTAGCACCTGTTCCTTCATTGTTCATAGAGAATGTGTGATTTCCTCCAAACTGGTGTCCCATTTCATGAGCTACATAGTCGATATCAAAATTATCTCCTGATGGAATAGCGTCTGCGGGAGAAGTGTATCCGCTTCCTTTTGATCCGTTGGTACAGATACAGCCAATACATCCTGCATTTCCGCCACCTCCTGATGCTCCGAACAAGTGTCCGATGTCATAATTAGCTTCGCCAATTACAGAAGTTAAAGTACTTTGTAGCTGAGAATTCCAGCTGCTCATTCCTGAAGCTGCAGAATAAGGATCTGTAGAAGCATTGGTGTAGATGACAGCATCATTGTTGGCGATCAAAACCATTCTTGCTGCGAAATCTTTTTCAAAAACACCGTTTACACGGGTCATTGTGGTATTCATTGCAGCTAAAGCCTGTGCTTTTGTGCCTCCGAAATAAGTGGTGTATTCTCCGGTACAAGATAGTGCCAGTCTGAATGTTCTTAGTTTGGCATCATCAGCGTTAGGTCTTGCGGCAAGAGCAGAGTTGGAAACTCCTTTCTGTGCAGCATCTACTACTGTACATTCAAACTTGTTAAGATCATCTTTTTTATCAGATTTTCTGTACACTACATAAGAAGAAAGATCTTTAGTGTAGGGCTCGATGAAAACTGCAGATTTATCACCGTAAATTTCCATGGATGACAGTCCTAGTGGAGAAACACTGAAATAGACTGTGGAATTAGGATCATCCAGACCTTGTCCTACATAGGATTTAATGTCCGGATATTTTGCTGCCAACTCAGGGGCAAAATTGGAATTCTCCCTCACTTTAAAATTTTCCATTCTGCCTTCAGAATTTGGAAAAGAGATGATGAGTTCTGATTTTTCGCCTGCAGCCAGTCTTTTGGGAGCTTTTGCCAGAACATTCTTCAATCCGTTGATATCCAGGTTGTATACCTTTGGATTGCTGATGCCGGTTTTGTTTTCAAAAATCTCTGATGAAGTTTTTCTGGAACCTTCAGACCAAAGACGGTCAGTCTGTGCGAAAGAAATACCCGAAATCAGGAGCATTCCAATCAGCGTTAATTGTTTTTTCATATTAAATATTAAATTTGATTGTGGAATATCAAAGCTAATAAAAAATATGTTATGAAAAAGAAAATTTTTTAAGATTATTTTGGATTGTTTATGTAATGTATTATGTGATGCATTGAATATAATTGAAAAAGCCTTTTGATAAAAGAAAAATGACACATACCGAAGTATATGTCATTCTTGTGGGTTTGATATAATATTTATCTGTTACATATTATCATCAGCAGTAGGGCCGTAAAGTCCCGGAACTTTATTTCCGGTTGATCTTAAATAGACAACCAGTTCTCCTCTGTGATGGTACAGGTGATTATAAAGAAAAGCTCTTACCACCTGAACTTTTGGCATAGGAGGGAAAAGTACATTACCGTTCATTTCCATTTTCCATTCGTTAAAATAAGCGTTTTCGTCAGAGTTTTCAATAACTTTCTGAGCTTTCGCTACATTTTCTTCAAACTTGGCAACAATATTTTCTGCTTTGGAAATATCTCCTTTGTCATACTGATACGTACCCATATCAAAAACATCCTGATTGAAAGTGGATTCATACCAGTTGTAAACTTCTGCAATATGTGAAGCCAGCTGACCTGTAGTCCAGTTTTTCTCAGACGGTTTCCAGTCTAGGGCGCTGTCGGGAATTGCTTTTAAAATTTTTCTTGTATTTTCTGCTTCATGCAGAAATTCACCTAATAAGGCTTGTTTAATCATTTGTATATGTTTTTAAAATTAAGGTTATTTTGTAATATCTCTTCCAATAACCAGTCTCTGGATTTCAGAAGTACCTTCACCAATCGTACAAAGTTTAGAATCTCTGTAGAACTTTTCAGCAGGGAAGTCTTTTGTGTATCCGTATCCTCCAAAGATCTGAACTGCATTATTGGAAATTCTCACACAAGCTTCAGAAGCGTAAAGCTTAGCCATAGCTCCTTCTTTTGTCATTTTCTGTTTTGCATTTTTCAGGGTAGAAGCTCTTTGAATAAGAAGTTCAGCAGCATCAATTTCTGTTGCCATATCTGCTAACATAAAGTTGATTGCCTGGAAATCAGCAATTGGTTTTCCGAACTGATGTCTTTCTTTTGCATATTTTAAGGCTGCTTTATAAGCTCCTTTTGCAGTACCTAAACTTAGGGCAGCAATAGAAATTCTACCACCGTCCAATACTTTCATAGCCTGCTTGAAGCCTTCTCCTACTTCTCCTAAACGGTGAGAATCCGGTACACGTACATTATCAAAGATAAGTTCCGCAGTTTCGGAAGCACGCATTCCTAACTTATTTTCTTTTTTTCCTGAAGTAAATCCAGGCATTCCTTTTTCTAAAACAAAAGCTGTAGAATTATTTTTAGCACCTATTTCTCCGGTTCTTGTCATGACTACGGCAATATCTCCTGAAATGGCGTGAGTGATAAAGTTTTTAGCTCCGTTGATGATCCATTCGTCACCATCTTTTACAGCAGTAGTAGACATTCCTCCAGAATCTGAACCTGTATTGTGCTCTGTAAGCCCCCAAGCTCCGATTACTTTTCCGGAAGCCAGCTGAGGAAGCCATTTATGTCTCTGTTCTTCATTTCCGAATTCATAGATATGATTGGTACAAAGAGAGTTGTGTGCTGCCACAGAAAGACCGATAGATGGGTCTACCTGAGAGATCTCATCCAAAATAGTAACATACTCATGATAACCTAAACCGGAACCTCCATATTGTTCAGGAACAACAATCCCCATGAACCCCATCTCACCTAACTGGTGGAATAAGTCTTTTGGAAAAGTCTGGCTTTCATCCCATTCCATAATGTTCGGTCTGATGTTCTTTTCTGCAAATTCTCTAGCCGTCTCCGCTATCATTTTGATGTTGTCAATAGTCTCTGTATTCATATAATAATAGTTAGTTCCCAAAGATAACCAAATTGATGGAATGCTAAAACAAATTATTTTATTCGTACCATTTAAAGAGTAATTCGTTTAATTTTCAATTTTTTATATTTTGAGAATTAATACTTTCTTAATAAAACTTTCAGTCTTTTGCATTTTTTATTTCACTATTTTAGTCCCCCAATTTTTAAGGCATGAAAAAAATTCTATTTCCTATTATTTTAATTTCCTCTTATTTTTCTGCGCAGGCACCTGCCGGATATTATAACGGAACAGCCGGATTGACGGGGTATGCCCTGAAATCTAAACTTCACGATATTATTTCGGAAAAAATGATCAACTGGCATTATGACGACCTTAAAGCGTATTATGGCCAGACTGATCTTGATAGATATTATGATCACGATGCTTCCAATACCCAATATTTGCTGGATATTTATTCTGAAATCCCTTCAGGGCCGGATGCTTATGAGTATACGGTAGATCAGATGACAGGTACAGCAGGTGCGGAAGGGCTGGGGTACAACAGGGAGCATATGATGCCGCAGAGTACCTTCAGTACAAGCTCGTCAATCAGTGATTATCCAATGTATTCGGATCTTAATTTTATTATTCCGGCGGATGCGAGGATTAATCAACTAAGAAATAATTACCCTTACGGAATAGGGAACAGCACCAATCATTATATTTTCAGCAACACTTCAAGGATGTCTAACGCAGCTATTCCAAATTATCCTTACACAGGAAGGGTTTATGAGCCTATTAATGAGTTTAAAGGTGATATTGCAAGAACTTTGCTGTATTTTGCAGTAAGATACGAAGGAAAACTGGGCTCGTTTAATACGGCTTACAGCACATCGGCAAACATTACACCTGCTACCGATCAGTGTCCGCTTGACGGAACGGAAGAGAGAGCTGTTGATCTTCCTTATATTGCTATGCTTAAGCAGTGGAGTGCCGCAGATCCGGTTTCACAAAGAGAAATTGACAGAAACAATGCGATCTATACTATACAAAAAAACAGGAATCCGTTTATTGATCATCCTGAATGGATTGATATGATCTGGTCTGAAACTCCGGACAGTGTGGCTCCTGCAGCTCCCGGGTCATTGGTTTCATCACAACAGAATGCCTATTTCGTTAATTTGAACTGGACGGCTTCTCCTGATGCTGATGTTTTGGGATACAGGATTTATATGAATGGTTCAACAACACCTGTTGCTGTTACAAAGGGAACTTCTATAAGTATTGATCACCTGAGCCCTTCAACTTCTTATACTTTTACCGTAAAAGCTTTTGATAAAGGATATCTGGAATCTCCTTTCAGCAACACGGTCATAGCTTCTACGATAGCTTCGGATTCTTATGCACCGGATCTTATGATTACCAAATATATTTCGGGAACCAATACAGATTTTATTAAGAATAATGCGCTGGAAATTGTTAATAAAACAGGACATGAGGTTAATTTAAATAATTACAGAATCAATATCCAGTTTAGAAATAACAGTTCAGGAGCTTACTATAGCGGAGATACCTATGAACTGGAGGGTAAAGTAGGAAATAATGAAACGTTTGTTATTTTGAATCCAAAAGGTACTTTGTCATGTTATACCGCCGGGCAGGCAAAATTTGCGACGGCTTCTGATCCTATGATGTATGCGGGCGGGAACTATGTAGAACTTGCTTATAATAAGACCGTGACTGTAGATGCAATCGGAGCAAAATTTACAACCAATAGTAACGGAAATGTATCTTTATATAGAAAGAGTACAATCAATCAGCCCAACAGTACATTTAGTATGAGTGAATGGGATTCTTATCCTTCCAACTACTGCCAGAATCTGGGTGGAACATTATCTACAACGGAGCTGATTGCTGATAACAAAGAATTTATAATTTATCCAAATCCTGTTTATGACAATCTTTATGTAAACGGAGAAACAGAAAATGTGAAAACAGCTCAGATTATAGACCTTTCCGGAAAAGTGATCTACACGGAGAAAGATCCTTTCAGAAATAAAAAAGCATTTCTGTACAGGGAATTCCGACAGGGTTGTATTTCTTAAAGCTTGATGAGAAAGCTCATCAGTTTATTAAAAAGTAATCTTACCTTGACGGATTTTTAAACTTGTCAAGATTATTTTCACGAAGATTTAACGAGTCAAACCTAACAAGTTTTTAAAACCTGTTAGGTTTATTTTTATAGGGTGTAGAAATGATTCAAGAGATTGCCTCGCTTTATTCTCAATGATTGTTTTAGCCCTGATAGAAGCGGTTACCCCACAGCAAGCGGTTGGATCAGGATGAAAGCGATGGAGCGAGGAGTATGAGCGGATAGCAGGAATAAGCTTCTTCATTAAAAATAAAGAGAAAATGTGGAGTTAAGGTAAATGTAATGAAAGAATATTTGTCAATTTTTTACTTTTTTATAGTTTTTGGTAAAGCCTTAAAAACCTTATATTTACTGCATAATTGATATAAGCTGATTCGCTAATAATCAATATCTATAAGTGTTTCTGCTTATATCTTTTATATATAAGTAATTATGCTTATATTTGCAGTATGATAGCGGTCATTACCGGTGATATTATAAATTCACAGCATGCGGATACTGAAGTTTGGATTACCAGACTTAAACATCTTCTCGAAAAATGGGGAAGCGCTCCCGGCACATGGGAAATCTACAGAGGAGATGAGTTTCAGTTCAAATGCAAGATTGATGACGTTTTCTGGCGTTTTCTAGCCATAAAATCTCTTATTAAAAGTCAGGAAAATTTGGATGTAAGGATGGCCATAGGTATAGGTGAAGAAAGTTTCTCTTCTGAGAAAATAACGGAATCTAACGGCACAGCTTACGTCAATTCCGGAAGACTTCTTAATGATCTTAAGAACGACGGGCATACCGTTGCCATTAAAACATCCAGCGATTCTGTAGACAGAGACCTTAATATCCTATTGAAATGGTCGTCCAAAGATTTTGATAACTGGACGATGGCTACTTCAGAGATTATTCATGAAATGATCATGAATCAGGATATCACACAGGAAGATCTTGCTAAGAGATTTGCTATTTCACAGTCTTCTGTAAGCCAGAGGCTGAAACGAGCCAACTATGAGCTCATCGTGGAAACCAATCAGTATTTCAGAAAGAAAATCTCAGAACTATAGGCATGATCTTCATCAAACTCATATTGGCACATCTACTTGGAGATTTTATACTTCAGCCAAATTCATGGGTTGCAGATAAGGAGAACTATAAACTGAAAAGTAAGTTTTTATACATTCATATTCTGATTCATACGGTTTTAAGTCTTATTTTTCTTTGGGACCTTCAGCTTTGGTGGGTAGCTGTTTTAGTGGGAATCACTCACTTTATTATTGATGCGGCAAAACTTACATTTCAAAATGTAAAGACTAAAAAAAGATTGTTTTTCATAGATCAGTTGCTGCATGTTCTGGTGATTGGCGGAGTGTCATTTTATTTCCAGGAATTCAGCTTCGGATTTTTACAGGATCAGGAATTTTTAAAAATAATTATGGCTGCATTGTTTTTGACAACGCCTGCTTCTATTTTTATCAAAATCTTATTGTCATCATGGACGCCCGCTCCGGATGGCCCCAACACTATTCAAACCGAATCTTTATCAAGTGCCGGAAAATATATCGGAATTTTAGAACGTCTGCTGGTCTTCACTTTTATTATGGTGAATCATTGGGAAGGCGTAGGTTTCATGGTGGCTGCCAAATCTGTTTTCAGATTCAGTGACCTTGCACAGGCAAAACAGAGAAAGCTTACAGAATATGTATTAATTGGTACACTGCTGAGTTTTGGACTGGCTGTCTTAACAGGAATAATAATAAAATAAATCAATAAATCTAACTACAATTTAGAAAGTAAAATTATGAGTCAAAAGAAAGAAATGTTGTACGAGGGGAAAGCAAAACAGGTATTTGCTACCGATAATCCTGATGAAGTAGTAGTACGTTTCAAAGACGATGCTACAGCATTTAACGCTCAAAAAAGAGGTCAGGTAGATCTTAAAGGGGAAATGAATAATGCCATTACAACCCTTATTTTTGAATACTTAAATGAGAAAGGGATCAAAACTCATTTCATCAAGAAATTAGACGAAAGAGAGCAGCTGGTAAGAAAAGTATCTATCATTCCTTTGGAAATGGTAGTAAGAAACTATTCTGCCGGAAGTATGGCGCAAAGATTAGGAGTGGAAGAAGGAATAAAATCTCCGGTAACCATTTTTGATATCTGCTACAAAAAAGATGAGTTGGGAGATCCGCTTATCAATGATCACCATGCCGTTTTCTTAGGAGCAGCTACTTACGAAGAGCTTGACGAAATGTATGAGCTATCTTCAGACATCAATGATATCCTTATCGACCTGTTTGACAAAATTAATATCATCCTGGTAGATTTCAAAATCGAATTAGGTAAAACTTCAGACGGAGAAATCATTCTTGCAGACGAAATCTCTCCTGATACCTGCAGACTTTGGGATAAAGATACCATGAAGAAATTAGATAAAGACAGATTCAGAAGAGACTTAGGAGAAGTTACAGAAGCTTATGTTGAAATCTATAATCGTCTTAAAAATCTTTTACAGAAATAAGACTTCAGATACTAGATTTCAGATATCAGATGCTGGTACTGAAAATACTTTGTTAGTTAAAACAAAATTAAAGTTTGAAGTTAGCTTTTAGTCTGAAATCTGAAATCTGACTTCTAAGATCTACAATTAGAAAAAATAGAAATGAAAAGTTTAGACATTCATAAAAGTGAATATTTAAAACAGTTTGAAACCCAGACTTACGGAAGGAATCTTTTCAGAACTCAGGAAGAGGAAAGATTAGATGCTCCTAATGAAGAATGTGGGATCTTCGGATTGTATTCGGATAGTGATCTGGATACTTTCTCGCTTTCACAGTTCGGGCTTTTTGCATTACAGCACAGAGGTCAGGAAGCTTGTGGTATTTCCGTTCTAAAAGAAGGAAGGATCACCAATATGAAAGACGAAGGACTGGTTTTGGATGTTTATAAAGACATTCAGGAACCTGAAACTTTTATGGGAAATTCTGCAATTGGGCATACCCGTTATACCACTGCAGGAGATAAAAAGAAATATAACTTCCAGCCATTTTTCGCGAAAAACGAATATGACCAGATTATACTTTCTATAGCACACAACGGTAACCTTACCAATGCCAAAGAATTAAAAGCAGAATTAGAAGCTGAAGGCGTAGTATTCAGAGCAACTTCCGATTCTGAAGTAATCCTGAGACTGATTCAGAAAAACCTTGATTTAGGTCTTCGTGGAGCTATCAAAGCAACCATGGAAAAGATCGAAGGAGCTTATTCTGTGGTGGGGATGACCAGAAATAAATTCTTTGCATTCAGAGACTTCAACGGAATCCGTCCATTGGTTTTAGGAGCTATCGACGAAAGATCTTACGTAGTGGCTTCAGAATCTGTAGCACTGGATGCTGTAGGCGCTCAGTATGTACGTGATATCCTTCCTGGTGAGATCATTTATACCAATGAAAACGAACCTGGGAAACTTCATTCTTATATGATGGATGAGGCGAAAGGAAAGCAGAGAATCTGTTCTTTTGAATACATTTATTTTGCAAGACCTGACTCTACATTAGAAAACATCAATGTATATGAGATCAGAGAAAAATCTGGTGAGAAAATCTGGGAGCAGGCTCCTGTAGAAGCAGATTTGGTAATTGGAGTTCCTGATTCCGGAGTTCCCGCTGCTATTGGTTTCTCAAAAGCTTCAGGAATACCTTTCCGTCCTGTGTTGATCAAAAACAGATATATCGGAAGAAGTTTCATCGTTCCTACACAGGAAATGAGAGAAAGGGTAGTAAACCTTAAGCTGAACCCGATCATCTCTGAGATGAAAGATAAAAAAGTAGTAATCATTGATGATTCTATCGTTCGTGGAACAACATCTAAAAGGCTGGTTAAAATCCTAAAAGATGCAGGCGTAAAAGAGATCCACTTCAGAAGTGTTTCTCCACCCATTATTGCCCCATGTTATTTAGGAATTGATACTCCCTCTAAAGATGATCTGATCTCCGCCAACATGTCTACAGAAGAACTTAAAAACTATCTGGGTGTTGATTCCCTGGAGTTTTTAAGCATAGACAACCTGAAAGTGATTTTAGGATCAGCTAATCACTGTTTCGGATGTTTCACAGAAGAATATCCTGTAGGAAAAGGAGAGGAGGTAGATTTATTCAACTAATCTCTTTACTGAAATAGCAAAAATAAAAAGAGCCGGGCTTATAGTCCGGTTCTTTTGTATTTAAATGTAGCAAAAGCTTAATATTTCTGTAGTATACATTATATAATGGAGTTTTAATTTTGTTGGATTAAAACTTCAGGATATGAAACATGCATTTTTCACAGGAATATTGATGGTATTTGCCCAGCTTTATTCATCACAAACTTTCGATAACGAGGCACATCGCGGAGGAAAATCTCTCTACCCGGAAAATATTCCGGCGATGAAAAATGCCCTGAAAATGAATGTTAACACCCTGGAAATGGATCTTGCTATCACAAAAGATAAAAAAGTAATTCTTTCCCACGATGCTTTTCTTTCACCAGAATTAGTCACGAAACCGGATGGAACCTATATCCCCAAGGATTCAGGGTTTTATTATAAAATTTATGAAATGCCTTATGCAAAGATTAAAACATTTGACGTAGGCTTAAAGAAATTGAATAACTATCCTGATCAAAAGAAAATAAAGGTTCAGAAACCTCTTTTCTCAGACGTTATAGATGCATGTGAAGCATACGCCCGTGAATTGAAGAGACCACTGCCTTTTTATAATATAGAAACAAAAACCCGTCCTTTCTCTGACAAGATATTGCATCCGGAACCGAAAGAATTTGTAAATCTGATGATGAAAATTATTATCGGAAAAAAGATTCAGGACAGAGTGATTATCCAGTCTTTTGATCCCAGAACACTGGAAATACTTCATAAAGAATATCCTAAAATCATGACCGCTTTACTGGTAGAAAAAGTAGATGATAAAAAACGGGCTCAGCAGCGGTCTTATTTTAAACAAATTCCTGTGGAAAAGTTCAAAATGTATCCTAATCATATGAGTGGAGTGGCTGGAGATATGAAATTCCTAAGCTTTACCCCGACTATTTACAGCCCGGAACATAACCTCGTTACACCCGAATTAGTAAAGGAATGCCATACATTAGGCATGAAAGTAATCCCTTGGACGGTGAATACCAAAGAAAGAGTAAAAGAACTTAAAGAGATGGGAATAGATGGGGTGATCAGTGATGATCCGAGAATATTTGAATAACAATTAATATGATATAAATAAATAGCCGGAAGAAATTCTTCCGGCTATTTTATGCGTGCAGGTTAATGCACTTCGGTTAAAAATTGGTTCTTTAATTAGAATTTATAGTTCAGTCCTAACTGAAATACTCTGTTGTTATTTTCAGCGGCAGGTCTGCTCTTTTCAATTTTTGTCAAGCTGTTTACATATCTTGCACTGATACCAATATTTGGAGTGATATCATATCCTAGACCAAGACCTAATCCAAAGTTGAATCTGTTGATATCATCTTTGTTGATATCTTCAGTATTTGAACTTGTAGTAGTGGTTGTAACACCTCCTGTAGTACTTGCTACACTCGTTTCTCCTTTAGTTTTTCCATTGATGAAATAACTGAATTCAGGCCCTGCTTCAATATAAAACTTGTCAATAGGTCTCATTTGAACCATTAGCGGAACTGAAATGTAGTTCATCTTTGCTCTGCCTTCTACCTTAGTCTTTACATTGGTAATTCCATTGTCTGTTTCCGTAGAAGAGAATACATCTTTCGCTCCCATTTGGTTATATAAAACCTCTGGCTGGATGCTGAATTGTTTTGAAAGTGGAATATTTACGAATGCACCTGCATGGAAACCTATTTGCTGGCTGTTAATACCAAACTTCTGCTCACTAAAATAAGCTGAGTTTCCCCCTGCTTTAATACCGAATCTAACGGGTTGAACATCTTTTTTTAGAGGTGATGCATTTACTGTTTTAGTCTCTGTCTTTGTTTCTGTTTCCTGAGCAAAAGCTAGCGTACCAGCAGTTAATGCTAATCCTAAAAATAACTTCTTCATAATTTTATTTTTTAATTTTACTATTTGTGTGTCGGATGATTTTTTCAGTCAGACTTCAATTATTTTGCAAATTGCTTGCCAAAGTCGAAAAAGGCTCATTTAAAGGGCTTTACAGGTTGTTTTAAGAATGTGTTTTCTTAATGTTTTTCCCTTTTTGATGAATAAATATAATGCCATACTCTATATTTTATACAAAAAACTCAATGCTTGAAATATATTATTGCCGATCATTGAAATGATTAAAAAAAGAAAAAATTAAAGCAGTTTTAGCCAAATGATGAACCATCCGGATCGTTTTTAGATGCAGAAATAAAAAATGCCAGGCTTTTTCAGTCCGGCATCAGTTTTGAAAATAATAAATATCGCTATTTAAATTGATAAGCCACTCCAATCTGAAGCGCATTGTTTCTTATTTTATTGTTATAATCATTGTTCTTAAAAAGACCCGTGATCCCCGCCGTAAATCTTGCAGTCACTCCAAAATTTTGGGTAAAATAATACCCTGCACCAATGCCTATCCCAAAATTGAACCTTTTGTAAAGCTCCATTGGAATTTTATTTGAAAAGCTATTACTGCTAACGGTTGTAGTACCTCCAAACGTATTTTCGGTTTTTTGATCCCCTTTCGATTTTCCTCCTAAAAGATACCCAAATTCCGGCCCTGCCTCTACATACAGCTGAGGAAGAATTTTGTACTGAACCATCATAGGAAGAGTAAGATAATTCAAATTGGTTGTATAGCTGAATTCCTGTCTTATTAAATAAGCATCTGATACAGACATATAGGTATACTTTTCTTCTGTTTTAGAGCCCATTTGGCTAAAAAGAAGTTCAGGCTGCACACTGAATTTTTCTGCAACAGGAATATTGACAAATACACCCACGTGAGAACCTAGTTTTACTTTTTCATTATAATCACTGTATTCATTGTTGCTATCACTAAATGTAGATGCATTGAATCCTGCTTTTACCCCAAATCTGACAGGAGATTTTGAAGTTGCCGGCTGCTCCTTTTCCTGAGCGTTCATTAAAAGTGATCCGGCTAAAGTAAGTCCTAGAAATATCTTTTTCATGGTTAAAGTTTAAAATTTTCTTTTTCGCGGCAAAAGATCTGCCACAAATAGTAGAAGTGATAAAAATCATACTGAAAAGCGAAAAAGTCAGACTTAAACTAATAAACCTGACCTTTTCTATTGAAATCAAAATGTATCTAATTATGAAGCAAAATACTTTTAAAGTATTTGCTTTGCACTGTAAAGTATTAAACCAACTCAATGCAGTTCCCGTTAAAAAGTTTAAAATGGTAATAGTTAGATTTTTAATATTGAACTTCAATTGACAAATCAACTGAAGCAATACCTATTTCATTGTAAAAACAGAAATCATAAGTTGGAAATTTCCGCAGTAGAGTACAATCATTACTCAATACGCAAATTCCTTGCCAAAATAAATGAAAAATAAAAAAGCCGGATTAAAATAATCCGACTTTGTATTGATTAGAAAGTTTGCTTTTAAAAGCTTAGAATTTATAAGCTAAACCAATCTGGAATACTCCGTTTCTTGAAGCATCACCTGTATTGTTTTTAGGGATATCAGATAATCCTGCAGTATATCTTACATTCACCCCAATATTTTGTGTGAAATAATATCCAGCTCCTAGACCAAGACCAAAATCAAAAGTCTTGAAATTGTCTTTAACGTCAACCGAAGCTCCGTTACCTTTTCCTTTAGCACTGATAAGGAACCCGAATTGAGGACCAGCTTCTACATATAGGTTAGGAATAAGGTTATACTGTAACATTACAGGTACTGCGATATAATCTGTATTTAGTTTTATATCACTATTACCTTTATACTTACCACCTAAACCACTATATAATACTTCCGGCTGTACAGAGAAGTCCTGTGCTACAGGAATGTTTGCAAAAACACCACCATAGAATCCAGCTTTTGAATTTAAATCACTGTTTGAAATACTAGAGATATTAAGACCTGCTTTTAATCCAAATCTAACTGGAGAAGATGCAGCAGTAGAAGTTGAAGTCTTCTGAGCGAAACTGAAAGTACCTGCTACTAGAGCCAGGCCTAAAATTAACTTTTTCATAAGTTTATATTTTAATAGTTTTTAAGTTTTATTTAACATTTCATTAGCAATCAAACAGCGTGCCAAAGTTAAATATTACTTCTACTTCTTTATTCATCAGCTTTTTCCGGGATAATATTATTTTAACATAAAAAAAGACCAGATTAAAGAATTAATCTGATCTTTTTCTATTGAATATAAAATTTGTTAGTGAATGGGTAAGCTTATTTGAATTTATAAGCTAAACCTACCTGGAATAGGTTGTTTCTTGTAGCATCAGATCCACTAGGTCTGTTTTTCGCTACATCCGTTAAACCTGCAACATATCTTGCGGTAAGCCCTAAGTTTGGAGTGAAATAATATCCAGCACCAAGACCGATACCAAAGTTAAATGTATTCAGATTGTCTTTGTAGTTATCTGTAGTATTAGACTGCCCGGTTGATTCATTTTTGAACTTGTTTTTAGCACTTACCATGAAACCGAATTCCGGACCTGCTTCCACATAAAGATTAGGGATCAGGTTATACTGGAACATTACAGGTACCGTAATATAATCTAATTTAGTAGAAGCAGAATATTTTGTTCCTGCTAATGTATAATCTGATTTATTACCATATTGAGAATATTGTACCTCCGGCTGAACACTGAATGAAGCTGCTAATGGAATGTTAGCAAATACACCTGCATTAAACCCTATTTTAGATTTCTGATCATCAAGACCACTGTCTTTTGAAAGTGAAGATACGTTCATACCTCCTTTTACCCCGAATGTTACCGGATTAGAAGATGTGTTTCCTGTCTGTTGAGCGAATGCGAATGTTCCTGCAGTTAACGCTAATCCTAAAATTAACTTTTTCATAACTTTAATTTTTTAATTTTACTCTTTCTTAATTTTAAATTTTACTACTGTTCAGCATTTTCAGTTGAACGCAGAGTATCTTTCAAATTGCTTGCCAAAAATATTTTTTATGACTAAAATCAATAAAAAAATCACTTAGTGTTTAAGTGATTTTTGAAATATTCATTTGGATATCAATTAGTTGTAATTTTAAATAAACATTTGTTTAGATGTGGTCTAAATTGACAATTTTGTCAAAAACTATTTAAAAACGAATTTATTTTTCCGGAAAATTATTAAGCATCATTCAATTTTCTGTAAAAAGAAAGTGATTCAAGGATATTTTCCTGACTAGACTGATGATCATACGTGCAAGAACCAATTCCGGAAAGCAGAGAGAAATTGATTTTGCTGTCTGTATTCTTCTTATCATTTAGTAATAATGCAGTAATATCTTCATCTTTAAAATCGCTGATATCAAGGTAAGGGTAGTATCTCTGAACATTTTCAATGATGGCTTTTGCATCTTCTTCAGAAATAAGATTTTCAAGATAAGCAAGATGAGCTTCTGCAATCATTCCCATAGCCACTGCTTCACCGTGAAGGATAGGATTTCCTTGCTGCAAACATAAGCTTTCTACGGCATGGCCAATGGTGTGTCCAAAATTCAGGGTTTTTCTGATATTCTGTTCATGAAAATCTTGATCTACAACCACTTGCTTAATATTCATAGAAGTCTGAATATGCGGAATTACCGTTTCTACTTCCAGCTTACGGATCTGAATCAGTTGGTCCCAATGATTTTTATCAGCAATTAAACCATGTTTCAGCATTTCTGCGAATCCGCTTCTTAATTCTTTAAAAGGTAATGTTTCTAAGAATTTCGGGAATATAAAGATCTGTTCCGGAAATGCGAAAGTTCCCACCATATTTTTATAATGCATCAGATCAATACCTGTTTTTCCTCCTATAGAAGCATCGCACATTGATAAAAGGGTAGTGGGGATGTTGATAAACTGGATTCCTCTTTTATATGTAGATGCAACAAATCCTCCCATATCCGTAATTACACCGCCGCCAAGGTTAATAACCAGTGCTTTTCTGTCCGCCTGCATTTCCGTAAGAATTTCCCAAAGCTGATTGGCAGTCTGGATGTTTTTCATTTCTTCTCCGGCTTCAATTTCTAAAATTTCAAAACCAAGGTCTGTTTCCATATTGCCTAAAAGAATAGGAAGACAGTATTCATGTGTATTTTCATCTACCAGGATGAAGATTTTACTGAAAGTTTTTTCATGAAGAAACGCATTGAGTTGAGAAAAATTATCGTTTAATATTGTTATCATCTTCTATATTATGTAAAGTTAAAAATGTAAACTATAGTGCAAAGTTATGATTCTTAATTTTTAACTCGTAACTAAATTACTATCTTTGCAGAAATTTTTAGAATGAGCAGAGATAATAATAATTCAGACAGACCAAAGAGACCAAGAATTTCAACCAAGAAAAGTTCTGATGATTCTCGTGCTTCCAGATCTGGAAATTCTTCAGGATCAAAGCCTTTTAAGAAACCGTTTTCTAAAGACGAAGGAAGAAAAGGACCAGAACATCAGGGATCCAACTCAAGATTTGAAAAGAAACCTTTCAAAAGAAATACAGACAGTTTCGAAAATTCCAATGAAGATTCAGGTTCAAAATCTGAAAGAAAACCTTACATCACGAACAAAAGTGAAGGATATGAGAAAAAATCTTTCGGTAAACCTAAAAGAGGCGGAAAAAATTTCGATACCAGAGATAAGTATGAAAGAGGCAGTCTGAAATACGGAAGAAGACCCTCTAACGGAGATGAAAGAAATGACGACAAAACAAGATCTTTTGTTCAGAAAAGAAGACTGAACAAAATTGAAAAAGACGTTCATAAAGACAGCATCCGTCTTAATAAGTATATTGCTAATTCCGGGATCTGCAGCAGAAGAGAAGCTGATGAGCTGATTACCCAGGGATTGGTAGAAGTAAACGGAAAGGTAGTAACTGAAATGGGATATCAGGTACAGAAAACAGACAGAGTAGTTTTTGACGGACAAAACATTACTCCTGAAAAACCTGTTTATGTACTTTTGAATAAGCCAAAAGGTTATATTTCTACTACAAAAGACGATAAAGCAAGAAAAACGGTAATGGATCTTGTAGCGAACGCTTCTCCATACAGACTTTTCCCAGTGGGAAGACTTGACCGTTCTACAACAGGAGTTATTTTATTGACAAATGACGGGCACATGACGAAAAAACTGACGCATCCATCTTTTGATGCTAAGAAAATTTATCATGTAACGTTAGATAAAAAGCTTACTGGTGAAGATTTACGTCTTATTGCAGAAGGAATCCGTCTTGATGAGGGAGTAGCAGTTGTAGATCAGATTTCATACATTGAAGGAAAGCCTAAAAACGAAATCGGAATTGAGATCCACATCGGATGGAACCGTGTTATCAGAAGAATTTTCCAAAGATTAGGGTACGAGGTAGAATCTTTAGACAGAGTAATGTTTGCAGGATTAACGAAGAAGAATATCAAGAGAGGACACTGGAGAATCCTTACCGAACTGGAAGTAAACAACCTTAAAATGCTTTAAAATAATGATAAATGATGAGTTATGAATTATGAATGACAAATTCAGGGCTCTAGCTTATATCATTTTTTCAAAAAGGATTTTAGGATAAAAACAATAAAAAGCGCAGAAAATTCTGCGCTTTTTATTGTATTAAGCTGTGAATCTAAAAATTCATAACTCATCATTTATAATTCATAATTACCCCAGAACTGTCACTCCTTTTTCAATCATGTCATAAATAGCATCTCTGGCGTTGTCCGGTTTTACGTTTACAGCACGCGTTCCGTTGAAATGAAGACAAGTTACATATCCGCTGGCTACAGCATCCTGTGCTGTGAATTTAACGCAATAATCTAATGCCAGCCCTACTATTTCAACCAATTGGATATCATGATATTTTAAGAAGTCATCCAAACCGGTTTTCATAAAGTGATTATTATCCTGGAAACCGCTGTAGCTGTCTATTTCTATATTTTTACCTTTTTGTACAATGTGGGTTACTTTATCTCTGTTCAGATCTTTGTGGAATTCTGCCCCAAAAGTTCCCTGAATACAGTGATCCGGCCACATAAACTGTGGAACACCATTTAAAATAATACTTTCTCCTACCTTTCTGCCATTGCTGCTTGCAAAACTCTTATGACCTGCCGGATGCCAGTCTTGTGTAAGAACTACCTGATCATATTCATTTTCCTCCATCAGGAGATTGATATAGGGAATAATTTCGTTTGCTCCAGGTACTGCAAGTGCTCCGCCTTCACAAAAATCATTCTGTACATCGACTATTATTAATGCTTTTTTCATATTTTAAATTCTCGAATTTTTGATAAATTTACAAAACTAATCCACAAAAATTTGTCCAAAACCGAATTATCGGACAAATCGGCAATATCAATTTTTAATTCTCCTGGAATAAAGAAGTTAGAAATTAAAATAATTAAACTTTGTCTGCATTGTATTAGGTTTTAAGGCATAAACCAAATATCAATAACGTATCTTTGCCGGAAATAAGTATTTTTTATGTCATTTGAGTCTTTAGGATTATCACACAATATTATTCGTTCTGTTAAAAAGTTAGGGTATTTAAAACCGTTTCCCATTCAGGAGCAGGCTGTTCCCGTTATTTTGCAGGGGAAAGATCTGATGGGAATTGCACAGACAGGTTCCGGGAAAACGGCTTGTTTTGTGATGCCGATTTTAGAAAAGTTGCAGAATGCAGAAGTTAAAAAAGACCGTAATGTTCAGGCTTTAATATTGGTTCCTACGCGTGAGCTGGCGATTCAGATAGATGAAGTCTGCAGGGCTTTTACCGAAAACCTGAAGAGAGAAGTTCGCACAATGGCTGTATACGGAGGTGTTTCCATCAACCCACAGATGAAAGGCATGTTTGGGATAGAAGTTTTGATTGCAACTCCGGGACGTTTGCTGGACTTAATTGATCATAATGCATTAAGCATTTCAGGAATTAAACATTTGGTGATTGATGAAGCTGATAAAATGTTTCAGTTAGGATTTGGTGAAGAAATGAATAAGCTCTTTGCCATGATGCCTGTTGCAAAACAGACTATCCTATTTTCGGCGACTCTGAATGATAAGGTTGCTGAAATGAAAGAACGTCTTTCTATCAATCCTACGATTATTGAAATCAAAAAAGAAGAAGTTGAAATTGATCATATTGAACAACTTGCTTACCACGTTTCTCCGGAAAATAAAGGTCCTTTTTTAAGATATTTAATTAAAGAAAAGAAGGTTGAAAAAGCGTTAGTTTTTGTTTCCTCCACAAGATCTGCAGATAATCTGGTAGAGAAGCTTAAAAAGAATAAAATAAAAGCCGTAGCAATTCACAGCCAGAAATCGCAAGGTGCAAGAAGGAATAACCTGGAAGAATTCAAGGTAGACGGCGCTCAGATTTTGGTAGCTACCGACTTAATTGGTCGTGGAATTCATATAGAATCTCTGCCATGTGTCATCAATTACGAATTGCCGCGTTCTCCACTAGATTATATTCACCGAATTGGTAGAACAGGACGTGCCAATGAAAAAGGAACCGCAATCAGTATTCTGACGGATGATGAATTGCAGCATTTCAGAGTCATTCAAAAGAAAATGGGCAGAAAAGTGACGCTGCAAAGAACAGAAGGTATTGATTTACACGGATATTAATCTTTCATGATAAATAAAAAAGGTTTCAGTTTATACAATTGAAACCTTTTTTATTGAAAAAATCGGTACCACAAAAATCATTATCGGTACAATTAATGCTTTATTCACTTTAAATTCTTGAATTTTTGATAAATTCGCGCAAGCTGATCTTTTTACATTGTCCTGATACATAATGACAGGACAAATCGGCAATAATTAAAAATTAAAAACCCTTGAACAATGAGCGATTTAGAGAAAAAAAAGTTTCCAATAGGCCAGTTTGAAGCTCCTGAAAACATTTGTGACACCACATTGGATACTTATATCAAAGTGATCAAAGACTTTCCCGGAAAACTGAAAAATCTCATTGAACATCTTACAGACGACCAGCTGGATACTCCTTACCGAGAAGGGGGCTGGACGGTAAGACAACTTGTAAACCATCTTTCAGACAGTCATATGAACAGTTTTATCCGTTTTAAACTGGCGCTTACAGAAGATAATCCTACCATAAAACCTTATGATGAAGCCAAATGGGCTGAGCTGCAGGACAGTTTTCATATGCCTGTAAAACCAGCTATGAGAATGCTGAAGGGAACACATCAGAGATGGGTGACACTTCTTAAAAGCCTTACCAATAAACAATTTGAAAGAACTTTTCATCATCCCGAACACAATAAAAACTATAACTTAAGAGAAAGTCTTGCTTTATACGTTTGGCATTGCAATCATCATTTTGCTCATATTGAAAATCTGAAGACAGAAAAAGGTTGGTAAGAAAACATCTTAATAATCCCATATATTATCAGGGAATTATCAACAGAATTTCCTTGTTATCTGAAAACTCCACCGGAAAGTGGGGTAAAATGAACGTGTGTCAAATGCTGAAGCATTGTGATCTTGTTCTTCAGGTAGCATTGGGAAAGCTTGAACTTCCGCGTATTAACGTCCTGTTTGAGTCCATTGGGAAATTTACTAAAATAGAAATGTATGTTTTCAACAATGGAATTCCCAGAAACATGCCTACTTTTCAAAAACTAATCGTTAATTTTGAGTGTGATTTTGATGGTTCAAAAACCAATCTGCTGAAAACGCTGGAGGAGTTCCGGGAAGCTTGTGAAATACACACGCTGCCCGACCGCCACAGATTATTCGGTAAAATGACTGAGAAAGACTGGACATTTTTAGAGTACAAACATCTTGATCATCATCTAAAACAATTTAATGTATGAGTTTTTTTGATAAAATATTTGGTGGAAAAAGCGAAGCCCCGGAACAGAAAACGTTCTGGAAAAAGATAGAGTCTGAAGAAGATCTTGCAAAAGCAATAGAAGATTCTTTTCAGAATAAAATAGCGATATTTAAACATTCAACAAGCTGTTTTATCAGCAGAACAGTATTGAAAAACTTTGAAAAAGAAATTGAAAATTCTGATCAGGAGGTACACATATACTATTTGGATTTATTGGCCCACAGACCTGTTTCTAACAAAATAGCAGCGGATTTTGAGATCCGACACGAAAGTCCGCAGTTGATTGTAATAGAAAATGGAAAGGCTGTAAACAACGCTTCACACCAGGATATTTCTTTAAGCCAGATTGTATCATGAAGAATATAAATAATTATTTAGCCAAAGTATTGAATGTTCCCCTTCAAAATGTGAACACCTGCAGCCTTCACTATGAAGTAAAGAAGATTCCTAAAAATCAGTTTCTTCTTCAGTATGGCGAAATCTGCCGTCATATTTTCTTTGTAGAAAAAGGTCTGATAAAGATGTATTCTATTGATAAAAACGGAAAGGAACATATTATACAATTTGCCCCTGAAAGCTGGCTGATTTCTGACCGAAGCAGTCTTTATTTCAATGAAAAATCCATTTATTATATAGAAGCAGTGGAAGATTCGGAAGTTCTGTTCCTTCACCCTGATTTCTTTAATAAGTTAGTGGAACAGTTCCCGAACAGTATTGAAAGAAGTGATTTTCTTCTTCAGAAACATATCAGAAGTCTTCAGAACAGGATCAATTCTTTGTTGGGAGAAACGGCAGAAGAAAGATACATGAAATTCATTAAAATGTATCCGGATTTACTTCTGAGAGTTCCACAATGGATGATTGCTTCCTATCTTGGAATTACACCTGAAAGTTTGAGCCGTGTAAGAAAAGAACTGGCAAGGAAAAATTTCGTTCCGGATAATAAATAAAAAAAGCTGGGAGATGGAAGAAGGAGGCTTGAAGTTCTGGTGAATAAAGAGCTGTAAGATATCCTTTACATTATCAATGAAAATTGAGATAATTTTTTTAAGACTACAATAATTTCCATCTTCCATCCTTCATCTTCCTTATTTTAAATAAATCTTTTTCGCAAGATTTCCAATCTGTGTAAGCTTTTCCTGGGTATTTTCAGTCCATGGAAGTCCTATGCAAAGTCTCATGCAGTTTTCAAACTGGTTCTGAAAGGTAAACATTCTTCCGGGAGCAATACTGATATTTTGTCTGATGGCGAGATCATATAATTCTGTGGTTCTTATTTTTTTATCAAATTCTACCCATAAAGAAAGTCCTCCCTGCGGACGGCTGGTTTTGGTTCCTTCCGGAAAAGATTCAGCAATCGTCTGAACATAATTCTGATAATTGAACTGTAATGTTCTGCGAAGCTGATGAAGATGTTTTTCATATTTTCCTGACTTCAAAAAGTTGGCAACAGCTTCATTCACAATCGAAATAGAAGAGGTGGAATGCAGAAGTTTAAGCTTAAGAATTTTATCTTTATACTTTCCCGGAGCAATCCAGCCTACACGATAACCTGGAGCCAGTGTTTTTGAAATAGAGCTGCAATACAGTACGTTTCCGTCTTTATCGAAAGATTTACAGCATTTTGGACGGCTGGAACCAAAATAAAGGTCTCCGTAGACATCATCTTCTATCAGTGGAATATTATTTTCAGAAAGTATCTTTACAATTTCCTTTTTATTTTCATCAGGCATGCAGCTTCCCAAAGGCGAATTGAAATTGGGAATGAGCAGGCAGATATCTATTTTCGGAATTACTTTTTTCAGAGCTTCAATTTCAATTCCGGTCATAGGATGGGTAGGAAGTTCCAGTACTTTTAAGCCTAATCCGTTGGCAAGCTGCAGGATTCCGGGATAGCAGGGACTTTCAATCGCAATGGTATCTCCTGGTTTTCCTAAAGCCATTAAGCAGAAAGAAAGGGCACTCATTCCGCCATTGGTAGTAATCAAATCGTTTTCACTCAGATTTCCTCCCCATTGCAGAGACCGTATAGCAATCATTCTTCTGAGCTTCAGATTTCCCTGAAGTTCTTCATATTCTGTACCTCCTTCTTTTAATTCTCTGATAGCGTTTACAATTTCTTTCTTGAGTTTAGCCTGAGGCAGCAGATCTCCAGATGGAATTCCGATAGAGAAAAAGGTAAGGTCTTTTTTACCCATATTTTCATATACTTTACTGATCAGCTCATCCGGTTCATCATTATTGGCAATCAATGAAGGTCGGCTTACTTCCGGCAAAGGAAGTTTTGCAGACAGCAGCTGGCTTACAAAATAACCGGATTGAGGTTTAGATTCTACCAAAGACTGGGACTCCAGCTCAAGGAAAACACGTTTGGCCGTATTCATGCTCACCTGATGTTCATTACACAACATTCTGACTGAAGGAAGTTTGTCCCCCGCCTTTAAAATGCCATTTCTGATCTGTCCTGCAATTCCGTCTGCAATTTCTGTATATAAGAATTCTTTGCTCATATTTTTAAACTGTGCTCATGCAAATATACAAAACTGATACTGTGTTTATCTAACTATCCTTTCTAATTTTGAACCATCAATTAAAAGCTCGAATAAAATGATGACAAAACAATTATCAAAAGATGAAAATATAAGCGGCTGGATTAATGGTTTTATTGGCGTAGTGCTATTCAGTGGCGGATTACCGGCAACAAAATTAGCCGTAATGGAAATGAGTCCTACTTTTGTAACCATCGTTCGTGCGGCAGTTGCGGGAGTTTTAGCACTTATTGTATTATGGTTGGGTAAAGAAAAACGTCCTGTCAAAAAAGATCTGGTGCCATTGCTTTTGGTTTCCCTTGGTTGTGTAATAGGCTTTCCGCTTCTTTCTGCATTGGCTCTTCAGTATCTTACTTCCGCTCATTCTATTGTATTTCTTGGAATGCTTCCTTTGGCTACAGCAATCTTTGGAGTTTTTCGTGGTGGGGAAAGGCCTCATCCTGTATTTTGGCTGTTTTCGATTGTAGGAAGTCTTCTCGTGATTGGCTATGCCGTTTCACAGGGAATATCTGCTTCTCCCGTTGGCGATATTCTGATGCTTCTTGCTGTTATTTTATGCGGAATGGGGTATGCTGAAGGGGCTAAGTTATCCAAAACTTTAGGCGGATGGCAGGTTATTTCATGGGCTTTGGTATTAGCATTGCCTATCATGATTCCTTTATTCTTTATTTATTTTCCTAAAGATATTCAGAATGTGAGTTTCCAGGGATGGTTTGGATTGGCTTATATTTCTCTTTTCAGCATGTTTATTGGCTTTATCTTTTGGTATAAAGGCTTGGCACAGGGTGGTATTGCCACAGTAGGCCAGTTGCAGCTGCTTCAGCCATTCTTTGGTCTGGCACTGGCTGCATGGCTTCTGCATGAGCAGGTAAGCATGGGAATGCTGGGTGTTACAATAGGAGTGATCTTATGTGTTGCAGGAACTAAAAAATTTGCTAAATAATTAAAAAATACAGTTATAAATGGCAGCCCAACGCCCTTTGGTGTTGCCCACAAAAGGCCCTTTTTCATAAAGAAATGGGGCTTTTATCTTTCAAAACCAAAATGTTGCAATAAATTTCAGACTTATTTAAATTGCAATAAACCGGCTATAAAGTGATTTTATTAGTTTATTTTAATCAATAAAATCAAAACTAATTTAAATTAATAATTATTTTAACTTTATTTAACGTTTTTATTATTTATAAAGGTTCAGTTTTTGCATGCATACCAAAATCGATTACCAATACAATTTTTACTAAGATTAAGAGGATAGGAAGAAGAAAACAATTCCAAAAAGAGCTATTATGGTTATCGACGAGAAGATTTTGATTTCAGCGGGAGCAGAAGCAAGACGTTATACCCCTTCAGAAACTCTATTCTGTGAAGGGGATATTCCTAATTACTACTACCAGATTATTAAAGGAGAGGTAAAACTCAACAATTACAATGAAGAAGGGAAGGAGTTTATCCAAAATATATTATCCAACGGAGAAAGTTGTGGAGAATCTATTCTTTTTATAGAAAAGCCTTATCCTATGAACGCTGAAGTGATCACAGAATGTACTGTTCTGAGGCTTCATAAATCTATTTTTTTCAATCTGTTGCAACAGTCTCCGGAATTATGGCTGGAAGTAAGCAGCTTTCTTTCACAGCGTCTTTATTATAAATTCATTATGATGCAGAGCCTGTCATCTCAGAATCCTTCTATACGGCTTCGGGGATTGATGGATTATCTTAAAAGTTTTCAACAGGATCTGAGTCCTTATTCTTTTTTGGTTCCGTTAACGAGGCAGCAAATGGCAAGTCTGACGGGGCTTTGTGTAGAAACAGCTATAAGAACCATTAAGCATATGGAAAGAGACAAGATATTAAGAATTGAAAACCGTAAAATTTTATACTAAAAAATTATTTTAGGTATATTATTTGCGTTTTTCATTACTTAAAAATCAATTAAAGCTATGAAAACTATAAGCTGTATGAATATTCCTGAAAGCCTTCTATACTCATTCGGGGCAGAAGAAAGAAATTATAAGAAACGCGAAATTGTCTTTAAAGAAGAAGATCATGCGCTTTATTATTTTCAGATCAGTGTAGGAAAAGTAAAGCTTAATAACTATAATGAAGACGGAAAGGAGTTTATTCATAATATTTTGGGCAAAAAACAAAGTTTTGGTGAAGCTATGCTCTTTCTCAATCAGGATTACCCGATTAATGCAGTTTGCCTTGATGAAACCCAGATTATAAGACTTCCCAAAAATAATTTCTTTGAAATGCTGAGCCAGAATCCGGATCTTTCACTGGAAATGAATGCCTGCCTTTCTCAGGAAGTTTTTTATAAGCTGAAAATGATGCAGAGTATGGCTTCTCAAAACCCGGCGCAAAGATTGAGAGCGTTATTGGATTATCTTAAAAGCTATCATGATGAAGACTGCCACCAGTGCTTTCATATTGAGTTTACCAGACAGCAGCTAGCCAATCTTGTTGGGCTGCGTGTAGAAACTGTGATCAGAACTTTAAAGAAAATGGAGAAAGAAGGTATGCTAAGTTTAAAAGACCGTAAAATTTTGTATTAATATCATTTAACATGATTCAGGTCATAAAAAAAATGTTTATTAAGACATACATTTGATATCTTATTCTTCACTACCTTCTTAAGACCTTAGTAAAAGGCGCGCAAAAAAGCATTTGCTTTTTATGAATTCATTTAACATTACCGATACTCAACTGTTGCCGTCTAATACTAGTCACGGACTGTAATACCCATCACTAAAAATATAAACACCATTCACACCATGCCAAATAAGATTTTAGAAACAGACAGTGCGGTTCCTGTCACAAAAAAAGGAACGGCAAACAAGTTAACCGCCAACAAGGAGGAAATGAAAAGTTCACCACTTCACAAGTTCTTCGTAAGCGCTCTTAAAGATATTTACTTTGCGGAAAATGCTATTCTTGAAGCATTGGAAAAAATGCAGGAATCTGCTACAACCGAAGAACTGAAAGATGCTTTTGAAGATCATCACCTTCAGACCCAGAAACACGTTAAACGTCTTGAAAAAGTTTTCCAGCTTATTGATGAAAAGCCTGAAAAAAAAGAATGTAAGGCCATAAAAGGAATTATTGAAGAAGGTGAAGAAGTGATCAAATCCACAGAATACGGCTCTACAACAAGAGATGTTGCATTGATTATTGCAGCACAAAAAGTAGAACATTATGAAATTGCCACTTATGGCGGATTGGCTCAGCTTGCCATCACCATGGGACATGATAAGGCAGCAGATCTTCTTGAAAGAACACTGCAGGAAGAAGAGGATACCGATTCTCATCTTACAGATATTGCAGAAGCATCCATCAATTTTGATGCAGAACAGGAAAATTAAATATACAATTACAATAAGCCATGTAGCTTTTTCTATGTGGCTTATTTTAAACATGAAATCAAAATATATGGACTGTCAGAAAATAATAAAAACATTGAGACACAAAGATTTTATAAAAGTAGACCATACGGGAAAGTGTTTCGAAGACGGAGCTGCAATCTATGCTAAAGAGATCACAGAAAATATCTTTCTTTTATTTGTCATTCTGAAAGATATTGATATTGAAAATATACAGGCATTAATTGCTCATTTTGACTGTTTCGGCAGCATCGGCTTAAAAGAGCCGGAACAGATCATGTTTTATTTGTCTATAAAAGATAAAAACGATCTCCATTATTTTGAACAATATTTGAAAGCTTCCCATAACTAATACCATTTTTTGAATATGACATTTGAAAACGACACTTTGCAAAATTCCGGATTAAATGATAAGAATAATGCATTAGAAAATGAGTCCTTATTCCCGCCTATTATCAATTCTTACGGAGTTACGGCTTTTCTGATCAAGTCTTTGGAAAAGATTAAAAACAATGCTACCTGTGAAGTTCTGAAAGGAGTAATAGATAATTATATGGAAGAATACATCCTTAATATCCGCGAGTTTCATATCAAAAACACAGCGGAAATAACCTGTAAGGATGATGAAATAAGATTTGAATCTCCCGCTTTCAGCCTGTATGCCAAAACAGCTTATTATAAAGTTATGAAGGAAGAAGAGTACATCATACGGCTTCTGGAAATCCTTAAAAATAAAACAGATTGAACTGTTTCTGAAAATATACTAACCACAAAAAGATTATGAATATGAAAACTAACGAACCTAATAAAAAAGCAGAACAGCTGGATGTACACAGTACTTCTAATGAAAATGAAAAGCTTACTACCAATCAGGGCTTAAAGATCAATAACAATCAGGATTCTCTGAAAGCGGGAGAACGTGGGCCTTCATTGCTGGAAGATTTTATTCTGAGAGAAAAGATTACCCATTTCGATCATGAAAGAATTCCTGAAAGAGTAGTTCATGCACGGGGTTCCGGTGCTCATGGAGTTTTTAAACTTAGCAAAAGCCTGGCAGGATATACCAAAGCCAAATTTTTAACAGAACTGGGAAAAGAAACTCCTGTTTTTGTAAGGTTTTCCACTGTTGCAGGAAGTAAAGGAAGCACAGACCTTGCAAGAGATGTAAGAGGTTTTGCAATAAAATTTTATACTGACGAAGGGAATTATGATCTTGTAGCCAATAATATGCCTGTATTTTTTATTCAGGATGCCATTAAATTTCCGGATCTGATACATGCCGTAAAGCCTGAGCCTGATAATGAAATGCCACAGGCAGCATCTGCCCACGACACCTTTTGGGACTTTATATCATTGATGCCCGAAAGTATGCACATGATTATGTGGGTCATGAGCGACAGAGCAATTCCGAGAAGCCTGAGAATGATGGAAGGTTTTGGGGTACATTCTTTCAAATTCATCAATGAGGAAGGAAAGGTTCATTTTGTGAAATTCCATTTTAAACCGAAATTGGGAGTACATTCCGTAACCTGGAATGAAGCTCAGATTCTTTCAGGAGTAGATTCTGATTTTCACAAAAGAGATCTCTGGGAAGCTATTGAAAATGGCGATTATCCGGAATGGGATTTCGGAGTACAGCTGATTCCTGAAGAAGATGAGCACAAATTTGATTTTGACCTTCTTGATCCTACAAAACTGGTGCCCGAAGAAGAAGTTCCTGTAGAAATCGTTGGAACATTAACGCTTAACAGAAATCCGGATAATTTCTTTGCAGAAACTGAGCAGGTTGCTTTTCACCCCGGACACATCATCCCCGGAATTGATTTCACCAACGATCCGCTGCTGCAGGGAAGATTATTTTCATATACAGATACTCAGCTTTCGAGACTGGGATCTCCCAATTTCCATGAAATTCCGATCAACAGATCCATTAATACCGTTCATAACAATCAAAGGGATGGGCATATGAGACAGCAGATTGTTAAAGGAAAAACAAGTTATGAACCGAATTCCATTGGGGGCGGTTGTCCTTTCCAGGCGATGATGTCTGATGGAGGATTTGCTTCCCAGCAGGAAAGAGTTTCCGGAGAAAAAGTACGGGAAAGAAGTAAAAGTTTTGTAGATCATTATTCACAGGCTAAATTATTCTATAACAGCCAGTCGACACCAGAGAAACTGCACCTGCAGAATGCTTTGATATTTGAATTGTCTAAAGTAACCCGTCCGGAAATCAGAGAAAGAATGGTAGGACAATTAGGTTATATTGATATGTTTCTTGCCTGGAGGGTTGCAGAAAAAGTAGGTGTAGAAGTTAAAAAACTGGAATGGCCTAACCAGAGCTTACCGGCAGATAGCAATATGGCAGAACTGCAGAGTGAAGAAAGAGAACCTAAAACAAAAATTTCTGATGCTTTGAGCATGAGACATACAGTAAAAGATACTATTAAGAGCCGGAAAATAGGATTTATTCTTGCCAATGGTGCTGATGGCGGAGCCATAAATGATCTTAAATCGAAACTTGAAGCAAAAGGAGCAAAAGTTGAATTGATTGCTCCAAGCCTGGCTCAGGTAAGAACCAATGACGGAGCTGAACTGACCCCGAAACATTCCTTAAGCAATACAACCAGTGCATGTTTTGATGCGCTTTATATCTGCTCAGGAGCAGATTCCGTAAAAGAACTGATGATTACTGAAAATAAAAACCTTGTTCTGCATTTTATCAATGAAGCTTATAAACATTGTAAAGCTATTTATTTCGGAACAGATACGCAGGTTCTTTATCATCATTCCAATGTCTCGGCAAAACAACATGATGACCCGGGAATTATTACATGGGAAGACGGGAAACAGACAGATAAATTCATTAACGCTATAGCTAAGCACAGAGTCTGGGATCTTGAAATGGAGAGAAACGCCTAATCACAATAAATACCTTTCACACCATATTAAATGTTTCAGTTATGAAAGCTGCTGTCTTATTCATTCAGCAGCTTTTTGAAACTCAGTTTTTCATTTTCTCAAATTAATTTTAAACACCATTCAAAATATAATATTATGAAATTTCAACAAAACCTTCTTGATTATATAAGCCAGTCACTCATTACCATTGATGAAACCATTTCTGTTGCAGAAAGTGTTACTTCAGGATGTTTACAACTGGCTTTTTCACAGATGCCGAATGCTTCAATGTTTTATAAAGGCGGAATGACAGCTTATTCTTTGCCTGAAAAAGTAAGACTGCTAAAAGTCAACAGACAGGAAGCTGAAGAATTTGACTGCGTTTCCGAAAATATTGTAGAAACAATGGCATTGAATGTTGCAAAATTGTATGAATCTGACTGGTCTATTGCCACCACAGGCTATTGCACACCCATTAGAAATTCAGGATATAAAATTTTTGCTTATTTCTCATTTTCCTATAAAGGTGAGATTATTCTGACTAAAAAACTTGAACTACATCCAAAAACCCAAGCTTTGAATGCCCAGTTATACTATACGGAATTTATTATGGGATGTTTTAAAAGTGAACTCAACAGGCTTTTAATCTTAAAATAATATCTTTTGTAAACGAAAGCATAAAGAAACTCTTATCAGAAGAAAAAAATGAGATGAGAAAACAAAAGTTGAAATTGAGAATCTGAACAGGAAATGCTTCATTTTTCAGGGAGATATCAATGATTATGAATTTTGTGAACACACTGTGAAAGAAATCGTTTCAGTATTGGAGGAAATTGCTTTCAGCTTTCTGTTTCTGGCAAGTGCTGAAGCCTCACAAATGACAGAGTTCTAATGGAGGACTGATTATAAACGGCTAAAACTTTAAACCAAAAAATATGTCACGTTCAAGTTTTTTTTATCGTAACAGCTTAAGTATTGTTTTGATTATTTTGATGATCATCTTTCTTATGGGACAGTTTTTTACAGGCTGGAAAACTGAAAACAAAGAATTAATGGAAAACGGGCAGGCAGCTCTAAAAATCAGTGAATACATTCATAGCGGGCATTTTATACAGGCTACTTTTGAAAACTGGGAAAGCGAATTCCTTCAGATGATGATTTATGTTGTATTAACGATTTTTCTCAGACAAAAAGGTTCCAGTGAATCAAAATCTATGACAGGTAAAGAAGATGTAGACAGAGAGCCTTTAGCACATTCTAAAGCACCATGGCCCGTTAAAAAAGGCGGAATTTGGCTGAAACTTTATAAACATTCTTTATCCCTTGCTTTTGCAGTTCTGTTCTTGGGAAGCTTTATTTTGCATTTCTACGGCAGCTTTACATATTTTAATGATGAGCAGATGATGAAAAATAAACCGGTTGTAACCGTTTTACAATATATTTCAGAATCAAGATTTTGGTTTGAATCCTTTCAGAACTGGCAGAGTGAATTTTTGGCTGTAGCTTCCCTTGTTCTTCTATCCATATGGCTTCGTGAAAAAGGTTCCCCCGAATCAAAACCTGTTGATATGCCTCATGATGAAACCCCCTGATTTTTATTCAGTTTTGGTTTTGTCTGCATGATGGCATAATAAGAAGATGTAAATGCTGAGAGACTTTGATAGCCCACTTTATAGGCTACTTCACTCAAGGTATACTGTTTGGTGTCTATCAGTTCAATGCTTTTCAAAATTCTTGTCAGCTGAAGGTATTTTTGCAGCGTAATTCCGGTTTCATTTTTAAAGATTCTCTGGAGACTTCTCACAGACATTTGTGCTTTTTCGGCTAAAGAATCGATATCCAGATTATATTTAAAATTAACATTAATATCATTGCATACGGGAATCAGCCTGGTATCAGCTGGCACAGGAATTTCCAGACCGCTGCTTTCCTTGCAGAAGTTGGGAAGACTTTTTAAAATAGCTTTAAAAAAAATATCCTGTTCTTCATTTTCATCCAAAGCTTGATTCCACTTTGAAGCATATAAAAGCATTTCCTTTAACACAGGCGGAACGGCAAATATCTGAACATTCTGATAAAATTCGTCTTCAAAGACAGATTTAAAAAGAAATACCATCAGATTCACTGTTTGTGCTTCAGAAGTTATTTTGTGAGCTTTTCCGGAAGGAATCCAGATTACATGATGCTGTGGAACAAGATAAATTTTCCTGTCGATGTGAAAATACTGATAGCCTTCTTCCACAAAAGTAAGCTGAGCCCGGTTGTGTCTGTGCTCGTAGTCATCATGTTTCCAGTTCTTTTCACACCACACGTAAGCTTCTTTTTCGATAGAATCTACAAACTGGCTTTCCGTTTTTTCAATCAATCCACATTTCATGTTGTCGTTTTGTATGTATATTTTGGCAAATTTAATAAAAACGCCATTAGTAATTTTGTATTATTAATGTAATCACTACATTATTACTATAAATTATAATCTATATTTTATTCAGAATGAAAAAACTATGTCTTTTTTTTATTTTAATTTTATTATCTAATACCACCAACATCATGGCACAAAATAAAGCTAAAATATTGGTTCTTATCCATTCAGACAATGGCGGAACTTACGAACTGGCTAAGGAAATAGCCAAAGGAATTGAAAGTGAAAATAATGCAGTTTCCTATATAAAATTAGTCAAAGCATCACAAAATCCCAATCTGAAGAATCTTCCGGTAGCAACAGTAGATGAACTTACAAATTATGACGGAATTGCTTTTGGTTCTCCCGTTTATTTTGGGAATATCAGTACTGGGATGAGTGAATTCTTATCCAAAACGGTTCAGCTATGGACCAATCACGCGTTGGAAGGAGTTCCTGCCACCGTTTTTATGTCTGCAGGAAGCGGAGCAGGAAAGGAGCTTGCTCTTCAGGCCTTCTGGAACAGTCTTACTGTTCACGGAATGGTAATGGTTTCTAATGGGATCCGTGGAACAGAAGAACTGAACAAAGCTATTCCACAAGGAAATACTGTTTTAGGAGTTACCAGTATGGCTTCTTTAAAAGATGTTGAAAGACCTACGAAAGGTGAACGAAATATTGCTGAGCTGCAGGGAAGAAATTTCGCCAATGTAGCCTTAGCATTAAAAGACACGCGACCGAAAAAAACGGCAGTTGTTGCTGAAAATCGTCAGAATTTCAATGAAATATTAAAACAGAAAAATATTACGCTTCCACAGGTTCCAAAGCCTGCGGGAAATTATCAGCCGTTTGTCCGTTCCGGAAACCTCGTATTTATCAATCAGGTTGCCTTGAAAGACGGTAAAATTTTCAATCCAGGAAAATTGGGTGTTGATGTGAATGAACAGCAGGTAAAAGATGCCACAAAAGTAACCATGCTGAATGTTATTTCTGTGTTGAATGAAGCTGTAGGAGGAGATTTGAGCAGAGTAAAGCAATGTGTCCAACTGACGGGGATTTTCAATACCAAAGATGATTATACAAAACATGCCGAGTTGATGAATGTGGCTTCTGATCTGGCTGTTGAAGTCTTCGGTGATAAAGGAAAACATGCCAGAGCTACTTTGGGAGCATCTTCTATTCCTGTGGGCTCTTCGGTAGAAATTCAGGCGGTTTTTGAAGTAGAATAAGCTTTAAATCTTTTTTAAATTAAAACATAGATGTCTCAGATTTTCAAGGATGTGAAAACCATAATATTTGGTTTGAACCTAATATCTGTGTAAATCTGAGTAATCTGTGGTTCAAAAAAATTAAGAAAACTTAGAAATAATCTCTGAAATAATAGAAATACTCTGTTCCAGCTGTTCCTCAGACAGCGCTCCATAACTTAATCTGAATCCATTCACCTGATTTTGGCTGTATTGTTCAGGATGAATAATTTTAATATTTTTTTCTAATAACAAAGCCGCTACCACATCCCAATCTAATTGTACTTTAGGAACAATCCAAAAAGCAAGACCACCTTCAGGCAGTGTAAAATCTGCAATGTCTATCATATGCTTTTTCAACAGTTCAAAGACAAAATCTCTTTTGTTTTTATAATGAACGGTTGCTTTTCTGATATGCTTTTTTACCGCACCTTCTTTAATCAATTGAAGCACTGCCTGTTCCATGATGACATCTCCATGCATATCTATAATCTTTCTCAGATCACCGATTTTTTTCAGTAATTCCAGGTTTTTAGTAGCCAGATAACCAATTCTCAAAGCGGGCGCTACCACCTTACTCAATGTTCCGATATACACATAATTGTGAAGCTCAGAAAAGCTTGAAATAGGCAGGATAGGGCGATATCCAAAATGAAACTCATTATCATAATCATCTTCAATGATAGTCATATTGTACTGGTTTGACAGCTCAATCAGTCTTAATCTTCTTGACAGGCTCAATGTAACTGTAGTAGGATATTGCCTGTGAGGAGTAATGTATATCGCTTTTATATTCTGATGTTGTTTTAAAAGTTTTTCAACAGCTTCAATATTGATTCCTTCCTGATCCACAGGCACAGGTAAAAGGTGTGCTCCGGCATATTGAAAAGCCTGCCATGCGGGCTGATATCCCGGGTCTTCTACAATAACACAATCCCCGGAAGTTAAAAGACTCTGAGCAGTCAGAAACATTCCCATCTGGCTGCCCCGGGTAATAGAGATTTCAGTTTCATGAATATGCATTCCGCGCTGATGGTTAAGCATCTGAGAAATCATTTTCCTGAATTCTATATCGCCATGTTCATCTCCATAACCCATCATCTGCCATTTTGCTTTGATGCTGAAAATTTGCCTGTAAGCTCTTGCCAGCTCTGTTACGGGTGCAATTTTACTGTCGGGGTGGCCGTCATCGAAATTGATTAATATTCTGTTAGACATTACTTGTTGATTGTGAGAATAGTGGAGCGCATCAGCATTTTTTTCATACAAAGCCGGAAGATTTTCAGAAACAAAAATTCCTTTCCGTTCTCTGGAAATCACCCATTCTTCATTGATCAGCACCTGATATGCTTCTACAACAGTATTCCTGTTGATTTTCAAAGCCTGTGCAAGATTTCTGCTTCCGGGGAGTGTATCTCCGGCTTTTAACCTTCCTGAGCGGATATCGGTGATAATAGTATCCGCAATCTGTAGATAAAGTGCCTTATCAAGCTTTTTATCAATTTCTAATTCCAATTTCCAAGGGCGTAACATCTGGACTATCTATTTATGTGAAAACTGAATCATTTAAACAGTCCAAATATAAAATAATTTTGTCATGCAATAAAGCACAAAACCATAATAATTTTAAAATCATGGATAAGAAACAATTCAGTTCTAAAGACTTCCACGAAACATTTGCAAGACCAAAGTATGTAAAGCCAAGTCATCTGATTCATAAAAATGTAGAAAATGCAGGTGAGCACAATCAGTTTTCAACAGAAAGAAAGCATCCGGTTTTCTTTGTAGACCTTCCGAGTAAGAATGTGAGCATGACGATTGGAGGATTAACTCCCGGACAGCAAACCAACAGACACCGTCATACGTATGAGACTGTATTATATGTCATTGAAGGAAAAGGCTGGACAGAAGTGGAAGATGAAAAAGTACACTGGGAAGCAGGTGATGCTGTATATATTCCTTCCTGGGCTTGGCATAAACACCAGAATCTGAGCAATACGGAACCTGCCAAATATATTGCCTGCGAAAATGCCCCTCAATTGCAGAACTTAGGTGTAGCCCTGAGAGAGGAAGAAGGAAGAGATCTTTAATATTAATATCTTAAGCCATTAAGAAGCATAAGTCTGTTGTATTTGATATTGGATATGATTTTTTTAAAGGAAGCTACTCTTAACAACTTATTCTTTCTGAATGGTTTAAAATTATTTTAAATTTTTAAACAAGCAAAACATGAAAAATGTACCATTCAAGGGGATTATAGCCTATCCCATAACCCCTTTTGATGAAAATGAAAAAGTAGATATTCCTCTTTTCAAACATTTGGTTGAAAGGCTGATCACCTCAGGAAGCCATGGAATTGCTCCATTGGGAAGTACAGGGGTAATGCCTTATCTGTCTGATGAAGAAAAAGAAGAAGTTACAGAAGCCACTTTGCAGCAGGTAAAAGGAAGAATTCCGACACTTGTAGGAGTTTCTAACCTGACGACAGAGAAAACGATTCACCATGCTCAGTTTGCGGAGAAAGCAGGAGCTGACGCTGTTATGATTATTCCCATGAGCTACTGGAAGCTTACTGATGATGAAATTGTAGCACATTATGATGCCGTAGCCAGTAAGATTTCCATTCCGATCATGGCCTACAATAATCCGGCAACGAGTGGAGTAGACATGTCTCCGGCTTTGCTGAGGAGGCTTCTTGAAATTCCTAATGTAACCATGATTAAAGAAAGTACGGGAGATGTTCAGAGAATGCACTATCTGAGAAGAGAACTGGGTGAGGAAGTGGCTTTCTATAATGGTTCAAACCCTTTGGCACTCGCTGCATTTTCTGCAGGAGCAAGAGGATGGTGTACAGCTGCACCCAATCTTATTCCTGAATTGAATATCAGTCTTTACAATGCAATAGAAGAAGGGGATCTTGAAAAAGCAAAAACGATTTTCTACCAGCAGTTTGACCTTTTAAAATTTATTGTGAACAAAGGATTACCAAGAGCTGTGAAATCCGGTCTGAATATTCTGGGTGAAAATGGCGGGAATCTGAGAAGCCCTTTGAAACCTTTACATGAAAAAGAAACAGAAGAATTAAAAAATATTATTAAAACCCTTATTAATTAATACAATCGTATGAAAAAATCCATTTTTTATCATGCAGGGTGCCCTGTATGCATTAGCGCAGAACATGATATCGTTAGCCTTATAGGTTTGGAAAATGTTGAAATTATCCATTTGGGTAATGACAGAAACAGAATTGAAGACGCTGAAAAAGCAGGTGTAAAGTCTGTGCCAGCTTTAGTAAATCCTAACGGCAATGTGCTTCATATTAATTTTGGAGCGTCTATGGAGGATGTGAAAGGTTAGACCATCATTAATCTTGTATACACGAAACGGCTCATTTTTTGAGCCGTTTTTTCTTGTTAAAGAATTTATTGATTATTTTGAACCTTCTAAATTACTGCATTTCCTTCCACACCGTCAGAATTATTGGTTTTATGTCCTGTTATGGCAGAAGCTACAAAACTAAAGAGACTGACCAGTTTTCCTGCTTTCGTATCCCAATAATAGGTTTCTTTAGGTTCTACACGAATAATAGTGACATTGGGATCATCTTTCCCGTCAAACCAAGCTTTAGCAAGAGGAGACCATTTATCTTCTATCGTTGCTTTGTCTTTATACACAGAAGCTTCTCCATATACCGAAAGATATTGAGAATCGCTGTTATTCATAAAAAATAACTGCACTCTTCGGTCTTCTTTTATTTCAAAATTTTTGTTGCTGGTTCCACTGCTGATAAACCATAGATTTCCGCTGTCGTCAGTTTCCTGCAGCGTCATAGGTCTTGAATTGATAGGAGTTGTTTCCAATTCTGTACAGAACATGCATATTCTGGCTTTTTCTGACAGTTCTTTGATCTTTTTAATCGCTTCCAGGTGGGTAAGATTTTCTGTTGACATAATATAATATTTTAAGTGATTGATATTGATTGTGGATATTTATCCATCAGAATGAACAAACATGTAGTAAATCATTCAAATACCTGACCAAAGAGAAATAAAGTGTGGTATCTGGGTTTAATTTCTCTTCAATCAATAAGTTTTGCGTAAATTTGATGGATGCAGATTTCGCCTCCCAAACATCTGGCCCGTTATATCAGGCATTATATTTTTTTGGAAAATTTCCAAGAGGATATAAAAAGCTTAAGGCTGTTTACGGATGGAAGTTCGGGGCTTATTTTGTCAGAAGATATGAATCTGTATTCCGGTATTTCTGAAGATCGGATGCCGGTTTCCTTTTTCTACGGTACTTTAAACGGCTATAAAGATTTCTCTTCAAAAGGTAAATTTTCCCTTATTGCTGTTGTATTTCAACCTTATTTTCTGAATATCCTTTTAAAAACTTCAGCTAAAGATATTCGGAATCAGATTGTTTCTGTAGAAGATGTATTGATGAACAAATTGGAAGTATTTCAGGAAAAGCTTTTTAATAAAGAGAACCCTTTGACAATAATCAAGGATTTGAATATTTTTTTTACCCATTTTTTATCAGAAAGAATGCATTCAGATCATCATTTAATAACAGCTACACAACAATATCTTCTTCAAAATAAAGGTTCTGTAACTTCCAAACACTTGCAGTATTTCACTGGATATTCTGAGCGTCATTTAGAGCGAAAATTTGAATACCACATGGGAATGTCTCCCAAAAAATACGGAAATATCATCCGTCTTCATTACTTTTTAAGTCTTATGAATTATGGGATTGATGATAAAAATATGACAACACTTTCCTATGAAGCCGGATATTCTGACCAGTCACACCTTATCAGGGAATTCAAAAATAATATAGGGCTTACTCCAAAACAATATCTGAATACAGAAAATAAAATGGCTGTTAATTTCATTGAGCTGTAAAACAAGGATGTCGGTTTTATACAATTTTTCAGATATGATACCAGCTAGTTTTGCTTAAAAAAATCAATGAATATTAAAATTTCAACTGCACAATTTGAAAACAGAAGCGGAGATAAAGCTTATAATCTATCCATTATAGAAAAATTAGCCGGTGAGGCAGCATCTAAAGGATCTCATGTGATTGCTTTCCATGAGTGTTCCATTACAGGTTATACTTTTGCCCGAAAGCTTTCCAGAGAACAGCTTCTTGATATTGCTGAACTTATCCCGGAAGGTGAAAGCATTCAAAAATTACAAGAAATCGCGATCAAGCACAATATCACCGTTTTAGCAGGATTATTTGAAAAAGATGAACATGATAACCTTTTCAAAGCATATGTCTGTGTTGATAAAACTGGTCTGAAGGCTAAATACAGAAAACTGCACCCTTTCATTAATTCCAATCTTACTCCTGGAAATGGGTATTGTGTATTTGATATTATGGGCTGGAAGTGCGGAATTTTGATCTGTTATGACAATAATGTGATTGAAAATGTAAGAGCCACTAAACTTCTGGGTGCTGAAATTATTTTTATGCCTCACGTTACAATGTGTACCCCTTCCACACGGCCGGGAGCAGGTTTTGTAGATCCTCAGCTTTGGGAAAACAGGGTAGCAGATCCTACTTCTTTACGTCTGGAGTTTGATGGAATGAAAGGCAGAGACTGGCTGATGAAGTGGCTTCCGTCCAGAGCTTATGATAACGGAGCTTATATTGTTTTTTCAAATCCTGTTGGGATGGATGATGATCAGCTGAAAAACGGATGTTCTATGATTATTGATCCTTTTGGAGATGTAATTGCAGAATGCCGTTCGTGGGAAGACAGTTTTGAATCAGCAGTCCTTACTCGTGAAAAACTTACCCAAGCAGGAGGATATCGCTATATCAAAGCCAGAAGGCCGGAATTATACAGAGATATTATTGGGCAGGAGCATTTATCTGAACAAAAAGTAGTTTGGCTTAATGATAAATCCCATTAAAAATTGACTCTCTTCTGTAGATAGTATGCAGGAGAGATTTATTCTTTTATATGGATAGGAATCCTATTTGTGCTATCCCTGTCAAGGTTCAAAACCTTGACAGGGATTCTTTTTATTTAATGACATTATTTTCCATATAAAATCCTCTAGTAATAAGATTTTAGATTAAATTTCATAAATTTCGGCATCTGTAAATACAAAAAATGTACTTTTCTTAGGCAGGTTTTTCGTGTCCAGTCCTGTAAATTTACTGAAAGCAGGTAATAATAACTGATTGCTGCTTAGAGCAAAACAAGGGAGTCGAATATTTTTCACAGCAGAATTTAGCACAATTCCCGGATGAATATGTCCGGTAATCTGAAACCCGGATTTTGTTGCATCAAAATCATGAATAAAAGTAATACCATTCACTTCAAAGTATTCAGATTTGTGATTAAAGCATAATTTTTTCTCCAGAGCTTCTGAAATCCGGTCATGATTTCCTTCAATAAGATAGAACTGTATGTCTGGATATTGGTTTTTCCAGGTGCAGAATTCGTCCACATCAGAATTGTCCCCTGCATGAAGTAAATCTCCAACTACAATGAATTTTTCAGGCTGAAAATATTCAATCAGCGCTGATAATCTTTCCAGATCACTTTTCATAATATGATTGGTAAGTGCAATCCCATTTTTACGAAAATGAGCAGTTTTCCCGATATGCAGATCAGAAAGGATCAATGCTTTTTCTTTTTGCCAGAATGCTGCCCGCTGATTGGTCAGAGTGAAAGTTTCGTTATGGATGGAAATATTTTTAGTTGCTATAAACACTTGATGGATTGAAAAATGAATGTTTAAAATTAAACTATTTAGATCATATTTAGCCAACCTTCCGGCTTACATGAAATTTTTCATCAAAAACATAAGTCAGAGGAAAACCGGTCGCAATCTCTCTTTCCAGAATTTCTTCCGGAGAAAGATGTTCAAGATACATAATGAGTGCACGAAGGCTGTTGCCATGGGCGACGATCAATACATTTTCGCCTTGTTTCAGCAAAGGTCTTATCTGGCTTTCAAAATAAGGAATCACTCTGTTGTAAGTATCCTTAAGACTTTCTCCGCCCGGTGGAACCACATCAAATGATCTGCGCCAGGTATGAACCTGTTCATCACCATACTTCAGAGCGGTTTCTGCTTTGTTGAGTCCTTCAAGATTTCCGTAAGAACGTTCGTTTAATGCTTTATCTTTGATGACCGGGATATTGGGATTTCCAATTTCATTCAGGATAATAGAAAGGGTGTGTTGTGCTCTGATCAGGGCAGAGGTGAATGCTATATCTATTCTTTCCCCTTTTAGCGCAAGACCTGCTTTTTTTGCTTCTTCAATGCCGGCTTCTGTTATATCGATATCTTTCCACCCTGTAAATCTGTTTTCAAGATTCCAGAGTGACTGCCCGTGACGGACTAAGAACAATTTTTCCATTATTTAAATTTTATTTCAACTTCTAAGAAGGTATATTCTAAGTTACGGTGATTATTTAAAATTATCAAGAAAATTAACGTATAATATTAGGCTGAGAATAAGATTAAAACGATAGGTTTTTATTTGATTTTATAAATTTTAGAATCTCGCAAATTTTATAGTATCTATTTTTATTTAAGGCGCAAGAACATTTCGACTTAGCTCAATGTGAGATTTTCAGCAAGTCTAACGGGACTAAATTTTACCGGAGATAAAATCTTTGTGCCATAAAACGTTATTATTATCAATTTTTTACGTCTTTGCGATAAACAAATATTCATCGGCATATCTGTTCTTACAGAAAACACATTAATTGATTATAAAAGATCACTTATATTGGATAGCTTCAGCATTCTTTTAATCCTTGCATCCAGTCCTTCGCTTGAAAGGGTCTGCCTTAAGCTGTCAACCTTGATCGGGAAGCTGATAGGAGTAAAAGAACGGGAATGTTTTAAGATAATTTCAGATTTTTCAATCCTTTTAAAAGCCTCCACAAGCCGCTGTTCCTGAAGCTGCATATTGAAGACTTCTGTATAGGCCTGTTTTATTAAAAAATGATTGGGATCATGATCTTCCAATACTTTAAATATCAGTCCGGCAGAACTTTGTAAAGACTTGTTGGAGCGCTGTTGTCCTGCATAATTTTGAATGACCATTCCTGAAATCACTGCGATATCACGAAATTTTCTCCTCGCCATTTCAGCAGAATTGATACTTGCAATTACATCATTCATCAGATTATCTCTGCTTAAAATGTGTTGCAGATTTTCTTCATTTAACGGAATTTCTTTATCGCTGAACAGCTCAAATCCATAATCATTCATCGCCATAGAAAAAGAAATTGGAGCCAATTTTGAGATACGATAAGCGATAAGAGCGGCCATTACCTCATGTACCAGACGGCCTTCAAAAGGATACATGAACAAATGATATCCTTCACGGTTTTTGATCATTTCCACGAGAAATTCATCTTCTTTGGGAATGTGTGAATTTTTTTCCTGATTGATCAGGAGAGGGTGTAAAAATTTAAGTTCTTTTTCCGAAGCTTTAGGACTTAAAGCATGCGACAGTTTTTCTCTTAAAAAGTTCCCCAGATTGGAACTCAGAGGAAGTCTTCCACCAAGATAACTTGGAACTAAAGCTCTTCCTTTTGCTGCTCTTACATATACTGTCATATCTTTAATCATAGCCACTTCCAGTGTACGTCCGGCCAGAATGAATTTTTCCTCTTTTTTCAGTTTTGAAATAAAATATTCTTCAATCATTCCGATATAGCCTCCGGAGATAAATTTTACTTTCAGCATGGCATCACTTACAATTACGCCCATATTCATCCGGTGGAGCATGGCTATTTTCCTTGAAGTTACTTTATAAAGACCGTCTTCCATAATGACGATTTTATGAAACTCTTCATAGTTTTTTAAAACACTGCCGCCAATGGTAAGAAATTCCAGAATATTTTTCCATTCTTCGTCCAGCATTTCCTGAAAAGCATATACTTTTTTGATTCTCTCATACAGTTCATCAGGATAAAAGCCGTCTCCAACCGCCAATGTCATCAGAAACTGCACCAATACATCAAAACATAAGACCTGTGGCTCTCTGGGCTCAACCACTTTCTGTTTTACGGCTTCTTTTAAAGCTGAAACTTCAATCAGTTCCAGAGAATGGGTTGGAACACAATATATTCTGGACGTTTCAAAAGGGGAGTGGCCGCTGCGTCCGGCTCTTTGAAGAAAGCGGGCAACTCCTTTGGCAGAACCAATCTGAATAACGGTATCAACAGGTTTAAAATCAATTCCAAGATCTAGAGATGATGTAGAAACTACGGCTTTTAATTTTCCTGAGCTTAAATTTTCTTCAATCCAGATTCTTAAATGGGCATCAATAGAACTATGATGAATGGCGATCTGACCTGCAAAATCAGGATAAGCATCCAGTAAAAGCTGGTACCACATTTCACTCTGGCTTCTGGTATTCGTAAATACAATGGTAGATTTTGACTCCAGAATAATGGGAACTACTTTATCTGCAAGTTTGTTTCCAAGATGTCCTGCCCATGGTAATATCTCGATTTCGTCCGGAAAAACGGGGAGAATATCTATTTTTTTATGTTCTTTGGCTGTAATTTTTGTCTTTTTGATGTCATACGGAATAAGCACTTCCATGGCTTCATCCAGGTTTCCAATAGTGGCTGTAATGCCCCAGATTTTAATCTTCGGAACATATTTTTTAAGTTGTGAAATTCCGAGTTCTACCATGACACCACGCTTGGAGCCCAGCAATTCATGCCATTCATCCACCACTACGCATTTCATATCCCTGAAAAAATTTTCATTATTTTTCTGAGCCAGAAGCAAATGAAGACTTTCGGGAGTTACCACAAGAATTTCAGGCATTTTTTTTACCTGCTGCTGTCTTACTTTTGGATCCGTATCTCCGTTTCTTACGCCTACCGCCCAGTCTAGCCCTATTTCATCAATAGCTTCCTGCATAGCCTTTGCAATATCTTTGGAAAGAGACCGGAGAGGCGTTATCCAAAGCATCTTTAAGCCTTTTTTGTATTGTTCAGGATGATTCAGAAAATCTGCAATTAAAGCTAAAAAGACAGAAAAAGTTTTCCCAAAACCGGTAGGAGCCACCACCATTCCGCTGTATCCGTTGCCAAATTTCTTCCAGGTTTCAAGCTGAAATTTAAAAGGGGCAATACCTTTATCGCCCATCCATTGCTGAATGATCTTTAATCCGTCGGTATGTTCAAAAGCTGCCAATTTATATTTGATTTAAATTTTTGACGCAAAAGGCGCTCAGAGTTTGTATAATAACATTTTATTTTTCGATCGCAAGAGCGTTTCACTTTGCAAAGTTCATATTTTATTGTAGCTGAACGAAGTGCCTTTACGAACAACGAATTTTACGCTTAAGTAAAAAATTCTTGTGTCTTTGCGTTAAAATATTACTGTATTAATTTTTTAATTTCTTCCAAATCATCAATTTCGTCTACTGTTTTGTCTTTCCGCCATCTTACAATTCTTGGAAACCGCAGGGCTACACCACTTTTATGACGATTGCTGAAACCAATTCCTTCAAAAGCAATTTCGAAGACCAGTTCTGCTTTTACGGTTCTTACAGGACCGAATTTTTCAATGGCATTTTTGGTAACAAACCGGCTCACTTCCATAATTTCTTTGTCCGTTAATCCTGAGTAGGCTTTGGCAATGGTCACCAAACTATCCCCGTTTTTCACGGCAAAAGTATAATCAGTATAATAGGCGCTTCGTCTGCCGCTGCCTTTTTGGGCATAAATAAGAACTGCATCAATGGTAAACGGATTGATTTTCCACTTCCACCAGTCGCCTTTTTTTCGTCCTGAGTGATAAGGTGAGTTTTTTTGTTTTAACATCAATCCTTCGCTGTTTACGTCTCTTGAATTTTCACGAAGAGAATCCAGTTCTTCCCATTTTTCGAAATCCAGGCTTTTGGAAATACTGATTCGTTCCGGATTTTCATTCAGTAGCAATTCTTCAAGCAAAGCTCTTCTTGCGGAGATTGGTTTTTCTCTCAGATCATTGTCTTCCAGTTCCAGCAAATCATAGACAAAAACTTCTATGGGAATTTCCGAGAGCATTTTCTTAGTTAAAGTTTTCCTGTTTAATCTTTTTTGTAATTCATTAAAATTTAAAACTTTACCCTCTTTTACCGCAAGTATTTCTCCATCCAGTACAAAGTTGCCTTTCATGGCTTTTATGACTTCTGCAATTTCCGGAAATTGTTCTGTCACGAGTTCTTCACCTCTTGACCAGATGAAGACTTCATCGTTTCTCCGGATGATCTGTCCGCGTATTCCGTCCCATTTGTATTCTACCAGCCATTCATCGGGATCTCCCAATTCTTTAGTTTCTTTTTCCAAAGGATAGGCCAGGCAGAAAGGATAAGGTTTTGAATTGTCCGGATTCACATTTTCCGCATCAATAAGTTCTTTGAAAGAGACTTCATCCGGCAGCCATTTCCCCATTAAACTGTGCATCAAAGCACTCGATTCCTGTCCTGAAAACCTGGTCAAAGCATTAATTAATGTTTTATCTGATACTCCGATCCGGAAGCTTCCACCAATTAATTTATTGAAAATCAAACGTTCGGTATAATCCAGACCGTTCCATGATTGCAGTACAAATTCTTTCTTTTCTGCATCTGTTTTACCTTTCAAACTGACAATATCGCTCATCCATTCTGATAATGAACGTTCTATCTTTTCCTCCGGAGGGGGAAGAATTAATGATAACGTTTCTCCAAGATCTCCCACGGAAGAATATGATTCCTGAAACAGCCAGTAGGGAAGTTTTATGATTTCCAGCGCCCATTCTTTCATGTAATTGGTGTTTACATTTCTCTTGGGTCTTTTTCCGGTAAACAAGGCAATAAACCATACTTTATCCTCATCAGGAGCCCGTTCCAGATAATCTATGATGGCATCAATTTTAGCATTGGTTTTATTGGTGGTTTCCAATGCGTTGATAAGTTCTGCAAAATGTCTCATGATTCCGGATTTTCTGGTGTTTCTTTTTCAGATTCTTCTTCATCCTCACCGTAAAGTGTTTCTACAACATCTGCTTCAATTCCTATTTCATTCAGATATTTTGAGAAAACCTCTGTCTGTCCGTGAGTAACGTGCACCAATTCTGCTTCAGTGGCTTTTACAGTCTGCAATAATCCTTTCCAGTCTGCATGATCACTCATGGCAAATCCTGCATCTGCACTTCTCCATCTTCTGGCACCTCGTACCTGCATCCATCCGGAGCATATGGCTGTAGCCGGATCCGGAATTTTCTTAATAATATTACTGTCGAGTAAAGCAGGGGGTACAATAACAATTTCATGTTCCACTTCTTTTGGACGTTCTCTGAAATCTGCAATGGTGTATTCCGGAAGATCAATTCCTACTGTTTCAAAAGCTTCATTCAGTTTTCCGATGGAATAATGGACGTATATTTTCCCCAATTCTTCCACTGCTTTCATGATACGCTGGGCTTTTCCCAACGAATATCCTATGAATACAGAGGTTTTATTGTTTTCTTTATTTTTCAGTACCCAGTTCTGAAGTTTTTTATTTAAATCCGGAACTTCCAGCCAGTTGTAAATGGGCAGACCAAAGGTGCTTTCTGTGACAAATTCATTGCATTTTACCAGGTCAAAAGGAGTGCTCAGTCCGTCTTCCTGAACTTTATAATCTCCCGAAATGACGGTTACATATCCTTTATATTCAAGCCTTATCTGTGCAGAACCAATAATATGCCCGGCAGGATGCAGGGAAAGTTTTACTCCATTAATGGTAATCACTTCTCCATATTCTACACTTTGACATTCAATGTCCGGTGCAATTCTTTGATATAGAATGGGCTTGGTAAAATGGTGGCAAAGATATTTTTTCATTCCCCAGCGGGCATGATCGGCATGACCATGGGTGATAACTGCCATATCTACGGGTCTCCAGGGATCTATGTAGAATTTTCCCTGTGGACAGTAAATTCCTTTTTTGGTAAATGTGATTAATTTCAATGGTGTGACTGGTTTAGAAAATACGCTTCAAAAACTTAACCAATTTACAATAAACTGTTTATTTTTTAATTTTTGTGGTATAAAATCTAATAACGGTTTCATATTAGATGAATGATTAATAAAATCATAGGTTTGATAGTGGAACAGTAAAAGAGATAAAAAAAGCTGTTTCGAATAGAAACAGCCTGTATCATTTATTTTTCATTCAGTACATCATTTACAAAGTCAATCCATTGATAATCCGGGATGGTTTTATCAATGAAATAGTCCGGCTGAATACCTTTTTCATCAATAGCCATATCGGGAATCCTGAAGCTTTTGGAAAGAGCATATCCCATTTTAAACTCGTTACAAGGTGAATTTATGAAATACATATTGGAGATATCCAGAACTCCGGCAGTGGTTGTCCCGAAAAGCTTTACTTTTTTACTCTGTTTAGCGGCGAGTAAAAATTCTTCTGCAGTACTTCCGTTTCCTTTATTGATGATAATCCCTACATTCTTTGGATAGGGTGAGATTTTATCCATTTTATTGATTCCCACTAAATTTCCATCGTCCTGCAGACTTACGAATTTTCCTAAGTTTTTATTGAGTTTATCATTGGCTTTTTTTAAATATTCTCTATCCTCCGGAGATATTCCATATTTTTGATAGTTTTCATACAGGTCTACCATTCTCTGATTATTCAGTTTTGTAGAATAAAATTGCGTTCTTACACTTCTGATAGGATTGGTATACAGGTATGGAATAATTTTAGCAAAACTGCCATCACTGCCACCTCCGTTATTTCTAATATCAATAATAAGGTTTTCCGTACTTTCAATTTTAGATTGATTGGCTGTAATGACACTGTCTATATCTTTTTTCAAAGCCCCATTGAATGAAGGGATTCTCAAAAGTAGTGTAGTTTTGTTAAGTTCTTTCAGAAAAGGTTTTTGAGCCGTGATTGCCTGATAATGCGTTTCAATTTCTTCCTCTTTTTCAAATTTAGGGGAAACTCTTTTCAAGGTAAAATCATTGATTTCAAGATAGTTTTTTCCAACAAGCCTTATATTGTAAATTTCCTGACCAGATTTATTTCTTAAATAGTAGGTTCCTTTGGTTTTATCGGCGTTGAAAATCAATTTCAACTCATTAGGTTTCCAGTTTTCCGCTCCGGACTCGATAATGAATCCTTTATAGGCTTCTCCAATCTTTTTAATTCCTATGGTATAAGGTTCAACTGCCCAGATACCTTCAATGTCTATGTCTTTTTTAGATGCAGCTTCTTTTTTGAACTTTTCAATATCTATTTTTACCAGTTCTGTTTTGGCATTTTCATTAACTATTAGTGGAGCTTCAGCCGTTTTATTTTCAATTTTTGAGATTGAAAAATGTCCGGATCTGAAAAATTTGAACCAATCATAAATGGTCTGATAACATTCTGTATCGGATTTTGAATTTTTAATTTTTTTCAGAAAGTCATCATTATGTGCCTGATAAGCTGAAACGCCTTTTTTATCAATGATATACTGATATCCTGCATCATTTTCCTCGAAAGTTTTTTTCACCCACTCATAATTACTTTCACAAGTACAGTTTTGAGCCAAGCTGAAAGAAGAAGAGGTGATAAAAATTAAAAGGAGTGTCTTAATTTTAAGCATACGTTGGTTTTTAGTTTTTAAAGGTTACAAATCTAACGATAAATCTGTTTTTTTATGATTTGGAATGATATTTATCTGGAGAAATATTTCATTTGAATGATTTTTTTGAACTTTTCAGCAATACAAAAATGAACGTTGCGCCAATATCATCCTTCTGAAAATCTATGAACTTTGTACCATCATTTAAAAAAGAATAACAATGAGTAAAACAATTTTAATTACAGGTGCAGCAAGCGGATTTGGGAAGATTGCGGCTTTTGATCTTGCTAAAAAAGGACATAAAGTAATCGCTACAGCTCAGGTCTATCCTCAGATGAGTGATTTAATCCATGAAGCAAAAGAACAGGGAGTTGATCTGACTGTGGACAAGCTAGATGTAACGAACCAAAGAGATGTAGATTATATCTTAAAGAAATATGGTGATATTGATATTCTCATCAGCAATGCCGGGATTATGGAAGGCGGTCCTATTGCCGAGCAGCCCGTAGATATTATCCGTTCTATGTTTGAAGTGAATGTATTTGGTGCTCTGAATCTTGCACAGGGCTATATCAAAAAGTTTGTGGAAAAGAAGGAAGGTAAGATTGTGTTCACCTCTTCAATGGGAGGTTTATGGACGGTTCCTTATGTTGCAGCTTATTGCTCTTCAAAACATGCCTTAGAGTCTATTGCAGAAGGTTTGAGAACTGAACTTGCACCATTTAATATCAAGATTGCAACTTGTAATCCGGGGGTATTTGGAACAGGTTTCAATGACAGGGGAGTAGATTCTATTTTCCACTGGTATGATCCGAAAACCAATTTCACTCCGGAATCGGCTTTTGACGGAGCTGCTGAATCTTTAGCACACCAGCTTGATCCACAATCTATGGCAGACGTTATTGTGAATGTAGCTCTTGATGATAACAGCAACTTTAGGAATGTACACCCGAAGGAAACCGAAGAGTTTGTAAAACAGCTTCAGGCAGATGCATGGACCGCAAAAAGCTAACATCATGGAATTGAGTTATAAAACTGCCGAAAAGGTTTTACAGGCGGCAAAGGAAAAGGCATTATTTCTGAATATTCCTGTGAGTATTGCGGTAGTAGATGCCGGAGGGCATCCTGTTGCATTGGCAAGACTTGATAGTGTTTATGGCGTAATTGATTTTGCCATTAAAAAAGCAAGAACCGCGGCTATGTTTGGAATAAACAGTGATGTAATGGGAGATATTATTTCAGAAACCGGTATTAATGGATATGGAATGCTGAATTCTAATGACGGAATTTTAACCATTGCAGGTGGCATTGTCCTTCAAAATGCAGAAGGAAAAATTATAGGTGCAGTAGGTTCTTCAGGGGGAACTCCTGAGCAGGATAAAGAAATTGCAGAGGCAGGAGCTCATGCTATTGCTTAAATTTCAGATATTTGTATCATGGAAAATACTTCTGAAATCATATTTGACAAACTGGTTTATTCATGTGCTTTCGAATCTTACAGAGGGCATGAGGAGTTTATTCCTGATCACTTTCTGGGGTTTCAGATATCCGGAGAGACTCATGCTTTTCATGAACATGGTAAAACAGTAATCAAAGAAAATACAGTAGTTCTGGTTAGAAAAAATCAACTGATCAGAACTATTAAATATCCATCTGCTCATGAAAAGTATCAGTTTGTTTCCATCACATTGGATGATGAAACACTGAGACAGTATGCCGCTGAAAATAAAATAGCTGTAAATACCCCTTTCCCAGATAATCAACGGTTATTTTTTAAACCTGATGATTTTTTTAAGAGCTATTTTACATCTCTTATTCCTTACATTAATAAAGCGCAGGGAATATCTGCCAAGTTAGCTGATTTAAAGGTAAAAGAGGCTATAGAATTACTGTTATTGAGTAATCCTGATCTTAGCAATCTTCTTTTTGATTTTTCTGAACCTCATAAAATTGATCTTAAAGAGTTTATGAATAAAAACTTTATGTTCAATGTCTCAGTAGATGCTTTTGCAAAGCTTACAGGGCGCAGTCTTTCGGGGTTTAAAAGAGATTTCAGCAAAACTTTTGAAATGACTCCCAAACACTGGCTGAAAGAAAAAAGATTAAAGGAAGCGTATTATTTGATTAAGAACAGAGATAAAAAGCCTTCAGATATTTATCTTGATCTGGGTTTTGAGAATTTATCTCACTTTTATTCTTCTTTCAAAAAGAAATTTGGAGTGACAACTACGGAGGTATAACTTTTAACCATAAAAAAACACAATTATATTATATGTAACTGTTGGAAAAACGCAAAGACGCAAGAAAGGTTTTATAATGTGACTGTTCTAAGACGCGAAGATTTTATCTCCGATAAAATTTAATCCTGGATATTTCAAAGCATTATTTTATTGCCCGTTGATTAATCACAAAATCTGCGAGAATCTATCAATCATTTGTAATTTCCTGCTTCTTTGCGTTTCTCTACAAGTTATTAAGGAATCATATTTTCAGATCTCAGTCTTTCAAAGACATTGATAAAAGAGTCTTCTGTACTTGTATAAGCTGTAAAGCCTAGTTTTCTGCTTTTGGACATGTCACACATTACTTCCAGAGGTCTTCCAAGATCCAGATCGGTATGCCATGCGGATGACAATCTATCCAGATTGGTTTCTTTGAGATTATATTTTTCTGCAATGGCTGTCCAGATTTCGTGGTCGTTTTCCAGCTCTTTTTCAAGAGGTCGTAAGCTACCGTTGAAACCTTCGGCTTCTATACCAAACCAATCTGCCAGTCTTTTCCATAACCATTTCCATCGGAAAACATCTCCATTGACAATATTAAAAGCCTGATTTTGGGCTGATTTTGTAGATGATGCCCAAACCAACTGTTTAGCTAATATTCTGGCATCCGTCACATCAGAAATACCGTTCCATTGTGCTTCAGAGCCTGGCCAGATGAACTTTCTTCCGGTTTCTTTGCAGATGCTGGCGTACACGGCCAAAGTTGCTCCAATATTCATAAGATTTCCCACGGCATATCCAACCACGGTGTGAGGCCTGTGAATGCTCCATGTAAAACCATCTCTTTCTGAAGCTTTGTATACTTCGTCTTCCTGTGCATAATAAAAGTTGGGGAGCGGAAGCCGTGGATGTTCTTCGCGGACGGGAGTTTCCGGTAAAACGCCTTCTTTAGCATAAGCCTCAAATGGCCCCAGATAATGTTTAAGCCCTGTAACCAAAGCCACATGCTGAACTGATTTTTTAGGAGATAAAACATTTAATAGGTTTCTTACCAGTGTACTGTTGACACGGATATTTTCTTCTTCAGTATCGTTGCGCATCCATGTGGTAAAGTAAATATGAGTAGGAGAGATCCCTTCTAATGCTTCTGCAAGGTTCTGCTCATTCATCAGATCTGCTTTAATAGGACGAAGACCTTGGGTATTGGTATCTGGATTTCTGGATAATCCATAGGTTGTCCAGCCCTGTGCAATTAATTCTTCTGCAAGGTTACTTCCTGTAATTCCGGTAGCGCCCACTACCAATGCAATATTTTCCATAAGTATTGTAAAATTTCTTGTACAAAATTATGGCTGTCGTCAGGCTTTTACCCTTGATTTGGGTCATGCATTTGCGTTGATCTGGATCAAGTGTTATTCAGAGAATTCTTTTTACGGATTCTGCTTATGGTTTCAGGGGCCATACCAAGGTAAGAGGCGATAAGGTTGTGTGGAACTCTTTTGATCATTTCCGGATTCTTTTGTGCCAGTTGAAGGTATTTTTCCTCGGCAGTGTAGCTATTTGACACAATGAGTCTGTAATCTTTCGTAACGAGACTGTTTTGATATAAAATTCTGAAATAACGATCCATCACCGGGATTTCCAGCATCATTTTTTCATAGTTTTCCAAAGTGATCATCAGTACTTCAGCTTCTTCAATGGCATCAATATTCAGTACAGATTTTTCCTGATTGATGAAACTATTAAAATCTGAAATCCACCAGCCTTCAAAGGCAAACATATTGATGTGCTCATTTCCTTTTTCATCCAGAAAATAAGACTTGAGCAAACCCTTGCTTACAAACGACAATGACTTGCAGATATCTCCTTCCTGAAGCAGATACTGTTTTCTACGAAGTTTTTTAAGGATAAAATAAGACTGAACCTGATTTTTCTGCTCGTCTGTGATATCAACCTTATTTTCAATATGCGAAAGCAACACTTCAAACATCAGATAAATATTTCATCAAAAATACTATTTTCAACCACAATTAATGTTCTACTTTTCAAAATCATAGAGATTGATTCCTATTTCTTCATTCTTCACTTTTACCACTCTTGTATTCAATGGATAAAAGATAAATTCCGCAGCTCCCTGAATTTTTGCGTCCAGCAGATGTCCTGCCAAAGCCGTGTAATCTTCTCTTCCCAGCGTAATGTGAAGATGAAGAGTGGATTTTCCTTCTATTTCAGATACATTTCCGGAAATATTGGTGACCTCCATTTGTTCTTTGAAAGTCTTATCCACATATTTTTTTGTTGATGGGTTAAAGAAACGTAGCGTAGCTTCACTCACAGCTCCTATTCCGGTTACTTCTCCTGCCTGAATATTCTGGTTTTGAATAAAATCTGTTAAACCTTCCACAATACTGGAATGATTATCAAGACTAACTATATAAATCTGGTCTACTTTTTTTGCAGACCAATTTTTTCCTTTGTAATTCATCAGTTCTATATTTATTCTATAGTTTTCAGATAATTGATGATTCCGATAACGTCATCATGACCAAAACCATTATCATGCGCATTTTGATATGTTTTAATCAAAGCTTCAGACAGAGGATAATCTGCGCCTGCATTTTTAGCAAGAAGAATATCTTTCAGCATCAGATCAAGGGCAAATGCCGGAGCGTACTGATCTGCAATCAACAGAGGTGTTTTTACTTTGGTAGCACCGCTTCCACTGGCACTTTCATTGATGATTTTCAGCATGTCTGATCTTTCAATTCCTAACTTTTCTGATAGTAAAACAGTTTCCGCCAGTCCCTGATAAATGGCAGACAGAAAATAATTGATCGATAGTTTTCCTGCGATTCCTTTTCCGTTTTCACCTAAATGTTTTACAGATTTTCCCATTTTCAAAAGGTAGGGCATAGCACGCTGGATATCTTTTTCTTCACCTCCTGCCATAATGATCAGTGTTCCTTCCTTTGCTGGCTGGGTACTGCCTGCTACAGGAGCATCAATAAACGAAGCTTCTTTTATTTTCAAGGCAGATGCAGTTTCTGTAGAAGCTTCCGGGGAGATGGTACTCATATCTATAAAGAGTTTCCCTTGAATGTCTAAGGGAAGAATTTCTTCGTATACTGCTTTTACAGCATTGTCGTTGGTCAGCATTGTGAATATAATATCGCTGTTTTGTACAAGGTATTTAATTTGAGTAGAGATGGTAGATTTTTCTTCGAAATCTTTAGCTTTTTCCGGTGATCTGTTATATACTGAAAGTGGAAATCCTGCTTTTTCAATATTCTTTGCCATAGGGTGACCCATATTTCCTAATCCGATGAATCCGATTTTTTCCATTGTCATCTTTTATTTTGTTATTAATTAAAATTTTATGTTTTCAACCTTCTGAATGAAAATGAGTTATATGAAGATAGGTTAATAAGTAGGTAAAATACATCTGTTTTGCAGCAAAATATCGACCAAATAGCCCCATTACAAAGTTAAGTTTTAATTATATTTTTAAGTATAAGTTTTTAAAACCGGAGAAACTTTCAGAAATTTGCAGCAAATAAGAATCAATGAAGATTGTAGATATAGAGAACTGGAACAGGAAAGAACATTTTGAATTTTTTTCTAATATGGCAAGCCCTTATTTTGGATTTACAACAGAGGTAGACTGTACAAAAGCCTACGATACGGCAAAAGAAAAGGAATATTCATTTTTTGCTTATTATTTTCACAAATCTATGGTGGCAGTCAATACGGTGGATGAATTAAAGCTCAGAATTATTGATGGGCAGGTAATACAGTTTGATATAGTTCATGCGGGCAGTACAATCGGAAGACCGGATGGTACTTTTGGTTTTTCATTTACTCCTTTTTCTGAAGATTTTGAAACATTCAACACTGCTTTACAGGAAGAGATAAAAGGAGTTCATGCCACTACAGGATTAAGGTTAAGCAATGAAAGGCTGGGGAAGGATCACATCAGGCATACTACTATTCCGTGGAATTCGTTCAGTGCAATATTGCATCCTACAGATTTTAATACCACAGAATCGGTTCCCAAAATTGCTTTTGGAAGGTTCAACATCAGAGAAGGCAGAAAATATCTTCCGGTTTCTATTGAAGCACATCATGGGCTGGCAGACGGAATTCACCTTTCCAAATACCTGGAAGAGTTCCAAAAGCAGCTTGATCAATAGTAATAAACACAATATAACTTACCCAAAAGCAGGATTTACAATAAATCCTGCTTTTTATTATGGATACTCCTTTTTTATTTCTGTGATGAACAGGCTGAAAAACATTGATCAAGATCATAAAAAGTAAACACACAAAGCCTCTATATTTACCATAACCAAAATGGGAGGGGAGATAATGGGAAACAGGCTGATAAAAGCTGTTGTGATATTTTGCTTACAATGTAACGTGGTATCTATGTGGTACGCATATTTAACAAAATTTTAATCATTTTTTCTTTCTTTGTCAGGATAAAAATAAACCGAAATTTATAGGTGATGTTTTTTAACTTAATTATTTATAGAATATTATTAAATATTGTAAACCATTGAGTTGAATTAATAAAAACCATTGAATTTTGAATATCTAAAAATCATTTTGTTGCCGATATTAAATTAGCAGAATACAGATTGATATTAGGAAAAGACTTTGTATGGATGCACAAAAAAGACGCTGGCATCTGAAAAATAAGTAGAGATGAAAAATTATTATGAAAAATAGAAAAACTGAAACTGATTTAGAAAATTTAGATCAAAAAATTCGTGTACAGGACGAAATAATGGCATTAGCCAAAAGCAATTCTCCTCGTCTCCTGAATAAATTCCGATTGGTTTATCCTGATTTTTTTAAGAAGTTATCTGATATACAGCCTATCCTTAAAAATTCTGAATTGATCTTTTGCATTTACCTTAAGCTCAACATGACCACCAAGGAAATTGCAACCTATATCTTTGTAACTCCAAAAGCAATACAGAACAGGAAAAACAGGATCAGAAAAAAGCTGAATATTCCTTCTGAATTTGATATTTATAAATGGTTTAATGAATTTTAAACCATTTTTTTTCTGTATTTAAACGTTTATTATGGCTTTGTCCAGATCATGATACAAAAGAATTTTCCAATTGTTTTCTCTTGCTTCTTTTTCCCACTTAAGCCTTAGTTCCATTGCTTTTCTGCCATCAAAATCACTTTTATAGGCTAAGTGATATTTTAAATAGGAAGCCTGTGGCAGGTCATCAGCACCGTAGAAAACCGTTTCCCCATTTTCCTTGATCCAGAAAACCTGCATAAAAGGGGTATGGCCACCTACTACTTCATAGGAAATTTCATCTGTGATCTGTCCATGATCTTCATTCATCCATATAATATTTGGAAGTTTGATCAATTTTTCCAGGATATCAAAATCAAAAGAAGGATTGCCTTTCTTTTCCATCGCAAAATCCAGTTCACGTTTTTGGATATAGATCTGGGCATTCGGAAAAGCAGCCTCGAAACCATTTTCCGTAAGCTTCACAGCTCCTTCAATATGATCTTTATGAAGATGGGACAACAATAATTTTGTGATCTGTTCAGGACGAATATTATTGTTTTCCAGAATTTCTGAGACTACAGTTATTCCGGACTCATTTTTCCAGCCAATACCGGCATCTAAAAGGATATAATCATTTTCAGTAATAATAAGAAACGGCTGAACAGACATTTTGATTCCTCCGATTGTATCAAAATTTTCTTCGGTTAAAAGAGTAAAGTCTTTGGTTTTACTTGCCGAAAAATTGCCTTCTTTGAGTGGAATGATTTTCATGCTGCAAATTTCCTCAATATTTCTAATATTCAAAAAGTTTTTCGTCGATATATATTATCAATAAAAACAATCATAGAGGCAGAATGCTGAAATTATTCTACTTACTGCAAAATCCTGCGCTATTCATGAAAATGTAAAGGAAGGAAGCTGATCAATTCTTTTTTTAATGATTATCTTTGATCTCTTAAAAATCTGGCGGCAGCTGCCGTTGGATTACTTTCAATTCAAATAAAACTTTATACGTAATGCAGGAGAGTTCTTCCCATGGTATTTCCCGGACTGTGATCTGGCTTATGTCCATTATTTCCGGGCTTGTAGTGGCCAACAATTATTATAATCAGCCTTTATTAGCCCTTATTTCTGAAGAGCTTCAGGTTTCTGAAAGTGCTGCGAGTAAAATTTCTGTACTTACGCAGATCGGGTATGCATTGGGATTGCTGTTAATAGTTCCGTTGGGAGATAAATTTTTTCGCAAGAAATTAATTTTAATTGATCTGTTTCTGGTGTTCGGATCACTTTTGTGGATGACTTTTGCGACTCAGTTGTGGATGCTGTATGCTGCCAGCTTACTGATTGGAGCTACATCGGTTATTCCGCAGTTGTTTGTCCCCATTGCCGCAGAACTATCGTCAGATAAAGAAAAATCCTCCAATATCGGATTGGTAATGTCCGGGTTATTGCTAGGAATTCTTCTTTCCCGTTTTATAGGAGGAATTGTAGGAGAGGTTTGGGGTTGGAGAGCCATGTTTGGTATTGCTGCAGGATTGATGATTCTGGTTTGGCTGGCTGTCTATAAAATGCTTCCTGAAATGTCTCCTAACTTTAAAGGTACCTACAAAGAACTGATGCGTTCTGTTGCCCAGCTTGCGAAAACACAGCCTGTCCTTCAGCTGGCATCATTCCGTGGAGCAATGGCATTTGGATCTATGTGTGCTTTATTTACCACACTGGTTTTTCATATGGAGAAACCTCCTTTTAATGCTGGATCTTCTGTAGTGGGCAGTTTTGGATTGGCAGGTGCTGTAGGCGCTTTAGCCGCAGCCAAAGTGGGAAAATTGCAAAAATATCTGGATATTAACCGAATCATACTGTATTCTTTATTAATCGTTATTGGAAGCTGGGGCTTTACCTATTTTGCAGGAGAAACGTATTGGGGGCTGATTGTAGGGGTAATTCTTGTTGATTTAGGAGTACAGTCGAGCCATATTATGAACCAGACCAATTATTTTTTAATTAAATCAAATGCTGTGAACAGGCTTAATACCGTTTATATGGTATCTTATTTCATTGGAGGATCACTGGGAACCTGGCTGGCTTCTATTGCCTGGCAAAAGGCTCAATGGACTGGTGTCTGTTTTGTAGGTACAGTATTTGGCGTATTGGCATTGATAGCGCATATATTATTTTGTAAAAGAGTCAATAAAGCATAAAACAGAATTTGTTTTACATTTCTGATTTTTTAGAGTTTCAGGGATTTTATCTGCGATAAAATCCTCGAAACTTTTTTATTATAAATCTACAGCATCTTCCTGTGCCTGCATTAATTCTCTGTGTCTTCCTCCCCATTCATCAAGCTGCTTCCAGATGGGGATCAATTCTCTGGCAATAGCTGTCAATTCATAATCTACCCTTGGCGGAACTTCAGCATGGACGGTTCTTTTTACAAGGCTTTCTTTTTCCAGCTCTCTCAGCTGAAGGGTTAGCATTCTTTCCGTTATTCCTGAAATAGAGTTTCTGATTTCACTGAAACGGAGTTTTCCGTCTTTTAACTTGTTTAAAATAATCAGCTTCCAACGTCCACCGATTCTGCATACTGCATAGCTCAGATCGCATCCCTGGATATACTTTTTGTTGATATTATTCGTTGAATTTTCTTTTATCGTTCCCATTACTTACAAATTTGTTAGTACCATACATTTAGCTGTATACAATGCAAATGTAAGGTTTGAGATTTAATTTTGTTCATCGAAATAGAAAATATACTGCCTAAAGAACAATAGCGCTAAAGTTCTCAGCAGAAGTAACAATAATTTAAATAAAAAATACAATGCAATTAACGCCTAAAATAACACAGATTTTAAATCATTTAGAAACCATACAACCTTTTAATCCTCAGGATTCTTTAGATGGTGCACGTAAATTCCTTGAAACCATGTCTTTCCAGCTTAGCGGGAAAAAAGAACCCGTGGCCATGATTGAAGAACTGAATATTCAACAAGAAAATCATCAGATTCCCATTCGGATTTATCGTCCTAAGGGAAGTGACACACAAAAGGCGCCAGCTATTATTTATATTCATGGAGGCTGGTTTATCGCTGGAGGATATGAGACTCATGATGCTGTAGTCCGTAAGCTAGCTAATAGAACAGGATCCGTAGTGATTTTTATAGATTACCGTCTTGCTCCGGAACATCCTTTTCCAGCTGGTTTAAATGATTGTATTGATGGGGTAAAATGGGTATTCGACAATGCAGAATCTCTAGGAATTGATCCTGATAAGGTTGGAATCATTGGTGACAGTGCAGGTGGTGCCTTGTCAACGGCAGTTTCTACTCAGCTAGGAAAACAGTTGAAATTTCAGGTATTGATTTATCCTGCAGTAGACAATCAATTGAACTCTAAAACCTGGAAAATCTATGAAAACGGTCCAGTTCTTAACAAACAAGGTGGTATAGAAGCCTGGGCTGGCTATCTTCCGAAAGAAGAAAAAGATAATCCCCTTGCGATTCCTATTTTGATTAAAGACTTTAAAGAAACACCGCCTACCTTAATCATTCTGGCAGAGCATGATCCTTTGCTGGATGATGGAAAACAGCTTTCTGAAAATATGGAAAATGGAGGGGTTGAGCTTAAAACAAGCCTTTACAAAGATATGGTTCATGGATTTATGCACATGGGAGAACTGTTGGAAGAAGTACAGTCAGCAGTGAATGAAATGGCTTCTTTTGCCCATCAAAATTTAAAATCTGACGAATAAAAAGGATCATGAAAAAATATGCATACATTGGATGTCTGGGATTTATAGCTGTTATTACCACAGAATTTGGGATCATCGGAATTCTCCCGCAGGTTGCAGAGCATTATAACATCAGTATAGACAAAGCGGGGTATCTTTTAAGTGCTTTTGCTTTGATAATTGCGCTTACGGGACCTTTTATGACCTTGCTTACATCAGGTTTTGACCGTAAAAAAATAATGCTCGTTGCTATTTTCATGTTTCTGATTACAGGATTTGTATCATCTTTTTCACCGCCTTTCTGGCTGTTGATGCTGGTGAGAATTTTACCTGCATTTCTTCAGCCAGTTTATATTGCGACAGCACTATCAGTAGCGGTATCTCAAGCAGATCAACGAAAAAAGAACGAATTGATGGGAATTGTTTTTAATGGGGTAGCTATTGCAATGGTAACTACAGTGCCTTTTGCCACTTGGATTGCAGGGCTTTGGTCTTGGGAATATTCATTTATGATACAGACTGTAGTAAGTTTGATTGCTTTGGCGATTATTTATTTCCTGCTTCCTCCCATGCCTGTGAAAGAGAAGAAATCTTATGGAAATCAGATCAGAATATTGAAGCAAACACCATTTGTTCTGAGTACACTGACTAATTTTTTCATGATTACAGCCTGGTTTTCTACCTACAGTTATTTTGCAGATTATCTGAACAAAGCGAAAGGAATGGATACATCAATGGTAAGCTATATGCTCTTGTTATTCGGAATTATCGGAGTATTGGCCAATGGAGTTGCCGGAAAAATGCTCAATAGAAATGTAGCAGGTACAACCGCTATTTTTCTTTCCGGAACCATTCTAGTGCCAATTCTTCTCTATTTTTCTGATGGAAACTTATGGGCAACGATAGCAGTTATTGGAATCTGGGGGTTTCTGTATTCACCAAGCTTTTTGAATGCATCTACGTATATGATTTCTTCAGCACCGGAATCTCTGGAGTTTGCCAACAGCCTTGCTACATCTTTCGGAAATCTTGGAGTTACGGTGGGAACTACAATCGGAGGATGGGTAATCGTTACAAAGGGCGTAGAGTATATTCCATGGATAGGCGTTGTTTTTGGGCTTCTTGCATTTCTGATGATGATCTTAAAAATGATAGTAAAGAAACGTAGTCAGGTGCTTTCCACCTGTCAGAGTTAAACTGTAATAATTTTTGTTACATTAAATAAAATACACTATCTTTGCATTATTAATTTGAAACTGGGTTAAACTTTTATTTTGATCCATTAAGATTTATAATTAAGCATTTAAGAGTAGTAAGATGAGCTTCGCTTTAAGCTTAAAAATCAGAATGATTCATCTTAACTATACTTTATTACTTAAATCTTTCTTAATGGTTTTATATTATTTGATAAGTTTAAACAGTTTTTTGATGTAAAATTAAATACAATGAAAATAGAAATCTGGTCGGACGTGATGTGTCCGTTTTGTTATATCGGAAAGAATAATTTTGAGCAGGCTTTGAATAAGCTTCCTTTTAAAGATGAAGTTGAAGTAGAGTGGAAAAGCTTTCAGCTGGATCCAAGTTTAGATCCGAAAGAAACTCAGGATACCCTTCAATATTTCAGAGAAAAGAAAGGTTTCCCTGAAGCTCAGGCTACCCAAATGCTTGGTCAGGTAACTCAAATGGGAAAAGGAGCGGGAATTGATTTTAATTTTGAAAAAACTCTAATTACCAATACCTTCAGTGCTCATAAATTGCTTCATTTGGCTAAAAAGCACAACAAATCCAATGAAATGGAAGAAGCATTATTTATTGCTCATTTTATTGACGGGAAAAATGTAGGAGATGCAGAAATTTTAGTATCTCTTGCTGAAAATTTAGGAATTGATAAAGAAGAAGCAAGACAGGCAGTTACAACGGATCAATTAGACGATGAAGTCAACCAGGATATTCAGGAAGCGAGAAACAATGGTATTTCCGGAGTTCCTTTCTTTGTTCTGAATGGTAAATATGCCGTTTCCGGTGCTCAGCCTGCGGAAGTATTTGAAAATGCACTTCAGCAAACTTATAAAGAAACGGTGAGTCCGTTTAAGGATCTTTCCGGTGAAAACGGAGCCTCCTGTGATGCAGACGGATGCAGCATTTAAGATATCAAAACCCCAAAATAAAACTATTTTGGGGTTTTTAATTGAATAGAGTCTCGTATCTTTGTCATACAGCGCCAATAGCTGTATAAATCTGATTTTTCAATGATAAAAATTAACAACGAAAGTCATTATTCAATTGATGATACCCTTTTTGTTTTTGCATTAGATTCCGAAGCGGGAACAGTATTCAACGATAAAAATAAATTAATTACCGGCATCGGAAAGGTGAACGCAGCAATTGAATTAACCAAAGAAATTCATGCTAGAAAACCTAAACTGATTGTGAATTTAGGTTCTGCCGGAAGTAAAGGATTTCACAAAGGCGAAGTGGTATGCTGTACAAAGTTCATCCAGAGAGATATGGATGTACGCGGCCTTGGTTTTAAACTCTATGAAACACCACTGTCCGGGGTTCCTCCAGTGTTGGAATACGGTCTTAAAATGGATACTCTGAAAGAGGGAATCTGCGGAAGTGGTGATAGCTTTGAAATGAATCATTCCGAAACCGATTATAATATCGTAGACATGGAAGCTTATCCACTGGCATTGATTGCCCAAAAGGAAAACATCCCGTTTCTATGCCTGAAATATATCTCCGATGATGCCGGAAGCGATGCTGCAGATGACTGGAGTGTACAGGTTCACCTGGCTTCTGAAGCTTTTAAGAAAATTCTTTTTTCATAACATTTAATCTTACCATCATGAGCTCAATCATTATTAACAAAGCCTCAGCTGAGGACGTAGAAATTATACAAAGTTTAGGTATAGAAACGTTTTCTGAAACTTTTGCAGAAGATAATACGGAAGAAGCTATGAAAAAATATCTGGAAGAAAGCTTCAATACCGAAAAGATAAAATCGGAGCTCAATAACCCTGATTCTCATTTCTATATTGCATGGGAAGAAGACAATCCTGTAGGTTATCTTAAAGTAAATACGGGCAATGCCCAAACAGAACTTCAGGATGATAAGAGCCTTGAAATTGAAAGAATCTATGTAAAGAAAAGCCATCATGGAAAAAAAGTTGGACAATTACTTTATGATCAGGCTTTGGAAATTGCTCAGCAACTCAAGAAATCTTACTTGTGGCTTGGAGTATGGGAAGAGAACCTGAGAGCTTTACAATTTTATAGAAAAAACGGATTCGTTGAATTTGATAAACATATTTTCAGATTGGGAGAAGAAGAACAAACGGATCTGATGATGAAAAAAATACTGGATTAAACTTTTTAATCACGGATGACGTAGATTTTCACAGATGATTGTGTTTTAAAATTTGAGAAAAATTAGTTTTAAATTTTTTATCAGAAATTTTGTGATTCAATGACAGAAAGTAAGGCAATTGTATTTGAGTAAAATATTTCCAAATGAACCATTCAGAGTTTGTAAAACATATTAATCAGTATTATCCTTTATCCGAGGAAACAGTTAAAGATTTATCAGATATCTGTACGGAAGAATATTACCGCAAAAATGATCTTCTGCTGGAATCCGGGTCTATGGGAAGGTATTATTATTTTGTAAAGTCCGGATTGATAGGCTATTATACAGAGGATGAACAAGGGAATAATATTTATAAAATCTTCTTCGAAGAAAACAATTTTGTAGCTTCCACAGCAGCCATTATTAAAAATGAACCCAGCAATTTCAATATCATTGCACTGGAAGACTGCTCAGTGATACAATACCCTGCAAAAGCCTACCGTGAATTGCTAAAAAAACATCATGATCTGGCTCTTTTTCATCTGTATTATCTGGAAAAAAATTGGGTAGTAAAAAAGGAACCACTTGAAGTCTCTCTAAAATATGAAACCGCAAAAAAACGGTATTTACAATTACTGGAAAATCCATCTTTATATAACAGACTGAAACAGCATCACATCGCTTCTTATTTAGGAATAACCCCTACACAGCTAAGCCGGATCAAAAAGGATGTTAGCTGAGATTGTAAATTCAACTAGAAAATAAATTAACAAAAGCTTCAACATATGTTGAGGCTTTTTCTCTTTTTCTGCCGCAATTTTGCTCTGTCAAAAGATCATTGGTACATTATATGTTCTACCATTAATAACCTGTGATTATAATTCATTAAATATTTTTCAACATGAAGAAGCTTATCAACATTGTATTTGTACTGACGGCATGTATTCAGCTATCAGCACAAAAAATTATTCATCAGGAAATTTTCAGTCCGAAAATGAATAAAAAAATTAAAACAGTAATCATTATCCCTAATCTTCAACCTAACACAACTTATCCATCAGTTTATATTCTTCACGGTTTCAGTGGTAATCCGGACAGAATTATTAAGCAGGATATTCCGGATCTGGTTAAAAAAGCACAGGAATTTAAAACCATCTATATACTTCCGGATGGTAACTACAGTTCATGGTATGTGGACAGTCCGATAATAAAAGATTCCCAATATCAAACCTTTATTGGGAAAGAGCTGGTAGAGTTTATTGATAAAAATTATCCGGTAAAAACAGAAAAAAAATCCCGCGGAATTTTGGGTTGGAGTATGGGAGGTTATGGTGCAACCAATATCGGAGTTACTTATAATAAAACATTTGGTATTGTAGGAAGTTCTTGCGGAGCTTTGGATTTCAATTCTTTTGGAGAAGGCTATCAGAAATATATGGTGAATAAAGTGCTTGGACCACTGGATTCTATCAATCCGAATTTCCTGACAGACAGCAAAATAAAACTGATGGCCGGAGCAGAGCAGCAATATATTTTCGATTGCGGAACAGAAGATACCCAAATGATCTACATGAATAGAAATTTTCATAAAAAACTGACAGAAATGAAGGTTCAGCATCTCTACACAGAATCTTTGGGAGGACACGTCCCGGAATATTGGAGCAGATCATTATCTGAGCAATTGTCTTTATTTGACAGGTTTTTTAAACAGTAAATTATACCCCATTGATTTTAGGTTTCGGCTAAGGCCAAAACTTAAAATCAAAAAAAAAATCCTTTTTGAGCTATGCGCAAAAAGGATTTCGATTGATTGATGTTAAAAATTGCTAATAAGTCAGCATATTAAAAATGTTGAAAGTTTTTACCCAAATGTTCTTCTATCACAAAAAACGGATCTTCTGTAAGTGTATGTGCTCTCATATCGATAAGACTCACTTTACTCATCATACGAAGCATGATTCTTCTCTCACACGGATGTTCTATTCCGTCAATATTTCTTACGCCCGCACGGAAAGCCGATCTCCCGTGAGCACATAAATGATTGTTTACAAGGATAACGTCTCCTGCCTGAGGTGTAAATCCTGAGTAAATCAAATGTCTGGCTTCTTCCCAGAACTCATGCAGTGTACTTTGCGCTTCCTCCGATTGTCTTATGCTTGAATTGAAAAGCTGTTCCGCAGCATCAAATCTCATAAACGGAAGACTATAATTACCATACAGTACAGAATCTAACGTCTCTTCTTCATTATCTCCCGTTTCCAGGTTGGCATCTTTCGGGATTTTATAAATACGCTCAAAAAGAGGTCTGTAATTTTCCCCGATAGACTCATGAGAACGGATAGAATAAAGGGTAGAAGGAACCTGCTCTTCATTTCTTACATACATAAAGCTTAAAAAATCGGCCTGATGTTTCAGAAAAGCATCTTCAGTATGCACATATAAATCTGTTGAAGACCCTGATCCGGTTTGTGTTTCCTTCATTTTTTCATCAGGAATAATGGCATGGATCAGTCCGCCTCCTTTACGTTGTGAATAATATTGCACAGGCTTTGATGGAAGTGCCCCATGAATAAGAGCACACGCAAAACCATATAAATTAAATTTCGAATAATCTGCTGCCTGCCAATTGGGAGGGGTAGATCCTATATCCTCCTGATCTATATCCATTAATCCTGTAAAGATCAGTGCACCATATTGATTTTTTGAAAAGTCACTCGCAAAATCAGCCGCTATATTTAAAATTCTCTCCGGTAAGAAATAAGACGCCAGCTGATGTACATGCTTTATAAAATCACGGTTTTCATAATTGTCATACTTTTTCTGAAGATGCAGCGCCGCATCTTTTATCATTCTTCTTTCCTGAGAGGTGACTTCTATGACCGTAGGAAGCAGTTTTACCGCTGTTAAACAGTCTTTATCTAAAATTTCTGTAGAATTCATTAAAAAAAATTTGGTGTTAAGTAATAATTTTTATCTTTGTTTTTAATTATTCTAAATAACAATAGCTGGTTCAAATTTAGTAATAATTACGTAATCACCAAATAAATTATAATAAAAAATGTAAAATTTAAAAACCTGACTATCAGATATATATAGTCGTATATCGAAAAAACCACAACAACTCACAGATTAAAAAATCACATTACAAAACTTTTATGAACAACAATTTAATATCCCTAGAAGAGCTCGCAAGCACCACTTCACCTCACATTTCGGGGAATTTTGGGAATATTTTTCATCCTGACAATTATGATCATTATCGTAATGCTGTCAACAGTACTTTAGACCTGGTTCAGGAATTTCTTCACAGAAACAACAAGCCTTTCAGTGGTATAGAAGCCAAAACAATGAAAGGAATGGTACAACAGATTGATCTTAATCAAAAATTATCTAATTATAATGAGCTGCTTACAGAAGTAGACGAAATCTATGTAAAACATGCCACTGCTTTTCACCTTCCACAATATGTAGCTCACCTTAACTGTCCTGTAGTAATCCCGGCATTGGCAGGAGAAATTCTTGTAAGTGCCATCAATTCTTCACAGGATACTTATGATCAAAGCGCAGGGGGAACTTTCATGGAAAGAAAACTAATCGACTGGACTGCCGGTCAGATCGGATATAATACGAATGTGAGCGATGGTGTTTTCACCGCGGGGGGCTCACAGAGCAATTTAATGGGATTGGTCATGATGCGTGACTGTTTTTCTCAGAAAAGATATCATCACAATATTAAAATGGATGGTCTGCCAGCAGAGGCAAGCCGTTTCAGAATATTTGTTTCAGATAAATCTCACTTCAGCAATCTGAAAAATGCGTCCATTATGGGACTGGGTGAAAAAAGTATTGTTAAAGTACCTACTGATGACCGTTTCCGTATGGATATTTCTCTTTTGAAAAAGTATATCAAGAGAGAAGAACAGCTGGGAAACATCCCTATTGGTATTGTAGCAACAGCTGGAACCACAGACTTTGGAAATATCGATCCATTAGATGATATCGCCAATATCGCAGAACAATATAACATCTGGATGCATGTAGATGCAGCTTACGGTTGTGCTTTATTATTAAGTGAAAAGTACCGTGACCTGATCAATGGTATTGAAAGAGCAGATTCTGTAACGATTGATTACCACAAATCATTCTTCCAGCCTATCAGCAGCAGTGCTTTTATTGTTAAGAACAAAAAAGAACTCCTGATTCTTAAACATCACGCCGATTATCTGAATCCGAAAGAAATGGACGAAGAGGAAATTCCGGCACAGATCAATAAATCCATTACCCAGAGTACGAGAAGATTTGATGCTTTAAAACTTTGGTTTACCATAAGAATGATGGGGAAAGAACAGTTAGCAGAATATACAGATACAGTGATTGATCTTACCAAAGATGCCGCCGCAATGATTACGGAAGATGCAGATTTTGAGCTTCTTTCTGATTCTGACTTAAGTGTTCTTGTTTTCAGATATATCAATCCGGAAATCAGTGATCTGAATGCGCTGAATCAATACATCAAGATGAAATTGTTCTACAGTGGAGAAATCCTTGTAGCAAGTACAAAAGTGGATGGAAACTTCTATCTGAAGTTTACGTTCCTGAACCCGATTACGACTACAGAAGACATTCATCAAATTCTCACCACAATCAAAAATCATGGAAAAGACTTTAATTCAGAAAAATAAAACAGGAGAAAAAGCCCGGGAAATTACTTTCAGAATTCTGTTGAACGGAATGTTGAGAGAACTGGGAAACGGAAAATTCTATCAGGGCGTTCCGAAATATGATCTTCTGACAGCAAAAGCTCTTCAGAATAGCAATTATCCGCTGTATATGAGATTTGAAATGAAGAAAAGCGGACTGTTTTTATTTGCTCCGGTTTCTTATCGTTCCGAAACCCTTTTTCATGAATACGGACCTGTTTTGTGGGCAGTGGATCATCAAAATCAGGAAGTTTTTGAAGTTAATGATCAAAAGCTTACTGAACTGGTTTACAGAGAACTTTCTGAGACTACAAACGAAACGGGTTTCAGAAACTTTGTGGAAAGAATTCAAAGCAGCTTAAGAAATCTGGAACTGACAACAGAAGCTTGTCTTCAGGATGATCAGCTGTTGACCTATTCTTTCCTTGAATCTGAGCAAATGCTTCCTGCCGGACACAATCTGCATCCTTTCACCAAATCAAGAATGGGATTCTCGGAGGAAGAACAGCTTTTATATGGTCCTGAATTCGGGAAAGGATTTCAACTGGATTATTTCCTGATTCACAAAGACTGCATCACAGAAAAATCTCTTCCAGGGATTTCGGCAAAAGAGATCTTCGAAAAATGGACTTCTTTACCGGAAAGCTACGATTTTGAAAACACAAATGATTTTTACATCGTTCCATGCCATCCATGGGAGGCACAATATCTTTTATCAACCGCAGAATACCCTGAAATGTTGGGTTCCGGGAAAATTATTCACATCGGACCATTAGGTGAGGATTTTTACGCAACATCTTCAATAAGAACGGTATACAATCCGGACTTTAGCTGGATGTTAAAGTTCTCTTTGCATGTTTTAATGACAGGCTCTGTAAGAACAAATAGCTTAAAAGATCTCAACAGAGGTTATGCTTCGGCAATCTGGTGGCAGCATGAAAAAGCTTCATTTGAGCAAAATTTCCCGAATTTTAAATTATTGCTGGAACCTTCCACGTTAAGTGTTCATTATGGAGGAAAGAATATGGACAGTCTTAATATACTGCTCCGTGAAAATCCTTTTTCAAATGAAGATAAGGTGATTTTATTAGCAAGACTTTGTCAGGATGAATCTACAGATGGGTTTAATTTTACAACGCATTTCTTTAAAAATGTTGCGAATCAATTGGGTGTAGATGTAGAAAAAGCAGCTATTATCTGGTTTGAAAAGTATGTAAATCTATTGCTCTCTCCTTTAAACAGGTTGTACGATCAATTAGGTATGGCTCCTGAAGTTCATCAGCAGAATCTGCTTGTACAATTGGATAATCAATTGCTTCCTCAATCTATTTATGTAAGAGACGGACAAGGATATTTGATCAAAGAAAGTGTCAAAGGAAAATATGAATCCCTGATCAAAGATTATCCTGAAGTGGAAGACCTTTTTATCAGAGATGAGCGTCTTCTGGATATTGTTTCTCATCATCTTTTGGTAAGTAACCTGAGCGCACTGATTGCTTCAATAGGCAAAACGGGACTGGTTAAAGAAAGAAGATTAATCCATATTCTATACAGGGAGTTTGAAAATCTTCATGAAACTGAACCTTCATCGTTAACGGATTATGCTTTGAATCAAAGATATTGGGCGGTTAAATCTAACTTACAATCGGCTGTAGCTGATTTAGACGGAGGAGTGAATGCGGCATCTATTGCTTATGCGAAAGTTCCGAATCTTCTTCACAAACATTTCTTCTCGGATCAGTTAATCAATCCTCAGGGAACAGAAGTTTTCTTTAAAAGGTATTTCCAGAAAGAAGATGTAACTATGAGTATGCGTCCTATAGATCTTGAAAATGACCTTGAAATGCTTCATGAATGGTTCAACCGTGAACATGCTGTAAAAATCTGGCAGATGAACTGGCCGATAGATGAGCTTGAAACCTACTACAGGCTGATGCTTCCAAGTGATGAAGCTCACAGTTATATCATCGCAGGAAACGATGAACCTTCTTGTAATATTGAAGTGTATTGGGCTTGCAGAGATATCGTAGGAGATTATTATGAAGTACTGCCTACCGATTATGGAACACACCAGTTTATTGCACCTATTGATCCTAAAAAGAAATTTGTATCTCCATCCACTCAATCTATGGTTGACTATGTTTTTGCACAGCCACAGGTAGGAAAAATGGTAGGAGAAGGATCTGTAGACTCTCTTGCATCTATGATGAATAAAGCCCATGTAGGCTTCAAAGTAGATAAAGTAATAGAAATGCCTCATAAAAAAGCCAATCTGAACTTCTGTTACAGAGAATGGTACTGGGAAAAATTCCCACAGAATAAAGAGGTACAAATCACCACAAACATCACAAAAAATGACTAACGAAGCCGTATACAATGTAATAGGCATAGGTATAGGCCCTTTCAATCTGGGACTTGCCGCATTATCCAATCCGATTTCAGAACTGAAAACCCTTTTCCTGGACCAGAGAGATGGTTTCGACTGGCACCCGGGACTGATGATTGACCATGTAACCCTGCAGACCCCATTTTTATGCGACTGCGTTTCCATGGCTGATCCTACGAATCCTTTAAGCCTTTTGAACTATCTGAAAGAAACCGGAAGACTGTATAAGTTTTTTATCAGAGAAGATTTTTTCATTCCGAGAAAAGAATACAACCGTTACTGCCAATGGGTGATTGAACAGCTTCCACAATGCCGTTTTTCTACTCAAGTAGTGGATATTACTTATGAAGATGGTTTATATCATGTAACTACGATTCACACCAAAACCAAAGAAACTGCGGTTTTCAAAACGGAAAGACTGATTTTGGGAACAGGGACACAGCCTCATATTCCTTCTTTCATTCCGAAGGATGATTCCCGTGTTATTCATACAAGTTCTTATCTGTATAGAAAAGAAGAACTTTTGTCTCAGGGTAAAAAAATAGCAATTATCGGTTCTGGCCAGAGTTCAGCAGAAGTTTTTTATGATCTTCTTCAAAACAGAAATGAAGAAACACAACTGGGATGGTATTCCCGTCCGGACAGATTTTTCCCTATGGAATATTCTAAACTGACGCTGGAGCTTACTTCACCTGATTATGTAGAATATTTCTACAACAGAAGCGAATCTGCAAGGAAAACCATTTTAAGCAAGCAGCAAGCTCAGTTTAAAGGGATCAATTACGATCTGATCAATGATATCTATGACTTCATTTATGATCTGAATATCGATAATGCTGATCCTAATCTTAAAATTATTCCTAACAGCCAGCTGAATAGAGTAGACAACAGTAATCCTGACTTCATCAATCTTGAATTTACCCAACTGGAACAGGAAGTACCTTATGATCAGGAAGCGGATTATCTGATTTTAGGAACAGGATATCGTTATCACGAGCCTGCCTTCTTAAAGAATATTCAGGATAGAATCAAGAGAGATTCCAGCGGATTATTTGATGTTAACAGAAATTATTCAATAGACCACAACGGAGGAGAAATCTATGTGCTTCACGCCGAAGTTCATACTCACAGCTATATTTCTACAGATCTGGGAATGGCTGCGTACCGTAATTCCTACATCATCAATGATATTCTGGGAAGAGAGCATTATAAAATTGAAAAGAAAATTGCTTTCCAGGATTTCGATGTAGAAAAATATGCTGATTTACCAACTGCCAAAATTTAATCAAAAAATGAACACCAACTTAAAAAATACAGTAAGCCAGGAAAACTGGAATCAGGCTAACAGAAACCTAATGGCCAAAACCATCGCAGAACTGATGCATGAAGAGCTTCTAAAGCCTGTGGTGACCTTTGAAAATAAAAACGGATATACTGTTTTTACCCTTGAAACCGGAGTTGAAAATATTATCTACAGCTTCCGCGGACAAGAGAGAATGATGGATTACTGGCATATTGATAAAGACAGCATTACAAAAACAGAAAACGGTGAAGACCTGTCTTCTGTGGATGTAGCAGCTTTCTTTTTGGAAATGCAGACTGTTTTTGACTTAGATCCTTATACCATTGCAAGATATACAGAAGAATTACTGCATACGTTGTATTGTGATGCTTTGATTTTATCTAAAGGTGTAATGTCTTCAAAAGATCTTGCTGATGCAGATTATCAGACGGTAGAACACAATATGACCGGACATCCGTGGGTCATTGTGAACAAAAGCCGATTAGGTTTTTCTCCACGTGATCTGAAAACATACGCTCCTGAAGCAGATGAAAATTTAAAAGTAATCTGGCTGGCTTCTCATAAAAGCAGATCATCATTTCAGTCTTTGGAACATATTAACAGAGAAGAATTTTATCGTTCTGAAATAGGAGAAAATCTATATAATGATTTTCAGCAGCAGTTGTTGAACAAAAGAAAGGTTGTTGAAGATTATCATTTTATCCCTGTACATCCATGGCAGTGGGAGCATAAGCTTCAAATCCATTTCGCAGGAGATATTGCTTCCGGGCTTTTAATCCAATTAGGAGAGGGTAGTGATACGTACAGTCCACAGCAGAGTATCCGTACTTTATTCAATGTAGATCATCCTAAAAAAAGATACCTGAAAACGGCTGTTTCTATTCTGAGCACAGGAAATATCAGGGGATTATCTCCTAAGCAGATGAAAATTGCTCCGGCCATTACAGATTGGGTAAAAGGTTTGATCAAAGACGATGCTTATCTGGAGAACAAAGAAACTATTTTCTTAGGGGAAGAGGCTGCTATCACTTATTTACATCCACAATATGGAGCTATTGCCAGTGTACCTTATCAGTATAATGAATTCCTTGGCGCATTATGGAGAGAAAGTGCTGAAAACTATCTGAAAGAAGATGAGCAAATGGTAACCATGGCTTCTCTACTGTATGTAGACGAAAATGGAGTTCCATTGGTTCAGGCATTCGCAGAAAAAGCAGGTGTGAGTATCAAAGAATGGATTGAAAGCTATCTTGATGCTTATCTTACCCCATTATTACACATTTATTACACGCATTCATTATGTGTAACGCCACATGGAGAAAACATTATGGTGGTTTTGAAAAATGGAATTCCAAAAAGAATCGTAATCAAAGATTTTGTGGATGATATTGTACTTACCACAGAAGCCAGAGAAAAACTTCCTGCACACCTTGCAGACGGTTTGATTCAGTCTTCCAACAAAGAAAATATTCCATTGTTTATTTTGCTTGGCGTTTTTGATGCCTTCTTCAGATATCTGTCGAATGCTTTGCATACGTATTCCAACTTTAATGAAGAAATATTCTGGGAACTCGTTCACAACTGTGTAGAAAATTATAAAGCTGAGAATACTCACCTTCAGGAAAGATACGAAAAGTATGACCTGTATGTGCCGGCATTCAAAAGATTCTATATCAACAGTCTGCGTTTGAAAAATAACGGGTATAGTGAAAACAAGGCATTTGCTATTCCGAGAAAAGACGGAGCACTGCCTAATCCGCTGTATCAGATTGCCAATAAAAATTCAGTAGCAGCAGTATGAGGAAATTCCTGCATATACTAAAAGAAGGAGCGGTTTTTACGTATGGAGCCATAGCCGGGAAAAAGTTGAACTGACTTCCGGAAGTATCAACCGTTCCATCTTTAGTCTTGCCATTCCCATGGTGATGGAACTTGTCATGGAATCTGTTTTTGTGAGCGTCAATCTATTGATTATCGCAAAATTAGGAGACAAGGTTCTGGGGCTTGTGGGAATTACAGATAACTACATCAACTTTGCTTATGCTATTGCCGTAGGTTTGGGAATTGCAGCAGCAACCCTTACCGCCAGGAGAGCGGGTGAAAAAGATAAAGAGGGAATGGGCAGAACAGCCCAATACATCATCTTACTGGCTCTGTTTTTTGCAGTGTTGATTGGTGGTGTTTCCTGCTTTTTCGCATCAGAAATTGTTGATTTTCTGGGGATCAATGCCAGTACGGTAACAGAAGGCGTTTCTTTCTCAAGACTGGTTTTCCTGAGTATCGGGCTTGTGATTCTTCGTCTTTCTGTGAATGGACTCTTCAGAGGGGCTGGTGACGCTGATATTGCTATGAAATCACTTTGGATCTGCCATATTTCCAATATTATTTTTGCTGTGATCCTTGTTTTCGGATTAGGATTTATTCCTGCTTTTGGATTGATGGGATTAGCGTATGCTACAGTTTTATCAAGGCTTTTAGGGGTTTTATATCAGGCTTTTATATTTATGTCCGGTAATACCAGCATCAGCATCAGAGTTCCTTTACAGCTTGATGTACCCTTACTGCAAAAGATTTTGAAAATAGCCTTTGGTGGATTGGTACAGTATATCATCCCAACATCCAGCTGGCTGATTATGGTGAAGATCATCTCCACTTTCGGAACCACAGCACTTGCAGGATATATCATTGCCCAGCGTATTGCTTCCGTGGCTACAATGCCTGCATGGGGAATAGGAAATGCTGCCGGAGTTCTTACTGGCCAGAATTTGGGTGCCGGAGAACCGGAACGTGCTGAAAAAACAGTTTGGAGAGCCGGAACCATCAACATGACGTACCTGGTACTTGTAGCCTTATTCTGGCAGATTGCAGCGGAATATGTAGTGAAATTTTTCACTACAGAACCGGAAGTTGCAAGATATGCGGTTCAATACATCCATGTGGTATCTATGGCTTATCTGCTGTTAGGATTCACAATGGTAATCAGCCGTGCTCTGAATGCGGCCGGAAACATATTACAGGTAACGTTGTTGTACCTCGTCATGTTTTATGTGATTCAGCTTCCTCTGGCTTATCTCTTAGGAGTAAGATTTCAGTGGGAACTGAGAGGAATATTTACCGCAATTGTTTCTTCGGAAATTGTTTTGGCTGTACTATTCCTCATGATTTTTAAAAATGGAAAATGGAAAACTATAAAAATTTAAAATGAACACTACAGAAGAATTTTATGAAATTATCGCCTCTGCCATCGCAATAAAAAAAGAATTGGTAGATGAAAAACTAACGTATCAGGAAATCCCGGAATGGGATTCCATGTCTCATCTTCTTATCGTAGAAGCGCTTGAGCAGTTTTATCAGATCAAGTTTGATTTTAATGATATTCTGGAGATGGGAACCGTCGGAAAAATTCGCGAAAAAATGAAAAAATACGAAGTATTCGTAGAAAACTAAGCATATGAAAATTTTAGAAAATGTAATTGCCAATAAGAACTTGGGGTTTACAGATGCTTCCACCGGTACAACAATACCGGTGGGAACACTGTACCGGTCTTTAGGCTTAAACCCGGTAGAAAAAGGACTGCTCTTTTTGTACAATGACAATCAGCTGTCCAGCATTGAGGTGCTTCTCAATTTTTACGGAACAGCACATACGATTGCTGTATTAGGGCAGAAACTGCATGAGGAATTCAAAGAACGTATTGAGGCAGAATACCGTCCGAAATACATCTTTGATCCACAAAGAGAAGCCATTGAAGGATATACTCTGAAAGCATTCTCAGACAACATCAGCATCTTTGCAAAGGATGATTATAAGAGTGAAGTTACCATTCACCCTGACATCAAAATCCTTTTGAGTACTTCAGGGACAACAGGTGTTCCGAAACTCGTTAAATTATCTGATGAAAGCCTTTATCAGAACGCATTGAGCATCCTTCAATATATGCCGATTCAGGGAACGGATGTAGTTCCTTTAAATGTTCCGATCAACTTCGTATATGGATTCTCTATTTTCACTACCAATTGTATGCGTGCCGGAAGAATCGTGTGTACAGATAAAGACATTATGCAGAAAGCATTCTGGGACGAAATGGAGGAGTACGGTTACAGTACTTTGGGCGGAGTTCCTTTCCTTTATGAAAACCTGAACAGAATAGGGTTTTTCAGAAAAGATTCTCCAAGCCTGAGATATTTTACCCATACCGGAGGCGTGATCAACGCTGAATTGAGAAAAACTATTTTCACGTATTGTCATGAATTTAAAAAAGATTTTTTTGCGCAGTACGGACAAACGGAAGCAGGAGGAAGAATGGCTTACCTTACCACAGAAGGATTGCTGGAAGAAGAAACATCAATCGGAAATGTGGTAGAAAGAGGAAGCTTCAAAATTGATCCTGAAACGGATGAATTGCTCTTTTCTCATGTCAGTATTTTCGGAGGCTATGCCAATAAACTGGAGGATCTTGCCACTTATGAGCAGCCTTCCGTACTGCATACCGGAGATACCGCCAGAAAAGGTGAAAACGGAATTTATTACATCACAGGTAGAATAAAGCGTATCATGAAGCTTTTCGGAATACGTCTTAATCTCGATGAGGTAGAATTTATCCTTAAAAATGAAATGCAGGGCAATACTTTCGTATGTCTGAATGCCAATGATAAAAAAATCGTGGTATTGTATGACAATCCGGAAATAGATCCTCAGATCATCACCGAAACTATTAAAAATAAACTGCGCATCAACCCCCAATATGTACGCACAGAACTTATAGAATCATTCCCATTATCACAAAACGGTAAAATAAACTATCCCCTGTTACAAAACTTACAGCATGAAAACATCTAAAACCCTTATATTACTTCTTGGTCTTGCTTTATCTTCAAATTCGCTTTCTGCACAGCAAGGCGACAGAATTCATGGCAAAATCATGCTGTCTGAAAAAGCACCGGTAAAAAATGCTATTTTAAGACTTGTCAACACGTCTTATCAGGCAAAAACCAATAATTTAGGAGAATATTACTTTGAAAATGTGCCACCTGGAGAATATACGCTTCAGGTGGTTTTAAATGACATTGAACTGATGAGGGAACCCATCCAAATTCTGAAAGATGTCTACGAAATCCCTGCGATCTACGCTCCTTTACACAATAATGTGATTGAGGGAATTACAGTATACGCAGTGAGCAGAAATAAATTTTTGGATAAAGACAGTACTTCAGTGGCTAAAATGCCTTTGAAAGTGCTTGAAAATCCACAGGCTTACACAAGCATCAACCAACAGATCATGAAAGAACAGCTTACTTACGATATTTCAGAAGTATTGAAAAACGTTCCGGGTATGGTAAAAATGCAGGGAAGTCCGGGAAGAGGTTCCGGAGACGGAAGTTTCTACTACAGCCTCAGAGGATTTCCTACCAAAGTATCCATGGTAGACGGTGTTCCTGCAACCACCAACGGAGAAATAGATCCTGCCGATCTTGAGCGTCTTGAAGTGATCAAAGGACCTTCAGGAACATTGTATGGAGGTGCGGTAACTTCCTTTGGAGGTTTGATCAACGCTGTAACCAAAAAACCGAAAGATTATTTCGGAGGAGAGGCCTCTTATCTGATGGGAAGCTATAACCTGAACCGTGTAACTGCTGATGTGTACGGCCCAATGACGGAGTCCAGAAAAATGTTGTTCCGTTTGAATGCCGCTTATCAGTATCAGAACGGATTCAGGGATTCTGAATTCAGAAAATCATTCTTTGTAGCCCCCACGATAAGCTATGAAGTGAATGACAGATTGAAATTCAATTTAGGAGCTCAGATTTACAATTATGAAGGAACCAATACACCGATTATTTTCCTTGCGAGAACAAGACCTTACTTCGCTCATAATCCGGACGAACTGGGCTTCGACTGGAAAAAATCGTATTCCAATAATGATATTACTTTAAAAGCACCATCTATCAACGTAAAAGCGGAGGCGAATTACAAAATTTCAGATAAATGGACTTCACAAACCTTACTTTCAAGAAACTTCAGAAAAACAGAAGGATTGTATCAATATCAGTTCATCAGAGGGAATTTAAATGATGCTACGTTGGAACGTAATGTACAGTGGCAGAACTCAGAAGCTTCTTCTACAAGTATTCAGCAGAACTTTAATGGTGAATTTAAAATCGGAAGCATAAAAAATAAAGTGTTGATTGGATTAGATTATTTAAATCAAACAATCAATAACAACCATTCCCCAATTGTGGTGTATGATAACATCAACGGACAAACTTTAGCAGGTTATGCCAATATCACAAGAGATCTTGTCCTGCAGAAAATCCAGACTTCCACAGCTCCTTTGGTAAGAAATAATTCTGCATCAAACCTTTATGGAGCATACATTTCAAACGTTACCTATATTACAGACCGTTTGATCACTCTTTTAAGCTTACGTATGGATCACTACGAAAGTAAAGGACAGCTCAACCTGAATAACAATACCAGAACCGGAGATTTCAATCAGACTGCATGGTCTCCAAAAGTAGGAATTGTATACCAAATCCTTAAAGATCAGTTATCTGCCTACGGTAACTATATGAACGGTTTCAGCTATACGGCACCTGTTGCACAGCAGCTTCCGGATATTAGCGGAGAAATGAAACCTCAGATGGCGAATCAGTGGGAAGTAGGATTGAAAGGAAACCTTTGGAGAAACAAGATTAATTTTACCGTTTCATATTACGATATTCTTGTTGACAATATCCAGAGAGGAAGCGGCGTAATACGTGACGGAAAAGAGTACAACATTGTTGTTCAGGATGGAAAACAGAGAAGTAAAGGGATTGAAATAGAAACCATCATGAACCCTGTTCAGGGATTAAATATTATGGCCGGATATGCCTACAATCACAGTAGATACGAAAAAGCAGACCCAACTGTAGACGGGCGTCGTCCGGAATCTGCAGGTCCTGCGAATGTATTCAATTCATGGATCAGTTATATCCTTCCAATCAAGGGACTTCAGGGACTTGGAGTTGGTTTCGGGGTAAACCGTGTCGGAAAACAGATTACCGGAAACAAAACCGTTACCGGACAGTTTGCATTTCCAGCCTATACTTTAGTGAATGCTTCCATTTCCCTTGAGAAAGAAAGATACAGATTAGGATTTAAAATGAATAACCTGGGCAATGTACAATATTTTGCAGGGCAGGGAGTTGTAGTCGCTCAGATGCCTCGTAATTTTGTTGCTGAGGTAAGCTTTAAATTTTAAGAATGAAGCTGAAGTTTAGAAAAATTGCATATCAGTTACATCTATGGCTCGGACTAACGTCCGGGCTTATAGTTGTTATCATGGCCGCTACGGGATGTATCCTGGCTTTTGAAGAAGAATTAAAACATATTGTTCACCCCAACAGATATTATGTTGAAAACATCGGAAGAAACAAACTTTCATTGTCAGAGCTTACGGAAAAAGCAGAAAGAGCACTTCCGGAAGGTTTAAAGGTCAAAAGAGTGGTTATGCCTTCCAATCCCTCAAGAAACTATGTATTCCGTACCTTAAAAATGAACGATGAAGCTTGGACGTATTGGGGAACTTATCTTTATTATTATCGAATTTACGTAAATCCTTACACCGGAAAAGTACAGGAAGTAGAAGATGCCAAAAAAGATTTCTTCGAAATTGTACTGGACCTTCACAGAAGGCTTCTATTAGGTGAAAAAATCGGAAAAACGATTACCGGTTATTCCACATTGATATTGGCTATTATACTTTTATCGGGGCTTGTGATATGGTATCCCCGAAAAATGAGTAAAGCCATGCTGAAAGGAATGTTTTTCATTAAAACATCTGCTAATTGGAAAAGGATTAACTATGACGCTCATAATGTGCTGGGATTCTATGCCATTATTCCTTTACTCTTAATCTCTTATTCCGCATTGATATGGAGCTTCGAAGATGTAGATAAATGGGTAAAGAACACACTGAACGGAAATACTCCTACAGAAAAAAAAGCAAAAAGTACCATTCCTTCCGAAGAATTTTCAAACCGTGAAAATATTCTCAATCTGATTGGAAATACTATGGAAAAAGGATTGAAAGACAAGGAATCAGCCCTTGTGAATTTTCCGAAATCGGAAGAAGGAACCTATTATGCTGAGCTGACTTATGACGGAAGGCAGTATAGAAATGAACATTTTAATTTTGATCAATATTCAGGAGAAATTTTAAAATCTCAATCTTATAAAAACAAAAATATCGGATATGGAACCGCATTAAGAGAAAGAAATTATGATCTTCACACCGGAAGTATTCTGGGACTGACTACCAGAATTATTTATTTTCTGGCAGCCATTATCGCTTTATCACTCCCGATTACCGGTTTTATTATTTATTTGAATAAGAAAAAGAAGAAACCAAAACATAAGAAAAACAAAGTTGTTTTTCCTTCTCATCATTAATAAAGAGAAGAGGTTATCTCAGAGGGTAATAATCCGGCTTTTGCCATTCTGACGAAGGAAGAATCTCATTAATAACTTAGGTTAAGAGATTCTTCACTACATTCCATTTCGTTCAGAATGACATTTCTGAATAACCTCTTTGCTTATATTATATATCCAGTATCAATTTTGTCGCAGATAAAATCCTCGCCTTAAAACAAGTTATCTTTATATCAATTGCGTCTTTGCGTTTTCCAACCAATAAGTATTCAATTGATTATAAATCACCCCATCAATTCCTTCACATTTTTTGAAAACACCTCAATTCCTTTGTTCATCTCTTCAAAATTAAGATCCCCAAACCCTAATCGCATGGACGTAAGTTCTTTATTCTGATACAGCAAAGTTTTAGGAATGAAAAGGTTATCCTTAGCACAGTTTCGGCTCAGTTGCATCAGATTCAGTGGAATATTCCATTCCAGCCATATGGCAAGCCCTCCGGAAGGTTTCTGAAACGTAATAAAATCTCCAAGATTTTCTTCCAGCAAAACAGAAAAATAATCACGTCTTTCTTGATATACTTTTAAAGATTTTTTCAGATAACGGTTGATTTCTCCTTCTGCAATCATCTCTCCAAGTGCTCTTTCCATCAGAATATCACCCTGTCGATCTATAATCCCCAGATATTTACGCATTTCCGTCATCAGATTCTCCGGAGCAACAATAAAACCTGTCCTAAACCCTGGAGCCAAGGATTTTCCGAAAGAACCGATGTAAATTACCATTCCATTCGTATCAGCACTGGCTAACGGAAGAATTGGACTTTTATCGTAGTGAAATTCGTAATCATAATCATCTTCCAGGATAATAAATCCGTACTCATTGGCAAGCTCCAACAGCTCAAATCTTCTCTGCGCACTCAATGCAACGGTAGTAGGATAGTGGTGATGCGGAGTAAGGTAAAGCATTCGTATTTTCTGTTTTTTACAGGCTTCTCTTACACTTTCTACAATAATACCTTCCTCATCAATAGGAATAGAAACAATATCAACACCCGCTTTCATAAAGATCATATTGACGGAGAAATAACTCAAAGCACCTACCAATACAGTATCACCAGCCGAAAGAAGAATCTCGGAAACAATATAAATACTCATTTCTGTACTTCGGGTGATGAGTAGGTTGTTCTTAGAAATAGGAAGTCCACGGGAAAGATTCAGGTATTGGGATAAATGTTCTTTAAAAAATTCACTTCCGTCATGATTATAATGTCCCAAAGCTTTCTGATTAGATTTACGTTTCAGGATAGAGCTGTAAAACCGTGAATGCTGTCCGATCTGAGTCAAACGGATATCCGGCACCCCATCATTAAAGACATACTCACAATCCGAATGTTCAAAAGGATTATCGAGAATATTAGATGTTTTGAACGAAAAACCAGTCGAAACAGGGTAGTTTTGAAGGTTATTTTGTTCAAAATCGTTTAATTTAACAGGTTTCTCCTGATCTTTTCCAATCACAAATGTTCCTTTATTCGGAAAACTCTCGGTCCAGCCCTGCGCAGAGAGTTCATCATACACTGCAACCGCAGTATTTCTGTGGATTTCCAGCATTTCACTGAAAGTTCTGGTTCCGGGAAGTTTTGTTCCAAAGGGTAAAAATCCTCTCTGAATCGCATTGATCAGCTGATTGGCAATCTGCAAATAGATAGAAGTCTCTGATTTTCTATCTATTTTTATAAAACTTTCATAAGGAATCTTAACCGGACTATCCATAATATCAAAACTGGCACCATGTAACCATCCGGCAATATACTACTTTTGACATCAAAATAAAAATCTATGGAATTTCATCATCTGTTAAAAAAAATTGTACAGGAAGGAAGTACCCACGCCAAATGGCTAAACACTCTTTCTTTTATGGAAAATGCCGGTGCAAGAAAAATATCAAAATGTGAACATCCAACATTGGTTTCTCAGATTCAGCTGAAACATGCTGCTGAAGAACACCGCCACGCTTATTATTTAAAAAAACAAATCGGGAAAATAAATCCTGCACTCTGCAAAACCTACGAAAGCACAGAGCTTCTGGCGCCTATTGCAACAAGCCAATATCTTCACTCACTGGATATTAAAGCCTGTCGTTATCTTCAGAAAGCATTCAATCTTGATAAGGTAGATATTAAATATGCAGCCTATCTTTTTGTAACCTATGCTATTGAAGTGCGTGCAGATGAGCTTTATCCTGTTTACCAACAAGTGCTTACAGAAGCGTCTTCTAAAATCATGGTAAAATCGATCATTCTTGAAGAAGAAGGACATCTGGAGGAAATGATTCATCAGCTTAATGAATTTTCATCTGACTGGAAGCGCCATGCCGATCATATTCTGACCATAGAAAAAGAACTGCATGAAGAATGGATCAACGCTATTACCCAGGAAGTAGCTCAATTGAATTATGCTTAGCAACAGCTCTCGTTTTCAGGAATCTCTTGATAAAAGAAAAGAGGAGGGAACGTTAAGGCGTTTACGGCTTCAACCTGATGGAATTGATTTTTATTCCAATGATTATCTGGGGTTTGCAAAAAATAAAGATCTACAACATTTGCTGTTGCAAAAGGTTATGAATAATCCTCAACTGCTTTCCGGAAGTACTGGTTCAAGGTTGATTAGTGGAAACAGTGACATTGTTGTTTCTGTAGAAAAGGATATTGCTCAGAAACATCAGTTTGACTCAGCATTGCTTTTTTCATCAGGATATAATGCAAATCTGGCCTTATTTTCTACACTTCCCAGCCGTCACGATACAATTATTGTGGACGAACAGATCCATCGGTCGGTACATGATGCGTGTAAATTATCGAATGCGAAAAAACTGAAATTCAAGCATAATGATCTTGAGAATCTTGAAAATGTTTTAAAAAAGCAAGAAGGTCATTGCTATATCGCAGTAGAAAGTCTTTACTCGATGGAAGGAGATTTTGCACCTATTCAGGAAATTGCTTCAATTGCAAGTAAATATAAAGCTTCTTTGATTGTAGATGAAGCCCACGCATTCGGAGTTTTTGGATATGGACTGATTGAAAAATATCAGTTACAGAATCATGTTTCAGCAGCAGTTATAACCTACGGAAAAGCTCTCGGATCTCATGGAGCTGCAATTGTTTGCAGTGAGACAGTGAAATCTTATCTGATCAATTTTGCAAGTCCGTTCATCTATACCACATCAGCACAGGATTTCCAGTGGATGAGTATAAGAACAGGATATGAATTTTTAGATCAGCATCATGAACTGGCCGTAAAACTTCAGGATAATATTAAAATTTTCCGAAGCCAAAATTTACAATCTCCGTCAGCAAAAACAAGTCCGGTTCAGGCTATTATAATCCCTGACAACCAAAAGCTAAAGGAATTACAGCAAACTTTATCTGAAGAAGGATTTTTAACCTACGCTATCTACAGCCCAACAGTAAAAGAAGGAAGTGAACGGTTAAGAATATGCCTTCACAGCTTTAATACAGAAGAAGAAATTATGAAATTAACCGGGATTATTAAAGAATTTGTTTAAAACAAAAAATAAACTTTAAAACCCGGAACACAAATCCAGAACCCCAAATTACATGAAATTATTTATAACAGGAATAGGAACCGAAATAGGAAAAACAGTCTGTTCAGCCGTTTTGGTTCAGCATTTTAAAACAGAATACTGGAAACCCATACAGTCCGGAGATCTTCACTATACAGATAGTCATAAGATTGAAGCATGGACAGATACCGAATTTTGCCATCCGGAAACTTACCGTTTACAGCTGGCAGCATCACCACATCAGTCTGCAAGAGAAGAAAATATTACCATTAATCTGAATGATTTTCAACTTCCAAAAACAGCAGGTCCATTAATTGTTGAAGGAGCTGGAGGACTTATGGTACCCATATCAGACACTACATTCATGATAGATCTGATTGAAGAATTAAACCTTCCTACAGCACTGGTAGTCAGAAATTATTTAGGATGCATTAATCACAGCTTGCTGTCAATCATCGCATTACGACAGAGAGAAATTCAGCTGGAATATTTAATTCTTAACGGAGATTTCCCTGAAGATACAGAAAGAGTGATCTGCAGTTTTATTGAAAAAGAAACAAAAATTATAAAGATTCCCGAAATCAGCAATACGAATAAGGAATCTATACAAAATGCTGCAAAGCAATTAACAATAACAAAAATAGGATAATGGATACAAAAACAACATTGAGAAACAACTGGACAAAAGAAGAAATTGAGGAAATTTATCACCTTCCTCTGATGGAACTGATTTATAAAGCAGCAACCGTGCACCGTGAATGGCATGATCCTTCTGAAGTACAGATTTCAACACTATTATCTATCAAAACAGGTGGATGTCCTGAAGACTGTTCATATTGCGGACAGGCAGCCCGTTATCACACGAATATCAAAGTACAGGCTTTATTACCTACAGAAACAGTAATTGCTCACGCTCAAAAAGCGAAAGACTCGGGATCTTCAAGGTTCTGTATGGCTGCGGCATGGCGTGAAGTTCGTAATAACCGTGATTTTGACAGGGTTATTGATATGGTAAAAGGAGTAAATGATCTTGGTCTGGAAGTGTGCTGTACACTGGGAATGCTTACAGAAGAACAGGCCGTAAGACTTCAGGAAGCAGGATTATACGCGTACAATCACAACCTTGACACTTCTGAGCAGTATTATGAAGAGATCATCTCTACCAGAACCTTTGACAACAGAATCAATACAATCAATAATGTAAGAAAAGCAGGAATCACAGTGTGTTCAGGAGGAATTATCGGACTTGGAGAAACCCATAGAGACAGAATTTCAATGCTTTTAACTTTAGCAACTATGCCAAAACATCCGGAATCCGTTCCTATCAATGCTTTAGCCAGAGTAGCAGGTACGCCGTTAGCAGATAACGAAAAAGTAGACACTTGGGAAATGGTAAGAATGATTGCTACCGCAAGAATCGTAATGCCTTCTTCTATGGTAAGATTAAGTGCAGGACGTATAGAAATGTCCGAAACAGAGCAGGCATGGTGCTTTATGGCAGGAGCTAACTCCATTTTTACAGGAGAAAGAGAAACGTTATTGGTAACACCTAACCCTGGAGTTTCTGAAGATATGCAGATGCTGGAGACGTTAGGGCTGAAACCTATGATGAAAAAAGAAACATGCTGTTAGGTAATTATGAATTATAAATGATAAATGATGAGTGATGAGCTGGATTGCTGGTGTTATAGCACTTATTATAAAATTTGTTTTTGAATTTTTATAAACTGCTCTACAAGTTGGAAAACGCAAAGACGCAAATATTTTTAAGTTTTAAGTTGCAAAGATTTTATCTCCGATAAAATTGATTACGTACAAATGATACAGACCAGTCACTCAATATGCGTTTCACTTGCTGAAAATCTCACATTGAGCTAAGTCGAAATGTTTTTGCGTCCTTAAAATAATAGCAATCGATGAAAAATTTTGTGCTTTTGCGATTAATCCAACATTCAACATAACATATTCAACTAAATTATTGTTAAATCCATCTCCATCACTCATTTCTATTCTTTACATCAATATATGAATACAATAAAAAAAGAAACCAGCCTTCAAAAAAGAGATAGAGCCGTCAACTGGCATCCCTATACCCAGATGAAAACAGCCGATGATGCCATTCCTATTGTAAAAGGAAAAGGGATTTATCTTTATGACAACGAAGGAAAACAATATCTGGATGTTGTTTCATCTTGGTGGGTAACGCTTCATGGGCATTCTCATCCTTATATTGCGCAACGTGTTTTTGAACAGTTAAATACACTGGAACAGGTTATTTTTGCCGGGTTTACGCATGAACCTGCGGTACAGCTTTCAGAAAATTTACTGAAACTTCTTCCGGCTGGCCAGGAAAAGGTATTTTATTCAGACAATGGTTCTACTGCAGTAGAAGTAGCCTTAAAAATGTGTATCCAGTACGCCTACAATAAGGACAAAAAGAAAACAAAGATTTTAGCTTTTAAAAATGCGTATCATGGGGATACCTTTGGAGCCATGTCTGTAAGCGGAAAGAGTTTCTGGACAAGACCCTTTGAAAGCATGCTGTTTGAAGTTGTTTTCATCGATACCCCCAACGCTGCGAACCTGGACAGTTTACATAAACAGATTAAAGAATTAGCCGATGAAGTAGCATGTTTTATTTATGAACCGTTAGTTCAGGGAGCTGCCGGAATGCTGATGTATAAAGCGGAAGACCTTAGCCAGCTGATGAAATTCTGTAGAGAAGAAGGTGTTCTTATGATTCAGGATGAAGTCTTTACAGGATTTGGAAGAACAGGAAAGCTTTTCGCAGCAGATTATCTTACGGAAAAACCGGACATTATGTGTTTTTCAAAAGGATTAACAGGAGGAACTATGCCCATGGGAATCACCACTTGTTCCAATGAAATTTACAATGCCTTTCTTTCCGATGACCGCCATAAAACCTTATTTCACGGACATTCGTTTACGGCTAATCCATTAGCCTGTACTGCGGCTCTGGCCAGTATGGAAATACTCTTGACAAATGAAACTCAAATGAATATTAACCGCATCACTCATCAGCATTCTGAGTTTGTGAAAGCGCTTGCTTTGCATCCTCATGTAGAAAAGGTACGTCAGATCGGAACTATTTTAGCTTTCGATTTTAAAACCGGGAATGATACTTCTTATTTCAATGAAATAGGGAAGAAGCTTTACAATGAATTCTTGCAGAGAGGCATTATTATGAGGCCGTTGGGAAATGTAATCTATCTGGTTCCCCCGTATTGTATTACTTCAGAAGAACTGGATTTTGTCTATCAGAATATTATGGAAGTTCTGGATCAGTTTAAAGAATAAGCTGATTCTCTTCAGATTATAATTATATTTAATTTTTTTAATACACCTTATAGGTTTTTGTAAACCTATAAGGTTTTATGTATCATTTTTTAAACAATCACTTCTCCTTTTGCAGGTTTCTTTAAAGCTCCTGTTCTGCTTTCTTCAAAAGGCCAATCAGATCTTTCAATTCATCTTTATTGAATTCCAGTAAGTTCTGATTAAAATAATGGGACGGAATTTTTATATAATTAACCCATGAAGAAAGCTTTTCACGATAAACACTTCCGAATTCAATATTACTCATCGTAACAAACTTGTACTTTGTTTCCTGACTCACTTTTTCATTTTCTTTCTGCTCCACAGTCTGAAGAGACTGAATCAGTTTTCCCAGTTCATTTTTATCAACGGTAAGTGTTTTTTTGGAGATTTCATCAAACGTTTCGTATTCATACATGATTCCCAGAAGAGACTCTGATGAATTGTCAGAAACATCTTTCGTCACAATTTTCTGAATATTCAGGTTTTTAAATTTGCCCAGATTACTGACTTTTTTCTCAATCAATGTCCCTTTTCTTGAATTAACGGCTAGTCCGCGGGAGGTTGGTATAGATCTTTGGATAGTAGGTGGTGGTGCTGTTTGAGCAGTTGCCCATGTACCTAATACACAGGATATCAAAATAATGATTCTTTTCATTTGTAAAAATTGTTATTAGTTTTTATACACTTAAAATTATACTGTAATATTCGACAATATATAAAATATTAATCAAATCTTTTACCCCAGCTCATTTCCCCAGGAATGCAATTGAAAAAGGATAGGACCTAATTTTTTTCCTTGTTCCGTCAACTTATAATATACCTCTGGCGGGAAATTGTAAACCTCGATTCTTTCAATAATGAGATCTTCCTCCAGCTGTTTCAGCTGTTCTGCAAGTACTTTCTTGGACACCCTGGGCATATTTCTCCAAAGTTCCACAAAACGGACCTGATCTTCTTCAAAAAGATTATGCAGGATCAGCGGTTTCCATTTTCCCGCAATGATATTCAGGCTTCGTCTTAATCCACAGTTTTTAAATTCTTCAAAATTCATATATCACCTAAGTATTTATGGGAAACCTTTTGGTAACCTTCGATTGTTTGACCTTCGTTAGTCAATAAATTTGTTCAACAAAAATACTCAAAATGAAATTACAATTATGGCGCAATGCAACATTGCTACTGAATATTGACGGAATTTCCATACTGGTAGATCCGATGCTCGGAGAAAAAGGGTCTATGGGAAAAATGCCTATGACAGAAAGTGAATTACTGAATCCTCTTGTTGATCTGCCTTTCAGTAGAGAAGAATTAAAGAAAAAATTAGAAGGAATAGATGCTGTCGCGGTAACCCATCTTCATCCGGATCATTGGGATGCTGACGCAGTAGAACTTCTCGATAAAAATATTCCGGTTATCTGTTCAGAGGTTATTGCTGATCATATTGCAGAACAGGGATTTACGAATATTTTAATTGTAAATGACCATCTTCAATGGAAAAATATTGAAATTTCTACCACCAAAGGCCAGCACGGTACCGGAGAAATTGGAGAAAAAATGGGAATAGTAAACGGTTTCGTTTTTAAAAAAGAAGATAAATCAGTTTACATCGCAGGAGATACCATTTGGTATGATGAAATTGCACAGGAACTCAACAAACATCAGCCACAGCACATTATTGTAGCTGGAGGAGCTGCTACTTTTTCCGTAGGAGATCCTATTATTATGACCAGCGAGAACATTAAAAAAGTCTGTGAATACGCTCCGGAATCCACTGTTTGGGTAACCCATTTGGAAGCCGTAAGCCATTGCAGGGAAGACCGGAAATTTATTCAGGATAAGATCAGAGAAAGCGGTCTGGAAAACAGATGTTTTATTCTTGATGACGGGCAGGAAGTTGAGCTTCATTTTTAATATTGAAGACAGAAAGTAATAATATAATTATAAAGGATAGAGCTTAAGCCTATCCTTTATTGTTTTTTATAAACACTCAGTTTAATCTTCCACATACTTATTTCTCGCTGCTTTCAACCCAAAATACAGCATTAGTAATACTGCAAAACTTAACAGATAGAAAGAGCTGTTCCAGGAAATATCCCAATCATGCAGCTTGCCAAACAGCGGAGGCCCGAATGCAGCAATCAAGTATCCTACAGACTGAGCCATTCCCGATATCTTAACTGCATTAATGCTGCTTTTCGTCCTCGTAGAAAAGAACAGAATCGAAAGACTGAAAGACAATCCGTTAGAAATCCCTATAATCACAGCATTCACATAGATCCACTGAGACTTCAGAAATACAAACATCATTGTACTTCCGAACATCAGAGCACATATAAAGAGGATCATAAGCCTCTGATCTTTCATTTTACTGGCAATAATCGGGCAGCAGAATGTTACAGGAATCATGGTAATCTGAATCACAAAAAACACCCATCCGGAACTTTCTCCCTGCATATGATAATCGGCAAGAAACGAAGGAAGCCACGCTACCAGACAGTAGTAAAATAATGACTGTAGTCCCATAAAAATACTGATATTCCATGCCTGTGCAGATTTGAACATATTAAAATCCGAAGTGCTGAGTGCCATTTTAGATGAGTTTGGATTTCTTTTATTAAAGATGAATTCCAGTGACAACACCAGAAAACCCAATGCCGCAATCACCAGCCAGATTCCAAGAGAACCTTTCCAGCCAAAACCCGTCAATTCTCCAATTTTCACACTGAATCCGGAAGCTAAAGCAGCTGTAAGATTCATAGATACAGCAAAAATACCTGTCATGAGAGCAATCTGTTTAGGGAAATTATTCTTCACATATCCCGGAGTAACCACGTTCCCGATGCATATTCCTAAACCAATAAATATTGATCCTAAAAACAAAAGCCAGAGCGATCCGGTAATTCGCAGAAACAATCCGAAGCTTAAAATAATCAGGGAATACATCAGAAGCTTACTGATCCCCAGTTTATTAGAAAACCGACTGACTAAAACTGAACAGGCTGCAAACATAAACAGTGGAATAGAAGTAAGCAGACTTACCTGAAAATTATCCAGTTTCAAAGCATCTCTTACTTCTCCCAATACAGGAGCCACTGCCACAATGGGCGAACGCAGGTTGCTGGAAATTAATATAACTACCAGAACATTAATGAGTAATAAAACATACGAAGCATTCTTTTTTACTTCATTCTTCATCATAATAAAAACTTTTGTACAAAAATAATATAGTAATTTTGTTTAATTTTGCCAAAGTTTTAACCTGAAACGACATGAACGCCAACGACGGTATTATAATAGACGATCTGAAGAAACCCTATTTTGTATGGTTTGAAGAAAACTGGGTTCATGATGACGTTCTTCATCATCACCAAAAAGGGCAGCTGGTATACGTAGAAAGCGGGTTCCAGTATATCACCATTGAAGAAAAAATATACCTTCTTCCGCAGAACCATGCGGTATGGATTCCTCCTAATGCTGTTCACAAAACCAATTCTCACTCAGAAAAGATCAAACTGATGATCATGTTTGCAGAGATTAGTACAAAAGTTCCATTTTATCAGAAAGTGAATGTATTTTCCGTTCCACCGGTTTTAAAAGAAATGATAAAATATGCTGAAAAATGGTCTAAGCTGATGACATCAGACGACGATGAAAATGTATTTTTAAAAGCACTTTTCAATGAACTTCCGAGGTTTGTAGAGCATTCTCTTACCCTTCACATCAGTCTTCCTAAAGATCAGCGTCTTACCAAAGTCATGAAGTATCTTCACACCCATTATCAGCATGACATTAAGATGGAAGATCTCAGTGATACAGCACTCTTATCTTTCCGTACTCTGGAACGTATTTTCAAAAAAGAAACCGGGCTTACTTTAAGCAAATACCAGCAGATGCTTCGCATTATTAAAAGTCTGGAGTTTTTAAGCTCAGGTGATCTCACTATTTCTGAAACCGCATACAAAGTAGGATATAAAAGTGTGCAGGCCTATACAAGAAGTTTTTTTTCTGTGATGCAATTCCGGCCAACAGATTTTATTAAAACCATCTAAAAGCCCTTCAAAGTACCTGCAAGAGGGGTGGAAATATAACAAAAAAGGGATTTATTAACCTGTTAAAACTTCCTGTATTCCTTTGTAGAAAAGCGATTGGCTCATTTGAAAAACAGAATATTTCACATTTAAGATAATTTTTCACTTCAATAGCCTATATTCAATTATGAGATTATTAGAAATAAAAAGGTCCCCACGAATGGAGACCTTAAAAAAACACAAATGATGAAAAAAAATTATTTCGATTCACAAATATAAGCAAAAATCCCGTTATACAAGACACTATAAGTTCAATTTTTTTAAAAATTGTTTATTTTAAGTAAAAATAAATATTCACTAAATGATTTTAATTTTTTTTAGGATTCCGGAATTCTTTACACAAAAAGATTGGCTAACAAAGATAATTCGCCACCTGATGAATTGTGAACGGTTTTTTAACTCAAAATAAAGAATAGCTAAAAGTGAATTATTCCCTAAACAAAGCTGTTTGATTATAGTTTTCAAACATTTGTTTAACTATTTTGTGACGCCAATCATAAAAATGTGTACGGTTTTTGTAGTAGTTTCCCAAAACATATAATTGCATGAGTCCAAAAACATTCAAGGGAGTTCCTACACAAAAATTCGGTGGTTTCCATGATACGGAAAGCAGGATACTATTTAAGCAGGACTTGATTCCGTTGAAGTTTGAAATATTGAAAGAAAAATTCTTATCAATTAATAAATGGGAAGATTATTGCGGAAAAGAATTTGCGTCATTTAAACTCTATGACTTCAATGGTCATCCGGCAGATCGTGAACCTCAAAAAGGAGATTTTATCCGTATCGATATTCCGGGGCCGGGAGAGAAGGAAGCCAAAGGATATGATTGGGTAGAAATTACCGATTTCTGCTTCTATGAAGACAGCTTTTCCGAAAGTATATCCATGATCTGCAGGCCATCCAGAAATCCTCAGGATAAAAAAAGTAAACATATTGCCCACTTTTACAGTTCTGCAGCCAGCTCTACCTTTATGATCTCCAGAAACCCAGCCCACTTGAAAGCTGCAGTATATGGCAGAAATGAAAGACCTAATTTCAATGCTAACTTCTTCGATATTATAAGAAATGTCACCATTGCTGCCGGAGGAATGGTGGGGACTGCTAAAATACAGTGGAAATGTCTTACTGATGGTTTTTTAAATCTTGATTAAAACTGTTCTGCTTTTTTTGATCTAAGTCAAAATTTTTTATTTGTTGTACCGGGACCTTTGTACCCGAATATTTTAAACAAAATTTATGAGTACAACATTAGAAAAAGGGCAGACGATTAATTTCTGCCATTTCCTGGATGAAAATCCTGTAGTGGTAAGAAGGCTTTCTAATAAAATGATGGCTTCATATCTTAATATTTCAAAGTCAGATTAAAATCTAGGCTTTGATTTTTGTTTGATGAAACTAACATTATTACGAAGAGTTATTATTTATTTAAACTGCTTTTAAACTGGCTAAAATTCTCAAAAAATTAATATCAGAGCCTTCTTAAGAAAAATTTAAGCCTTATATTTGCATCCATGTTAAAATGGTTCTCCATATTATGTTCAATGATGTATGTACTGGCTACCACCAATGCGGGGGAAGTATTAAAAGTGCCTATGTTTGTTGAACACTTCATGGAATACCACGGAAGCTTTTCAGAATTTGTTATGGAGCACTACGATAATCACAAAGAGGATTCTGACTGGGATGCAGATCAGAAACTGCCGTTTATCAATCCGCCAATTGTATTGACTGTACATGCCCAGCTTCCGCAGCTTTCATTCGAAATAAAAAAACCTAAGGAAATTACTGTTTCCCAAAAAAGCAGTATTTATAAGGAAAAAGATTTCTCTAATCAATATCTTTCTCAGATTTTCCAGCCTCCTCGGCTTTCTTAATCAACTTTACATTGAAAATTAACACTTTATGTTTTTTACTTAAAGTACTGAATTCTTGTTACATATCAATTAATCCGTAATGCATTGTATTGATGCTTAAGCCTTAACGAGAGAAGTTACAAACGCTTGTTTTGATACTTTAATTGTTGGGAGAATTTCAGCCTCTATAAAGCATTCCGAGTTACAATTAATAGTTTTTCCATGTTAAATAAAATCATTGAGTTTTCTGTAAAGAATAAACTCATCATTGCTCTGTTTACAGGGGCTCTCATCATTTTTGGGGTTTATGAAACCACCCAACTTCCCATTGATGCCCAGCCGGACATTACCAATAACCAGGTTCAGATCATTACTACAGCTCCTTCGTACGGTGCAGCAGATATAGAACGTCTTGTTACATTTCCTATTGAACAAGCTACCAGCAATATCAGCGGAATTACGGAGCTGAGAAGTTTCTCCCGATTCGGACTTTCACTGGTGACTGTTGTTTTTGATGACAAGACTGATGTGTATTGGGCACGCCAGCAGGTTCAGGAACGTTTACAGCTTGTTCAGGATAATATACCAGCCGGGATTGGTAAGCCGGAATTAGGACCCATTTCAACCGGATTGGGAGAGATTTTCCAGTATGTGGTAAGAGCAAAAAAAGGATACGAAAATGTATATGATGAAACAGAACTGAGAACCATTCAGGACTGGGTGGTCAGAAGACAGCTTCTCGGAACGAAAGGGGTGGCAGATGTAAGCAGTTTCGGAGGTAAACTGAAACAATATGAAATTGCCATTAATCCTAATAAATTACAGGCGTTCAACATCAATATCAATGATGTTTTTGCCGCGCTGGAAAAGAACAACCAGAATACCGGAGGCGCGTATATTGAAAAGAAAGAAACCGTTCTGTTTATCCGCAGTGAAGGACTTTTGGGAAGCACAGAAGATATTGGCAGCATTCAGGTAGCGGAAACCAAAGAAGGTATTCCAGTGCACATTAAAGACGTAGCATCTGTAAAGATTGGTTATGCGACAAGGTATGGCGCTATGACTTATAATGATACCGGAGAAGTGTCCGGAGCTATTGTTCTGATGCTGAAAGTGGAAAATGCCAATGTAGTAATTGGAAATATCAAGCAAAGACTGGAAAAAATTCAGGAATCATTGCCGGAAGGAGTAGTGATTGAACCATTCCTTGACCGTGCCAAAATGGTAAACAATACCATCAGTACCGTAAAAACAAACCTGATGGAAGGCGCTTTGATTGTTGTTTTCATTCTGGTTCTATTTTTAGGAAATTTCAGAGCGGGATTATTGGTTGCTTCCGTGATTCCTTTGGCGATGCTTTTCGCAATTATTATGATGAACATATTCGGGGTGGGAGGAAACCTGATGAGCCTTGGAGCACTGGATTTCGGTCTTATTGTAGACGGAGCCGTTATTATTGTGGAGGCCGTACTGCATCAGCTTGCCCATAAAAAACACTTTGGAAAAGACAATATGCTCACCAAAAAAGAAATGGATGATCAGGTTTCAAGCTCTGCTACCAAAATGGTTAGCAGTGCTGTTTTCGGACAGATCATTATCTTAATCGTATATCTTCCGATTTTTACGCTTCAGGGAATTGAAGGAAAGATGTTCAAGCCTATGGCTCAGACCGTCGCTTTTGCGTTGATTGGGGCATTTATTCTATCCCTGACTTATATTCCGATGATGAGCTCTCTGGTATTAAGCAGAAAGAAAAAGGAAAAAGAAAATATTTCAGACCGTGTCATGGGTAAAGTGGAAACCGGACACCAAAAACTCCTGATGAAAGCTCTTAAATTCAGAAAAACTATAATTATTGGTGTGCTGATTTTATTTGCTGGAGCTGTTTTTACCCTTTCCAGAATGGGTGGAGAATTTATTCCGTCTCTGGAAGAAGGTGATTTTGCTGTTGAAATGAGGGTTCTTCAGGGAAGTAACATTAATGAAACCAAGAAAGCCACCAGCCAGGCCGCAAATATCCTTTTAACACAGTTTCCTGAAGTGGAAAAGGTAGTTATGAAAATTGGTAGTGCAGAAATTCCTACGGAACCAATGCCGATGGATGCGGGAGATATGATTATTGTTTTGAAACCGAAAAAAGAATGGACTTCTGCAAAATCATTTCCTGAACTTTCTGATAAAATGAGCAAAGCATTAAGCGTTATTCCCGGACTGACTACCAGCTTCCAGTTTCCAGTACAAATGCGTTTCAACGAACTGATGACCGGAGCCAGACAGGATGTGGTTTGTAAAATTTACGGCGAAGATCTGGACAGCCTTGCTACCTATGCCAAAAAGATTGGAAGCATCATCAATACTGTAAAAGGGGCACAGGATCTTTATATTGAACCTGTAGTAGGTGCCCCGCAGGTTGTGATTAATTATAACCGTTCTGAGCTGTCCCGATATAATATTTCGGTAGCAGATATCAACAGGGTCATCAATATGGCTTTTGCTGGCCAGACTGCCGGAGCTTTGTATGAAGGAGAGAAGAAGTTTGATATTGTTGTCCGAATGGATAATGAACATAAAAAAGATATTACCAGCATCCGGAATCTTTTGGTTCCTACCTCTTCGGGAGAGCAGATTCCATTGTCACAGCTTGCTAAAGTAGAGCTTAAAAACAGTCCGAACCAGATTCAGAGGGAAGATACCAAAAGGAGAATTATTGTAGGATTTAACGCAAGAGGAAGAGATGTTCAGAGCATTGTGGAAGAACTTCAGCAAAAAACTGCTAAAAGTCTGAAACTATCACCGGGATATACCATTTCTTATGGAGGTGCTTTTGAAAATTTAAATGAAGCCAAAGCCAGATTAGGTATAGCTGTTCCCATTTCGTTAGTGATGATTTTCCTGTTATTGTTCTTTGCTTTTGGATCTGTAAAACACAGCCTGCTGATTTACACAGCTATTCCATTATCAGCGATAGGTGGTGTGTATTTTCTAGCGCTGAGAGGTATGCCTTTCAGCATCAGTGCAGGAGTAGGGTTCATCGCTTTATTTGGAGTGGCTGTACTTAATGGAATTGTTTTAATATCAGAATTTAACCGATTGAAAAATAATGGAATAACTAACACCAACAGAATCGTGCTCATCGGTACAAAAATAAGACTTCGTCCGGTTTTAATGACCGCTTTTGTGGCGTCTCTGGGATTTCTTCCCATGGCAATCAGCAACGGTGCAGGAGCTGAAGTACAGAGACCTTTGGCAACTGTGGTGATTGGAGGACTTATGCTGGCAACTCTTTTAACCTTATTTGTACTCCCAATTTTATACGTCCTTTTTGAACATATTAATAAAGATAAAATGAAATTCTCGAAAAAACTCAATTATAAAAAACTGTCTGTTTTCTTTCTGTTATTGTCCTTCGGAACTTATAAGGCTCAGGAAAGCATTACTTATGATCAGGCTTTGGAAAAAGCATACCAGCAGAACGGGACCCTTAAAAACTCAAAATTAATATCAGATTATCAGGAAAAACTGAAGGCCAGCTATCTGGATATTCCCCAAACGGAAGTTACGGGCGGATTTGGACAGATTCAGGGAGAAGAAACGGATAATTCATTCGGCATTTCTCAAAGGTTCAGCTTTCCGACAGTGTATTCAAAAAGAAAGCAAATGCTGGATGCCGAATGGTCTGCCAGTGTCATCAATCAGAATTTGACCAAAACACAGCTTACCAAAGAAGTAACAGACGTTTTCTACAGAATATTAGTCTTTCAGGAGAAGAAAAAAGTACTGGAATACATCAGTCAGCTTTACAATAATTTTGCAGATAAGGCAGGATTACGATTAAAAAAGGGGGAAGCCAATATTCTGGAGGAATCCACCGCTGAAATTCAGAAAGAACAGATAAAAGTACAGCTGAATACCCTTGAAAATGATTTGAATATCGCAAAACTTCAGCTTCAATTATTACTTCAATCTACAACTTCTTATCAACCTGTTGCAGAAAAGCCTATCATTAATATTGGACTTCAGATTTCAGAAGAAATGGTAAAAAACCATCCTGAGCTTCAATATCTGCAGCAACAGATTAAAGTGGAAGAGGCCGAAGTACAGCTTGAAAAAAGCAGACTGCTTCCGGATCTTCTTATAGGATACACTAATCAAAGTATGAAAAACATCAATAACAACCGTTTCAATTCGGTTCAGGTGGGTGTTGGAATTCCATTGTTTACCAAAGGGCAGAGAGCTTTGGCCAAAGCAGCACAAGCTAAAATCGCCATCTCCGAAAACCAATATCAGAGAAAAGAAATTGAACTTAAAAACAGGCTGAATCAACAACTGAGTAATTATATAAACCAACAGCGGATCATCGAAAATTATGAACAAAAACAGCTTCCAAAATCTGAAATCATTTTAAAAACAGCCCAGAAACAGATGGAAGTAGGAGAAATAGACTATCTGGACTGGGTAATACTGGTGAATCAGGCCGTAAAAACCAAGGCAGATTATATTGATCAGCTGGAAAAACTGAATCAGATCGGAGCCGAACTTCAATTCTTAATTTCAAAATAATACCATCATGCATTTCAAGAATATATCACTATACAGCCTTGCTTTCATCCTTACTTTATCTTCATGTGCAGGAAAAAAAGAGGAAGAAAAAACGGTTTATGAAAACACCAAATTTTCTAAAAACGACAAAAACTCCGTTCATCTTACAGAAAAGCAGATCCAGTCTGTAGGATTAACAACAACAAGTATTCAGAACAGAAATATGGAAAAGCTAGTGAGATTGAACGGAAAAGCGGAAATCGCCCCGTCTCACATTAGTTTGGTTTCCAGTATTATGGGTGGACATATCAAGTCTATCAATGTCATTAATGGAAGCCATTTCAATAAGGGGCAGGTACTTGCGGTGGTAGAAGATCCGCAGTTTATCCAGCTGCAGCAGGATTATCTGGTAACAAAAGCGCAGCTTGAAGCAGCAAGACTGAATTTCAACCGTCAGAAAGATTTGAATACAAGCAAAGCCAGCAGCGATAAGACTATGCAGACTGCTCAGGCAGATTATTCTACTTTGAATGCCACTCTAAAAGGGTTGGAAGAAAAGCTGAGAATCATTGGAATTAATGCCAAAGGTCTGACTACCGGAAATATCCGAAGTAAGATCAATATTTATGCTCCGTTTACAGGTTTTGTAAGTAAAATTCTGGTGAATAACGGGCAGTATATCAACCCCGCAGATACTTTATTTGAACTCATCAATCCGGCTGGATTACTTTTAGAATTAAAAGTTTTTGAAAATGATATAAATGACGTAAAAGTCGGCCAGGAAATTTTGGTGTACAATAATCAAAACCCTGATGTCAAATCCAGTGCCAAAATTGTCAGTGTAGTTCCAAGTATTGAAAATGGAGGTTCCGCAACGGCAATCGCCAAATTATCTTCCGTAAATACTGAATTTGTAAAAGGAATGTATGTGAATGCCGAAGTAAATATCAGCAGCCGTTATACACAAGGGCTTCCTAATGAAGCGGTAGTATCGTTTGAAAACAAAAACTATGTTTTCGAAGACCTTGGAAAATCCAATTATAAAATGATTCCCATAGTAACCGGAATTTCAGATGACCAGTTTACAGAGGTATTAAAAGCTGATTTTTTAAAGGATAAGAAAATTGTACAGAAAGGAGCTTACAGTCTTCTGATGATGCTTAAAAACAAGGCAGAATAGTATTAAATAAATTCTATATCAATAAAAAATAAACGCAAAGTTATCACAGCTATGTATTATAAAGTAAAGAGAGCAAAGAGAGAATCAATTTTATCGATTCATTTAAGCAAATGTATAATCATAAAGCTTCTTCAGCGACAAAGTCGCACTCACAATAAGCATCTGAATCATTGTTACTTTGCGTTAATGAAAATAGAAACATGACATTTGACATGTTTTACATATTGACAAATACTATTTGATGCATAATTCATTTTAAAATAATATTTTTAAGAAGTGAATAGTTGTAAAGGATTTTTAGATGAATAATAAAAGAACTTTTATCAAAAACTTTATGACAAAAAAACCTTTGCACAATTTCCATATTCCGGTAATGGGTCTGGCTTACACAATAGACAGCCCTATTCGTGTTGCCCAATATGGAATTTCTTCTGTGATCTCCATTATTGATGATGAAATCCTGGAAAAAATGAAGAACTTTTACAACAAAAAGTTCAACCTTGACTATTTCGGAATTTCAACAAAAACAGAAGATTACAGAGCAAAAAGAGTCACCGCTTATCTGGATATGGTGGATGATATCGTGAATGAAAAATTTGAATCTTTCAAACAGGAAATCAGCAAAAATAAAGAAGCACTGAAGGACTTCATGGCCATGCTTCCGAATACTTCAGATCTTAAAAACAGTCTTCAAAATCTTGTCAATCAAAAAGATGAGTGGAGCTCCAATATCAAAAGCTTTATTGAATCCAATCTAAAACCGGGAAGCATCGATGTCAATATCATGACGAAAGTAGATAAAGACAACTACCAAAACAATGAACAGCTTCCTGTGATGTATAACGACGCCCATGCTTCTCTGCGTGGATTTGCCAAAAGTAAATTATCATCATCAATGGTTCTTTCCGCAGGCATGAATCCTCGCTTATATAGCTATATGGAAGAATTCGAAGACTTTTTTCCCGACGAAGAAGGAAAGATCAAAAAGAAAATCATCCTTAAAGTCAGTGATTTCCGTTCAGCCATGATCCAGGGAAATTTTCTGGCGAAAAAAGGATTGTGGGTATCAGAATACCGAATAGAATCCGGATTGAACTGTGGAGGCCATGCTTTTGCAACTGAAGGAATGCTTCTTGGGCCCATTATGGAAGAATTTAAGCAGAAAAAAAATGATCTGATTCAGTCTGCTCATGCCTTAATGACAGCTGCCTTAGAACAAAAAGGAAAACCCTCATTTTCTGAGCCTTTAGAAATGAAAATTACCGTTCAGGGTGGAGTAGGAACTTCTGAAGAACACGAATTTTTATTGGCCAATTACAATGTAGACAGTGTTGGATGGGGTTCACCGTTTTTGCTTGTACCGGAAGCAACTTCTGTAGATAAAGAAACCAGAAATCTTCTCTTACAATCAAAAGAACAGGACTTTTATCTGAGTAATATTTCGCCATTGGGAGTACCTTTCAATACCATAAAAGGAACATCCAACGAAATATTAAAGCATGAAAAAGAAGCTAAAGGAAAATATGGAAGTTCATGTCCCAAAAAACTTTTGGCATTAAGCAAAGAATTTTCTCAGGAAGGAACCTGTACCGCTTCCAGAAAGTATCAGGACATCAAACTGAAAGAGCTGTATGAAAACAAGCAAACCCTGACCGAGAAGGAATTCAATAAAAGAAAATCCGAAATTACCGATAAAGCCTGCCTGTGCGTAGGACTTGTGAATGCGGCATATCTGGAACAAAACCTTGAAATTAAAGGTGAAAAACAAGGTGTGGTAATATGTCCGGGACCTAATATTGCCTTTTTTGATAAAGAAGTTTCTCTTTCGGAAATGGTAAAACATATCTACGGAAATACCAATATTCTTTCTGATAACCAACGTCCGAATATGTTTATCAACGAATTGAAAATGTATGTAGATTATCTGAAAAAGGAAATTGCAGAATCTGCCACACAGATTACCCATTCGCAGACAAAAAAATGGAATGCTTTCAGGAAAAATGTACTTGAAGGGATAGAATACTATTATGAGCTTTTTAAAGTATCATCATTCTTCAGCAACGGTTTATCAAATATCAACCATCAGTTACAGGAATATAAATTTCAGCTTATCGCTATTGATATTCCGCAGGTTGAAAAATAACCGTATTTTTTAATTGATAGATAATAAAAACAGCTTTACATAGGCTGTTTTTATTTTTTTAAATTACTAAGAAACATATATATTTTTTTGTTGGAGAAACGCAAAGATGTACAGCTTTATATTACAATATATATTTTTTAAGCCCCAAGAACATTTCGACTTAGCTCAATGTGAGATTTTCAGCAAGAGATATGTTATAGGTATTTGCCGCAGATTAATGAGAAGATTATACAATTTTTTTATTGTTATCTGTTTAATTTTTGGTATTTGTGAGAGACATAAAATAAACAGTATTCAATTTTATCGGAGATAAAATCTGTGCGTCTTAAAGCAGTTAGCTTTTAATTTATTTGCGCCTTTGCAATTTTCCAACAAACTATTAATAATCAAAAAAAACAAGGAAACATCAGCATTTTCATTTATAATAACTATAGCCGGAATGGCTATTTTGAATATTCTCCGGACTTAATATTTCTTACCTTAGAGCTCACTAGTAAATTATTTTTATGGAAAAAAGAAAAATCAAAAACACCGATTTATCGATTGCGCCAATCAATTTCGGAGGAAATGTTTTTGGATGGACGCTGGACGAGAAACAGTCTTTTGATATACTGGACCGTTTTACAGAAGCGGGATTCAATTTTATAGATACTGCAGATACCTATTCATGGTGGGTAAATGGGAAAGGCGGACAATCTGAAGAGATTATCGGTAAGTGGATGAAAAGCAGATCTAACCGTAATGATATCGTTCTGGCAACCAAAGTAGGTTCAGAAACAAAAGAACATGGCTATGATATCAGCAAAAAGCATATCCTAAAATCTGTAGATGAGTCACTGCAAAGACTTCAGACGGATCATATTGATCTCTATTATACGCACTTTGATGATAATATTACTCCGGTGGAGGAAACCCTTTCGGCTTATGATGAAATCATTAAGGCTGGAAAAGTACGTTATATTGCGGCTTCCAACTTATCTCCGGAACGTTTGAAAGCTTCATTTGAAGCCGCCGAAAAGAATCATCTTCCTAAATACGTTGCTTTACAGCCTCATTATAATTTAATGGAAAGAGAGGGCTTTGAGCAAAATTATGCTCCTCTGGCAGAGCAGTTTGATTTAAGTGTATTTCCGTATTGGTCGCTGGCAGCAGGTTTCCTTACGGGTAAATACCGTGATGAAGCAGATTTTGCAAAAAGTGCGAGAGGTGAAGGGGTAAGAAAATATTTAAATCCAAAAGGACTTGAAGTATTAAAAGCGCTGGATCAGGTAAGTGCAAAACACAATACCACTCAGGGAACGGTTTCTCTGGCATGGCTGCTGTCCAATCCATTGATCACTGCGCCTATTGTAAGTGCTACCAGTGCATCACAGCTTGAAACGGTATTCAATGCACCAAAACTTATTTTGGATCAGGAAGATATTGCTCTGCTGAATAACGCGAGCAACTAATTTTTTCAACTTTCATTATAGATTAAAATTAAATCCGTTCATTGCTGAACGGATTTTTTTATCATTCGACGATGTTAACTACCCCGTCAAAAATTCTTTGAATTTTCGCCACCCCTCCAGAGGAGGGAAATTCAGGTTTTCGGTTGTTATATTCTGTTATTACTATTAATCGGAATATTCTTTCAGAAGCTGTCTGTAGCTCATTAATATTGAAGACTTTGAAATAAACCCGATAAAATCATTGTTATGACTTACTACCGGAAGATTCCATACTCCAGTATCATCAAAGGTCTGAAGAATATCCAAGGGCTTATTCTCCCTGTGAAGAATGGCTGGTGGGGCTTTCATAATCTGGGTAACCGTCTGAGAGATTTCCATCTCTTTGTTGAATAAATAAGGTCTTATATCATCCAAAGTAAGAACTCCTTTCAGTCTTCTGTTCTCATCCACAACAGCAAAAATATTTTTATCACCATTCTTTACCATTTCAAACAGTTCTGTAACAGAGGCATTTTCATTAATGGTCTGTGAATATTTATCAATAAAATCTTCGGTTCTTAATGCGAAAAGAAGGTTTTTATCATGTTTATTCGTGAATATTTTCCCTTCATCAGCTAAAGATTTTAGTTCCGGAGAAATAGGTGAGAACCATTTGGCAATAAGGTAAGATATGATGGAAGCAATCATTAAAGGAATAAACAAATCATATCCGAAACTTGATTCTGCAATCAGAAATATAGCTGTAAGCGGAGCATACAGTACACCGCTCATGGCACCTGCCATTCCTACCAGAACAAGATTAGTCACCGGAACATCTGTAAAACCAATGTGCTGGCAAACTAATGCAAACAAATATCCCAAAGTTCCTCCTGCAAAAAGGGAAGGGGCAAAGTTACCACCATTTCCACCACTGAATATGGTAAATGAAGTGGCAAATGCTTTTAAAAGCAATACCAGAATCAAAAATATGATAATGGTCCAGTCTCCGATTTCAAAATATCTGAAAAAACTGTTTTCAATAATAGAGTAGGTATTTCCGTTGGTAAAAGCTTTTACCGTTTCATATCCTTCCCCAAACAAAGGAGGAAAAAGAACACATAATAGAGAAAGGACAGCTCCTCCAAACATAGCTTTACGTATTCTCGACAGCTGAAGTCCTTTTATAAAATGTTCTACTTTTTGAGAAATAATCACAAAATAACGGGCATACAAGCCTGTAACAATTCCTAAAATAAGATAATAAGGAACATTCTTATAGTTAAATGGATCTCTGGTATAAAACCTAAAAAGTACATCTTCCTGCAACAAAATCCTCGACAAAAGACTTCCGCAAACCGCAGCTACAACCAATGGAATAAAATCTGTAAAAACTACTCCGGTTAAAAGAATTTCAAAGGCAAACATAATTCCTGCAATAGGAGCATTGAAAGCCGATGCAATCCCTGCTGTAGCTCCTGCAGCCAGCAATAAAGTACGTTCTTTATAGCTTAATCTATACGTCTGTGCATAGTTGGAACCAATAGCTGCTCCGGTAACTGCAATAGGACTTTCCAACCCTGCAGAACCTCCCAATCCTACAGTAACCGCACTTTGTATAACCTGAGAATACATTTTAACAGAGGCTACAATACTTGAATTCTGTGCAATTTCATATAAAATAGCTCCGATACCTTTACGATCCTGACCTTTAAATATTGTCAAAACAATCATTGTAGTCAGAACAATTCCTAAAAAAGGAAAAACAATATAAAATAATATCTGGTATTCAAAATGAACTTTATTGGTAATAAAATAATGAATATTATGTACCAGCGTTTTCAGGATGACTCCCGCAAGACCAGCCGTACAGCCTACCAGAATTCCGGAAAGAACAAGAAACTGATTTCTGCTCAGCCTGTTGTTCAGCCAATGCAGGATAAGCTCATAACTGCGTGCCTTTTCCAGTCCGTATTTTTGGAAATCTCTTTTAAATTTAAGGAAGCTCAGGTACTTTTTTTTGTTGTGAATTTTCACCTTGGAAATATTTTACACTATCATCAGATTGATACAGCACCGTAAATTTATGAAATATATCACAAAAAACCGCCTTTTGAACCTTTACACTTGTTCTATAGATTCTATTTTTGTAATTTATGTTTTAATTTAAAATTCAAAATTTCTTCTAAATTTGGTAATAGATTTATCGCATGAAAATTCTCATCGTTGAAGACGAAGCTGCGCTTGCTCAAAGTATTTCCGAATACCTTTCCGGAGAAAATTACCTCTGCGAAACGGCCAGTACATTCGGTGAAGCGATGAATAAGATAGAAACATTCGACTATGATTGTATTTTACTGGACATTATGCTTCCTGATGGAAATGGACTTGCCATACTGGAAGAATTAAAAAAACAGCAGAAACAGGACGGTGTAATTATTATTTCGGCCAAAAATGCCCTTGATGATAAAATTGAAGGACTAAAGCTAGGTGCAGACGATTATCTCACCAAGCCTTTTCATCTTTCTGAGCTTATGGCAAGGGTATATTCTATTATTCGGCGGAAACAGTTCAGCAGTTCCAATGTAGTAAAGCAGAATGAACTTCAGATTGATCTGTTAGCCAAAACGGTAGCTGTAAACGATGAAGTTATTTCGCTGACTAAGAAAGAATTTGATCTCCTCATTTATTTTATCGGAAACAAAAATAAAGTAATCTCTAAAAGTACGCTGGCGGAACATCTCTCCGGAGATTTTGCAGATATGCTTGACAATCATGATTTTGTATATGCCCATGTAAAAAACCTTAAGAAAAAGCTCTATGACGCGGGATGCGGCCATTATCTTAGAACAGTGTACGGAACGGGGTATAAGTGGGAAAGCTAGAGTAATTATGAATGATGAATTATAAATTATGAGTGAAAAGAAAAATGTGCTGAAAGATAAAAGTTTTAGTTTTGCAATTAGGATCATTAATCTTTATAAATATCTTTCAGCTAATAAGAATGAATATGTTCTGAGTAAACAATTATTAAGAAGTGGAACTGCAGTAGGAGCCTTAATAAGAGAATCACAGAATGCAGAAAGTAAAGCAGATTTTATTCATAAACTTTCTATCGCCCAAAAGGAGTGTGATGAATCTATTTACTGGATTGAGCTTTTGTTTCAGACAGATATTTATCATCCACAGAATATGAAAGTATCAATAATGAAGCTACAGAAATATTAAAAATAATCCGAAGCATCATCATTACAACAAAAAATAAATCATAAATCATAATTTATAATTCATAATTACTGTGAAGCCTCTACTTACCAAACCCACCAAACCCTTTCTTATCTACGTACTCATTGTACTGATGATCAGTATTCCTGTGTACTATTTTGTGGTGGATACGATCTGGAAAAGTGAACTGGATGAGCACAATCAGATTATTGTAGAGAAAACGGCTTATGAATTCAATCAGCTGCAGCTTTCGGAAGAAGCACTCGACAAAAGTCTTGAATTATGGAATCATATTCAGCCTGAAACCAATATTGAAAGAATTTCTCCCAGACAGGTAAAACGGGACAGTGTTTATACTTATGAAAGACATCTTCCTTTTATTTCAGAACAGAAAAAGGAACGTTACAGGTGTCTTGAAAAAGTAATTTATATTCATGGTAAGCCTTATCTGTTTACGATACAGACCAATATTGAGGAATCTCATGAAACTATAGCCGTAATTGCTATGATTACCATCTTCTTTTTTGTAATGATTGTGATTGGGCTTTTGTATCTTAACAGAAAGCTTTCTTCATCTATCTGGAAGCCATTCAGAAGTACATTAGATCAGCTTAAAACATTTAACCTTAACAGTCAGAATACTATAAAATTTCCGGTTTCTGACACTGCTGAATTTGAAGAACTTAATCAGTCACTGTACAGGCTTATAGAGCGTAATGTGTCTACTTATAAAACCCAGAAAGAGTTCACTGAAAATGCTTCCCACGAATTGCAGACTCCGCTGGCCATTATTAAAAACAAACTGGATCTTTTACTTCAGGATCAGAATCTTACCGAGAAGCAATACAGCATAGCAGAAGATATGAACAGGGCACTTACAAGAAGTTCACGTATCAATAAAAACCTTTTGCTGCTTGCTAAAATTGAAAACAATCAGTTCGACAGTTCGGAAATTATTTCGTTTGATCATTTGCTTCATCAAAGTATTGATATTCTCGGAGAACACTTCGAGCAAAAAAATATTTCCGTTACAGAACAAATTTCAAATGGAGTACAGGTAAGCGGAAACAATATTCTGGCAGAAATATTAATCAACAATCTTATCATCAATACCATTCGGCATACGGCTGTCGGAGGCAGTATTTCTATACAGCTTACTAATTCTGTTTTTGAAATTTCCAATTCAGGGGCTGAAAAGCTGAATACGGATTTATTATTCAAAAGATTTTCAAAACTTTCAACAGATAACAGCGGAAGCGGGCTTGGACTGTCTATTATTCAGGAAATATGCAGGTTTCATCATTGGACAATCAGTTACAGGTTTGAGAATCAACAGCATATTTTCTCTGTTAAATTATAGTTAAAAAAATTCCTGCTTCCGGCAATTCTAAATTTCTTCTAAATCGGATTGCACCTTTGTATTGAAAACATACTGAGGTATAAATTTTATTTAGAAATGATTTTAAAAACATTCCTTTTATGGGCAGGAAAAGATCTTTATCTGCCAAATCGCCACTACTTGTGGAAGCAACGCCGGTTTCATTCCGATTCCCGTTGGAAAAATTCGGCTGCACGAATCAATGATTTTTTTTCTCCAGATACAGATACTTGTAATTCTCCGGTATCATTTATTCAATATAAATTAAATCGGAATGAGAACAGCAAATAAAGTTGCAGCCGTGACTCTTCTTTTTTGGCTGATGAAAATTGTAGCCACTACACTGGGAGAAACTTTAGGTGATTTTATTTCTATGACACTTAATCTCGGATATGTTGTAGGAATTCTTGTTACCCTGCTGTTTTTTATAATTATTCTAACGGTACAGCTCCGTTCGAAAAGATATATTCCGGCAATTTACTGGATGGTAATTATAGGAACTACAACCTTAGGAACGGAAATCTCTGACTGCATCGACAGAACACTGAAAACCGGATACCTTACCGGCAGTTTAATTTTACTTTCCGGTCTTTTACTTTCTTTGTTTTTATGGTATAAGAAGTACAGTAACCTTGAGGTATATCCCATTTTTGAAAGGAATAAAGAACTGTATTACTGGACTGCCATCTTATTTTCCAACAGTCTGGGAACTGCTTTTGGAGATTTTCTGAGTGATAATTTAGGACTCAGCTATATGACCGGAGCTTTGATTACCGGACTGATTATTCTGATCGTTGTAGTGCTTCATTATGTCACCAAGATCAATCATGTTTTGCTGTTCTGGATTGCTTTTGTTTTTACCAGACCATTTGGTGCCACATTCGGAGATCTTTTAACAAAACCTTTAGCTAAAGGAGGTCTTGATCTGGGAACCCTGAATGCTTCTCTGATATCTCTTGCTCTGATGGTATTGATGATTATTGTTTCACAAAGAAAAAACAACCGGGAATTACCCTTTCAAAACGAATAATTCGACATCTGTTATAACGAAAATGATTTTAAAGAAAATAAAAACCAGAAGAATAAATAAAACAGCCCTGTTATTTTTTCCAGCCTGTATGATGGTTTCTTCTCTTGTTTCTGCACAGACAGCTTCTGTGACAGCTTCAGGAAGGATCACAGGTATACACAAAACGGCATTGCCTTATGCTCATATTATTTTAAAAAAAGAAAAAGACAGCACTTTTACAGCCGGAACCATTACCCATGAAGACGGCAGATTTTCTCTTACCGGAATACAACCAGATCATTATCTTCTGGAAACCTCACTCACAGGATATCGTACACAGATACAACCTGTTTTTATAGGAAGCCTTTCAGAATTTCTGGAAATTCCCACTATTGAACTAAGCCAGGAACAGGAAACTGAGAACAAAATAGAAGCAGTTACCATTACAGCTTCCAAAAAGAATGAAATAGACAGCCGTCTGGATAAGAAAACTTATTCTGTAGCTGATAACATCAGCCAAAGTGGTGGCTCTGTATTACAAAGCATGCAGAATCTTCCCGGAATTACCGTACAGGATGGCAAAGTACAACTCAGAGGGAATGATAAAGTAACAGTGTTGATTGATGGTAAACAAACTGCTCTCACCGGTTTTGGAAGCCAGACCGGACTGGACAATATTCCTGCTTCCGCGATTGATAAAATTGAGATCATCAACAATCCTTCCTCAAAATATGATGCCAACGGAAATGCCGGAATCATCAATATTATCATGAAAAAAAATAAACAGAACGGCTGGAACGGAAAAGCTGGGTTTACCACAGGTTTAGGCTCACTTTGGGTAAGAAAGGAAAATCTGCCTACGATAAGACCGCAGTATACGTTTACGCCTAAAATTAATCCTTCACTGTCTGTCAATTACAGAAGAAATAAGGTTAATATATTCTTACAGGCAGATAATCTTTATACGGAAACCCTTAACAAGAATGAATTTGTAACCCGTACTTATGATGACGGAACAGTGATCAATTCACAGCTGAAAAGAAACAGAAACACCAATTTCTTTACCACCAAAGCCGGAATAGACTGGAATATTGATCCTCAGAATACCTTAACCATTTCAGGAATGTATGGAAGTGAAAAAATTATTGACAGGGGAGAGCAACCGTTTTTCAATGGAGACAGGTCTCAGCGCCTGCGTCTGTGGCGGTTTCTGGAGGATGAACTGAAAACAACTGTGATGGGAACAGCTTCTTATCAGCATAAATTCAAAGAAGCAGGGCATATACTGAATGTGGGATTCAATTATACGTTCCATAGAGAGGATGAAAAATATTTCTATGATAATTATCTCCCTTCTTCTACAGGAACTGATGCCTTTAAGCTATTATCTGACGAACAGGTGTACGATTTCAATGTAGATTACGTAAAACCTTTGAAATACGGACGAATAGAAACGGGAATTAAGCTGAGAAACAGAAGCATTCCTACCAATATGAATTTCATTCCGGGGGCTAATTCTGTTTTGGATGTTTCTGCGGGTGGGAAGGCAGATTATAAAGAATTTATTCCTGCCGTATATGGAAATTATGTTTTTGAAAATGAGAAATGGGAAGCAGAATTGGGACTCAGATTAGAATATGTGAAAATTCAGTATGATGTCAATCCAAACCATCCAACCTACAAAAGTGACGGGTACAATTATACCCAGCCATTCCCGAATTTCAGGCTTGCTTACAAACTTGATGACCGTAATAAGTTCTCTATCTTCTACAACAGAAGGGTAGACCGCCCCAATGAAGTGGATATCAGAATTTTTCCAAAATATGATGATGCAGAGATCATTAAGGTAGGAAATCCGGCATTGCGCCCTCAGTTTACAAACTCTATTGAACTAGGATATAAGCACAATTGGGATAGCGGATATTTATATTCTGCATTGTACCATCGTTTTGCCAATGGAACCATCACCAGAATTTCCAGTATTGTTCCGGGCAGCACACTTATTTATGCTGTTTTTCAAAATGCAGGGAAAAGCTATAATACAGGACTTGAAACAATATGGAACCAAAACATATCAGATGTTTATTCCCTGAATGTTAACGGAAATATATACCGTAACCAGATTGATGCATTTACTGTACAAAATCTGTATCCTCAGCCTAATACATTCTCTGCAGATCTGCAGACCGCTATTTCAGGGAATGTTAAAATGAACAACGTTTTTCATTTCTCAAAAGGACTGGATATGCAGTTTACATTGGTATATCTGGCTCCGGATATTATTCCTCAGGGAAGAATACAGTCAAGGTTTTCAATGGATGCAGGGATAAAAAAAGCAATTCAGAAAGGGAAGGGGGAAGTCTTTTTTAACGCTTCGGATCTGCTCAACACCATGGTAATCAAGAAGTCTGTACAGGGTAACGGATTTGCCTACACCAGCAATGATTATTATGAAACCCAAGTAATCAGATTGGGATACAGCTATAAATTTTAATATAAAATCGGATAATTTTAAATGTGATTTAGAATGAAAAAACAATTTCAAAAAACACTGGTGTATGTAATGATTTTGAGTTCAGCTTTAAGCCGGATCAATGCTCAGAATACCAATGATACGATAAATGTTCAAAAGTCTGTACAGGATACTATTACCACAACGGAAATTCCAAAAACCACTCTGAATTATAAGAGTTTCATCATTCCTACCGCATTTATTGCCTACGGAGTGGCAGGTCTTTCCATCAAGAATCTGAAACAGCTCAATCTCTCCACTAAGGATGAAATCAACGAGCATCAGCCTAAAAAAATACAGCTGGATAATTATACCCAATACGCTCCGGCAGTAATGGTATATGGGTTTAATGCAATGGGAATAAAAGGAAAACATAATCTGAGAGACCGCACCATCATTTACGCTTCCTCACAGTTGATTGCCGCTGCCTTTACCATGCCTTTAAAGTATCTGGTAAAAGAAGAAAGACCGGACGGATCCAATACTTTATCTTTTCCTTCGGGACATGCTGCCACTGCATTTTCTTCAGCACAGTTTATGTTCCGGGAATATAAAGACACCAATTTCTGGCTCAGTATCTCCGGATATCCGTTTGCTGTTTTCACCGGAGTATACAGAATGCTGAATGATAAACACTGGCTGGGAGACGTGGTAGCAGGAGCCGGATTTGGAATTCTTTCTACAGAGCTGGCTTATTGGCTGTTTCCCAAAATTGATAATTTATTACGAGGTAAGAATAAAGTTAAAACATCACTTTCATCCACCATGGTAATGCCTTTTTATCAGAATAAAATTGTGGGAATAGGCTTGGTAAAAACCTTTTAAAACAAATTCTTCATTATATTTAGTAAAGCATCATTTCTCCTTAAATGGTGCTTTTTTCTTACACCACTTTGGCTTTACGGATTATTTTTGCCAGCATATCCGGAAAGAACCTCTTCAGATACACAGCCATAACTTCTTTACCGCCTATGGCCTTTTGTCTTTTCTGTTTCTCAATAGCGTACAGCATCTTTTTTGCGAAAATATCGACAGGCATTCCATTTTTGTGGCATCATCCATTGTACCCTGTAGTGAACCGTCTCCGGTAACAGCATTAATAGAAATATCAGTCTGGATAAAGCCTGGACAAATAATAGTAATTTTAATATTCTGACTGAATAATTCTGCCCGCAATGCGTCAAAAAAACCATGTAATGCATGCTTTGCACCGGCATATCCGCTTCTCATTGGAGCTCCGAAAATGCCCATAAGGCTGGACACAACAGCAATTTGCCCTCCTTTATTTCTGATCATATAGGGCAGAACTGCTTTTGTAAGAGCTACTGTTCCGATATAATCAATATCAATGAGCTGTTTATCTACTTCAATATCGGTTTCCATGGCTAGTGAACGTTGTGACAATCCGGCATTATTAATCAGAATATCAATCTTTCCGAATTGTTCTGATGCTTTTGCTGCAATGGCAGGCATTTCTTTATAATTTTTAAGATCTAAAGGAATTACCGCATACCGATCTTTATTCAAACCAGCTTTCTCAGCTACCCAATGAAGCTGTTCTTCTTTTCTGGATGAAAGGATGATTTTTGCATTGCTGCTTTTTGTTAGCTCTTTTACCAAAGCTTCTCCAATGCCTGACGATGCTCCCGTGATCCAAATGACTTTATGATCAAAATAACGGTTCATATTTAATAGTTTTTAATTTTAAAGTCCGGCAATGTATTTTCCGGCCTTCATTCCAGAAAAGATACAGCCTCCTAAAAATGTTCCTTCCAGAGCTCTGTAGCCATGCATTCCGCCGCCGCCAAAGCCCGCCGCTTCTCCGGCAGCATACAATCCTTCAATGATGCTGTCATCCTCTCTCAGTACCTGGCCATTCAGATTGGTTTTTATTCCACCCAGTGTTTTACGCGTCAAAATATTAAGACGCACGGCAATTAAGGGTCCGTTTTCAGGGTCTAAAATCTTATGGGGAGATGCAACACGCCCTAATTTATCTCCTAAATAATTTCTTGTATTTCTGATGTAATTAACCTGAGTGTCTTTCGAAAACTTATTGTCTAGTTCGCGGTCCCTGGCTTCAATCTGAGATTTTATCTTTTCATATTTCAACAGGTTATTTCCTGCCAGTTCATTCATTCTTTTAACCAGATCTTCCAGGTTATCTGATACAATAAAGTCTTTTCCGTGTTCTTTGAAAGCTTCTACAGGTTCGGGAGCTTTTTTGCCAAACATCCTTTTCAGAAAAAGCCCATAATCTTTATTCGTAATATCCGGATTCTGTTCCGAGCCTGAAAGTGCAAATTCTTTTTTGATAATTTTCTGGGTAAGAATAAACCATGAATAAGAAAATCCGGTTTCCTGAATATATTGCAAGGTTCCCAACGTATCAAATCCCGGAAGAAAAGGAGCGGGGAGGCGTTCACCTTTTGCATCAAACCATAATGATGAAGGCCCAGGCAATATGCGGATTCCATGGTTTGGCCAGATAGGATTCCAGTTTTGCAGCCCTTCCGTATAATGCCACATTCTGTCCGGATTAATGATATGAGCGCCTGAATTCTCTGCAATACCAATCATTTTGCCATCTACATAAGCAGGAACACCGCAAACCATATTTTCAGGGGCTTTTCCCAGTCTTTCCGGCCAGTTTTTTCTTACCAGTTCATGATTGGCACCAATTCCTCCGGAAGCGATGATGATATTCGGAGCTGTATATTCAAAAGTGGAAATTACATTTCTGTTTGTCTCAGCACCTCTTTCCTTAGTATCATTCTCCAGAATATCTCCTTTAAGCCCTTTTATCTTTCCGTTTTCTGTAATAATTTCTGTTACCCGATGCCTGAATTTCATCTGAAGCAGTCCTTTTTCCTGGGCTTTGTAAGCTTTTTCCACAAAAGGTTTTACAACTCCCGTACCTGTTCCCCAGCTTACATGAAAGCGTGGTACGGAATTCCCATGACCTGTTGCAGAACCATCACCACGTTCTGCCCAGCCTACCATAAACATCAGCTTAATTCCCAGTTTTGAAATATATTCATATTTTTCACCGGCTGCGAATTTCAGGTAAGCTTCTGCCCATTGGCGAGGCCAATAATCTTCCGGACGGTCAAAACCAGCTGTTCCTTTCCAATCCTGCAGTGCCAGTTCATAAGAATCTTTGATTCCCACTCTTCTTTGCTGGGGTGAATTGATCAGAAACAGACCTCCGAATGACCAGAATGCCTGCCCGCCAATATTCTGTTCCGTTTCCTGATCCAAAAGAAGTACTTTTTTCCCGGTATTGGTAATTTCCATCGCAGCGGTAAGCCCTGCCAGTCCGGTTCCGATGATAATCGCATCAGGCTGGAATTGATCTCCCATTTTTCAAGGTATTTTTTTGTTGATGATACTTGATATAAATGTATTAAATATTTAAATGAAGCCATTAAAAAAAATCTTAATACTTTTATTCTTTAATATAAAATAAAGAAATGAAAGAAAACCATACTTATCAAGCGTTTGCTGTTTTAAAGGATGGAACAAGACATCTTATTGAAGCCGAATCCATTATTATACAGCTTGAAGAAGAAATAGAAATTTCACTTGTTCCTCCTCATCCTGTTTTTCAGGGTAAACTGACGCTTGCTACCGGATCTGCCATCCTAGGACGGGAAAATGAAAGAGACGGAGGAACTCAACTTATTATAGAACCCGGTGCTTCTAATGTAATTCATATTACTCCTAAAAGGTTTTAAATTCTATACAATATCTTTAACAGAGCCACTTGTCTATAGGCACACTCTGCAAAACATTTCTATCTTTGTGAAAAATAGAAGAATGAAGTATTTGCTTATCATTGCATGTTTTGTCTGCTCGGTGTTCAGCCAGGCACAGCAAAAACAAGATCCATGGAAAGACAGCCAGCTGATGGATCCCGCGTTACTGGCTTCCAGAATTGAAAAACATAAAACAAAAGATCTGGTGATCATTTCAGTAGGTCCTGAAGCGATCATCAAAGGTTCTGTTGACATTGGGCCAACGCATGAGCCTGAAAACCTGGAAAACCTGAGAAACTATCTTAAAGATATTCCGAAGAACAGAGAAATTGTGATTTACTGCGGATGCTGTCCTTTTGTAAAGTGCCCCAATATACGTCCTGCATTTGCATTGCTGATGGAAATGGGTTTCAAAAATGCAAAGCTTTTAAATCTTCCGAAAAATATCAAAACAGACTGGTTAGATAAAGATTATCCTACAAATGATTAGTATGAAGACGTGTTTTACCCTACTATTATTAATGCTCTTTTCAGGGTACAGTATTGCTCAAAACAAAATAGAAGTAGGAAAAAAAGCGCCTGAAATTACCATGACTAAAGCAGATGGAACTTCATTTTCTCTTTCCACATTAAAAGGGAAACTGGTTCTGATTGATTTCTGGGCAACGTGGTGCGCTCCATGCGTGGAAGAGCAGCCTCAATTGAAAACAATGTATGATACCTATTCGGAACAGGTAAAAAATAATCAGTTTGAAATACTGAGTATTTCTTTAGATAAGAATAAAGAAAGCTGGCAGAAAGCGATTGGCAGATTTAATATCAACTGGATACAGATCAGTGATTTAAAATTCTGGAAAAGCCCTGTAGCAAAGCTTTACGAAGTTGATGAACTGCCTTTTAATGTTATTATTGACGGAGAGGGAACAATTTTAGCTAAAAATCTTCATGGAAAAGAACTTGAAGATTTTATTAAGAAAAGTCTTGTACAGAAATAAAACTGACAAATTCTGTAATTACAATATGAAAAGGAGTGGTAAGTTATTTTACCACTCTTTTTTTCGTTGAAAAGAAGTATTTGTGTATTAGAATCTTGTGTTCAAAATAATTTAAGAGCATCATTGTGCCAGCAGGTCAATGATTATGAGGGAATAAATCATTTGACGTGTATTAACCATTTTGTTTTTAAATTCTAAATAGTGAGTCTTACGGTTGATAGTATTTTTTGCATATTATATTATTTTGGTGTTTGGTCATTGACTAATTGTAAATATAATAATTTATTTTAAGTAAATCACTAATTAATGATTTATTAAAATAAAATTTATAAAAAATAATATTGGCTTAAAATACTGTTCATGCTTAATAAAATACGAAGACAACAATATAAATGAGTAGTTTATTATTTGAATGTTGAATACTGTTTTAGCTTATTATCTTAAGCCATTTTTATTTTAGAATAATTTAAGACCAACGATTCCCACTAGAATCAGTAAAGCAGACAATAATCTTAAAATGCTTGCAGAGTCTTGGAAAAAGAGAATTCCTGCCAGCAAAGTTCCTACGGCACCTATTCCCGTCCAGACCGCATAAGCTGTTCCGATCGGGATGCTTTTCTGGGCATACCAAAGAAATCCACCACTTATCATCATGCATAAGACAGAGAACATAATCCAGCTCCATTTATTATTTTCCGGCTGTTGAGATAGCTTAAGTCCTAAGGGCCATCCAATTTCAAAAATTCCTGCGATAATTAATGCAAACCAGTTCATACCATTTATTTTAGAGATGTTCAATCGTCCTTTCTAATAGGATATAACATCTCAATTACTGCTGTAAAATTAGCTTTCCTTATTCCGGTTTAATACAATAAACTGAGTGACACGGTAAAAAACAGGGGTAAAACGTCTTATAAACACTACGAAACGTTTGTTATTTTAGAATTAAATCTTAGAATGAAATTCATTAATATTAGTATCTTTAAAAGATTAAATAGGGAAGTCTTTACCTTATAAATATTCAGTCCAATATGCTAACAGATATTATTAAGCCTCATCTCAACGTTATTTTTTGTGGAATCAATCCCGGTTTAAAATCATCTAATGACGGTCATCATTTTTCCGGAAGGAGCAACCGTTTTTGGAAAGTACTTCATCAGTCAGGTTTTACACCGTATGAAATAGAAGCGGTACATGATACATCTCTTCTGGATTTCGGATATGGGCTGACGACTGCTGTGGCAAGAGCGACTTCCCGCGCAGACGAGCTTTCTAAGGAAGAATTTGATGAATCTCTTGAAAGTTTTAAATTAAAAATAACAACATTTCAACCGAAATATATTGCTTTTCTCGGCAAAGCGGCTTACAAGGCTTTTTCTAAAAAGAAAGAAATTCTTTGGGGCGAACAGTCTGAAGAATTCTGTGGAGCAAAAGTATGGGTTTTACCTAATACCAGTGGTTTGAATCGTGGATTTTCTCTTGACAGTCTGGTTATGCATTATAAAGAGTTTTATCATACTGCTCATGAGTCCTGATCTTTATTATTTATTGGGCTTGCTCACATATTTGTTTCCTTTTACAAAAAAACGCCATGGTAAAAGTGCATCTTCCTGTGCATAAGCAACACCAATACGAGGTCCTGAAATAATTTGATCCGGAGTATAAGAAATTCCATGATCTTCAATCCAGATTTCATCTCCGTTCAGGTCTTTTTTGTTAAATGACTTATCTATTCCCAACGCTTTGGATGCTGAGCCCGGTCCCACAGAAATAGCAGCTTTTGAAACGGGCATATTTCTTCTTAATTCCATGATTTCTTTACCGATTAAAGGTTCAACAGCTCTCACCAAAACGGCATGCGGATCATCTTGCAGGGAAGTCACCACATTGAAAAGATGATGGATTCCATAGCACAAATACACATAAGAAATTCCACCTTGGCTGTATAACGTTTCTGTGCGGTCTGTACGTCTGCCTCCATAAGCATGGGAAGCTTTATCCTTAACACCAAAGTAAGCTTCTGTTTCTACAATGATTCCGGCTGTTATTTCACCATTGATTTCTGTAAAAAGGACTTTTCCCAAAAGATCCTGAGCCAGAAAAAGAACATCCTGGCTGAAATAATAGGAGGGTGGTAGTTTCATGAATGGTTTTAGAAATTATTCACTCAAATTTAGTGATAATCTTATAAAAACAAAAGCTATTGGCAGTGAAGCAGACAAAAGATACCACAAAAAATAACATTTCCTAAATCAGTGAGTAATTTGGCACATCCATTGTTACTTTCTTGATAACATCATTTTACACCACTATAAAAATTTATAGGTTTTGACACTTATTTTTCCCTGGAGCAGTCCGGGGAATTTTTGTTAGAGTCTAAAATGGTTTTAATAATTAAAAATAAAAAGTCCCACATTGCTGTGAGACTTTCATTATTTATCTTGCTCCCGGAGGGCAGTGTTCTTTTAAATACTTCGTAAACAAAGTTGTCAGATGCAGAGATGTTCCTTCTCCTTCATTAATAGCGTGGGTACGGTTAGGATAAGACATTAGCTGAAACTGTTTGTTGTATTTTACCAACTCATTGATGTATACTTCTGTATTCTGATAATGTACATTGTCATCACCTGTTCCATGAACCAATAGAAGGTTTCCTTTTAAGTTTTTAGCATAAGATAACGGTGAACCCTTAACAAAATCTTCTCTATTTTCCTGCGGAAGTCCCATATAACGCTCCTGATAGATATTATCATAGAACAACTGATTGGCAACTGGTGCAATAGCGATACCCGTTTGGTAAATATCAGGATATTGTCCTAAAAGGTTCAGGGTAGAAGAGCCTCCACCGCTCCAGCCCCATACAGCAACTCTTGAAGTATCCACATATGGCCATTTTGCGAATAGGGCTTTGGCTCCCATGGCCTGATCACGGATATTCATCTGGCCTATTTTTCGGTAGACAGATTTTCTCCATTCACGCCCTCTTGGAGCAGGTGTTCCACGATTTTCGAGAGAAACATATAAATAGCCGTCTTCCGCCATATCCCCGGCATATAACCAATTCCAACCTGTATAAAATTCGTCTGTTACTGTTTGCATAGCGGGTTCTCCATACACTGTAAAAACGATAGGATATTTTTTATTGGGATCAAAATTTTTAGGCTTTACCACCCAGCCATCTAATGTAACACCATCCTGTGTTGTAATTTGAAAAAATTCAGTTTTAGACTTAGAAGGATCAGCTTTTGCAGATCTTTTGGCAGCTACAAGCTCTTTATGTTCAGGAAGTGACACCACTGCATCTGCGGAAAATGCATTGATACTGCTATTGGTGAACATGGCAATCTTTCCATTAGGAGAAATAGTATATTCGTTGGATCCTTTATAGGCTTCCGGGGTCACTTTTTGAGCATTTCCTCCTTTCATACTTACTTTATAAAGGTATTTCTGAGTGGCGTTATTGGGGGAAGCTAAAAAGAAAATCTGTTTATTCTGAACATCAAAAAACTCTGGCTTAATCACATCGAAGGCATCTTTTGTAATCAATGTTTCCTTACCGTTCATATCTATTTTATAAATATGTCTCCATCCGTCTTTCTCAGAAAGCCATAAGAATTCTTTACCATTGTCAATCCAGTCCCAACCCTTTGGATCGTTGTCGTTCCAGCGTGATTTTATATCAATCCATGCAGCATCGGTTTCTGTATAAATGGCCTTACTGCTTCCTGAATTGGCATCTGCGACAATAATTTTACTTTGATTCTGTTTTCTGTTCAATTGCTGCAGAATAACGGATTTGGAATCCAGCGCCCATTCCATTCTTGGAATATAGTTTTGCATTTCATCACCCGCAATATCAGCTTTTTTTGAAGATTTAGAGACAAGATCATAAAACCAGATACTGCATCCGGAAGGGTTTTCTCCTACTTTTGGGTATTCTACCGGAATGGTAAAAGAATACAGGCTGTCTGTATTATTGATCATCAGGAAGTTTTTCGTCCCTCGTGCATCCAGTTTCCAGTAAGCGATTTTACTGCCATCAGGAGACCATCTGAATCCATCCTGAGTTCCGAATTCTTCTTCATATACCCAGTCAAAAGTACCGTTAATCATTCCGTCTGTTCCATCTGTAGTAATCTTAGTCTGTTGATTGTTAGCAAGATCCTCAATATAGATATTATGTTTGGACACATAAGCCACTTTTTTACCGTCCGGTGAATACTTTGCAAACATCAGTGATGAAGCTGGTAAGCCTTTTCCAAGCTGGGTAAGTTTTTTGGTGTTTTTGTCAAAAATCCAGTAATCTCCACGGGTATTGTCTCTCCATACTTTTTTGGTATTGGCAAAAAGCAGTAAGCTTTTATCATCAGGAGATACCTGAAAACTCTGTACCTGCAATGCTTCAGCACTTCCGGCAGGGATCAGTTCACTGCTGCTTAGGAGCGTCTGATCTTTTCCGGGATGGAGTACATCTACAATTTCAACTCCTTTTTCAGTAACGGAATAGTATGCATTGCCATCTGGAGTCCATTGTGTCTTTTGCGCGGCAAGGGGCGACAGACATAGGATGTACAACGCAATAATTGTTAGTTTTTTTATTTTCTTCATAGGTATTATTTCAATTAAGCTAAATGTTCAGCTCTGTAATTTTCAATGTCTTCAACGGTTTTAATCAAACCGTTGCCAAGGAGTCTGTAGCCTCCATCCGTGATCAGGAAATCATCTTCTACACGAATCCCTCCGAAGTTTCGGTATTCATTTACTTTATCATAATTGATAAAGTCTGCATTTTTATTTTCAGCCTGCCACATATCAATCAAATCAGGAATCATATAAATACCAGGTTCAACTGTTACTACAAATCCAGATTCCAGTTCTTTTCCTAAACGTAATGATTTCAGACCAAATGTTTTAGTATCTTTTGGTTCGGCTTCAGTATAGCCAATATATTGTTCTCCAAGATCTTCCATATCATGTACATCAAGCCCCATCATATGCCCCAATCCGCACTGGAAAAACAGGGTATGAGCATGGTTTTTCACAGCTTCTTCAGGATTTCCTTTCATCAGCCCAAGATCAATAAGACCTTCTACCAGATGCTGAGCTGCTTTCAAATGAATATCTTTGAATCGTACTCCGGGTCTCAGAAGACTCTGAGCATTATTAAAAGTATTCAGAACTACTTCATACATTTCCTTTTGCTTTGTGGTAAAAGTCTTACTCACAGGAAATGTTCTGGTAAGATCCCCGGCATATCCCATTGAAGTTTCCGCTCCGGAATCATTCAGAAACAGATCTCCTTCTTTCATGGTATTGAGACGGTAATGATTATGAAGAATACCGCCGTTTATGGTTACAATAGGAGGATAAGACATCTGGCATTCTTTATTACCCGCAAGATGCTGAATTGCATTGGCAATTTCATATTCTTTCATTCCAGGTTTCGCCGCAAGCATTGCCAACAGATGCATTTCATTGGATACATTTACTGCCTGTTCTATCTGAACGATTTCCTGAGGTTCTTTAATGGAACGTTGTTTTACAATTGCTTTGATCATTTCTACAGAAGGTTGTAATTCTGCAATCTTAATCCCAAAAAGATCTGCCAGTAAAATTTTATTAGAAGACTGATACGGAGGAAGATAATGCACTTTTCTACCTGAAGACAATGCTTTTATGATGTATTGAGAAAGTTCCGCATAAGGAAGCGTTTCCTGTACACCGGATTTCAGACTTTTTTCTTTCAGAGTTTCCTGTCTGCCCATCCAAACAATATCATCAATACTCAGTTCATCTCCGAAAACGACAGTCTTATTTTCATCAATATCAATAATGGCTGCAATACGGGGTTCCTGGATTCCGAAATAGTATAAATAAGTACTGTCCTGACGGAAATAATAAGGATTGTGCTCAAAGTTCACCGGATTCTCTATATTTCCCAAAAATAACAGAATGCCATTTTCTACATTGGTTTGTAACACGGCTCGTCTATCCTGGTAGGTGGTTGCTGAAAACATATGATGAATAGTTTTTTATTTAGAGGTTTAATGTATGATTTGTATCGTTGAAAGACTTCTTTGTTACAATAAAGTTTAGATTTTTATGATAGGTTCTTAGTTTATTTATGTAATTTTATCGTATTGGCAAATTTCATTATAAAATTTCAATGTACTATAAAAACGACACCATCATTATCCGCGAATTTACTCCGGAAGAATTCCCTTTATTTTTTCATCTTTTTGAAAATGAAAATGTAACACGATATCTTCCTTACAAAACCCCTGAAGAATACAGGGAGATGTTTGACAAAGCATTGACAGATTATAAGAATGGATCATTCAGCAGGTGGGGAATATTTAATGCTGAAAACCATGATTTTGTAGGAATGTGTCTTGCCAGAGTTTTTCTTGACAACCCGGAACAAATAGAAATAGGGTATACCTTAGGAGAAAATTACTGGGGAAAAGGTCTTGGAACCGAAGTATGTAAAGCTCTTGTTGAATACTGTTCCTCTCCTAATCACCAAAAAGATATTGTTGCGGTAACCGATCTTGATAATATAGGATCTCAAAAAGTACTTCTGAAAAGCGGCTTCAACAGAACTGAAAATCTTGTACGAGAAGAAAGAGAACTGGCTTATTTTATTTTACAGAATGAACAAACTCCAAGATAGGTTCTCCCACAGATTTTGCAGATTCTCACAGATGTTTTTCACCTATTTCCCCTGATTTTTAAACTTTAGTGAACTTCTCAGCAGCTTTATTCTCACTTAAAATTAACTTAAATATTTTTTCTTTAAATCTTTTGTGACTTTTGTGGTTGAGGTATAATCAGGCTTCTACGTAAAACATTTCATTTATACAATAAATTATCATAACTTGCAGAGATTATGATGTCGAAACGTTGCAAATATGCGCTTAAAGCAATGGTCAGATTAGCAAGGAATTATAACCAGGGCTTTCTGCCAACCTCCGTTATTGCACAAGACGAGAACATCCCCAAGAAATTTCTGGAACAAATTCTTCTCGAACTTAAAAGAGCCAAACTTGTCAATAGTAAACAAGGTAAGGTAGGAGGGTATTACCTTCTAAAATCACCTGATGAGGTCTCATTAGCAGATATTTACCGTATTTTCGATGGTCCTATTGCGCTTACACCATGCGTTTCTTTAAACTTTTACGAAGCCTGTGACGATTGTGTAGATGAAGCAGTCTGTTATCTGAGAAAAGAGTTAATGATCGTTCGTGAAAAGACCAGAACAAGCATGATGGAAGCCACTCTGACTAAGTTTATCAATAACAAATAAAATTTTTTTTATTTAAATTCTACTATTTTGATAGGAGTTATAGAATTTTATATATATTTGCAAAACTTAAATCTCAATTCAAAATGAATAACAGTCTGAAAAATGAATTCGAAAATCTTGTAAAAGAGTCTAATGAAGCTTCTTTTCAAACTAATGGGCTGGAAATACTGACTAAAAGATTCCCGGGTAAAGTGATCTTTTCAACCAGTTTCAGTTACGAAGACCAGGTCATCACCCATCTGATAAAGGATTTAAATATTGAAATATTTACCCTGGATACGGGAAGACTTTTTGAACAAACTTATGAAACGTGGACATCCACTAAAGCTTTCTTTAAAAAGAACATCAAAGCCTATTATCCGGATATGGAAGAACTTAGAGAATTTGTCACAGAAAATGGTCCGGATTCTTTTTATCAATCTGTAGAAAAGAGGAAAGCATGCTGTACCATTCGAAAGGTTCATCCTTTAAAAAAAGCACTGGAAGGTTATAAAGTATGGATTACCGGTCTCAGATCCGAACATTCAGCCAACAGACAGAATATGCCCCAGCTGGAATGGGATCCGGATAACAAGATCATAAAATTTCATCCCATCCTTCACTGGACCACAGAACAGGTGACAACGTATGTAAAAGATCATCATTTGCCTTACAATCATCTTCATAAAAAAGGATTTGTAAGCATAGGATGCGAGCCCTGTACCAGAGCCATCAAAGAAGGGGAAGATTTCAGAGCAGGCCGTTGGTGGTGGGAAGATGCCAACAAAAAAGAATGCGGTCTGCATATTCATCAATAAAAAAAGAAAAAAATGTCAATACATCAGTTAAACTATTTAGATCAGTTAGAAGCCGAATCTATTTATATATTAAGAGAAGTCGCAGGTCAGTTTGAGCGTCCTGCCTTATTATTCAGTGGAGGAAAAGACAGTATTGTACTGGCTCATCTGGCGAGAAAAGCATTCTTCCACGGGAAAATCCCATTTACATTCGTTCATGTAGATACCGGGCATAATTTTCAGGAGGTATTGGATTTCCGTGATCAGCTGGTAAAAAAGTTAGAGGTCAATCTGGCTGTAAGAAAGGTGGAAGACACTATAAAAAGTAAAAAACTGACTGAGGCTAAAGGTAAATTTCCAAGCAGAAACTGGCTGCAAACTTATACACTTCTTGATACCATTGAAGAATTTGAATTTGATGCCTGCATCGGAGGCGCCAGAAGAGATGAAGAAAAAGCAAGAGCGAAAGAAAGGATATTCTCCGTTCGTGATGAATTCGGGCAGTGGGATCCTAAATTACAGCGTCCAGAGCTTTGGAATATTTTCAACGGAAAAATCCATAAAGGAGAAAATGTAAGGGTTTTCCCTATCAGCAACTGGACAGAGCTTGACATCTGGAATTATATCCGCAGAGAAAAAATTGCTCTCCCTTCCATCTATTTTGCGCATGAAAGAGAAGTAATCGATTTTAACGGCCAATGGCTTGCTAATTCTACACATGTCGTGTTAGAACCGGAAGATATCATTACTACCAAGAAAATCCGTTACCGTACAGTAGGAGATATGACCTGCACTGCTGCGGTAGAATCTAATGCGGTAACAATTGATGCCGTAATAGAAGAAATAGTAGCCACCAGAATTTCAGAACGTGGTGAAACCAGAATTGACGACAGGGTAACAGAAGCCGCAATGGAGGACCGAAAAAAAGGAGGCTATTTCTAGATAAGCAATCAACAATGAGTAATAAGTAATAGAATAGACAGCTTTACTTTTTAACAACAGAACATTACTCATAGCCCATTACTCATTATTTATAATTACAATCGGATGGATATATTAAGATTTATAACAGCAGGAAGCGTAGATGACGGCAAAAGTACCCTTATCGGAAGACTGCTTTACGATAGCAAAAGTATTTTACAGGACCAGTTGGAAGTCCTTGAAAAACATTCTAAAAACAAAAATGAAGACGGAGTAGACCTTGCCCTTTTAACAGATGGTCTGCGCGCAGAAAGAGAGCAGGGAATCACCATTGATGTTGCCTACCGTTACTTTTCAACGGCAAAGAGAAAATTCATCATTGCTGATGCTCCCGGGCATGTGCAGTATACCCGTAATATGATCACCGGAGCCTCTAATTCTGATCTGATGGTGATTCTGATCGATGCAAGAAAAGGAGTGATAGAGCAGACCAGAAGACATTCCATCATCGCTTCTTTATTACAGCTGAAAAAAGTAGCTGTAGCCATTAATAAAATGGACATGGTAGATTATTCCGAAGAAGTTTTTGAAAATATAAAATCAGAATATGCAAAAATTGCAGAAAATCTGGGATTAAATGACGTAAGCTATTTTCCAATCTCTGCATTAAAAGGTGATAATATTGTTTCAAAATCTACCAGAACAGACTGGTACGAAGGAAATTCACTTCTGGAATACCTTGAAGAAGTAACGATCAATGAAGAAAAAAATAACGGAAGCCGTTTTCAGGTTCAGTATGTAATCCGCCCTCAAACGGAAGAATTGCATGATTACAGAGGGTATGCCGGACAGATATTAAGTGGAAAATTTGCAAAAGGAGATAAAATTCACATTCTTCCCGCAGATCTCACCACCGAAATCACGAAAATTGAGATCAATGGTATTGAAAAAGAAGAAGCCTTTGAAGGTCAGCCTGCCGTTATCCACCTTGCTCATGATGTAGACATCAGCAGAGGAGATATTTTTGCCACGGAAGAACATACTCCCGCCGTTGAGAAAGACCTTGAAATTCTTTTATGCTGGCTTGATCAAAAACCTTTACAGCCGGGAAATAAATACCTTCTGCAACAAAACAGCAGACTTGTAAAAGCAGTAGTGAAAGAGGTAGACTACAAGATTAATGTCAATACTCTTGTCAGAGAACAGGTGGATGGAGAAATTAAATTGAATGAAATTGTAAAAGTTACCCTCCGTACAGCACAGCCTCTGGTTTACGACAGTTTTACCCATAATAAAACAACAGGTTCTGCCATTTTGGTGGATGAAACGTCCAATTCAACAGTAGCAGCCTGCATAATTCAATAGAAAAATGGCAAATTCCGATCAATTAATACAAAGAATTCATCAGACGAAACAAAATAATATTCATGGATTCTTTGATAAAATAAAGACTAAAAAATGGGTGAAGGATTTGTATGAAACACTTTTCCTTCCTCAGAATGACAATACAGAAGATCAGCTTAAAAGAAATTTTGAAGCACTTCAGGAGACTCTTTCGGATCTTATCAATACAGTAGCAGGAGATAAAATCCTTACTGAAAAGCAGGTCAGTCAGTTTTTTGAAGCTTTGCCGGAATTATATAATCAGTTGGTGCTGGATGCAAAATCCATTTTGGAATTTGATCCTGCTGCTGATTCACTGGAAGAAGTATACCTGGCATATCCCGGTTTTTTTGCCACCTATGTCTACCGTATTTCGCACCAGCTTTGGAATCAGGAGGTGAAAATTTTACCGCGTGTCATTTCAGAATATGCCCACAGCAAAACCGGGATTGATATTCATCCGGGAGCAACAATAGGAAAGTCTTTCTTTATTGACCATGGAACAGGAATCGTGATTGGAGAAACAACCATTATCGGGAATAATGTCAAAATTTATCAGGGAGTAACCCTCGGAGCTTTGAATGTTTCCAAAGAAAAAGCCCATCAGAAAAGGCATCCTAACATTGAAGATGATGTGATTATTTATTCGGGAGCCACTATTCTGGGAGGAGAAACCACCATTGGTAAAGAAAGTATTATCGGAGGAAATGTGTGGGTAACACAGGATGTACCGCCCAATTCTCTGGTCTACCATAAAAGTGAAATAAAAATAAAGGATAATAGTTCCTTACCGGAATCATTAACCTTTGTGATCTAAAAAAACAAAAATAAAAAGTACATTGATATGAAATTTCAGAATGCATTGGAAACGATTGGAAATACACCCGTCGTAAAAATTAACAAACTCTTCAATTCAGATCATGAAATCTGGATCAAACTTGAAAAAAGCAACCCTGGCGGAAGCATTAAAGATAGAATTGCATTATCAATGATAGAAGATGCAGAAGCCAAAGGATTATTAAATAAAGAAAGCGTTATCATAGAGCCTACCAGCGGAAATACAGGAATAGGACTGGCTTTGGTAGCTGCCGTAAAAGGATACAAACTCATTCTTGTCATGCCGGAAAGCATGAGTATAGAACGCCGCAAAATTATGGAAGCTTACGGAGCAGAATTCGTGCTTACTCCAAGAGAAAAAGGAATGAAGGGTGCTATTGAAAAAGCCAGTGAATTGGCTGAAGAAACACCCAATTCATGGATTCCGAGACAGTTCGACAATCCTGCCAATGTAAAAGTACATGTGGAAACTACCGCTCAGGAAATTTTAAAAGACTTCCCGGACGGGCTGGATTACATCATTACAGGAGTAGGAACCGGAGGACACATCACCGGAATCGCAAAAACGGTAAAAGAAAAATATCCTAACGTAAAAGTAATTGCTGTAGAACCGGAATTATCTCCTGTATTAAGTGGAGGAAGCCCGGCACCACATCCATTACAAGGATTAGGAGCAGGATTTGTCCCCTCCATTCTGGATATTACCCTTTTAGACGGAGTGATTACAGTGGGCAAAGAAGAAGCTTATGAATATGCTCTTAATGCCGCTAAAAAAGAAGGTCTTTTTGTGGGAGTGTCTACAGGAGCCGCTTTAGCAGCCATTGCCAAACAATTACCAGAAATACAGCCTAACGCTAAAATCCTTACCATCAATTACGATACCGGAGAAAGGTATCTGTCTGTAGAAGGACTTTTTTAAATCCTTAATTAACACCTACTTCAATGAAAACAAATATAAAATCACCAAAGGTCTATCTTATCGGTGCAGGGCCCGGCAATCCTGAACTGATCACTGTAAAAGCAGTAAAAGCTATTGCAGAAGCAGACGTCATTTTATGCGACCGCCTTGTAAGTCCGGAAATTCTGGAAACCTACGTTAATGAAAATACAGAAATCATTTATGTAGGAAAAGAATGCAGCAAAAATGCTTCCACCCCTCAGTCTCATATCAATGCTTTGATGGTGGAATATGCCTTTCAGAACAAAACTATTGTAAGACTGAAAGGAGGCGATGTTTCCATATTTTCCAATATTCTGGATGAATTGCAGGCTTTAAAACAGAATCATATTCCCTACGAAATTATTCCGGGAATTACAGCAGCTTTAGGAGCAGCAGCGTTTGCAGGAATGCCTTTAACAGCGAGAGGATATTCTACATCTGTACGTTTCCTGACGTATTATAAATCGGAGATTGTAAGTGAAGAGTACTGGAAAGAGCTTGCTTTAACCAATGATACTCTTGTTTTCTATATGTCAAAAGGAAACCTTACCCCTCTTGTAGAAAAACTGAAAGAACTTCAAATCTCAAGTGATAAAAAAATTGCAGTCATTGAACAGGCTACAACGCCTTTCCAGAAGGTCTACACCTCATCATTTGATGATTTTAATGAAAAATTCGGGGGCAAGAAATTTGCTTCACCTTCATTGGTTGTTGTGGGTAAAATTGTGAATCTCCACGAAGAATTTTCATGGCTTGAAAATGCCAAGCAGGAAGGTCTTTATTTTAAATCAGTAGAAAACGGAAGTCTAATCCCTACCACTCAAAATTTCTTTGAATATGCTGTCTGAAACTAAATTAAATGTATTAAAACAAATCTCCGGAGACCTTTCCAGAGATGAAGCCATCTGGGCAAGCGGATATTTGGCCGGAATAGCCGGAGGATCATCATTCACAGCTGTTCTACCGCCACAGGAAACGAGTAGTACTACACAGAATGTGGTAAAGAAAATAACACTGGCTTACGGTACAGAAACAGGAAACAGTAAAAAACTTGCCACAGCCCTTGCAGGTATCGTTAAGAAAAAAGGACTTCAGGTTAAATTGGCTGATCTTTCTCAATACAAGCCCAAAGATCTGGCAAAAGAAGAGTTCTTTTTCGTAGTCATCAGTACGCAGGGAGAAGGTGAACCACCAGCCCTTGCCAAAAAGTTCTACGATTATATCTATGAAAATGAAATTAATCTTAGCGCACTAAAATATGGAGTATTGGCATTGGGAGACAGCAGTTATCCTTTGTTCTGCCAAACCGGAGAAGATGTAGATTCACGTTTTGAAATATTAGGAGCTCAACGTGTTATTCCATTAAAGAAATGTGATATTGATTATGAGCAGGAATCCTCTCATTGGATAGAACATGTATTTGAAACGGTTAATAAAAATGCCAGTCAGAATACAAAAAATGTTTCAGCTGCAAAGGCATCTACTGGAAGAAAGAAATTTCAGGGAAAAGTTTCAGCCATCATCAATCTGAATGATATTACGTCTGAAAAAGAAACCTATCATATTGAAATTGAAACAGAAGAAGTACTTACATACCAACCTGGTGCATCTTTAGGAGTGATTCCATTCAATTCAAAAACGGTTGTCCATGAAATTATTACTCTCACAGGAATTGATCCTCAGAAACAGATCGAAACAGCAAAGATTACGGATTCTGTAGAAGAACTCCTGCACAAACATCTTAACATCAGCTATCTGCTTAAATCTGTTGTTGCTCAATATGCGAAAATAACAGGACATTCCATTCCGGAAGTCAGATTAAGCCTCCTTGATCTGCTTAGGATTTATCCGGTAAAAAATGCAGATGAATTTGAAGAAATTATTAAGATTTTAACCGCTCAGTCACCTCGTCTGTATTCAATTTCTTCTTCTGTAGAGGCGCATGGAGATACGGAAATTCATATTACCGTGGCCAGATCAGAATTTTTTATTGACCATCAGAAACATAATGGATTATGCAGTGGTTTTCTGAGTGAATTCAAAGAAGGAGAAGATATTGAGTTTTATATTCAGGATGCAGGGCACTTCAAATTGCCGGAAGCTGATAAAGACATTATTATGATTGGTCCGGGAACAGGAATAGCCCCTTTCAGGTCTTTCCTTTGGGAGCGTGATGCCACAGGAGCAGAAGGTAGAAACTGGCTGTTTTTCGGGGACAGAAACTTTGTATCAGATTTTCTTTATCAGGCCGAACTTCAGGATTTTCTCAAAACAGGCAGCTTAACGCATTTAGATCTTGCTTTTTCAAGAGATACAGCAGAGAAAGTATATGTTCAGCACAGATTGGAACAAAACGCTCAGAAAGTTTTTTACTGGCTGGAAGGTGGAGCATCGGTGTATGTATGTGGAGCCAAAGAACCAATGGCCTACGATGTAGAACAAACGCTTCTCACCATCATACAAAATGAAGGAAAACGCAGCAAAGAAGACGCTATAGTTTACCTCGAAGAAATGGAACTGAACGGCAGATATGCGAAAGATGTGTATTAAAAGAACTACTCGTAAAAATTAAAGGAAACAGTTATGAACAATGATAAAGAAAACCTTTCACCGGTAGAAAGGATTAAAACCAGCAGTAACGGGCTCAGAGGATCTTTAAAAGAGAGCCTTGCTGATCAATTTACCGGAGCCATAAGGGAAGATGACCAGACTCTGATCAAATTTCATGGAATGTACCAACAGGACGACAGAGACCGTAGGGAAGAACGTGTCTCCAAAAAACTGGAATGGTTATATTCTTATATGATCAGACTAAGGCTTCCCGGTGGCTTTTTAACTCCGGAACAATGGGTAGGATTGAATGAAACAGCAGAAGATCATTCCACAGGAACCATTAAAGTAACGACAAGACAAACGATTCAGCTGCATGGTATTTTAAAATCGCATTTAAGGCCTACCATTCAGAGCTTCAATCTGCAGCATCTGGATTCTATTGCGGCCTGTGGGGATGTCAACAGAAATGTAACGTGTACAGCCAATCCTTCGGAATCTCCTTTACAGCAGGAAGCTTACGAACTGGCAGGAAAAATCAGTGAAATGTGTCTTCCAAAAACCCAATCTTATTATGACATCTGGATTGATGATGAACTTCTGGTAGACCGTAAAGCAGAAGAAGATCCTCTGTATCAGGACAGATATCTTCCGAGAAAGCTGAAAATAGGAATCGCAGTCCCTCCTAATAATGATGTGGATGTATTCATTAATGATATTGCTTTAATTGCAATTATTGAAAATGATAAAATTGTTGGCTATAATATCGCTGCCGGAGGAGGATTAGGAGCAACTCACGGAAATGAAGCTACCTACGCACGTCTTGCATCCATCCTGGGATTTGTAGATACGGAAGAAAAAGTTTTGAAGGCTGTCTACGAAATCATCACGGTACAAAGAGACTTCGGAAACAGAAGCGACCGGAAATTATCAAGATTAAAATATACAATTGATAAATTAGGTATCGACCAGTACAGAGCTGAAGTAGAAAAAAGAACAGGATTCAGCTTTGAACCTGCCAGAGAATTTAAGTTTGAACAGAGAAAAGACCGTTATGGCTGGATTCAGAATCATGAAGGAAAATGGTTTTATACCGTATTTGTAGAGCACGGAAGAATTCTTAACACAGAGGAATATCCTTTAAAATCAGGATTATTAAAAATCGCACAAACTGGAAAAGCTAATTTCCGTTTTACCTGTAATCAGAATCTTATTCTTGCTGATATTGACGAAAAAGATAAGCCTGAAATTGAACATATTTTAAAAGAGCACGGAATTTCAGAATATACCAATGGAGCAAGCGCCTTACGTAAAAACTCTGTTGCCTGTGTGGCCCTGAACACTTGTTCATTGGCTTTGGCAGAAGCACAGCGTTATCTACCTTCTTTGGTCACGAAAATAGAACCTATTCTTGAAAAATATGGTCTGCTGGAAGAAGATATTACCATTCGTATGACCGGATGTCCAAATGGCTGTGGGAGATCTCCTAATGCCGAAATCGGATTTGTGGGGACAGCTTATGGGAAATATAATCTCCACATTGGAGGGGACCGTTTAGGAATGCGACTAAATACAAAATTTAAAGAAAATATTGGTGAGGAAGAAATTCTTACCACTCTGGATGAACTTTTCGGAATATATGTACAGAAAAGACTTGCAGAAGAAACATTTGGCGATTTTTCATACCGTTATTTACACACCTTAAATTAATTATATGGCTAATTTTCATTATGATCTGAAAAAAAACAAAAAAAATCAACCTCTTCTTTTAGGCGGACGAATGTGTATGTGTTGTTGATTCTTAAATAACAATACATACAAAGCTGTTTGAATATTTTGAACCATCAAGGAAAGTTAATACCAGAAACTGTCATTGCGAACCGAAGGTGAAGCAATCTCAGCAATAATATTAATGGCTTAAACCACTCCGTCAAAAATTCTTTGAATTTTCGCCACCTCTCCAAAAGAGGGGAATTCTAAGCCCTTCAATTATAATATTAACCAATATAGAAGACTTTCATCATAGAAGTAAAAAATTCAGACAGCTTCATTCTCAACCTAAAAAATGAAGAAAAAATGAAAAACAAAAAGCAGGGAAATTTTCTACCAAAAGCAGGTATTATTGCATTCACATTTCTATTCTTTAACTTCGCAGAAGCACAGCAGCAGCTTATAGAGCTTAGCGGAAGCATCAAAAATACAGATACACGAAAAGGTCTTGACTCCGTAAAAGTACAGATCGAAAATACACAGGATAACGCATTTACAGATCAGCTGGGTAACTTTAAGCTCAGAACAAGGGTTACCATTCCGTTTCGAGTGGTCATTCAAAAAGAAGGTTTTACAGGTCAAACCGTTGAAATCCTTTCCCCTTCCAACAAAATAACGATAGGTCTTAATCCACAGAACACCATCATTGATGATGTGGTAATTTCTGCCTCCAGAGTTCCGGAAAAAATATTAAGATCACCGATTGCCATTGAAAAAATTGATATTAAAACCATCAGAGAAAGTCCGGCAGCTTCGTTCTATGAAACATTGGAAAATGTAAAAGGACTTCAGCTTTTAACCTCAAGTCTTACGTTGAAAATTCCTAATTCGAGAGGTTTCAATTCACCTAATAATTTTCGATTCATGCAGCTGGTAGACGGGGTAGATGTACAGTCGGCAACGTTGGGAGTGCCATTGGGAAATGCAATAGGACCTACCGAACTGGATATCCAGTCTATGGAAGTCACTCCCGGAGCCGCTTCAGCATTGTACGGAATGAATGCCATCAACGGACTGGCCAGTTTACAGACCAAAGATCCGTTTACATCCGAAGGAATAAGCGTTTATTTCCGTGGCGGGGTGAATCATGTAGACAATTTTAATCATAAAATAAGTTCCCTGGGCGAAAGCGCCATTCGTTTTGCAAAAGTGATCAATAAAAATTTCGCTGTTAAAGTCAATGCCTCATATTTCAGTGGAACAGACTGGATTTCAAACAATCTGACTGATCAGAATTCAGGATCATTGGTCACAGCCAATCCTAATTTTGCGCTTGCCAACAATCCGGCAGAAGACCTTTGGAATAAATATGGTGATGAAAGAAATAACCGTGTAGCTGTAAAGGTAGATTACAACGGAAAGCCTACCACATTCAATGTTTCCAGAACAGGATATCTGGAGAAAGATCTTGTGAGTCCGGATGTGAAAAATATCAAGTTTGATGCGGGATTATACTACCGTTTCGGAGATCAGTGGAGAACATCTTACGTGTATCGTTATGGCTTACTGGACGGAACTTTCCAGAGAGGAAATAAAATCCGTTTGCAAAATGCTACTGTTCAGAACCACAAAATAGAACTGACAGGAAAGGAACTTACTTTCAGGGCTTATGTCTCGATAGAAAATACAGGAGATTCTTATAATCTGAAACCTTTGGCAGATAATCTTGATCTCACTAATCTTTCCAATACCAACTGGAGAAATATATTCCAAACAGCTCTTCAGAATAATCTGAATGCAGGAGCCAATCTTAATGACGCTTTTATTCTTGCTCGCCAACAGGCAGATAAAAACAGAGTCGTACCGGGAACTGCAGCCTTCGAACAGTTGAAAAATACCATTATCGGAATCAACAACTGGGATTCCGCAAATGGAGGAGTAGCAGGTGCTCCGGCAACGGGAGGGGCAAAACTTGAACAGAAATCCCGCTTTTATCAGGGAGAGCTTACTTATGATTTCAGCAGATTTGTGAAGATTTTCAATCTTCTGGCTGGTGTAGATTACCGTCTGTACAGTATTACTCCGGATGGAAACAATTTTGTTGATTTCGACCGTCCTGTGAATGAAAGAAACATTCCTTTAGCCAACGGCACCTTTGGGAAAGATGTTATTTATCAGAAATATGGAGCTTTTGCTCAGATTACCAAGCTTTTCTTTAATGATAAATTAAAAATCAACGCTGCTTTACGGATCGACAGAAATCCCGAATTTGAAGCCAAATTAAATCCGAGAATCAGTGTTGTTTATTCTCCGGTTAAAGAGCATAATTTCAGAGCTTCTTTTCAGAACGGATATCGTTTTCCATCCTTGTTTGAAGCACTTTCTTTCGTAAACAACGGAAATGTAAGAAGAGTGGGAGGTCTTTCAAAAGTAAATGACGGATTAGGTTATCTGGAAAATTCCTATACACTGGCTTCTATTGATAAATTCACCTCAGCAGTGAATGCAGATGTAGACGCCGGAAAAACTCAGGCTCAGGCCGCTCAGGATAACAAACAACTTTTAACTGTAGCCAATCTGCAGAAGTTACAGCCAGAAAAGATCAATTCATTTGAAGTAGGGTATAAGTCTGCTTTTTTCAATAATAAACTGGTGCTGGACTGGGATTTCTACTACAATATTTACGAAGGATTCCTTGGTCAGGTAGAAGTAGCTGTTCCAAAAAACAGCCAGGTAGGAAGCAATACGGCAGTTCTTGCAATGCTCGATAGAAGCAAACAGGACCGTTACAGGGTTTATACCAACAGCAACAGTACTTATAAAAGCTATGGAACCTCTTTAGGAATTCGTTATAATATTACAGGAAATTATAATGTCAATACCAATGTTTCCTATAATGATCTTGCATCCAATAATAGTTCAGACCTGTTTATCACAGCTTTCAACACTCCAAAATGGATGGTGAATGTAAGTGTAGGAAACAGAGAAATTGTTAAAAATATAGGGTTTACCCTTGTGGCAAGATGGCAAAGTGGCTTTATGTGGGAAAGTCCTTTAGCATCAGGAGCAATTCCGGCTTATTACACGATTGATGCTCAGGCCACATGGAAGCTTCCTGAAATTCGTGCAAATATTAAAATTGGAGCTACCAATTTACTGAACCGCCGTTATTTCCAGTATGCAGCAGGTCCTGAAATCGGAGGACTGTACTATCTCGCTTTTACTTATGATTTAAAACTGTAATCAGGATGAGTAATTCATTATATCCCATATTTTTAAAACTTGAAAACCTGTCACTGATCATCATTGGCGGTGGAAAGGTCGCTTTGGAAAAACTCGAATCTGTACTGGGCAATTCACCGGAAACTTCCATCAAACTGGTGGCAAAGGAGATTATTCCTGAAGTTAGAATCTTACAAAATCAGTTTTCCAATATTACACTGTACGAGAGAGCGTATGATGATCATGATTTTAATGATGCCGATCTCGCCATTATTGCAGTGAACGATATTGTTTTGGCAGGAGAGATCAGAAAAAAAGCCCAGAAAAGAAATGTATTGGTTAATGTTGCAGATAAGCCGGATTTGTGTGATTTTTATCTAGGTTCCATCGTTAAAAAAGGAAGTCTTAAAATTGCTATTTCCACCAATGGGAAATCTCCAACTATTGCTAAAAGATTAAGGGAAACCTTTACAGAAGTGATCCCTGACGAAATGGATCATGTATTGGATAATATGCAGAATATTCGCAATCAGCTCACCGGAGATTTCAATTATAAGGTTAAAGAACTCAACAAAATTACTACAAAATATCTGTCTGACGGAAAAGCTGCTGCAAAACCGGACATGGAAATTGAAAAGCTGATCAATATTACCAAAACAGCCCAAAGAAAAGCAAATATTTACCTTGCCGTTATTGGTGTTTTACTTCTTTTCGGATTATTTGGTCTGGTGGTGTATCAGTTCAATCTTTCCGGGGATATTCAGTACTTTCTGAATAAAGATGGCCATATCTTTTACTGGATGCTTTTTGCAGGTTTTATGGCAGAAATTGTGGCCGGATCCATGGGAATGGGATATGGTGTAATCTGTACCACAATCCTTTTATTGCTGAATGTTCCGCCACCCGTTGTAAGTGCAAGTATTCACTCTGCAGAGTCATTTACTACTGCTGCCGGAAGCTTCAGTCATTATAAACTGGGAAATGTCAATAAAAAAATGGTATGGGTTTTATTCCCACTGGCTATTGTAGGCTCTATTATTGGTGCTTTGACCTTATCCCACTATGGCGAACAGTACGCTCATATTGTAAAACCTATTATTGCCTGCTACACCTTGTATCTTGGAATCAATATCTTAAGAAATGCATTCAAAGATAAAAAATCAGGACAAGTTAAAAACAAACGGAGAACCAATCTCAGAGTATTGGGACTCGCAGGTGGTTTTATTGATTCCTTTGCAGGAGGCGGATGGGGACCATTGGTAACCGGAACCCTGATTAAAGAGGGAAGGATTCCCCGTTATGTAGTGGGAAGTTCTACGGTAGCCAAGTTTTTACTGACAATAACAAGCGCCGTTACATTCATTTTTACAATTGGTATTCATCACTGGAATATTGTGTTGGGACTTTTATTGGGTGGTGTTTTTACAGCTCCGTTTTCTGCAATGCTTACCTCAAAGCTTCCCACAAAGAAGATGTTTGTTGTGGTGGGAATAGTGGTAATCATAATGAGTCTTGTTACGATAACAAAATCAATTTTATCATAAGAAATTGATCATAATAAACCTTCGGGAAAAGTGTATTTTTTTGAACGCAAAGCTTTTAATGTTTTACTTTAATTTTGAGGGATCAAAGGGGAAAAATCAATGATACAGTTTATCAAAACGATCATTACTCATTTTTAGTAGAAATCTGAAACCATTAAATCTTTGCGTTTTTATTTTAATACTTTTAAGGTATTTATAGTTCCTGCACTTTATGTACGTAAACTGAATGTTTCTTTCTCCAATTCAGAAACAACTACTTTAGCCATTTCTTTAGAGCTGAAAGGGTTTTGTCCTGTAATCAGATTACCATCAGCCACCACATTGGAGGTCATAGGAATCAATGCTTTTTTGTAATGTACACCACGCTCCTTAAGAGCTGCTTCAAGATTAAAGGGCACTTCATTTTTTCTTCTGGCCAATGTTTCTTCAAACCAGTCAAATCCGGTGATATTCCGGCCTTTAATCATATACTCACCGTTTGAAAGGCGTACATTCAGTAATCCTCCGACACCGTGACAGATTGCGGCCACCATTTTATTATTTTCATACTGATTTCTGAGGATTTCCTGCAAAGTAACATTGTCAGGAAAATCATACATCGTTCCGTGCCCTCCTGTAAGATAAATACAGTCGAAAGATTCATCCTTTATCTCATCAAGGCTTCTTGTATGAGCCAGTTCGTTCATAAATTCCGGACTTTCATAATATTTTTTTGAAATCGTGTCAAGTACGAGCGGTTTCAGGCTTTCCGGATCAACAGGAGTATTTCCGCCTTTAGGAGAAGCTATGGTAACGGCCCATTCTTTTATTTTTGCTGATTGATAAATATGGGTAAGTTCGCTCAGCCATAATCCGGTTTTAAGATGGCCGCTGGCATATCGATCTATGTTTGTTACAATTAATAAGATATTTTTCATCGCGGTATCATTAATTAAAAGATTTTCTGAATTCCAGGGGAGAAACTGCCGTTTGGTTTTTAAATAAACGGTGAAAAGACTGAGGATGTTCAAATCCTAAACGGTAAGCAATCTCAGAAACAGACATTCCGGTGGTAGAAAGCATCTCCTTTGCTTTTTCAATCACTCGGTTCTGAATATGCTGCTGCGTTGTCTGCCCGGTAAGTACTCTCAGCATATCACTCAGATAATTAGGACTTATATTCATCTGTGCGGCCACTAACTGTACTGTTGGAATGCCGTTAATCAAAAGTTTTTCATCTTTAAAATACTCATTGAGTAAAGTTTCAAGCTGGGTTAAAAGATCATGATTCACTTTTTTCCGGGTTAAAAACTGTCGGTTGTAAAATCTGTCACAGTATTTTAAGAGCAAATCTAGGTTAGATACCAATAAATCCTGGGTAAAACCATCCATATTGGTTTCTATTTCTCTGCTGATATTATTCATGATGTCCGTTACAGATTTTTCCTCTTTTTCTGAGAGATAAAGGGCTTCATTGGCCATATAGGAGAAATAGCCATAATCTTTTATGGTGCGGGCTAAAGGATATCCGTGCAGAAAGTCAGGGTGAATAACGAGTACATTTCCTTTCACCTCAGAGAGCAGAATGTCTTCAAACTGAAGAACCTGATAGGGAGCAATAAAATACATGATTCCATCCTCAAAATCATAATAATGCTGTCCGTATTTGCATCTTCCTGCACAATCTTTTTTAATGGAAATGACATAGAAATCTGTGGTCACCGCACTCAGAATGGTTTCCGGATCTACATGTACTTCATTAAAATCAAATACACTCACCAATGGATGGGAAGGCTTTTTCAGCTTTAGGTATTGGTGTAATGCGGTGATTGAGGTTATTTTTTCAGGAGCTTTCATTGTATATCTTTTTTACCACCCGTCAAAATTTTTTGAATTTTCATCCCCTCCGGAGAAGTGGGATTTCAGGCTCTTCGGTTGTGGTGTTTCTGTCTCTAAGTTACTTATTTTAGCAGGATTATCCTGTGGCCTGCTGTTCTTTTTTGATCTGTTCAATTCCCTGTCTGTAAGTAGTTACCGGAAATTTGGGAAATCTTTTTCTGAATTTTGTATCATCAAACAGATTATCATACTGATATCTTGGAAGCAGTTCCAATAATTCTTTGGCATTTTTATTGAATAAAGATCCGATGGTAAAAAACAGTTTAGGAATTACAGAATACCTGAATTCTTTTCCGTAAATCTGAGAAGCCAATGCTATAAATTCTGTATAATTAAGTTTATGATCATCTACCGGCAGATGCCATGTCTGCCCGTAAGCATCGGGAGTATTTCCGATTAAAGCTGTTGCACGGCTTGCATCTGGAGTCCAGATCAGGCTTCGTAATTGATCATCTCTTAAAGGAACTCTCAGTTTTTTATCTTCTTTAATGGCGTTGAAAATAAGACTATTGGTAATACTCTGCGTTTTTCCGGGACCATAGAATTCAGGCGCTCTGCAAATAACTGCTTCTATTGTTCCGGCTTTCATTTCTTTTAAAAGCATTTCTGTCATCTGCTTTCGTACCATTCCTTTTTTTCCTACAGGAGCAAATTGGGTCTCTTCCGTTAAAACTTCATTATTTTGAGGATACATATAAGTATTGTCAAAAAAGACAAGCTTGGTACCATTGATCTTACAGGCTTCAATAACGTTTTTCAATATTACCAGAAATTGTTTTTCCCACAAATCAGTATCCATAGGTAGCCCAAGAGTAAAATAAGCAGTTTCACTTCCTTTTACAGCTTCAATTGCTTTTTCTCTGTCTGATAAATCAGCGGAGAAAACAGAATCTGTAGCATTTACTTTTTTAGCGTTTCTGCTTACAATGCGGATGTCTGATGTATAATTTCTTTTCAGTTCTCTTGCCAGTTCTTCACCAATCTGTCCATTGGCTCCTAATATCGTTTGCATCTTTTTCTATTTTAAGGTGATGTATTGCATTGAAAATAAACAGGATATTTTCAATCGTTTTTATTGATGATGCAAAATTCGGGCATAATTATAAAATCCGGGTAGCTTAATCTATGAAAGTTGTAACATAATCTCTGAGATCATAAAAAAACTGGGATAGTAAAGATAACAACGTTTCCCTTTCTATCCCAGCTTGACTGTTCTGTTAATTTTGTTTAATTTTTCCTATCCAGAGCCAGATAATTATCATCAATTCTGCTGATCAATATATAAAATAGACCTGCATAAATCATCTGAATGCCCATGGCTTCCCAGTTTTCAACAGTACTGCTTCCAAAAAGCAGCAAGACAATGAGAGAAGCTCCAGCTATTGTAGCAATTCGGGTTTTAAAACCAATCATCAGCAATAATCCGATGAGAAATTCAAAAAGGGGAGTGTTATTCCAAAGATTTGTACAAGTGTCTGAGGAAGCCAGCTTGTTTCAAAACCTTTCATCATTCCTGATGCAAAGTCCTGCAGTTTTACGAGACGGATCAATCCGTGTCCCAGGAGATTGATTCCCATAGATACACGAAGGAAAAAATAGGCTGTTTTTGGATTTTTTGTATTCATAGAGATGTTTTTGGATGGAGGACAGAAGTATGAAGCTGGGGGTTATACAAGTTATAAAAGTACTTTGTGACCTTATAAAACCATTCATCCAGCCTCCAGCTTCATTAGTTATTATTATATTTTTCTTCACTGTTGTCAACAGGAGTATTGGGATCATTCATTACCATTTTAACAATATCATCTTTTCTCATAAAAACGACACCCTGTTTTTCTTTGGTATACTTAATAAACTTCTCCATTGCATGCACCATTGCAGGAGTTCCGCCAATTCTGTCGTGAAAACTGATGCTCATCATTCTTCTCTTTGATGCTCCTTCCTCGTAAAGACGGTCAAATTCAAATTTCAGCTGTGTCAAAAACTGATCAGGGCTCCAGTGTTTTCCTTCAATATTGACAATGTCATTATTACGCAAGGTATAAGGAATGACAACAAATTTTTTCCCGTTTACTTTGGTAATGAAAGGCTCATCATGGCTTAAGTCATCTATATGATACAGAAAACCAAGTTCCTGTAATACCTGAAGGGTATTCGGACTTCGTCTGAGCCAATTGGCGTTATAACCCACAGCTTTCTGACCTGTAATCTTTTCAACAACGTTTACACCTTTTTTCACAAAATTCAGCTCATCAGTATAATTTTTATTCCACTGCTGGTCCCAGGCAATACCGTGGGCTGCAATTTCATGTCCTCCCTTTGCAATAGCTTTGGCTACTTCGGGATACCTTTCGGCAGCTGTTCCTACTACGTGGGATGTTACTTTAATATCATATTTTTTCCATAAATCCAGCATACGGTAAATGCCTTCATTCGCTCCATAGCGATACCAGCTTTCTGCCGGAAGATCGGGTTGTCCTGCAGGAAGGGGAGTGCCGCTGAACGGGCTTTCTGCACCATCCGGCTGGCCGCCGGTTTCAAACTGCATTGATACGGAAATAACCAATTGAGCTCCATTAGGCCAGTACTTTTTAGTTGAGACCTGTGTTCTATGCTGCTGCTTTTTATCTGTTTTATCCCTGTCATCACGATCAGAAAAGGACATCAAAGCGATTGCTGAAGCAACCAGCAGTACGGATTGTTTTATGTATTTCATTTTGAATGTATTGATAGGACAAAATTCATCAATAAACAAACATGATTTATTGTAAAAATTAATGGTAAATTTGTAAAAATCCATTCTTCTATGAAGCGAATTGTCAATTTCAATTCTTTTAATGTTTTCAGTATTGAAAAGGAAACCTGGGATGTAGAATACCACAATCATAACTTTTATGAGGTGGTTATTATCGAAAATGGAAGAGGGTTTCATCATCTCAACAGCATTACTTTTCCTTACAAAAAGGGAGATGTTTTTTTCCTTAGACCCAGCGACGGTCATGAGTTTTCTATTAAAAGCAAAACAAAATTCATTTATATTAAATTTACGGAGCAGTATATATGGGAAAATCTTTTATCTAATAAAAAGAATGAGCTCAAAAAAGTAATTCAGCTGCTAATGGAAGATCATTCTTTCGTCTATGAATCAGTGATTAAAAATAAAACAGACAGGGAACATCTGCTACAGCTTGCCCGGATTCTTCTGTATGAATTCAGTCATAAGAATACCTATAATAAAGAAATTACCACCGATATTTTCTCGGGGATCATCACCATCATGATCCGAAACATTATGAACGCCACCACCAAAAAGTGGATCGCACAAAATGCAAGCAGAATTGAAAGAATCCTGTATTATATTAATGTCAATGCTTTGGATGCAGATAAAATGAAAATTGAAAAACTTGCCAAAGAATTTATGCTTTCACCCAATTATATCAGTATGTATACCAAAAAGCAAACGGGCTTCTCTGTACAGCAGCATGTTATACAGCTGAAAATAAAAACAGCTGAAAAACTTTTATTGCAAAGTCATTACAATATCAGTGAAATTGCAGACAAACTGGGCTTTAATGATGCCAGTCATTTCAATAAAATATTCAAGGTATATAAAGAAATGTCTCCTTCTGAATTTAAAAAGAAATCAACAGTAAAAACAGTAGTTTAAGTGCAATTTATCTGAGGATCCCTATTGCCTTTAAAGCACTGGACGTTAAAAAAATATCATCAAAAACAGTGAGGGATTCTACATCATGAAACCCTGCAGGGATCAGATCATTTTTATTAAAAGACAGCTCAATGGAGGGGTCATATGCAGCAATAATTCTCACTTTTGAATATCCGTTATAATCCACTTTGAATGCTTCAAACATGCAGTTTTGTTCGGCCTTCTGATATTCGGCATATTCTTCAAATCCTGCAGTATCTGTTCTTTTTCCGTCATTATGACCAAGAGATTTCCACTCAAAATAATTTTTAGGCTCTTTGAGGATATTTCCTTTTGAGTCTACAGGAACAAACATGCCAAGGGTCAAACGCTTCTTTAAAAAATTAGCATAATTATTCATCAGATTTAAAATCTGCAGATCGGCATATCCTTCGTGCGAATAATATTCCAGCACGAAAGTGGTCATCGGAATCAGCTTATGAGAAGCATCAGTCGGCATATTGAGTGTTTACTTTTTGGCCGATAAAAATAGTATTTTTATTTACGCTACCCAATGCTGGCGGGTGATTAGGATGGAATTTATACCCATTCTGAATAACAATAACTTTGGAACAAACTCTCATTTTCAGTATTTTTGAAGGAATAACTATAAACTTGTTTACACTTTTTTGAACCATTAAGATTGCATTAAGGAGGTTAGAGTATTAAAATGAACTTCGCTTTAAGCTTAAAAATCAGAATGATTTATCTTAACTTAACTATGCTTTACTGCTTAAATCTTTCTTTATGGTTTAAAAAATATCCAATTTTTGATAAGTTAAACAACTCATATATAAACCATTATAAACCCACCTGCAAAAAGCATAAAATATTTTACATACACCTATTACAATATGTTGAATAAGATACTATTGGCATTTGGTCTTATCCAGTGCTTCTTTTACAATATCCAGGCTCAGAGTGCCGGAGCCCATCCTGTCTATACCTCAGAATGGGGATATCTTTATAAGGAAAGCGGAAAAAATAAAGATCTTTTGGGTATATTTTCTACTGAAGCTCCTGTTTATGTTCTGGATTCTACCCAAACACAATACAAAGTACAGGTAAACAACGGGGATATTGGTTTTATAGACCGCCAGCCCTTGCAAAAATCCATGCGGGGAAAGAAATCTGCCGGTGAACCCACTCAGTATTTCTATCGCGGAGCCCAAGGATATCAATGTCCACACTTCTATGTACAGGTATCGGAATTACGTGTGAGAAAAGCGCCTACCACAGAAAGCACAGCAACCCGAAGAGCAAGTTTAAATGAGCTGGTCTGTATTGACTACGTTCCTTTATATCAAGATGGCTGGGTCTATATTGGTGATCATTTCCATGAAAATCCTGAATATATTCAAATGAAATATCTGGGTACTGAACTTACTTATGATAAAATTCTCAAAGAATATCTGACGGCAAAAGGAAAGAATAGGGAAAAAGAATTAACCCAGGTTGGAAGATTACGTGAAATAGCATGGATTGAAGATAAAAACCTTAAACAAGCTTTACAGTATTGGAAAGAATCTTACAGCAGTTCCGGAGTAGAAAACCCAAAAGTAGATATTGATTTTGAGCTCCTTCTGGCAGATCAATTTGCTAAAAAACCCTCAACAGAAACCTATGAAAAAAAACTGAAAGCTTTAAATATGCATTTTGTATGGAAGGAAACCCAGCTTTTTGACGGTAAAATTACCGATACACAGCTAAAACAGCTGGAAATGCAGAAAGTAAAAGATATTCCCAATACGCCAGAATGCGGCTGGGAACCTCAATATTTTTATAAAAATCCTAATATCATAGTGGCTTTTGAAGAATACAAAAGCAAAGTTTCCGGAAGTATTTACAAAATGTCTTTTAGCAATGGTGAAGCCGTGGTTTTAGGAAACGAGTACATGGATTCTAATTACGATGAAAAGAATTTTGTAACCTATTTTGGAGATTTGCTTTCTTCACGCTGGATTTCCTCCCCACATGAATACTACATTCAGAATGGAGATGCAGGACTCTTTATTTTCACTTTTAAAGATGGTAAACTTTTCAGTTATGAATGCATGTTTTATTGTTAGACAATTTTAAACATTTTTATCAATAGAAGAGGCTGTCTCAAAAGTGTCATTCTGAACACAGACTAAAAGTCTGCAAACAAAGTTCTGAAATGTAGTAAAGAATCTCATATATTTGGTTATCAATGAGATTCTTCCTTCGTCAGAGTGACAAAAGCCAGATTGTTTGACTTTTGAGACTGCCGCTTAATTTATTATTTACCATAAAAAAGGGTTCAGCCAAAAACTTAATAATCAGATATAATTTTCCAAGATCGGTGATTAAATTTTAAAGCCGTATCTTTACGTCACCAAACAAAATATTACAATATGTCATTTATTACACCGGAAGGAGCCAGGAAGGCTCAGCTATCCCTATCAGAAAGGGCACCCGTTGCCCACGCAGTTCTCTCGGGGAAGAGAATATTTCGAAATATAACAGTGGAGTATGTCATGATGTGGTAGCTTATGCATTGTATATGCGTGGCGCCAGGATAAGTCCAACTCAGCTTGCAGAATCAGCAGGACAGAAATGGTTAACCTTATTCAATTATCCGGCAGGAGAAAAATGGGACGGATATGCACCCATTCCGGCAGGGAAAGCCATTGGTTTTTACAGACTTATTGATAAAACTTTCTTTCATTCTGCAATTACTACAGGAAACGGAAACGAAATAAGATCTGTTAACGGATTTTCATTAGGGTCTGCATGGAATGTGCCTGTAGATATGAAATGGGTATTAGGCAAAAGAAATTCTGATGGTACCTTCAATTATGACGGAACCAAAATAGAAGTTTACATCTCTTCTTTATAACACCTTATAAAAGGGTAAAAAGGCAGATGAGCAAATTCGCTTTTCTGCCTTTTTATTTTTATGCGTCAGCACATTTCGGGCAGATCCCGCTGATAATAAAATTAAATTCCTGCGCAATAAAGTGTTCCGGTAAACTGATTTCCGGAATTGCATTTTCAATGCACGTCACAGAATGACATTCTTTACAATTAAAATGAACATGATTGTGGAAATGCTGCTCATGAGTACATTTACCACTACATTTTGCAAAATTTACCACACCGTCGATATTAACGATCTTGTGTATTTCACCTTCATTTTCAAGCCTTTCCAAAACCCTGTAAATGGTTACTCTATTGCATAAATCTCCCAGCTTCTTCTGAATATCTGAGTGGGTAAGGGCAACATCTGAACCATTAATAAGGTTCAAAATCTCAGTTTTGGCATGTGTATTTCTAACCTGTTTCATATTTTAATGCAACAAAGTTGCGTTATTTAATTTTTTATTTCTACTTTTGCAACAAAGTTACGATAAGAAAATTAATCCATACTATTATGAAATCAAAAATTCTTGATGCTGTAGGAATCTCCGCTGCTGTTTTATGCCTGATTCATTGTATTATCTTTCCGTTATTGCTGATTGTTCCGTTGGGAATATCACACAATCCCTATATTGATCTGGCTTTCCTTTGCATTGGAGCCGTTGTAGTATTCAGGATAACGAAGAAAATGGAAAACAGATGGCTGAAGTTTCTATTCTGGCTATCCATTGGTTTGATTTTCATTTCTATACTGGCCGATTTTCTGTTTGAAATTCATATTCCTCTGATCTATATTGGAGCTGCCGGCCTGATTACAGGTCATATCATCAATTTTAAAAATCATAAGCATTAAAATATGACTAAAAAACTTCCTGTAACAGTACTCAGCGGCTTTCTGGGAGCTGGAAAAACTACACTACTGAATCATATTCTGCACAACAAACAGGGCTTAAAAGTAGCTGTTATTGTGAATGATATGAGTGAAGTCAATATTGATGCGCGTCTTGTTGAAAATCAAAACACCCTTTCAAGAACTGAAGAAAAGCTGGTGGAAATGAGTAACGGATGTATTTGCTGTACGCTCCGTGAAGATCTGATGGTGGAAGTAGAACGTCTCGCTCATGAAAACCGTTTTGATTATCTTCTTATTGAAAGCACGGGAATCAGTGAACCTATTCCTGTAGCTCAAACCTTTACTTATATTGATGAAGAAAGCGGAATAGATCTTTCCCGATTCAGCTATGTAGATACTATGGTAACGGTGGTTGATTGTTTCAATTTTATGAAAGATTTTGGTTCTGGTGAACTGTTGATGGATCGTGATCTTACGGATATGGAAGGAGATTACAGAACTATTGTCAATCTTCTGACTGATCAGATTGAATTTGCCAATGTGATTATTTTAAATAAAACAGATCTCATAGATGCTGAAACACTAGGTTTTTTAACTGCTGCTATTAAAAAACTGAATCCAGACGCTAACCTTTTACATTCAGAGTTTGGGAAAATTGAGCCTCAAAAGATTCTAAATACACAACTTTTTGATTTTGATAAGGCACAGTCTTCAGCAGGTTGGCAAAAAGAATTACAATCTGATCATCACACTCCGGAAACTGAAGAATATGGAATAAGTTCATTCGTTTTCAGAGATAAAAAACCATTCCATCCTATAAGACTTTGGGAATATTTAAACCATCATTATCCGGAGGGTGCCATCAGGGCTAAAGGTTTGTTTTGGCTGGCCTCAAGACCTGATGATGCCTTAAATTTTTCTCAGGCCGGAGGTTCTTTCAGACTTGAAAAAGCTGGGGTTTGGTGGAGTAGTATGCCTTTACATCACAGGGTGCAATATTCTTCATTTGCAGAAAATCAGGCTTTTATAGAAAGCAGATGGGATAGAAACTGGGGTGACAGAATCAATGAGCTTGTATTTATCGGACAGAACTTAGATAAAGATCAAATGCTTTCAGACCTTCAATATTGCCTGATTAATGATATAGAAAAAGAAATGTTTGATCAAAAAATAACTTTTGAAGATCCGTTTCTGGAGAATATTTAAAATTAACCTTTAATTAATGCAACTAAGTTTCAGTAAAAGTTAAAATACAATACCTTACAGCATTATTTTAAAACAGTATGGACAGAAGAAAATTTCTAAAAGGCTCAGCATTACTTTCAGGGTTATTGACCTTATCACCGTCTGATCTCTGGAGTTTCGGGAAGAATACCGAAATGCATCAGAAAGGAAAAGCAAAGAATATCATCTTCATGGTAAGTGACGGAATGAGCCTTGGAACACAGTCAATGGCAGATTTATATTCAAGAAATATTTTGGGAAAAGGAAGCAACTGGCTTAATCTGTACCATGACAAAAAGGTAACCCGTGCTTTGATGGACACTGCTTCAGCAAGCTCAATTGTAACGGATTCAGCGGCTGCAAGTTCAGCTTTTGGAGGAGGAATAAGAGTAAAAAACGGAACCCTGAACATAGGAGCCAACGGAGAAAAACATCTTCCCATATGGCAGCAATATAAAAAAGCAGGAAAGAAAGCCGGATGTGTAACTACGGTTACCATTACTCATGCAACACCCGCTGGTTTTTGTGTCAATTCTTCAAAAAGAAATGCAGAGCCTCAAATTGCCGAAATGTATGCTGACTTGGAACTGGATGTACTTTTAGGAGGTGGTGACGAGTTTTTTAACCCTGCCAAAAGAGAAGACAAAAAAGATCTTTATTCCGTATACCGCCAGAAAGGATACAGAATCCTGAAAACGCAAAATGAACTGAAAGAAATCAAAAAAGGAGAGAAGCTGTTAGGAATATTCAGTACAGGGGCATTGCCTTATAGTATTGACAGAAACCATCTTCCGGAACTTAAAAACACTCCGACTCTTGCTGAAATGGCCAGCACAGCTATCAATCAGATGAAAGATCATCCCGCTGGTTTTGTTCTTCAGGTAGAAGCCGGAAAAGTAGACTGGTCTGCTCATGCCAATGACGTAGCAGCACTTATTCACGATCAGCTGGCATTTGATGAAGCCGTAAAAACGGTAATGGATTTTGCAGAAATAGACGGAAATACTTTAGTCATTATCACTACAGACCATGGAAACGCTAATCCGGGAACGATTTACGGAACGGATGCAACCAAGAATTTCAACAGTATTTCAGACTACAAATACACTAATGAATATATTCTGAACAATATTCACAAAGAATATTCAGCAAAGGATATAAAAGACTGGGTTTATGAAGGCAACAAAATTATCCTGAATGATGATGAAGCCAAACATCTTCTGAGCTTTTACAATGGTCTTGAAAAAGCAGAAGAAGGATTATATAATTATAAGAAACTGCCTTTTAAGCTTTACTCGGAAATTCAGAAAAACAGGAATTCTGTGGGATGGATCAGTATGGATCATTCGGGAGATTATGTGGAAGTGGCAGCCTATGGTCCTGGGAATGAACTTCTAAAGCCTTTTGTTAAAAATACAGATTTGCATGATCTGATGCTGAAGGCCTGTACAATATAAACATTCATATTTTTTCATATTTATTTATTTGGGAGATGCGAGGCGGATTGATTGTGTCCGCCTTGTTTTTTTGCGAAATTTAATCAAATGATTAAAATAATTGATTAAGCTATGTATTTTCTTTATATCTTTGTAAAAGAATAGAATAGGAATGAAAAAAATAGATACCAGTACGGAAGAAAAAATCAAAGAAGCAGCCCGTATTGTGTTTTATAAAAAAGGATTTGCTGCAACGCGAACCCGGGATATTGCCGAAGAAGCAGGAATCAATCTGGCATTGCTTAACTATTATTTCAGAAGCAAAGCCAAGCTTTTCGAGATGATCATGGTAGAAACAATGGCTGGATTTTTCCAGAACTTAATGATGGTTCTGAATAATAAAGATACCAGTATTGATGAAAAAGTAGTAGAAGTTGTTGGAAAATATATCGATCTCATCATTAAGGAACCAGAAATTCCTACTTTTATTATTAGTGAACTTCGTAATAATCCCAATCTGCTTTTACAAAAGATACCTCTAAAAGAAGTAATAGAAACCTCAGAGTTTTTAAAACAACATCAGGAAGCTGTAAAGAATGGAAGCATTAAGGAACCCAATCCTCTCCATTTTCTGATCAATATACTCGGACTTACTGTTTTTCCTTTTATTGCCAAACCGATGCTCCTGGGAAGCAGCAAATTAAATGATAAAGAATTTGAAAAAATGATGCTGGAACGCAAAAAGCTTATTCCTATGTGGATAAAAGCTGCCATGTCATCAGGATAATTTTTTTATCCTGAATTTAATCAAATGATTAAAACCCATGAATAATAAAGACAAAATTGATTTTAACTTAAAATAATCAATTATTATGTGTAGAAAATTTCATATCTCTATTATAGTTTTTTTGAGTTGGGGTGCTGTTATTCCTCTGAAAGCTCAATCTGAATCATTAACACTTGAAGAATGCTATCACCTTGCAAAAGAAAACTATCCTGAAATCAAAAAATTAGGAATGATGGCAAAAACTGCAGAGTATACAATAGATAATGCAAACAAAGGCTATTTGCCCAAAATTCTATTTTCCGGGCAGGCTACTTATCAGTCCCAGACTATTAGTTTTTCTGATGCTTTAGGGGCACTTCCTATAAGTGCATCGCTGCCGTCATTAAGTAAGGACCAGTATAAAATTCAGGGAGAGGTAGATCAGTTGTTATATGACGGAGGCATTATACACCAGCAGAAAGAACTTACAAAAGCCAATAATGAACTGCAGACTCAAAATATAGAAGTTTCATTATATACATTAAAACAGAGAATCAATGCTTTATTTTTCTCCATTCTTTTAACCAATGCTCAACTCAAACAGAATGAAATAAAAAAAGCAAACCTTCAGACTCAGGTACAGAAGGCCGAAGCTGCTTTGCAATACGGAACCGCCTATCGCAGTAATGTAGACGAACTGAAAGCAGAAGTTGTAAATACAGATATGGCCAATACAGAGTATATATCCAACCGTAATGCCTATCTGAAAATGCTTAGTATCTTCATTGGTAAGGATATTTCCGATTCTTCAGTATTGCAGTCTCCGAAACTAGAACTTTTGTCTTCAGAAATCAACAGACCGGAGCTGAAAGGTTTTGATCTTCAGAAATCGGTTTATACATTACAGGAAGAGCAGCTTAAATCTGATCTTATGCCTAAGGTAAGTGCCTTCTTTCAGGGAGCGTATGGAAGACCAACTCTCAACATTATAGAAAATAAATTCGGGCCATGGTTTATTACCGGAGTAAGATTCAGCTGGTCCCTCGAAAGTTTATATACTTCTTCCAATAAAAAACAAATCCTGGAGCTGAACAGAAAAACGACAGACACCAACAAAGAAACATTTTTAATCAATACCAAAATGGATCTGGCACAGCAAGAAGAAAATATTAAAAAATATAACCTTCTGCTGGAACAGGATAAATCTGTAATTGACCTCCGTCATTCCGTAACCCAATCGGCAGAAGCCCAGCTGGCTAATGGTGTGATTACCACCCATGAATACATCCAGAAGCTCAATACCGAACACCTGGCCAATCAGGCCATGATTCTGCACCAGATTCAGCTGTTACAGGCACAATATAATCAGAAATTTATTTCCGGAAATTAATAATCCTTAAATCCTATGAAAAAAGTTACCATCATACTAAGTGCTTTTATTCTGTTAAGCGCATGTAAACCTAAAGACGATTTCGACGCTTCAGGAAACTTTGAAGCAGATGAAGTTATTGTTTCTGCCCAGCAAAACGGAGAATTAATTTCCTATTCTATACAGGAAGGGACTCAGCTTAAAGCAGGAGCGCAGGTGGGACAGATTGACGTTACAATAGCCCAACTTCAAAAAGCACAGGCAGAAGCCAGTATTGAAGCTTTACAGCAAAAAACAAGCAACACTAATGAACAGGATTTATTGGTGAAAAAACAGCTGGCGGTGCAGGAAGCACAGCTGGATCAACAGCTCTATGAACGTATCCGTACTGCAAACCTTGTAAAAGCAGATGCCGCAACCCGGAAGCAGTTAGATGATATTGATGCCGCTATTGTACAGCTTAAAAAGCAGATCGCAGTTACACGCCAGCAGCTTTCTGTCAATACCTCAAACAACAGCACTCAAAACAGAAGTATTTTAAGTGAAAAAGCACCGCTTGAAAAAACAGCTGCACAGTTTCAGGAACAGATTAATAAAGGAAATATCATCAATCCTATCCAGGGAACGGTCTTGGTAAACTATGCACTGAAAGGGGAAATGCAGACTATTGGAAAACCGCTGTATAAAATAGCAGATATCAGCACTCTTGATCTCAGAGCTTATATTACAGGAACCCAACTACCACAGGTAAAGCTTGGACAGAAAGTAAAAGTAAGAATAGATCAGGGAGAAAAAGGATTTAAAGAATATCCCGGAACCATTACATGGATTTCAGACAAATCGGAATTTTCTCCAAAAACCATTCAGACTAAAGACGAAAGAGCCAATCTTGTCTATGCCATCAAAATACGGGTAAAAAATGACGGCTATTTAAAGATAGGAATGTATGGAGAAACATTATTTTAAGAATTAAATACGATCATCAAAACATGTTTTCCATTACCGTAAAAAATATAATCAAAACCTACAACGGCGTAAAAGCAGTTGATGATGTTTCTTTTGATGTAAGGAAAGGAGAGCTTTTTGGCCTCATCGGGCCTGATGGAGCCGGAAAAACATCCCTGTTCCGGATTCTGACCACCCTTTTACTGGCAGACAGCGGAACGGCAGAAGTGGAAGACCATGACGTAGTAAAAGAATATCAGACCATCAGAAATAAAGTAGGTTACATGCCCGGAAAATTCTCATTGTATCAGGATCTTACCGTTGATGAAAACCTGAAATTCTTTGCAGCCATTTTTGAAACCAGTATCGAAGAAAATTATGACCTGATTAAAGACATTTATGAACAGATCAAACCATTCAGCAAACGGCGGGCAGGAAAGCTTTCAGGCGGAATGAAACAAAAATTAGCACTTTGTTGCGCTCTGATTCATAAACCGGAAGTATTATTCCTGGATGAACCTACCACCGGAGTGGATGTTGTTTCCAGAAAAGAATTCTGGGATATGCTGGCTAAGCTGAAAGAGCAGAATATTACCATTTTGGTCTCAACTCCTTATATGGACGAGGCAAGGCTTTGTGACCGAATTGCGCTAATGCAGAATGGAAAAATAATGTCTGTAGATCAACCCGAGAATATTGTCAACAGTTTTCCTAAATTACTTTTTGCGGTAAAAAGTAAAAATATCTATCCGCTTCTGCAAGCTCTTCGTACAGACAAAGATGTTGAAAGCTGCTATGCATTTGGAGAATATCTGCACCTTACATTAAAAGAAGACGGCAAACGGCAAACTGTAATAGAGATAGCAGAAAAATACCATCCCGAAGATCTGGAAGTTATAGAAATAACGCCCACTATTGAAGATAGTTTTATCCGGCTGATGCATGAACAAAAAGAAGTAAATCATGGAAAATAAGGCAATTATATGCAGAGATCTCACCAAACAATTTGGAGACTTTAAAGCCGTGGATGCCATCTCTTTTGATGTAGATCAGGGAGAAATATTTGGTTTTCTTGGCGCTAACGGGGCTGGAAAAACGACCGCCATGCGAATCCTTTGCGGACTATCTTATCCTACTTCAGGAACAGCATCAGTGGCAGGATTTAATGTTTATAAACAACAGGAACAGATCAAAAAAAACATTGGCTACATGAGCCAAAAATTCTCTCTCTATGATAATCTTACTATTCTGGAAAATATTGAGTTTTATGGCGGTGTATACGGTGTTTCCCGCAAGGATATAAAAACAAGAAGCACTGAACTTGTTTCTACACTGGGCTTAGAAAGCGAAGCTAAAAAGCTGGTAGGAGCGCTGCCGTTAGGATGGAAACAAAAACTGGCATTCTCTGTGGCTGTCTTTCACAGACCTAAAATTGTATTTCTTGATGAGCCAACAGGAGGTGTGGATCCTATTACCAGGCGACAGTTCTGGGATATGATTTACCAGGCTGCTGCAGATGGGATTACCGTGTTTGTAACCACTCACTATATGGATGAAGCAGAATACTGCAACCGGATCTCCGTCATGGTAGATGGAAGGGTAGAAGCCATGGATACTCCTTCTAATCTTAAAAAGAAGTTCAATACCCATTCAATGGATGATGTATTTTATGAACTGGCAAGAGGAGCCAAAAGATCAGGAGATTAAAAACAGTAAAAAAATGAAACAGTTATTCGTATTCATCAGAAAAGAATTCTATCATGTATTCAGAGACCGGAGAACTCTGCTGATCCTTTTCGGTATGCCCATTGTCCAGATTATCCTTTTTGGGTATGCTCTGAGCAGTGAGGTCAAAAATATCGGGATTACTGTTTTGGATAATTCCCATGATGTTCAGTCTGAGCAAATCATTTCAAAAATAAGATCAAGCACTTATTTCCGGATGCAGGAACCTTCTTTAAACTATCCGGATATTGAAAAAAAATTCAGGGAAGGAAACATAAAATGTGCGGTGATATTTCCTGTAAATTTCGGAGCAGATATTTATACCATGAACGGAGCACAAATTAGGATTATTGCTGATGCTTCAGACCCAAATACAGCCACTATTCTTACTAATTATCTCAATGTGATGATTGCAGACTACCAGCAGCAGCTCAATCCCAATATAAAACCTTCCTATCAGATCATTCCCGAAATGAGACAACTTTATAATGAAGAGCAGAATGGATCTCTCAACTTCATTCCGGGCGTTATTGCATTAATCTTTATGATTGTAAGTACTGCCTTAACATCTGTGGCTGTAGTCCGTGAAAAAGAACTTGGAACGATGGAAATACTATTGGTGTCTCCTTTTAAGCCCGTTATGGTATTGGTAGCAAAAGCGATTCCTTATCTGGTTCTTTCTCTTGTCAACTTTATCATTATTCTCCTTCTTTCTGTTTATTTATTAGATGTTGAGATCCGTGGAAGCCTTATTTTGCTGTTTGCGGAAAGCATATTGTTCATTATCACCTGTCTTTCATTGGGCTTATTGATATCCAATGTTACCAATTCCCAGCAAACCGCTATGCTGATTTCCATGATGGGAATGATGCTTCCTACCTTATTATTAACTGGTTTTATGTTTCCGGTAGAAAATATGCCCGTTGTTTTTCAGGTAATATCCAGAATTCTTCCTTCCAGATATTATTATGATATTGTAAAAGCAGTTATGCTGAAAGGCCTTGGTTTCAGATACGTATGGAAAGAGACGCTTATTTTACTGATCATGTCGGTGGGATTGCTGGCACTTGCCCTGAAGAAATTTAAAATCCGCCTGTCATGAGAATAATGATATTCATATTGAGGAAGGAATTTCGTCAGATATTCAGGGATAAAACAATCCTTGCCATGATGTTTGTAATGCCTGTTGTACAGTTGATCATTATGCCTCTGGCAGCCAATTTTGAAGTAAAAAATGTTAATGTGGCCTATGTAGATCATGACCATAGCAGCTATTCTCAGAAATTACTTCATAAAATTACCTCTTCCGGTTATTTTAAGCTGGCAGGAAATCCTAATTCTTATAAAAATGGATTAAAAATGATTGAAGAAGGAAATGCCGATCTTGTTTTGGAAATTCCTCCCGGATTTGAACGGAATCTTGTTCGCGAGGGAAGCCAGAAGGTAAATCTTTCTGTAGATGCAATCAATGGAACAAAATCAGCATTGGGAGGAAGTTATCTCCGCTCTGTCATTAATGATTTTAACAGCAGTTTAGATGTTAATATTAAATTATCTGCCAGAAAACCGGATATTACTCCTGCAAAAATGATTATTAAAGAAACCAATTGGTACAATCCGAGAGCAGAATATAAATATTACATGGTTCCGGGTATATTGGTACTTCTCCTCACCTTAATCGGAGGCTTTATCACAGCCTTAAACATTGTAAAAGAGAAAGAAATAGGAACGATTGAACAAATCAACGTAACACCAATTAAAAAATGGCAGTTCATCTTAGGCAAGCTGATTCCTTTCTGGATTGTAGGAATGACTGTTTTTACCATTGGGCTCATCGTGATGTATGTGATTTATGGCATTTTTCCTGAAGGAAGCCTTCTCACCCTGTATATTTTTGCAGCCGTTTATCTTATTGCCTTACTTGGATTAGGATTACTGATATCTACATTTGCCGATACACAGCTGCAGGCCATGTTTATTGCCTACTTTTTTATGATGGTATTTATGCTGATGAGCGGTTTTTTCACCAATACGGAGAGTATGCCGGACTGGGCAAGAAAAATGTCAAACCTTACGCCAGTAACCCATTTTATCAAAGTAGTTAGGTTAATTGTACTTAAAGGAAGCAGCTTTTATGAAGTACAAACCGAATTCTTTTATCTGATAGGCTTTGCTGTTCTTCTCAACGGTCTTGCCATCTATAATTACAAAAAGACCAATTAAATGTAATGGGTGAAATTTAAATTTCACCCATTACAAAAATATCTTCTATAGCAGAATGGTATTTCCTGCTCAAATATTAAGACTGCTTACGGCGGCGTCCTGAAACCTTTTTATCAAGATCTCTGATATCCTGTCTCAGCTCACGGAACATTTCTTTAAAATTGTAGCTTTCATAATCACCTGGCTCAAAATCTTCCGGGAAAATCCCTGAAGCATACTGCCAGATTTCTACCACTTCCTCAAAAGGAATATCGTAAGGCTCGTAAAAAGAATTGTCTGCACTTACACAAATAGCATTTTCTTTCTTTTCTTTAAAACGCTTATAGGTAATTCCATCATTCAGGGTTACAAAAACATAAGTTTTCCCCTGTTTCAGTTCACTAATTCCTTCTACATATTTTCCTACAATATAAGAACCGTTTCTGAATGGCGGCATAGAGTCCCCATCTGCCGGAAATGCTCTGTACTTCCCATTCGTAAGAAAAGGCAGGGCAATACGCTGAAGGCTCTCAATATAATCAATATCACTATAACCTTCCAGATATCCCATGGAAGCTTTCTGTGGAATAATTTCTATGGTATCATTTCCCTGAGTATCCACCGCAACCGGAAGAACAATTCTGTTATCCGGAAGCTTCAGCATCTCGTCCACAGGGTGTTTCTCAAGATCTACAGACAACATAAGATCGATACTTACATGAAAATACTTGGAGATTTTTACTAGCAGTTCTATAGGAGGTTCGGATATTCCGTTTTCGTATTTTGAATAACGAACTCTGGAAATCGTCAGCTCATCTGCTACATTCTGCTGGGAGAGCTTTCTTCTGGCTCTTAAAAAGCGTATATTATTTGAAAAAATTGACATTGATAAAAGTATGTCAGCAAAAATACAAAATTTGATTCCGTTATCAACCACTGAAGCAGGTTTTACTGTAAGATATAAGGAAATTTGACTCGCTTATTTTCCATTTTTACCAAAACAGGAAAATTTCCAGGCATTTTTACCGGCAATTTAATCAGTCTGACTACTGGTTTTTGATTCAAAACAAGGGATACCACACACGTTAAACAATAATCATTAATAAACATATTTTTATGCATAAATAATAACTCTAAATTTCACAAATTGAGTTATTATTTTTAACATTTAGTAAATCAATCACATATAAGTGAAAATCATATTTTTATTAAAAACCATTTATATTAATAAAATATTAAATAATAAAAACATATAATTAATTTATTGAAAATAATTTGTAATTGTAATATTATTATTCATATATTCGTGATGTAATAATCATATAAAATTATAGTTATGAAAAACTTAAAAAAATTAGACAGAAACGAATTAAAAACTATTTCAGGTAACGGATTACTAGATCCAATCGGCGGACTTCTAGGTGGACTAGGAGGAGTTGTAGGAGGAGTAGTAGGCGGTGTAGGAACTGTCGTTGGCGGTGTTGTCAGCGGTGTAGGTTCTACAGTAGGTGGTGTAGTAGGTGGTGTAGGCACTATCGTTACTAACGCTTTATGCCAAACACAATGTGTTGTTAATGGTGTAATCCACATCAAATTACTTGAGTGCGGTTCTACTTGCTAATAAGTAAGCATTGACCTTAAAAATTATGAGGCTGCCTGGATGGGCAGCCTCTTTCTATGTTATCAGAAGATTTGAAACTAAATTATCTGTATTACTTTATTTTAATCATCTCACATTCCATTACTTCATCAGAAAAATTAGAGCGAAGTCTTAGTAAAACTTTTTCATTTACTACATTTAAAATTTCTGCCATCAGGGTATCATAGGGAGTACTTCCTTCAAGGGATTTGCCCTTTATTACTTTTCTTTTTTTTAATTGATACTCACAGTCATTAATCCAGGTGATATCATATCTTGCCTTATAACCCATTTTTTCATTGGTTTCAATCTGAAATTTACTATTCCGTTCAATGATGGTGATCCCATATTCGCCATTATCTATCTGAAATTTTCCAATATGAGCAGATTTACATTTAAAATTTTGAGCATTTATTATTAAAGAAATGAATAAAAATGGAAAAAATAATTTGTTCATGATAATTTTTTTTTGGCTTTTAGTTTCTGCTAATTTAAAATTTAATCTAAAAAAACGAAGGATTTTTACATGATAAAATTCATATCCTAACTCACTACAATAGAACACCTTTTAGTGTCTAATAGGCACATTTATTTCCACAAAAAAATATTCACCTAACATTGAATTGGGTTGCAAATACCTTTGTACAAAGCATTTAACATAATAAAAAAATCAACTTCGGATAGATTTTGTATTATTTTTTTATCTACTTTTGGAACTCAAACTTTAACAATTTAACCATGAAAAAAGAAAATCAAAATTCTAAGAAATCCTTAGAATCCTTAAAAGGTAAAAAATTAGGTGATTTAAAAACTGTTTATGCAGGATTACAAAATCACACTCTTCAAGATGCTGAAATGGGCAACTGTATTACCCTTATCTATAACGGTGGTACTGCTGATGATTCATCTTGGGATCGTAAGTAATAGCAAGTTAAAAATGGTCACCTCAATTCTATTGGGGTGGCTTTTTTTTGTCTTTTTTTTTGTAATTCCACAAAGGGAAGGTGTTTTTCGGGCGGGTAAATCTCAACCCTTATCACTTGCTTCCCCAATAGTTTTTTTCAAATTATTACAGTATGATTTTAATTTTATCTACACCCAAAGATGATGATACCAATTGGGTAATGGAGCACTTGTCAATTCTTGGCGAAAAGTATATAAGAATTAACGATTTGGATTTATTTACCGGAAAAACGAAAATGTATGTTGAATTACAGCCACAGCCTAAACTGATTGTAGAAAACCAATTTTTCGGAAAAGTGGATATGGCGGAAATCAAATGTGTCTGGTTTAGAAAATTTGGTTTCTTTAACAGGTATAAAGAGAATATAAAAACCGAAAAAAATATAGAGCTGTTAAATTATCTGGAATCTGAATACATTTCAACATTAAATATCTTCTTTGAATTCTTAAAAGATAAAAAATGGCTTAACCATTACCAGAAGCTAGAGTCCATGACCAAAATAGGGACTTTAATGGCTGCCCATGAAACAGGCATTAAAATTCCTAAAACGTATATCTCTAACAACTCCGACAATCTAAACTATGACCAACCTTATATCACCAAATCCATCAACGAAGGCTCTGTGATAGGTATTGAAGATAAAGCATTCTTTTTTTTCACCACTCAATTGAGCGAGAAGAAAATCAAAAGCTATAAAAATTTCTTTCCGAGTTTATTTCAGGAGATGATCAACAAAGAATATGAGCTCAGGATTTTCCATCTGAACGGAAAGAATTACAGCATGGCTATATTTTCCCAAAATGATGCTCAAACCAAAACAGATTACAGACAGGTGAATTATGAAAGTCCCAACAGATATGTGTCTTATAGTCTCCCGGAATCTGTGGATAAAAAAATAACGGCTTTAATGCAGAAAATAGGGTTAAATACAGGCTCTGTAGATATGATAAAAGCCGATGACGGTGAGTATTATTTCCTGGAAGTAAATCCTTCCGGCCAGTTCAGAATGACCTCACTGCCTTGTAATTATAATCTTCATTATGAAGTTGCCCATTGTTTAAAAACCATGAACACATGAAAAAAAGTTTAATACAAGAACTAAAGCATAAAAAGGAATTATTTCCGGTTGTTTTTTCCAATGTTTATCCTTTTCCGGATACCAAAAAAGCAAGAAGAAATAACCTGAGCAGAACAATCTCAACATCTATTCACCAATCTGAAATCTACTGTTTAAGAATATACAAAGATGGGATCAATTTATATACAGAACAATAAAGACAAATATATCAACTTCTTTTCCTGCTGTATACTGGTAAAAGGATTTGAAAGAAGTGTTATATACGATATTCAGAGAGAAACAATAGAGTTCATCCCCAATACCCTGATTGATTTTGTGGAAGATATCAGAGGAAGAAAGGTGAGTGATGTTCTGGAAGAGTATAATGGGCACAAAGTAGCAAAAGAATATCTGAATTTTCTGGAAAAAAAGGAATTTATTTTTTACTCCAGCCATTCATCTTTCCCTGAATTATCTCCTATAAGCACCAATGAAGATACCTCCGAAATTCTTTTTACAACCGTTATTGTATCACAGCATATTTATGATAATTTAGAAACATTTGCTCAAAATATACAGCAACTAGGGGTTAAAAGGCTACATCTTCATTTGGATAATGACAACTGTATGGAAGAACTGCTGAACGTATTATCCTCTTTGGAATATTCCAGAGTAACTAATATATCGCTTTCTTTTCCGTACCAAAAAATCAGTAAAAAAGTTTATGATCACAAGCGGATTACTTCTATCACCATATATAATTCACCAAGAAAGAGATCTGTGAATGAAAATGATATGATCAGAAATTATATCACCGTCAATGATTCTAAATTATTTTTAACCCGGTTTAATTTATTTGATATTGCTATCAGCATAAATGCCTATAATGTGGCAAAAAATTATAATTTAGCCTTGTTCAAGACGATATTTATTGATGGAAACGGGAATATAAAATATAATTCTTCAGATAAAAACAGCTACGGAAATATTTTAGATGATTTTAAAACAATAAAAAAAGACGCTGTAAAGAAGTTATCTAAAATATGGAACATTAAAAGAGAGGAAATTGAACCCTGCAATGTTTGTGAATTCAGATATTGCTGTACAACAACATTTATTCCTGAGAAAAGCAAAAACGGATATGCCGTTAATTGCAATTATAATCCCTACACCGCAGAATTTAATTAAATGATAAATCCTTATTTATTATGAATTATAATATTTTAAAAAGCTTAGTACTTATTTTTCTATCCTGTAATGTTTATGCCCAGAACTTCAGGATTGATTATCTGCTTACTTATAAAGAAGATTCTTTAAACTCAGAGAAAACAACTAAAAACATGCTGCTTTTTGTTCAGGGAAATAAATCGAAATTTTTGGCAGAAAAACAATACCAGACAGATTCAATCAGAAGTACAGGATTTAAAGGACCTTCAATAGGAGATAATAGTTTTTTAGTGATTAATGAGGAAGAGAACTTAAGTTCTAAATATTATTTTTATTTCCGCGATACTTACAGAATAAAAGAACAGGTAAAATTAAACTGGGAACTGAAACCTGATACCAAAAAAATAGACACCTACTTGTGCAGAAAAGCGGTTTTAAAATACAAAGGAAGAACATGGGAAGCATGGTATACGCAAGATGTACCTATTCAGGCAGGACCTTATATCTTCAGAAACTTACCTGGATTGATTGTTGAAATGGAAGATGCTACCGGTTCTTACAAGTTCAGTCTTTATTCCATAAAGAAAAGATCTGAAATGCTGGATTTTGAAAATATGTATAAAGAAGCCCTTACCATTCCGCAAAAGCAGTTAAAGAAAGTATCTTTAGACTATTATAATGATCCTTTAAGAGAAATGAAGTCAAGCAATGTGCAGGCTAAATTTGTAGACGAAAAAGGGAAAGAGGTAAAGCCAGACTTCAGAGAAATGACCAAAACCATTCAGTCCCGTCTGAAACAATACAACAATCCGATAGAACTTTCAGAAGCTATAAAATATCCGAAATAAAGAAAATTCATAATACAATATTCAAGTTTAATAGTTCAACCGCTCTTTCCAGAGCGGTTTTTTTTTATAGCTATAGAAAATATTGAATTTAGAAAATAAGCAATAGAGTACTGATATTCATTTTGTTATATTTAAATAAGGAATCTTATAATAAATCAATAAAGCAACAATGTTGCATTAATAAATTTAATTATCTAGCTTTGCCGGATCATTAAAGTATATGCACATGAAAAAGACCGTTTATTTTTTGATGGGGAGTACACTTTTATATTCCTCATCCATTCTGAAGGCGCAGAAACTTAACCCTGAAAAAAAAGTTGTAAAGGACATAGAATCCGTTGAGATACAGGGAAAAACCAATTACAGTTCAGTAAATATTTCAAGAAAAAAGCTGGATTTCATTCAATCCAGCACGTTAGGAGAGACATTGAGCAAAATTCCGGGGATTCAAAATTCGGGGTATGGACCTAACTCCGGTGCTCCTGTTATCCGAAGCCTGAGCGGAAATCGTGTAAAAATTCTGGAAAACGGAACTGCAGTCAATGATCTTTCCGGAATAAGCCCGGATTTTAATACGGATATAGAGATAAACAATGTTCAAAGTATTACCGTGTACAAAAATTCTGCATCCGTTTTATACGGAGGAAAAGCTATTGGAGGAGCTATTGATATTGAAACCGATTATATTGCCAAACAGTTGCCGGACAAAAAGATCAACTTTAAAGGACTTCTTGAAGGGGGTAGTAACAGCGGACAGAAACAGGCATTCTCAGCCAAAGGTGTGATTGCTAAAAACTGGGTCTGGACAGTAGGAGGGAGCAATCAGAAGCAGGAGCTCGTAAGAATTCCCGAAAAATCTAAAGACAGCAGATGCTATGATCCCAATCTGATGGGTTTCAACAGTATTTTACAGTCACTGTGCCAGGTAGATGTAGATTCCAGAAGAGTCTTAAATAAAAGTCTTTTCCCTTACATCAGTCAGTTTGCAAAAGATCATATGATAGATTATGAGCTTTCTGAAGATGATCTTTACACATTCAGTCCAACCTATTATAACCCTGCTGACGGTAAAAACTATCCTAATCCAAAGAATGATCTTTACGTTCCCGGCCAGGATGCTGCAAAAGACCGCTATAAAAGTGAGGTAAACGGAATTAGAGATTACGTAGAAACAAAAGATGGTGTTATCCCAAACAGTCATTCGGAAAGTAACTCATTTTACGTAGGAACCAGCTATATTGGAAAATCTTTTTATGTGGGAGGAGCGTATCAGAATTCTTATTCTTATTTTGGTGTTCCGGGATATGCTATTGCTAAAATGCCCAAACATACTCATGGAAAACCCCAACAAAAAATAGAGTACCTTCCTATTAATATCAGAAGTTTATCCCATAAAGCTATGTTTGAATCAGGTTACAGCTTCACCAATTTTCCAATTTCCAGTATCAAGCTAAATTATATGGGAGTATTCTCTAAAAATGCAGAACTTCTTGCCCGTTACAGAGCGAATCAGTTTGCAGTGAATCAACATAATGGCCGCCTGGAAATCACACAGCAGAAATTAAAATTCCTGACAGGAAACACAGGGCTGGAAGTGCAATACAGAGATATGGAAGGAACCGGCGGCCAGAGATATTTACCCAATACTATAAGCCGTGAAATCGGGATTTTTACGATGCAACACCTAGATTTTAACTTTATTCAGCTGGATTTGGGATATAGAAATGACCATGTACAGCGCAGAGCAGAAGCAGATAATAAATATGTGAGAAGCCGTGGCCTTTCCGGAGGAAAACTTAGTGACAGAGACTTTACCCTTCATCAATTCCATAGCTCGGCACAGTGGAATATCTTCAAAAAAGCTTATCTGAAAGTACAATACAACCATTCCGAAAGAGCACCGGAAGTGAATGAACTTTATTCCGGAAACAATCATTTTGCCATTCTTACAGAAGAAAACGGGGATGACAGATTGGACAAGGAAATGGCAAATACCGTTGAAATAGGAGCGGGCTTAAATCTCAAAAGCTTTCGGGTATCTGCCAATGTTTACCACACTTTTTATAAAAATTATATTTATCTGGCTCACACAGGCCTTTCCAGAGAAGTTTTTCTTGTAAAAGAATGGCGTTCTGATGATACAGAAATCAACGGAATGGAAGCAGAAGCAGCTTATAAAGCAGACCTGGGAAAACTAGGGAAGTGGGAGATAGGCGGTTATTATGACCTGGTGAGAAACATAAGTGTGGCCGACAGTTCCATAAGAAAATGGAGTGATGGTGATTATATGCCCAATATGCCTACAAGCCGTTTTGGATTCAATCTGGAAGGCACTCTACAGAACTTCAGCATGAATGTAAGTTTAGACCATTATTTAAAACAAAAATATTTAGGGAAAAATATAAACCCAGAGCTTCCTATGCCGGCATTTTCACTACTAAATGTCCGTTTAGCATACAAAGACAGCAGTTTAGGCATTGGTGATCTGGGATATTATATCATAGGAAACAATCTATTGAATACTGAGGCCAGACTTCAAAATTCTCAGTTAAAATTTCTAAGTCCGCTACCTGGAATTAATATTTCAGTAGGAGTAAAAATCACTATATAAACTAACTTTACTTTTGCAGCTATTATCAATAATAGCTGCATTTTTTATAGCTGTTTCAACATAAAAAATTATCAAAAAAAGCTTAAAAAAAGAGCTAGAAAAATTATAATACGACAAGTTCTGTCGCTGTGCGTCTATATCTTTGTATTAGAAATAAGATAAAGAATCCCGGGAAATTTATTGTCTTAGTTAGCTCAATTTTAACCTTAAAATCACTCTTTTTAAATTATGTGTAAAAAACAACTAATAACCATTTTTCTTTTTTCATTTTTCATTTCCTATGCGCAGAATGAATTTATAACCTTGTGGAAACCTAACATCAATGGCATCATTGATCATTCCATAACTTTTGGTGGCACCGGCACCGGCTACACCATTAGCTGGGAAGAGGTAGGCTTTCCGCAGCACAGCGGAGCCATGAGCTCTGTAACCTCCAACAGCAACAATCCAATTACCATTTCTTTCGGTACTTCTTTAAATACCAACCCTCTCCAGGCAACGTATAGACTGAAAGTTTCAAATGGCAGCGGATTATTTTACGGATTCAGGGCCGGTACAGACTCTATTAATCCTAATGCAAATCCCGAGATTACTGAAATTAGTCAATGGGGAGATATTATTTGGCTCCAGCAGTTTAATGCAGGATTTGCAGGCTGCCCAAACCTTAATGTAACTGCTGCAGACGCTCCCAACCTGACACAGGTAAGCAATCTGTCTCAAATGTTCTTTAACTGTTCATCTTTGGTGGGGAATAATTCATTTTCTAATTGGAATACAGGCACCATTACCAATATGAACAGTATGTTTAGCAGAGCTCAACTTTTTAATCAAAATATCGGAACCTGGAATACAGCGAATGTGACAGATTTTAGCAGCATGTTTTCTTATGCAACCGCCTTTAATCAAAACATTTCCGGATGGAATACAGCAGCTGGAACTAACTTCTCTGCGATGTTTAAGGATGCAGTAAATTTTAATCAGCCATTAAATTCATGGAATACAAAGAATGCTGTTAATTTCAGGTATGTGTTTTCTAATGCGGCCGCTTTTAACCAACCCCTTAATAATTGGAATACAGGGAAAGTAACAGATTTTGAGTATATGTTTGAAAATGCAGTATCATTCAACCAGCCGATTGGAAACTGGGATGTAAGTAAGGTGAGCTATTTTGCCGGCTTTAATATGTTTAATGGTGCCATTCTTTTTAATCAGGATATTTCCACCTGGAATATCAGGCTTCAAAACTTTAGTTGGGGTTCAATATCTTTCGGATTTAAAAACTCTGGCTTATCATGTACCAATTACAGTAATTTTCTGGTTGCTCTGAATAATAATCCTACATGGACGAACTCATCAGTAACGTCTGGAACTATAGATGCAACGGGACTTGTTTATTCTACACCGCAAGCCATTTTGGCCAGAGCTCAATTAATTAACAAAGGTTTTAATATCATTTGAGATTCCTATAATTCCGGGTGTTTTTTATCAACATTAGAAACTTCAAAAAAAATAATAACTCCGGCTTATCCCAATCCAACATCAGGAGTCGTAACGGTAGAGTCTGCTGAAAATGGAAATGCTTATTTATACGATATCACAGGTAAAATCATTAAAAATATCACTTTAAACAAAGGAAAAAATAATATTGACCTTACCAACTGCCCATCTGGGAATTATCTGTTAAAAGGAAATAGTATTTTCTCTAAAATAATCAAGAAATAATAAGTCATCCGAAAGGTTAATCGGTTAATTATAGCCCCAAAATCTTCAGATTTTGGGGCTTTTTTGTGTGTAAAATACGGTGCTACATTTTCAAGATTTGTATGTTATTTATTTATCTATCTTTTTATCTTTACGTCTTGGTTTTCACCTTTAGAGGAAGAACTTTTAAATCATCAAAATAAATTTTATATTAGCATAAATGGCTTTACAAAAGTTATATCAATCAGATTCACTCAATGTGTAAATTTGAAGGTCAGCAGACATTATAAAAACATAACCTGGAAACATCAAAAATTTAGCAATTAAATACAGAAAAAATGAGAAACACTTTTTATACTTTGTTATTAGTATTTTTATTCACAAGCGTTAATGCTCAGGAATATTCAAAATTAATAAGTGAAGCTAATAAATTATATGAGACAAAAGAATATAAAATGTCTACAGATTTATATAGTAAAGCTTTTAAAATTGAAAGCGAAAATCCAAGCCACTTATATAATGGCGCATGTTCATCTTCTTTAGCAGGAAATACAAAAAAGGCATTTAAATGGTTGAACTTATCAATAGAAAAAGGTTGGACCAATCTAAGACACTTAAAATCTGATACTGATTTAGAAAATTTACATTCAAAAAAAGAGTGGGGGAAAACAATTGAAAAGTTAGAAAAAAAAATAGAATTAATAGAAGCAAATTATGACAAACCATTGCAGGCTGAACTATTGGCAATTTATGAAGAAGACCAAAAGTATAGAATGCAAATGAGTGAAACTCAAAAAAAATTCGGTCCGGATTCTAAAGAAATGAATGACCTTTGGAAAATAACAATGCAGAAAGATTCTATTAACTTATTAAAAGTAAAAAAAATATTAGATGAAAAAGGTTGGGTGGGCAAAGACAAAGTAGGCGCACAAGCCAATAGTACATTATTTCTCGTTATTCAACATTCGGATTTGGAAACGCAAAAAAAATATTTACCTATGATGAAAGAAGCTGTAGCAAAAGGAAATGCAAGTCCAGGTTCTTTAGCTTTGTTAATTGACAGAATAGAAATTCGGGAAGGCAGAAAACAAATATACGGAAGCCAGATAGGAATCAATCAAAATAATAAAGCGTACTATGTTTTACCTTTAATTGATCCTGACAATGTAGATAAAAGAAGAACAGAAGTTGGATTAGGACCAATCTCTGACTATATTAAAAATTGGAATTTAATTTGGGACGTTGAAAAATACAAAAGAGATTTACCTGAATTAGAAAAATTAAAGAAATAGAAAAAACGTCTGTTAACAAAAGCGGCAGATTTAGAACTTAATTTCTAAATCTGCCGTTTCTAAATTTAGAAGATATATCCAGTACAACCTGGGATACAGATTATTATTCCTTGAAAAATTTAATACAATAATCAAGGGTGGAAAAATAATAGAATCTATATATTTTGTGAATCTCTGAAACCCGAAATACATTCAATTTAACATAATATAAATTATAGGATTTTTATTTACCGATAGAAAGAGAGGTTTAAACCGCCTGAGAATCTCTTATTTTCAAAATTTTACGGCCAAATATGCTGTAACGGTTTCTAGAACTTTCCATTATTTTCATCTGATACTCTAAAATTACAAAATCTTGCCACATGACAGCTTTTATGATAAAAAAACGGAATACCTTTATCCCAACCAAAAATAATATAATATGAAACCTAAAATGATATGGGCCAATCTGGCCGTAGCCGATCTTGAACGTACACAGAAATTTTATACAGAATTGGGATTTAAACCCAATAATCCGCACAGTTCTAATGAATTGGTGAGTTTTTTTATGGCCGGAAATGAATTAATCGTGCATTTTTTCTTAAAAAACGTTATAGAAAACAATTTGAAAAGCATGAAATTCGGAGATCCTCAAAGCTCCAATGAAATTATTTTCACCCTTTCTGCAGAAAGTAAAAATCAGGTCAATGAATGGGCTGAAGAAGTAAAAAATGCAGGCGGAACTATTGTTTCAGAACCGGAAAGTTTTGGAGAAAATTATGTAGACTGCAAATATCTTAAAAACTGATTAATCCAAAGAAAAGTTGTTGGTTTTGAACAGCCACAATACTCTCCTATCCTATTATTTCATTACTTTGATGCTGGAAAACGTTTTGCCCATTTATCTCCCCTATTTTCAGTTAGATAGCATAGTTACTGACTTGAAAAACACGGCTTTTTTGGGCGTATTATCGCTTTTTTGTCAAGTTGGCTTATTCCTTTGAAGAAAACAAAATAACAAACCCAAACGGGACACTTAATCAATTAAGTGTCCCGTTTATATGATATAGGATTGAAACAAATCAAAAACATTATCCATTCATTCCCAGGTTATTATATAAATTCACCTGCCATATTCCCAGTACTTCTTTAAGCATTACAAAAGTAAATGCGGCGTTATAGCTGTTAGGAAACATTGTAATTTCAGTATCTATAAAATCTGATGCCTGCGGAACCGGATTCAATCCAAATGTCTGAAACAGAGAAACAGATCTCTTCATATGAAATCCTGAAGTAACCAAATATACACTGGAAGGAGCCATTTTCTTTACGATCTTGCTGGAATATTTTGCATTTTCATAAGTATTCATGCTTTTATCTTCTTTGATAATATCAGCATCTGCTACACCCATTTTTTTGAAATTTTCACTGAATAATTCTGCCTCACTTTTACGGCCTCTGCCCTTTCCGGAAATTACTATTTTACAAGGCAGACTATTTTTCTTGTATTCATAATATAACTGATAGGCTGTAACAATTCTGGAATAAGACATAGTATGCAATCTTTCGGTATTATCAAAATCTACAACACCTCCTCCCAATACTACAATAACAGGATTTTCAGAAGCCATATTTTTAGTTGAAGTAACATTAACATAGCTTTTCTGTAAATAACCGGAGAGCAGCTTGCCCAAAAAACCATTTCCTGTAAAAATGATCATTAAAACTGCTGCTATACCAATTCCTATCCTAAGATTTTTGCGTTTATTTTTTCTTTTTAAAAGGGCTATAATGACTACAGCAAGAAATACTAAAAAATAAGGTTCTGTAAAAAGCTGGAAAACACGGAATAAAAAGTCAAGTAAAAATTTCATCTTCAAATAATATAGATTAATGTATAGAAAACATTGAAACTACAAAAATAAAGGAATTTCTTAAATACTACTTTTGGTAGGAATAAGCTATTCAAGATTATTAAAATCATTTATCTTTCTATTTATACAATTATTTTGTTACATTTGCAATCATTAAACAACACACCATTTAGTGTGTTAACAAAAACCAATACCTACCCAAATGAAAAAGCAGAAAAGAATCACCGTTTTTATGGCCGTGCTCCATATATTTTTGGACAGGCATTTTTGTAAAGTAAAAAACAGATATTTACGTAATCAGAATTAAAAAAAGCAAGGGATATTTACAGACATTCTTTAAACATACCGCTTACCTCAAATTCATTTGAATCTTAACTTTACTTAAAAACTTCACCCTCCTTAATGGTTTAAAATATTTGAGATTACTTTAAAAATAAACATTTACTAATAATTAATCACTAGATATTTTATTAAAAAATCATCAACAAATCTACCCTCAAAATTAATATTATCTCAATCTACAATGGATTAAAAAAAAATACATTTGTCTTGTAACCACAACACAATCAAACAGATGTCAACAGTTATCAAAACATTTGTAGCTTATCTTAAAAGACCTGCTCTTTATCCTGAACTGGGCAGAAAAATTATTAAAAATACAATAAGCAGAAGAAGCCCATTTAGAGGAAAGGTAAAAACAAATACCTGGGCAGCATCTATAGCTGTTTCTCAGAAAGAGGCAATCTCCAGACTTTTTTCCATAGATGCCGATCATTTCAGAGAACTGTATGCTGAAACTCTGGAAAAAGCCAACCTAAAAGAAAAAGAATGTCCTATTACAATGGGCGGCCCTGGCGCACTGGAGCTTATTTATTATGCATGCGAATTTACAAAAGCGCAAAACGTTCTTGAAACAGGAGTCGCTTATGGATGGTCTTCCTTAGCAATACTGCTGTCACTTCAAAAAAGGAATGGTACATTATACAGTTCAGACATGCCTTATCTTGCTCAGGACGGCGATCGTTACGTAGGATATGTTGTTCCTGAAAATCTTAAAAAATACTGGAAATTATTCCGTTTTGCAGATAGAGAATCTTTACCCAAAATTTTTAAAAAAGTCTCTTCTTTTGATGTTTTCCACTATGATTCTGACAAAAGCTACCATGGAAGAATGTGGGCCTATCATCAGATCTATAAAAGGCTGAAACCCGGTGCGGTATTCATAAGTGATGATATTGGCGACAATTCTGCGTATCAGGATTTTTGTACTAAAAAAAATATTAAAACTTATGTTGTGCAATACGCTGGAAAATACATCGGAGTTTTTATAAAACAATAAAGAAAATTATCTACATCGCTTCATAAGACAAGCTTACTTGTCCAGTCTTCGCCACCTCAAAATATAAAATCCTTCTTCTTAAAACTTTGCGTTTAAGAATTCTAATAAAATAGTTGAACCATTAAGAATAGATTAAGCTGTTAAGAATATTAAGTAAATATCTGGAGATATTTTAGAAGCAGAAAGCTTTATTCAAATTTATTTGAATCTTAATTTTACTTAAACCTTAAGCCTTCTTAATGGTTCAAAATTAATATTTATCCTTCATAATCTACTTCCCTTTCCAGAATAATCTGGTTTCTGCATACAGTTACCAGTATTTTATCTCCTGCCTGAAAGCCACATTGCTGTACCCACTTCCCTGCTATTCTTATTTCCGGGAAGAACACTATTTTACCATATGCTCTTGAAAATGATTTGAGGGAAACCGTAAGGTTACGATTGCGCATTTCATTATATTTGCTGCTGTTCATTCTTCTTTTTCTTTTCATATTTGTTATTTTTCAGCAAATCAAGACATAATCAGGAGGATAAACCAGTTGAGGAAAGGATAATTTATTCCAAAGCAGAGATAATTTAGAATAGAATTTATTTTAAACAGGAACTTTATTTTTTTGTTCTAAAGCTTTATATTTGTTATTATGAGTTACACAGATATGCAAAATAAGAAAATACATCAGGGTAGAAATATAAAGCGTTTCCGCGAAATGCTGGGAATCAAACAGGAAGCACTCGCTTTTGAACTGGGTGATGACTGGAACCAAAAGAAAATCTCCCTTTTAGAGCAAAAAGAAACCGTAGAATCTGATATTCTGGCGCAGGTAGCGAAAATTCTGAAAGTTCCTGCGGAAGCGATTGAGAATTTTGATGAGGAACAGGCAGTGAATATTATTTCTAATACATTTAACGATCAATCAAACGGTTATAACTACTATCCTAATTTCAATTTTAATCCGCTTGATAAGATGGTTGAGCTTTATGAGCGTATGCTTCAGCAGCAGAGGGAGATGATTGAGAAGTTGGAAAAAATACTTAACAAATAAAAAAACACTAAAAAACTAATAATATACGATTTGAAAACAAAACCTTTAGTAGTAGAATACTTAATTATAATTAAGCAAGAAAATACCTTTTGTAATAGTGATGTATTATTTCTAAAATTCTTAGAGGTAGACAGTAGCCTTACAATATCTGGAAATCAACTTACAGTTAGTTTAAAAAAAGGAAATAAGCTTACTGTTTCTTATTCTATAGCTTCCGATTTAGTTCCTTCTCAGGAACAAAGGTATTTTCGATTCATTATTTCAAGTGGAGAAGGTGACAAAATAAATGAGCTTTATGATCTTACAAAATTATTGGAAGAGATTATTGCTAAGTTACATCCAGAAGCAAGTATAAATATTCTTTGGAATGATATAGCACGTAAATATGCTGTTGAAGGTTATACACTAATTAATGAGGTAGAAAATCTTCTAAGAAGACTAATAGCTAACTTTATGCTCACAAAAGTAGGTTATGATTATCCAAAATATCATATTCCAAATGAAGTTGAAAGTAGAGATAGCCATTTGAAAATTAATTATTCTGATTATTTACATCAGACATACTTTAGTGATTTGAAAACTATACTTTTTGAAGGGCAAAGAGAGTTCACACATAGAAATATTGGTGATATTCAACGCATAGTAGAAAAACATATTTCAGAAAAAAAGAAAGAGATTTCAATTGATGATCTGAAAGGTATAATTTCTAAATCTCTATGGGAAAAATATTTTGCAAAGGAAACAGATTATAAAAAAGAAAATTTAGAAAAAGATCTTGAAGAATTAAATTCTTTAAGAAATGAAATTGCACATAATAGACATATAGATAGGGATACCCTTGGTAAAATCCGAAATATTTCTGTAAAAATTATAAAAACACTAAATCTAGCTATAGAAGATTTATCTAATAAAAAATTAAGTATTGATGAGCAAAACTTTCAAGTGAGTACAGAAAATAGTAGAATTGTACAAGCTTCACCACAACAAGAAAGGATTCTTCTCAAACAATCCATAATAAATTGGTATTTTGCCCGATATCCTTCAATCACAGTATTTGAAGGAAATGAATATTATAGATATATTGATTTAACTATTCAAACAAATTCAGGAAAAATAGCTATTGATTTAAGGTTAATGTCAACAACTTTTTTTAAATTAAGAAAGCAAACCATTAGTGATAATTTTGATACAGAAGAATTTAAACAGATAATAAATAATTTTTCAGAATACCATCTCATAATAGCTTTTAGAGATGAAAATTACCCTGTAGGTATACGTATGGTAGAAATGCTAAATAAATCATTAAATTCAATTAATTCTAAAATAAAGTTAATAATTGGTAATATTGATGAAGTGCAAAACTTTAACCCTACAATAATCTTCTAAATATATTTAATACTGTAATATCTTATTTTTTAATTAAAAATTAAATAGTTAAATAACTAGCAAATAAATTTAATAAGATATTTATTTAAATCGATGGATATCTTAGTTTTCAAACCATAAACTTATCTTAAAATACTCCCTTACAACTACTTATTATAAATATTTTCCATACATTCACCTGATTTTTATAAGAACACAATCATACATATGTTGAAAAATTTTAAAACCGTTCGTTTTTTACTTCTTCTTCCCCTTTCAATGTCTTTGTTTGGTTTCCGCCCTCCCAACAATGAAGAAGAAAAGATGCAGATCATTATGGTCAATACAAAGAATGTTCTGTCTTACCTACATTACAGCCCCAAGCCTATTAATGATGCATATTCAAAAGATGTTTATAAACAGTATTTTGAATCAATAGATCCTACAAAAACCTATTTTCTGCAATCTGATATGGATGAGTTTCGTAAATATGAAACCAAACTGGATGATTATCTGAACAGCGGAGATCTGACCTTTTATAAACTGACAGTCGATAAATTGTATCAAAGGATTGATGAAATTGATGAAATGACCAAGGATATTTTCAGTAAACCAATTAATCTGGAAGAAGATGAAACTCTGACTTTGGAGCCCAAACTGAAAAATGCACCAGCCAATAAGCAGCAGCAGTACAATGAATGGAGGAAATATGTGAAATACAATATCCTTCAGGAAATAGCATCTATGAACAGGAAAAGCGAAGAAAAAAAGAATGAAGATTCTAATAATAAAGAAAACAACAGCAAGCCCGAAGTACTAAGCGAGAGTGAAAAGATAAAAAAAGCAACAGAAAATGTTAAAGATCTTCTGGAAGACAAATTTATCCGCTTCAAGAAAAGACAAAAAATGGATTGGTTTACGGTATATATGAATGCTTATACCCATATTTTTGATCCTCATACCAATTATTATTCACCGCAGGATAAAGAAGATTTTGATACGGATTTCAAAGGAAAAATAATCGGGATAGGTGCAGTGATTCAGGAAAAGAAAGGAAACCTTTATATTGGTACATTATCCATTGGAGCTCCGGCATGGAAGACAAAGCAGCTCTCTGAAGGCGATAAAATTATAAAAATAAAATCTAACCCCAATACTGATCCTGTAAATGTTGTGGATATGCTTTCCAGCGAAGCCATAAAATTAATCAGAGGTGAAAAAGGAACTCCAATTACTTTAACGGTACAGAAAAAAGACGGAACTATTCAGGATGTAACCATGCTCCGTGAAGAAATATCCATTGAAGATACTTTTGCTAAAAGTATTATCATAAATGCATCTGATAAAAAATACGGCCTTATTAATTTGCCTAAGTTCAATGCTGATTTTGAAGATAAAGAAGGAAGAAATGCATCTGATGATATTAAGAAAGAAATTATCAAACTCAAGGAACAAAATATAGAGGGAATTGTTCTGGATCTCAGAAATAATTCCGGTGGTTCTTTAACAGAAGTGGGTGATATTATGGGACTTTTTATGAATGCAGGTCCTTACGTACAGGTGAAGGATAGCAATGGAAAGATTACAACCTTAAAGAATAAAAATGAAACTCCCATCTGGAACGGCCCTCTTGTGATTTTACAGAATGAGTTTTCAGCATCTGCTGCAGAAATTTTATCCGGTGTAATGCAGGATTATGGCAGAGCTGTTATTATGGGATCTCCTGTATCTTATGGAAAAGGAACCGTACAGGTATTTGTAGATTTGAACAGATTTCTAAATACCCAGGAAGACTTTGGTTCTATAAAACTAACCATTCAGAAATATTACAGAATTACCGGAGAATCTACACAAAGAAAAGGTGTCAGCTCGGATGTTCCAATGAAAGACATCCTTTCATATGCTGATATAGGTGAAAAATATGATGACTATGCATTAGCTTGGGACAAAATACCTGGAACAGATTTCAACAAGCAAAACTCTTTCAATATTCAGGCTTTGCAGAAAATAAGTGAAGAGAGAATAGCTAAAAACGATAATTATAAATTACTACTTGAATATTCCCAATGGAAAGAAAATTTGAGTAAAGGAAAAACAATCCCTCTGAAGATTCAAAAATTCAATGATCTTATGAAACAGAGAAATACTGAGGGCGATAAATTCAAAGTTTTAAAGACTTTAGAAACTGATCTTAAATTTACGATGTATCCGAAAGATATTGAAAGAGAGAAAAGTGATACAGCATTCAAAAGTAAATCGGAAGTATGGGTTAAAAACCTGCAAAAAGACCTATATCTGCAGGAAGCAATAAATATAGTGAGAGATATTGAAGTAAGATCTTAATACTATTTCTGGATCCTGTAATTTAAAATTAAAAAGCTCAAAGATGTATTTCGCTACATTTTTTGAGCTTTTTTTATTAAAAATCAAAAATTTTGCACAAAATATTTGCGTAGCTAAATAACTACATATATATTTGTAGTCAAATGACTACACAATGAATTTAAGAAGAGATGTATTTCAGGCAATAGCAGATCCTACAAGAAGATCTATACTGATACTGGTAGCAGCACAGTCGATGACAGCTGGAGCTATAGCTTCCAATTTTGATACGGCAAGACCTACCGTTTCAAAGCATCTCCAGATCCTTACAGAATGTGAACTGCTGAGGTCTGAACAAAACGGCAGAGAAATTATCTATCACCTAAATCCCAATAAAATGAAAGAAATAGCCGATTTTATAGAACCTTTCCGCAAAATGTGGGACGAAAAATTCAACAAACTTGAAGATGTGATGAAAGCATATCAGAACAGAGAAGTGTGAGACGAGATGGATCGGATAAATGAGTTGCAATTTAAAACGACTCGAATTTCTTACTTCGAATCTCATAAACATAAAAACCCAGATCTCGCGTCCGGAACCCCAACTCTCCCACTCTAAAACCCTCCAACCCAAGAAAACTTAAAATATGGAACTCAAAACAAAAATACAAGCTGAAGACGGCAGACAGGAAATTTTCATTATCAGAGAATTTGATATTCCTGTAGAACTCCTTTTCAAAGCCTATACAGAAGCAGAGCTTTTCGAGCAATGGATGGGAACCAAAGTAACTAAATTCGAAAACAAGCAACATGGAAGTTACCGTTTCGAAACTTCAAATCCTCATGGTGAAGTGGTTTTCAGTGCTAATGGAACCATTCATGATATTGTTCAGAATGAGAAAATTATAAGAACTTTCCAGATGGAAAACACGCCTTTTCCGGCTCAGATTGAGTTTTTAGAATTTGAAAAATTAACGGATGCCACGAGTAAAATTATCATTCAAACCATTTATAAATCCACAGACTTCAGAGACCAGCACCTGAAAATGCCGTTTGCTCAGGGTATTAATATGGCACATAACCGTTTGCAGGAATTATTAGGTAAGATGAGATAATAGATAATAGATAATAGACGAAGAGATGAGAGACAATAGGCACCAAAGTTCAAATTATGATTATCAATGTCAATAGTGAATTTTGCTTTGCAAGTGAATCGTCAATTATTAGTGAAAAGGATAACAAACCCAGAACCTTGAATATTAAACATTAAACCACATGAATCCAAAAGTTAATTTTTTCTTTAATGATGCCAAGCAATGGAAAAAAGAGTTTGAAAAACTAAGAACCATTGCCCTTAGCACCGAGCTCGTAGAAGATTTAAAATGGGGCTGCCCGTGTTATACCTATGAAGGGAAAAATATTTTCCTGATCCATGGTTTTAAAGAATATTGTGCGCTTCTCTTTTTTAAAGGAGCTTTAATGAAAGATACGGACCACATTTTGATTCAGCAGTCTAAAAATGTACAGGCAGCAAGGCAGATTCGTTTTACAAATGTAGAGCAGATCAATGATTTGGAAAAAATTCTTCAGGCTTATATGTTTGAAGCCGTTGAAATTGAAGAATCAGGCGCTAAAGTTGAAATGAAGAAAACAAAAGAATTTGAGATGGTTGAAGAGTTTCAAAGTAAACTGGATGAAAATCCTGCATTATCAGAAGCTTTCAAAGTATTAACTCCGGGAAGACAAAGAGCGTATCTACTCCACTTTTCCTCTGCAAAACAGTCCAAAACCCGTGAAGCCCGCATAGAAAAATGCATTCCACAGATCATGGACGGAATAGGATTAAACGACTAATTATAAAAAAACAGATCATGAACACACCGCAACAATCACAAAAAGAACAAAGATCATCTATTGGATATTTACCCTTTGGATGGCATTGGGAATGGTTTCCACTGCCATTGTTCAACTGATGAAAAATAAAGATGAGCTGGCCAATTTTACCAATCTCGGCTACCCTTCTTACCTGATGACTATCATTGGAGTATGGAAAATTCTGGGCGTTATTGCCGTATTGATTCCAAAACGTCTCCTGCTTAAAGAATGGGCGTATGCAGGATTTTTCTTCGTTATGTCAGGCGCTGTCATTTCCCACCTGATCGTGGGTGACACGATAGGAAGAACTTTTCCGGCAGTACTACTATTTGTATTAGTACTTATTTCGTGGTATTTCAGACCTGCAGAGAGAAAAATCACTGTTATTGATTAATAGTTTTAATATCAAAACTTGTTAAATTTTTAGTTTTGAAACATTAAGATGATATTAAGTTGTTAAGACTATTAAGGTAAGCTTCACTTTAAGCTTAAAAATCAGAATGATTTATCTTAACTATACTTTACTTCTTAAATCCTTCTTAATGGTTCAATATGTACTGAGTATTTTGATAAGTTTAAATATTTTTTATAAAATCATTTTTTTAAAGATAAAGAGTCAGAACTTTTATCGAAGATAAAATCTTTGCGCCTTAAGAAATATTCTCATTAAGATAATTTGCACCTTTGCAATTTCCAACAACACAAAACAACAAACTGTAAAAAAAAATTTGACATGAAAAAGAAACTGACCCAGGAACAAATCAACGAGCTTTTAAAAACACTAAAAACTCGTTTTGAAAAAAATATGAACCGCCATAAAGATCTTAAATGGGAAAAAATTCAGCAAAAACTGGAAGCCAGCCCAGAAAAACTAAGGTCTTTATATGAAATGGAAACCACAGAAGGTGAACCCGATGTAGTAGATTACAATAAAAAAACAGATGAATATTCCTTCATCGACTGTTCGCCAGAAAGCCCAAAACGCCGAAGTCTATGCTATGATTATCAGGCATGGGATGCCAGAAAAGCCAATAAACCTGAAAGCAACGTCATTGACACCGCTTCTGAAATGGGTATTGAACTTTTGACAGAAGAACAATACCATCATCTTCAGGAATTGGGAAAATTCGATCAAAAAACCTCCAGCTGGATCAAAACACCAAACCAAATTAGAGAGCTGGGAGGCGCCATTTTTTGCGACAGACGATACAATACCGTATTTACCTATCACAATGGTGCAGACTCTTACTATGCAGCAAGAGGTTTCAGAGGAATATTAAAAGTATAACTGTAGATTATTTGGAATCTCTCAACCAGGGAGATTCCACACTCCAGAAGATGATTTTCACTCCCAGATAATTTACTGCATATTCCACAAACTCTTCTTTGGTAAAAGGCTTTTTAGTTTTAGGATTTTTATAGGTAAGCGTTGGCTCCTGAACTGCCATGGCTACAAGAGGAAGCTTTCCTTTGTATTGATTAAAAAAGGGATAAGAATTTTTCATTTGTGCTTTTTTATTCGGAACAATATCCGGACCACCCAATCCTATATTATTTTTATAAGCAAAATCGAATAGTCTGGACATATATTGGTGATCATTATCCCACTCACACGGAAAAAAATTAACATATTGCAATACATGAGAATCATGGAAAACACTTCTTGCAAACTTTAGATTTTCCAGCTCAGCCTGAAAATATCGATCACAGCTGAATCCTGTTTTATCCTTTTTCATATCAATATCAATCGCTGTTTCCGGAAGATTAATTCCCTGAATTTTTCCATCAAATTTCTTTGCGAGCGCTCCTATCAATTTCTGAAATCTCATTTGAACAGCCGGATTCCATTGCTGGGTTACCCAACCGCTTCCAACAGGTTTATTCTCCCCCGGATTATCAAATTGAGGGACTAATCCTCCCGTATATTCTCTGTCATTTAAAACATAATCAGGAATATATCTTGCCTGCGGCTCAAAAAATCTGTCCTGAAGCTGAATAAATAATTTTTTATGAAGACCTGTCAAATAATCCAAATCTTTCTCAATAACAGAAAAATCATACACATCTTTTGATTTTTCCAAAGCCCTCCAATTATAAACAATCTGAACTCCGCCAATATCTTCCCGTGTAATCATCTTTTCAATTGTATGAAGGTCTCCTGACGAAGTATAAATATAATTCTGAGGAGTTTGTCCTGACACAACATAAAAATTTAAAATAAATAATACCAGTGCAAGTGCTTCAGTAATCTTTTTCATTAAAATCAATTTTAAAAAGTAAATCATTTTCCGTGCCTAAAATCTTTACTAATTTCAAAATTGCTGAAAATTACCCTTATTTATCAACAATTTTCTTTCATATATAAATACTATTGCTATTTTTGGAATACGAAATTTGATTTTAACAATTAAGGATATGAGAAAATTAATCTTACTGGGCACTGTTTCAGCTTTTTTAATCAACTGTAATAAAAAAACTGAAGCTCCGGCTCCAGCTCCAAAAGCAGATACGATTGCTGTTGAAGAACCCGTAATAGATACTCTTGGGCCAAAATCGTTCTGTTATATCGGGGTAACTGGTAAAGACAGTGTTTTTGCTTCTATTGATGACAATTTGGGGACAATCACCGGAAAATTATCTTATAAAAACAGCGAAAAAGACAGTTCAAAAGGAGATGTTACCGGTTTCAAATCCGGAGATACCCTGAAACTGACTTACGAATTTACTTCTGAAGGGAAAAAGAGCAAAAGAGATATCTACTTCCTTCAAAAAGATAATGCCTTGACAGAAGGGATTGGTGATCATAAAGATGAAGACGGACAGTCTAAATATGCTGATGATAAAAAAGTAAGCTATAAAGACGGACAAAAGCTAAATCCTGCTGACTGTAAAGTAGTAAGTGAAGCTTTGAAAAAATAATTCAATTATAGAAATAAAAAACAGCCTTTTTTCGAGGCTGTTTTTTTATGTTAATTCTGTTCAATCAGTTCAATAAAACGGTTCACAGCGTCATCATCCGTACTCCATGATGTAATAAGACGAATGGCAGAAGAATTTTCATCTATTTTCTTCCAGACATAAAATTCAAAGTTTTCAGATAATACTTCAATCAAATCATTGTTTAAAATAGGAAAAATCTGGTTGGTATAAGTATCTGAAAGAAATACAGCTCCTTTTTTCTGTAATGCATTTTTAATTTTCATGGCCTGCTGGTTAGCATGCTTTGCCAAATCAAAATACAGATTGTCTTTCATCAGTTCCATAAACTGGATTCCCAGCAGCCTTCCTTTTGCCAGTAATGCTCCTTTCTGTTTAATATTAAAAGCAAAATCTTCCTGAAGAACAGGATTATTAATCACTATAGCCTCTCCTATTAAAGCTCCGTTTTTGGTTCCTCCAAGATAAAAAACATCGGTAAGAGCCGCGACTTTTTCCAGGGTAAGATCACTGATTTCAGCCGTCAGACCGTGTCCCAGCCTTGCTCCATCCATGAAAAGGTATAATTTATTTTCCTTACAAAATGCTGAAAGTTCTTCCAGTTCTTTTGCCCGATAAATTGTTCCCAGTTCTGTAGAATTGGAGATATACACCAGCTTAGGCATCACCTGATGTGGCACGTTACTATGTCCTTCTAAAATCGGGATAATATCTGACGGTTTTATTTTCCCGTCTGCAGTTTCAATGCTTAATACTTTATGACCTGTGGCTTCAATAGCTCCGGTTTCATTATTCAGAATATGTCCGGGTGCGGCAGAAATGACACACTGATAAGGTTTTAAGATCGCAGAAATAACAATTAAGTTAGCCTGCGTTCCTCCCGAGACTAAAAAAACTTCAGAATTCTGATTGTTAATTTTTTCTTTGATTAATGCTTTCGCTTTTAATGAATACTCATCTTCTCCATAGCCAGCCTGCTGTACAAGATTATGCTGCAAAAGTGCCTGTAAAATATTGGGGTGGCAGCCTTCAGAATAATCGTTTTTGAATGAAAATTTCATAGAGTAAAAGTAAAAAAAGTTAAAATAACAAGAGCCAACTTTTCATTTTATTTTGTTAGATTTGTGCTGAAAATCATCTAACATTTTGAAAACAACCCTAACAGAAGAGAATTACCTGAAAGCTTTGTTTCATTTAGTTGACAATGAAGGTAAGGTTACGATTAATGAGCTCAGTAAATTTTTGAATGTAAAAATGCCGAGTGTCAATAATATGATGAAGAAATTTGCCGAGAAAAAATGGGTCATCTACGAAACTTATAAACCCTTAATCGTTACAGAAAACGGAAGACGTGAAGCTGCGCTTGTAGTTCGTAAACATCGGCTTACCGAAATGTTTTTGGTCAAAAAAATGAATTTTGGCTGGGAAAATGTTCATGAGATTGCAGAACAGCTGGAACACGTACATTCTCAAATCTTTTTTGATAAAATGGACGAAATTCTGGATCATCCTAAATTTGATCCTCACGGAGAGCCTATTCCTGATAAAGACGGAAACATCATCTCACAAGATCTGCAAAAACTAAGCAATTGTGAACCTGGTGAAGATGTAACTTTTGCCTCTGTCACTCTTTCTGATGATGCATTCCTTACTTATTTAAATGACAGAAAACTCCTTCTTAATACCAAAGTAAAAGTCTTAAAAGTGGAAAGTTTTGATAAATCAATGGCTATAGAAATTGATGGTAAAACGGAAATTTTAAGCAAAAAAGCGACGGAGAAAATATTGGTTAAGAAATAATCTTAGAGAATCTCCAATAAACCTCACAGGCTTTCGAAACTGCGAGGTTTCTATTTAAATAGTTTAAGCTTATCTTAATACTCTTACCATCTGAATGGTTCAAAAAGAATATATTTATTGTTAAATTTAAACTCTATCATAACTGTTAAAAAACGGTTAAACTCCATTTTTTCAAATACCCGAAAATTTATTTTTAATTAGGTTTGCAAAACTTTCTACAGATTTTGTCTTTCTGACAAATACTAACCTATAATTTAATTATTACTAAAAATGATGAAGAAAAGCATTCCGTTTTTTATTATGTCGATGTTATTAAGTCCATTTACAAATGCCCAGACTACTCAGGTTAGAGATTTTGTGATTGAACCACAAATTAAACCTAATTTCTATATTTATAAAACTTTCGGGATATTCGGTGGAAAAGAATATTCTACCAATGCAGTGTATCTGGTGACCAAAAAAGGAGTTGTTTTATTTGATGTTCCATGGCAGAAAACACAATACCAAAGCTTACTGGATACGATTCAAAAACGCCACCATCTCCCTGTTATAGCGGTATTTGCAACTCATTCTCACGAAGACAGAGCCGGAGATTTAAGTTTTTATAATAACAAAGGAATCAAAACGTATGCAACTGCAAAAACCAATGAGCTGTTAAAGAAAGATGGAAAAGCTACTTCTACAGAAATTATAGAAACAGGAAAAACATACCGAATTGGCGGCGAGAAATTTATAGTTGATTTTCTTGGTGAAGGACACACGGTAGATAATGTAGTGGTATGGTTCCCAAAATACAATATATTAGACGGCGGATGTCTTGTAAAAAGTAGAACTGCGGAGAATCTGGGATACACTGGAGAAGCTAACGTTGCCCAATGGCCGCAGACTATGGCAAAACTAAAATCAAAATATTCAAAAGCCTCCCTGGTTATTCCAGGTCATGATGAATGGAAAGGGGGCGGACATGTAGAACATACACTGGAACTTTTGAACAAAAAATAAAAGTTTCGGGCTCTGGCGAATGCCAGAGCCCGAAACTTTAAAACTTATCATTTTAATGGTTGATATTTTCTAAAAGCTGTGAAACCGTTTCAATTTCTTCCAATGTATTGAAATAATGAGGTGATAATCTGATGGCGTGATCTACATTTTTAAACGTAAAATCAATTAACGCATCCGTTTTATGATTCTCTTTAAAAAACACATTATTTTCACTCAATATTTTATGAATTTTTTCAACTCCTCCATCTTCCTGGCAAAAGGTAATAATACTGCTTAATCTATTTCCTTTATCCAAAATTCGGAAACCACTATTCTGCAGATTATTTCTTAAAGTATCTGCCAATGTTCGGTTATAACTTTCAATTTTTTCTATCCCTATTGCATTGGCATATTGTAAAGCTTCTGTAAAACCGAATAAAGCGGCATAAGGTCTTTCAAAAAGTTCAAATCTTTTGGCTGTATCAATGAGCTGAAAATCATCAAAAGAAGTCCATTTTGCTCCAAAACTATCTAAAAATAAGGGATACATGTTCTGGTTTAACGCCTTATCTGAAACAAATAGAAATCCAGTTCCTCTTGGTCCGCGCATAAATTTTCTTCCGGTTGCTGTCAGAAAATCACAATTCAATCTTTCAACATCCACTACAATCTGACCTACTGACTGACAAGCATCTACAAGGTACAGTACATCGTATTGCCTGCAAAGCTTTCCTACTCCTTCTACATTCTGAATCAACCCGGAATTGGTAGGAATATGAGTAATAGCAATTAACTTTGGGTTATGCTTTTTAATTAAATTTTCAAAGTCTTCAAGATCCAACTCATTATCAGGGAGATTGGCAACCCGTATAATTTCAATCTTATATCTTTTCTGCAAAGAAATAAAAGCAATCTGATTGGATATATAATCGTCATTGGTAGTGATGATACAATCTCCTTCTTTAAAAGAAATACTGGACAAAGCTTTGGCATAGCCATCTGTAGAACTGCCTGCAAATGCAATATTCGAAGGTTTTGCATGAATCAATTTTGCAGCCTCTTCATAAAACCGATTGACCTGCTCTGAGTTTCTTATTGCCGCTGCGTATCCTCCAAACTCCTGTTCTTCATATAAAAACTTAACTGTTGTCTCTACAACGGATTTTGGCATTAATGAAGCCCCTGCGCTGTTTAAAAATATCTTATCCGAACATCCCGGTGTTTCCTGTCTTATAATCTCTAAATTCATTTTTATCAATCCTTACAACAAATTTACCTTTATTTTTATCTAAATACATTCATAAAAAATCCCGAATTTTCATCCGGGACTGTATTTTTAATAGTGATTTTAATCTAAAACACTCCAACCTCTTTTTGGATTCGTGTTGGTAGAAACTTCCTGCTCATTAACAATGATATTTTCTTTTCTCTGACCGATATAATCAAGCTCGCTCAATTTGGAGAAAATAATTTCAAGGCTTCTCAACATCTGTTGAATATAAAGCAAAGGTTCACCACAATTATGATGATCATAATTTGTTTCTGCAACAATAGAAAGCTGGTTCAGCAAAGTATGAGGAGCTATTTCACTCCATTCTAAGCTGTAATTCAGCATTTCTTCCAATTCGGCAGGAACTAATAGCTGAGTTGAATTATATAAATGAAGTGCCAGTCTCGCAAAAGATTCAATCAAAAATACAGGGGGCTGCCATGGAGTAATATTTCTAAACTGGAAATACATATCCCCAAAAGTATTAACCATGGTAGTACACAGGAACTTAACATTTTGTGCCAGCGCAGTATTCTGATTTTTGTGAGAAGCTTTCTGAATAATTTTAAAAGCATACTGCTGAAGATTTCCTATGGATTTCGCATAGCTGCTGTAATACTCCACCAAAGCCGGATGACTCTGTACAGAAGTACAAGGCGGAATAAAATTGGAATCCACCTGAGCAATATTTCCTTTTAAATCTACTTTTCCGATGATAAGATAATTACCTCCCGAATAGCTGCTGTTCAATGAAGTTACAGGAAGCAGTTCAATGTGGTGATTCGGCTGTGCACTTGGATGGCGTGGCGGAATTTCTTCAGGATCAATATCTCCAAACGGTACTTTATCAAAAGGATTTACAGAGATCAGAATATAATACTCTCCATCTGCCTGCTCCTCGTTCATAGATTTTGCTAAAGACTTCACACTGATTCTTCTGTCTGTAAGCTCAATACGGTATCCAGCCATGGTAACCGCACTACAACGCTTGATTACAAGCTGTACATCATTAGTTGCCGTATTGTGAACATCAAAAATAGTACGGTCTGTAAATTCATTGGAAATAGGCAAAAGTCCGTAGTTATATGTAGTAATTCCAAGTGAATTGGAATCTCTGATGGTGTCAATTAAGAAATTATCCTGATCATTAAGGTGTCTCTGGGAAACCTTCATCCCATCCACCCAATTGATTGCAAAATGTTTAATAGGCTGTATCATGTTTAATACTTTTTAGATTTTTGTGTTATTGTTTTTTGGCGACTCCCTCCTCTTCATGCTGAATAACTCTCTTACAAATTACCACTTCATTTTCAGAAATGCTGTTTGTAGAAATGTCGTGGTCGAAATCTATATATTTTCTAAAACTGAAAAACGATTTTTTGGTGTAAAAGATCCAGTAGTAAGGTTCATTTCCTTCGTCTGAAAGATGGATAATAGAACCCGGATTTTTGTGGTTGTAATCATCTACCACTCTGTAGAACCAATCTCCGAAAGTAACTCCCGTGGGAAGTGTTTTGGCTTTAATTCTGAAACGGTTGGTATCTTCTAATTTTTTACTTAGTTCAACATTCAATACCATTAATCTGTCAAAATCTGCCCCTTCAAAATCTGGCAGCTTCTGCTCCGGTGAATACCTCCATGTTTTATAAATATCAAAAGGAATACTGATAAACTGAATATAGCAGTAGTAAAATACCATCGGAACCACAAAGATCAGCATACTTGTAGCAGCCATCACAGCATATCCCGTTCCTTTACTCATCAAGTTGAAGATCAAAGTGAAAAGATATCCTCCCAAAGCAATACACGTTAAAGAAAGTATAGATTCAAACAAAATGCTCATGGAAAGAGATTCTATGTGCTTTTTGAAATATTTGTGCAGTAAATTCACATGAATGATCCCCAAAATAAGGTAAATAACCTGCGCGATAAGATACCAGTACGGATTAAAAAGATTTCCTGCAAATCCGAAAACTCCCGGAATAGCCAGGCACAAACTGCACAGAAGCACGTATATAATAATTACTTTAATTTTGATCGCAGGTTTATTTCTCCTGATTACACCCAGTATAACCATCATAATAATTGCGATTAAAGGCATTAAGATATACCTTAAAAAAATACCTTTTACTGAAGAAATTTCCATTTGTTTCTTTTCGAATTTATACTTTGTTGGTAATTGTAAATATAATAAAATAATTTAGAGGAAGGTAGAGTATCCAAGGCGGCTGGCATTTCGTTCATCATCCTCAAGACTGAATGAATATTCTTCCTTTTCTGTGACAAAATTCTCTTCTACATCCACCGTTACCGGAAGAAAATAATCATACAGTGCCTCAAGTACATTTCTAAACGGACTTCCCGGAATATATTTTTTCATATCTGCGTAAGGAATCGGGCCAATATTTACCACCCAGTTTCTCTGCCCGTCCATATGTGGACCACTTGGAATATAAGTTACCCCTAATCTCGAATTCCCCAACAGCATAGAATTATTATTTTTCTCAATCTCATCTATAATATTGGGTGAAAAAGTAATGTTTACCGGTACCTGAAGAAAAGCCGTCATACATCTTTCAAACCATCGCTTATCTCCTCTGATCTGATGGAAAAACGGTAAAATATGCATAAAGATATAAGCACTCTGCTTATCCAGCATTTTAATCATGGGCCAAAGCTCACTTACCGTTTCCAGTAAAGAATCTGTATTGCTGGTAATATCAAATTCTGATTCCTTAAGCAAAGCACTGATCTCCGTAAAAAATACTTCAAGCTCAAAAGGACGGAAAAACTTACGGGCATCATCTTCTACCCTCTTCTGTTTCCGGATTTCCCTTACCACACTATCTACATTCTTTCTGGAAGCCCCAAGAGACGGCGGATGGAACAGACCTTCCGGAAGGTAATCATAAATACCTTCCCTGTAACTCTCTATGGTAAATACTTCTTCGTCAAATCCTAAATAACTGCTCGAAATGCTTTTAATATCCTTAAGATAAGCACGGTCATTCACTCCCACACGCTCTATGAAGATATTGCTTACCGCACGGTGGTATTTCAATAGGTTAACAGCCACAGCTTCAGCCTTAAAGTCTGTCTGCAGCTTATTGTAATGCATATCTACAATATTATTCTCATACATAGTGTTTCCTCTGATTATGACTTGTAAAGATAATATATCTCATAAGTTTGAAAAAATATTTTTACAACAATTTTATCCTAAAAATAATAATTTATTGACATTAATAGGAATAATTTTCTGCAAATTCCGTGAAAATACGGTAAATAGAAAGTTTGCTTGTTTTTTTTAATTTAAAACTAATGATTCAGAATCAATGGTTTAGAGTCCGGGATTCAAGGTTAAAGGTTTAATGTTCAAGGTTGTGATTAAGGCTTTACTTTAGCTTTTACATATTATATGAAGAGATTTTTATCCCTTTATGTTCTCTTCTTTTCAAACCTCACATTATAGAACATTTATTTAGATTAAATTTTATTAACATCATCTTATAGAATAAAATTGGGATAATGCATGCTCATTCCGAAAGCGGAGCGTATCTTTGCAGACTGAAAATTGTTATTTAAAATGAAAAGTATTTATTCTAAAATTCTGATTTTAGCATTCATGGCCTCTTCACTTTATTCTTATGCGTGGGGATTAACGGGGCACAGAGTTATTGCAGAGATTGCAGAAAACCATCTTTCCCGCAAAGCAAGAAGAGAGATAAAAAAAATGATGGGAAAAGAACGTCTGGCTTATTGGGCCAATTGGCCGGATTTCATCAAATCGGATACTACAGGTGCGTGGAAGCAGGCTTCATCATGGCATTATGTAAACATTGATCCAATGACGGATTTTAAAGCTTTTGAGCAAAACCTAAAAGCACAGGCAGGACCAAGCCTTTACACTCAGGTAAACACCCTCTCCAGCCAGATTAAAGATAAAAACACTTCTGAAAAAGACAGAAAAATTGCTTTAATCTTCCTTATTCATATCATGGGAGATCTTGCTCAGCCATTACACGTAGGAAGAGCGGAAGATTTGGGCGGAAACAAAATCAATGTTACCTATTTCGGGGAAAAAACCAATTTACACTCTGTTTGGGACGGAAAATTAGTAGACTCTCAAAAATACAGCTATACAGAATATTCTAAGCTTTTGGATATCAAATCTAAAGAAGAAGTAGCCCAGATTCAATCCGGAACACTGGAGGACTGGCTGTATGATTCTCATAAAATTGCCAACAAGATTTATGCACAGACTCCTAATGATTCTAAATTATCTTTTGATTACCAGTACAAATTCAATGATACTATGGAAAGACAATTGCTGTACGGAGGATTAAGACTGGCAAAAATTTTAAATGAGCTTTTTTAAATACAGATTACAGGTTGTTTAACCTGAGACAATTTAAAATATAACTCTTAGTTATAAAAACGGGACTTCGGTTTCGTTTTTTTTTGTTTAAAGTTTAGGGATTAGGGATTAGGGATTAGGGATTAGGGATTAGGGATTAGGGAATATACAGGATTTTCAAATAAATATTAGTTTTTTTGATTGTTGGTTTATGTTTTATTTTTTAAACGAAAATGAATATAAATAACTCAATATCAATCTATTAAATCTATTTAAAAATACATGAATACATTTTACGTTATACATTGTGCAAAAAATATTAAATTGTGTGTAACCTTTTTACCTTTTCATACGTATATATTATAGTAACTCTTTTTTGAGGAAAAATAAATGAGACAATTAAAAATCACTAAGCAGGTTACCAACAGGGAAACTGCTTCATTAGACAAGTATTTGCAGGAAATTGGTAAAGTGGAACTGATCACTGCGGACGAGGAAGTAGAATTGGCACAAAGAATACGTGCAGGCGACAGAGCCGCACTGGAGAAATTAATCAAGGCCAATCTTCGTTTCGTAGTATCCGTATCTAAGCAATACCAAAATCAAGGTCTTTCTTTACCCGATTTGATTAATGAAGGTAACTTAGGATTAATGAAAGCGGCAAAAAGGTACGATGAAACTAGAGGTTTCAAATTTATCTCTTATGCAGTATGGTGGATCCGTCAATCAATCTTACAGGCATTGGCTGAACAGTCAAGAATTGTAAGACTACCGTTGAACAAAATTGGATCTATCAACAAAATCAATAAAGCATACGCTCACCTTGAGCAGGAAAATGAAAGACCACCTTCTCCGGAAGAATTGGCTGAAGTTCTTGACATGAGCGAGGAAGATATCAAAGAATCTATGAAAAACTCCGGAAGACACCTGTCTATGGATGCTCCTTTAGTAGAAGGTGAAGATTCTAATCTTTATGATGTATTACGTTCAGGAGAATCTCCAAGTCCTGATAAAGATCTGATGCTGGAATCTCTACAAATTGAGATTGAAAGAGCATTGAATACTTTAACTCCGAGAGAGGCAGATTTGGTAAGATTATACTTCGGACTGAACGGAAAACACCCAATGACTTTAGAGGAAATTGGTGAAACTTTCGATCTTACAAGAGAGAGAGTTCGTCAGATCAAAGAAAAAGCAATTAAGAGACTAAAACACAATACCAGAAGCAAGATTCTTAAATCTTATCTGGGTAAATAATTTTAGCGTTAAAAATTTTATAACGGAGTCTGTTTTCAGGCTCCGTTTTTTATTGTAATCTAATCAGAAACATTTATTCTGGTTTACATTCTATTTTTGATAAACTTCTGTAACATTTTTCAAAGTTTGTTCAACTAATTAAAATCATATCCTGTATCATCCGTGATAAAATTGAATTGATTAATTTTAGTTGCCGTGATATACTACTGATTATCAAATCAAACAAAACATACTATGAAAAAAATACTGTTAGCCTCTGCCCTTGCATTATCCATACTTTCCTGCAGAGAAAATAACCCCCGGCAAGCACCAACTGTAGAAAATGCGGTCGACAATGCTGAGTCTTCAGTTTCCAACTCTATTAAAAAAAATACTGATTACTCTTCACGCAGTGGAAACCTTGTCAATGAAATCTATCAGGAGCTTATCAAAAATGACAAAGCTTTACAGGAGCTTGACATCAGAATAGAAAATATTCATAAGGAAACTGATACTGTGCTTTCAGAATATGATGACATTCTTGGAAAATCAGAAACATATTATAATGATGCCACTGCATTGTCAAATTCAATAACAGACTCTATTTCCAAAAAACAGATTGAAAAAGAGATCAAGGAAAGTTCTGAAAAATATGATGTAAAAACTCAAAACATTAGAGACCTCATCAGCAAAATAAAATCAAACAAGGCGGCTCTTTATAATGAATATATCGTGTTCAAAATCAGAAAAACGCTTCCTGAAATTGAAAAGTATCAGAATGCCCATCCTCTGAAAACTGACAGCCTTAATCAATGTATTAATAAACAGAATAAATTGCTGGAAGAATTGAAAAAAATAAAATAAACACCATTACACCTCATGAAATATACCACTAAATGGCTTACTGATAAAGCCCGCATCAAAGAGCTCGTAGACTTTTTTATAACCCATAAAACAGATTCCTATATTTCTCATGGTGAAATGATGTCTGGAAGAGCTATCGATTCTCACCACTGGAATCCGGATCTTGAAGTAATCCTTACAGAGCAGCTTATTACTGATTTTAATTCTGACGGCAATTCCAAGCTAAATATTCTGATTGCAGAAAATGAAAATGGAGACATTGTAGGAATGATGGTTTTCAATGTGATCAACAGTCCTTTCAAAAAATATGCAATTCTGGAGGATATGCTCCTGGATCAATCTGTGAGAGGCCAGTCTCTTGGAAGTACTCTTTTGGAAAAAGCTATTCATGAATCTAAAAGCTGGAATATCAGTTTTATTTTGCTGGAAAGTGGCGTCAATAATCACGGTGCTCACAATTTCTTCAGCAGATATGGCTTTAAGAAAGTATCAGAGAGCTATATTTTATCTTTATAGAATAAGTAAAAGTGATCTTACATTCAACAAAAATCAATGCGCATGGATACTATTTCAATCATCGGAGCCGGAATTGGGGGACTTACCCTCGGAAATGTACTGAAACAGCATCACTATGATTTTACGATCTATGAATCTGCTCCTGAAATAAAACCTGTAGGCGCCGGAATTATGATGGCCGTAAATGCAATGCAGGTTTTCGACGGTTTGGGTTTAAAAGAAAAGATTGAAAATGCAGGTAATAAAATTCATAGGATTATTATCTCTGATGAATCTATGCGCCCTATTTCAAAAACAGAAATCCTGGAACTGGAAAAACAGTATAATTCCTGTAATGTTGCAATTCACCGGGCTGAACTTCAGAGAATTTTGGCTGAAAATTTAAATCAGGATTCAATACAATTAAACCATTCACTACAAAAAATAAGAAAAGAAGAGAACTATATTTTAGATTTTGAGAATGGAAACCAGGTAGAAAGTGCCATTGTTTTTGGTGCAGACGGTATAAAATCTCCTATCCGCAATCAGATTTTAAAAACCGGAACCATACGGAATTCCGGGCAGAAATGCTGGCGTGGCCTGGTAGATTTTGATCTGCCGGAAAAACATCATCAGGAAGCTTTTGAAATGTGGGGAAAAGGAAAACGTTTCGGATTTGTAAAAATTTCAGACAAAAAAGTGTACTGGTATGCCTGTATCAATGAAAAAAATTTTGGAAAGCATTTAGAGATTGCAGAGATCTTTAGGGATTTTAATTCTTTGCCTGTAGAAATTATTGAAGCCACTGCCAGTGAAAATATCATCTGCAATACTATTTCCGACCTTGCTCCTATTCCTCAGTGGTATTCTGAAAACCTTTGTCTGATTGGAGATGCTGCCCACGCCACAACTCCCAATATGGGACAAGGTGCCTGCCAGGCCATTGAAGATGCTTATATCATGGGTAAGCTGCTGGAAAATCATCAGGACTTCAATGCTGTCTTCGAAAAGTTTCAGAATATCAGAAGGAAAAAAGTAGATTATATCGTGAATACAAGCCGCAACATCGGAAAGGTTTCTCAATGGGAAAAAGGGAACTCAATCCGTAATTTTCTGATGGGACTTATTCCGGAAAGTGTGAATCAGAAAATGGCAAAAAGAATTATAGAACTGGAAATGTAAAAATTCAAAAAAATTATATCCGATCTATTAATAACAACTAAAATCAAAAACATGAAAAAAATATTTTATGTACTGCTTCTGCTCATAGGAGTTCATACAGTACGAGCACAGGAGGTCCCGATACTGGACAGAGGTTTATTTTTGGTAACCCGGAGATTGCCGGAGGACAGCTGAGTCCGGACGGAAAATGGATTTCTTTTACAAAAGAATATGAAGGAATCATGAATATCTGGGTAAAAAAAATTGATGAACCCTTCGATAAAGCACGCCCGCTAACCAATAGCAAACGCCCGTTAAATGGTTATTTCTGGACAGAGGACGGAAAATATATTCTGTATATAAAAGATAATAATGGTGATGAAAACATGAATATTTTTGCAGTAGATCCTATGGCAAAAGTAACAAAAGGTGTTCCGGAATCCCGAAATATCACTCCTCTTAAAGAAGTAACAGCTCAGATTTATCTGGCAAGCAGAAAAGATCCTGATTTGTTGATGGTTGGCTTAAATAACCGTGATAAATCTTGGCATGATTTATACTCACTGAAAATTTCTACGGGTGAGATGAAAAAAATTTATGAAAATAAAGACCGTATCACAAGCTATGATTTTGACTGGGATGAAAAATTAAGAGTTCTTTCCAAAACAGATGATAAAGGGACTACGCAGTTCTTTTATAAAGAAGGTGATAATCTTACCCCAATTTATGAAACACTGGTAACAGAAAATGCTTATATCTCTAACTGGAATGAGGATAATTCTAAATTTTATCTGGTAACCAATAAAGGAGATCTTGACAAGTCTACCCTATTCCTGATGGATCCGAAAACCAAGCAGATCACAAAAATAGAAAGCGACCCTAAAGATAAGGTAGATTTCGGAGGATTGTTTCTTGACAGAAATACCAGAAAAATGATCTACACCTCCTACACAGGAGATAAAACCGAATATTACTGGAAAGATAAAGCTTGGGAAGCTAATTACAAGTTCCTGCAAAGCAAATTTCCTGGAAGAGAAGTTGGTTTTGCAAGCTCTACTAATGATTATTCTAAGTTTTTGGTTTCTGTAGGAGGAGATAAATATGCTTCTGAGGCGTATTTCTTTGATGCTAAAACAAAGGAGTTGATCTTCCAGTACACTCCAAGAGCAGAGTTAAAGAAAGTTGAAAAGTATCTTGCAGCTATGACACCTATCAGCTACAAAAGCAGTGACGGGCTTGAAATTCCAGCTTATTTAACACTGCCTGTAGGATCAACAGGAAAAAATGTTCCTGTAGTTGTCTTTGTACATGGAGGCCCTAAAGGTCCGAGAGATTACTGGGGGTATAACTCTGCTGTACAGTTCTTAGCGAACAGGGGATATGCTGTCTTGCAGCCTAATTTCCGATCAAGCGGCGGATATGGAAAAAAATTCCTGAATGGCGGAGATCTTCAATGGGGAAAACTGATGCAGGATGATATTACCTGGGGTGTAAAATACCTTATTGATCAAGGAATTGCGGATAAAAACAAAGTAGCCATTATGGGAGGAAGCTATGGAGGATATGCAACGCTGGCAGGTTTGGCATTTACACCAGATATATATGCTGCCGGAGTAGACATTGTGGGCCCTAGTAACCTGTTTACCCTATTGGATTCTGTGCCTGCTTACTGGGAATCCGGACGTGCCTTTCTGTATGGGATGGTAGGTGACCCAAGAACTGAAGAAGGTAAAAAGCGCATGCATGATGCCAGCCCTTTATTCAGTGTGGATAAAATTAATAAACCTTTACTGATTGTTCAGGGAGCAAACGACCCAAGAGTAAAACAGGCTGAGGCAGATCAGATTGTCATTGCACTTCGTGATAAAGGTAAAAAGGTTAATTATATTTTAGCGGATGATGAAGGTCATGGATTCCGTAAACCGATTAACAGCATGGCGATGTATGCTGAAACAGAGAAATTTCTTTCTGAAGTAATCGGGGGAAGATATCAGAAAGAAATGCCGGAAAATGTAGCCAAACGTCTGAAAGAAATGACTGTTGATATTTCAAAAGTAACTTATACTCCTGCAAAAAGTGAAAAGACCGCAGGAGCTTCCAAATAAAACTTCCTGTCTCAATAAAATAAATAAATAAATAAATAAGCAGAGCCTGAAAATCAGGCTCTGCTTATTTATTTAGATCGTAATTTTTCTTATCAGTATTTATTAATTTACTCTTGTAAGTGTTATGGTATAATTTCTTGCCACGTTTGAATTGTTTACTACATTTATTGTAGCGGCAGCAGGCATTGTCAACGTATAATTAAAAGATGTAGCATTACTTCCATCTGCGCACCCTGGCACACCTGACCAGGTTACCCCAATAGCAGTAGCAACTGTCTGCGTAAAAGTTGGTCGATTATTCGTATCAAGAGTAACAAATCCTCCCTGGCCATTAAGACCATAATAATTATTAAATGAGCTGATATTAATAAGAAATTCTGCTGAAGCAGAAAGTGCACAACCATTACCCGTTACAATGAGAGCCTTGTAAACACCATTGGATATACTTCCAAGCAATGTTCCGGTGCCACCACTTGCTACGTTGACAGTATTTGATCTTATACCTCCATTAGTTGGTGAAGTTGAGGATTTAACAACAACACCCGTATTATCTACATACAGAGGATATATTTCAGCTGTACCTACCCCTTGATTAACAGTTCTGACTCTTGCAGTACCATTAACATCTAGAGTATTTGTGGGAACAGAAGTATTTATCCCTACTTGGGAATATGCCAATGATGAAATCACCAAAGAACATATTAAAAATTGCTTTTTCATTTTTTATTTGTATTTAAAAGTTTTCACAAAAATACAAAAAAAAACAATCTCATAAACTTTTATGAAATAAATATTACACTGATAATCAACACATAATAATTCGCAAAAAAGATTTATTTTAAATAATGATGATTACTCAATGATCATAAAATATTCAATAGATACTAAGATGGCTATAGCAAAAGCGCCTCATGAATGAGGCGCTTTTTATACAATTTAGTTTTAATTAATACGTTAGAGTAACACCTGCACCCCAGCCCATTTCATTATCATAGTTTCCGGAAAGGGATAACCATTTTTGAACAATGTACCGGAGACCTGTAGAAAACTCTCCATCTGAATTGACACTGAAGTTTCCTCTCAGCCTTCTGGAAAGTGGAATGTCTTCACGGCTTAGCTCTAATAATACTTTTCCGTTCTGGTCTACACTTGCATCAGCTGTAATCAGCATAGGCAATACATACTGCATCCCTACCATGAATACCAATCTGTTTTTTGAAGCTTTCTGCTGTCCGAACCAGGTCTTCTTCCCATGAAAATCCATTCCCATATCTTCTGCCATCTGTCTCTCCATGATTTCATGGTTTTTCTGAACCCTGAACCCTGCATAAGGAAGCGCCCATTGAAATTTTCCTAAAAAGCGACCTACTTTTGCACTTCCTTCAAAATGATCGAAATTCCAGTTAGAATGAAATTCATTCAGGTTAGCCCATCTCGGTCCGAACATTGTCATCGTTTCAGCATGAATTTTATTGCTTGCTACATCCAGCATGGCCATAGAACTGGTCATTTTATTATCCTGAATAAAGTTTTTCCAGGCCAGTTTTCTATTGGGAAGCTGTGGATTAGGTTTTGAATTTTCATAGCTGAAGATTCTTCCCATTCCCGCCATCATATGGTATAAAATATGACAGTGGAAAAACCAGTCTCCATCCTGATTGGCCGCAAATTCTATCGTCACGGTTTCCATTGGCATGATATCTACTACATTTTTCAGAGGAGAATACTCTCCTTTTGAATTGATGAGTCTGAAGTCATGACCGTGAAGGTGCATCGGATGGCGCATCATAGAATTATTGTATAGCTTGATCCTGAGAATCTCTCCTTTTTTAATCATTATTTTATCGTTCTCCGTCACCGTTTTGTTGTCCAGCGTCCAGAGATAATGACTCATATTTCCCTCTAAGGTAAATTTCATTTCACGAATGCTGTCTGAAGGAAAAATGGTTTTCTCAGGAGACTTTAAAATATTGTAAGACAGTCTTTTGATTGTTTTCTCGTCCTTCATATCCATTCCGGAGTGTTGAGAATGATCTTCTTTGGTTTTCACTCCCATCATCTCACTGATGTGCTTTGCAGTAGTTTTTCTTTGATTTTCAGAAAGTTCCGGGTACATCACTTCGTTCATATCCATCATCTGATTTCCCATCGTCATGTTCATTGGTTTCATATTTCCGCTCATCTCCATCATGCCGTTCATCATTTTCATCCCTTCAAAAAGCATCAGCCTTGGAAGATTGGGAGCTTCCACCTTCTCTCCTGAACCCAGCCAAAGCGAAGCATGTCCTATTCTATCTTCAGAAGTCGCTCTGAATTCAAAACTTTTATTCTCAGGAATAGTAACTTCAATATCATAGGTTTCAGAAACTCCTACAATCAGGCGGTCAACTTCAATGGGAACCACATCATTTCCGTCATTTCCGACTACTTTTATTTTTCCTCCTCCATAATTCAGCCAAAAATAGGTAGAAGAACCTCCGTTAGCAACTCTCAATCGTACTTTGTCACCCGCTTTTAAATTAGAATAATCTGAACTTGGAGTACCATTGATTAAAAATTTATCGTAGTAAACATCACTTACATCCATGGCTTCCATCCTTTTCCATTCATTCAAAGCTTTTGTTCCTAAGTTTCCGGATTTAATGGCTTCCCAATAACTTTGCACTGCATTTTTCTTTACAGCATACCAATCTGTATTGGCCATATGAAGCCTTCTTGCAATCTGCATAGGGTCATCATCACTCCAATCTCCTAATAATACCGGGATTTCAGCATTATATTGTGTTTGGGGTTCGCCTTCTCTTTTTTTGAATACCAAAATACCATTCATCCCTATCTGTTCCTGGAGCGCTTCATGAGAATGATACCAATAGGTTCCGTTTTGGGAAATTCTGAATTTGTATAAATGTGTCTCTCCCGGCTTTACAGGTTTTGTCGTAAGATAAGGAACCCCATCCTGCTCATTGGGAAGAATTACTCCATGCCAGTGCAACCCTGTATTTTCTTTAAGCATATTGTGCAGATAAATTTCAGCGGTGTCTCCTTCTGTAAAATATAACGTTGGAGCCTGAAGCCTACCATTGACCGCAATTGCTCTTCTGTTTTTTCCTGTGAAATTAACAATGGTATCTTTTACATACATTTCAGCGGTGTCTCCTTCTGTAAAATATAACGTTGGAGCCTGAAGCCTACCATTGACCGCAATTGCTCTTCTGTTTTTTCCTGTGAAATTAACAATGGTATCTTTTACATACAGATCATAGCGAACTGTTTTTCCGCCAAAAGTAACTCTCCCGTTTTCAGAATTCCGTTTTAAAACAGATCGTTCTTCTTTTGGATTTTCCGTATTTATAGCAGAATCAATTTCTTTTTCTACCAATTCCAACCCACATTTAGGGCATTTTCCCGGCTTATCTGAAATTACTTCAGGATGCATCGGACAGGTATAAATAGATTGAGATCTGGATTGAGATTGAGTTAAAACCTTAGCTTCAACTGGCGTTGCTGCTTTTATATCCAGTTTATTATAAGACCTCACTATCTTCGTTTTATCAGCTTCTTTTGTCTTATCGATGATTTTAACAGCTTCTCTTTTTTCAACTTTACCCTTATTTATTTTTGTTTCCGAGGGCTTTGTCTTTGTCTCTGTTTTAGGAATTAGCTTTACTTCCGGTTTAGCTGATGCTTTGGGTTGTAGAACCACCGTCTTTTTTACCAATGTCATTTTGCATTTCGGACAGTCTCCAGGTTTAGAGGAAACTACTTCCGGGTGCATCGGACAGGTATAATATGTTTTTGTAGTTTGTGCGAAAGTAAATACAGAGAACAAAAGTACCAGAAACATTATCAGCTTTTTCATAATATTTCGAACTTTTTAGAAGTTGCATAGCTTAAAGTTAATTAGAACTCAAGCTATACAACTTATTATTTTATAGAATAATACTGCAATTATTTAATCTCCGACTTTACACTTCCGCATGAAAGCATAGACTTCCCATAGTAAGGATTAATGATCTGTTTTTCATTGCTCAGCCAGCTTCCGTCTGCCATTGGGCAATACTGAACATAAACGGGTTGATCAGAAAGCTTAAACTGCTTGGTTAAAGCAATCATATTGTCTGAAAGGTTTAAAAAAGTTTCTCTTTGGGATGCAACATTTCTTGCATCGGAAATTGCAGAAGCATCTTTTCTTAGTACGTTCAGATTTCCTTCTGAAACTACTTTATAATCTATCGTAGAAGCTGTTTTAATGAATTCTGTTGCGGCTTTTGATGTTTTATCCGCATCATCTGAAGCTAAGGCAGACTTGATGGCGATATAGTTTTGATACAGTTTGGAAACCTTAGCATCTTTTTTAGACTGTGCTGATAATGAAACGATTGAGAATAATGATAAAGCTGCTGTTATGATATATTTTTTCATTGTTTTAAATTTTTAGAATTAATTTTTAATAAAGAATAAAGGTAACGCATCAGTAAGTGCGTCAGAACGTATCGCTTATAACAGTATAAAATAAATTATACCGAAAAACGACTGACGGATTCTAAATTCTAAAATTACAATGATTGATGTAAATAGCTACCGGCCTGTATTCGGGTGGTGCATTAATTTGAATCTGGGTAAATTTGGTTGCAGAAAAAGACTTGTCAATAACCGCAAACTGATGTTCTACGGGAATCTCTGAAACTGCACTTAAAAAATCAACATTCAGATAGTCAGACTTCTGGGAATCGTCTACTTTTACGATTTTGATTTCTGTTTTGCAGCATCCTTTTTTGTCTTTAACACCGCATTTTCCACAGATATCATCTGCTTTCTGGCTTACAGAAACAAATTCTTTCATGCAATAATGAATGCTGAAAGCTGCTCCGGAAGAAAACCCGAAGTAGAAAACAGAAAACAATATGGCCAGAATCTTTTTCATTGGTAAGACAAAGTTAAAAATATCTCTGAGACCGTTGTTATAGAATTTGGTAATGTTGTTATAAAATTCGGGTAAATAAAAAGCTTCCGAAAATTTCGAAAGCCTTTACTGTATTTTTTTGATTTCAATTCTATAGTCTGAATTCCAGTTTCACGTTAAAGAAACGTCCTGTAAGACGTACCGGAACAGGATACATATAATTGCTGTTATAGTCTGTAATCCATTGGTTCGCAACCGTATTGTTGATATTAAAGGCATTGAAAACCTGAACACCTAGTGTAAGTTCTTCAAAATTCCCCCAGAAACCGGATCTCTTATTTTTTTCTTTTGGATCGATAAATACTTTCGTCAGTCCTAAATCTACTCGTTTGTAAGAAGGAAGTGTCTGCTGGTAGTTGTAAGCAGCATTAAAATCAGGCTGTCCGTTACTGTTGAACATTACAGGAGCTCCTGTAGGTAATCCCATAGCGTATACCAAAGTAAGGTTTACACGCATAGACGGGAAGCTCGGCATATAATCCTGATAGAACATGGCAAACCTTAACCTTTGGTCTGTAGGTCTCGGAATATCTCCTTTTCCGTCAATATTTTCATAAACTCTGGCATAGCTTGCAGATAACCAAGAATCTACACCCGGTACAAATTCTCCGAATAATCTGGTATCAATACCATAAGCATATCCTTTAGAATTATTCTGCCCGGAGTAACGGATCCTTACATTATCCATATAGTATGGAATCAGATTATCCATTTTCTTATAATAAAGTTCCGTAGTCAGTTTAAATGGCCTGTCATACATCTGGAACTCATAATCATTGGCAAGAATTACCTGGATAGAACGCTGTGATTTTATATTTGAATTAAAATTACCATCTAAATCCTTGATTTCTTTATAGAAAGGAGCTTGATAATAGATACCTCCGGAAATTTTAAACAACATATCACTGTCCCAATCTGGTTTTATGGCAAACTGAGCTCTTGGAGAGAAAATAGTTTCTTTGTTAAAACTCCAGTTCGCAACACGTACTCCGGCATTCACAAATACTTTACTTGCTCCCCAATAAAACTTCTGTGAATACTGAGCATAGGCAGACAGTCTTGTCGGCTCAATATTATTTTGTCCGGCAATATAGTACGCAAGCTTAAGATCTCCTGTATTTCCGGTTCTCGGGTCAATCACTTCCGGTCTTGGAAGGCTGTACCCTGCCGAATCTACCAATTTCCATTCATTGGTAAGATCTTTCAGGTTTTCTTTCTCATATTTGAATCCAACCTCAAAATCGGTATTAACGTTAGGAGAAAATTTGGCTCTGAACTGTGTTCCGTATGTTCTTACAAATAAATCGTTTCTTGCATGTTCTATTTGTCCCCCCACATCAAAAGAGGTCACAGGCTGTTGTGTAACAGGATCAAAAGTCTGCAGTTCGTACGCTGACTGTATGGTATAATATTCTCTTTCTCTGTTCTGATAAGCAAAGGCATCCAAGGTAAGCTTCCATTTGTCTGCAGGCTTATAGTTCATGGAGAATGTACCCATCATATTTTTATACTGGTCGTTTTCCTGCCCTCCATAGCCGATATTTACGGTAATAGGCTGCTGAAGGCTTCCGAACGTAACACTTTTCGCTTTAGGAATCATCTGATAATCATTCTTGGAATAATATCCGATGAATGACATGGAAAATTTATCACTTACATGATAGTTCAGATAAGACTGAAAATCCCAATACGTAGGGTTAAAATCTGTATCTTCTTTTAAGGTATTAAGAACAAGATTGGTATTTCTGTATCTTCCGGAAAATAAGGCTGTAAATTTTTTATTTTTTGAAGCGAGACCTGTTGTAAGCCTTCCTCCAATTAAACTGGCCTCTCCTGAAACTTCAAATTTTTCAGGCTCACGGTAATAGATGTTTAAAGCTGATGACATTTTATCACCATACTTCGCTTCAAATCCACCTGCTGAGAAATTCACTGCGGATACCATATCCGGGTTGATGATACTCATCCCTTCCTGTTGAGAGTTTCTGATCAGGAAAGGTCTGTAGATCTCAATATCATTAATGTAGATCAGGTTTTCGTCATAGTTTCCACCACGAACCATATATTGTGAAGACAGCTCGGTATTGGAGTTTACGGAAGGTAAAGTTTTAAGCAATCCTTCAATCCCACCATTGATAGAAGCTACTGATTTCGCTTCTTTCGCTGAAATTCTTACATTGGTAAGGTCATTGGTTCTTCCTGTTGCTTTTTTCTGGAAGACAACTTCCTCTATATCGGTCACTTTAGTGGTCGCCGTATCTTTTTTCCTTTGTTGGGAGAAAAGCAGTACAGGGACCATAAGGCTTAGCGGTAAAACTAGTTTTTTCAAAAGAAATATTTTAGAATTTCTAAAATTAATGTTTTTTTAACAATTACAAAATTGATTCTCTAATTCTTGTCAATTTTTGTAACAAATCTTCTAATAAATCTAATCTTAACATGTTGGCACCATCAGACAATGCGGTTTCCGGTGTAGGGTGCGTTTCTATGAAAATTCCGTCTGCTCCTACTGCAATTCCTGCTTTGGCAACGGTTTCAATAAGGTCCGGTCTTCCTCCCGTAACTCCTGAGCTTTGATTAGGCTGTTGTAAAGAGTGGGTAACATCCAAAATCACAGGTGCATATTCTCTCATGGTAGGAATTCCTCTGTAATCTACAATCAGATCTGTATACCCGAAAGAATTTCCTCTTTCAATAATGGCAACTTTCTCGTTATTAGAATCTGTAATTTTCTGAACGGCAAATTTCATGGCTTCCGGAGAAAGGAACTGCCCTTTTTTCAAAGTCACACACTTTCCTGTTTGTGCTGCAGCCACCAATAGATCGGTCTGGCGAACAAGAAATGCCGGAATCTGTAGAACATCTACATATTGTGCTGCCAATGCCGCATGTTCATTTTCATGAATATCTGTTGTGGTAGGAATATTGAACGTCTCTCCTACTTTTTTAAGGATTTCAAGAGATTTCTCTTCACCAATCGTCGTGAAAGAATCTACACGGCTTCTGTTGGCCTTTTTGAAACTTCCTTTGAAAATATACGGAATATTATATTTATCTGTAAGGCTGATTACTTTTTCAGCGATTCTAAGTGCCATATCTTCCCCTTCAATAATACAAGGTCCGGCAATAAGGAAAAAGTTCTTTGAATCTTTGTGCGAAATATTATCTAAATACTGAATCATTTTTGTTGTAATTAAAAAGTTCAGTAAAAATACTTAGAAAGTTTCACAAATGGAAATTATTTGATTGCTTTAACAGGCTATGATTGAAATAGTCTTTTGAGTCTTTTGAATTCTTGAATTTCCGATTATTAAATTGATAAATGCTTCGGCAAGCTCAGCATGACAGCCCTAATACTATCTGTTATATTAATTTGAAAACTATGATAACCAGTATAAACAACTCTATGGCAAACACATCAGAATTCGCGTTACATTAATGTTATTTTATAGCGATGTCATACTGAGCTGTTGAAGCATCTGCAATGATTTATTTAAAATTTCTTTAAAACCTTCTCAAACGTATTTACGTTTCTGCTGGTAAACTGATCTTTAAGGCTTTTTTTGCCCAGCACTTTTCCAAAGGTTGAATCTAAGGTATTTCCTTTCGGTACCTGCCAGTAAAATATATTATTAATGATTTCTGCCTTTTCATTTTCTACCCGACCTGCTTTTTGAAATTCCTCCATTAGAATTTTTTCCACTCCCGGAATACCGACAAAAGCATAAATATGAAGTTCATCACTCTTATCAAAAGGAATACTGTTCCAGAAAATTTCCGTTTCTTCCTGAGATTTTACAAACAAAAAGGCTTCGTAAGAAAAATGTTCCGACATCGCTTTTTCCAAAATGGTTTTCAGCTCCTCTACCTTTTTATCCGAAGAAAAAACAATATTTCCTGAAGCCAGAATTGAACTCACATCCTTCATTCCGGCATTTTTAAAAACCTGGCATACATCAGCCATTTTCATATTGGTTCCTTTTACATTGACGCCGCGGAGAAAAGCACAGTATTTCATTTTTTTAGGTTTTAGGTAATAGGTTGCAGTTTTTGAGCCTTAGAGTTTGAGAGTACTAGAGCGATTATAAATCTTTTAATCAACTCTAATGTACAAATTATAGTCTGTTCCAGAAGGTTTCAGGTTGTAAATTTTTTCTAAAATCTTATTGTCACTTTTCAGATGATCCTTTACTCTGAATTCTTTCAAAAGCTTATAGTGAGTTTTATAATACTCTGCATTTGCATTCTTTTCTTCGTATAGGTTTTCGTAAGAAAGAAGATATTTCGGTTTTCTTGTTTTTACGGTATTGATCCAGTAATTTACTTTATCTTTTTTATCTCCTCCTGAATTTGTTTATCTACCAATCCAACCTCATCAATCGTTTTTAGTCCTGAGAAATAAGGTACATAACCAGCTGGTTCCAATAAGATCCACTGGTTTTTATCTTTTTCATATTGGTTTAAGAATGTTCCAATTGTTCTGCGGTAGTTCCATTCTCCGTTTCCTGTTGCAATACAGTGAACAGTCTGGAAAACAAGCATCGGGAAAATATAGAATATTACAAGTAATGACAACCACAGGTTTCTCTTCTCTTTCTGCTCCAATACAAAAATAAGAATAGGAACGAAAAGTAAAAGTTGCGGCACCCAGTAATACCAGTCGAACAAGCTTTTCTGAGAAATAAATATAATCTGTTTTGCCCATCCGAAAAGGAAGATTATCCATAGAAAATAGTTTCTTTTTTCTCTTTGTCTGATCAGATAGATAAAGCAAACCAGCTCAAAAATCAGGATCACAATAGTCATTGGATTAAAATCTCCGGGAACTTTCAGCATTCCCCAGAAGTTTCCGAAGCTTTTAAAAAAGTAACCTATATGCTGCTGGATCGTTAAGTTTTCACTGTAAAGAAGTTTTTTAGCTGTAATGGTGTTATTCACCAATTCTCCAAAGTAGAACCAATTGAAAGCAACCGTGGATAAAACCCCCAGGGCTCCTCCAAAAATATAATTCCATCTGATTTTTTTATTCCAGAACAGGTCTACAAGAAATACAATTCCAAGGAAGATCACAGTATCAATTCTGGTAAACATAATCAATACCGGAAGAATTGTCAGCACCCATTTTTTGCCTTTAAAAAAACCATAATATAATAATGACATCTCCAGAAAGAACAGAAGCCCATACTCCATTCCTAGAATGGAGATTTTAATGGATGGCGGCAAAATACCGATCAGAAATATAAAAATAGCTTTATGCCAAGGGTTTTTAAGAACCAAATGAGAAAGCAGTAAAGTTCCTATTGTAAATAATAGCGAATTGAAAATCAGAAGAGGTTCAATAAAGTATTCTTTTCCAAAAACAAGATTGAAAATATAAGACACAAAAACATATAGATGTGTGGTAGACGCAGAAATTTTGGTATCTCCATTGAAACCAATTACGCCATAATCCAGAAGATTCTGGGCGACCCGCCATGTAATAAACGCATCTTCCTGAATGTAATGCGTAAGTAAAAAAAGAAGCTTAAAAGCAACAGTAGCTATTACAGCATAGATTGGGAACCTGCTATTTTTTGTTTCAGCCATTATGTATTTTTAATTGTACAAATATAATCTTAATATTCAGGATTCCCAATAAATAAAAAAACGGAACCGAAGTTCCGTTTTAAAGTATGTTATTTTGTTGCTTTGATAATTGCGTTGGTAATCTGACTTTCTTTTTCTTTTGAATAAGTGGAGTCATAAGGTTCCATCACATCAAATAAATACTGATAGAATGGCGTGATCTGCTGAACATTTTCAGACTCTTTCATGGCCTTTTCTCTACCCATTTCCTGAAGGTCTTTGATAAATACATTGAACTTTTTATCAATTGGCTCTATGGATTTTACCAGATAAGCGTATGCTTTTTCTTTCTGTCCGATTTTTGTGTAAGCATCCGTTACAGCAGAAACCACAAGAGAATATTCCATCGGTTTTGTTCTCATCTGTCTTCTTAGGTAACTTTGGTCTGCTTTGGATAGGCTTAAATAATAATCGTATTCTTCAAAGATTCCTTTTTTAAGTACCTCAGCAATCTGAAGACCTTTCTGCTCCTGACCTGCGATGATGTATCCCGAAACAATTGAGCTTAATGAGCGTGGATCATTATATTTCTCAGCAGGAATTTCTTTGGCTGCAAGGTCCAGAATTTCTAATGCTTTCGCTTTCTGTCCACTTAATGCAAGTGCCGAAGCAGCTCTGCTTGCTGACATTCTGTAGCTGATGATATTAGAAGTAGCTGTTTCATCAAAGTGAGCATTTAAGTTTTTGAAGTTCCCCCATCTGAAGTTTTTCACTACGTTATAAAGAGAATTGGCATCTACTCTTCCCATATCTCCATCAGCTGTTGGAGGTGTTTGGATAGGAATTAATCGGTAGCTGAATCCGTCAAACTGAAGATAATCGTTCAGGTAGAAAATATTCTCACTGTCATAGATACCTCCTGATGAGAAGTTGATTGGACGCTTCCAGTCGAAGTTCGCCAAAAGATCCATCAAAATAAGGTTGTTTTTATACAATGTATTTCCTTTGTAAGTAATCATAATCTGATTTGCTACGTTTGGAAGATCTTCTTTGTTGATGATTCCTGCTTTCAAAGCATTCTCTTTATTTACCGGAAGGATGAATTTGTTAACCGGAAGAATATTATATTTTTCATATTTCTCTTCTCCGAAGTACATTTTCAATAACTCGTCTTTTTCAGGAGATTTGAATTTAATGAATTCAATTGCCTGTTTCAGTGTTAAAGAATCCTGAGTAAGATATTTTCTGAAAGACTGGAATTCTGTATCCGGAGCTCCCTGTTCTTTCAACATAGAGAAAACACCTTCCCAATCTTCCTTCTTCATCATATAAATCTGGTCATTTACACCATCTCTGTAATCGTCATGGGTCAACTGGCTAGGGATTCCCATAGCGTTGTACGTTCTTCTTTTAATCTGATCAAGGTTCCATGGAGTTGAAGCAAGGGTAAAGTTCACTACCTTCACATCATCTCTGAATTGTTCAGTCTCCTGAATCGCCCAAACCGGGTAAGTATCATTATCTCCGTAAACGAAAAGGATATCATTTTTCGGTAATGATTTTAATACTGAATAGGCATAATCGTAAGCTGTATACCTGTTGCTTCTGTCATGAACATTATAGTTCTGGAAGCCCATCATGAAAGGTACTCCTAATAAAACCACTCCTAAACCGATGTTGGCTCCGTTTGATTTTATTTTGGACTGTAAGAACCATAAGATAGCTCCTGCTCCCAAACCAATCCAGATGGCAAATGCGTAGAATGAACCTACCATTGCATAATCTCTTTCTCTCGGCTCAAAAGGTTTTACTCCTGTATAGAAAACAATTCCTACACTTGTTAATATAAATAAGGATAACAGTGCATAGAATCTTCCGAAGTCCCTGTTTAACTGGAAGAAAAATCCGATTAAACCTAAAATTAATGGCAGGAAGAAGAACTTCACCGTACTTTCATTCATGAATTTTGCAGGCATCTTGTCCTGATTTCCTACCGTAGCATTATCAATGAAAGGAATTCCGGAAATCCAGTTTCCTTTTGTGCTTTCCATATTTCCTTCAAGGTCATTCTGTCTTCCTACGAAGTTCCACATCAGGTATCTTACAAAGTAATATCCGTTCTGGAAAGAGATAAAGTAATCCATATTCTGAAGGAATGAAGGCTTCTGAACATTGATCAGGTTATAAGGTTTTACTTTCAGATAATCTGCAGCTGTAATAGATTTGTCTTCATATTTAGCTCTCAGTTCATCAAAGATCTGCTTAGCCTGTGGATTGTCTGCCACATCTTCATTACCATAGTTGAATGTAAAATCAGGAGCACCATACATAGAAATATAGTTGGCCATTACATCCTTATCTTCATTAAACATTCTTGGCATTAAGCTTACCTGAGACTTGTTGAATACATAATTGAAACGGTCTCCGGTTTTTCTGTAGGTTCCGGTTTTTTCATCTTTCTCGTAGATCTCTCCGGTTTTTTGTGTTTTGAAGCTTCCGTCCTCATTTTTCTCAATTCCGTTAGCATCAAGGAATGCGGTATAGTTTTGTCCGTAGATTGTTGGCCAGTCACCATACTGTTCTCTGTTATAATAATCCAGCATACCAATTGCCGTATCCGGATCATTAAGGTTCATTGGCGGGTTAGCATTCGCTCTGATAGGAATAACCATCCAGCAAGAGAATCCAATCATCATGAAAACTACAGATAATGCAGCCGTCTGATAAATATCTCTTTTTGCTTTTCTTGCATACTTAAGTAAGAAATAACAGATCGCTACCATCAAAACAAAAGCTGCAATTGTTCCTGAGTGGAAAGGAAGTCCAAGACCATTTACGAAGAAAATCTCAAGTCTTCCGAACATTGTCATAATTAAAGGGAAGATAATTTTGAAAACGATAATCAAAATTCCTAAGGTAATAAGGTTGGCCAAGATAAAGTTTTTCCAGGTAAACTTATAATTTCTTGCATAGTATACCAGACATACCGCAGGGATTGCCAGCATACACATCATATGCACTCCCACAGAAAGTCCTAAAACGAAGAAAATAAGAATAATCCATCTTTCACTGTCTCCTGCTTTATACTCATTTTCCCATTTGGTGATTAACCAGACCAAAAGCGCAATAAACATAGAAGCCATAGAGTAAACCTCACCTTCTACTGCCGAGAACCAGAACGTATCTGAGAATGTAAAGCAAAGTGCTCCTACCGCTCCGGCAAATAAAATAGAAATTTCCTGATGTTTAGTAATTTCTTCAAAATCTTTGTTCAAAAGTCTTCTCACAAAATGTGTGATCGTCCAGAACAAAAATAAAATCGTCAGCGCACTGAACAATGCAGACATCGCGTTGATCACGATAGAATAGTTTTCGCCTTTTCCTAATGCAAAAATGGCTGCCACGGCACCCACTATCTGGAATAAAGCAGCTCCGGGAGCGTGCGTTACTTCAAGTTTTACTGCAGAAGAAATGTACTCGCCACAATCCCAGAAACTGAAATTGGGTTCTATGGTGGACAAGTACGTGAAAAACGCAATGACGAAAATCACCCATCCTGAAACGGTGTTCCATTGCCTAAAAGTCCAATTTTTCATAGTATTAAATCAATTATGCGAAAATAAGGCTTTTATCTTATTTTATGCGGGTTTTAACAAAATTTAAAAATTTTGGCGTAGTATTTGCGATTATAGACGTGTCAAAACTGTAAATACAAAAATAACTTTTTACAAAACTATGCCCTAGAAATCAAACAAAAGTTTAGTAATTATTTATTTTTTTGTATTTTTGCAGTCAGATTTTTATTGAAAATAACAAATAATGAGTAATGTTTACGATAATATTCTTGGCCTGATAGGACACACTCCGATGGTGAAGCTAAATACTGTTACAAAAGATATTCCAGCAACCGTTTATGCCAAGTTAGAATCATATAATCCTGGACATTCCACCAAAGACCGAATCGCACGTCATATTATAGAAAACGCAGAAGAAAGAGGCCTTTTAAAAGAAGATTCTGTAGTTGTAGAAACTACTTCCGGTAATACCGGGTTTTCTATTGCGATGGTATGTATTATTAAGGGATATAAATGTATTCTTGCAGTAAGTGATAAAACAAAACCTGAAAAAATTGCTTATCTGAAAGCATTGGGAGCTACGGTATATATATGCCCGGCCAATGTACCGGCAGATGATCCCAGATCATACTATGAGGTTGCTAAAAGAATCGCTCAGGAAACACCTAATTCTATTTACATCAATCAGTATTTTAATGAGCTTAATATTGATGCGCACTATCAGACTACAGGTCCTGAGATCTGGGAACAGACAGAAGGTAAGATCACTCACCTTTTTGCCTGCACCGGAACTGGTGGTACGTTATCCGGTTCTGCCAAGTTTTTGAAGGAAAAAAATCCGGATATCAAAATCATTGGTGTGGATGCTGATGGTTCCATATTAAAGAGCTATCACGAGACAGGAGAAATCCATAAAGAAGATGTACATCCTTATCAGATTGAGGGAATGGGTAAAAACCTTATCCCTGCAGCCCTGCTTTTCGACAAGGTAGATGAATTTGTAAGGGTAAATGATGAAATGTCCGCGTACAGAACCCGTGAAATTGCTTTGAAAGAAGCCATCATGGGAGGTTATACTACCGGAGCTGTAACACAGGGACTCATTCAGTATGCCCAGTCTCATGAGCTTACAGAAAATGACCTGGTTGTTTTAATATATCCTGACCACGGTTCCAGATACATCACTAAAGTATACAGTGATAAATGGATGGCCGAGCAGGGATTTGTAAACAACTGTGTTCACAATTATGACGAAGTTTTCAAAACAGAGTTTATCAAATAAGAACGAATAAAATCACGATACAAATAAAGCCTTTTGCGTGTTCTGACAAAAAAGGCTTTTTTACTTAAAAATTACGATACAATGTTGGATATTTTTGAAAGAATAAAAGAAAATCCAGGACCACTTGGACAATTTGCAGATTATGGTGAAGGCTATTTTATTTTCCCAAGATTAGAGGGACCTATTGGCCCTAGAATGCAGTTTCAGGGGAGAGAAGTAATTTTCTGGAGTGCCAATGACTATTTAGGACTGTGTAATCACCCTGAAGTTATAGAAGCGGATGCAAAAGCGGCTGCAGAATATGGAATGTTCTATCCTATGGGAGCAAGAGCAATGTCCGGAGAAACAGATCAGCACCTTCAGCTGGAAAGAGAATTGGCAGACTTCGTTAAAAAAGAATCAGCATACTTATTAAATTTCGGTTACCAGGGAATGGTTTCTACCATTGATGCTTTGGTAAGCAGAAATGATGTGATTGTTTATGATATGGATTCTCATGCCTGCATCGTGGATGGAGTAAGACTTCATTCCGGTAAGAGATTTACCTATAAGCACAACGATATGGAAAGCCTTGAGAAAAACCTTCAGAGAGCCACTAAAGTAGCTGAAGAAACAGGAGGAGGTATTCTTGTTATTACGGAAGGAGTTTTCGGGATGAGAGGCCAGCAGGGAAAAATTAAAGAGATCTGTGATCTTAAATCAAAATACCAGTTCAGATTATTAGTAGATGATGCTCACGGTTTCGGAACTCTTGGTACAACTGGTGCCGGTGTGGGTGAAGAGCAGGATTGTAACGATCAGATTGATGTTTACTTCTCTACTTTTGCTAAATCTATGGCAGGTTTCGGAGCATTCCTTGCGGGTGACAAAGAAATCATCAGATATCTGAAATTCAACCTGAGATCACAAATCTTTGCAAAATCTCTTACGATGCCAATGGTAATCGGAGGATTAAAAAGACTGGAGCTATTGAGATCAAGACCTGAGATCAAAGCTAAACTTTGGGAGAATGTTGAAAAACTACAAAACGGGCTTAAAGAAAGAGGCTTCAATATTGGGGACACCAACACTTGTGTAACTCCGGTTATGATGCAGGGAACTCCGGTAGAAGCTACTCTATTGGTAAAAGATTTAAGAGAAAATTACGGAATCTTCACCTCTGTGGTGGTATATCCGGTCATTCCTAAAGGAATGATTCTTTTAAGACTGATTCCTACCGCTTCTCATACAGATGCAGAGATCAATGAAACTCTGGCAGCGTTTGAAGCGATTCATGATAAATTAGTAGGTGGCTACTACAAAGAGCAGGAGCAAAAATTACTGCAGGAACAAGGATTAAGTTTTAAACCGATTTAATCTTAAAAAATAGAAAAAGCCACTGATTGATTCAGTGGCTTTTTTGTTTAATACCTATAAAAGCAAATGAAACTTAGAGGTTACACACTGGGAATTTTATCGGCTGTTTCATATGGTCTGATTCCGATTTTTATTCTGCCTGTGAAGCGGGCACACTTTTCAATGGATATCACACTGTTTTACAGATTTTTCTTTTCAGCTTTAATGGTGGGAGGATATCTGCTGTATTCCAGGGAAAGTTTTAAAATCAATAAAAAGGAAGCCTTAATTCTGGCCATCCTTGGAATCTGCTATGCCCTTTCTTCAGAATTTCTGTTTTTGGGTTATGATTTCCTCACGCCGGGAATTGCCTCTACCGTTTTATTTGTCTACCCGATTATTGTAGCGTTGATCATGCTTTTCTTTTACAAAGAGAAACTTACTAAGCTATCCGGAACCTCTTTGCTTCTGGCTTTCGCGGGAGTAATCGTTTTATGTTTAAAAGGAAACGGACTGGGAATCAATTTTGCAGGACTGGGAATTGTAATGCTAAGTTCGCTGTTCTATGCTTTATATATGGTTATCGTCAACAAATCGAATATTAAGGTTTCAGGATTTAAGCTGACGTTTTATTCTATGCTTTTCACTTCAATATTCTTTATGACCAAAGCTTTAATGGCGAATGAATCATTTGCTATTCCTTCAACAGAGGTTTTCATTAACTTTCTTATTTTCGCATTTTTGACTACGGTTATTTCCAGCTTATGTCTGGTATTTGCCATCAAATATATCGGCTCTACTCCTGTTGCTATTTTAGGAGCGTTGGAGCCTGTAGTTGCTGTATTGATCAGTGTTTTGATGTTTCATGAAAAATTCACTCCTAATCTGTTGATCGGAATTACTTTAATTCTTTTTGGAGTTACGTTGAATGTGATTGGTGATCAAAAGAAAATAGGTCATGCTTAACGGATATAAAAAATAATACAAAAGCCGGACGTCTTTATGAGTCCGGCTTTTTTGTATCACTTGAGTAAGTGTTTTCCTATAATTTTGATTTTGCTTCTGCAAGACTCACCGTTTTTCCCAGTGCTCCAAATTCATGCAGATCTCCAAAAACTTCAATACGGATCGACTGATCAATCCCTCCCACTTTTAAAGGATCAAATCCTGCATTTGTAATTACATCTTCCACATCCTTGTCAACTGAAGCATCATCTGAAGCATAAAATAATACCGCTTTTTCAGGACTAATGTTAGAAGCACCTGCAAGACTTCCAGCACCCAATGTGCCGAATGCTTTTGCAAGTTTAGCACCCTGGGGAAGCACTGCTCTGTTAAGTTCTCCTGCAGATTCCTGTTCTCCAATAATCTTTTTAAATCCTCCATTTCCATCCGGAGCAATAGGATTAGATACATCAATAATGGTTTTACCTTTCAGAATGTCTCCATGGTCATTGAAAAACTCTTTAAAAGCACCAAACCATATTGCCGGAATAATAATATCTGCATTATTAATCGCCTGATCAATATCCATACTTTGGGCAAAACCTTTAGACTGTTGAGCAAAGTCAGCAGACTCTTCATTATTTCTTGACGCTACAATCACATGGTGGCTGTTATTAACCAAATCACCTGCAATTGCTTTTCCAATGTTACCAAGACCGATAACGGCCACTTTTTTTAATGTTTCCATTTCTTTTGATTTTTACTATTTATCTATGTCAAAATTAGGTGGAAAGACATCAAAAAAATGGCAAACTAGTTTAAGAACTGATCTTGATATTTGGTAAGGCAAATGATGAAACTAGTTTCATAAAAAGATAAATAGGGTCAGCTTTTTATTCTTCTTTGCCGGATTTTGCTTAAAAACTGCGGAGTAATTCCAAGATAAGAAGCAATCTGGGTATTGGGAAGCCGATTGGCCAACTGAGGATAATGCTTCAGGAAAGATTCATATTTTTCTTCTCCGGTAGCACTTATATTTTGAAGCACCCGGTTTTGGAGCTCAATAAATTTTTGTTCAATAATTACCCTGAAATTCCTGTCGAATTTGGGATAATAAGTATAAAGAAACCAAAGGTCATTTTTCTCAATCTGCAGAACAGTAGAAGTTTCAAGAGCTGAAATATACAGCTGGCTTGGTTTTTTATTATGAAAACTGTCTATATCTACAATCCAGTCGTTTTCTGCAGCAAACTGAAGATTATGCTCCTCCCCGTTACCATCTATATTGTACATTTTTAGGCATCCTGAAACTACAAATGTATAATATTGGCAAATTTCATTTTCCTGCAGGATAAATTGTTTTCGCTTGATTCTTCTTTCAACAAATCTTTCATTCAAAACCTCAGTTTCTTTCTTTGAAAGCGGAATATAGCTTTTAAAATATTCTACAAGCGGAGTGGTTTCTTTTGACATTGTAAATAAAATGTACTTGTTATATAGATTTTGAGTAAATCATCATTACAATATATCAAAAAAATTGAACACTATAAGGATAAATCATGCTAAAAAATCAATATCAAAAAATTATTTTAATACTGTTCCTTTTTGTATCAGAATAATAAAATACCATACAGGAGTTCGTAGAAGTGAGTCTATTGATAAAATAATATCATATTAAGCTAAAAAAATATTATGCCGGAAAACATTTAAGAAAATAAATCCTTTACTTTCTGGCATAACAAAATTTATCTGACTATATTGCATCTGTCTATTAATAGGTATTTCCTCACTTTGAAGACCAATGTATATACTTTTGAAACCGATGAAAGAATTGCAAAAACTCACCAAAGATCAATTATATAAAAAGCTCAAAGAAAAATCAGAAAATCTTTATAATGTAGCTCATGAAGCGCTGGAAAATAATTTTTTCGATGAAAGCAATTTAGATGAAGAAAGTCTTGCAGAATTTCTCGAAATGCTGGATGATGAAACAGCAGAAAAAATAAAAGACGCTTCCCTGCACATCAATAATGAAAATGATGTCCCTGAAATTGTTCTTATACAAAATGAAAGCAGTTCTTCTCTGGAACTGATTACTACGGAAGATGAAGGATATAAAATTGTTCTTATAGAAGATAATCTTGACTTATCGGAAAAGCTGTTTGTGGAAGATTATATTATTCTCATTGTTACAGGTAATATTCAGGCAAAAAATATCATTATCAATGGTTCACTGTACTGTTCCGGAAATATTACATCCAAAGTATTATTTGGAGCTTCGGGTAATGATAATGAAACGTATATCGGAGGAAGTATTATGACCTCTCTTATTGCAGAAAACGGCCATTATACGGTAGCAGAAGGCAATATATATTCAAGATATCTCATTAGCTTTCATAACGAAATCATCGGAAAAACCGGAAAATTCATAGAGAATATCAGCATTGAAAAACCTAGCGAAATTGGATTGCTAAAAACTGAAATTCTTGATGAAGACGGATATTTTGATGAAGATGCTTTTTTACATTTTATCGACAGCAATTCTCCGGATGCCTTGTTTAATAAACCTGCCAATTTATTTTAGAAGATTACTTGTAATAGAGATTATAATAACACCGAACGCAAAGTCTTTTCCTGATTATCTATAATCAGGGGAAAAAATTTTTTTCTAAAAAAACTTTAGAATAACTTTGCAAAAAATTTCTGTTGAAAGACCTGCTTCTTATTACTCCGCCTTTTACCCAGCTTAATACTCCCTATCCTGCAACGGCTTATATTAAAGGATTTTTAAATACTAAAAATATTTCCGCATATCAGGTAGATTTGGGGATAGATGTTATTTTGGAATTATTTTCAAAAGACGGAATTCAGAAGGTTTTCAATAAAGAAATTGATCTTCATAACACCTCTGAAAACTCTCAGAGAATTTATGCACTAAGAGAAGAATATTTAAAAACAATAGATCAGGTTATTACTTTTTTGCAGGATAAGACTCCTACTTTGGCAAGACAGATCTGTAGTATGAATTTCCTTCCCGAAGCTTCCCGCTTCAATCAGCTGGATGACATGGAATTTGCTTTCGGAAATATGGGTCTTCAGGATAAAGCCAAACATCTGGCAACGTTATATCTGGAAGATATTTCAGACTATATTGTAGAAAATATTGATTCTGATTTTGGCTTCAGCAGATATGCAGAACGTCTTGGGAAAAGTGCCAATTCTTTTGATGAATTATATTCCAAACTATCTGGTGAATTCACATTTATTGATGAATTTACTTTAAAAATTCTTCGTGAAAAAATAGAAACTGTTCAGCCGAAACTGGTTTGTTTTTCGGTACCGTTTCCTGGTAACCTGTACTCTGGTTTCAAATGTGCACAATGGATCAAGAAACATTATCCTCACATTAAAACGGCTATGGGAGGAGGTTTTCCCAATACAGAATTAAGGGAAGTGAAAGATCAGAGAGTATTTGAATTTTTTGACTTTATTACTTTAGATGATGGTGAACTTCCACTTGAACTTCTTCATCAGAATTTAAAAATTGATACTGAGGAAGGTGAATTCAAGAGAACTTTCCTTCTCGAAAAAAATGAAGTTGTTTACAGGAATAATTCTAAAAGACATGATTATAAACAATCTGAAATAGGGACACCTGATTATACAGATTTAAAACTGGATCAGTATATTTCCGTTATCGAAATCGCCAATCCTATGCACAGCCTATGGAGTGACGGAAGATGGAATAAACTGACCATGGCACATGGATGCTACTGGGGAAAATGTACATTCTGTGATATTTCTTTAGACTACATCAAAATCTACGAACCTATTTCTGCTAAAATTCTGGTTGACCGAATTGAAGAGCTGATCAGGACAACCGGTGAAACAGGATTCCATTTTGTAGATGAAGCAGCACCACCTGCCTTGATGAGAGAAGTAGCGCTGGAAATTCTCCGTAGAAACCTTGTTGTTACGTGGTGGACTAATATCCGTTTTGAAAAAAGTTTCACCCGTGACTTATGTTACCTTCTAAAGCTTTCGGGATGTGTCGCCGTTTCCGGAGGACTTGAAGTGGCCAGTGACCGATTGTTGAAATTAATTGATAAAGGTGTTTCTGTAGAGCAGGTTGCCAACGTAACCAGAAATTTTACAGAAGCCGGAATCATGGTTCATGCCTATCTGATGTATGGCTACCCTACCCAAACCGTTCAGGAAACCGTTGATTCTCTGGAAATGATCCGGCAGATGTTTGAAATGGGAATTCTTCAAAGCGGATTCTGGCATCAGTTTGCCATGACTGCTCATTCGCCTGTAGGAATCAGCCCCGAAGATTTCGGAGTAGTTCCCCTAAAGCAGGAAATCTTATTTGCCAACAATGATATCGATTTTAAAGATAAAACCGGAATTGATCATAACAAGTTCAGTTTCGGATTAAAAAAATCTCTATTCAATTATATGCATGGAGTCAATTTCGAACTTCCACTTCAGGAGTGGTTTGATTTTAAAATTCCTAGAACAACCATTCATCCGGATTATATCCATGACTGCCTTTTGGAAGATGGACAGTTTAGCTTGAAAGGAAATTCTAAAGTTATCTTTTTGACCAAAAACGTAATCGCTGAGAATCGCGTAAAAAATAACAAGAAATATTCTGGTACATATACGCTTCTTACATTCCACTTAAAAACCAATATTGTGAAGGTAGAGTTGGAACAGGACAAAGCAAAATGGCTGATGAACATACTGGAAGAAAATGCGATTGAAAATTCTAAAAAACCTACAATTCAGCAACTTAAGACTCAATTTGAAGAAAACTTTGAAGATTTTGAGTTATTCTGGTTCTCAAAACCTATACAGCAATTGAAGGAAAATGGCGTGATTTTAAGTTTATAAAAATTTTCGTTTTTTTTCAGGGATTTTTGAAATTGCAGAATTTTTTGTGAATTTTTATTTTTCTGGATGAATAAGACTTGATTGAATTATAATCTCTCACAGATTACACGGATTGGATTTACTCAGATTTTTATTTAAGAGAATAAAATTTTCTATTTTTCATACCGAAGGAATTCCTATTGATAAATAAATCAGTTAGGAGTTTCCTTTGATACGGTTCCTACAGATACCTTTTCCTGAATTTTAATAAAATTCGGATCCATAATAGCCATACGTTCTGCCAATGCTTTATAGGTTGGGAATTTTAAAATAGAGGCTCTACCAGACATTTCCTTGTATATGGTAAAAGATTTTCCTCCCGCTGTCTTCAATTGTTTTGTTGTAGTGATATATCTCCCGATAAGCTTGCTTTTAGCATCATAGATCTCAATATCTATAGGGGTCTTGTCCATAATGGTATCTTCTGAGCCGAAACTTATGGGTAAATTGGTAAAATATCCTACGGGAACACCATTACTGAGGATCTCTCCCACTTTGTTCACCTCAATATTCATCTTATCTATTTTCTTTCTGATGGTGTAGGCGTCTTTGGTTTTAGTGTCCAGTTTTCTTTTGGGAACATTAGAGAAAAGCTCATCAAGGTTTTTGACATTGATTCCTTTATTATCAATGATTTTAAGATCTTTGACGGAAGTAAAAACGGCTGACTTTTCTTCTCCGGAGAACGCAGAAGGTGATGAATAATCAATCTCAATGGTTTTATCTCTGTTGTATACTCTATTGACAATGATATAGCTGTCACGAACAGAATCAACGATGCTTTTATCAATGAATTTTATCGTATAGAGCGGAGTCTCTTTTAAATCCATAAAAGTATATTCGCTGGATTTGCTGGAGAGCTTAGCTACCGGAATGCCGTCAAGATTGATAATTCCTCTCTTGGTTTTGATATTCTGAGCATGGAGGAAAACACCCAGAATTGTAAAAAATATGATTATGCCTTTCTTCATACCATCAGACTTTTACATACATAAAAAAAGTGTAACACAAAGTTACACTTTCTTGAAAATATATTTAGCTTTTCATTTAATTATTCACAAAGGATAATTCCTTTATTATGATTAAATTCTACAACACCGCTTTTGATAGCATAAGCAAAAACAGAGTCTTTTCCGGATTCTTTAGTAAAGTTTTTAGCAAAAGCCTCATCAATAGAATTAGCAAAAAGCTTTACTTCACCTCCGATTAAAGAAGAAACAATTCCTGCGTGGTTTTTCATGATGTGAAATTCACCATTTTTTCCAGGCAATAATACTGAGTCTACTTCTCCTTCAAAAACTACGTATTCTGGTGTTAAAATTTTTATATTCATAGAAACAAATTTGAAATTTGATGTTTGAAATTTGAAATTACTCATAGAACTTCAAATTTCAAATCTCAAATTGTTAATAATTTATGCGTTATCAGCTAACATTTTTTGTCCAGCTTCGATAGCTTCTTCGATGGTTCCTTTCAAGTTGAAAGCTGCTTCTGGTAAGTGATCTAATTCACCATCCATAATCATGTTGAAACCTTTGATAGTATCTTTGATATCTACTAATGATCCTGGGATACCCGTAAACTGCTCTGCTACGTGGAAAGGCTGAGATAAGAATCTCTGAACTTTTCTTGCACGGTAAACAACAGATTTATCTTCTTCAGAAAGTTCTTCCATACCAAGGATTGCAATGATATCCTGAAGTGCTTTATATCTTTGAAGGATTTCTTTTACTCTCTGAGCACAGTTATAGTGATCGTTCCCTAAAATTTCAGGGTTTAGAATTCTTGAAGTAGAAGAAAGTGGATCTACTGCTGGATAGATACCTAATGAAGCAATCTTTCTGTCAAGTACCGTAGTTGCATCCAAGTGAGCAAACGTAGTTGCAGGAGCCGGGTCAGTTAAGTCATCCGCAGGTACATATACCGCCTGTACTGAAGTAATTGAACCGTTTTTAGTGGAAGTAATTCTTTCCTGCATCGCACCCATTTCAGAAGCTAGTGTTGGTTGGTAACCTACTGCTGACGGCATACGACCAAGAAGTGCAGATACCTCAGAACCAGCCTGTGTAAAACGGAAGATGTTGTCTACGAAGAAAAGTACATCTCTACCTTGTCCGCTTTCTCCACCATCTCTGTAGTACTCAGCCAATGTAAGACCAGAAAGTGCTACTCTCGCTCTTGCACCTGGCGGCTCGTTCATCTGTCCGAAAACGAATGCAGCTTTAGAATCTTTCATAGCTTCTAAGTCTACTTTAGAAAGATCCCAACCTCCGTTTTCCATAGAGTGCATGAAATCATCACCATACTTGATAATACCTGATTCCAACATCTCTCTCAAAAGGTCATTTCCTTCTCTCGTTCTTTCACCTACTCCGGCGAATACAGAAAGACCTCCGTGTCCTTTTGCAATATTATTAATCAACTCCTGGATCAATACTGTTTTACCTACACCGGCACCACCGAACAAACCAATTTTACCTCCTTTTGCGTAAGGCTCAACTAAGTCGATTACTTTAATACCTGTAAATAAAACTTCTGCAGAAGTTGAAAGTTGATCAAATTTTGGAGCTGGTCTGTGAATTGGAAGACCACCTTCATTAGAAATATTTTGAAGTCCGTCGATAGCATCACCAACAACGTTGAATAATCTTCCGTTTACCGCCTCACCGATAGGCATCATAATAGGATTTCCGTATCCAATTACGTCCTGCCCTCTTTTAAGACCGTCAGTAGCGTCCATTGCAATACATCTTACTGTATCTTCGCCAATATGTTGTTCTACTTCTAAGATTACTTTTTCACCGTTTTCTTTTGTAATTTCTAACGCGTCATAGATTGCTGGAACAGCTTCCACATCTGTGAAGACAACGTCGATTACCGGACCAATAATTTGAGAAATTTTACCTTTAATTTGGTTTGCCATTGCTAAATTTTTTCTTGGTGCAAATATAGTGATTCTTCATAAACCCGCAATTGGTAAAAAAAAGATTTTTATCATGCTTTTTGAGAATAGATTATTTTAGTAATATCCCGATATAGCAATATATTCGGGTAACAATGTTAAGGTTACGGGTATTACTCTATGTTATATTGATACATTGGTACATTATTTCTATATTTGCAATCAAATTTTTCCGTTTTGAAAGTTTTCAAGAATTTTACAGATTACTCTTCTCAAAAGCCTTTAGCATTGTCTTTGGGTATGTTTGACGGGGTACATCTCGGGCACAAGAGTATCATTGATGAACTGACTAAAGTAGGTACAGAGAATAATCTGGAAACTGCTATCCTTACTTTCTGGCCGCATCCAAGGTTTGTTTTTAATCCTAATGAAGATCTAAAACTGCTGAATACGCTGGAAGAAAAAAAACAGCTGGTGGAGAAATATGGTATTGATAATCTGTTCCTGAAAGAATTTGATGAAGAATTCAGAAACTTAACCGGAGAAGAGTTTGTACGTCAGATTTTAGTTGATAAACTCAATGTAAAATACCTTATTATAGGATACGACCATTCCTTCGGAAAAAATAAAAGCGGAAACTTCGAGCTTCTTAAGAAATTATCCAAAGAGCTTGATTTTGAAGTAGAACAAATGGAAGCCATTAACATCCACGAAAATAATATCAGTTCAACAAAGGTTCGTAATGCTCTTTTAACCGGAAATATTACAGAAGCTAATGAGATGCTGGGGTATCCCTACTCAGTATCTGGTACAGTAGTCCACGGAAAGAAGATCGGAAGAACCATTGGTTATCCTACCGCCAATATTGATACGGAATCTATTAAGCTTTTACCCAAAAAAGGAGCTTATATTGTAGAAGTATTTATAAAAGGTAATTCATATAAAGGAATGCTGAGTGTGGGCACCAACCCTACCGTAAACGGAGAAAAATTAACTGTTGAAGTTTATATTCTGGATTTTAATGACGATATATATGATGAAAAAATAACCGTCAGGTTCAGAGATTTCCTTCATGATGAAATTAAATTTGAAAGCTTAGAAAAGCTTATCGAAAGACTGGACCTGGATAAAAAACACACCCAGGATTATGATTTCAAGAATCAACAATTTTGATTTTCTTAGATTTATTTTTGCAAGTTTTGTAATTATTTCCCATTCTTATGCCTTGTCAGGCGCTACTGAAGGCGATATATTATCCCGGATCACTAAAAGCCAGATGAATTTTTCATACGTTGGTGTCCACGGATTTTTTATTATCTCCGGATATTTAATTTTTAACAGTCTTCTTCGCTGTAAAGGCTTAGCCGATTATTATTGGAAAAGGCTTCTACGGCTCTACCCTGCATTATTCGTAGTTCTTTTTCTTACCGTTTTACTCGCACCCGCGGTGTATGAAAGCTCAGTTCCTTATCTGCATAATAAGTCGGTATACACTTATATTCCTCAAAATTTAACTTTATTTTTCCGTCAGAAAGGTATTGACGGTGTTTTTGAAAACAATCCTTACAAACACAGTATCAATGGAAGTTTATGGACTATATGCTATGAATTCAGCATGTATATCATGGTTTCATTCTTATTTTTTATAAGGAAGAAAAAATTCATGAAAATAGTTGTGATCCTCCTTTTTATAATAAGCTATGCCTTAACCATTTTTCATCCTGATTTTCTTTTTGGAGTATTCAGAAGAATGGAACTGGGCAGCGGCAGTTTTTATAATCTGATGTGCTTTTTCACAGCCGGAATGGTATTAACCTATTTGGATATAAAAAGTAAAAAAACAGAGAATATTCTTATTATCCTTTCGTTTATTGTACTTGCTCTGAGTATCTATATGGGCTTTTTTATATATGCCAGTTATATTACGATTCCTATATTAGTCATTCTTCTTGGTAAAAGATCAACCCAATATATTAACAGGCTTGGGGAAGTAGTAGGAGACACTTCCTACGGAATTTATATTTATTCTTTTCCTGTACAGCAGACACTGATGTATTTTTTTAAGCTGGATCCGGTTCTTTTGATGATTATTACATTACCGCTTTCATTTATGTTAGGATATATTTCCTGGCATCTGATTGAAAAGAAAGCATTAGGATATAAAGATTTATTTGCAAAAAAGGCTATTCAATAATGAATAGCCTTTTTATTTATTTCAATATTTTAAGATAAATCTTTTGTGGCTCTCCATTCAATTTCACATTAGGAAATTCTTTGTCATGGTCAATATAAATATCTCTTTTTTCCCCTGCTTTGCCATCCCCGTCAGAATCCCATTTGATGGAAACGTAATATTTCATACGGTCTGCAATTTTGGGATCAATACGACTGGCAGCATCCTTAGGAACTGGCATATCGATTGTAAACGGCACCGATGTCTGTTCATACTCCTGTTCGGTAATTAATGTAGCCGGAGCATCTGCCATAAGCGGATCGTGAGCATATAAACTTACTTTAAATTTAGGGTTTTTAATAGCAAAATGATCTGAACCTGTAAATTCCAGTTTAAGATTTTCAGAGGAAGCTTCTGCCGTGGAGGCTTCAGGAGTTGGATTTTCTGTAGTACTTTTCTTTACCGGATTGGTACAGCTTGATAGCATTAAAGCTCCTGTTGCTGCGAATAATAAAAGGTAGTTTCTCATTTGTTCTTTATTTTATTAACGTTAAATATATATTTCACCGATAATAGACAACAAATTTCGTACCTCAATTATTTTCAATCATTTATAGTGAATTCACTTCATTCTGAGCTTTTTTCGTCAGAGATTTAAAAACAAGATCATAAGACTGATCAATAAGTTTAAAGACCAGATCTCTTTTCAAGCCATCCAGTAATACAGAATTCCAGTGGGTTTTGTTCATATGATAGGCTCCTGTAATCTGAGGATATTGCTCACGAAGTTCTGCACTCCACTCAGGATCTGTTTTTACATTAATTGCCAAAGGCTGTCTTTCAAGGCCCATCAGTAAAAACATTTTGGTATCTACTTTAAGTACAAGTGTTTCGTTATCAAACGGAAAGCTTTCCGTAACTCCTTTTTTAGCAAGACAATAGTCTAAAATTTCGTTGGCATCCATGCAATTATGAGTAATGAGTGATCAGTAATTAGTAATGATTAAATGATATAATTCTTTAATCTTTGATTCAAATTTAGTAAATTTAAGAAAGAAATAATCCCGCAAAATCACAATTATTATGAAAGCTCTGGTAATAGGCGCTACAGGTGCCACAGGAAAAGATCTCGTCAATCAATTATTGAATGACAAAGAATTTGATGAAGTGGATATTTTTGTCAGAAAACCTGTCGATATTCAGAATAATAAGCTTAAAGTTCATGTTGTGAATTTTGAAAAGCCTGAGGAGTGGAAAGAGATGGTGAAAGGAGATGTAGCATTTTCTTGTCTGGGAACTACTTTAAAGGATGCCGGAAGCAAGGAAGCCCAAAAGAAAGTAGACTTTGACTATCAGTATGAATTTGCAAAAGCAGCGAAAGAGAATCAGGTGGAAGATTATATTCTGGTGTCAGCTTATGGCGCGAATCCCGATTCTAAGATTTTCTATTCTAAAATGAAAGGACAACTGGAAGAAGCTGTAAAACAATTACATTTCAATAAGATTACTATTTTCAAACCGGGAATGCTTGAACGAAAAGATTCTGAAAGAACCGGAGAAGTTTTAGGCAGCCGGATCATCAAATTCGCGAATAAATTAGGTTTACTGGAAAGTCAAAAGCCTCTGCCAACTGATATTCTGGCAAAGGCAATGATTAATTCTTCAAAAATAAAAAGCAACGGCTACTCCAGTATAAAACTTGGAAATATCTTTTGTTTTGCAGAGAAAAGTAATGAATGATTTGGGATGAGAGGTAATGTATTTCGTGTTAAAGAGGAAAACCTTCTTAGTAATTTCCCTAAAACCTAATTCCTGCTACCTATCACTTATAATCTATTACCTATTTTGTTGTTTTACTGTTCATTTTCTGTCCTAACTTCTCGTATTCAACATCATTAGGCTCCCAAAGTTCTATTTTGTTGCCTTCAATATCCATGATATGGACAAATTTCCCATATTCATACGTTTCTATCTTATCAACTATGATTACATTTTCCTTTTTTAACTGCTCCACCAGCTTTTCAAGATTTTCTACACGGTAATTGATCATAAAATCTTTCTCGGAAGGCAAAAAATATTTTGTTTTTTCACTGAATGGGCTCCACTGACTGAATCCTTTTTTAGAGTTATCAGCACCCTGAAACCATTCAAATACGGCTCCATATTCGTTCGTATTGAGACCAAGATGGCTTTCATACCATTCTCTCATTTTCTTAGGATCTTTGCATTTAAAAAAGATACCGCCAATGCCGGTTACTCTTTTCGTATCATCAGAACTGTTTTCCTTAACAGCCTTAAAAGCAAATCCTAACATAAATGAAGCCAGGACACAAAGGGTAAAAATTATTTTTTTCATAGAGATCGTTTATTAAGTTTAAAAATAAAAAAAGTGGATGTAAACACCCACTTGTAAAAATATAGTTTTTTATCTTTATTTCAGATACTTTGTAATCGCCTCACCGTTAGGGTTTGTAGTACTTACAAAAGTGTCTATCAGCTTTCCGTTTTCATCTACCAGGAATTTGGTGAAGTTCCAGAGGATGCTTGTATTTTTTACTCCGTTTAATTCTTTCTCTGTCAAGAATTTAAAGATAGGAGCTGTATCATCGCCTTTTACAGAAACTTTAGCCGCCATCGGGAATGTTACCCCATAGTTTTTCTGGCAGAAAGCTCCAATTTCAGTATTGGTTCCTGGCTCCTGTCCTCCAAAATTATTAGCAGGGAAACCTATAACTACCAATTTATCTTTATATTGCTCATACAAATTCTCAAGATCTGCATACTGAGGGGTAAATCCGCATTCTGAAGCAGTATTCACAATCAGGATTTTCTTTCCTTTGAAATCTGCAAAGTTGATTTCTTTACCATCAAGACTTTCTACTTTGAAGTCATATATTGTTTTTCCCATAAGTTCGTTGGTTTTGGTTTTTGAAATTTCACTTTTCTGGTTGGTGCAGCTTTGCAGAAATGCGACGAAGGAAAGCAGCATTAAAAAAATCTTTTTCATTTTTTTATCATTTTGTACAGCGGACTGCAGTTGGATTAAAACTTGAAAATATTAGCCGGAAATACTTTATTAATGTCTATTTTGTTTAATAACATCACATAATCTCCGTCTTTTTTAGTACTTGAAGATTCTATTCTGAAAGGCATTGTAAGGTTTCCTACTTTTCTAAAATCAGAATAGACAAGCGTTTCATCTTTTTTCACTTCTTTTATCAGCATATAAGTTTTTGTATCGAAGTAATACATATTCTTATTAACGTTCTTGGTAAGTTCCACTTTATGGCAGTAGATCTCTCCTACCTTTTCTTTTCCAAGGTATTTGGCATCAAATCCTTTATTTTCCCAGTCAATGAAGTCGTTATCAAAACTTTCCGGCACATATTCAGGGTATTCCTGAAGCTTATTGGCCGCATAGTTCATTGCGTAGCCTTTGGAACCGTCAAAACCTTCAATCGCGGTTTCTTTTCCTCCGGTAGTAATCAATGTTTTAGTAAGATTCGGACGCTGCTGAAAAATTCTTATCGGATACTCATCTTTGATTCCCAATACTACTTTTCCCTGAAGCAATACTGAATTCAACAATTTCCAATTGGTTAACCCTCCGGATAATTCAATATTCTTGTCAATAATTTCCTTTGCGGTCTGTCCGAATATTACATGCGAAAATATCAGTCCAAATACGAGTAGTAACTTCTTCATTAATTTTATTTATAAATTCAAATATAGGGGGATTTATGTGAAATTGCAAAAGTGCTAAAAGGCCAATTCGCTAATTTGCTTATTCTAAATTAACTTTCGGGCTTTTTCCAAATCTTCCGGTGTATCTATGCCTACTCCTACGAAATTGGTTTCTATCATTTTGATTTTCATTCCGTATTCCAGATAGCGGATGCATTCAATTTTTTCAGAAATTTCCAATGGTTTCATTGCCAGTTTTGAAAACTGCAGCAAGGCTTCTTTTCTGAAGGCATATACGCCGATATGTTTAAAATAGCTTACATCATAGGAAATCTCTCTGTGAAAAGGAATTACGGAACGGCTGAAATACAGGGCAAAACCGTTATTATCAGTAATTACTTTTACGTTATTCGGATTTTCAATTTCTTCTTTTTCATGCAGCTGAATTTTTAAAGAAGCTAAGGAAATTTCCTGCTGGTCATCATGTTTAAAAACTTCAATCAGCTGGCGTAAAGGTTCCAGTTTCAGGAAAGGTTCGTCTCCCTGAACATTGATCACGATGTCACAGTCTATATTTTGTACTGCTTCAGCAATACGGTCGCTTCCTGTCTCGTGTTGCCCTGTCATTACGGCTTTACCACCGTTTTTTACAATTTCATCAAGAATAATTTCGGAGTCTGTAGCTACAAATACTTCATCAAACAGCCCGGTTTCCACTACGTTCTGATAGGTGGTGGTGATCACGGTTTTTTCTCCTAAAATCTGCATTAATTTCCCCGGAAAACGGCTTGCTTCGTAACGGGCAGGGATGACAGCGATTATTTTCATTCAATACGATATTAAGTAATTCTTTTAAAATCAACAGGTTTCATTCCGGCATTTTCAAAAGCCTGAATAATCCTTTTATCCTGAGACCAAATGTAGTGAAAAGTATCTTATTTACTCTACAAAACAGAGATTTCAGCAGCTTAAAAAGAGAGTTTTACTCCTACCATATTGTATTCCCATTGGCGGGACGCGGTAAAATTGAGATTGTATTTTGTTTTTCCGATAGTTCCTTCTGATGAAGTATATCTGCTTTTTGAGATGGTTTTCCCGATAAAATATCCCATTAACAGGGCTAAAGGATAATCTGAAGCCCAGTGAACTTTACTCTGCATCATCTGAAAGCATAGTGCTCCTGCCAGTGTATATCCTACAGGTTTAATCCATTTTGCATCGGGATAATTGTCTGCAATCACGGTGATACCTGCCATAAAAGTGGTTAAATGTCCGGATGGCATAGCATCGTAATTCGAGGTATTTTTTCCGAAGGCTGAGAAACTTGGGAAAGGATTCCATGCCCCTCCTTTATGTTCGTATTCTTCTGCAATAAACGGGCTTTCTCTTCCGGTAATTCTTTTAAGGGTCTGAGTGAAAACTCCGGAAAGAATTAAACTTTCCATCAAACCGCTGGCTGTGGCCTGTGCTCTGTAATCATTCTTAATCAACCCATACGTCCCGAAACCAATTCCTAATAATACTAATGTGGAACCGTTTCCTATCAGGTACAGGGTAGATCCTATATCTTTCGGGATTTTAAAAACTCCACCTACTTTGGTGTAGTTATTATCTTTATCCATTCCCCATCTTTCTGCCAGCTCTCTGGAATTGTCGATCAGTTTCTGGTCAAATGGCAGGAGAATCAACGTTGCTGCAACAGCTCCTCCCAGATAATAGGCATGGTCCTGAGCCACGAAATCTTTATTGGTGTTGATAAAGTTTCTGGGTAATTTGGTTACAAAATCTAATAATTTCGGCTTTGGATAGGTCCGGACAGATCCGTCTTTCAGGGTGTAGGTTTGTACTTTTGGCAGTTCCAGTTCTTTTGGAAGCTCTTTCACCTTCAATGTGTCAATCTCTTGTGAGCATACCAATATTGAAACTGGTAAGAGTAGAAATCTCAGTTTTTTCATCGTGTAATTTTCGACTTTATTATATTTAAGTGTGTAAAAGCCCCAAAGGTAATCCCTAGTTGAGCTTAGTACAAAGAAGCAACCTGATTTTTAATATTTATTTAATTTTTTATAAATAAACGCTACTTCAGTTTAAATATTTGATCAAATAAATAATTCCATACATCCATGAAATATAAAGAAAAGAGTAAAAAAGTCCGAACCCAAGGCTTTTTAGCAAATCTCCTTTACATTTTCCTGAGTTTTTGAAAACCAATCTGAGCGCTCTGAAAAACACCCAATACAAAATTGCTCCCAGCAGAAATACGGCTGACCAAAAGAAAAGTCCGAAAAAATAAGAAAGAAAAATGAGCAGAATGGAAATTACAATCCATGCAAGAATAGAAAGAAGAACACCTCCTATTCCATCCCCTACAGCGGGTGGATCAAATTCGAAACCATTAAATTTTGGCGTTTTATCTGCATACCTTTGTATTCTTTCTTTGTTTAAAATATTTCCTACATTATCTTTTAATTTTAAGCCAGAATAGAGACCTATGCTGATAAACAGGAAAAATGCTCCGGCCAAAACGGATGTTGATAAGATTGAATTCTGAAAAAGGGAACGATGATCTGCTTTTCCTGAAAGCCATACACTTAGAATGACTACCGTGATGATCACCAGTGTTGAAAAAAATAAATATTTTGTTTCAAGAAAGGATTTCCGTGGAGGTTTCATGGTTTTATAGGATATAAAAACGCTTCGACTCCGATCAGCGTGACATGTCTAATACTCTTTTTGAGATCAAACAGTGTCATGCCAGGCAGAGTCGAAGCTTATATTTTATTGGAAAATTACTTTAATTTGTTCAAAGCGCTTTCCAGTTTTGGAAGCATTCCTTTGATCTCATCTACGGCTAATCCTCCTACAGAAGCACGGAACCAAGGTTCTGATTTTTCTTCTCCGAAAGCTGAGAATGGTACTAACGCCACTCCTGCTTCATTAATTAAGTAGAAAACAAGGTCCGAAGAGTTTTCAAGTACCGCCCCATCTGGTTTTGTTTTTCCGATATAGTTTAATTTAATGGTAAGATAAAGAGCTCCCATTGGTTCAATACTGTCTACAGCAAGTCCTTTTCCTTTTAAATCCTGAACTCCGTTGTGAAGAACTTTTAGGCTTTCTTCAAGTTTAGCTTTAAAATCATTAACGAAAGTATCTACATTCTCGTGATTTTCATAGAATTTAGCGGTTGCTTCCTGCTCCGGTTTTGGTGCCCAAGCTCCAACGTGGGTAAGAAGTGCTTTCATTTTATCAAGGATATGAGCGGGACCGAATCCCCAACCCACACGTACTCCTGTTGCTGCAAGGCATTTTGAAATACCGTCGATATAGATCGTATAATCTTTCATTTCCGGGAAAAGAGAAACCGGATCTACGTGCTCAGCCCCGAAAGTAAGGCAAGAATAAATCTGGTCATACATTAAGTATAACGGTTTTTCATCTGCTCCCCTTTTTTTGTTTTCAGCAATGACCAATTCGCAGATTTCTGAAAGCTGTTCTTTTGTAAACATAGTTCCGGTAGGGTTCAATGGTGAACACAATGCCAATAATACGGCTCCATCCAAATGAGGTCTTAAATCATCTGCTGTTGGAAGGAAGTTGGTTTCCGGTTTTGTCTTTACTTCTACAGCGTTGGCTGAAGTAAGGTAAGCATAGTGGTTGTTGTTCCAAGATGGTGTAGGATATACTACTTTATCTCCTTCGTCTACGATGGTTTTGTACACGGCATAGATCAAAGGTCTTGATCCTGCTGTGATCAGGATGTCTTCCGGAGAATAATCCAGGTTCCATCTTTTTTTAAGGTCTTTGGAAACTTCTTTTCTTAAAGATAAAAGTCCGTTGGCAGGAGGATAGTTCGTCAGATTATTCTGATATGCTTTCTGAATCTCTTCCTTCAGCAATGCCGGAATAGGATAGATATTAGAATTCAGATCACCAATAGTAAGATTGGCAATTTCCGCTCCTTTTGCTTTTAGATCATTTACTTCGTTACCAATTTTTACAATTTCAGAACCGATCAGGTTCGCTGCTAATTTTGAAACTTTCACTTTTTTTCTTATTTAAAATTTACTAATATTATCGTTCTCCATTAATTCTCTCATCTATTTGATCTACGGGCGTTTGTGCATCAAAAAGAGTGATTACTTCTTTTGCTTTTTTTGCCGTATTGGAATTCGGATATTTTTTAATGATCCTGTTAAATTCCGCTGTGTTTTCATCGTTTAGTTTTCCGGTTCCTTTGTCCTGATCTCTTTCGTAGGTTGGCGTATTATCCATTCCCAGAAGATAATCGGACAGGTAGTAGTTATAGTCTTGTTTTACAGTCTTTATCAGCTTACTCTCAGGATATTTATTCATAAAATTTTCCCAGAACATCAGCCTGTTTCCCAGTTGCTCCCAGCTGATTATCAATCCTGCATCTGCTGCATAATTGGTTTCACTTTCTTTGTCAGTCTGAGAAATATAGGCTTCATAATCCGGAGTTACTTTATTCTTAAAAAGTGAAGAATAATATCCCGGAATGGTCCATATTTCAGTCATTCCTTCTCCTACTTCCCTGAATTCAAGACCTGCTTTTTTGAGTTCTGAGGCTATTTTTTTAACATTATCCGGAAGGTTGTACTGATCCTTTTCGGAATTATAATAATTCACATATTTATCTAAGACATCAGTATGCATATTCATCAGACATTCGGTATACTTTCCTCTTATTTTTAAATAATCCTCGTATACTTTATCATTCTGTTCCGGACTGTTTCCTGGTATTTCTTTTTCGATTTTGGTACGATACCATTGAAGTGACGTGATATAATCCTCCGTTTTGTTGGTGGATGAACACACTGTGTCTATGGGCTTGTATTGATCTTCTTTGACTTTCGTTGTAGCAACCGAATCATTTACCGGTTTTGTATCTGCAACTGCAGCTTCCTTTTTACAGGAAACTACAGCTGCAGACAATAGGCAAACTGCTATTATTTTTTTAATCATCTGCTATTTTCAGAGTATTAATCCAGTTTTAAATCTGTTTTAACGGCTCCGATTTTAGCTTCCAATGATTTTAATTTATCTCTGAAATCTGCTTCTGAAGTAACGGAATCTTTCACTGAAACATAGAACTTGATTTTGGGTTCTGTTCCTGAAGGTCTTACGCATACTTTTGTTCCATCCTGAGTGTAATAGATCAAAACGTTTGACTTCGGAATGTCATTCATTACTTTTTTCTCGTTCGTAGAAATAGTAAGACTTGTCTGTTCCTTAAAGTCTTTTACTTCTTCTACCAATGAACCTGCCAGTTCTTTTGGAGGATTTTCGCGGAAGTTTTTCATCATATTCTGAATTTCTTCAGCACCTTCTTTTCCTTTTCTTACGATATTGATTAATCCTTCATAATACATTCCAAGATCTTCGTAGATCTCGATCATGTACTGATACATTGTTCTTCCGTTAGCCTTACACCAGGCAGCAATTTCGCAAGCTATAAGGATACTTCCACAAGAGTCTTTATCACGCACAAAATCTCCGGTCATGAATCCGAAACTTTCTTCACCACCACATACGAATTTCTGTGTACCTTCTGCTTCACGGATCATTTTTCCGATCCATTTGAATCCGGTAAGACCTACTTTGCATTCTACCCCAAATTTTTGTGCGATATCAAAGAAGATATCTGAAGTCACAATCGTAGAACCTATGAATTCTTTTCCGGTAATTTTCCCTTGTTTTCTCCATTCATTCAGGATATAATAAGTAAGAATTGTATTGGTTTGGTTACCGTTTAATAATTGCATTTCACCATCAAGGTTTCTTACTGCAATCCCTAATCTGTCTCCATCCGGATCTGTTCCGATCACGATATCTGCATTAGTAATTCTTGCCAGATCCATTGCCATTTCCAATGCTGCAGGCTCTTCCGGGTTTGGAGAATCTACTGTAGGGAAATTTCCGCTTGGAATCATCTGTTCTCTTACAAGATCTACTTTTTTAAATCCTGCTTTTTCAAGAGCCTTAGGAACTGTTGTATACGTTGTTCCGTGAATAGATGTGAAAACGATATTTAAATTTTCTTTTCCAACATTCTGATAGGTAGAGTTTTCAATACAGGCATCGATATACACATCATCCTGCTCCTCTCCGATCCACTCGATCAGATCATCATTTCCGTTGAATTTAATTTCTTCGAATTTCACAGAATATACTTCATTGATAATCGCTTCATCATTAGGCGGAACAATTTGTGCTCCATCGTTCCAGTATACTTTATACCCGTTATATTCTGGCGGGTTGTGAGAAGCCGTTAATACAATTCCTCCATTACATTTTTTATCACGAACTGTGAAAGACAATTCAGGAGTCGGCCTGTGATCCTTGAAAAGCAATACTTTAATTCCGTTTGCTGTCAAAACATCTGCTACCAACTTTCCAAATTCTTTGGAATTATGACGAACATCATAAGCAATAGCCACTTTAATTTCTTCACCTTTGAACTGCTGCAGCATATAATTTGCCAATCCCTGAGTAGCCTGTCCCAGTGTATATTTATTCAAGCGATTGGTTCCTACTCCCATTATCCCACGCATACCTCCTGTACCGAATTCCAGTTCTCTGTAGAAAGAATCTTCCAGATCAGGGGAATTGCTGTCGATCAATGTTTGTACAGCATCTCTCGTTTCTTTATCGAAAGTATCACTTAACCAAAGTTTCGCTTTTTCTAATGTATTCATATTTGTATTGTTGTTCTTTTATAGTTTGTAAAGTTTCTAGTTTAAATAATACTGTTTTAATCCAGTTTTTTGTTTTCGACTTTCGTTGTTTTATCAATTTTGAAAGCTCTGATTGGATCGTTATAATAGATAAATTTTGCAGTATTCTGAATATGTCCTTTTAACGAATCCTTTACATTTACTTCTGCATAGTTTCCGTTTTTAGAATCAATATTCAGATTGGTGATTTTCCAGTAAGGCGCAATTAAACTTGCTGTATCTGAAATCTTTATCACTGCATTTTTTGACAATCCAAGGAAATTAGCACGGCTTCTGTTTTGCATTTCCACTTCTGCTCTTCTGGTGTTTACAGATCCCATGAAGCTCGCATTATTTTTCATGTTGAGTCTGAAATTGTCTGTTTTGATTTCACTTGAAATATTCACTTCAACAGAATCAGAAACGGCTACTTTTTCCAGGTTGTATTTTGAATAAATCGTCACGTTGTAAAAATCAACTCCTTTTGTCCCTCTTTTTTCTTTAATGAAAAGAGTTTTATCTTTTACATCCACATCCAGATTGCCCGCCACATTTGGATAGGTTTCTATTTCCACAAAATTTTTCGGACCTCTGGCATAAAATACACGGAATTTTCCTTCTAAATCAAGGTTTACAAACTCCGAAACATCCACATCTTTCTTTTCAATATTTCCTTTTGGAGAAACTTTTCCACAGGAAACAACTGCCACCAGCATTAATGTGTATACAACTTTTTTCATATTTAATTTTAAATATTCTATATTATAATCGCAACGATTTTTACTGAAAATCTCTGAAAGCTTTTTCATGTCTCTCAAAGGACTTTCAATATTACTTTAAACAAAAATAGGATTAAAATTTCTAAAAATCTTTGTCTTTTGACAATAAAATACCTGATATTTTTAATTTTCTGCTTTTCAGGAAAAGACTATTTCTTTGTATGCTTTACTTTTGCTTTTGATCTGATAAGTTCAAAATACAAAAAACACTCTGTTTTTTGCAGAGTGCTTTTTATTATATTTCATTATTAGCCTATAATAACTGATAAAAGGTATAGTTTTTTGTTCTAGCTATTTTCCACAGAAGCACCATAAATGATTAAAGCTAAAAGGATTGCAACAATAACAACCCCAATAATCAAAGGTTTCCATATCGCTTTTTTTGAATATTTTTCTTCATCCGGAAAATATTTTGGCATAAAGTAGTAAGAGAGTAAGCATCCCCCACCAAGACCACATAAATAAGCCAATGAACTTTTAGGCTCTTCCGGGATGTTTACAATAACTCCTGTGATAACCGTCAGCAGAATAGAAATTGCCAATACGGTATATGCTTCTTTCTTTTTGTTAGCCTCAATTAAATTTTGGTATAACAAAACCCCTCCGAAAAGCGTTGAAAAACAAATAGAAAATCCTAAAATGGTTTTTTTAGAATAAATTTTTGGCAGCTTTTCTTCCATTATATCACTTCATCAATATTATAATTCTTGTGCTCGCGGTTTGTTCTGATAATCATTTCTCCTAAGAATCCTGCTACAAACAGAAGGCTTCCCATGATCATCATCGTTAATGCGATATAGAACCATGGATTATTCGTAATTAAATGTCCGTAGATTCCTCTTGCTACATCAATCAGTTTAGAGATTCCTAACCAAAGCGCAGAAAGAAAACCAACAATAAACATCAAAGTACCAACAGCTCCAAAGAAATGCATTGGTCTTCCTCCAAAACGGCTTACAAACCAAAGGGTTATCAAATCCAAAAATCCTCTGACAAATCTTTCAGTTCCGAATTTTGAAGTTCCGTAAGGTCTTGCCTGATGCTGTACTTCTTTTTCCGTAATTCTTCTGAAGCCTGCATTGGCAGCCAGTACTGGAATATAACGGTGCATATCGCCGTAAACATCAACAGATTTTACGACCTGTTTTTTGTAAGCTTTCAAGCCACAATTGAAATCGTGAAGGTAAACTCCTGAAACTTTTCTTGCGGCGGCATTGAATAATTTTGACGGAATATTTTTCGTCATTACATTATCAAAACGCTTCTTTTTCCAACCTGAAACAATATCATAATTATCATGGATTACCATATTGTAAAGTTCCGGAATTTCTTCCGGGAAATCCTGTAAATCGGCATCCATTGTAATCACAACATCTCCGTTTGTTCTTTCAAAAGCGGCATGAAGCGCCTGAGATTTTCCATAATTTCTGGAAAATTTAATAGCGTGGATCTGAGGATACTGAACTTTCATATTCTCAATAATGCTCCACGACAAATCCGTACTTCCATCGTCTACAAACCAGATTTCGTAAGATAAATTGCTGGTTGTGCATACTTTATCAATTCTTGAAAAAAGCTCTTCCAGAGAGTCTTCTTCGTTCAGTAACGGAATAACTATAGATAAATTCATTTAATTTTAATAAAAATTAGGCTTGATTGGTTTCTTCGGGCTGATGTAGTGTTCTTGTTCTGAAAAACGCTCCGAAAAACACCGACAAAACTACGTAAAATATAAGAATTGCTGCAAAATATCCTGAAAAATGACTTGCAGTAAGCATGTCTTTTCCTTTAACCGCCTCTGGTGTGAAGCTTTGTAATCTTTCTTTATACTTCTGATCCAGCTCATCAATATCTTTCTGATGCTTCAGAATTTTTCTTGCAGAGGTATATTCTGTATCCAGCTCCGATTTTTGTCTCTGAACATACTGGTAGTTCAACAGGTTTTTGGCTGCCGGATCTACAAAGTTTAAAAAGGCATAAATGCTGAAAATGGAAAGAATTCCTCCCACAAACATCGGGACGAATGCTCTTTTGAAAGCGTCTTTGAATTTTACTACTCTATGGGTATTCCAATAAGATTTTACAGACCAGAATGCTGCCCCGGCATAAAGAAGAGGCAAAACAAAAGCATTGGCTTTCAATGAGATATCAAAATAATTGATTCCTGAAAAAAATGTATATACTACAAAAAAAACGATCATTGTAGCGATAAAAAGTATAATTCCTAGTGTTGATGGACTTTTCGTCATATTTAAATTTTTAGAAAAAAGTTGAAAAATTTTCCCTCTAAATGTCAGGCGTTTAGCCTTACCACTGCATTTTTTCAACTAATTTTCTTTAATAAAGTTTTGAAGTTTATAAAATATTCCTACCTTTGCAACGGCAAGTCCTAAACAACCAGCTCCTGAGAATCCTCCAGGGTGGGAACGCAGCAAAGGTAATTGGTCGTAGCGGTGTGATTTAGGTAGCTTGCCATTTTTTTTTGATCTAAAGTAAGAAGAGAGGTAATTTGATAATTATCTTTTTTTGTTTTTAATACCTTACGCATCATTTTCATTTTTCTAATTTTCAGATTACCTCCGGTTCAGTTATTGATTAAAATTCGAATGTCTCACCTAATTTTGGTAAAACAAGTTCTACATTTTTATCTGCAAAATGCTTTAATGCGCTTTCATGATTGATTTCAATAGCAGGGAAAGTATCAAAATGGCATCCGATTACTTTCGGTGTTTTTAACAGCTCTGCTGCTGCAAAAGAAGCTTTTCTAGGGCACATAGTGTAGTGGCTTCCGATTGGAAGAATAGATAGGTCTATGTTTCCGTATAGTCTTGGGAACAGCTCCATATCAGCCATTACTCCTGTATCTCCTGCCAAATAGATATTCTTACCTTCAGGAAGTCTGAAGATATACCCTACAGGAACGCCTCCATAGCTTCCATCCGGGAAAGAACTTGTATGGTGAGCCGGAACCATGGAAATTTTAAGATCGTCGATTTTTGCCGATCCTCCTAAGTTCACATCATCTCTGTTTTTAGCCTGCTGGAAGTAACCGCATACTTCAGGAACTCCAATAATGGTAGCTTCAGGATAATGCTGCAATACTTCTGCTACATCAGCAATATGATCACCGTGCGCATGGGTCAAAAGGATATAGTCGATTTTTTGAGCAGCAATATCAAAACCTGATTCTGCTTTTTTGTAATTGTAAAAAGGGTCACTCAAAATTGTTTTGTCCTTGTACGTGAACAGGAAACAGTTTTGTCCTAAGAATTGTATTTTCATTTTAAATTTAATTTCAAATATTATTAAACACAAATGACTCAAATAATTTCACAAACAGCACAATCAGATTAGTGATATTTATGAAAGCATTCGTGTCATTCGTGTTTTCTTTAATTTTATTTCTGTGGGAATTTATCTTCAATCAGTCTGAGATTAATTCCATGTTCCAGATAAGCTTTACACCCATCTAAGACTGTTGTAAAACCTCCTGTATTGTCATTAATAACTTTTAACAGATCTTCGCCCGTCTGGCTGAATCCGTAGCTTTTAATGATAACAAGAGTTCCTTTTTCCATGGTTTTGAATTCATAGTCTACATGAGTTGAAGGTTCTCCCCACTCTGTTCTGATCAGCTGGTTTAGGATGATCTCCTGAACTTTCACTTCGGATTTTACGCCATACATTTCCCATTCCCAGGTAATTGTTTTACCTTCTTCCAGTTTTCCTGTAGATTTTGTAAACCAGAAATGAGTGGTTACTTCCGGATTGATGAATGCCTCAAAAACATCCTCAATTGGTTTTCTGATAAGCATTTGAGCTTCAACATAGACATTGGAATTCATAAGTGTTTTATTTTTAAATTAGTTAAATAAATTAAGTCCGACCGCCGTCAGAATAGCCATTACAAACGTCATGATTCCTACCTGTTTTAAATATTGGTCTAATTCTTTCGGTTCTTTTACGGACAAAATCTTTCTTCTTAATTTTGATAATGGGAATAACAGAATCATTACAATAAAAACATAGTAGTTTTGCCCCTGCATGAATCCATTTATTCCTAAAAACATAAGAATCAGCAATAATGGAAGCTGTAACAGCACCATTTCATAGATCATTGCATTTTTGAATCCGATTCTCAATGCAAAGCTGTTTTTTCCTGATAATTTATCACTTTCGATATCTCTCATGTTGTTCAGGTTAAGAACCGCCATACTCATCATTCCTACAGCCGTTCCGGGTAATAACATATCCCAGCTGAACGTTTTTGTAAACAGAAAATAACTTCCACATACGGAAACCAATCCAAAAAAGATAAACACGAAGATATCTCCCAGTCCCATGTATCCGTAAGGTTTTTTACCCACCGTATATCCAATGGCTGCAAGAATACATGCTATTCCTAATCCTATGAAGATATAGAATTCATTCATATAATTCGGAATGAAAGCTACGTACAGCAAAGCAATGGTAGCAATGAAAGACAATGCTGCGAAAAGAATCACTGCATTTTTCATCTGTTTGGCGGTAATTTTTCCTGATGCTACAGCTCTGGCTTCTGCTTCATTGATTCTTTTGGCATCAGTTCCTTTTACTCCGTCACCATAATCATTGGCATAATTTGATAAAATCTGGTATAAAAGCGTTACCAAAAGAGCGAGTGCAAGGATCTTCCAATCCCAGGTTCCGCCTTCTCCGTACAGTCTCCATTTTGCAATGAAAGCTCCCATAATAATTCCGCTTAGTGAAAGCGGTAAAGTTCTTAGCCTTGCGGCTTTTATCCAATCCGTCATACTATTTATAAGTAATAAGCAATGGGTAATAAGTAATGAAGAATATTGCTCATTACTTATTACTCATCACTAATGTTATGATATCCATTGATCTTCTCCGAAGTTGGGCTTTCTTTTTTCAAGGAATGCATTTCTTCCTTCTTTAGCTTCTTCGGTCATGTATGCTAAACGGGTTGCCTCTCCTGCAAATACCTGCTGTCCTACCATACCATCGTCTGTAAGATTCATCGCAAACTTCAGCATTCTGATAGACATTGGAGATTTAGCCAATATTTCCTGAGCCCATTCGTAGGCTGTATCTTCTAATTCTGCATGTGGAACAACTTTGTTTACCATCCCCATTTCAAAAGCTTCCTGAGCCGAATAATTTCTTCCTAAAAAGAAGATTTCGCGGGCTTTTTTCTGACCTACCATTTTAGCAAGGTAAGCAGAACCATAACCACCGTCAAAACTTGTCACATCCGCATCTGTCTGCTTGAAGATTGCATGCTCTTCACTTGCTAAAGTTAAATCACATACTACATGAAGCGAGTGTCCTCCACCAACTGCCCATCCCGGAACCACTGCGATAACCACTTTCGGCATGAAACGGATTAAACGCTGAACTTCAAGAATATTCAAACGGTGTCTTCCATCTTCTCCAACATACCCTTGATCTCCTCTTGCTTTCTGATCTCCTCCGCTACAGAAAGCCCAACCTCCGTCTTTAGAACTTGGCCCCTCTCCTGAAAGCAATACAACACCTATTGAAGGGTCTTCAGAAGCGTCATAAAAAGCATCGTATAATTCTGAAGTTGTCTTTGGCCTGAACGCATTACGAACTTCCGGTCTGTTGAAAGCAATTCTTGCTACTCCGTTACATTTTTTATAGGTAATATCTTCGTATTCCTTGGCGGTTTTCCACTCGATCATCTTATAAAAATTTTTCTCAAAGATACGGAATTACAGAGAATTTCTATAGGGGAAATTTACGATCATTGCTATTGGGAAGAGAAATTTTGAATGATGGATTTTTGGCTGAAAATATTTAGCAAAAGGGTAATTTCAGATTGATTAAAAGTGGCTGATTTTAATCAAAACAAAAGCCGGAACATTTCTGTTCCGGCTTTATATTATTGAGTTATCTAATGATTACTTGGCAGCTCCACTAAGTTCAGCTTCTTTCGCTTTCATTTCTTTAACTTTATCCATGTTTTTAGTTACCATGTAAATTTCTTTTAATGCAGAAACTGCATCAATGCTCTTTGGATTTGCCTTATACCATCCTTCAGCATATGGTAATGCTTTTGTAAATCTTTCTCTTCTTTCGTCGATCAATTTAGAAGCGTCATCCGGCTTATCTTTTCTCAAAGCGTTAATTTGCCCTACTACTTTAGCATCATCACCAATAATAGTATACACCAGGTTCTGGTATGCATCAGAGAAGTCCGGCTTAAGCTCAACTGCTTTTTTGAATGATTCTATAGCATCATTTACAGTGGCTGGTGTTTTAGCCTGCATTACTCCAAGGTTATACCAGTTTGTAGGATCGCTTGGGTTCTTAGCCAACTGTTCTTTCAATCCTGAAACAAATTTATCTGTGTTTCCAGACTGAAGGTATGCTGTAGTCTGAGCTTCTTTAAGTTTAGCATTATTTGGGAATTTTGCTAATCCTTTTTCAATAATTGTAAGCGCTTCAGGGCTTTTTGCGTTAAGAAGCAATGAAGACAATGTTTCATATAAATCTGGTTCTATACTTTTTGTCTGCTCAGTTTTGAAGTCAGAATAGTCTGAATTCTTTTTCATAAGCTCCCAGGTAGATTTATCAAGATTTACCACTTGTCCTGATTTCTTTTCTTTAGCAGTGTAAGTAGTTTCTACTCCTGTAAATCCGGAATTAACAAGGTCTGTAAATATTTTGATAGACTGGTCATTGTTGTTCGCTAACGCATGGCTAAGACCGGCATAATACATATATATTTTATTGTCCTGACCGCTAGACTTCAGTAAGTCATATACTTCAATGAACTTTGGTGCTGCTGCTGCATAATTTTTTGCATTATATGCATCCATAGCAACTTTGTTCGCTTCCTGAAGCTGAGCATTCAAAGCAGCGGCATCTTTTTTCTGCCCAAAAGCAAAAGCAGATGCTACGATAGCCATTCCTAAAATTAGTTTCTTCATAATAACTATTTTATATTTATATTGTACAATTTATTCTTCAGAATCAGAATTCTCGTTTTCCTCTGCTGTGTTTTCATTTTCAGCCTGAGGTGCTTCATTATTTTCCTGGTTATCAAATAGGTTTCCTACTCCTTCTTCCCCTTCTTCAAGCTCTTCAGAATCTTCTTCTACATCTTTATCCATTTCTACTTTTGCAATAGCAGCAATTTCGTCATTTTTCTTAAGATTAATCAGCTTCACTCCCTGAGTATTTCTACCCATTACTCTCATTTCATCCATTCCCATTCTGATGGCAACACCTGATTTATTGATGATCATCAATCCATCTTCATCTGTTACGTTCTGAATAGCGATCAGATTTCCTGTTTTTTCGGTAATGTTCAGGGTGATTACTCCTTTCCCTCCTCTGTTGGTAATTCTGTAGTCTTCCACTGCAGTTCTTTTTCCGTATCCTTTTTCTGATACTACAAGTACTGTTTCGTTCTCTACATCGTTCACAACAATCATACCAATAGCTTCATCATTATCTTCCATGGCAATACCTCTTACCCCGATAGATCCTCTACCTACTTCTCTTACTTTTTCTTCCGGGAAACGGATACATTTACCATTTTTAGTTGCAATCATGATCTGAGAAGTTCCATTCGTAAGATAAGCTCCTAATAGCTGGTCATTATCTCTGATCTCGATAGCATTTACCCCATTTACTCTTGGTCTTGAATAGGCTTCTAATGATGTTTTTTTGATTGTACCGTTTTTGGTAACCATTACAACGCTCATTTGATTTACATATTCAGAATCCTTAAGGTTATTGGTTCTGATATATGCCTTGATCTTATCATCTGGTTCAATGTTGATAAGGTTTTGTACTGCTCTTCCTTTTGCTGTTTTAGAACCTTCAGGAATTTCAAATACTCTCAGCCAGTAACATCTTCCTTTTTCTGTAAAGAATAGCATATACTGGTGGTTGGTTGCAGAAACAATATACTCAAGGAAATCGGAATCTCTTGTTGTAGCGGCTTTGTTTCCTACACCTCCTCTGCTTTGAATTTTATATTCTGAAAGTGAAGTTCTCTTGATGTATCCTGCATGAGAGATAGTAAGAACTACAGATTCATTCGGAATAATATCCTCAATAGACATTTCTCCTCCGGAATAATCAATTTCCGTTCTCCTTTCGTCCCCGTATTTTTCTTTGATTTCGATCAGTTCGTCTTTGATGATCTGGAATCTTCTTGGCTCGTTGGCTAAGATATCTTCCAAATTCGCAATTTCTTTCATAATTGCATCATACTCATCACGGATCTTATCAAGCTCCATTCCTGTAAGACGGGCTAATCTAAGATCAAGAATCGCTTGTGCCTGAATGTCTGAAAGTTCAAATGCCTCAATTAAGCCTTCTTTTGCAGCCTGAGGATTTGCACTGTGACGGATAATAGAAATGGCTCTATCCAGAGCATCCTGAGTTCCGATCACTTTCATGAACCCTTCAAGGATGTGTGCTCTTTCTTTCGCTTTTTTAAGCTCATACTGAGTTCTTCTTACGATTACCTCATGCCTGTGCTCTACAAAGTGATGAATAATATCTTTAAGGTTCAGCTGCTCCGGTCTTCCGTGTACCAATGCAATGTTGTTTACACTGAAAGAAGTCTGAAGTGCCGTATATTTATATAATAGGTTAAGAACTACATTCGGGATTGCATCGTTTTTCAGTTCGTATACAACACGAAGTCCTTTTCTATCCGATTCGTCTCTGATCTCATGGATACCAGGAATTTTTTCGTCTTTAACGAGTTCCGCTGTTCTGGCGATCATTTCAGCCTTGTTCACCTGATAAGGGATCTCAGTAACGATAATAGCGTTTCTGTTTCCAATTTCATCAAAGTTTACTTTAGCTCTTAAAACAACTCTACCTCTTCCTGTGTGGAAAGCATCTCTTACACCGTCATATCCATAGATGATACCCCCTGTAGGGAAATCCGGTGCAATGATGTGCTGCATCAGCTCGTCTATTGTAATGTCTTTATTATCAATATAAGCGCAGATAGCGTCTACAGATTCTGATAAGTTGTGCGGCGCCATATTGGTTGCCATCCCTACTGCAATACCTGAAGTACCGTTTACCAAAAGATTTGGAACTTTCGTAGGCATTACTGTTGGTTCCTGTAAACTGTCATCGAAGTTATTCTGGAAATCAACTGTTTCTTTGTCAAGGTCTGAAAGAATCTCATCAGAGATTTTTTTCAATCTTGCCTCGGTATAACGCATTGCTGCAGGCGGGTCACCATCCATTGAACCGAAGTTACCCTGCCCGTCTACCTGAGGATAACGTAAGCTCCAGTCCTGAGCCATTCTTACCATAGCATCGTAAACAGAGGAATCTCCGTGCGGGTGATATTTACCTAAAACGTCCCCAACAATTCTCGCAGATTTTAAATATTTTCTATTAGAAAACACCCCTAATCCATACATACCATACAGTACTCTTCTATGAACGGGTTTCAAGCCATCTCTTACATCCGGTAACGCTCTTGAAACGATAACGGACATCGAATAATCGATATAAGACGATTTCATTTCATCAACAATGTTGATAGGAATCAGTCTTTCTCCTTCTTTTTGCATAAACAAATTTTATTGTAATGATATTCAAACCTTTAGCTGTAAGTCTGAAAATTATTTATTTCCAATTTTTATTAACGGGCTAATTTACGAAAAAAAAGCCGATTTTTGCTCTAGAATTTATCCAAAAAATCTTAAAAATTCATAAAAATATGGGCATACTAAGTATAACTTTCCACTGTACAAAAGATAACCTTGAAGAATGGGAAAATTATATTGATGAAACACTGGTTTTAATGACGGAAAACCTGATGGATGTCAACAAATATATTCTTTCTGAGGTACACAGTGATTATATTGAAGATGGTAAAAATTACAACCTCTTGTTGATTTTTGACAATGAAGAACTGCGGGAAGATTTTATTCAAAGCGAGCTTCTGAATATTTCTGAAAGAATTGAGAAAAAGTTTGGCCAGGAAGTGATGATCTTTAATACTTTCCTGAATCCTAAAAAAACAAGACTATAATTTATAATAAAAAGCACTGAAAAATTCAGTGCTTTTCTTACTATCTGTGATGTCCACGACCACGACCTCTGTGATGATGGCCGCGCTCTTCATAAATATATACTTTCTGAACATGACCCGGTGCATAGTATCTTGCACTTCCTCCATAATACCTTTTTGCGTGTCCCGGCGGCATTCTTCTTCCGTAAGGCTCACTTACCACACAGGAAGACAGCATTAACAGCATCACGCCTGCCCCAACAATTTTCAACATACTTTTCATTACTTTCACTTTTTCAATTTCGATAACAAAATATTTCAATATTAATGCCAAAAAATGAAAATTTAAGGTTTAAAGTTGGGATATACTGACTTTTATGGTCAATGGTCAATTTTGCTTCGCAAGTCAATGGTGAATGTTATTATGGAGATTATTGTGCTTATTTAACAAATTCATCATTCATCATTCATCATTTATAATTCTCTAAATCGTTTCGCTTCTTTTCTCCATCAGAACAAGATCTTTCCATTCTCCGTTGAGCTTTCCTATTTTTTTACGAACTCCCACTGTTCTGAATCCGTTTTTCTGATGGGATTTAATGGCCATTTCATTTTCGGAGAAGAGATTGGTCTGTAATGTCCAGAATCCGTGGTCTTCGCTATCCAAAATGATCTTTTTAAGCAATATAGACCCCAATCCTTTGCCCTGATATTCTTTATCGAAATAAATGCTTACTTCTGCCACTCCTTTAAAGCTTTCTCTTTTACTAAAAGGTTTAAGGGCACACCATCCTATTACTTCATTATTTTCATTTTCCAATACCCATCGGCAGTCGTTGAAATATTCCATGCTCCAGGCTTCCGGAGTGGGAACTTCTGTTTCCAAAGTGGCAATTCCACTGTCTATTCCCTGCCTGAAAATTTCCAGCACTCTGGCTTCGTCACTGGGAAGCATTTCTCTTAATTCGTAATTCATTGTATTTAATGGTATTTTCTTTTCATTTTTCTTTTTATCCTTGAATAATGAGTCTGTTTACTTTTCTCGTCCTGAGAAACCACACTGATATTCCCATCTACTTCCAGAACGGAAAGCTTTACATTTTGTATGTTTTCAATCCCATGTTCTCTGATAGCTTCTTCCAATTCACTTTCTGTGATTTTCACACGATTCAGAGCTGCCTGATCTGCAACACCATCCCTGATCAGAATAACCGGCTCATCTTCCATAAAAGTCTGAAAGGAACGATTGGAAAACATTAATCTTTTTAGAATGAAATTAGCAACAAACAAAACCAATGCCGCAATAATTCCTCCCTGAAGAGAAGTATCAGGGCCTACCATGGCGTTCTGAACAGCATTTGAAATTAATAAGAGTAATACAACATCTCCCGCATTGAGCTGAGAAAGCTGATTTTTCCCAAATAAACGGATAGCAATTACCATGAAAAGGTAAACACAGAGGGAACGGACGGCAACATTAAGAATAGGATCCACAATTTTTTTATCTACTCAAATGTATTGATTTTTGTGATTCATAAAAAATATTTTACGAACAGATTTTGGTATACATTTTGACCTTAGGATTCTGATAAATAGCACAAAAAAATACCATCAAATGAAAAAGTTATTTCTCTTTTTAGGAATTATCCTGCTCTTTACCTCCTGCAAAAAAAATGAACCTAAACCTTCTCTATCTTCAGATGCAGCCATCAAGGAAAAAGTAAATGAACTTTACACCCGGTATGGTAAATCTAATGAAGCGATTTACAACCAACCGATTCCTGACAGTTTATTTTCCCAGGATTTAAAAAAGTTTTAGATGAAGCAATTAGTGCTTCAAAAGCGGATATTGAAAAGGTGAAAAAAAGTGATCATCCTGATGAAAAGCCTTTAATTTTTGAAGGGGCTATGTTTTCCAGTCTGTATGAAGGCTTTACAAATTATACAATTAAGTCTGTCAAGGTACAGGATAAGATGGCTGAAGCATTGGTAACTTTTGAATACAATATGGCTGAACCTAAAGTAACATGGATGGATACGGTACATCTTACCAATACAGAGAAAGGTTGGAGAATAGATAATGTTATTTTTGATAAAATAGGAAACTCTAAAGATCTTAAAGCAAGATTAACAGAGTTTGTTCAAAGTACAAAATAAGGAAAGCCGCTATAAAAGCGGCTTTATTTTTTAAGGGCACTGAACGATTGGAATATCACTGCAAATTACTTTATTTGCCCATTCGCAAAATGTACAGTATTTTTTTGGCTCTCCTCCGTACACTGACTTCAAATCTGACTTCGTCAGTTTCTTTAGATTTTTCATATAGTTTTAATTTTATGGTAGGCCAAAATTAAAAACCCGGAGTTTATTTTTATTACAACTTAATCTGATAAGTTTTCATTATTCACACATTATTGAATAATATGATATGAATATTATCTGCTGTGGATCTCTACTGTCACAGGCATTACGTAAGTATAAGCAACCATGTTTTCAGTCAGTTTATTGCGGTCTACTCTATAGTCAAGATCGCTTAATACGGTTTCAATTTCTTTGTTCACGGTTTTGCAGTCTCCACTGGAATGAACATTGACGATTTTCCCGTTTTTTGCTATATCAAATTTCACCACTGAGTTTACCGTTCCCTGTTTATAATCAGGATTGGTAAGGTCGAAATTGGCTTCTAATTTATTTCTGATATCATTAAATGTTTCACTCCTATTCAGCTGAATTTCCTGAATGGTATTATGATCTGTAGTTTGAGCTTTAGCAGTGTTCAAAACAGCAGCAAATCCGCAAACGAAAAGTGAAGCCATCAACATTTGAATTCTATTTTTCATAACTAACTGGTTTTAAATATTATACTAACCTATTTTTATATCTCTTACCCAAAGTTATTAAAAATAATTCATATTAATTTTACATTCAGTTAACATTGGGTTAACATTAAAATGTAAAACATTGATTTCCAGATAAATAAATTTTTAAAATAATTGAAAATTTAATATTGGAGGGTTATTTTAAGTATAAAAAAGGCTAAACTATTCAAGTTTAGCCTTTTTTTATATGAATTTTTATTCTAATATCTACTCCAGTTCCCTCTTCAAAAACTTTCCTGTCAAGCTCTTCTTAGACTTCACAATTTCCTCAGGAGTTCCCTGTGCAACGATCTGTCCGCCGTATTTTCCTCCTTCTGGTCCTACATCAATAATATGGTCTGCTAATTTGATGACGTCCATATTATGTTCGATGATAATGAATGAGTTTCCGAGTTCTACCAATTGGTTAATGGCATCCATCAGGATTTTCACATCTTCAAAATGAAGTCCTGTGGTGGGTTCATCAAGGATATAAAGGGTGTTTCCTGTCTGTCTTTTTGCTAATTCAGTTGCCAGCTTGATACGTTGTGCTTCACCTCCTGAAAGGGTTGTCGATTGCTGCCCAAGGGTAATATATCCCAAACCTACATCCTGTAATGTTTTCACTTTGGCAAAAATCTTAGGAATCGGCTGGAAGAAATCTACCGCTTCATCAATCGTCATATCCAATACATCAGAGATTGATTTTCCTTTGTAACGAACTTCAAGTGTTTCTCTGTTGAAACGTTTTCCGTTGCAGGTTTCGCAGTGTACATATACATCCGGAAGGAAATTCATTTCGATCACTTTCAATCCTCCACCCTGACATGTTTCACATCTTCCGCCTTTTACGTTAAAAGAAAATCTTCCCGGTTTATATCCACGGATTTTACTTTCAGGCAGTTCGGCAAAAAGGTTTCGGATGTCAGTAAACATTCCGGTGTAAGTAGCAGGATTCGAACGTGGCGTTCTTCCGATTGGAGTCTGGTCTACGTCTACAATTTTATCAATATTATCCAGCCCTTCAATTTTTTTGTACGGTAACGGCTCCTGAACCGCTCTGTAGAAATGTTTGTTAAGAATTGGATATAATGTTCCGTTAATCAAAGAAGATTTTCCGCTTCCAGAAATTCCGGTTACTACCACCAGCTTTCCAAGAGGAATATCTAAGGTTACATTTTTAAGATTGTTCCCTGTAGCTCCTTTTAAAACAATATTTTTTCCGCTTCCCACTCTTCTTTCTGCGGGAATTTCTATTTTTCTTTTTCCATTAATATATTGAGCAGTAATAGTATCGGCTTTCAATAAATCTTTCGGTTTTCCCTGCCAAAGGATTTCCCCTCCGAATTTTCCGGCTCTTGGACCAATATCCAGAACCTCATCAGCTTCCAGAATCATATCTTTATCATGTTCCACCACCAATACAGAGTTTCCGATATCTCTCAGATTTTTCAGGGAATGGATCAGTCTTTCGTTATCTCTCTGGTGAAGCCCGATACTTGGTTCATCAAGGATATACAATACATTCACCAATTGAGAACCGATCTGAGTTGCCAGACGAATCCTCTGTGACTCGCCTCCTGAAAGAGTTTTTGAACTTCTGCTCAGACTTAAATAATCCAAACCTACATCCAGCAAAAACTGAAGCCTGGTTTCAATTTCTTTTAAGATCTCGTGAGCAATGATTTTATTTTTTTCCGAAAATTTATCTTTAACATCAGCTAACCAATCTTTTAAATCTGCTAAACTTAAACCGTTAACCTCAGCAATATTTTTTCCGTCAATTTTAAAACTTAAGCTTGAAGGCTGAAGACGGGTTCCGTGACATTCCGGGCAGGTTTCTTCTGTGGTGAAATGCCTTTCCAATAAAATGGCTTCATAAGATTCTCTTTCCTCGATAATTTCTTCCATGAAAGCAATCAAACCATCAAAGCCAATCTTTATTTTCTTGGTAATTCCTGCGTATTTAAGATCTTTATTAAATTCTTTGTGACATCCGTTGTAGATATAATCCAGTGCTTCCTCCGGAATATCCTGCAAAGGAGTTGTTAATCCTAGTCCAAAAATCTCAAGAATATTTTTGATCTGGGAAAGAATCCATTTGTTAGATTTGATATCTTCCAATGGTAATAATCCGCCCTGATTGATCGATAATTTTGGATTGTCTATAAAATAATCAGTATTAATCTTTTTGATTGTTCCCAAACCTTTACAGTTCGGGCAGCTTCCTTTTGGAGAATTAAATGAGAATGTATTGGGTTCCGGCAGCGCCAAAGAATGTCCGGTTTCTGCATCCATCAGATTTTTAGAAAAGTATTCGATATCTGTACTTCCCAATTTCTGAATTCCGATAATGCCTTCTCCCATTTCCATTGCTGTACGCAATGATTTTTCCATTCTGCCTTCTGAGGCATTCTCCCCGATAATCCAGCGGTCGATTACTATATCGATGTCGTGGGTTTTGTAACGGTCAAGTTTTAAATCATATTCAATATCCTGCAGCTCACCATCAATTCTTGCCTGTCCGTAACCTTTTTTGGCCATTTGTACAAAAAGTTCGTGATAATGTCCTTTTCTGGATCGTACCACTGGTGCCAAAAGCATGATTTTCTCTTTCTTATAATTTTCTTTGATGGTTTCAAGGATCTGATCTTCGGTATAGCTTACCAATTTCTGCCCCGTAGACAAAGAGTATGCATCCGAAACTCTTGCATATAAAAGACGCAAAAAGTCGTACAGTTCAGTAACTGTTCCAACAGTAGATCGCGGGTTTTTATTGGTTGTTTTCTGCTCAATAGCAATAACCGGAGAAAGTCCTTCAATTTTATCTACATCAGGACGCTCCAAACCACCTAAAAACTGACGTGCATAGGCAGAGAATGTTTCTATATAACGACGCTGACCTTCTGCAAAAATAGTGTCGAAAGCCAATGACGATTTTCCACTTCCTGAAAGACCTGTAATAACAACCAATTCGTTACGTGGAATTTTTACATTTATATTTTTAAGGTTGTGTTCACGTGCTCCGTAAACTTCTATATATTCTGTTGATTTGCTCATAATTTGGAGTGACTTTGCCTGAAAATCACAACGTGCAAAAATACGGAATTTTATGGAATTTTTCTGAATATAAAGGCGATAAAAGTTTCATAAAAAATTCTTAGGTTTTGTTAAGGGATTAAATGGGGAATGGTTGAATTCCGGTTTCGAGTGATGATGTTCCGGCTAAAGCCAATAGGTTTGTTTTGAAATAAAAAAACGGACTAAAGCCCGTTCCTATTAATATTTAGAAGAAAGAATTCATCATCACAAATTTTATTTGCGTGTATAGTAATCCCAGACAGTGCGTGTAATATCTGCGATAATTTTTTCTGTATCTGCCATTTCTTCGTTAATGTTTTTAAGATAAATGGATAAAACAATGTGTTTTCCATTAGGAAGTTTTATAATTCCCACATCATTCATTGCTGCACGTAGATTATTTTCGTTTCTTCCGGAAATTCCTGTACGGTGAGCCAGTTCTGTACCAGTGGGTAACCCTGCCTTCATCCAGGTAAGTCCTCGTGAGGTTTCTACCATTACCTGATACAGGTATTTTGTAGATTCTTTTTTCAGCACTTTTCCTTTATAGAATTTTTCTAAAAGTTCTGTGGTTGCCAAGGGCGTTGTGGTATTTAGATAGCATTTTTCGAAGGATGCCATTTCCTTCTCGTTTACTTTTATTGTAAAATCTTTAATTCCCTGTTGATTAATGAATTTCTGCACGGTCTCTGTTCCGCCAATGATATTCAGCAAAATATCGCAGCCATTGTTATCACTATGGGAAACCGTATACCTTATCAATTGATCTAATGTAAGATACATATTCCCCTGAGGATAGTCTTCGCGAATTGGGCTCCAGGTTTCAGGCAGAAGGTCTTCTTTTTTAATAAAGAATTTTTGATTGAGCTTTAATTTTCCTTGATCTACCCGATTCAAAACGGCTAATGCAATATGAAATTTGAAAACACTCATCATCGGGGTTTCCTTTTTTCCGTTGATGCTAAGCGTATCTTTGTTTTCTATTCCTTTTAAAGATATTCCTACTTCAGCTTTTTTTGTAGAGATGATATGATTGATTTTATTTCTCAGATCTTTAATAGTCTGGCTTTTCATGTGGATTCCAAAAAGGAAAAGCAGCAGCAAAAGTGATATTTTTTTCATTTAATTGTGATTCTTATTATTACGGATTTGCTTAAACTTTTTTTTAACATTAAGATTGCATTAAGGTGTTTAGAGTATTAAGATGAGCTTCGCTTTAAGCTTAAAAATCAGAATGATTCATCTTAACTTAACTATGCTTTACTGCTTAAATCCTTCTTAATGGTTTAAAAAATATCCAATATTTTTTGATAAGTTTAAACAACTCCTACATTAAAAATGCCATAGTAGATACGGCATTTTATATTTTAGTTTGATTTTATTTTTAAAATAATTTATATATCTTGAAAATCAACATCTTCATTGTTTATTCTTACAATATATTCAATTCCGTCAATAGCTTTGGCGATAATCTGATTTCTGATAATATTCGCCATATTTTCCCAATACGCCCTTCCGTAGAAAGAATAATTCTGAGGGATAATTTCTACCTCAACTGTTCTTACAAAACCTTCTTTAGGCTTATTGCTGATCATTGTTCCTCTTCTTACCCTTACTTCTCTTACCTCATCTTTCAGGATCATTCGGCAATAATTTTTAACGTCTTCCAAGGAAATGATTTTATCTCTGGTCGTGAGTGCATATTTATAAGCCTGAATACTATCTGTTCCTTTCTGTTCCTCAGCTCCACCCAATGTTTCTGTAAGCAGTACAACGGTTTGTGATTTCAATTGATTGGAAAGTTCAGTTCCGGGACGCATATGATTGGCCAGTGTACAGTGTGTTACCCAGAAAGCGGCATAGGTATGGTCTGTTTTTTCTACAGGTTCCATAATCACATAGTTCAGCTCCTGTCTGATACTCCTTTTGGCATTATTTACTTTTTGTACCATGGATTTCATTTTATCGGACATTTCGCTGAGAACTCCTTTTACATTATCTCTGTTCAACAAAGAAAATGCAGCAATTTCATCCCTTGTCAGTTCCAGAACATTAGCAATCATATCTACAGCATTTCTGCTTGTGAAACGCTCCATTCCTCCTTTTCTTACCGTATATAAACCTTTTTTAAGATCATCAGCCGGAGTAAAAGGGATTTCGGTGTATTTTCTTCCATCACCGTCCTGTACTTCGTCTACATAAAGGAAATGTTCGCCTTCATCTGTTACCAAAGGAATATTATTTCCCATGATGTCAAGGCTGTATTCTGTTTTTTTCCAACCTCTGTTGTATACAGGAAAGGCATTCAGTACAAAGGAGAAATTATCCAGGATTTCAGCGGAAAATTGTGGTGGAAACTCAAAAGTAAGCCACAGGTAACGTTTATTATCCAGGAATTTGGTAATTTCTTCTTTCTCTGCAAGGAAGTTAAGATTCTGTGGAAGCTGTCCAGGTTCTGAAAACAGACTTTGAGAAATTCCTGTTACCTCAATAAATTTATGGCGGTAGATACTTTTAATATCTTCAATTACTTTATTTCTGATAGACTGTTCTTTGAACATCTGCTCATAACCATCATTTTGCGTTTCTGAAAGATAGCTTAATCCTTCTCTTACAAAAAGCGGATTCCCATTGCTAGTCACGTTGATATACGGCAATAATTTATACACAAAATCAAGGTGTTCAAAAGCCGGGTTGGAGCAGAATATGCTCAGGTATTTTGGGAAATTTTCACTGATATATTTACTGACATCTACTCCTATCGTAATTTTTCTGTAATCTTCAGGTCTTCCCTGAAATCTGGCAATAGGAATTTTATTAAACCTGTCATCTATGCTGTAGCAGGTATTTCCCACAAACATAATAGACGTATGAACTTTATTGATCCTCACATTTCCTACCGGAGTAAAAGGAATATTAATCTGTTTATCTGACTCTGATTTTACAGTGGAAGTCATCTGTTTACGGAAAAAAAACTCCGTATGTTCCAATAAAACCTCTGAAGACTCATAAGGTTGCGTAAAAGCCACCGAATGAGCCGGAATAGGATGAGTATAAATAGACGGTGTAAGTAGTTTTGCCAGTTTTTCCAATATACGGGCATTTACCGTTTGTATTTCATTATTCGCTTTAAAAACTTCTGTACTGAATGCATCTATCAATAGCTTTACAAAAGGATCTAAAGACTGAGGGCTTCTCAATCCCCATACTTTAGTAGCATTCTGCAGCATTCTTGCTTTTACAGATTCTTTGGAATATATATTCTGATCTAAATTCATAATTTTCTTTCGCTGTTAAAAATATTAATCAATAGACATCGGGCTTAGAAACAGTTCTGTTGAAAAGCTGAAACGCTCTCCTGTTTCTTCCATTTTTGCATTGATGGCAATTCTTACCTTCTTTTTAATTTCGGTGTGTTCTTTGGTATCGTAACTGTGCTCTACAAACTGGATGTGAGCATCAATCTGCGGGTTGACGATTCTTGGTTCATATTCCTGAATCTGTCTCCTTAAGCTTTTGATGAAAACGCTTTCCCATATGGCACTTGTCACTCCATTATCGAACTCAAGGTTCCAAACATCATTTCCATAGTTTTCATCATATCTGTTCTCCCCTTTTTTGGTGGTGATCAGCAGCATAATATTGTGGGCAATACTTTCCCCCATATCGCAGGTATCGATACTTCCGCCTTCGGTCATTAAAGTAGACGGTACGAAAGGCATTCTGTAATTTGGTGTATCCATAACTTTTAGTTTTTACTTCATGGTTCCGTTTATCTAAAAACGGAATACCAAAATACGCATTTTCACCAAATAATGAATATAATGTCCTAAATATTATTCAAAAAGAAGGGCCTTCAAACTGAATTGAAAGCCCTTAATCTGTTATATTTTTATTTTATTTTAAGCATCTGCCTTTTTTCGGTTGATAAAATAATACACTGGAAGTCCCAGTAATACCAAAATAAAGCCTGGCCATGTATACTGTTGTTTGTAGATTAACAGTAGAATACAGAAACAAGTTCCTATTAAAAGGTAAATAAGAGGTGTTACCGGATAAAGCCATGTTTTATAAGGTCTTTCCAGCTCAGGCTGTTTCATTCTTAAATAAATTACTCCAAAAACCGTAATCATATAGAACAGAACAATTACGAAAGAGATCATATCCAATAAATTCCCGTACTGCCCGCTCAGACACAAAATGGAAGCCCAAACTCCCTGCATCCATAAAGCATTTTCAGGAACTTCATTTTTATTGTTTTTCTCCGCCGACTTGAAGAACATTCCGTCTTTTGCCATAGTCTGAAAAACTCTTGCTCCCGCCAGAATCAATCCGTTATTACATCCGAAAGTAGAAATCATAACCAATAAAGCAATGATAATCGTTCCTGCACTTCCAAAAATATTCTGAGAAGCCGCTACCGCTACTCTGTCATTAGCCGCAAAAGCAATTCCGTCTCTGTCTAACGCATTTAAGTATACATAGTTTACCGCTATATAAAGGATCATTACGGCAGAAGTCCCGTAAATCATTGATTTTACAACATTTTTTTTAGGGTTTTCAATCTCACCGGAAACAAATGTTACACTTTCCCAGGCCACAGAACTGAAAACAGAACCTACCATTGCTGCAGCAATTCCGCCTAAAAGTGTCATTCCGCCAATAGGTTCCCACCCTTCTTTTAGGAAGTTACCACTCAAATCTTTTTTAAGGTTATTAAAAGAATCTGTTCCCCAGCTAAAATTTTCTGCCATATGAGAGAAATTCACCAGTATAAAACCTGCAGCAATTAACCCTAATAATGCAATAATTTTAGAACCTGTAAAGATATTCTGAAGGATTTTCCCACTTTCTACACCTCTTGTATTGATATAGGTAAGCAATACGATAACGGCAATCGCCAGAATCTGTATCCACGTAATTTTAAATTCACCACTCTGGAAAATAGGTGCAGCATCATTAAGGGAAGGGATCAGATATGCGGTAAATTTACCGAAAGCCATTGCTACAGCAGCAATCGTTCCGGTTTGTATAACTGTAAATAGCCCCCATCCATAGAGGAACCCCATTCTTTTTCCGAAAATTTCTTTTAAATATGTGTATTGTCCCCCTGCTTTTGGGAACAGTGCGGACAGCTCACCATAGCTTATAGCAGCGGCTACGGTCATTATTCCTGTGATCACCCACACCACAATAAGCCAGTATCCGGATCCCAGATTCCTCATCATGTCTGCACTTACAATAAAGATTCCGCTTCCAATCATAGATCCCATCACCAGCATGATGGCATCCCATAGTTTTAATTTTTTCTGCATAGTCAAGTATAGGGGTCAAATATAATCAAATCTGCCTTGTATTTTCAATTTTGTTGAAAATTCATTAAAACACCTGTTTTTTGTCATTTTTTATTCCGTTATGATTCAATTTTAATTAGTATTTTTGGAAAAAATATTAAACATGAAATTTAAAGCAATATTATTAAGTGCAGCTTTAACGGCTTCTTCTTTAGCATTTGCTCAATCCGGTCCACCGGAAGGAAAAGCTTTGGTAGGTGACACTTACGGAGATCAGGTAACTTCTTCTGCAGAATCCAAAGCGATTACCGTAGATAAACTGAATAAGCAGCTTAAAAAAGATAACAAAAAGGTTGAAAATGTATCCGTTAAAGGAAAAGTAACGGATGTCTGCGACAAAAAAGGTTGCTGGCTTACCATTCAGACGGAAGATAATTCCAAGTTTTTTGTGAAAATGAAAGACTATGCCTTCTTTGTACCTACAGCCTTAAAAGGGAAAAATGTAGTATTGGAAGGAAATGCTGAAAGAAAAGTAACTTCTGTCAACGAGCAGAAACATTATGCGGAAGATGCTAAAAAACCTCAATCTGAAATTGATGCCATTACACAACCAAAAGAAGAGATCAGGTTTGTTGCAAACGGAATTAAAGTAGTTAACTAATGTTTAATCATTGAATAAATTAATTCTAAAATTAGATTTTGGCTAAAGCCCATCCCTATTGAATAGAGATTTTAGAAATTACATAAAAATAGAATCGGCTGTCCTTCAGGACAGCCGATTTTTTTAATCTTCAATTGTAAAATCCACTACAGAATCCAATTTCGGGTATTTAGTAGCAGAAATAAATTTCTTTCCGGTGCAGTCTATTTCCTTCCAGCCTTTTCTTTTCTTTACATCTCCAGCTTCCATCACAAAAGGAATAAATGAAATTTCGCTCTTCCCGTCCTCTTTTATTTCTCTATACTGAACGGCAATATCCAAAATACATTCATGATCCGTGTTCAATCTTACATTTCTATAAATTAAGTCATAATGCGTTTCCTGATTTTCTGGAATTTCAAGGTAAGTTTCCCAGCCTGTAATATCAGAGTTCAGTTCACTGATTGCCTTCAATGCGTAATAAAGAGCTATCGTATAATATTTTCTTGTTCCTGTTCTGGTATAATCTTCTACAAAATGTCCGCCTTCAAATAAAATCGTTGGCATTCCTGCTTTAATAAAATTATCTCCAGTAGAAGTCGGATAAAATTCATCAGAATATCTTCCAATCTGATTAGGGATCATTTCCTTTAAATGGTTGTATACACTTCCGATAACCGCCATGCATTTTTTCCTGTTTTCAGTCACCGTACGTTCTACGTTTTCAGAAGGTGCCAAAAAAGAAAGTGTAGCAGGATGAATACCATCAGTAGTAAAGATGGTTCTCTGCTCATGAAGATTTAATGCATAGTCATATTTCTTAGAAGCCGCAGCTTTTTTCAGGAATTTAATCTCCTTGCTGGCTTCGTTATGAAAATCTCTGTTCAAATCAATATCGGCAGCATTCAGTCGGGTCCATCTTTCAGATCCGTCCGGATTCAGCATGAATATGAAATCGAACTGTATTTTACTGAATAAATCCTCTTTCATTTCCGGTGCTTTATCAAGACTTATCAAAAGATCAAGCATAGCATGTGTAGCATTGGATTCATTTCCGTGCATCTGCGACCAGGCCAATACGTTGATGTTTCCGGTTCCGATGCTTAACTGATAAATAGGTTTATCTAAATAGGATGTTCCGATCTCCTGAATATAATCGCTGAGATTGGTCTGTAGATAAGAAAATAATTTTTCAGGGGAAATATAGCGATTTGAGAAATCGGGGTTTTGAGAATAGATCTGTTCAAAATTCATTTTGGGAATTGTTTACAGGAATCAAATTTAGCCATTTTTAGTCAAAAACTTAAATTAACATTTGTAAATATTGGCGAAATTTACAAATTTACATTTGACATTATTTTTAAAATTGTTTACAAGGTTTAAATCATGTGATTTTTAAGCTGTAAAGGCAAATTAACACTTGTAATATTATTAAACACTTACGGAAGACAATTTGTCTGTTAGTAAAATTGTGGATTGCGAATAATTTAATACGTAATATTTAATCTATTAAAAGTCAGATAATTACAAAACTTACCTCAATTGTATTTACAATAGTGCTTTAAGTGTATAAAAGGATTATTTTTGCCATTTGAGGGCTATTTTACTAAACAATAAAATTGTGGATAACTCTGAAATTTACTACTGTATACATATGTAAAGTGTTTAGAAAATTCTATTTTTCCTTTAAAATTTATTTTTGAGGTCAATTTTTGAAGTACTCTAATCCAGAATAAAAATTGTTGTTTAATAAGAATATCATTTCTCTCCAATAAAGCATAAAATGAGCTTAAAATGCGGTATTTACATTAGTAATTTACCTATGTAACGCTTAAAAAAGTGCCTTCATATGGCTTTTATAAAGGATTTGCATAGAATTATAGATTCAAAGAGAATTTAATTGGTTTAATATTGTATACTCTACTTTTAAAGAGATTTAAGGGACAAAATAAATACCCAAAATGTATGAATTTACATTTTTAAACTCATATTTAAGGTAAATAATGTTCTAAAATTATAGTTAAAAGGATTTATCATAGGATCTGCAATAGATAAGTCTTTTATTTAAATACAATTGTAATTATTATATAACATATTGATTATAAAATAATTATATATATGTTACAAATGTATACAAAGAATATTTTCATTTATTTACATTTGTATTTTGCATTTGTAAATTATAAGAGTTACATTTGTAAAATAATTAAAGGCTTATTTTTATGAGTTTAAATGAAAGAATTTCCAAAATTATAGAGTATTCTAATCTTACTCCTTCTGAGTTTGCTGATGAGATAGATGTACAACGTTCCTCTATTTCCCATATTACTTCCGGAAGAAACAAACCGTCTCTTGAGTTTATCATAAAAATAAAATCCCGCTTTCCTGAGCTTCTGTGGGACTGGCTTGTTACGGGTGAAGGTGAGATGCTGAAATCTCAGCTGCCAGAAACAGAAATTAGCGAAGAATATTCCGAAGAAGAGAAAATAAAAACAACTCCACTACCCGATCTTTTTACGATGATGAATAATGATGATGAATTCGGGAGTGATGAAACGGAAATAGAAGTTCCAAAATCAAGTTCTGGAGAATCGTTTATACCGACCCAAGATAAAGCTCCGGAAAAAATATCGGATTCTCAGCGATTAGAAAATTCAAGCGATCAAATATTAGGACAACTATTTGGAAATCAACAAAGTAAAATAAAACGTATTGTTTTGTTCTACGAAAACGGAAAATTCGAAAGTTTTGAACCGTAAAAAAACCTGATCAAAAAAAATGATCAGGTTAAAAAATATTTGAAGAAGAAAACTAAAGCTATTGCTTTATTTGTTTTTGAAAAGTGATAGGAAATCAGGATGATGAAATTTTCTTTTTACGGCATCATCTGTTCACAATATGTTTTATAGTTTCGGTTATTTATAAAGAAGTAAATATTGTTCTTTGCAGGATAAAAATCCTGTTATAAGTTGTATTATAATAATTAATAGAATATTTTCATTCATTGTTTTTTTATGGCTCTATCAAATATAAATATTTAAAAACAAATTGGCAATAAAAATAGAATTATTTTAACATATAATTAATGTAAATAAAATTTATATTGATTTTTAGTAATTATAGTTAATAATGAAAACCCATATATTTCATGAATTAACCCTCATAAAAAAGGCCCGCAAATCTGCGAGCCTGATTGGTATATAAAGAACAATATTATTGTTTCTTTCTTCTTTCCAGTTCATTTTTAATCAATCCCAGTTCTCTTCCGGTTTGTCCGGCTACAGAGGTATTTTCCTGGGCTCTTCTTGTTAGATATGGTACTACATCTTTTACAGGTCCATATGGAAGATATTTAGCCACATTATAGCCCTTATCAGACAAATAGAACGTGATATTATCACTCATTCCGTAAAGCTGCCCAAAATACACGTGCGGATTATCATTTTCCAGAGATTTTGCCTGCATTTTATCCATAATCAGCTCCGAAGAGATCTCGTTATGGGTTCCGAAGAACGCAGAAACTTTATCCAGGTGATTCATCACAAAATCAATTCCGGCATTATAGTTTTTATCTGAAGCCTCTTTATTAGGCTGAATAGGATCTGCATAACCTTTTTCTGCTGCTCTGGCTCTTTCTTTTTCCATATAAGCACCACGCACGATCTTGTATCCAATAAAGTAGTTCTTCTCCCTTGCTCTCTGAAGATGAGCTTCCATATATTCCAGCCTTCCGGTTCTGTACATCTGAATGGTATTCCAAACGATAGGTTTTTCCTGGTTATACTTCTCCATCATCTCTTCGCAAAGGTGGTCTGCGGCATCCTGCATCCAGGTCTCTTCAGCATCTACCATTACTTTTTTATCATTTTCGTGACAAAGACTGCATACTTCATCAAATCTTTTCACAACTCTTTCCCATTCCTCTTTCTGGCTGGTAGTAAGTTCTGCTCCTTTTCCAACTGCTTCATAAAGATCAATTCTTCCGAAAGCCGTAGGTTTAAACACAATAAAAGGAATTGCCGGATTTCCCACTGAGAATCTTACAATATCTTTAATTTCTTTGCAGACAGCATCAAAAGTTGCTTCATCTTCTTTCCCTTCAATAGAGTAATCGAAGATACTTCCAACTCCTCTTTTGAACAGCTGTTTCACCACTTTCATACTTTCTTCACGGGTTTCGCCACCACAAAACTGTGCAAATAAGGTATTTTTTACAATTCCGGTAACGAAAGGAAAATTGTTGTGTACTGTAAAATTAAGGACAGATGTTCCAAGGCTGGTAAGAGCAGGCTGTTCAATCATTTTAAACATCCAGTAAGCCTTTTTCAATTGTGCATCAGACTTGTCTGCAAATGCAACTTTAGTATCGTTAAAAATGGGCATTCCTATTTATTAAATTTATTTTCGCAAAGGTACTAATAACCTCAGTTTATTTAAAGAAATTTTTTATAATTTATGCTCTATTCCGTTTAAAAGCATGGCAATAATTCCTACAAAAACCCAAAATCGTAAAATATTTAACGTAAAGAAGTTAGCCCTTCTGGAAGCATTAATAAGGAGATAGATACACAAGATCATAACAAAAAGCCCTCCGGCAAAATAATACGCCATGAATCCTGTAACTCCTGTTTTGGTGATGATCTTCATAGAAACCGCCATAGTGATCATCAATAAAACGGTCAGAATTATTTTGGTATTTCTGCTTTTAAAATAATTGGGAATAGTAGTATATCCAAATGTTTTATCTACACTTTTGGTAAGGGTATCTTTCACAATATCAATGCACAGTAAGATAAGAAAAAGGAAAACAGCCATCAGAAAGACTTTTTTGGAAAAGGTTTCATAATATACCATCATTCCAAAGAAAGGATATAAGGTAAGGCTGACAAAGGTAAGGTTGTTTAAGATCAGAATTCGGCTCAGTTTATGGCTGTAAAACCACATAAAGAACTGATATACCACAAAGAAAACAAACACATTATGGGAAATTGCCCACGCCACTCCTAAAGAAATAGCACTAAGTGTGAGGTAAGCGTATAGAAAGTATTTCTGCTTGATGAAGCTCTGTACCCTCGTTCTGAAAGGCTTCACAATATGATCTTTTTCCAGATCATAGAACTGGTTAATAATTCCTCCAGCAAGTATGGTAAGAACGGTACAGAAAATAATACCGTGTACTTTGAAATCAAAGACGAATTTTTGAAAGGATTCATCCTGGTTGAACAGGAAAAAAGTAGAAACATAAAGGGCAAACGTCAATAATGCAGCTACAAAAAAACGTGCTCCGAGGAGAAAGCCCAGGAATTGTGAAAATCTGTAAAATAAAGATTTTGATACATAGTTTTTAGATTGGAAAGTTTCTTTTTCAGAATTCATTCCAATCTGTTTAAAATCTGTAAATCACTTCTTTTTGGAAGCCTTCAAGCATTTTTTCTGCTTTTGCATAATCTTTGGTAAATCCTAAGATATAGCCGCCTCCACCGCTGCCGCAGAGTTTCAGATAATAGGCATTGGAATCCAGACCTTTTTTCCAGATATTAAAGATACTTTCAGGAATCATTGGACGGAAATGTTCATAGGCCCAGTGAGACAGTTTTTTCAGGTTTCTGAAGAAAGGATTCATGTCTTTTTTAAGGAAAGATTCAATACATGCGTTGTTATAACGGATGAATTCTTCTTTCAGGGTTTTACGGAAACCTTCTGTCTTCATTTTTTCAAAGAAAATCTGAATCATAGGGCCTGTTTCTCCCGTTATTCCCGAATCGATCAGGAAAATAGCTCCTTTTCCTTCTTCTCCTTCCGGAATATTTACCCGGTCTAAATTTTCTTTATTTTCGATAAGAATCGGCAGGTTCATATAACAGATCAACGGATCCATTCCAGAACTTTTTCCATGGAAATAGCTTTCCATTTCTCCAAAAACAGCTTTTAATTTTTTAAGATTATCTTTTGAAATGTTCTCCGGATTAAGCTTACTGATTGAATATTTTTCAAAAATAGCCGCTACCAAAGCTCCTGAACTTCCCACTCCATATCCCTGAGGAATATTAGAATCAAAGAAAAGTCCGTTTGAGATATCGTTTTTAAAGCTCTCAATATCCAACTTAAAATCGTCAGAAAGATCAAGCTTTGAAAGAAAATCAGAGTATTTCTGCAGGTGTCTGTTGGAATTAAGTTCAAAATCAGAACCCAGATCTGAAAACTTTAAAGTTCCTTTATAGAAACTGTAAGGTACTACAAGTCCCTGGGAATCTTCAATCATTCCATATTCTCCGAACAGAATTATTTTTGCATAAAATAAAGGGTTGGTCATATTGACAATAAATCTTTTTGCAAAGTTAAAAATTATTCCGCTGAATATAAGCAAAATTCAGGCCGAAATTTTTCTATTAAATATACAAAAAAAGCCTGATAATCTCAGGCTTTCATCATAAATTATTTAAAAATTACTGTTTAATCAGTTTTTTATTGATGGTTTGTTTCTCTGTTTCAACGGTAATCACGTAGTTTCCTGTCTGAATGGAAGAAAGGTTGATCTCCTGTTTATTCCCTTTCAAAGAAGAATCTGAAAGCACCAGTCTTCCTGCTTCATCATAGATTTTATATCCCTTCAGTCTTTCTTTTGATGACACGGTGATTATATTTTTGGCTGGATTCGGGTAAATATCAATTGAGTTATTTTTTATATTGATATCTTCTACAGCTAAAACACTGCAAGAAAAGTTTGCACTCCATCCATTTCCTGTAACCCCACCATCAGAAACAAATCTTACCGTAATGGCACCGGAAGGATCTGTAGAAGTAAAAGTTCCAGGCAATGTGCTTCCCGTCAGATTATTCCCGTTGGCGAATAATGGTGAGGCTGTAGAAGGTCCATTATATACATACATAAAATCATATCCTTGTTCCAGATCAAATGCTGTAAATGCCATTGTCATCGCTGAACCGGAAGTTGGATAAAATGTTTTTACCAGTTCTTCATTATCTCCATACTGCCCTGTTGAACCTCCTGTATCCAGGAACTGGGTTCCGTCACACCATGCTCCATCCGTTAAAAACAGCTGCGATAATTGAAATGCATTTGGTCCGCTGCAATCTGTTCCTACACTTAGTCTGTAGTATGTAGCGGGCTGAAGATTTGTAAAATTAAAGGAAGGTGCTGTTGCATTTCCGGAAGATATTGCCGTTCCGTTGCTTGTCGTCAGCTTATACTTCCATGATGTAGAGGAAGCATCCGTAAAAGTAGCGTTTGCTGAACTCTGTGTGATATTGTTAATCGCAAGATTAGAGATGGTTGTAGTACAAGATGTTGTACAATTGGTTCCAAGGCACCCTTTAGAATCTACTGTATTTCTGATCAGCGTTCCCGGCTGTACTCCAAAACCGTTTGCGAAGTTAATTCCTACACTGCTTAGCAAATGACAGTAGCTCATAATGGTACCGCCACCTGCCGGAGGAAGAGCCGCGGTACACCCTTCGTTGTTTCCTGATGCGGGCCCACAGCCGTCAATAGCTGTATTATTGCCATTCCAGAAGCAAGAGTGTGTATGTGGTGAACCTAAATTATGCCCAAGTTCATGGGTCATTACTTCAATATTCCAGGAATAGGTAGGTACGTTCTGATAGTTTAAATTCATTCCGCAATAAGAATATTTGTAAGTGGTGCATAGTGAATTAACATAAGCAATACTTGTTGTAGCGGGATTTCTTAATAACTGCGCTACATCTCCATTAAAAGTAGTTCTTGTCGTTCTGAATTGATTCAGAATGGTACTTGGTGACCCTGCATAAGGATCTGTAGTAGTCCAGACAAAAACTTCGCTTAAAGCTACATTCACGTTCTCATTGGCATATAGCGTTGTTACGTTATTATGCATGGCAGTTACCCAATTGGTTGTAGTAGTCGTATTACTCCCATTTTGAGTATACGGGCCGAAACCTACTTCATAGTAGATTCTTACACAGTTATCCGTTTTCTTTTTGCTGGTATTATTGGGATTAAAAACCGGTCTTTGAACCTGATTTTCTTTCAGCCCATCCACATCACAGGCAAACGGATTGGAACCTGTCAACTTAGAATCTGAATAGCTTACAAAATCTTCAGAATTTTTAGCTTTTCCTATTACAACATTTCCTAATTCAGGGGTAGAAGCGACTCCTACAATATCATCATTAAAAAAACTAAAGGCTGCAATAGAAGCATTATCTCCTTTTACAATCCCCTGATAATATACTCCCGGAGTATATTCTACGGCTTTGCCTTTTTCGGTAATTACTTTAAAATCGTTGGTTAAAATCTGATGTTTATACATTTCAACAGTGATCTGTCTGCCGCCATCAAAGGGAAAAGAGATTTCAAGAAAATCGGGTTTTTCTTTGATTAATCTTTTTAGTTCTGCAGGTTTCAGAGACATTACTGTGATATCTGTTGCGGCCTTTTTATATTCGGTTATTTTATCCGGGTTCTTATCAACGTGAAATAAATTGTAGGTTTTAACTTCTGTTTTCCGATTATGAAATTCCGAAACTTTTTGAGCAACGGGTTTTAAATTTTGAGAAAAACTCAAGATAAAACATTGTAAAAAACAAATTAATAGAAACTTTTTCATGATTTTGGTAATTTTGTCTATGGTTTTACAAATAAACAAAAAAAATCAACATATAGTGAAAAACAATCATTATATTCTAATAATTATAAAAACCAGATAAATAATTTAAACTAAACTCGTAGTGCATTATCAAACTAACGCAATTTTAATATTGTTCATTTTTCTATTAAAGACAAAAACATTTACAAATTGAATAAAAGTTAGTGCTGTTATTTTGCTCAATATCCTTGTCTTAAAGCCATTAAATGATTTTGCATAGTTGCTTCTAATTTTAAATTGATCACAAAGTTGAGAAAACAGGGTCTCAATTCTCTTTCTCGATTTTCTGAAAATATATTTCTGTTTTTGGTAATTTTTTTGATTGATTCTCATTGGTGTATCCAGTTTTATATTTGCATAATTGAACAAGTCAGATTGTACCTGAGCGGACAAATAACCTCGATCTCCGATCAATGTACAGTCATTAATTTGATGTTTTATATCCTGCAAAAAATGAATATCATGAATGCTTGCCGTAGAAATGTCAAAACTTTGAAAAACCCCGGAAACAGAACATATTGCATGCAGTTTGTAACCGTAATAATAACTGGACTGGGAAGCGCAATAACCTCTACTTGGAAATGAAAATTCACTTTCTTTACAAATTTTGGAGCGTTTTGCTCTTGCATTTCTACAAATTTCCAAAGGCATAGAGTCAATAATAAAAACGTTTTCAATCTCATTAAACCGAACAACTATAAGCTTTCGAATCCTTTCCAAATGCAGGAATAATTTCCTCTTTCTACGGTTGTAAACACTTCTTTCGATCATTCCGTTTAATTTTGAATTTGACAGATGTCTAAATAGCTGGTATTCTGAATCTATCGATAAATATTCTGCAGAAATATTAAGAGCAACAATCTCTAAATCAGACAGTTTTGGCTTAATTGGTTTGAAATAAAAGTTCTCATCTGAGATTAACTTCTTTAATTCATTTAAAATAAAATTGTAAATTGCATCTAGGTTATTCATTATGTATCAGATTGATAGTCAATACAATATACGAATTTTTCGTATTATGAATAACCTTTTTTATAATGCACTACGGGTAACTAAATATTATTTCAAATGTTTTTTATTCGTTAAAATAAAAAAAGACGTTAAAAATAACGTCTTTTAAATTTTATAGTGTTTCTCTGTCGGTTCTTATTTTGACCTTGAGAAATCTGATTAAAATGAGCCCAGCAGCAAAGAATACCGTCATAGACAATGCTGCAATACGCATATTATTAAAATGCTCAATTAATGTTGCAAAGATAAATGTCCCGATGATGATGGCAATTTTCTCCAATACATCATAGAAACTGAAATAGGTAGTATTTTCCATTGAGTTTTCCGGAAGTAATTTTGAATACGTGGATCTGGACATCGCCTGAAGTCCACCCATTACCAAACCTACTACTGCTGCCACTCCATAGAACTGGTATTCTACCGTAGGATTTTCTTTGTTCAGGAAATACGCCCATAGACATGCTACGATCCAAAGGATGATGGCAATGGAAATAACGTTTCTGTTACCAATTCTCTTAGATAGTCTTGAGAAAATAACGGCTCCGATGATGGCTTCAATCTGAATTACCAAAAGGGTTCCGATCAGTTTGTCCTGAGCAAGATTGATCTCACTCTTTCCGAATAGGGTTGCCATAAGGAAAATAGTCTGCATTCCCACACTGTAAAAGAAGAAACTGGACAGGAAAAATTTCAGGTTTCTGTCTTTGAAAAGCTCACCTCCTACTTTAAACAGTTCGTGGAAACTCTCTTTTGCAATATCTTTATAGAAGCTCAGATTGTCTTTCAATACTTCAAAGAACCCTCCCTGCTCTTCATGCTTTTTGAAGATGTTCTTGTAATTCAGCAATACCAAATCTTTGGGAAGTTTATCTTTCACATCTCCAAATTGAGGAAGGTGTTTGAATGTATATTGGGAGAACCCGAACCACCATGCTCCTGTTAAAAGGAAACTGATTCTTGTAAATAATAACTGCTGCGCGGCTCCTTTAGCAAAAACCTGAATCAGAACCAAACAGATTACTACTAACACTACAGACCCAATGTATCCGTACACATATCCTCTTGCAGAAAGTGCATCCTGCCTGTCCGGCGTAGCAATATCCGGCAGGAAGGAGTTATAAAACACCAAACTTCCCCAGAATCCAACACTGGCCGTAATACTGAATAAGAGCCCCAGAAATACATTATGCATCCCTGTAAACATGGCTAATCCCATACAAGATGTTGCTCCCAGGTAGCAGAAAAACTGCAGGAAAGATTTTTTATTCCCGATGGTATCTGCTAATGAAGATAAAAACGGAGACAATAATACTACGATAAAGAATGATATGGTAAGTGAATATCCGTATACGGCATCCGGCTGATATCCTTCTCCAAAAATTTTGATGGTATGCCTTACCGGGACATCAATCCATGTTTTGGTTTCTGCTATGTATTCCTTTTTCTCATACGCTGTGGTAAGAATAGAATAATAAATAGGGAAAATAGTAGAGGTAATAACCAGGGAATACACGGAGTTTGCCCAGTCATATACAGCCCAGGCTTTCATAATCTTCGGATTATTCTTTATGTTTTTAGGCTGTCGATTCTCAGTTTCAGACATTTCAAATATATATTAGTAGCACAAAAATAAAAAAACCATTAAGAAATGGATAAGTTTTTAAAAAAATTATCGATTCCTTAATGGCAATATATTCTGAAACAGAATATTAGATATTTTCAATTACGATAGCAGAAGCTCCTCCACCACCGTTGCAGATTGCTGCTGCACCGTATTTTGCGTTATTTTGCTTCAATACGTTAATTAATGTAACGATGATTCTTGATCCTGAACTTCCCAGTGGATGTCCTAGAGCTACAGCACCGCCGTTTACGTTTACTTTAGCGGCATCTAATCCTAAAATTTTGTTATTAGCCAATCCTACTACAGAGAAAGCTTCGTTGAATTCGAAGAAATCAATGTCAGAAACTTCCAATCCTGCTTTTTTAAGAGCGATAGGTAAAGCTTTAGCCGGAGCAGTTGTAAAGTTTTCAGGCTCGTGTGCTGCATCAGCGTAAGAAACGATTTTTGCAAGAGGTTTTAATCCAAGCTCTTCCATTTTTTCTTTGGAAACAAGGATTAATGCAGAAGCCCCATCGTTCAGAGTAGATGCATTAGCTGCAGTTACCGTTCCTTCTTCTTTTTTGAATACAGTAGGAAGGGTTGAAATTCTGTCGAAGTTTACAGCTTTGTATTCTTCATCTTCAGCAAAGATTACGGGCTCTCCTTTTCTCTGAGGAATAGAAACCGGTACAATTTCTTCACTGAATTTACCTTCGCTCCACGCTTTTGCTGATCTTTTGTAAGATTCAATAGCGAAATTATCCTGATCTTCTCTTGTAATATTATAGTCTGCCGCACATTTTTCTGCACATACTCCCATATGTACTTTGTTGTATACGTCTGTAAGACCGTCAAGTACCATTCCGTCAAGCATTTTGATATCGCCTAACTTGGTAGCTACTCTTGCGTTGTAATAGTGAGGAACTAAAGACATATTCTCCATACCTCCTGCAACAATTACTTCTGCATCTCCAGCTTTGATTGCCTGAGCTGCCATTGTTACAGCCTTCATTCCTGAAGCACAAACTTTATTCACTGTAGTAGAAGGTGTATTGATTGAAAGACCTGCACCTAATGCTACCTGACGAGCCGGTGCCTGGCCTTCTCCTGCCTGAAGAACATTTCCCATATAGATTTCCTGAACAGCATTAGGATCTAAACCAATTTTATCTAATGCTCCTTTTACAGCAGTTGCTCCCAGTTTTGTAGCCGGAACTGTTGATAAGCTTCCCATAAAACTCCCCATAGGTGTTCTTACTGCGGAAACAATGAATACTTCTTTCATGTATATAATTTTTATTTAGCCAAAACGGAACCAGCGTTCCATTTTTATAGTTAGAATTTATTTCACTTTTACGTACACTACGTCGAATGATGTTCCTTCAATTTTAGTATTCACTTTCAAAAGATTATCCTGAGTGGCTACTATTTTATTGTTGAAGACATCTCCTACCTGTGCAGGATCATTTTTATCAGACTTTTCCATGACAATCGCTTTGTAGTTGCAATCATCTATGAAAACCAATGTTGATTTGATAAAATCTTTTCCATTATTGAAATATTCGGTCTGAACATTATCTTTAATGGTCATATTCCATATGGATTCCGGGTAGTTTGCTCTTATAAACTTCCCTTCTTTAATGTTGGCACATTTAGCCGGATTATCCGGTTTTTTCTGCTCTGTTGTCTGAGCCTGAATCTGAATAGCTGCAGTCAACAGCATTCCTGCTGAGAATATTTTTAATAAGTTCATTTCTATATTTGTGTTGTATTATTAACTTTCTTATTTCCTCCTGAGAAAACCAGAAGAAAAGCTCCTAAAAACTCTACGATCCAGCCCCATCTCAGTTTAACGATTCCGGCAAAAGTTTCCTGCCAGGATTTGAATGGTAAAAAGCTGAAATATTGTAAAGACTGCATTTTTACAGCGAATAAGGTAAACGCAAATAAAAGAATAAGCAGAATACCAAAAAGCTTTACTATTTTCGCACTGTTATTCACAATTCCAAAAGCCGCACATGCACAAAGAATCCAGCATGCAACAGCCAGGTAATGATCAAGCTTCCAATAGTTCCAATTTCCTATGATTGGTACATGTACCAAGGGCAAAAAACTACCTGCAATTACTAACAGTAATCCTAATAACTGAATATTTTTCATATTTACTAAAGTGCCAAAATACAAAAAAAAACACACTTTTAAAGAGTGTGTTTTAAAAATAGAATTTCCATACCCGAACACTTGTTAGCTATAAAAAAGACTCGATATTTTTAATAATTACACAAAGAAAGAAGAAATTTATTGCTAAATCAAAAATTAACATTTAAGAGTTCTGTATCAGTCTGAAGTCCCTATTTTTCTTCAGAAAAGCATCGTTTCAAAAATCGGGAATAAAAGTATTCTTAACCAGCAGATTCCAGACAGCACAAGGATTTAAAATAAAAAAATTGCATCTTCTTTCAAAAATGCAATTTAATATCTTATTAATTTTTAATTAATGCTTTACGGATGAAACATCTTCCGGGTTATGTTTATGTTTAAACAATATACCAAAAAATATTGCCAGCACCAGTGCATAGATCGCGAAAGAAAGCCATATCTGCTGCCAGTCTTTTACCATCACTACAGCAGAAAGAGTTCCGTCTGAATTCACAGCTGAATTGAAACTGTTCTTTAAAATTTCCAGGAAAGTAGGATTATCCGGTGTCGTTTGAAGATAGGTAGACAGATCTGAAGCCGTTGTAAATTTATGTGTAAAGAATTTATCAATAGCCCATCCTGCAATATAACTTCCAAAAACAGCTCCGAAACCGTTAGTCATCATCATAAACAATCCCTGAGCCGAAGAGCGTATCTTTTTATCAGTAGTAGTTTCTACGAAAAGTGAACCTGAGATATTAAAGAAATCGAAAGCCATTCCGTACACAATACAGGAAAGAATGATTAATGAAAGCCCGAACCCGTCCGGAACACCATATGCAAAGAATCCGAATCTTAACACCCAGGCCAGCATAGACATCAGCATTACTTTTTTGATTCCGAATTTCTTCAAGAAGAAAGGAATTGCCAGGATAAACAGGGTTTCAGAAACCTGAGAAATTGACATAATGATTGTAGATCTCTGTACTACAAATGAGTCTGCATATTTCGGAAAATGGGCAAATTCACTTAAGAACACATCTCCATAAGCATTGGTAAGCTGAAGTGCCGCTCCTAAAAGCATTGAGAATAAGAAAAACAATGCCATTTTATAGTTTCCGAAAAGCTTAAATGCATTCAATCCTAACTGTTCAGATAATGGTGAATTTTTATCAATAAGCTTTTGCGGTGGGCATTTGGGTAATGTAAGAGCATAGATACCTAAGAGAATAGCTACAGCCCCTCCAATATAAAACTGTCCTTCTGTCGCTTTGTTTCCACTAAGATTGGTAATCCACATGGCTACAATAAAACCAATAGTTCCCCATACACGAATGGGTGGGAAGTCTTTTACAACATCCAGATTATTATTTTTCAGGATTGTATAAGAAATAGAGTTAGCCAGGGCGATCGTAGGCATGTAGAAACACATAGCCAGCAGCATCACCGAAAAGAAAGAATTCGGGTCTGCTGAATGAGGAAGTACGAAAAGAATGACCCCATACAGAATGTGTAATACTGAAAAAATACGTTCCGCATTGATCCAGCGGTCTGCAATAATTCCAGTAATGGTTGGCATAAATATGGAAGCAATTCCCATTGTTCCGAACACTGCTCCAAACTGCGTTCCGTCCCAATGTTTGGTGCCAAACCAGAAGTTAGCCATCGTAATCAGCCATGCTCCCCACACAAAAAACTGGAGAAAACTGAGGATGGTCAGTCGTAATTTTAAATTCATAGTTTATATAAAAAGTATCTCTTTAGTCAATTTTCTTTTTCCTCCTCTTGATTTCTTCCTGAATTTCAAGGGCGGTATCATAGTCTTCTTCTTTAACGGCATCTTCCAGTAATTTCTGAAGCTCTTCCATAGAAAGAGATTTCAGGCTGTCTTCCGTCTGTACAGTTTCTGAGAAGGACTGATCTTCTTTTGCAACGTCTTCCAGCTCCAGTAAAATTCCTGCTTCATTTAACACCTGCTGTGTGGTAAATATTGGGGCATCAAATCTTACGGCCATGGCAACGGCATCAGAAGTTCTGGCATCAAGGATTAATTCTTCTTCAGTAACTTTATTTTTAAAATTGATATTAGAAAAGAATACTCCGTCTACAATCTGATAGATTATGACAGAAATTAACTCATAATTGGCAGAAACAATAAATTTTGTAAATAAATCATGAGTAAGAGGACGCGGTGGATGTATATCTTTTTCCAGTCCGAGAGAGATAGACTGGGCTTCGAAATTTCCTATAACAACAGGTAATTTTATGTGTGTTTCTTCATGCTCCAGTAACAATGCGTACGCCCCTGATTGTGTCTGGCTGTACGATATTCCGCGAATAATTAGCTGCTTATAATCCATAGCTACAAATATAGATTAATTTTTTGTTGTGTTTTCACTTTTTTACGCAAAAATAAAAGCCCGGAAAGCCGAGCTTTTATCTATATTATTGATGATTGTCAAAAGTCAATAGTGAATTTTGCTTCGCAAGTGAATTATTTAATTAAAAATTACCAAGCAAAGCGAATTGACTATTCACAATTCACTTTCTTATCCTTTAATTGCTTTAATTTTCTCTGTCAATGCAGGAATAATCTGGAAAGCATCTCCTACTACTCCGTAGTCAGCAGACTTGAAGAACGGTGCTTCAGGATCACTGTTGATTACTACGATCGTTTTCGAAGAGTTTACTCCAGCAAGGTGCTGAATAGCTCCTGAAATTCCTACAGCCACATAAAGGTTAGGGGAAATTGCTTTACCTGTCTGTCCTACGTGTTCTGTGTGAGGTCTCCATCCGATATCAGAAACCGGTTTAGAACATGCTGTAGCAGCTCCTAAAACGTTTGCTAAATCTTCAATCATACCCCAGTTTTCAGGTCCTTTCATTCCTCTACCGGCAGAAACAACAACTTCTGCTTCTTTAAGGTCTAATTTACCTGAACTCTGCTCGTGAGAAATTACTTTAGTATCTTCATTGGCTACGGATAAGTTTTTCACTTCTTCTGAACCAGATACTGCATTTTCTTTAACACCGAAAGCATTTTGAGAAACGGTAACAATTACTCCGTTTCCTTCTGCTTTTGCATGCATGAAACCTTTTCCTGAGAATGCTCTTCTTTTTACCTGGAAAGGAGAAAGGCTTTCAGGAGCTTCCAGTGCGTTGGTAATTAAAGAATAGTTCTTCATTACAGCAAGCATAGGAGCAACGGAAGAGGCATCAGTAGTATGAGGGAAAACGATTATATTTCCGTCTGCCACTTCACTTACAGCCTGTGCAAATGCTTTTGCTGAGAAGTTTTTAAGACCTTCGTCTTTGATGTTGATAACGTTTGATGCTCCATATTTGTACAATAAATCTGAAGAATCTGTTGGGTTTACAGAGATTGCCGTTACGGTATCTCCAGCTTTATCAGCAATAGCTTTAGCGTAAGAAACTGCTTCGAAAGCTGCTTTTTTGTAAACTCCGTTTATATTTTCTGCGTATACGAATACTGCCATTGTTTTTAATTTTTAGGTTGTAGGGTTTAGGTTCCAGGGATTAGGTTTAAGAAGTTTGTATAAAACTGCTGCCTATCACCTCATACCTGTTATCTTTATTAGATTACTTTAGCTTCTTCGTGAAGTAATCTTACCAATTCATCCAGATTGTCAGGAGAAACCATTTTCACAGCAGCTCTTGGCGGAACGCTGTCATAAGATACGCCCTGAACTTTTACTTCTGAAGAAGACGGCTCTACTACCTGCAGAGGTTTTGTTCTTGCCGACATAATTCCTCTCATATTCGGGATGATAAGGTCTTTCTCATCTACCAATCCTTTCTGACCTGCAATAATTGCCGGTAATTTTACAGAAATAGTTTCTTTCCCTCCTTCAATTTCTCTTACTGCAGTAGCTTCGCTTCCGTTTACATCTAAACCTACTGAAGCGTTTACGAAAGGCTGGTTCAATAGCTGAGCCACCATTCCCGGAACAGATCCTCCGTTATAGTCGATAGATTCTTTTCCGCAAAGGATAAGATCATATCCTCCGTTTTGAGCTACAGCAGCAATTTCTTTTGCTGTAGAATAGCTGTCTTTCGGATCAAGATTTACTCTTACAGCATCATTAGCACCAATAGCTAAAGCTTTTCTGATCACAGGTTCTGTAGCAGCATCTCCTACGTTGATAACTGTTACTGTTGCTCCCTGAGCTTCCTGAAGTTTAACCGCTTTTGTCAACGCAAATTCGTCTAATGGATTAATTACCCACTGAATTCCGTTTTTGTCGAAAGCAGATTTATCTGCTGTAAAGTTAATTTTGGAAGTAGTATCCGGAACACTACTAATACAAACTAATATTTTCATGTGTACTATTTTATTTTTTCCCTTTAATGCATAAAATCATGACAGTTTATGCAGAGATTTTGTTTAAATTAATTTTTGCTAATATAAATAAAAAATATATTATGCATGCATAATACTTATTAAATTATTATTCAATACATTAGATGTAGTTACTTGGCTGGTTTTGTTGCCCTAAACTCTATTTTACTTGGCAAAACTCTTGGATTCATCTTCAAAATATCCAATATAAGATTCCCCATATCTTCGGGCTGGATCTTCCAATTATCCTTTTCAGACGGAATATTTCCATTAAAATGAGTAGCTACCGATCCCGGCATAATCACTGTAGATTTGATATTGTATTTTCTTAAATCAATCATGGCAGCCTGTGTAAACCCTACCACACCGAATTTTGAAGCGTTATACCCTGTTCCGTTTTCAAAGAAATTGGCACCTGCCAGACTGGAAATGGTAATATAGTATCCTTCTGTCTTTTTCAGTTCTTCTACAGAAGCTTTTAAGGTATAAAAAACACCGGTAAGATTGGTTTCTATCATATCATTCCACTCTTCTGCCGTCAGTTCGTCTACGGGCTTAAAAATACCCAGCCCGGCATTCGCAATAATATAATCCAGTCTTCCGAATTTTTCTACTGTATATTTCACAGCTTCCTGCTCGCTTTCCAGACTTCTTACATCGGAAACAATCCCTAGCACATTTTCTGAATATTGCTTAAGTTCTTCTTCTGCCTTCATCACATCTTCTCTTTTTCTTCCCGAAAATGCTACTGAGATTCCATTTTCAAGTAAAATCTTCGCAATCCCGAAACCGATACCTTTGGTTCCTCCTGTTATATAAGCTGTTTTATTTTCTGACATAGGCTTCAAAATTTTAATTCCCTAAAATAACAAAAACGCCCCAATTGGAACGTTTTACTGATACTAAGATTTATCAGGATTTATTTTTTAATGAATTTCTTATTGAATCTTCCTTTTTCTGTGTCAATGACAAGAATATAGTTCCCGGCAGCCAGTTCTGATACATTTACAGGAGCATCATTTTTCTTATCACCGGATGATATCGTTTTGATTGATTTTCCGGTCATATCTACAATACTTACTTGGGTAATTTTTGTCTCTTTTGAATCAATATTGATAAAATCTTCAACAGGATTTGGGTAAAACTTCAATTCCATATCTTTTAAATTAGAATCTTTTACATCCATGAGTTGTAATTCGGTATTAATTTTAATATTATCAATATAAGCGGATCCCGATACATTATTATGTACAAAACGCAGCTGATTGATATTCATAGCACCTGCAGCTATGCCTGTATAAATCAGATTCTCATTAAGGTAATACCTGACATCTGCAGCGGTTCCAACAATTTTAAATCTATACCAGGTATTAGGCAGCCATGTTGAAGGTACAGCAATCAGATCCTGTATTCCTGATATTGTATTCAGAATTTTCATCAGCCCTGTTTTATCAAAATCCAGTCTTATGACATACTGATCATCAACATCATTTACGCATTGAAAACCAAAATCAGAACCGTTAAGCTGTGACATATTGATATCAAATGATACCGAGAAGTTGTTGTAAGAAAGGGGGATTGAAAGATTATAAAATCCTCCGATAATAGGCTCTGACTGGGTTCCGTAGGTGGCTTCCTTTACAATTTTAAGGGAAGCACTTCCATCGCTGGCTTTATCTGCTGTAATAATCTGATGCGTTATATTTTCCGGCACACCGCCTGTAGGAGTGCTGATCCATCCCGCCTGTCCGTGAATATTTCCGGTACTGAAACCTTCACTAGGTTCAAATGATATTGCCTGTTGTGAAAAAATGCACATGTACAACAATAAAAACGCAATTGAGTAGTATTTTTTCATAGTAAATCAAGTTTTGGATTAAAAATATAAACTTTCCATGAATGGTGAAATAACTTATTGCAAATAAAAATTAACACTTTTATTTTCAGTGAATTTAATTTTTAAAGACATCAAAAGCACATTTCTAAAAGGCCATAATGGTATGAAATGGATAAAAAAATAAGGTATCTCTTTGCAGAAATACCTTATGATCTATTATTTTAGTTAAATTACTTTGAATAATTTTCAAAAAACATTGGGATACTTTCAATTCCTTTATAGAAATTAAATAATCCATAATGCTCGTTTGGAGAGTGGATTGCATCAGAATCCAACCCAAAGCCCATCAATACAGACTTAGCTCCTAAAATCTGCTCAAACATGGCAGTAATCGGAATACTTCCTCCTCCTCTGTACGGAAGAACTTCTTTTCCGAATGCAGATTCCATTGCTTGTTTTGCAGCAGCAAATTCTTTCGTGTCTGTTGGCAGAACGTAAGGCATACCTCCATGGTGAGGGGTTACTTTTACTTTTACAGTATCTGGAGCCATTTTCTCGAAATATTTCGTGAACTTTTCTGTAATCTCCTGTGGAGTCTGGTAAGGAACCAAACGCATAGAAATTTTAGCAAAAGCTTTTGAAGGAATTACTGTTTTCGCCCCTTCTCCTGTATAACCGCCCCAGATTCCGTTGCAGTCTAAAGTAGGACGGATAGATGTTCTTTCTAACGTTGTATATCCTTTTTCTCCTTCAATATTGCTTAATCCGATTGATTTTTTGAATTCTTCAGGATTGTCTTTCAATTTGTTCATTTCAGCTCTTTCTGCGTCTGAAACTGCTTCTACGTTGTCGTAGAATCCGTCAATGGTAATGTGCCCGTTTTCATCAATCAGGTTGGCAATCATTCTTGAAAGAACGTGAATAGGGTTCGGTACTGCTCCGCCATAAAGCCCTGAGTGTAAGTCTCTGTTTGGTCCTTCCACTTCTACTTCTACATAGCTTAAACCTCTTAATCCTGTTGTAACAGTAGGTTGTTCGTTGCTGTAGATATGGGTATCGGAAATCAGGATACAGTCGCAAGCTAGCTTCTCTTTATTTTCATTTACCCAGTCTCCTAAGCTTACAGATCCTACTTCTTCTTCTCCTTCTAAGATAAATTTAACATTGCAAGGAAGAGCATTGGTTTTCATCATGGCTTCAAAAGCCTTCAGATGCATGAAAAACTGTCCTTTATCATCCGCAGAACCTCTTGCGAAGATGGCTCCTTCCGGGTGTAGTTCAGTTTTCTCAATGTAAGGCTCAAAAGGCGGCTTTGTCCATAATTCCAATGGATCTGCCGGCTGAACATCATAATGCCCATATACCAATACTGTAGGTAAATTTTTATCTAAAATCTTTTCCCCGAAAACAATTGGATATCCTTTTGTCTGGCAAACTTCCACATGATCAGCTCCTGCATTCTTAAGGTGTGCAGCCACTACATCTGCACATTTCAAAACGTCATCTTTATACGCCGGATCTGCAGAAATAGAAGGAATTCTCAATAACTCAAATAATTCATCCACGAAACGCTGTTTGTTTTCGTTAATGTAATTTAATGTCTCTTGCATTGTAAAAATTTATTTTGTTAAAATTAAAAAAAATGGCCGGCAGCGACAAACAAAAAGGCAGGATTTTCCAAACCTTTTGTGAATGAGCCCTTTAGTCAGATTTTTTAATAAAAAATGCCCTGCAGAAACAGGGCATTTGTATGTTGTATACTACTAATTAGTGTTCAGCTTTTGGAGCTTCTTTTGCTTCAGCAGGTTTTGCCGCAGCAGTACTGTCTGTTGCATGAGCTTCAGGTTTTGCAGCTTCTTCTTTGTGCCCTTCCGCAGTTGCAGCAGCCTCATGACCATGTCCCTGAGCTTCTCCACCTTTCTGAACGTCATCAGAATATCTTTCTGCTCCTTCTTCTAGTTTTAGAGTATTCTTGTTCCCTCCAGCAGATATTTTTTTACAGCTGACAGCTACAGTTGCAATAGCTAAACATATAATCAATTTTTTCATATGTACAATTTAATTTTTTTAAAAAATCATATGAAACCGCCCTGTTTTTGCTTATTTAAACAGCCTGCGATTTCATCCTTCAATTTTTGATTGCCCAAAATTAAGAAATCCTGCATTTTTCAGCAACATTTTTATACTGATTTTAAAATAATTTTCCCTTTTTTGGATTGTGTAAAAATAAGGTAGTGCTCTCCTCCATCTTTCAGCCCGTATTTCTTTTTGATTTCTTCCGGTTTTAAAGGGTAATTTTTTGAAATGACATTGAACTGTTCTTTCTTTTTAATGCTTTTAGAATCAATAACTTCCATTTCTAAAATTCTTCCGGGAAAGTTTTCATTTTTCTCAGCTGAAGTATACAAATGACTGTTCGGATGAAGCTTTTTCAATCCGAATTTTTGAGAAATTAAATTAAAGACTCCTGCTTTCAAGATGGAGTGATTGGGAATGTAAATGTATTTTTGCGGTTCAGAATATTCTGATTCCGCAGTTTCTTCCTCCCCAAATCTAAATGTAAAGACCGCTTCTTCAGTTTCAAGGTTCACACAGTTGCAGGTAATTCCTTCCATATTTTCGTTGGATAAAAAGACTACAACTTCCTTTACGTCATTTTTCAGAGCAATAATATCAATCCTTGAGATACCGGGCAATACTGAAACAAGATACTTAAGATCAATAAGCGGGGAAAGCTTTATGACCACAAGATCAGAAATAGAGCGTAATTTTTCCTGAATTTCGAGAATATCAGGAGACAGGTCTTCTAAAAGAAAAACTTTGTTTTTTTGCTGGTCTCTTCTGGCCGGATCAAGATAAATAACATCAAAGTGTTCCTGATTTGTCTCCAAAAAATTTTCAAGCTTAAGGTTCATGAACTTTGCCTCACGACCTAAGATATTCCAGTTATTTTCAACGATCTTTAAAAGTTCGGTATTCTGTTCTACCAAAGTGATATTGTCAAAGTTTTGAGACAGATAATAGGCATCAATACCAAAACCACTTGTAAGGTCAATAAATGTTTTTCCTTTCAGAATTTCGGATTTATATAGGGCTGTTTTTTCTGATGATGACTGTTCCAGATTAAGCTGTGGCGGGAAAAGAATGCCTTCCTTCAACAGAAATGGAAATTTTCTCTCTGCTACCTGTTTTCCTTTGATCTGCTGTACAATTTCCTGCATAGAAACCTCTGGAAATGGTGATTTTTTTAATAACAATGAGTGCATATCTGTTTTTAGATTTGCATAGATATAGTGCTGTACTTCTTTATTTAGTAATTTAACCACAGATTTTCACAGATTTACACAGATGATTATCCTTCATTTTTTAGTCTAACTTCCCATTTATCTTTCTAAAAATACTTTTATCAATATAGTCAGTATTAAAGTTAACTAAAATCCCTAATTTTAAATTTGTTAGTTTTAAATATGTTAATAATTGCTGATGATGAATATTTGAGATTTCAGTAACTGCTTTAACTTCAATGATTACTTTATCTTCAACAATTATATCTGCTATAAAACTTGAATCAATAAATACATCTTTAAATTTAATATTCATTGAAACTTGGGTTTGTACTCTTAAACCATTATTTTCCAGTTCATAAGCTAAGACTCTTTCGTAAACTTTCTCCAAA